>NZ_CDRMWP010000002.1:0-3234209 GCF_977008105.1 Cupriavidus ulmosensis
ATGCCCATCAAACGCACCCAGACCATCCTGGGATCTCATGGCCCAGCCGACATGGACCATGAACCATCCCGCATCATCGTTCCCGGCGACGAGAACAGTCTGGTTCCGTCCGAGAAATTCCAGCGCCTGTTCGATGAGGCGCAGGCTATGGAGCGGGAAGATGCCTGGCAGAGCGGCGAGGTCGGCTTCCTGAGCCGGGCCAGCGTGCAGGTCACGCTTCCGTACCGCGCGCCGAAGGGCGCGCCTCCGGTCTGGACCCGGACCAGCGGCAATATTTCGCTGATGATCCAGCCCGGCTACTTCACGCAGCAACGATCCGAGAAAGCGAGCAATGGACGCCAGAAGCTGGTGTCCGAAACCGTTTCGCTGGGCTATCCCTACGGTTCCTACCCGCGCCTGATGCTGGCCTGGATCGGCAAGGAAATCATGGCCAAGAAGAAGCGCGGCGAGTTTACCGGCACGGTCGAGGACCGGCGCATCTCGCTGGGCAATTCGCTGTCGGAGTTCATGTACAACCTGGGCATTCCGATGGCCACTGGCGGCAAGCGCGGGACCATGACGCTGGTGCGCCAGCAGATGATCCGGCTGTTCTCCGCCACCATCGCGATCGTCCAGAACAAGTCCACGCCGGCGCAGAACCAGAATCCCAATCACGAACCGCTCTCGATCGACCGGGTCGGTTATCTGCTGGCCGACCAGTTGTCGACCTGGTGGGACCCGATGCAGCCCGGGCAGGGATCGATGTTCGAGAGTTTCGTGGTGCTGTCCGAGCCGTTCTTCAACGAGCTGGTCAACCGGCCGGTGCCCGTCGACATGCGCGCGCTGAAGGCGCTCAAGCAATCGCCGTTCGCGCTCGACGTCTACTCCTGGCTGACCTATCGTTTCTTCACCATCCAGCGCCGCACCGAGATTCCGTGGGAAGCGCTGCAAATGCAGTTCGGCACCGAAACCGAAAGCGAGCGCAAGTTCCGCGCGCTGTTCCGCAAGGCGCTCAAGGATGTGCTGGTGGTCTACCCCGGCGCAAAGGTGGATGCCGACTCGTCCAAGGCACTGATCCTGCAGCCGTCGCGCACCAGCGTCCGCAAGCTGGCCTGAGCGACGGCTGGCGAATTGCCGAACCCGCCCGCCATCGGCCGGCGGGTTTTTGTTTTCCGGCACCGCCGGTTTCCGCTGCGACGCGTTGCCGCATGGGGTTCGGTGGCAACTGTGGGGCAATTGCATCACCCGCGGCAAGACCGGCCGCGAAAAAGAGAAAGGGCAAGCGCGGAACGCTTGCCCTTTGTCTGCTGGCCGTACCGGAATGATGGTTCCGGTGCAGCCGGCTATTTCGGCTGATTCGTGAGATCAGGCCGGCTTGATGGCGGATGCCTGCAAGCCCTTCGGACCTTGCTTCACTTCAAACGTGACGCGCTGACCATCCTTGAGCGTCTTGAAGCCCGAACCCTGGATTTCCGAGAAGTGCGCAAACAGATCCGCACCGCCATCGTCCGGGGTAATGAAGCCAAAGCCCTTGGTCTCATTGAACCATTTGACCGTACCGGTTGCCATGTGAATTTCCTTTCGAAGCAAGTTCTTGTACACAACGCAAACAACGCTAACAACCGCTCAAGCACGCTAAGTTCTCGTAGTTACCGAACGGATGCCGACGAGGTTGACACGACTTGACTCGACTGTAGCGGGCATCATAACCAGTTTGTCTAGTTGTGTCATGTGCGGCGAAAGACGCACTATGCCTAATGTAGGCGGATTCCATGCCGCATTTCAAGCGGAAATCTTTCATTTCCATAACGCGGAATGTTTCAGCTAATTTTATATTAAAAATATAAAATAAAAAAACAGTTGAGCCGGCACGTCACTTTGTCTACAGTTGCGCCTAGGGTTAATCGCGCGCTTTCAGCGCTGAAAGAGAGGTCGCAAGTGCCAGCTAAAATCATCACGGTCTTCAACCAAAAGGGCGGATGCGGCAAGACGACGGTCAGCATGCACCTCGCGGGCACGCTGGGCCTGCGCGGCGCGCGCGCCATGCTCGTGGACATGGACGAGCAGGGCACGGCAACCCGCTGGGCGGCGCAGGCCAGCGACGAACGTCCTTTTCCGGCTTCGGTGATCGGCCTGGCGCCCTCGGGCGGGGCCATGCACCGGGAAGTCCGCAAGTTTGTCCAGGATTACGACTACATCGTGGTGGACTGTCCTCCCGCCGTGCATTCGGCCGCGCCGTCGAGCGCACTGCTGATTTCCGATCTGGCGATCATTCCCGTCGTGCCCTCGCCGCCCGACCTGTGGGCAGCGGTGGCCGCCAAGACGCTGGCCCAGCATGCTCAGGTCCAGAATGAAACGCTGCGGATCCGCGTGATGGCCAACATGGTGCAGCGGCGCGTATCGATCGCGCGCCAGGCCATCGAGATCCTTGGCGACGATGCGGATGTGCCGTTGATGAATGCGATGATCGGCTCGCGCTCGGCGTTTCGGGAATGCCAGGCGATCGGTTGTACCGTGCACGGTGTGGCCGGTGCGCGCGAGTCGGTGCAGGAAGTCGACCTGATGGTCGACGAAGTATTGTCTTTGATTGAGCAATAGGTATGGCGACAAAACTGAAGAGCCTCAAGGCCGGCATGTTGGCCGGCATGGCGGCGGAGAAGACGCGGGGCGATTCCCTCGACCGCTTCGCGCGCGCCGAGGCCGCGATTTCCCAGCATCCGAACGGATTGTTGCAGGCGCGCTCGCGCGAGGTCAGCCCGATTTTCAGCGCTGAAAGTGACCCGGCGAAGGAAGGCGGCCGCGTCCTGATGAAGGTGCCGCTGGCCCAGCTTCACGACAATCCGTTCAATGCGCGGCGCATCTACGACCCGGTCGTGGTGCAGGAGCGGGCCGCCTCGATCGCCACGCATGGCCAGAAAACGCCTGGCCTGGCCACGCCCGACCCGGCGCGCCCGGGGCATTACATCCTGATCGACGGGCACTATCGCAAGCGCGCGCTGGCCTCGGCCGGCAAGCTCGAGATGGAATGCTTTATCGAGAGCGACGTCAGCGATCTCGATTTCTACCGCCTGTCCTTCCTGCTCAACGAGCAGCGCTCCGACCAGTCCGCGCTCGACAACGCCATTGCCTGGCGGCAATTGCTCGACGAAGGCAAAGTCCAGAAAGAGGAAGATATATGCGAATTGACGGGCATGTCCGCCGGCACCGTCAACAAGACGCTGGCGCTGCTGCGCCTGCCGGAATCGGTGCTGGGCGTGATGCGCGAGCGGCCGGCGGCGATCGGCATCGCCACCGGCTATGAACTGACGCTCTACTGCAAGATCGTCGGCGAGGACCGCACCCGCGATCTCGCCACGCGCATCATGGTGGAGGGGCTGTCGAGCCGGGAAGTGGAGGCCATCCGCAAGCAGGCCCAGGATGGCAAGTCGCGCAAGATCAAGGAAATCAGCCGGCAGTACAAGATCCGCAGCGATGCCGGCCAGTTGCTCGGCACCATCAAGGAGTGGGATTCCGGCCGCGTGATGCTCGACGTGCAGGTCGGCGACCGCGCCGCGCGCGAAGCCCTCGTCGAAGTCCTCAAGGCGCGTTTTGGCCTGGACAAGACGGCTGGCTGAGAAGCCGGCGGGGGAGGCCGCGGATGCGGGCTCCCCCGCCAGAACACCCCGCCAGAACACCCCGCCAGAACACCCCGCCAGAACACCCCGCCAGAACACCCCGCCAGAACACCCCGCCAGAACACCCCGCCAGAACACCCCGCCAGAACACCCCGCCAGAACACCCCGCCAGAACACCCCGCCAGAACACCCCGCCAGAACACCCCGCCAGAACACCCCGCCAGAACACCCCGCCAGAACACCCCGCCCAGATTAAGCAACTCCGCCAGCAGCGGCACCATCCCCGACGTCCGACGCCACCGAAGCACCACCCCCACGCGAAACCACGGGCTTCATCCGCGTCCGCCGCCCGGCCAGATCGCGAGGCGAGCGGGCCGCAAATTCTCCATCCGCTTCTGCCCGATAGCGCTCTATTGCCTGGCTGAGCAGCGCATGCAAGCCCCGGACCGAATATCCCGCGCCGGGTGAACTGTCGGCCTTGCGCCGTGCCCGCCCGGTCGGCGGCAGGCGCGGCGGTCCGACCAGGACGATGGGCTGCCCAGCGAGTGTGTCCCAGTCCAGCCCCCGGTCGTGCCAGTGGCGCACCAGCGCCGCGCGCGCCGCTTCGTCCAGATCATTTTCCGGGAAATACTTGTCCGCATCGCCAGCCCCGCCAAGCTGGTCGCGCCGGAATTCCGCGAGTTCGGCAAAGCCGATCGGCAGCGCCTGCAGCACGCGCACGGCGGCTTCGGCCGCGCGGTAGCGCAGACCGTCGTCCGCCCGTGCCTGGGCGGATAGCCAGCCCAGGAAGCGGTCCAGCGAATCGGTCTCCAGCGCCGTGCCCGGCCGCAGCGGGGCCTCGCGCCGGGCACGCGCGCGCGGTTCCGTACGCGCCCGCGGCTCCGGTAGCCAGACATGGGATGCCACATGGCCGCGAAGCTGCAGCCATTCGAACAGGGCGCCCAGGATGCGCGACGCATGCAGGACGCTGCTCTCCGAAAGCGGCCCGGTGAACGGCCGCCACGCCACCGAATCGCGCGGCGCGCGTGGGCCGACCCAAAGGCGCTCGGGGGCCGGCTGGCGCAGGAAGGCGAGGTAGTCCTGCCGGTCCTGCGCGTCGAGCGCCGCCAGCGGCTTGCGGCGCGCCGTGGCGGCCCACAGCAGAAGGCGCTCGGCTTCCTTGCGATAGGCCAGCCAGGTACTTTGCTGTGATTCATTTGCAGCCAGCCACGCGCCTACGGCAGCAAGATCGCCTGCAAAAGTGCTTTTTATTGCACTCGAAGGCTCGCCATCGGCTCCGCAAACCGGCTCCCGCATCAGCTCGAACGGCACCAGTTGCCGCAAGCCCGGCGCCAGCACGGCTTCGCCGAGCTTTCCCCGCGCCCCCACGTGATCACGCAGCAGCGGCGCGCCATGCTCGTCCCTGACGATATCCCGATGCTCGGCAAGCCAGCGGTTAATGGCTCCGCCGGCAAGCGCGCCGATGCGCGGCACCGAGCGCCACCAGGCATTGCCGTGACGGTTGGCAAGCTCGACCAGAATATGTAGATTCGATATCTTCTGCGCGCGCAGGCGCCGCGCCAGGGCAGGGGAGAACCACAGCTCGATGCCGTGATCGGCCCGCGGCCGCGCCGTGCCCAGCCGCTCCAGCTCCGCCAGCGCCTCGACGCGGCGGTCCATGCCGCGGTTGGAGCGCCCGGGGCCCATTTCCAGCAATTCCGCCAGATCGGGGCGGCTGTGGAGGTGGGCAAGCTGCACCATGCGGTCGCGCAGGCCCAGCAGCACGCGCAGCGCGGACTCCCCGCCGGGGTCGTCGTCGCCGTCGTCGGACAGGTAGCGATCGGCCACCATCGTGGCCGGCATGCCCTGGACATAGGCCCGGACCGCGGCGAACTCACTGCGCGTGAGTGTCAGGCTGGGCACTTTGGCGGATTGCATGGCGTGAGCCCCGATTTGGGGCTAAGGTATTGATTCATAAGGCACTTGAACAGTCACCAAATGCATCCGGGTAGAAATGCATAGTGAAATCTAATGCCGATAATTATAGCCCGGATTATCCCGAAACCCGCAACGCCGGCGGGAACCCGCTGCCAAAACCGGCGCCCGCTTCTCCTGTTCGTGCCCCGTTGACCGGCCCGCGCCGGGTGTAACCCTGACTTGCAATCATGTGTTGCAGTGCATATGCTCTGACCAGAGTTAGATTTTTTTAACTCTGACTTAAGAAGTATCGAAGAAGCAACGAAAGCGTAATAACAACGCAAACGGGGCGATCCGTAGACGGCACCAAGGGAAGTCAGGCACGCAGCGAACCTGGACGGGCACGCAGCGGCAGTCGGGAGCCGGGCCGGATCGTAGGGAAGCGCATCCACAGGATAGTGGGGCGTTTCCGACAGCATGTGCGGGTTGTCGCGGGGCTCGCCATGCAGCAACAAGAAAGAGAGCGGCCATGGCCACCATCCTCTTGATCGAGCCTCATCCACTCCTGCGCCTGGGTCTGCGCCATCTGCTGACGCAAGCGGGCCTGCATGGCGATCTGGTCGACATCGACCCGGGTTCCCTGCCCTATCCTGCCGAATGGCTGTGCCACGCCGATTTGATGATCTACGGCCTGTCGCCCGATCCCGCCACGCACTGGCAGGAAATGGAACAGGCCTGCCGGTCGCTGATGCCGCGCCGCGTGCTGGTGCTGGCCGATGAAGTCTGCACGCCGCCCGGCGCCGGCGAACTGCCCGGCAATGTGCGCGGCCTGTTGTCCAAGGCCTGCAGCGCGGACATGCTCGACGCGGCCATCCGGCTCGTGCTGGCCGACGGCGAATGCTTTCCCGCGCGGGCCCAGGCGGCGCGCGCTGGCGAGCAGCAGGCCTTCTCGCGGCCCGCGGCGCAGGCCGCGCCCGCGCCGGACAACCTGCACCGGTTCGGCGGCGGCATGTCGCCGGACGGCGAACGCGAGCACCCGGCGCGCGCGGTGCCGCCCGGCGGCCCCGCCGCGTCCGACCCCGAGACGCCCTCGGCCGGCTCGCACCTGCTCAACATCACCGAGCGACAATATGAAGTGCTGGCACTGCTGGCGCGCGGTTATCCCATCAAGACCGTAAGCCGGCTGCTCAATATCTCGGTGGCGACGGCCAAGACCCACGCCTGCACCCTGTACCAGCGGCTGCAGGTGCGCAACAAGGGCGAGGCGGTCTACGTCGCGCTCCAGCGCGGGGCCAAGCTGAGCTGGCCGGGGCCGGCACCGGCCCTGGCCACGCGCGGCGCCGGCCAGCCGCCGGTGGAACTGGTCAGCGTGTCCCAGGCTGCCTGACGGCACGGCACGGCACGGCACGGCACGGCGCGTCCGCCCGCGCGCATGCGCGGCGGCGCCGGCCGCCGGCGCCTCTCCATCCTCTGCGGTACGCCGCCTCATCCGAAAGCATGAGGCGGCGCCCGGCCGCGCTTGCTACGCTGGTTCCCAACTGAAGTCTCTGCGCGCGGCCGGCGCCGTGCCGGCGCCGCGACCCTCCCAACCCGCTGTCACCTCTCCCGATGACAACGCTCCTGCTTGCCCACAACATGATGCTGCGCCGGGGGGTGCTGCGTCAGCTGCGCGAATTGTCGGCGCTCGCTCCGGTCCTGTCGCAGACGCCCGAATGGCTGCTCGAGGCCGCGCCCGCGGACCTGCCGCGCGGCCCCATCGATTTCGCGCTGCTCGACTGCAGCGGCACCGACGCCGATCCCTTCCGGTTGCTGCATGCGCTGAGCACGCGGCTGGCGCCGCGGCGCTGGCTGGTCATGAGCGAAACCGTCGACCCCGTCTTCACTGGCCACGCGGCCTATCTCGGCGCCAGCGGCTGCCTGGCCGTGCCGGCCTCGCCCGAGCAGACACGCGCCGCGGTGGCGCTGGTGCGCGCCGGCGGCCAGTGTTTCCCGCGCCGGGGCTTCGCCATGCCGCTGTCTTCCCCCATCGGTTCAGGTGGGTCTACGGCAAGGGGATGAGGCGCCGGCTGGCACGGCCTCCTATGCTGAAAGCGCGCGGATAACGAAGCCGGGACAGCCAATGTCGATCCGGCCGGCGCGCGTTGCAGAGGGGGTCGTATGGAAAACGGGCTGGACATCCTGGTCGTGCGCGGCTTCGCCGTGCCCGAAGGCCGGGGCAAATGGGCGTGCTGCTACGAGATCAGGCTGACCACCGGGCGCGACGGGCCGCTGCTGTACCGCGGCGAGCTGCACGGCCGGCGCTACGCCTGCGAGGCCGCGGCGATTGCCGCGGCCACCTTCGCCGGCGAGCAGGAAGCGCGCCGCCGGGTGGCGGCGGTGCGCGACGGGTTGCTCGCGCGCCATGAATACTGTGTGGTGGTGGCCGGCGAGCAACCGCGCGAGCCGGCGGCCGGCTGAGCCGCCGGGCGGCTGCCGGCACGGCGCGTGCGCGCCACCGCGGCAGTCGCGGCCGACATGGCGGGATAACGGGAGGGCGACGACGAGCGCGTGCTCGGGGGACCGGAGCGATCCGGTGCGCAGGCCAGGCAGGCTTGCGCGCACGCGCGGTTCGGCCGCAGCGCAAGCTGCGCCGGAACTTGATGGCCACGGTCGAGCCGTCCGGCAGATACGGCACGCCGTGGCCTGTTCTTTTTCTGGCGCGGGCGAAGGCCGCCGCCGGCGGGATCGGCCTGGCGCCGCGCAAAAAAAAGAGTCCGCCGACCGGGGGACCATGCGGACTCCAAGCGGCCTGCCCGATTCCGCTCGGACAGGCCACTCTCCGACGATAGACAAAGCATGCCGGCAACTGTATCGGCCAGAAGCAGCATTCGCCGCCCGGTGCCGGCGCGCGCCGGCGAAACCCGCCGGCCCGGCGCATGCGCCGCCGCGCCGTGCTGCGCGCGGCGGCGCGGGCCGCGCCACCCTGGCCGCTTCATGCTTCCGGCTGGGTTGAGACAAGGCGGGATCAAGCCCGGACGAGCGCGGCGCCAGGGGAAACCGGCGCCGCCGGGCGCAGGGCGGCGACCCGACCGGCACGGCGCGGATCGCGGGACGCGGCCGCGGCAATCGTGGCACCCGTAGCACCCGTAGTAACCATGAAAGGCAACTGTGATACTTTGCCCGCGTACCGAAACCAAACCTCACCACGGCCATCCCGATGCACTGGCATTTCATCTCGCGCTTCGGCGAAACCTCCCTGCTGCTGCCCTGCGCGGTGCTGATCGCCATCTGGCTGCTGTATGCGGGCGCCTACGCCGGCGCGCGCCGCTGGCTGCTGTCGTTCGGCTCCGCCGCGGCGCTGGTGCTGGCGTCGAAGCTGGCCTTCATGGGCTGGGGCATCGGCTGCGAGGCGCTCAACTTCACGGGCTTTTCCGGGCACAGCACGATGGCCGCCTCGGTGCTGCCGGTGATGCTGTACCTGGTGGTGCCCGCGCGCCATCCGCGCCTGGCGCTGGCCGCGTCCGGCGCCGGCATCCTGCTGGCGCTGCTGGTGGGCGTCTCCCGCCTGAAGCTGCAGGCGCATTCCGATTCCGAAGTCATCAGCGGGCTCGCGCTCGGCTTTGCCGCGAGCTTGTCCTTCATCGCCTGGAGCGCGCGCCCGCGCCGCTCGGCGCCCGCGCTGGCGGCGGTGATCCTGATGGCCGTGATGCTGGGCGTGCCGGTCGCCGGCGTGGCCGCGCCCACGCACCGCTGGCTGGAGATCCTGGCCACGCGCCTGGCCGGGCGCGACAAGCCGTTCCAGCGCGGCCAGTGGCGCGAATGGGCGGCCCGGCACGAGGGCGCCGCGGTGTTCGCCTGCGCGCCGCCGGACCAGGCCGCGCGCTGAGCGCTTAGGGCGGCAGGGCGGGAGAGGGCGGGAGAGGGCGGGAGAGGGCGGGAGAGGGCGGGAGAGGGCGGAGCGCGCGCAGGGGACGCCACGGCGCCCCTGTGTGTGCCAGCAAACAGACCGCCGGGCCCGCGCGGCGCAACCATGATCTGCATCACTGGTCCGGCCTGCCGGATGGAGGCAAATCATGTCCGCGATCCGCGCCTTCGTGGGCGAGCGCCAGGCTGCGCTGCAGATGCTCTACCGCTTTGCCGATGCCGCCATCGTCGCCGCGTGCGGCGTGGCCGTGGGCGAGCTGCTGTTCCCGCACGGCCTGCGCAGCGCCGCCCCGGTGCACGGCTTCATCACCGTGCTGTGCTCGGTGAGCACGCTGCTGGTGTTCCCGGCCTGCGGCCTGTACAACTCCTGGCGCGGCCGCAGCCGCATGGCGCTGGCGCTGCGCACGCTGGCCGCGTGGGGCGCGGTCTGCATGCTCGGGCTGATCGCCGCCTACCTGATGCACCAGTCGGCCGCGCTGTCGCGGCTGTGGTCGATGAGCTGGCTGCTGAGCGTGGCGGCCATGCTGCTGGCCTCGCGCGTGGCGCTCTACGGCATGCTCGGCAGCGTGCGCGAGCTCGGCATCAACGCCAAGCGCGTGGTGATCCTCGGCTACGGCTCGCTCGGCCACGAGATGTACCAGCGCGTGGGCAGCAACCGCGGCGCCGGCTACAACGTCGCCGGCATCTACGACGAAGGCATGCAGCCGGTGCCCGCCGGCGTGACGCGGCTGGAGTCGCTTGAGCAGGTCTGCGCCTTCGTGCGCAACAACGGCGTGCGCGAAATCTGGCTGACGCTGCCGATGGCCGCGTGCCGCGACCTGTACGACGTGGTCTCCCATTTTCGCAACGACCTGGTGGACATCCGCTGGGTGCCCGACATCATGTCGGTCGAGCTGCTCGGCCACCGCTTCAGCGACTTCCTCGGCCTGCCGGTGATCGACCTCAACAGCCCGCCGCAGTCGGGCATCACCGGCCTGCTCAAGGCCAGCTTCGACCGCGCCTTCGCGCTGGCCGCGCTGGCCGGGCTGTCGCCGCTGCTGCTGGCGATCGCCGCGGCGGTCAAGCTGTCGTCGCCGGGGCCGGTGCTGTTCCGGCAGGCGCGCCTCGGCATGGACGGCAAGCCGTTCCACGTCTACAAGTTCCGCACGATGGTGCAGCACCGGGAGCACGGCGTGACCCAGGCCGTGCGCGGCGATGCGCGCATCACGCGCGTGGGCGCCTTCCTGCGCCGCACCAGCCTCGACGAGCTGCCGCAGTTCTTCAACGTGCTGCGCGGCGAGATGTCGGTGGTGGGCCCGCGCCCGCACGCCATCGAGCACAACGAGATCTACAAGGAAGTGATCGACCGCTACATGCTGCGCCACCGCGTCAAGCCCGGCATCACCGGCTGGGCGCAGATCAACGGCCTGCGCGGCCAGACCGACACCGTGGACAAGATGCGCCGGCGCATCGAGTTCGACATCTTCTACATCCGCAACTGGTCGTTCCGCCTGGACCTGCACATCATCCTGCGCACCGCCCTGCACGGCTGGACCGGCAAGGCCGCCTACTGAGCACCGCCGGGCACCCGCCCGGCAAGCACCGCGCGCGCCGGGTGCTCGCGTTCGCCGTCCGGCGACATGCCGCCGCCGCGGCGGCGCGAAGTTGGTGGGCCAGCGCACCGAAGCCCGATGGCGGCTGCGGCCCAATGATGAAACCCGATCATCCTCACCGAGGAGTAACAGAGATGAAGGCAACCATTCGACAAATCCTCGCCGAGGTGGCGCGGCTCGACGTATCGGTCGAGGCGCTCGACGACCAGGCCGATCTCTACGAAGCCGGCCTGTCGTCGCTGGCCACCGTGCACGTGATGCTGGCCATCGAGAATGCGTTCAATATCGAGATCCCGGATGCGATGCTGACCCGCCAGCTCTTTCGCAGCGTGAATTCGCTGGCCGCCGCGGCCGAGCAGCTCAGGCAGCAGCAGGAGGCAGCATGAGCCCCCCGCTGGCCAGCGTGGAGCTGGCGCGCCCGGCCGCGGTCCATGCCGGCACCGCCGGGCTGATGGCCGCGGCGGCCCTGGCCGCCGCCGAGGCCGCGCTGCACGCCGACCGCGTCGACCGCGACGCCGCCTTCCCGCACGAGGCCTTCGCGGTGCTGCGCCAGCATGGCCTGCTCGGCGCGATGGTGCCGGCCGCGCACGGCGGCGCGGGCGCCTCGCTCGACACCATCGCGGCGATCTGCCGCGTGCTCGCCGCGGGCTGCTCGTCGGCCGGCATGATCTACGCGATGCACCAGATCCAGGTCGCCTGCCTGATCGAGCACGGCGGCGGCAGCCCCTGGCACGAGCAGCTGCTCGGGCGCATCGCCGGCGAGCAGTTGCTGCTGGCCTCGGCCACCTCGGAAGAGGCCATCGGCGGCGCGCTGCGCAACAGCGGCTGCGCGGTCAACGTCGACAACGGCCGCTTCCACCTGCTCAAGATGGCGCCGACGATCTCCTACGGCGCGCACGCCGACGCGATCCTGGCCACCGCGCGCCGCCATGCCGACGCCTCGCCCTCCGACCAGGTCATGGTGTGCCTGCTCAAGCCCGACTTCACGCTGGAAAGCCTCAGCACCTGGGACACCCTGGGCATGCGCGGCACCTGCAGCAACGGCTTTCGCCTGGAGGCGCGCGGCGCCTGCGAGCAGATCCTGCCGGTGGCGTTCGGCGAGATCGCCGACGGCACCATGACGCCGGTCTCGCACATTCTCTGGGCCTCGCTGTGGACCGGCATCGCCGGCGACGCCGTGCAGCGCGCCAAGGCCTTCTTCCAGGGCCAGGCGCGCGCGCGCCCCGGCTCGCTGCCGCCGTCGGCCACGCGCGTGGCCGACGCGGTGGCGATGGTGCAGATGATGGAAGGCCGGCTCGAACTCGCGCTGGCCCACCAGCGCCAGCGCCACGCCGGGCTGTCGGTGTCCGCGCTGTTCTCGCTCGCGGCCGAGATGAACGGGCTCAAGACCAGCGTCTCCGCGCTGGCCATCGAGGCGGTGCAGCAGGCCATGATGATCTGCGGCATGGCCGGCTACAAGCACGGCACGCCCTACAGCCTCGGGCGCCATCTGCGCGATCTCTGGTCGGCGCCGCTGATGATCAACAACGACCGGATCCTGACCAACACCGCCAGCCTGCTGCTGGCCGAGCGTTCGAGCTGAGGAGCACCACATGGATGCCAACGTTAGCGTGGACAATGCCGGCGCCGCGCCCGCCACGTCCGCCGGACTCGCCGAACCCGCCGGGGATGCCGCCGCGGCAACGCCCTACGGCGACCCGCAGGCCGGCCAGCGGCGCTACCAGCAGGCGCTGATCGCGGCCGGCCTGCTGATCCCCAGCGGCGTCGACGGCGTGTACGGCCGCAGCGCGGTGTTCGAGGCGATTGCCGACGGCCTCAACGTGGCCGTCAGCGCGCTCGGCGCGGACCAGCGCGCGGAAGTGATGCGCTTCCCGCCGGCCATGTCGCGCAAGGACTTCGAGGCCAGCGGCTATCTCAAGAGCTTCCCGCAGCTGGCCGGCACCGTGCACAGCTTCTGCGGCAGCGACCGCGACCACCACCGCCTGCTGGCGCGGCTCGAGGACGGCGAGGAATGGGCCGACGAACAGCGCCCCACGCGCGTGGTGCTCACGCCCGCGGCCTGCTATCCGATCTACCCGGCGGTGGCGCGGCGCGGGCCGATGCCGCCGCAGGGGCTGGTGGTGGACGTGCTGTCGTACTGCTTCCGCCACGAGCCGTCGATCGACCCGGCCCGCATGCAGATGTTCCGCCAGCGCGAGTACGTGCGCCTGGGCAACGCGGAGCAGATCATCGCGTTCCGCCAGCTATGGATGGAGCGCGGCCAGCAGCTCGCCGGCCTGCTCGAGCTGCCGCACGAGGTCGACGTCGCCAACGACCCGTTCTTCGGCCGCGGCGGCAAGATCGTGGCCGACAGCCAGCGCGAGCTGAAGCTCAAGTTCGAGCTGCTGGTCCCCATCAACGAGGGCGCGCCGCCCACCGCCTGCATGAGCTTCAACTACCACATGGACCACTTCGGCCAGGTGTGGGAGCTGCGCACCGCCGACGGCGAGCCGGCCCACACCGGCTGCGTCGGCTTCGGCATCGAGCGCCTGACGCTGGCGCTGCTGCGCCACCACGGCTTCGACCTCTCGCAGTGGCCTCGCGGCGTGCGCGCCACGCTGGGAGGGCTGTGATGCTCGTCGCCCCCCGTACCCTGGAGCGCGTCGCCCACGTGTCGCACGCCCTGCACAGCGGCAATCCGGTCTGGCCGCAGACCAACTGCTATGTCGACCTGTGGATCGAGCTGCTGCACGGCTGGGCGCTCGATCCGGTGGCGGCGCTCGGTTTCACCGTGGCGCAGGATTTCGAGGGCGACCAGTTCACCTTCTTCAAATACCCGCACGACGACCTCGAGCGCCTGTACGGCGTGGTGGTGCAGGAACTCTCGCTGTACGAGTCGATGGAGGCGCGCGTGGCCGCGCAGACCTGCCGCGGCCACGTGGTGCTGCTCGAGGTGGACAGCTTCTACCTGCCCGACAACCGCGCCACCACCTACCGCCGCGAGCACAGCAAGACCACCATCGGCATCGACGTGATGGTGCCGGATGCGCAGTCGGTCGGCTACTACCACAACGAGGGCTACCACGTGGCCAGCGGCGAGGACTACGACGGCCTGTTCCGCCGCCTGCCGGGCCTGGCCGGCGACGTGAACCTGCTGTTTCCCTACGCCGAGGTGGTGCGACGCCGCTTCCCCGCGCTGGAAGGGGCGATGCTGGTGCGCGCCGCGCTCGCGCTGCTGCGCAGGCACCTCGCGCGGCGCCCGCGCCAGAACCCCATCGCCGCGTTCCGCACCGCGTTCCCGGCGCACCAGGAAGCGCTGATGGCCGGCGGCGAGCAGGTCTTCCATCCCTATGCGTTCTGCGTGCTGCGCCAGCTCGGCGCCAACTTCGAGCTGCTCGGGCAGTACCTGCGCTGGCTGGCCCAGCACGGCCAGCCGATGCCGGACAGCATCGCCGGCGCGTGCCAGAAGATGGCCTCCGAGGCGATGGTGATGCAGTTCCGTCTGGTGCGCTCCGTCATCAGCCGCCGCATGGACCGCTGCCTGGACTGCCTGGACCAGCTCGAAGCCTCCTACGAGGCGGCGGTGCCCGCGCTGGCCGGCTACGTGGGCGAAGCCGAATACTGACGCGCCCGCCGGCCATGCACGCGCCGCTCGCACTCGCGCCGGTCCCCGGGCGGCCCGCCTGCCGGCAGCCGCTCGCGCACGGCTGGACCCTGCTGGAGACGCCCGCCGGCGCCGCCGCCTCGCCGGCCGCGCTGGCCAGCCGCGCGCCGTGGCTGCCGGCCAGCGTGCCCGGCACCGTGGCGCAGGCGCTGCAGGCCGCGGGCCGGTGGCAGGCCGCCGCGCCGCGCGCGCTGCACGACCACGACTACTGGTATCGCGTGCCGCTGTCCGGCAGCGGCGCGCATCGCCTGCGCCTGCATGGCCTGGCCACCATCGCCGAGGTCTGGCTCGACGAGACGCGCGTGCTCGACGCGCACAACATGTTCACCGCGCACGAGGCCGAGCTGCATCTCGACGGCAGCCACGTGCTGTACCTGTGCTTCCGCGCGCTGCACCGCTGGCTGCGCGGCCAGCGCGGGCCGGCGCGGTGGAAGCCGCGCCTGGTCACGCCGCCCTCGCTGCGGCTGGTGCGCACCACGCTGCTGGGCCACATGCCGGGCTGGTGCCCGCCGGTCCATACCGTGGGCCCGTGGCGCGGCGTCGACCTGCTGCCGCTCGACGCCGCCAGCCCGCTGCTGACCGCGCGCTACGACCTGCACGCCGCGCTCGACGCCGATCTCGCGCGCGGCACGATCCGCCTGTGCCTGCGCGACGTGGCGCCGCTGCCGCCGGGCGTGCTGCCGATGCTGTGCGCGGACGGGCGCGAGGCGCCGCTGGCCGCGGTGGACGCAGGCCCGGGCGGCATCGCCTACGAAGGCGAGCTCGCCATCCCCGCGCCGCGCCTGTGGTGGCCGCACACGCATGGCACGCCCGAACGCTATGCCGTGCAACTGCGGCTGGGAGAACTGCGCATCGACTGCGCGCAGGTCGGCTTTCGCCGCATCGAAGCCGAGCGCGAGACACCGCAGGGCGACGAAGGCTTCGCGCTGCGCGTGAACGGCGAGCGCATCTTCTGCCGCGGCGCCTGCTGGACCAGCCACGATCTGACCGGCCACGCCGATGCGCCCGCGGCCGTGGAAAAATGGCTCGCGCTGGCGCACGGCGCCGGCATGAACATGGTGCGCGTGAGCGGCGTCACCTGCTACCAGGGCGAGGCCTTCTTCGATGCGTGCGACGCGCTCGGCCTGCTGGTCTGGCAGGACTTCATGTTCGCCAACTTCGACTATTCGGCCGATGCCGAAGCGGCGCGCCCGCTGATGGCGCAGGCCGCGCGCGAGGTCGGCGAATGGCTGGCCGCGCACCGCCACCACCCGAGCGTGGCGGTGCTGTGCGGCGGCAGCGAGGTCGAGCAGCAGGCCGCCATGATGGGCGTTGCCGCCGCGGCATGGCGCCAGCCGCTGTTCGACGAGATCATCCCGGCCTGCGTGGCGCGCTGGCATCCCGAGGCGGTCTACGTGCGCAATTCGCCCAGCGGCGGCGCGTGGCCGTTCCAGCCCGACAGCGGCGTGACGCACTACTACGGCGTGGGCGCCTACCAGCGCCCGCTCGACGACGCGCGCCGCGCCAGCGTGCGCTTCACCTCCGAATGCCTGGCCTTCGCCAACGTGCCGTGCGCGCGCACGCTGGCCGAGGCGCTGCCGGTGCCGCCCGCGCACGACCCGCGCTGGAAGGCGCGCGTGCCGCGCGACGCGGGCAGCGGCTGGGATTTCGAGGACGTGCGTGACTTTTACCTGCGCGAGCTGTTCAAGGTGGACCCGCCGCGCCTGCGCTACGAAGACAGCGCGCGCTACCTGCAACTGTCGCGCGCGGTGGTGGCCGAGGTCATGACCGACGTGTTCAGCGAATGGCGCCGCGCCGGCTCCACCTGCGCCGGCGCGCTGGTGTGGCAGTTGCAGGACCTGCTGCCGGGCGCGGGCTGGGGCATCGTCGACGCGCTGGCGCGGCCCAAGTCCGCGTGGCACGCGCTGCGCCAGGTGTGGCAGCCGTTGCAGGTGCTGCTCACCGACGAAGGCCTCAACGGCATCCACCTGCACCTCATCAACGAGAGCGCCGCGCCGCGCGCGGTGCGCCTGCAACTGCAATGCTGGCGCGACGGCGAGACCGCGCTGCTCGACGTCACGCGCGAGCTGTGCCTGGCGCCGCGCGCCACGCGGCGCGTGAGCGGCGCCGAGCTGGCCGGCGCGTTCTTCGACTTCACCTATGCCTACCGCTTCGGCCCGCGCCAGCACGACGTGGTGCGCGCCGCGCTGTTCGATCCCGCCGACGGCGCCTTGCTGAGCCAGGCCTGCTACCTGCCCGACCGCAGCGCGGCCGCGCTCGAGCCGCCCGAGCTGGCGGTGGCGGTGACGCGCGAGCACGGCGACTGGTGGCTCACGATATCGGCGCGGCGCTTCGCGCGCTGGGTCCACATCGAGGATGCCACCATGCGCGCCGAGCAGGACTGGTTCCACCTCGCGCCCGGCAGCCGCCGGCGCGTGCGGCTGCTGCCCGAGGCCGGCCCCGATGGCGGAGTGCGCGGTGCGGGCCCGCCCGGCGCCGCGTTCATCCCGATGGGGGAGATCCATGCGCTCAATGCGAGACGCGCGCTTGCCTACAGTGCGCCGGGCGCCTGATGCGCCGCGCTCGCACCATACTGCCCGCCGCGCCGGGGCGGCGTCCGCGCGGCATTGGCCCTGCCCCGGCAATTGCTCTCAAACCTACCGAAGGATGACCGGGTTTCAACCGTGCGGCTACTGTTGGCAGGCCCACATATAGCCCTTAATGAAGACACAGATGCCGCACGAGCCAGGGTCACGGAATAGGCGGCCGGCGCGGGTCCCGCGAAGTGCGCGGACCGGCTCCGGTGTTAAGTGTTCGTGCGGCTGGTCACGGGGAGAGGGAAATGATCAGTCAGCGTTCGGATCTGCACGTCAATCATGTGCTGGGTGCCTTGCCGCGCAAGGATTGGGAGCTGTTGTCGGCGCATCTCGAGCTGGTGCGCATGCGCGCCGGGCAACTGCTGACCGACTCCGGCCAGCGCATCCATCACGTCTACTTCCCCACCACGGCCATCGTCTCGATGCTGTCGCTGCTGGAAGACGGCGCCACGGTGGAGATCGCCGCCATCGGCAAGGAAGGGCTGGTCGGCATTCCGGTGCTCACCGGCGGCGACACCATGCCGTGCCGCGTGGAAGTGCGCACGCCGGGCTTCGCCTACCGCCTGTCCGCGGCCACGCTCAAGCAGGAGTTCCTGCATTCGCCGGCGATCCAGCGCGTCACGCTGCTGTACGTGCAGGCCGTGCTCACGCAGATCGCGCAGACCGCGGTGTGCAACCGCCACCACTCGCTCAACAAGCAACTGTGCCGCTGGCTGCTGCTGGCGCTCGACCGCATGGCTTCCAACGAGCTGGTCATCACGCAGCAGGTCATCGCCAACATGCTCGGCGTGCGCCGCGAGGGCGTGACCGAGGCCGCCGGCAAGCTCGAGGACCTCGGCCTGATCCAGCACAGCCGCGGGCACATCACCGTGCTCGACCGGCATGGCCTGGAAGCGCATTCGTGCGAGTGCTACAAGCTCGTCAAGCGCGAATTCGATCGACTGCTGCCGGCGCTGGCAACCGTCTGAAGCCGGCGCGGCCGATGGCCGACGGGCAATGGGGCGAGCGTGGCCGACGGGTCGGCCGCCCAGGGAGAATGCCGTGAACAGGTTGTTCTTTGCCGGCGCGACGCCGGCTGCGAATGCGCCGGCGCAGCCGCGCGCGCGCGGGCGGCGCGCGCTGCTCGACCACCTCGGCTGGATCGTCGGGCTCGCGGTTGCCGGCGGGGTGGCCGGCGCGCTGGTGGCGCTGTCCACGCCGCCGCGCTACCGGGTCGAGGCGCTGGTGCAGATGGCGCCGCGCAATGCCGCGCAGGGCAATGTGTCCGCGGCGCAGTTCGATGCCGGCATGCTGACCAGCCGCGCGGTGGTCGGGCCGGTGGTGGAGCGTCTGCGCCTGGACGTGTCGGCCGCGCCGGTGCGCGCGCCGCTGCTGGGGGCGCTCGCCGAGCGCCTGGCCGAGCCAGGCCGCGTGCTCGCGCCGTGGCCCGAGGGCCTCGGTTACGCCTGGGGCGGCGAGCGCGCGCGGGTGGACAGCCTGTCGGTGCCCGAGCGCCTGCTCAACGTGCCGCTCACGCTGGTGGCCCAGCCCGAAGGCCGCTACCGGCTCTACGCGGGCGAGGCCATGCTGCTCGACGGCGCGGTCGGCGAGCCCGCCGCGGGCAACGACGTGGAGCTGCAGGTCGGGCAGCTCGACGCGCGGCTCGGCACGCGCTTCGAACTGATGCGGCGCGATCCGCTGTCGGCGATCGACGCCATCACCGGCGAGCTGGTGGTGGACGAGCACACGCGCGACGCCGGCACCGTGCGCATCGCGTGGCGCTACCCGGACCGCAAGCTCGCCGCCGCGCTGGTCAACGGCGTGGCGCAGTCCTACATCGACAGTCAGACCAGCCAGCGCCGCGACGACGCCGCCGGCAGCCTGGCCTTCGTCACCAGCGAGCTGCCGCGCGTGCAGCGCGAGCTCGAGCGCGCGGAAGCGGCGCTCACGCGCTACCGCGCGCGCAGCGGCACGATGGCGCCCACGCAGGAGGCGCAGTCCTACCTCAACGGCAGCATGGACTACCAGCGCCAGATCGCCGCGCTGCGCCTGGAGCGCACCCGCCTGCTGCAGCGCTTCACCACCGACAGCAACGAAGTGCGCACCGTCGACACGCAGATCCAGGAACTGGGCAAGGTGCGGCGCGACATGGATTCGCGCATGCAGAACCTGTCCGAGACCGAGCGCGAATCGGTGGCGCTCACGCGCGACGTCAAGGTCGCCGAGGACATGTACATGACGCTGCGCAACCGCGAGCAGCAGCTCTCGCTGGCGCAGTCCGACCGCTCCAGCACCATGCGCATCGTCGACCCGGCGCTGCCGCCGGCGCGCCCGGACGGCCCGGGCCCGCTGCCGCTGGCCGGCGGCGGCGCGCTGCTCGGCCTGTGCCTGGGCCTGATCGGCGTGGCCGCGCGCCAGCGCCTCAAGCCCTCGGTGGCCGACGCGGCCGACGCCGAGGCGCGGCTCGGCATGCCCATGCTCGGCGAGATCGCCTTCAGCAGCGAGCAGGCCGAGCTCGAGCAGCAGGCCGAGGTGCATCGCCGCCTGGGCATGATGATGGGGTTCGCCGGCGCGCCCGGCCCGCGGCTCTACGCCCCGGCGCCCGGCACCGCGCTGGCCGAGCCCGGAGAGTTCGCCTCCAGCGAGGGCGACCGGCTGCTGCGCTGCGGCCTGCACGACCGCTTCCTGCTGGCGCGCCGCTCGCCGCATTCGGTCGCGGTGGAAGGCCTGCGCAGCGTGCGCGCGGCGCTGCATTTCGCCGTGCGCAACGCGCCCGACTGCGTGCTCGCGGTGACGAGTCCCGCGCCCGGCGCGGGCAAGACCTTCGCCGCGGTCAACCTCGCGGTGCTGTTCGCCGAGGCCGGCCAGCGCGTGCTGCTCATCGACGCCGACCTGCGCCGCGGCAGGGTCGCGCACTGGTTCGACCAGGCGCCCGAGCCGGGGCTGGCCGACCTGCTGGCGGGGCGCGCCGATCCCGCCACGGTGGTGCGGCCCACGGTGGTGTCCGGCCTGTCGCTGATCACCGCCGGCGCCACGCCGCCCAACCCGTCCGAGCTGCTGATGATGCCCGCGCTGGCCGAGACGCTGCGCATCTGCAAGGCGCGCTTCGACCTCGTCATCATCGACACGCCGCCGGTGCTGGCGGTGGCCGACGGCACGCTGGTGGCCAACCTCGCCGGCGCCACGCTGCTGGTGGTGCGCGCCGACGTCACGCCGGCCAGCCAGGTCGACGAAGCGCTCAAGCGCCTGGCGCGCGCCGAGGCCCGCCTGGCCGGCGGCATGCTCAACGGCGTCACGCGCCGGCGCAGCAACCGCGCGGACTTCGCCGCGATGAACCCGTACCTGGGCCTGCCGCTGCCGCCCGCGCGGCCCGAAGCGCTGGCGCTGGAGGCGCGCGCCGCGCCCGCTCCGGGCGCGGACCAGCATGGCTCCATGCCGGCGGCCTGACCGCCTGACGGCCCGCGGCATGGCGCGGCGGCCGGTGGCGTACCCGTTTCTGCGTGCCCGCGGGCAGGCCGCGAGTGGGGCGCAAACGCGGTGCTTTCCGGCCCCGCATGCGCGCCGGCAGCGGGCTTCGGCGCCGCCGCCGGCACGCGCGCGACAACAAAGCGTACCCGTTTCTGCGTGCGCAAGATGCCAGGGGCCCAAGCCCCGTTTTTCATTGGGAGAGGTGATGAAACCGGTCTTGTTCGAAGGATGCGCCGGCTGGCTGCATGAAGCCGCGGGCAGCACGGGCGTGGTGCTGTGCAACCCGCACGGCCACGAGGCGATGTGGTCCCACCGCGCGTTCCGGCACCTGGCCGACGACCTCGCCGCGGCCGGGGTGCCGGCGTTGCGCTTCGACTATCCCGGCACCGGCGACGCCGCCGGCAGCGGCGCCGAGCAAGAGCACATCGCGTGGTGCGTGCACGGCATCCTGGCCGCGGTCGGCACCCTGCGCGAGCAGGGCGGCGTGGAGCGCGTGGTGCTGTGCGGCCTGCGCCTGGGCGCGGCGCTGGCGGTGCTCGCGGCCGAGGCGCTGGCCGCGCGCGATCCCGCCGTGGTGGCCGGGCTGGTGCTGCTGGCGCCGGTGGTAAACGGGCGCAACTACCTGCGCGAACTGCGCGCGCTGCATACCGGCTGGCTCAACAACGTGATCCCCGACATCGCGCAGGCGCCGCCCGCCGACGGCGCGCTCGACGTGCTCGCCTACCGCTTCCAGGCCGACACCGTGGCCGCGCTCGAAGGCCTGCGCCTGGCGCGCCGCAAGGGCTGCCCGGCGCCGCGCGTGCTGCTGCTCGACGCCTGGCCGGGCACCGCGTCGCCGGTCGCAGAAATGGGTACGCTTTACCGCGCGTCGGGCGCCGAGGTCACGCTGGACGGCTTTCCCGAGTACGCCGGCATGATGCAGGCGGCCGAGTACGCTCGCGTGCCGGAGGCCGCCTGGCAGGCCGTGCTGGCGTGGCTCGGCCCGGTGCCCAGGGCCGCCGCGCGCGCCGCGCCGGCGGCGCAGGAGCCGCGTCCGGCGCTGGAGTGGGAGGTCGACGGCGTGCGCGAGCAGCGGGTCTGGCTGGACCACGGCCGCCAGTTCGGCATCCTGTGCCAGCCGGCGCGGCGCGCGCCCAACGGCGTGGCCATCGTGTTCCCGAACACCGGCGGCAACCACCACGTCGGTGACGGGCGGCTGTTCGTCATGCTGTCGCGCGAGCTGGCGCGCCACGGCGTGACCGCGCTGCGCCTGGACCTGTCGGCGCTCGGCGACAGCCCCGCGCCGGCGCGCCAGATGAGCATTCCCGCCGTATACGACCCCTGCGCCTGCGAGGACGCCAGCGCCGCGGTGGACTGGCTGCGCGCGCAGGGCCTGCGCCGCGTGGTGGTCTCGGGCGTATGCTCGGGCGCCTACATCAGCCTGCACGTGGCCCTGCGCAACCCCAACGTGTCCGGCGTGGTGCTGGCCAACCTCGCCAAGTTCCGCTGGGACGAGGCCGACACGGCCGCCGCCAGCGAGCGCGTGCAGTCCATGCGCGGCTACGCCGCCGCGGTGCGCCGCGTCGAGAACTGGCAGAGGCTGCTGCGCGGCGAGGTCAGGGTGGTGCCGATCCTCCACGGCTTCGTGCGGCGCGGCGCGCGCCGCCTGGGCCAGCGCGCCGCGTCCGCGCTGGCGCGCTGGCGCCGCGGCGAGGACACCACCACCGTGACCGGCTTCGCGCGCGCCGCCATGCGCGAGCTGGACCGGCGCGGCGTGCAGACCGACTTCCTGTTCGGCATGAGCGACCTCGGCCTGGAAGAAGCCAGGGACCGTTTCGGCGGCAACCTGGAGGCGCTGCAGGGGCTCGCGCACATCCGCGTGCGGACCCTGCCGAAGTTCGACCATTCGCTGTTCCTCGAGGAAAGCCGCGCGGCGCTGTGCGCCTACCTGGTGCGCTACATGGAGCAGCAGGCCGCGCGCGGCGAGGCGGCCGGCAGCGGCGAGCGCGCGGAGCTGGCCGACGCCGTGGCGGGCAGCGCGGGCGCCTGAGCCCGGCGCGGCTCAATGGCCGGCTGCTGCCGGCGCCGCCGCGCCCGCGTAGCGCTCGAGGAAGGCCGCGATCCTGGCGCGCGCGATCTGCGTGGCAAAGCCGCCCCAGTGATGGGCGAAGGCGTGGTCGGTGGCGCGCAGCAGGCAGGTCTCGTGCGGCACGCCGTGGCGGGCCAGCGCGTCGTCCAGCAGCCCGGCCTGCTCGGACGCGATCACGCGGTCGCTCAGGCCGATGAGCGTGATGGTGGGCGGGGTTTGCGCGCCGACGTGGCTCAGCGGCGACAGCAGGCGGTAGCGCTGCGGCTGCGCCGCGGGCGTGCCGCCGGCATACGCCCGCAAGGCGGCCCGTATGTGCGGCGGCGTGGCCGGCGCGTCGTGCAGCCGCGCCAGGTCGGCCGGGCCGAACAGGTTGACCACGCTCCTGACCGCGACCGGCCGCGCCGCGCACGACGGCGGCAGGCGCGCGTCGCCCGCGCTGTAGGCGGCCAGCGCGGCGAGGTTGCCGCCGGCGGAGCTGCCCATGATGCTGATGCGCGCGGGGTCGACGTGGTAGTCGGCCGCATGCGCGGCGACCCAGCCCAGCGCGCACTTGACGTCGCCGACCTCGTCCTGCCAGCGCGCATTCGGCGGCATGCGGTATTCCACGTCGAACACCTCGTAGCCGAGCCCGTTCAGCCAGCGGTTCCAGTCCGGCGTCATGCTGCGGTTGCCGCGCACCCAGCCGCCGCCGTGCACCTGCACGATGGCCGGGCGCAGCGGGCCGTCGCCGGGCCGGCCGCTGCGCCACACGTCCAGCACCAGCCGGGTGCCGTCGGCGGCGGTGCCGTAGACCACGCTGCGCGCCGGCTGCGCCGGGCCCTTGTTGACGTGGCGCGCATTGGCGAGATAGTCGCGCAGCGACAGCGGCACCCCGAGCGCGCGCGCCTGCTGCCACGTGGCGATGGCCGGGACCAGGCCCATCGCCGCGGTCAGGATGGCCACCACCGCCGACAGCGCCGCGGCCAGCCTGGCGCCGGCGCGCAGCGCCGCGTACCACGACACCACCGCCGCGGCCGTGACCAGCAGCAGGTGCAGCGGGAACGAGAGCGCGAGCATCGGCACCAGGTAGGACAGCACCGCCCCGGTCCTGCCCGGCCCGCCCCAGTGCCACGGGATGAGCAGGCAGAGCGTCAGCGGCGCCGTGATCGCCACCAGGGCGCAGGCCAGCAGGGTCCAGGGCCACGTCCGGGCGCGGCGCGTCCCCAGGCTTGCGGTCTTGTGCATCGTTTTGTCTCCGCGATGTCGCGTGCCGCCAGCCGGTACCCCGGCATGGCTGGCACGGCTCAGAACTTGGTCCGGATGCCGAGCGTGGCGGCGAACATGCTGTCCTTGCCGCTGGCGAGATAGTAGCCGTTGACGAAGCCGCCCGCGGCGGTGTCCAGGCCGATGCCGGCGTGCTTCGCGTAGGCGCCGAGCACGTAGACGTTGGTGCGCTTGGACAGGCTGTAGTCGGCGATGAACAGCATCTGCCAGGGGTTCTTCGCGTTGGTGGCGGGCAGCCGGTTGAGGCTGGCGTTGGCGAGCTTGATGTCGTCGTAGTAATACGCCAGCGTCAGGTTCAGCGCCGGCGTGGCGAGATAGTTGGCGCCGATCCAGTACATGTTGTCGCGCATCAGCGTGGCGCCCGCGCCGTTCTTGTCCAGGCCCCAGCGCACGCCGCCCTGCAGCGTGAGCGCGCCGTTGACGTAGTTGCCCGCGACGCCGGCGCGCCGGAAGGTGCCGCTGTCGCCGGCCGCGGTCAGGGTCGGGTTGTACTGGTCGTAGGCGACGGCGACGCCGTAGCGGCCGAGCGCGTAGTTGAGCGCCGTGCCGTAGCCGGTGTCGCGGCGGAACTGGCCCGGCACCTCGCCCGAGGAGAAGATGCCGTTGCCGAAGGACCAGTGCGCCAGCGCGATCAGCGGGCCGACCTGGGCGGCGAACTTGGCCATGTTGTCCGAGCGCGAACTGTAGCCCCCGAGCGCGCCGGCCGGCTCGTATTTCGTGTACGCGGCCGGCGCGAAGTTGGCGAAGCCGTCGTAGATGGAGGTGCTCTGGCGGCCGAAGGTCACGCGCCACGCGCCGTGGCCGCCGAGGCCGACCAGGGCCTGGCGCCCGAACAGGCGGCCGTTGAAGGCCAGCCTGCCGTCGTCGGCGGTGAAGCCGCTTTCCAGCACGAACAGGGCCTTGAGGCCGCCGCCGAGGTCTTCCTCGCCGCGCATGCCGAAGCGCGAGCCGGCCAGGTTGCCGGAGCTCATGCGCACCGTGTTGTGGCCGGCGCCGGTGGCGTAGCCGTTGGCGGCCGTGGGGACCTTGTCGGAAAAGTGGCTCAGGTATTCGATGCCGGCGTCCATCACGCCATAGAGGATCAGGTTCGACTGCGACTGCGCCTGCGCCGATCCGGCGATCAGCGCGGTGCCGCCGGTCAAGATGGCGTTGCGCAAGTGCTTGCATGCTTGGGGCTGCTTCATCCTTGTCCACTCCTTTTTTCCGGTTGTTGGCGACATGGATCGCCGGCCGCCGCGGCTGGCGCGCCGCGCGCCGGTCATGCGCCGCGCGGCGCGGCGCGGCGGCGGCACGTGACGCGCACGGCGCCGTCCGCGGCGGCCCAGATGCGGGCCCGCCCGCCGCGCCGGTCTTCCTCGCTGTGCCGCACCGGGCCGCTGGCGGTGATCTCCGCGCCGTGCGGAAACTGCGCGCGCGGCAGCACCAGTTCGGTCGGCGCCGGCACCGCCGCGTCGGCCTCGTACTCGACGACGAACAGGCCCGCGCCGCGCTCGAAGGACATCGCGCCCAGGCGCCCCTGCACCGCGCACGCATAGGGCCGCGCGAAGCCGGCCACCGCGCGGCCGCCATCGCAGGCCGGGTCGGCCGGGTCGATCTGGTCGGCCGAGAAGATCGAGAGGTCTTCCTGGTTCCACTGGTCGCCGATGCGCGGGTCGTTGCGGTTGCCCGCCGTGTAGTTCCACTGGGTGGCGCTGAGCAGCAGCCGGTCCAGCGCCTCGTACATCAGCTCGAGCGCCACCGTGTGCGGGGCGAAGGCGTCGCGCCTGCCGGCGGCCCACTGCGCGTAGGCCAGGCCGTCGTCGAGATCGTAGGGAATGCCGAACTCGCCGATCAGCGTGGGCGCGCCGCCGCCGGGAAAGCGGCGCGCGGCGTCCCTGAGCGCGGCCAGTTGCCGCACGTGCCGCTCGCGTAGCGCCGCCGGCCCCTCGGCGCGCTCGCCGGTCAGCAGGTCGACGCTGGCGCCGGGGTCGAAGGTTCTGGTCATCACCAGCGCCAGGTCGTACCAGTGGCAGGTGTTGACCGACTGCGCCGGCATGCGCGCGGGATAGTCGCGCCCGGTGAGCATGCCGATCGGATCCATCTGCGCCATCAGCAGCCAGTCGGCGCGGTGGGCGCGGATGCGCGCCGCGGCCTGGGTGAAGAACGGCGCGAACACGTCCTCGGCGATGTCCAGCCCGCGGCCGTCGACGCGGTCGAAGGCGTGTTCGTCGAGCGGCACGGCGATGCCGTCGTCGAGCCGGTAGATGCCCGCGCGCTCGAACGGGCAGGCCGCGCCGTCGCGCCAGATCGGGCGGGCGGCCGCGTTGAGCACGCGGGTGGCGCGCGGCGCGGCGGCGCTCGACGGGTCCAGCGGATTCGACGGATTCAGCGCGACCTCGGTCGGGATGCCGCGCGCGGTCGCCAGCGCCGCGAGCGGCGTGACGACGGGCCCGGGCAGCGGCAGGCCGCGGTCGGTCGAGAGCGCCTGCCCGAGCCAGCCCAGCCCCGGCTCGTTGAGCATGTCGAAGCCGATCACGTGCGGCAGGTCGCGCACGCGCAGTGCGATCTGCTCGGCCGCGCCGAGGAAATGCTCCAGCAGATAGTCCTGCACGTTGCGCCCCGCGATGCGGAAGTCCGGCGTCAGCCGACGGCCGGCCCAGAACAGCGTCCACATGATGCCGTTGGCCGCCAGCCGGTAGTTGAGCGGCCAGCTCATGCGCGCATAGCCGGGCTGGAGCGGGCTGGCGTCGGCGAAGTCGAAGCGGTGCTGCATGACGTGCGCGGCGTGCGCGGCATCGAACGCGAGGCAGTCGAGCCCGACCGCCTCGAGCGTCCAGCCCGGCGCGCCGTCGCCGCCGCTCATGCGCGACCACGCATCCTGGTGGAGGTCGACGAACACGTACAGGCCATGCTCGCCCGCCTTGCGGCAGATTGCCGCGAAGTAGTCCAGGTAAGCGTGGTCGTACTGTCCGGGGCCGGCATGCTCGATGGCCTCCCAGGTGGCGAGCAGCCGCAGGCAGTTGAAGCCCCAGCCGCGGATGCGCGCGAGGTGCGCGTCCGCCTCCGCCAGCGGAAACGGGCGGCCGACGAACGAGACCTCGCGGTGGTCCGCGAAGTCGGTCGGGTACTGGGTGCCGCCGCGCGGATAGGGGACCTTGCTGTCGCCGCCGAGGTTCACGCCGCGCAGCAGGATCTGCCGGCCCTGGACATCGATGAATCGTTCGGCTTCGGTATGCAGGCGTGTCAGTGTCATGTCGTTCCCTGTCGTTCCCATGTTGGAGGTCGCAATTTATTAACTTTCCAGTAGGTTAGTTTGTTTGCGCGAAAAGTACACATGGGGTTTACAATGGCACGCGGCAATTGCCCCCAAATCCGAAATCGGAGCCATCAGTGAAGCCCAGGAGAACGCGCGAGCACAGCACGTCCAACGCCGAGATGTCCGCGCAGACCAAGGCCGGGATCCTGAACGCCGCGATCGCGTGCCTGGCCGAGCTCGGCTACGCCGGCACCACGATTTCGGAAATTGCCGATCGCGTCGGCCTGACGCGCGCGGCCCTGATTTACCATTTCGAGAGTAAACACGCGCTGATGGCGGCCGTGATCGACGCCATCTACGACGAGATGGCGGCGCGCTTCGCCGCCGCGGCGCCGCCGTTCCTGGCGCCGCGCGAGCGCCTGCTGGCCTTGCTCGACTCCGCCGGCAACCACGCCTCGTCGGTCAACCAGATCGCGCTGCTCGAGCTGCTGCTCGCGGCGCGCCGCGACCCGGGCTTCCAGGCCGAGGTGCTGCCGGCCATCGCGCAGCGCGAGGCCGCGTTCGACGGCGCCTGGCGCGAGGCCATCGGCGGCCTGCCCAACGCGCCGCGCCTGGAGATGCTGCGCGACCTCAGCGTCGCGGTGCTGCGCGGCGTCACCATCGGCCGCTCGCTCGGCCATGACGTGGTCCGCATCGACCACCAGCTCGCGGAGCTGCGCCGCCTGTTCGTCGAAGCCATCACGCCCTAGGCGGCGGGCGCGTCGTTCAGGGTTTGTCCCGGTTGTCCATGATATTTACTGATGTGATAGTAAATTATCGACGGCGCGGTGGCGCCGCCGCGACCGCAGCCGCAGCCGGCCCCGTGCCGCCGCGGTCCGCTCATGCCGGCATGGCGCCGGCGCCATGACCGGAAATGCCACATGCCCGCACGATCCTCGCGTTTTCGTCCGGTAGTCCCGATTGCCGCGCTCGCCACGCTCGCGGTGGTGGCCGCCGCCATCGGCATCGCCGGCGGCGGCGTCGCGTCGCTCGCCGGCACGCGCGCCGCGCCGGGCGGCCCGGCCGCTCCGCAAGCCATCGTCGGCGACGGTCTCCACGGCCCGCGCGGCATGGCGTGGATTCCCGGCGGCCGGTTCATGATGGGCAGCGACCACGAATTCGCGCAGGCCAACGAGCGCCCCGCGCACGAGACGCGCGTCAGCGGATTCTGGATGGACGTGCATCACGTGACCAACGCCGAGTTCCGCGCGTTCGTGGCGGCCACCGGCTACGTCACCAGCGCGGAGAAGGCGCCCGGCTGGGACGCGCTCAAGGCCCAGTTGCCGGCGGGCACGCCGCGCCCGCCGGACAGCGCGCTGGTGCCCGGCGGGCTGGTCTTCGTCGGCACCGAGCGGCCGGTGCCGCTGCACGATTATTCGCGCTGGTGGCGCTTCGTCGCCGGCGCCGACTGGCGGCACCCGGGCGGTCCCGGCAGCGCCATCGCGGGCAAGGACGACCATCCCGTGGTGCAGGTGTCCTGGCAGGACGCGCAGGCCTATGCGCGCTGGGCCGGCAAGCGCCTGCCGACCGAAGCCGAGTGGGAGTTCGCCGCGCGCGGCGGACTGGAGCAGGCCACCTACGCCTGGGGCGACCAGTTCGCGCCGGGCGGCCGGCAGATGGCCAACGTCTGGCAGGGCCGGCAGCCGCAGCCGTTCCCGGTGGTCAGCCCCAGGGCCGGCGGCGCGGCCGGCACCAGCGCGGCGGGCACGTTCCCCGCCAACGGCTACGGGCTCTACGACATGACCGGCAATGCCTGGCAATGGGTGGCCGACTGGTATCGCGCCGACCAGTTCCGGCGCGTGGCGCGCGCGGGCCGTGTCGAGGCCGACCCGCGCGGCCCGGACCATAGCTGGGATGCCGCCGGCGTGCCCGCGCGCGCGCCGAAGCGCGTGATGCGTGGCGGCTCGTTCCTCTGCAGCCAGGACTATTGCCTGAGCTACCGCCCGAGCGCGCGGCAGGGGACCGACCCGGACAGCAGCATGTCGCACCTGGGCTTCCGGCTGGCGCTGGACGAGGCCGCGTGGCAGGCGCAGCGGGCCGCGCAACAAGCCGCACCACAGGCTGCACAACAGGCCGCCGCCGGCGGCTGAAACGCGCCGGCGCAGACCCCTCCGCCCCAACCAGCCGACACGGGAGGCATCACCGCATGAATCCACGCAACCGCATGAGGGCCGCGCGCGCCGGCCTGGCTCGCGCGCTGCGCCACGCCGCGCGCTGGGCCACCCTGCCGCTGCTCCTGTGCGCGGGCACGCCGCACGCGCAGCCGCAGCCGCAAGCCCGGCCGAACATCCTCTGGATCACGGTGGAAGACATCACCACGCTGATCGGCGCGTATGGCGACCGCGCGGCCAGCACGCCGAACATCGACCAGCTGGCCCGCGAGGGCGTGCTCTACACCCACGCCTACCAGACCGCCGGCGTGTGCGCGCCCGCGCGCGCGGCCATGATCACCGGCACCTACCCGACCTCGGTGGGCGCGCACCACATGCGCACCGGCAGCGCGGAGCTGCCCGGCGGTGGCGCCCGGCCCCGGCCGGAAGGCATTCCCGCGAGCTATTCGGTGGTGCTGCCGCCGCAGGTCAAGGCGTTCCCCGAGCATCTGCGCAAGGCCGGCTACTACACCACCAACAACCAGAAAGAGGACTACCAGTTCGAGGCGCCCGTCACCGTGTGGGACGAAAGCGGCCCGGCCGCGTCCTACCGCAACCGTCCCGCGGGCAAGCCCTTCTTCGCGGTCTACAACTTCTTCCTGACCCACGAGGCGATGGTGGCCCTGCGCAAGGACGCGCTGCTGGCGGAGCCGGCCGCGGTGGCGGTGCCGCCGGTCTTCCCCGACACCGCGGCGGTGCGCGGCGACATCGCCCGCATGTACACCAATATCGCGCTGATGGACCGGCAGGTCGGCGAGCTGGTCCGCATGCTCAAGGACGACGGCGTGTACGACGACACCGCCATCTTCTTCCTGGCCGACAACGGCGGCAGCCTGCCGTGGATGAAGCGCGAAGTGCTCGAGCGCGGCACGCGCGTGCCGCTGATCGTGCGGCTGCCCGGCGGCCGGCGCGCCGGCACGCGCAGCGACGCGCTGGTCAGCGGCGTCGACCTCGCGCCGACCGTGCTGTCGCTGGCCGGCGTGCCGGTGCCCGGCTACATGCAGGGTCAGGCGTTCCTCGGCGGGCCGCCGGCGCAGGCGCCGCGCAAGTACGTATTCGCCGCGCGCGACCGCATGGATACCGAGTACGACCGCGTGCGCATGGTGCGCGACGCGCGCTACCGCTACCTGCGCAACTACATGCCGGACAAGCCGTATTACCAGAACCTGCGCTTTCGCCTGATGCTGCCGATGATGCAGGACATCCTGCGGCAGCGCGACGCCGGCACGCTGTCGGCCGCGCAGGCGGCGTGGTTCGGGCCCAAGCCCGCCGAGGAACTCTACGACGCCGAGCAGGACCCGTGGGAGCAGCGCAACCTGGCCGGCGACCCGCGCTACCAGGACAAGCTCGCCGAACTCCGGCAGGCCCTCGATGCCTGGACCATGCAGTACGGCGACCTCGGCGGCGTGCCGGAGCGCGACATGCTGGCGCGCATGTGGCACGGCGCGAGCGAGCCGCCCGCGACCGCCACGCCCGAGGTGATCGCGGTGGCCGACGGCGTGCGCATCGCGTGCGGCACCGACGGGGCGTCGATCGGCTACTGGATCGAGCGCGCCGCCGCGCCGCCGCCCGCCGCCCACATCGTGCAGAGCTGGGACTACGAGCGCCTGGCCGGCGAACTGTTCGGCGGCAACTTCGCCCGGCTCGGCGACAAGCGCCCGGCCGCGCCCGCGTGGACGGTCTACGGCGGCGAGGTCATCCCGCTCGCGCCGGGCGAGATCCTCCACGTCAACGCGATGCGCATCGGCTATCGCGCGGCGCGCGTCGACTACGCCGACGGCCGCGCGGTCGTGCCGCCGGCGCGCTGATGCGCGCGTCCTTATGCGTGCATCCTTATCCGCCAACACAGGCAAGGGAGAAAAACCCATGACAATCCGTTCGCGCATGCGCGCCGCCGCGCTGCTGGCCGCCGCGTTTGGTGCCGTGTTTGGCGCCACGTTTGCCGCCGCATCCGGCGCCGCGCCCGACGCGGCGCGGGCCGCGGCACAGACGCCCGCACGAGCGCTCGCACAAGCGCCCGCACGGACAGCCGCGCCGACGCGCCCCAACATCGTCGTGCTGGTCGCCGACGACCTCGGCTGGGGCGATCTCGGCAGCTACGGCCATCCGGTGTTCCGCACGCCCAACCTGGACCGCATGGCGGCCGAGGGCCAGCGCTGGACCAATTTCTACGTGAGCTCGCCGGTCTGCTCGCCGAGCCGCGGCGCCATGCTGACCGGCCGCGTCGAAACCCGCACGGGCCTGTACGGCGTGGTCAACACGGTGCAGATCGAGGACGATCCCTACGGCTTCCCGGACCGGGAGACGACCGTCGCCAGCCTGCTGCGCGATGCCGGCTACGCCACCGCCCTGTTCGGCAAGTGGCATCTCGGCGACGCGCCGCGCGCCTATCCGACCCGCCACGGCTTCGATTCCTGGTGGGGCACGCCGATGTCGAACGACGCCTACTTCATCGGCGGCGTGTCCACCAGCGAGCTGCGGCGCCGCTACGCGGCCGGCGAGTCGCCGCTGGCGCTGTTCTCGCTGTACTACGAGCAGGCCACCGCGAGCTTCCGCCATCCCAGGAGCGAGTACTGGAACCTGCCGCTGATCCGCAGCGAGCGGATCGCGAAGGCGGGCGGGGCCGGCTATCGCGACGAGGTCATCGAGCGGCCGATCGACCAGCGGCAGTACAACCGGCGGCTGACCGACCAGGTGGTTGGCTTCGTCGGCGGGAAGCACGACAAGCCGTTCCTGGCCTGGGTCGGCTACGAGAAGCCGCACCTGCCGCACCTGCCGGCGCCGGAGTTCGCCGGCAGCAGCAAGGGCGGCCCGGTGGGCGACGCCATCGCGGAGCTCGACCACAGCGTGGGGCGCGTGCTCGATGCGCTGCGGCGCAGCGGCAACGCCAAGGACACCGTGGTGGTCTTCGTCTCCGACAACGGCCCCTGGATCCTGTATGAAGACATGGTGGGCTCGGCCGGCATCCTGCGCGATGGCAAGGCATCCACCTATGAAGGCGGCGCGCGCGTGCCGGCGCTGTTCTGGTGGCCCGGCACGATCCGCCCGGCCGTGGTCGACGGCATCGGCGCGACCTACGACTTCCTGCCGACCCTGGTCGCGCTCGCCGGGGCGAGGCTGCCCGACGCGGCCATCGACGGCGTCGACCTCGGGCCGGCCCTGCGCGGGCGCGCGCCGAGCGCGCGCCAGGTGCTGCCGTACTACTACAAGGGCCGGCTGCAGGCGTGGCGCGACGGCGACTGGAAGCTCAATCTCTACGAGACAAGCGGACGCCCGGGCGGCCCGCAGCGCAAGCTGGACAAGCCCACGCTCTATCACCTCGGCCGCGATCCCGCGGAGAAATACGACCAGGCGGCGGCCGAGCCGGCCGTTGCCGAACGGCTGGCGCGCGCGGCGCTGGCCTTCGAGGCATCGATCGCCAGGGCCGAGCCGGAGTTCGACCGCGTCAATGCGGCATTCGCGGCATTCGCGCCGCCGGCGGCCGGCGGCGCGGAGCCGAAGCGGAGTTCAGACGGAGTCGAAGCGAAGTAACAGTGCAGCAGAAGTGAAATCGAAGCGCAACCGAAACGAAAAAGGAGACGAGGAACATGCAGAGAAAGATATCGCTCATGCAGTGCGCGGCCGCCCTGCTGGCATGCGCGGCCGGCGCGGCCAGCGCGGGAGACCTGAAGGTGGTGGTCCGCAACGTCCAGGGCAGCGAGGGCACGGTGCGCGTGGGACTGTTCAACAATGCCGGCGAGTTTCCGAAAGGCCCGCTGTTCCGGGGCCAGGAGCAGGCCGCCGCGCCGGGCGAGGTCGTCGTGATGTTCAAGGACCTGCCGGCCGGCGATTATGCGATCATCGCGTACCAGGACAGGAACGGCAACGGCGACCTCGACAAGAACGTCATCGGGATCCCGGTCGAGCCGCTGGGTTTTTCCCGCGGCGCGTGGATCACGAGTGGCCCGCCGGCCTTTGGCGAGGCGAAGTTTTCCTTCGACGGCGCCAGCCAGACCCAGGCCGTCGGGCTGCGCTAGGCGCGGCGGGGCGGGCCGCGCGGGGCGGCGCCGCATTGTTTCATGTTGGATCGGATCAGCAGCAGAGGAAGTTCATGACGGCAGAAATCAGCGGCCAGTGGGATTGCGTCTCGCAGACGCCCAACGGCGAGCAGCACTCGGTGCTCACCATCGTCGGCACCGGTGCCGGCACCTTCGGCGGCACCAACGCGAGCGAGAAGGCCTCGGTCGAGGTCACCGACGGCGAACTGGACGGCGACCGCGTGAGCTTCAGGATGAAGCTCACCTCGCCGCTGCCGCTGTCGCTCAAGGTGGAGGCCGTGCTGGCCGGCGACACGCTCGAAGGCACCATCGCCGCCGGCGTGTTCGGGCGCTTCCCGATGCGGGCCACGCGCAGGGCCTGAGCGCGCCCGCCGTGCCCGCCGCGCGCCGGCGCGGTCAGCGGCCCTGCACCACCTCCGCGTCCTGGTAGCGGTAGCTCAGGTAGCGGTACTTGCCGAAGTTGTAGTGCGCGCGGTACCAGCGGCCCTGCACGTTCAGGCCGTTGAACAGCACGCCCCTGACCTCGCCGCCGCCCTGCCGGATCGCCTTGCCGGCCGCCTCGAGCTCGTCCATCGTGGTGGCGTCCGCGCGCGCGACCATGAACACGGCGTCGGCCTTGGTGGCCAGGATGCCGGTGTCGGACGCGGCCAGCACCGGCGGCGTGTCGATCAGCACCACGTCGTAGCTCGACTTCAGCGCGGCGAGCAGCGAGTCCATCATCGGGCTGAGCAGCAGGTCGGCGGAATGCGTGGGCAGCGTGCCGGTGGGAATGAAGTCGAGCCCGGGCACCACCTGCCGGCGCACCGTGTCCTCCACCGGCGCGCCGTGCAGCAGCTCGGTCAGGCCGGGGCCGCGCGCGGTGTCGAAGCGGTGGTTGAGGTTGCCGCGGCGCAGGTCCGCGTCGATCAGCACCACGCGCTTGCCGCCGGCGGCAAGCACCGCGGCGAAGTTGGCGCAGATGAAGGACTTGCCCACGCCCGGCGAGGGGCCCGTGACCAGCACCACCGGATGGCGCGTGCCCAGCAGCGAGAACTGCAAGGCGGTGCGGAAGCTGCGCAGGCTCTCCATCGCCGGGTCCTCCGGCATGCGGCAGGCCAGCAGCGCGTTGGGTCCGCCCTGCGCCGCCAGGCGCGACTGCTCGGGGCTGAACGGGATCGTGGAGTAGACCGTGAAGCCGGTCTGGTTCTCGATGTCGTCGGCCTCGGACACGGCGCCGTCGAGCAGGTGGCGCAGGAACACCACGATCAGCGCGCCGGCCGTGCCGAGCAGCGCGGCGAACATCACCAGCAGCTTGCGGTCGGGCCGCACCGGCTGCAGCGGCACCTCGGCCGGGTCGACCAGGCGCGCGGTGCCGACCTTGCTGGCCTTGGTCAGGCGCAGTTGCTGCGCGTCGTTGAGCAGGGTCTGGTACATCTCGGTGCTGACCTTGACGTCGCGCATCAGCCGCACCACGTTCTGCTCCACCTCGGGCAGCTTCTGGATGCGCGTGGTCACGGCGGCCAGCGCGGTGTTCAGGCTGCCGATCTGCTCGTCGATGATGCCGATGCTCGGATGGTTGCCGGTGAAGCGAGTCACCAGTTCCTGGCGCTTCTGGCGCAGCTCCTGCAGGCGGGTCTGGAGCTGCACCGACTGCGCCAGGATCAGCCGCGACTCCTCGGTCAGGTCGATGGTGCCGCGCTGGTTGCGCAGCGCGTTGTAGCGCGTCTCGGCGGTCTCCACCTGCTGCTTGACCTGCGGCAGCTGCTGCTCGAGGAAGGCCAGCGATTTCTCCGCCTCCTCCGCCCGGCGGCGCACGTTCTGGTCCACGTACTCGGTGCCGATCTCGTTGAGCGTGGCGGCGATCAGGTCGGGGTCGGGGCCTTCGAGGGTGATGCCGATCACGCCGCTGGACTTGCCGCGCTCGGAGATCTGCAGGGTCTGCTGCAGCATTGCGATCGCGTTGGCGCGCGGCACCCGCGTCACCGTGAATTCGGCGCCGGGCCGCGCGTCGAGCTCGGCCACCACGATCTCGACGTTGCCGCGCGCGGTCGGCGCCAGCAGCGGCTGGCCCACGGTGCCGGTGGCGCCCTTGTCGTCGCCGTCGACGGCCAGGCGGTAGCGCTGGCCGTCGAGCGCGGTGATCCGCATGCGCTTGCCTTCCAGGCGCGCCGGCACGTCGAGCCGCGTCACCGCGATGTGCTCGTCGCCCCAGACGAAGCCGCCCCAGCCGAACAGCCCGGGCTCGGACAGCCCCGGGTTGTAGCGCGCCAGCGGCTGGCCGACGAGCGGGAAGTAGCGCGGCCGCGCGTCGATGAACAGGCGCAGGTTGTCCACCGCCTTGCCCACCACCATGCGCGAATGCAGCAGCTCGATCTCCGCCGACGCGGCCGGCTTGACCTCGAACACGGGCGCGATGCTGGCGGCGAGCTTGCCGCCGGCGTTGCTGTTGCCGGTGTCCTCCACCTGCACCACGATGTCGGCGCGGTAGACCGACCTGGTGAAGAACGCATAGGTCGCGCCCAGCAGGAAGATCGTGCCGGCCACCGCCACGAAGGTCCAGCGGTAGCGCACCAGGATGTCGAGATAGCCGGTCAGGTCGATCCCTTTCTCCCGGGCCGGGTGCGGCGAGCCCGGCAGTATGTCGTGCGGATTGATCGTGTTCATGCTACCTCCCCGTGGTATGGATCCCGTGCCATGGCGCGAATCCGCTCCGACCATGTGTCGACGCCCTGTCCGACGAGCCCGAGCACGATCCGGAACATGTTCTGCGAACAGCCGTAGGGGTCGGGTACGTCAGCGTGCATGAACTCGCAAAGCCGGTAGATCTTGCCGCGTGCCTGCGGAAACTGGCGCTCCAGCGCCTCTCTTTGTTCTGTGTCCATCACCAGCACCAGGTCGGCGCCGCTGACCATGCCGCCGTCCAGCGCGCGCGCGCGGTGGCCGGACAGGTCCAGCCCCTGCTCGGCGAGCAGCCGCACGGCATGCGGGTCGGCCGCGGCGCCCTCCAGCGGCGCCAGCCCGGCCGAGGCGATCGCGCATCCGGGCAGCGCGTCGCGCAGCAGGTACTGCGCCATCGGGCTGCGGCAGGTGTTGCCGATGCACACGACCAGGATCGAGCGGATCATGGCATCTACTTGATGGCCGTGGCCGAGCCGATGACCGGGCCTGTCGACGGAATCAGCAGGTTCATCACGCGGCTCCAGCGCACCAGCTCGCGCGCGTCCACGTAGACCACGTCCTTGGCCTCCAGCTCGAAGCCTTCGGCGATGGCCAGTGCCACCGGCGAGGTGCCGTCGAGGTGGTAGACCTTGGGCTTGCTGTCGGTGTCCTTGCGGATCACGAAGATCTGCTCGGCGTTGGCCGAGCCGGGGTTGACGCCGCCGGCGTCGCCGAGCGCCTCGTTGAGGGTCATGCGGCCGTTGCGCATGAGCAGCGTGGTGGGGCGCACGACTTCGCCGGTGACGAAGATCTTGCTGTCCTCGCGCTGCTCCACGCGCACGATGTCGCCGTTCCTGAGCAGGATGCGCGACGGGTCCACGCCGCGCGCCAGCAGCGCCGGGATGTTGATGCGCCAGCTGCGCTCGCCGCGCGTCAGGCGGATGCGGCTGTTGTCGCCGGTCAGGTTGACCACGCCGCCGGCGCGGTTGAGCGCCTCGATCAGCGTCATCGGCGCGTCGTCGATGGGCAGCATGCCGGGCGTGCGCACTTCGCCGTCGACGTAGACGCGCTGGCTGCGGAAGGCCAGCACGCGCACCGTCATCTGCGGGTCGCGCACCACGCGCGAGAGCACGCGCGCGATCTGGTCGCGCACCTCGTTGGCGGTCTTGCCGGCGACCTTCATCACGCCGGCGTACGGAAACTGGATGTCGCCCTGCGCGCTGACCACGTAGCCGGGCACGTTGGCGCCGCCGCCCACCGCCGGGATCTCGTAGGCCGCGCCGATGCTGTAGGTCTGGTTGGGGAACACCAGCTCGGGGTGGTCCCACACCACCACCGAGACGATGTCGCCGGGGCCGATGCGGTAGGGCTCGGGCGTGGCGAACAGTTCGTCGATCTTGTCGAGCTCGCGCTGGGCCACGTTGCGCTGGTTGCGCACCAGGTCGAGCGTGATCGGCGTGATGTCCGGCGTCGCGTCGGGGCCGACCGCGGTCACTGGCGCCTTGGCGTCGAAGTGCATGCCCGGCGAACTCGCGCACGCGCCCGCCAGCAGCGCCGCGCACAGCATGGCGAACGCGGCCAGCGGGCGCCCCGCGCGGCGCCGGCCATGCGCCTGTCCGCTCCGTGGTTCATCCCGCTGTTCGTCCGTGCCCCGCGCTTCCTGGTCGATGGTCTCGTTCACGGCAGCCTCCCCGCTCTGACGGGCCCGGCGCAACGACTGCGACAGTCCCCCGTGTTGTCATCCTAGGACGCCCGGCACCTCCCATCGGTGCGCTGTCCCACATTGGCGGGGGCTCGCGGAACCGGCGCAAAGCGGCGCCGGGCAAGGCGCGGCGGGCCGCGCGGGGGGACGCCGGCGGGCGGCTGGCGATGATCGATTGGCGGCTCGCGACGACAGAATGGCGAGGCCCAAAAGCACGGCGGGAAGCGCCGCCGGACAGACCCGGCCGCGCTTCCCGCGCGGGCGGCGCGGCGCGGGCGCTAGCGCATCGCCGAGGCGCCGGCGCCATACTCGGCGGCGGCGCGCACCGTGGCGCGCGGCGCGGCGTCGTCGCCGCTGACCCACTCCAGCGAGGCGCCGCGCTGGAGCGCCGCGTAGACCGCCTCGCCCTTGTTGCGCACCTTGAGCCGCTGGTACAGCGTGCAGGCGTGGCTCTTCACCGTGGCCACCGAGATATTGAGCATGCGGCTGACGGTCTTGATCGGGTGGCCGCGCGCGAGCAGCACCAGCACCTCGTACTGGCGCGGCGTGATCTGCAGCATCTCGGCCTCGTCGTAGGCGGTCTCGCCGTGGCTGCCGGCGTCGCCCGCCGGCGCGCCCTGGCGCGCCACGGCGGCCAGCGAGTCGCGCGAGCACGGCGTGGCCTGGATGCGCCCGCCCGCCGGGCCGCAGGCGGCGCCCTCGGCCAGCGGCGCCAGCACCGGCACGCGCCCGCCCGGCGGATAGCCGCCGACCGGCACGCCGGCCTGGCGGCCGCCGACGCCGCGCACGTGCTGGCCGCCCACCATCGCCAGCCGGATGCCGGCCTCGAGCACGGCCAGCGAAGCGGACTTGGGCAGGCAGCCGCAGATGCCCTGCGCCATCGCCAGCGCCGGGATCTGCAGGGGCAGGACGTCGGCGAGCAGCAGCAGGCGCTCGGCGCTGAGCACGGTGCGCACCTTGTTGAGAAGCTGCCAGCCGGTATCGGTGTCGGCCGGCATGCCGAACACGAGGAGGTCGCAGTGATTGCCGTCGAGCAGGGCGACGTCGGCCGGGTCGACGGTGATGACGTGGTCCACGCCGTGGATGCGTTCGAGCATCTGCAACAGGCCCAGACGCAACAGAGGATGACCCTCGATGAGCAGCGCGTTCATGTTCTTATTCCCCCGTTTGATTGCGGCAGGAAACAGGTTGAACGCAGCGGAATATGGACCTGCACGACCCAAGCTGCTGGCTTGCGTCGCCCCGATTTATCCCCGTACTACCGTCAGGCCGGTCCCGCTCGTCTTTATTTGTCGGAACCTGACTGCATGCCGGAAGGCTGACCCCCTGAACCCACCCCAAATGCCATTCGTCTTAAAACGAATTAAGGTCATCTTATGGTCTGCTTTGCGTTAAATCAAGTTGCTTTGCCGGCGCCCGGAACGGGGTGGAGGCATTTCCTTTCATCATCCGGAAAGCCTTGGTGGAAGCCGGATGGCGGGGTACCCGAAAGGGTGAGGCATATTCAAAAAGATTAAGTTTCAGCGGTGAAACAGTAATTCCGCGATTATGTTTCACCGCTGCAACGGATAGACCGCCGGAACGGGATTTTCAAAGCGCGCGGCGCGGCCGCGGCGGTGGCCTGACACAGATCTGAAACTTGTCCCCGGGGTGGAGCGTGGCGCATCCGCGCCCCCGCGGCGGGCTCCGCGCCCGTGCCGCCGCGCGACGCACGGATGAGAGTCATATCAGCCATCAGGATGAGGGGGATGGCCGCGCTCCCCCGGTGTCGGCGTGCTCGCGGACCGCCGCGCCGGCGCGGCCCGCGCATGCGGCGGCGCCGCTACCCGCACTCCCCGCACTCCCCGCGCCGCGTCGCGGCATGCCGCACCGCAGCGTGTGTGCCAACGAACAGAACCCGCCCCACCGCCCCGGCATCCTCGATGCAACGCAGGCCGCTGGCCCCGCCGCCGACGGCGGGACACGGCGGCGCATCCGTTCGCGGCGGCTTTTTCCTTTCCCGAGGTTCCCATGACAGCAGACACGGTGCAGGACCGCATCAACCGGCACGCCTGGCGCAGCTGGGGCGCGCGGCGGTGGTTCGGCACCGCCAGCGACTGGACCGATCCCGGCGAGGCCGCCGCCATCGCCTGGGTGGCCGACCAGGTGCGCGGCCAGCCGATCCTCGACGTGGGCGTGGGCGGCGGGCGCACGGTGCCGCCGCTGCGCGCGCTCAGCAGCGACTACACCGCGGTCGACTACATGCCCGAGATGGTCGCGATCTGCCGGCGCAACCACCCGGGCGTGCGCGTCGAGCAGATGGACGCGCGCGACATGGCGGCGCTGCCCGACGGCCACTTCGCGCTGGTGATGTTCAGCTTCAACGGCATCGACGCGGTGGACCACGCGGGCCGCGAGGCCATCCTGCGCGAGTTCGCGCGCGTGCTGCGCCCGGGCGGGCTGGTGCTGTTCTCCACGCACAATCTGCGCGGGCCCAGCTACCGCGAGAATCTCTCCAAGTTCCTGCGCCTGCCGCGCCTGTCGGCCAACCCGGTCGCGGTGGGCGTCGACGCCGCGCGGGTGCTGTGCAACCTGCCGCTGGCCACCTTCAACTACCTGCGCCACTCGCGCCTGAACCGCGAGTTCGACGGCTACGCGATCCGCGTGTGCGCCGCGCACAAGTTCGGCATCGTGATCTTCTACACCGAGCTCGAGGCGCAGCGCCGCGCGCTGGCGCGGCTCGGCCTGCACACCGAAGTGGTGTTCGGCAACGTGGACGCGGCGCCGCTGCGCGACGGCCAGGATCTCGGCGAGGTCTACTGGTTCCACTTCATCGCGCGCAAGGCGGCCGGCGCCGCGCGGCAATCGGCGGGCAATGAGCGGGCGGTGAACGAGCAATGAGCCGGCCATGAAGCTCCTGCACGTCATCTCGTCGATCGATCCCGGCGGCGGCGGCCCCATCGAGGGCGTGCGCCAGTTGCGCGCGCCGCTGCGCGAGCGCGGCGTGCAGGTGCAGGTGTGCTGCGGCGACGCGCCCGACGCCGCGTGCGTGCGCGACAGCGAGCTCGACGTGATCGCGCTGGGGCCGTCCACGCTCAAGTACGGCTTCAACCGCCGCATGGTGGCGTGGCTGCGCGCGCACGCCCGCGACTACGACGCGGTGGTGGTCGAGGGGCTGTGGCAGTTCCACGCGCTCGCCGTGTGCCTGGCGCTGCGCGGCCAGCCGGTGCCGTACTTCGTCTTCGCGCACGGCATGCTGGACCCGTGGTTCCGCCAGCACTATCCGCTCAAGCACCTGAAGAAAAGCCTCTACTGGCTGCTCGGCGACTACTGGGTGCTGCGCGGCGCGCGCGCCGTACTGTTTACCTCCGGCGAGGAGCGGCTGCGCGCCAGCGGCGCGTTCTGGCCCTACCGCTGCCATGAAGTGGTGGCCACCTACGGCACCGCGCGGCCGCCGCAGGATGCCGCGCGGCTGCGCGCGGCGTTCTTCGCCGCCTTTCCCGCCGCGCGCGGCAGGCGCAACGTGCTGTTCCTCGGCCGCATCCATGAAAAGAAGGGCTGCGACCTGCTGGTCGAGGCGTTCGCCGGCGTGGCCGCGCAGCATCCGGCGCTGCACCTGGTGATGGCCGGCCCGCAGGACGCGGCCCTGCGTGCCGCGCTGGAGCGGCGCATCGCCGCGCGCGGGCTGGCGGCGCGCGTGACGTGGACCGGCATGCTCGCCGGCGACCTCAAGTGGGGCGCGTTCCACGCCGCCGAAGTCTTCTGCCTGCCCTCGCACCAGGAGAACTTCGGCGTGGCGGTGGCCGAGGCGCTCGGCTGCGGCGTGCCGGTGCTGATCTCCGACAAGGTCAACATCTGGCGCGAGATCGTCGGGGAGGGCGCGGGCCTGGCCGGCCCCGACACCGAAGCAGGCACCCGCGCCTGCCTGCAGCAGTGGCTGCGCATGGACGCGGCCGCGCAGGCCGGCATGCGCGCGGCCGCGTCGCGGGCCTTCTGCGGGCATTTCCAGGCGGAGCGCGCGGCGCAGCGCCTGCTCGAGATCATCGGCAGCGAGGCCGCCGGCATTCCCGCGGCGGCCTCCGCGGTGGCGGGCTGAGGCCATGCAGCCCGGCACCCACTTCCGCTTCGCGCCCGGCCGCCTGGCAAGCCTCTTCCACGTGGTGTGGGGCCAGGTGCTGCTGGCCTTCGTCGCCATCGCCGGGGTCCGCGTCTACACCGAGCTGCTGGACACCGCGGAGTTCGGCTACGTCATGCTGGCCCTCGGCGGCTACACGCTGCTGGACGGCCTGGTCGTCATGGCGTTCAGCCAGACCCTGGCGCTGTACTGCAGCCGCCAGAAGGAGGCCGAGGCGCGCCGCAGCCTCGCCGCCGGCCTGTACCTGGCATGCCTGCGGTGGTGGCTGATGCTGTCGCCGGTGGTGGTCGCCGGCGTCGCGGCCTTCTGCCTGCTCACCGGCCGGGGCGGCATTTCCGCCATCCTGCTGAGCCTGTCCACCTGCCTGTACCTGGCCGCGGAAACCGCCAAGGCGGCCATGACCACGTTGCTGAACGTCGACAGCGAGCATGCGCGGTTTTCCGCGTGGATCGTGGCGGAGGCCTGCGCCTGTTTCGCCGCCGTGACCGGCGCGCTGTGGTTCGGGCCGCGCGACGCGGCCACGTTCATTCACGCCTACGTCATCGCCAAGATCGCCACCACGGTTTTTTTCCACCATCGCTTCCACGGCGGCAGGTTCTTCCTTTCGGTCGACCGGAGCGTGCTGTCGGCGTGCCGCGCCGAGGCCCTGCGCTACGGCCTGCCGTTCAGCGTGATGGCCGTCATCGGCTGGCTCGGCAGCTACGTCGACCGCTACATCCTGAACTTCGCCGCGGCGCCCGGCACGGTCGGCGTCTATGCGGCGGCGGCCGGCACCATCGGCCGCCCGTTCGCCATCAGCGGCGCGATCCTGTCCAACTATTTCCGGCCGATCCTGTTTCGCCTTACCTCGCAGGACAACGCCGCGCAGGCGCAGGCGGTATTCCGCGCGTGGTGCGCGGCCGCCGCCTTCACCGGCGTCATGGGCATGCTCGGCGTCCATTACCTGGGCCCCCATCTGCTGCCGTTCCTGCTGGCCAGGCCCTACCGCGAAGGCGCGGTCACGATCATGCTGATCCTGTCGCTGGGGTTCTCCGCGACCATCGTCTGCCATGCGCTCGACAACATGATCTTCGCCGGCGGGACGAGCCGTTCGCTGGTGATGCCGCAGGTCGGCTCGGTGGTGGTCGGGGTGGTGGCGGTCGTGATCCTCGCGGGCCTGCATGGCGCGGTCGGCGCGGCGATCGGCAAGGTGGTGGGCGACGTGGCCAAGGTGCTGCTCACGGCGCTGCTGCTGGCGGCGCGCCGGCGCCAGGCCGGCAAGACCGAAGCCTGTGGAGTGGCGCCATGAAGATCGCCATCGCGACCACCACGGGATTCCATCTCGTCCACCTGGCGCGCGAGCTGATCGCGCGCGGCAACGACGTGACCTACTACTCTTCCCATCCCCTCTACCGCATCGTCAGGGATGGCGTTCCGCGGCGCCATGCCCGCGCCCAGTTCGCGGCGCTCCAGCCCTTCGCCACCGGTGCGCTGCAGCGCGTGCTGCCCGCGCTCCAGGGGCGCTGCGTGGAGTCGATGCTGGAGCGGATGGACGAGCAGGTCGCGCGCCGGCTGGAGCCCTGCGACGTGTTCATCGGCCTGTCGGCGATGATGGACAAGTCGGGCGAGGCCGCGCGGCGCATGTACGGCGCGCGGGTGGTCGCCGACCGCGGCGCCATGCACGTGCTGACCCAGCGCGCGCTGACCGCGCACAACGGCGTGTCGACGCTGTCCGAGCGCTACGTGCGGCGCGAGCTGCGCAGCTACGAGGTGGCCGACTATGTCGCGCTGCCCTCGAGGAACTGCGTGCGCAGCTTCGTCGAGCACGGCGTGCCCGAGCGCAAGCTGTTCCTCAACCTGTACGGCGTCGACCTGGCGCGCTTCATGCCGACGCCGCGGCCCGCCGGCGACTTCACCGCGATCTTCGTCGGCAACTGGTCGCGCACCAAGGCCGTGGACATCATCTGCGCCGCCGCGCGGCGGCTGCCCGACGTGACCTTCCTGCACGCCGGCACCGCCGGCGACTGCCACATGCCGCAGATGAAGAACCTGCGCTCGCTCGGACACGTTCCCAACGGCATGCTGCGCGAGACCTACGCGAAGGCGCACGCCTTGCTGCTGCCGTCGCGGCAGGACGGGTTCGGCATGGTCATGCTCGAGGCGCTGGCCTCGGGGCTGAGCGTGATCGCGAGCGAGAAGACCGGCGCGCCGGACATACGCCAGAGAATATCGAACAAGCACGCCGTGGAGATCGTCGAGGCGGAGTCGGTCGAGAGCCTGGTCGGCGCGATCACGCGCACGCGGCAGCGGGTCTGCGCGCAGCCGGCGCATGAACCGCGCCACCTGATGAGCGACGCGGACATCGCCTACTTCGGCTGGCAGGCCTACGCGCGGCGCTATGCGGCATTCATCGCCGCGATCGGCGGCGCCGGGGAGGGGGCGTGATGCCGCCGGTCGCCATCATCGCCGTGTACTTCGGCCGGCTTCCCTCGTATTTCGATCTGTGGCTGACCTCCTGCCGCTTCAATCCGGGGTTCGACTGGCTGGTGTTTACGGACTGCGACTGGCGCGCGTTCGACATCCCCGCCAACGTGCACATGCACGCGCTCACGCTGGACGAGTTCAGGCGGGTGGCGGCCGACGCCCTGGGCATACCGGTGCGGTTCGGCTCGCCGTACAAGGTGTGCGATTTCCGGCCGGCCTACTGGATGCTGCTGCCGCTCGCGGGCCGGCCATACGCGTACTGGGGGCATTGCGACCTGGACATGATCTTCGGGCGGCTCGACCGCTTCATCTGCGCCGACATCCTCGACGGCGCCGAGAAGATCTTCTCGGTCGGCCACCTGACGCTCTACCGGAACTGTCCCGAGGCGAACTTCATGTTCCGGCGCCATCACCCCGAACTGAACTGGGTCGAGATTCTCTCGGACGAGCGCCACCGCGGCTTCGACGAGCACATCGGCGTCAACCGGATCTGGCGCTATCACGGCGGCCGGACCTACGTGGACGAAACCATCATCGCCGACCTCGATCCCCACGTCAGGCGGCTCGAGTTCGTCAACGCGCTGCGCAACCGGCGGCAGCAGCTTTTCTATTTCGACCAGGGCAAGGTCCTGTGCGGGGTCTACTCGGGAGGGCGGTGGAGCACCAGCGAATACATGTACGTGCATTTCCAGAAGCGCGCGATGGCCAGGCGCAGCTGCGACCCCTACGCAAGCCGCTTCGCCATCGCGAGCGACGGCTTCGGCGGGCTCGCGGCGGTGCCGCCGGGCAAGGACCTGATCCGCGAGTACAACCCGGCGCGTCTCGCGGATCTTTCGAAGGAGCTGCCGCACCGGGTCAGGCGGCTGATCAGGAGCGTCAGGGGCAAGATCGCCTGAGGACGGGCGCGCCGTGCCGAGGGCGGCAGGGAACCGCCAGCGGGCATCCGCCACGCCCGGCGATATGAATCGACATCACAATGACAGGTGTCCCATGAGAATGGATGCGAAATTCATCAGTGTCGTCATGCCGGTGCACAACGGCGCCCGCTATCTCGCCGAGGCGGTCGACAGCGTGCTCGGGCAGTCGTATGCCAACTTCGAGCTGATCGTCGTCGACGACGGCAGCACCGACGAGACCAGCCAGATCCTGGCGGGCTACCGCGATCCGCGGCTCGTCGTCGCCAGGCGGGAGCGGCTGGGCCTGGTCGGCGCCCTGAACGAAGGGCTGCGGCTGACCCGCGGCGCCTACATCGCGCGCATGGATGCCGACGACATCTGCGAGAACACGCGCCTGGAGGTCCAGGCCGGGTTTCTCGACAGCCACCCGGACATCCACCTGATCTGCACCGACATCACCACCATCGACATGAACGGCCGCGTCATCGGCAAGGAAACCGAGCGCGGCCTGACCAGCCGGGCGCTGGCCAACGCCCTGCTGTTCCGGGGCAAGATCAAGCCGATCATCCATCCGTCGGTGATGATGCGGCGCGAGGTGTATCTGCGCGTGGGCGGCTACCGCAATTTCGTCGGCGCCGAGGACTCGGACTACTGGCTGCGCTGCGTCGACGATTTCGAGTTCGCGCGCCTGCCGGAGCCGCTGCTGCGCTATCGCATCAACGTCGACGGCATCTCGTTCAAGCGGACCAGCCAGCAGGTGCTCAGCGCGATGCTCTGCGCCGTCACGCACAGGGTGAGCTCGACGACCGGGGTGGACATCTACGAGACGCGGTCCGACCTGTGGTCGCTGGCCGAGACCCTGCTGTCCGCGGAGGATCTCCTGCCGCCGACGATCAGGTCGATCGACCACTTCCGCGACTTCAAGTGGGCCCTGCGGCGCGGCTCGCCGGCGGCGGCCTACCGCGCCTTGCTGCGCGGCATGCTGGACAGCGGCCTGCTGCTGATTCCCTACGTGCACATGAAGCGCCTGACCGGCGCGGTGGACGCTGTCACCGGCATCATCGAAGCCAAGGTGCTGAAGGCCTGACCATGCTTCGTCAACGCTGACGCGGAGGTAACGATGGACATCGCCATTGGCTCGCTGTATTTCGCGGTCTGCATCACCCTGCTGGTCCGCATGCTCTCGCGGGGCTCGCTGCTGTCGATCCATCTCGGCCTGCTGGCCCTGTTCTCGATCGGCTACATGATCGTGCCGCTGCTGATGAAGACGGAGTCGCTGCTCGCGCCGTTCGACCCCGAGACCATCGCGGTGGCGCTGTCCATCCACTTCCTCTACTTCCTGTCCCTCCTGCTGGGGTTCGCCTGCGTGGCCGCGGCGCGCAACATCCGCACCTTCTCGGCGCCGCGCCTCGATACGCTGATCGACACCCACCGCGGGCTGCTCTTTTGCGCATGCTTCGTCATCTATGTGATCTATTTCTTCACCAACGACCTGACCAGCTACTCGTCGGACGATTTCGAGCGGTTCTTCCACGAGCGCAGCCCCTACTCCGCGCTGATCGCGGCGGTGGCGGGCTATGCCCAGGCGCTGATGGCCGTGACCTTCGCGCTGAGCGCGCAGCGCTCGTCCCGCCTGGCGCGGCTCGCGATGGGGGCCGGCTTCGCCGTCATACTCGTCCTGCTGCTGTCCGCGGGGCAGCGGCTGGCGGTGCTGGCGCCCTGCATCATGCTGTTCGTGGCATTCGCCAACTTCGGCCAGAAGCGCAAGGCCTTCAAGATCCTGGCCGGCTCGGTGGCGATCCTGCTGCTGCTCAGCCCGTTCGCGGTCTATCTGCGCGAAGCCAGCACGCTGGCCACCGGCAAGGCCAAGATCCTGGAGGCCGCCTCGGGCTTCAGCTACGGCGACAGCACCGCGGGCACGGCGCTCAAGTCGATCGCGGAGCGGGCCGACCTGCTGGTCAACACCATCCACCTGAAGACATACATCGACCATCACGACTACGTCGGCCCCGAGTACTACTATTCGGTGCTGATCAGTCCAGTTCCCCGCCTGCTGCTCGGGGAAAAGCCCTATCCGGTCAGCTCCGACGGCACCATAGACGGCGAGATATCCAATCTGGCGTGGCGCATCATCGTCGGCTGGTCCACCGGCAGCCTGACCGCGTTCGGCGCGATCACGGCGTACCGGCAGGGCGGCTGGCTGGTGCTGATCATCGACGGCCTGCTGGCCGGCGCGCTGGGCGCCTACCTGTGCCGGAAGCTGGCGGGGGGCGGCGGCGTCGGCGGGATGTTCTACGTCATCATCCTGCCGATCATCGCCGTCAAGCGGGTGCCCGCCAGCCTGATGGAGGCGCTCGCGGACATCCTGCCGATGCTGCCGGTATTCCTCCTGCTCGTGGTGCTGGACCGGGTGCTTCAGGGGCGGGCCCGGCGGCGCGCCCGCCGGTACGGGTACAAGGCGGCGTCCGGCTTCGGCGCGCGGCCCGGCCCGGCCGCGGCCATCCCGGTCGCGCCGGCTAGTGTGGCCAGCGCCGCGGCGCGCGAACCGACCCTGCCGGCGGGGCAGTGAGCCCCGGCGGGCCGGCATCGCGCGCGGCGCGGTGTCGTGAGTCGGCGTGGGCCGGTGTGAGTTGGCGTGAGCCGATGCTATTCCTGGCTCACGCGCGCGGCCGCGGAAGTCTGCGCGGGTTGCGGCCGCGCCAGCGCGAACAGCGCCTTCTCCAGTTCGCCGAGCACCATGTCGCGGTCCAGGTGCTGCTCGGCCCAGCGGCGCCCGGCCGCGCCCAGGTGCGCGCGCAGCGCGGGCTGCGCCGCCAGCGTGCCGATCGCGCCGGCCAGCGCCGCGGCGTCGCCGGGCGGCACCAGCACGCCGCATTGCGCCAGCGCGCGGCCAAGCTCGGTGGCCGGCTGCGCCGTGGCGACGACGGGCCGCGCGCTGGCCAGCATGCCGGTCAGCTTGGACGGCATCACGAGGTCGGCGGCGCCGGCGCGCTGCGGCAGCAGGTGGATGTCGGCGGCGCACAGCAGCGCGGCGAACATGGCGGCCGGCTGCAGCGGCAGGAAGCGCACGCGCGGCAGCCCGGCGCAGTCCGCCTCCAGTGCGGCGCGTCCGGCGCCGTCGCCGCAGAAGACGAAGTGCAGCGTGTCGTGGTCCTTCAGCAGGCGCGCGGCCGCGGCCATGACGTCGAGCCCCTGCTTGGCGCCCATGTTGCCGGCGTAGAGCGCGAGCACGGCGCCGGGCGGCAGTTCGAGCATGCGCCGCGCCAGCGTGGCGTCGGCGCCGCCGGCGGCGCCGATCTCGCGCAGGTTGACCCAGTTGGGCAGCAGCGCGGCGCGCTGCGCCGCGGCGCCCTTGCCGCGCGCCAGCGCGACCATCGCCTGCGAGATCGACGAGACCCGGTCGAAGCGCGCCATCAGGCGCTGCTCCACGCGCCGCGCCAGGCGCTGCAGCCAGGGCCGGCGCAGCAGCCCCAGCGCGAAGGCGGCGTCGACCTCGTAGTCCTGCACGTGCAGCCAGGTCTTGCAGCCGCTCCAGCGCGCGAACAGCAGCGCGGCCGGCGCGCACATCAGCGGCGGCTCCACCACGAACAGCACGTCGGGGCGCCAGCGCAGCTGCAGCATCAGGCTGGGCAGGCTGGACACGGCGAAGCTGGCCAGGTGCAGCAGGCGCGCGAGGCCGGTGGGCCGGGCCGGTACCCACAGCGGCGCGCGGAACACCTCCACCCAGCGGCGGCGCTCGCGCCGGTACCGCCAGGCGCGGTAGCCCTCGGCCACGCGCCACGCCGGGTAGTACGGCGGCGCCGTGACCACGCGCACCTCATGGCCGCGCGCGGCCAGCCATTCGGCCTGCTCGCAGGTGTACTTGCCGATGCCGGTCAGCTCGGGCGCGTAGTTGAGGCAGTACATCAGTATCTTCATGGCGCGGCGTCCCCGGCATGGTGATGTGGCGGCGCGCGTCAGCCGGCCGTGTCCATGATCCGCACGCAGCCCGCGGCGATGGCGCGGCCCGCCGCGCCGGGCGAGTGGGCCAGCGCGGCGGCCTGGCAGCGCGCGGCGCTGGCGGCGTCGCCGAATTGCGCGGGCACCTGCGCCAGGCGCCGGGCCAGCGCGGCGGCGTCGCCGGGCTTGAAGTACAGGCCGGTGACGCCGTCGCGCACCAGCTCGCCGGCGTCGTCGTTGTTGACGCTCACCACCACCGGGCAGCCGTAGCTCAGCGCCTCGCGCACCAGCGGGTGCCAGCGCTGGTCCGCCTCGGGCAGCACCAGGCAGCTCGCCTTGCGGTACTCGACCGCGACGTCGGCCGGCGCCATCGCGCCGAGAAAGCGCACCGAGGCGCCCAGCCCGAGCGCGTTGGCGGCCGCGCGCAGGGCGCCGTAGCCGGCGCCCTTGCCGACCAGCGACAGCGTGGCCGCGGGCCACTGCGCGCGCGCCGCGGCGAACGCGCGCAGCAGCAGCGTCATGGCGGCGCTGTGCACCAGCGCGCCCACGTACAGGTAGTGCGGCGCGTGCGGCGGCGGCGCCAGCTCGGCGCGCGCGCGCAGCTCGGCGGCGGCGTCGAAGCCCTCGGGCAGCGCCGCCGGCGGGCGGCAGGCGAAGATCCGGCGCGGCGGCACGTCGGCGGCGATGGCGCGCGCGCAGCCGCGGTCGGTGCCGACGAACACGCCGTGGCAGCGGCGCAGCAGCACCGCGTCGGCGAGCGCGCCCAGGCGCCCGGGCATGCTGGCGAAGGCCGCGCCGTGGAAGAACGCCGCGCGCCGCCGCTGCATCGCCATGCTGGCCAGCAGCATGGTCCAGTTCTCGATGCGGGTCTGCCCGGCCAGGATCACCAGCGCGCCGGGGCTCAGCGCGATGGCGCGCACCTGCTGCAGGCAGCGCCGCCACAGCCCCGCGCCCGCCGCGCCGGCGGGAAACACGATCTGGCCCGGCCACAGGCCGCCGGCGCCCGGCGCCGCGGCGGGGGTCGCGCTTGCCGGGGCGACGCGCGCGGGCGCCGGCTTGTCGGGGTTGCGGAACAGCGGCTTCATGTCAGGCCTCCACACGTTGTGCGGGCGCGGTGCCGTGCGGCAGCCTCCCGCTCTGCAATGCATCCAGGTACGCCAGCCGCAGGCCGTCGCGCAGCGCCACCGCGGGCTGCCAGCCGGTGGCGGCGAGCGCCGCGCAGTCCAGCCGCTTGCGCGGCGTGCCGTCGGGCTTGCGGTGGTCGAAGACGATGCCGCCGCGAAAGCTCACGGTCTGCGCCACCAGCGTGGCCAGCTCGCGGATGCTGACCTCCTCGCTGCTGCCCACGTTGAGGAAGCCGGCCGGCGCGGTGCGGCGGTACACCTCGCGCGGCAGCGCCATCACGTGCAGGCAGGCCGCGGCGAGATCGTCGGCATAGAGGAATTCGCGCAGCGGCGCGCCGCTGCCCCACACCGGCACGTGCTCGGCGTGCGCCATGCCGGCTTCGTGGAAGCGCCGCAGCAGGCCCGGGATGACGTGGCTGTTGTCGGGGTGGTAGTTGTCGCCGGGGCCGTACAGGTTGGTCGGCATCACGCAGCGGTAGTCGGTGCCGTACTGGCGGTTGTAGCTCTCACACAGCGCGATGCCGGCGATCTTGGCCAGCGCGTAGGGCGCGTTGGTGGGCTCCAGCGGCCCGGTCAGCAGCGCGGCCTCGCCGATCGGCTGCGGCGCGAACTTCGGGTAGATGCAGCTCGAGCCGAGGAACAGCAGGCGTGTCACGCCGGCGCGCCAGGCCTCGTGGATGACGTTGGCCGCGATCATCAGGTTCTGCTGGATGAACTCGGCCGGATAGGTGTGGTTGGCGTGGATGCCGCCCACGCGCGCGGCCGCCAGGTAGACCTCGTCGAGCGCCTCGGCGGCGAAGAACGCGCGCACCTGCTGCTGGTCGGTCAGGTCGAGCTCGGCATGCGCGCGCGTGACGGTCTCGGCCTCGGCGCGCGCCTGCAGCGCGCGCACGATGGCCGAGCCGGCCATGCCGCGGTGGCCCGCGACGAAGACGCGCGGTGGCCGCGCGGCGCGCTCACTCATGATGGTCGTAGGCCCGGAAGCCGGCCAGCTTGACGAAGGCGTCGCGGCGCGCGGCGGCGAAGTCGGCCTGCACCATCTCGCGCACCAGCTCGGCGAAGCGCGTGCGCGGCGCCCAGCCGAGCCGCTCGCGCGCCTTGCCGGCGTCGCCCAGCAGGGTCTGCACTTCGGTCGGGCGGAAATAGCGCGGGTCCACGCGCACGATCACATCGCCGACCTTGCAGCGCGCCGCCACCGGCGCCGCGTGGCGGTCGATGGCGGCCACCACGCCGGTCTCCGCCTCGCCCTCGCCCTCGAAGCGCACCGCGATGCCCAGCTCGGCCGCCGCGCACTGCACGAACTCGCGCACGCTGTGCTGCTCGCCGCTGGCGATCACGTAGTCCTCGGGCTGGTCCTGCTGCAGCATCAGCCACTGCATTTCCACGTAGTCGCGCGCGTGGCCCCAGTCGCGCAGCGCCGACAGGTTGCCCAGGTACAGCGTGTCCTGCAGCCCCAGCGCGATGCGCGCCACCGCGCGCGTGATCTTGCGCGTGACGAAGGTTTCGCCGCGCTCGGGGCTTTCGTGGTTGAACAGGATGCCGTTGCAGGCGTACATGCCGTAGGCCTCGCGGTAGTTCACCGTGATCCAGTAGGCGTAGAGCTTGGCCGCGGCGTAGGGGCTGCGCGGATAGAACGGCGTGGTCTCGCGCTGCGGGGTCTCCTGCACCAGCCCGTACAGCTCGGAGGTGGAAGCCTGGTAGAAGCGCGCGTGCTTTTCCATGCCGAGGATGCGCACCGCCTCGAGCAGGCGCAGCGTGCCCAGCGCATCGGTGTTGGCGGTGTACTCCGGCTCCTCGAACGACACCTGCACGTGGCTTTGCGCGGCCAGGTTGTAGATCTCGTCGGGCTGCGACTGCTGCACCACGCGCACCAGGCTGGCGGTGTCGGTCATGTCGCCGTGGTGCAGGATGAGGCTGCGCCCGGGCGCCTGCGGGTCCTGGTACAGGTGGTCGATGCGCTCGGTGTTGAACAGCGAACTGCGGCGCTTGACGCCGTGCACCTCGTAGCCCTTGGCGAGCAGCAGCTCGCACAGGTAGGCGCCGTCCTGGCCGGTGATGCCGGTGATCAGCGCGCGCCGCGCGCGCGGCGGCGTGCCGCCGCCGCCGGTGCCGGGCTCGGGCAGCGTTTCGCGCGCCGCGAGCCGGCCGAGGGGATCGAGTTCATGTGCGCCCATAGATGTCTGCCATGCGGATGATGTCGTCTTCGCCGAGGTAGGAGCCGGACTGGATCTCGATCAGTTCGAGCGGGATGCGGCCGGGGTTTTCGAGGCTGTGGGTCTCGCCGATCGGGATGTAGGTGGACTGGTCCTCGGTCAGCAGGTATTCGACGTCGCCGCGCCGCACGCGCGCGGTGCCCGACACCACCACCCAGTGCTCGGCGCGGTGGTGGTGCATCTGCAGCGAGAGCTTGGCGCCGGGTTTGACCGAGATGCGCTTGACCTGGTAGCGCGCGCCGTGGTCCACCGCGTCGTACGAGCCCCACGGCCGGTACACCTGCCGGTGCCGGGTGGCCTCGGGGCGGCCCTGGCCGCGCACCAGCTCCACCAGCTGCTTGACGTCCTGGCAGTGGTTCTTGTGCACCACCAGCACCACGTCGGGCGTCTCCACCACCATCACGTCGTCCAGCCCGGCCACCGCCACCAGCCGGTGCGAGGCATGCACCAGGCAGCCCTGCGCGCGGTGCGTGACCACGTCGCCGATCGCTACGTTGCCGTCGGCGGTCTTGTCCGCGGCCTGCCACACCGCGTCCCACGAGCCGACGTCGCTCCAGTCGGACGCCAGCGGCGCCATCTGCGCGTCGCGCAGGTGCTCCATCACGGCGTAGTCGATCGAGTCCGCGCGGCAGGCGGCGAACGATTCGGCGTCGAGCCGGAAGAAGTCGAGGTCGCGCTGGCCGCGCACCATCGCCTCCTGCGCGGCCAGCAGGATGTCCGGCGCGAACTGCTCGAGCGCGGCGAGATAGGTCGAGGCGCGGAACAGGAAGATGCCGCTGTTCCAGAAGCAGTTGCCTTCCTGCAGGTAGGCCGTGGCGACGTCCAGCGAAGGCTTCTCGACGAAGCGCGTGACCGCCATCAGCGCGGCGGCGTTGCTGGGCACGGCCTTGATGTAGCCGTAGCCGGTGGCGGGAAAGGTGGGCGCCACGCCGAGCGTGACCACCACGCCGGTGGCGGCCACCGCGCCGGCCTCGCACACGGTGCGCGCGAACGCGGCGCGGTCGTGGATCAGGTGGTCCGAGGGCAGCACCAGCAGCACCGGGTCGGCGCCGCCCGTGCGCGCGTGCAGCGCGGCCACGGCCGCGGCCGGCGCGGTATTGCGCGGGTGCGGCTCGAGCATGATGGCGCCCAGCTCGCAGCCGGCCTCGCGCGCCTGCTCGGCCACCACGAAGCGGTGCGCCTCGTTGCTGACCAGGATGGGGCACTGCGCGCCGGGAATCTCGCGCACGCGCAGCAGCGTGTCCTGCAGCAGCGAGTCGCGCCCGAGCAGGCGCAGGAACTGCTTGGGATGGCCGTCGCGCGACAGCGGCCACAGGCGCGAGCCGGCGCCGCCACACAGGATGACAGGCACGATCCGGTTGTCGTCAGGCATGGCACGCTCCTTCACGCAACACGAAGTCCGGCGCGCGCGGCGGGCCGGGTGGCGGGTAGTGAGCAGACTGTATGCCGCGCCCCGGACGGGGACTGTTGGCTAGCACACACAGGGGCGGCGGCCCCGAATGCCACGTCCCCGCCGGGGCGGGGACGTTCGTTGCGAAGGTACTGCGACGGATATTGCGACGGATATTGCGACGGATATTGCGACGATATGCGGCGCGCGCGTCAGCGCGCCCAGTAGCCGGGCCGCATGGTCCAGCCGCGCGGCCCCTGCACCCAGCGCTCGGGCACGTAGCGCTGGCCCGCGCGGGCGCGGGTCCAGTAGCCGCCGCGCCAGTCGTAGCGGTTGCCGGCGGCGACCCAGTGGCCGGGCACCCAGGCCTGGCCGGGACGCGCGCCCGGGCGCGGCTCGTAGCGCGGCGGCGGCGGGGCCGGGCGCACGTAGGCCGGCCCGCCGTGGTAGCCCGGCGGATAGGCCTGCGCCTGCGCCGGCGAGATGATGCCAAGCGCGGCGCCGGCGGCGATGGTGGTGAGGGCGAGCAGCAATTGGCGTTTCATGATTCGGCTCCCAGTGATGCGGTTGGTGCGTATGGTGCGGGTGGTACGGCTGCGGCGGTGCCGGCCGCGCGGCGCTCAGTAGCGGTCGTGGTAGCGGTAGGGCGGCGGGCCGCCGCGCGGCGGCACCACGATGCAGGCGGACAGCAGCGCGGCCGTGGTGGAAAGCAGGACGACGAGGGCGATGGCGCGTTTCATGTCGGGGGCTCCGTGACTGGCGTGGGGTTGAACACGGCTTCACTGTAGCCAGCGGCATGGCGCCGGTGTGCTTGCACTTGTAAGGGGTGTTCACATTTGCGCGGGCCCGCGCGGGGCGCGCGCGGCGCTTTCGCGCGAGTCCCGCGGCGGCTCGCCAGGCCTTGCCGGCATTGGGCGCGCGGCCCGCGCCGCGTACCTCGCGCGGCACCCGCCGCGCCGGCGCGAAGTCCCGCGCAGGCGTAATGTGGCGTTACATCGGAAATAATTCGCGCAAGGTTTTGCGCGTGCGGGCGGCGCGTTCCGGGCCTGCCGCCGCGTGTCCGCCGGCGCGCGCGGCGGCGCTGCACTGCTTGGGGGCGCGGCGGCCGGCGGCGGGTGCGCACTGCCGCCGGCGATCCCCGCGGCAGTGCGCCGGCGCCGCGCACGCCACGCCGGCCAGTGGCATGAACCTTGCGCGGTGCGCTTCGTCACGGGAGAACGCCATGCCCATCCTCGTCGTCGTACTCGCGCTGCAGGCCCTGGTGCCGGGCGCCACCACGTTCGTCGCGATCGCGCGCTACGACAGCGCGCGCATTGCCGCCAGCGCCGGGCCGGGCGGGCTGCCCTGACCTCATCCCAACCGCCGACAGGAGGCCAGTGAAATGAACCGTAGCGACGTAACCGACCTGATCATCGAAGCCAAGGTGACAAAGGGCATCCGCTGGGCCGACGTGGCCGCCAAGGTCGGCAAGAGCAAGGAGTGGACGACCGCGGCCTGCCTCGGCCAGATGGCCTTCGACGCGCCGGGCGCGCAGGCGGTGATGGAGATCTTCGGCCTGCCGCCCGAGGCCGGGCCCTGGCTGCGCGAGGTGCCGTACAAGGGTTCGCTGCCCACGGCGGTGCCAACCGATCCCCTGATCTACCGCTTCTACGAGCTCGTCAGCGTATACGGCACCACCTTCAAGGCGCTGATCCACGAGGAGTTCGGCGACGGCATCATGAGCGCGATCGACTTCCGCATGGACCTGCGGCGCGAGCCCGACCCCAACGGCGACCGCGTGCGCATCGAGATGTCGGGCAAGTTCCTGCCTTACAAGACCTACTGAAGCCCGCCGGGCATCCGGCGGCGCATCGCGCAGAAACGGGTACGCCCGCAGGGATTTCGCAAGAAAACCTCCGCAGAAACGGGTACGCACCCGGTGCCGGGAACGGGACCGGGGTGCGCTTTTTCGTGCAATCCGGCTGCCCCGACCGGCCCAGGGAGGCTGGCGCGCGCGTGAAACCGCCCGCGCGTCGGCTTTTCGGGGGGCTGGCGGCCTGCCGGCACGGCCGCCGCGATCACGCAGAAACGGGTACGCAACCGGGTTTTCGCTGCCCGCAGAAACGGGTACGCTGCGCGCCGCAGGCGCTGCGGGGACGCTGCGGAGGACATCTCGGGGGACACCACGGAGGTGCGCCGCGCAGGCGGGCGGCAGCGCCCGGGCGCGGGACCAATTGCGTAAATATGAAAATGCATGCTGGCGGCTAGATGAAAAAAATGATATACAATACCCGCGCTGATTTCCGCCGGCGCGCCGGGGTCTAGGCGGGCGTGCCCGGGCTGACCTGCAAGGTCACCACCAGCGACTGCAACACCGACATCGGGATCGGTTTCGAGAACACGCGGATATGGGGCGGGACGCCCCCGCGGTCGGCGATCGCGTGCTTGTCCAGCGACGTGACCACCGCGATGCGGGTGGCGGCGAATTCCTGCTGCGCGTCGATGGTGCGGCACAGGCGGAAGCCGTCGATGCCGGGCATGATCAGGTCCAGCACGACCAGGTCGGGCTTGCTGCTGCCGATCAGCAGCAGGCCGTCGTAGCCGTTGGTGGCTTCGAGGATCTCGACCGGCGGATCGAGCGTCTCGAGCGCCATGCGGTAGATCTGCAGCAGATGTTCGTCGTCTTCCACCAACAGCACGCGAAACGGCCTGGCGGGCGGCGCCGGTGCCCTGCGCGCGGGCGCGGACTGGTGGCGCTGCTCCGCCACCATGCGGTCCACCGCGTCGGCCGGGATCCGGCGATGCCCGCCGTCGGTCTTCCACGCGGGCAGCCGGCCGTTCTCGACCCACAGCTGGACCGTGCGCAGGGAGACGCCAAGCATCTCGGCCGCGGTCTTGGTGGAATAAAAGCGCAGATCGGTCATAGAGCCTCTTCAACTGCCGCAGCGTGCACGGGGCGAATGTGCGGCGTTGCATATCGTATTTTTTTCATTATTCTTCGGAAAGCGGCCAAAACGCAACTTAATGCCAGAAAAGCGCGCAACGATGATAAGGCATCGCTAAATGAGACCGGAGGAAATGGCGCGCGCAGCACCGGGGCCGGCAGCGCCGCGCGGCCTCTCCCGCGGGCCCGGGCCGGCTTGCCGGTGCCGCCCGATGGATCATACTGTGAAGCTTTGCCACAAGGAGAGACTGCCCGGAACGCCCAAGGGCAGCGGCACCGGGGGAGCGCACGGACCGCAGCCGCGCGCGGATAGGTGCGCAGGGTCATAGGAGTGGCGCGAGCCGGTTCCGGTTATCCGGCGCACGCGCGTATCGAAGGCTGGGATTCACGGCTGTGACGAACAATATTCTGGTTTTTTGGTAGCTTTCCCATGAGCCTGGAAATCTACCGACAGGCACTGGCAAGCCCGCATCGTTCCGCGCGACATCCGTTCTGGTCAGGTGTGGTCATCGTCGTCGGCATCTGGGCCGCGCTGGGCGCCTGGGCGCTGTGGGACCGCGCCACCGAGATGCGCCATGTCCATGCCAGCCTGGCGCGCGTGGCCGCCATGCTGGGCGAACAGGCCGAGCGCACCCTGGCCGAGGCCGATCACGTCGCCTCCCTGATCGGCGGCACCGTGGCCGAACGCGGCCGCGCGCCGCCGCTGGCGCATTGGGCGCGCAGCGGCACCCTCGTGATCGAGCCCTTCAGCGAAGTCTCCGTGTTCGACCGCGCCGGCACCCTGCGGGCCTCGACCAGCGCGAGTCTCGCGCCGCCCGACCCGGGCGACCCCCAACTCTTCGACCTGCACCGCCAACGCTTGCCGCCCGCGCTCTACGTCGGCGTGCCGCTGCCCGGGCGCATCGGCGGCCCGTGGTCGATCCAGCTTTCCAAGGGCATCGTGTCCCGGGCCACGGGCCGCTTTCTCGGCGTGGTGGTGGTGTCGCTCGATCCGGGCTACCTGTCGCAGGCCTACGCGCGCGCCGGGCTGGGCGCGTCCGGCGCGGTGCTGCTGGCCGGCACCGACGACTACGTGGTGCGCGCGCGCTGGAGCGAGCAGGGCCGGCAGCCGGGCCAGGTGCTGATGCCCGGCTCGGCGCTGCGCCGGGCGCTGGCCGCCACCGGCGAGAGCCAGGTCACGAGCATCGGCGCGGGCGGCGTGCGCGACCGCGTGGCCGCCGGCACGCCCGACGGCGCCGAGCGCATCTACGCCATCCGGCGCCTGCCGGGCTACGACCTCGCGCTGCTGGTCGGCGTGAGCCGCCGCGCGGCGATGGCCAGCTACCACGACCGCCTGTGCGCCGCGTTCGGCATCGCCGCGCTGGTCACGGTGCTGGTGCTGTTCTTCCAGGTGCGCCAGCTCGCGGCGCTGCGCGCGCTGGCCGCGCTGGCCGACCGCGAGCGCGTGGTGCGCGACATCCTCGCCGAGAAGAAGCAGCACCTGCGCGGCCTGTTTCTCGCCATGCCGGACGGCGTGGCCGTGTTCGGCGCCGACCGCGTGATCGACGAGACCAACACCGCGCTGTGCGAGCTGCTCGGCGTGTCGCTGCAGCGGCTGCGCGGCGCCACCCAGCGCGAGTTCGTCCACTGGCTCTACCGCGGCCGCCAGCCGGCGCGCCAGGCCTGCCGCGCCGAACAGCTGCTGGCCGAGCTGGACCGCGCGCAGGCGGGCGCCGAGTTCGCCGGCATCATCGAGTTCGACATGGCGGTGTCGCCGGCCTACGAGGTGCGCATCGTGCATGCCGGCGGCGGCGGCGGCGGGCTGGTGCTGGTGCTGCGCGACATTACCTCGCAGCTGCGCCACGACCGCATGAAATCGCATTTCGTCTCGGCCGCCGCGCACGAGCTCAAGGCGCCCGTGGCGGGCATCGCCGGCTACGCCGAGCTGCTCGGCGCGGACGTGGTGCCGCCCGAGCGCCGCCGCGGCATCTACCACGCCATCCACGCGCGCGCGCGCCAGCTCAACGACCTGCTCTCCGACATGCTCGACCTGGCCCGCATCGAGGCGCGCAGCAGCGGCGCGCTCGAGCGCCAGCGCGTGGACATGGCGGCGCTGGTGCGCGATGTCGTGGCGGGCGATTTCGCCGAGCACGGGCGGGTGCGCGTGAGCGCGCCGCAGGCGCCGCTGTGCGTGCTCGGAGACCGCGTGCAATTGACGCAGGCGGTGCGCAATCTGGTGGAGAACGCGCTTAAGTATTCTGACGGCAAGGACGAGGTCATCGTGACCGTGTGGACGCCGCAGCAGGAGCCCGACAAGGTGTCGGTGCGGGTGGAAGACCGGGGTATCGGCATGACGAAGGAAGAAGCAGGCATGGCGTTCGACAACTTTTACCGGGCCAACCGCCGCGGCAATGCCAAGGGCAACGGCCTCGGGCTGGCGATCGTGCGCGAGATCGTGGCGGTGCATCAGGGACAGATCGCGCTGAGCAGCGAGATCGGCAAGGGCACCGTGATCACGCTTAGCCTGCCGGCGGCGGCGGCATGATGCGCTGCTTGCGGGTGGTGCCGGGCCAGGGCGCGCGGCCGCCGGCGTCGGCATGGGTGGCGGCGTTGGCCGCGGGCTGCCTGGCGCTGTGGCTGGTCGTGCTGCTGGCCGCGCACGACGCGCGCGCGCGGGTGGAGCGGACCGCCACGGCGCTGCGCGACAACCTCGAGCTGGCGCTGGCCGACACGCTCGGCATTGCCCACCAGGACCACGCGCTGGCCGGCGTGCCGTGCCGCGGCGTGGCGCGCCAGTTGCGCGAGCAGGGCGCCTACACCGCCTACGTGCTCGACGTGGAGCTGGTGGCGCGCGGCATGCGCTACTGCTCGGCCGTGCGCGGCGAGATGGCGCTGCCGCTGGACGAGCTGCTGCCGTGGCGCCCGGGACTGCAGTACCGGCTCGCCGCGGCCGGCCCCGGCAAGGGCACCGCGCTGGCGGTGTTCTCCGGGACCGCGCCGGGCCAGGGCGTGCTGGTGTGGGTGGACGGGCGCTACCTGGCCGACATGGTGCAGTCGGCCGGCCGGCTGGGCTTCGCCGACATCGGCATCGAGGTCGCCGGCACGCGCTTCATGCTGGGCGCCGGCAAGGCGGCCGGGGCGGACGAGGCGCCCGGCCACGGCGAGGCCGCCGGCGTGCCCGCGCTGGTGCCGCGCGACACCGTGTGGCAAGGCGGCGACGGCATCGTCGACGTGCGCCAGCTTGCCGGGCATCCGATCGCCGTCGTCGCCGGCGCGCCGCGCAGCATGATCTTCCACGAAGGCCTCAAGTACCTGCTGCTGCCGCCGCTGGCGGCCCTGCTGGCCGCGCTGGCGGCGTGCGCATGGCAGTCGCGGCGCGCCGCGCGCCGCTCGTTCGCGGCCGAGCTGCGGCGCGGGCTGCGCCAGGGCGAGTTCGTGCCGTACTACCAGCCGCTGGTCGATCTCGAAAGCGGCTTGTGCACGGGCGTGGAAGTGCTGGCGCGCTGGCAGCATCCGCGGCGCGGCCTGCTCGAGCCGGATGCGTTCATCCCGGCGATCGAGCGCCAGCGCCTGGCGGTGGCGCTGACGCTGTGCCTGATCCCGCAGGTGTTGCGCGACTTCGCCGCGCTGGCGCCGGTGCCGGCGTTCCACATCGCCTTCAACATCACCGCCGAGCACTTCGACGACGCCGGCTTCTGGGCCGACGACTCCGCGCTGTTCGCGCTGCTGCAGGCCAACGTCACGCCGGTGCTGGAGATCACCGAGCGCGACGCGGTCTCGCTGGCCGAGCCCCAGCGCAGCGCGATCCAGCGCGCCAAGGCACGCGGCATCAAGCTGGCCGTGGACGACTTCGGCACCGGCTACTGCGGCCTGGCGTACTTCAAGCGCTTCGAGGTGGATTTCCTCAAGCTCGACCGCCTGTTCGTGCAGGCCGAGCCCGGCGACAAGGTCAGCGGCCAGATCGTCGACGCCACGCTGAGCTTTGCCTACGCGCTGGATCTCGCCGTGGTGGCCGAAGGCATCGAGTCCGAGCCGCAGCGCGCGCTGCTGGCGGCCAAGGGCGTGCGCCTCGGCCAGGGCTATCTTTTCGCCCGTCCGATGACGGCGGCCGCGCTGCGCGAATGGCTGCCCGCGCGGCTCGAGCCGGCGCCGCCGGCGCCGTCCTCATGGCGTGTCCACAAGCCGCACGATCCGGCCCGCGAAGTGCCGCTCGGTGCGTAAATATGAAATGGACACCCTATTCAAAAGTGAAAAAAATGATATAGAATCGAATCCATAGCCTTGCTTCCCCGTCGGGCTATGCGACTCCCTGCCGGGATCCCCTTGCCGGCCAGCGCCTCGTGACGACACGCGAGGCGCTCTTTTCATTCCTCTCCCGCTCTCCCGCTCTCCCGCTCTCCCGCTTTCTCTCCGTCTCCCCGCCGCGACGCCGGCCATGCCGCGCGAACAAAGCAGGACGCCGCCTGCGCGTGCCTGCCGGGGGCAGGCGCGCGCAGGCGGCGTCGCGGTTCGTGCGCGGGCCGCCTGGCTTAGCTGAAGCACTCGTTGTAGTAGCGCGTGCAGGTGCCCACGGGGCGGAAGGTGTATGGCAGCTCGGCCAGCGCGGCGGATTCGAGCGAGCCGAAGGGGATGTCGAGGCCCAGGCCGTTCGCGTCGGTCGCGGCGCCGTCGGTGCGTTGGGGGTCGTGCGCGGGTTTGTGATGCGTGCTCATGGTGTTTCTCGCAGTGGGTTCGCATGACACCGGCCGCAAGACCGGCAGGCCGCCATGCCTCTGCGCGCCGCCCTGATCGAGGGATGGCGCGCCGTGGAGACGGCAGCGCGGGTGGTGGCTGCCATCGGTACGGGCCATGTTAGCCAAATCCCGCCGAAAGAAAATCCAGGCGCGGCAAAACACACTGTTGCTGAATCGCATTCAATCGCGCGCTGCGCGCCGTGCGCATCACCCGCATCGTCCGCGCCACCCGCGCCACCCGCGCCGTGCCGCCGCCGCCGCCTGCCCCGCGCGGCGCGAGAAAAAACGCATGCAGGCCCGCCTTCATTCGCGCGCCCGATCCGCCTATATTTGGCCTTGTCCCCGCGCTCTCTTGCTCACCGCGCCACTGAACCCGGAGGTCAGGCCATGTCCCGCCCGATGCCGTTGCCGCCGTGCTTTGCCGATCGCCGCGAGGCCGGGATCTATCTTGGCCGCCACCTGGCCGGCCTCGGCTACGGCGCCGCGGCGCTGGGCGAGGCGCCGCTGGTGCTGGCGCTGCCGCGCGGCGGCGTGCCGGTCGCGTTCGAGGTGGCGCGCCTGCTCGAAGGCCGGCTCGACATCCTGCTGGTGCGCAAGATCGGCGCGCCCGGTTATCCCGAGCTGGCGCTCGGCGCGGTGGTGGAGGGCGACGCCGCCGGCGGCGCGCCGCACACCGTCGCCAACGACGACCCCTGGACCCGGCGCGCGCTCGACAGCGGCGCCTTCGACGCCGAGCGCGGCCGCCAGCTCGACGAGATCGCGCGGCGCCAGCAGCGCTATCGCGGCGGCGCGCCGGTGCCGGCCGTGGCCGGGCGCACCGTGATCGTGGTGGACGACGGCGTGGCGACCGGCGCCACCATGCGCGCCGCGCTCGAAGGCGTGCGCGGCGCCGGCGCGCGCACCGTGGTGGCGGCGGCGCCGGTGGCCTCGGCGGACGGGCTGGCCAGCCTGCGCGCGGCGGTCGACGAGGTGGTCTGCCTCAACGTGCCGGCCAGCTTCGGCGCGGTGGGCGCGTTTTACCTGGATTTCCGCCAGACCACCGACGAGGAGGTCGTGGCGCTGCTGCGCCAGAGCGCGTGCGGGCGGCCCGCGTGATGCCGGCGCGGCAATGTTTCGGCGTTGGCCTGGCGATGGCCGCCGGCGCCTAGCGCGGCTGCGCCGCCAGCCTGGCCTTCAGGTGCGGCACCAGCCCGCCGGCCCGCAGCAGCGCGCGCAGGAACGCGGGAATCGCATCGCAGGCGACCGGGCTGCCGTCGGCCAGCCACAGCGCGGGAAGGTCGAGGTCGAGCCGCGCGCGCGCGCCGTCGGCCAGGCGCGCGGTATCGGCGCAGGTCAGCACCGGCAGGCCGAGGTTGATGGCGTTGCGATAGAACAGCCCGGCGAACGAGGGCGCGATCACCGCGGCTACGCCGAGCTGGAGCAGGGCCTGCGGCGCCTGCTCGCGCGACGAGCCGACGCCGAAGTTGTGCCCGGCCACCACCACGTCGCCCGTTCGCACGGCGGCGGGAAACTCCGGGCGCAGCCCGGCCAGGCAATGGCGCGCGATCTCCTCGATGCCGCCCTTCATGTGGGCGCCCGGCGCCATCTGGTCGGTGTCGACGTGGTCGCCGAAGCGCCAGATGCGGCCGCCGTGCGGCGGCGCGCCGGGGGCCGCAACGGGGACGGGGGCGGGAGGAACCGGGCTCATGCCAGCATCTCGCGCGGGTCGGTGATGCGGCCGGCCACGGCGCTGGCCGCCACGGTCAGCGGCGACGCCAGCCACACCGCGCTGCCGCTGTCGCCCATGCGTCCGGCGAAGTTGCGCGCGGTCGAGGCGATGGCGCGGCTGCCGGCCGGGAAGCGCGAGGCGCCGTAGCCGGCGCAGGCGTTGCAGGCATTGGGCAGCAGGTGCGCGCCGGCATCCAGCAGGACCGCCAGCGTGCCTTCGCGCTCGGCCTGCTGCTGGTCGCGCAGCGAAGCCGGCGCCAGTTGCAGGCTCACGCCCGGCGCCACGCGGCGCCCGCGCAGCACGCTCGCGGCCATGCGCAGGTCTTCCAGCTTGGCGCCGGTGCAGGCGCCCAGGTAGGCGATGTCCACGGGCTGGCCCGCCGCGTCGCCCACCGGGCCGGTATTGGCCGGCGAGTGGGGCGCGGCCACCTGCGGCGCCAGCGCGGCGGCATCGAAGCACAGGCTCTCCAGCAGCGCGGCGCCGGGGTCGGTGCGCCAGTGCTCCGGCGCGATGGCGTCCAGCGTGGCGGCCGGCACGCCGGCCTCGGCCAGCCACGCGAGGGTGGTGGCGTCCGGCGCGATCAGGCCGGTCTGCGCGCCCAGCTCGGCGCTCATGTTGGACAGCGTCATGCGTTCCTGCATGGGCAGCGCGGCCACCGCCCGGCCGGCGAACTCGACGGCCTCGTAGCGCCCGCCGCCCAGGCCCAGCCGGCCGCACAGGAACAGCATCATGTCCTTGGCGCACACGCCCGCGCCGAGCGTGCCGTCCCACTGCAGGCGGATGGTGTGCGGCACGCGCAGCCAGATCTCGCCGGTGGCCAGCACGCCCGCCATCTCGGTGGCGCCGATGCCGAACATGTAGGCGCCGAAGGCGCCGCCGGTGGGGCTGTGGCTGTCGCCGCCGACGATGAAGCGCCCGGGCAGCACGTGGCCGTGCTCGGGCAGCACCACGTGGCAGATGCCCTTGCCGTCGATGAAGTGGGGCAGGCGCGCCTCGCGCACCCAGTCGCGCGTGAAGCGCACGATCGCCTCGGCCTCGGGGTCGGCGGCGGGCACGTAGTGATCCGTCACCACCACGTAGCGCTCCGGGTCCCACACCGTGGCGCCCAGCTCGCGCAGCAGCGGCGCCACGCGGCGCGGGCCGCTGGAGTCGTGCGACATCGCCAGGTCCACCTTGCAGGTCACCACCGTGCCCGGCGTGACCGTCTCCAGCCCGGCGGCGCGCGCCACCAGTTTCTGGGCCAGGGTGGCCGGCAAGGCCGGCGGGGTCGGCTTGGCCGGCGCGGGGGCGGGCGCGGCGAGTGGCATCATTCGGGCGTGGCTCCCGAGTATTTGACCACCTTGGCCCAGCGCTTGACGTCCTCGCGCACGAAGGCGGCGAATGCCTGCGGCGTGCTGCCGACCGGCTGGGCGCCGTCCATTTCCATGCGCTTGCGCACCGCGGGCGTGTCCAGGCCCTTGCGGGCGGCCTGGTAGAGCGCCTGCAGGACGTCGGGCGGCAGCCCGGCCGGGCCGAACAGGCCGAACCAGGCGCTCGACTCGAAACCCTTGACGGTGTTGCCGATCGGCGCCACGCCGGGGAACTGCGGCAGCGGCGCCGGGCTGGTCACGCCCAGCACCTTGAGCTTGCCGCTCCTGACGTGGGGCAGCACGTTGAGCGTGCTGGCGAACATCAGGTCCACCTGGCCGGCGAGCAGGTCGGTCATGGCCGGCGCGGTGCCCTTGTAGGGAATGTTGACGATGTAGGTGCCGGTCATCATCTTGAACATGTCGCCGGCCAGGTGCACCGACGAGCCCACCGAGCCGATGGCGAAGTTCAGCTTGCCGGGCTGGCTCCTGGCCAGCCGGATCAGCTCGGGGATGTTGTTGGCGGGCAGGCCGGGCGTGGCCACCAGCACGCTCGGCACGCTGGCGACCAGCGTGATCGGGGTGAAGTCCTCGATCGGGTCGAACGGCAGTTTCTTGTAGAGCGTGGCGTTGATGGTGTGGCTGGTGAAGCTCATCAGCAAGGTGGTGCCGTCCGGCGCGCTTTTGGCCACCAGGTCGGCGGCGATGTTGCCGCCCGCGCCGGGCCGGTTCTCCACCACCACGCCCTGGTCCAGCTCGCGCGCCATCTCCTGCGCGATGGTGCGCGCCAGCGTGTCGGTGGTGCCGCCGGCCGGCGCGCCGACCAGGATGCGGATGGGCTTGCCGCCGGCGATCTGCGCCGCCTGCGCCGGCACCGCCAGCGCAAGGCCGGCGGCGGCGCCCAGCAGCGCGGCCAGCGCGCGGCGGCGCGAAAGCCGTGCGGCTCGTGCGGCTGGTGCAGACCGCGCGGAAGGCCGGCGGCGCGGCAGCGGTGATCGGGCCGTGAAGTGAACTGGCATCGCGAATTCCTTCAGGAAGAGTTCGGGAGCGCGCAGTATCGCTTGTCCCGGCCTATTCGCGCAGCCCCGTGCGCGCTTCGCTTTCCACCCAGACGTTGGCGCTGTCGCCGCCCGCGGGAGACAGCTCCATGCGGTATTCGTAGCGGTCGGGGCGGTACTGGCCCAGCAGGAACTGCACCGGGCGGCCGGCCTTGTCCAGCACCACGCGGCGCACCGCCAGCAGCGCGCCGCCCACGGGCACGTCCAGCAGCGGCGCGACCACCACGTCGGCCAGCCGCGCCGACAGCGTCTGGCTGGCGCGTCCCAGTTGCACGCCCGCGCCTTGCAGCAGGCGCAGCATCGGCGTGGTCTCGAGGTCCTTGCGGGTCAGGCCGCGGCCCAGCTCGCCCGGCAGGTAGGTGGTGATGTGCGACAGCGGGCGGCCGCCGTAGTGGCGCACGCGCACCACCTTGACCACCGGGTCGCCGGCCTGCAGCCCGAGCGCCTCGGCCACTTCCGGCGTGGCGTGCACGTCGTCGATCGAGATCACCTTGACCGAGGTCTTCTGCCCCATGTCGATGATGTTGTCGAGCAGGCTGCCGGGCCGGTCGCCCACGGTGACGGGCTTGATCGGGTGCGGGTTGACGAAGGTACCCAGGCCGCGGTGACGGCGCACCAGTCCCTCCTGCACCAGCCGGTCGAAGACCCGGCGCATGGTGACGCGCGACGCGTGGAACTGCTTGGCGAGGTCGATCTCGCCCGGCAGCGGGCCCTGGCCGAAGCGGCCTTCCACGATCTGTTGGCGTAGTACCACGTAAATCTGGTGATACAGGGGAACGACGGCTTCACTCATGGTTTCCCTTGCGTATGGGTAACAAGTCTTGAATAGTCCTAATGTACTTTAAATCAGACATAGAGCCTAGTTATGTCGGCGCTTGTGCCGCATTCCACGCACCGGGCGGCGGCAATCGTTGCGCGCGCGCCGCGCATATGCCGCGCGCGCCGCAATCGCGCCGGCGAATGTTTGCGTCCCGCGCGCCCCCCCGGGCCGGCCGCGCGATTGCTGCGGTGCCCCGCGCGGTCCCGCCCGCGCCGCCCCTCATGCGGCGACCAGTGCACCGGCCACGGGGCCTGTTTCACGTCCGATACAGCGGCGGCCGCCGAGGGTTTTCCTTAGGAGCCGCCTCCGGACCCCTGACAGGCAGCGCTTGTTCCGGCGCCCGGGAGACCCATGCGCGGTGACGTTCGGTGCGCGCTGTCACAACTGTGTGACATGTCGCGTGCGCCGCATGGCGGCCGCGCGCGCGCAAGCCGCGCGGCACGGGTTCCCGCCCCGCGCCGGGCACTTCGCAGCCCTTGTATTTCAAGGGATTACAGCGCGGCCGCCGGCCGCTGGCACTGATTATGCGGAACGGGAGGCTGGTTTGGCCGTGAAGCCGGACCCGCACCTCCGGCCGCCGTTCTCCCCGAGCGCCGGCCAGAGGCCGAGCCGCTGTGAAATCCTCCTGGGAGCTTTGTATGAAAAAGACCTTACTTGCGTCGGCGATTGCCTTAGCCCTTGGGGCCGGCGGTCAGGCCATGGCCAACCCGACGAACAACAATGACGTCAAGTGGAACGGCGACAACACGCAGACGGCCACTGCGAACTCCACGCAATCCGGCGGCGGCGCTCTGGCAAACGAAAACTCCTCCGCCTGGCAGGACAACAGCACGTCGAGCAAGACCTCGAGCTTCGCTTCCACCAAGACCTCCACCAGAACCACCACCAAGACCAACGCCGACAACAAGGGCAAGGTGACTTTCGATGAAGGCTACGGCAACGCCGGCGCCAACAACGGCAGCACCGCCACCGCCAACTTCACCAACTCGTTCAACAGCAGCAAGGCCATCGCGGTGAGCAAGCTGTCGGGCGCGGTCACGGGTGTGGTGGTCCACGGCATCGGCAATATCGCCACCAACAACGGCAACGCCAACGGCGGCTGGGGCGGCAAGGGCGGCACCGGCTATGGCGGGACCGGCCAGGGCGGCTCGGGCGGCAATGGCGGCAACAGCGGCAACGGCGGCGCCGGCGGCAGCGGCGGCTCGGCCACCAACGGCAGCGCTACCGCGGGCTATGCCTCGGCCGGCAGCGCGTTCGCCGGCCGTGGCGGCAGCGGTGGCGACGCCAAGGGCTACGGCGGCGACGGCGGCGGTGCCAAGGGCTATGGCGGCGACGCGCTCAGCGCCAGCGCCGGCCGTGGCGGCAGCGGCGGCGGCGCCAAGGGCTCCGGCGGCGATGCGCTCGGTGCCAGCCTGTCCGGCTCCGGCAAGGGCGGCGGCGCGCTGGCCGGTGGCGGCAGCGCCGGCGGCCTGGCGGCGGGCGTGGGCGGCAGCAGCGGCTCGCGTTCGGGCAGCGGCGGTGACGGCGGCTTCTTCGGCAACGGCGGCGGCAGCGGCACCAGTACCGCGGGCGCGGGCGGCGCCGGCTCCACCGGCACCACCACCACCACCGCCGGCGCGGCGGCGGCGAACGGCGGCGCGGGCGGCAGCTCGGCCTCGGGCGCGGTGAGCCCGACCGGCGGCGCGGGTAGCGGCACGGGCGGTGCGGGCGGCGCAGGCTCCGGCGGCGCGGCTACGGCCACGGCCGGTGCCGGCACCGGCACGGGCGGCGCGGGCGGTGCGCAGACCAGCGTGGCCGGCAACGGCGGCGCGGGCGGCAACGCCAGCGCTGGCGGCGCCTCGACGCAGGCCAGCAACGGCAGCGCCACGGCGGGCGCCGGCGCGGTCGGCGCGGCTTCCGGCGCGGGCGGCGCGGGCGGCACGGGCAACGGCGGCACCGGTGGCGTGGGCAATGGCGCGGTGGGTGGAGCCGGCGGCGCCGGCGGCACCAACTACGTCGATGCCGGCACCTTCAACATGTCCAACATGATGAGCAGCGTCGGCCAGTCGGCCGCGGGCATCATGATCGCCAACCAGAACAGCGGCATGGCATCGCTGGTGCAGCAGAGCGTCAACGTCCAGGCCAACCTGGCGGTCGGCAAGTAAGGCAGTGCATGGCGGCGGCGCGCCGCGGGTGGATGGCCCGCGCGCATGCCCCGCCGGCACGGCACCAAGCCGGCAACTCAGGGCATCCGCGCGCGTCGTCCGCGCGAGGATGCCCGTTCGACGAAGCGTCCACTCGTCTCCCGCTTGCCCGTCCGGATGGGGGCGGCAGGCAAGAGGCCGAAGGAGACACCAACATGCGATCGGTCCGCTTTGCCGCCGCCGTCATGGCGACGGCCGTCCTGGTCTGGCCGGGCCTGCAAGCCCTGGCCGACCCGTTGCCCGACGGGCCATCGGCCGCAGTGCCTGCGGCAGACTCCGCCAGCGCCGCCAACACCGGCGCCGCGGTCCGGGAACCGGTTCCCCCCGCGGTGGCGCGCGGCGTATTCGCCGGCCTCGGCAAGCCGGTCGCCAGCAACAGGCTGGACGGCATCCGCGGCGGCTCCGAACTGGTGGCCAACGACATGCGCCTGGCCGGCACCGTGGCCGACAACAGCGCGAGCCACATCATGAGCGGGGCCAACAGCATCGCCGACGGCTCCTTCGCCAGCGCCGCGGGCCTGCCCACCGTGATCCAGAACTCGGGCTCCAACGTGCTGATCCAGAACGCCACGATCATCAACGTCCAGTTCAAGCCATGACGCTGCGCAAGCTGCTACTGCCGGCCGCGCTCGCGCTGGCCGCGGCGGCCGCGCCGGTGGCGCGCGCCGACGACGCGGTCATTCCCGCCGACGGCAGCCATTTCTTCAGCGTGCGCGTCACCAGCCTCAAGGAGGCGCGCTACAAGACCACCATCCGCCAGCAGTACGACTTCAGCTGCGGCTCGGCGGCGGTGGCCACGCTGCTGACCTACCAGTACGGCTACCCGGTCACCGAGCAGGTGGTGTTCGCCAACATGTACGTCAACGGCGACCAGGCCAAGATCCGGCAGGAGGGTTTCTCGCTGCTCGACATGAAGCGCTTTCTCGAGTCGCGCGGTTTCATCGCCGACGGTTACGAGCTGCCCTTGTCCAAGCTCGAGGAAACGCAGATCCCGGCCATCGTGCTGGTGGTCGAGAACGGCTACCACCATTTCGTGGTGGTCAAGGGCGTGCGCGGCAACCGCGTGCTGATCGGCGATCCGGCGCTCGGCACGCGCGCGATCTCGCGCGAGCATTTCGAATCCATCTGGGACAGCCAGCTGCTGTTCGTCATCCACAACCGCGAGGAGCTGGCGCGCTTCAACCTGGCGGCCGACTGGCGCGTGGCGCCGACCGGCCCTTATTCAATGGGTATCAACCGGGATAGTCTGTTCTTCACTGTCATGCCTTCGCATGGCAGCAGCGACTTCTAAGGAACGCATCATGTTCCAGGCATCCTCGAAGCCCACGCAATCCCGCCGCAGCGCAGCCGGTCCGGCTACTGCGATGGTGCTGCTCGGCGCAGGGCTGGCTTGCGCCGGCCACGCGCGGGCCGATGAAAACACGGGGCTCGCAGTGCCGGATCTGCATGGCGCAAGCGATGCCGCCGGCCTTGCCGTCCCGCCTGCCGCGCAGGCGGAATCCACCAACCCTTCCTTCGCTGCCGCACTGGGCGGCATGGCCGGCCGGACGCCGGCAACGCAGGACAACGCGGCGCGCGATCCGGCGCCGCAGGACAGCGCGGCGGTGCCGCCGGCGCCGGCGGAATTCGATGTGTTTGCCGCTGCCGTCGACGAGGCGGCGCCCGCCATGTCCGGCGCCGACGTCGCCACTGCCGCGGACACGCGCGAGGCATTGCCGCCGGCGCGGGAAGCGCCACCGGCAGCCGCCGCGCCGCGCCCGCCCGATGTCATCGCTGCAGCGCCAGCGCTGACGCCGCCGCAGCCGCCAATCTCGCGCGGCGCGGCGCCCGGAGCGCGCGCGCGCGAAGCGGCGCTGGCCGCCGCGGCGCCGTCCGGCGCGCAGGACCGGCCCGAGGGCCAGGCCCCGCCCGCGCGCGCCGCGCGCAGCATCATGGCGAGCTGGAAGCCGGTGGAGCAGGACCGCCTCGACGACCTGCGCGGCGGCTTCGACGTGGGCTCCAACCTGCAGGTGTCGTTCGGCATCCAGCGCGCCGTGTACATCAACGGCGATCTCGTGGTGGCGACCAGCCTGACCATTCCCAACCTGAGCCGCATCACCGCCGACCAGGCCACGCGGCTGGCGGCGGCGCTGGGCGTGGCGACGGGAGCCGGGGCGGCGGCGGTCAACAACGCGCTGGCTTCCCATCCGGCCACCGCCGGCAATGGCGGCAATGGCAGCAGCAATGGCGGCAATGGCGGCAGCGGTAGCGCGGGCGGCAGCGCCGGCGCCGCGGGCACGGCGATGACCAGCCTGCCGGCGGCGATGGTGTCCGCGGGCGCGGCCACGGTGACCACCAACGGCGTCATGAGCCTGATCCAGAACGGGCCGGGCAACAGCGCCGCCGCCAGCGCGCTGGCCGGGTCGCCGGCGACGGTGATCCAGAACACGCTGAACAACCAGTCGATACAGAACCTGGTGACGATCAATGCGGGCGTGAACACCTTGCAGGCATTCCGCGCGCAGGTGGCCAACCAGACATTGACCAACGCCCTGCTCGGCACCACGGGCCTGCGCTGAAGGCCCGGCCGGCGACGGCGGGCGGCATGCGCGGATGGAGAGCGGCAAGCCGACGAGCAGCAGGCAGCAGGCAGCAGGCAGCACAGGCAGCAGGCAAGAAGCAGGCAAGAAACAGGCAGCAGGCAACACACGCAAGAAGAGAGGCTGTATGCGGTAGGCAGGTTGCGGACTCCTGCACCAAACAGTCCGCCGACCGGGGGAGGAAGGCGAAATGAAAACAGGGTCGCTGCGCGGCATCCGGCAGGCCGGATGCTCGACATTGCTGTTGCTCGGGAGCATGGCGCAAGGCCAGACTCCGCCAGACCAGGGACCGGCTGCGGCAAAGCTGGAGCAGCTCCGGCGCGAGGTGGCCGAGCAGGCCGCCGTGCTCGAGGCGATGAAGCGCTCGATGGCGGAGCAGGAGGCCACCATCCGCGAGCTGCGCAGCGTGCTCGGCACCGACGTGCTGGCCAGGAAGCGCGGCGGCCAGCGCGCGCCCGGCACCGGCCCCGCGCCGGCCAGCGCGGGCGAGGACGCGGCCACCAACGCCGCCTCGGCGCCGCCCAGGCCCGGCGCGCAGGATGGCGGCAACACCGCGATGGAGCAGAACGCCACGGCGCAGGCCGCGCAGGCGCAGCTCGCGCTGGCCGGCGACGAGCAGCCGGTGGGCCGGCCTCCCGAGGAAAAGACCGCGCCGCCGGCGATCGCGCCGATCTTCGACCAGCCCGGCGTGCTCACGCCCGCGGGCAAGCTGGTGGTCGAGCCGAGCTTCCAGTACGGCTATTCGTCGAGCGACCGCGTGGCGCTGGTCGGCTACACCATCATCCCGGCGCTGCTGATCGGGCTGATCGACGTGCGCGAGGTCAAGACCTCGACCTACATCGAGACCATCGCGCTGCGCTACGGCCTGACCAAGCGCCTGGAGATCGAGGCCAAGGTGCCCTACGTGCAGAGCTCCGGCTCCACCGTCAGCCGCGAGGTCTTCACCGGCACCGCGATGGACAACGTCTTCAACGCCAGCGGCAAGGGCCTCGGCGACGTGGAGGCGACGCTGCGCTACCAGCTCAACTACGGCAACGAGAAGATGCCGTACTTCGTCGGCTGGCTGCGCTACAAGTCCAACACCGGCAAGAGCCCGTTCGACGTCGTGACCGACTGCGTGACGCGCTGCGTGGGCAATACCACCGGCACCGGCCTGCCGCTCGGCCTGCCCACCGGCTCCGGCTTCCAGGCCATCCAGCCCGGCATCACGTGGCTGCTGCCGAGCGACCCGGCGGTGTTCTTCGGCACCTTCAGCTACCTGCACAACTTCGCGCGCAACGACGTCAGCCGCACCGTGCTCAACGGCGAGAAGGAGAACCTCGGCAAGATCGCCCCGGGCGACATCTTCGGCTTCAACTTCGGCATCGGCCTGTCGCTCAACGAGCATGCCTCGTTCAGCATCGGCTACGACCAGAGCATCATCTGGCCGACCAAGCAGAACGGCCAGACCGTGCCGGGCTCGGTACGCGTGACGCAGGGCACCTTGCTGGTGGGCTACTCGTACCGCTTCAACAGCCGCTACACGCTGAACCTCTCGGTGGGCGCGGGGCTGACCACGGACACGCCCAACCTGACGGTCACGCTGCGGCTGCCGATCACGTTCTGAGGCCGGCCGCGCACATGGCGGCGCGCCGGGTGATGCCGGGCCGGCATGCGGCCGGGGCCGCCTTGCGCTGGCCACGCGGCTGGCGTACAACTGAAGAAACCCGTCCCCCGGGGCGGATACGGATACACCTTCGCCTGGCAGGTCCGGCCGGCGTGACGGCGGCTCCGCATGCACGGCGCCGCCGGGACGGCCCGGGGATGGCCTGGAGTGACCTGAGCGAGGAGACAGTCATGCGCAAACGCATCTTCTGGTTGTTGCCCGATCTGGAGAGTGCCCGCCGCACCATGGACGACCTGCTCCTGGCGCGCGTCGAGAACAAGCACATCCACTTCATCGCGCGCGACGGCGCCGACATGAGCGGCCTGCACGAAGCCAACCTGTTCCAGACCTCCGACATCGTGCATGCCGCCGAGATGGGGCTCATGGTGGGCGGCGGCATCGGCATCATCGCCGGCGCGCTGGTGGCGCTGTTCCCGATCGTCAGCGACACGCCGCAATGGGGCCTGGTCGGCGTGCTGGCCGTGCTGGGCGCGGCGTTCGGGGCGTGGGCCTCGAGCATGATCGGCTGTTCGGCGCCGAACAGCCGGCACAAAGCGTTCGAGAAAGACATCGAGGAAGGGAAGATCCTGCTGATGGTCGACGTCTCGCGCGGACGCATCGAAGAGATCGAGGCGCTGTTGCAGGCTTCGCATCCGGAGGCGAGGTTTGCGGGGATGGATCCGGCGGTGCCGGCGTTTCCTTAAAGGGTTTTTCTTGGTGGGTTGTTTGTTTGGCTTCTTGGCCTGAAAGTTAACGGCTTTAACTTTAACTTCAACTTCAAAGGCTTAAAGTCAAAGGCTTTCGCTCCTCCGGAGCGACCTACTTTCTTTTGTCCGAAAAGAAAGTAGGCCAAGAAAGCGGACTGCCTGGCCGGCAGGGGCAGAAACGTTGGGGTTTCTGGTGTTGCTGGTTTCGTGGTGGGGGCGGTGGTTCTGCTGACCTGCTGCCGTTACCGGTTCGGCTCGCCACGATCTGGCTGGCGGTATGGGTTGCGGGGTCAGACCTATGATGGCGAGCGCACTGCTGGTTCGAGCATCTGCCGTTACCGGTTTGGGCGGTCACGGCGTAGCACCGGCACTGGTTTCGTGGTGGGGGTGGTGGCCCCCCCGCGAGTGTGCTGGGTTGCTGGAACCGAATTACCTCTCAAGTCAAAACCGTCCGGCACTGCGTTCAAACAGGGGCCACCGCGCCCACCACGAAACCAGCGCCGTCTCTATGACGAGCCCATCTGCCCCGGCCGCGGCAGCAGCTTGAAGGGCCTGGACCAACGCCATCATGCAGCGCCACCACGAATCGAACACCACCCGAGAGACAGTGGCCGCCAAAACCGGTACCGGCAGAATCCCAGCAGAACCACCGCCCCCACCACGAAACCACCAACCCGAGAAACCCCAACGTTTCTGCCCCTGCCGGCCAGGCAGCCCGCTTTCTTTGCCTACTTTCTTTTCGGGGAAAAGAAAGTAGGTCGCTCCGGGGGAGCGAAAGCCTTTGACTTTGACTTTAAGAATTTGACTTTAAGTCTTTGATTTAAATACTTTGACTTTGAAGTTAAATATTTAAGAAGTTGAATTTAAACAATATAAGAGAGAATCAAGGTAATTGAGAGATAAAAAATAATAAACCAACCACGCCCCCCCCCATATCCCCCCTGAGGTATAGTCCCCAAATGACTACCTCCCCCTTCTCCCTAACCAACCGCGTGGCACTGATCACCGGCGGCGCCCAGGGCCTCGGCCTGGCCATCGCCACCGCCCTTCGCCAGGCCGGCGCCCACGTGATCATCGCCGCCCGCAATGCCGACCGCGTGCACGCGGCCGTGGCGCGGCTTGACGGCGGCGCCGAGCCGCTGGTGCTCGACATCACCGATGAAGCCGCGGTCGCGGCCGCCTTCGCGCGCATCGACGCCAGCCACGGCCGCCTCGACATCCTCGTCAACAACGCCGGCGCGCGCAAGCGCAGCGGCATGGCCGAGCTCGGCGCCGGCGACCTGCGGGAGATGCTGGAGACCAACCTGGTCGCGCCCTACGCGCTGTGCCGCCACGCCGCGCAGCGCATGCGCGATGGCGGCTACGGCCGCATCATCAACGTCACCTCGATCGCCGGGCAGGTGGCGCGCGCCAACGACGTGCTCTATCCCGCCACCAAGGGCGGCCTCGACGCGCTCACGCGCGCGATGGCGGCCGACCTCGGCCGCGACGGCGTGACCGTCAACGCCATCGCGCCCGGCTACTTCGCCACCGAGCCCAACCAGCCGATGGTGGCCGACGAGAGCGTGGCGCAATGGCTGCGCCAGCGCACCGCGCTGGGCCGCTGGGGCCAGCCGGAGGAGGTCGCGGGCGCGGCGGTGTTCCTCGCCTCGCCGGCCGCGTCCTACGTCACCGGCCACGTGCTGGCGGTGGACGGCGGCTACCTCGCGCACTTCTGACGGCAGCGCCGCCGTTCAGCGCGCGCCGCCGCCCGCGGCGCGCCCGAAGTGCGCCCGCACGGCTTCGATCATCGCGGCGGCGGCGGCCGAATCGCCGCGCTCGCGCAGCCGCACCAGGCAGATGTCGCGCACCAGCGACGGCAGCTGCAGCGGCCGGATCGCCAGGCCGTCCTGCTGGAACTGGAACAGCGCCAGCGCCGGCACCACCGTCACGCCCAGCCCCGCCGCCACCAGTGCCGCCACCGTGGCGAGATGCTCCACTTCCATCACGCCGTTGAGCTTGAGCGGATGCAGCGCCGCGTCCAGGTGCTGGCGCACGCTGCTGGTGCGCGACAGCTGGATGAACGGCAGCCCCGCCAGCGCCTGCGGCGCCACGCGGCGGCGCCGCGCCAGCGGATGGTCCGCCGGGCATACCAGGTGGAAGCGGTCGGCCACCAGCGGCTCCACGCGCAGGTCGCCGTCCTGCGCCGGCGCGGGCGCCAGCGCGAAGTCGGCGCGGCCGCGCCGGACCATGTCGATGCAGCCGTCGGCCAGCAGGTCGAACAGCTCGATGGCGATGCCCGGATAGCGCTGGTGGAACGCGGCCAGCAGCGGCGGCAGGTCGCCCGCCGCCAGCGAGGGCAGCGCCGCGACCGAGACCCGTCCCTTGCGGCGCTCGGCGTGGTCGCGCAGCTCCGCGAACGCGGTCTCGAAATCCGCCAGCAGGCGCGCCGCCACTTCCTCGAAGCGCCGCCCCTCCACGCTCAGCTCCACATGGCGCGTGGTGCGCTCGAACAGGCGCGTGCCGGCCTGTTCCTCCAGCGTCTGGATCAGCGCGCTGAAGGCCGATTGCGACAGGTGGCAGGCCTGCGCCGCGCGGGTGAAGTTGCGGTGCGCGACCAGCGCCACGAAGGCGCGCAGGTGCTTGACGGAGAGGTTCATCGCAGCGGGCGGCGGCGGGGTGCGCAAGCGCATTTCCCGCGGCCGCGCTTTTATCCGGAAAGTCGATAGATTAATCCAAATTATCCGTTTTTCGGCGCAGGCCGGCGGCCCTAGAATCTGCCCACGGTGCCCACGGGCGCCGACCTTGCATCGCGGGCCCGCGCCCGCTTCACCAGGCTTCGTCCCATGACCGCTTCCGTCCCCGCCAGCGCCACCTTGCAGATCGGCTGCGGCGCCGGCTTTTCCGGCGACCGCACGGATGCCGCGCTGCCCGTGGTGCGCACCATGATCGCCGCGGGCGGCCCCGCCGTGCTGATGTTCGAGACGCTGGCCGAGCGCACGCTGGCGCTGGCGCAGCTCGCGCGGCGCGCCGACCCGGCGCGCGGCTACGAGCCGCTGCTCGACGCGCTGCTGGCGCCGGTGCTCGGGCTGTGCCTGGCCCACGGCATTCCCATCGTCGGCAATTTCGGCGCCGCCAACCCGCGCGCCGCCGCCGCGCGCGTGCGCGCGCTGGCGGCCGAACTCGGCCTGGCGCCGCCGCGCGTGGCGGTGGTGGAGGGCGACGATCTCTCGCACGAGGCCGGCCGCGCGCTGCTGCGGCAGGCCATCGGCGCCGGTTTTCCCGAGGCGCGCTTCGTCTGCGCCAACGCCTATCTCGGCGCGCGCGGCATCGCCGACGCGCTGGCCGACGGCGCGCAGGTGGTGGTGTGCGGCCGCGTGGCGGACCCGGCGCTGGCGGTGGGCCCGGCAATGGCGCATTTCGGCTGGTCGTGGCAGGACTGGGACCGCCTGGCGCGCGCCACCATCGCTGGCCACCTGCTCGAATGCGGGGCCCAGGTCACGGGCGGCTATTTCGCCGATCCCGGCATGAAAGACGTGCCCGACGTGCACGCGGTCGGCTACCCGATCGTGCGCCTGGACGCCGACGGCAACATCGAGGTCGGCAAGGCCGCCGGCACCGGCGGCTGCGTGGACCTGCGCACCGTCAAGGAACAACTGCTGTACGAGGTGCACGACCCGGCCGCCTACCTCACGCCCGACGTGGTGGCCGACATCGGCGCGGCCACCGTCGAGCAGCTCGGCCCCGACCGCGTGGCGGTGCGCAACGTGCGCGGCCACGAACGGCCCGCGCAGCTCAAGGCCAACCTGTTCTGCGAAGGCGGCTGGATCGCCGAGGGCGAGATCTCCTACGCCGGCCCCAACGCCGCGGCGCGCGCGCGCCTGGCCGCGGACATCGTGCGCCGGCGCATGGGCGTGCTCGGCCACGACGCGCCGGTGCGCTTCGACCTGATCGGCGTGTGCAGCGTGTTCGCCGACGACGCCGGCGAGCTCGTGCGGCAGCCCCAGCCCGGCGAAGCGCAGGCGCAGGACGTGCGCCTGCGCGCCGCGCTCGCGCACGAGGACAAGGCGGTGGCCGAAGCGCTGCTGCGCGAAGTCAACGCGCTCTACACCTGCGGCCCCGCCGGCGGCGGCGGCGTGCGCACCGCGCTGCGCGCGCGCCTGAACGCCATGTCCTGCCTGGTGCCGCGCGGCGCCGTCACCGCCAGCCATACCCTGCTGCCATGAATACTGCCCACACCAGCGCCACCGCCGATATTGCCCTCTACCAGCTCGCGCACGGCCGCACCGGCGACAAGGGCGACCGCTCCAACATCAGCGTGATCGCCTACGACCCGCGCGACTTCGACCATCTCGCGGCCCACGTCACCGAGGACGCGGTGGCCGCGCTGTTCAGCCATCGCCACCCGGCCGCGGTCAGGCGCTACCTGGTGCCGTCGCTGCAGGCCATGAACTTCGTCATCGACGGCGTGCTCGACGGCGGCGTCAACGACGCGCTCAACCTCGACACGCACGGCAAGGCGCTGTCCTTCCTGCTGCTGCAGCTCCGGCTGCCCCTGCCGCCGCGCCTGGCCGGCGCCGGCTGATCTGCCTGACCCGGTACCACAGCCGGCCACCACCACAAACCACAACATCAGAATTCCAACTGGAGACCCAACATGTCCGTACACACCCAGCTTGCCCCCGCCCTCAAGGCGGCCACCGGCATCGTCGCCGCCGCGCTCGCGCTGCTGGCGGGGCCGGCGCGCGCGGAGTTTCCGGACAAGCCGATCCGCTTCGTGGTGCCGTTCGCCGCGGGCAGCGCTACCGACCAGCTCGCGCGCGCGATCGGCCAGTCCATCACGGTGGATGCCAAGGTCACGGTGGTGGTCGACAACAAGCCCGGCGCCAACGGCTTCATCGCCGCCAGCGACGTGGCCAAGGCCGGCCCCGACGGCTACACCGTGCTGATCACCACCAACACCACGCACGCCGCCAACGAGCACCTGTTCAAGAAGCTGCCCTACGACCCGGTCAAGGACTACGCGCCCGTCACGGCGCTGGGCCGCGGCGGCCAGATCATGGTGGTGAACCCGCAGTTGCCGGTCAACAGCGTGGGCGACTTCATCGCGCTGGCCCGCAAGGAGCCGGGCAAGCTCAGCTTCGGCAGCGGCAGCTCCTCGTCGCGCATCGCCGGCGAGCTGTTCCAGCAGATGGCGCACGTGCAGCTGCTGCACGTGCCGTACAAGAGCAACCCGCTCGCCGTGACCGACCTGCTCGGCAACCAGATCCAGATGATGATCACCGACACCGCCACCGGCCTGCCCCAGGTCAAGAGCGGCAAGCTCAAGGCGCTGGGCGTGTCGGGCAAGACGCGCTCGCCGCTGGCGCCCGGCGTGCCGACCATCGACGAGGCCGGCGTGAAGGGCTACGAGATGAGCTACTGGTTCGCCGCCTACGCGCCGGCGAAGACGCCGCCGGCGGTGGTCGACAAGCTCAACGCGCTGATGATCAAGGCCGCGAAGAGCGAGACCGCGGCCAGCTTCTACCAGTCCACGGGCACCGACGTGTTCACCAGCACGCCGGCCGAGCTGGCGAAGTTCCAGGCCGCGGAATCGGCCAAGTGGGGCAAGATCATCAAGGCGGCCAACATCCAGCCGGAGTGAGCGCGGCGGCGGGCAACCTTGCCGGCAGCAGGGCCGCGCCGCCGCGGCGCGCCGCGGCGGGCTACCATGCGCGCAGATCCGCAAGTCACGACACAGGCCCAACATGCACTCTTCCTCTGCGCCGGCGTTCTCGCCATCCTCCGATCCCCAGTCGCTGATCGTCGCCTACATCCGCGCCAAGGACGAAAACCGCCCGCACCGGATGGCGCATGCGTTCGCCGCCGACGCGGTGCTGGAGATGACGGTCAAGTCCGAGGCCATCGCCTTTCCCGCGCGCAGCGAGGGGCTGGCTGCGATCAGCGAGGTGCTGGTGCGGCGCTTCGGCCAGACCTACGACAACGTCTACACCGTCTGCCTGGCCGATGCGCCGCCGGCCGCCGACGCCGCCACCTACCGCTGCGACTGGCTGGTCGGCATGACCGACAAGGCCAGCGGCAGCGTGCGCGCGGGCTGCGGCCGCTACGCCTGGACCTTCGGCGGCACCGGCGGCGAGCGCCGCGTGCGGGCGCTGGAGATCGTGATCGAGGCGATGGAGGTCCTGCCCGCCGAGGCCGCGCAGCCGGTCATCGACGGCTGGCTGGCGCGCCTGCCCTATCCGTGGTGCACGGCGGCGCGGGCGGTCGAGGCGGCGCCCGCGCTGGCCGGGCTGGCGCCGGTGCTGGCGTACCTCAGGTCCGCCGGATCCGCCGCGTAGTGCACTTTGCGGGGATAATGCAGGATCGCCGCCCCCGGATTGCTTTGGAGCGCTGCATGACGACCCTGCCTTGTTTCCTCCGCCGCCGGCTGGCGGTTTCCCTGAGCGTGGTGCTGGCCCTGGCCGGCGCGCTGGCCCAGGCGCCGGCGGCCTCGGCCCCGCCGGCCCAGCAGAAGACGCAGGTGCCCGGCTACTACCGCATGATGCTGGGCCAGTTCGAGGTGACCGCGCTGTACGACGGGCATGTCGACCTCGACACAAAGATATTCCGGTACAGCAGCCCGCGCGAGGTGCAGCGCCTGCTGGCGCGCATGTTCGTGGCCAGCACGCCGGGCATGCAGACCGCGGTCAATGCCTACCTGATCCACACCGGCGGCAACCTGGTGCTGGTCGACACCGGCACGGCGGCCTGCTTCGGCTCCGCGCTGGGCCACGTGGCGCAGAACCTGCGCGCGGCCGGCTACGAGCCCGCCCAGGTCGACACCGTGCTGCTCACCCACCTGCATCCCGACCACGCCTGCGGCCTGGTGGCCGACGGCAAGCCGGTGTTCGCCAACGCCACGGTGTACGTCGACCGGGCCGATGCCGCCTACTGGCTGGACGAAGCCGCCGCCGCGCGCGCGCCGCAGGACGCGCAGGCGGTCTTCGCGCTGGCGCGGGCCGCCGTCGCGCCCTACCAGGCCGCCGGCCGGCTGCGCGCCTATGGCGCCGGCGACACACTGGTGCCCGGCGTCACCGCGGTGCCGGAGCACGGCCACACGCCGGGCCACAGCGGCTACCTGTTCAGGTCGGGCGGGCAGGGCATGCTGGTCTGGGGCGACGTCGTGCACAGCCACGCGGTGCAGTTCCGCCGGCCGGAGGTGGCGATGGCGTTCGACGTGGACAGCCGCCAGGCCGTGAGCGCGCGCAAGGCGATCCTGGCGCAGGCCGCGCGCGGCAAGCTGTGGGTGGCCGGCGCGCACCTGCCGTTCCCGGGCATCGGCCACGTGCGCGCCGAAGGCCACGGTTATGTCTGGGTGCCGGTCGAGTACGGGCCGGTGCGCACCGACCGGTAGCGCGCGCGGGCGCCGCTGCCGCGACGCGCCGGCGCTAGCGCCGCAAGCCGAGCACCAGCACGCCGGCGCCCACCAGCAGGATGCCGGCCCACTCGCGCAGGCTCGGGCGCTCGCCCAGGAAGACCACGGCGAACACCGCCACCAGCAGCAGGCTGAGCTTGTCCACGGGCGCCACCTTCGAGGCGTCGCCGATCTGCAGCGCGCGGAAGTAGCACACCCATGAAGCGCCCGTGGCGAGGCCGGACAGCAGCAGGAAGGTCCAGGTGCGCGGCGACAGCGCCAGCGGGTTGCTCCACTTGCCGGTCAGCACCACGAACAAGGCCAGCGCCACGATGATCACCGCGGTGCGCACCAGCGTGGCGAGGTCGGAGTCGATGCCCGCGAGGCCGATCTTGGCGAAGATCGCGGTCAGCGCGGCGAACACCGCCGACAGCAGCGCCCAGTGGAACCAGCCCGCGGCGGAAGACATGATGCGGCGGCTCAGAGGCGCCGGCGTTCCATCGCCACCAGCGACGGCACGAAGCCGAGCTGGCCGAAGAAGGCCGCCTCGGAAGAGCGGCCGGCGCGCAGCACCCAGGTGATGTCGGGATCGTTGCCGACGATGTGGCGCACCAGCGCGCGGCCGATGCCGCGGCGCCGGTGGCTCGGCGCCACCGCCACCATCGACAGGTAGCCGTTGGAGACGTCGTCGCACAGGGCGCGCGCGAAGCCGACGATCTCCCCCTTGTCGACCGCGACCGCGACGCGCTGCGAATTGGCGATCAGGCGGGCGAAGCGCTCGGTGTTGGCAACCCGGTGTGCCCAGCCGTTGGCCGCAAGCAGTTGCCTGGCCGCCTCGATTTCGTCGGGCAGCAGATTGCGGATTTCCATCGGGGCTCCCATGCAAGCACATACGGCAACTCGGCGCAGCCCTTCTGTCGGGGGGCGTCACGAGGCGAGGACGGCGCGGGGCCGCCAAAGACTGCTGGCAGTGTAGCGAGCGCGCGCAGGCCCGTCAATTTGGCGGCCCGCCATGTTGCTTCCCTCTTGCGGCGGGGTATCATGCTTGCCATGAACGCCTCGATCTTCTCTTCCGCCCATCCGGCCGATCAGCTGGCCGAGTTCAACGACGCCGACGCGGCGCTCGCCCGCATCCTCGAGATCTACGAGGCATCGGTCGGCGCCATACGCGCGCGCTTCGACGCGTTCGCGCACGGGCAGCCGCTGCCGTCCGCGGCGCACGCCTGTTATCCCTATCTCGGCATCTCGGTCAACCTCGAGACGATGGTGACCGACAGCCGGCCCTCGTGGGGCACGGTGGCCTACCCCGGCGTGTACGGCACCACGGTCACGCGCCCCGACCTGCTGGCCGATTACTACCGCGACCAGATCGAGCGCCTGCTGCGCTACCACCGCGTGCCCGTGGTGGTCGGCGTGAGCCGGCGGCCGATCCCGCTGCCGTTCGTCATCGAAGCCTCCACCACCGACATCAGCTACACGCAGGCGCGCGAGCTGGAGGCGTCGTTCGTGCTGCCGGAACTGAGCCGCATCGACGACGCCATCGCCAACGGCACCTTCGAGCCCGTGTCCGGCGAGGCCTGGCCGCTGTCGCTGTTTACCGGCGAGCGCGTGGATCTCGCGCTGCAGCGCCTGTACCACTACACCGGCACCGCGCCCCAGCATTTCCAGCGCTTCGTGCTGTTTACCAACTACCAGCGCTACGTCGACGAGTTCATCGAGCTGGGCCGCTCGCTGATGGCGGCGGACGATGCGCAGGGCGCCGAAGGCTACGCGCGCTTCGTCGAGCCCGGCGACGTGGTGCAGGTGCGCGGCGCGGCCGAGCCCGACGACGCGCAGCGCCCGCGCGCGCTGCCGCAGATGCCGGCCTACCACCTCGTGCGCGAGGACCGGCTCGGCGTGACGCTGGTCAACATCGGCGTGGGTCCGTCCAACGCCAAGACCATGACCGACCACCTCGCCGTGCTGCGTCCGCATTGCTGGCTGATGGTGGGCCACTGCGGCGGCCTGCGCCGCTCGCAGCAGCTTGGCGACTACGTGCTCGCGCACGCCTACGTGCGCGACGACCACGTGCTCGACCACGACCTGCCGCCGTGGGTGCCGGTGCCGCCCATCGCCGAGATCCAGGTCGCGCTGCAGGAAGCGGTGGCGCGCATCACCGGCCTGTCCGGCAACGAGATGAAGACGCGCATGCGCACCGGCACGGTGGTCTCCACCGACGACCGCAACTGGGAACTCAAGTCCAAGTCGCTGTACGCGCGCTTCAACCAGTCGCGCGCGATCGCCATCGACATGGAAAGCGCCACCGTGGCGGCCAACGGCTTCCGCCTGCGCGTGCCCTACGGCACGCTGCTGTGCGTGTCCGACAAGCCGCTGCACGGCGAGCTGAAGCTGCGCGGCATGGCCAATGCGTTCTACCGCCAGCGCGTGAGCCAGCACATGACGATCGGGCTCGAGGCGATCCGCATCCTGCGCGAGGCCGGCGCCGAGCAGCTCCACTCGCGCAAGCTGCGCAGCTTCGACGAGCCGGCGTTCCGCTAGCTCGTCGGTCCCGCGGTCACGACAAAAAAACAAAAACGCGCAACAAACGCACGCGCGGCGCGAGCGCCGTCACCGGCCCTGCGCGCCGCCGCGTTGCCGCCGCCCGCGCATCCCGCCGCGGACGACCGCTTGCCTTGTGCATGCGCCCGCTTCAGAAGCGGTAGCCCACGCCCACGCTGAACAGCCACGGATCGAGGCTCGCGTTCGAGAGCTTGACGCCGCCGGCCTTCACGTCCGACGAGATCCAAGTCTTCTTGACGTCGGCGTTGAGGAACCAGTTGCGCGTGAGCTTGTAGTCCATGCCGATCTGCAGGACCGGGCCGACGCTCCAGCGGTCCAGCGACAGCGTGTTGCCGGCGAGGTTGGCGCCCCAGATGCGGGTGACGTTGATACCGGCGCCCACATACGGGCGGAACGTGGCTTCAGGCAGGAAGTGGTACTGCAGCAGCAGGCTCGGCGGCAGGTGCGAGAACGTGCCGATCTTGCTGCCGCCCAGGTAGACGTCCTGCTTCTGCGGCACCGTCAGCACCAGTTCGGTGGCGATGTGCGGCGTGATGAAGTAGGTGACGTCGAGTTCCGGGATCCACTTGTTGTTGACCGTGATCAGGTCCGAAGGGCCGACCCCGCCGATCGGGTCCGACTTGTCGGCCATGTCGAGATAGGTGGCGCGCAGGCGCACCATCCAGTTGCCCTGGGCTTCGTCCGCTGCGGCTGCCGGCGTGGCGGCAAGCGCGCCGAACAGGGCCAGGACGGCGACGGCGGTGGTGGCGAGACGGGTGGGGACAAGCAGACGATTCTTCATGATGTTGGCTCATTAATTGGAAGACTTCACGCACAGTGTGGCGGAGCGTTCCCATGTGAACCTTGACCAAGAGCAAGAATAGCAGTATCGGCTGCCGGCGCTGGCGGCTGCGTCGCGAAGCCGCGACAGTGGGCTGCCGGACCGTCGCCGGGCGGGCCGCTGGCCCCGCCTGGCTCCCTGCCGGACTCCCGGCATGGCGGCCGGGGCGCGCGTTGGGGCGCGCGCTGGAGTGGATCGGCGCCCCGGGTTTGCGGCGATGCAGCAACGCCGGAACCGCGACGCCCGGCCGCGGCCCGGGGCCCGCTCCGGCCTGGCGTGGCCGGCTCCCAAGCGCCAGACACGCTCTAAGGACATGCGCAAATATTCGTGGCCGCGCGCGGCGGCTGGCCTTACGCTGTGCACACGGTTACAGCAAAGAGCAACACAGCAACGAGCATGTCGTGGGCGCCCCGCAAAGGCGTCTTTCCGGGTGTGCCCCGTGGGGGCGGGGCACACCGGCTTTTCTGCGCGGGCCTTGCTGTACGGATCATGCCACACGGGCTTCGCCCGCACGGGTTCCATCCGCGCAAGTTCTGTCCGCATCACGGCAGGGCCGTCTCCGTCTGTCCTTCATCCATCCTGGCGATTCCAGCCGGCGCGGGTTCGCGCCGGCTTTCGGGCGTTCCGCTCCCGGGCCGATCGGCCGGCATTGCATTTCCCCGGCCGCGGCGCGGCCCTGGCGGATCGCATCCTGCCGCGAGCCAGAGATAGAGCGCGCGCCGGCGTGACGGGGTCCGCGTTGCCGGACCGGCGGCTTTCCCTGCGGCCCACATTCGCGCGTGCGACGGCGCACACAGGCCTCGAACCTTCAACCGTATGGCTGGTACAGCCACGCGCGCATCGTGACTAGCCTTGAGAAGAATCGAAGTGTTTCGCTGCCGGCGCAGACAAGACACCAACGGAGGAGGCAGGCATCATGAAGAAAACCGGGAAATGCGCCGGCGGACAGCGGGCGTGGCCGGCGTGGCTGGCGTGCGCGTGGATGGCCCTGATGCTCGCCGCGTGCGGCGGCGGCGGCAGCGGTGGCGGGGGCGGCGCCGGGACCGCGCCGTCCACCACCGGCACCGCGGCGGACCTCGCGCCGGTGCAGTACTCGGTCTCGCTTTCCACGACCTCGGGACAGGTCGCCATCGGGCGCAGCATCTCGGTGAGCGCGTCGGTGGTGGACAGCAAGGGCAACGACCTGACCGCCGGCAGCACCTTTGCGTGGGCTTCCTCCAGCACCACGCTCGCCACCGTGGTGCCGGCCGCAGCCAACGGCACCGCCACGGTCACCGGCGTGGCCGCCGGCACCGCCGTTATCCAGGTGCTGGCCACCATCAGGACCTCCGACAGCAGCACGCTCACGCTGCCGGCGCAGGCCGCCACCATCACCGTGCTGCCCACCGCCGCCAGCTACAACCTGGCGCTGTCCAACCCGGTGCTGTCGCTGGCCGACGGCCAGGCGCAGCCGGTCAAGGCCACGCTGCTCGACGCCAACGGCAGCGACGTCAGCGCCGCCGTGCACGACTGGGCCTGGGCCAGCTCCAGCGCCAACGTGCAGGTCAGCGCCGCGCAGAACAGCGCCACGCTCACTGGCAGCAACAGCTCGGCCACCGCCGCGCTCGGTACGGTCACGGTCTCCGTCACCGCGCCCAACGGCGTCGCGGTCAGCGGGCAGATGCTGGTCACGGTGCTGAAGAACGCCGGCTACACCTACCGGCTGGCGCTGTCGCAGGGCGGCACGCCGGTCAACGCGCTGTCGGTGCTCAACGGCTATCCGCAGACCTTCGCCGCCCGCGTGATCCGCAGCGACGCGCAGGACGTGACGGCCGATTTCGACGGCGCCTGGACCTATGCCGCGGCCTCGCCCACGCTGTCGGTGGCGGCGGACGCGGCCACGCGGCAGGCCACGGTCAGCACCGCCATCGCGCCCGGCATGCCCACCGTGCAGAGCGTGCTGCAGGTCACGGCGGCCAGCAGCAAGATCGCCGCCACGCCCAGGGCGAGCCTGGCCGTGACCGAGCAGCCCAAGTGGGCGCTGGTCTACAACGGGCCGCAGCCGCTGCGCCTGCTGCTGGGCCTGCCGCTGCCGATCCCGGCCACCGCCACGCTCAAGCTGTACGGCGCCGACGACGTCTTCTCCGACTGCGCGGGCTGGAACTGGACCGCCAGCGCCAACGTGGCGCTCGCGCCCGGCGTCAATGCCGCGCAGGTCCTGGTGACGCCGCTGGCGGCGGGCAGCTTCTCGGTGACGGCAACGTGCACGGCCGGCCCCGAGCAGGAGCCGGTCACGGTCACGATCCCGGGCACGGTGAGCTGAGCGCGCAACGCAACGATGCCCGACGGGGAAGCCTGCCGGGCATCGTCTTGTGCTGGGGAAAGCTGGGGAAGCGCGCGGAGAAAAGCCGCGTCGCGGCCGTGCCGGAGGGCTGCAGGTAAACCGGCCGGAAGCCAGGGCGTACCCAATTCTGCGTGGCCCGCGCGAGGGCCGGATGCGTCTTCCGGCGGGCGGTTTCGCGCCGCCGGGGCCGCCGCGCCTCAGCGCTTGGCGACGAAGCGGATGACCTGCTCGTTGCGCGCGGGCTCGGCCGGCTGGCCCTCGGTGGTGCTCGAGCCGCAGGTATTGCAGCCGCCGCTGTCGCAGCCGCTGGCGCAGCCCGCCACCGCCTGCGGCGCCAGCCACGCCACCGCGCGCAGGCGCCAGCCGGTGGCCGCCGCGCCGCCCAGGCGCGTCGCCAGCCAGGCCTTGAAACGCTCGCGCGAGCGCGGCGCGTAGCGCGACAGCACGGAGACCGCGCAGACCAGCACGATCAGCGGCACCAGCAGGGTTTCGAAGGCGTGGTAGAGGCTCATGGCAGCGGCACCTCGGGTCAGCTGAACATCAGGGCGATGCGGTAGGTGGCGAACGCGGCCAGGTAGCCCAGCGCGAACAGGTAGAGCGTGGAGGCGGCCATCACCTTCCAGGAATTGGTCTCGCGGCGGATCACCGCCATCGTCGAGATGCACTGCGGCGCGAACACGTACCACGCCAGCAGCGCCAGCGCGGTGGCCAGCGACCACTGCGAGGCGATCATCGGCGCGAGCTGGCTGGCCACGGCGTCGTCGCTGCCCGACAGCGCATAGACGGTGGCCAGCGCGCCCACGGCAACCTCGCGCGCGGCCAGGCCCGGCACCAGCGCGATGCAGATCTGCCAGTTGAAGCCCACCGGCGCGAACACGTGCTCCAGCGCGCGCCCGATGATGCCGGCGAAGCTGTAGTCGATGGCCGGCGCGGTGGCGCCGTCCGGCGGCGACGGGAAGGTGGCCAGGAACCACAGCAGCACCGTCAGCGTCAGGATCACCTTGCCTACGCGCGACAGGAAGATGCGCGCGCGCTCCCACAGCCCGATGGCGATGTCGCGCGGGTTGGGGATGCGGTACGACGGCAGCTCCATCAGCAGCGGATGGTCGGTGCGGTCGCGGCGGAAGTACTTCAGCACGTAGGCCACCACCAGCGCGCTGACGATGCCCGCCACGTACAGCGCGAACAGCACCAGCCCCTGCAGGTTGAACAGCCCGGCCACCGTGCGCGCCGGGATGAAGGCGCCGATCAGCAGCGCGTACACCGGCAGGCGCGCCGAGCAGGTCATCAGCGGCGCCACCAGGATGGTGGTGATGCGGTCGCGCGGGTCCTGGATGGTGCGCGTGGCCATGATGCCGGGAATCGCGCAGGCGAAGCTCGACAGCAGCGGGATGAAGGAGCGCCCGGACAGGCCCGCGCCCATCATCAGGCGGTCCAGCAGGAAGGCCGCGCGCGGCAGGTAGCCCGATTCCTCGAGCGTCAGGATGAACAGGAACAGGATCAGGATCTGCGGCAGGAACACGATCACGCTGCCCAGGCCGGCGATCAGGCCGTCCACCAGCAGGCTGCGCAGCATGCCCTCGGGCAGGTGGCTGCCGACCAGCTCGCCGAACCAGTGCACGGCGGCCTCGATGCCGTCCATCACCGGCGCGGCCCACGAGAACACCGCCTGGAACATCAGGAACAGCAGCACGGCCAGGATCGCCAGGCCGAACACCGGATGCAGCACGATGCGGTCGAGCCGGTCGTCGATCGCCGCGGTGCGCGCCGGCATGGTGACGGCGGCTTCCAGCAGGCGCTTGACCTCATGGTGCACGTCCAGGTCCGAGGGCGGCGCGTCGGTGGCCGGCGGCGCGTCGGGCAGGGCCGCGTCGAGCGCCGCCAGCAGGCTGGCCGCGCCGTCGCGCCTGACCGCGATGGTCTCCACCACCGGCATGCCGAGCGCGGCGGCGAGCTTGTCGCGGTCGATATGGATGCCGCGCCGTTCGGCGGCGTCGCTCATGTTGAGCACCAGCACCATCGGCAGGCCCAGGCGGCGCAGCTCCAGCACGAAGCGCAGGTGCAGGCGCAGGTTGGTGGCGTCCACCACCGACACCAGCAGGTCCGGGCGCGGCTCGCCCGGGCGCTGGCCCAGGCAGACGTCGCGCGTGATGGCCTCGTCGAGGCTGGCCGCGTGCAGGCTGTAGGCGCCCGGCAGGTCCAGCACGCGCACCTGGCGGCCGGCCGGCGAGACGAAATGGCCTTCCTTGCGCTCGACGGTGACGCCGGCATAGTTGGCCACCTTCTGGCGGCTGCCGGTCAGGCGGTTGAACAGCGCGGTCTTGCCGCAGTTGGGGTTGCCCACCAGCGCCACGCGCAAGGCGGGACGCTGGGCGGCGGAGGTCGGGGATGCGGCGGACATGTTCTTGGCAGGGGCCGCGCTTCAGGCGGCGGTGCGTTTGGCGGCGGGCGCGTCGGGCTGCGCGGCCGGCGTGATGCTGGATACGGAAGCGCTCACGGCCTCCACGGTGATGCGCGCCGCTTCCGAGCGGCGCAGCGCGAACCGGGTGAAGCCGACCTGGGCCACCAGGGGGTCCATGCCGAACGGTCCCAGCGCGATGACCTGCACGGCTTCGCCGGGCACGAAGCCGAGCTCGCGCAGGCGCCGCGCAACGGGATCGCTGGAGGAGGTGTCATCGACCGAGACAATGACAGCGGCAGTGCGCCGCGGAAGTTCAGACAACCGCATGAGGCTTCCAGTCCGTTGGCGCGAGGCACGGCACGCGGTCGGCAAACTCACGCCAGGGTACGTAAATGAAAATCGTTCCCATTGTAGCCGCTTTTGCCTGGGGACGTCCGGTTTTCGCCGTGCCGCCAGCGTGCTGACGGCGGGGCCGGACAAGGCTCTGCGCCAGGCTCCGGCGGCGAAGGCGCAACAGCATAGCGTGCCCCGGCATAGAATGCGAGTCGACACATGCCGCCGTCATGGCATGGCCGCCGCGCCCGGCGCCCGCGGGGCCGGCTTTCCCATCCGCAAGACAAGCAAATACGGAGTCAAGAGACATGATCCTCGAAATCGCCCAGTTCCAGATCAAGGCCGGCTCGGAGTCGGCCTTCGAAGCCGCCGTGGCCAAGGCCGCGCCGCTGTTCCGGCGCGCCCGCGGCTGCCACGGCCTGCGCCTGCTCCGTTCGATCGAGAACCCGTCGCGCTTCACGCTCGAAGTGAAGTGGGAGACGGTCGAGAACCACATGGTGGATTTCCGCGAGTCCGAAGACTTCGCCGAATGGCGCAAGCTGGTCGGCGAGCACTTCGCCTCCGCGCCCGACGTGGGGCACGTCAGCATCGCGGTCGAAGGCTTCTGAGCGGCGGGGGCCGCCCGCCGCCCGCGCCCCCTCCCAGATGGGGGGAGGGGAATAACGCATTTGCGTTATTGGTTGAGGCCGGTGCAGGCGGTAAGCTGGCCTCACGCTGAACACCCCGTTCCACGCGTACTTGACAATGCTGCCTGCCGGTAAAGCAGGCGGCATTTTTCTTTCCGGGGTGGCGTTCACCCCGCCCTGACCATCTCCAGGAAGCGCTCGCGCGCCGGATCTTCCACCGCGCCCTTCCAGGCGCAGTACACCTCCGACGGCACCGTGGCCTCGGCCAGCGGCAGGAACACCGCCCCCGCCATCGCCGAGCGCTGCAGCGCCGCCGGCACCACCGCCACGCCGGTGCCCTGCGAGACCAGCGACACCACCGACAGCCAGTGCCGCACCTCGTGCCGGATCTGCGGGTAGAAGCCCTGCGCCGCGCACATCTCGAAGATGCGGTTGTAGTAGTCCGGCGAGACCTTGCGGGAAAACAGCACGAACGGCTCGCCGCGCAGCGCGGCCAGCGCCACGCTCGGCTGGCCGGCCAGCGCATGGTCGGCCGGCACGCAGCACAGGAACGGCTCGCTGTGGACCAGCGCCGTGGCCAGCTCGTCGGGCACGCGGTTGGTGTGGATGAAGCCGGCGTCGAGCCGGTCGTGCAGCAGCGCGTCGATCTGTTCCTGCGAGTTGAGTTCGGTCAGCGTCACCTGGATGCCGGGGTAGCCGGCCTGGAACTCGCGCAGGCGCTGCGGCAGCCCGCGGTACAGCATCGAGCCGACGAAGCCGATGCGCAGCCGGCCGATGGCGCCGGCCTCGATCTCGCGGGCCTGCTGGCGGGCGTCCTCGGCCTGCGCCAGCAGCGCGCCGGCCGCCTCGCGGAAGGCGCGCCCGGCCGCGGTCAGGCGCACGCCGCGGCTGTCGCGCTCGAACAGGCGGGCGCCCACCGACGCCTCCAGTTGCTGGATGTTGAGCGACAGCGGCGGCTGCGAGATCGACAGGCGGCGGGCGGCCCGGCCGAAATGCAGCTCTTCGGCCAGCACGAGGAAGTAGCGCAGGTGACGGAATTCCATGTCGATACAAAAAATATATGGATCAAGCCAATTTTAGAATTAGACACGAATCGACGCGCTTTGAATAATGCAGGCAAGGCATCCGTCCCGCGCCAGTGTGGCGGATTGCCGCAGCGCCCCGTCCTGGAACGACAGGAAGCCAGAAAGGGCTGCGAAAAGCACAAATACAAGCAACAGAGACAACCAACGCCCGCTACCGCAATACCGCCGGCCCGCATGCAGCCCCGCTGCCAGCGCGGCCCGGCGCCGCCGGCGCGTGCCGGCCAACACAGGAGATCCCTCATGCAGACCAGCGCTGCGCGCCAGCCGGCCGCTTCCGTTTCCGCCTCCGCTTCCGCTTCCGTTGCGACCCCGGCCACCCCGGCCCATCCGGTGCCCGACCAGCAGGGCGTGAACCTGTTCGCCAGCGACCCGGACCTGCGCGCGCTGCTGCCGCTGTACCTGCCGCCCGACCTGTTCGCCCACCTGCTGCCGCACCTGGACCGCATGGGCGCGCTGGCCGGCGGCGTGCTGGACCGGCTGGCGCACACCGCCGACCACAACAAGCCCGTGCTGTCGCACCGCACCCGCACCGGGCTGGACGCGCAGGCCATCGACAAGCATCCGGCCTACGTGGAGTTGGAGCGCGTGGCGTTTTCCGAGTTCGGTCTCGCCGCGGCCTCGCACCGCGGCGGCGTGCTCGGCTGGGACAAGCCGATGCCGGCGGCGGCCAAGTACGCGCTGACCTACCTGTTCGTGCAGGCCGAGTTCGGGCTGTGCTGCCCGCTCTCGATGACCGACTCGCTCACGCGCACGCTGCGCAAGTTCGGCGACCCGGCGCTGGTCGCGCGCTACCTGCCCAACCTGACCACCCAGGTCTTCGAGGACCTGTACCAGGGCGCCATGTTCATGACCGAGCAGGGCGCCGGCTCCGACGTGGCCGCCACCACCGCGCGCGCCGTGCGCGACGCGCGGGCCGAAGGCGGCTGGCGCCTGTCGGGCGACAAGTGGTTCTGCTCCAACCCGGACGCCGCGCTGGCGATGGTGCTGGCGCGCGTGGAAGACGAGCACGGCAATGCCGCGCCCGGCATCAAGGGCGTGTCGCTGTTCCTGCTGCCGCGCACGCTGGCCGACGGCAGCGCCAACCAGTACCGCATCATCCGCCTCAAGGACAAGCTCGGCACGCGCTCGATGGCCAGCGGCGAGATCCGCCTCGAAGGCGCGCAGGCGCACCTGGTCGGCGAGCTCGGCCGCGGTTTCGTGCAGATGGCCGACATGATCAACAACTCGCGCCTGTCCAACGGCGTGCGCGCCGCCGGCCTGATGCGCCGCGCGCTGTCCGAAGGCCAGTTCATCGCGCGCGAGCGCCGCGCGTTCGGCAAGCGCCTGGTCGACATGCCGCTGATGCGCCGCCAGTTGCTCAAGCTCGCGCTGCCCACCGAGCAGGCCCGCACGATGGTGTTCCAGACCGCCGAGGCGCTGCGCCGCGCCGACGCCGGCGAGGCAGGCGCCTACGCGCTGATGCGCGTGCTCACGCCGCTGATCAAGTTCCGCGCCTGCCGCGACGCGCGCAAAGTCACCGGCGACGCGATGGAGATCCGCGGCGGCTGCGGCTACATCGAGGAATGGAGCGACCCGCGCCTGGTGCGCGACGCCCACCTCGGCTCGATCTGGGAAGGCACCAGCAACATCGTCGCGCTCGACGTGCTGCGCGCGATCCGCCGCGAAGGCGCGCTGCCGGTGCTGCAGGCCCATCTGGACGGCCTGCTGCGCGACACGCCGCTGCACCCGGGCGCGCGCGCCGCGTTCGACGCCGCGCTCGGCCGCGCCGTGGCGCTGGCCGCGCGCGCCGCCGAGGCCGGCGCCGACGGCGACGTGCTGGCGCGCCAGGCCGCCTCCGCGCTGTACCACGTGACCAGTGCCGTGGCGATGGCATGGGAAGCCGGCCGCATCGGCTCCGAGCGCCGCATGCGCCTGGCCCAGCTCGTGCTGGTGCACCGCGTGCTGCCGCAGGACCCGCTGGCCGGCGAGGCCGAGCCCGACTGGCTGGCCGACACCGTGGCGCCGCCGGCCGACGGCACCGTGCGCGCCGCCGCCGCGGTCGACCACATCAACCTGTTCTGAACACACCGCGGAAAAAAGAGATCACCCGTTGCGTGCTCCCCTCTCCCGCCCGCGGGAGAGGGGCCGGGGGAGAGGGCCAGCGCAAGCCATGCCGCAGTCCCCAAAGCACCACGAACCGTAGCACCGCAGCACCGCAGCACCGCAACACCAGCAAGCCCCCGCGGCTGCGCCCACCCGGCGCCCGCGCACTCCGTTCGGGCGCACCTCGCCCGGCGGAAGACGACTGACAACAGGAGACCACCATGACCCTCTGGCAACGCCTTGCCGCCGTCGCCGCGTGCACCCTGTGCGTGGGCATCGCCCCCGCGCTGGCGCAGAAAGACTACCCCTCCAAGCCGATCATGATGATCGTGACCTACCCGCCCGGCGGCCCCACCGACGTGATGGCGCGCACGCTGGCCGCGGCGCTCAAGACCAGCCTCGGCCAGACCGTGGTGGTGGAGAACCGCGCCGGCGCCGGCGGCAACATCGGCGCCGAGGCGGTGGCGCGCGCCGAGCCGGACGGCTACACGCTGATGTTCGGCACCTCGGCCCCGCTGGCCATCAACGTCAGCCTCTACCGCAAGATCAACTACGACCCGGTCAAGAGCTTCGCCCCGGTGATCCAGATCGGGCAGCTGCCCAACGTGCTGGTGGTCAGCCCCACGGTGCCGGCCAGGACCGTGGGCGAACTGGTCGCCTACGGCAAGGCGCACCCGGGCGAGCTGACCTATGCCTCGTCCGGCAACGGCGCCTCCTCGCACCTCGCTGGCGTGCTGTTCAACAACCTGGCCGGCACCGACTTTCGCCACATCCCCTACAAGGGCACCGGCCCCGCGCTCAACGACCTGCTCGGCGGCCAGGTCAGCATGACCTTCACCGACGTGCTGACCGCGCTGCCGTTCATCAAGGGCGGCAAGGTGCGCGTGCTCGGCGTGACCACCAAGGGCCGCTCGCAGGCGCTGCCCGACGTGCCCACCGTGGCCGAGCAGGGCGTGCCCGGCTTCGACGTCTCGGTGTTCTTCGGCGTGGTGGCGCCGGCCGGCACGCCGCCGGCGGTCATCGCCAGGCTGAACCAGGCCTTCGCCGACGCGCTCAGGCAGCCCGAGGTGCGCAAGACGCTGCAGGCCCAGGGCCTGGAGTTCCCGCCGTCGACCACGCCCGAGCAGCTGGGCGGCTTCGTCAAGGCGGAAGTCGCCAAGTGGCGCGGCGTGGTGCAGAAATCGGGCGCGCAGCTCGACTGACGCGGACGGCCTGCCGCGCGATGCCGCCGATGGCCGATCATCGCGCAGCATTACGGCGGCAACCCGCGCCGGCCGGTCAGGGAAGGGCCAATCGGCGGTAGTATCGACCTCCGTCCGCCGGGCGCCGCGCTTGCGCCGCGGCGCGCCCCTTCCTTTTTTCGTATCCGCAACGCCATGAACGATCTTCGCACCGCCACGCCCGCCAACGCGCCCGTCAACGAATTCGCCGGCGAGCCCCCCGGCACGCTGTTCGGCCTGACCATGCCGATGTCGCGCGTGTTCGGCCTGCGCGGCGTGCAGATCGACGCGCGCGAGGCGCGCGTGAGCATGCCCTACCACCCGGACCACACCAACAGCCGCGGCGAAGTCCACGGCGGCGCCATCGCCACGCTGCTCGACTGCGTGCTGTCGTGCGCCGCGCGCGGCCACGACCCGCGCAACTACGGCGTGGCCACCATCGACCTGACCGTGCACTTCACCGCGCCCGGCCGCGGCGAGCTGACCGGCATCGCCTGGTGCGAGCGGCGCGGCCGCGCGATGTGCTTCGCGCGCGGCGAGATCCGCAACGAGCAGGGCGAACTGCTGGCGCTGGCCACCGGCACCTTCAAGCTGGTGGAGCGCGTGCCCGCCAAATAACCGGACACCGCCTCGCCGCGCCGCCGGCGAGGCCACTTCCCAAGCCATTCCCGCCATGAACGGAGCCCCCTGATGAGCCAATCCCCGAGCCAACCCCCTGCATCGCCCGGCGCGCTCGCCGGCATCCGCGTGGTCGATCTCTCGCGCATCCTCGGCGGTCCGTTCTGCGGACAGATCCTCGGCGACCACGGCGCCGACGTGCTCAAGATCGAGCCGCCGCAAGGCGACGATACCCGCACCTGGGGCCCCCCGTTCAAGGACGGCGTGGCCTCGTACTACTTCGGCCTCAATCGCAACAAGCGCGTGATGCGGCTGGACCTGACCACCGAGGCCGACCGCGAAGTCCTGCTCGCCCTGCTGGCCGACGCCGACGTACTGGTGGAGAACTTCAAGACCGGCACGCTGGAGAAATGGGGCCTGGGCTACGACGCGCTGTGCGCGCGCTTCCCGCGCCTGGTGCATTGCCGCGTGTCCGGCTTCGGCGCCGACGGCCCGCTCGGCGGCCTGCCCGGCTACGACGCCGCGATCCAGGCGATGGCCGGCATCATGAGCATCAACGGCGAAGCCGGCGGCGACCCGCTGCGCGTGGGTTTGCCGGTGGTGGACATGGTCACGGGCCTGAACGCCGCGCTCGGCGTGCTGCTGGCGCTGCAGGAACGCGAGCGCAGCGGCCGCGGCCAGTTCGTCGAGGCCGCGCTGTACGACTCGGGCCTGTCGCTGCTGCACCCGCATGCCGCCAACTGGTTCATGAACGGCAAGGAGCCGGCGCGCACCGGCAACGCGCACCCGAACATCTATCCCTACGACACCGTGGCCACCGCCACCGACCCGATCTTCCTCGCGGTTGGCAACGACCGCCAGTTCCGCATCCTGTGCGAGCACCTCGGCATCGCCGAATATGCCGACGACGAACGCTTCGCCACCGCGGGCGCGCGCTCGGTCAACCGCTCGGCGCTGAAGGTCGAGCTGGAGTCGCGCATGGCCAGGCTGGACGGCAAGGTCCTGGCCGACACGCTGGTAGCCGCCGGCGTGCCGTGCGCGCCGGTGCTGTCGGTGGCGGATGCCTTGCAGCATCCGCATACCGCGCACCGCGGGATGGTGGTGGAGATGGCGGGGGGGTATAAGGGGCTGGGGGCGCCTGTGAAGCTTAGCCGCACGCCGGCGACGTATCGGTTTGCGCCGTTGGCGGAAGGGGAGAGGTTTTTGCCGGTGGTGGCGGCGAATGATGGGGAATAAGGGGGTTTCTTTTGGGGGAATTTACGGTCAAAGGCTTTAAAGGATTAACTTCAAAGTCAAAGGCTTAAAGTCAAAGTCAAAGGCTTTCGCTCCTCCGGAGCGACCTACTTTCTTTTGTCCGAAAAGAAAGTAGGCCAAGAAAGCGGACTGCCTGGCCGGCAGGGGCAGAGCCGAACAGTGTTGCTTGGGTTGGTGGTTTCGTGGTGGGGTTTGTGGTTCTGCTGGGATTCTGCCGGTACCGGTTTTGGCGGCCACTGTCTCTCGGGTGGTGTTCGATTCGTGGTGGCGCTGCATGATGGCGGAGGTCCAGGCCCTTCGGGCTGCTGCCGCGACCGGGGCGGATGCACACGGCATAGGGACGGTGCTGGATTCGTGGTGGGCGCGGTGGCTCCCGTTTGAACTCGGTGCGAGATTCTGAGACGCGCCAGAGAGCGCTCATCGAAACCCAACACACCCGCGCCGGGTCCACCACGCCCACCACGAAAACACGAGGATGCTATGTCGTGGCGGCCCAAGCCGGTAACGGCAGATGCCCGAACAAGCAGTGCATTCGTCATCATAGGTCTGACCGCGAAACCAATACCGCCAGCCAGATCGTGGCCAGCCGAACCGGTAACGGCAGGATGCCAGCAGAACCACCGCCCCCACCACGAAACCACCAACAAGAGAAATCCCAACGTTTCTGCCCCTGCCGGCCAGGCAGCCCGCTTTCTTTGCCTACTTTCTTTTCGGGGAAAAGAAAGTAGGTCGCTCCGGGGGAGCGAAAGCCTTTGACTTTAAGCTTTTGAATTTGACTTTGAAGTTAAAACCTTCGACTTTAAAGTCGAAAACCAAAATACCAAAAACTACGGCACCATCCCCGTCAAAACATAAGCCTGCACCATCGTAATCCCCCCCACGATCACCGCGAACAGCAGGCTGTGCTTCACCGTGAAGCGGAACAGTTCCGACTCCTTGCCCACCAGCCCGGTGGCCGCGCAGGCCACCGCGATCGACTGTGGCGAGATCATCTTGCCGGTCACGCCGCCCGTGGTGTTGGCCGCCACCAGCAGCGTGTCGGACACGCCGATCTGGTGCGCGGTGGTGCTCTGCAACGAGCAGAACAGCGCGTTGGACGAGGTGTCCGAGCCGGTCAGGAACACGCCCAGCCAGCCCAGGAACGGCGAGAAGAACGGGAACGCGGCGCCGGTGCCGGCCAGCAGCAGCGCCAGCGTGGACGACATGCCCGAATAGTTGGTGACGAACGCGAAGGCCAGCACCAGCCCGATCGACAGGATCGGGCGGCGCAGTTCCGCCACGGTCTCGCCGAAGGTGGCCAGCGCGTCGCGCGGTTTCATGCGCAGCAGCACGGCGGAGATCAGCGCGGTCAGCAGGATGGCGGTGCCCACGGCGGACAGCAGGTCGAGCTTCAGCACCGCTTCGTAGGCCTTGGGCTGCGCCACGATGGGCGCGGCCTTGATGACCAACTGGTCCAGCGCCGGCACCTTGAACTTGAGCACCGATCCGGCCAGCGCGCCGTTGCCGGCGAACAGCGCCTTGAACGACGGCAGGCTCCACACCGTGACGATGGCCGTCAGGATGCCGAACGGCGCCCACGCGCGCAGCGTCTGCGCGGTGGTGTAGGGCGAGGCGCGGCGGTTATCGCCCGCCACCTTGCCGAGGCCGCCCGCGGCCAGCCCGCCGCCCACGCGCGCCAGCGCCGCCGCGCCGCCGCCGCCCACGGCCAGCGCGCCGCCGGCGCGCTGGCTGGCGCTGCGCGGCTGCCAGACCTTCAGGAACAGCGTCAGCGAGATCAGGCTCACCAGCGCCGAGGTGATGTCCGGCAGTTCCGGCCCGATGTGGTTGGAGGTGAAGTACTGCGTCACCGAGAAGCTGGCGCCCGTCACCAGCGCCGCCGGCCAGGTCTCCTTCACGCCGCGCTTGCCGTCCATGATGAACACCAGCCAGAACGGCACCGCCAGCGACAGCAGCGGCAGTTGCCGGCCCGCCATCGCGCCGATGCGCATGGCGTCGATGCCCGTTACCTGCCCCGCCACGATGATGGGGATGCCCATCGCGCCGAACGCCACCGGCGCGGTGTTGGCGATCAGGCACAGCCCCGCCGCGTAGAGCGGGTTGAAGCCCAGCCCGACCAGCAGCGCCGCGGTGATCGCCACCGGCGCGCCGAAGCCCGCCGCGCCTTCGAGGAAGGCGCCGAACGCGAAGCCGATCAGCAGCATCTGCAGGCGCTGGTCGTCGGTGATGGCCAGCACCGAGGCGCGGATGATGTCGAACTGCCCGGTCTTGACCACGATCTTGTAGAGGAACACCGCGGTCACGATGATCCACGCGATCGGCCACAGGCCGTAGGCAAAGCCGAACCCGGCCGCGGCCAGCGCCTGCGGCACCGGCATGCCGTAGGCCAGCACGGCCACGCCCAGCGCCAGCAGCAGCGTGATCGCCGCGGCCACGTGGCCCTTCATGCGCAGCACGGCCAGCGCGAGGAAAAAGAACAGGATGGGCAGCGCCGCCGCGAGCGCGGACAGCCACAAGCTGCCCAGCGGCGTGTAGATCTGGGTCCAGGGTTGCATGGTCGGGTCTCCTCCGATGGATGCGTTTGAAATGAACTTGAAGGGGGCGCCTTCTTGCGTGGTTTTGGTTTGTGTTTTGTGTTTTTCTTGTGGGCTTGTGGGCTTGTGGGCTGCAGGAGCGGTCCCGTCGCTGCGGGTTTGCTCCCCTCTCCCACTGCGTGGGAGAGGGGAGCAAACCGAGGGCAGGCCCAAAAGGCCGCGCCTACTCCGCCTGCCCCCGCTCGCGCAGCAGGTCCGACAGGCTGCGCGGCGCCGGCGTCAGCGGCGCGCGGTGCCTGGTCCAGCCCAGTTGCCGCGACGGCGCGAACGCGCGCAGCCGCGTCGCGGCCCAGCGGAACACGCGGTACGTGAACGGATGCGCGAACGCGCCGCTCCAGAAGCGCCACACCAGGTGCTCGCTGCGGCTGAACTTCGCGCCCTGGCCGCGCAGCGGGTGCGCGACCTGCTCGGCGGGATCGCGGTTGGCCTCGGTGCGCAGGCGGATCAGCAACTGCGGGATCGGGATGCGCACCGGGCACACCTCGCCGCACGCGCCGCACAGGCTCGACGCGGTGGCCAGGTCGGCGGTGGCTTCGAGCCCCAGCAGGTGCGGCGAGATGATCTTGCCGATCGGCCCCGGGTAGGTGGTGCCGTAGGCATGGCCGCCGATGCGCGTGTACACCGGGCAGTGGTTCATGCACGCGCCGCAGCGGATGCACTGCAGGGTGGCGCGCAGCTGCTCGTCGGCGTAGGCCTGGCTGCGGCCGTTGTCGAGCAGCACGAGGTGGACCTCGCGCGGGCCGTCGCGCTCGCCGCGGCCGGCGTTGCGCGGGCCGGAGATCAGGTTGAAGTAGGTGGTGATGGCCTGGCCGGTGGCCGAGCGCGTCAGCAGGCTGGCCAGCGGCACGATGTGCTCGAGCTTGGCCACCACCTTTTCCATGCCCATGATGGCGATGTGCACGTCCGGCACGGTGGTGGAGAGGCGGCCGTTGCCCTCGTTCTCCACCAGCCACAGCGTGCCGGTGTCGGCGGCGGCGAAGTTCACGCCGGACAGGCCGATGTCGGCCTCGACGAAGGCCTGGCGCAGCGCACGGCGGCCGGTCTGGATCAGCTCGTCCACGTCCTCGGTGTAGGGCGTGTCGGGGATGTGCTGCTCGAACAGCGCAGCGATGTCGCCGCGCGTCTTGTGGATGGCCGGCATCACGATGTGCGAGGGCTTCTCGCCGGCGAGCTGCACGATGTACTCGCCCATGTCGGACTCGATGCAGTCGATGCCGCGCTCGGCCAGGTAGTGGTTGAGCTCGATTTCCTCGCTGGCCATCGACTTGCCCTTGATCACGCGGCGCGCGCGGTGCGCCTGCGCGATGCCGTGGACGATGGCGTTGGCCTGCTCCGCGGTCTCGGCCCAGTGCACCTGCACGCCGGCTGCGGTGAGCTTGTCTTCCAGTTGCGCCAGCAGGTCCGGCAGGCGCGAGAGCGCATGCTGGCGGATCGCCTCGCCGAGGTCGCGCAACTGTTCGAGTTCGTCGCCGTCGGGGAACTGCACGGCGCGCTTGGCCTGCAGGAAGTCCATCGCGCCGCGGAAGCTGCTGCGCAGCTTGGGGTCGTCCAGCGCGGCGCGCGCGCGCGCCTTGAAGTCGGCCGCGGGGACGAAGTGCAGCGGGGCGGCGGCGGGTGCGCCGGAGGTGGCGTGCGTGCTCATCGTGCGTCTGCGCTGGCGGCGCGCGTCACGATGACCACCCACAGCGCGCGCGGGCCATGCGCGCCGTAGGCCAGCGTCTGCTGGATGTCGGAGGTCTTGGACGGGCCGGACACCAGCACCAGGTTGGTCGGCATGCCGTCGCGCCAGCGCTCGGCGCGCGCGGCGGCGTGCAGGTCCGCGTGCAGGGTGTCGGCGTACACCAGCGCCACGTGCAGCGGCGGCACCAGCGAGACCGTGCGCGGCGTGCGCGCGTCCGGCGCCAGGATCAGCGTGCCGGTGGCGGCGATGCCGGAGCGCGCCACGGTGAAGCCGGCGTCCACGGTGTCGAACAGTTCGGCCTTCCAGTCTTCGATGGGGCGGTCGTAGGCGAGCGCGGCCACGCCGGCGGGCAGCGCCTGCGCCAGCGCCGCGCCTTCCGCGCCGGCCGGGTCCAGCAGCAGGCGGCGCACGCCGGCGGCGGCGAGCCTGTGGGCCAGTTGCGCCGGCCAGGCGTCGCCGCTCGCGCACCAGACCTGCGTGTGCGCGGCGTCCAGCGCGGCCTGCATGGCCTGCGCCAGGCCGGCCGGCGTGGCCGGCGCGCGGCGGTTGTCGAAATGCGCGTCGATGCGCGCGTCCAGCGCATCGACGGCGGCGGCGGCGGCGGCCGGCGCGGCGGCGCGCAGGCGGCCCAGCATGCGCTCGCGTGCGGAGAGTGCGCTCATGCCGGCTCTCCGTTGCCGCCGGTGCGCCGCCACAGGAAGCTGGCCAGGTGCTCCACCGGCAGCGGCGCGCCCTGGTGCCGCGCGGCGTGGCCGATGTTGAGCAGGCAGCCGCAGTCGGCGCAGACCAGCCGGTCGCAGCCGGTGGCGCAGGCCGAGGCGATCTTGTCCTGCACCATCGCGCCGGAGATGTCGGGATGCTTGAGCGAGAAGGTGCCGCCGAAGCCGCAGCATTCGGATTCGCGCGCGTGCTCGGCGCGCGTCACGCCGGGCAGCGCGTCGACCAGGGCCACGCCGTGCTGGCGCGTGCCCATTTCGCGGCGCGCCGCGCACGAGGTGTGCAGCACCACGGTTTCGTCGGGCTGGGCGGACACGGTGGCGTCGAAGCGCACCTTCAGCACGTGCAGCAGGAATTCGCTCAGCTCGTAGACGCGCTCGGCCAGCGCGCGTGCCTTGGGGCCGGCCACCGGGTCGTCGGCGAACAGCAGCGGCCAGTGGTGGCGCATCATGCCGGCGCACGAGCCGGAAGGCACGACGACCGGCCACGGCTCGGCGAACAGGTCGAGCTGCGCCAGCGCTACCTTGCGCGCCTGCTCCGGGTTGCCGCTGCTGTAGGCCGGCTGGCCGCAGCAGCTTTGCCCGCGCGGGAAATGCACGGTCAGGCCTTCGCGCTCGAGCAGGCGCACCGCGTCCAGGCCGGCTTGCGGCACGAACAGGTCGACCAGGCAGGTGGCGAACAGGTAGGCCTGCGCCGGGGCGGCGGCGGCGGGGGGATAGCGCCTTGGATTCATGTCTCGCTCCGTGGGGGGCGGTCGCCTGGCCATCAGGTCCGCCACTGTTTGGCGCATAATTCCGCGAGACGCGCCGCAGTTCAAATTGGTTGGACCAGCGGCGGGCGGGATGACACGGGGACGAGGATGGCGGGGGGCATGCAGGCGCGCGGGCGCGTGGAACAGGTCATGCGGAAAATGGAGACGGCGCTGCTCGACGGCACCTGGCCGGCCGGCACCCGGCTGCCCGCCGAACGGCTGCTCGCCGCGCAATACGGCGTGGCCCGCAACACCATCCGCGAGGCCATCCAGCGCCTCGGCGCGCGCGGCCTGCTGCAGAGCCGCCGCGGCGCCGGCGTGTTCGTCACCGAGCAGCTGCGCGCGGGCATCGCCTCGCCGTGGCGGCAACTGGTGGCCGACCACCCGGTGCTGCGCGACGACATCCTGGAGTTCCGCCGCGTGCTCGAAGGCGCCACCGCCTACTTCGCCGCGCTGCGCGCCGATCCGGCCGACCTCAAGCGCATCCGCGCGCTGCTGCGCGCGCTGGAGACCTCGCGCGAGCGGGACGACAAGGCCGCCGAGGCCGAGGCCGACGCGAAGCTGCACGAAGCCATCGCCCAGGCCTCGCACAACACCATGTTCCTGCATCTGCACACCAGCGTGATCGGCATGCTGCGCGAACACATCACCATCAACGGCACCGGCCTGCGCGTGCAGGACGAGGGCGCCTCGGCGCTATTGCTGCTGCAGCACCGCACGCTGTGCGAAGCCATCCTCGCGCGCCGCCCGGAGGAAGCGCGCACGGCCATGCAGACGCATATCGATTTCGTGCGCAGCCGGGTGGAAGCGGAAGCGGAAGGCGGGCCGGCGGGGCCTTGACCGGCGCCGGCGGCCGGATTGGTCCGACCTGGCGCGCGCCGGCCTCAGATCAGTTCTTTCGCCGCCAGTTCGCGCTTGAGATAGGCATAGAAGATCGGCCCGGCGATCACGCCGGCGATGCCGTAGACCGACTCCATCAGCAGCATCACCGTCAGCAGCTCCCACGCGGCGGCGTTGATGCGCGCGCCGATGATGCGCGCGTTGAGGAAGTATTCGAGCTTGTGGATCACCACCAGGTAGACCAGCGAGGCGACCGCGATCGGCAGCGAGATCGACAGCGACGCCACCACGATGCCCGCGTTCGAGATCAGGTTGCCCAGCACCGGCAGCAGCCCCACCAGGAAGGTCAGCGCCACCAGCGTCTTGGTCAGCGGCAGGTGCACGCCGCACAGCGGCAGCACCACCAGCAGGTAGATCGCGGTCAGCACGGTGTTGATCAGCGAGATCTTGATCTGGGCGAAGATGAACTGCGCGAAGGCCCGCTGCAGGTTGCGCGCGCGTTCCACCAGCGCGGCGGCCAGCGGCCTGCGGTTGGGCTTGGCGATGGCGCGGTACAGCGCCACCATCGCGCCGATCACCAGGCCGATCAGGATATGCGCCAGCGTGCGCAGCACCTCCGCGCCGAACTTCTGCGCCATCTGCGCGTGCTCGCGCAGCCACGCGATCAGCGCGTTGGCCAGTTCGTCCACGCCGCGCGGCAGCGCGTCGCTGACCCAGCCCGGCAACTGCGCGCGCGATTTGTCGATGATGTCGGCGGAGCGGATCAGCAGCGTGTCCAGCCGGTTGCCGTCGCCGCCGACGAAGCGGATCAGCGCCCAGCCGCCGAGCGTCAGCACCAGCAGCGTGATGGCGGACAGCAGCGCCACGGCCAGCGCGTCATGCTTCTGGTGCAGGCCGGCGAGCCTCGGCGCCAGCACGTCCACCAGCGAATACAGCAGCAGCCCGGCCAGCAGCGCCGCGACCAGGTTGGCCTGCATCACCACCCACAGGGCCAGGGCGGTGAGGACGTAGGCGGCCAGGCCGACGTTGAACCACGCTGCCTCCGGCAAGCGGGGCAGGCGTGGCGGATCGGGTTGATTCATCGAGACTCCTGCATGGACGGCCGCCCCACGCTGGCGGCCGGCATCTGTGGATGGTACGGCGCTCGATTGTCGGTCCCGCAGGCGGCTAAGGCAAGCGCGCCCGTGCGCGCAAAGGCGGGCGCGGCGGCGGGCCGGGCAATTTCCGGGGCAGCGGCGCGGCGGGAAGATGCAGGAGGAGGTGGGAAGAGGGCGGGAAGAGGGCAGGAAGCGGGCAGGAAGCGGCGGGGGAAGGGCGCCGGGGAGCGGCCGGCGGGCGCGGGCCTAGTTCGCGCCGCCGCGCAGCGCCGCCGAGGGCAGCTCGCCGAACATGCGGCGGTAGTCCTGGGCGAACTGCGAGAGATGGTGGAAGCCCCAGGCCGCGGCCACGTCGGAGACGGTGCGCTGCCCGGCGCCCGCGCGCAGGTCGCGGCGCACGCCGTTCAGGCGCAGCGCGCGCAGGTAGGCCGCCGGCGACATGCCGGCCACGTCCTCGAAGCAGTATTGCAGCGCGCGGCGGCTCAGGTGGAAGTGCCGGCACAGGTCGGGCACGGCGATGGGGTCCGCGGCGTGGGCCAGCAGGTAGTCGCGGATGCGCTGCACGGTGCGCTGGCGGTTGATGTGCGTGATGGTGGGGCGCGCGGCGCTGTCGTTCGCGGCCATCAGCAGGGTGACGAGGCTGCCCAGCAGGCGCTCCTGCAGGTCGCCGCAGGCCTGGGCGGCCTCGCTGGCGTCGGCGGTGGCGATGCCGTCCGGCGGGGCGTGGCGCGCGGCCTCGGACAGGATCTCCAGCAGCGCGCGGCACAGCCGGGCGCGCGCCCACGGCTGCACCGACAGCACCGCGCGCTGGCCCAGCACGCTGGCGGGGTCGCGGTGTTCCACCTCGTCCATGTAGCGCGCCAGTTCCTCGGCCCGCACCACGATGCCGAAGATGCCGAAATCCTCGGGCGTGCGCAGCTCGAATTCCGTGCCGCCGGGCCGCACCGCGATGTCGGTATGCGCGATGGCGGTGCCGCCCACGGTGGCCGGCGCCTGCGCGGAGGGCAGCGGCACGCCGAACCAGATCGCATCGGGCCAGGCCATGCAGGACTGGCGCAGGCTGCGGTTGGTGCGCTCGACGAACACCTGCGCATGCGGCAGCCACAGTTCGCGCACCTCGCCGGCGAAGGCGCCCGGCGAAAGCTGGTCGTAGGTCTGGTTCCAGCGCGACAGGTTGGCGGCGTGCTCGTCGGCGTCGCGCGCGGCGGTGACGCGGAAGGTGGCGAGGGCTGCGGGCGGGATGTCGCGGGTGGCGTTCATGGCGAAGATTTGGGTACGCAGGACGATCCTGAACGTTGCAAGTTCCATTCCACCGGGGGTGCCGCGCCTGCCGGCCGCCGCATGCCACATCCGCGATGGTGCCGATTCGCAATGGTGCCGATTTTCGATAACGCTGCCCGCGCGCTTTTGGCGATGATGCCGGAAACGCCGCGGCCGGGGCAACGATCCGCCGCCGGCACACCGTCCGGAGAAACCCTAGCCATGTCCAGCCAGCCCCCGCACCCGCCGTCCCCGGCCAGCCCCCCGCACCCGGCCGGCGGCGGCACGCTCACCCGGACGCTCGGCACCGTGCAGCTGTGGGGCATCGCCGTGGGGCTGGTGATCTCGGGCGAATACTTCGGCTGGAGCTTCGGCTGGGCCAGCGCCGGCACGCTGGGCTTCATGGTCACGGCGCTGGCGGTGGCCACCATGTACGCCACCTTCATCTTCAGCTTCACCGAGCTGACCACCAGCATCCCGCACGCGGGCGGGCCGTGCGCCTATGCCTACCGCGCGTTCGGCCCCGGCGCCGGCTACCTCGCCGGGCTGGCCACGCTGATCGAGTTCGTGTTCGCGCCGCCGGCCATCGCGCTGGCCATCGGCGCCTACCTCAATGTGCAGTTCCCGGGGCTCGATCCCAAGCATGCCGCGGTCGGCGCCTATATTGTGTTCATGGGCCTCAACATCATCGGCGTGCGCATTGCCGCCACCTTCGAGCTGGTGGTGACGCTGTTCGCCATCTTCGAGCTGCTGGTCTTCATGGGCGTGGTGGCGCCGGGCTTCTCGGTGGCCAATTTCGCCCGCGGCGGCTGGGCCGGGCAGGACGGCTTCTCGCTGGCGGCGGTGCCCGGCATGTTCGCCGCGATCCCGTTCGCGATCTGGTTCTTCCTCGCCATCGAGGGCGTGGCGATGGCGGCGGAAGAGGCGCGCGACCCGCGCCGCTCGATCCCGATCGCCTACACCACCGGCATCCTCACGCTGCTGGCGCTGGCCGTGGGCGTGATGGTGTTCGCCGGCGGCGCCGGCGACTGGACCCGGCTGGCCAACATCAACGACCCGCTGCCGCAGGCCATGAAGATGATCGTGGGCGAGCACTCGGGCTGGCTGCACATGCTGGTGTGGCTGGGCCTGTTCGGGCTGGTGGCGTCGTTCCACGGCATCATCCTGGGCTACTCGCGGCAGATCTTCGCGCTGGCGCGCGCCGGCTTCCTGCCGGGCTGGCTGGCGCGCGTGCATCCGCGCTTCGCCACGCCGCACCGCGCCGTGCTGGCCGGCGGCGTGGTGGGCATCCTCGCCATCTACAGCGACGGCCTGATCGTCATCGGCGGCCAGCCGCTGACCGCCAACATCGTCACCATGTCGGTGTTCGGCGCGCTCACCATGTACCTGTTCAGCATGGCCAGCCTGTTCCGCCTGCGCCGCAGCGCGCCGGACATGGCGCGGCCCTGGCGCACGCCGTGCTATCCGGTCTTCCCGCTCGTCGCGCTGGCCGGCGCGCTGGTCTCGCTCGGCGCGATGGTCTGGTTCAATCCGCTGATCGCGCTGCTGTATGCCGGCGTGCTGGCCGTGGGCTACGCGCACTACCACTGGCGCGCGCGCCACCAGGTGGCGCACGGCGACCTCGCCGGCGGCGCGCCCGCGCAGGTGCCCGCCGCCGACTGAGATACCGTCATGGCCTTCACCCACACCGTCGGCGCGCGCCGCCACCTGTTCGCCGACCTCAAGACGCTGCTGGCCAAGGCCAGCCCGGCGCGCTCGGGCGACTACCTGGCCGGCGTGGCCGCCGCCAGCGAGGAGGAGCGCATGGCCGCGCGCATGGCGCTGGCCGAGGTGCCGCTCGCGCATTTCCTGCGCGAAGCGCTGGTGCCGTATGAGGACGACGAGGTCACGCGCCTGATCCTCGACCGGCACGACCGCGAGGCCTTCCGCGAGATCGCCGCGCTGACCGTGGGCGACTTCCGCAACTGGCTGCTGCTGCACGAGACCGACAGCGCCACCCTGGCGCGCGTGGCGCCCGGCATCACGCCCGAGATGGCGGCGGCGGCGAGCAAGCTCATGCGCAACCAGGACCTGGTGGCGGTGGCGCGCAAGTGCCGCGTGGTCACGCGCTTTCGCAACACCATCGGCCTGCCCGGCCGGCTCTCGGTGCGGCTGCAGCCCAACCACCCGACCGACGATCCCAAGGGCATCGCCGCCTCGATGATCGACGGCCTGCTGTACGGTTGCGGCGACGCCACCATCGGCATCAACCCGGCCACCGACAACCTCGGCGCCATCGTCACGCTGCTGCGCCTGATCGACGACCTGCGCTGCCGCTACGACGTGCCCACGCAGTCGTGCGTGCTGACCCACGTCACCAACACCGTGCGCGCGATCGAGCAGGGCGCGCCGGTGGACCTGGTGTTCCAGTCCGTGGCCGGCAGCGAGCGCGCCAACGCCGGCTTCGGCATCGGCCTGGCGCTGCTGGCCGAGGCGCACGACGCCGCGCAGAGCCTGGCGCGCGGCACCGTGGGCAACAACGTGATGTATTTCGAGACCGGGCAGGGCAGCGCGCTGTCCGCCAACGCGCACCACGGCGTGGACCAGCAGACGATGGAGGCGCGCGCCTACGCGGTGGCGCGCGAGTTCTCGCCGCTGCTGGTCAACACCGTGGTGGGCTTCATCGGCCCCGAGTACCTGTACGACGGCAAGCAGATCATCCGCGCCGGGCTGGAAGACCATTTCTGCGGCAAGCTGCTCGGCGTGCCGATGGGCTGCGACGTCTGCTACACCAACCACGCCGAGGCCGACCAGGACGACATGGACACGCTGCTGACGCTGTTCGGCGTGGCCGGCATCAATTTCATCATGGGCGTGCCCGGCGCCGACGACATCATGCTGAACTACCAGAGCACCTCGTTCCACGACGCGCTCTACCTGCGCGACACGCTCGGCCTGCGGCCCGCGCCGGAGTTCGAGGACTGGCTGCGGCGCATGGGCATCCTCGGCGACGACGGCCGCCTGCTGGAGCCGGGCGAGCGGCAGCCGCTGCTGCAGCTGGCGCACGGACTGTGAGCCGCCCACCATGTCCCGCAAGCTGACCCAGCCCAACCCGTGGCAGCGCCTGCGCCAGTTCACCGCGGCGCGCATCGCGCTGGGCCGCGCCGGCAACAGCCAGACCACCGAGACCGTGCTCGCCTTCGGCCTGGCCCACGCGCAGGCGCGCGACGCCGTGCACCTGCCGCTGGCGCGCGCCGACATCGAGCAGGCGCTGGCCGCGGCTGGCTTCGCCAGCGTGCCCGTGCACAGCGCCGCGGCGGACCGCCAGCACTACCTGCGCCGGCCCGACCTGGGCCGCCGCCTCGACGACGACAGCCGCGCGCGGCTGGCGCAGGCGCGCCCCGCCGAGGCGCCCGACGTGGTGTTCGTGATCGCCGACGGCCTCTCCGCGCTGGCCGCCGGGCGCCACGGCGTGCCGCTGCTGCTGGCCGCGCGCGCGCGCCTGCCGGGCTGGTCCATCGGTCCGGTGGTGGTGGCCGAGCAGGCGCGCGTGGCGCTCGGCGACGAGGCCGGCCACCTGCTCGGCGCGCGCCAGGTGGTGATGCTGATCGGCGAGCGGCCGGGGCTGAGCTCGCCGGACAGCCTCGGCATCTATCTCACCCACGCGCCGCGCCCGGGCCGCAGCGACGCCGAGCGCAACTGTATCTCCAACGTGCGCCCCGAAGGGCTGCCCTACGCGCAGGCGGCGGACAAGCTCGCCTTCCTGCTGCGCGGCGCGCTGGCGCTCGGGCGCAGCGGCGTGGACCTGAAGGACGACAGCGGCGAGGTTGCGCTGCCGCCCTCTCCGCCAGACATCGCGCCAGACGCCGCGCCGGACGCCTTGCCCGCATCCGAGTGAACCCCCGCTCGACCAAGCCGCCGGCTCCGGCCGGCCGGCTTCGTGACGCCTTTTTTCCCGCTGCACCCACGACAACGAAAACGAGGAAATCGCCATGAAGCAAAAGCAAAAGAGCCTGCTGATCGCAACCCTGCTGGCCGCCGCGCTCGCCGCGGGCGGCTGCGCCACGCAAGACCCGCGCGCCGGCGCCCCCGCCGCGCAAGGCGCGGTGCAGCCGCTGGCGCAAGGCAGGTGGGACGCCTTCAACCGCGCCCGCATCGACGCGCTGATCGCCGCCCACGGCAAGGGCAGCCCCGGCTACGACGCGCGCAAGCCGCCCTACGCGGTGTTCGACTGGGACAACACCAGCATCTTCCTCGACATCGAGGAAGCGGTGCTGGTGTACCAGCTGCAGAACCTGCGCTTCGGCGCCACGCCGCAGCAGCTCGACACCGCCATCCGCCTGAACATCCCGCACAAGGCCTTCAACGCGCCGTTCAACAACGCCGCCGGCCAGCCGGTGGACATCGACAAGGTGGCGCCCGACATCATCGAGAGCTACACCTGGCTGTACCGGAACTACAGCGGCCTGAAGGGCAGCCAGTCGCTCGAGCAGGTCAAGGCCAGCCCGCACTACCAGAACTTCGTCGCCAAGATGCGCTACCTGTACGAAGCCATCGGCGACAGCTTCGACCACGCCGTGGCCTATCCGTGGGTGACCTACCACTTCGCCGGCATGACCGAGGCGCAGGTGCGCAGCCTGACCGCCGACACCGTCGCCTGGCAGCTCGGGCAGCCGATCGAGAAGGTCAGGTGGACCAGCCCCGCCGCGCTGCCCGGCCGCGCCGGCGTGGTCTCGGTGAGCTGGAAGAACGGCCTGCGGCTGGTGCCCGAGATGCAGGACCTCTACGCCCGCATGCGCGCGGCCGGCTTCGACGTCTGGGTGTGCTCGGCCTCGTTCGTCGACGTGGTCAAGGAGATTTCGTCCAATCCCGCCTACGGCTACAACAATCCCGCCGACCGCGTGCTGGCGATGGAGCTCGAGCGCGACGCGCAAGGCGTGATCCAGCCCGAGTTCCGCCGCGGCTACGCGCAGACGCAGGGCAAGGGCAAGACGCAGACCATCGAGCGCTTCCTGGTGTCGCGCTACGGCTACGGCCCGGTCTTCGTCGCCGGCGACAGCGAGGGCGACCAGAACATGATGCAGGACTTCGCCGACACCCGCGCCGTGCTGATCGTCAACCGCCTGCGCGCCAGCGACATCGGCAAGCTCTCCGGCGTGGCGGTGCAGACCTACGGCAAGGCGGATGCGAAGTACCTGCTGCAAGGCCGCGACGACAACGCCGGCGTGTTCGTGGCGTCGCAGGCGCATACGCCGCTGGGGGCGAAGGAAGGGAAGTTGCTGAAGTAGCGTTCCCCGACTTCGGCAGCGTGCTTCGTTCTCCACACGGGCCGCGCGAATTCGCGGCCCGCTTTTCTCTTATACCGTTTATCGGTAAGCGATATATAATTCCGCCATGATCCAGTCGTTCAAATGCGCAGACACGGCGGCGCTGTTCACCGGCCGGCGGGTACCCAGGTTCGCGAACATCAAGGCAGCGGCGGAACGCAAGCTGGAGATGCTGGCCGCTGCCGCTTCGCTCGACTTCCTGCGCTCGCCGCCCGGCAACCGGCTCGAAATGCTGGGCGGGCGCCGCAAGGGGCAGCACAGCATCCGCATCAACGATCAGTGGCGCGTCTGTTTTGTCTGGACGCCCGATGGCCCGGAGGCCGTCGAGATCGTGGACTATCACTGAAAGGAAATCATCATGGCCCGCTTCCAGAACGGCATGCGTCCGGTCCATCCGGGCGAGATCTTGCGCGAGGAGTTTCTCGTCCCGTTCGGCATGAGCGCCAACGCACTCGCCGTGGCGCTGCACGTCACCCCGGCGCGCATCAACGATATCGTGCGCGAGCGCCGCGGCATCACCCCCGACACTGCCCTGCGGCTGGCACAGTACTTCGGCGGCGATGCGGAATCCTGGCTCAATCTGCAGCAGTCCTATGACCTGAAGATCGCCCGGCGCGAACATGGCGGGGAGATCACGAGCGAGATTGCGCCACGCGATCTCGAACCGGTCTGACTGCGTGCCTGTCTCCGCTTTCACCCCAGATCGAACACCCGCCCCGGACTCAGAATCCCGTTCGGGTCCAGCGACCGCTTCAGCAGCCGCATCAGCGCCAGTTCCTCGGGCGAGCGCGAGCAGTGCAGGTAGGGCTTCTTGTGGAAGCCGACGCCGTGCTCGGCCGAGATGCTGCCGTGGAAATCCCGCACCACGCCGTAGGCCAGGTCGGTGATGTCGTGCTCGGGGAAGTCCGCGGCGTCCATGCCGGGCAGGCGCACGCCGAAGTGCAGGTTGCTGTCGCCGACGTGGCCGAAGTGCATCATCTCGGCGCCGGGCCACGCGGCCAGCACGCGCGCGCGCAGCGTCTCGGCGAACTCGCCGATGCGCCCGATCGGCACGCTGACGTCGAAGCCCACGCTGGGCGTCCACATGGTCGGGAACTCGGCCACCGCGTCGCGCAGCAGCCAGAAGCTCGCGGCTTCCTTGTGGCTGGCGGCGACCGCCGCGTCCTGGATCAGGCCCGCCTCCAGCGCCGACTCCAGCATGGCCTCGAAGACCGGCGCGTCCTGCGCGCTGTCGTTGCCCTGCAGGTCGAGCAGCACGTAGAACGGATGGCCGGCGGGCAGCGGCGCGCGCACGCCGGCCACGCGCGTGGTGACGAGCGCGTAGAAATCGGCCCACATCACTTCGAACGCGCTGAGGCGGCCCGAGAGCGCGCGCTGGGCATGGCGCAGCAGACGCACCACGTCCTCGTAGCCCGCGAGCGCGCACAGCGCGGTCTGGGTGGCGGCCGGCAGCGGCGCGAGGCGCAGCACCGCGCGCGTGATCACGCCGAGCGTGCCTTCGCTGCCGATGAAGAGCTGGCGCACGTCGTAGCCGGCATTGTTCTTCTGCATCTTGTTGAGCGAGGACACCACGGTGCCGTCGGCCAGCACCGCCTCCAGCCCCAGCACCTGGTCGCGCATCATGCCGTAGCGGATCACGCGGTTGCCGCCGGCGTTGGTGGCGATGTTGCCGCCGATCTGGCAACTGCCGCGCGCGCCGAGGTCCACCGCCAGCAGCCAGCCGGCTTCGCGCGCGGCGTCCTGCGCGGCCTGCAGCGTGGTGCCGGCCAGCACGGTCATGGTGCCGGCCTGCGCGTCGATCTCCTCCACGCCGCGCATGCGCTCGAGCGACAGCACCACCTCGCCGCCCTGCGGCGTGGCCGCGCCGGCCAGCCCGGTAAGCCCGCCCTGCGGCACCACCGGCTGGCCCAGGCGGTTGCACAGCGCCAGCACGGCGGCGACTTCGGCGGTGCCGCGCGGGCGCGCCACGGCCAGCGGCGGCGCGCCCAGCGGCGCGTACCAGTCCTTGCGGAAGCGCGTCTCGATGGCGTCGCCGGCCTGCAGGCCGGGGCCGTCCAGCAGGGCTGCCAGCGCCCCGAGGATGGCGCCGGGCGCCTTGCGTGCGGGATCGGAGTCGGTCATGTCGGCCTGATGGCGATGCGAAAGCCGCAATACTAGGCCACGGCCGCAAGCAGCGGGAAGGGCCAATCGCCGCCCCCGGCATGGCGCCACGGCAGCACGCGGGCCGCGCTACGCCCCGCTCCACGCCTCCTGGTTGATCGCCGCGGCGGCCGCGCGGCGCGGCGCCTGCGTGCGCGCGAGGTGTTCCAGCGCGGGCTCGATCACCTCGGCGAGCTTGTGGAAGGCCGGCGCGATCTGGTCGTCCGGCACGCAGGCGTAGCCCAGCAGCAGGCCCTGGCTGGCGGCCCGGGCCGGGTCGGCGAAGTAGCGCGACAGCGGCCGCGTGGTCAGGCCCTGCGTGCGCGCCGCCATGCTGATGCCGAGGTCGTCGGCGCCGGGCGGCAGGTGCAGCACCATGTGCAGGCCGGCCTCGTGCGTGGAGGTCGGCCAGTCCGCGCCCAGGCGCGCGGCGATGGCCTCGCGCAGCAGGCCCTGGCGCTGCGCGTAGCGCTGGCGCACGCGGCGGATGTGGGTGGCGTAGTGGCCTTCCTCGATGAAGTCGGCCAGCACCGCCTGCTGCATCAGCTGGCCCTCGCGGAACAGCTCCGACAGCCCCGTGGCGAAATGCGGCGCGAGCGGCTTGGGCAGCACCATGAAGCCCATGCGCAGCCCCGGGAACAGCGTCTTGGAGAAGGTGCCCATGTAGATCACGCGGTCGTGCTCGTCCAGGCCCTGCAGCGAGGCCAGCGGCCGGCCCTCGAAGCGGAACTCGCTGTCGTAGTCGTCCTCCACGATCCACGCGCCGCGCTGGCGCGCGTATTCGAGCAGCATGCGCCGGCGCGACAGGCTCATCACCATGCCGAGCGGATACTGGTGCGACGGCGTGGCGAAGATGAAGCGCGGCGGGTTCTGCAGCGTGACCGCGTCGGGCGCGATGCCCTCGCCGTCCACCGGGATCGGGATGGTCTCGATGCCCGCGCTGTTGAGCAGGCTGCGTGTGCCCCAGTAGCCGGGGTCTTCCATCCATGCCTTGTCGCCGGGGTCGCCGAGCAGCCGCGCGATCAGGTCGATGGCCTGGTGGATGCCGGTGGTCAGGATGATCTGCTCGGGCTCGCAGCGCACCGAGCGCACCAGCCGCAGGTGCTCGGCCAGCACCCGGCGCAGCGGCATGTAGCCGCCGTTGTGCGCATACGTCAGCAGTTCGGGCTTGGGCGCGCGCCAGTGCTTGTTGAGCAGGCGTGCCCAGACAGCGTGCGGAAACAGCGAAACGTCGGGCACGCCCGCGACGAACGCGCCCCATTGCCGGTCCGATGCACCGGAATGCGACACCAGGTGCTGGCCGCGCCGCGACAGCGTGAAGCGGTTCGGGTTTTGCTGCGCTGCGGGCACAGTGATGGTGCCACTTTGCGCCCTAACGTTGTGCAATGCACTATGGTCGGGAAAACTCTGCGACACGAAGGTGCCACTTCCGCTCGATGCGGTGACGTAACCCTCCGCCAGGAGCTGTTCGTAGGCATACAGCACGGTGTTGCGCGAGACCCCGACCTCCTTCGCCAGGAGCCGCGACGCGGGCAGCTTGCTACCCGCAACCAAAGACCCAGCAAGGATTTCCTGCCGAATGATCTCGTAGAGCTGGCGGTTCATATGCGCGCCGTTCTTGTCTTCCGCACCATCGGCGGGGCTTTCCAGACGCTGCAGCAGCAGCTCCGACAAAATGGTCTCTTTCAAAGTGGCACCGGCTAAAAAGCGAAACATGGACCTACCGATGGTACCAATGATCGGCTAACTTTCGATACATCTTGTTGGGTTCGTCGTTTTTTTGAACGACGTCTTGCCGATTCGGCTGATTCGATCCCCCTCCGGAAGCGCCCCCCTCGCGCATGCCGGGCCAGTCAGTGGAGCCACCATGCAACGTCCCGCCGGCAGTGCCGCGATTGCCGCCACGCCAGATCTTCCCGCGCTCACAACCGATGCCATCGCCGCCGCCGTGCGCGCGCTCGAGCCGTACATGGTGCGCACGCTGTCGGATTTCGTGGCGGCGCCCAGCCCGTCGGGCCAGGAGCAGCCCGCCGTGGCCTTCATGGAAGGCGCGCTGCGCGAGCTCGGCCTGGCGTCCGAGCACATCTACCTGCGCAGCGAAGCGCTCAAGGACCTGCCGCTGTTCTCGCCGCCGTGCTGCCCCGACGGCGGCCGCTACAACCTGCTGGCCACGCACCGGCCCGCGGCGAAGGGCGGGCGCTCGGTGCTGTTCAACGGCCACCTCGACGTGGTGCCGACCGGCCCCGAGTCGATGTGGCGCCAGTCGCCGTATGCGCCGTTCGTCGAGGACGGCTGGCTGTTCGGCCGCGGCGCGGGCGACATGAAGGCCGGCATCGTCTGCACGCTGGCCGCGTTCAAGGCGCTCAAGGACCTCGGCGTGCAGCCCGCCGGCGCGGTCGGCTTCAACTCCGTGCTGGAGGAAGAGAACACCGGCAACGGCGCGCTGGCCACGGTGGCCGCGCTGCGCAGCGCGGTCGGCGCGGGCAAGCTGGCCTCGTTCGACACCGTGGTGATTCCCGAGCCGTTCGGCGAAACCCTGATGAGCGCGCAGATGGGCGTGTTCTGGATGTTCGTCGATCTCACTGGCCACCCGGCGCATGCCGCCTACATGTCCAGCGGCGTGAACCCGGTCGAGGCCGCCATCGAGGTGATCGCCGACCTGCGCCGCCTCGAGGCCGAGTGGAACCTGCCGCAGAACCGGCCCGCCGCGTACCGCGACCACGCGCACCCGGTCAATTTCAACATCGGCCAGATCCAGGGCGGCGAGTGGAATTCCTCGGTGCCGTGCACCTGCACGCTGGGCGTGCGCATCGGCTTCTTCCCGGACATGGATGTCAACGACGCCAAGGCGCGCGTGGCGGACTGCGTGCGCGCCACGCTCGCGCGCCTGGCCAGCAACCTGCAGCTCGGCATCCGCTACGAGGGTTTCCACGCGCCGGGCTGCGAGTTCGACCTGGAGGTGGCCAGCATGCAGACGCTCGCGGCCGCGCACCGGAAAACCACCGGCGAGCCCGTGCGGCACGAAGCCTCCACCGCCACCACCGACGCGCGCCATTTCCGCATGATGCTGGACACGCCCGTGACCTGCTACGGGCCGGTGGCGCGCAACATCCACGGCATCGACGAGTCGGTCTCCATCGAGAGCATGGTGCGCGTGGCCACCACGCTCGCGCAGTTCATGCACGACTGGTGCGGCGTCGAGCCCGCCGCCGCCTGAGCCACCACGCAGTCACCGCAGCCGCAGCAATCGTCTTTCGTACCTTCCGTATCCGCAGAGCACGATCACTACCACAGGAAACTGACCGATGAAATCCTTCACCCAACACCTGAAAAAGAGCTTTGGCAAAAGCCTGGTGTCGATGGCGCTGGCCAGCGCCGGCCTGGCCCTGGCGCCGGTGCTGCTGCCCGCGGGCAGCGCCGCCGCGCAGACCGTGGGCGGCACCTTGTCCGGCATCGTCCAGCCCGAGCCGCCGATCCTGGTGAGCGCGATGAACTCGCAGGCGCCCACGCAGTACATCGCCGGCAAGATCTACCAGGGCCTGCTGACCTACGGCCCGGACCTCAAGCCGCGCCCCGAGCTGGCCAAGTCGTGGAAGATCTCGCCGGACGGCCTGACCTACACCTTCGAGCTGCAGCAGGGCGTGAAGTGGCATGACGGCAAGCCGTTCACCTCGGCCGACGTGGTGTTCTCGATCGACAAGATGCTGCGCGAGGTGCACGTGCGCACGCGCGCCGTGATCAACAAGTACATGGACTCGATCCGCGCGGTCAACGACAGCACCGTGGAGATCAAGCTCAAGGAGCCGTTCCCGCCGTTCATCTCGATGTTCGAGACCGGCACCATGCCGATGATGCCCAAGCACATCTACGACGGCACCGACTACCGCAACAACCCGGCCAACCAGAAGCCCATCGGCACCGGCCCCTTCATGTTCAAGGAATGGAAGAAGGGCGCCTACATCAAGCTGGCCAAGAACCCCAACTACTGGAAGAAGGGCAAGCCCTACCTGGACGAACTGGTGTTCTACGTGATCCCGGACTCGGCCTCGCGCGCGGTGGCCTTCGAGAAGGGCGACGTGCAGGTGCTGCGCGGCGGCGACGTCGACAACGTGGACGTCAAGCGCCTGCGCGCGCTGCCCAACGTGGAATACACCACCAAGGGCTGGGAGATGTTCGCGCCGATGTCCACGATGCTGATGAACGAGCGCAAGCCGCCGTTCAACAACATCAAGGTGCGCCAGGCGGTGATGCACGCGCTCAACCGCAAGCTGATCGTCGACAACATCTTCTTCGGCATGGGCAAGCCGGCGGTGAGCCCGTTCTCCTCGAGCACGCTGTTCTTCGACAAGAACATGCCGGCCTATGACTTCAACCTGAAGAAGGCGCGCGACCTGATCAAGGAGTCCGGCGTCAACGTCGGCCAGTACCCGGTCAAGATCCTGTCGACCTCCTACGGCGCCAACTGGGACCGCCTCGACGAGTACGCCAAGCAGATGCTCGAGCAGCTCGGCTTCAAGGTCAGCATCGAATCGGCCGATGCCGGCACGTGGTCCAGCCGCGTGAGCAACTGGGACTTCGACCTGACCGTCACCTACACCTACCAGTACGGCGATCCGGCGCTGGGCGTGGAGCGGCTCTACGTGACCAAGAACATCGTCAAGGGCACGCCGTTCGCCAACGTGCAGGGCTACAGCAACCCGCAGGCCGATGCGCTGTGGGCCCAGGCCGGCGTCGCGCTGGACGCGGGCGAGCGCCAGAAGCTGTACAGCGAGGTGCAGAAGATCCTGGTGACGGAAGTGGCCGCCGGCAACCTGTTCGAGCTGGAGTTCCCCACGCTGTACCGCAAGAACGTCAAGAACCTCGTGACCACCGCGATCGGGCTGAACGAGTCGTTCGACAACGTTTCCATCGAGAAGAACTGAGTCGTGCGTGACGGGCGCGCGCGTGCGGGGCGGCGCAGCAATGCGGGCGCGATGGCGCCCGGACCCAGCTTTTGCCCCGCGTGGAGCATGCCGTGAATTTCCTCTCTTTCCTGTTGTCCCGCCTGTGGAAGGCCCTCGTGGTCGTGCTCGGCGTGGTCATCATCAATTTCTTCCTGATCCGCATGGCGCCGGGCGACCCCGCCACCGTCATGGCGGGCGAGGCCGGCGCCGGCGATGCCGCCTTCGTCGGCCAGCTGCGCCAGCAGTTCGGGCTGGACCAGCCGGTGCTCACGCAGCTCGGCATCTATCTCAAGGGCGTGGCCAGGCTCGACCTCGGCTACTCGTACCGCAACCACCTGCCGGTGCTGGACCTGATCCTGGACCGCCTGCCGGCCACCATCGTGCTGATGAGCGGCGCGTTCGTGTTCTCGCTCGTGCTCGGCGTGCTGCTGGGCGTGATCTCGGCGCGCACGCGCTACGAGAACAAGCGCCGCTGGGTCGACAGCGCGGTGATGAGCGGCGCGCTGCTGCTGTACGCCACGCCGCTGTTCTGGCTGTCGCTGATGGCCATCATCCTGTTCTCGGTGGTGCTGGGCTGGCTGCCCGCGTTCGGCATGGAGACCATCGGCGCCGGCTACACGGGCCTGGCGCGCGTGCAGGACGTGGCGCTGCACATGGTGCTGCCGACCATCTCGCTGGGCTGCTTCTTCATGGCGGTGTACGTGCGCCTCACGCGCGCCTCGATGCTGGAAGTGATGGGCATGGACTTCGTCAAGACCGCGCGCGCCAAGGGCGTGCCGGCCGGGCGCGTGATCCGCGTGCACGTGCTGCGCAACGCGCTGCTGCCGGTGATCACGTTCGCCGGCATCCAGCTCGGCCAGATGGCCGGCGGCGCGGTGCTGACCGAGACCGTGTTCTCGTGGCCCGGCATCGGCCGCCTGATGTTCGACGCGCTGCTGCAGCGCGACTACCAGCTGCTGCTCGGCATTTTCTTCGTGACCTCGGCGCTGGTGGTGTTCTTCAACCTGGTGACGGACATCGTCTACCGCTTCATCGACCCCCGCATCGCGGTGGGCGGCAAGGGAGCCACGGCATGAAAGCCTTCGCCCGACGTTATGCGCGCAACTACGGCGCGGTGATCGGCCTGCTGGTGCTGCTGGCCGTAGTGGCGGTGGCGCTGCTCGCGCCCGTGCTGTACGAGGACTCGCCGTGGCTGATGGTGGGCGAGCCGCTGGTGCACCCGTTCGCCGACGCCGCCTATCCGTTCGGCACCGACATGCTGGGCCGCGACATCACCGCCGGCATGCTGTACGGCGCGCGCGTCTCGCTGCTGGTGGGCGTGATCTCCACCGGCGTGGCGCTGGTGTTCGGCATCCTGATCGGCTCGGTGGCCGGCTACTGCGGCGGCCGCGTGGACGACGCGCTGATGCGCTTCACCGAGTTCTTCCAGACCATCCCGCAACTGGCGATGGCGGTGGTGATCGTGGCCATCTTCAACCCGACCATCTACTCCATCGTGGCGGCCATCTCGGTGGTCTCCTGGCCGCCGGTGGCGCGCCTGGTGCGCGGCGAGTTCCTCACGCTCAAGCAGCGCGAGTTCGTGCAGGCCGCGGTGGTGATCGGGCAGAAGCCGCTGCGCATCATCCTCACGCAGATCCTGCCCAACGCCATGTCGCCGATCATCGTGTCGGCCTCGTTCATGGTGGCCACGGCGATCCTGACCGAGTCGGCGCTGTCCTTCCTGGGCCTGGGCGACCGCAACATGATGAGCTGGGGCTTCATGATCGGCGCGGCCCGCACCATGATCCGCGAAGCCTGGTGGATGAGCGTGTGGCCGGGCGTGGCGATCCTGCTCACGGTGCTGTCCATCAACCTGATCGGCGAAGGCCTGAACGACGCCATGAACCCCCAACTGCGCCGCCGCGGCGAGTGAGCCAAAGGATGCCGCACATGCAATCACCTGACCAGAATTCCGCGCCGGCAGCCGCGCCGCTGCTGTCCGTGCGCGACCTCACCATCGCGCTGCCCGCCGGCGGCGACCGCCCGCACGCAGTCAGCGGCGTGACCTACGACCTGCACGCCGGCGAGATCCTGTGCATCGTCGGCGAGTCCGGCTCGGGCAAGTCGATGAGCGCCAACGCCATCATGGGCCTGCTGCCGCCCTACCTCAAGCCGCAGGGCGGGCAGATCCTGTTCAAGGGCCGCGACCTGCTGGCGCAGGACGAGAACACCCTGCTGTCGATGCGCGGCAAGGACATGGCGATGGTGTTCCAGGAGCCGCTGTCCGCGCTCAACCCGGTGATGACCGTGGGCGAGCAGATCGCCGAGGTGATGCGCGTGCACGGCGCCTATCCGGGCGAGGCGCGCAACCGCCGCGTGCTGGAACTGCTGGAATTCGTCGGCCTGCCCGACCCCGCCACGCTGACCCACAGCTATCCGTTCCGCCTGTCCGGCGGCCAGCGCCAGCGCGTGGTGATCGCGATGGCGCTGGCGCTCGAGCCCGCGCTGCTGATCGCCGACGAGCCGACCACCGCGCTCGACGTCACCACGCAGGCGCAGATCCTGGCGCTGATCAAGCGCATCCAGGCCGAGAAGGGCATGGGCGTGATGTTCGTCACGCACGACTTCGGCGTGGTGGCGGAGATCGCCGACCGCGTGGCGGTGATGGAAAAGGGCGTGCTGGTGGAGATGGGCACGGCGCAGCAGGTGCTCAACCATCCGCAGCATCCCTACACGCGCCGGCTCATCGGCGCCGTGCCGCACGGGCGCGCCAAGGAGCGCCAGGCGGACGCGGCCGAGACCGTGCTGGAAGTGCGCGACCTGCGCAAGACCTACGTCTCCGGCGGCGGCCTGTTCAGCAAGAAGCGCGTGGTCAACGCCGTGGACGGCGTGAGCTTCCGCGTGCAGCGCGGGCAGACGCTCGGCATCGTGGGCGAGTCCGGCTCGGGCAAGTCCACCATCGGCAAGTGCCTGCTCAAGCTGACCGGCATCGACGGCGGCGAGCTGCTGTTCGACGGCCAGGACATCGCGCGCCTGTCCGAGCGGCAGTTCCGCCCGCTGCGCAGCGACGTGCAGATGATCTTCCAGGACCCGTTCGCCTCGCTCAACCCGCGCCACACGGTGGGCCGCATCATCACCGACGGCCCGGTCGCCAACGGCGTGCCGCTGGCGCAGGCGCAGGCGCGCGGGCGCGAGCTGCTGCAACTGGTGGGGCTGGAGCCGTCCGCGTTCGACCGCTATCCCAACCAGTTCTCGGGCGGCCAGCGCCAGCGCATCGGCATCGCGCGCGCGCTCGCGCTGGAGCCCAAGCTGCTGGTGGCCGACGAATCGGTCTCCGCGCTCGACGTCTCGGTGCAGGCGCAGGTGCTCGAGCTGCTGGCCGACCTGCAGAAGCGCCTGAACATCGGCCTGATCTTCATCACGCACGACCTGCGCGTGGCCGCGCAGATCTGCCATCACGTGATCGTGATGCACAAGGGGCGCGTGGTGGAGTCCGGCCCGCCCGACCAGATCTTCGACGCGCCGCGCCACGAATACACGCAGCGCCTGATCGCCGCGGTCCCCGGCAAGGAATGGGACCCGACCCTGATCCGCGCGGCCGCCTGAACGCGGCGCGCACCAACCTGACATCAAAGACGGAGCAACGACAGATGAAGAACGCCGAACTGGTTCGCCGCAAGGACGCCGCCACCCCGCGTGGCGTGGGCGTGATGTGCAATTTCTACGCCGAGCGCGCCGAGAACTCGGAGATCTGGGACGTGGAGGGCAAGCGCTACATCGACTTTGCCGCCGGCATCGCCGTGCTCAACACCGGCCACCGCCACCCGCGCCTGGTCGAGGCGATCCAGCGCCAGCTCGGCCGCTTCACCCACACCGCGTACCAGATCGTGCCGTATGCCAGCTACGTCGAGCTGGCCGAGAAGATCAACCAGCGCGCGCCGGGCCGCTCGGCCAAGAAGACCGCCTTCTTCACCACCGGCGCCGAAGCCGTGGAGAACGCCATCAAGATCGCCCGCGCCGCCACCGGCCGCCCCGGCGTGATCGCGTTCTCGGGCGGCTTCCACGGCCGCACCATGATGGGCATGGCGCTGACCGGCAAGGTGGTGCCGTACAAGGTCGGCTTCGGGCCGTTCCCGGGCGAGGTGTTCCACGCGCCGTACCCGTGCGCGCTGCACGGCGTGTCGGTGGACGACTCGCTCAAGGCGCTGCAGCACCTGTTCAAGGCCGATGTCGATCCCAAGCGCGTGGCCGCCATCATCTTCGAGCCGGTGCAGGGCGAGGGCGGCTTCAACGTGGCGCCGCCGGCCTTCGTCAAGGCGCTGCGCGCGGTCTGCGACGAGCACGGCATCCTGCTGATCGCCGACGAGGTGCAGACCGGCTTCGGCCGCACCGGCCGCCTGTTCGCGATGGAGCACTACGAGGTGGCGCCGGACCTGACCACGATGGCCAAGAGCCTGGCCGGCGGCATGCCGCTGTCGGCCGTGTGCGGCCGCGCCGAGGTCATGGACGCGCCCGCGCCCGGCGGCCTGGGCGGCACCTATGCCGGCAACCCGCTGGCGGTGGCCTCCGCGCTGGCCGTGCTCGACGTGCTCGACGGCGAGCAACTGATCCCGCGCGGCGCCGCGCTCGGCCAGCGCCTGGTGGCGCGGCTGGAAAGCCTGAAGTCGCGCGTGCCGCAGATCGCGGAAGTGCGCGGCCTGGGCGCGATGGTGGCGGTGGAATTCCGCCGCGCCGACGGCTCGCCCGACCCCGAGTTCACGCGCGAGGTGCAGAACCGCGCGCTCGAGCAGGGTCTGCTGCTGCTGTCGTGCGGTGTGTACGGCAACGTGATCCGCTTCCTGTTCCCGCTCACCATCCAGGACGCGGTGATGGACGAAGGTCTGGACATCCTGGCCGACGTGCTCACGCGCTGACACCGGGCCGCATCCGCGCACCCTCCGGCACATCCACACCAACATAACGAGACAGAACATCATGCAACTCAAGGATTCCAGCCTCCTGCGCGCGCAGGCTTTCGTCGGCGGCCAGTGGCAGGACGCCGACAACGGCGCCACCTTCGCCGTCACCAACCCGGCCGACGGCGCGCTGATCGGCACCGTGCCGCTGATGGGCGCGGCCGAGACGCGCCGCGCCATCGAGGCCGCGCGCGTGGCGCAGGCCGCGTGGCGCCGCAAGACCGCGCGCGAGCGCGCCCAGGTCATGCGCGCCTGGTACGACCTGATGATCGCCAACGCCGACGACCTCGCCGTGCTGATGACCAGCGAGCAGGGCAAGCCGCTGGCCGAGGCGCGCGGCGAGGCGCTCTATGCCGCCTCTTTCCTGGAATGGTTCGCCGAGGAAGCCAAGCGCGTGAACGGCGACGTGCTGGCCACGCCCGCGGCCGACAAGCGCCTGCTGGTGGTCAAGGAGCCGGTCGGCGTGTGCGCGGCCATCACGCCGTGGAACTTCCCGCTGGCCATGATCACGCGCAAGGCCGGCCCCGCGCTGGCCGCCGGCTGCGCGATGGTGCTCAAGCCGGCCGAGGACACGCCGCTGTCCGCGCTCGCGCTGGCCCTGCTGGCCGAGCGCGCCGGGCTGCCCGCCGGCCTGCTCAGCGTGGTGACGGGCGACGCCGCCAGCTCGATCGAGATCGGCGGCGAGCTCACCGGCAGCCCCGTGGTGCGCAAGCTCAGCTTCACCGGCTCTACCGAAGTGGGCCGCATCCTGATGCGCCAGTCGGCGCCGACCATCAAGAAGCTGTCGCTGGAGCTCGGCGGCAACGCGCCGTTCATCGTGTTCGACGACGCCGACCTCGACGCCGCCGTGGAAGGCGCGATGGCCTCCAAGTACCGCAACGCCGGCCAGACCTGCGTCTGCGCCAACCGCCTCTACGTGCACGACAAGGTGTACGACGCCTTCGCGCAGAAGCTGGTGGCCGCGGTGGAAAAGCTCAAGGTCGGCCACGGCCTCGAGCCCGGCGTGCTGCAGGGTCCGCTGATCAACCAGGACGCGGTGGCCAAGGTCGAGCAGCATATCGCCGACGCCGTGGGCAAGGGCGCGCGCGTGCTCTCGGGCGGCAAGCGCCACCGCCTCGGCGGCACCTTCTTCGAGCCGACCGTGCTGGCGGGCGTGACGCCGGCCATGCTGGTGGCCCGGGAAGAAACCTTCGGCCCGCTCGCGCCGCTGTTCCGCTTCGGCAGCGACCAGGAAGTCATCGACATGGCCAACGACACCGAGTTCGGCCTGGCCTCCTACTTCTACAGCCGCGACATCGGCCGCGTGTGGCGCGTGGCCGAGGCGCTGGAGTACGGCATGGTCGGCATCAACACCGGGCTGATCTCCAACGAGGTGGCGCCGTTCGGCGGCGTCAAGCAGTCGGGCCTGGGCCGCGAAGGCTCCAGCTACGGCATCGAGGAATACCTGGAAACCAAGTACCTGTGCATGGGCGGCGTGGATCGCTGACCGGCACACCTTCAGGAGAAACGCATGAGCAGACCCCAAGCCGTTCCCACCGTGCAGATCGACAACGACCGCGTGGCCGTCACCGAGTGGCGCTTCGCGCCGGGCGCCGAGACCGGCCATCACCGCCACGGCTACGACTACGTGGTGGTGCCGATGACCACCGGCGCGCTGCGGCTGGAGACGCCGGCCGGCGAGGTGGTCAGCCAGCTCGTGGCGGGCCGCGCCTACTACCGCGCGGCGGGCGTGGAGCACAACGTCATCAACGCGCACGAAGGCGAGTGCGTGTTCGTGGAAATCGAGATCAAGCGATGAGCGTATCTTCAACCCGGGCCGCCGCGCCGCGCGAGCGCAACGGCGGCCAGATCCTGGTGGAACAACTGCGCATCCAGGGCGTCAGGCGCGTGTTCCTGGTGCCGGGCGAAAGCTACCTGCCCTGCATCGACGCGCTGTACGACCACCAGGACGCGATCCAGCCGATCGTGTGCCGGCAGGAAAGCGGCGCCGGCTACATGGCGGAAGCCTACGGCAAGCTCACCGGCGAGCCCGGCATCTGCTTCGTCACGCGCGGGCCCGGCGCCACCAATGCCAGCATCGCCGTGCACACGGCGCACCAGGACTCCACGCCGATGATCCTGTTCGTCGGCCAGGTCGGCAACGACTTCAGCGAGCGCGAGGCGTTCCAGGAGATCGACTACCGCCGCATGTTCGGCCAGATGGCCAAGTGGGTGGCGCAGATCGACCGCACCGAGCGCATTCCCGAGTTCATCGCGCGCGCGTTCGCGGTGGCCACCAGCGGCCGGCCCGGCCCGGTGGTGCTGGCGCTGCCCGAGGACACGCTGTGGGGCAAGGCGGCGGTGGCCGACATGCCGCGCTACCAGCGCCCGCACGGCGCGCCCACGCCCGAGGCGCTGGGCGCGCTGGCCGGCCTGCTCGAGCGCGCCGAGCGCCCGTTCATGCTGGTGGGCGGCTCGGGCTGGAGCGCGTCCGCGCAGCGCCGGCTCGAAGCGTTCGCCGAGCGCTTCGCGCTGCCGGTGGGCGTGGCCTGGCGCCGGCTCGAGTGCTTCGACAACCATCACCCGAACTACGCCGGCCACGTCGGCTGGGGCATGGGCGAGGCGCTGCGCGAGCGCATCCGCGAGGCCGACCTGCTGATCGCCGTGGGCACGCGCATGGGCGAGGCCACCACCGAAGGCTACACGCTGGTGGAAAGCCCGCTGCCGCGCCAGAAGCTGGTGCACGTGTACCCGGACGCCAACGAGCTGGGCCGCGTGTTCCAGCCCGCGCTGCCGGTGGTGGCGGACGTGAACGCGTTCGCCGCCGCGCTCGACGGCCTGTCGCCCGCGCGCGAGCCGGCCTGGGCCGCGCGCACCCGCGCCGCGCGCCAGGAGCTGCTGGCCGCGCAGGAGCCCAAGGCCGCGCCCGGCAGCCTCAACCTGAACCGCGCCGCCTGCCACGTGCGCGACGTGCTGCCCGAAGACGCCTGCCTTACCGTGGGCGCCGGCAACTACGCGCTGTTCCCGCATGCGTACTACCGCTTCAAGGGCGTGGGCACCAGCCTGGCGCCGACGGTCGGCTCGATGGGCTACGGCCTGCCGGCGGCGATCTCCGCCAAGCTGGAGAACCCCGAGCGCACGGTGGTCTGCTATGCCGGCGACGGCTGCTTCCAGATGAACCTGCAGGAACTCGGCGTGGCCATGCAGTACCGGCTCGGCATCGTGATCCTGGTGTTCAACAACGGTATCTGGGGCACCATCCGCTCGCACCAGGAGCGCGAGTTCCCGGGCCGCACGATCGCGCTGGGCTTCGACAACCCCGAGTTCACCGAGCTGATCCGCGCCTATCGCGGCTACGGCGAGGTGGTGGACAACGACGCCGCGTTCGGCCCCGCGTTCGCGCGCGCGCGGGCCTTCGCCGACCGGGAAAAGCTGCCGGCGCTGCTGGAGCTGCGCTACGACGCCGACGGCATCGCCCCGGGCGTGACGCTGACGGAGATCCGCGAAGCGGCGTTCGCGCGGCAGCGGGCGGCCGCCTAGCGCCTGGTGTCGCGCCCTTCTCCCGCGTCGTGGGAGAGGGGCGCGAACCGGCAGCCAACGCGTTTCACCAGGTTTCACCACGCTTCACCACGAACCCAACATCATGCGCGCCTTCTTCTCGGATGACCAACTGCTGCACCAGCCCCGCCAGTTCATGCGCGCGGGCCGCCTGTGCGAACCGACCGACGTGCCGGCGCGCGCCCATGCGCTGCAGCGCGCGCTGGCCGGGCGCGGCATCGCGCTGGCCGAGCCGGCCGATTTCGGCCGCGCGCCGCTGGAAGCCGTGCACAGCCCGGCCTATCTCGATTTCCTCGGCTACGCCTACGAGCGCTGGATGGCGCTGGCGCGGCCCGGTTTCGAGCCCGGCATCGAGGTGCTGCCGAACCTGTCGCCCTACTACAACGGCCGCGTGGACCAGCCGCGCCGCGTGCCGTGCCCGACCGACTCCATCATCGCGCAGGCCGGCTACTACCTGGGCGACCTGAGCGCGCCGCTCGGGCCGCAGAGCTGGCGCGCCATCCTGCGCTCGGCGCACAGCGCGGTGGCCGCCGCGCAGTACGTGTGCGAGCAGCAGCACCGCCAGGGCATCGCGTATTCGCTGTCGCGCCCGTCCGGGCACCACGCGCACAGCGATCGCGCGGTGGGCTTCTGCTACGTCAACAACTCGGCCATCGCCGCGGAGACGCTGCTCAAGCGCTTCGGCAAGGTGGCCGTGCTGGACGTGGACGCTCACCACGGCGACGGCACCCAGCAGATCTTCTACCAGCGCTCCGACGTGATGACGATCTCGCTGCACGCCGACCCGAGCGGCTACTACCCGTTCTACACCGGCTACGCCAACGAGCGCGGCTACGGCGCGGGCTACGGCTACAACCTGAATTTCCCGCTCGCGCACGGCACCGAGGACGACGGCTTCCTGGCCGCGCTCGACAATGCGCTCGACGCCCTGCGCGACTACCGTCCGCAGGCGCTGGTGCTGGCGCTGGGCTTCGACACCTACATCCACGATCCCATCAGCGTGCTGCGCGTGGGGCTGGACGCCTACCGCGGCATCGGCGAGCGCATCAACGCGCTGGGCGTGCCCACGGTGGTGGTGCAGGAAGGCGGCTACGAGGTCGATGCGATCGGCCCGGCGCTCGATGCCTTCCTGTCCGGCCTCGTCCCGGCGATGGCCTGAACCGAGAACAAGGAGACCCGACATGACCGCACTGAAGATCGACGGCGAGCGCCTGTGGCAATCGCTGATGGACCTGGCCCGCATCGGCGCCACGCCGCGCGGCGGCAACGCGCGCCTGGCGCTGACCGCGCTCGACGGGCAGGGCCGCGACCTGGTGACGGGCTGGATGCGCGAGGCCGGCCTGAGCGTCACCGTGGACCGCGTGGGCAACATCTTCGGCCGCCGCGCCGGGCGCAACGGCAGCCTGCCGCCGGTGATGACCGGCAGCCATATCGACACCCAGCCCACCGGCGGCAAGTTCGACGGCTGCTTCGGCGTGCTGGCCGGGCTGGAGGTGATGCGCACGCTCAACGACCACGGCGTGCAGACCGAGGCGCCGCTCGAGCTGGCGATCTGGACCAACGAGGAAGGCACGCGCTTCGTGCCGGTGATGATGGGCTCGGGCGTGTTCGCCGGCATCTTCCCGCTGCGGACCGCGCTGGATGCCACCGACAGCGAAGGCAAGCGCGTGGCCGACGAGCTGCGCGCGATCGGTTATGCCGGCGAGGCCGAGGTGGGCGGGCGCGAGATCGGCGCGTATTTCGAGGCGCATATCGAGCAGGGGCCGGTGCTGGAGGATGCCGGCAACGTGATCGGCGTGGTGACCGGTTCGCTGGGCCTGCGCTGGTACGACCTGACCGTGACCGGCATGGAGGCGCATGCGGGCCCCACGCCGATGCCGCTGCGGCGCGACGCGCTGTACGGCGCCTCGTTCATCGTGCAGGAAGTGGTGCGCATCGCCCATGACTTCGCGCCGCACGGGCGCGGCACGGTGGGCGTGATGACGGTGCATCCGGCCTCGCGCAACGTGATTCCCGGCGAAGTGAAGTTCACCGTGGACCTGCGCCACCAGGACGCCGACCGCCTGGCCGAGATGGACGCGCGCCTGCGCGCGGCCTGCGCGGCGCTGGCGCGCGGCGAGACCACCGGCGCGCCGCTCGGCGTGAAGATCGAGGACGTGCAGTATTTCCCGCCCACGCCGTTCGCGCCCGAGCTGGTGGGCCACGTGCGCGGCCAGGCCGCGGCGCTGGGCTACACGCACCAGGACATCGTCACCGGCGCCGGGCACGACGCGGTGTACATCGCCACGGTGGCGCCCACCGCCATGATCTTCGTGCCGTGCAAGGACGGCATCAGCCACAACGAGGTGGAGGACGCCCGGCCCGAGCACCTGGAAGCCGGCGCCAACGTGCTGCTAGGCGCGATGGTGGCGCAGGCCGGCGCGTAAGCGCCGCCATGCGCCTTCGTTCCACTTCAACCGCGGAAACATGATGAGTGAATTGCACGACCTCGCCTACTGGCGCCAGCGCGCCGCCACGGTGCCGATGCGCACCCAGGCCTACATCGGCGGCGCCTGGACCGACGCCGCCGGCGGCGCCACCTTCGAGACCCGCAACCCGGCCACCGGCGCGCTGCTGGCGCACGTCGCCGCGTGCGGCGGCGCCGACGTGGACCGCGCCGTGGCCGCCGCGCGCGCGGCCTTCGAGTCCGGCGTGTGGTCGCAGATGCCGCGCCGCGAGCGCAAGGCCGCGCTGCTGCGGCTGGCCGCGCTGATCGAGGCGCAGCGCGAGGAACTGGCGCTGCTGGAAACGCTCGACATGGGCAAGCCCATCGGCGACGCGCTGCTGTACGACATCCCCGAGGCCGCGCGCACCTACGCGTGGTACGCCGAGGCCATCGACAAGCTCTACGACGAGATCGCGCCGACCGACGGCAACACGCTGGCCACCATCACGCGCGAGCCGCTCGGCGTGGTGGCGGCGGTGGTGCCGTGGAACTACCCGCTGCTGATGGCGAGCTGGAAGGTGGCGCCGGCGCTGGCCGCCGGCAACAGCGTCATCCTCAAGCCGGCCGAGCAGTCGCCGCTGACCGCGCTGCGCCTGGCCGAGCTGGCCGGGCAGGCCGGCATTCCCGCCGGCGTGCTCAACGTGGTGCCGGGCCTGGGCGCGGAAGCGGGCCAGGCGCTGGGCCGCCACCCGGACGTGGACTGCATCGCCTTTACCGGCTCCACCGCCACCGGCAAGCGCTTCATGGAATACGCGGGCCAGTCCAACCTCAAGCGCGTGTGGCTGGAGTGCGGCGGCAAGTCGCCGCACATCGTGTTCGACGACTGCCCGGACCTGGACCGCGCCGCGCAGGCCGCCGCCGTGGGCATCTTCAACAACCAGGGCGAGATCTGCATCGCCGGCTCGCGGCTGTACGTGCAGCGCGGCATCTACGATGCGTTCATGGCGCGGCTGGAAGCGGCCGCGGCGCGCATGCAGCCCGGCGACCCGCTCGACCCGGCCTCGGCGATGGGTGCCATCGTCGACGCGCGCCAGCTCGACCGCGTGCTGTCGTTCGTCGACGCGGGCCGGCGCGAAGGCGCGCGCCTGCGCCTGGGCGGGCAGCGCGTGCGCGGCGAGAGCGGCGGCTATTTCCTCGAGCCGACCATCTTCGAGTGCCCGTCGCAGTCGCTGTCGATCGTGCGCGAGGAGATCTTCGGCCCGGTGCTGGCCGTGACCGTGTTCGACACCGAGGACGAAGCCGTGCGCATGGCCAACGATTCGCCGTATGGCCTCGGTTCCGGGCTGTGGACCGCGAACCTGTCGCGCGCGCATCGCGTCTCGCGCCGACTGCGCGCGGGCCTGGTGTGGGTCAACTGCTACATGGATGGCGACGTCACGGTGCCGTTCGGCGGCGTCAAGCAATCCGGCAACGGGCGCGACAAGTCATTGCACGCACTCGACAAATACACGGATCTGAAGACCACCTGGATGCATCTGGGATGACGGGATTGATTTAAAGAAATTCGCTGAATCCATTCAGCCTGATTTACGGAAAATGGCAGGGCCGTATCGCGTGGCCGGGGCGTTCTCGTTGCCCGCCGTGCGGTACGGCCCTGCGTTTTCCGTCTTGAAGCCCTCGAGGCCGATCGGAAATTCCATCGCAGTGCATGAAACAGAACCGGTCATCCAACAGGGTGCATATTGCTCTGTAAACGGTATTGGAAATTAGAAAAAAGCCATTTTTCAATGGCATGGCAATTGCTTGACTGATTCACACCCCGAGCCGGGACGATCCAATCTCCTAGAGGCAAGCCACACCATGCAAAATCCTTCATTCCAGAAACGACGCGCGGCGATGCTCGCCATCCTGCTGGGCGCCGCCGCGCCTTCGCTGTTCGCCCAGACCACGCGCGACTGGCCCACGCAGCCGGTGCGCATCGTGGTGCCGTTCCAGGCCGGCTCCGCCACCGACCTGATCACGCGCCAGATCGGCATCGGCCTGAGCAAGGAATACGGCCAGACCTTCGTGGTGGAGAACCGCCCCGGCGCGGCGGCCATGATCGGCAGCGAGGCCGCGGCGCGCGCGCCCGGCGACGGCTACACGCTGCTGATGTCCGGCCCCGCCTCGATGGTGACCAACCGCTTCCTGTACAAGAAGCTCAGCTACGATCCCGATGCGTTCGAGAAGGTCGCGGTGGTGGCCTATACGCCCAACATCCTGCTGTCCAGCCCGGACCTGCCGTTCAAGACGCTGCCGGAGATGATCGCCTACGCCAAGGCCAACCCGGGCAAGCTGACCTATGCGTCGTTCGGCGCCGGCACCACCTCGCACATGGCCGGCGAGATGCTCAAGGCGCTGGCCGGTATCGACATCGTGCACGTGCCGTACAAGGGCGCCGGCGACGCGATTCCCGCGCTGCTGTCGGGGCAGGTATCGATGTACTTCGACACCATCATGACCGGGCTGCCCTACGTGAAGGCCGGCAAGCTGCGCGCGCTGGGCGTGTCCAACAGCAAGCGCTCGCCGATGGCGCCGGACATCCCGACCATCGCCGAGCAGGGCTATCCCGGCTACGACATCGCGCCGTGGTACGGCATCGTCGCGCCCAAGGGTACGCCGGCGGACGTGGTCAACAAGCTCAACGTGTCGATCAACAAGCTGCTCAAGGACCCCGGCTTCCGCGAGAAGCTGGCGGCCACGGGCGCCGAGCCGCGCGGCGGCTCGGTGGCGGATTTCAGCGCGATGGTGGGCGCCGAGATCCCGCGCACGGAGAAGCTGGTCAAGCAGTCGGGGATCAGCCTGCAGTAGCGCGGCGAAAGGCTCGCCGCGCGCGCGGCGGGCCTGCATTCGCCGGCCTACATCATGTGGCGGGAAAAGCGGCCGTGCTCGGCGCCGGCCATCAGTTCGGTGAACTGCTCGCAGCTCATGTGCACCAGTTGCTGGTGGTCGCCGGCCTCGAAGAACACTTCGGGCTGGGCCAGCAGGCTGTCGTCGAGGTAGGTGTGCATGCCGTACGCCATCGCCACGGGCGGGATGGCGCCGAAGTCGCAGTCCTTAAAGACTTCGCGGATCTCGTCCTCCTGCGCGAGGATCAGCGTGCGCCCGGTCTGCGCGCACAGCGCCGACAGGTTCAGGTGATGCGTGGACGGGATCACCACGGCCACGTAGCCGATCTCGTCTTCCAGCAACAGGGTCTTGGCCAGGCGGTCTCCGGGAACGTGCGCTGCCTCGGCAGTGGCCATGCTGCTGAGGGTGTAGGGATGGCGGATGGTATCGAAACGGCTGTTCCTGCTGTTCAGGCAATTTGCCAGGGTGGTAGCCAAGGCCATGATGCGTCTCCTTCGCTGTACGTTGCAGTCTGGGCCGGGGGACCCCTGCGCTTCCTACTATAGACGGCGCCGCCCGGATGCAAAGCCGCTATCGGTGGGGAACGGTTGGCGGTGACGCCCGCGCCATGCGGGGCTCAGTCCTCGCCGTGAGTTGCATCGGCCTGCGTGCCGGCCTGCCGCGGCGCCGGCCACAGGACCTGGAGCTCGGTCTTGAGGAAATTGAGCAGGTAGCGCGTGGCCATCGTCTGGTAGCGGTTGGGCATGGTCAGCATGTAGAGCCGGCTGCCGAACACGCTGATGCGGTAGTCGGGCAGCAGCGCCACCAGCGTGCCCGCCGCCAGCTCGTCGGCGACGGCGTAGAGCGGGAAGATGCCCAGGCCGACGTCGCCCAGCACGCCGTCCTTGAGGAAGGCGAAGTTCTCCGAACTGAGCGTGGGTTCCAGCGCCACCTGCTCGCGCACGGCGTCGGCGCCGTGGCCGCGCGTGCCGAAGGCCTTGAGCTTCTGGCCGATCGGCGAGGCGCACACGATGGCATGGCCGCGCAGGTCGGCCAGTTCGCGCGGCGCCGGATGCGCGGTGAGATAGCCGGGCGAGCCGCACACGATCCACTCGACCACGCCGATCTCGGTGGCGACCACCGAGTCGGGCGGCGTGGAGATGATGCGCAGGGCCACTTCCACGTCCTCGGACACCAGGTTGTGGATGCGGTTGTCGAACACCACGTCGAGCGTGATGTCCGGGTAGCGGTGCTTGAACTTCACCAGCAGTTGCGACATCAGCGCGTGGCCCAGGCCGGTCGGCACCGACAGGCGCACATGGCCCTGCAGGCTCTTGCCCATGCTGTTGATGAGCGCGTTGGCGGCGGCCACCTCGCCGAGGATGTTGCGGCCGTGCTCGTAGAGGCCGGCGCCCACGGGCGTGGGCTCGACGTGGCGCGTGGTCCGGCGCAGCAACTGCACGCCGAGCGCTTCTTCCAGTGCCTTGAGGTGGTAGCTCACGTTGGCGCGCGTCATCTTGAGCTTGCGCGCGGCGGCCGACAGGTTGCCGGCGTCGACGATGTCCACGAACAGGCGAAGGGCGTTGAGGTCCATGTGGCGCTTGAAATCCTTGCAGTGAAAGCATGCCGGCGTGGCGGCGTGGCAGGAGTTTAGCCGCGTTGGCGCGCCGCGCTCCGGCGCGGCGCGAGGCGCGGGTTTATCTCGCGGCGCAGGCGGCGGCATTCCGTATTCGCCGAATTGAATCGGGGCATGAATCCGGTCCCGAATCTGGTCCGGAATCCGGTCCCAAATCCGGCCCGCGGCGGACCTGCGATTTGTCCGCCGCCATCGCCGCGCGCCGGCGGGCAAAGAATGGATGCCGCCGCTGCATGCAATGCGGACGCGCCAATTCGCATTGCGCGGGCGGGTGCGTTTGAATCAAAGCAGGCAATCCAATGCGATTCAAGTCCGGCGCCGCGATGCGCGTCTTTCCGCGCCAATTTCGCCATCCGTATTCGGGAGCCGGGCGCGCGGATCGCGATAGTCCGCGGCCGGAAAGTGGATACTGCTTAGCTCCGGCTTTGCCGGTTTCGGGGGGAATTCCTGTCATTTTTGCCAATTGTGTGCAATATCCCAAAACGGCCCGGCCGGGTGCCGGCGCGCGCCGCCGGACGCCGCCAGCGGCGGCGGTTGCGGGCAATTGACCGGCTTTTTTGCTTTCGATTACCTTTCGGGCGCGCGCCGATTGCCTGAATGCCGCGGCGCGGCAACCATCAAGGCGATGATGGAAATGAGAAATAACCCCTCGCCTAATACGTGAATCCGGCATTTCGGACTGTGCATTGGGCCGTGGCGAATCCGCGCCAATCCTGTCAATCCGCGCAATCGACGCAATCGGACCAATCCACGCTGCGGCAGCCAGCGCCAATAGGCAAGGAAATTCGGACGGTTGTATCAAGTTCTTACGTGGCTATATTTTCATTAATCAAACGTGGTAGGCTACGGCATCCGATTTTCCCCCTATCATTCAATTAACCCTCCCCAGGAGAATCCAAATGGCGACATACAAGCAACTGATTGCGGAGAAGGAAGCGCTCGAAGCAAAGCTGGCGGAAATGCGCGCCAGCGAAGTGGCTGGCGTCATTGCCCAGATCCAGGGCCTGATGACCGAATATGAGCTGACGGTCGACGACATCGCGCCCAAGCGCCGTCGCGGCCGTCCGGCATCCGGCGCCAATGGCAAGGCCGCCAAGCCCAAGAGCACGCTGCCGCCGAAATACCGCGATCCCAAGACCGGCGCCACCTGGACCGGCCGCGGCCGCGCCCCGGCATGGCTGGGCAAGAACCGCGCGCGTTTCCTGATCGCCGAAGCCTGATTGCGCGGCGGCGCTCGCGCGCCGCCCGGCTTTGCCATCGACCCGGCCGCGGCGCGCCTCGCCGCGCGCGGCGGGCGTTGCCGGCGCCGTTTTCTCGTTTTTCCGTTTTTCCATTCTTCCGTTTCTCCCCCTTCGCCTTCCCGTTCTCCCGATGAAAAAAACCTTGAGCGCGGCGTTGCTGCTGGCGGCGTCGCTCGGCGCGCAGGCGGGCGAGCGTCCGGAGCGTTCGGAGCGTTCGTTCTCGGCGCGGTACACGGCCTGCATGAACGGGCCCGACGCCACCACCGCCGGCATGCACGGCTGCATCGCCGCAGAAACCGCGCGCCAGGACACGGCGCTGAACGCGGCCTACAAGCGCCTGCAGCAGGCCATCGCCCCCGCGCGCAAGCCGGCGCTGCTGGACGCCCAGCGCGCCTGGCTGAAATTCCGCGATGCCAACTGCGGCTTCCGGGCCGATCCCGACGGCGGCACCCTGGCGGGGCTGAGCGCCGCGTCCTGCGTGATGCAGATGACCGCGGACCGCGCGCAGGAACTGGGCGACCTGGCGACCGAGGCCGCCTCGCATTAGCCATCCGGGTTTCGTGGATATGCCTGCTGAAGCATATCCACGGGATTGTAAAGTCTGGCTATCCAGTCTGTCCAAGATGTGTGGGATTGTCAAAATACGGTGACGGCGTACCATGTTGGCCACATCGTTGTTTGCCTTGACCGGAGATTTCCCCCATGAGCCTGGATGCCGAATCCTTTTCGCTGCTGCGCGCGTCGGTGCAGCGTTTCATCGACGAACGCCTGAAGCCGGCCGAAGACACGCTCGAGGAAACCGACGACGTGCCGGCCGAGATCGTCGCCGACATGAAGGAGATGGGCCTGTTCGGCATCTCCATCCCCGAGAACTACGGCGGCATCGGCCTGTCGATGTCGCAGGAATGCGATGTGGTGTATGACCTCGGCCATACCGCCTTCGCGTTCCGTTCGGTGTTCGGCACCAACGTCGGCATCGGCTCGCAGGGCATCCTGATGGACGGCACCGAGGCGCAGAAGCAGGCCTACCTGCCCAGGATCGCCAGCGGCGAGCTCATCATCTCGTTCGCGCTGACCGAGCCCAACGCCGGCTCCGACGCGGCCTCGCTGCAGACCCGGGCCGAGCTCGACGGCGACCACTACGTCATCAACGGCACCAAGCGCTTCATCACCAACGCGCCGCGCGCGGGCGCCTTCACGCTGATGGCGCGCACCGGCGGCGCCGGCGCCTCGGGCATCTCGTCGTTCATCGTGCCGGCCGACACCCCGGGCATCTCGCTGGGCAAGCCGGACAAGAAGATGGGCCAGCGCGGCACCAAGACCTGCGACGTGGTGCTGGAGAACGTGCGCGTGCCGGCCGCCAACATCATCGGCGGCGTGCCGGGCGTGGGCTTCAAGACCGCCATGAAGGTGCTCGACCGCGGCCGCCTGCATATCTCGGCGCTGGCCTGCGGCATGGCGCACCGCCTGATCACCGACGCGGTGGCCTACGCCAGGGAGCGCAAGCAGTTCGGCCAGCCGATCGGCGATTTCCAGCTGATCCAGGCGATGCTGGCCGACAGCCAGGCCGAGCTCTACGCGGGCCTGTCGATGGTGCGCGACTGCGCCCAGCGCTACGACGCCAAGACGCCCGGCAAGAGCGACCCGGAGGTCAGCATGCTGGCCTCGTGCACCAAAATGTTCTGTACCGAGATGGTGGGCCGCGTGGCCGACCGCGCGGTGCAGATCCACGGCGGCGCCGGCTACATCGCCGAGTACAAGGCCGAGCGCTTCTACCGCGACGTGCGCCTGCTGCGCCTGTACGAAGGCACCACGCAGATCCAGCAACTGATCATCGCCAAGCAGCTGCTGCGCGACTGAACCGCCATGCGCGCGGCGGGCGCGGGCATGGCCCGCCCTGCCGCGCGCGGCTCTTCCCGGCGGCCCGTGCCGCCCCCGCGCGCAGCGTCCGCAGAGCGCGCAGTCCTGCTGCCCCGACGGAGACCACTCATGATGGCGTTCGCCGCTTCCCGTGTTCCTGCGCCCGGCGGCGAACTGCCGCCGGCCGTCCACGACGGTGGCGCGCGGCCCGACCGTGCCCCGTGCTATCCGGTCATCGCCGCGTTGACGGCCGCCATGCCGCAGGGCGAGGCGCCGCCCGACGCCGCGCGCTTCGCGCTCGGCGCGGCCCGCGCGCTGGGCCGCGCCGATCCGGTGTCGTCGGTCCAGGCGGCACCGCTGCGCAGCTTCGACGGCGCGCTCTACCGCACCGGCACCGGCGCCTGGACCATCCTCCACGGCGACCGCCTGCCCGCGCCGCGCGCGCGCTTCATGATCGCGTACCTGCTCGGCCGCCAGTTGCTTGGCGGTCCCGGCCTGGAGTTCGTGGAATGCGCCGACGAGGCGCTGATGGCGATGCCGGACGACGAATCGGCCGGCGGCCTGGCCTATGCCTTCGCGGCCCGGCTGCTGATGCCGCTGGAGGCGTGCCGCCGCCACCTGCCCGGCGCGGTGGACCTCGACGCGCTGGCCGCGCTGGCGCGGCGCCTCGGCCTGCCGCTGCCGCACGTGGCGCGGCGCTGGCTGTCCTACACCGCGCAGCGCGCCGTGCTCACGCTCGGGTGCGACGGCCGCCCGCTCGGCACGTGGGCCAGCGAGACCGCGTTCGGCCTGCCCGCCGCCGATCTGGCGGGCACGCACATGGCGTGGGAAGACGGCATCGGCATCGGCCTGTCCTTCGGGCCCAGGCATGGCGCCGCGCGCGCGGGGCAGCGCCGGCCCGCGGCGTTTCCGCGCTAGCGCCGGGGGCCACGTCCCCGGCGCATCATCGATGCCCGCTCAATTCCCGCTCAATGCTCGTGATGCAGGTACTTCGCCTGGCGCGGCAGCCGGAAGCTGACGGCGAACACGATCACCATCATCGCCGTCACGTACCAGTAGAAGCTCGACTCGTGGCCGAGCGACTTGAGATCGAGCGCGACGTACTCGGCCGAGCCGCCGAACACCGCGTTGGCTACCGCATAGGCCAGCCCCACGCCGAGCGCGCGGACCTCGGTCGGGAACATCTCCGCCTTCACGATGCCGCTGATCGAGGTGTAGAGGCTGACGATGGCCAGCGCCACGGAGATCAGCACGAACGCGGCGAACGGGCTGTGCACCGCCTTGAGCGCGGTCATCACCGGCACCGTGCCGAGCGCCCCGAGCGCGCCGAACAGCAGCATGTTGTTGCGCCGGCCGATGCGGTCCGACAGCATGCCGAACAGCGGCTGCATGCACATGTAGAGGAACAGGCAGCCCGTCATCACGTAGCTGGCGGTCTTGATCGACATGCCGGCCGTGTTGACGAGGTACTTCTGCATGTAGGTGGTGAACGTGTAGAAGATCAGCGAGCCGCCGGCGGTGTAGCCGAGCACCGTGAAGAAGGCCGCCTTGTGGTTGCGGAACAGCTCGGTGAGCGTGCCCGCTTCCTTGCTCGAGCGCGTGGCGGCCGAGGTGGTCTCATGCAGCGTGCGGCGCAGGAACAGCGCGATCACGGCGGTGATGGCGCCGACCACGAACGGGATGCGCCAGCCCCAGGCCTTGAGTTCCGGCTCGTCGAGGAACTGCTGCAGCGCCACCACCACCAGCACCGCCAGCAACTGCCCGCCGATCAGCGTGACGTACTGGAACGAGGAAAAGAAGCCGCGCTGGCCCTTGAGCGCGACCTCGCTCATGTAGGTCGCGGTGGTGCCGTACTCGCCGCCGACCGAGAGGCCCTGCAGCAGCCGCGCCACCAGCAGCAGCGCGGGCGCCCAGGCGCCGATGCTGGCATAGGTGGGCAGGCAGGCGATCAGCAGCGAGCCGCCGCACATCATCGTCACCGACAGCAGCAGCGAGTTCTTGCGGCCGTGGCGGTCGGCGATGCGGCCGAACAGCCATCCGCCGATCGGGCGCATCAGGAAGCCCGCGGCGAACACGCCCGCGGTGTTGAGCAGTTGCGCGGTGGGGTCGGACTTGGGGAAGAACGAGCCGGCGAAGTAGATCGCGCAGAACGCGTAGACGTAGAAATCGAACCACTCGACGAGGTTGCCGGACGATGCGGCGACGATCGCGTAGATGCGCTTGCGTTTTTCTTCTGCGGTTGGGGGAGCGGTAAAAACGGGGGCGGAGAGATCGGTCATGATTTGCCTTTTTGATTTCGTCATGCCGCCCCGCGCCAAGGAGGCCACGGGGGCCAAGCCGGCATGCAGGCGTCCAGTGTACTGCGATTGCGCCGGCGCGGCCGTCCTGCGCGCCTGTCGCCGCATGGCGGCGGCGCGACATGGCGCGTATGGACCTGTCACGGCGTGACATTCCGGACGGCCGGTTTTCTCGCGCGCGGCGGATGTGGCGAGCCGGGCGCCGGCACAAGGCACGAACGCATGCCGCGCCGGCTCTGGCGCGGAAAGGGGGATCCATGCTGGGGATGGGTCGATGGGGCGCGCCGCCTTCGGCGGCGCGCGGCGCGGTTGCGCGGGCGCTGCCCGTGGGCGTGTTTCCCGGAAGATGGCGCGTGCTGGCGTGCACCGTCGCGGCCACGCCAATGCGGTCTGCCCTGGCGGCGCGGACAGCCGTGCAGGCCGCGGAAGCGCGGTGCCTGCGGTGTCCTTGCTGCGTGTCCTGCCGCGCGCGCTACTGCGCTTCCTGCGGCGGTTCCGTGCGCTGTTCCTGGCGCGGCTCCTGCGCTTCCTGCGGCCACACGGCGTCCACGTCCCGGAGCAGGTGGCCCGCCAGGATGTAGTCGCCCAGCCGGGTGGCCTTGGCCTCGAGATCGAGCAGTTCGTGGTCGGCCAGCGTGCCGAGGTCGAACTGGCAATACAGGTTGCGTTGGCGGAAGGTGGTCTTGGTCTTGGCCAGCCCCTCGATCAGGGCTTCGCGTGAATGGACGGCGATGCTTTCCTGTCCCCGGTACTGCACTTTAATGCCGCGTTTCTCTCCGAGCCGGCCCAGTTCGACGGCATCCTGCCATCCGGTCTCATAGTCCAGCTCAAGGGCCAGCACATCTTTCGATGCGAGAAGCCGAAGCGCTTCTGCTTTGCTGCTAGCTCGCACTATTGACATCCACACCTCTTATATCGACTTGGAGACACTATCAAAAAAATCCTGGCGTCATTGCGCGGTCGCGGCAGTGCGGTCACGGCAACTACCGGCTGACTATGCCGGCTGAATGCGCCGGCCGAACCGTTCGTGCCGTCCGCGGCCGCGTGCGTCGTGGCCAGGATCGTTCGGCTTTGTTCCGATAACGTCTCTTATATACTGTACGAATATACAGTCAACGCGCGGTTGCAGCAAGGGGTTGCCCCCGGGCCGTCCGCGTTGCCGCGCCGCGAGCGGCCTGCGGCGCCCGCGGCGGCCTCCATTTTCCTCCAGTCTCGTCGTTTCAGGGGGACGGCGTTGCCGTTTCCGCCGCGCTGTCCGTCTTCATGGTGGCGCCGGCGTTTTGCGCTGCCGTGACAGAGAAATCTCCGGCGTATATCTGGACCACCCTGGCCGGGTCCAGGTACTGGCGGATCGCCGCGTTGACCTGCTCGACGCTCGCCGTGGCGATACCTTGCTCGAACTTCGTGACATAGCGCATGGTGCGTCCCAGGAACAAGTGGCTGGCCAGCATGCCGGCCAGCGATGCGTCGCTGGTGCGCGCCAGCGCGCCTTGCTGCAGCAGGCCGCTCCTGGCCTGCCCCAGCTCCTCCGCCGTGATGCCGCGCGCCGCCAGCCGCGCCAGTTCCTCCTGCACGCCGCGCCGGAGCTTGTCCAGGTTCTGCGGCGCATAGGCCGCCTGCATGCCGAAGCGCCCGTTGCCGTCGAGCGCGCCGACCCGCACGAAGCTGCCCACACTGTAACTGATGCCGTCCTGCTGGCGCAGGCGGTCGGCCAGGCGGCTCTTGAGCGGGTTGCCGCCGAAGACGCGGTTGGCGATCACCAGCGCCGGATAGTCGGGCGCGTCGCTGGTCAGCGGCACCGGCAGCGCCGCCATGTAGATGGCATTGGCCTTGCCGGCGGTCTCGCGGGTCAGGCTGGCCGGCGGCAGCGCCACGAACGGGCGCGCGATGCGGACATAGGGCGCCCGCGCGCGCCAGTCGCCGAACAGGCTGGCCAGCTGGGCGCGCGCCGCCGGCTGGTCGAAGTCGCCGACCAGCGCGACCTGCCCGTTGTCCGCGCCGTAGAAGCGCGCGTGGAAGGCGCGCACGTCCTCCAGCGTCAGCCGCGTGAGCGCGTCCATGTCTTCCTGCGGCGTGGCCACGTAGCGCGGGTCGCCGGCGGGGTAGGGGTTGCCGTGCCGCCCGAGCGCGGTGGCGGCGATCGTCTCCGGCCGTCCCAGCCCGCTGGCGATGCCGGCGATGGCGTTGGCGCGCAGCGTCTCGAACTCGGCCGCGGGCAGGCTCGGCGCGCGCAGCACGTCGCGGATCAGCGCCAGCGTCTGCGCCAGCGTGTCGCGCCGCGCCTCGAAGCGCACCGTGACCGCTTCCTCGTCGCCCTGCACCGAGACCGAGGCCTTGAGCGCGGCCAGGCGGTCCGAGATCTGCTGCCGGTCCAGGCTGGTCGTGCCGCGCATCAGCATGGCGGCGGTGAGGTCGCCGGCCGCGCCCAGCCCGCGCAGGCTGTCGAGGTCGCCCATGCGCAGCACGATGCGCCCGCTCACGGTCTGCCCGCGGCTGGGCTTGGGCAGCAGCGCGAACTGCATGCCGTTGGCCAGCGCGCCGCGCAGCGTGTGCGCCTCGATGTTCTCCGGGCTGGGGTCGAAGGCGGCCACCTCGGCCTTGGTCGGCTGGGGCCGGAAGCCGGCCACCAGCGCCGCGACGTCCGGCGCGGCGGGCATCGCCGCCGGCGCCAGCGCCGCGTTGGCTGTCTCGCCGGGCATGTCGAGCGGGATGAAGCGGCCGAGCGTGCGGTTGCTCGGGCGCAGGTAGTTCTGCGCCACGCGCTGCAGGTCGGCCAGCGTGACCTGCGCGGCCTGGTCGCGCGCGATCAGCAGCAGGCGCCAGTCGCCCTTGGCGATGGCCTCGGACAGCGCCACCGCGTAGCCGGCCGGATTCTCCAGCAGGCGTTCGTAGGCGTTGAGCAGGCGGGTGCGCGCGCGGTCCAGCTCCACCTGCGTCACCGGGTGCGCGCCGAAGCCTTCCACCTGCGCCACCAGCGCCGCGCGCGCGGCTTCCAGGTCCTGCGTCTTGCTCACGCCGGCGGCGAACAGCACCGAGCCGGGGTCGCGCATGGCCGCCACCGAGCCGGACTGCCAGGTGGCGCGGCCGGTCTCGACCAGCGCCTTGTACAGGCGCCCGCCGGCGCCGTCGGAGAGGATGTCCGCCAGCAGCTGCATGGCCACCACGTCCGGGTGCGCGCCCGGCGCGATGTGGTACTGCACGGCCACCATCTGCGCGTCGCCGGCGCGCCGCAGCGTGACCTCGCGCGTGCCTTCCTGCGGCGGCTCCACGGTGTACTGCGCCGGCAGCGTGCGCGCCGGCTTCGGAATCGGGCCGAAGTACGCGCCGATGCGCGCCAGCGTGGCGGCCGCGTCGAACTTGCCGGCCACCACCAGCACCGCGTTGTCGGGCTGGTAGTAGCGGCGGTAGAAGTCCTGCAGGTTGCCGATGGCGACGTGCTCCACGTCGCTGCGCGCGCCGATCGGCACCTTGCCGTAGTTGTGCCAGCGGTAGGCCGCCGCGCGCATCTGCTGCGCCAGCATGGGGCCGGGCTCGTTCTCGGCGCGCTCCATCTCGTTGCGCACCACCGTCATCTCGCTGTCGAGCGCGGCGCGCGCGATGAAGCTGTTGACCATGCGGTCCGCCTCCATCTTCAGCGCCCAGTCCAGGTTCTCCTCGCTGGCGGAGAAGCTCTCGAAGTAGTTGGTGCGGTCGAAGCCGGTGGTGCCGTTGAACTGCATGCCGCGGCGCGTGAGCTCCTGCGCGATGGCGTTGCCGGGCAGCGACGGCGTGCCCTTGAACAGCAGGTGCTCGAGCAGGTGCGCCATGCCGGTCTCGCCGTAGTTCTCGTGGCGGCTGCCGACCAGGTAGGTCATGTTGACCGTGGTCACGGGCTGCGCCGCGTCGGGCGCCAGCAGCACGCGCAGGCCGTTGGGCAGGCGGTATTCGGTGATGCCCTCGGCGCTGGCCACCTGCGCCGGCGCGGTGGCGGCGGGTGTGGGCGGCACGGCGGGCGGCACGGCGGGCGCCGCGGGCGCGGCGGTGCTGAAGGCGAGGGCGAGCAGGCAGGTAAGGCGCTGGAGAGCGTGGCGCATGCGAAGGCGGCAAGAGAAGTCCGGAGGCCGATTCTAGCCGCTGCCGCGCGGCGTGGCGGCACGGCGCCGCGTTTTCCGAAATTTCCGCGTTTTGCCGCACCGCAGCAGGCCAAGGCAAATGTCCGAATCCGGCTAATGCCGCGCGCGCGGCGGGTTAGCATGCACGCTATGAAACTCGATCCGGACACCTGCTACAAGGCCGTGGCCTCGCACGACCGCCGCTTCGACGGGCGCTTCTTCGTGGGCGTGTCGTCCACCGGGGTCTATTGCCGGCCGGTATGCGCGGTGCGCACGCCCAAGCGCGAGAACTGCACGTTCTACGAGACTGCGGCGGCGGCCGAGAAGCGCGGCTTCCGCCCGTGCCTGCGCTGCCGGCCGGAGCTGGCGCCGGGGCACGGCCTGTCGGACCTGTCCGGGCGGCTGGCCCAGGCCGCCGCCACGCTGATCGACGAAGGCTTCATGGTGGACGCCGGCGTGGCCGCGCTGGCCGCGCGCATCGGCGTCACCGAGCGCCACCTGCGCCGGCTGTTCGACGCGCAGTTCGGCGTCTCGGTGCTGGAATACGCGCAGACCCAGCGGCTGCTGCTGGCCAAGCGCCTGCTGACCGACACCGCGCTGACGGTGACGGATGTCGCGCATGCCGCCGGCTTCGGCAGCGTGCGGCGCTTCAACGACGTGCTCAAGACGCGCTACGGACTCACGCCGCTGGCCATGCGCAGGCGCGCCGCCGACAACGTGGCCGACGAGCTCGTGTTCGAGCTCGGATACCGCCCGCCGCTGGCCTGGGCCGCGTGGCTGCAGTTTGTCGGCGTGCGCGCCGTGGACGGCATCGAGCAGCTCGGCGACGGCACCTACGCGCGCACGCTGGCCATCGACAGCGGCGGCGCCACGCACCTGGGCTGGCTGCGGCTCGAGCACGTGCCGCGCCGCCACGTGGTGCGCGTGGCGCTGTCCGGCACGCTCGCGCACGTGATTCCGCAAGCGCTGGGGCGCGTGCGCCGGCTGTGCGACCTGGGCTGCCGGCCCGACGTGGTGGACCGCCACCTCGGCCCGCTTGCCGCCGAGGCGCCCGGCATGCGCCTGCCCGGCGCGGTGGACGGCTTCGAGATCGCCGTGCGCGCGGTGGTGGGCCAGGTGATCTCGGTCAGGCACGCGCGCACGCTGCTGGCGCGCCTGGCCGCGCATCACGGCCCCGCGCTGGCGCAGCCCGCGCCGGGCCTGCGCTATGGCTTCCCGAGTGCCGCCGCGCTGGCGCAGGTCACGCCCGAAGCGCTGCGCGAGATCGGCATCCCGCTGGCCAAGGGCCGCGCCATCCGCGCCATCGCCAGCCGCGTCGCGGCCGGCGAACTGAAGCTTGACCCGAGCGCCGCGCCCGAGGAAACCATCGCGCGCCTGTGCGCGATCGAAGGCGTGGGCGACTGGACCGCGCAATACGTGGCGATGCGCGCGCTGGGCTGGCCGGACGCGTTTCCCGGCACCGACTACGCGCTGCGCAAGGTGCTCGGCATCGCCACCGTGCGCGCCATGAAGCAGCACGCCGCGCAGTGGGCCCCGTGGCGGGCCTACGCCGCCATCCACCTGTGGCGGCGCTATGAGGAACGCAAGGAGCCGGCGCCGGCCGGCCAGGAAAAGGCAGAGAAAAAGGACACGCCATGATTGCCTACCGCATCATCCCCAGCCCGCTCGGCGACGTGCTGCTGCGTGCCGACGAGGCCCGCCTGAGCGGGCTGTTCTTCGTGGGGCAGAAATACTATCCCGCGGCGGCCACGCCGGCCGCGGCCGTGCCCGCCGCCGCGCGGGCCGTCTTCGAGCAGGCCGCCGGCGAGCTCGACGACTATTTCGCCGAGCGCCTGCGGGCCTTCACGGTGCCGCTGGCGCTGGGCGGCAGCGCGTTCCAGCATGCCGTGTGGCAGGCCCTGTGCGCGATCCCGTTCGGCGAGACCGTCTCCTACGGCGGACTCGCCGCCGAGCTGGGCCTGCCGCCCACGCACGCGCGCGCCGTGGGCGGCGCGGTGGGCCGCAACCCGCTCTCGGTGATCGTGCCGTGCCACCGCGTGCTGGGCGCCGGCGGCGGCCTCACCGGCTATGCCGGCGGCACCGACCGCAAGCGGGCGCTGCTGCGGCTCGAGGGCACCGCCGCGGCGACCGCGCTGCCCATCCTGCGTCAGTCGGCGTTGGCATTTGCATGAGCGGGAGGGCGCCGGCCCGCCTTGCCGATTTATTCGCCGGAACAATGTCAGGTCATTAAGAAATAAAAAGGACATTTATTCGGATTTAATTCCCGCGATGCCCGGCATCGGCTGAATAAATGCAATCGGCCTCGGCCGCCGCGTATGCTTCAATACGCGGAGAAATCCGCATCGCCGGGCGCGCCGGTCCCCGCCGCGCCGCATCCCGCCAGCCGCCGCGGCGCGGCGTTCATCGCGTGAAATGTCCATACATCCATAAACATAAATATCATGTAATTGCGCGTGTAATAAGATTTAACATTTCATGAAGTGCTTAATGGTTCCACGACACCGACCTGTCATGTGATCGACCAATACTACCGGCGCCTCACAACAGCTCGATTTTCTTGCAGTTCCCCCGAGCTTCTCAATAAAAACGGTAGGTCCTCACATATCCCGGAGTAGGAATGTCATCGTTCCAATCACCCCGCAGTATTCTCATCCTGACTGCAGTCGCATCGGCCTGCGTGCTGACCGCCTGCGGCGGCGGAGACGACAATGCCAGCGCAGGCACCGGCGCCGGCACTGGCCCGAGCCAGACCCAGCAGACCATTGCCGGCGTCGTCGCCGCCAGTGGTTTCGTTCCGGGCAGCGCGGCCCAGCCCACGCTGAAGGCTGGTTACTATCAGGGCGCGCTGGTCTGCGCCGATGCCAACGGCAACGGCAAGTGCGACACCTCGGAAAACCCGGTCACCACCGATTCGCATGGCGCCTTCAAGCTGAGCGTCAGCGCGCCGGTCGCGCTGATCGCCGACGTTGGCGCGTCGGCGATCAACACCGGAACGGGGGCCGCCGTGGGCAGCCGCGTCGCGCTGCGCGCATCGCTGGCGCAGGTGAATGACCAGATCGGCAGCAGCGTCGTGATCAGCCCGCTGTCGAGCGAAGTGCAGCGCCTGGTCGAAGCGAACAGCACGACCTACGCCGTCGAGAAGGCAAACCTGGCCCAGCGCGTCGGCGTCGGCGCCGACGCGGTGCTGTCGGACCTCAACGCGGCATCCGGCGCGACGCAGTCGGCCCTGCTGACCGAGGCCAACCAGCTCGCCAACCGCTTCACCTACGCGACCAAGAAGTTCGACCGGGGCGATCTCTATCCGGACGCGCTGTCCGTCTCCGGCGGCGACCCGGAACTGACCGGCATGGGCAACGTAACGGCCGCCACCGCCACGACCACCGACACCCGCGAGCCGATCACGTTCCTGCAGGCGCAACAGGCCGCCTTCAACCTCGAAGGCATTCCGCGTTACGACAACATCTTCATCGTGATGCTGGAAAACAAGGGCACGCAGACCATCCTGAATTCGCCGTATGCGCCCCACATCAACGAGTACCTGACCGCCGGCAACCAGTTCACCAGCTATTTCGCCACCGGCAACCCGAGCGAGCCGAACTACACGGCGCTCGGCGGCGCCGACGACTGGGGCATCACCGACGACAATCAGTGGAACTGCAACGCGACCGGCGCGAACGCACCGCAGGACACGCCGATGCCGGACAACACGCAGCCCGGCCTGGCCAAGTCGCCGTTCTCGGCCACCTGCACCTCGACGCCGAACGTCAACCACAACATCGTCGGCCACCCGAACCTGTTCAACGCGATCACGGCTTCCGGCATGACGTGGCGCACCTATAGCGAGTCGATGAACCCGGGCCAGGACTTCCGTACCGACAGCGTCGCCGACGCGGCCGTGACCGCGCCCGACAACGTCTACCCGCCGGGCACGCTCAACGGCAACGCCACGCAGGTCGGCAGTTCCACGGCCATCCTGCCGATGCCGGCCGGCCTGTACAAGACCAAGCACCATCCGGGCATGGCCTACCAGAACGTGCGCAGCGCGCCGGAATGGAAGTTCAGCAACCGCACGCTCGGCGGCGGCCAGTGGGATGCGGCGCTGAAGAACAGCTCCGACTACACGGTCCCGTCCAACTACGTGGTCGACCAGCTCGGCGCCGACCTGCAAAGCGGCGACGTCGGCAACCTGAACTTCCTGATGCCCGACCAGTGCGACGACATGCACAGCATCACGGTGAAGACGGCGGACGGCACCGTCACCGCGAGCGATTGCGGCGGCAACGCGATCATCACGCGCGGCGACAACTTCGTGCAGAAGCTCGTGACCAAGATCCAGTCCTCGCCGCTCTGGGCAAACCGGCAAAAGAAGGTTGCCATCGTGCTGATGTTCGACGAAGGCACGGCCACCTCCGGCTTCAATTCGTGCTGCGGCTGGAACCCGTCCAACGGCACGCTGGCCAATCCGCTGAAGCAGAATGCCGACGGCACGTTCTCGGTGGATTCGACGATCGCCAACTACACGCTCGGCAATCGCGGCCACGGCGAATCGGTCTACGCGGTGCTGACCAACCAGCCGGGCGCGCCCAAGCACGTGGTCGACAGCGACGCCTACAGCCACTTCTCGTTCGTCCGCACGCTGCAGGACATGTTCCAGATCGCCGATCCGCAGGTCGATACCTCGTACATGAACCGCTCGAAGTACACCGAGAAGTTCATTGCGCAGAACATCCTGAACCTGCCGGAGTACGCGGGTAGCGCTGATACGCACTTCGACTCGGTCCGCCCGATGAACCATGCGTACAAGATCCCGGCGACCTACACCGCGAAGCAGTCTTCCGACGTGAACACGGCGGCGCAGGTGGGTCCGGACGGCAACCAGACCAACGTCTGGGCAATCAAGTAAGGCGCGGCCCGCGCGGGCGCGGCACGGCGGCAGCAGCGGCCGTGCCGCATCATCGCGGCCCCGGGGCCGGCGGCGGCAGGCAGGACCAGCCGCCGCCGGCCATTCGTGTTCCAGCGCTTCACATCGACTTTCCCGGCACACCTGGCAAACCCAGGGGCCGACGTACCTCGCAAAAGGAACTCACCATGCGCAAGCTCTTGGCTGGTGCCATGTGCATGCTTTCGCTGATGCTGGCCGCCTGTGGCGGCGGCGACGGCAGTGGCGCGACGACCGGCAGCAACGACCCTTCGACCGGCCCGAGCGGACCCGCGGCCGGCACCCCGAGCACGCCGGCGCTGAGCCTCGCGGCACAGCTCGGCAAGCAGCTTTTCTTCGACCGCACGTTGTCGGGCTCCGGCAAGATGTCGTGCGCGACCTGCCACGATCCGAATTACGCATACGGGCCGCCGAACAATCTCGCGGTCCAGCTCGGTGGCCCCGCCCTGGCGTCGGCCGGCGTGCGTGCGGTGCCGTCGCTGCGCTACAAGGACAACACGCCCCCGTACTCCGACCTGCTCGACAACCCCGACGGCATCAGCGTGCCCGGGCCGGGCGGCGGCTTCACGTGGGACGGGCGCGCGGCCACGCTCGCCGACCAGGCCAAGCTGCCCCTGCTCGATCCCGTCGAGATGGACAATGCCTCGCCCGCCGACGTGGTGACGAAGGTGAAGGCGGCATCGTACGCGCCGCTCTACCTGCAGGCATACGGCGACAACGGTTTCAGCGACACCAACGCGGCGTTCGACAACATCACCGCCGCGCTCCAGGCGTACCAGCGCGAAGACCCGAGCTTCCACCCGTACAGCAGCAAGTTCGACCTGTGGGCGGGCAACAAGATCGGCGGGCAGCTGACGGCGGCGGAGCAGCGCGGCCTTGCCGTGTTCACCGACGCGAACCGCGGCAACTGCGCCTCGTGCCACTACCAGGGCGCGGGCTTCAACGGCAGCAGCGCGTTGTTTACCGACTTCTCGTACGAGGCGATCAGCGTGCCGCGCAACCCGGAGATCCCGGCGAACGCCACTGCGGGCTATTTCGACATGGGTGTCTGCGGCCCGGCCCGGACCGACCACCTGCCCGCTTCCCCGGGCGCGGCCAATGCGTTCTGCGGCATGTTCAAGGCGCCGACGGTGCGCAATTCGGCGACGCGCCAGGCGTTCTTCCACAATGGCGTGATCCATTCGCTGACGCAACTGGTGCGCTTCTACAACACGCGGGACACCAATCCCGAGCTCTGGTATCCGACGATCGGCGGCACGCCGAAGGCCACGCCGGACGCCAGCTTCCCGACCTACGGCCTGATCACGACGCAGTACGTCGGCGGCACCGTGCAGAAGTTCGACGACCTGCCGGCGGCCTACGTCGGCAACATCGACACGCAGATGCCGCTCGACGGCCGGGCCCCCGGCTCGCCGATGCCGATGTCCGAGCAGGACGTGCAGGATCTCGTGTGCTTTCTCGGCACGCTGACCGACGGCTACAAGCCGCCGGCCAACCCGCCGACCAGCGGCGCCTGCGTGAATTGACGCGATCCCCGGCGCCGCGCGGCAACGCGCGGCCCGGCGTTTGCGGCGGGGGCGGCATGACGCCGCTCCCGCAACCCCGATCAACTGAATGGACCATTTTCATGACGTACTGCCCGACCTGGAACCGAAACATGGCGCGCGCCATATGCGTGCTGGGCCTTGCCACCGCACTGGCCGCGTGCAACCAGGCGAAGACCGCCGAGGAGGCGGCCAAGACCGACCAGGCAACCTTCGCCGCCGCGCTGAACGACTATCTCGCGCACAAGGGCAACCTGTGCCTGGCGAAGTACGACTGGCCGGTAAACGTCGAATACAAGGATGGCCCCATCACCGAGCGCGACGCGGTGCAGATGCCGGTGCTCGAGAAACTCGGCATCGTCACCGCCAAGGACGCGATGGTCGACTACAAGAACGAGGACGGCACCGTGCAGAAGAAGGTGCGGCAATACTCGCTGTCCGCGGAGGGCCAGAAATTCTACCTGCGCCAGCCGGTCCAGATTCCGGCCCCGGACGGCGGGAAGGTCACGCATGCGGGCGACCTGTGCGTGGCCAAGCTGACGCTCGACAAGGTGATCGGCTGGGAGCCGCCGCGCACGTTCGACGGCAAGACCCAGACGGCGGTGATGTTCACCTACAAGCTCGATGCCGCGCCGTGGATGCGCACGCCGGAAGCGCTGCGCGCCTTTCCGATGGCCGCGCGCGTGATCGAAGGCAGCGGGACCATGCAGCTGCGTGAAGGCTTCCACCTGACGCCGCATGGCTGGCTCCCGAACGACGACCTGATCTGACCCGGACCGGGCCGCTGCCGGCATCCGCCGCCGTGCGGCGCTCGTTTCCTCATTTTTCCGCCATGCCAGAAACCACGCTCGCCACCATCCACTTCCCTCCCGCCCTGCGCGACTGGATCACGCAGGGACTGCAGCGCGGCGGCGCGCCCGACCACATGGCGCAGGCGCTGGCCTCGCAGGGCTACGATCCGCTGGTGGCGCGCGAGCTGGTGGCGGCCTTCGCGCGCGCGCGGCGCGAGGGCACGCCCGCGCCGCGCGACAGCATCACCGTGAGCCGCGCCGTGCCGGCCGCGGCGGGCGGCCCACGCCTGGCGCAAGGCACGCTGCTGCGCGCCGCCGACCGCGACGTGCGCGTGCTGTCGCGCATGGACCAGCCGATCGTCGCCGTGCTCGAGGGCGTGCTGAGCCACGACGAGTGCGACGCGCTGGTGGCGATGGCGCAGCCGCGCCTGGCGCCGTCCACCACGGTCGATCCCTCGACCGGCTTCACCGTGGTGAGCGAGGGGCGCACCAGCCACGGCATGTTCTTCCGCCTGCAGGAAAACGCGCTGGTGGCGCGCCTCGACCAGCGTATCTCCGCGCTGATGCGGCTGCCGGTGGAGAACGGCGAGGGCCTGCAGGTGCTGCGCTACGGCGTGGGCGCGCAAAGCTCGCCGCACTACGACTTCCTGATGCCGACCAACGCGGCTAACCAGGCTTCGCTGGCGCGCAGCGGCCAGCGCGTGAGCACGCTGGTGGTGTATCTCAACGACGTCGAGGCCGGCGGCGAGACCGCGTTTCCCGAGATCGGCTACGCGGTTTCGCCGCGCAAGGGCAATGCGGTGTATTTTGAGTATTGCGATGCGGCCGGCCAGCTCGACGGCAGGACCCTGCACACGGGCGCGCCGGTGCGGGCCGGCGAGAAATGGGTCGTCACCAAGTGGATGCGGCAGCGGCGCTTCGTGCCGGCCGGCGGCGAGCCGCGCATGATGGCCGGCTAGTTGGCGGGCTGATGCCCGGCTGGTGCCCGGCGCCGGGCACCTTGAAAAAGATCGAGCCGATGGCACGCCTGTTCGTGGCAATCGAAGTCCCCGCGGCGCTGGCCGGCGCGCTGCTCGCGCGCGTGCCGCGCGCGGCGGGCATGCGCCTGGCGGCGCCGCATCAGGTCCACCTCACGCTGCGTTTTCTCGGCGAGCGCGACGAGGCCGCCGCGCAGCGCATCGAACAGGCGCTGGCGCGGGTCGCGTGCGCGGCGTTCACGCTGACCGTGCAGCAGGCCGGCTGCTTTCGCGGGCGCCGCGCCAGCGTGCTGTGGGCCGGCGTCGCGCGCAGCGCCGCGCTCGACGCGCTGCACGCCGCCGTCGGGCAGGCCCTGGATCGCTGCGGCGACGACGGCACCGCCTCGCCGGCGGCGGCGGGGCATCGCCGCCATGCCGGCTTCCTGCCGCACATCACGCTCGCGCGCAGCATGCAGCCCGTGCCGGACGCCGTGCTGCAGGCGTGGCGCGCCGCGCAGGCGGAACTGGCCGGCGCGCCGTTCGCGGTCGGGCGCTTCGTGCTCTACCAGAGTCACCTGCTGGCCGACGGCGCGCAGCACGTGTGCCGCCGCGCCTACGCGCTGGCGCAGCAAGCGTAAACGCCGCGGCGTCCGGGCCGGGTTGCGGGGCTCGCGGGAGTGACCGCGCCGGCACCCGCGCCACGCGCACGCGGCCGGGCCGCACGCACCGGCAGTGCCCGAACGCCGCCGGACGGCCACCCCACGGAAGTCTGGCTTAAGTTTTGCCACACTTCGCCGTTGAACCAACAAGAGCTTGCGCAGCGACAGGCGCCGCGCTTAACATGCTGCGGCGCTGACGCCCGCACCTCGCGCGCGGGTCAGCCCGTTTTCCGTCGCAAGCCACTCTGGCGCGACGCAGGCCCCTCAAGACGTTTGCGTGATTTCATGAGTCTCCAAGATTCCTCGGAGCAATCCGATCAGGACGCGGGCGCGTCGTCGGACGATCGCTACCGCCTCACCCACTCCTCGCAGATCGGCACCGTGCTGCGCGATCTGGCGTGGCAGAAATGCATCGTCAACGTGCGCGCGCGCACCGCGCATGAGATGGTCACCACCGTCCTGCACGTGGATCCGGCCAGCCGCACCTTCATCTTCGACTGGTGCCGCACCGAGCCGGAGCGCCAGGCCTTGATGGCCTCCAGCGAGAATGCGTTTTCCGCTTCGCTGCGCGGCGTGCCCGTGAATTTCGTGATCGGCGCGCCCGAGGCCACCGAGTTCCAGGGGGCGCCCGCCTTCATCGCGCCGTTCCCGGAGAAGATGTATCACCTGCAGCGCCGCCGCCATTTCCGCGCGCGCACCCTGCTCACCAAGGGGCATAGCTGCAGCATCAAGATGCCCGACGGCGCCCAGCTCAAGCTCGACATCGCCGACCTTTCGCTGTCCGGCGTGGGCCTGCGCTCCAAGACGGTGGATGCCACGCGCCTGCCGGTCGGCACCACGGTGTCCGGCGCCCGGCTGGACTTCGGCCCGCTGGGCAAGGTCGACCTGAACCTGCAGGTGGTGGGCCACTGGCTGGCCGGGCGCGACGACAGCGCCCTGCATCACTTCGGCTGCGCCTTCGCCAATCTCGACGGCCGCATGGAGAATTTCCTGCAGCGCCTGGTGTTCTCGCTGGAGCTTGCCAGCCGCGGCTGAGCGCGGCGGCAAGCGGCGGGCGCGTTGCCCGCCGTTCCAGACGTTTCAGCCGCCTACGCGGCGATCAGCTTGCCGATGGCCACCGCGGCCTCGCGCATCGGCGGCAGCAGCCGCGTGACCATTTCCGCCTCGGACACCTGCGTGGCCTTCATGCTGACGCTGATGCCGGCCATCACGCTGCCGGAAATCCCGCGCACCGGCACCGCGATGGCGCGCAGGCCGGGCTCCAGTTCCTCGTCCACCACCACATAGTCCAGTTCGCGCGCGTTGGCGAAGCTGGTTTCCAGCTCGGGCCGCGAGATCTTGGTCTGCAAGGTGCGCGGGCGCAGGTCCACGCGGTCGAAGAAATCTTCCAGCGCCGGCTCGGCCAGGTGCGCCAGCAGCAGGCGCCCGATCGAGGTGCAGTAGGCCGGCAGCCGGCTGCCCATGCCGAGTGAATAAGTGAGCACGCGCTGCACTTCCGAGCGCACCAGGTACAGGATGTCGGTGTCGTCGAGGATGGCCAGCGCCGAGGTCTGCTGGATGCGCGCGCTGAGGCCGTCGAGGATGGGCTGGGCCAGCGACACCAGCGCGGTGGACGAGAAATACGCATGCCCCAGGTGCAGCACGCGCGGGCGCAGCGCGAACTGGCCGCCCTGCTGGCTGACGTAGCCGAGCTGCTCCAGCGTGTACAGGCAACGCCGCACCGAGGCCCGCGACAACTGCGTGCGCTGCGCCACCTGGGAGATGGTCAGCGGGCGCTTACGTTCGGAGAAAGCCTCGAGCACGCTCAGGCCGCGCGCCAGCGACAGCATGAAGTTGGGGTCGCCGGAGAAGCTGTTGAGAAGGTCGGCCTGGGGACGGGCGACGCGGACAGTGGCGGCCGGTGCCTGGCCAGGGCTGCTCGGAAGGGAGGCGTCCATTGGGCGATTGCGCGCATGTCGTTCGATAATCGCGCATCTTAAACCCCCTCGGCCCACCGGGCCAGCGCTTTTCTTGTGCGCGCCGCCTCGCAATGGTGCCCGCGGCTCGCGCGGCGGGCAAAAAAACGTCGCCGTCCCAAGGTGGCGGCGACATCGAAGGGTGCCATCAAGACGGGGGTCTTGGCGACGCCTCCAGCATAGGACGGCACATCAAGACATTGAATACAACTTCGGAGGGGATCGAAGTATCGGACAAGGCTCAATGCCGGGTCCGCGCCGGGGCGGGTAGAATCGCGCCCTTGTTTCCCATGCCGATCCTGCCATGACCGACCAGCCCGAACCGTCCGGCGACCAAGCCGCGGATGACGCCGACAAGATCCAGGAAGCGCGCCTGTGGCGCGCCGACGGCTGGACCGCCCGCGTGCTCAAGAACGAGGACGACGACGGCTGGGCCGTGGCCATGATCAAGGACGGCGAGCCCGAGCCCGCCCTGGTCGGCCCGTGGACGATGGGCCGCGACAAGAAGAACCCCAAGCCGCTCGACGCCGGCGCGTTCTCCACGCTGGTCAAGACCGCCTCCGAGGTGCTGCGCCGCCACGAGCAGCAATTGCACGCCATGCTGCACAAGAGCGTGCTGGTGGACACCGACACCGCGCGCATCGCCGTGACGCTCGACATCGTGCCCGACGAGGACAATCCCTACGCCGTGCTGCGCGCCCGCGACGAGCTCGGCGAGGAGCTGGCCCAGGTGCGCGTGTCGCCCGCGTTCAAGCTGAGCAAGGCCAGCGCCGCGGACTGGATCGAGAACGCATACCGCCGCCCGGGCTGAAGCCGCGCGGGTCTTCAGCGGGTCTTCGGCGGACCTTCAGCGGGCCAGCAGCACCAGCGCGATGGCCACCGCCGCCGGCACGGCCTGCAGCCACAGGATGCGCCGGTTGGCCGTGCAGGCGCCGAACACCCCGGCCACCAGCACGCAGCCCAGGAAGAACAGCTGCACCGGCACCGCCGCGCCGGCCAGCCCCCACAGCAGGCCGGCGGCGAGAAAGCCGTTGTAGAGGCCCTGGTTGGCCGCCAGCGCCCGCGTGGCGGTGGCGAATTCCTGCGTCAGCCCGAACGCGCGCAGGCCGCGCGGCCTGTCCCACAGGAATATCTCCAGCACCATGATGTAGACGTGCTCCAGCGCCACCAGCGCGACCGCTGCAAGGGACAACCATTTCATGGACAAGGCTCTCGGGAAAGTACGGCGGGTTGGGAATCGTTGGAATCGTTGCGGGAACGTCGCGGGCAATCGTCGAGGGTAGCCGGTTCAGCCCGGCGCGGCCGGCGCCAGCCGCGCGATCAGCGCCGCGTGCCGCGGGTACGCGGCCCGCAGGCTGGCGGCGTCGGCCAGCTCGAACTCGCTGAACTCGAAGCCGGGCGCCACCGTGCAGCCGACCAGCGAGAAGCCGTTCGGGTCGCTGCGCTCGGCGGCGAACCAGCAGCCCGCCTTCACCACCGCCTGGAACACCGCGTCGCCATGTTCGAGCGCGTTGCCGAGCCGGTGCGTGGTCAGGCTGCCGTCCGCCTCCAGCACGTGCACGTGGAGCGGGCAGCCGGCGTAGAAGTGCCAGACCTCGTCGGCGCGGATGCGGTGCCACGCCGAGTACGCCCGCTCGCACAGCAGGTAGTAGATCGCCGTGGAGGCGGCATGCGTGGCCGCGCCGCCGGCGCCTTCGCGCGCCACGCGCGCGCTGTCGCGGTGCGTTTCGCGGTAGTAGCCGCCCTCGGGATGCGCCCGCAGGCCGAAACGCGCGATCAGCTGGTCTTGCAGGGCGGGGTCGGCGGGCATGCGTGGCTCCGGGGGCGGGAGGTGAATGGAACGTGCATGATAACGGGAGCCGACATGATGCCTGCTGCCCGCGGAAAAGTCAGCGCGGCGTGGCTTCAGGGATTTTGAGGCAACCATGCAAGACGACGCCCGCATGCGCGGCGCGGTGGTGGCACACTAGCGCCTATGCCCGCCGGCGCGGACATCCCGTGCGCGCCGCCAGAGATCTTGGGCAGGCAATGACGCGGAGCGTGGCGTGGGCGGTGTGGGCGAACTGAAGACCTTGCTGGAGAATCACGGCGTGGTGCTGGTGTTTCTCAATGTGCTGGCCGAGCAGGCCGGGCTGCCGGTGCCGGCCGTGCCCATGCTGTTCGTGGCCGGCGCGCTCGGCATGCGCGAGACCGGCCCGTCGATCGGCGTGGTGCTGGCGGCGGTCATCGTGGCCTGCCTGATCGCCGACACCGCGTGGTATTTCGCCGGCAAGCGGCTGGGCCAGCCGATGCTGCGCACCATCTGCCGCGTCTCGATCTCGCCCGACAGCTGCATCCGCCAGACCCAGTCGCTCTACCTGCGCGTGGGCCCGCGCTCGCTGGTGTTCGCCAAGCTGCTGCCCGGCGCGGGCGCGCTGTCCACGGCGATGGCCGGCATGACCGCCACGCCGTTCCCGGTATTCCTGTTCTACGACGCATTGGGCGCGCTGGTGTGGGCCGGCGGCGCGCTGCTGATCGGCATCGTGTTTACCGATTTCGTGGAAGTGATCCTGCTCGCCTTCAGCACCTACGGCCCGGTGGCGGTGATGGCGGTGGTGGGCGCGTTCGCGGCCTTCGTGGCGTACAAGTTCGTGCGGCGCGTGCGCTTGCTGCGGCGCACCCGCCGCGTGCGCCGCATGACGGTCGATGAGCTGGAGTCGCGCCGCGGCGGCGAGCGCGGCCCGCTCGTGCTCGACGTGCGCAGCAGCGCCGAGGAGCGCATTCCCGGCGCCATGACGATGGACCTGCACGCGCCGCTGGAGATGCTGGCGGCGCATCCCGTGACCACCGAGATCGTCATCTACTGCGCGTGCCCGAACGAGGTGTCCGCCGCGATCCTCGCCGAGCGGCTGCAGGCCGCGGGCTACCTCAACACCTGGGCGCTGGCCGGCGGCTTCGACGAATGGAAGCGCCTGCAGGACAGCGCCTCCGCCGTGGAAGACCTGGCCCAGGAACCCGCGCCGCGCGCTTCCTGAGCGCGGTTCTAGCAGCCGACCCAGTAGGCGTAACCGACCAGCCGCTCGCCGAGGAAATACAGGCGGTACTGGTCGCCGTCGCCGTCCAGCGTGTACAGCGTGGTGTAGTCCAGGTGCTCGAGCGGGTCGCCCTCGTCGCGGTCGGACGGGCTGCGCACCTTGCCGGGCGCCTCGGCCATCTTCCAGTGCGGGTTCCGGCGCAGCGCCGCGTCGAGCTGGCCCAGCGTGGTGGCGGCGGTGATGTCGCGGCCTTCGAGCTTGAGCGTCAGGCCCGCCGGGATGCCGTGCAGCGCGCGGATCACGGCGTCGCCGCTGCGGCCCACCTCGATCAGCGCGTCCGGGTAGCGGTAGTCCATGAGGTGCTCTTCGTCCAGCGCCGTGCCGCATTCCTCCTGGTTGGGCGTGATCTCGGGCGGCTTGCCCCAGGCCGCCTGCACGTCCGCCATGCTGGTCAGCCCGCGCAGCGCCACCAGCGGGCGCGCCAGCGGCGCGGGGGCGAAGGCGGGCGCGTCATCGGGCGGCGCGGCATCGCCGTCGCGCGCGGCCTGCGCGGCGGAGGCCGGCGCGGCGGAGGCCGGCGCCGGGGCGGCCGGCGTGCCCGCCTCGCGCTCGCAGCCCGGCAGGGCCGCCAGCGCGGCGCAGGCGGCGAAGATGGACAGGCAGCGCGGCAGCAGCGCGCCGGCGGGAGCATTCGGGCAGGACGTCATGCAAAAAGAATAGCCACTGGGGCAGGGACCGCATCAGGTGCGCAACCATACACCGAAGCGCACAGGCTGAACATGCCCGCTTGGTGGGCTGCCGAACGGAAGCGGCGCGCTGTACCGCATCACGCCTTCATGCTGTCTTGGGCCGCTTCATGCCGCCCCGCGCCGGCGCGGGCGGCCCGCCCGGCACTTCGCGCCGCCACCCGCCGTGGCGCCGCCTATACTTGGGCGGACATCTGCGAGGGAGAGCCGCATGCCTGCCGAAGACCAGCCTTCCGGAGATGAACCCGCCCGCATCGCGCGGCGCCGCCGGCAGCTCGGCATTCCCCGGCGCGCGCGCGACGGCGAGGGCAACTGGGCGCTGGCGCTGTCCGGCGGCGGCATCCGCAGCGCCACCTTCTGCCTGGGCGTGATGCAGGCGCTGGCCAAGGCGCCGCCGCCGCAACTGGCCGGGCGGGCGCCGCCGCCCGGCGCCGCGCCCGCCGACGTACAGGAAGGCGACGGCCCCGACGCCATCGCGCCGGCCCCCGCGCCGGCCACCGCCGCGCTGCTCGGCCAGTTCGACTACCTCTCCACCGTCAGCGGCGGCGGCTACCTCGGCGCCTTCTTCTGCAGCCTGTTCGTGCCCGGGCGCCTGAAGCCCGGCACCAGCGCCGCCGAGGCCGCGGCGCTGGCTTACCACACGCTGGAGCAGGAGCCGCCCGGGCGCATCCGTTCCTCGGTGTCCTATGCCGCCGAGCCCGGCCGCGCGGCGGTGGCGTGGCTGCGCGAGAACGGGCGCTACCTGACCCCGTCCGGCGGCGGCGATTCGCTCTACGCGGCCGCGCTGGTGGTGCGCAACTGGTTCGCCATGCAGTACGTGATCGGCAGCGCGTTGCTGTTGCTGCTGGCGGTGCTGGCCCTGCTGCGCCATCTTGCCGTGGGCTGCTGGATCGGCCTGGGCCGGCACCAGATGGACCTGCTGCACGACGCGCGCCAGGTGTTCAACGAAGGCGGCATGGCGATCTGGTGGAGCGAGCTGCTGTGGCTGCCGCTGGCGGCGCTGCTGCTGCTGGCGGTGCCGCCCGCGGTGGCGTACTGGCTGGTCTACCCGCGCGCCGGCGAGGCGCAGCCGGCGCTGCGCTTCGACAGCCTCGCCACGCGGCTGGCCGCGCTGGCGGGCGCGGCGATGCTGGGGCTGGCGGCGTGGCTGCACTGGCTCGGGCCGGGCCTCGTGGTGTCCTGCCTGCTGCTCGGCGCGGGCGTGCTGTGCTGGCTCGGCGTGGCCTGCTGCTTCGTCCTGTGCCGCGAGCCGCCCGCCACGGTGCAGGCCTACCGCGTGCGCGCCACGCGCGCGCTGAGCGGCGCGGTCGGCATCGTGCTGTGGCTGGCGGCGCTGGGCGTGGCGGACACCGTGGCGCGCACGTTCTACCTGTACACGCAGTCCAGCGGCCATCCGTGGGGCGCGCTCGGCCCGGCCGGCGCGCTCGGCGCCCTGGTCTGGCTGGTGCGCTACGGCGCCGGCATGCTCGACGGCAAGGGCGAGGGCGGCGCGGGCAAGGGCGGCATCGTGGCCGCGCTGGCGCGCCTGCCGGTGTCGCTGCTGGCCGGCAGCGCCGCCGCCGTGCTGGCGCTGCTGGTGTTCGTGCTGTGGTCGTGGCTGGTGCTGTGGGTGCGCTGGAACGGCGCCGAGCCGGTCGACTGGCTGGTGTTCGGCAATGCCTACACCACGCCCGTGCTGGGCACGCTGAGCGCGCTGGCGCTCGGGCTCACGCTGATCGCCGGGCGCTTCGCCGGTTTCCTCAATCTGTCCACGCTGCAGCAGTTCTACTCGGCGCGGCTCACGCGCGCCTACCTGGGCGGCTCCAACGGCCAGCGCTTCGCGCCGCCCGCCGGCGCCGGGTCCGCCGCGCGGCAGCACGCCGCGCAGCGCGCGCGCCTGAGCGTGGCGGAGCCGGCCGAGGGCGACGCGCTGAGCCTCAACGCCTACTACGATCCCGCCATGCTGGCGCCGCTGCACCTGATCAACGTCACGCTCAACCTGACCGTGGACCCGGCCGAGCAACTGGTGCAGCGCGACCGCAAGGGCAAGCCGCTGTGCATCGCGCCGGGGCCGTTCACGCTGCCGCCCACCGCCGCGCGCGGGCTGCCGCCCGATGCCTTCGTGCGCTTCACCGTGGACGGCCAGCGCTTCTTTCCGGAGACGCACAAGGCTGGCGGCAGCGAGCTGGCGCAGTCGCGCACGCTGGGCGACTGGATCGCCACCTCGGGCGCGGCCATCTCCACCGGCCTGGGGCGCTCCACCACGCTCGGCACCTCGCTGCTGCTGGGGCTGGCCAACCTGCGCCTGGGCACGTGGTGGCCGTCCTATCCGCTCGATGCCGGCAGCGCGCCGCGCGCCGGCGGCGCCGAGCGCGACCGCGTGCAGGCCGACCGGCCCGGCAGGCCGTGGCTGGGCGCGTGCATCTCGCTGCTCCGCACGCAGTACTACCTGGCGTGCGAGCTGAGCGCGCGCTTCCACGGCACCCACCGCGGCTGGCAATACCTGTCCGACGGCGGCCACTTCGAGAACACCGCGGTCTACGAGCTGCTGCGCCCGGAGCGCCGGGTGTCGCTGATCGTGCTGTGCGATTGCGGGGCGGACCCGCGCTACCAGTTCGGCGACCTCGCCAACCTGATCCGGCTGGCGCGCATCGACCTGGGGCTGGAGATCGTGGTCGACGGCGCCGCCGCCGAGGACCCGCTGCTCGGCGGCGTGTTCGGCACGCCCGCGGATTTCCCGCCGCAGGCGCGCGGCGCGGGCAGCAACGAAGCTGGCGACAAGACCGGCGACAAAACCGGCGACAAGTGCGCGCTGCTGCTCAACGTCTATCGCGCCGGCGAGCCCGCCGCCGCGCGCAGCCCGGTCGCGCGCATCGTGCTGCTCAAGCCGTGCCCGCTCGCCGGCGCGCCGGCCGACGTGCGGCAATACGGCGCCAGCCATCCGGCCTTCCCGCAGGAGCCCACCAGCGACCAGTTCTTCGACGAGGCGCAGTGGGAAAGCTACCGCGAGCTCGGCTTCGCCATCGGCCAGCGCGTGTTCGGCGGCGGCGCGGCGGGCGACGCGGTGGCGCGGGCGCTATGGGCTCGCTGATGGCGCGCTGAGGCGCCACTCGGCGCGGAGGCCCTGCGCTTGTCTGTGGCGGCTGTCGGCCCGATGCCGGCGCCGCCGCGCTACGAAGCCGCGCCGTGCGCGGCCAGCACCGGGTCGCCCTCGAGCGCGCTGGAGGGGCGGCCGTCCACGCCCACCGGCACGTCGCCCACAAGCGTGATGCGGTAGAGCTGGCGGTCGAAATCGAGGTCGAAGATGTCGGCCGGCGCCAGGTGCGCGGTGGCGCGGTTGTCCCAGAACGCGATGCTGCCCGGCTCCCACTTGAAGCGCACCGTGTATTCCGGGCGCACCACGTGTTCCCACAGCAGCTCCAGCAGTTGCTGGCTCTCGCGCGGCGCGAAGCCGGACAGCGACTTGAGGAAGCTCGGGCTGACGTAGAGCGCGCGCTCGCCGGTCTCGGGGTGCACGCGCACCAGCGGATGCTCGCTGACCAGCGAGCGGCTCTTGACCGCGCGCTCGAACTCGCCGGTGGCGCTGGCGCCGGCCGGCGCGGTGAAGCGGTGCACGCCGCGCAGGCCGTCCACGATGCGGCGCAGCGGCTCGGACAGACCCTGGTAGGCGGCCACGAGGTTGGTCCACTGCGTGTCGCCGCCGTAGGGCGGGATCACCACGCCGCGCAGGATGGAGGCGGCCGGCGGGTTGACCGCCGCGGTCACGTCGGTGTGCCAGCCGGTCCACGGGCGCTGGATCGCCTGGCCCTCGAAGCGGTTGGCCTTGCGGTGCTTGCTGATCGAGTACAGCTCGGGAAAGCCGTCCACGTGGCCGAACACGGGATGCCCGACGGTGAGCTCGCCGAACTGCCGGGCAAAGGCGATGTGCTGCTCGTGCGACAGGTGCTGGTCGCGGAAGAACACCACCTTCCACTTCAGCAGCGCGGCGCGGATCGCCGCCACCTGCGCCGGCGGCAGCGGCGCGCGCAGGTCCACGCCGTCGATGCGCGCGCCGATGTGCGCGGAAAGCGGGTGCACGGTGAGCGGTTGTCCGGCGGCGTGCCGGCGCGCGGCGTCCGCGGTGGTATCGGTCACGGCGGCGGTCACGGCGGCGGTCACAGCGGCGGTCGCGGCGACGGTCATGGCGAGGCTCCTTGGCAAGGGAAGAGGGCGGCGCCTGCCGCCAAAGCGCTACCATATGCCGTGCCGCGCGGCGTGCTCAACGAAGGAATTCGGCTTTGCATATGCGCGCAAGCCGCATCGCCGCCGGGGTCGCGCGGGCTACGCCTTGCCGCGCGGCGCGGCGGCGCGGACAATGAGACCCAGCCGCGCACCACCAGCCGAACCGAGAGAAGCCATTCCATGCCACCTGCCGTTGCCGCCTTCACGCACGGGTCCGCCCGCCTTGCCGCGGCGTGGCGCGGCCTGCCGCCGGGGTGAAGCGCCGTGGATGACGCCGAAGCCGGCCCGCGCGACGCCGTGCCGCCCCGGGCCCGCGCCGCGGCGCAGGTCGACGACGCCCCGCTGCGCCTGGCGCGCACGCGCGCGGCGCGCGCGCTGCTGACCGCGCTGGCGCTGGCCAGCCTGGGCGTGGCCATCCTCGGCCTGTTCATTCCGGGGCTGCCGAGCACGGAATTCGTGTTGCTGGCCGCGTGGGCCGCGGCCAAGGGCTCGCCGCGGCTGCACGCATGGCTGCTCGGCCACCGCGTGTTCGGCCCCATGCTCTACAACTGGCATCACGGCCGCATGGTCAGCCGCCGCGCCAAGTGGAGCGCCACGGCGGCGATGACGGTGTGCGCCGGCGTGCTGCTGTACGGCATGCACCGGCCCTGGCTGGCCTATGCCGCGATCGCCTGCATGGCCTGCGTGCTGGCGTGGCTGTGGCGCCGGCCGGAGCCGCCTGTTTCCTAAACCCTCTGCGGCGCCTTTGTTCTGGCCGCTTTGGCAGGCTTTGCGGGCGGCGCCGGCCAGGCCAGCATCGCCATCTCCGCCAGCCCTTCCAGCGCGGCGCGCGTGGCGCCGTCGCGCGCCTGCATCGACATGCCCTGCATCACCGCGTTGAAGAAGCGCGCCAGCGCCGCCGCGTCGGCGCCCGCGGGCAGCTCGCCCGCGGCGATGCCGGCCTCGATGCGCGCCTGCATGGCCTGTTCCTTTTCCCGGCGGCGCAGGCGCAGCGTGTCCTCGATGTAGGCGCAGTCCGCCGAGCAGCTGGTGCCGCTCATCAGGAAGCAGCCGGCCGGGCTGCCCTTGGCGCTGAACAGCGCGGCCGCGCCGGCCAGCAGGTCGCGCACCGCGTCGCGCGCGCTGCCGCCGGCTTCCAGCGGGCCGTACAGCAGCGCGCCGTGGGTCTCGGCGTAGCGGTCCACGGCTTCGTAGAACAATTGCTCCTTGCTGCCGAAGGCGGCGTACAGGCTGGGGGCGGTGATCGCCATCGCCTCGGTGAGCGCCGCGACCGAGGTGGACTCGTAGCCGTGGCGCCAGAACAGCGCCAGGGCCTGGCCCAGCGCCGCGTCGCGATCGAATTGCCGGGGCCGTCCGCGGCCCGCGCCGGAAACACTCTTTTTCATAGTGGTCATTATATTTTTCCGTTGCCAGTCGCACCAGCCTGTGATTAATATAGCGATCGTTCAATAAATCGTCGAGCCGGCCGCAGTCCGTCGCCCCCATCGACGTTCCGCATCTACGCCATGAGTGCCGCCATGATCCCCTACTCCCTGCTTGACCTGTCGCCCATCGTGGAAGGCGGCGATGCCGGCCAGGCCATGCGCAACACGCTTGCGCTCGCGCAGCACGCCGAGCGCCTCGGCTACCGCCGCTTCTGGCTGGCTGAGCACCACAACATGCCCGGCATCGCCAGCGCCGCCACCGCGGTCCTGATCGGCCACGTCGCCAACGGCACTTCCACCATCCGCGTGGGCTCGGGCGGCATCATGCTGCCCAATCACTCGCCGCTGGTGGTGGCCGAGCAGTTCGGCACGCTCGAGGCGCTGTTCCCGGGCCGCATCGACCTCGGCCTGGGCCGCGCGCCCGGCACCGACCAGTCCACCGCGCGCGCGCTGCGCCGCAGCGCCACGCAGGACACCGCCGACGCCTTCCCGCAGGACGTCGAAGAACTGCAGGCGTATTTCGACACGCCGCGCCCCGGCCAGCGCCTGCGCGCGGTGCCCGGCGCGGGCCTGAAGGTGCCGCTGTGGCTGCTCGGCTCCAGCCTGTTCAGCGCGCAGCTGGCCGCGGCGATGGGCCTGCCGTTCGCGTTCGCTTCGCACTTCGCGCCGGGTTTCATGCGCCAGGCGGTCGATCTGTACCGGCAGACCTTCCGCCCGTCCGAGCAACTGGACCGCCCGCACGTCATGCTCGGCCTGAACGTGTTCGCGGCGGATACCGAGGTGCAGGCGCGCCGCCTGTTCAGCTCGCTGCAGCAGCAGTTCCTGGCGCTGGTGCGCGGCGCGCCCGGCCCGATCCGTCCGCCCGTGGACGACATCGAGACGCTGTGGAGCGAGACCGAGGCCACCCATATCCGCCGCTCGCTGGCCTGCTCGGTGGTGGGCGACGCGGCCGGCGTGCGCGCCGGCCTGCAGCGCTTCGTCGACGACCTGCGCCCGGACGAGCTGATGCTGACCGCGCAGATCTACGACCACGAAGCCCGCCTGCGCTCGTTCGAGATCGCCGCGCAGGCCATGCGCGACCTCGCGCCCGCCGCGCGCGCCGCGCGCGCCGCGCTCTGAGTTTGCGCCGCTGACGCACGGAAGGGGCCGCCGCGGACCCCGCCAGCAAGCTTTCCGTTCCCTGCCTACAATGTGCTTTTCGCCGCGCCGGCCACCGGCGCGGCACCCTGCCGCCGACGGGCCGGCCTGACGGGGGCACATCGCATGCAACTCGCGGAGCAAAACGGATGACCTCAAGCATTACCAAGCGCAAACTGGGCAGGTCCGGGCTGGAAGTCTCGCCCCTGGCATTCGGCGGCAACGTGTTCGGCTGGAGTGCCGACGAGGCCACCTCCTTCAAGCTGCTCGATGCCTTCGTCGGCGCCGGGCTCAATTTCGTCGACACCGCCGACGTCTATTCCCGCTGGGTGCCCGGCAACCGGGGCGGCGAATCCGAGACCATCATCGGCAAGTGGTTCAAGCGCAGCGGCAAGCGCGCCGAGGTGGTGCTGGCGACCAAGGTCGGCATCGAGATGGGCGAAGGCAGCAAGGGCCTGTCGCGCGCGTACATCGAGCGCGCCGTCGATGCCTCGCTGCAGCGCCTGCAGACCGACTACATCGATCTCTACCAGTCGCACACCGACGACCAGGACACCCCGCTGGAAGAAACGCTGGACGCCTACGACCGCCTCATCAAGGCCGGCAAGGTGCGCGCCATCGGCGCCTCCAACTACGGCGCCGAGCGCCTGGCCGAAGCGCTGGCGACCAGCGCCCGCCTCGGCCTGCCGCGCTACGAGAGCCTGCAGCCGAACTACAATCTCTACACCCGCGCGGCATACGAGAGCGAGCTGGAGCCGCTGGTGCTGCGCGAAGGGCTGGGCGTGCTCAACTACTACGCGCTGGCCAGCGGCTTCCTGAGCGGCAAGTACCGCTCCGAGGCCGACCTCGACAAGAGCAGCGCGCGCGGGCAGGCCGTCAAGGCCTACCTGAACGCGCGCGGCCTGGGCATCCTGGCCGCGCTCGACGAAGTGGCGGCACGCCGCGGCGCCAATCCGACGCAGGTCGCGCTGGCGTGGCTGATCGCGCGGCCGAGCATCACCTCGCCCATCGCCAGCGCCACTTCGGTGGCGCAGCTGGACGACCTGATCGCCGCCACGCGCCTGCAGCTCGGCGCCGACGACATTGCCCTGCTCGACAAGGCCAGCGCCTGAGCGCGGCCGCAACGGGAGCAGACATGGACAGCAATAACGGCCAGGCGGCGGACGCTGGCAAGCACGGCCTCGGCGAAGTGAAGGCGCTGGTGTTCGACGTGTTCGGCACCGTGGTCGACTGGCGCAGCAGCGTCAGCGCCGACCTCGCCGCCTTCGGCAAGCGCAAGGGCATCGAGGCGGACTGGGTGGCGTTCGCCGACGCCTGGCGCGCCGGCTACGTGCCCGGCATGGACCGCGTGCGCGAAGGCGCGCGGCCCTGGGCCAACATCGACGTGCTGCACCGCGAGCGGCTCGACGTGCTGCTCGACGAGTTCGGCATCCAGGGCCTGGACGAGGCCGAGAAGGACTACCTCAACCGCGCCTGGCACCGGCTCTCGGGCTGGCCCGACACCGTGCCCGGGCTCACGCGCCTGAAGCAGCGCTACATCCTGAGCACGTTCTCCAACGGCAGCGTGCCGTGCCTGATCGACACGGCCCGGCACGCCGGCCTGCCGTGGGACGCGATCTACAGCGCCGACGTGGTGCGCCACTTCAAGCCCGATCCGCGCATCTACCGCGGCGTGATCGGCTTTCTCGGCCTGCATCCGCACGAGGTGATGCTGGTGGCGGCGCACAACGGCGACCTGCGCCACGGGCGCTCGCACGGCATGCGCACGGCCTACGTCAACCGGCCCACGGAATACGGGCCGAACCAGTCCAAGGACCGCGCCGCCGAGTCCGACTGGGACGTGGTGGCCGGCAGCATGACGGAACTGGCCGACCGGCTCGGCTGCTGAAGCCGGCGCGCGCGCGGATGTGCGGGCGGATGCGCGGATGCGCCCGCCCGTTCCGCGCCGCCGGTGCGCGCTTGCGCGGCGCCCGCACTTCGCGGCCCGGGAACGCTAGAACCGGATGACTTCCCCGTGGGCCGGATGCTGGGCAAAGCTGTCGCAGCCCCAGTGGAAGACCTCGTAGCCCAGCGCCTCCACCCACGCGATCAGTGCTTCCCTGCGCTCGGCGAACCACGCGAATTTCCACGTCTCGAAGACGAGCGGCGGATAGTGGTTGCGCCTGAGCAGTTCCCGGGCGCCTTGCAGCACCTGGAGCTCCATGCCTTCGACGTCGATCTTGATCAGGCGGATATCGGTGTACTCGCCCTGGTCCAGCGTCGCCACGGGAATCCGCTCGACCGCCACGCCTTGCGGGCTGCGGCGATGGAAAGCGTTGAATTCCGCGTCGAAGCTGTAGCTGCCGATGTTGTTGTGGCTCGGGTAGTCCGGGATCTGCGCCTCGATTTCACCGGGGCGGTCGGACAGCGCGAGATGGTAGGTGTTGATGTTGGAAAGGGAATTCAGCGCGATCGATCCGCCCAGGCAATAGAGCGCGAGCCGCTGCGCGTCGAAGCATTCGAAGCGATGCAGCGGATACTGCCGCGCCAGCGGCAGCACGAAGGTGCCGATGTTGCAGCCGACGTCGAGAATGGTGCCGGGCAACTGGTTGCGCAGCAGCTTTTCGAAGAACGGGCGCAGCCATGTTTCGAAGCCACCGGTCTTCCTCAGTTCGTTCGAGATCAGGTCCGGCCCCTGGAAAACGATGTAGCGGGTGCCGTCGAGTGCGCTGGTGATGACTTCGGTCGGGGGGAACAGGATCGGCATGGGCCGGCGTGGGCGAGTGGGAGGCCTCGAAGTTAAGGCGAAACCCGAGCCGTGGACATTGGACGGATACGAAAATTGCTGCGCCGCACGCATGGGCCTGCCCGCGCACATCGCATGAAGAGGTTTGCCCAAGCCGCTCCCGGTCGGATACATTAGGATTCCCGGCCGCCCGTCATTCAGAGGCACGCAGAGCCGGACGGCGCCACGCCGGGAGACGACAAGGAGACGACGATGGACCTGCGGCAACGCGAGCACATCGACACGGTAGTCCAGCTCACCACGCACGCCGGCGCGCCGTTGCCGTGCCTGCCGCGCGCGCCCGAGACCATCATCCAGAATTCCTGGCGGCGCTGCGTGCACCAGTACGGGCTCGACCCCGCGCGCATGCAGCAGGCCCGCATCCTGCCGCAGACGCGGCTGCGCGAGCACCAGCAGCGCATCGACGATTTCACCCGCATCGCCCGCCACGGCCTGCAGACGCTCTACGGCCAGGTGGCCGGCATGGGCTATGTGGTGCTGCTCACCGACGCGCAGGGCGTGACCGTGGACTACCTCGGCGACGCCAATGCCGACGCGCGCCTGCGCCGCGCCGGCCTGTACCTGGGCGCGCAGTGGAGCGAAGCCGGCGCCGGCACCTGCGCGGTGGGCACCGCGCTGGCCACCGGGCAGGCGCTGACGGTGCACCAGGCCGACCATTTCGACGCCACCCACATCCCGCTGACCTGCACCGCCGCGCCGCTGTTCGACTCGCACGGCAGCCTCTGCGCCATCCTCGACATCTCCGCGCTGACCTCGCCGCAGGCCAAGGACAGCCAGGGGCTGGCGCTGCAGATGGTGCGCATCTACGCCAGCCACATCGAGAACGCCAGCTTCCTGCGCAGCCACCGCGAGGACTGGATCCTCAAGCTCGACGCGGCGCCGGAATTCGTCGACGTGAACCCGGAATACCTGCTCGCGCTCGACGCCGCCGGCCGCGTGAGCGGCCACAACCGGCGCGCGCAGCAGATGCTGGAGGCCGAGCTTGGCGCGGGCGGCGGCGTATCGAGCGTATCGACCGTATCGACCGTATCGACCGTATCGGGCGCGCCGGTGCTGGGCATGGCCTTCGAGGCGCTGTTCGACGCCCGCCTGGACGAGCTCGGCCGCTTCGTCCATTCGCGCCCGAGCGAGCAGCGCGCGCTGGCGCTGTCGCGCAGCGGCAGGCGGCTCTACCTGAGCGTGATGCCGCCGGCGCCGCGCTGGCAGCCGGCCGTGGTGGCGCGCGGCGCGCCGCTGCAGGCGCCGCTGGCCGCCCTGTGCGGCGGCGATGCCGCGCTGCAGCAGCAATTGCAGCGCGCCGCCCGGCTGGTGGATTCGCCGATCAACCTGCTGATCAACGGCGAGACCGGCAGCGGCAAGGAATACCTCGCCAAGGCGCTGCACCAGGCCAGCGCGCGCCGCGGCGGGCCGTTCGTGGCGGTCAACTGCGCGGCGATTCCCGAGACGCTGATCGAGAGCGAACTGTTCGGCCACCTGCCCAACAGCTTCTCCGGCGCCGGCCCGCGCGCCAAGCGCGGCCTGATCCAGGAAGCGGACGGCGGCACGCTGTTCCTCGACGAGATCGGCGACATGCCGCGCGAGCTGCAATCGCGCCTGCTGCGCGTGCTGGCCGAAGGCGAGGTGCTGGCCATCGGCGCCGCGCGGCCGGTGCCGGTCAACGTGCGCGTGATTTCCGCCACGCACCATCCGCTGGATCAACTGGTGAGCAGCGGGCGCTTCCGCGAAGACCTGTATTACCGTCTCAACGGCGCGCGCCTCGTGCTGCCGCCGCTGCGCGAGCGCACCGACCTGGACTGGCTGATCGGCAAGATGCTCGGCGCGGGCGGCGGCGCCGTCAGTGCCACCGTCAGCCTGTCGCCGGCGGCGCGCGCGCGCCTGCATGCGCATGCGTGGCCCGGCAACCTGCGCGAACTGCGCAACGCGCTCGAATACGCGCGCGCGGTCTGCACCGGCGGCCATGTCGAAGTGGAAGACCTGCCCGAAGGCATCGGCGCCGCACCGCGGCAACCGGGTTTGCTGGCGCCCGCGCTGCCGCCTGCCGGCGCGGCGGCGCCAGCGGTCCAGCCGGCGCCGGTCGCCGGCCCCGGTCCGCACTCTGATCCGCACTTCGATCCGCACCAGCTTCCGCCCGAAGGCATGCTGCTGATGCAGTACCTGCGCGCGGCGGGCTGGAACCTCAGCGCGGTGGCGCGCCAGATCGGCGTGAGCCGCATGACGCTGTACCGCCGCATGGCGCGCTATGGCATCGCCTCGCCCAACCAGCGCGACGCGCCGCACTGACCGCGCGACAGGTGTCGCGCGGCTTGACACCTGATGCTGTGACACCTGTCACAGCGCGGCCCCGGCTGTCTCGCCGGCAGCCGTTTTTTCTGCGGGTAATCCCGCAATTTTTCCGCGCTTTTGCTGCCTCGCCCGCGTGTGCGCCGGGTGGCACGCCCATTGCGATATGCCTGCCACAAGATAAAACGGCAGGAGACCAGGCATGGGTGAGCAGACGCTGGCCGCGCGGCCGCTGGTGGGCATCATCGCCAATCCGATCTCGGCGCGCGACATCCGCCGCGTGATCGCCAACGCCAATACGCTGCAGCTGGCCGACCGCGTCAACATCGTGCTGCGCCTGCTGGCCGCGCTCGCCGCCTGCGGCGTGGGCCGCGTGCTGATGATGCCGGACCGCGAAGGCATGCGCGTGCTGTTGGCGCGCCACCTGACGCGCCGCCAGGGGCCGGACGCCGCGCTGCCCGAAGTGGCCTACCTCGACATGCCCGTCACCGCGCGCGTGGACGACACCTTCCAGGCCGCGCGCATGATGCGCGAGGCGGGCGTGGCCGCCATCATCGTGCTCGGCGGCGACGGCACCCATCGCGCGGTGGTGCGCGAATGCGGCCGCGTGCCGATTGCCGGCATCTCCACCGGCACCAACAACGCCTATCCCGAAATGCGCGAGGCCACCATCACCGGCCTCGCCACCGGCCTGTTCGCCAGCGGGCGCATTCCCGCCGCGCAGGCGCTGGCCGCCAACAAGCGGCTCGACGTCCGCATCGCCGGCGAACACGAAGTGCGCCACGACATCGCCCTGGTGGACGCCGTGATCTCGCACGAGCATTTCATCGGCGCGCGCGCGTTGTGGAAGACCGAGACGCTCGGCGCCGTGTACCTCGCCTTCGCCGATCCGCAGGCCATCGGCCTGTCCGCCATCGGCGGGCTGCTCGAGCCGGTCGGGCGCCACGAGCCCGGCGGCCTCGCCATCGAGCTTGCCGCCGCCGGCGAGGGCCGCTTCGACCTGCGCGCGCCGATCGCGCCCGGGCTGCTCAGCGCCGTGCCCATCGCCGGCTGGGAGCGCCTCGCCGACGGCGTGCCGCACCGCGTGCGCCAGCGCAGCGGCATCGTCGCGCTGGACGGCGAGCGCGAGCTGGTGTTCGGCGCGCGCGACGAAGTCACCGTGACGCTGCGCGAGCGCGCCTTCCTCAGCCTCGACGTGGCCGCCTGCATGCGCTACGCCGCCGCCGCCGGGCTGATGCGCTGCGGGCGCGCGCCGCCGCCCGCTTCCTGCCCGCCAACGCTTGCCGATAGCCTTACCGCTGCCACAAAACCATGAAGGAGACAGCCATGACCACCCCAGCCAGCCAGCACACCTTGCCGCTCGGCAAGGAAGACCTGCTCGCCGTGTACCGCCGCATGCGCACCATCCGCGATTTCGAGGAGCGCCTGCACGTGGACTTCGGCCGCGGCGACATTCCCGGCTTCGTCCACCTCTACGCCGGCGAGGAAGCCGCCGGCGTCGGCATCCTGCATCACCTCGGCGACGGCGACCGCATTGCCAGCACGCACCGCGGCCACGGCCACTGCATCGCCAAGGGCGTGGATCCGGCGGCGATGATGAAGGAGATCTACGGCCGCAAGGGCGGCTCGTGCAACGGCAAGGGCGGCTCCATGCATATCGCCGACCTGTCCAAGGGCATGATGGGCGCCAACGGCATTCTCGGCGCGGGCGCGCCGCTGATCTGCGGCGCCGCGCTGGCCGCCAAGTTCCGCGGCAAGGGCGAGGTCGGCATCACGTTCGCCGGCGACGGCGCCTCCAACCAGGGCACCTTCCTCGAAAGCCTGAATCTGGCCGCCGTGTGGAACCTGCCGGTGATCTTCGTGATCGAGAACAACGGCTACGCCGAGTCCACCGCGCGCGAGTACGGCACCGCCGTGGACAGCTACGTCGACCGCGCCGCCGGCTTCGGCATTCCCGGCGTGACCGTGGACGGCACCGACTTCTTCGCCGTGCACGAGGCCGCCGGCGAAGTCATCAAACGTGCCCGCGAAGGCGGTGGCCCCGCGCTGCTCGAATGCAAGATGGTGCGCTTCTACGGCCATTTCGAGGGCGACGCGCAGACCTACCGCGCTAGCGGCGAGCTCGACGACATCCGCGCCAACAAGGACTGCCTGAAGAAATTCGCCGCCACCGTGACGCAGGCCGGCGTGATCGCCCCCGAAGAACTGAAGGCCATCGACGAGCAGGTCGCCGCGCTGATCGAGGACGCCGTGCAGCAGGCCAAGGCTGCGCCGTTCCCCACCGCCGCCGACCTGCTCACCGACGTCTACGTCAGCTACTGAGCGCATCGCAGACCGGACCGCACGAACAGCACAGACAGGAGACCACACCATGTCCCGCAAACTCAGCATGAAGCTGGCGATCAACGAAGCGATCGACCAGGAAATGACCCGTGACCCGAGCGTGATCATGCTCGGCGAGGATATCGTCGGCGGCGCCGGCGCGGACGGCGAGAAGGACGCCTGGGGCGGCGTGCTCGGCGTCACCAAGGGCCTCTACGCCAAGCACGGCGACCGCCTGCTCGACACGCCGCTGTCCGAGTCCGCCTACGTCGGCGCGGCCATCGGCGCGGCGGCCTGCGGCATGCGCCCCATCGCCGAGCTGATGTTCATCGACTTCATGGGCGTGTGCTTCGACCAGATCTTCAACCAGGCCGCCAAGTTCCGCTACATGTTCGGCGGCAAGGCCGAGACGCCGGTGGTGATCCGCGCGATGGTCGGCGCGGGCTTTCGCGCGGCGGCCCAGCACAGCCAGATGCTCACGCCGCTGTTCACGCACATCCCGGGGCTCAAGGTGGTGTGCCCGTCCACGCCCTACGACACCAAGGGCCTGCTGATCCAGGCCATCCGCGACAACGACCCCGTCATCTTCTGCGAGCACAAGAACCTGTACGGCTTCGAAGGCGAGGTGCCGGAGAACTCGTACGCGATTCCGTTCGGCGAGGCCAATATCGTGCGCGACGGCAAGGATGTTTCGATCGTCACCTATGGCCTGATGGTGCACCGCGCGCTGGAAGCCGCCGCCACGCTGGCCAAGGAAGGCATCGAGGCCGAGGTGGTGGACCTGCGCAGCCTGTCGCCGCTGGACATCGACACCGTGCTGGAGACCGTGGAAAACACCGGCCGCCTGGTGGTGGTGGACGAAGCCAGCCCGCGCTGCAACATCGCCACCGACATTGCCGCGCAGGTCGCGCAGCGGGCTTTCGGCGCGCTCAAGGCCGGCATCGAGATGGTGTGCCCGCCGCACACGCCGGTGCCGTTCTCGCCCGCGCTGGAAGACCTCTATATCCCCAGCGCGGCGCAGATCGCCGAGGCCGCGCGCAAGACCGTGAAGGGAGGAAAACACTGATGGCCGAGATCACCCCGATCGTCATGCCCAAATGGGGCCTGTCGATGAAAGAAGGCACCATCAACGACTGGCTGGTGGAAGAGGGCGCGCAGATCACCGTGGGCATGCCCATCCTCGACGTGGAAACCGACAAGATCGCCAACGCCGTGGAAGCGCCCGACGCCGGCACGCTGCGCCGCAAGGTCGCCGCCGTGGGCGACGTGCTGCCGGTCAAGGCGCTGCTCGGCGTGCTGGCCCCGCCCGAGGTCAGTGACGCCGAGATCGACGCCTACGTGGCCGCGTACGAAACCCCCGCCGCCGATGAAGACGACGCCGAAGCGGGCGCCGCCGCGTACCAGTTCATCGACATCGACGGCATCCGCGTGCGCTACGCCAGGCGCGGCGAAGGCGCCGAGACCGTGCTGTTCCTGCACGGCTTCGGCGGCGACCTCGACAACTGGCTGTTCAACCTCGACGCGCTGGCCGAGACGCACACCGTGGTCGCGCTGGATCTGCCCGCGCACGGCCAGTCCACGCCCAGGCTGCCCGGCACCACGCTGGCCGCGCTGGCCGGCTTCGTCGCGCAGTTCATGGACGCGCTCGACATTGGCCAGGCGCATCTGGTCGGCCACTCGATGGGCGGCGGCGTGGCCGCGCAACTGGCCGTGGACGCGCCGCAGCGCGTGCGCTCGCTGGCGCTGGTCTCGCCGGTCGGCCTCGGCGACGAGATCAACAACGGCTACACCGAAGGCTTCGTCAACGCGCAATCGCGGCGCGACCTCAAGCCGGTGATCGAACTGCTGTTCGCCGACACCGGCCTGGTCAGCCGCCAGATGCTGGACGACCTGCTCAAGTACAAGCGCCTCGACGGCGTGACCGAGGCCCTGGCCAGCCTCGGCGCCAGCCTGTTCGGCGGCGGCCGGCAGACCGAACAGCCGGGCCGCAGGCTCGGCGACAAGCCGGTGCTGGTGGTGTGGGGCGCGCAGGACCACGTCATTCCGCCGGCCCATGCGCAGAACGCGCCGGCCGGGGCCACCGTCAAGGTGTTCGACGACGCCGGGCATATGAGCCAGATGGAGCGGGCTGGGGAGTTCAATGCGTTGTTGCGGGCGCATTTGGGAGGGTGAAGAGGGGGGTGAAGAGGGTCGTGGAACGTGAAAGGCACTTTCGTATCTATTCAATATCTATTCATATTCCACGGCAAAGATTGGAGAAGACGTTGCTAAGCGATTGATATACAATAATTTTCTCGTACATCGATCCATTCAGTATCTATTCATGTCTGCCCACATCACCGCGCTGCTCGACGCGCTTGGCAGTGGCCCCGCCAACGCGGGGTACCTGTGCGAGCGGCTGGGGATTAGCCAGCCTACGTTGTCGCGCCGCATCGCGGCCGCGAGCGACCGTGTGCTGCGCATCGGCAAGGCCAAGGCCGCGCAGTATCTGGCGCGCCGCAGCGTGGCGGGGCAGGCCCAGCTGGCGTTGTACCGTGTCACGGCCGCCGGCAGGCTGGAGCAATGGGGCGAACTGTTGCCGGTCCATCCGGGCTTTGTCGTGCGCGAGGCGGGCCAGCCCGATCGTCACTTCGAAGGCCTGCCGTGGTGGCTGCAGGACATGCGCCCGCAGGGTTTTCTAGGCCGGCACTGGGCGCGCCAGCGCGCCGCCGGGCTCGGCCTGCCCGACGACCCGAGGAACTGGACTGACGACCACGTGCTGGTCGCGCTGGCGGCGGGGCAGCATGACGTGACCGGCAACCTGCTGCTGGGCGACCTGAGCCGCGACGCCTGGCTCGCGCAACGGCCGGAAGGCATCGCCGCCGGCGAGCGCGCGCAACGCTTTCCGGAACTGGCGGCGCGCTCGATGGCGGGCGAGCGGATCGGCTCCAGCGCCGGCGGCGAGCAGCCGAAGTTCGCGGTCCAGGTGGATGGGCGGGATGTGCTGGTCAAGTTCAGCGCCGCGCAGGACAGCGCGATCAGCCAGCGCTGGCGGGATTTGCTGCTGGCCGAGCACCTGGCCCTGCAGCACCTGGCAGGGCACGGCTTGCCCGCGGCGCAGAGCGAATTGCTGGATGCCGGCGGCCAGCGCTTCTTGCAGGTCGCCCGCTTCGACCGCACCGAGCAGGGCGGCCGGCGCGGCGTGGTGTCGCTGGCCGCGCTGGACGCGGAGTTCGTCGGACGCCGCAGCAGTGCGTGGCCGGCCGTGACGGACGCGCTGTTCGCGCAGGGCGTGATCACGCAGCAAGCACATCATGATGCCGGCCGGCTCTATGCCTTCGGCCGGCTGATCGGCAACACGGACATGCATTTCGGCAACCTGGCCTTCCTGCATGACGGCGCGCTGCCGTTTCCGCTGACGCCGACCTACGACATGCTGCCGATGGGCCTGCGGCCCCACGACAGCGGCGCCATGCGCGACGACCTCGACCCGCTCACGCCGCCCGCGCAGCCGCCGGTCGCGGTCTGGCACGAGATGCTGCCGCTGGCCCGCGCTTACTGGCAGCGGCTTGCCGGCCATCCGCTGGCCAGCGCGGGATTCGCCGCGATTGCCGGCCGGCAGCAGGCATGGCTGGATGACGTCGGCCAGCAACTCGAACGGCTGGCCTGAAGGCAAGTCACCACTCGGGCGAGGGCGAGGTGGTATTGAACAGCGGTATCCGTGCAACGTCACCACACTACGGCGCAACCCATGCCCTTCACCCCCTTCACCCCCGACCCAACCGACCCCGATCCCCTCCACGCCGAGCACGCCATGCTCGAGCAGGCCGCCGCCGGCCGCTGGCTGTCGCACCTGTGGCAGGCGCCGGTGTCGCTGGTGGTGCCGCGCAGCTACCTGCGCCATGCGCAACTGGAAGCCGCGCGCCGTGACTTCGCCGCGCGCGGCTGTCCGGTATGGCTGCGGTTGTCCGGCGGCGGGCTGGTGCCGCAGGGCCCGGGCATCCTCAACCTGAGCCTGGCCTACCCGGTGCGCGGCGGCGCGGGCACGCACGCGGAACGCGTCTACCTGCACCTGTGCGAAGTGCTGGCCGGCGCGCTGGCCGAGCTTGGGTTGCGCACGCACTGGCAGGCCGTGGATGGCTCTTTCTGTGACGGCCGCTTCAATCTCGCGTGGGGGCCGCAGACGGACGCGCGCAAGATCGCCGGCACGGCGCAATACTGGCGCCGGGCGGCCGGCGCCGCCGATGCCGCGCTGCACGTGGTGCTGGCCCACGCCGTGCTGCTGGTGGCGGCGGAGCCGGAGGAGATCAACCGGCGCGCCAACGATTTCGAGGCCGCCATCGGCAGCGGCCGCCGCTACCGCGCCGACAAGGTGGTGAGCGTGGCTGGCGCGCTGGCGCGAAGCGGGCAGGCCGTGCCGGCAGCATTGGAGGAGCTCACCGCCAACGCCCTGCGGCGCGCGCTGGCCGCCAACCCGCCCGCCTTCGCGGTGCTTGCAGCGTGAGGCGGGCCGGGATTCGTCGGTATTGACGATTTCCCGCGGCGGCGGCCGTGGCAAACTATCCGGCAAGACGCATCCGGGGATGGGCCCGGCGCAGCGCAGACAACCGGAGACAAGACATGGCGGGACCGTTGGCGGGACTGAAGGTGGTGGAGATGGTCGGGCTCGGCCCGGCGCCGTTCTGCGCGATGATGCTGGCGGACCAGGGCGCCGAGGTGATCCGCGTCGACCGGCCGCGCGCGCCCGGCGCGCCCGCCGCCACCAGCGCCGGCAAGGCCCGCTGCGACGTGACCGCGCGCGGCCGCCGCTCGCTGGCCATCGACCTGCGCAAGCCCGGCGCGGCGCAGACCGTGCTGGACCTGATCGCCCGCGCCGACGTGCTGATCGAAGGCTTCCGCCCCGGCGTGATGGAGCGCCTGGGCCTGGGCCCCGACGCTTGCCTCGCGCGCAACCCCGCGCTGGTGTACGGCCGCATGACCGGCTGGGGCCAGCACGGGCCGCTCGCGCAGGCCGCCGGCCACGACATCAACTACATCGCCATCGCCGGCGCGCTGCACGCCATCGGCCGCCCGGACCGGCCGCCGGCGGTGCCGCTCAACTACATCGGTGACTTTGGCGGCGGCGGCATGCTGCTGGCGTTCGGCGTGATGTGCGCGCTCGCCGAGGCGCGCCAGTCCGGCAAGGGACAGGTGGTGGACGCTGCCATGACCGACGGCACCGCGCTGCTCGGCGCCATGATGTACGGCTTCAAGGCCGGCGGGCGCTGGAGCAACCAGCGCGGCGACAATCTGCTCGACGGCGCCGCGCATTTCTACGACACCTACACCTGCGCCGACGGCAAATACGTGGCCGTGGGCGCCATCGAGCCGCAGTTCTACGCGCTGCTGCGCGAGCGCTGCGGGCTGGACGACCCGGCCTTCGACGCGCAACTGGACAAACGCCAGTGGCCCGCGCTCAAGGCCCGCATGGCGCAGATGTTCCTGACCCGCACGCGCGACCAATGGTGCGAACTGCTCGAAGGCAGCGATGCCTGCTTCGCGCCCGTGCTCGACTGGGACGAAGCGACCCGCCACCCGCACAACCGCGCGCGCGAGACCTTCCTGGAAATCGACGGCGTGGTGCAGCCGGCCCCGGCCCCGCGCTTCAGCCGCACGCCGGCTGGCGTGCCGAGCGCGCCGGTGGAACCGGGGGCGGACAGCGAGGCGATTCTGCGGGATTGGGGCGTGGGCGCCGAGGCGATTGCAGCGTTGCGTGCGGATGGCGCGGTCTGAGGCGACAGGTTCGGCAACAAGGGTTAAAAGTTGTTGCCGATGGGTTTGGGCGATACGACGGAATCTATACTGGCTATGTCGCTGCGATCGTGGCGACCCGGGGTGAGAGCCGGAATGTGAGAGAACGGACGACTGCTGCCAGATGGTATTCTTTCGTCCGTTGTGCCTTTGTACGCCTCTACGGGCGGGCCTGGGCGGGGGGCCTTCGGGCCCGCCGGTCGCCTCTCTTCCGGTCTCTCAACCACGCCTTGTGCCCGCCCACCCGTTTGAGAGCGATTGGGCGGATTCCAGATCGTTCAAGAGAGAGGCATACACCATGCGTCAGTCTTCGCTCGCCCATCTCGGGCAGACAGCCGTTCCCATCATCACCCTCCCGCGCGCATCCGTATCGTTCAGGAGGGCGCGCCATGCCTAAACACACCCGCTACGGCATCACCGCCGAACACACCGGCGCCGACCTGTTCGTCACGTCCCACGCGCCATCCGAAACGCCCTTGAGCCTGGCGACAGAGAAAGCAGGCCAGCTTTACGCACTGCTCTGCATGACCGGCGACTATGCCGCGTCAGGCAATGCGTGCGGGGCGTTGAATCAGGAAGTACAAAGCGGAATTTTCTCACTGGCAGCGGAGCTCGCGCATGAGACGCTTGTGCTGAGCGAACTGGCAGCGCTGCGGAAGCAGGAAACTGTTTTGGCGGAATGAGGCCAGTGACCCGGCACGTTTTCGCGCATTGCTGATACGTGTTGCGCAGCCCGGCAAGCGCTTGCGCTTGCCGGCTTCGTCGGTGCATCTGCATGCCAGTCGCTCGAGATAGCCAATCAAGATGCATATCTTCCAGGAGCGTGACATGCTGATCGAGAAATGGGGCAACAGCCTCGCCGTGCGCTTGCCGCCGAGCGTGGTGGAAGCGCTGGCGCTGCGCGAGGGCGACGACATCGAAATCGTGATCAACGCATTGCGTACCGCTGCAATACGCAAGAAACCGGGCGCCGACGAACTGCTGTCGCGGCTGCGCCGTTTCCGCGGCAAGTTGCCTGCCGACTTCAAGTTTCGCCGCGGCCAGGCCAATGCGCGATAGCCGGCAACGCAGCAGGACGACCGCGGACGCCACCATTTCACGGCATCAGAAAGCCAAAAGCCACCGCTAGGGTGGCTTCGACTCTATCGCAGACTGCGGCGTCACCGGCTTAGGGCCCTCCGGGAGGGGCGGGAGTGGGATCGCAGTTGCCTACGAGCCGGATAGTAGCGCTTAGCGTATCGCCAATCAAGCCCGGAGACGAGCCCGATCTCGCGCTGTACCGCCGCAGACGAGTCCAGCCCCGAAGAACCGATGCAGGAGTAATCCGAGAGGATTGCCATGATTCCTGCATCTTGTTTTTCATATCCGAACGGATATAATTCATGATCGAGAAACGCAAGCTCTTGTATTGGGAAGGGTCCTCGAAAAAGGACTTCAAGGCATTTCCCGTCCCCGTCCAGAAGGATATGGGAGTCGCGCTGTTCGTGGTCCAGTTGGGCGGCACGCCTGATTCGGCCAAGCCTTGGAAAGGCTTGGGTCCCGGGGTGTACGAGCTGGTGGAAGACCATCGGGGTGACACCTTCCGGGCGGTCTACTCCGTACTGATCGGCGATGCAGTGCATGTGCTGCATGCGTTTCAGAAAAAGTCCAAGTCCGGCATCGCCACGCCGCAGCCGGACGTGGAATTGATAGAGAGGCGGTTGAAGGCTGTGCTCACCCGTTACGGGGTGAGCGGGAGAACATGATGAGTCACAAGCACGATATTCAGGGCACCGACAACGTACTGGCAGACCTCGGTTTCGACGACGCCGAAGACCTGTCCGCAAAGGCCGCGCTCGCGTTCAAGTTCAATGCGCTGCTCGACAAGCGGGGCCTGAGCCAGACGGAGGCGGCCGCCATTACCGGCATGACCCAGCCCAAGGTGTCCCAGGTCCGCCGCTACAAGCTCCAGAACATTTCGCTGGAGCGGCTGATGCAGGCGCTGGTGTCGCTCGACCAGCATGTGGAGATCGTGGTGCAGCCCGCGCGTCATGCGCATGCTCGCGGCATTACGGTTGCTGCGTGATAGGTCGTCCGCGGAAAATCGGCCCGGAGGCACGATGAAGTTCGCCTACGAAGATATGAGCGAGGATCAGTTCGAGAAACTGATCGTTTTTTTGTGCCAGCGCTTGCTTGGCGTTTCTGTGCAGGGTTTCGCCAAGGGGCGTGACGGCGGGCGCGATGCCAAGTTCGTCGGCACGGCCGAACTGCACCCAAGCAAGGCTGCGCCTTGGGTCGGGACGACTATCGTTCAGGCCAAGCATACTAACGGCTACAACCGGAATTTCTCGGAATCCGACTTCTTCAGCAAGAATGCGGCCAACACGGTGCTTGGCAAGGAAATTTCACGTATCAAGGCATTGCGCGACGCCAAGCAACTCGATCACTACATGCTATTCGCCAATCGGCGTTTGGCTGGCAATGCCGAGAGCGAGATACGAGGATATATTGCTGAGCAATGCGGTATTCCTGCTTCATCGATCTACTTGTGCGGTTTGGAGCAACTGGAAGTCTTGTTGAAGACGTTTCCCGACGTTGCCGGAAAGGCGAATCTTGACCCAGTCGATTCACCCCTGATCGTCAGTCCGGATGATCTTGCCGAGGTTGTTCAGGCGCTGGCCAGGCAGAAGGATGGCGTGTCGGCAATGCTTGACGATCCGCCTACCGGACGCGTGACCTATGAGCAGAAAAATCGGCTGAACAACATGACTGCCGACTACGCCAAGGCGCAACGCAAGAAGTACTTGAAGGAGACCGCGCAGATCAGTGCCTTCCTGGCGGCACCTGAGAATCTTGAATTGCTGCGCATGTATGAGTCAGTGGTCGATGAGTTTCAACTCAAGATCATTGCGAAGCGTAAGGACTACCAGAGCTTCGATGATGTGATGGAGTACCTGGTGGACCTGCTGTTCAGTCGCGACCCGGTGCTGCGCCAGCATGCACATAAGCGGCTGACCCGCGCTGTGTTGTTCTATATGTACTGGAACTGCGATATCGGGGAGGTGGGTGATGTTGCGGCCAACTAAGCACTCGCATCCGGATCGTACAGTTATCAATGTTTCGCTGTTATTGTTGACGCGATTGAAAGCTCGTCGCGTGGATGAGTATGATGCGTTGCGAAAGTACGCGAAGAAAGCCGTCATTGGTGGCGATGTGCTGTTCCTGCCGGCGCTGAACTTTCTTTATTTGATGGGGCTGATCGACTATCGCCCCAAGACAGATGCAGTGGAATATGTAGGGCCCAATGAAGCTATCTAAACTCTATTCGAACAAACCAGATCTGTTCGAGTCAGTGGACTTCGCGCATGGCCTGAATGTGGTGTTGGCTGAAATTCGTTTGCCGGAGAACCGTGAAAAGGACACGCACAACCTGGGGAAAAGCACCCTGGGGCGCCTGCTCGACTTTGGGTTTCTTGCCGCGCGCGACACTAGTTTCTTTCTCTTCAAACACCTCGATCTTTTCAAGGACTTTATTTTTTTCCTGGAGATAGAACTGGAGGATGCCTCATTCGTCACGATACGGCGTGGAGTGGAAGAGGCGACCAAGATCAGTTTCAAGAAGCATGAAGCCAGACATCAAGACTTCTCTTCGTTGTCGATCCTGGAGTGGGACCACCAGGAGGTACCATTTGATCGCGCTCGTGACCTGCTCGACGGTTTGCTCGATTGGCGCGCACTCAAGCCGTGGTCGTATCGCAAAGGGCTTGGCTATCTACTACGCTCACAGGAGGACTTCCGCGAGGTGTTCCAACTGCGAAAATTCGCGTCAAAGCATGCGGACTGGAAACCATTCCTCGCACACATGCTGGGGTTCGATGCGGGATTGATTGCCCTGCACTACGAGAAGGAGGAAGAACTGTCCAGGAAGCAGGACACCGCGCAGACCATCAAGAATGAGCTGGGCGGGTCCATCGAGGACATTAGCAAGATTGAAGGCATTCTCTTGCTCAAGCAGAAGGAAGCAGAGAAGAAGCAGAAACTACTCGATGCCTTTGATTTCCGTGTTCAAGACAAGGACAGAACCAAGCAGCTAGTCGATGATATCGACGAGCGTATCGCTGTGCTCAATGGCGAGCGTTATTCACTGACTCAGAACAGGAAGAAAATACTGGCTTCGCTGGAAGCGGATCAGATCCTGTTCAATCCGGATGAGGCGCAGCGCTTGTTTGAGGAGGCCGGGGTCCTATTCAAGGGACAGGTTAAGAAAGATTTTCAGCAATTGATTGCTTTCAACAGGGCAATTACTGACGAGCGTCGTGGCTATCTGCAGGAAGAGCGCGCAGAGGTCGAATCCGAGTTGAAACGGGTCAATGTGGAACTTAGCCAGTTGGGAAAGAAGCGCTCAGACATGCTTTCTTTCTTGAGCGGAACTGATATCTTCGGCAAATACAGGCAGGTCTCGGACGACATGGTGACGCTTAGAGCGGATATCACATCTCTGGAGCGCCAGCGCGGCTTCCTTCATCGCCTGCAGGAATTGCGTGCGGACATCCGGGCATTGACAGAGGAACGAGGCCATCTACAGACTCAGATTGAAGCTGACGTCGAGAAGCAGAACTCGGATCCGAACAGTCTATTCTCCACGATACGTGTCTTCTTCAGTGAGATCGTCGAGGAAGTGATTGACCGTAAAGCATTGCTGAGCGTCTCTCCGAATCAGGCCGGGCATCTGGAATTCAAGGCGGAGATTCTGGATGAATCGGGCAATGCGACCAGCGCCGATCTTGGGTACACATATCGCAAACTGCTGTGCATTGCATTTGACTTGGCTGTGCTGCGGGCTCACCTTGACGACAAGTTTCCACGCTTCGTCTACCACGATGGTGTATTCGAATCACTGGATGACCGCAAGAAAGAAAACTTGCTTGCGGTCATTCGTCGCTATGCCGAGTTGGGTCTGCAACCTGTCGTCACCTTGATCGACTCGGATTTGCCTGCCCGAACCGATGACGGCACCGTGTTTGCTGCGGAAGAAATCGTCCTCGCCTTGCACGACGAGGGAGAACAGGGACGTCTGTTCAAGATGCGAGCCTGGTGAGGTACTGTCAGTCGGTGGCACGTCACCACAAGGCGAGGCTGTGGCATGGGGTCTTCCGAATCGCTGGCCAATGACCAAAACATCGCGATATTGCGGTTAGTGGGCGTACTCTGCCTGCGGGGTTGGGTTGCGATGACAGGCCGATAATGACCGCGATCCTGGTTGGAATCCCGGTCCGAATCGCTTCCGCCGCCCGGACAATTCCTCTTCCTCAACTCACCCCGCCGGCCCCAATATCCGCTCAACGAACGCCGCCTCCAGCCCAACCCCCAGGAAGCGCGCAATCTCCACGATCTGTCCATACAGCATCCACTGCCCGTGATGCACCGCGCAGCCTTGCTCGCGCGCGGCCTTGAGCAGGGGTGTGTCGCCGTCGCGCACCACGGCTTCGCAGACCAGCGTGCCGGCGGCGAGCCGGGTTGCGGGGACCGGCAGCGGGTCGGTATCGCGCAGGCCGAGCGCGGTGGCGTTGACCACCACGTCGAAGCCGGCGGGGTCGTCGCCGCCGGCGCGGATGTTCACCGCGGGCAGGATGGCTTTCAGGCTGGCCGCGAGTTCGGCGGCCTTGGCGGCGGAGCGGTTGTGGATGACCAGTTCGGCCGGCTGCTCGCGGGCGATGGCGTAGGCCATCGATTTGCCGGCGCCGCCGGCGCCGAGTTGCAGCACGCGCTTGCCGGCGAGGCGGTGGCCGCGTTCGCGCAGGCCGGCCACGAAGCCGTCGCCGTCGAAGTTGCCGCCGATCCAGTGGCCTTGCGCGCGGTCGAAGCGCATGGCGTTGACGGAGCCGACCAGGCGGGCGGTTTCGGTCAGCGCGCCGCAGGCGGCGACCACGGTTTCCTTGTGGGGGATCGTGACCACGAGGCCGTCGAGGTTCTGCGCGCCGGCCACGCCGGCGAGGAAGGCCGGCAGTTGCGCGGGCTCGACGTGCAAGGGCACGCAGGTCGCGTTCAGGCCCTGGCGGGCGGCGGAGGCGTTGAATAGCTGCGGCGTGCGCACGTGCGCGACGGGCGCGGCGATGATGCCGACAAGGCGGGTATTGCCGTCGATCTGCATGGCGGGTGTGGGAAGGGAAACGGGGAGATGGGAAAAAGGGGAGAAAGCGAGAAAAAGCGGGAGGGACGCGCGCCCTCCCGCCGTGCGCAGCCGGCTTAGATGCCCGCCATGCAGGTGTACTTGATGACGAGGTAATCCTCGATGCCGTAGTGCGAGCCCTCGCGGCCCACGCCCGATTGCTTGACGCCGCCGAACGGCGCGACCTCGTTGGAGATCAGGCCAGTGTTGACGCCGACCATGCCGTACTCCAGCCGCTCGGACACGCGCCATACGCGGCCGAGGTCGCGCGCGTAGAAGTAGCTGGCGAGGCCGAACTCGGTGTCGTTGGCCAGGGCCACCACTTCGTCTTCGGTCTCGAAGCGGAACAGCGGCGCGAGCGGGCCGAAGGTTTCCTCGCGCGCGACCAGCATGTTGGGCTTGACGTCGGCCAGCACGGTGGGCTCGAAGAACGACTGCCCCAGCGCATGGCGCTTGCCGCCTTCCAGCACGCGCGCGCCCTTGGCGAGGGCGTCGGTGATGTGTTCCTCGACCTTGGCCACGGCCTTGCCGTCGATCAGCGGGCCGATGCGCACGCCGTCGTCCATGCCGTCGCCTACCTTGAGCGCGCGCACGGCGGCCACCAGTTTCTCGGCGAAGGCGTCATAGACCTTGCTGTGCACGTACAGGCGGTTGGCGCAGACGCAGGTCTGGCCGGCATTGCGGTACTTGGAGACGATGGCGCCTTCCACCGCGGCGTCGAGGTCGGCGTCGTCGAAGACGATGAAGGGCGCGTTGCCGCCCAGTTCCATCGATACCTTCTTGATGGTGGAGGCGGTCTGCGCCATCAGCGTGCGGCCCACTTCGGTGGAGCCGGTGAAGGTGAGCTTGCGCACCAGCGGGTTGGTGCTGAGCTCGCCGCCGATGGCGCCGGCCGAGCCGGTGATCACCGACAGCACGCCGGCGGGGATGCCGGCGCGCTCGGCCAGCACCGCCATCGCCAGCGCGGTCAGCGGCGTCTGCGAGGCGGGCTTGACCACCATCGTGCAGCCGGCCGCCAGCGCGGGGCCGGCCTTGCGCGTGATCATGGCCGCCGGGAAGTTCCACGGCGTGATGGCCGCGCACACGCCGACCGGCTCCTTGGTGACGACGATGCGCTGGTTGCTGACCGGCGCGGGAATGGTCTCGCCGTAGACGCGCTTGCCTTCCTCGGCGAACCACTCGATGAACGAGGCCGCGTAGGCGATCTCGCCGCGCGCCTCGGCGAACGGCTTGCCCTGCTCGGCGGTCATGATGCGGGCCAGGTCGTCCTGGTTGGCCAGCAGCAGTTCGAACCACTTGCGCAGCAGCGCCGAGCGGTCCTTGGCGGTGCGCGCGCGCCATGCCGGCAGCGCGCGGTTGGCGGCCTCGATGGCCTGGCGCGTTTCATCGGCGCCGAGCTGCGGTACCTGGGCCACGCGCGCGCCGGTGGCGGGGTTGGTGACGTCGATATGACGCTCGCCGTCGATCCAGCGGCCGTCGACATAGCACTGCTGGCGCAGCAGGGAGGGGTCTTGGAGGTTCAGCATGGTCTGGTTCCGTAGCGGTGTTGGGGGATGGGCGGCGAGCCACAGGCGGCAGATTAGCAGGATGCGCGCGCACGCGCTGGCGCATGTGGCGGCGTCCGACCGGGAAGTTGTTTCAAAATGAAGCGAAGCGGTCTTGGCTAGGCGTGCGGCCGCAGACAGTACAAGTCGTACGACAAGGCCGCGCAACGACGCCAGGATCTTTTTGAAACGACTTCCTAGCCGGCGATGTACAGGCCGCCGTTGACGTGCAGCACTTCGCCGGTGACGAAGCTGGCCGCGTCGCTGCACAGGAAGCCGATCGCGGTGGCGATCTCGCGCGGGTGGCCGAGGCGCTTGAGCGGGGTCTGCTCGATGGAGTCGGCGCCGCGTTTCTGGATCAGCTCGGTGGTCATCGGGGTCTCGATCACGCCGGGCGATACAGCGTTGACGCGCGTGCGCGGCCCGAGTTCCCGCGCCAGGCTGCGCGTGAGGCTGAGCAGGCCGCCCTTGGAGGCCGAATAGTGCGCATTGTAGTAAGCGCCGCGGTGCGCGGCCACCGAGGTCAGGTTGACGATGGCGCTGTTCTCGCGCAGCGCGGGAATGGCGCGGCGCACAAGATAGAACACGCCGTCGAGGTTGATGGACAGCGTCTGGCGCCATTGCGCGTCGCTCATCTCCGCGACCGGCTGCGCCTGGTACAGGCCGGCCGAGGGCACCAGGAAATCGATGCCGCCGAAACGCTCCTGCGCCAGCGCCACGGCGCGCGCGCAGTCGTCGGGGCTGGCGGCGTCCATGCGCAGCGTGGCGATACGTTCGCCGGCGGGGTCGAGTTCGCGCGCGAAGCCGGCTAGGCCGGTTTCGTCCAGGTCGGTCAGCACGAGGTTGGCGCCGTGCGCGAGGAACAGCCGGGCCGTCTCGCGGCCGATGCCGCCATTGGCGCCGGTCAGCAGCAGGGTGCGTTGGTCGAAGTTGTACATGCTTTGTCTCTCCAGGAATGCGGCGCGGCTTCAGATATGCAGCGCGCGCCCGTAGGCCGCCAGCACCGCTTCGTGCATGGCCTCGGACATGGTGGGGTGGGGCAGCACGGCGGCCATCAGGTCGGCCTCGGTGGTTTCCAGCGTCTGCGCGATGGCGTAGCCCTGGATCATCTCGGTGACTTCGTCGCCGACCATGTGGGCGCCGAGCAGCTCGCCGCTGCCTTCGTCGAACACCACCTTGACCAGCCCGCCGGTGCTGCCCAGCGCGATGGCCTTGCCGTTGGCGGCGAACGGGAACTTGCCGACCCGGATCTGGTGGCCGCGCGCGCGCGCCTGCGCCTCGGTCAGGCCCACGCTGGCCACCTGCGGATGGCTGTAGGTGCAGGCCGGAATGCGAGCGGGGTCGAGCGCGTGCGGCTGCAGCCCGGCGATGTGCTCCACGCAGATCACGCCTTCGTGGCTGGCCTTGTGCGCGAGCCACGGCGGGCCGGCCACGTCGCCGATGGCGTAGACGCCGGGCTCCGCCGTGCGGCCGAACCCGTCGGTGACGATGTGCGTCTTCTCGACCTTGACCGCGGTGTTCTCCAGCCCGATGCCCTCCACGTTGCCGACGATGCCGGCGGCCACCAGCACCACGTCGGCCTCGATCTTCGCGCCATCCGGCTTGCCGCCTTGCAGCGTGACCGTCCAGCCGGCCCCGGCGCGTTCGGCCTGCGCGATGCCGGTGGACGTATGCAGCACGATGCCGTCGCGCGCCAGGCTGCCTGCCACCTGCGCGGAGATGTCGGCGTCTTCCACCGGCAGGATGCGGTCCGCCATTTCGATCACCGTCACGTGCGCGCCGACCGCGTGGTAGAAGCTGGCGAACTCGATGCCGATGGCGCCGGCGCCCACGATCAGCATGCGCCGCGGCAGCGCCGGCGGCGCGAGCGCCTCGCGGTAGCTCCACACGGTCTTGCCGTCGGCGGGCAGCGCGGGCAACTGGCGCGCGCGCGCGCCGGTGGCGAGCACGATGTGCGCGGACGATACCGTGCGCGTCCTGCCATCCGGCGCGGTGATGTCCAGCCGGCCTTTGCCGGCGAGGCGGCCGTGGCCTGTGAGCACGGTCACGCCGTTCTTCTTCATCAGGCCCGTCACGCCCTTGTTGAGCTGCGCGGCCACCGCGCGCGAGCGCGCCACCATCGCGGGCAGGTCGGCGGCCGGCGCCGCCACCTTGATGCCGTAGGCGGCCGCGTCCCGCACCAGTCGCAGCACGTCGGCCGAGCGCAGCAGCGCCTTGGTCGGGATGCAACCCCAGTTCAGGCAGATGCCGCCCAGTTGCGCCTTCTCCACCAGCGCGGTCTTCATGCCGAGCTGCGCGGCGCGGATGGCGGCCACGTAGCCGCCCGGCCCGCCGCCGACCACGATCATGTCAAACGAGGCATTGTCCACGTCGCGGTCCTCAGATCAGCATCGCCAGCGGGTTTTCCAGCAGGCGCTTGAACGCGGCCAGCCACTGCGCGGCCAGCGCGCCGTCGATGGCGCGGTGGTCCACCGACAGCGTGCAGCGCATCACCTGCCCCGCGCGCAGCGCGCCGTCCTCGACCACCGGCACCGCCTGCGTGGCGCCCACGGCGAGGATGGCGGCCTGCGGCGGGTTGATGATGGCGGAGAACTCGGACACGCCGAACATGCCGAGGTTGCTCACGCTGAAGCTGCCGCCCTGGTATTCCTCGGGCCGCAGTTGCGAGGCGCGCGCGCGCGCGGCGAGGTCGGCGATTTCCTCGCTGATGCGCGACAGCGGCTTCTGGTCGGCCGCGCGCACGATGGGCGTGATCAGCCCGGCGTCGGTGGAGACCGCCACGGCGATGTCGGCCTGGTGGTACTGGCGCATGGCCGCGTCGGTCCAGCCGACGTTGGCGGCGGGCACTTCGCGCAGCGCCACGGCCACGGCGCGCACGACGAAATCGTTGACCGAGATCTTGCGCGGCGCGGCGGCGTTGATCTCCGCGCGCAGCGCCAGCAGGCGCTCCATGCGGCAGTCCGCCGTGAGGTAGAAATGCGGGATGGTGGACTTGCTCTCGCCCAGCCGGCGCGCGATGGTGCGGCGCATATTGCTGTGCGGGATCTCGGTGAACGCGGCGGTGGCCGGTGTGTTGGCCTGCGCCTGCGGCGCGACCGGGGGCGCGCTCGCGGGCGCGGGAACCGCCGCGGCCTGCTCGACATCGCGCTTGACGATGCGGCCGTTCGGCCCGCTGCCGCGCAGCGCGGCGAGGTCGAGGCCGCGCTGCGCGGCCAGCCGGCGCGCCAGCGGGCTGGCGAAGACGCGGGCGGCCTGCGTTGCGTTGCCGCCAGCAACGTCGACAGCGGCGGGCGGGGCGGTTTCCGCTGGCGCCTCCGCCTGCGATGCCGGCGCACCGCCAGCCGCGGCGATCAGCGCACCCACGTCCACGCCGGTCTCGCCGCCGGCGAGCAGCACGCCGATCGGCGCGCCGACTTCCACGTCCTGCCCGGCCGCGACCAGGCGGCGGCCCAGCACGCCGGCGGTGTCGGCGTTGAGCTCGACCACGGCCTTGTCGGTCTCGATCTCGGCGATGCAGTCGCCCACGGCCACGGCATCGCCTTCGTTCCTGGTCCACGCTTGCAGCGTGGCGTGGGTGGCATTGGCCGCCACCTCGGGCATGCGCAACAGGGTGGCCATGTCAGGCGGTCCTCGCTTGGTGCAGGTCGGGGCGGTAGGCCGCGATGTCCGCGTATTGCACGATCTCGAGCACGTTGCCCTCGGGGTCGCGGCAGAAGGCCAGGTAGGTGCCGGGGCGCACTTCCACGCGCTGCGGGCCGGTGAGGAATTCCACGCCGGCGGCCAGCAGCTTGTCGACCACGGCCTGGATGTCCGCCACGATGAAGGTGAGATAGGTGGCGTTGGCCTTGTCGAGGATGTAGGCGGGCGCGGCCTCGGGCGCGGGCGCCTGGGCCGGCGCGAGCAGCTTGATGCGTTCGCCGTAGGGCGTCTGCAGGCGCACCGCGGTATAGCCGGCCGCGTGCATGGCGGCCTGCGCGGCCTTGTCGGCGGGCACGGCGACTTCGCTGACGAAGGTCAGGCCCAGCACCTGCTCGTAGAAGCGGCGCATGCGCGGCAGGTCGCGCACGGCGATGCCGACCTCCAGGGGGACGATCATGTTCAGGCTCATCGGAATTCCTTTGCTGTGTCTGGCGTGTTCGGTGTGCTCGGGGTACCGGGCGGCGGCGCTCAGGCCGCGCCCTTGTCGCGCATGGCCTGGCGCAGGCCTTCGGCCACTTCCTCGGTGCGGGCGGCGGCGGCGCGCTCCAGCACCTTGGAAATGCTGGGCGCGGCTTCCGCGCCGCTCACGCGCTGCACCGGCTGGTCCAGCCAGTCGAAGAAGCGGCGCTGGATCTCGTCGGCCAGCCAGCCGCCATAGGAGGTGCCGCGCGCGCCCTGCTCGGCGATCAGCACGTTGTTGGTCTTGCGGATGCTCTGCCCGATGGTGTCCCAGTCCAGGCTGGCGCGGTCCAGCCAGCGCAGGTCGATGACCTCGGCGTCGATGCCGGTCTGCTCCACCGCTTCCAGCGTGTGGCCGACCATCGACAGGTAGGTGAGCACGGTCAGCTCCGCGCCGCAGCGGCGCACGGCGGCCTTGCCCACCGGCAGGTGGTAGTCGAAGTCCTCGACCGGACCCACGCCGGTGGCGTTGTACAGGTCGACGTGCTCGATCACCAGCACCGGGTCCTTGCAGGCCAGCGCGGTGTTCATCAGGCCCACGTAGTCGAACGGCGTGGACGGCGCCACGATGCGCCAGCCCGGGCTGGTGGCGAAGATGCCGGCCGGGTCCATCGAGTGCTGCGAGCCGTAGCCGGTGCCCATTGCCACCTTGGTGCGCAGCACCAGCGGCACGTCGCTCTGGCCGCCGAACATGTGGCGCGCCTTGCCGATCTGGTTGAAGACCTGGTCGGCCGCCACCCACATGAAGTCCGGGTACATGAACTCCACCACCGGCTTGTAGCGGCCGTCCAGCGCCAGCCCGCCACCGAGGCCGACGAAGGCGTTCTCGCTGATCGGCGTGCCCAGCACGCGCTCGGGGAAGCTGTCGCGCAGGCCGCGCGTGGCGCCGTTGGTGCCGCCCTTGAGGCGGTGCACGTCCTCGCCCATCACCACCACGGACGCATCGGTCTCCATGCGGCGGTGCATGACGTCGGCCACCACGTCGATGAACTTGCGCGGTGCGAGCTTGCCGGCGAAGCCTGCTTCTTCCTCGCAGCGCAGGCCTTCCAGCTCGGACAGGTCGCCGCGGATGCCCACGTCGCGGAAATCCGGGCTCGGCCACAGCTCGGGGCGGATGCGGCGCTTGCCGGCCTTGCCGGACGGGTCGGCCTCGGTCAGCGCGGCGGCGGCTTCGCGCATGGCCTGGCGCACGCGCTCGCGCAGCGCGGCGATCTCGTCGGCGCTGATCAGCCTGCGCTCCTGCATGCGGCGCGCCATCAGGTCGAGCGGGTCGCGCGCGCGCCATTGCTGTTCTTCTTCCTTGCTGCGGTAGCCGAAGGCGCTGCCCGGGAACGGGCCGTTCTGGTGGAAGAAGCGGTACAGGTCCGCCTCGATCACGGTCGGGCCGCGGCCGGCGCGCATGTGCGCGAGCGCTTCCTGCGTGGCCAGCCAGACCGCCAGCGGGTCCATGCCGTCGACCTTCCAGCTCGGGATGTTGAAGCCCATGCCGCGCGCCGACAGGCGCGGCTCGGCGGTGGACTCTTCCACCGTGGTGGAGACCGCGTAGCGGTTGTTCTCGATGAAGAAGCACAGCGGCAGCTTCCACGCCGCGGCCAGGTTCATGGTCTCCAGCACCGAGCCGATGTTGACCGCGCCGTCGCCGAAGTAGGTGATGGCCACCGCGTCGGTGCCGGCATGGCGGTGCGACCACGCCGCGCCGGCCGCCATCGGCACGCCGCCGCCGACGATGGCGTTGGTGCCGAGCGCCCCGGCCTCGGCCCACTGCAGGTGCATGGAGCCGCCGCGGCCCTTGCAGTAGCCTTGCGCGAGGCCGAGGATTTCCGCCAGCGTGCGTTGCAGCAGCGTCTGCACGCCATCCGCCAGCGGCGCGCGCGGGTCAATGCCGCCGGGCGCGAGGTAGCCCAGCGCCTTGGACAGGAACTGGTGGTGGCCGCGGTGCGAGCCGTTGATCTGGTCGGCGCCGGTCAGCGGCACGATGGAGCCCGCGGCGCCGCCTTCCTGGCCGATGCTGGAATGCGCCGGGCCGTGGACCAGCCCTTCGGCGGCGAGTTCGAGCACGGCTTCCTCGAAGCCGCGGATCAGGTGCAGGTGGCTCAGCAGCGTGCCGAGCAGGGCCGGGTCCGCGCGGGCCCAGTCTTCGTCGGTGGCTCGCAGTTCCACCCATTCGGCGGCGGGGCGCAGGGCGCTACGTTCAGACATTTGAGAATCCTCGGTTGCCGGTCGTGGCCGGCCGTGTTGTGTTCGGTGTCGTGTGCGGTGTCGCGTGCGGTGTCGTGTGCGGGAGGTGGCGCCGCGCGCCGTTCAGAAGCCGTCCGCGGTCCAGCCGCCGTCGGAGACCAGCGCGTGGCCGGTGATGAAGGCGGCCGAGTCCGAGGCCAGGAACAGCGCCACCTCGGCCATCTCGTCGGGCGAGCCGAAGCGCCGCAGCGGCGTGCGCGCGAGCAGCGCCTCGCCGTCGATGGCGCCGCGCGCCAGCAGCGTTTCCATCAGCGCGGTGCTGGTGTAGCCGGGGCACACCGCGTTGACGCGGATGTTGTATTCGGCCCATTCGGCGGCCAGCGACCTGGTGAGCGAGACCACGCCCGCCTTGGCCGCGCAGTAGGCCAGGCGCCGCGCCGACGAGGCCAGGCCCCACATCGAGGCGGTGCTCAGGATGTTGCCGCCGCCCTGGCGCACCATGCGGCGCGCCGCCGCCTGCGCGCAGTAGAAGACGCCGGACAGGTCGATGTCGATGGCGCGGCGCCAGTCCTCTGGCGTGAGTTCCAGCGCGGGCTTGTTCATCGAGATGCCGGCGTTGTTGAGCAGGATGTCGATGCGGCCGAAGCGCGCCTCGGTGGCGGCGCAGGCTCGCTCGACGGCGTCGGGGTCGGTGATCGAGGCGACCACGGTATCGACCTGGGCTTCCGGATACGCCGCTTCCAGCTCGGCGCGGGTGGTGGCCAGCCCGTCCGCGTCCAGGTCCAGCAGCATCAGCCGCGCGCCGTGGCGCGCGAAGCCGTGCGCCATCGCGCGGCCGATGCCGCTGGCGCCGCCGGTGTTGAGCACGGCCTTGCCGGCCAGGCCGGGGTAGGTGGCGCGCGCGAACGGTTGCGCGTTGGGGTATCCAGTCGGCAAAGAGGTGCTCATACGGCTAGCCAGTCCTTCAGAAGTTGGGTATTGGAAGTGAGTTGCGCGGGCGTGCCTTCGTAGACGATGCGGCCGTGGCCCATCACGCAGACGCGGCTGGAGACCTTCAGCGCGATGGCGAGCTTCTGCTCGACCAGCACCACCGACACGCCGCGCCGGTGGATGTCCTGGATGGCCTCGCCGACCACCGCCACGATCTTGGGCGCGAGGCCCTCGGTGGGCTCGTCGATCAGGATCACCAGCGGGTTGCCCAGCAGCGAGCGGCACATGGTCAGCATCTGCTGCTCGCCGCCGGAGAGGCTGCCGGCCTTGGTGTTGCGGCGCTCCTTGAGGCGCGGGAAGTAGTCGAACATCTGCTCGAGCGTCCATTGCGGCGCGCCTTCGGTGGCGCGCTGCTCGCCCATGCGCAGGTTCTCGTCCACGCTCAGGTTGGCGAACACCTCGCGCTCCTCCGGCACGTAGGCGATGCCGCGCCGGCAGATCGCGTAGGACTGCGCGCCGGCCAGGTCGCGCCCGCGCAGCCTGACCTCGCCCGCGCTGGGCGGCACCAGGCCCATGATGGCCTTGAGCGTGGTGGAGCGGCCCGAGCCGTTGCGGCCCAGCAGGCTGACCACCTCGCCGTGGCCGACGTGGAAATCCACGCCGTGCAGGATGTGGCTCTTGCCGTAGTGCGCGTGCAGGCCCTGCACGGCGAGCAGCGGGGCGCCGCTCTCGTTCTGCATGGATGGCGTGCTCATACGCTGACCTCCTCGCCCAGGTAGGCTTCCTTGACGCGGGCGTTGTTGCGGATCTCGTCGGGCGTGCCGGTGGCCACGATCTCGCCGTAGACCAGCACGCTGATGCGGTCGCTGAGCGCGAACACCACGTCCATGTCGTGCTCCACGATCAGCAGCGTGCGGCCCTGCGCGATCTCGCGGATCAGGCCGGCGGTGTAGTCGGTCTCTTCCTGCGACATGCCGGCCATCGGCTCGTCGAGCATGATGACCTTGGGGTCCGAGGCCAGCGTCATGGCGATCTCCAGCGAGCGCTGCTCCGAGTACGACAGCTCGCCGGCGGTGTCCTGCGCGCGCGCGGCCAGCCGCACCTGCCCGAGCAGGTGCATGGTTTCGTCGCGCACCGCGCGCAGCTTGTGGGCGAATTTCCACAGCGTGTATTGCAGGCCGTGGCGCCGCATCACGGCCAGGCGCAGGTTCTCGTACACGCTCAGGCCGGCAAAGATGTTGGTGATCTGGAACGAGCGCGCCAGGCCGCGGTGGTTGATCTGCTGCGGCGACAGGCCCTGGATCGGCTCGCCGCCCAGCACGATCTCGCCGTGCGTGAGCGGCAGGCGCCCGGAGATCAGGTGGAACAGCGTGGACTTGCCGGCGCCGTTGGGGCCGATCAGCGCATGCCGCTCGCCGCCGGCGAGGTCGAGGTCCACGCCGCGGATGATGTCGATGTCGCCGAAGGACTTGCGCAGCCCGCGCAGGGAAAGGATCGGTTCGGTGTTCATGCGCGTGCTCATGCCGGGGTCCTCCGGGCGGTGGTGGCGGCGCCGGCGGCTTCCGTCCCGGCGGCGGGCGCGGCCTCCTTCAGCCGCAGCCAGCGGCCGTTGGCCAGCCGCGCCGTGGCGATGCCGGCCAGCAGCAGCGCCGCCGGCACCAGCCAGGTCAGCGGCGAGACCGGGTCCCACTCGCGGCCGAACAGCGGGATCGCGGGCCAGCCGGCGCCGCCGTTGAGGGAAGCCATCGAGCGGTAGTCCTGCGAGAAGAAGCGCTGCAGCATCTCCACCGTGAACACCGTGCCGCAGGCCAGCAGCAGCGTGCCGACGAGATAGGCCAGCGTGACCGGCAGCAGCGCGCGCAGGCCGTAGGTCTTGCCGTGGGCGACGAAGGACTGGATCAGCCCGGCCAGGCCGGTGGGCATGAACAGCATCACCAGCACGAACACGATGCCCTGGTACAGCAGCCACGAGCGCGTCAGGTCCGACACCGCGTAGCCGAAGAACGTCATCACCGCCGCGCCCAGCGCCGGCCCGAGGAAGAGCTTCACGCCGCCGATATAGCTGTTGAGCACCACCGCGGCCGAGGCCGAGGACTCGAACACCACGTAGTTGGCCGCCTCCATGTTGATGGCCTGCAGCGCGCCGGCAATGCCGGCGAACATGGCCGAGACCGCGAACACCAGCACGCCCAGGCGGTGCGTGTCGTAGCCGAGAAAGCGCAGGCGGTTGGCGTTCTCGCGCAGGCCGAGCGTCAGGCGCCCCACCGGCGTGAGCGTGAACAGGTACAGCAGCGCCAGCGACAGCAGCACCCAGGCCAGCGTCAGGTAATAGACCTGGTTGCTGTCGCCGAAGCTCAGGCCCCACGCCGGCATGCGCATGGTGGACAGGCCGGCCTCGCCGCCGAACCAGCCCTTCAGGTGCGGCGCCAGCGAATGCAGCAGCTCGGCCAGCGCCAGCGTGATCATGGCGAAGTAGACGCCGGTGCGCTTGGTGGCGAACCAGCCGGCGGCCAGCCCGGCCAGCAGGCCCATCGCGCCGCCGGCCAGCGGCAGCAGCGGGGTGGGCAGCAGGCCGTTGCCGCCGAAGGCGTTCATGGCGTGCACGGTGGCGAAGCTGCCGATGCCGAAGTAGGCCGCGTGGCCGAACGAGAGCATGCCGCCCTGGCCGCTGAGCAGGTTGAAGGCGGCGGCGAACAGCACCGCGATCAGCATCTGGATCGAGGCGTTGACCAGCGACGGCGACAGCACCAGCGGCAGCGCCACCAGCGCGGCGGTGCCGAGCAGCAGCAGGATCTTCTGCGCCGGCGACAGCCGGGGGGCGGGCGCGGCGTGCGTGGCGGGCGTGGCGCGCGGCAGGCGCGGGGAATGGGGGACTTGGGTCATGCTTACTCCTTCTCGCCCATCAGCCCGGACGGACGCACCAGCAGAATCAGCAGCATCAGCGCGAACGGGATGGTCCCGGCCAGGCTGGAGAGCTTGAGGGTCAAGAGGCCGCCGACGTCCTCGGCCCAGGCGCCCGCGCCAACCAGCGCGAGCAGGTCGGCGAGGCTGCGGTCGATGCCGACCGAGAACGACGTGATCAGCCCGATCAGCAGCGACGCCAGCATGGCGCCGCCGAGCGAGCCGAGGCCGCCGACCACCACCACCACGAAGACCATCACGCCGAGCTCCAGCGCCATGTTGGGGTTGGTGGTGTAGAACGCGCCGGCCACCGCGCCGGCCAGGCCCGCCAGCGCCGCGCCGATGCCGAACACGCCCATGAAGACCAGCGGCACGTTGTGGCCGAGCGCTTCGGCCATGCGCGGCTTGTAGATGGCCGAGCGCACCACGATGCCGACCCGCGTGCGCGTGAGCAGCAGGTAGATGACGGCGAACATGGCCAGCGCGATGGCGCCCATGAACACGCGGTAGAACGGATAGGCCGAGGCGCCCAGCCGGAACGCGGCAAAGTCCAGCGCCGCCGGGATGCGGTAGTCCACCGGGAAGTTGCCGAAGAACAGCTTGATCAGCTCGGCGATGATGAACGACAGGCCGAAGGTCAGCAGCAGCTCGTGCGCGTGGCCGTGGTGGTGCACGCGGCGCAGGAAGAAGCGCTCCACCGCCACCCCGACCAGGCCGACCAGGACCGGCGAGACCACGATGGCGGGCCAGAAGCCGAGCGTGCCCTGCAGCGCGTAGGCGAAGTAGGCACCCAGCATGTAGAACGAGGCGTGGGCGAAGTTGAGCACGCCCATCATGCCGAAGATGAGCGTCAGCCCTGCCGACACCATGAACAGCAGCAGGCCGTAGATGGCGCCGTTGAGCAGTGAGACGATGAGATATTCCATGAAGGCTTCCTTGGAACGAGCCGGTGCGGCGCGCGGCGGTGCGCGATGCGGCCGGCCGCGTCCGGCCCGGTCCGCGCCGGGAGGGCGGGAACCGGGCCGGTCTTGCTGGTGTGGTGCTGGCGTGGTGCTGGCGGAGTGCCGGGCGAAGGCGGCGGATCAGCCGGGGCGCTGCATCTTGCAGCTGGCCTGCGGCGGCGTGGCGGCCTCGGCCGCGGAGAAGGTCTTGACCGGCTTGAAGCCCATGTCGGTGCCGTCCACCTTGAACCTGGCGTCCCTGGAGACTTCCGACACCACCATCGGCAGCAGCACCTGGTGGTCGGCCGCGCGCATGCTCATCTCGCCCATCGAGGTCTTGATGCGGGCCGCTTCGAGCGCCTTGGCCAGCGCGCTGGTGTTGAGCTTGCCGCCTTCGGGCTTGACCGTCTTGAGGGCCTCGCCCAGCATCTCCACCGCGAACACGGTCTGCGGCTCGATGTAGGCGGGCATGTGGCCCTGCCTGGCCTTGAAGTCGCTGGCGAAGCGCTCGCTGTCGGCGCCGCTGGCCTCGGCGTTGAACGGATGGGCGACGAAGTGGCCGAGCGCCACGTCGGCGGCGTTGCCGATGTTGCCGGGCTGGTCGAGGAACACCGTGGCGAAGCGCGTCTTCAGCCCGGCGGCCTTGCTGGCCTTCATCAGCAGCAGCAGGTCGTTGGACCAGTTGCCGGTGATGACGCTGTCGGCCTTGGCCGCGGCGATCTTGGCCACGTAGGGCGAGAAGTCCTGCACCTTGTTGACGTCGTGCAGGGTCTTCTCCACCACCGTGTAGCCGCCGGGGCCGGCGTAGTCGATGGTCGCCTTCTCCATGTCGGCGCCCCACGAGTAGTTCTGGTTGATCGCGTACACGCGCGTGCCCAGCGCGTGCAGCGGCTTCATGGCGCCGACCAGCGCCTTGACGCGGATCTGCGCGTTGGTGGCGAACTTGAAATGGTAGAAGTGGCACTTCTCGCCGGTCAGCTCCATCGCTTCGCCGCCGACGTTCATGAACAGGATTTCCTTGCCCGGATTGCGCAGGTTGTACTTGCGCACGTCCTCGGTGATCTGGCCCGACACCGCCGACGACGAGCCCTGCATGACGATCTGCGCGCCGTCCGCCACCGCGGCCTTGAGCTTGTCGGCGGCGCCGGCCGGGCCGCCCTGGTTGTCGTACTCGACCAGTTGCAGCGGCTCGCCGTTCCAGCCGCCGGCGGCGTTGATCTTGTCGATCGCATAGCGCGCCGCCGCGCGGAACATCAGGCCGGTGGAGGCCTGCGGCCCGGACAGCGTCTCGACCAGCGCGACCTTCACCGGCGCCGCCGATGCCGCGCCGGCCAGCAGGCAAAGCGCCGCGGCTGCGAACAAAGGACGGGGGATGCGGCTACCGCTCATGAGTGTCTCCTTATCTTGTTGGGATCGTCCGGGGCCGCTGGGATGGGTCCGCCGTGGCGGTCTGACCTGTGGTTAAAGTGGTCTGACAGGTTTACTATAGGGAGATGCGCGGAAGCCGTCAACGGCGAAGTGCGCGCTGTGAGGGTTTCTACCAAGGCGTAGCCGGCGCTTGCCTCAAGGAACCGTCGTCATTGCCGCTTTCCGTTGTGTAGGCTGGATTGGCGGGAAGCCGTAGGAAATGGCCGCGGGCGCCGTGTCGGGGCATTCCGCACGTTTCACCCCGATCAAGACGTGCTACATTGACCTGTAAGGCCAATTCAAGAATCATGCGCAGCCGCGGGGCGGCTGACGCCAGGGAGCAAGCAGTGAACAAGACCGTGACCGGTGCCTCGCCACCGTTGACCCAGCGCCCGGAGGGAACCATGTTCCATCCCGAGCCCAGGCACCTGCCAGACGAAATCGCCAGGCGCCTGATCCACGCGATCCAGACGGGCGAGTTCGCCGTGGGCGACCGCCTGCCGAGCGAGCGCGTGCTGTGCGAGCAGTTTTCCGTGAGCCGCGCGGTGGTGCGCGAGGCGCTGTCGCAGCTCAAGTCGGAAGGCCTGGTCGCGCCCAAGGCCGGCAGCGGCGTGTTCGTGACCGAGCGCAGCCAGCGCCAGGCGTTCCGCATGCAGGACGTGGCCATCGACGAGAAAGACTCGCTGGCGATGGTGATGGAACTGCTGGTGACGATCGAGGTGGCCGCCACCCGCTTCGCGGCCATGCGCCGCACGCCCGAGGACCTCAAGCGGATCCGGCGCGCGCTGATCGGCATGGAATACGAGATCGCCAACGACCGGCTCGGCGACGAGGAGGATTTCGCTTTTCACCAGGCCATCGTCGAGGCCACCCACAACCCGCATTTCCAGGCGCTGAGCGAGCATCTCGAACACGGCGCGCGGCGCGTGATCCGGCAGGCCAGGAGCAATACCAAGAGTCATCACGCCAATCTCGTCGAGGCGGTGCAGGACGAGCATAAGGCGATCTACGAGGCGATCGTGGCGGGGGATGCGGAGCGCGCGGCGGAGGCGGCGGAGACGCATTTGCGGAATGCGGCTAAGAGGTTGAATATGTATTTGAAGGGGTGAGGGGGAGGTTGAAGGCTTTGGCTTCAAGGTCAAAGGATTAACTTCAACTGCTGAACGTCAAAGTCAAAGGCTTTCGCGCCCCCGGCGCGACCTACTTTCTTTTGTCCGAAAAGAAAGTAGGCCAAGAAAGCGGACTGCCTTGCCGGCAGGGGCAGAGCCGAACAGTGTTGCCGAGGTTGGTGGTTTCGTCGTGGGGGCGGTGGTTCTGTTCGCATTCTGCCGTTACCGGTGCGGACGGCCACTAAGCTGCGAGTCTTGCTGGTTTCGCGGTCAGACCTATGATGGCGAGCGCACTGCCTGTTCTGGCATCTGCCGTTACCGGTTTGGGCGGCCACGACATAGCATTCTCGTGTTTTCGTGGTGGGCGTGGTGGACCGGGGCGCGGGCGTGCGAGGGGTGGGGACATCGTGCTTGTCCCGGGGTCCTTGTTGTTCTGGTTTCTTCTCTCCTCCTCTTTCCAAACCGGCCGGCGGGCGCGCATCACCCGTTCATGGGATAAATGGCGGTTTTTTGCGCACCGCAGCAGTTTCGGCGCCGCGTCCGGCCAGCTTGCCCACGCGAGCGATCACTTCGGCCAGCAGCGCGGAGCGGTCGTCGGTGCGGTAGCTCATCATCACCGGCGAGGTGAAGCCGGGCGCGTTGATGGGCATGTAGGCCACGTCGTCGCGGTGCAGCCGTTGCACCGACGCCGGCACCAGGCAGATGCCGAGCCCGGCGGCGACCAGCCCGATGGCGGTCTGCAGTTCGTTGGCTTCCTGCGCCACGCGCAGTTGCAGGCCGCGCGTGCGGAACAGCGCCAGCACGTGGTCGGCGTAGCTGGGCCGCGGGCGCGCGGGGTAGAGCACGAACGGGTGGGCGGCGAGCTGGTCGGGCGTCATGGGCGGGCGCGCCAGCGCGGGGTGGCCGCCGGGCACGGCCACCATCAGCGGTTCGGCCATTACCACGGTGCGGGTGATGGCCGGGTCGTCCAGCACGATGCGGCCGAAGCCGATGTCGATGCGGCCGGCCTTGAGCGCTTCGAGCTGCTGCACCGTGGTGAGCTCGGACAGCCCTACCTCCAGCGCCGCGTCGGAGCCGCGCACCAGCCGGATCAGCTCGGGCAGGAAGCCGTACAGCACCGACGGCACGAAGCCGATGCCGAACCAGCGCTTCTCGTTGCGGCCGATGCGCCGCGTGCCTTCCACGATCTCGTCGATGCGCTGGCCGAGCTGCAGCGACTGTTCCAGCAGGAAGCGGCCCGCCTCGGTGAGCCGCACCGCGCGCGAGGAGCGGTCCAGCAGCACCGTGCCGATCTCGTCTTCCAGCTGGCGGATCTGGCGCGACAGCGGCGGCTGGGCGATATGCAGGCGCTCGGCCGCGCGGGTGAAGTTGAGCTCTTCCGCGACGGCCTGGAAATAGCGCAGGTGGCGAAGCTCCACGGCGCCTCCTTTCTATACTCTAAAGGTATGGATCGGGACATACTCGGTCTTGGACACCCCCGATGTCAAGCCGGATACTGCGTGCAGCGAATCCGGGCCACTCCCCTCCGCAGGCCCGGCGGACATCAAGGTAGTCACGCAAGCATGAAAGCCACCGTCACCTCCGTCGAAGCCATCCTGGTCGACCTGCCCACCATCCGTGCCCACCAGCTGGCCATGACCACCATGCAGCGCCAGACCCTGGTGATCGTGCGGCTGCGCTGCAGCGACGGCATCGAGGGCATCGGCGAGGCCACCACCATCGGCGGGCTGAGCTACGGCGACGAAAGTCCCGAAGGCATCAAGCTGACCATCGACACCTACCTGGCGCCCGCGCTGGCCGGGCTCGACGCGAGCAACGTCCACGCCGCCATGCAGCGCCTGGGCTCGGTGGCGCGCGGCAACCGCTTCGCCAAGTCGGCGCTGGAGTCGGCGCTGCTCGACGCGCAGGGCAAGCGCCTGGGCCTGCCAGTGTCGGCGCTGCTGGGCGGCGCGGTGCGTCCCAACCTGGCCTGCCTGTGGACGCTGGCCAGCGGCGACACGGGCCGCGACATCGAAGAGGCCGAATCGCTGCTGGCGGCGCGCCGCCACAATACCTTCAAGCTCAAGATCGGCCGCCGCCCGGTGCGCGAGGACGTGGCGCACGTCTCGGCCATCAAGCGCGCGCTGGGCGAGCGCGCGCGCGTGACGGTGGACGTCAACCAGGCCTGGAACGAGGCCGAGGCCGCCACCGGCATCGCCATGCTGGAAGCCGCCGGCATCGACCTGGTGGAGCAGCCGGTGCCGCGCGAGCAGCGCGGCGCGCTGGCGCGCCTGGCGGCGCGCTTCGTGGTGCCGGTGATGGCCGACGAGGCGGTGTGCGGCCCGGAGGACGCGATGGACCTGGCGCGCCAGGCCGCGGCCGACGTGTTCGCGCTGAAGATCTCCAAGTCCGGCGGCATCTACGAGATGCTGCGCACCGCCGCGGTGGGCGACGCCGCCGGCATCGCGCTGTACGGCGGCACCATGCTCGAAGGCAGCGTGGGCACCATCGCCGCCGCGCACGGCTTCGTCACGCTGCCGCGGCTGGCCTGGGGCACCGAGCTGTTCGGCCCGCTGCTGCTCAAGGACGACATCGTGACCGCGCGCCCCGAATACCGCGACTTCGCGCTGCACCTGCCGCCCGGCCCGGGCCTGGGCCTGGCGCTGGACGAGGACAAGCTGGCCCACTACCGCCGCGCCTGAGCGCGCCGAAACCCGTCGATGCGCATCGATGCGCATCGACATGACAAGACAAGGACGACGACATGCTTTTCCTGGTGAGAATGGACGTGAAGCTGCCGGCCGACATGCCGGCCGCGCTGGCCGACGAGATCAAGGCGCGCGAGAAGGCCTATTCGCAGGACCTCCAGCGCCAGGGCAAATGGCCGCACATCTGGCGCGTGGTGGGCGAGTACGCCAACTACAGCGTGTTCGATGCCGAAAGCAACGACGCGCTGCACGCGATGCTGTCCGGCCTGCCGCTGTTCCCGTACATGGCCATCCACGTCACGCCGCTGGCGCAGCATCCGTCGTCGATCCGGTAGCGCCGCCGCGCGCCGGACCCGATAAATTCAATAAATCCCAAGAGGAGACTTCGATGCGCCTGCCATTCCTGCGCAACCTCGCCGTCGGCGCCGCCTGCGCACTGGCTACCCTGGCCGCCGTCCCCGCGGCCCATGCCGCCTGGCCCGACAAGCCGATCCGCTGGGTCGTGCCGTTCCCGGCCGGCGGCGCGATGGACAATATCGCCCGCACGCTGGGCGAGGAAATGTCGGCCTCGCTCGGGCAGGCCATCGTGGTGGAAAACCGCCCCGGCGCGGGCGGCAACATCGGCGCCGAGATGGTGGCGCGCTCGCCCGCGGACGGCTACACGCTCATCATCGTGGCCAACGGCATGGCGGTGAACCCGGCGCTGTACGGGCGCCTGAACTACGACCCGGTCAAGGACTTCGCGCCGGTCTCGCTGCTGGCGGTGGTGCCCAACGTGCTGGTCACCAACAAGGCCAGGAAGCTGCCCGCCACGGTGCCGGACCTGATCGCCGCCGCGCGCGCCAACCCGGACAAGTACACCTACGCCTCCGCCGGCAACGGCACCTCGATCCACCTCGCCGGCGAACTGTTCACCTCGCTTGCCGACGTCAGGATGCTGCACGTGCCCTACAAGGGCAGCGGCCCGGCCATGACCGACCTGCTCGGCGGGCAGGTCGACTACATGTTCGACAGCATCACCTCGGCCAAGCCGCACATCGACTCCGGCAAGCTCACGGCCATCGCGGTGACGACCGCCAGGCGCTCCACCACGCTGCCCAACGTGCCCACGATGGCCGAGGCCGGCGTCAAGGGCTACGACCTGTCGCCGTGGTTCGCCGCCTTCGTGCCGGCCCGCACGCCGCCCGAGGTGATCGCGCGCCTGAACCAGGCGATGGTCGCCGCGCTGGCCAGGCCGTCGGTGCGCACGCGCCTGGCCGGCATCGGCGCCGAGCCGATCGGCAGCACGCCGGCGCAACTGGGCAAGCACCTCGCCGAGGAAACGCAGAAGTGGGGCAAGCTGATCCGGGAGCGGGGGATTCACGCGGATTGATCATTTGAGTGGCGCTGCCGCCTCTTCTTGGCGGGTACCGTGTTTCCTGGCGGTGCGCCGATTGCCCCTTGTTGATAGCAGTGCTATCGTTCTTGCGTGACAGTATCGGAAGGGGAAATCATGGCCACTCTCCTGGTTCGCGGGATTGACGAGGCACTGGTGCAGCGGCTGCGCGAGCGCGCCGCCGCGCACGGGCGCAGCGCAGAGGCGGAACACCGCGAGATCCTCGCGCAGGCCCTGTCGGCAACCCGGCGCAGGAGCTTTGCCGACATCCTGGCCAGCATGCCGGATGTCGGCGAGGACAGCGATTTCGAGCGGCTCGATCCGTCGTCCGGGGCCGTCCATGTATTTGATTGATACCAACGTCATCAGCGAAGCGCGCAAGCGCGAGCGCGCCAACCCGGGGGTGCGAGACTTTTTCCGCGAGGCCGCGCAACGAGAGTCCGCTTTGTTTCTCTCCGTGGTCACGGTCGGCGAACTGCAGCGTGGCGTCGAGTTGATCCGGCATCGCGGAGATACCGCGCAGTTTGCCGCTCTGGGGGCCTGGCTCGAGTCTGTGTTGAGCGAATTCGCAGAGCGGATCTTGCCCATCGACGATGTCGTCAGTCAGGTCTGGGGCCGCCTGCGCGTACCGCACGCGGAGCATGCGCTGGACAAGCTGATTGCGGCGACGGCGCTGGTGCATGACCTCACGGTCGTGACCCGCAATGTCGATGACTTCGCGGGCTGCGGCGCTCGCTTGCTGAACCCCTTCGCGTAAATCCCCCCGCTTTCGCCTGCTGCGCTATTTCCCCGCCGAAAACCGGACATCCCCATACCACGCCCGCGCGACCGCGCCGGTGTTGTCGGTATCGGTGAGCAGGCCGTAGGCGGTGAGCCTGCCCGGTGCTTCCTTGAAGGCGCGCTCGTAGTCCTGCGCCACGTTGCGGCTCAGGGACAGCCACTTGCCGACGTCGCCGGGGCCGCCCGATACCACGATCATCTTGACGCGCGAGGTGTGCGGGTTGTCGAGGATGGTGCCCACCGGCACGCTGTCGGACCAGATGTACATCAGCGTGGCATAGGGCAGGTCTTCGCCGGCCAGCGTGTGCGCGAGCTGCATGGCGGCGCGGTCGCCAAGCGAGAGTTTTTCCTTGTCGCCGTCGAACAGGAAAAGCAGCCGCGCGGGCGCGTCTTCCTGCGCGGCCACGCGGTTGTCGGCGTTGTCGACGGGCTGCTCGATCTTCCAGCGCCAGCTCACCCGGGGCGTGGCGGCGAGATCGATGTCGCCGTCGTGCATCAGCGCCGAGGCGGAGGCGTCGGCGCTGGCTTCCAGCACCGTGACGTTGCCGTCGGCCACCAGGCTGTAGCGCGTGGTCATCTTGCCGCGCGCCACCGGCAGGTTCTTCCAGCCGGCCGGCAGCGCGCCGCCCGGCGTGTCCGTGGAGAACGCCACGCCGGGCGGCGCGGCCTGCGCGGCGGCCCACAGCGGCAGGCCGCAGGCCAGCAGGCCGGCCAGAAGCCGCCTCGATGCGCGGTGCATGGTCATGTGCGGGGGCTGGCCGGCGGTGTGATGGGAGTTTCATTGTAGGCAGGCGGCCCGGGGTTTGTCCGGCCCGGCGCGGCTCCCGGCCGCGGGCCGGCGGGACGCGCGCGGCCCGCCCCGGGGTCTGCGATGGCTTGCCGCGCGCGCGCGACGGCGCTCAGGCGATGCCGCCGCCGGCGCGCGGGATCTGGCCGTTGACCCAGTCGATGTCGGGTCATGGACCATTCCGGTGAATGGATAATCGGCCGGGAATTGGTATCATTGCTCCATCTTCCTCAATAATTGACCGCCACCGCGATGGACCGCTTCCAGGAAATGCAGGCGTTCGTGCGCATCGCCGAGCGCCAGAGCTTTACCCAGGCCGCCGAGGACCTGCGCATCCCGCGCGCCACCATCACCAACCTGATCAAGCGCATGGAGCGCCGCATCGGCACGCGGCTGCTGGAGCGCACCACGCGCACGGTGCGCCTCACGCACGACGGCGAGGCCTACTACCGGCGCTGCGTGCGCCTGATCGCCGACCTCGAGGAAGCCGAGGGGTCGTTCCGCAACACCGCGCCGAAGGGGCTGCTGCGCGTGAACCTGCAGGGCACGCTGGCGCGGCATTTCGTGGTGCCGTCGCTGCCGGATTTCCTCGCGCGGTACCCGGAGCTGGAAGTACATATCGGCGAGGACGACCGCCTCGTGGACCTCGTGCGCGAAGGCGTGGACTGCGTGCTGCGCGCGGGCAACCTGCAGGACTCGTCGATGGTGGGGCGGCGCGTGGCGCTGCTCGAGCAAGTTACCGTGGCCAGCCCCGCCTACCTGGCCCGGCATGGCGAGCCGGCGGACCTGGAGGCGCTGGCCGCGCATCGCGCGGTCAACTACATCTCGAGCGCCACCGGCAGGGTGGTGCCGCTGGAGTTCACCGTGGACGGCCGCGTGAGCGCCGTGCAACTGCCGGGCACGGTGTCCGTCACCGGGGCCGATCTCTACACGGGCGCGTCGGTCGCGGGGCTCGGGCTGGTGCAGGTGCCGCGCTACCGCGTGGCCGGCGAACTGGCCGACGGGCGCCTGCGCATGGTGCTGCCGCAGTTGCCGCCGCCGCCGATGTCGGTGTCGGTGCTGTATTCGCATAACCGCCAGCTTTCGTCGCGCGTGCGCGTGTTCGTGCAGTGGCTGCGCGAGGTGTTCGAGACCGCCGGCGTGCGGACGGGCGACTAGCGCCGCGCGCGGCGCCGCCGGTTCGGCGCGCGGCGGATGTCGACGGGACGAGGGAGAAAAATCAGTGCGCCTTCAGCTCGCACGCCGGACACACGCGCACCAGCAGCGGCGGGCTTTCCATTTCCGCGAGCGCGTCGCTGTCGTCGGAGGCCACCGCGCAGCGGCACGCGGGCGACGCGGCCAGCGGCTTCACGGGGTCGCCCTCCGGCAGCACCGCGTAGCGCACGCCGAGCAGGACGCGGCGTTCCCACGCGCCGGTGGGATCGAGCGCCAGCAGCCACAGGCGCGTCTGCAGCGACCAGTGCTTGACGGTCTCGCTCTTGATGAGCAGCCGCCGCGCGGCTTCCGCCGTGGTGATCTGGTGCGACACCAGATGGAAGAACGCTTCGGCCTTGTCGCCCAGGCGCAGGCGCCCCATCGGCGTGCCGGTCAGGCGCGTGAACGGCTGGCGGCAGCCGGAGCACTGGAACTGCGGCAGGCCGCCCTCGTCGGTGCTGTGGAAGGCCGCGCCCGCGCCGCAGCGCGGGCAGCGCGGCGCGCGGCGGCTGGCCACGTGCAGGCGGCGCCAGGCGGCCATCAGGTAGTCGGCCAGGGCTTCGTCGCCGGCGGCATTGGCGGCGCGCGCGCCGATATGGATCAGCGTGGTCGCGCGGCGCGGTTCGCGCGCGGGCGGCGGCGCGCTGCCGAGGTCGGCCAGTGACGGCCGGGGAGGGGCGAATCTGCTCATAACGTCGGCGCGGGCAAACCGGCCCAGGCTCCGGGAGCGATGAAAGTGGGCAGATTCTATGGGGGATGGGGTCGGCCCGAAACTGTGATTGATCACAGTGGGCGGTGCCGCCGGGCCGCCTTGCCGGGCCGCTGTGCCGCGCTAGGGCTTGATGATGCCGGCCGAGGCCGCCTTGACCACCGCCTCGATGCGCGTGGCCACGCCGAGCTTCTGGCGCGCGTTGTCGATATGGAAGTCCACCGTGCGCTTGGACAGCCCGAGGATGGTGGCGATCTCGCCGGAGGTCTTGCCGCGCGCGGACCAGACCAGCGCCTCCACCTCGCGCTCGCTGAGCTGCACGTCGGGCAGGCCGTGCCGCGTGCGCGCCACGCGCGCCAGCCGCGTCTCGACGATGCTGGTGAGGATGTCGAAGTCCACCGGCTTGGTCACGTAGTCGTCGGCGCCGAGCCGGCGGCCGCGCAGCTCGGCCTCGCGCTGGGCCAGCGCGGTGAGGAACACGAACGGCATGTCGGCGAAGCGCGGCGCCAGCGCGGCGATCTTCTCCAGCAGTTCGAAGCCGGTCATCACTGGCATACTCACGTCGCAGAGCACCAGGTCCGGCGCGTCGCGCAGGATGCTGGCCAGGCCCTGCTCGCCGTCGTGCGCGATGCTCACGTCGAAGCCGCGCTCGACCAGTTCCTCGGCGATCAGGGCGGCCGTTTCGGCATCGTCCTCGATGCAGAGTATCTTGCGGCTGGCGTCGTGCATGGCGTTCCTCGGTGGTGCGGGCGGGCAGAGCGTAAGCGATTTCCAGGATGACAGTCTCATGAATCACCCGATTCAGCCGGCGCCGGGCGGCCGGCGCGTGCGCCGCGGGCTCGGGCGGCGCCTGGCCGGGCTGCCCGATTCGGTGCCGATGCTGCGGCCGATCCGCGTGCGGCTGTCGCTCGTGTTCGTGCTGTTCCTGCTGCTGGTGGCCGGCGTGGGCCTGTTCGGCATCAACCGCCTGAGCAACTTCCACAGCGTGTCGGCGCAGATCAGCGGGCGCTGGCTGCAGAGCAACCGCATCCTCGGCGACCTCAACAATTATATTTCCGACTACCGCGCCTTCGAGGGCGATGCCCTGATCGCCACCACCGGCGCCGACCTGCGCGCGGCGCAGGCGCAGATCGCCCGGCTGGACGACGTGATCCGCGAGGTGGAGGGGCGCTACGGCAAGATCGCGCACGACCCGGCCGAACAGGCGCTCTACGAGCAGTTCATGGCGCAATGGGCCGCCTACCGCCAGTGCGTGGACGACGTGGTGGCGCTGGCCTACCGCAAGGACACCGCGCCGGCGGTGGCGCTGTACCGCGGCGAGTCGCGCCATGCGTTCGAGCGCGCCAACGGCACGCTCGGCACGCTGACCGAGCGCAACGTGGCCGGCGCGGCCGCGGCGACCGAGCGCGAGGCCGACGCCTACCGCGAGGCGCAGCGCCTGATCGCCGGCGCCATCCTGGTGTCGTGCTGCCTGGTGATCGCCGCGGTGGCCTACCTGGTGCGGGCAGTGTCCAACCCGATCGCGGCGCTGGTCGAGCGCATGCACCGCATCACCGACAACGACCCGCACGTCGACATACCGGGCGCCGGGCGCCGCGACGAGATCGGCGAGATCGCGCGCGCGGTGGTGCGCTTTCGCGACAACACGCTGGAGCTCGAGCGCAGCAAGGCCGCGCTGGCCGCGCAGACCACCATGCTGCAGGACACGCTGGAAAACGAGCGGCGCATGGCCATGCTCCAGCGCAATTTCGTCTCGATGGCCTCGCACGAGTTCCGCACGCCGCTCAACGTGATCGACGGCCACGCGCAGCGCCTGATGCGCATGAAGGAAAGCCCGTCGGCCGAGGTGCTGGCCGAGCGCTGCGGGCGCATCCGCGGCGCGGTGCGGCGCATGACCAGCCTGATCGACCATCTGCTCGATTCCTCGCAGCTGCTCGACGGCGGCCGCCTGGCCACGCTGCGCGGCGTGGATTTCTCGCTCAGCCTGCTGGTGCACGAAGTCTGCGAGATGCACCGCGAGAGCTCGCCGGCGGCCGTGATCGAGGAGATCGTCGATCCCGGCGTGGCGGAGATCTTCCACGGCGACGCCAAGCTGCTGTTCCAGGCCTTCAGCAACCTGATCGGCAACGCCATCAAGTACTCGGCCGCCGGCACGCCAGTCACCGTGCGCGTGCGCGGCGACGCGGACACCGTCAGCGTGTCGGTGGCCGACCGCGGCATGGGCATCCCGGACAAGGACCGCGGCCATATCTTCGAGCGCTTCGTGCGCGGCGCCAACGTGGCCGGCACGGCCGGCGCGGGCGTGGGCCTGTATCTGGTCAAGCTGGCGGTGGACCTGCACCGCGGCGAGATCCGCGTGAGCAGCAAGGAAGGGCAGGGCTCGTGCTTCGACGTGCGGCTGCCGCGCGGGCTGGACGGCGCGGGCGGCTGAAGCCGCGCGGCGGCGGCAACGCGAGGAAGGGAAAAACGGAGGGCGAAAAAAAAGCCCGCCTGGCGGCGGGCATTTTCTTGTGGCGGAGCGGACGGGGCTCGAACCCGCGACCCCCGGCGTGACAGGCCGGTATTCTAACCAACTGAACTACCGCTCCACATTGGCTGCGGAAACCGGACGATACCGGCCTCCGACGCGCTTGCCGAAGCTGCCATGAGTGACTGGCATGCCTTCGAAACTGGCGTCCCCTAGGGGATTCGAACCCCTGTACTCACCGTGAAAGGGTGATGTCCTAGGCCTCTAGACGAAGGGGACATGAACCTGCTTGCAACACCTTGCGGTTTCATGTCGCGAGGGGCGCAATTGTAGCGCCCTTCATTGCGGCTGTGAAGCGTTTATTCATCGAAATGCAAAAAACGCGCGCGCGACACGCGCGGCACCAGGCGCTTCGGCGGCGTGCTTCCGCGCGCCGCCGCAGCGCCCGTACCTGCCGTTCCCGCCGGCGCTGTTCAACCGCGCGCCGATCTGCCACCATTGCGGCCCCTCGTTTTCATGGCCCGGCAAGGCGCCCTCGCAATGGCTTCCAGCAAAGCACACCACGCCACCGGATGGGCGGCCGGACTGATCGCCGCGGCGATCGTCGCCAGCGCCGGCGCGGGCGGCCCCTATTCATTCGGCGCCGCGCTGGCCTTTGCCGCGGGCGTGGCCGGCGGCGGTGCGCCGGACTGGCTGGAGGTGGCGTGGTGGTCGCGCTCGCGCCGCCTGTGGATCGCCCATCGGACCTGGACGCACTGGGGCGTGGCCTGGCTCGCGCTGCTGGTGCTGTCGCACCGCGCGCTGGGCAGCCACGCGCTGGCCGCGCCGGCGTTCGGCTTTGCCTGCGGCGGGCTCATGCATCTGCTGGCGGACTGGCCCAACCCGCTCGGCGTGCCGTGGATCTGCGGGCGGCATTCGCTGAACTGGTGGAAGAGCGGGCGCTGCGACGCGCTGGTGGTGGCGGCGTCGTGGGCGGGCGCGCTCACGCTGTCGCGCCATGTGTGGTTCCACGGCGCGCACGGCCTGGACCTGCTGCATTGCCTGCGCGCGTGGCATCTGCGCGCGTGAGCACGGCAAAAAAAGAGGCGGCCACGAGGGGCCGCCGATCGGGAATACGAGGGAGGCAATTCCCTCAGGGATGACTAACGGCCGGTAAAAGTGCCACATCCACCCCTCCGATGTGGGGTGACTTTCCGTGCATATGCGTCGCGCCGATGCGCGCCTCAGGCTTCCAGGCAGCTCAGCGGCGCGCTTTCCGGGCCGGGTTCGTTGGCGCTCTGGCGTTGCCGCTGGCGCCGCACGCCGAGGGTCATCTCGGCGTGCGCGGCGTCGAGCCAGGCGGTGCGGTGGCGCACCGGGTCGCGCGGCGAGAGCGCTTCGGCGCCGACCTGCCGCAGGAAATACTTGACCATGCTGCCGGCGCGCGCGGGCACCGGCAGCATGCCGAGCAACTGGCGCCGCTGCAGCAGGCCGGTGTCGACGGCATGGCCCAGCGCGGCCCACGCGGTGCGGCCCAGCGCCACGTACAGGACTTCGCCGCCGGCCTGGGCGAGCCGCTCGAGGAACAGCGCCTCGAACACGTTGCGCAGCATCGGCACCGCCATCAGTTCTTCGAGGTCGCCGTCGTAGGCCAGGCCGCGCCGCGTGGTGGCGTAGGGCAGCAGGGCCAGCGGCTGCAGTCGCGCGAAGCCGTCGCCCCACAGCGAGGCCGCGTTCGGCAGGCCCACCAGCTGCGGGATGCCGAAATGGTCCAGCATGCGGATCAGGTTGGGCCGCACCAGCCGCCCGCCCAGCTCCACCTGGCGCTTGTTCTCGCGCTGGATGGCGCGCCCGGGCGCGTGCCGCTGCAGCAGGCGCTCGGTCAGTTCCGCGGCGAGCTGCACGTGGGTGTGGCCGGGCGTGGTGCTCACCAGCGCCAGCCGCGCGTCCGCGTGCGTGTGCTCGAACGGCACGTAGCGCATGACATAGAAGCGATCGCGATCAACCAGTACCGGCTTGTCGATCACGGACGCCGCCGACCCGCGCCGGATGCGCGAGCAGTACTCTTCCAGATAGTTCGCCAAAGTGTCCCCGCCTTACCGCAGATTTCTCTCTGTCTTCGCCCTGTCGCCGGGCGTGTTCCTGCATGGTAAGCCGCATGCGCGCGCCAGGCAAAGGCGGCGGTGCCGTTTCCGGCGCGGGGGGCCGGCGGGTATGTGGGGCAGCGAACCAAGCGCGCGCGGGTGCCATCCCGATGGCGGATGGACGCGGCGCGCCCGCGCGGCCGGTGGCCGTGCCGCGTCAGCGCGCCACGCGCTGCTCCTTGCGGCAGGCCTTGCAGACGTGCTCGAGGCCGCCGCGGCGGCGCCCGTCGCGCGAGAAGAACTCGCCGTCGGCGGGCCAGTATTCGCCGCAGTTGCGGCACAGCTTGAGCGGGCCGATATCGGACATCATCACCTCGGTGGCGGCATGGGCGGCGTGGCCCGCATGGGAGGCGGCGCACGGGCGCTCGAGTGCGGTGGCGTGGTCGTACATGGTTTCTCCTTGCCTGGCGCGAACGGGCCGGCGTTGGTCAGGTGCGCGGGCGCGTGGCGCGCGTCTCGGCGGGACGGCTGAAATACCCGGTTACGAAATGGACGGCCGCGCGGGCCGGATCCGCCCCGGCCGGGCGCGCGCGCGGGGCGCGGGCCGCATGGCCGCCGGCGCGGGCCGTCATCGCGCGAGCAGGCTGGAGCAGGCCATCAGCAGCCATCCCGCCGCCGCGCAGGCGCCCAGCCATCCCAGCAGGACCAGCACGATGGTGGTCCACTTCATCGGGGCTGCCGCCGCGGCGCCGCAAGGGCTGCGCGCGGTGCGGCAGGGGTGGCGCGGCGGCGCGCGGGCAGCGCTGCCGGGCGCCATGACGGCGGCTGTGCTCGGGTGTCATTCATGCGACTTCCTTCAGACAGGCAAGACGGCGCTTGCACAACGGTGCAGCTTAGCCACCGCGCAGCACCGCTGTGTGTCCGGGTTGTAAGGAAATGTGCACGGCCGCGGGCGCCGCCGGGCGCGCCGGCGCTGCCTGGCGCCGCCCGGCGTGTTCCGGTCGCCTTCCCTATAATGGCCGCTCGTGCCGCCGGCCTGCCGCCGCCGGCACGCCGCATTCCGCATCCATCCGCTCACGCTCCGGCCACGCCATGACGACCCTGCTCGACGCCACCTTTGCCCGCACCCTCGATACCCTGGTCGAACGCCTCGCGGCCATGCCCGGCGCGCGCGCCCAGGCGTGGGTGTTCGAGGATGCCGACGCGCGCCGCGCGGCCGAGCGGCGGCTGGCCGCCGCCGGCGTGCGGGCGGAGATCCGCAGCGCGTACAAGCCGCTGGTGCATTTCTTCCTCGACGATTTTCCCGGTGAGGTGGATGTGGCGCAGCGCGCCGCCCACGGCGTGACGGTGCGCCTGCCCGCGGCCGCCACGGACAAGGAGGCGCAGCGCTTCCGCCTGGAGGCTTATCCGCTGGCCGGCCTGCTGCCCGAGGGCGCCCTGCGCCTGGCCGACGGCGACGCCGACGCGCACTACGTGGTCGAAGCCGGCGGCGAGGCCCGCCGCGTGTTCGTGCCGCTCGCGGCCTCGGGCGCGCCGTGCGGATGGCTGCGCCTGTGGCAGGGCGAGGCGCTGGTCGAGGACGGGCCGCTGGCCACCGAATACGAACTGGCCTTCGCCGCGGCGATGGACGCGATCCGCGCGCACGGCTGGGGCGGGCGCGCGCCGTATTTCGACGTGCTGCGCATCGCCATCGGGACCGGCGGCATCGAGCGCCGGCTGGCCTACCAGGACGAATGCATCAGCACGCGCGAAGCGCTGCACGAGGACCTGTATTTTTCCGTGCTGGAATATTTCCAGGACCGCGCCGGCCTGCCGCGCGGGGACCGCACCCTGCAGCCGGGCCAGATCGTGCCGGACGTGCATGCGGGCGCCAGCGAAGGCGCCACGCACGTGCGCGTGGAGGTGCTGCCGCACCCGCGGCCGGCCGCCGCCGGCGCCGCGCCGCTGTCCGCGGCGGCGCTGGCCGCGCTGGCGCGCCCGCTCACGCCCGAGGAGGCCGCCACCGAAATGGCGGCGCTCGGCGGCACGCGCTTCAGCGCGATGTCCACGCAAGGGCGCGTGGTCCACGGCACGCATATCGAAGGCGCGCTGCCCGGGCTGGTGATCTCCGGCGGCCAGCATGCCAACGAGAGTTCCGGCGTGGTCGGCGCGCTGCGCGCGGCGCACGCGCTGCGGCAGCGCCCGCAGGCCAACTTCGCCGTGATCGCGCTGGAGAACCCGGACGGCGCGGCGCTGCACGCGCGGCTGCGCGAGGACAATCCGCGCCACATGTCGCATGCCGCGCGCTACACCGCGCTGGGCGACGACCTCGAGGCGCGCACCGCGGCGCCGTTCGGCGAAAAGGCGGCGCGGCTGGAGGCGGCCGAGCGCACCGGCGCCGGGCTGCACATGAGCCTGCACGGTTATCCCGCCCACGAGTGGACGCGCCCGCTCACCGGCTACGTGCCGCCGGGCTTCGAGACCTGGACCATTCCCAAGGGATTTTTCCTGATCCTGCGCCATCACGGCGGGGTCGAGGACAAGGCGCTGGCGTTCATGCAGGCGCTGACGGCGGCGCTGGCCGCCTCGCCGGAACTGGCCGCGTTCAACGCGCGGCAGCTTGCCACCTGGGGCGCGCATGCGGGCGCGGTGCCGTTCCCGGTGATCAACGGCATTCCGTGCATGATCGTGGAGGATCACCGCTCCACGGTGCCGTTCATGCTGGTCACGGAGTTTCCGGACCAGACCGTCTACGACGATGCCTTCCGCCTGGCTCACACCACGCAGATGCGTGCGGTGCTGGCGGCGGCGGAACTCTACTGGGCGGGCGCGCTGGCGTAAGGGACAGGGCGCGCCACGCGGCGTCAGTGAATCGTGCGCGTCACTTTGGTGTGGGCGGCCTTGGCCGCCGTGCCGCCGCCGGGGGTGGCGTCTTCGTCCTGCTCGATCATCGTGGCCGCGAGGCTGAGCGCGGCCTGCATCTCTTCGTGCGTCAGCCCCGAGGACAGGGCCAGGCGCACCGCGAGCGATGCGAGCCGGGCGACTTCATAACTGGGAATGGTCATCTCTGCTCCTTGTTCCGGCCTGTCCGCGGCCGGCGGGCCGCGGACAGGCCGCTTGTCATGGTGGTCGGCGCAAGGCCGGGTCCCTTTTAGTATGGTTCACCGCGCGCCGCGCGCGCATGATTCCGCTCAGGCCGGCAGGAAACCTTCCACCGTCAGGTAGCGCTCGCCGGTGTCGTAGTTGAAGCCGAGCACGGTGGCGCCGGCCGGCAGGTCGGGCAGCTTCTGCGCGATGGCGGCCAGCGTGGCGCCCGAGGAAATCCCCACCAGCATGCCTTCTTCGCGCGCGGCGCGGCGCGCCATCTCGCGCGCCGGCTCGGCGTCGACCTGGATCACGCCGTCGAGCAGCGTGGTGTCGAGGTTGCGCGGGATGAAGCCGGCGCCGATGCCCTGGATCGGGTGCGGCGCGGGCGCGCCGCCGGAGATCACCGGCGAAGCCACCGGTTCCACCGCGAAGACCTTCAGTTGCGGCCATTTCTGCTTGAGCACGCGCGCGCAGCCGGTGATGTGGCCGCCGGTGCCCACGCCGGTGATCAGCGCGTCGATGCCCTGCGGGAAATCGGCGAGGATTTCCTGCGCGGTGGTGGTCTCGTGGATCTCGACGTTGGCCGGATTCTCGAACTGCTGCGGCATCCAGGCGCCCGGCGTGGCCGCCACCAGTTCCTCGGCGCGGGCGATCGCGCCCTTCATGCCCTTTTCGCGCGGCGTCAGGTCGAAGGTGGCGCCGTAGGCCAGCATCAGGCGGCGGCGCTCCACCGACATGCTGTCGGGCATCACCAGCACCAGCTTGTAGCCCTTGACCGCGGCCACCATCGCCAGCCCGATGCCGGTATTGCCGGAGGTCGGCTCGATGATGGTGCCGCCGGGCTTGAGCACGCCGGACCGCTCGGCCGCCTCCACCATCGAGAGCGCGATGCGGTCCTTGATCGACCCGCCGGGGTTGGCGCGCTCGGACTTGATCCAGACCTGGTGCGTCGTGCCGAACAGGCGCTGGATGCGGATGTGCGGCGTGTTGCCAATGGTCTGCAGGATGTTGTCGGCCTTCATTCAGAGATCTCCAGGGATGGTTTCGATGCGGACCTGCGCGCGGGCCCGCCCATGCATGCACGGGAGGATTCTAGCCGGCCACCGCGCCGGCATCACGATTTCCGCGCGGCGCCGGCGGCTTCGCCTGACCCCGCTCAATGACAGGCTTCGGCGCACGCCGGCAGGCGCAGCTCGCGCCCCGCGCCCGGCGCCCGGGCCTCCAGCGAGGACGCGCTCACCACGCGGCCGCGGCCGCGCCGCTTGGCCTCGTACAGGGCGCGGTCGGCGCTGCCGAACAGGCGGTCCCAGGCCGCCGCGCCGCCGCCAGGGCCGCCACCCGCGCCGCCGCGCATCTCGGCGACGCCGATGCTGGCGCTGGCGAAGCCGCCCATCTCCGGCGGCAGCGCGATGGCGCGGATGCCGCGCAGGATGCGGTTGGCCAGCAGGAGCGCATCGGCCTCGGCGGTATGCGGGCACAGCACGCAGAATTCCTCGCCGCCGTAGCGCCCGGCCACGTCGGTGGCGCGGTGCTCGCCCTCCACCACTGCGGCGATCTGTCGCAGGATGAGATCGCCGGCGCGGTGCCCGCTGCTGTCGTTGATGCGCTTGAAGCGGTCGACGTCGATCACCAGGCAGCTCAGCGGGTGGCCGTGGCGCGCGTACTCGGCCGCCAGCACCCGGGCCGCGCCGTCGACGGCGCCGCGGTTGAGCAGGCCGGTGAGCGCGTCGAGCCGGGCCTGCCGTTCCTGCGCGGCGAGCATGGCTTCCATCGTCATCACGGTGAAGGCGGCCAGGCCCGCGAGGATCGCCACGAACGACGGCAGCAGGCGCAGCAGCAGCAGCGCTTCGGCATGGCTGGCGGCCACGGCGGCGCTCACGCCCCACACCGCGTAGAGCCCGCAGCATTGCGCCAGGCACTGCAGCGCGCAGGCGGCCAGCACCAGCGGGCGCGCGCGGCGGCCCGGCGCCTGCGGCCGCGGCAGCAGCCAGGCCAGCGTGAAGGCGGCGCAGACGGCCGCCGCCGCGTAGCCCGCGGCCGCGGCCGGGCGGCTGCCTTCGCCCAGCGCGGCGGCGCCCAGCACCGCCAGCATGGCGGCCGCGGCGGCGCCCGCGGCGCCCGGCGTGGCCGCGCGGCGGCCGTCGGCCATCACGATGCCGCGGTGGATCAGCAACTGGGCGGCCAGCCCCAATGCCGGCGCCAGCAGCAGGGGCCAGGCCGGCTCGCCGGGCCCGTCGGCCACCAGCAGGCCGGCGGCGCAGGCCAGCGCCAGGCCCACGCCCCAGGCACGGCCCGCGGCGCTGCGGCGCAGGGCCAGCATCAGCGCTGCCAGGATGCATTGCACGGCGGTAAACAGGACCAGCAGCGCCATGACGGCAGCGCTCTCATCAGACGGCATGAGATTCCCACGGAATGCGGCGCATCGCCGATGCGCCGGAGTTTGCCTTCGAAGATGGCCATGCGTGTCCGCGCGCGGCTCGTCCGCGCCGTGGTCTGGCCAGGGATATTCCCGAGAGTGGCGGCGCGTGGCCGGAGCGGGTCCGGTGCGATATGGCCGCGATGGGCCGCCATGAAGTCGTTTTCTTGTTTGAGAAAATTCTACACAGTGCCGACCTGTAAGAGCTATGTCGTAACAAGGTATGACAATTGTTGACATTGGGTTTGAAACGGGTGACTTACCATTCCTTTCCCGATGCTGCCGGCGCGGCCTGGGTGGAGGTTTTCCCGGGTGCCGCCCATTTCGCGGGTCGTATTTCATCTGTCGTTTATCGTCCATTCCGACGTTCGGCGGAACGGCTCTGTGCTATGGTTGTCGCTGCCCAAAAACAACAAAAATGCAGAAAGTATCGACACGGCACGGTGATGCGAAAGTCGCTATCGCCGACCTCGGGAGACAGGCGCCGGATGCCGGCATGCCCTGTTCCATCAACGGATTGCGGCCGCGCGCACGGAATCGTCGCCGGATGTGACAAGGGACTGCATTCGCCCATCGTGCGAAATCCCTAGTCCGAAATGCTTATAGGCATGACCATCGGCATGCCTCAGAATTTGCGACCGTAGTGCTTAAATCTGCACTTCGGTATGACCGCGAAAGGGACTGACCGGCCGACGCCGGACAGCGCGGGCGCAGTAGACGTAAGCAAGCCATGCCTGGAACGCATCGCCTTTCCGGCGCCGCAGCGCGGCGCTCAGAGCAGACGAGGCGAGCGGCTCCAGGACGGGAATAAAAAAGCCAAAAAAAAAGGGGCCAACAAGTGAAATTGTTGCGATTGGACGGCGTCCTGCGTCGTGTGCCGGCCGTGCGAAGAGGCCGCCGGGATACGATCATGACCAGGGTCAGGCTGGGTGCGTTGCTGGCGCCGCTGCTGGCCTCATTGCTGGCGCTGCTTGCCGCCTGGTGCTGCCCGGCGCAGGCGCAGGCGCCCGCACCGGCCGGCGTGCGTCCGCCCAACATCGCCTTCCACTACGGCAGCAAGCCTCCCGTGGATGCCTTGCAGGCATTCGACATCGCCGTGGTCGAGCCCGACAGCGGCTTCGATCCGCGCCGCGCCGCCACGCCGAAGACCGCCTGGTTCGCCTACGTCAGCGTGGGCGAGGTCGAGCCGTCGCGCCCCTACCTCAAGGACATGCCCAAGGCCTGGCTGACCGGCAACAACGATGCCTGGGGCGCCCGCGTGGTCGACCAGGCCGCGCCGGGCTGGCCCGCCTTCTACGTCGACAAGGTGATCGCGCCGCTGTGGGAGCGCGGCTATCGCGGCTTCTTCCTCGACACGCTCGATTCCTACCAGCTGGTGGCCAAGACCGACGCCGAGCGCGCGCGGCAGGAAGCCGGCATGGTCGCCGTGATCCGCGCCATCAAGGCGCGCTACCCGGACGCCCGGCTGATTTTCAACCGCGGCTTCGAGATCCTGCCGCAGGTCAACCAGCTCGCCTACGCGGTCGCGTTCGAATCGCTGTACCGCGGCTGGGACCAGGGCAACAAGCGCTACACCGAAGTCAGCGACGCCGACCGCGCGTGGCTGCTCGGCCAGGCCCGCACCATCCGCGAGCAGTACCGCCTGCCGGTGATCTCGATCGACTACTGCCCGCCGGCCGAGCGCCAGTGCGCGCGCGACACCGCGGCGCGCATCCGCGCGCAGGACATCATTCCTTATGTGGCCGATCCTGGCCTGCAGACGGTCGGCATCGGCAGCATCGAGGTCATGCCGCGCCGCGTGCTGGTGGTGCAGGACCGCGAGCCCGGCGTGTCGATCGACGATTCCGCCGGCGTGCGCTTCGTCTCCATGCCGCTGAACTACCTCGGCTACCGCGTCGACTTCGCCGAGGCCAGCGAGCCGCTGCCGGAGATCGGCCCGGACCGCTACGCCGGCGTGGTGGTGTGGATGGACGGCAACGTGCGCGCCGAGCCGGGCCGCCTGTTCAGCTGGGTCCAGCGCAACATCGGCCAGGGCATCCCGGTGGCGTTCCTGAACGATTTCGGCGCGCGCATCGGCGGCTCGCTGGCGTCGTCGCTGCAGCTCGAGGCGGTCAAGGGCAAGATCGGCAAGACCGCCGAGATCGTGTCGAAGGACCCGATGATGGGCTTCGAGATGCCGGTGGCGCCGGACCGCACCCGGGCCGCCCCCGTGCAGGTGGGCACCGGCCCGGGCTTCCGCTCGCTGCTGCGCCTGCGCTCGGGCACGCTGACCTACGACGCGGCCGCGATCACGCCCTGGGGCGGCTACGTGATGGGCCCGTACGCGGTGCGCCAGAGCGTCAACGACCAGGACCGCTGGGTGGTGCAGCCGCTGGACTTCCTGCGCGCCGCGCTGCGCCTGCCGTCCATGCCGGTGCCGGACGTGACCACCGAGAACGGGCGCCGCCTGCTGACCATCCACGTCGACGGCGACGGCTTCGCCTCGCGCGCCGAGATCCCCGGCGGCGGCTTCTCCGGCGAGGTGCTGTTCCGCGAGATCTGGGACCACTACCGCCTGCCGATGACGATGTCCATCATCCAGGGCGAGGTCTCCAGCGACGGCATGTACCCCAAGCTGACCGCGCAGCTCGAGCCGATCGCGCGCAAGGTCTTCGCGCAGCCCTACGTGGAGGTGGCCAGCCACACCTTCTCGCACCCGTTCGACTGGGGCCGCACCGTGCCCAACGGCACGCACGCGCAGAACCCGACCGAAGGCGACGACGATTACCACCTCGCCATTCCCGGCTACCAGATGGACCTGCGGCGCGAGATCGGCGGCTCGATCGACTACATCAACCGCACGCTGGCGCCCGCCAACAAGCCGGTCAGCATGCTGCTGTGGTCGGGCGACTGCCAGGCGCCGGCCGAAGCCATCAAGCTGGCCAACCAGGCCGGCGTGCTCAACATGAACGGCGGCGACACGCTCATCACGCGCAGCAACCCGACCTGGACCGCGATCTCGCCGCTCGGCGTGAACAAGGGCGACGACACCTTCCAGGTGTTCGCGCCCAACCAGAACGAGAACATCTACACCAATCTGTGGCACGGCCCGTTCTACGGCTTCGAGCGCGTGATCGAGACCTACGAGCTGACCGACCGGCCGTACCGCTTCAAGTCGGTCAACATCTACTACCACAATTATTCCGGCACCAAGGCCGCCTCGCTCAAGGCGCTGCACAAGGTCTACGACTACGTGCTGAGCCAGCCGCTGATGCCGGTGCACGCCAGCGACTACGTGCGCAAGGTGATCGACTGGCAAGGCATGGCAGTGGCGCGCGAGGTCGGCGGCGACAGCGGCGGCCAGCCCGGCGCCTGGATCGTGCGCGGCGACGGCAACCTGCGCAACGTGCGCTGGACCGGCGCCGGCGTGCCCGACGTGGCCGCCTCGCTGAACGTGACCGGCACCTCGCCGGCGCCCGGCGGCGGCGTCTACGTGCACCTGGCCGATGGCGACTCGCGCATCGTGATGCGCGACGGCGCGGCCCAGGCGCCGGCGGTGCCGCAGATCGTCGAGGCCAGCGGCTTCGTGCGCGGCTGGCAGCGCGGCGTCCAGGACGGCGCGCAGCACATCCGCTTCGAGTTCAGCGGCTACACCAAGCCCTTCTTCCGTCTCGCCGGCGCCGAGCGCTGCCGGGTCGCCATCGATGGCAAGGCGGTACAGGGCGTGCGCGAGCGCGGCACGCTGCGTATCGATACCACTCCCGTTCCCGATCCGAACAATGCCAAGCAAAGCGTCGAAATCACCTGCGCGGCCTGAGCGCGAGCGGCTGCTGCCGCCTGCGTTCGTGCTGACCTTCACCGCGATGGTGGGGATCGGCCTGGCGCTGATGTTCCCGCGCGAGACCCTGCGCGAGCGCCTGCTCGGCGAAGGCCGCGCGGTCGACGGGCTGAGCATGGCCTACCTGGAAGCCTGGTGGCGCGCCTCGCCCGACGACAGCGGCTTCATGGCCGTGCTGGCCGAGCAGTACGCGCGCACCGGCCGCCTGGACGAGGCCGAAAGCATGCTCGGCCGCCTCGAGGCGCGCTACAACGCGGCGCGCCAGGGCCCGGTGCGCAACCCCGCCGACGCCGACCTGCCCGGCCAAGTGCTGCGCACCCGCATCGAGATCATGCAGCAGCGCGCGTTCGCCGCGCAGCCGGACACGCCCGAGCGCAAGCTGTACGTGGACCGCCTCGCCGGCCTGCTCGACCAGGCCGTGCCGATGCCGTGGTCGCGCGGCGACCTCGAAGACCTCGCCACCACCGCGCGCGCGGTCAACGCGCTCAAGCCGGCGCAGGCGTTCTACCGCGCGCTGGCCAAGAGCGACCCGGCCCGCGCCGAGCTGTGGAACGCGCAGGCCGCCTCGGCCGCGCTGGCCGGCGGCGACTACCAGCAGGCCGCCGAAGCGCTGTTCAGCGCGCAGGCGCGCGCCACCGACCCGGCCGAGCAGCGCCGGCTGTTCCTGGCCGGCCTCAAGACGCTGCAGTCCGGCAACCTGCTGGACCAGGCGCTGGCCCAGGCCGAGCAGCGCGGCGGCAAGCTGCTCGACAACGCCGAAGTCCTGCGCTACCTGACCCGGCTGGCGCTGGCCGCCAACCGGCCCGAGCAGGCCGCGCGCTATGTCGAGCGCCTGCTGCGCCAGCCACCCAGCGTGCAGGGCCTGCCGGCCGCGCCGCGCGCCGAGCTCCGGCGCGCCGAAGTGCGGCGCATCGCCGCCACGCAGCCGTGGGCCGCGCAGGGCGTGGTGTTCCTCGACGGCCCGCGCGGGCTGGCGCTGCGCCGCGCGATGGGCGAGGACGGCATGCCGCATCTGCGCCGCGTGGCCGATACGCCGGGCGCCGCCGCTGCTTCTGCGCCCGCCGCCGCGCCCGCCGCTGCCGCCGCCGCCGATCCCGCCGCGGCCGACCGCGCCTTCAACGCGGACGACTACGAACTCGCGTTCCAGGTGTTCCTGTCCGCCGGCAAGCTGAACGATGCCCAGCGCGTGGCCGAGACCGCGGTCAAGCGCCTGCCGGGCTCCGCGCGCTGGCGCGAGCGCCTGGCCCAGGTGGCCGAATGGAACCGCCAGCCCGCGGTCGCGCTGCAGAGCTGGCTCGAATACGCCCAGGCCAGCAACGACGAGGCCGCGTGGAAGGCGGTGCTGCGCCTGGCGCCGGCCCTCAACGACGACCGCGCCTACCTGGCCGCGCTGCGCCACCGCGCCGGCAACGGCGACCTCGCCACCATCGACGAGGTGGTCGCCACCTACGAGCGGCTCGGCGAGCCCGAGGACGCGATGGCGTTCCTGCAGGGCCTCAGCCAGGGCCCCAACGCGCGCCCGGCGATGGAGCGCCAGGCCGAGCTGGCCGAGCGCGCCGGCAAGGACGCGCGCGCCTTCGAGCTGTACACGGCGCTGCAGACGCGCTTCGGCCCGCGCCCGCAATACGCGCTCAAGCAGGCCAACCTGCTCTACGTGCGCGGCGCGCTGCGCGAGGCGCTGCAGGCAATGGTGCCGTCGATGAAGAAAGCCGGCCCGGCCGACATCGAGTTCTGGCGCACGCTGACCGAGCTGGCGCGCCTGAACCAGCGCGACGACCTGCTTGAGCAAGGCTACCGGCAACTGATGCTGGCGATGGCCGAGACGCACGACGACCACTGCCTGAAGATGCCGCCCGGCGCCGGGCGCAACGACTGCCTGGCCGAGGTGCGCGACACCGAGGAATCGGACTTCTCCAACCTGATCGACTTCTACGACAGCTCGCCCATCGATGCCGGGCGCATCGCCGAAGCCGGCTGGCGCAAGGGCGGCAAGCTCGAGTCGCTCGAGCTCGCCATCAACTACTACACCCGCGCGCGCGCCTACGGCCGCGTCGCCAGCCTGCTGCAGGCGATGACGCCGGCGCAGCTGCGGCAGGCCGAGCAGGCCAGCCGCTTCCTCGCCATGCGCGCCGAGTACCTGCGCGCGCGCGGCGAGCGCGAGCGGGCGCTGGCCGACCTGCGCCGCGCCGCCGCGCTGCCCGACGCCGGCAGCGAGACGCTGGCCGCGCTGATGTGGTCGCTGGTGGACCTGGGCTCCGACACCGAGGTGCGCGCCATGATGCAGCGCCTGCAGGGCGAGGCCGAAGGCAACCCCGACCTGTGGGGCGCCTTCGCCGCCGGCAGCATGCGCTTCCAGGACGGCCGCGGCTCGCTGCACTACCTGCGCAAGATGGCCAGCGGCAAGAGCGCCGACCCGCTCTGGCTGGGCCTGGCCGCCGACGCCTACGACGCCATCGGCCAGACCGACACCGGCTGGCGCCTGCGCCGCCAGGCCTGGATCGATCTGCACAGCGACAAGACCCCGGAAGGCCGCCGCGCCTCCGACCCGCGCGCGTTCGGCCCGGCCGCCGAGGAAGAAGACGAGCAAGGCGGCCCGGCCCCGGCCGAGCTGCAGCGCCAGACCGTGGCGCTGGGCCAGATCTTCGCCTCGGGCGACGTCTCGCGGCGGCTGGTGATGGAGATGCTGCGCGCCGACCGCACCGTGATGGCCGGCAGCCGCGCCGCCGACTGGACCGGCCCGGTCGCGCCGAAGTCGCGCCTGGGCGAGATCCCGGGCCTGCCGCCGCTGGCGCTCAAGCTGCCGCAGGACATGGCGCAGCGCGAGGCGCGCCAGCAGGCGGTGGTCTCCGCCGCCGCCAGGGAAGTGGCGCTGGCGTGGGCGCTGTCGAACGAATCCAACGCGCTCGCGCGTGCCTGGCTGGCGCGCCAGTACGCGCGCCAGTTGCTGCGCCCGGCCTACGCCGAGGTCACGCTGGCGCTGGCCGGCGGCGACCTGAACGCGCTCGACCGCGTGCTGGAGCGCCAGGCCGGCCGCGTGCCGGTGGACAACCAGATCGAGGCCAACATGCAGCTCGACCGCCTCGGCGCGGCGCAGACGCAGGCCTTCGAGACGCAGGACGTCGCCCGTACCGACGACAGCCTGCAGGAAACGGTGCAGGAGTCGCTGCTGTTCAACGCGCAGGCCATCGAGCCGCGCGTGACCTACCAGCGCCAGAGCCCGCTGGCCTATTTCAACTACAGCCTGGCCGGCGGCGTGCGCCTGTGGGACGGCTACGACCTCAACCTGCGCGGCGTCTGGCGCAGCCAGCACAGCACCGACCAGACCCAGCTCACCGGCGTGCCGGGCTCGGACCAGCGCGGCGAGCTGTCGCTGGGCTACCGCGACCAGCACAAGCGCTGGCGTCTCGCGGTGGGGCGCCGCGACGGCCTCGACAGCATGACCACCGCGCGCTTCACCGGCGAGTGGCGCGAGGACAGCCGCCTGAGCTTCACCACCGAGGCGGGCCTGAACCAGAGCGCCGACGAATCGGCCGCGCTGCGCGTGGGCGGCGCCAAGGACGTGCTCGGCCTGGGCGCGACCTGGAACTTCAGCCTGCGCGAGTTCGCCGGCGCGCGCGTCGAGTACAACCGCTTCCGCGGCCAGGACGGCTCGTCGCTGGGCAACGGCATGGTGTACGACTTCGAGCTCGGCTACCGCATCCGCACCGCCTACCCCGACTACACCGTGCGCCTGGTGGGCACCCATGCCCGCTACAACACGCGCAGCGGCACGCTCAGCGGCAAGCTGGCCACGCTGGTGCCCACCGACGACGAAGCCACGCCGGCGTTCTACATGCCGCAAGGCTTCACGCAGGCCGGCGTGACCTTCGGCTTCGGCACCGAGCTGCTCGACGACTACACGCACAAGTGGCGGCCGTTCGCCGAGCTCGGCCTGCTGCACGACACCCGCGCGGGGCAGAACTTCCGCGCGCAACTGGGCATCGCGGGCACGGTCCTCGGCAACGATCACCTGTCCATGTACTTGCAGCACGAAACCGCCGCGCGCAACGGCGGCACGCCGCTGACCGAAGTGGGGGTGCGTTACAAATGGCTTTTTTGATCCGGCCCGGCACGGCGTGCCGGTCCATCGCATGAAATCGGATTCAATCGAGAAGGGGAGAAGCGTCATGGAAACAACGAGCAAGACGCCGCGTCGCGCGGCACGCCTGCTGGGCTGGTGCGGTGCGCTGGGCGCGGCCCTGTGGCTGGCCGGCTGCGCGGTCACGGACGTGGGCCGCGCGCCCGCGCTGCCCGCCGGCGAAGCGCTGGCGGTGCTGCCGATCGTCAACTACACCGAGACGCCGCAGGCCGGCCTGCGCGCCGAGGCCATCGCCGAGAGCCTGCTCAAGACCGGCGGCGTCACCAACGTGCGCCGCTATCCGGCCAGCCTGAATCCGGAAACGCTGTTCGAGCCGGCCGAGCGCGAATCGGTGGGCAAGGCGCTGGAATGGGCGCGCACGCAGAAGCTGCGCTACGCGCTGACCGGCGCGGTGCAGGAATGGCGCTACAAGGTCGGCGTGGACGGCGAGCCGGCGGTGGGCATCTCGCTGCAGCTGCTGGACGTGAGCACCGGCGAAGTGGTGTGGTCCGCCACCGGCAGCGACAGCGGCTGGAGCCGCGAATCGCTGTCCGGCACGGCGCAGAAGCTGCTGCGCCGCCTGCTGGCGCCGCTGCGCCAGGGTTGAGCCGGAGGAGGGTGTGATCGTGGCCAAGACAGCCGACAAGATACGGGAAGGACAGGGCATTGGCGCGGGCGGCCGCTATCTGCGGCTGATCGCGCCGGCCACGAGCGGACCGGTATCGCTGGTCGAGCTGGTGGTGACCATGATCCTGGCGATGGGGCTGGCCTATCTGGTGCTGCCCGGCAATCCGCTGCTGCTCGGCCTGGGCTTTCCCTGGGCCTGGCTGCTGCCGATGATCCTGGCGCTGCGCTACGGCACGCTGATCGGCGTGGGCAGCGTGCTGATGATGCTCGGCGGCTGGTTCTTCTTCCACCAGACCGGCGCGCAGCCGGGCGAGTTTCCGCGCCTGTTCTTCCTCGGCGGCCTGCTGATGGTGCTGGTGGCCGGCCAGTTCGGCGACGTGTGGGGCACGCGGCTGGCGCGCGCGCGCGCGGTCAACCGCTACCTGGAAGAACGCCTGGCCGCGCTCACCAAGAACCACTACCTGCTGCGCGTGTCGCACGCGCGGCTGGAAAACGACCTGCTGGCCAAGCCCACCACGCTGCGCGACACGCTCTCGCAGATGCGCGCGGTGTCGCTCGAGAACGGCAGCGCCGCCGGCGGCGAACTGGTCGGCGCGCGCGCGATGCTGCCGGTGGTGGCGCAGGCCTGCCAGCTCGAGGCGGCCGCGCTCTACGCGGTGCATGGCGACACCGTGGCCGGCGAGGCGTCGGCGCGGATCGGCCCGAACTTCGAGTTCGATGCCGACGACGCGCTGGTGCGCCACTGCCTGGAGACGCGCCAGCTCGCGCACCTGCAGACCAGCGGCCCGGCGGGCCACGTGCCCGACCATCCGCCCACGCGCTACCTGGCGGTCGCGCCCGTGCTGTCCGGCGCCGACAAGCTGGTCGGCCTGCTGGTGGTCGAGCGCATGCCGTTCCTGTCGCTCAACTATGAGAACCTGCAGCTGCTCATGGTGCTGATGGGTTATTACGCCGACGGCATCGAGCATGCCGCCTCCACGCGCGCCATCGAGGCCGCGATCCCGGGCGTGCCGTACGATTTCGCGCTGGACTACGCGCGCCTGTCGCGCCTGCGCCGCGACAGCGGCATCGAAAGCACGGTGGTGGCGCTGGTGTTCGACCTGGACGAATCGCGCGACGCGCTGTTCGAGCAGGTCATCCGCAGCCGCCGCGCGCTCGACGTGGCGTGGCCGCTGACCAGCGCGCACCAGCGCGCGCTGCTCACGCTGATGCCGCTGTCCGGCAGCGAGGCGGCCTCGGCCTACCTGGTGCGCATCGAGGACATGCTGCGCGCCCAGTTCGGCACCGACTTCGAGGCCGCGCGCATCGGCGTGCATACGCTGGCGGTGCCCGCCAGCGCGCCGGTGGAGCCGCTGGTGCGGCTGCTGCACCGCTGCCACGTGGACGTGCAGCCGGCGCCGGTGCCGGTGCCGATCGCGCTGAGCGAGGCCGGCCGTGGGTAAGCTCGGCATCGGCGGCATCGCCGCGCAAATCGCCGCCCTGGCGCTGCTTGCGCGCGCGGGCAACAGCAGCGCGCTGCTGCTCGCCTTCCTGGGCGCGCAGGCGCTGTCCGCCGCCATGATCGCGATGGTGCTGTGGCGGCTGCTGCCGCGGCGCTTCCGCGTGCCGTTCGCGTGGACCTACGGCTACCTGTTCGCGTTCTGCTTCCTGGTGCCGCTGGCCGGCAGCATCGTCTGCGCGGGCAGCCTGCTGATCGCGCGCCTGCTGCCGGCGCGCCGCGCCGCGGGCGGCATCGGCATGGTCGGCCTGCCGGTGTTCGTGACCCACCTGATCTCGCGCGTCACGCACGGCGGCGGCGCCCGCCTGCGCGCGCAGCTCGGCAACACGCGCGCGCCGCTGCCCGAGCGCATGACCGCGCTGGTGGCCATGCAGTCGATGCCGGCGCGCACTTCCAGCCCGGTGCTGCGCGACCTGCTGGCCGACAGCGCCGACGACGTGCGGCTGCTGGCCTACGGCATGCTCGACGGCGCCGAGAAGCAGCTCACGCAGCGCATCCTGGCCGAGCTGCCGCGCCTGGACGAAGCGCGCGACGACGCCGAGCGCGCCGAGATCCACAAGCGCCTGGCCGACCTGTACTGGGAACTGATCTACCAGAACCTGGTGCAGGGCGACGTCTACCGCTACACCGCCGACCAGGTCGAGCATCACGCCCGCGCCGCGCTGGAGGCGGACGCCGGCCAGCCCGGCCTGTGGTACATGCGCGGCCGCCTGGCGCTGAACCGCAACGAGCCCGCGCAGGCGCGCGAATGGCTGGAGCGCGCCGAGCGTCTCGGCTTCGCGCGCGAGCGCACGCTGCCGCTGCTGGCCGAAGCCGCCTACCTGGAGCGCGACTACGCCGCGGTGCGCGCCATCCTGCTGTCGTTCGACAGTCCATCGCCGCTGCCCCTGGTGCGGCCCATGCTGCGTTACTGGCGATCATGAGCGATACCTCCCTGCCCCGCGCCGACTCGGCCGACGTCTGCCTGCTGCTCGAAGGGACCTTTCCCTACGTGAGCGGCGGGGTGTCGAGCTGGGTCAACCAGATGATCCGCGCCTTCCCGGAGATCCGCTTCGGCATCGTCTTCATCGGCAGCCGCCGCGAAGACTACGGCGGCATGGTCTATGCGCTGCCCGACAACGTCGTGCATCTGGAGACCCATTTCCTCTACGACTTCGCGCCGCCGCCGCTGGTGCACGGCAGCGAGGGCGACCCGATCACCTTCGCCGCCTCGGCGCGCCTGCACGAGGTGCTGCGCGAGCCCGGGCGCGAGGCCGAGGCCGGCGAGCTGATCCGCGAGCTGATGCCCGAGCTCGACGACGACGGCAGCCTCTCCGAGGACGCCTTCCTGTACAGCCGCCACGCCTGGCAGACCATCACCGACCAGTACCGCCAGTACTGCACGGATCCGTCGTTTACGGACTATTTCTGGACGGTGCGCATCATGCACAAGCCGCTGTGGCAGCTTGCGCGCATCGCCGGCAACCTGCTGCCGGCCAAGGTCTACCACACGGTGTCGACCGGCTATGCCGGCTTTCTCGGCGCCATGCTGCATTACCAGACCGGGCGCCCGCTGCTGGTGTCCGAGCACGGCATCTACACCAAGGAACGCAAGATCGACCTGTTCCAGAGCCAGTGGATCCGCGACAACCGCAACGTGTTCGAGCGCGACATCTCGCAGATCAGCTATTTCCGCGAACTGTGGGTGCGCTTCTTCGAGACGCTCGGCCGCGTGTGCTATGACGCGGGCGACACCATCGTGGCGCTGTACGAAGGCAACCGCCTGCGCCAGGTGACCGACGGCGCTGCCGCCGAGCGCACGCGCAACATCCCCAACGGCATCAACCTGCCGCGCCTGTCCGCGCTGCGCGCGAAACGCGCGCCGGGCGTGCCGCCGGTGCTGTGCCTGATCGGGCGGGTGGTGCCGATCAAGGACATCAAGACCTTCATCCGCGCCATGCTCACGGTGGTGCGCCAGTACCCGGACGCCGAAGGCTGGATCGCCGGCCCCGAGGACGAGGACCCGGAATACGCGCGCGAATGCCGCAGCCTGGCCGAGAGCCTGGGGCTGGGCGAGCGCGTCAAGTTCCTCGGCTTCCAGCGCATCGACGACCTGCTGCCCAAGGTGGGCGTGCTGGTGCTGAGCTCGATCTCCGAGGCGCTGCCGCTGGTGGTGCTCGAAGGCTTCGCCGCCGGCGTGCCGTGCGTGACCACCGACGTGGGCTCGTGCCGCCAGCTGATCTTCGGCCTGCCCGGCGAGGACGCCGCGCTGGGCGCGGCGGGCGACGTGGTGCGCATCGCCGACCCGGCCGCGCTGGCGCAGAAGGCCCTCGACCTGCTGGGCTCGCCCGAGGCCTGGCACGCCGCGCAGCAGGCCGGCATCCGCCGCGTCGAGCGCTACTACACGCAGGAAATGATGGTGGGCAGCTACCGCGAGCTGTACACGCGCCTGATGGCGCAGTCCGGCGCGCAGGCGCCGGCGGGCGCCTCGCCGGCCAAGGCCGCCCAGGCCGCGGGCTGCCCCATGAAGGGAGGTCGCTGAGATGGCGGGGATCGGTTTCGAGCTGCGCAAGATGCTGCGGCGGGACAGCCTGTCGGGCATGCTCGGCGCCTATGCCTATGCCGGCATCATCAGTTCCGGCCCGTGGGTGCTGTCGATCGTCGGCATCCTGCTGATCGGCGTGCTGAGCCTGCCGTTCGTGGTGCCGGGCAGCCTGGTGACGCAGTTCCAGGTGTCGGTGACCTACCTGATCGCGGTCAGCCTGATATTGACCGGGCCGATGCAGCTTGCCTTCACGCGCTTCACCTCGGACCGCCTGTTCGAGAAGCGCGACCACCTCGTGCTGTCGAACTTCCACGCCGTGGCGCTGCTGGTGACGGTGCTGTCCGGCGCGATCGGCATCGGTTTCGCGCTGTTCTCGTTCCAGGCGCAGTCGGTGCTGTACCGGCTGCTGATGATCGCGGGCTTCGTGGTCATGAGCAACATCTGGATCGCGGTGATCTTCCTGTCGGGGATGAAGCAGTACAAGGCCATCGTGTGGACCTTCCTGATCGGCTACACCTTCACGGTGGTGGCCGCGCTGGCGCTGCGCGGCTTCGGCCTGGAAGGGCTGCTGTCCGGCTTCGTGGCGGGCCAGCTGAGCCTGCTCACGGCGATGGTGGTGCTGATCTACCGCAACTACACCAGCCAGCGCTTCATGTCGTTCGAGGTGTTCCAGCGCCGCTACGCCTACCCGAGCCTGATGCTCATCGGCCTGCTGTACAACCTCGGCATCTGGCTCGACAAGTTCATGTTCTGGTACGCGCCGTCCACCGGCCAGCAGGTGATCGGGCCGCTGCACGCATCGATCATCTACGACATCCCGGTGTTCCTGGCCTACCTGGCGATCATTCCCGGCATGGCGGTGTTCCTGGTGCGCATCGAGACCGATTTCGTCGAGTACTACGATGCGTTCTACAACGCCGTGCGCGGCGGCAGCTCGCTCGAGCACGTCGAGGACATGCGCAACACGATGGTGCAGACCATCCGCCTGGGGCTGTACGAGATCGTCAAGGTGCAGGCCATCGCCGCGCTGCTGCTGTTCGTGGTGGGGCGCTACATCCTGGCGCTGCTGGGCATCTCCGAGCTGTACCTGCCGCTGCTGTACGTGGATGTGATCGGCGCCAGTCTCCAGGTGGTGCTGCTGGGCGTGCTGAACATCTACTTCTACCTGGACCGCCGCCGCGAGGTGCTGCTGCTGACCGCGCTGTTCGTGATCCTCAACGTGGCGCTGACCTCGCTTACGCTGCAGCTTGGCCCGGCCTGGTACGGCTACGGCTTCGCCGTGTCGCTGCTGGTCGTGGTGGCGCTGGCGATCTACCTGCTCGACCGCAAGCTGGATCGGCTCGAATACGAGACCTACATGCTGCAATAGGACAGGTCAGGGCCGCCCCGCGCGCCGGCACCGGCGCGCCGCCGCCCGATTTTCGGTACCATTCTCCCCACGTGCCCGGCCCCCGCCGGGCTGTCGTGCTTGCGGGCGCCGCGCCAGCGCCCGCCTGCGCTTGCTTGCCACGCCCGCCTGTCGTGCCCATGCCCGTGCCGGTGCGTGGCGCGGCGGCGGGCGCGGGCGGCGCGATGAAGAGGTAAGTATGAGAATAGCTTCGGTGGAAGACGACAAGAGCCAGGCCGAGCTGATCCAGCAGATCCTGGTCTCGGCCGGCCACGAGTGCGAATGCTTCGCCAGCGGTGGCAGCTTCCTGCGCGCCCTGCGCGACAAGGCGTTCGACCTGCTGGTGGTGGACTGGCAACTGCCCGACACCAGCGGTTTCGAGGTGGTCACCTGGGTGCGCCAGAATTCCGGGCGCAACCCGCCCATCCTGTTCCTGACCAGCCGCTCGCTGGAAGAGGACATCGTCGCCGGGCTCGGCGCGGGCGCCGACGACTACATGATCAAGCCGGTGCGCCGCGCCGAGCTGGTGGCGCGCGTGGGCGCGCTGCTGCGCCGCACGTATCCGCAGGCGCAGCAGGACGGCGACCTGATCCGCGTGGGCAGCTACCTGGTCGACCCGGCCGCGCGCACGGTGGAAGTGGGCGGCGTGCGCGCCGAGGTCTCGCCGCGCGAATTCGATCTGGCGCTGTTCCTGTTCCGCAACCTCGGCCGGCTGCTCTCGCGCGAGGTGGTCGAGCAGGCGGTGTGGGGCAGGGCCATCGGCGCGGGCTCGCGCACGCTGGACACGCATATCTCGCGCCTGCGCATCAAGCTCGCGCTGCGGCCCGAGAACGGCGTGCGCCTGACCTCCGTGTATTCGCACGGCTATCGCTTCGAAGCCACGGCAGATGGCGACAAGCAGGAAGACTGAGTTTATGAAGCGGTTCGACATGGCGACAAGCAGAACGGGCGGGATGGTCGGAATGGGCGGGATGGGCAGGATGGGTGGAGCGCGTGGCGCGGGCAGCGCGCGCGGCATGGCAGGCCGCGCCGCGCGGCATCCGCGCCTGCGCGCGGTGCTCGGCGCAATGGGCACGATGGGCGCGGCCGGCCTGATCGGCATGCTCGGCGCCGGCTGGCCCGGCGATGCGGCCGCGCAGGCCGCGGGCGCGGACGGGCAGGACTTCATTTACCTGGTGCGCCCGGGCGACACGCTCATCGGCCTGGCCGGGCAGTTCATGGACACGCCCGGCGGCTGGCGCGAGCTGCAGGCCCTCAACAAGGTGGCGGACCCCTACCACCTGCCGCCCGGCATGCGCCTGCGCATCCCGCTCGCGCGCATCCCGGTCGTGCCGGGCAGCGCGCGCGTGGTGTTCGTCACCGGCACGGCCCGCGCCGACGGCCGCGCGCTGCAGGCCGGCATGACGCTGGCCGAGGGCGCGCGCCTGGCGACGGAAGCCGGCGCTACCGTCACCATCGAGCTGGGCGACGGCTCGCGCGTCACGGTGCCGCCCGCGAGCGCGGTGGAAGTCCGCCGCCTGCGCGCGTTCGCGCGCACCGGGCTGACCGACACCGTGATCGGCATCGACCGCGGCGAGGTGGATTCCCGCGTGGCGCCGCGCGGCACCGGCGTGGGGCGCTACGAGATCCGCACGCCGTCGCTGGTGACGGGCGTGCGCGGCACGCATTTCCGCGTCGGCACCGACGACGGCGCCAGCCAGGGCGCGGTGCTCGAAGGCCGCGTGCAGGCCAGCGCCCGGCGCGGCCAGCGGGCCGCGGTGGCGGCCGGCTACGGCGTCAGCGTGTCGGCCGCCGGCGTGCTGGCGCGGCCGGTCGCGCTGCTGCCCGCGCCGGCGCTGGCGCCGCTGCCGTCGCCGCTGCTGGCCAGCAGCGCCACCGTCACCTGGACGCCGGTCGCCAGCGCCGCCGCCTACCGCGTGGTGGTGTCGCGCGATGCCGCCCAGACCGAGCTGCTGTCGTCGCAGACCGTGGGCGCGGCCGAGGCCGCGCTGCAGGACCTGCCCGAGGGCACGCTGTACCTGGGCGTGAGCGCGCTCGACGCGCGGCGGCTCGGCGGCGCCGGCACGGTGGCGCCGCTGGTGGTGCGGCTCAACCCGGCCGCGCCGTTTACGCTCGCGCCCGAGCGCGGCGGCACCGCCTACGGCGAGGAAGCCGCGCTGCGCTGGGCCGAAGTCACCGGCGTCGCCCAATACGAATACGAGGTGGCCGCCGACGCCGACTTCCGCCAGGGCGTCGTGCGCGCGCGCGCGGACACGCCGTCGGCCAGCCTGCCGCTGGCGCCGGGCCGCTGGTGGTGGCGCGTGCGCTCGCTCGACGCCGCCGGCCAGCCGGGCCCGTGGAGCGAGCCGGTGGCCTTCACGCAGGAGCCGTCGCCGCCGCAGCCGAGCTTCGACGACGACGGCGGCGACACGCTGCACATCGCCTGGCCCGGCGCCGGGGCCGGCGCGGCGCAGGCCTACCGCCTGCAGATGGCCGCCGATGCGGCCTTCACGCAGATCGTGGCCGACGTGCGCAGCGACACCAACGACGCGCGCCTGCCGCGCCCGGCCAGCGGCACCTATTTCGTGCGGGTCGGGCGCGAGAGCGCCGCCGCCGGGCCGCACTACTCCGCACCCCAGCGCATCGAGGTGAAGCAGTACGTGCGCGACGCGCAAGGCCGGCCGGTAGGCGCCGGCGGGCGCATGCTCGACCGTGCCGACTGAGCAGGCCCGCATCGCGCGGATCGCCCGCGCCGCCGCGCGCGCCCGCGCGCTGGCGCGCCTGCCGATGCGCCTGCTGGCCGGCTACCAGCGCCGCACGCTGGTGGAGTGGGCGCTGCTGAGCGCGGCGGTGCTGCTGCTGGTGGCGGCCTGCGCGCTGCTGGGCTGGAGCGAGCGCGCCGACAAGGCGGTCTACGACCTCGCCGTGGTGGCCCAGCGCCACGCGCCCGCCGACGACATCGTCATCGTCGCCATCGACGATCCGGGCATCACCGCGATCGGCCGCTGGCCGTGGCGCCGCCACGTGTTGGCCGACCTGATCGACCACGTCGCCGCCGGCGCGCCGCGCGTGATCGGCGTGGACGTGATCCTCTCCGAACCGGACCTGCAGCATCCCGCGGACGACCGCGCGCTGGCGCTGGCGATGGCGCGCGCCGGCAACGTGGTGCTGCCCGCGCTGGCCGAGCCCGGCGGCGACGGCCTGCAGGTGCGCTATCCGCTGACCGGCCTGGGCAGCGCGGTGGGCCACATCAACATCGCCGTGGACCTCGACGGCATCGCGCGCCAGGTATTCCTGCAGGAAGGCCTGCCGGGCCAGCTGCTCGATCATTTCTCGGCGGCGATGGTCGCCTTCGGCCGTCCGCCGCGGCCGGTGTCGGGCTACCGGCACGACCACCAGGACAGCGCGCCCGACGCCGACGGCTGGCTGCACCGCTACCGCCTGCGCATTCCGTTCGCCGGGCCGCCCGGCACGTTTCGCCAGATCCCCGTGCTCGACGTGCTCGGCGGCAAGCTGCCGCCGGACACGTTCCGCGGCAAGGCGGTGCTGATCGGCGCCACCGCCAGCGGGCTGGGCGACGTCTATCCCACGCCGGTCTCGCGCGACGGCCACGGCATGAGCGGCGTGGAGATCATCGCCAACGCCATGCACGCGCTCGAGCGCGACAGCGCCATCGTGGCGCTGCCGGCGCCGTGGTTCTGGCTCGGCACGCTGCTGCCGGTGCTGCTGGCGGCGCTGGCCGCGCTGGCGCTCACGCCGCGCAACGCGCTGGTGGTGACGGTGGCGCTGCTGGCCGGCACGCTGGGCGCGAGCCTGCTGCTGGTGGTGCTGGCCCACCTGTGGTTCGCGCCGGTCAGCGCGGTGCTGGGCTGCGGCCTGCTGTACCCGCTGTGGAGCTGGCGCCGGCAGGAAGCCGCGCTGCAGTTCCTCACCGACGAGCTGGCGCAGCTCGAGGCCGAGCCGGGCCTGCTGGCGATGCCCGCCGACGAAGGCGAGCCCCGCCGCGGGCGCAACCTCGACACCCGCATGCGGGCGGTCTACCGCATGACCACGCGCCTGCGCGACCTGCGCCAGTTCCTCGCCGACGGGCTGGAAGGCCTGCCCGAGGCCACCGTGATCTGCGACCCGGCCGGGCGCGTGCTGCTGGCCAACCGCCGCAGCCTGCTGCTGGCGCCGCGCACGCTGGCGCCGCTGGCCGACGTGGCGGCGCCGCGCCCGCGCATCGGCGAGCTGGTCGACGAGGTGTTCGTCCAGCCCAAGGCCGGCCACGAATATTGGGAGCAGCTGCGGCGCGCCCACGCCGGCGGCGACAGCGCGCAGGCGCCGCCCGGCGTGGAGCTGGAAGGGCGCGACCAGCGCCCCATGCTGCTGCGCGGCGCGCCGCTGCGCAGCGACACCGGCGGCGTGGCCGGCCTCATCATCAGCGTGATCGACATCACCCAGGTGCGCATGGCCGAGCGCCGGCGCGAGGAATCGCTGCGCTTCATCTCGCACGACATGCGCTCGCCGCAAGCCTCCATCCTCGCGCTGATCGAACTGCAGCGCGAAGAAAGCCGCGCGCTGCCGCAGGCCGCGCTGCTGGCCCGCATCGGCGACTACGCCAGCCGCACGCTGGAGCTGGCCGACGACTTCATCCGCCTGGCCCGCGCCGAGGCGCCGCACCTGAACTTTATCGAAGTCGATCTCGCCGGCGTGGTGCTCGACGCCACCGACGAGCTATGGGCGCTGGCCAGCGCCGCGCGCATCGACCTGCGCCTGGAGATGGGGGAAGAACAGCCGATGGTCACGGCCGAACCCGTGCTGCTGGTGCGCGCGATCGCCAACCTGGTGAGCAACGCCATCAAGTTCAGCCCGCCGCAGAGCACCGTCACGGTACGCCTGTACCGCGTGCCGCAGGGCGTGGCCATCGACGTGGCCGACCAGGGCCGGGGTATCGCGGTGGAAGATCAGGGCCGCCTGTTCCAGCCGTTCGCGCGCCTGCGCGACAACGAGCGCAACGCGCCCGCCGGCAGCGGCCTTGGGCTGGTGTTCGTCAAGACGGTGGTGGAGCGGCACGGCGGCGAGATCCGCCTGTCCAGCGAAGCGGGGAAGGGGGCGACGTTTACCATCGTGCTGCCGTGCTGAGCGGCACGGCGCGGCCACGCTCAGCGCGCCGCGTGCGTGCTGCTCGGCTCCTGCCCGGGCGCTGCCTGCGCGGCCGCGCGGCTGTCCATCTGCCGGATCTTGCGCGCGGCGCGCTGTTCGTTGTCTTCCTGCAAGGTGACGCACAGCACGGTGAGCAGCGCGAACGCCACCATGCATAGCGCGATATAGCCAAGCAGCTTGGTTCGTTCGGATCGCATCGGCGTGCCTGTGGTGAATAGCGCTGGATTCTAGGCGCGCCGCGCGCGGGTAATGTCAACAAATGCAAGGGCTGGCCGCGCGCGTGCCGTCACGGCATCGGCGCGCGCGCCGGGCCGTCATGCCGGCGCGGGCCACGGCATGCCGCCGCGGCGCACCGCGCGGCCATGCTACGATCCGCGCCTATCTCGGAGAATGAAGATGTCTTTTACTTGCCAGAACCAATCGTGCCGCATGCGCTGGGAAGAGGCGGATGTGACGATCAAGGATGAAGGCCAGGGCCTGCTGTTCCGTTGCCCCGTGTGCAACTCGCGCAACCCGGTGGTGCCGCAGCGCCGCCCGGACGGCACCATCCGCTACCAGCAGCGCACCAGGTAATCCCGCGGCGGGCTCAGCCGCCCGCGCGCTTGACCGTCATGCCGCGCTGGCGCAGCTTCTCGATCACGGCGTCGCAGTGGTCGCCCTGGATCTCGATCACGCCGTCCTTGACGGTGCCGCCCGAGCCGCAGGCCGCCTTGAGTTCCTTGCCGAGCTGGGCCAGCGCCAGCGGCGCCAGTGCCACGCCGCGCACCAGCGTCACGCCCTTGCCCTTGCGGCCCTTGGTTTCCCGCGATACCCGCACGATGCCGTCGCCTTGCGCGGCCGGCTGCGCCTTGCCGCAGGTGCAGGCCGCGGCGGGGTTGCCGCAGCCGGGGCACATGCGGCCGTGTTCCGTGGAATAGACCAGCGAGCTGGCGGGTTTGGGCCCTGGCATGACGACGTTCCTGGTGGCGGGGCGGCATGCCCCGGGGCAGGGCAGGGTACGTCAGGCGGGCGCCGCCGGCAAGCGTGCCGGCGCGAGGCGCCGGGCTAGCGGCCGGCGGGACTGCCGTAGAACGTGCCGGTGCGGGGGTTCGACACGATATAGGTATTGCGCCTGGCCCAGGTCTGGGCGGCCATGAATGCTTCCGGCTCGCGCTGGGTCCACTCGCTGGTCATCAGCGGCGCGGCTTCCTGCTCGGTGGTCATGTATACGGCTGCCTTGTGCAGGGCCGCGCGGCCCTTGCCTCCCGGAATCGTAATGGTGCGAATCGTCACGCGCATCGTCGGGATCCTCCACGTTTCTGGTCGCCAGATTATGTCCGGCTCCGCGGGGCAGTATCGTGACAATTGTGACAGCGAAATGCCGGCGGAGCGCAGCGGCTCCTAGTCTACTTCGTCTGGCGGCAGGATGGCGCGTGTGTTGCGCAAGCACCGCATCCCCGGCGTGCCGCGGCAGGGGCGCAGGCAACTTCCACGGCACAAATTCCCGCGGCGAGTGCAAATGTATTGACATGGCGGCGCGCCGCGCGGGGCAGGACATGACCAATACATTGTAGGCCGCGGGCGGCTGCGCGGGCAGCATCGCGCCGGCTTGTCATCGGCCGGCCCGGCGTCAGAGTCCGCCGGTGTCGAGGCGGATGCCGAGCTCGCCGGCCATCTGCTCGAGCATGGCCTGCAGGCGCGCGACCTTTTCCTCCAGTTCCCGCTGCGCGGCTTTCATCGCTTCGAACTCGGAGGGCGGCACGGTGTCCTCGCCGTTGCCTTGCGCGGGCGTGTCGTCCACGCTGACCTCGCCGCACAGCAGATGCATCCAGCGGTGCTCGCGCCCGCCGGGCGCGCGCGGCAGCTTGACCACGCGCGGCGGCTCGGCGGCGGCGAGTTCGTCGAGGAAGACCTCGACCGAGGAGATGTCGGCGAACGCATGCAGGCGCGCGCTGTTCAGGCGCAGCTCGGCCGCGGTCTGCGGGCCGCGCAGCATCAGGATGGCGAGCAGCGCGGCGGACTGGCTGGGCACGCCCAGCACGCGCTTCATGTTCTGCTCGAAGCGCGGCACGCGGCTGCTGCTGCCTTCCATCGCCAGGCTCAGGCGCTTGAGGCCGTCGATGGCGGTGAGCACTTCGTCTTCGGTGGCGTTCATCACCGGCGCGCGCGCGGTCTTCTGGTTGCAGCCGGCGGTGAGCGCGTTGAGCGAGAGCGGATAGGTGTCGGGCACGGTGTGCTGCTTTTCCAGCAGCACGGCCAGCACGCGCGCCTCGAGCTGGGTCAGGGCGCGGATGGCGGGGCGTGCGGAGAGATCGGGGGTGGTGTCCATGAGTGGCGTCGCTCGGTGAGGCGGCTGCGGGCCGCGCGGCGGATGCGCGCGGGCCCGGAGGCAGCGGTTTTGCGAGCCATATGATAGCCGCCCGGGCGCGTCTTCCCGCCGGAGCCGGCCATGCGGCGAAGCGGGCAGGACATGCGCGGCCCGCGCCGCGCGGGGCCGCGTCAGTCGCGCGAGGCCAGCGTGCGGTTGATGCCCAGCGCCAGCAGCGTGCAGGCGGCGCCGGACAGAAGATAGACGCTCACCGCCACCAGCCCGAACTCGACCGACAGCCCCAGCGCCACCAGCGGCGCGAAGGCCGCGCCGAACAGCCATGCGAAGTCGGAGGTCAGCGCCGCGCCGGTATAGCGGTAGCGGCTCTCGAAGTTCGAGGTGACGGCGCCCGCGGCCTGTCCGTAGGACAGGCCCAGCAGCCCGAAGCCGATCAGGATGAACAGGTCCTGCCGCGCCGCGCTGCCGCCCATCAGGAACGGCGCGAACAGGCTGAAGATGGCGATCAGCGTGGCCATCAGGCCGAGCGTGGTGCGCCGGCCGATGCGGTCCGCGATCACGCCCGAGGCGATGGTGCCGAGCACGGCGACGCCGGCGCCGATGATCTGCACCACCAGCACGTCGCTCACGTCCTGCGTGCCGTGCACCGCCACCCACGACAGCGGGAACACCGTGACGAGGTGGAACAGCGCATAGCTGGCCAGCGCCGCGAACGCGCCGAGGAACAGGTTGTAGCCCTGGTCGCGCGCGATCACGATGGGGCTGATCGGCTCCAGCTCGCCTTCGTCCAGCAGTTGCGTGTACTCCTGCGTCACCACCAGCCGCAGCCGCGCGAACAGCGCCACCACGTTGATGGCGAAGGCCACGTAGAACGGATAGCGCCAGCCCCATTCGAGAAATTCCTCGATGTCGAGGCTGGTGCGCAGGAACAGGAACAGCGAGCCCGCGATGAAGAAGCCGATCGGCGCGCCGAGCTGCCCCAGCATCGAATACCAGCCGCGCCGCTGCGGCGGCGCGTTGAGCGCCAGCAGCGAAGGCAGGCCGTCCCACGAGCCGCCGAAGCCGATGCCCTGCAGCACGCGGAAGCACGCCAGCAGGATGATGGACTCGCGCCCGAGCGTGTCGTAGCCCGGCAGGAAGGCGATGCCGGCGGTGGCCGTGCCGAGCGCGAACAGCGCCGCGGTGAGCTTGATGCCGCGCCCCCAGCGCCGCTGGATCACCATGAACAGCGTGGTGCCGAACGGGCGCGCGATGAAGGCGAAGGAGAAGACCGTGAAGGACAGCAGCAGGCCTTCCACGCGCCCGGCGAACGGGAAGAACACCGCCGGGAAGACCAGCACCGAGGCGATGCCGTAGACGAAGAAATCGAAGTATTCGGAGGCCCGGCCGATGACCACGCCGGTAGCGATCTCGCCCGGCGCGACCCTGGCATGGTGCGCGGCCTCCTGGGCCGAGGGTGCTGACGACGGGTCGTGCTGGTGAGCGATGCTGGACATCATCAGGCCTTGTCGTAGTGCCACACTCCTTTAAGAATGGCACTTCTTTGACTACAGTGCCATAGGAAAATATGCAGTGTCGGAAAGCTTGATTCTCGAAGTATGATGTTGCCCATGCCAGCCCACCGGCGTTCCAACGATCACTTGGACGGCTATGCATTTGCGTACACGGATAGTGCCATCCCGCTACGTCAAGCGCGGATTCCTACTTTCGGCTGCCTTGCTGTTGACGGGTTGCAGTGCCGTGCTGATGGCCCCGTCCGGCGACCTCGCGGTCAGGCAGCGTGATCTAATCATCATCTCGACCGGCCTGATGCTGTTGATCATCGTGCCGGTGATCATCCTCACACTGCTGTTCGCCTGGCGCTACCGCGCCTCCAACCGCGCCGCCACCTACGAGCCCGACTGGGACCACTCCACGCTGCTCGAACTGGTGATCTGGTCCGCGCCGCTGCTCATCATCATCGCGCTCGGCGCGATCACCTGGGTCAGCACGCACAAGCTCGACCCGTACCAGCCGCTGTCGCGCATCGACGCCGAGCGCGGCGTGCCCACCGGCACCGAGCCGCTCACCGTGGAAGTGGTGGCGCTGGACTGGAAGTGGCTCTTCCTGTATCCCGACCAGGGCATCGCCACCGTCAACGAACTGGTGGCGCCGGTGGACCATCCGATCCGCTTCAAGCTCACCGCGTCGAGCGTGATGAACTCCTTCTTCATTCCCGCGCTGGCCGGGCAGGTCTACGCCATGCCGGGCATGGAGACCAAGCTCCATGCGGTCATCAACGCGCCCGGCGTGTACGAGGGCTTCTCCGCCAACTACAGCGGCGCGGGCTTCTCCGGCATGTACTTCAAGTTCCACGGCGTGAGCAACGAGGAGTTCGAGCGCTGGGTCAGGCAGGCCAAGGCCGGCGGCGGCGCGCTCACGCGCGAGACCTACCTGAGGCTCGAGCAGCCCAGCGAGCGCGAGCCGGTGCGCCGCTACGCCAGCGTGGACCCGGCGCTGTACGGCGCCATCCTCAACCGCTGCGTGGAAGCGGGCAAGCCGTGCATCAAGGACATGATGCCGATGACCGGGCAGGCCACGCGCCAGGCGCAGCGGGCGCAGCCGGTGCCATCGGTACGGCTGGGGTCGGGGCGGGGCGAGTATGCGCTGGCCTCGCTGCAGCGGGACCGCGCGCCGTTCGGCGAGATCTGCACCGCGAGCGACCCGACCGGCTCCGGTTCCGCCAAAGCCCTGCCGCGCTGACGCGGCCCGGCCCGACGCCATGACGCGAGCGCCGAAAAAGAATCCTGCAACAATGCCCCTGCGGCCCTGGTGATGACAATGCCCGAGCACGATCTTACCCAGCTGGTATTCGGCCGCCTGACCTGGGAGGCGATTCCCTACCACGAGCCCATCCTGCTGGCGACCTTCGCCGTGGTGGCGGTCGGCGGGCTGGCGCTGGTCGGCGTGCTGACCTACTTCCGCGCGTGGGGCTACCTGTGGCGCGAATGGTTCACCAGCATCGACCACAAGAAGATCGGCATCATGTACATCGTGCTCGGCATCGTCATGCTGCTGCGCGGCTTCGCCGATGCCATCATGATGCGCGCGCAGCAGGCGGTGGCCTTCGGCGATTCGGCCGGCTACCTGCCGCCGCACCACTACGACCAGATCTTCACCGCGCACGGCGTGATCATGATCTTCTTCGTGGCCATGCCGCTGGTCACGGGCTTCATGAACTTCGTGGTGCCGCTGCAGATCGGCGCGCGCGACGTGGCCTTTCCCTTCCTCAACAACTTCAGCTTCTGGATGACGGTGGGCGGCGTGGTGCTGGTGATGATGTCGCTGTTCGTCGGCGAGTTCGCGCGCACCGGCTGGCTGGCCTATCCGCCGCTCTCGGGCATCCTGCAGAGCCCCGACGTGGGCGTGGACTACTACATCTGGTCGCTGCAGGTGGCGGGGCTGGGCACGCTGCTGTCCGGCATCAACCTGCTGGTGACGATCGTCAAGATGCGCGCGCCCGGCATGACGCTGATGAAGATGCCGATCTTCACCTGGACCTCGCTGTGCACCAACGTGCTGATCATCGCCGCGTTCCCGGTGCTCACCGCGGTGCTGGCGCTGCTGGCGCTGGACCGCTACGTCGGCACCAACTTCTTCACGGCGGACCTCGGCGGCAACGCCATGATGTACATCAACCTGGTCTGGATCTGGGGGCACCCCGAGGTCTACATCCTGGTGCTGCCCGCGTTCGGCATCTTCTCCGAAGTGGTGTCAACCTTCTGCGGCAAGCGGCTGTTCGGCTATGCGTCGATGGTGTACGCCACGGTGGTGATCACGGTGCTGTCGTACCTGGTGTGGCTGCACCACTTCTTCACGATGGGCTCGGGCGCGAGCGTCAACTCGTTCTTCGGCATCACCACCATGATCATCTCGATCCCGACCGGGGCGAAGATTTTCAACTGGCTGTTCACCATGTACCACGGGCGCATCCGCTTCGAGGTGCCGATGCTGTGGACGGTCGGCTTCATGGTGACGTTCGTCATCGGCGGCATGACCGGCGTGCTGCTGGCGGTGCCGCCGGCGGACTTCTCGCTGCACAACAGCCTGTTCCTGATCGCCCACTTCCACAACGTGATCATCGGCGGCGTGCTGTTCGGGCTGATGGCCGGCATCAGCTACTGGTTCCCCAAGGCGTTCGGCTTCAAGCTCGACCCGTTCTGGGGCAGGTGCTCGTTCTGGTTCTGGCTGGTCGGCTTCTACGTCGCCTTCATGCCGCTGTACGTGCTCGGCCTGATGGGCGTGACCCGGCGCATGAACCATTTCCAGGATGCCTCGCTGCAGATCTGGTTCCAGATCGCCGCGTTCGGCGCGCTGCTGATCGCCTGCGGCATCGGCTGCTTCCTGATCCAGCTGTTCGTGAGCTTCCGCCGCCGCGAGGCACTGCGCGACACCACCGGCGACCCGTGGAACGGCCGCACGCTGGAGTGGTCCACGTCCTCGCCGCCGCCGCAGTACAACTTCGCCTTCACGCCGCTGATCCACGACAACGACGCCTGGTGGCAGATGAAGCAGCTCGGCTACCAGCGCCCGCAGCAGGGCTTCATCCCGATCCACATGCCGAAGAACACCAGCGCCGGCATCATCCTCGCGGGGCTGAGCACGCTGATGGGCTTCGCGCTGATCTGGCACATGTGGCTGATCGTGGCGCTGGCGTTCATCGCCCTGCTGGCGGTGGCGATCGGCCACACCTTCAACTACAAGCGCGACTACTACATCCCGGCCGACACCGTCGTCCGTACCGAGGCAGAGCGCTCGCGCCTGCTTGCCACTCATGGTTGATATCGCCACCCCCTACGGCCCGGACAGCATGAGCGCGCAGGCGGCCCCGCGCGAGGCGCAGCTGCGCTTCTACGAAACCACCGAGGTGCACCCGCAGAACGGCACGCTGCTCGGCTTCTGGCTCTACCTGATGAGCGACTGCCTCATCTTCGCCAGCCTGTTCGCCGTCTACGGCGTGGTGGGCCGGCGCTATGCCGGCGGCCCGACCGGCGCGGAGCTGTTCGAGCTGCCGCTGGTGGCGCTCAACACCACCTTCCTGCTGCTGTCGTCGATCACGTATGGCTTCGCCATGCTGGAGATGCAGAAGGCGCGCACCAGCCAGACGCAGTGGTGGCTGGCCATCACCGGCGTGCTGGGCGCGGCCTTCCTCGGCATCGAGATGTACGAATTCGCGCACCTCATGCACGAAGGCGCCGGGCCGCAGCGCAGCGCGTTCCTGTCGTCGTTCTTCACGCTGGTCGGCACGCACGGGCTGCACGTGACCGTGGGCATCGTGTGGCTGGTCACGCTGATGGTGCAGGTCGGCAAGTACGGGCTGATCCACGAGAACAAGCGCCGCCTGATGTGCCTGTCCATGTTCTGGCACTTTCTCGACGTGGTCTGGATCGGCGTGTTCACCTTCGTCTACCTGATGGGAGTCCTGCCATGAACGCGCACGACAATACGCTGGCCGGCGGCGCCGGCGCGCACGGCCACGATGGCCACGACGGCCACGGACACCATGACGACGAAGGGTTCCACGCCACCTTCGGCGGCTACATGACCGGCTTCGTGCTCGCCGTGCTGCTGACCGCGGTGCCGTTCTGGCTGGTCATGGCCAACGTGTTCGACAAGTCACGGACCACGGCGCTGGTGCTGCTGGCGTGCGCCGCCGTGCAGATCGTCGTGCACATGATTTACTTCCTGCACATGAACTTCAAGTCCGAGGGTGGCTGGACCATGCTGGCCCTGATCTTCACCATCGTGCTCGTCGTGATCGCGCTGAGCGGCTCGCTCTGGGTGATGTTCCACCTGGATCAGAATATGATGCCGGCTATGCACGACACGAAGAACCTACCTTGAACGCAACTCGACACCCCCAGCCCCAGCCAGCCACCGGCGCCGCAAGCGCCCAGCCGTCCGCTTCCCCGCGCCGCACCGGCGCTCTCGTGGTGTTTGCCGTCCTGGCGGCATTCGCCTTTTCCGTCCTGGTCGGGCTCGGCACCTGGCAGGTCCAGCGCCGCGCCTGGAAGCTCGACCTGATCGAGCGCGTCAACGCGCGCGTGCACGCGCCGCCGGTGGCGGCGCCCGGTCCCGCGCAATGGCCGCAGGTCAGCGTGGCCGGCGACGAATACACGCACGTGCGCGTGTCCGGCACGTTCCTCAACGACCGCGAGACGCTGGTCCAGGCCGTGACCGACCTGGGCGGCGGCTTCTGGGTGGTCACGCCGCTGCGCATGGCCGACGGCAGCGTGGTGCTGGTCAACCGCGGCTTCGTGCCGCCCGAGCGCGCCGAGCGCGCTACCCGCAGCCAGTACGACCCGCCCGGCGAGACCACCGTCACCGGCCTGCTGCGCATCAGCGAGCCCGGCGACGCCTTCCTGCGCCACAACGACCCGGCGGCCAACCGCTGGTACAACCGCGACGTGCCCGCCATCGCCGCGGCGCGCGGCCTGCAGAACGTGGCGCCGTATTTCATCGACGCCGACGCGGCGGCCGGCGCCGCGCCCGCGGTCAATGGCGCGGCGGCCGACCCCGAAGGCAGCGTGCCGCGCCAGCAGGACGGCGAGCGCACGTGGCCGGTCGGCGGGCTGACCGTGATCTCCTTCCACAACAGCCACCTCGGCTACGCCATCACGTGGTACGGGCTGGCGCTGATGGTGGCGCTGGGCGCCTTCCTGGTCGGCCGGCAGGAGTACCGCCGGCGCAAGGGGATGTGAGGCGCGGCTGGTGTCCCGACGCATCGGGACGCCGGCCAGCACATCCGCCGGGGCCCTAGCCGACCGTGGCCTCGAACACGCGGCGGTAGTTGCCGCCCAGGATCATGCCCGTTTCCTGCTGGGTGAAGCCCGCGGCGACCAGCGCGTCGCCCAGCGAGGGCAGCTGCTCGTAGCCGGTGAAGACCGGCGGCGAGATGAAGCCGAGCATGTCGGTGCCCAGGCCGACGTGCGCCACGTCCACCACGTCCGCCATGCGCTTGACGCCTTCGGCCATCGCTTGCAGGCTGTGGAAGGTGCCCGCGCTCGGCCACACGCCAATCACGCCGCCGGTGCCGGCGATGGCGCGCGCATGGTCCGGCGAGATCAGCCGGCTGCGCGTGCCCGGGTGCGTGGCCAGCGCCGTGTGTGAGATCACCAGCGGCTTGCTCGACGCCGCCGCCGCGCGCTTGACGAGGTCGTAGGTGCCGTGCGCCACGTCCACCACGATGCCCAGCGCATTGCAGCGCCGCACCACCGCGGCGCCGAAGTCCGTCAGGCCGCCGTGCACCGGCGCCTCGGTCTGGATGTCGCCCAGTTCGTTGACGCGGTAGTGCGTCAGCTGCAGATGGCGCAACTGGTACATCGCATGCGCCTCGTCCACGCGCTCCAGCCGGCCTTCCAGGAAATCGGCGCCCTCCGCCGCGATGATCGCGCACGGGCCGGCGTGGCCCTGCGCCGCCAGCGTGGCCGCGCTGGTGACGACCTGCATGCGCTCGCGCGCCACCAGCTCGTGCGCGCGCGCGAATTCGGTGCGGCCCAGCGCGTAGAGCTCGCCCTCCTGCGGCGTGCGCCAGGCCTCGAAGCGCATGCGGTTGGCGGATACGCGCGTGACCGTGGTGTCGGTGACGATGGCCAGGCAGATCAGGTTCATGCCGCCCGCGCGCATCGGCGCGGCCAGCGGCAGGAACGGCCGGCGCGCGCCGATGGCCGGATCGCGCGAGACGATCACGCGGCCGGCGTGGCTGTGCATGTCGATGGTCAGCGCGTCGGCGGCCGGTTGCCATCTGGCCGGCGCGTTGGCCGGCTGCGCGTTGCCGGCCGCATCGGCCTGCTCTTCGGTGTAACCGGAGAACCGTCCCGGCGCACAGGCCGCGAGGCCGAGCGCCGCGCCGGAGGCCAGGAACACGCGCCGGCTCATGGTGCCGGCGGCGGGCGCGGCGAGCGGCTGCGCGTCGCGCAACTGGTAGCGCCATCCCGCCGGATCGTCCAGCAGGCGCACCAGGCGGCCGCGCAGGCCGACTGCCTGCGCCGGCAAGGCCAGCGGGCCGGCGGCGTAGACCTCGACGCAGGCCCGCGGATCGCGCGGCACGCAGCCGCCGCAACAGGGCGGCTCGGCCGCCAGCAGGAAATAGTCGGCGGCCTGTGCCTCGGGATCGAGGGAGATCATCCAGCCGCCGAATTCGACCGTTGCGCCGTCGAGCGCGTCGGCATTGCCGTTCCGGATCGTCGTCCAGTCGATCTGCATGCGGGGTCCCCTGGTGTGGCCGGCGCCGCGCCGGCCGCGCTATGGAGGATAGCCGCTCGGGCCCCGCTTGTGCGTCAGCTTTTCTGCGCCGGGGGGCTGAACAGGTAGGGCACCACCGCGGCCGCCACCAGCACGCCCGCCGACAGGAAGATGGCGGCGTAGGTGCGCGAGACCGGCCAGCGCGCGGCGTCGCCGAAGCTGGCGATCATGCCGAAGGCCCACGACGCCAGCGCCGAGCCGAGGAAGACGAAGGTATTGAGCAGGCCCAGGCCGCGCCCGCGCGCCGCCGGCGGGATCAGGCCGCGGCCCTGCGCCATGACCAGTGGGTGGAGCATGCCGATGGTGGACAGCAGCGCCATCAGGCCCACGCCGGAGGCCACGCTGCTGTCCGGCCACATGGTCAGCAGGATCGCGCCCAGCAGCGAGAAGCAGGACCAGCCGCCGATGGTGGCCTTGAGCGAGCTGCGCCGCACCAGCACCGGCAGCACGAACGCCGTGGCGAAGCCGGCCAGGCTCAGCAGCGTCAGCGCCACGCCGCGCGGGCCGGCCTGCAGGCCGTAGACGCTGGCCAGGTAAGGCCCGCTCCAGGCATTGCGGAAGGCGGTGCCGGCGGCCATCGCCACGCACATCGGGATCAGCGTCCACAGCGGCGCCAGGCCCAGCAGCCGGGCGCTCTGCAGCAGCATGGCGCGCCACGGCGTGTGGCGTGCCTCGGCATGGCCCTCGTCGCGCACGCAGCGCCAGACGCCGTAGCAGGCCATCGCCATGCACAGCGCCGCGAACGCCATCGCCACGCGCCAGCCCAGCAGTTGCGAGGCCCAGCCCAGCGGCGCCGTGGCGCACAGCGCGCCGATCATGCCGGTGGCGTTGGACTTGCTGACCACGCGCGTGTAGTCGCGCTCGGACAACTGCTCGGACGCGAAATGCAGCAGCCCCATGAAGACCGGCGCGCAGGCCAGGCCGAGCCCGGCCTGCGCCAGCATGGCCACGCCACCGTTGGGCGCCAGCGTAAACAGCAGCGACGACACCGCGCCGATGGCCAGCAGCAGCGACGTGGGCCGGCCCACGCCGTAGCGGTCGAAGGCGATGCCGACCGGGATCTGCGCCGCCGCGAAGGCCATGAAGAAACTCGACGACAGCGCGCCGAAGCCGGCCGCCGACAGCCCGAAGTCATGCTGGAGTTCCGGCGCCATCACCGCCAGGCAACTGCGGTAGAACTGGCTGAGCGCGAACGCGAAGGTCAGCAGGAGGATGCCGTGCAGCGCGCGGTTGGTGGCATCGGGGGCGCTTTGCCGCGCGGGCAGCTGGCCGCCTTGCGCGGCTGGGGATGTCTTCACGATGGAACCAGGTCTGTGTTCTTCTTATGCGCTGCTTCCCGGAGCACGGGCGCAGGACCGCGACCGCGGGGCGCCGCGGCAGCGGGTCATTCTACGCTGCCGGCCCGCCGGCCGAGGTGCGCCGCGGTTGGCTTGCGTGGTTCGCCGGCGTCAATCTGTTCGATTATCGGTGCGGATGGATGTCCGGCTTGTGACCGCGCGGCAGCGTTCCGGCCCGGCCGGTGGCCGATGAAAATTCGCCACATCCCGCTCGTGCACACGCGATTCGCCGCCTATTCTCCTATGGCTGTGCACGTTGTATCGCTGGCCGGCCGCAGCTTGCCGGGCGCCATGAACGCGGAAGTCTGCCTGTCCCGCCAGGGCGGCAGTCCACGGCCAGGGATGCCTGGTGCCCTGGTCTTGCCGCGCCCGCAGGGGACGGCGCTCCGCGCCTTTTCCTTCCCGCATCGTTTCTCGCCAAGGAGCATGCAGTGACTACGCAACAAGAACAAGACCCCGTGCCGTCGCCAGCGCGCCGCAATGTGCTGGTGGCCGGCGCGTCCGCCGTTGCCGCCGGCACCCTTTCCGCCCTGGCTGCCACGGCGGACGCCGAGGCAGCCACCAAGCCGGTTCGTGCCGGCGGCCAACACGCCCCCAACCAAGGAAGCCAAGTCATGGATACCATCACCACCAAAGACGGCACCCGCATCTACTACAAGGACTGGGGTACCGGCCAGCCCATCGTGTTCCATCACGGCTGGCCGCTCACCGCCGACGACTGGGACGCGCAGATGCTGTTCTTCCTCTCCAAGGGCTACCGCGTGATCGCGCATGACCGCCGCGGGCACGGCCGCTCCACCCAGACCGCGACCGGCAACGAGATGGACACCTACGCCGCCGACGTGGCCGCGCTGGCCGCGCACCTCGACCTGCGCAACGCCGTGCACGTGGGCCACTCCACCGGCGGCGGCGAGGTGGCCCGCTACGTGGCGCGCCACGGCGCCGGCCGCGTGGCCAAGGCGGTGCTGATCGGCGCGGTGCCGCCGGTCATGGTCAAGAGCGCGGCCAATCCGGGCGGGCTGCCGCTCGACGTGTTCGACGGCTTCCGCGCCCAGCTTGCCGCCAACCGCGCGCAGTTCTACAAGGACGTGCCGATTCCGTTCTACGGCTACAACCGCGAAGGCGCCAAGGTCTCCGAAGGCATCAAGGAGAACTGGTGGCGCCAGGGCATGATGGGCGGCACCAAGGCCCACTACGATTGCATCAAGGCCTTCTCCGAGACGGACTTCACCGAAGACCTCAAGAAGATCGACGTGCCGGTCCTGATCATGCACGGCGACGACGACCAGATCGTGCCGATCGCCGATTCGGCGCTGCTGTCCATCAAGCTGGTGCGCAACGGCACGCTCAAGGTCTACAAGGGGTATCCGCACGGCATGTGCACCACCCATCCCGACGTCATCAACGAAGACCTGCTTGCCTTCATCAAGCAATGACCGCGCGGCAGCCGGCCCAAAGCCGGCTGCGGTTTGTCGGTCTTTCCCTTGCCGTGCCGCCCGCGATTCCCACCGCGGGCGGCACGGCGCCTGTGCGTCCCAAGGCCGCCGGCGGGATGCGCGCCTGCCGCTCTTGCCGGCCAGGCGGCGCTTCCCGCACGGAAGGCACCGCATTCTTTATGCCTTTGAAGGCAATTCTCCGAAATAAGTGAATCAAAATGCACTTTAAGTGACGTGCAACCGTCCTCATCTGTGTATCAAATGAGAGTGATTGGCATTTACAATTGGCGGCAGCGTGCGGCATTGCCCAGAATGAGTCATCAGGCGCGCGAGCCGGCCCCGCCGGCGCGCCAACCACCATGCCAGAGCCAATCATGCCTCCCAGCCCAGACCAGCTTGCCCTTCCCGCCGCGTCCGCGGACGCGCGGCTTGCCCCGCAGCTGCCGCGGCGGGCCGCCTTCCTCGGCGCCGGCGCGCTGGTGGCGGTCGGCTACATGGACCCGGGCAACTGGGCCACCGCCATTTCCGCCGGCGCCAGGTACGGCTACGGCCTGCTCGCGGTGGTGGCCGCCGCCAGCGTGGTGGCCATGCTGCTGCAATGGATCGCCGCGCGCATCGGCGTGGTCACGGGGCGCGACCTCGCGCAGCTCAGCCGCGAGCGCTTCGGCCGGCGCACCGTGATCGGCCTGTGGCTCGCCAGCGAGATCGCCATCATCGCCTGCGACGTGGCCGAAGTGGTGGGCACCGCCGTGGCGCTGCAACTGCTGCTGCACGTGAACCTGTGGGTCGGCGTGCTGCTCTCCGCCGTCGGCACCATCGCCATGCTGGCCGTGCAGCGCCAGGGCCGGCGCACGCTCGAAGCGCTGGTGGCCGGGCTGATCCTGCTGGTGGCGCTGTGCTTCGTCGCCCAGCTGGCGATGGCGCAGCCCGACTGGGCCGCGGTGGCCGGCGGCTTCGCGCCCTCGGCGCAACTGGTGCGCGACGCCGGCATGCTGTGGCTGGCCGCCGGCATCGTCGGCGCCACCGTGATGCCGCACAACCTCTACCTGCACTCCGCGCTGGTCAGCAAGTTCGCGCCGCGGTCGCAAGCCGGCCAGCCGGCGGCAACGCGCGCGCCCCGGGCCGCGGACGCGCCCGCCGTGGCGGCGGCGCTGCGCGGCGTCAACCTCGACACCATCGGCTCGCTGACCTTCGCCTTCCTCGTCAACGCCGCGCTGCTGATCCTGGCCGCCGCCGCGTTCCACGCCAGCGGCATGACCGAAGTCAGCGACCTCGCCGACGCGCACCGCCTGCTGGATCCGCTGCTCCACTCGCAATGGGCCAGCCTGCTGTTCGCCGGCGCCTTGCTGGCCTGCGGCCTGAACTCCACGCTCACCGGCACGCTGGCCGGGCAAGCGGTGATGGAAGGCTTCCTCAACCTGCGCATCTCGCAGACCCGGCGCGCGCTGCTCACGCGCGGACTGGCCATCGTGCCGGCGCTGGCGGCGGTGGGGGTGTTCGGGCAGCACGGCTCGGCCGAACTGCTGGTGGCCAGCCAGGTGGTGCTCAGCCTGAGCCTGCCGCTGGCGGTGGTGCCGCTGATCCTGTTCGCGTCCAACCGGGAACTGATGGGCGCGTGGCGCGTGCGCGGCGTGCCGCTGGTGTTGGCCTGGGTTAGTGCGGGGGTTATTCTTTTTCTTAATGGGGCGTTGCTTTGGCAGGGGGTAATTGGTTAATTTTTTTATTGATTTTAAATTCCTTTGGCTATTAAAGTCAAAGGATTAACTTCAAAGTCAACGGCTGAACTTCAAAGTCAAAGGCTTTCGCTCCTCCGGAGCGACCTACTTTCTTTTGTCCGAAAAGAAAGTAGGCCAAGAAAGCGGACTGCCTTGCCGGCAGGGGCAGAGCCGAACAGGGTTGTTGGTTGTTGGTGGTTTCGTGGTGGGGTTCGTGGTTCTGCTGGGATTCTGCCGGTACCGGTTCTAGCGGCCACGTTCTCTCGGGTGGTGTTCGATTCGTGGTGGCGCTGCATGATGGCATAGGCCCAGGCCCTTCGGGCTGCTGCCGCGACCGGGGCAAATGCATACGGCAGAGGGACGGTGCTGGTTTCGTGGTGGGCGCGGTGGCCCCCATTCGATCTCAGTGCCAAACGGTTTTGACTTGAGAGGTAATCCGGGTCAAAGCAACCCAACACACTCGCGCGGGGTCCACCACGTCCACCACGAAAACATGAGGGTGCTATGTCGTGGCCGCCCGAGTCGGTAACGGCAGATGGTCGAACCAGCAGTGCGCTCGCCATCATAGGTCCGACCCCGAAACCCATACCGCCAGCCAGATCGTGGCCAGCCGAACCGGTAACGGCAGGATGCCAGCAGAATCACAGGCCTCACCACGAAACCAGAAACACTAGAAACCCCAACGTTTCTGCCCCTGCCGGCCAGGCAGCCCGCTTTCTTTGCCTACTTTCTTTTCGGGGAAAAGAAAGTAGGTCGCTCCGGGGGAGCGAAAGCCTTTGACTTTGACTTTGACGTTCAGCCATTGACGTTCAGAAGTTGACTTTGACGTTCAGCAGTTGACGTCAAATCCAAGCTTCCAAAGCTTCCGAATCTTCGAAATCAGCGCAAATCCAGGCAGACTAGCCCAATCCAGAAACCCAGGCCCAGGCGGTCAGCCCGCGCCGGCCACGTCCATCAAGCGTGCCTCCCGCGCCCGCAGCACCAGCGCCGCCGCCAGCCCGACCGCGCACATCGCCGCCGTAAGCAGGAACGCCCGTCCGCCCACGCTGGCGAATAGGAAGCTGCCCGCGAACACGCAGGCCGCCGTCAGCAGGCCGGTGCAGGCGGCGTAGAGTCCCGTGCCGCTGGAGAGCACCTGCGCGGGCACGCGCGTGCGCACGTACTGCGCCGCGCCAAGCTGCGTGAAGCCGAGCGTGGCGCCTTGCAGCAGTTGCGCGAGCATGGCCACGCCGGGTGTCTGCGCCAGGCCGGTCAGCGACCAGCGCAGCACGCCCGCCGCGCAGGCCAGCGCGATCAGCGCCGGCGGCGAGATGCGCGCGGCCAGCAGCGAGCCGCAGGTGAACGCCATGATCTCGGCCAGCACGCCGAGCGCCCACAGGTAGCCGATGGTCGAGGCGGAAAACCCCACGCTTTTCCAGTACAGCGCGCTGTAGCTGTAGAAGAAGCCGTGGCAGGCCTGCGAGACCGCCGCGCTGGCCAGGAACAGCGAAAAGCCGGGCACTTGCAGCACCTGCAGCAGCGGTCCCTTGACCGTGTGGCGCACGGCGATGTCGTCATTGGGCAGCATCAGCGCCAGGATGCCCTGCCCGAGATAGGTCACAAGGAAGGCGATCGCGATCACTTCGGTGCCGGCGCGGTCCACCAGCCAGCCTAGCGCCACCGACACCGCCACCACCGACATCGAGCCCGCGCTGCGCAGTCGGCCGAAATCGAGGCCGTAGCGCGGCACGCCGGCCAGCGCCATCGATTCGCTCAACGGAATCAGGCTGGCCGAGAAAGCCTTGGTGGCGAGGAACACCAGCAGCACGCCGACGAAGCCCTCGGCGCTGAACAGCAGCCCGGCGCTGAGCACCGAGCCGCCCACCAGCGCCAGCAGGATGGCCTTGCGGCTGCGGTACTGGTCGGCGATGGCGCCTACCGCCGGATTGACCAGCACCGCCAGCGCGGCGCCGAGCGCCATCACCAGCCCGGTCTGCCGGTCGTCCAGGCCCTGCGCGCGGATCCACAGCGGGAAGAAGCTGATGGTGATGGCGACCGGCGCGTACAGCGCGACGTAGTACAGATAGAACGCGGCGACGGGGTGGCGGGTGCCGGCGGCTTGGGTGGTCACGGATGGTTGGCGGATCGGTGCTTGTTGTTGTTCGACGGCGCGGCCAGCGCCGCTACCGGTGGCAGGTCAGGCGCGCGACCAGCCCAGTTCCACGAAGACCCGGCACAGCGCTTCCATGCCGGCGGCGTCCTCGTTGTCGAAGCGGCCCGCGACCGGGCTGTCCACGTCCCACACGCCGATCAGCGTGCCGTCGGCGGCAACCAGCGGCACCACGATTTCCGATTGCGAGGCGGCGTCGCAGGCGATATGTCCGGCAAACGCATGCACGTCCGGCACGATCTGGGTGGCGCGGGTCTGCGCGGCGGTGCCGCACACGCCCCGGCCCAGCGCGATGCGCACGCAGGCCGGCTTGCCCTGGAACGGCCCGACCACCAGTTCCCGGCCGTCATGGAAATAGAAGCCCGCCCAGTTCAGGTCTTGCAGCGAGTGATAGACCAGCGCCGAGAAATTCGCGGCATTGGCGATGCGGTCGGTCTCGTCGGCCAGCAGTGCGCGGGCCTGCGCCACCAGTTCCTGGTATTGCGCGGACTTGGATTGCGGGGTGGCGTCGGTGGGGAGGTGGAACATGGCGGCTGGAATGAGAGCGGAAAAAGGCTGCGCCATTGTCTCATTCCCGCGTTCCGGGCGGTGTTCCGAAGTGCAATATGGCGGTGTCGGGCGGGCGGTCGCGCGGTCCGGCTCGCGGCCGTGGGCGAGGAGCAGCCGGTCAGCCAATATCCTGGCGAAGAGACTGGCGCGATATTTCCACTTGCCGGCGCAGCCCGGGAAGGTCGTTCTGGAGGGTTTTCCACACAATTTCCAGATCGACCGCGAAATAGCCGTGCGCCACCGCATTGCGCATCTGATAGGCGAAGGCCAGCGGCAACTCAGGGTGCGCCGCCGCGAATTCCGGATAGTGGTCCTCGATGTTGTGGCTCGCTTCTCCGATGATCTCGATGTTGCGGACTACCGCGTCCTGCGCCATTTCGTTCGCAAGGAACGCCATCTCGTCCATCCCCTTCGTGTAGCGGGCAATCCGGTCGATGGCTTGCAGAACGTGCTCCAGATAATCGGCCAGCCGTTGCTTGTCCCGGCTCATACCGGCACCGCTTCGGCAAGCACGATGTCCCGGAATTTCTCGGGCAGCGCCTTCGGCGTCAGCACGTCGACGGGCACGCCGAGCAGTTGAAGCAATTCATGCCTGATGGCGCCGATATCGAACAGTGTCGTCTCCGGTGTCGGGTCGACCAGGATATCGAGGTCGCTGCCTTCCGCATCTTCGCCGCGGACGACCGAACCAAAGACGCGTGCATTGCGGGCCCGGTGGGATTCCACCACGCGCCGGATCGCCTCGCGGTGGGAGGCAAGTGCCTGAGAGGGTTTCATGGCTTGCAGACCTGTTTTCCAGAGTGGACCCGCTTCGCGGGTGCGCCAGCACACGGTGACTATCATATAGCGAACCGGCGCGCGGCTCGAAGCCTCATGATCCGCCTTCCTCCCCCTTCTCCCCCTCCGCCCCCAACGTCCCCCGCAGCCACCCGATAAACACATCCATGTCCCGCGGCAGTTCGCGCGCGGCGGGCACCGCCATCAGCCCGCCCGCGAAGCGCACGAAGCCGTGCGGCGCGACGAGCTGGCCGTCGCGCAGTTCCTTGTGGATCAGGCGTTGCTCGACCAGCGCCACGCCGGCGCCGGCGAGCGCGGCTTCGATGCACAGGTGGGTGTGCGGGAAGGTGAGCTCGCCGCCGTGCGCGATGGACTTGCCGGACAACCGCTGCCACTGGTCCCAGGCGCTGGAGGTGAAGTCGTGGGCGATGCGCACGGCGGCGCGCAGCGGGGTCTTGTACGCCGGCGCGCGCACCGGGCCGAAGGTGGCCGGCGCGAGGTAGAGCGCGCGCCGGCGGTCGGCCTCGGCGTAGGCGCTGAGGTCCCAGGCGATGACCACGTCGGCGCCTTCGGTGCGCATCTCGCGCGCGGAGGTCATGGACAGGCGGATGCGGATGTCGGGCCGCAGCCGGTAGAAGTCCACCAGGTGCGGCACCAGCCAGCGCATGGCGAAGGTGGCGCTGCAGGCCACGTGCAGGCTGGGGCCGCGCGCCTGGTCGAGCAGGCGGCCGTAGCCCTGCTCGAGCTGGTCGAACACGGCGCGCACCACGTCGTACATGGCCTGGCCGCGCGCGTTCAGGCGCACGCCGGTGCCGTCCTTGTCGAACAGCGTGGTGCCGGCGTGTTCCTGCAACTGGCGCAACTGGCGGCTGACGGCGCCGTGCGTGCGGCACAGCTCCTCGGCCGCGCGGGTGATGGAGCCGGTGCGCGCGGTGGCCTCGAAGGCGCGCAGCGTGGACATCGGGGGCAGGGTCCGCATGACGTGAATATGCAAAAAACTGACGAATTGGGAAGAATAACTCGGTTTTGCCGGAGGCTAGTTCTCTCTAACATGCCATCCATCGAGTGCGTTGTGGCGGGAAGGAGCACTTCTCCCATGCGGCGGAACATCCGTCAGCGTGAAGATTGCTCACGAAGCCGCGGCGCCGCAGGCGGTTTCTTTCAGGCAACGGAGCGGCAGGATGAGCGAGATCAGTCAGGTGCAGGGATACGAGGTGCTGGATAGCCGTGGCAATCCCACGGTGGAGGTGGAGGTCACGCTGGCCGACGGCGCGACGGGCCGGGCGACGGTACCTTCGGGCGCATCCACCGGCGCGCGCGAGGCGGTGGAGCTGCGCGACGGCGACCCGGCGCGTTATCTCGGCAAGGGCGTGAGCCGCGCGGTGGCGGCGGTGAATACCGAGCTGCGCGCGGCGCTGGCCGGCGTGGACGCGCGCGACCAGCGGCGGGTGGACGGCATCATGACCGCACTGGACGGCACGCCGGACAAGGGCAGGCTCGGCGCCAACGCGCTGCTGGGCGTGTCGCTGGCGGTGGCGCACGCGGCGGCGGCGTCGGGACGGCAGGCGTTGTTCGCGCATCTCGGCGGGCCGCAGGCGCATGTGTTGCCGGTGCCGATGATCAACATCGTCAACGGCGGCGCGCATGCGGACAATGCCATCGACTTCCAGGAATTCATGATCGTGCCGGTGGGCGCGCCGGACTTTGCCGAAGGCGTGCGCATGGCCTCGGAGGTCTTCCACACGCTGCGGCTGGACCTGAAGGCGGCGGGCTTCAACACCAACGTGGGCGACGAGGGCGGCTTCGCGCCGGACCTGCGCGCGGCGGACGAGGCGCTGGACTTCATCCTGCGCGCGGTGGAGCGCGCCGGCTACCGCGCCGGCACGGACGTGGCGCTGGCCATCGACCCCGCCGCCAGCGAGTTCCACGAGAACGGCAGCTACGTTTACCGCGGCGAGGGCGTGACGCGCAGCGCCGAGGCGCAGGTGGACTACCTCGCGGGGCTGGTGGCGCGCTACCCGATCGTCTCGATCGAGGACGGCATGGCCGAGGACGACCTCGACGGCTGGAAGCTGCTGACCGCGCGGCTGGGCGGGCGCTGCCAGCTGGTGGGCGACGACGTGTTCTGCACCAATGCCGCGCTGCTGCGGCAGGGCATCGAGGCCGGCGTCGCCAATGCGATCCTGGTCAAGGCCAACCAGATCGGCACGCTGACCGAGACGCTCGACACCGTGGGCGTGGCGCGGGCGGCGGGCTACGCGGCGGTGATGTCGCACCGCTCGGGCGAGACCGAGGACACCAGCATCGCCGACCTGGCGGTGGCGACCGGCTGCGGGCAGATCAAGACCGGCTCGGTCTCGCGCTCGGACCGCACCGCCAAGTACAACCAGCTGATCCGCATCGAGCGCGCGCTCGGCGCGCGGGCGCGCTACGCGGGCGCGGGCGCCTTCCAGCCGCGGGGCTGAAGGCGGCGCGCACCGGCCAGCGCGTCAGGAGCCGGCCACCTTCAGCAGCACCGGGTCGTTGCGGTACAGGTCCGGGAACATCTGCTTGAGGTAGCCGATCTTGGGCAGGTCGTTGACCACGATGTACGGATGGGCCGGATGCAGCGTGAGGAAGTTCTGGTGGTAGGCCTCGGCCGGGTAGAAGGCCTTGTAGTCTTCCACGCGGGTGACGATGGGGCCGCCGAACACGCGCGCCTTGCCGAGCTGGGCGATGTAGGCCTGCGCCACGCTGCGCTGCTCGGCGGTGAGCGGGAACACGGCCGAGCGGTATTGCGTGCCGTGGTCCGGGCCCTGGTAGTCGAGCTGGGTCGGGTTGTGCGCCACCGAGAAGAACACCTGCAGCAGGCGGCCGTAGCTGACCTGGGCGGGATCGAAGGTGACTTGCACCGATTCGGCATGGCCGGTGTTGCCGCCGCTCACGGTCTCGTACTGCGCCGTGCCGGCCGCGCCGCCGGCGTAGCCGGAAGTGACCTGCTTGACGCCGCGCACGTGCTGGAACACGCCCTGCACGCCCCAGAAGCAGCCGCCCGCGAAGACCGCGGTCTCGGTCTGCGCGGCGGGTTTTTCGTCCTGCGCGGGCGGCGGGATCTTGACGGCATCCTCGGCGGAGTTGGCGCTTTGCCAGGCTACCAGGCCCGCGGCGAGCATGGCCGCGCCGGCAAGCTTGGCTCCGGCCGAGCGCGTCAGGCGGGAGAAGAAGGTGGTCGATTGCGTGGGCATGATGGTCTGTCCTTGGTGAGATCGGGTTGCTGGCGGAAAGTCTGCCTGCTGCTGGTGTTCTCCCCTCTCCCGCTTGCGGGAGAGGGGCGGGGGAGAGGGTCGGCGCTGCCACGAAGTGATGGCCTTCGCCATATGCGGGCCCCTTGCCCTCTCCCCCGGCCCCTCTCCCATTGCATGGGAGAGGGGAGCAAACCGGCAGCAGTCAGAGCCGCATCGGTGATGCGGTGAGTCGTGCCTGTGTCGTCTGCGTTTGCATGGTGGAATCAGCCGAACGTAAAGGCATACGCCTCCACGCCCGGGTCCAGGAATTCGATGGAAAACGTGTGGTCGGCGACCGTGCCGGGCTGGCGCACGAGCTGGTACAGCCGCTGCTCCGTGACCGTGCCGCTGCCGTCCGCCGCCACGTCCATGCCGCGCGCGCCGCCCGGCGCGGTGCCGTCTATGCTGACGCGGAAGCGCACCGGCTTGCCGTCCTGGCCCGGGCCCAGCACCAGGTGCAGGTCGCGCGCGTGGAAGCGGTACACGATGCGGCCGTCCTTGCCGGCCAGCGTGGCGTGCTCCGCGCCGACGGTCCAGTCGCCGGCCAGGCCCCAGTCGTTGAGCGCGGGCCGGCCCGGCGCGGCGTAGGTGCGCGGCTTGTCCTGCGCCTGGCCGCCCGGCGAGGCGAAGTGCTCGGCGCGCTCGTAGCCGATGTAGGTCTCGCCCGAGCGCACGTCGGCCTTGTCGGAAGCCATCTGCACGCCTTGCTCGGACGCCGCGCCGATGCCGGTGGCGACCGTGGCCGCGCCGGCGTGGCCGGCCTCGGCCAGCAGTTGCCGGATCACCTGCTCGGAGCGCGCGTATTCGCCTTCGCCGAAATGGTGGAAGCGGATCTGGCCCTTGGCATCGATGAAATAGTGCGCCGGCCAGTACTGGTTGTTGAAGGCGCGCCAGATGGCGTAGTTGTTGTCGATGGCCACCGGGTAGTCGATGCCGAGGTCGCGCATGGCCTTCTGCACATTGCCGACGTTGCGCTCGAAGGCGAACTCCGGCGCGTGCACGCCGATCACGACCAGCCCCTGGTCGCGGTACTTCTGCGCCCATGCCTTGACGTAGGGCAGGGTGCGCAGGCAGTTGATGCAGGAGTAGGTCCAGAAGTCCACCAGCACCACCTTGCCGCGCAGCGCTTCGGCGGTGAGCGGCGGGGAGTTCAGCCACTGCACGGCACCCGTCAGCGCGGGCAGCTGGCCTTCGACCGGCAGCGCCGGGGCGGCGTCTGCACTGACCGCGCGCATCATCGCGCTGGAGGCCGCCATCATGGCCGGGCCGCCAGCCGTGTCGGCCGCCGGCGCGGGGCTGCCCGCCAGCCGGTCCACCAGGTGCTGCTCGATGCCGCCGGTGGCCACGGTCGACACGCGCGCCAGCACGCCGGTGTCCAGCCCCAGCCCGATCGCCACCACGCCCAGCAGCATGGCCGCGCCGATGCCGCGCCGCAGCCATTCGCCCGCGCCCAGCGAGCGCTTCATCGCGGTGAACACGCGCCCGCCGATCAGCAACGCCACCGCCAGCGAAGTGGCCGCGCCGGCCGCATACGCCACCAGCAGCAGCGTGGTGCCCGCGCTGGCGCCGCGCAGCGCGGCGCCGGTCAGCACGAGGCCGAGGATGGGGCCGGCGCACGGTGCCCACAGCAGGCCGGTGGCGATGCCGAGCAGGAAGGACGAGCCGGGCCGCACCTGCCCGTCGGCCTGCGCGAAGGCCGACAGGCGGCTGCCGGCACTGACTAGCGGGTGCATCAGCCGCTCGGCCAGCCGCGGCAGCAGCAGCGTCAGGCCGAACACGGCGAGCAGCGCGATGGCGAGCCAGCGGCCGTACTGGTTGGCCTGCGTCACCCAGCCGCCGCCCACCGCGGCCAGCGTGGCCACGGCGGCGAAGGTCAGGCCCATGCCGGCCAGCAGCGGCAGGCCGCTGCGCAGGAAAGGCTGGTCCGCGCGCGAGAACACGAACGGCAGCACGGGCAGGATGCACGGGCTCAGGATGGTGAGCGCGCCGCCGAGATAGGCGAGTACGATGAGAAACATGGCGTGGTCCAGATGTGGTGGTATGCCGGGCGCGTCAGGCGGCCTGCGGGCGGAAGGTCATCGCCACGCCGTTCATGCAGTAGCGCAGGCCGGTGGGCTTGGGGCCGTCGTCGAACACGTGGCCGAGGTGGCCGCCGCAGCGGCGGCAGTGCACCGCCGTACGCGTGGTGCCGAAGCTGCGGTCCTCGGTGGTGCCCACGGCGTGCTCCAGCGGCGCCCAGAAGCTGGGCCAGCCGGTATGGCTGTCGAACTTGGCGCGCGAGGAGAACAGGTCGAGCTGGCAGCCGGCGCAGGCGAACACGCCGGCGCGGTGCTCGTTGTTGAGCGGGCTGCTGTAGGGGCGCTCGGTGCCTTCCTGGCGCAGCACCTCGTACTGGGCCGGGGTCAGCAGCTGGCGCCACTGCGCGTCGGTCTTCATGACCTCGAAGACCTCGGCCGGCTTGCCCGCGCCGGCGGGGCCGGCCGCCAGGGCGCGCCACCCGCCCGCCACGGCGATGGTCGCCACGGCGGCACCGCCCGACAATAAAAAGCGCCTTCTGCTGCCCATGATGTACTCCTTGCGTGGGTTCCACGAATCGATGGACGCATCCTATGGCCGGCGCGATCCCGGAGTCCTCACGAAAGGTTAAATTAAATGTGATAACTCGGCGGCGCGGAATTCTGCACAATGGCTGCGCGGGCGCCATCCGCCTTTTCGTCTTTTCACCGTTCCTATCGCCGCCAATGGACCATCCCAAGCGCATCCTGATCGTCGAAGACGACGTCGACATCGCCAACGTGCTCAGCCTGCACCTGCGCGACGAGCGCTACGAAGTCGTGCACAGCGCCGACGGCAACGAGGGCCTGCGCCTGCTCGAGCAGGGCAACTGGGACGCGCTGATCCTCGACCTGATGCTGCCCGGCGTGGACGGGCTGGAGATCTGCCGGCGCGCCCGCGCGATGGCGCGCTACACCCCCATCATCATCACCAGCGCGCGCTCCAGCGAGGTGCACCGCATCCTGGGGCTGGAGCTGGGCGCCGACGACTACCTCGCCAAGCCGTTCTCGGTGCTGGAGCTGGTGGCGCGCGTCAAGGCGCTGCTGCGCCGGGTGGACGCGCTGGCGAAGGACCTGCGCGTGGACGCGGGCAGCCTGGTGCTGGGCGGGCTGTCGATCGACCCGATCGCGCGCGAGGCCACCGTGGACGGCCGGCGCATCGAGCTGACGCCGCGCGAGTTCGACCTGCTGTATTTCTTCGCGCGCCACCCGGGCAAGGTGTTCTCGCGCATGGACCTGCTCAACGCCGTGTGGGGCTACCAGCACGAAGGCTACGAGCACACCGTCAACACCCACATCAACCGGCTGCGCACCAAGATCGAGGCTGATCCGGCGCAGCCCGGCCGCATCCTCACGGTGTGGGGACACGGCTACAAGCTGGCGGCCGGGCCTGCCGGCGCGCCGGGAGACGCGACATGAACACCCTCACCGAGAGCGCGGCCGAAACCACCGGCGCCGCGCAGGAGCGGCCCGCGCGCCGCGGCCCGCGCTTCGGCCTCACGCTCACGCAGCGGCTGTCGCTGGTGTTCTCGGTGCTGCTGCTGGCCTGCTGCGGCGCCTCGGCGTGGCTGCAGGTCCGCTCCAACGACATGCACGAGAAGGAGGTCATCCAGGATCTCTCGCGCGGGCTGGCCGCGCACATCGCGCGCAACGCCGTGCTGATGGATGCCGACGGTCTCAAGCCCGAGGCGCTGCGCCAGTTGTTCGGCCAGTTGATGGTGGTGAACCCGAGCGTGGAGGTCTACCTGCTCGACGGCCAGGGGCATGTCGTGGGCCACGACGCGCCGGCCGGGCGCCTGCAGCGCGAGCAGGTGGACCTGCAGCCGGTGCGCCGCCTGCTGGCCGGCGGCGCGCTGCCGATCCTCGGCGACGACCCGCGCAGCGCCACCGGCCGCAAGGTGTTCAGCGCCGCGCCGCTGCGCTCGGGCGGCTATATCTACGTGGTGCTGCTGGGCGAGACGCACGACGAGCTGGCCGCGCGCGTGTCGGCCAGCTCGGTGCTGCGCACCACGCTGTGGTCGATGGCGCTGGTGGCGGCGCTGGGCCTCGTGGCCGGGCTGGTGGCGTTCGGCCTGATCACGCGGCCGCTGCGCCGGCTGACCGAGGCCATGCGGCGCTTCAATGCCGACGCCGACCCGGAAACCGCGCCCGCGGCGCAGCCGGGCCTGCTGCGCGCGTCCGCCGCGGGCAGCCGCGACGAGATCGCCGCGCTCGAAGCCGCGTTCGCGCAGATGGCCGGGCGCATCGCCGAGCAATGGCGCGCGCTGACCAAGCAGGACCAGGAGCGGCGCGAGCTGGTGGCCAATATCTCGCACGACCTGCGCACGCCGCTGACCTCGCTGCAGGGCTATCTGGAAACGCTCTCGCTCAAGGCCGACACGCTCGGCGACGCCGAGCGCCGCCGCTACCTCGCCATCGCGCTGGCGCAGAGCGTGAAGGTGGGGCGGCTGGCGCAGTCGCTGTTCGAGCTGGCGCGGCTGGAGCATGGCATCGTGCAGCCCGCGCTGGAAGCGTTCTCGCTGGCGGACCTGCTGCAGGACGTGTTCCAGAAATTCGAGCTGCCGGCCGAGGCGCGCCAGGTGCAGTTGCGCGCCGGCATCCCGCCGCGGCTGCCCGCGGTGACGGCGGACCTCGGCATGATCGAGCGCGTGCTGACCAACCTGCTGGACAACGCCATCCGCCACACGCCCGCGCATGGCGCCGTCGATGTCGACCTTGCCGTGGGCGACGGCAAGGTGTCGGTCACGGTCAGCGACACCGGCCCCGGCATCGCGCCGGCCTTGCGCGAGCGTTTGTTCCAGCGCGCCTTCAGCGCGGGCGCGCATCGCGGCGGCGGGCTGGGGCTGCTGATCGTGCAGCGCATGCTGCAGCTGCACCACAGCCAGATCCGCCTGCTCGAGCGCGAAGGCGCGGGCGCGGTATTCCGCTTCGAGCTGCCGGTGGCCGGGCGCTCAGTTGGATAGCAGCAGCCGGCGCGGGTTGGGCGGGATCGCGATGGTCTGGAAATAGACCGCGTCGCCGCGCTTGTCGAACGCGCGGATCTCCAGCGTCGCGCCCGCGGTGCCCGGCTTGACGCCGATGGCGCGGCACGCGGCCGGCGGGAACACGCCGACCGTCAGCGTCTCGGCAAAGTGCGTGACCGCCTGGCGCGCCTTGCGCGCGAGGAATTCCTTCAGGTTGATGCCCTGGAGCGCCTCGACCGGCTCCTCTTCCAGTTCCGGAAAGCGGCCCTGCACCACGTAGAAGCTGGTGAACAGGTCGAACTCGTTGTTGACCGAGAAGATGCGGTCCACGCGGTGCCACGCGGCGCCGGGCAGGTGCGCCGACCACGGGCCGCTCTCGGTGACGGTCTGCTTGCCGATGGCGTGCGAGAAGATCGGCAGGATCTCGCCGCTGCTTTCGTCGAGGAAGCGGCAGTGATAGAAGGGCGCCGTCATGGGCCGCTCGCCGGCGGCCACGAAGGTGCCGGAGCCTTGCCGGCGCACCACCAGCCCGTCCTCGGCGAGGCTGGCCAGCGCGCGCTGCACGGTGCCCAGGCTGAAGCCGCTGATCTGCGCCAGGGTTTCCTCGGCCGGCAGCTTGTCGCCGCCGCGCAGGCGCGTGTCGTCGATCGCGTCGGACACGGCGTCGCGCAGTTGCAGGTATTTCGGCAGGCCGGAGCGCTCGCGCGCGCGCAGCGTGTCGGGCAGCCATTGCGCGATGGCATCCACGCCAGGTGCTTCCATCATCTTTTCTTCCTCTTCTTGCGGGCCATCCTGCCGGCGCGCGCCTTGCCGCGCCCGGACCGCCTCGTCTCAAGCAACCATCAACGGCCACATCAATGGCCATTTGACAGTTTCGTTTCCGTGTCTATACTAGCAGCACTGTAGTCCTATATAGGTTTATAGTTTAAATGGACTTCGCGCGGTACTGCCGGGAACCGCCAGGAACCGACGCGAAGACAAAGGAGACGACGATGATTGTGGAAGAGCGGGTCTACACCTGCCACTGCGGCAAGGCGCAGGCCTACGTGAGGATGTACGAGGCCGAGGGCCTCGCCATCCAGCGCCCCATCCTGGGCCACCTGCTGGGCTACTTCACCAGCGAGCTGGGCCCGCTCAACCAGGTGGTGCACCTGTGGGCCTACCAGGACCTCGAGGACCGCGCCGCCCGGCGCGCGCGCCTGCTGGCCGATCCCGCGTGGCAGGCCTACGCCGTCAAGGTGCAGCCGCTGGTGCTGACCCAGGAGAACAAGATCCTGGTGCCGGCCGCGTTTTCCCCCTGGGCCAGAGAGCCCGCCTACCTGTCCTGAAGCGAAGCGAACATGAAAATTACCGATGTCATCACGCACCAGCTGCTGGTGAACGTGGACGAGCCCTTCACCTCCTCGCGCGGCTGGTACTACAAGACCAAGGGCGCGCTGGTGGTGGAGATCGTGACCGACGAGGGCATCGTCGGCTGGGGCGACTGCTACGGGCCGGCGGCCGTGAACCGCGCCATCGTCGAGACCGTGCTGCGCGCCGCCGTGATCGGGCGCGACCCGTTCGATGTCGAGGTGATCTGGGAGGAGCTGTACAACAAGGTCAAGGACTACGGCATGACCGGGATGAACATCTCGGCCATCAGCGGCATCGACATCGCGCTGTGGGACATCATCGGCAAGGCCTGCGGCAAGCCCGTCCACAAGCTGATCGGCGGCGCCTTCCGCACCGAGCTGCAGGCCTATGCCACCGGCCTGTACTTCCGCGACATGAACCGCCTGGTGGAAGAGGCCGTGGAGGAAGCGCAGGGCTACGTGGAGCAGGGCTTCGGCGCGATCAAGATGAAGATCGGCCTGGGCTCGATCCACAAGGACCTGGAGCGCGTGGCCGCGGTGCGCGACGCCATCGGCCCCAAGGTGCAGTTGATGGTGGACGCCAACCACTGCTTCACGGTGCCGCAGGCCATCAACATCGGCCGCGAGCTGGAGAAGCTCGACGTGCACTGGTTCGAGGAGCCGATCTCGCCGGAAGACGTGGACGGCTACGTGGAGGTGTCGCGCCGGCTGGACATGGCGATCGCCGGCGGCGAGAACGAGTTCACCAAGTTCAGCTTCCGCCATCTGCTGGAAAAGCGCGCGATGGACATCGTGCAGCCGGATGTGTGCGCGGCCGGCGGCATCACCGAGTGCAAGAAGATCGCCACGCTGGCGCAGGCGCATTCGGTGCAGTGCGTGCCGCACGCATGGGGCACGGCCATCGGGCTGGCGGCCACCATGCATTTCCTGGCCTCGCTGCCCAACTGCCCGCCCTGCCTGGTGCCGGTGCATCCGATGCTGGAGTACGAGCAGACCTTCAACCCGTTCCGCGACGAGCTCAGCACCACGCCGCTCACGCACGCGCGCGGCATCGTCGCGGTGCCGACCGGGCCGGGGCTGGGCATCGAGATCGACCGCGAAGTCCTGCGCAAATATCGTGTCGCCTGAAGCGGGAGAACGCACATGACGCGACCTCTCATTCTCTGCACGCTGCCCATGCACGCATCCGGCGCCGCCCTGCTGGCGCCGGTGGCGGAGCTGGTGGTGGCGCCCGACACCGGCGCCGACACGCTGCGCCGCATGGTGCGCGACGCGGACTACCTGCTGGTGCGCAGCCACCTGCCCGCCGACCTGTTCGACGGCGCGCCCCGGCTCAAGGGCGTGGTGCGCAACGGCACCGGGCTCGACATGATTCCGGTCGATGCCGCCACCGTGCTCGGCATTCCCGTGGCCAACGTGCCCGGTGCCAACGCGCAGGCGGTGGCCGAATACTGCATCGGCGCCTTTCTCGCGCTGGCGCGGCGCTTCGGCATGATGGACGCGGCTTTGCGCGGCGCCGGCTGGGCCGAGGCGCGCGCGCTCAGCGCGCCGACCGTCGAACTGGCGGGCAAGACGGTCGGTATCGTCGGCCTGGGCAATATCGGCGGCAGGCTCGCGCGCATCTGCGCCGGGGCGTTCGGCATGACCGTGCTGGCCAGCCAGCCCGGCGAGGCCGGCCTGCCGGACTTCGTCTCGCGGGTCACGCTGGACGAACTGCTGCGGCGAAGCGATTTCGTCTCGTTGAACTGCCCGCTGACGCCGCAGACTCATCACCTGCTCGACGCGGCGCGGCTGCGCGCGATGAAGCCGGGCGCGTTCCTGGTCAACGCCGCGCGCGGCGAGGTCGTCGACGAGGATGCGCTGGTGCGGGCGCTGGGCGAAGGCTGGATCGCCGGCGCCGCGCTCGACGTGTTCGCGCGGCAGCCGCTGGCGCCCGCGCATCCGCTGCTGGCGCTCGACAACGTGATGCTCACCCCGCACGCGGCGTCGCTCACGCAAGAGAGTTCGGAGAAGATGAGCACGGGCGCGGCGCGCCAGCTGCTGCAGCTCATTGCCGGCGAGCGTCCCGAGTTCCTGGTCAACCCGCAGGTCTGGGACGGCCATGCCAGCCGCCGCCGGGCCGTGGAGGTGCAACGTGCCTGATACCCAATCGAGCCTGAAGATCGTCAGCGTGGAAGGGTTTGCCACTTCGTTCCCGGTCAGGCAGGGCGTGACGCTCGGCATCGGGCGCGCGGTCAAGCGCGACGCGCTGATCGTCAAGGTGATCACCGAAGGCGGGCTGGTGGGCTGGGGCGAATCGCACCACGGCCGCTGCCCCGGCGCGATCGCCCAGCTGATCAACACCACGCTGCGCCAACTGGTGACGGGCATGGAGGCGCACGATGTGGTCGGCGCGTGGGCGCGCATCTACGCGCGCCAGCTTGCCAGCCACGGCATGGGCACCGCGTGCGCGCTGGCCATGAGCGGCATCGACCAGGCGCTGTGGGACATCCGCGGCAAGGCGGTGGGCTGGCCGCTGTACAAGCTGCTGGGCGGCAGCCGCAAGCCGGTGCCGGCCTATGCCGGCGGCATTTCGCTCGGCTTCCAGCCGCCGGCGGCGCTGGTGGACGAGGTGGCGGCCCTGCGCGCGCAGGGCTACCGCGCGGTGAAGCTGCGCTTCGGCGACAGCGTGGCGCGCGACGTGGAGCGGCTGGAGGCGATCCGCCGGGCCTTCGGCGCGGAGCTGAAGATCATGGTGGACGCCAACACCGGCTACCGCCTCGACGACGTGCGCCGCGTGATGCCGGCGCTGGTGGCGATGGACGTGGCGTGGCTGGAGGAACCGTTCCCGCCGCAAGACTATCGCGACTACCGCCACGCCGCCGCGCTGGGCGGCGTGCCGCTGGCCGCCGGCGAGAACCACTACACGCGCTTCGAGTTCAACCGCCTGATCCGCGAGGAATCGGTGCAGGTATTGCAGCCCGACTTGTCCAAGACCGGCGGCATCACCGAAGGCCTGCGCATCGCGGCGATGGCATCGGGCGAGAAGCTCGCCATCCATCCGCACACGTCCGCCAGCGGGCTGAACATGGCGGCCAGCATCCACCTGCTGTCGGCCATCGAGAACCCCGGTTACTTCGAGGCCGACGTGGCTCGCGAAAACCTGTTCCGCGACCAGTTGACCACGCGGGCGGACCGGCTCGACGCGGATGGCAACGTCATGCCGGGCGAGGCGCCGGGGCTGGGCATCGAGGTGGACGAGGATTTCCTGCGCGCGCATCCGGTGATCGAGGGGCCGGCCTATGTGTAGGGGAGCGGGCTAGCCGCGCCGGATCGCCGCCGCGGCAATGCAGGACAACATAACTACAGACAGGAGACAGACATGTACATCAAGACGCTACTGGCGGCCGCGGCCGCCATCGCGCTGGCCGCGCCGCCGCTGGCCGCGGCGCAGGGCACGGCGCAGGATTTCCCGCGCAAGCCGATCCGCATCATCGTGCCCTACGTGGCCGGCGGCAGCACCGACCTGCTGGCGCGCCTGGTCGGGCAGAAGCTGACCGAGAAATGGGGCCAGCCGGTGGTGGTGGAGAACCGCCCGGGCGCCAACGGCATGGTCGGCATGGAATTCGTGGCCAAGGCGCCGCCGGACGGCTACACGCTCGGCATCGCCTCGCCCGGCACGCACGCGGCCAACGCCAGCCTCTACAAGAACGTGCCGTACGACACCGTGCGCGACTTCACGCCGGTCACGCTGGCGGTCAACGCGCCGATGCTGCTGGTGGCCAACCCGCAGCTCAAGGTCAAGAGCGTGCGCGAGCTGATCGCGCTGGCCAAGGCGCACCCGGACAGCATCAGCTACGCCTCGGGTGGCAGCGGCTCGTCCCAGCACCTGGCGATGGAGCAGTTCATGTACATGGCCGGCATCAAGATGGTCCACGTGCCTTACAAGGGCTCGTCCAATTCCTATACCGACCTGCTCGGCGGTCGCGTTTCGGTCGAGTTCGACGTGCTGCCCACGGCCACGCCGCACACCCGCAGCGGCAAGCTGCTCGCGCTGGCGACGGCGGCCGACAAGCCGCTGCCGCAGATGCCGGACGTGCCCACGGTGGCGTCGGCCGGCGTGCCGGGCTTCACGGCATCGTCGTGGTACGGCTTCGTCGGGCCGGCGGGCATGCCGAAGGACATCCTGGCCAAGCTCAACACCGAGATCGTGGCCGCGCTGCGCCAGCCGTCGTCGGTCGAGACGCTGGAGAAGGCCGGCCTGCAGGTGGTGGCCGGCACGCCCGAGCAGTTCGCCGCGCATATCAAGTCGGAGATGGACAAGGCCGCCAGGATCATCGCCGAGGCGCATATCCAGCCGGACTGAGCGCCGTTGGGGGCGGCTGATGATCTGCATCAAGAGCCGCCGGGCGGTGTTTGCGCATAATCAAACTCGCGATTCCCGATTCCCGCCGGAGTTGCTGCCGGGTTCCCGGGCATCGCGCTACCGCGCAACCCTTCCGATACCCGCTATGGCAGCACACGTACATAACATCGATTCGTCCCCCTCCGGCCAGCCCGATTCCGCCAACCCGCCAGCCGACGCGCGCCCGGTCGCCAAGGGCGACGTGATTCCGACCCGCACGCCGCGCTCGGCCGAGCGCAACACCGTCATCGACGCCGTGGACGCCGCCGCGCAACTGGCGGCCAGCAGCATGCAGGACATCCTCGCGCAGGCCACCGCCGAGGGCGAGGAAGGCATGCTCGGCGTGGTCAGGACGCTGATGGACGGCATGTCTCCCGACGAAGCCGCGCAACTGCGCAGCCTCATCCTCGAAGGCGATCCCGGCGCCTGGCAGGTGGGCAAGCGCAGGCATCCGGACCACGAGCTGTCGCCGGGCTGGCGCGAGGGCCTGTATCCGTACCAGAACCTGATGTCGCGGCGCAATTACGAGAAACAGAAATACCGGCTCCAGGTGGAATTCCTGAAGCTGCAGGCCTGGGTCAAGGAAACCGGCCAGCGCGTGGTGATCCTGTTCGAGGGGCGCGACGCGGCCGGCAAGGGCGGCGCCATCAAACGCTTCATGGAACACCTGAACCCGCGCGGCGCGCGCGTGGTGGCGCTGGAAAAGCCCACCGAATCCGAGCGCGGCCAGTGGTACTTCCAGCGCTACGTCCAGCACCTGCCCTCGGCCGGCGAGATCGTGCTGTTCGACCGCTCCTGGTACAACCGCGCCGGCGTGGAGCACGTGATGGGATTCTGCTCGCCGCAGGAATACCAGGATTTCCTGATGCAGGTGCCCGAGTTCGAGCGGCATCTGGTGCGCAGCGGCATCCACCTGTTCAAGTTCTGGTTCTCGGTCAGCCAGAAGGAGCAGCGCCGGCGCTTCCGCGAGCGCGAGATCCATCCGCTCAAGCAGTGGAAGCTCAGCCCGGTCGACGTCGCCTCGCTCGACAAGTGGGACGCCTACACGCGGGCGAAGGAAACGATGTTCGCGCGCACCGATACCGCCGATTCGCCGTGGACCGTGATCCGCTCCGACTGCAAGAAGCGGGCGCGCCTGAACGCGATGCGGCACGTGCTGCTGCGCTTTCCCTACGCCAACCGCGACGTCGAGGCGGTCGGCCCGACCGATCCGCTGATCGTCGGACGGGCGCTGGCGGGCTAGCCCGGCCCGCCCCTCGGCGGCGCGGGCTGTCGTTCAGTCCGTGCCGCCGGACCGTATCTCGCGTCCGTTAAGCGGCTGCGCGGGGCGCGCGTTCATTGGGTACAGCGCGCGGAACGCCGCCAGTTGCGCCGCGGAAATCTCCAGCGGCGTCCTGAACACGCGCCAGCGCACGCCTTCGCTGCACGGCGGCGTGGTCAGCGAACCCATGTAGGCGTAATAGCCGCGCGCGCCGGGCAGCAGCGCCGCCGGGTCGAGCGCGGCCAGCTTCCGCTTTTCTCCCTTATGGGCGGGCAGGCTGGCGAAGACCGGCTTCAGGGCCGCGTTCTCCTCGCCCAGCCTGAACAGCACCGCCACCACCGCAAGCCGGCCCTCGGCATCCCTGTGGACCAGATGCGCGGCCAGCGGATAGGCCTTGCCGTCGAACGTGGTTTCGCTGGGCGTATGGAAATGGAACTGTAGCAACTGGTAGGCCGCGCCGTCGATGCGCGCCGTGCCCGCGCCGCGCAGGTTCGCCTGGATGGTGTGGCCGTTGTTGACCAGTTCCGCCGTGCCGCCGCGGTACGCGAAGGCCATCGCCTCGCCGCCGTCCTCCTTCTCCTGCACGCCGCCCAGGTCCACCGGCGACTGCGCCGCGCCGCCGCGGCAGCCGGCAAAGCGTTTGTCGAGGTCCGCCCAGTGCTCGGCGCCGGTGCGCCCCGAGTAGCTCCAGTGCGCCTCGTGTCCGGCGAATGCCGCGGGAGCGGCAAGCAGCGCGCACAGCGCCGCGGCAAGCATCTCTGTCTTCATCCTGTTTCCCCTGGTTGTCTTTCCATGTCGGGCAGCGCGCCGGGCCGCGCTGCGAGCCCGAAGTCTGCCAACGCATGATGAATTTGGCGATGCGGCGGATAACTCGGAAGTTTCGATTTTTAACTGTGAATTTTCTGATCTAGATTTCCATTTTCTGCATATCTGCCTGTCGTCTCTTTTTGGGCGCGAGGACAACTGGCAGCAGTGAGACAGGACGACGTAAAGGTCGCATCGGCCGCGTGAAAGACAGACGTTTACGAAGCGCGTCTCAGAAGAATCGACGCGTTATGTCGTACGCGTCCTATGCATTCATTGGAATTAGTACCAATCAAAAAATGACGTTTCTCGATATCAAAGAGATGCTTCGTGGAATCTTCATGCGCGCCGGACAGTACATTTTCATTACCGGAGAGTGATGTGGTTGCCACCGCAGATCTCCCCGGAAATGAAGCGTCGAATGCCGAGATGCCAGACCGGGCATGGCCATTTTCCATGGCCGGCGAAGCGGTTCGGTTGCCACCGCGCGGTCATGAGAGCGATGCGGCGAAGACGGTCATAGCTCCACTCACCTCAACCTGAAAAGGTAATCACATGAAGCGCACAATCGTTGCATCCCTCGCCACCACCTGCGTGGCCCTGGCCGCCCTGACGCCGTCGCTGTCGCACGCGTTCGACGGCCAGATCGACTTCACCGGCAGCATCACGGACGTGAGCTGCACCATCAACGGCCATCAGCCGGGCGGTGGCAATCACACCCTGGTCGATCTGGGTACGATCAATCCGAACGTGTTTACCGGGCTGAATGCGCGCAGCACCGCCGTGCCGTTCAGCCTGGCGCTGGGCGGCGGCACGAACTGCATCGACGGCCGCAAGGCATTGGTCTCCTTCGATACGGGTTCGTCCAACATCGATCCCAACACAGGCAACCTGATCCTGGTGGGCACCGGCGCGGCCAAGGGCGTGCAGGTCGAGGTCAGCGACGCCGGCAACGGCGCGTCCGGCAAGATCCCGCTGAACGTGGCGCAGACCACGCCGCAGACGGCCACGATCTCGGGCAACACCGCCACGCTGACCTACAGCGCCGTGTACGTGCAGACGGCTGGCTCCATCACGCCGGGCGCCGCCAACACGTTCATCCGCTACACGATGGTCTACAACTGAGCCGGGTCAGGATCCTGATCCCGTGAACGCCATGACGTCGGTCGCACACCTGTCTTCCCGCCTCGCCGCAGCCGGCGTCATGGCGCTCTCCGCCCTCGCCGCGCCGGCGCAGGCGGCCATTGTCATCCAGGGGACCCGCGTAGTGTTCCCCGCGGACTCCCGCGAAGTCACGCTGCGCATCAACAATCCCAGCGCCGCGCCCGTGCTGGTGCAAAGCTGGGTCGACGACGGCCACGCGGACGTTCCGCCCGAGCAGGTGCGGGTGCCGTTCGTGCTCGCGCCGTCGGTTTCCCGCGTGGAGCCGAGCAAGGGCATGGTCTTGCGCATTTCCTACACGGGCGAGGCGCTGCCTGCGGACCGCGAGTCGCTGTTCTGGCTCAACGTGCTGGAAGTGCCTTCGAAACAGGAGGGCGCGGAGAACGTGCTGCAGTTCGCTTTCCGCAGCCGCATCAAGGTGTTCTTCCGGCCGGTCCAGCTCAAGGACGTGGACGCCGCCGCCGCCAGGCTCACCTGGAAGCTGGCCAGCGTGGACCGGACCGACGGCAAGTCCGGCAAGCAGCTTGCGGTGCAAGCGAGCAATCCCACGCCGTATTACGTTTCGTTCGGGTTCGTCGAAGCTACGCTGGACGGCAAGTCCGTGCTGGTGCCCGGCGGCATGGTCGCGCCGCTTGCCACGCAGACCATTGCCCTGCCCGATACCAAGCCTGGCAATCATGCCAAGGCGTCGGTCCGCTTCGAGGTCATCAACGACTATGGCGGCCGCTCGATAGAAGAGCGGACCCTGGCGAACTGAAGCTATCGCGCCCCGCTCCTTCCGCCGCTTGCGCAACATGGCGGACTCCCAATTCGAATCCAGGAAAGTCCCGTCGGCCATGTATTCTCCCCGTCCTGCCTACATCGTCCTTCCTCGCCGGCCCCAGCGGCCCCGCGCGGTGGCCGCTCCGCCGCCGTCGCGGCTCGAGCGTTTCGTGCCACGCCTGGTCAGCGCCGCGGCGGCGATCGCGATGTCGCCGACCGCATGGGCCGCGGCCACGATGGTGGGCCAGGGCGCGGGTCCGCGCCAGCCCGTGGACACCACCGCGCAGGTGGGCGAGCGGCTGGCGCGCGAGGAGCGCGCGGAGCGCGGCCAGGACCGCGGCGACGGCGATGCCGTCACCGATACGGCCGATACCGCGGCGCTTCAGCTTGCCGCCAGGCCGGTGCTGTTCGATTCCTACATGCTGGTGCAGGGCGGCGACGGTTTCGCCATCGACACCAGCCGCTTCGAGCGGCCCGACATCGTGGCGCCCGGCCGCTACCGCACGGAGCTGCTGGTCAACGGCCAATGGCGCGGCACCGAGGACATCGAGTTCAGACAGGTGCCCGGCAAGGAAAGCGCGCAGCCGTGCTACAGCCGCGAATTGCTGACGCGTGCCGGCGTGGACCTCGCCAAGGCGGCGCGCGGCCAGGATCCGCAGCACGTGCCGGACCCGGTGCCCGAAGGGGCGGTCTGCGACGAGATCTCGCGCTACATCCCCGGCGCCGAATTGAGCTACGACCAGGCCGAGCAGCGCGCCTACCTGACCGTGCCGCAATACTTCCTGCGGCTGACCGGGCTCACCAACTACGTCGACCCGCAGCAGTGGGACAGCGGCGTGCCCGCGCTGCTGCTGAACTACAACACCAACGTCTTCACCACCGAGAGCCAGGGGCACAACACCACCAACGGCTACGCGGGCGTGAACCTGGGCATGAACCTGGGGCCGGTGCGGGTGCGTCACAACGGCGCCGTGACGTGGTCGCCGCAGACCGGCACGCACTACCAGCGCGGTTTCATCTACGGCCAGACCGACGTGACCGCGCTGCGCTCGCAACTGCTCGTGGGCGAGAGCGCGACCAGCGGCGAGCTGTTCGATTCGGTGTCGTTCCGCGGCGCGTCGCTGTTCAGCGACGACCGCATGCTGCCCGAGGCGCAGCGCTATTACGCGCCGGTGGTGCGCGGCACCGCGGCTTCCAACGCCAAGGTTTCGGTCTACCAGCGCGGCTACCTGGTCTACGAGACTACCGTGGCGCCCGGCCCGTTCGAGATCGACGACCTGCAGGTGGCCAGCTATGGCGGCGACCTCAACGTTACCGTGACCGAGGCCAACGGGCAGGAGCGCACGTTCGTGGTGCCGTTCGCCACCACCGTGCAACTGCTGCGCCCCGGCTCCACGCGCTACAGCGTGACCGCCGGCCGCGCCAGCGATCTCTCGCTGCAAGGCAGCGGCAAGTACATCGTGCAGGGCACGGTGCAGCACGGCATCAACAACATGGTGACCGGCTACGGCGGCATGGCTTTCGCCACCAACTATATGTCCGGGCTGGTGGGCGCGGCGTTCAACACGCCGCTGGGCGGCTTCGGCGCCGACGTGACCTATGCCAGGACCGGGCTGGCGAACGGAGAAAGCAAGCGCGGCGCCAGCTTCCGGCTGTCGTACAGCAAGAACATCGCCAACAGCGGCACCAATTTCTCGCTGGCGGCCTACCGCTACTCCACCGGCGGTTATCTCGGCCTGCGCGACGCGCTGAGCCTGCACGACCTGATCGAGCGCGGCGTGCCGACCGACTCGTTCGCGCGCATGCGCGCGCGCATGGACGCCAACGTCAGCCAGCAGCTCGGCACCAGCGGCGGCAGTGTCTATCTCAACGGCTCCTCGCTGCAGTACTGGAACCAGCGCGGACAGGCGCTGAGCTTCACGCTCGGCTACAGCAACCAGTGGCGCGGCATCACCTACTCGGTGTCCGTGCAGCGCGTGCAGAACGTGTCGGCCGGCACCAGCGTGCCCTACACCGGCGGCGGCAGCTTCATGAGTCCCAGCGTCACGCCCAAGAGCACGCTGGTCAGTGTGAATCTCTCGATTCCGCTCGGCCGCGGCGGCTCCCGCACCACGCCGCTCATGAACACCTTCTTCACGCACGACAGCGACCGCGGCGCCCAGGTGTCCACCGGCGTGTCGGGCGCGCTCAACGAGCGTGGCACAGCGTCGTATTCGGTGTCCGGCACCTACGACAACAACCGCAACGCGACCTCGGGCAACGCCAGCATCAGCTACCGCGCCTCGCGTGCCACGGTGGGCGCGAGCATCGCGCAGGGGCAAGGCTACCGCCAGGCGTCGGCCAATGCCATGGGCGCGCTGGTCCTGCACCCGGGCGGCCTTTCGGCGGCCCAGACGCTGGGCGAGACCATCGGCGTGGTGAAGGCGCCCGATGCCACCGGCGCGACGGTCAATTCCGGCGGCGCCACCATCGACGGGCGCGGCTACGCGATCGTGCCGAGCCTCACGCCCTATCAGCTCAACAGCGTCGACCTCGATCCGAAGGGCATGGCCGACGACGTGGAACTGAAGACCACCTCGCGCAGCGTGGCGCCGCGCGCCGGCGCGGTGGTGATGCTTTCCTACGAGACGCGCCGCGCGCGCGCCGTGCTGATCGACAGCCGCATGCCCAGTGGCGAGCCGCTGCCGTTCGCCGCCAGCGTGATCGACACCGAGACCAACGCATCCGTGGGCGCGGTCGGCCAGGGCAGCCGCCTGGTGATCCGCAGCGAGAAGGACCACGGCACGATCCGCGTGGAATGGGGCAGCAAGCCGGACCAGCGCTGCGCCATCGACTACGCGCTGCCGGCGCGCGAAACCGGCGCTGGCAAGGGCTACGCAACGCTGGACCTCGAGTGCAGGCCGATTCCGGCCGGCGGCGCCGAGGGCGGCAAGGTCGCGGCACGGCAGTAGGCAGACAACGGACCCGGAGGCGCGATGAACACAGGAACGAAGACAGGCATACGGCGGTGGCGCGCGCTGGCGGTGCTGGTGGCGCTGTCGCTGCTGGCGCCGGGCTGGGCCGCGGCGGCGCTGTCGGTGGTGGGCACGCGCTTCATCTATCCCGCCGGCGCGAAGGAGTTGACCGTGCAGGTGGGCAACAAGGGCCGCAGCCCGATCCTGGTGCAGGCCTGGCTGGACCGCGGCGACCCCGATGCCGATCCCGCCAGGCTCAGCGTGCCGTTCGTGCTGGCGCCGCCGATGTTCCGGCTGGACCCCGAGCACAAGTCCGTGCTGCGTCTCAGGCATACCGGCGAGCCGCTGCCGGGGGACCGCGAATCGGTGTTCTGGCTCAACTTCCTCGAAGTGCCGACGCTGCCCGAGGACAGCCGCAACCTGCTGCGGCTGTCGTACCGTTCGCGCATGAAGCTGCTGTACCGGCCCGCCGGCCTGCCCGGCAGCGCCGACGAAGCGGTCTCGCGCGTGACGTGGCGCCTCGGCGGCGCGCCCGCGCCCGGCGACGCGGTACTGGAGGCGGACAACCCCACGCCGTATTACGTCTCGCTCGCGCAGATGACGGTCACGCGCGGCGCTGCCGCGGTGGAACTGGACGGCCAGACGCTGGCGCCGCTCGGCGTCACGCGCATCGCGCTGCCCGGCCTGAAGGGGAGCGGCGAAGCGCAGGTGCGCTACGAGGTGGCGAAGGACGGTGGGGAACTGGTCGGCGGGAGCGCGAGCGCCAGGCCCTAGGTCCGCCCGGATGGTCCGCGCGGCGCAGGTGAATCGACGATGGTCAATGTGAAAGCAAGACAAATGATTGGTATCCCGGGCCTGTGCGCATTCGGCGCGGCGCTGGCGCTGCCGGTGGCCGCGTGGGCGCAGGCGCCCGGTGCTCCAAACGCACCCAATATTCCCAACGCCGGGCAGACCATGCGCGACCTGGAAACGGTGCGCCCCGGCCTGCCGGCGCCATCGGACCTGGAACTGGATATGCCCCAGGCGCCGGCGCGCCCGGCCGCGCCCGCCGAGCCGGGCCTGCGCATGACGGTGCAGGGCTTTCGCATCACCGGCAACCAGGCGTTCGCGTCGGCGCAACTACTGGCGCTGCTGCGCGACCTGCACGGCAGCGAGCAGGACCTTGCCGGCCTGCGCGCCGCGGCCGACCGCGTCACCGCGTACTACCACGAACACGGCTACGTGCTGGCGCGCGCGTTCCTGCCGCGCCAGGACATCGAGGACGGCGTGGTCCTGATCGAAGTGATGGAGGGCCGCTACGGGCAGGTCGAATTGCAGAACCAGTCGCGCGTGCTCGACGGCGTGCTGCGCCAGCCGCTCGCGGCGCTCAGGGGCGGCGACGCCGTGCAGGCCGCCGCGCTGGAAAGCCGCCTGCTGCTGCTCAACGACCTGCCTGGCGTGCAGGTGCGCGGCACGCTGCGCCCCGGCGCCGAGCGCGGCGCCACCGACCTCGTGGTCGACGCGGCACCGCTGCCGCTGGTCAGCGGCAGCGTGGAGGCGGACAACTACGGCGGCTACTACACCGGCGAATACCGCCTCGGTGGCAGCGTCTATCTCAACAGCCCGCTGCGGCTCGGCGACCAGTTGAGCCTGCGCGTGCTGGGCAGCGACAAGCGGCAGCGCTACTACCGCGCCGGCTACCAGGTGCCGTTCGGCCCGTGGCTCACGCGCGCGGGCGTGGCGTACTCCGAGATGCGCTACCACCTGGCGCGGGACTTCGCGGTGCTGGATGCGCACGGCAAGGCCGGCATCCGCAGCGCCTTCATCACCCAGCCGCTGCTGCGCGGCCGCGCGTTCAACGTGAACGCGCAACTGCAATACGACGACAAGCGGCTGCGCGACGACATGGACCTGTTCGAGGTGACCAACCCCAAGCGCGTCGAATCATGGACGCTGGGCGTGAACGCCAACAACCAGGACGGGTTGTTCGGCGGCGGGCAGAGCATGGTGTCGGTGAGCGTCAGCCGCGGGCGGCTGCGCCTGGACGATCCCTACACGAGTTACGTGGACGGCTTCACCGCCCACGCCGCCGGCCGCTTCAGCAAGCTGAGCCTGAACGCCGCGCGGCTGCAGCGGCTGAGCCAGCGCTTCCAGCTTTATGGCCAGTTCAACGCGCAATGGGCCTCGGGCAATCTCGACGGCTCCGAGAAATTCGGCATGGGCGGGCCCTACGGTGTGCGCGGCTACGCGCTCGGCGCGGGCACCGGCGACCAGGGCTGGCAGGCCAGCCTGGAGCTGCGCTACATGCCCTTTGCCGGCTGGCAGTTCAGCGCCTTCGTCGACCGCAGCGAGGTCGACATCAACCGCCATCCCTGGTCCATCGGGAACAACCAGCGCCGGCTGACCGCCGCTGGAGTCGGTGCCGGCTGGACCGGCGACGGGCATCAGGTCAGCGTGGCGCTCGCGTGGCCGGTGGGCCAGCGCGACGAAAGCGGCGGGCCGGTGCGCAGCCCGCGGATCTGGGTGCAGGGGGCGCAGTACTTTTGAGCGGCGGATGTCCGCCGCGCGGCATCGATGTCGTACCCATGCTGCCGGGCAGATGGCAGTGTCTGACAAACAAGGAAGAAGTCATGAACAAGAACTACGCATTGGTCTGGAACCAATCTCAGGGTTGCTGGAACGTCGCCAGCGAAGGAACGCGCCGCCACGGCAAGCCGGGCAGCGCAAAGCGCGCCATCGCGGCGGCCGCCGTGGTGCTCGGGCTGGGGGCGCTGGCCACGGCGCATGCGTTGCCGACCGGGCAGTCGATCGTGTCCGGCAGCGGCGACGTGCAGGTCTACAACGGCGGCAGGAACATGACGGTCAATCAGCAGTCCGACAAGCTGATCGTCAACTGGAACGAATTCAACATCGGCGCGGCCGAACGCGTCGCCTTCAACCAGCCCGCCAATACCTCGGTGGTGTTGAACCGCGTGGTCACGGCGGCTACCAGCAACATCGATGGCGCGCTGGATGCCAATGGCCGCGTGTTCCTGGTCAATCCCAACGGCATGCTGTTCGGCCGGACCGCCCAGGTCAACGTCGGCGGGCTGGTGGCCTCGGCGCAAGGCATCAGCGACGCCGACTTCCTCAACGGCAATTACCGCTTCGCGGGCAGCACCGGCGCGCAGGTATGGAACTACGGCACGATCAATGCCGCGCCGGGCGGCAGCGTGGCGCTGCTGGGCACGAACGTCAACAACACCGGCACGATCCAGGCCCTGCTGGGCCGCGTGGCGCTGGGCGCCGGCAACGACTTCACCGTCAGCTTCGATGGCAGCGGCCTGCTCAACCTGCAGGTCAACGGCGCCGCGCTGAGCGCGGTGGCGCAGAACGGCGGCGTGCTGCGCGCCAATGGCGGGCAGGTACTGATGACGGCGCAGGCGGCCGGCAGCCTGCAGCAGGCGGTGGTCAACAACACGGGCGTCGTCGAGGCCAAGACCCTGGCCGGCTACGCCGGCAGGATCACGCTGGACGGCGGCGACGCCGGCACCGTGCGCGTGGCCGGCAGCCTCAACGCCAGCGCGCTGTCCGGCCCGGGCAACGGCGGCGTCGTCGAGACCAAGGGCGCCGACGTGCAGGTGCTGGTGGGTACGCAGGTCAGTACCCAGGCCAGCTATGGCCAGACCGGCACCTGGCGCATCGGCACGGCCGAGGCCAGCGTCAGGCAGACGGGCAGCGCAGGCGGCAGCACCGTAACGGCCGACACGCTGGCACGCAGCCTGGGCACCACCAATGTCGAGCTGGTCAGCAATACTGGCAATCTCTCGGTCAACGCGCCCGTGGTCTGGAGCAGCGGCAACAAGCTGGCGCTGACCGCGGCCGGCGACGTCAACATCAACGGCGTTGCGCTGACGGCCACCGGCGCGGGCTCCGGCATGGAGATCAACTATGGCGCGGGCAATGCCCTGAAGCTGAACAACGGCGCCGTGGTGACGCTGTCCGGCACCGGTGCCTCGTTCAAGTCGAACGGCTACTTCTATGACGTGATCCAGAATTTCTCCCAGTTGCAGAACGTCAACAACAACCTGGGCGGTTATTACGTGGTCGGCACCGATTTTCGCGGTGCCTACATGACCCCGATCGGTTCCAGCCAGGTCTTCTCCGGCATCTTCGAGGGCCTGGGCCATACGCTGAGCGACATCAGGGTGAGCGGCACGGGGCCGTATGTCGGCCTGTTCGGCATCTCGTCCGGCCGCATCAGCAACCTGAACCTGGCTTCGCTTACGGCCGTCGGCCCCTCCGGCTGGCCCGCGGGCGGGATTGCGCTGGTGGGCGGACTGGCGGGCGTGAACTTCGGCCAGATCAACAACGTCAACGTCACCGGCGTGAAGGTGGACGGCAACGTCTACGGCAGCAGCGGCGCCACGACGGGCGGCCTGGTCGGGATGAATTTCGGCACCATCGACACCGCCAAGGTGGCAGGCACCGTGTCGGGCAACGACTACAGCCAGGCCGTCGGCGGTCTGGTCGGCGAGAACTTCGGCCGCGTGATCAACAGCCAGACCAACGTCAGCCTGATGAACCGCATGTCGCACAACCTGTCCGGCAGCGTGGGCGGACTGGTCGGGATCAACAACGGCGACGGCACGGGCGGCAGTGCCGCTGGTTTCATCGCCGACTCCTCGAGCCTGGGCACTATCACCAACTACGCGGGCGGAGCCAATTACGGCGGGCTGGTCGGCTACAACCGTGGCGGCACCATCGCGAGCAGCTTCTTCGCCACTGGCTCCGTCAACGCCACCGGCGGTTATCTCGGTGGCCTGGTCGGCCGCAATGAGGGCGGCTCGATTACCGGCTCCTACGCCAGCGGCAGGGTGACCGGTTCCGGCGCGGCCACGGTGGGTGGCCTGGTGGGCTGGAATCAGGCGGGCAACCTGACCGATGTCCGGGCCAGCGGCGTCGTCGAGAACCGCAGCGGCGTCAGCGTGGGCGGGCTGGTTGGCACGCATGACGGTGGCACCATCCTGAATGCCGAGGCCGCCGGCGAGGTCTACGGCGGCAGCGGCGCCCGCGTGGGCGGGCTGGTTGGCAGCAGCAATGGTGGTGCCATCGTCGGCGCGCTGGCGACTGGCAATGTCTGGTCCGGCAGCAACAGCCACGTCGGTGGCCTGGTCGGCTACAACGCCGGCGACTTGCAGGGGGTGGAAGCCCGCGGCAATGTCTCTAGCGGCAGCAACAGCTACGTCGGCGGGCTGGTCGGCACCAACAACACGAGCCTCGACCCGACCGCCATGGCGATTTCCGGCGTGGCCAGCGGCAGCGTCACAGGCCAAAACTACAGCATGGTAGGCGGCCTGGTCGGCCAGAACAACGGCCGCATCCTCGGCGCCTCGGCCTCGGGCTCGGTCAAGGGCGGCAGTTATGCATCGCTGGGCGGGCTGGTCGGCGTGAACAACGGCGTGGTCGAGTATTCGCAGGCGAGCGGCAAGGTCAACGCCACGGCCTACTACGGCCAGAACGGCGGTGGGCTGGTCGGCGTGAACTATGGCCGGATGAGCTACAACGCCGTCTCCGGTGACGCCGCGCTGGTGCCGCTGGCGGGCCGCAACTTCGGCACCATCGAGTAAGGCGCCGAGGCTGGCCGGCCGCCTGTCCGCCTGGTGCAGGCCGGACGGGCGCGCCGGCCCCTGAAATTGCCTCGCAGTAAGGAGGCCATGGAGAATGGCATGAACAGGAACGAATTGCCGGGCGCCGGGCGCGCCCCGTCACCGCGCTGGCTCGCTGCCGTGCCGCTGCTGGCACTCGGGGTTGCATTGGGCGTGGCCAGCGCGGACGTGCGGGCGGCATGGGTGGACGCCGTGACAACCGGTTGCCTTACGCGGCTCTCCGACGACATGGTGCAGCCATGGACGATCGTCAATCCGCTGACCAGCAGCACGCCGGTCGGCACCCCCCTGATGGCGCGGAACTTCAGCTTGCATACCGAATTTGCCTACAAGCCGGCTACCGTACCCCACACGCTCGTCATTGCCGGGCACTGGTCGGTGGGACCGATCGGATCGGACAGCATTGCGCCGACCAATATCGACGGCATCGGTCTCAAATGGATGACGGTATCGGGGGCTGGCGAGACACCGCTGCCCTTCAGTTCGTATCCGACGGCGTTGGCCGCCGACAAACTTGCGTTGATGATAAATGACGCGGTGGGCTCTGGAAGCTCCGGGCGTCTCTCCGGCTACAGGCAATACCTGGTGCTGACCAAGCCCGCGAATCTGCTGCCGCCGGGTGCGCTCCAGGTGACCAGGATCGCGGATAACCGGGAGGTGAAGCTTTATGCCCGGGATTTCCTGACCGCGGCGGCGCCGGCGCTTGGCACCATCGTCGACCTCAGCCAGGCGACTTCGGGCACCTGCAGTCTGGAGCGTGTCTACGACAGCACGGGCATCGTCAACCTCGGCGGCGGCCCGCCGCCGCCGATTCCGAACAAGTGCGACGTGGTGGCCAACCAGATCATTCCGGTCAACCTGGGTACCTTTTCGGTGAGGGATTTCCCGAACGCCAACAGCACCTCGACGCCGGTACCGTTCGCCATCACGCTGAACAATTGCACGGCAAACGCCAAGCCCACGATCAGCTTCCGCGACAAGTCCAACAAGCCGACCACCGACAAGACCATCCTGCAGCTCTACGCGCCCGGCGGGCAGAGCCTGGCCGAGGGCTTCGGCATCATCATGACGAACAGGTCGAGCGGTGCGCGCATCGCCTTCGACAATCCGAACGTGGCCACGAAGTACGTGATGACGCGCTCGAGCGATACGGCGACGATCCAGCTGCAGGCGCAATACCTCCGCACCGGCACGGTTGCCGAGATGAAGGCCGGGTATGCCGGCGGCTCGGCGGAATTCACGTTTACCTTCCCATGAGGGCGGTGTTGCGGCGCGGCCGCTTATCCCGCCAGCGAGTTCTCCGACGCGGCGAGGTTGCCGTCGGTGGCGTAGCGGATCAGGTCGGCGTCGCGCTTGATGCCGAGCTTGCGCATGGCGCTGGATTTCTGCGAGCTGACCGTCTGCTTGCTGCGATGCAACTGGGCGGCGATCTCGTTGATGGTCTGCCCCGAGCCGAAGCGGCGCACGACCTCGGCTTCGCGCGGGGTCAGCGGGCGCGACTGCGTGGCCGGCTGGTCGTCCTCCAGCATTTCCTTGATGGAGGGCGAGAAATACTTGCCTTCCACATGGGCCGCATGGACCGCGGCGAGCAGGTGGGACATGGCGTCGGACTTGCTCAGGATGCAGTTCACGCCCTGCTGCAGGATGGCCCGGATGACGCCGGGGTTGTCGATCATGGTGAAGATCACCAGCCGCAGCGCCGGGTAGCGGCGCCGCAGGAAAGACACCAGCGCGAGGCCGTCGCCGTACTTGCCGCCGGGCATGACGTAGTCGGTCACGAGCACGTCGCACGGATGCGCGTCCAGCGTGGCGATCAGTTCGGTCGAGTTGCTCACGGTTGCCACCAGCTTGGCGGCATCGATCTTCTGCAGTTCATAACTGATTCCCAGGGCCACCGCCGGATGGTCGTCCGCGACGATCACTCTGATGGAAAATTCTTGCATGTTTTCACTCCTTGACCCCGGCTGCCACGGCGCGGAACGTGGCAATGATGGCGGGTTTGACTTCGGGCGCGAGGGCGGACGCATGATGACCGAGGGAGCAGCCGTCTGACAAATCCTAAATGACTGTACGAGTTTAACGGGAATTTCCCCTAAACCGTTGGCAAGCTCCCTCCGGGGGCGGCGGTCATCCCCGTGCGAAGGTTAAAAGGAGAAACAATCAAGGAAGAGTCCAAGAAATTGTTTCATCGATGGGCGAGACGCGGCTCTGGCGGCGGCTGGCTTAGGAATGTTCTTGTTGCTCTCTTGCTGGCCAGGCTGTGCTGCGCAGCCTGGCTGCCGGCCGGCTGCTGCTTTGCGTCCCGGATGGCGCGGCTCGCCGCCGCAGCGGGAGACGCCATCCTCAATTCAATTGCTGTGTTCGGTGTCGGCTGTGGCGTGGCGGTCCAGCGCCACGCGCCATTGCTCGATGAATTCGCGGCGCCGCTGCGGCGAGATCATCAGGAAGTCGTTCATCAGTTCGATGAAGACCTGCTGATTCACCTTGCTCAGGTCGGAGAATTCGAGCAGCACGCGATACACAGTCAAGGGTTGTTGCGTTTTCACGGCAGGTCCTTCCGGCGGAAAGCTGGAGTCTTCACGCATTGCCGGTGTCTCAGTGGTGAGATGGAATGGATGTCCAGCCCGGCATGGCGGCGGCGCATGGCGAGGGCGCGGTTTCCGTGGATGGGCCCTGCGCCGGCAATGGCGGCGCGGGCAGGCCGGTCAGGGGTGGTGGCTTCATAGGGTTCATCGATCGTTCTTGGTATGAGTGGTCCGGCCGCGCGCGCTGCCTGCGCGGGCGATGCCGGCGCAAACGCGCGCGGGCAACGGCGGCGACATGCGTTCCAGGCCTGTCCGGAAGCGGGCCAGAGCGCCTGTCGACGGGGAGGGCTGCCGTGTTGCCAAGGGCAGGCTCAAGCACAGAGTTTCGGTCAATGACGTTTCCCTTTCTATCTGACATGAACGATATTTATGGCGTCCATATAGGGTGAGTATGAAATCGATGGCTATGCGCGCTTTGCGCAAGAACCGATTTCGGACAAGTTCGATGACGGGGCCGGGTGGATGACCGGGACCGGCAAACGTGCGCCGGCACAAGCCGGGGAGCCGGGGGAGAAGAGGTCCGCCGTGCGAGGGGGCGGGCACCGGAGGAAAAAGATGCCGGGGCGATGCCGAATCCGTGGGGCCGGGAACGTGGCTCCGGGCGCCGTGTCCGGGCGGCCGGAGCAGCCGGATTCGTCTTTCAATACGACGGCAAATGCCCGTGCCGCGTGGCCATCATTGATAGCTCATCGTGATGGTGGCCCGGCCGTTTGCCGTGCCCGCCCCGACCTCGGCCTCGGTCTGTATGTAGCGTGCGGTCAGGGCAATGTCGAACGGGCCGTTCGCCGCCAGGCCGGCGGGCCACTGGTTCGGATTGGCCGGGTCGCGGGAATCGGCGCCGTACTTGAGCACGGTGCCGTCCTTGCGTATCTGGATGCCCACGCCTTTCGCCGTCGATCCCGGCGACAGCTTGAGCGTATCTCCGCGGTTGGCCAGATCGTTCGCGTCGGTCAGCGTCGCATGGATGTTGGTCTCGGTCCCGGCACTGCCGCCGGCGCAGGATAGCCTGACGTGGAATGGCTGGTCGTCCGAAGCCGAACCGATGCCCTTGAAACGACTGATGTCGACCTTGTCCAGCGACACCGGGATATGGTTGTTTTGCAGTGAGCAGGTGGGCACGAGCGGCCTGATGGGGGCATTGTCGATCAGGTATTCGGCTGCCTTCACCGTGCCGTCATGAATCCATTTTGCCGCAACCACGCCGTTCAGCGTGCCACCCGCGGTGATCGGGCCGACCTTGACGAGCTCGACGACCAACTGCACGGTGTAGCCTTCACTGAGGCCGACGGCCGCGCTTGATTCAGAGTACGGCCACCATCTGGGGTCGAAGGCATAGCGCATCCGCAAGCCGATACCCTTGAGCGGTGTGGACAAGGTGTCGTGGGGTCCCAGGCTTCCCCGGCCGCCGTAATTGACCAGTCGGAGATCGCAGGTCCAACCGGTCGGTCCGCTGTTTTCCGGGATGAAGTCGTGCGTCCCCGAGTAGAGCAGGGTGCCGTCCGCCACGTTCGGATTGAAGGCCGGCGGGTTGAAGTTGCTCAGCCTGTAGCGGAACGGCTTGTGATCCGTTGACGGAATCACATTGCAGTCGGCCATCGCATCGACCGCCGTCAGTGTGGAAATCAGCAACGCCAGCCAGAAGAAGAGTCTTTTCATGATGTCCTTGCCCAGGTTTCGATATGACCAGCCAGGAGGCACGCGCCGCGCACGGCGCGCTCATCGGCGTACCACCGGCGCGCCGGTGGTCACGGTGGCCGCCGCCGTGGCGATGGACGCGCAGCCGGCCTTGATCTGCTGATAGCTGCTGCCCTTGTCCGTCTTCTTGCGCTCCGGCAGCGTGTAGTCGATGCGGCAGGCCGACGCATCGCCGCTGCCCCACGAGACCTTCAGCACGCCCTTGTCCCGGAGCCCGCGCGCGAAGATCTTGCCGGCCTGGCCGACCACGCCGACCTCCTGGCCGGTCTCGTCGCGCACCGACGCCCCGAACGGCAGCGCCGCATTGCCGTCGCGCAGCGCCCGGATCAGCGCCGAGCGCCCCGAAATGGTCTCGAACCTGAGCATCGGCACCGCGCCGGCGCGCGGCGCGACCTGCTGGCTGGTCTCGCGCAGTTCCACGTCGGTGGACAGTCCCTTCGGGTCGAGCGCCACCGTGTTCATGCTGTACGGCGTCAGGTACGGCACCACCGCGTAGCCGCGGCTGTCGATGCGCACGCCGGGCGCATTGGCCACGCGCGCGCCCGCGGCGGCGGGCGCCTCGACGATCGCGAAGGTGTCGGACAGCGGCTGCGACAGCGTGATGCCGCCGCGGTGCAGGACCGCCGCGCCGCGCACGCCGAGCGAGGCCTGCTGGCGATCGGCGCCGGCGCCCATGCTGCCGCTGAAATCCGCATACGCGCTGCGGTACAGCACGTTGGCGCTGCCGTCGGTGCTGGATTGCCCGGCGCCCGAGCTGTGGTTCACGCTCAGGCCATACGAGAAGTTGCTGTCGGCGCCGGCCGAGCCCGACACGGTGGTCTGCGCCTGTGTGCTGCCGCGGCTGTCGTGCGAGACGCTGCCCGTCACGGTCAGCGGGCGCTGCTTGCCCAGCGGGATCGTGATGTTGGCGTAGTACATCGTGCTCATGCGGCCGTCCACGCTGCGCTGGCGCATGGCCGACACGCCGAAGGCGATGTTCCTGTAGGTGTTGGCGTAGCCGACCGAATAATTGATGTCCGAGCCGCTGCGGTTCCAGTAGTTGGCGGTCGACGCGGTCAGGTTGAGCCGCCCGCCGCGCTCGCCGAGCTGCTGGCCGAGCGTGACCGAGGCGCGGTTGCGCTGGCGCCAGACGCTGTCGATGCTCTGGCCGCTCTCCGCGCGCGTGCGCGCGAGCATGGCCTCGTTGAGGCCGAAGTAGCCGCCCGTGGAGTAGCGGTAGGCGGCGATCGCCACGTCGGTGCGGGTCTTCGGCACCAGCTTGGAATAGCTGATGCGCGTGCTCGTGCCGCTGAAGCGGCCCTGGCCGGGCAGCGAGGTGAGCGCCTGCGTCACGTCCGCGCCGAGCGCGCCGAACGGCGTGTTGAAGGCCCCGCCCAGCATCGCCGAGCCGTAGCCCTGCGCCAGCGTCACGCCGCCGTAGCCGGTCAGCAGGTTGCTGATGCCGCGCTGCCAGGTGGCCTGGGCGAACAGCGGGTTGCGCGAGCTCAACGGGTCGCGCACCGTGCCGGCCACGACGCTGTAGCGGTTGACGCCGGGCCGCAGCGACAGTGGCACGGCGGCATACGGCACCGAGAACGAGCGCACCGAGCCATCCGCCTCGGTGATGGCGACGTTCAGGTCGCCGCCGTAGCCGGTGGCGTAGAGATCGTCGATCTCGAACGCGCCGGGCGCGACCGTGGTCTCGTAGATCGTCATGCCGTTCTGGCGGATCGTCACCCGGGCATTGCTGTTGGCGACGCCGCGCACCGTCGGCGCGTAGCCGCGCAGCGAATCGGGCAGCATGCGGTCGTCGGTGGCGATGCGCACGCCGCGGAAAGCGGTCGAGTCGAACAGTTCGCCGCTGGTGTAGGCTTCGCCGATGGTCAGTTGCGAAGCCAGCTTCGTCAGGTCGCGCTGGGCATAGGTGGCGACGTTCTGGTAGACGCTGCGCCCGTTCGCGTCCCAGTTGTAGGAGCCGTTGTGGCGGAAATGCCAGTTGCCCGCGTTGAAGCCCGCGTTCAGGCCGAGGTAGCCCTGCGTCTGCATGCTGGCGCCGCGGCTCTTGAAACTGTAGACGTTGAGGTTGTAGCCGAGCATGCCGGTCGTCACGCCGGAGTCGAGCAGGTCGGGGCTCACGTAGCCGCGCGCGCTGCGGCTCAGCGAAACCTGCGGCACGCCGATGTCCAGGCGCTGGTCGCCGAAGTCCAGGCTCACGCTGGCGTCGGGCACCACCTCGGCAAGCGGCAGGCACGCGCCCGCGACCGCGAGCCGCGACGCCGTTTCGGGCGACAGCTTGCGGAAATCGATGCCGATGCCTTGCAGCAGTTTGCCGTCGAAGCAGGCCTGCGCGTCGCGGTCGCCGTCGCCGAGGAGCCTGAACGGCACGTCGGCGCGGCTCACGCGGCTGCCGTTGACGTAGATGTCGAGGCTGTAGACGCCAGGCAGCACGACGTTGCCGTGCTCGAAGCGCGACAGATCCACGTGCCGGGCGTTGCCTTTCACCAGGAACCCGCTGTCGAACTCGACCTGCGCGACCTGCCTCGCCGCGGGCGCGCCCGCCTCGGCCAGTGCCTCGGACTGCCACGCGGCCAGGCTCGACAGCACCAGCGCGCACAATGGCTTGAGGCGGAAATGAAAGGCGCCATCGCGGGCGGGGGTCATGACTACTTGCTCCTTGATAAAGCCGTTGGCATCCGGCATGACCGGATGCACGGCCGAGCGGGGCTTGCCAGGGTCCTCCGGGACCTGGCCGCCGCCTGCCGGTGCGGGCTGTTCACGAAAGCCCTGGCTGCACGCGGCGGATACGGACTGGATCTGTCTGGAAAGCGGGAACGGTCCGCGCGGTCCCGGCGGGACTGGCATGGTTGCCAGCCCCGCCCGCCCGCGCCTACTGCGCCAGCCTGACCGCGGACGGCTGCTTGCCCTGCACGGCGCCGCCCCAGTCGTTGATGGCGCTGTAGTTGACGGACACGGCCGAGGCCGGCGGCGCCGCAAGGCCTTCGACCGCGAACGTCCGCGAGCCGCCGGGCAGGACGTAGCCCTTGCCGGCGTTGAGGTCCCGGCCGTCGGCCAGGAGCGAGATGCTGCCGAGGTTCACCACATACGGGCTCGGGTTGGTCGCCTTCAGCGCGTATCCCTTGCCGCCTTCGCCGCGCACGAGCTCCCATGTGACCTTCGCCGGCGCGTCGTCGGCGCTGCCGGCCAGCGCGGCCGGGCGGAACATCATCTTGATGCGCGTGCGGAAGGCCAGTTGCAGGCGGTTGGTGTTTTCACCGAGCTCGGGCTTTGGCGGCACTTCGAGCACGTTGAGCCAGAACAGCGATTCCTTGTCCTGAGGCAGGGGCTCCTTGCTGTAGATCACGCGCAGCGTCTGGCCCTTGCCGGGCTCGAGCCGGAACATCGCCGGCGTCAGCACGAACGGCACGTCGATCTGGTCGGGCGAGGCGTCGGCGTCGCCCGTGTCGATCCAGCTCTGCACCAGCGCCGGGATCTTGCCGTCGTTGGTGAGCCTGACCGTGACCTCGCGCTCCTGCGCCGGAAAGATGACGCGGGTGCCGGTGATGACCACGCTCGCCTGCGCCGGGGTGGCCAGCCCGCCCGCCACGGTGAAGGCCGCCGCCATGAGAGGCCCGAGAAAAATGGAGGGTTTCATCTTTGCTACCGATTGATTGGCTTACTTGGGCAACACGTTTCCTCAGAAGCCGTCTCGGCATTGCCGAGACGGCTTGAAAGGCCTCGCCTTGCGGCGGCGGGGTCATGCGCCGGACCGTCTTCCGCGCAACGCCGGCCGGCTGTCGATCACTCGTAGACCAGCGAGTACCGGACACGCGAGTTCGCGGCACCGGACGTGACGGTGCCGGTGCCGGTCGCGAAGTATTCGGCGAAGTAGTTCAGCGTGGCGCCATTGCCAACGATGTTCACGGCCGGCGAGTTCTGGCCGGTCAGCGCGGTGCCCGCGTTGATCACGCCCTGGGTGGCATTCAGCAGGCGGATTTCGACGCCGCTGGCGCCGCCTGCGTCCACGGTCAGGCGGCCGGTGCTGTTGACCGTCGGGCCGGCTTCGAAGCTGGTGGAAACCTTGGTGGCCGAACCCCCCTGGCAGCCGGAGAGCGTGATCGAGAACGGCGTGCGGCCGGCGGTGGCGCCCTGGGTCGACAGCGCGTTGGCCGATACCGGGGGCAGCGGCACCGTCACGTCGGTGGGGCCGTTGCTGCCATTGATCTGGCACGTGGTGGCGACGATGTTGCCGGTGATTTCGATCGTGCCGTCGTAGGCGTTGGCGACTGGGGCGAATGCAGCCGCTGCTGCTGCGGCGGCGATGGCAGAAGCAAGAAGGGTATTTTTCATGACAAGAAATGGGAAAAGTGGAAGATCCGGAACTACCCGTTAAAGCCCCGCTTGGTACAGAGGTAGTACTGCTGCGGTGCTCTGAATGAATTTTCGGATAAGTCAATGTTCCGAACTATCTGACCAGAACGAGATTTTGACTTTAAACGTAGTACAAGTACTAAATATGGGATGGGTTTGTGTTGGGACAGATCGTTGCCTTCGGGGCGGTGATTTCGGCGGAAGTCGGAACCAAGAGAAAGCGCGTACGGCGCCAGGAGACAGGATAGGAGGCCATCCATGCGGTCATGGGAAGGACGGAAATCTCAAAAAAAATCCGCCCGGGCGGGGCGGATGCTGGCGGGGGAAAAGGGGAGAGCGATTTCAGCTAGCCATTGCAGAAATTTGGCAAGTCGCATGCGCAATGCGTGTGAATAAAATATTGCGCTGCGGGAAGCACTAGAAATATAGGATTTATCCTAGTCATTGAGGGAAATTCCTAACTCAATGATTTCATATTCGTGCCGATAACGAAACAAATGCCGGCGCTGCGTATGCCGGCGCCCTCATGCAAAGGCGCCACCCGGCAATCGCGCCGCCGCTACGCGCGCTGCCCGGCGGAGAACGAGGCGAGGTCCTCGCGGAAGGCCAGCATCACTTCCCGCTGCAGCAGGGCCTGGTATTCGCGGAACGGCGTGTCGAGGTCGAACGCGGCCTCGTTGTAGGTGCGCTGGAGGAAGGCCAGCGACTCGGCCAGCGAGCGCGCCTGCTCCGACTGGTGCAGGCGCAGGCGCCAGTCCACCGCTTCGTGGTGGTCGGCCAGCAGGTTCTGCTGCTCGGGACACGCAATCTCGCCGACCTGCCTGGCCTCGTGGAAGGCGGCCAGGTAGGCGCAGATGGCCGACATGCGCCGGTTCGCCTCCGAGGCGGATTCGGCCAGCATGACCGCGGAGGCGGCGAGCTCGTCCGGCCGGCTGCGCGCGCGGCGCCGCTCCGGCGCGGCGTCCAGCAGGGGCCGCACCGCGATCAGCAGTGATGGCGGCAGCACGCGGTTGAATTCCCTGGCCAGCACGGCGTGGACCGAGCGCGTCAGGCGCGCGCAGTGCGCGATGTCGTCGTTGACGTAGAAATCGAGCGCGACGGCCCCTTTTCTTACGTCCGAGATCACCGCGCGCACGGGCACGGCGCCCGCCTCGCGCAACGCGGCCAGGCAGATGCTGGCGCGCGCCAGCCACTCGCCGTTGTGGCGCAGGGCGTCGGCCAGGCTGTCGATGGTCATTTCCTGGTCGGGGCGCAGCGTCACCACCATGCGCAGGTCGGAGATGCTGCCGCGGGTCGCGCGCAGCGGGTCGCCGTGGTTTCCCGGCCCTGCAGATTTGCTTTTCTTCATCTGGCTCCTTGGCGGTCGTTTCGAAAGGCCCGGGGCATGCCGCGCGTGCGCGCGTCCCTGGTGGCCGTCTGGCGTCCGGCGGGACCGCCGCGATGGGGCCGCCCCGCGGCCGTGAAAAGTCGAGGGATGAAGTATGTCGCAGCGGCCTTGCAGCCGGGCTCGGACATTTCCCGAACAGAGGCGGGAGGATTCTGCCGGGCCAGGGCGAAGGTGCCGTGCCGGCATGCGGCGCTTTCCGGCCGCCGCTGCGGCGCAGCGCTGCGCCGTCCGTGCGGACGCGACATGCCGCATGCCATATGGCGATCTTTCCGCAGCGAAAGCAGGGGTTTCCCATACTTGCCTCAGGCGCTTTATCGCAGAATCGGAAGACAAGGATCACGCATTCCGCGTGCTTCTGCGGCAGATAGCGCAAATTTTTCTGAACGGAGACTGCGCAATGACAACGGTGTTGATAGTTGACGATCATCCAGCGATGCGCATGGTCATTCGCACGCGGCTTTCGCAGGTGCTGGGCGTGAGCCGGGTGCTGGAGGCCAACAATGGTCAGTCCGCGCTGGACATCGCGAAGGAGTACCCGGCCGACCTGGTGATTCTCGACCTCGATATTCCCAAGGTGAACGGCCTGGAGGTCATCCCGCGCCTGCGGGCGATGCATCCGCACGTGCGCATCCTGGTGCTGTCCGGCCAGGATTCGCTGACGTTCGCGCCGCGCGCCATGCAGCTCGGCGCCAAGGGGTTCGTCAGCAAGCTGCAGGACGTGGACGAGATCATGCGTTGCGTCGATGCCGTGATGGCCGGCTACACACTGTTCCCGCCGGAAGTGGGCGACGCCGAGGCCGTGCCGCCCGACCTGCGCGACGACAACGACCGGCTCAAGCAGCTGACCGACAAGGAGATCGTCATCCTGCAACTGCTGGCGCGGGGGCTGTCGAATGCCGCCATCGGCAAGCTGCAGTTCATCAGCAACAAGACCGTGAGCAGCCACAAGATCCACATCATGGCCAAGCTGCGTGTCGCGACGCTGGTGGAGTTGGTAGACTTCGCACGGCGCTGTCATGTGGTGCCGTGACGGTGCCGGAATTTCATCGACGCAGCTTCAAGGACTACGGATCATGCATCGCGCATTGCTAATCGGCGACACGACGGACTGGGCGGAAGACAGCGGCCTCGCCACCCTGATGGAGGGCCTGGGTTTCCAGGCGACCTCGCATGCGCTGTCCTCGCCTGGCCCGCTGGGCGAGGGGTGGCGGCTGGTGGTGGTGCGGCTGCCCGCCGACGGCGCGCTGCCGGCCGGCGTGGCGCCGGACCCGGATGGCGCCGGGCCGACCCTGTGGCTGGCGGTGTCGGCGGGGCCGGCCGACCCGCGCTTCGGCGGCACGCTGGCGGAACCCGTGCGCGAGCACGAACTCGTGCGGCAACTGGTGCGGCATCGGCTCATGCCGATCAGCGCCGAGGAGGAGGCCGCATTCTGGCCGGCCATCGAGACGCTGTCCGATGGCGACCCCGACATGATCGCGGAGCTGGTGAGAAGCCTGGTCGACACCAACCGCGACGACCTCGTGCTGCTGCGCGATGCCTGCGTCGCGTCCCGCTGGGACGAGGCCGCCTCGCTGGCGCATCGCTTCAAGGGCTCGGCGCGCATCCTCGAGTCCCGCGCGGTGGTGTCGCTCTGCGCGCGCCTGGAAGCGGCCGCGCGCCGGCGCGACGCCGACGGCGTGCTGGCCCTGCTGGCGCTGTTCGAGCCGGCCATCGAGCACATGAACGACTGCCTGGCGGAGCGATAGGGGGCGCAAGGGGGGCGGTGCGGAGGGGCGGTGCGACAAGGCGCACATGCCGGCGCACATGCCGCGCGCCGCCGCTGTGATGGCTGGCGCATGTTGCGCGCATTGCGCGTGCCGGCGCCGATACCGCCGCCGGACCGCCGAAAGCCGGACGCCCCGGTGCATGCCGTGGCATCGCACCGGGGCGTCCGCGGCAACCCGGCCAATCCGTCAGGCCGGGGCCGTGCCGTCAGAAGCGGTGCCGCATGCCGAAGCTGGCGCCGAACTGGTTGTCGCCCGGCGAGACCTGGCCGTTGCCGTTGGCGCTGGTGTCCGACATGAAACCGCGCGAGCGGTCGGTCTTGTTCAGCGCGTAGGCCATGTTCAGGTACAGGTCGGTGCGCTTGGACAAGGCGTAGTTGCCCCCGGCGGAGAGCAGCCACGGGTCCGCGCTGGTGCCGCGGTTGTCCTGGTAGTACACCGCGCCACTGAACGAAACCGCGGGCGTGAGCCGGTAGCTGGCCCCGGCCCAGCCCAGGTGAGCCGTGCCGTTGCCCAGCGCCGAGGTGAAGCCGAGGTGCTGCCAGCGGTAGCCGGCGAAGACCTTGGCCGGGCCGAAGGCGTAGCTGGCGGCGATGGTGGCGCGCTGGTCGTGGCGGTTGCGCGAGGCGATGGTGTCGCCGTTCTTCTGGTCGAAGACCGCGCCCGCGGCCAGCGGGCCCACGGCATAGTTGAGGCCGAAGGCATACTCGCGGCCTACCTTCCAGTGGCCGGGGACTTCGCCATTCGTGCCGCCCTGGCCGTCGTAGCCGAAGCTGTAGAGGCCCGACACGGTCAGTCCGCCGGACTGGCCGCGGTACTTGATGGCGTTGTCGGCGCGCGAGCCGAAGTCGCTGTCCATGCCGTAGATGGAATAGCTGCTGACGGCGGCCATCGGGTCGTACTGCAGCGCGAAGTCGTACATCGGCGTCTGCTGGCGGCCCAGCGTGACGGTGCCCTGCGGGGTCTCCAGCCCGACGTAGGCCTGCCGGCCGAACAGGCGGTCGCCGGCCCTGCCGTCGTCGAGGTCGAAGCCGCTTTCCAGCACGAAGATGCCCTTCAGCCCGCTGCCCAGGTCTTCCGCGCCGCGCAGGCCCCAGCGCGAGCCGGTCAGCGCGCTGCCGGACTGCAGGCGGTAGACCTTGTCGCCGTTGCCGTTCTGCCGGTTGACGAACTCCAGGCCGGCATCGGCCACCCCGTACAGCGTGACGGCGCTTTGCGCCCACGCGCCGCTTGCCAGGACCGCGGCCGCCGCCGCAACGATTGTCTTCTTCATTTCCTGATTTCCTCGCTGATTCCCTTGGTTAAGAAACTCTGTCCGGCGCGCGCCCGCGCCGGTTGTCGGCGCCGCTGCGCCAGCTACCCGGGCGCGCCGAGCCCGGCGGGCAGCGCGTATTCCCCGGGCGCCGGCGTCGGCGGCGGCATGCGCGCCGGCACGTCGCCGGGCGCGCCGCGCCCGGCCGGATGCCATCCGGCCGGAGCCGCCTCCTGGACGTCGAGGCGATAGCCCAGGGCGTGGATCGACGCGATGGTGATGCCGTTGGCGGAACGCAGTTCCAGCACCCGGCGCAGGCGCGCGATCAGCGCCGCCAGCGCGCGCGACATGGCGGGCAGCACGTGGCCCCACACCATCGTCTCGATGTGGTTGCGCGGCAGCACCTGCGAAGGCGAGGAGAACAGCAGCCACGCCAGGCCGAATTCCTTGGGCGTCAGGCGGATGTCCTTGCCGCGCAGCGTGGCGCTGTACCGGTCGATGTTCAGCACGTAGTCGCCGAGGTGGATCAGGCGCTGGCGGGAGGGCTGCGCGCTGTGGTGGCGGCGGTAGTGCGACACCATGCGGGCCAGCAGCTCGGCCGGGCGCAACGCGCAGCAGTAGTCGTCGGCGCCCGCCGCGAACGTCTCCATGATCTCGTGGTGGCTGGCGCCGGGCGAGACCACGATCACCGGCGTCTGGAAGGCGAAGGTGCAGCGGATCATCCTGACGACCTCGGTGCCGTTGCCGTCCGGCAGCTCGCCGGCGACCAGGATCATGTCGAAGACGTGGTCGCGCAGGTCGCGGATCAGCGCGGCCCGTTCTTCATAGCAGTGGCAGGGAAATCCGGCGCCTGTCACCAGCTCGGCGACCGGCTGCGAGCTTGCCGGGTTGGCATCCAGTAGTGCGACTTTCATATAAGACAACCTCTGAGTCTGTCGGCCCGCGCGCGGCGTCGCATGCGCGATGACGCCCGGCGGCCGAGGTACAAGGTAGCGTCAATGCCTTCGTACCGAGCCCGGAAATTTCCGCAAACAAGTCGGAATACTTCGGTTTTCTCCCCGCGCCTTGCGCAAGATCAGATCGCGGGCGCCGCCGCCGCCGCAAACGGCGTCCGCGCGGCGCGCCGGCGCGGCTTCGTACCGTGCCGGGAAGCCCGGCCATCGGCGCGGCGGAGGCGCTATCATGCAAAGCCATCGGCCATGCGGCTCCCGGCGCACGGAGCGGGCGGCCACGCGGGAGCGCAACGCGCCGCGGCGACATAGGACAACCGACTCATGGAAAAAACCTGGACCTCGGGCGAGGCCTGGCGGCGGTGGCTGGTTCATCTTGTCTTGCTGGCGTGCTGCGCCGGCCCGGCGTTCGGCGCGGCGGCTGCGGCCGCTGGCGCGACCGGTCCGGCCGCGGCGCCCGGGCCGGTGCCGGCCGTCATCCGCATCGGCACGGTCAGGCAGGGCCTGCCGCCTTTCCTGTTCGCGCGCGGCGCGCAGCCGAGCGGATACGGCGTCGACCTGCTGCGCGAGGCGCTCGGCAACCCGGCGCTCGAGCTGGTCGAGCACGCCTATCCCGACATCCCGGCGCTGATCGCCGCCACCTGCGCCGGCGAGATCGACCTCCTGATCAGCATGGCGAAGACGGATGCGCGCACGCGCTGCCTGCTCTATTCCGCGCCGTATTTCGAGGGCGACACCGTGGTGGTGGGGCGCACCGCCGACCACGTGGCCGGCGTGCTGTCGCCGGGCTCGAAAGGCGTCCGCTTCGCGGCCGAGCCGGGGTTCTACATGGAAAGCGTGGTGCGCGCGCGGTATCCCGGCGCCACGCTGGTGCCGGTGGGCGACGTCACCGACGGCCTGCGCGCGGTGGTGGCGGGCAAGGCGGACTTCTACTCGGCGGTGCAGCCGGTGGCGGAATACGCGCTGGCCCGCCGCGAGTTCGACGCGCTCTCGGTGGTGAACGCCTATCGCGAACCGGGCAGCGCCGTGCACTTCGCCTTCCCGCCCGCGGCCACCGCGCTGCGCGACCGGGTGGACGAAGGGCTCGCGCGCGTGCCGCGCGAGCGCCGCCTCATGCTGCTGGCGAAATGGATCAACGCGCGCCTGGTGCAGCAGGACGACGCCGACCAGTTCTTCCTCACGCCCGAGGAAAGCGCCTTCCTCAACGCGCTGCCGCCGCTGCGCGTGGGCTTCGACGTGGGCCTGCCGCCCTACAGCTATCTCGACGACAGCGGCCGCCCGAGCGGCATCGCGCTCGATTACCTGAGCTATCTCGGCGAGGCGCTCGGCCTGCGCTTCCAGCGCGTGCCGTCCGGCAACTTCGGCAAGACCGTGGACGCCATGCACGACGGCGCGCTCGACCTGATGGCGGTGGCGGCCCCGAACGACCCCGGCCTGCGGCGGCTGCCGGTCTCGCGGCCCTACGCCGCGTTCCCGGTGGTGATCGTCGGGCGGCAGTCGGCGCCCGCGGTCGGGCATCTGCGGGAACTCGCCGGCCTGCGCGTGGTTGTCACCGCGGCCGGCGGCGCCGGCGGGGTGGTCAGGCGCGGGGTGCCGGGCGCGCTGCTGTCCACCGCGCCCAGCGTGCACGCCGCGCTGCAAAGCGTGGCGGACGGCGACGCCGACGTCTACGTCGACGACCTTGCCTCGGCGGACGTCGAGCTGCAGCGCAGCTTCGCCGGCAAGCTGCGCGTGATCGGCTCGGGCGAGCGCCTGCTGGACATCGGCTTCGCGGTGTCGCCGGCACTGTCGGAGCGGCTGCTGCCGCTGGTCAACCGCGCGCTGTCGGCGCTGCAGGACCAGCGCCGGCTCGACATCCAGAAGCGCTACATGGCGGCCAGCTACGTGCTCGAGCCGTCGTGGCGGCAGATCCTGGAGCGCGCCGGGCTGCCGATCGCGGCGCTGCTGTGCATCGTCGCCGTCCTGCTGCGCTCGCAGTACCTGCTGCGCAAGGAGGCGGCCGGCCGGCGCGCGGTGGAGCGCAAGGTCTCGGTGCAGCAGCGCTTCCAGTCGACGCTGATCGACGCCGTGCCGCTGCCGATCGCGGTCATGGACAAGGACGGGCGCTACCTGGCGATCAACGCGGCCTTCCTGTCGTTGCTGGACGTGACGCGCGAGCGCCTCGTCGGCCGCCTGCAGAACGAGGCCGCGGTGTGGGGCGCCGACATCAGCGCCACGCTGGACCAGGCGATCCGCGACGCCATGCAGGCCGGCGAGATGCACCATATCGCGCTCGATTTCCAGGCCGCGTCCGGGCACGCGCGGCACTTCCTGTGCTGGCTGCAGCCGTTCGCCCCGAACGAGTCCGAGGCGGGCGGCGTCATCTTCTCGGCGGTGGAGGTCTCGGAGATCCGCCGCGCCGAGCTCAAGGCGCGCGAGGCCGAGGCGCGGCTGACCGACGTCACGCGCCATCTGCCGGCCACGGTGTTCCAGATGCGCCAGGCGCGCGACGGGCATTTCGCCTTCGTCTGGGTCAGCGGCAACACGCAGGAACTGTTCGGGCTCGATGCCGAGGACATGATGGCCGACAGCGCGCGCGTGCGCGCCTGCGTCCATCCGGACGACGCCGAGCCGCTGCGCGCGGCGGTCACGCGCGCCGGCGCGGCGTTGCAGGCGGTCAACCACGAGGTCCGCCTGCGCGGCCGCGGCGGCTTCCAGTGGGCCCGGCTGCACGCCGTGCCGCGCCGCGAGGACGACGGCACCACGCTGTGGAACGGCTACTGGACCGACACCACCGAGGAGCACGAGCGCGCTGCCGCGCTGGCGAGCGCGCGCGACATCGCCGAGGCCGCCTCGCGCGCCAAGGACAATTTCCTGGCCATGATGAGCCACGAGATCCGCACGCCCATGAGTGGCGTGCTCGGGCTGGTCGAACTGCTCGGCCATACCGAGCTGAGCCGCGAGCAGGCCTCCACGGTCGGCATGATCGAGGACTCCGCCGGCGCGCTGCTGCAGATCCTCGACGACATCCTCGACTACTCCAAGATCGAGGCCGGCCGCATCGACATCGAATGGCTGCCGCTGGACCTGCGCGAGCTGTGCGACAACGCCCTCGGCCTGCTTGCCACGCGCGCGCACGACAAGGGCCTGCTGATGCGGCTGGACGTCAGCGACGACGTGGCGGCGGTGGTGCTGGGCGACAGCGTGCGCCTGCGCCAGATCCTCTTCAACCTGCTCAGCAACGCCATCAAGTTCACCGAGCACGGCACCGTCACGCTTGCCGTGGAGGCGGCCGGCGAGCGCGACGGCAGGCAGACCGTGGTGTTCCGCATCAGCGACACCGGCGTCGGCATCGAGCTGGACAAGCAGGCGCGGCTGTTCGAGCCCTTCATGCAGGCGGACTCGTCGACCACGCGGCGTTTCGGCGGCACCGGCCTGGGCCTGTCGATCTGCCGCCGGCTGTTGGTGCTGATGCACGGCGAGATCACGCTGGCCAGCGCGCCGGGCGCGGGCACGCAGGCCGAAGTCCGGCTCGCGCTGCCGGTCAGGGACATGGCCTACACGGTCCGCCCGCTGGCCGGGCGCCGCGCCGCGATCCGCGTGGCCGATGCGCAGGTCTCGCGCGGCATCGCGCACCTGCTGCGCGCCGCCGGCGCGCAGACCGTGGAGCAGCGGCAGCCGGCGCGCGCGGACGGCGCCGGCGAGCCGGGCTTCGACCTGCTGTTCCTGGACGACGGCACGGAGGCGCCCGCGTCCGGCGCCATCCGCATCACCGACAAGCCCAAGCTGGCCGGCTACCGGCTCACGCGCTCGGACGTGCGCCTGAGCGCCAATCCGCTGACGTGGCGCGCGCTGCGCGCGGCCTCGCTGGCCGCCGTCGGCAGCCAGGCGGCGCGCGGCGCGGAGCCCGCCGCCGCGCCGGCGCAGGTGCCCGCGGTGTCGCGCGAGCTGGCGCTGGCGCAGGGGCGGCTGATCCTGATCGCCGAGGACCATCCCACCAACCGCATCCTGCTGCAGCGCCAGCTCAAGGTGCTCGGCTACGCCAGCGACGCGGTCGGCGACGGCGGCGAGGCGCTGGCCGCGCTCGGCAGGACCAGCTACGCCCTGCTGATCACCGACTGCCACATGCCGGTCATGAACGGCTACGAGCTGGCGGGGCGGGTGCGCGCGCAGGAAGCGGCCGAAGCTGGCGACGACGCGGAGGGGCGGCGCCACCTGCCCATCGTCGCCATCACCGCCAGCACCGAGGCGGAGGAAATGCAGCGCTGCCTGGACGCCGGCATGGACGAATGCCTGTTCAAGCCCGCGCAACTGCATGTCCTGCGCGCCTGCCTGGAGCGCTGGATCATGCCGGCGCGCTTCTCGGGCGCGGTGGCCGAATAGGAGGGAGGGACGGGCAGGGCGGCGGGGCAGGCAAGGGCGGCGGCGCGATGATGGCGATGACGCGCGCGCGTCGCCTCAGTGCAGCGCGAGCGCGCGCCGGATCGCCTGCTTCAGCTCCTGCATCGAGGCCGGCTTGCCGAGGAAGATGTCGATGCCGGCGGCGCGGCTGCGGTGTTCCTCCTCGGCCAGCGTGGACGCGGACACCGCGATGATCGGCGTGTGCCTGCCGCCTTCGGTGGCGCGCACCTGCCGGGCGAGGTCGAAGCCGTCCATGCCGGGCATGTAGAGGTCGGTGATGAGCAGGTCCGCCGGCTCGGCGTGCAGCGCCTTCCAGGCGCCTTCGCCGTCGTCGCAGATCACCACGTTGTCGTAGCCGAGCTGCCGCAACTGGATCTTGAGCAGCAACTGGTTGACGCGATGGTCCTCGGCCACCACGATGCGCGCGGTCTTCTTGTCCGACGGCGCCGGCCCGTTGTCCGGTGGCGCCGCGGCGACCGCGTTGCCGCCCTTGCCGCGCAGCAGCGCTTCCTGGCACGCGGCGACGAAGGCGCTCCACGCGATGGGGTTGTCGTGCAGCACCACCGGGCCGCCGTCCGGCGCGTCGGCCGGCTGGCTGCCCTGGTGGGCCAGCAGGATGTCGCCGGCGCGCGCGCGGGCGCCGCGGGCGGCCACGATGCGCAGCGGCGCGTCGTGGCCATCCGGCTTGCCGTGCGCGCCCGCCTCGCCCGTCAGCAGCGGCCGCATGCCGGCCGCGCTGGCATAGTGCTTGAGCGCCATCACCGCGGCCGCGTCGCTCACGTCGATGGCGATGTCGCGGCCGGCCAGTTGCGGGAACGCATGGCGCCCGCAATCGACCTTCAGGGCGAGCCGCAGCGTCACCGAGGTGCCGTTGCCCTCGTTGCTGCTGATCTCGAGCTGGCCGCCCATCAGTTCGGCCAGTTGCCGGCAGATCGTCAGCCCGAGGCCGGTGCCGCTGAAGCGCCGCGTGGAATGGCCGTCGATCTGCTCGAACGGCTCGAACAGCCGGCGCAGCGACTCGGCCGGAATGCCGATGCCGGTGTCGCTCACGGTGATCTCGATGGTCTCGTGCGCGCCGGCGCTCTCCACCAGCGTGGCGCTCACGCTGATGCTGCCCTGCATGGTGAACTTGATGGCGTTGGAGATCAGGTTGAGCAGGATCTGGCGGATGCGCGCGGTGTCCGCGAGGTAGCGCGCCGCGATGCCGGAGTCGATGCAGATGTTCATCCGCAGGCCCTTCTCGTAGGCATTGCCGGACAGCAGGAACACCGCGCCTTCGACCAGTTCGCGCATATCGGTCTCGGCCTCGACGATCTTCATCTTGCCGGCGCCGATCTTGGCGTAGTCGAGGATGTCGTTGAGGATCTGCAGCAGCGCCTCGCCCGAGCTGTTGGCCACCTGCGCGAGGTGGCGCTGGTGCTCGTCCAGCCCGGTGTCGATCAGCATTTCCAGCAGGCCCAGCATGCCATGCATCGGCGTGCGGATCTCGTGGCTCATCATGGCCAGGAAGCTGTCCTTGGCGTGCAGCGCGGCCTCGGCGGCATCCCTCGCCTGCATCAGCGCCTCGGCCTGCGCGCGCTCCTGCGCGGCGGCTTCCTGCAACTGCCGGATCAGCAGGTCGCGGTCGGCCTCCAGCTCGTCCTTGGCGATGGCCGCGCGCCGCAGCACCTGCACCGAATGCAGCAGCGCGCCGATCTGGGTGCTGCGCCGCGCCGACGGCAGCGACACCTTGTAGTCGCCGCCGGCGATGCGCCGGATGGCGTCGGTCGCGCCCGACAGCGGGCGGATCACGCGGTACGCGAACAGCACGATGATGACGGCCAGCGCCAGCAGCGCGATGCCGATGACGCCGCACAGCACGCGCAGCCGACTGCCGGCGATGGCGTCCTGCGCCTGGATGATGTGCTCGGCCGAGGCGAGCTCGGCATTGCGCACGCGGATGATGGCGCTCATGGTGGGCACGTAGCGCTCGGCGAAATCCGCGGTGGTCGGGTAGCGCAGGTCGTGCGGCGGCAGCGTGGCGATCTCGTTGAGATAGGCCAGGCCATCGGTGAAATAGCTCGAGCCCATTTCATGCATGGCCAGCAGCGATTCGCGGCGCGCGGCCTTGTCGTCGCGCGTGCGCATCATCACCAGCTCGCCCAGCGCGCGGATCCTGCCGGTCTCCGTCCACAGCGCGCGCTGCTCGTCGACCGACAGCGCCCGGCGCGCGGTGAGCGCCGGGGTGAACACGGAGCCGGCGCGGCCGGCCTGCTCGCGCAGCTCGGCGGTCAGGCGCGCGATGCCGGCATGCTCGGCGGTCAGCGGCTCGGCGCGGATCAGGTCGAACATGACCTCGTCGGAGATCTGCATGATGTCGGTGGTGGCCGTGAACATGGTGCTCAGCACCGTGCACAGCCGGTCGGTGGAGCGCCCCGGGCGCGGCAGTTGCACCAGCCGGTCGACGTGCGCGCGCGCGGCGCGCAGTTGCGCGTGCGTCTGCCGCATCTGCCTGGCGCTGGCCGAGCAATGGTCGCACTGAGAAGCCTCGAGGCCCGCGATGGCTGCCATCATGGCGCTGTCCGTCTCGGCGCGCGCGCGTTCGAGGTCGTGCAGCTTGTTCTCCGGCGCGGGCGTGTCGCTGCCCAGCACGGCGTTGGACGGGCCGCGCTCCGCCGAGGCCTTCTCGGCCGCGACCAGCACCGCGCGGAACAGGTTCAGCATCGGCCCGGTCTCCTGCGCATCGTTGTAGGTCCGCCATTCCAGCAGCAGCAGGTAGCCCGCCAGACCCAGCGTGGTCACGAAGATGAAGGCGGCAACCAGCCGGAAGCGTCGGTCAATGCGCATGTGCTGTTTCAGGTGCGGTTATGTACTTGTGCTGACGGCGCCTCGTGAGCACATGTCATTGCCGATGGCGTGGCCGGGGCAGTGCAATGTGCCGGCCACGTCCGCCGGGCCGTCCGTGGCGCGACGGCGGCCTGGAGTGGGAGGCCGGCTCGTGCGTTCGCCGGCGAAAGACGGCGGACAGGCACGCCGGAAGCCCACGCAATGCCTGTCGGCTGCGCGGCGCGGTCAAGGACGGGTGGCTTGTCATGTGGGGTCGCCAGAACGGCGCGCGAGCGGGTCCGGGCGGAACATGCCGATAACACGCAGGACTTTATCCCGCCATTTCCGACATGATTTTGGGAAATTTCCCAATGTAGGAGGGGAAAATTCCCAATCACATTGCTGTGCTGTAGGAATCTCCCGAGATGCTCGCGCAGCGGCGCGGCATGTCGGCCAATCGCAATGCGAAGGCCCTGTTTGCAGCCTGTGCGCGCGGCGAGGGACGTTCCGCCAACGGCAGGCAGCTCGCGCATTCCGGCGCGGCGCGCGCCGCGCCGATGCCATTCGGAATGGCCTGCGCCGGAGCGGGGAGGGCGGGGCCGTGCGCCGGCCAGCTGCGCCGGCCGCGCGTCAATGCATGCGCCGCGGGCGGGTGTGGCGAAGCGGGTGCGCGGCGGGCCGCAGGCGGGTGGTCACGCGCCGGCCCGGGATGGCGGCCGGATTCAGGCCGCCGGCGCGGCCGGAGGGGACAAGCGCGTGGCGCGCCGGCCCGAAGGATAGCAAGGACGCGAGGGACGCATCACGGCGCGCGCGCGCCGGCAAGCGCCACGGCGCGCGGCGCGGCGGCGGTGTCCGCGTGGCCGGATGGCGGCACGGCCACGCGGCTCGCCAGCTCCACGAAGCTGGCCACGCTCGCCGTGCGCAGCGGATGGTAGGCGACCTGGTGGCGCTCGCACACGCGCTTGATCATGTTCATCGAATCGTGGTCGATGCAGTCCACCGGGAAGACCACCATGTCGGCGCGCGCCACCGTCGCGGCCAGCAGGCCCTTGCGGTCCTCGATGCCGCCGTCGTGCAGCACCAGATGGCCGCCGGTCGATTCGACCAGCGCCTTGAGCGCGTTGTTGGAGCCAGGGCGGCCGCCCACGTACACGATGCGCTTGCCCTCCAGGTGGCGCAGCCCCGGATGGCGCCCGCGCGGCTCGCCGTCCTGGCCGCCGGCCGCGAGCACGGCCTGTTCCAGCGCGCGCGTCTCGGCGTGGCTGGCGGCCAGTTGCGCCAGCGCGTCGTCGCGCTGCGCGCGCAGCGCCTGCGCCGCTTCCTGCTCCCGCAGCGCATGCTGCTCCGCGGCCTCGCGGCGGCTCGCGTGCAGCGCGGCGGCTCGCTCGTGCTCGGCCAGCGCGTCGCGCAGCGCGCGCAGCTCCGCCTGCGCCGGCGTGCCCTCGGCGCCAGCGCGCGCGCTGGCGTGGGCGAGCCGCTCGCCCAGCGCCGCGAGCTCGCGCGCCTGCGCGTCATGCCGCGCGCTCATTTCCTGCAGGCGTTCCTGTTGCCGCTCGAGCTTGGCGCGCAGCGCGGCGTTGTCTTCCTCCAGCGCCATCAGCCGCCGGATGTCGGCGCGGTTGGCGGCGCCCACCAGGTGCGACAGCATGTGCACCTCGCCGAAGGCGGCCTGGCGCACCGGGCTGCTCGCTTCCGGATGGGTCATCACGGCCCAGTAGGCCGGCGGGATGTCGCCGCTGGCCACCGCTTCCTGCCAGAGCTTGAGCACGGCGTCGGCGTCGCGCGCCGCGTTGAAGTGGCGCAGGGCCTGCGCATAGCGCTCGTCGAGCGCTTTCTGCAGGGCCTTGCAGCCGTCGCCGCCCGCGCCGGCGAGCTTGACCGCCTCGTGGTGGATTTCCAGGTCGGTGGCGCGCTGCCGGTCCAGCGCCACGAAGCGCGGCACCAGCTTGCGCAGCTCGCCGGTGGTCATGCACGTGCCGATGATCGAGCAGTGCAGGTGCGAGTCCAGCTCGGCCAGGCGCGCGCGGCGCCGCGCGGGGCGTGCCTGCGGCGCCGCCGGCGCGCAGCAGGCCAGGGGCGCCGGCTGGTTGCCGAGCGCCGTCTCGATGCCGTTGGCGCGGGCCAGGCGAAACGGTGGAGCGTGCATGCGATACCTCGCGTGGAAAAGGGCAGGCCCGGCACCGCGCCGCGTGGCAGCCAGGTGCGGGGTCCCGCCGTCTCGGCGAAATATACCATTGAATATAACGAATGTGCGGAGCCGCGCCGGACCGGCGGAAGCCGCGCGCAAAGGCGGTAATATCTGCTGGCTGGGTGCCCGGCTTGCCGCCGGCGCGCGCGCCGGCGTCCTTGCGGCCAGAGCGATGGCCGCCGAAACGACCAATCGATCAATCGACCAATCGAGGGGAAGATGAATATCAGCGCAAGAAACAAGCTCGACGGCAAGGTAAGCGCCATCCGCCAGGGCGCGGTCAACGACGAGATCGACCTGGAGATTGCCGGCGGCGTGCGCATCGTCGCCAGCATCACCGGCGAGAGCACCAGGCGGCTGGGGCTGGCCGTGGGCAAGGACGCCACCGCCCTGATCAAGGCCTCGTCGGTGATCGTCGGCGTGCCCGATCCGGGCACGCTGCTGTCGGCCCGCAACCAGCTCGTGGGCACGGTGTCGGTCATCAAGACCGGCGCCGTCAATTCGGAGGTCGCCATCGGCCTGCCGCAGGGCGGCGAGATCGTGGCCATCATCACCAACGAGAGCGTCGGCGGCCTCGGCCTGAAGCAGGGCGGCGCGGCCGTCGCCATCTTCAAGGCCTCCAGCGTGCTGCTGGCCGTGCGCGCCTGAGCCCGGCGCGGGCTCAGCGGGCGGGCGGCGCCGCGAACACCTCCAGGCTGACCAGCCTGGAGACGTGGCGGCCGGGCTTGCCGTCGCCCGGAATCACCAGCCGGGCAAAGCCGCCGGCGCCCAGCGGCGCGCCGTCCATCTCGTAGGCGATCAGGTCCGGCTGGTTGCCGAAGCCGGGCGCGATCTCGCCCAGCGCCACCAGCGCCTTGTAGCCGTCGCTGCCGGTGGCCACCACGTACATCGCCAGCATGCCGTTCTTCGCCGCGCCGGGCGCCAGGCCGGCCCGGGCATCGAGCAGGTCCCACAGGCTCGCGCCGGTATAGGTGTGGGCGCCGACCGTGCGCGTCACCGCCGGCAGTGCCTTGAGCGCGGCGAGGTCGAAGCTGCCGGGCTGCCTGACCGCCCCGCTCACCGCGATCCGGGTCGAGGGGGCGCCGTCCGCCGCGGCCACCGTGGAGCCGGACGCGCGCACTTCCAGCCGCCGCAGGCCGGCCACATAGCGCCCGCCCTCGCCGTCGCCGGGCGCGGTCACGCGCAGCGGGCCGCCGGCGGCCAGCGGCGCCGCCGCGCCGTCCACGGCCTCGCCATAGGCCACCAGGCTGGCGCGGTTGCCGAAGTCCGGCTTCAGTTCCGCGAGGGAAAAGACCACCCGGTAGCCGTCCGCGCCGGTGGCCAGCACATAGCGCGCCAGCGCGTCGTTCCTGGCTGCCGGGTCCGCCTGGATGCCCATGCCGTCGAGCAGGTTCCACAGCGGCGTGCCCACGTAGGTATGGGTCTGCGTGCCGCGGCTGCTGGCGAAGCTGACGGTCTGGGTGACGGCGGGCAGCGCGTGGAGTCGGGGCAGCGTGAGCGTTGCCGGGCGGTCGAGCGCGCCGGCCACCTGCAACTGGCCATCGGCCGGGGCCGGTGGCGCCACCACGCCGCCGGGGATGTTGGGGCCGCCGCATGCCGACAGCAGCAGCGGCACGAGGGCGGCGCACAACAATGCGGACAGCGGACCGTTCGGCTTGCGCATCTGGATTCCTCCCGTGGTTCCGCGGGCGCGCCGCGTGGCGGCGTTCCCGGCTGCCGGCGCGGCGCTCGCGGGGGCGCGGCCGGCGTTATGTCGACTCTAACATAGCGCGCGGCGCACATATCGGGACGGCGGCGGGCGCGTTCCGGGTGCGCATCGATACCGCCGCGGGGCCGCGCCGAGTTACCATCGCGTCATGGTCAAACTAGCCCGCTCCCGTACCACCGTCAGCCCGGACGCACCGCAGGCGCTCCTGCGCATGCGCATCATGCTCGGCGATACCATCGCCATCGGCCCCGGCAAGATCGCCCTGCTCGAAGCCATCCGCGCCTGCGGCTCCATCTCGGCCGCGGCCAAGCGCCTCGACATGTCCTACAAGCGGGCGTGGGACCTGCTCAACGAGATCAACCGCTCGCTGGCCCAGCCGGCGGTCGATTCCGAGCACGGCGGCTCGCAGGGCGGCGGCACGGTGCTCACGCCCGTCGGCGAGGAAGTGATCCGCCTCTACCGCGCCGCCGAGGCGCGCGCCGCCAAGGCCTGCGCGGGCGAGATCGACGGGCTGATCCGCCTGCTGGCCCGCCCCGGGCCCACGCCCTGAAACCGCCGCGGAAATGCCGGCCGCAGGCCGGCCGCGCACCCGGTTCCGCCTGGAAATAGTCCGCCCCCTTTGTGATGCGCATGAGACGCGCGTCATGGGAGTGTCATGCTCCGGCAGGAGGATGGCGCTTCATCTTTGCGCAAGGGGGAGCGGAACATGAGCAACACGATCGAAACGGCGCCCATCGCCGATGCGGGGCGCATGCGCCCCAACCTGGACCACCGGCCCGGCAAGCTCACCGGCCTGGCCTTCCTGCTGCTGGTCGCCGCGGGCGTGGCCTACACCGGCATGAGCCTGGTCCACGACCTGTCCTCGGCGGCGTCGATGCCGACCACGTGGCTGCCCTTCCTGCTGCTCGGCGTTGCCCTGCTGATCGCGCTGGGTTTCGAGTTCGTCAACGGCTTTCACGATACCGCCAACGCCGTGGCCACGGTGATCTACACCAACTCGCTGCCGCCGCAGTTCGCGGTGATGTGGTCCGGCGTGTTCAACTTCCTCGGCGTGCTGGTGTCGAGCGGCGCGGTGGCGTTCGGCGTGATCTCGCTGCTGCCGGTGGAGCTGATCCTGCAGGTGGGTTCCGCGGCCGGCTTCGCGATGGTGTTCGCGCTGCTGATCGCCGCCATCATCTGGAACCTCGGCACGTGGTGGCTCGGGCTGCCGGCGTCGTCGTCGCACACGCTGATCGGCTCGATCATCGGCGTGGGCGTGGCCAATGCGCTGATGCACGGGCGCGACGGCACCAGCGGCGTGGACTGGCCGCAGGCGATCAAGGTCGGCTACTCGCTGCTGCTCTCGCCGCTGGTCGGCTTCGGCTGCGCGGCCATCCTGCTGTTGCTGCTGCGCGCGCTGGTCCGGCGCCCCGAGCTGTATGCCGAGCCGGTCGCCAACAAGGCGCCGCCGCTGTGGATCCGCGGCCTGCTGGTGCTCACCTGCACTGGCGTGTCGTTCGCGCACGGCTCCAACGACGGGCAGAAGGGCATGGGCCTCATCATGCTGATCCTGGTCGGCACCGTGCCGCTGTCGTATGCGCTCAACCGCGCCATGCCGGTCGACGAGACGACCCGTTTCGCCGCCGTGGCCCAGATCACCAGCGAAGCTCTGCGGCACAGCGTGCCCGCGCCGGCGGCGGCCCCGTCCGACCCGCGCGGCGTGCTGTCGACCTACCTGCGCACCCACGAGTTCAACGCCGGCGTGGTGCCGGCGCTGGCCGTCGTCGCCGGCGGGATCGGCGACCAGGTGCGCGCGCACGACAGCCTGGCTGGCGTGCCGGCCGCCGCGGTGGCCAACGTGCGCAACGAGATGTATCTCGCCTCCGAGGCCATCCGCCTGCTGGAGAAGGAAAGCACCGTCAAGTTCGACGCCACCACCAGGGAAAACCTGGCCGCGTTCAAGCAGGAGATCGACGCCGCGACCAAGTTCATCCCGCTGTGGGTCAAGGTGGCCGTCGCCATCGCGCTCGGCCTCGGCACGATGGTCGGCTGGAAACGCATCGTCGTCACCGTGGGCGAGAAGATCGGCAAGACTCACCTGACCTACGCGCAGGGCGCGTCCGCCGAACTGGTGGCGATGGCCACCATCGGCGCGGCCGATGCCTTCGGCCTGCCGGTATCCACCACCCACGTGCTGTCGTCGGGCGTGGCCGGCACGATGGCGGCCAACCGCTCGGGCCTGCAGATGTCCACCATCCGCAACCTGATGATGGCCTGGGTGCTGACGCTGCCGGCGGCGATCCTGCTGTCGGGCTGCCTGTTCTGGCTGTTCTCGAAGCTGTTCTGAACGGACAAGGGGCCGGGCACTGGTATTGTCCGGTGCCCGGCCCCTGCCCTCACCGCCGCCATGCGCGGCGGCGGCGCCCGTGGCGTGCCCGCGGGTGCCCGTGCGTCAGGCCGCGGGTGCCCGTGCGTCAGGTTCAGGCAGCCTGCTTGACCGCCGCCAGCGCGCGCCGGCCGACGGCCAGTTGCCGCGCGACTTCCGCCACGCGCGCGCCCAGGTGTTCGGCGGTGCGCAGGTCGGCCAGCGGCGGCACCACGTCCGCGCTCTCGTCCGCGTTCGACTGCGCCGCGGCGCCGAGGAAGAAGCCGTGGCGGTTCAGCGTGTCTTCGGTCGACTTGGAGTTGTTGTGGCCCGGGGGCAGGCCCAGGTTGACCCAGTGCATGCCGTGCTGCGCGGCAAAGATGGACAACTGCTGCAGCGTGGCCAGCTTGTCGCCCGAGCGCGAGGCCGAGTTGGTGAAGCCCGCCGACACCTTGTTGGCCCACTTGCCGCCCTTGGCGAAGACGTTGCGCGAGGTGGCGTCCATGAAGCCCTTGAACTGCGCCGACGCGCTGCCCATGTAGGTCGGGGCGCCGAAGATGATGCCGTCCACGTTTTCCAGCGTGTCCCAGTGCTGGTCGATGTCGTCGATGCTGATCAGCAGGCTTTCCACGCCGTCCACGCCGGCGGCGCCGCGGGCGACGGCCTGGGCTTGCCTGGCGGTGTGGCCGTAGCCGCTGTGGTAGACGATGGCGATCTTGGTGGCGATGGCGCTCATGGCGATGTCCTCGATGATTGCGAAATTTTGAACTGCGGGATCTGGCTTCGGCTGGCTGTGTTGCCCGCCGGTGAAAGCAAGTTTAGGCAGGTGGCGCGGGCGTGCGTGACGGAAATATCAACAAGTCATTGAGGTAATTTGAATGTGGCCGCCTGTGCGGCCTGGCGTACCCGTGCCGTCCCTCTATTTTTACCCGGGTAATATTGACGATCCAATTTCACCCGGGTAATATTGGCGCCATCGTCCATCTTCCGCGGCAACGCCAGTCCGTCATGAGTGAGAACCAGCCAGTCCAGTACACCGCCTTCGAAGGCAGCCGGCGCATCGCCGCGGGCCCGCTCGCGCAAGTGGCGCGGCAGGTCAGGCAACGTTTCGCGGACCAGCCGGTCGCCGGCGTGCTGATCTTTTGCGACGACGACTGCCAGCAGGCGGAAGTCGATTTCCGCGGCAGCGCCGACGAGGTGGCCGCGCGCATCGCCGCCGCGGAGCAGGCCGCGTCTGCCACCACCACCGCCGTTACCGCCGTCGCGCCGGTGGACGAAGCCGGCGCGCCGCGCGGCCCCGGCCGTCCCCGGCTGGGCGTGGTGGCGCGCGAGGTCACGCTGCTGCCGCGCCATTGGGAATGGCTCGGCGCGCAACCGGGCGGCGCTTCGGTGGTGCTGCGCAGGCTGGTGGACGAGGCGCGCCGCGCCGGCGCGGGCAAGGACCGCATCCGCCACGCCCAGGAGGCCGGCTATCGCTTCATGGCCGCGGCCGCCGGCGGCGAGGCCAATTTCGAGGAAGTGGCGCGCGCCCTGTTCGCGGGAGACCGCGCGCGCTTCGACCAGCTGCTCGCGCCGTGGCCAGCCGACCTGCGCGGCTATCTCGCGCAGCGTGCCGAGGCCGCCTTCGCCGGGGAGTGAGGCAGCCGCGGCCGGCCGCGCCCTTGTCCAATCCGCATGGCCGCTGCAGAATACGGCCACAACGAAAAACGCAGAACCAGACCAGACGGGCGGGTATCGGGACATGGGTATCAAAGGGGTATTGCTGGCGGCCGGCACGGCTGCATGGCTGGTGTCGGGCTGCGCCTCGGGGCCGTCTTTCCAGGACGTGCAACAGGCCATGCCGCCCCTGCGCGCGGGCGAAGGCCGGATCTTCTTCCTGCGCTCCGCGTCGATGATGGGCGCCGCCATCCAGCCGGAGTTGCGCATCGACGAAGAGGTCGTGGGGCGCAGCCGTCCCGGCGGCTTCTTCTTCGTCGACCGCAAGCCCGGCAGCTTCGTCGCTTCGGCCACGACCGAGGTCGAAACCACATTGTCTTTCCGGTTGGCTGCGGGCGAGACCAAATATCTGCGCACCTCGATCGACTTTGGCCTGTTCGCCGGCCATGTGGTGCTGCGGGAGGAATATCCCGACGGCGCGCGCGCGGAACTGGCCAGCCTGGCTTACACGGGCGATCTGCCTGTGTCGGTGTCAGCCACCGGCTCCGCGCCGGCCGGCACGGCCGGGGCCGGCGTTGCCGCTGCGGTTCCCGCCGCGCCTGTTCCGGTGCCTGTCTCGGTGCCTATTCCGGCGCCTGTCCGCGCGCCTGTCCCGGCGCCGGTTGCCGCCGCTGTCGTTCCCGCGCGCTCGGCGCCCTCCGCGCCGGCGGACGCCGGCACGGTGCGCATGGACGACCTGCGCTACCTGATGCCGGCCCGATGAGGCGGCGCTTCGCTTCTCCCATCCAGGGACCACGGTTTTCTCTTTCCCCGCCCATGACCATCACGACCCGCACCCCGCGCCGCGCCGCGCTGTCCCTCGCGCCCGCGGCGCTCCTGCTTGCCGCCGCCAGCGCCCACGCGCTCGACAGCGCGCAACTGCTCGTCAGGCTCGCCCCCAGCGTCTACGGGGTGCGCACCACGGGCCAGAACAACGCGCCGCTGTCCTCGGGCTCGGCCGTGGTGATCGGGGCCGGGCAACTCGTCACGTCCTGCCACGTGCTGGCCGGCGCGCGCGGCATCGCCGTGCGCCGCGACAACGTGAGCTATGACGCCACGCTGGAAGCGCCCGACGTCGAGCGCGACCTGTGCCTGCTGCGCGTGGCCAATTTCAGCGCGCCGGCGGTGGCCGTCTCCACGGCGGCGGCGCCGTCCTTCGGCCAGAAGGTGGTGGCGGCCGCGAGCCCGGACGCCGCGGGCGTCGCGCTGCAGGAAGGCAGCGTGGCGGGTCTGCATGCCGGCGCGGACGGCAAGCTGGACCGCATCGAGGTCACGGCGCAGATGCCGGCCTCGTCCGGCGGCGGCGTGTTCGACGACAGCGGCCGGCTGGTGGGCGTGATCGCGGGGCGCGCCGATGCGGGCGACAAGCTACTCAAGGCCGTGCCCGCGGGCTGGATCGCGGCGGCCAGGGAGCGCGGCGTGGCGGCGATGGCCAGCTACCGGCAGTCGCCTCCGCCCGCCGCTCCCGCCGCTTCGCCGGGACCGGCGGCGGCAGCGGCGGTCGACGAAGCGGGCGCCGTCGTGGCCGGCAAGCAGTCGCCGGCGGTGGGCGAGGTCTGGCGCTACGACCTGCTCGACAAGCTCACCCGCAAGCGGCGCGAGGTGGTCTACCGCGTCGACAGGATCGACGGCGAGCGCGTGACCTTCAACCAGGGCGCGCGCATCGAGAGCCGCGATGGCCGCCTGGAGCGGCTCGTCACGCCCAGCGGCGGCGAGTTCGATGCCGCCTCGCCGCCGCACGGCTGGGTGCCCGACAACGTCAAGCCGGGCCAGCGCTGGAAGTACAGCTACAAGCAGCCCGGCTCCGAGCTGAGCACCGAACTCAGCGGCGAGGCCACCGGCGAGTCCACCATCACCGTGCCGGCGGGCAGCTTTCGCGTGCTGCGCATCAGCTACAAGGGTTATGTGATGCGGCCCTTCTACGGCTTTTCCTCCGGCGGTGCGCAGAGTTCCGTGCTCTACACGGCGGTGGCGTGGTACGCGCCCGAGCTGCGGCGCGTGGTGCGCTTCGATGCCACCTATGCCACGCGCTGGGAAAAGACGGACGAAAGCCTGATGCTGGTGGAGCATCGCTTCGATTAGGCGGCGCCGGCGCCACCCCGCTGCGCCGCGGTGCGTTTTTGGTAGGATGCAGGCCTTTCCATTGACGGCTGGCCGGCCGCGCGCCGGGCCGCGCCGCCGTCCGCCGCTCGCTTCATGAATCTGGAACAGATCAAGACCTTCGCCGCCGGCCGCCTTGCCTTCCTCTCCCGCCTGCGGCGCCCCACGCGCCGCGGCGTGCTCAGGGCGGTGGCCGCCGTGCCGCTGCTGTTCCTGCTGTACGTGGTGGTGCTGGTGCCGTTCACCCCGGGCATCCGCGACATCCGCAAGGCCAAGTCCGACCGGCCCGCGCAGGTGCTCTCGGCCGACGGCAAGGAACTGGCCGTGTACAAGTGGGCCAACCGCGAATGGGTCCGGCTGGCGGACATCTCGCCCAACGTCACCGCCGCGCTGATCGCCACCGAGGACCACCGCTTCTACCAGCACTTCGGGCTGGACTGGCGCCGGCTCGGCTCGGCCGCGCTGCGCACCTTCTCGGGCGACCGCCAGGGCGGCTCCACCATCACGCAGCAGCTCGCGCGCAATCTCTACCCCGACGAGATCGGCCGCGCGCCCACGCTCACGCGCAAGCTCAAGGAAGCGATCACCGCGCTGAAGATCGAGGCGCTCTACACCAAGGACGAGATCCTCGAGACCTATCTCAACACGGTGCCGTTCCTCTACAACGCCTACGGCATCGAGATGGCGGCGCGCACGTATTTCGACAAGTCCGCCGACCAGCTCGACGTGCTGGAAAGCGCCACGCTGATCGGCATGCTCAAGGGCAACAGCTACTACAACCCGGTCATCAACCCGGAGCGCGCGCTGCAGCGGCGCAACCTCGTGCTGGCGCAGATGGTCAAGTACGAGAAGCTGGCGCCGGCCCGGTTCGAGCAACTGAAGAAGCGGCCGCTGCGCATCGATTTCGAGCGCCAGACCGAGCCGCCCGGCCCGGCGCCGCACTTCGCGCAGCAGCTGCGCAAGTGGCTGATCAACTGGGCCGACCGCAACGACTACAACATCTACACCGACGGGCTGGTGGTGCGCACCACCATCGATTCGCGCCTGCAGGCGCTGGCCACGCAGGCCGTGGCGCGCCAGGGCAACCAGCTCCAGGGCATCGCCGACTCGGCGTGGTCGCAGCGCTCGGGCTGGTCCGCCGGCAGCGACCTGGTGCGGGCCTTCGTGCGCGAGACGCCGGAGTTCCGCGCCGCGCGCGAGGCCGGGCAGTCGCCCGAGGACGCCCTCAGGACGCTGCTGGCGGACCGCGCCTTCATGCAGGCGCTGCGCCAGTCCAAGACGCGCATCCAGGCCGGTTTCCTCGCGCTCGACCCGCGCAATGGCGAGATCAAGGCCTGGGTCGGCAGCCGCGATTTCACCCAGGACGCCTTCGACCACGTGCAGCAGGCCCAGCGCCAGCCCGGCTCCACCTTCAAGCCCTTCGTCTACGGCGCGGCCTTCGAGCAGGGCGCCAGCCCCGACGACACCTTCATCGACCAGCCCGTGGAAATCCCGCTGGCCGGCGGCGAAGTGTGGCGGCCCTCGGACGACGGCCCGCCCAGCGGGCGCGCCATGAGCCTGCGCGACGGCCTGGTGTATTCCAAGAACACCATCACCGCGCAACTGATGCAGACCGTCGGGCCCGACAAGGTGGCCCGGCTGGCGCGGGTCATGGGCGTGCGGCAAAGCAAGCTCGAGATCGTGCCGTCGCTGGCGCTCGGCACCAGCCCGGTCACGCTCAAGGAAATGGTCACGGCCTACGGCACCATCGCCAACCAGGGCGCCTACCTGGAGCCGGTGATGGTCACGCGCATCGAAGACCGCAACGGCGAAGTGCTGGAGACCTTCCGCCACGCCTCGCCCGAACGGGCGCTGCCGGTGGCCACCGCGCAGACGCTGCTCGACGTCATGCGCGGCGTGGTGGACCGCGGCACCGGCAGCAGCATCCGCAGCCGCTTCGGCATCCGTGCCGACGTCGCCGGCAAGACCGGCACCACGCAGGACAACGCCGACGGCTGGTTCATCCTGATGCACCCGCAACTGGTGGCCGGCGCGTGGGTCGGCTTCAACGACAGCCGCATCACGCTGCGCAGCGACTACTGGGGCCAGGGCGCGCACAGCGCGCTGCCGATGGTGGGCGACGTCTTCCAGCGCGCGCTGCGCACGCGGCTGATCGACGCCAACGTCCGCTTCGCCGAGCAGGAAGACAGCGGCTTCTGGGACACCATCGCCGGCACCGTGCGCGGCTGGTACCAGCGCCTGTTCGGCAGCGCGCCGAAGCCGGAGGCGCCGCCGCCGCCGCCCCGGCGCGCGCCGCGGCCCGCCGCCACCGAAAGCAGCGCGGCCGCCAGCGAGGCCAGCGCGGTTGCTCCGGCGCCGCCCGCCAGCGACAGCGGCGCGCCGTACCCTGGCGATGCCCCGGCATCGGCCGCGGTGCCCGCGCCGGCCGGCGCAGCGCCGCAGGCGGGCGCGCCAGTCTCGGGTTTGCCGCCCGCCGTGCCCGCGCCGGCACAGAATGACGGCGGCGTCAGCGAGGGTGGCGCGGCGCAGGCGCAGTAGCGGCCGGCGTCTGCGACCCCGAGGTCAATCGGACGATCCGCTCTGGAGCAGGACGTGGGGAGGGAATGCGGTGCGGGCCCATTCGGGCAAGCGGGACGACCGCCGCCGGAGCCGGCCTTCGTCCCAGGACAGGATCAGGCGGGCGCGCAGTGCCGCATTGTCGAGAGCAAAGCATCGGTCAGCAATGGCAAAGGCCGGAGCAAAATTGGCGAGGCTGCGGGCATGGCGGCGGCGTACATCGCCTGGCGGTACCCAGTGGCCACCCCTCGCCACCCGCTGGACGATCCGGGCGATGCACAGATCGGGGCCGGGGCCGCCGACGAAGACGAGATTGACCTTGTAGCCGGCTGCCCCGGCCCGGCGCATCAGCGCCAGTTCACGCTTGCCCGAGAGCGTGGTGTCGACGGCGAACGAAATGCCCTGCGCGAGAAGCGCTTCCTGCCGAAGAACCGCGCGCCTGCCGGCTTCCACCGGCGAGACCTGGTGTTCCGCGGCAATCGTGTCGGGAGAGATCACCGGAATGCGGCCGGCGAACCAGCGATCGGCGATGGTTGTCTTCCCGGCACCGTTCGGGCCTGCGATGACCCAAAGCTGAGCCAAGGGGCTAGATGGTCCGGACTACCGAAATGTGGCCGTCGACATCGACGGTCGCCAGCTCCCTGCTGCCGTCGGGATTCTTCTTGACGATGAAGCCGGGATATTCCGGATCGGCATAGTAGACGGGGCGTCCCTGGTCCAGGTGCTCCTGGGCGGCGGTTTCGCCCTGTGCATCGATGGCCCGTTCAAACTCGGCCGAGGTACGGAATACGTCATTGCCTTGCTTGACCGCGGTTGGCTGCATGCTGGCTCCTTTTGCGCACGCGTGCGCTTCGGTGGCGCCATTTTCTCACAGGGCGCGGTACTCCGACGCACTGGCCGGGGGACAAAATATGTGTCCGGAAATATCGCTTCCAGGGCATGCGGAACGCCGCCGGACGCCCCCGTCCGGCGACGTCGCGCCTGCCCGGCGACAACCCCGGCTCTGCCGGAACACGTTGCCCATGCGCGGCACCAGCGCCAGCGAGCGGGGGCGCGCCCGGGTACGGGAACCGGCGCAGCAGATGTATCCGGGCCAGGCGCGCCCGGCCGCGCATGCCGCCGCCCGCGCGGTCAGCCCGGCTGGGCGCAGAAGCGCAGGATGGCGGCGGCCACGGCCTCGGGCGCCTCGCGCTGCGGGAAGTGGCCCACGCCGTCGAGCACCTGGCGCGCGTAGCGCCCGGAGAAAAAGCCTTCCTTGCCCTCGGAACTGGCCGGCTGGTTGCACGTGTCGCGCCCGCCGTGCAGGACCAGCGTGGGCGCGGCCAGCACCGGCGCCGGGCACAGCGCGCGCTCGTCGGCGGCGTAGGCGGGATCGCCTTCGGCGAGGCCCCAGCGGTGCCGGTACGAATGCAGCACCACGGCGGCCCAGTCGGGGTTGTCGAAGGCCGCGGCGGCTTCGTCGAAGTCCTGTTCCGCGTACCAGCCCAGCGGCGACCACGTGTCCCACATTTGGCGCGCGAAGGCGCGCCGGTCCTGCGCCACGGTGCGCTCGCCGCGCGGCGTGGCCATGTACCAGTGATACCAGTAGTTGCGCGCCTGCTGCAGCGGGATGGCCTGGCGCGGGTCGTTGGTGCCGTAGCCGACCGACAGCATCACCAGGTGCGAGCCGGCGCGCGGCCGCAGCCCGAAGGCGTTGGCGGCGGCGCGCGCGCCCCAGTCGTGGCCGACCAGCAGCGGGTCGCGCAGCGCCAGCGCGTCGAGGAAGGCGAGCAGGTCGCGCCCGAGCGCCGCGAGCTGGCCGCTGCGCATGGTGGCGCCGTCGCGGAACCGCGTCGGGCCGAAGCCGCGCAGCGCCGGGCAGAGCACGCGGAAGCCGGCCCCGGCCAGTAGCGCGGCCACGCCGCGCCAGCTTTCCGGGCTGTCCGGCCAGCCGTGCACGAGCACCGCGGTGCGCGCGCCGCGCGGGTTCCATTCCAGGTAGCCGATGTCCAGCACGCTGGTACTGGCAAAGTGGTATGCCGTCATCGCGCGGCGCTCCTCGTGGGTAACAGGTTGGGTGGGGGGACCGGCCTGGTCAGCTTGAAACGATAGCACCCGCGCGATTTCCGATTCGTGATGAATTGGCTATGATTGTGAAGATTACGAAATCAATCTGGAGGGCATGACATGGATGCGATGCCGGCCTCGGCGGCCACGCTCGACATCGGCCTGCTGCGCACGTTCCTCGCCGTGGTGGATTGCGGCGGCTTCGCGCTGGCGGCCGAGTCGCTCAGCCTGACGCCGTCGGCCATCAGCGGCCATGTCAAGCGGCTGGAGCAGGGCGCCGGCGCGGTGCTGCTGGAGCGCACCACGCGCAGTTTCACGCTGACGCCGGACGGCGAGCTGCTGTATGCGTATGCGCGCAACATCGTCGCGCTGGAGCGCGAGCTGCGCGCGCGGCTGCGCGGCGCGCCCGTGCGCGGGCGCCTGCGCGTCGGCAGCTCGGAGGACTTCGCCGGCACCTGGCTGCCGCGCATGCTGCAGGCGTTCCGGCGCTGGCATCCGGACGTGTCGGTCGAGCTGAAGGTCGGCGCCTCGGCGGACCTGCTGCGCCAGCAGGAGCGCGGGCGCTTTGACATCGTGTTCGGCAAGCAGTGCTCCCGCGCGACGGGCGGCGAGCTGCTGTGGGAGGAGGAACTGGTGTGGGTCCACGCCGCCGACGCGCCGTTCGATCCCGAGGCCGAGGTCCAGCTGGCGGCGTTTCCCGAGCCGTGCGTGTACCGGGAGTCGGCGGTGGCGGCGCTGGCGCGCGTCGGGCGGCCCTGGCGGCTGGTGTTCGAGAGCAGCAGCATGGCCGGCTGCCTGTCCGCGGCGCGCGCCGGCTTCGCGGTCACGCCGGTGGCGCGCAGCCAGGTGCGCGAGGGCCTGCGCGTGCTGGACGGCCGCGACCGCATGCCGGCCCTGCCCAAGGCGCGCTTCTACGCCTTCGTGCGTGAAGGGGCGCCGGCCGCCCAGGTGCTGACGGACGCGGTGCGCGAAGCCGGCCGCCAGCACCGCTTCGGCGAGACCCGGGCCTGGTGAGCGGCGCCGGGCCGGCGGCGGCCGCACTCCGGGGGGCGTTGCTTCGGGGTCATGCCCCCGGCACGCACTATTGTGGTGCTCGCCTCTCCCGGGCGCCCGTCCGGCCTTCCGCCGGCGGGGCGATTGTGCCGATGCGGGTCACATCGCTTACCATATCGGTTTGGCCGGCGGCATCCGCATCGACCTGACGTGGCTGCGCCGCCCCACCGGGTTGCGTTCCCGCAATGCAGGGCGCGCGGACTGGCGCTAGTATGCGGGCCTTGCGGCTGCGCCGCGGCAGCCGTCCCGGGGTCCCGCCGGCCCTGTAGCTTGCCCTGTATCTATTTCAGATGAACGACATTCCAACGAAATCCCACGGCGAGCCGCCCCCGCCACGCACCTGGGATGCCCGCCTCGCGCGTGCGCTGGTGCGCCCGCTGAAGGACTCGTGGGTCACTCCCAACCATCTCACCACCGTGCGGCTGCTGATCGGCCTGGCCGGCGTCGCCTGCCTGATGCAGGGCGGCTACGGCTGGACCAACTACGGCGCGTTCCTGATCGTGCTGTCCAACTTCGTCGACCATACCGACGGCGAACTGGCGCGGATCAGCGGCAAGACCAGCAAGATCGGCCATTTCTACGACCTTGCCAGCGATGCGCTCATTACCGTGCTGCTGTTCGTCGGCATGGGCGTGGCGATCGCGGGCCAGGCCGCGGCCGGCAGCTTTTCGCCGGTGCTGCAGGGCACGCTGGCCGGGCTGGCGGTGGCACTGATCTTCTTTTTGCGCATGCGTATCGAATCGGCGGTGGGCAAGAGCGGCACCAGACAGGCCGCCGCCGCCGGCTTCGAGACCGAGGACGTGCTGTACCTGCTGCCGATCGTCACGCTGAGCAACGGCATCGCGCCGTTCCTGACCGCCGCCGCGATCGGCGCGCCGCTATTCGCGGTGCTGGTGGCGATCGACTACTGGCGCGTGATGCGCAAGGTGCGCACGGCCCGCGCCAATATCCAAGGAACACGATGAGCGAACCAGCCAACGACATCACCCTGGACGCGCCGCCGCAGGCGGCGCCCGCTTCCGCGCCGCGCCAGGGCCAGCCCGCGCGGCCCGACCCGGACGCCAGCGTCGCCGGGCGCATCGCCGGGCTCGACAGCGCGAAGCTGCGCGCCGACTTCGAGCGCCAGGATGCCTTCCTGAACCTGCAGGAATTCCTCGCGCCGGAAGTCACCGCGCAACTGATCGCCGCGGCCCGCGCGCTGGTGCCGGACATCAACCGCAACTACCTGCCCGGCCACAAGGCCGGCGGCAGCGTCAGCCGCCACACCATCGACGAGAAGGCGCCGTTCATCGCCGAGCTGTACCGCTCGCGCGCGCTGATCTCGTGGCTGGAGCGCATCAGCGGCGACAAGCTGCTGCTGTCGCCGCAAAGCGATCCGCACGCCTACGCGCTGTACTACTACACGCGCCCGGGCGACCACATCGGCTGGCACTACGACACCTCCTACTACGACGGCCGCCGCTACACGCTGCTGCTCGGCGTGATCGACGAGTCGACCTGCCTGCTCGACTACGAGCTGCACACGCGCAACCCCGACGTGCCCGACGAGGCGGGCTCGGTGCGGATCGGGCCGGGCGGGCTGGTGTTCTTCGACGGCGACAAGCTGCGCCATCGCGTCACGCCCGCCGGCGAGGACGAGTTCCGCGTGTCGCTGACGTTCGAGTACGTCACCGATCCGGGCATGCGCCCGTGGCTGCGCTTCATCTCCAACATGAAGGACGCGGTGGCCTATTTCGGTTTCCGCCAGGTGTTCAAGAACCTGACGTCCGGCAAGAACAAGCCTCGCGCATGACCCGTGCCGCCATGATCCTGCTGTCGGTCGGCGTGGCGCTGTTCGTCGCGCTGCTGGCATGGCAGGGCTTCGGCTCGGTCGCGTCGACGTTCATGTCGGCGGGCTGGGGCCTGGCGGCGGTGGCCGCGTTCCACCTGCTGCCGCTGGCGGTGGACGCGGCCGCGATCCGCGTGCTGTTCGGCCGCGACGGCCATTGCTCGCTGCGCGACACGCTGCTGGCGCGCTGGGCCGGCGAGTCCGTCAACAGCCTGCTGCCGGCGGGCCAGATCGGCGGGCCGGTGCTGATGGTGCGCTTCCTGTCGCAGCGCGGCGTGCGCATGCGCGACGCCGCGGCCGCCATCACCGTGTGCACCACCATGCAGGCGCTGGCGCAGATGGTGTTCGCCTTCGCCGGCCTGGCGCTGTTCGGCCTGTACGGCGGACACGAGGCGCTGTCCGACCTGCGCGCGCCCACGCTGATCGTCACCGCGGTGCTGGGGCTGTGCATCGTGGGGTTCTATTACGTGCAGAAGCGCGGCCTGTTCGGGCGCGTGCTGCGCGTGCTGTCGAAGCTGTTCGGCAAGCGCGACTGGAGCGGCCTGACCACGCGCGCCGACGCCGTGGACGCCGCCGTGCACGAGCTGTACCGCGACCGCGCCAGGGTCGCCAGGACCTTCGCGCTGAGCCTGGCCGGCTGGGTGGTCGGCACCGGCGAAGTCTGGCTGGCGCTGCATTTCCTCGGCCACCCGGTGAGCTGGCTCGATGCCCTGCTGCTGGAAAGCGTGGGGCAGGCCATCCGCGGCGCGGCCTTCGCGATTCCCGGCTCGCTGGGCGCGCAGGAAGGCGGCTACCTGCTGCTGGCGCCCATCGTGGGGCTGCCGCCGGACGCGGCGCTGGCGCTTTCGCTGGCCAAGCGCGCGCGCGAGATCGGCCTCGGCGCGCCGGGGCTGCTGTACCTGCATTTGAGTGAAAGACGTTTCCAGCGACGGCGTGCCACGGCCAGCACCACCAGTGCGGCCAGTGTGCGGGCCACTACCGATTGATCGAACCTATTTGGATGAGCGCGGAGAAAGAATGCGAGCAATCATTCTTGCCGCGGGCCTAGGCCTGCGACTGCAGCAACAGCCCGGGGAGCAATACCCGAAGTGCCTGTTGCGTTTTGAGGGGATGACCCTGCTGGAGCGCCACCTGCGCATGCTGGATGCGGCGGGTGTCGACGAGATCGTGCTGGCGCTCGGCTTCCAGCCCGAGCAGGTGGAGGCCGAACTGCGGCGCCTGGGCCGCGATCCGTATCCGGAGATCGTGCTGAACCCGCGCTACGACCTGGGCAGCGTGCTGACCGTGCATACCGTGGCCGACGCGCTCACCCGTGGCGGCGACGTGCTGCTGATGGACGCCGACGTGCTCTACGACGAGCGCATCCTGCGCGCGCTGGTGGCCGGCGAGACCACCAACCGTCTGCTGATCGACCGCGATTTCGAAGCCGGCGACGAGCCCGTCAAGCTGTGCCTGAAGGACGGCGTGCCGGTCGAGCTGCGCAAGCAGCTCGCGGTGGGCCTGGAGTACGACACCATCGGCGAGTCCGTCGGCTTCTTCCGCTTCCAGGAACAGACCGCGCGCCGCCTGGCCGAGATCGTCAAGGGCTACGTGGACGGCGGCCGCGCCAACATGCCGCACGAAGAAGCGGTGCGCGACCTGCTGCTCGAAGGCGGCCACGTCTTCGACACCGCCGACGTGAGCGGCGCGCCCTGGATCGAAATCGATTTTCCTGGCGACGTCGCGCGCGCGCGCGACGAAGTCCTGCCCGAACTACAGCGCCTCGTGGGAGCAGCACAATGAACGCAATCGACCCGATTTTCCCGCGCGCCACGCGCGCCGCCCGCCTGCGCCAGATGCTGGTCGGCAAAGAGCTCGAATTCATCATGGAAGCCCACAACGGCCTGTCCGCGCGCATCGTGCGCGAGGCCGGCTTCAAGGGCATCTGGGCCTCGGGCCTGGCGATCTCCGCGCAGTTCGGCGTGCGCGACAACAACGAGGCGAGCTGGACCCAGGTGGTCGACAACCTCGAGTTCATGGCCGACGCCAGCGACCTGCCGATCCTGCTCGACGGCGACACCGGCTACGGCAACTTCAACAACATGCGCCGCCTGGTGCGCAAGCTCGAGCAGCGCGGCATCGCCGGCGTGTGCATCGAGGACAAGCAGTTCCCCAAGACCAACAGCTTCATCGACGGCGAGCGCCAGCCGCTGGCCGAGATCGACGAGTTCTGCGGCAAGATCAAGGCCGGCAAGGACTCGCAGGCCGACGACGACTTCTCCATCGTGGCCCGCGTCGAAGCGCTGATCGCCGGCTGGGGCATGGATGAAGCGCTGCGCCGCGCCGAGGCCTACCGCCAGGCCGGCGCCGACGCCATCCTGATCCACAGCAAGCTGTCCAGGCCCGACGAGATCCTCACGTTCGCGCGCGAGTGGGCCGGCCGCGGCCCGCTGGTGATCGTGCCGACCAAGTACTACAGCACGCCGACCGAAGCGTATCGCAAGGCCGGCATCAGCCTGGTGATCTGGGCCAACCACCTGATCCGCGTGGCGGCCTCGTCGATGCAGGCCGTGGCAAAGGAAATCCACGACAGCGAGACGCTGGTCAACGTGGAAGACCGCATCGCCACCGTCAACGAGATCTTCCGCCTGCAGGACGCCGACGAATACTCGGCTGCCGAGAAGATCTACCTGTCCGGCGCGCAGGTGCCGGGCGCGGCGGTGGTGCTGGCCGCCGGCCGCGGCAAGGGCCTGGAAGCGCTGACCGAGGACAAGCCCAAGATCATGCTGCCGGTGGCCGGCAAGCCGCTGCTGCGCTGGCTGGTGGACGCGTTCAAGAAGCAGTCGATCAACGACATCACCGTGGTCGGCGGCTACCAGGCCGGCGCCATCGACACCGCCGGCATCAAGCTGGTGGTCAACGAGCGCCACGCCCAGACCGGCGAGCTGGCCTCGCTGGCGTGCGCGGTGGACGGCCTGCAGACCGACACCGTGATCGCCTACGGCGACCTGCTGTTCCGCAGCTACATCCTGCGCGACCTGCTGGAAAGCGACGCGCCGTTCAGCGTGGTGGTGGACTCCTCGCAGAACGCGCCGGCCAACCAGAGCGTGCACGACTTCGCCTGGTGCTCGGCGCCCGACGACCGCGACCTGTTCGGCCAGAAGATCCTGCTGCGCCATGTGTCGAGCAAGGCCGAGCAGGCCGGCGCTGCGCCCGCGCAGCCGGCCAACGGCCGCTGGATCGGCCTGCTCAACGTGCGCGGCGAAGGGCGCGCGCGCCTGCAGAAGCTGATCGGCGAGCTGCGCGCGCGCGACGACTTCGACACGCTGGACCTGCCCGCGCTGCTCAACGCGCTGGTGGCCGCCGGCGAGGAAATCGAGGTCAAGTACGTGCATGGCCACTGGCGCGGCGTGAACGACCTGGAAGACTTCCGCCGCGCGGGCGATTTCGCCCACACGCAGACGCAGTTCGCGGCCGGCACCACGGACGGCGAGGAAGCCCGATGATCGAGGCGGCGCAGTTCGTCGAGGCCGCGCGCGCGCGCGGTTTCGACTGGTATGCCGGCGTGCCGTGTTCCTACCTGACGCCGTTCATCAACTACGTGCTGCAGGACCCCACGCTGCACTACGTCTCGGCCGCCAACGAAGGCGACGCGGTGGCGCTGATCGCGGGCGTCACGCTGGGCGCGCGCGGCGGCCGCCGCGGCATCACCATGATGCAGAACTCGGGCCTGGGCAACGCGGTCAGCCCGCTGACCTCGCTGACCTGGACCTTCCGCCTGCCGCAGTTGCTGATCGTCACCTGGCGCGGCCAGCCGGGCGTGGCCGACGAGCCGCAGCACGCGCTGATGGGCCCGGTCACGCCGGCCATGCTGGAGACGATGGAGATCCCCTGGGAGACTTTCCCGACCGACCCGGCCGAGATCGGCCCGGCGCTGGACCGCGCGGTGGCCCACATGGACGCCACCGGCCGGCCCTACGCGCTGGTGATGCAGAAGGGCAGCGTGGCGCCCTACGCGCTCAAGGAACAGGCGCGCCCCGCGCCGCGCCCGAAGGCCGTGCCGCGCGCCGCGCTGGCCGGCGCGCCGACGCTGCCCACGCGCCGCGAGGCGCTGCAGCGCGTGATCGCGCATTCGCCACCGGGCAAGACCGTGGTGCTGGCCTCCACCGGCTTCTGCGGGCGCGAGCTGTACGCGCTCGATGACCGCGCCAACCAGCTCTACATGGTCGGCTCGATGGGCTGCCTGACGCCGTTCGCGCTCGGCCTGGCGCTGGCGCGCCCGGACCTGGACGTGATCGCCGTGGACGGCGACGGCGCGGCGCTGATGCGCATGGGCGTGTTCGCCACGCTCGGCGCCTACGGCCCGCCCAACCTGACCCACGTGCTGCTGGACAACGGCGCACACGACTCCACCGGCGGCCAGGCGACCGTCTCGCACAACGTCTCGTTCGCCGGCGTGGCCGCCGCGTGCGGTTATGCCGAGGCCGTCGAAGGCGACGACCTCGCCGTGCTGGAAGACGTGCTGGCGCGGCCGGCCGCCGGCGCCGGCCCGCGCCTGGTGGCGCTGTCGATCAGCGCCGGCACGCCGGACGGCCTGCCGCGCCCGACCGTGACCCCGGTCGAGGTCAGGACCCGCCTGGCGCGCCATATCGGCGCGGACATCGGCGCCGATCTCGACACCGCCGCCGCCGCCGCACAAGGAGCCAAGTAAATGCTGCTACTCAACCCCGGTCCCGTCACGCTGAGCGAGCGCGTGCGCCGCAGCCTGCTGCAGCCCGACCTGTGCCACCGCGAAAGCGAGTTCTTCGACCTGCAGGACGAAGCGCGCGCGCGGCTGCTCGACGTGTACGGGCTCGACCCCGCCGCCTGGACCGCGGTGCTGATGACCGGCTCCGGCACCGCCGCGATGGAAAGCATGACCGCCGCGCTGGTGCCCGCGAACGGCAAGCTGCTGGTGGTGCAGAACGGCGTCTACGGCGAGCGCATCGCGCAGATCGCCGCGCAATACCGCATCGCCCATGAGGTGGTGGCGCACGACTGGAAGCAGGCGCCCGACCTCGACCGCATCGCCGCCGCGCTCGAGGCCGATCCCGCCATCACGCACGTGGCCGTGATCCACCACGAGACCACCACCGGCCGCCTCAACGACCTGCCGGCGCTCGACGCGCTGTGCCGCGCGCGCGGCGTGCGGCTGCTGGTGGACGGCGTCAGCAGCTTCGGCGCCGAGGCCATCGACTTCGGCGGCAACGTCGACGCCGTGGCCGCCACCGCCAACAAGTGCCTGCACGGCGTGCCCGGCGTGTCGTTCGTCATGGTGCGGCGCAGCGCGCTGGCGCAGGCCGCGAGCCGCACCTACTATCTCGACCTGGGCCGCCTGGCGCGCCTGCAGGACCAGCGCAACACGCCGTTTACGCCCGCCGTGCACGTGTACTACGCGCTGGTGGAAGCGCTGCGCGAACTGGCCGACGAAGGCGGCTGGCGCGCGCGCCACGCCCGCTACGCCGGGCTGGCCGAACGCGCCCGCGCCGGGCTCGAGGCGCTGGGCATACCGGCGCTGTGGCCGGCCGCGCAATCGTCGGTGGTGCTGCGCGCCTACCACCTGCCCGCCGGGCTTTCGTACGCGCAGCTGCACGACGGCCTGAAGGCGCGCGGCTTCGTCATCTACGCCGGCCAGGGCGGCTTGTCCGCGGAACTGTTCCGCATCTCCACGATGGGGAACATCGGGCCGGACGACATCGACCGCCTGCTGCAGGGCTTCCGGGAACTGACGCGGTAAAAGTGACAATGGCGCCGCCGGACCGCGCGGCCGGCGCCATTTGGTTTTTGTGCCCGAGGCACTAGCATTAGATATCGGTCGCGGCCTGTCTCCGGGAGACGGGCGCGGCCGCTCCGTTCATGGTCGTACATCGGGAGGTACTCGCGATGCATCGCCGTCTTCGCCGCCGCGGTCTTGCCGCCGCCGGCCTCCCCGCCGCCGCCCTCGCGGCCTGCGTCGCGCTTGCGCTGGCCGCGGGGCTGCCGCCGGCCGCCACCGCCGCCGACATCGTCGCGCCGGCCGTCGACCGCTCCGCGCCGGACCGCATGGTGCGCGCCGCCGTGGAAGGCGTGCTGGCCACCATCCAGGCCAATCCCGACACCCGCAACGGCGATCTCGACAAGATCACCGCCGTCGTGCGGCGCCAGTTCCTGCCCTACACCGACTTCGAGCACACCACGCGCCTGGCCGTCGGCGCGGCCTGGCGCACCGCGACGCCGGAACAGCAGAAACAGTTGTACGAGCAGTTCCAGACCCTGCTGGTGCGCAGCTACGCGCTGTCGCTGTCGCAGGTGCGCGACCAGGCCCTGAAGTTCCGCTACAAGCCGCCGCGCACCAGCGGCAACGATGCCGTGATCGAGACCAGCGTCATCAACAAGGGCGACGAGGTGCAGATCGACTACCGCCTTCAGCGCGGGCCGGCCGGCTGGGCCATCTACGACATCAACATGAGCGGTGCCTGGCTGATCGAGGTGTACCGGCGCCAGTTCGCCGACATCGTGGCCAAGGGCGGCATCGACGGGCTGGTGAAATACCTGACCACCCACAACGCGGTCTAGCCGCTTGTCGCGAGTTGCCGCGGACTGCCGCGGGCGGCAGCAGGTTCATGACAGGCGCCTGCCTTGCCCCGCCGCGGGCGGGCCGTCGTCGGGTATGCGGCACATGCCAAAACTTGATAGCCCCGAAGGGGTATTGAACAGGGCAAAAATCCGCTGTTACAGTCGCCCGCGCATACCCTTCGCGCCCGGGCCGCATCCGCAATCCGAACCAGACCCTGGCATGCCGGCGGCGTGCGCTTGCCAACAAATAAAAACGGGTCAGGTCACATGTTCCACGGTCTTCATGCCGGCGCGCGGTCTCGCGCGGCCGGTCTGCTCTCGCTTGTCCTCGCCGCGGGCTTGCTGTCCGCCTGCGGCAGCGACGACGCCCCCTCTTCTCCCGCCACTACGCAGGCGCCCAGCAGCCGCCTCATCGTCGACACCGGCACGGCCGCGCCCGCGCAGGGTAGCACGCTGACGCTGAAGGCGACTTTGCTCGGCGCCGACGGTCTCGAGGTCAAGGGCGCAAAGTTCGCGTGGTCGTCGTCGAACGAAGCAGTCGCGGTGGTGGCGTCGGCTTCCGACCAGGCGCCGGCGGCGGCCAGCATGATGCAGCCGGTGGGCACCTATGCGTCGGTGCGCATGCTGGCGCCGGGCGAGGTCGACATCGTCGCCACGGCGACGCTGCCCGACGGTACTCAGGCCACCAGCACCACGCACCTGACGGTGCAGGCCGCGCCCGCGAAGACTTATGCGCTGACGCTGTCGCCCTCCACGCTGACGGTCAACTACGGCGCAGCGGCGCAAGTCGTCACCGCGGTGGTACGGCGTTCGGACGGCGTGGATGGCGCGGCCGATCTCACGAACTGGTCGTGGGCGGTCGACAACGCCACGTTCGCCGCCGCGCCGGCGGCGGACAGCCATTCGGCGCAGGTTTCCACCACGGGCACGCTGGCGGGCGCGGGGCAGCTCACCGCGTGCGCGAGCACGCCGGCGGGCGACCGCCTGTGCGCCAACGCGGCGCTGGCGCGGCCGCTGGTGGCGCTGCCGTCGATCGCGTTCTCGGTGCCGTCGCTGAACATGAAGCCGGGCCGCACCGGCACCGTGACGGCGACGCTGACCGACGCGCCGGGCGCGGACCTCGCCAGCCGGGCCACGCTGGTGTGGTCGATTCAGCAAAGCGGCACGGCCGCATCCATCGTCAGCATGCCCACTAGCACCAGCGTGACGCTCGGCCTCGACGCCGCGCAGACCGGCGCCTATGCCGCCACGCTGACGCTGACCGCGACCTATCCGGATGGCCGCACCAACAGCAGCACGCTGCCGCTGACGTTCCCGGGCGTGTGGAGCCGCCTGCCGGACGCGCCCGTTGCCAATCCCTCGATCGTCAGCCTGGCGATCGACGGCACGCGCGTGTGGCGGCTGAGCGCGGACGGCAGCCAGCCGGCGCGGCTGGAGCGTTTCGGCGTGGCCGGCGAAGGGCCGATCGAGCCCGCCGCGGCGCTGCCGGCGGCGGCGCAAGGTGTGTGGCTGGCGGCGGACACGGACCCGGCGAATTCGGCGGTGGTGGTGCAACTGGGCACCGATGGCGCGAGCGTGCCGTTCGGCAGCGTCGATGCGGAGCTCGCCGGAGCGCGTACGGATTTCTCGTTGCCGGGTTGCGTGCAGTATGCGGCCAGCACAACGGCCGGGCGCGCCTTCGTGAAGGCAACCGGCGGCACCGGCATCATCGCGACGGGCTGGTGTGTCACGTCAGGGGTGTGGTGGTGGCAACCCGTGGGGGGAGGCGCGACAGTGAATAGTTTCAGGAACGCGCCAGTCCTGGACGCGCGGCCGTATTCCACAGGTGGCGGCCTGGCGGTCCAGGCGAATGGATCGCGCAATACAATGTCGCCGGGTGGCGGCGAGACCCTGTGGTTTGGCGCCCAGGCGTCCCTTGGCCTTGGCGCTGTCTCCGGTGACGCGACCAACGAAAACGCGCCGATCTACGGCTACGTGAGCGGCACTGGCATCGTTGTCACATCCGGACCGAATACCCCTTATGCGACTGTGTCCGGCGGGGTGACGCCACTGCTCAAACTGAGCGCCATCCCGCATTTCGTGACGGGTCTCGCGGCGTCTTCGCTGGCTGTCCTCAACACGGACAGCATTACGCTGGCGACGCTCGCGCTGCCGGGCAACGGCACCGGGGCGGATTTCGCGAGCGCTGTCGATGCGAATGGCAAGCTGCGCGTCGCCGTGCGCCTCGCGGACGGCTCGGTGTGGGTCTACGATCAGCCCTGACGCGGGAACGATCGCGGTCCGCGCGCTGCCACCGGCGCGATGGGCCGCACCCGCGCAGGGGCGTGAATTCCTGATTTGCTAGTGCGGAAATATTCGTGGACCGGGGTGCGGGCGGCTGCCTAGACTGCATCCCCTGGCATCGCGCGGCGCCATGCGCGCGCCGCCGCCACCCACGAACCGCACCCAGGCAGACCGCTCATGACCCTGCGCAAGATCCTTTCCACGCTCCTGGCCGCCTCGGCGGCATTCGCCATCGGCGCGGCGCCGGCGCTGGCCGCCGACAAGACCATCAAGGTCGGCGTGCGCGGCGGTGTCGACGAAGAAATCTGGGAAGTCGTCACGCAGGTGGCCAGGAAGCAGGGCCTCAACGTGCAGCCCATCGTCATCACCGGCACCGCCAGCCCCAACGAGGCGCTCAACAACGGCGACCTCGACGCCAACGCATTCCAGCACAAGCCGTTCCTGCGCGACCAGGTCACGCAGCGCGGCTACAAGATCGTGGCGGTGGCCGATACGCTGATCTCGCCGATCGCCTTCTACTCGAAGAAGTACAAGTCGCTCGAGGCGCTGCCGGCCGGCGCGCGCATCGGCATTCCCAACGACCCGAGCAACCAGACCCGCGCGCTGGTGATCCTGCGCGACCACGGCCTGATCAAGCTGCGCGACGGCTTCGATCCGTTTACCGGCACCGCCACGCTGGCCGACGTGACCGCCAACCCGAAGAAGCTGGACCTGGTGGAAAGCGCCTCGGTGGTGCTGGCGCGCTCGCTGCCGGACGTGGACGCCGCCGCGGTGATCAACACCTTCGCCTATCAGGCCGGCCTGATCGCCACGCGCGACGGCATCGCCGTGGAGAAGAAGGAGCACAACCCCTACGTCAACGTGATCGCCGTGCGCGAGCGCGACAAGGCCGCGCCGTGGGTGGCGCCGCTGGTCAAGGCCTACCAGTCGGAAGACGTGCGCAAGTTCATCCTGAGCAAGTACCAGGGCTCGGTGATCCCGGCGTTCTGACGCCGCGGTCTCTTGCCGCCGTTGCCGTTCCAGGAGGATCCACCGTGTCGCAGGCACCCCCGCAGCCTTCCCCGGCGCCGTCCGCGCTGCCGCACATCGTGTTCGAGCAGCTCGGCAAGCAGTATCCCGGCGCGCCGTCCGCCGCGCTGTCCGCGGTGTCGTTCACCGTGGCGCGCGGCGAGATCTTCGGCATCATCGGCCGCAGCGGCGCCGGCAAGTCCACGCTGCTGCGCACCATCAACATGCTGGAGCGCCCGAGCGGCGGCCACGTGCGCGTGGACGGCGTGGACGTGGGCACGCTCGACGAGGACGGCCTGGTGGCGCTGCGCCGGCGCGTGGGCATGATCTTCCAGCATTTCAACCTGCTCTCGGCCAAGACCGTGTTCGAGAACGTGGCGCTGCCGCTGCGCGTGGCCGGCGTGCCGCGCGCGCAGATCGCGCCGCGCGTGACGGAGCTGCTCGAGCTGGTGGGCCTGGCCGGCAAGGCGCAGGTCTATCCGGCCATGCTGTCCGGCGGGCAGAAGCAGCGCGTGGGCATTGCGCGCGCGCTGGTGCAGCGCCCCGAGATCCTGCTGTGCGACGAGGCCACCTCGGCGCTGGACCCGGAGACCACCGAATCGATCCTGGCGCTGCTGCGCGACATCAACCGCCGCCTTGGCCTGACCGTGGTGCTGATCACGCACGACATGGCGGTGATCCGCCAGGCCTGCGACCGCGTGCTGGTGCTCGACCACGGCCACGTGGTGGAGCTCGGCACCGTGGAGCAGGTGTTCGCCCAGCCGCGGGCCGCCGCCACGCTGGCGCTGCTGCGTCCGCTGCGGCTGGCCAGCGGCGTGGCGAGTGTGGCAAGCGTGGCGGGCATCGGCGGCGCGGCGCCCGCGGCCAATGCGGCCAATGCGGCCGGCGCCGGCGCGCGCGCCAGTCACGAGGAGGCAGCGGACCATGTTCCCGCCATTGGCTGACAAGTATGTGAAGGCGCTGGGCGAGACCTTGCTGATGACCAGTTCCGCCTGCCTGGTGGTGTTCGTGTGCGGCATGGCGCTGGCGATCGTGCTGACGCTGAGCGCGCCGGGCGGGCTGAGCCCGCGGCCGCGCCTGCACCGCGTGCTGTCGGTGCTGGTCAATACCTTCCGCTCGATTCCCTTCATCATCCTGCTGGTGGCCATGCTGCCGGTCACGCGGCTGATCGTGGGCACCACGATGGGCACCTGGGCGGCGGTGGTGCCGCTGAGCGTGCACCTGATCCCGTTCTTCGCGCGCATCGCCCAGGTCAGCCTCAACGAGATCGACCCGGGGCTGGTCGAGGCCGCGCGCGCGATGGGCTGCCGGCGCTGGCACATCGTGCGCCACGTGCTGTTGCCCGAGGCGCTGCCGGGCATCGTGGGCGGCGCCACGGTCAGCGTGATCGCCATGATCGGCTCGTCGGCGATGGCCGGCGCGGTCGGCGCCGGCGGCCTCGGCGACCTCGCCATCCGCTATGGCTACGAGCGCTACGAGACCGCCGTGATGTTCAACGTCATCGCCATCCTGATCGCGCTGGTGACGCTGGTGCAGTTCGGCGGCGAGCGGCTCGCGCGCCGGTTCGACCACCGGCGCTGAGAGACGCCATCAAAATGATCCTGGCGTCGTTGCGCGGCCTTGCCGTACTACTTGTACCGTCCGCGGCCGCGCCTGGCCGGAGCCGCTTCGCTTCATCTTGATAGCGTCTCTTGGCGAGTTTTTTTCTAGTGGCGGTACGACGGATCGCTGCGGTCGAGCTGGCGCAGCAGCGCGGCCCAGTGCTTGCGCGTGACCGTGCCGCCGGTGTTGCGGATCGCCACGTCGGCCACCTTGCGGGCCACCGCGTCCGGCGCGATGATCAGCGGCGCGCCGCCGGACTGCGCGGCGAGCTGCGCCGCGCACGCGCGTTCCAGCACGTGCAGTTCCTGGAACGCCTGCGCGATGGTCGGCGCGCAGGTCAGCAGGCCGTGGTTGCGCAGGATGAAGACGTTCTTGTCGCCGAGGTCCGCCACCAGGCGCACGCGCTCGTCGAGGTCGAGCGCGATGCCTTCGTAGTCGTGGTACGCGACCCGCCCGAAGAAGCGCATGGCGTGCTGCGAGATCATCAGCAGCCCGTCGCGCTGCGCCGACACGCCGATGCCGGCCGCGGTGTGGGTATGCAGCACGCAGCCCACGTCGTGGCGCGCGCCGTGCAGCGCGCTGTGGATGGTATAGCCGGCCGGGTTGATGCCCAGGCCGGTATCGTCGCGCACGATCTCGCCGTCGATGTCGACCTTGACCAGGTTGGACGCGCCGATCTCGTCGAAGGTCAGGCCGTAGGCGTTGATCAGGAAATGCTCGTCGGGGCCGGGCACGCGCGCGGAGAAGTGCGTGTAGATGTGGTCGGTCCAGCGGAACTGCGCGGCGAGCCGGTAGGCCGCGGCCAGCTCGACGCGCACCGCCCATTCCTGCGGCGAGACTTCGGCCTGGACGGCGGGGAAATGCAGCGAGGGAAGCTCGAGATCCTGCAAAGCCAGCAGCGGCTCAGTGACGGCGTTCATGCGGCGCTCCATGTTGTGGGGGTGGGTGCCGCACATCATACGGCGGCCCGGGCCGACGCGCCAACGCAGCGAAGCACATATGGAAATGCGGGCGCCGGCGTGCCGTACTCCGGCTCCGGGTCCGGCTCCCTCCGGCCCGGCTCCTGCTGGCAGTGAGCGCTGTTTCTCCGCCAGCGCCATTCCCGATCGCGCCCGCGCACGCCATCGTGCCGCTGGCCGACGGCGGCGCGCCATCATGCCGTGCCCGCTAGCCCTTGACCGCGGGCGAGAGCAGGTCCCGCAGGCCGATCGCGAGGTACATCTCGCGGCGCATGCGGTCGGCCACGGCGTTGACCACTTCCGCGCCGTCCTGCGACGGATCGACGTGCACGCGGAACGGGCGCCTGCCGAACGGCAGGCCCACCACGCGGACGATCTCGCGCGCCACTTCGGCGGGGTCGGCGTCCTCGGGTTCCAGGTTCTTCAGGCCTTCGAGCGCCTTGCCGGGCACGTCGGCGTAGGGGCCCTGCTCGTATTCGGCGGCCACCGCGGTATCGGCCGGCTTGCCCGAATGCGCGAAGTGGTTGGTGCCCTTGGTGAAGGCGCCCGGCACCATGATGGTGGTCTCGATGCCCCAGCGCGCCAGCTCGGTGGAGTACGACACGGCCAGCGCGTCCATCGCGGCCTTGGCGGCGAAGTACGGCGCCAGGAACGGCGGCGTGCCGCCGCGCGTGGACGACGAGCCCACCCACACCAGCAGACCCTTGCCCTGCTTGCGCAGGTGCGGCAGGGCGGCGCGGTTCACGCGCTGCGTGCCGAGCACGTTGACGTCGTACTGCTGCATCAGTTGTGCCGGCGTGAAGGCCTCGGCCGGGCCGAACACCATGTGGCCGGCGTTGTGCACGATCACGTCCAGGCGGCCGGCATCCTGCAGGATGTGGGCGACCGCCGCCGCGGGCGAGGTGTCGGACTGCACGTCCAGCTCGACGGTGCGCAGGTCGGCCTTGTTGTCCCTGGACCATTGGGCGATCTCCGCCACGCGCGGGGCGTTGCGGCCCTGGGTCTCGCGCATCGAGGCATAGACGGTGTGGCCGGCTTGCGCCAGCTCCCTGGCGGTCATCAGGCCGAAGCCGGACGAGGCGCCGGTGACGAGGATGATTTGCGACATGTGGGTCTCCCTAGGAGTGGAAATTCAGGAAAGTGGACTATCTGTAGCCGCGGACGCGTACCCGGCGCGTCTCCGGAGAGACGGCTTCCGCGTGCCCGCCGCCGTTCCGGGCAGGACCGCGCGGAACGGCGGCGGCCTTACTGCCGGAAGATCTTCTGGTAGTACGCCCGCCCCTGTTCCAGATGGGCATCGAAGGCGAAGCCCCGGTCGAGCATGACCTGCATCTCGCCCTCGGGAATGCGCATGACGTAGCCATGCTCCGTGGCGACCAGGGCGCCGGGCTTGTCCTGCGTCTGGCGGGTGTTGAACCACTTGCCCGGGTCCGCGTGCCCGCTCGGGAACGACTTGCCGGCGTGCTCGACGCGCCATCCGCCGTCGAGCAGGATCCAGTAGTCGGTATCCGTCGGGCCTTGCGGGCCGCGCCTGGACAGCACGGCGCCGGCATCGACCTCCCACTCGCGCGAGTGGTCGATGACCCATTGCAGCTGGTCGGTCGACAGCGCGGTGAAGAACGGCGTATGCCGCAGCAGGTGCAGGTAGGTAACGGATGGGCGCATGGTCATGTTGTTCTCCGCATCGGCCATGCGCGCGCGGCTGCAGGCCGCGAGCGACAGCACGGATGCCAGTACCGCGGCGGCGGCGCGCAGGCGCGGCCGCCACGGCTTCGCCTGTGCGCCGTTGTGTCGGGTTGCCGGCATGGGGCGCGCAGCCGTGCTCAGGCCAGGCCGCCGTTGGCGCGCAGCACCTGGCCGTTGACCCAGGCACCGTCCGGGCCGGCCAGGAAGGCCACCGCGCTGGCGATGTCCTCGGGCTGGCCCAGGCGCTCCAGCGGGGGCATCTTGGAGAAGGTCTGGATCTGTTCTTCGGTCTTGCCGTTGAGGAACAGCTCGGTGGCCACCGGGCCCGGCGCCACGCAGTTCACCGTGATGCGGCGCCCGCGCAGTTCCTTGACCAGCACGCGCGAGAACGCTTCCACCGCGGCCTTGGTGCCGTTGTAGATCGCGTAGCCCGGCAGGTTCAGCGCCAGCGTCGTGCTCGACAGGTTGATGATGCGGCCGCCGTCGTTCAGGCGCGCGGTCGCTTCGCGCAGCGTGTTGAACACGCCGGTCACGTTGATGCTGAAGGTCTGGGCGAACACCTCGTCGGTGGTCTGCGCGAACGGCATGGTCTTGAGGATGCCGGCGTTGTTGACCAGCACGTCGATCTTGCCGAGCTTGCTCTCGACCTCGTCGAACATGCGGCGCACGTGGTCGACCTTGGACACGTCGGCCTGCACGGCGACGGCCTTGACACCGGTCTGGGCCAGTTCGGCGACGAGCTTGTCGGCCTCACCGGGGTTGGACACATAGTTCACGGCAACCGAGAAGCCATCGGCGGCCAGGCGGCGGGCGATGGCGGCGCCGATGCCGCGCGAGGCGCCCGTCACCAGGGCGATACCGTTCTGTTTGTCGGACATGGTTTCTTGCTCCTTTTCGTTCAGGGGGATGCACTACGGAGATCATGATATTGGTTGCCTTGGGGAAAATAATTGTCTGGCAATGATTATTAGTGTTCCATCTGCATTAACAATGCGGGATGTGGAGGGCGTGACGGACCGGTTTCGGAACAGGTGGGGGGTTTGGCGCACATGGCGGCGCGCGGGGGTGTTTCCCCTGGTCGGGAAAGATCGGCCCCGATGTGTCACGCGCGGCGGCGTGCCATGCGTGTTGCCGGAAGATATCGGGAAGGCCGACGGGGCGGCGTCTGGCAACGCCATGCCCGGGAGGAGGGGGCTATCGGTGAATCACGGCATGCGGCCCGCCCCTGTCCGGGACGGGCCGCATGCCGCTGCCGGCTCGCAGTGGCGCCGGCCCCGGCGAAGTCCGCCGGAGCATGGCGAAGCGGCGGCCGGCGGGCGCCGCCCGGCAAGGCCCGGGCGGCGCCAGTCCCGCCGCGCTCAGGCGAGCGCGGGGTAGTCGATGTAGCCTTCCGCGCCCGAGTGGTAGAAGGTTTCCGGCTGCGGCGCGTTGAGCGGCGCGTCGGTCTGCAGGCGGCGCGGCAGGTCCGGGTTGGCGATGAACAACTGGCCGAAGGCCACCGCGTCGGCTTCGCCGGCTTCCAGCACGTGCTGCGCCGTGGCCTTGGTCATGCGCTCGTTGGCGATGTAGACGCCGCCGAAGGCCTGCTTCAGGGCCGGGCCCAGGCGGTTGTCGCCGAGCGCCTCGCGCGCGCAGATGAAGGCGATCTTGCGCTTGCCGAGCTCGCGCGCCACGTAGCCGAAGGTGGCGGCCGGGTCGGAGTCGCCCATCGTGTGCGCGTCGCCGCGCGGCGCCAGGTGCATGCCCACGCGCGACGCGCCCCACACCTCGATGCAGGCGTCGGTCACTTCCAGCAGCAGGCGCGCGCGGTTCTCGATGGAGCCGCCGTAGGCGTCGGTGCGCTTGTTGGTGCTGTCCTGCAGGAACTGGTCGAGCAGGTAGCCGTTGGCGCCGTGCACTTCCACGCCGTCGAAGCCGGCGGCCTTGGCGTTCTCGGCGCCGTGGCGGTAGGCGGCGACGATGCCGGGGATCTCGTCGGTTTCCAGCGCGCGCGGCGTGACGTAGGGGCGCTGCGGGCGCACCAGGCTGACGTGGCCCTGGGCGGCGATGGCGCTCGGCGCCACCGGCAGTTCGCCGTCGAGGAAGATCGGGTCGGAGATGCGGCCCACGTGCCAGAGCTGCAGGAAGATGCGGCCGCCCGCGGCGTGCACGGCATCGGTGACGACCTTCCAGCCGGCCACCTGCTCGTCGGACCAGATGCCCGGGGTGTCGGCGTAGCCCACGCCTTGCGGGGTGACGGCGGTGGCCTCGCTCAGGATCAGGCCGGCCGAGGCGCGCTGCACGTAGTACTGCGCCATCAGCGCGTTGGGCACGCGGCCGCCGCCCACCGCGCGCGAGCGCGTCAGCGGCGCCATGATGACGCGGTTGGGCAGGTCGAGGTCGCCAATGCGGATCGGGTCGAAAAGGGTAGTCATGATTGGTCCGGTATCAGGATAGACAGCAGGGTAGACAGGCACCATCGGTGCGGAAAAACTGCGGCGCTCGCGCGCCGCCGGGGTTCAGAGATCGCGGTGCATCCGTGCCAGGAAAGCCTGGATGGTCTGCTCGTCGCGCTTGAAGAAGATCCACTGGCCGACCCGCTTCGACGTCACCAGCCCCGCGCGCTGCAGCGTGGCGAGGTGCGCCGAGACCGTGGACTGCGACAGCCCGGTGCGCGCATCGATCAGGCCCGCGCACACGCCGATGTCGAGCGGGTGGTCCTGCATGGCGAAGTTCGCTTCCGGGTCTTTCAGCCAGTACAGGATGTTGCGCCGCAGCGGGTTGGCGAGGGCCTTGAGGATGGCGTCGATGTCGATGGCGTCGGAGTCCATTGGGGGCGGGTTGGCTGGTGGAGGAAACGGCCTGTTTCGTCTTTTGCCGAAACATATATCCGCTTCTCTCAAAATTAATATCGCAACTATACGATATACATCGCAACCTTGCTGGGGAGCCTCCCGCGCCGCTTTTCGCTTCGCTTCTTGCGCCGCTGCTTGCCTTGCTTTCTGCCGCACTTCCCGTGCCGTCGTGTGTATTGCGCATCATCTGGTTGCTTAAGGAAACCATGTTGGCTAGACTCCATCTGGTTTTCTGACGCAACCAGATGGAGTCTCCATGACCATGAACGCCGCCGCGCCGTGCGCGCGCGCTCCCGCCGCGGCGCCGGCTCGCATGGCCCCCGCGCTGGTGTGGCTGTTCGCGCTGGCCTGCGGGCTCAGCGTGGCCAACGTCTATTACGCGCAGCCGCTGCTCGACGCCGTGGCGCGCGAGTTCGGCTTCGCCGAGAGCGCCGTGGGCATCGTGGTGACGGCGACCCAGGCCGGCTGCGCGCTGGCGCTGCTGCTGCTGGTGCCGGTGGGCGACCTGATGGACCGGCGCCGGCTGATCCTGGCGCAACTGCTGCTGCTGGCGGTGGCGCTCGGCGCGGTCAGCCTGGCCGGCACGCGCGCCGCGCTGCTGGCCGGCATGCTGGCCGTGGGCCTGCTCGGCACGGCCATGACGCAGGGGCTGCTGGCGGCGCGCGCGCTGGCGGGCGTGCTGGCCGACCTGGCCGGCTGGCGCGCGGTGTACGCCACCTCGGGCGTGCTGGCGCTGCTGCTGTTCGCGGTGCTGGTGCGCCGCCTGCCGCGCCAGGCCATCGCGCCGGCGCGCCTGGGTTACGCGCGCCTGCTCGGCTCGATGTTCGTGCTGCTGCTCGGCGAGCGCACGCTGCAGATCCGCGGCGTACTCGCCATGCTGATGTTCGCCGCGTTCAGCGCGTTCTGGACCACGCTGGTGCTGCCGCTGAGCGCGCCGCCGCATGCCATGTCGCACACCGCCATCGGCGCTTTCGGCCTGGTGGGCGCGGCCGGCGCGCTGGCCGCGGCGCGCACCGGCCGGCTGGCCGACCGCGGCCTGGGCCAGCGCACCACCGGCGTGGCGCTGGTGCTGCTGCTCGCCTGCTGGCTGCCCCTGGCGCTGGCGCCGCAGTCGCTGTGGCTGCTGGTGGCCGGCGTGCTGGTGCTCGACCTCGCCGGGCAGGCCATCCACGTCACCAACCAGAGTCTGGTGTTCCGCGTGCGGCCCGAGGCGCACGGCCGCATGGTGGGCTGCTACATGCTCTTCTACGCACTGGGCAGCGGCGCCGGCGCCATCGCGTCGACCCACGTCTACGCGCGGGCCGGCTGGAGCGGCGTATGCGTGCTGGGCGCGGTCATCAGCCTGGCGGCGCTGGTCTTCTGGGCGCTCACGCTGCGCGCCATGCCCGCGCAGGCAGGCCAGCCCTGAGCTGGCGGCGGCCAGGGGAGCGCGGATGGCGGCCGGGGCTTTCGTTTTCCTTGCGGAGCGGGATCCGTTTCCGGGCGTAAAGTCCGGGTAAATCACGGCACGTTCGCGTCAACCGAACCGCGTCCGTCCGCGTCAGAGCGGTGTCACCCACGCGCTCGCGCGAGCCGAGACAGGACCGCCATGCCTCTTCGCTTTCCACGTCTGACGACAACGTTGTACCTGGCCGTGGCCGTCGCGCTGCTGGCCGCCTGCGCGCAGGGCGGCGGCCCGCGGGCCGGTGGCGCGTCCGCCGCCGCGCTCGGGCCGGCCGACCTGCACTGGCTCAACAGCGTGACCTTCGGCGCCGACCAGGCCGGCATCGAGCAACTGCGCAGGCTGGGCCGCGCGCGTTATCTCGACGAGCAGATCGCGGCGCCGGCGCAGGACGGCGGCGAGCTCGCCGCCGCCATCGGCGCGCTGAGCATCGCGCAGCAAAGCGGCGCGCAGCGCCTGAGCGGCGTGCGCGCCGAGCAGCGGCGCATCAACGCGCTCGCCGACGAAGACGAAAAGCAGAAGGCCCGCGAGGCGCTCAACCGCGCCGGCAGCGAGGTGCTGCTCGACACCAGCCGCCGCCACCTGCTGCGCGCGCTTTACTCGCCGGCGCAACTGCGCGAGCAGATGACGTGGTTCTGGATGAACCATTTCAGCGTGTACTCGGGCAAGGGTTCGGTGCGCTGGGTGCTGGCCGACTACGAGGACCGCGCCATCCGGCCGCGCGCGCTCGGCCGGTTCCGCGACCTGCTGATGGCCACCGTGACCGCGCCCGCCATGCTGGAGTACCTGGACAACGCGCAGAGCGCCGCCAACCGCATCAACGAGAACTACGCGCGCGAGCTGATGGAGCTGCACACGCTCGGCGTGTCGGGCGGCGCCAGCGGCTCGCGCTACACGCAGCAGGACGTGCAGGAGCTGGCGCGCGTGCTGACCGGCCTGGGCATCAACGCCAGCGGCGAGCCGCCGAAGCTGCCGCCGCAGAAGCAGGCGCTGTACCGCGCCGATGGCGTGTTCGAGTTCAATCCGAACCGCCACGACTTCGGCGCCAAGACCCTGCTCGGCCACCGCATCGAGCCGTCCGGTTTTCACGAGGTGGAGCAGGCCGTCGACATCCTTAGCCGCGATCCGGCCACGGCGCGCTTCATCTCGGCCAGGATCGCCGCGCACTTCGTCGGCGACGCGCCGCCGCCGGCGCTGGTCGAGCGCATGGCGGCGGCGTTCACCAGGAGCGACGGCGACATCGCCACCGTGCTGCGCACGCTGTTCCTGTCGCCCGAGTTCGATGCCACGCTGGCCTCCGGCACGCGCCGCTTCAAGGACCCGATGCAGTTCGTGGCGTCGTCGCTGCGGCTGGCCTACGACGGCCGCATGGTGGCCAACCTGCGCCCGGCCATCGGCTGGCTCAACCAGCTCGGCGAGCCGCTCTACGGCCGCGTCACGCCCGACGGCTACCCCGCCGCGGAAAGCGCGTGGGCCAGCTCGGGCCAGATGGTCAAGCGCTTCGAGATCGCGCGCGCGATCGGCTCCGGGCAGGCCGGCCTGTTCTCGAAGGACGACGGCAAGCCGGCCGAGCGCACAGGTTTCCCGCAGCCGGGCAACCGCGTCTTCTTCGACAGCATCGAAGCCACGCTCGGCCCCGCCACGCGCACGGCCATGACGCAGGCGGCGTCGCAGGCGGAATGGAACACGATACTGCTGTCCTCGCCCGAGTGGATGCAGGACTAGACACGACACGGGAGCATCTCATGCAACGACGTGAATGGCTCAAACGCGCCGGCATGGCTGGACTGGCCACGCTGGCGCCCGGCATCGTCGCGCGCGCCTATGCGCTGCCGCAGCAGGCCGACGCGCGCTTCCTGCTGGTGTTCCTGCGCGGCGGCTACGATGCCACCAGCGTGCTGGTGCCGGCGGGCAGCGATTTTTATTACGCCGCGCGGCCCACGATCGCCATCGCGCGGCCTGTCGCGCCCGCCGCGTCCGATACGCCGGCCGACCCGCGCGCGGCGCTCTCGCTCGCGGCGGCTTCCGACGGCGGCGCCGACCGCGGCATCGGCGACTGGGCGCTGCATCCCGCGCTCAGGGACAGCATGCTGCCGCTGTGGCGGAAGCGGCAGCTTGCCTTCGTGCCGTTCGCCGGCACCGAGGACCTGTCGCGCAGCCACTTCGAGACGCAGGACGGCGTGGAGGCGGGCCTGCCGCTGGCCGGCGCCAGCGGCGCGCGCAGCGTGGCGTCGCTGCGCGGCACCGGCTTTCTCAACCGGCTGGCCGGCGTCATGGGCGGGCGCGCCGCGCCGGTGGCCTTCACCGACGGCCTGCCGGTGGTGCTGAGCGGGCCGCTCAACGTGCCCAACGTCTCGCTCAAGGGCACCGGGCGCACGCCGTTCGACGAGCGCCAGACGCGCGTGCTGGCGCAGATGTACCGCGGCACGCGCTTCGAGTCGCTGATCGACGAAGGCTTCGAGCTGCGCCAGACCGTGGCGCAGGAGGCTGAGGCCATGCAGCGCCGCAACGCCATGCTGGCGCAGGGCGGGCAAGGTGGACAGGGGGAGGGCGACGCCGCGATGGCCGGCCGCATGCAGGAGATGCAGGCGGCCAACCGGCGCGCGCTCAGCGCCCGCGGCTTCGAGCTCGAGGCGCGCCGCATGGCCGGCCTGATGCGCGAGCGCTTCAACCTCGGCTTCATCGACGTGGGCGGCTGGGACACGCACGTCAACCAGGGCGGCGCGCAGGGGCAGCTGGCCAGCCTGCTCGACAACCTCGGGCGCGGCATTGCCGGCTTCGCCGAGGAGATCGGCCCCGCGTGGAACCAGACCACGCTGGTGGTGGTGTCCGAGTTCGGCCGCACCTTCCGCGAGAACGGCACGCGCGGCACCGACCACGGCCACGGCACGGTGTACTGGGTGGCCGGCGGCGCGGTGCGCGGCGGGCGCATCGCCGGCGAGCAGGTGGCGGTGGAGCAGCGCACGCTCAACCAGAACCGCGACTGGCCCGTGCTCAACGAATACCGCGCGCTGCTGGGCGGCCTCTTCCGGCGCCTCTACGGGCTGGACGACGCGCGCCTGGCGCAGGTGTTTCCCGGCGCGCGCGCCGTGGACCTCGGGCTGGTCTGACAGCGCGGATTCAACCGGCCAGCGCCTTCAGTTCCGCCTGCAGCTTCGCCATTTCCTGCATCACCTCCGCCGTGAACGCGGGGCCTTCCCAGGCGCGGTAGTTCTGCTGCGCGTAGGCCAGCGCGTTCTTGTAGTAGAGGAAGGCATTGAGCCGGTTGCGCACGTAGCTGTTGTGCGTGCGCGTGATCTTGCCGGGGCTGCCCATCACGATGGAATTGGGCGGGATCACGGTGCCTTCCTTGAGGAAGGCATGGCCGGCCACGATGCTGTTGTCGCCGATCACGCAGGCGTCCATGATGGTGGCGTTGATGCCGATCAGGCAGTTGTCGCCGATGGTGCAGCCGTGGATGGTGCAGTGATGGGTGATCGAGCAATGGCTGCCGATGAGGGTGGGCGTGCGGTCGCCCACGTGCAGCATGGCGAAGTCCTGGATGTTGGTGTACGCGCCGATCACGATTTCCGTGTGCTCGGCGCGCGCGGCCGCGTTGATCCAGATCGACGCGTGCTCGTGCACCGTGACCTTGCCGTAGAGGTAGGCCGATTCATGCACGTAGGCGCTCGGGTGGATGCGCACGTCGGGTCCGATCACTGCCATTGTCGTCTCCTGGTTGTGATGATGCCGCGATGGTGTCGTGATGGCTGGCTCCGGCCGATTGTACGCGCCGGCCGCCGGCTGCGGATTGTGCCGCGGCGGCGGCGATGCTACCTTCGCTGCATGACGGCGGCCGGTGCCGCCGCGGCCCAGCCTGGGATACCAAATGACAGTTCCTCCTTGCCGGACCGACGCCCGCGCAAAACCGGGCGCGCCCGCGCGGCTCCGCCTGCCGGCGCTGCTGCTGTTGCTGTGCGGCGTCCTCGGCGCCGCGCGGGCGCAGCCGGCCGCGCCCGCGCCCACAGACAACGCCGCCGCCGGCGCGACCGCCGCATCGGCGGAGCCGCCGCCGGCCGCGCCGGGCACCATCTGCGACACCGGCTGGTTCCGTTCCGGCGCCCGCACGCAGATGGAAGCCGACGGCGACATGCCGATGTCGATCACCATGACGATCCGCCACCCGGTGCGCACCGAGACCGGCTGCAGCGCCTGGCTGACGATCCATTCCAAGTCCGCGCTGGCGGCGATGATGGGGCCGCCGGTGGTGATGGACCAGGTGCACCACATGAATTTCGACCGCGCGGCCGGCGGCACCGGCGGCACGGTCAGCAGCCAGCGCGCCACCATCAATGCGCGGGCGCGCTATACGCGCCTGTTCGGCGAGGCCTCGTTCCAGGGCCACGGCGTGCTCAGCTACGCCGGCCTGGCGGTGCGCGAAGGCGCGGTGCTGCCCGGCGAGACGCTCACCTCCAGCCTCGACCTGGAGATCCACAGCCTGGCCACCGACGCCTTCGTCACCACCATCCGCGCGCCGTCGGCCTCCGTCACCATCGGCGAGCGGCGCGTGGGCCGCGCGCGCGCCATCGAGACCACGCTGGGCCGCCGCGAGTGCATGCCGATCACCTACGAGAAGCGCAACTCGCTCGGCCCGGTGCTGATGGGCGACGAGGTGATTCAGACCGAACCCGCGGTCATGGAGATCACCGACTGGTACTGCCCCACGGAGTCCTTCGTGCTGCGCACGGAGGTGCGGCAGAAGGGCAAGGTCGAGACCATCGACACCACCGCGCTGGGCCTGCTGGGAGACGACCAGCCGTGAGGCCCCGCGCGGCGGCGCGGAAAAGTCTGCGGCGCGGCCAAAAAAATAGCTTGCAATTGAATCGTGCGCGATATAAATTACGGCTCATGGACACGAAACGCACTCCCCGGAACAAGCAGGCAGCGCCCGGCGCCGGTCTCGACAGCGCCTCCGTGCTGCTGCTGGACCACCAGTTCTGCTTTTCCGTGTATGCCACTTCGCTGGCCCTGAACAAGCTTTACCGCAAGTTGCTGGCGCCGCTGGGCCTGACCTATCCGCAATACCTCGTGATGATGGTGCTGTGGGAGGCCGATGGCCTGACGGTGTCGGACATCGGCGCGCGCCTGCACCTGGATTCGGCCACGCTCACGCCGCTGCTCAAGCGCATGGAAGCGCAGTCGCTGCTGCGCCGCGAGCGCGCCGCGGCCGACGAGCGGCAGGTCATCGTCACGCTGACCCCGCACGGGCGCGCGCTGCGGCAGCAGGCCGAGGCGGTGCCGCGCGCGGTGCTGTGCGCGGCCGATTGCGGCATCGAGAAGATCGCGTCGGTCAAGGCGGAGCTCGACAAGCTGCGCGAGCGCTTCGCCGACGCGGGCAGTTGAATGGGCAGTTGAAGGAAGGCGCGGGCGAATGCCCCGCCGGAACGCAAGATAAGTAGTGCACGATTTAATCGCTAGCGATGTTGAGTGCCGCAACCGGGCACTGGCGATGCGCGGCAGATGGTAGATAGTAAGTAGCAGCAGGCAGCAGGCAGCAGCACACGGCAGTACCGCAGCAGGCAGTACCCCATAACCCCTCGGCTCCCCGGAGCCGGCAGTGTCACTCTCAGTCAACGAACCGGAGATTCATCATGTCGATCGAAAAAGTCCTTTACCGCGCCAGCGCCACCGCCACCGGAGGCCGTGACGGCCGCTCGGTGTCTTCCGACAACGTGCTGGACGTCAAGCTGGCCACCCCGCGCGAGCTGGGCGGCGCGGGCGGTGTCGGCACCAACCCCGAGCAACTGTTCGCCGCGGGCTATTCGGCCTGCTTCCTGGGCGCGCTGAAGTTCGTCGCGGCCCGCGAGAAGATCGCGCTGCCCGCGGATACCTCGATCACCGGCCAGGTCGGCATCGGCGCGATTCCCACCGGCTTCGGCATCGAGGTGGACCTGAACATCTCGCTGCCCGGCGTGGACCGCGCCGTCGCGCAGTCGCTGGTCGACAAGGCCCATATCGTGTGCCCGTACTCGAACGCCACGCGCGGCAACATCGACGTGCGCCTGACGCTGATCTGAGGCGCCGCGCCGGCGGCCCGCCTCCGCACGGGGAGACGGGCCGCCGGCATGCTCTAGAATCGCGGCAGGACAAGGCTTGCCATCCGGCAACGCCTTGCGCCGCCACGAAAACAAGAACGGAGACACCGTGCGTTACGAACTGACGGACCTGCGCCTGTTCCAGGCCATTGCCGAAGCGCAGAACCTGTCCAGCGGGGCCTCCGCGATCCACATCACGGCATCCGCCGCCAGCTACCGCCTGAAGAACCTCGAGCATGCGATGGGCACGCCGCTGTTCGTGCGCAACGCGCGCGGCATGGAGCTCACGCCCGCCGGCCAGACCCTGCTCGCGCACGTGCGCGAACTGCTGCAAGGGGTGGAGCGCATGCACGGCGAGGTGGGGCGCTTCTCGGCCGGCCTCAAGGGCCATATCCGCCTGCTGGCCAACAGCAGCTCGCTCAACGGCTTCATCATCCCCAGTGTGAGCCGCTTCCTGGCGGCCAACCCGGACGTCAACATCGACCTCGAAGAACGCGCCAGCCAGGCCATTCCCGCCGCGGTAGCGGCGCAGGAGGCCGACATCGGCATCCTCGCCGGCGACATCGATGCCGGCGGCGTGCGCGCCGAGCGCTATGCCGTGGACGAACTGGTCCTCGCCGTGCCGCCCGACCATCCGCTCGCGCGGCAGGCCGAGCTGCGCTTCGGCGCGGCGCTCGAATTCGATTTCGTCTGCATGAGCCGCGGCAGCAGCAATTTCCTGTTCCTGCGCGACATGGCGCAGCGCGCCGGCAAGAGCCCCAACGTGCGCCTGCACGCGCACAGCTTCGAGGCCGCGCTGTCGCTGGTGGAGGCCGGCGTGGGCGTGGCGCTGGTGCCGCGCAGCGTGGCCGCGCAGGCGCTGCGCGAGGCGCGCGTGGCCGGCGTGCGGCTGGCCGAGCCGTGGGCGCGCCGCGAGCTGAACCTGATCGTGCGCGCGGAGCGCAAGCTGCCGTCCTTCACCGCCGCCTTCGTGCAGTTCCTGCTGGACGATCCGCGCGTGGCGGCCACGCGGGAAGACGTCCCGCCGCCGGGCCGGGATGCATGAATAAACCGACTTCGTTTCGGTTGATTAAATCATTTCAAGAATACGTGGCGGGTCATTACACTTTCTTCGTGTACTCCTGATGACAGGGGTGCGCACAAGGAAAAACACAATGACCAAAAAGCAAAAGCTGGCCGCCGCGCTGGCACTCTCCCTGCTCGCCACGTCACCGGCGTGGAGCGCCGGCACGCCCTCGCAAGCCCTCTCCCCGACCGCCTCCGATACTTCCCCTTCCGCCCCCGCCACCAGGGCGAGCCGCGTGGCCGCGCTGTTCGGCAGCCCCGCCGACCTGCGCGCCACCACGCGCACCGTGACGCTCGCGCCCGGCATGAACTACGTCAACGTCGCCTCCGGCGAATCGGTGGCCTTCAACGCCGGCGGCAGGAGCGCGGGCTGGACCTTCCTCGAGGCCGCCGGCGGCACCTCGTTCGACATGGCGCTGATCCTGCCGGACCTGCCGCAGGCCAGGGGCATCCGCGTGTACGTGGGCGCCAGCGACGTGTTCCACGGCGGCTGACGCGCGCGGCGGCGGGCTGACGGCGTTGGCGGCACGGCAGATGTGAGCGCGGGCCGGCGCGCCGCCGGCCGAGCGTTCCAATTCCACGAACTGCCGGTTCGAATTTTTCGGATGGCCCGATGGCGGGCGCGAAAAATATACTGGCTGCCAGCTCCAGGCCCGTGGAAGGCGGCTCCTTCGTCTCATGCCGGTCCGGCGGCGACATACAAGAACGATTCATCCGGAGACAGCCGTGAAACCCTTCCAGGCCCGCCTGCGCCTGCTCGCCTTGTGCGGCAGCATCTTTTCCACCTTCCTCGCGGCCGGCGCCGCGCACGCGCAGCCGGCCGCGGCCGAAGCGTGGCCCGCCAAGCCGGTGACCATCGTGGTGGCGTTCGCGCCCGGCGGCATGACCGACATCGTCGGGCGCCTGCTGGCCGCCGAGCTGTCGCAGGCGTTCAGGCAGAGCTTCGTGGTGGAGAACCGTCCCGGCGCGGCCGGGCAGGTCGCCACCGAGTACGTGGCGCGCAAGCCCAGTGACGGCTACACGCTGCTGCTCAGCGCGACCGGCCACGTGATCGGCCCGGCGGTGCAGAAGAACGTGCGCTACCAGCCGGTGAAGGATTTCGAGCCGATCGCGCTGATCGCCAAGGCGCCCAACATGCTGGTGGTGAACCCGTCCGTGCCGGCCCACACGCTGCCGGAGTTCATCAAGTGGGCCAAGGCGCAGCCGAGCGTGCCCTACGGCTCGGCCGGCGTGGGCGGCTCCACGCACCTGGCCGGCGAGCTGTTCCGGCAGGTGGCCGGCGTGCCGCTGGTGCACGTGCCGTACAAGGGCGCGTCGCCGTCCACCAACGACGTGGTGGCCGGGCAGATCCCGATGGTGTTCCAGGATTCGATGAGCGTGTCCGCCTTCATCGCCGCCGGCAAGCTGCGGCCCATCGCCGTCACCAGCGCCGAGCGCAGCAAGCTGTTTCCCGAGCTGCCGACCATCGCCGAGGCCGGCTTCAAGAACTACGACCTCTACACCTGGCTCGGCCTGTACGCGCCGGCCGGCACCGCGCCGGACATCGTGGCGCGCCTGAACCGCGAGGCCAACCGCATCATGCGCTCGCCCGCGATGGCCGAGAAGCTGCGCAAGCAGAGCGCCGAGGCCGGCGGCACGCTCGACCCGGCGGCGTTCCGCCAGTACGTGGAGGCCGAGGTGGCCAAGTGGCAGCGCACGGTGCAGGTCACCGGCGTGAAGGTGGACGAGTGAATCCCCGCTCAATCCGCTCGACCCACTCAATCCATTCGACCCACTCAACCCATCGCGGAGCGGCTTCCATGCACGGCAGCACAGGCGCGTCCACCGACAGCGAAACCCGGGGCGCGGACACTTTCTATTTCGCCAGCCTGGCGCGGGGCAGCTTCGTCATGCCGCGCTGCGCGGACTGCGGGCGCTGGCATTTCTTCCCGCGCGTGCTGTGCCCGCACTGCGGCTCCGACGCGCTGGCCTGGCAGGCGCCCTCGGGCGGCGCCACGGTGTATTCCACCACCACGGTGCGCCGGCCGGAAGGCGACTACAACGTCAGCCTGATCGACCTCGACGAAGGCCCGCGCATGATGAGCCGGGTCGCGGGCGTGGCGCCGGACGCGGTGCGCATCGGCATGCGCGTGCGTGCGCGGATCGCGCAGGAGGCGGCCGGGCCGCTGCTGGAATTCGTCGTCGCGCAGGTGCAGCCATGAGCGACACGCACGGCACGCGGCGCGGCGCCGTCGCCATCCTCGGCACCGGGCTGGCCGGCCTGGGCTACGCGGGCGGGCGCACCGAGCAGGAGATCATCGCGCAGGCGGCGCACGCGGCGGTGCGGGCCAGCGGCCTGCGCATGCGCGACATCGACGGCATCATCACCGCCAGCCTTACCTCGCCCTGGTGGGTGATGCGCATGGCCGAGTACCTCGGCATCCGGCCGCGCTTTTCCGACAGCACCATGTTCGGCGGCTCGTCCTTCATCGCCGACCTCAAGATCGCGGCGATGGCCATCGAGGCCGGCGAGTGCGACAACGTGCTGGTCTGCTACGGCGCCACGCCGCGCAGCGCGCCGAGCAGCACGCGCCAGAACCAGATGCGCGCCGAGCTGGACCCGCAGCCCTACGAGCATCCGTACAAGCCGTTCAACCCGCCCAGCAGCTACGCGCTGGCGGCGGCGCGCCACATGCACCAGTACGGCACCACGCGCACGCAGCTGGCCGAGGTGGCGGTGGCCGCACGCAAGTGGGCGCAGCGCAACCCCGATGCGTTTGCGCGCGGCCCGCTGAGCGTGGACGACGTGCTCGGCGCGAAGATGATTTCCGATCCGCTCACGGTGCGCGACTGCTGCCTGGTGACGGACGGCGCCGGCGCCTTCGTGGTCACGCGCGCCGACCGCGCGCGCGGCCTGCACGCCAGCCCCGTCTACGTGCTCGGCTGCGGGCACGCGCACTGGCACCGGCAGATCTCGTGCATGGACGACGTGACCGTGACCCCGGCCGTGGAGTCGGGCCGCAAGGCCTTCGCCGAAGCCGGCCTGACGCCGGCCGACATCGACGTGGTGGAGCTGTACGACGCCTTCACCATCAACCCGATCCTGTTCCTGGAGGACCTCGGCTTCTGCGCCAAGGGCGAGGGCGGCGCCTTCGTCTCGGGCGGGCGCATCGAGCCCGGCGGCGCGTTCCCGATGAACACCAACGGCGGCGGGCTGTCGTGCACGCACCCGGGCATGTACAGCATCTTCCTGGTGATCGAGGCGGTCGCGCAGCTGCGCCGCGAGGCCGGCGCGCGCCAGGTGCCGGGCGCGCAGGTGGCGCTGGTGCACGGCAATGGCGGCGTGCTGTCGAGCCAGGCCACGGCCATCCTGTCCACCGCAGTCTGAACCTTCACCGCATCTTCCCGAGCCTGCCATGACACTGCCTTCCGCCAGCACCCCGGACAACATCGCCCTGACTCCGACCGTGCGCTACCAGCGCCACGGCCGCGTGGCCGTGCTGCTGATCGACAACCCGCCGGTCAACGGCCTCGGCGACACCGTGCGCCTGGGCCTGTACGAAGGACTGGCCGCGGCGGCGCGCGACGACACCGTCGCCGCCGTGGCCATCCTCGGCGCCGGCAAGGCGTTCTGCGGCGGCGCCGACATCCGCCAGTTCAATACGCCGGCGGCCAGCGCGCGGCCCACGCTGCGCGAGGTGATCGCGCGCATCGAACAGTCCGCCAGGCCGGTGGTGGCGGCCATCCACGGCGCGGCGCTGGGCGGCGGCATGGAGCTGGCGCTGGGCTGCCACTACCGCATCGCCTGCGCCGATGCCAGCCTGGGCCTGCCCGAGGTCAACCTCGGCCTGGTGCCGGGCGGCGGCGGCACGCAGCGGCTGCCGCGCCTGATTGGCGTGGCGGCGGCGCTGGACCTGATCCAGTCCGGCCGGCCGGTGCGCGGCGAGCGCGCGCTGGCGCTGGGCATGACCGATGCGCTGATCGAGGGCGAGCCGCTCGCCGCCGCGCTGGCTTTCGCGCGGCGCGTGGCGGACCTGCCGGGCGCACATCCGGTGATCGCGCGCCGGCCATGCGCCGACGGCGCGGGCGTGGACTTCGCCGCGCGCGTGGCCGCGGTCGGCGCGCGCGCCCGCAACGCGCTGGCGCAGCGCGCCGCGATCGCCTGCGTGGAGGCGGCGACGCGCCTGCCGCTGGAGGCGGGGCTCGATGCCGAGCGCGCGCATTTCGATGAGCTCGTGGCCGGCCCGGAATCGCAGGCGCTGCGCCACCTGTTCTTCGCCGAGCGCGAGGCGCCCAAGGTCGCCGCCGCGCCGGCGGGCGAGGCGCCGCGCGAGGTGGCGAACGAGGTGGCGCGCGTGGGCATCCTCGGCGCCGGCACGATGGGCGCGGGCATCGCGATGGCGTTCGCCAACGCCGGCATCCCGGTGACGCTGTGCGAGCAGCGCGAGGACGCGCTGGCGCGCGGCATGGCGCAGATCCGCCGCAACTACGAGATCACCGCGGCCAAGGGCAAGCTCACGCCGCGGGACGTCGCGCAGCGCATGGCGCGCATCACGCCCACGCTCGCCGACACGGAGCTGGCGCAGGCCGACCTCGTGATCGAGGCGGTGTTCGAGGACATGGCCGTCAAGCAGGCCGTGTTCGCCCGGCTCGACGCGATCTGCAAGGCGGGCGCGATGCTCGCCACCAATACCTCGCGGCTGGACGTCGACGTCATCGCGGCGGCGACCTCGCGCCCGCGCGACGTGATCGGGCTGCACTTCTTCAGCCCCGCCAACGTGATGAGGCTGCTGGAAGTGGTGCGCGGCCGGCAGACCGCGCCGGCGGTGGTCGCGGCCTGCATGAAGCTGGCCCGGGACATCGGCAAGATCCCGGTGCTGGTGGGCGTGTGCGAAGGCTTCGTCGGCAACCGCATGCTCACGCCCTACTGGCGCGAGGCCGGTTTCCTGCTGGAAGAGGGCGCCTCGCCGCGCCAGGTGGACGGCGCGCTGACCGGCTTCGGCATGGCGATGGGCCCGCTGGCGATGGCCGACCTCGCCGGCATGGACATCAACTGGGCCACGCGCAAGCGGCTGGCGCCGACGCGGCCGGCCCACCTGCGCTACTCGAAGGTGGCCGACCGCATCTGCGAGCTGGGCCGCTTCGGCCAGAAGACCGCGGCCGGCTACTACCGCTACGAAGCCGGCAGCCGCGCGCCGCTGCCGGACCCGCTGGTCGACGAGATCATCCGCGCCTGCGCGGCCGAGGCCGGCATCGCGCGCCGCGCGGTGGACGACGCGGAAATCGTCGAGCGCTGCATGCTGGCGCTGGTCAACGAAGGCGCGCGCATCCTGGAAGAGGGCATCGCGCGGCGCGCCTCGGACATCGACGTGGTGTACGTGCATGGCTACGGCTTCCCGGCGTGGCGCGGCGGGCCGATGTTCCACGCGCGGCGCCTGGGCCTGGCGCGGGTGCTGGAGCGCATCCGCGCGCTCGAAGCCGCCCACGGCGGGCACTGGGCGCCCGCGCCGCTGCTGGTGCGGCTGGTGGCCGAGGGGCGCGCCGCGTTCGACGCGGACTGACGTGCGGGACGAGCGGCGCTTCGCCGCCGCCGCCACCGCCACCGCGGCGCGCATGGCGCGTGCCGGCCTGCTATGCTCCGGGCTTTACCAGCCATCATGGAGTCGAGCGTGCACGCGCCTTCCGCCGCCGGTTCGCGCCGGACGAACCCCCGCCCCGGCCGCCGCGCGGCGACGCCGGCATGACGGCGCGGCCGCTCCTGCTGCGCCTGCCGCCATGGCTGCGCCCGCTGCTGCGTCCGCTGCTCGACCCGGCGCGCCGCTACCGGCACGCGCGGCTGATCCACTCGGTGCGCGTGGCGCTCGGGCTGCTGGCCTCGATCGCGCTGACCACCGGCATGGACATCCCGCACGGCGAATGGGCCTCGATCACGCTGCTGGTGGTGGTCGGCGGCCTGCAGCACCAGGGCAACATCCGCCGCAAGGCGGCCGAGCGCGCGCTCGGCACGCTGATCGGCGCGGGCGCGGGGCTGGCGATCATCCTGCAGCAGTCGTGGCTGCAGGCGCCGCTGCTCAGCTATGCGCTGATCGCGGTCGCCTGCGCCGTGTGCGCGTATCACGCGATCGGCAAGGGCGGCTACATCGCGCTGCTGTCGGCCATCACCATCTTCATCGTCGCCGGCCACGGCGAGAATGCCATCGCCGACGGCCTGTGGCGCACGGCCGACGTGCTGATCGGCATCGCGGTGGCGCTGCTGTTCTCGTTCGCGCTGCCGCTGCATGCCACCTACACCTGGCGCCACAAGCTGGCCGAGGCGCTGCGCAGCTGCGCGCGCATGCAGACCGCCATCGCGCTCGACGCGGACCTCGACGCCGCCGCCCTGCAGCGCGCGATGACGCTGCAGGGCGGCCTGCTGGTGGCGCTGCGCGGGCTGATGCCGTCGGTGGCCAAGGAGACCAACATCCCGATGGCGCAGCTGGAGTCGATCCAGCACGGGCTGCGCGTCTGCATCAGCCTGCTGGAGGTGCTGGCCGCGGTGCGGCCGCGGCAGCAAGGTGCGGAAGATGGCGCGGAAGATGGCACCGCCGTGCGCGCCCAGCTGGTGGCGACGGCGCGGCGCATGCAGTCGATGCTGATCGGCATGGCGCGCGCGCTGGTCCACGGCGTGCCGGCGCGGCTGACCGCGCGCGGCGGCGGCGCCGTGCCCGCGATGCCGGCGCTGTCAGGGCCGTGGGCGGGCTACCTGTCGCTCACGCAGCGGCTGGAGTGCGAGTTCGCGCAGGTGCGCGAGGCGCTGGCCGCCACCGCCGGGCAGTGGAACCTCTGATGCCGGCGCGGCGCTAGCGCAGCACGAAGCCGCGCTCCCGCACCGCCTGCGAGTCGAGCCCGATCTGCACCGTGAAGTCGCCCGGCTCGGCAACGTAGTCGAGCTGCGCGTTGAAGAACTTCAGCATGTCCTCGTCGATGGCGAAGCGTACCTCGCGCGCCTCGCCCGCCTTGAGCATGAGCTTGCGGAAGCCCTTGAGTTCCTTCACGGGCCGCACCACCGAGGCGGCGACGTCGCGCAGGTAAAGCTGGACCACGGTCTCGCCGTCGCGCGGGCCGGTGTTCTTCACCGTCACGCTGGCCTCGATGCGGCCGCCGCGCGCCATCGCCGGGCTCGACAGCGCCACCTCGGACACGCTGAAGTCCGTGTAGCTCAGGCCGTAGCCGAACGGGTAGAGCGGGCCGGGCTGCTCCTCGAAGTATTGCGAGGTGTAGTTGGGCGGCTCGCCCGGCCGGTACGGGCGGCCGATGCGCGGGTGGTTGTAGTAGGTCGGGATCTGGCCGAGCGAGCGCGGAAAGGAGATCGGCAGCTTGCCGGCGGGGTTGTAGTCGCCGAACAGCACGTCGGCGATGGCGTGGCCGCCCTCGGTGCCGGCGTACCAGGTCTCGAGCAGCGCGTCGGCGTGTTCCTTCTCCCAGCCGAGCGTGAGCGGGCGGCCGTTCATCAGCACCACCACCAGCGGCTTGCCGGTGGCCTTGAGCGCGCGCAGCAGCGCGTCCTGGCTGCCCGGCAGCGACAGGCTGGTGCGGCTCGACGCCTCGTGCGACATGCCGCGCGACTCGCCCACCGCGACCACGATGGTGTCGGCGCCGCGCGCGGCCGCCACGGCCTCGGCCAGCATCTCGTCCGGGGCGCGCTTGTCCTGCACGATCTCCGGCTTGTCCCAGTTCATGAAGTTCAGGTAGCCGACCACGCCGGCGTCGTCGGTCACGTTGGCGCCGCGCGCGTAGACCACGCGGCCACTGGCGCCGAGCGCGTCGCGCACGCCCTGCAGCAGCGTGACCGACTGCCCGGACTTGCCGGCGGCCGACCAGCTGCCCATGATGTCGATGGGCGCGTCGGCCAGCGGGCCGATCACGGCGATGGTGCCGGCCTTCTTCAGCGGCAGCGTCTGCGCGCGGTTTTCCAGCAGCACCAGCGAGCGGCGCGCGGCCTCGCGCGCCGCCGCGCGGTGCAGGCGGCTTTCCGCGTCGATGTCGGGCGGGTCCTGCTCGGCCTTGCCGATGCGCCGGTACGGGTCCTGGAACAGCCCCATGTCGTATTTGGCGCCGAGCACCTCGCGCACCGCGCCGTCGATGTCGCGCATGGGCACCTCGCCCGCCTTCACCAGCCCGGGCAGGTAGGCCAGGTAGGCCGAGTCGTGCATGCTCATGTCCACGCCGGCGCGGATCGCCAGCCGCGCCGCCTCGCGCCCGTCCTTCGCCACGCCGTGCTTGGTCAGCTCGTCGATGGCGCCGTGGTCGCTCACCGTGACGCCCTTGAAGCCCCAGCTCTTGCGCAGCAGGTCGCGCAGCAGCCAGGTGTTGGAGGTGGCCGGCACGCCGTTGACCGAGTTCAGCGCGATCATGACGCCGCCGGCGCCCGCGTCGACGCCGGCGCGGTACGGCGGCAGGTAGTCCTGGTACATGCGCAGCGGGCTCATGTCGACCGTGTTGTAGTCGCGCCCGCCTTCGACCGCGCCGTACAGCGCGAAGTGCTTGACGAAGGCCATCACGCTGTCGGCGCCGGCCGGCGAGCCGCCCTGGAACCCCTTGACGCTGGCGCGCGCGTACTGCGAGACCAGGTAGGGGTCTTCGCCGAAGCCCTCCGAGGTGCGCCCCCAGCGCGGATCGCGGGCGATGTCGACCATCGGCGCGAAGGTCGCGTCGAGGCCGTCGGCGCTGGCCTCGATGGCGGCGATGCGCGCGCTCTGCGTCACCGTGGCGAGGTCCCAGCTCGAGGCGAGCCCGAGGCTGATCGGGAAGATGGTGCGGTGGCCGTGCACCACGTCGTAGGCGAAGAAGATGGGAATCTTCAGGCGGCTGCGCCGGACCGCGGCGTCCTGCAGCGGCCGGTTCTCCGCGGGCGTCACCGAATTGAAGGTGCCGCCCACGCGGCCCGCGGCGATCTCCTCGAGCAGCCGCGGCTGGGGCATGTCCGCGCCGATGCTGATCAGGCGCAGCTGGCCGATCTTCTCGTCCAGCGTCATGCGTTTCATCAGGTCCGCGATGAATGCGTTCTTGTCGCCGGCGTGGTCGGGGGCGGGACCGGCAAGCACCGGCGAGCAAACAAGACTGGCCGACAGGGCCAGCGAAACAAGCATTCTCATCTGATTGTCATCCAAGTGGCGCGGCAGGTCCGGCGCACCGCGATAGTGCGCGCTGGCCGTCCTGCCGGCTGTCCGCGCGTGCCAGAACAGGCACACGAGGCAAAATTCGTTGTCTTTTTGCGCTGCGCCCGCAGTTTACCGCCACTACACTAGCAACTTTCGCCGCGCGCATACCGCGCCAGCCTGTTCCAACGTGCCTTTCCTGGAGAGATTCGTGTTTTTCGCAGTCATTGCCGCGTCGTTACGTCCCAAGATGCGAGCCGCCGCACCGGCGCTCATGGCCACCCTGACCTTGCTGTGCGGCGCCCCGGCCTGGGCCTTCTCGCTGGACGACGTGACCGCCCGCGCCAAGGCCCTGGCGGACAAGCCGTATGCCGCGCCGGCCAGCAACCTGCCGCCCGCGTTCAGCCAGATGCAGTTCGCCGACTACATCAAGATCCAGCCGCGCCGCGACCAGTTGGAATGGAAAGACCAGGACACGCCGTTCCGCCTCGGCTTCTACCACCAGGGCATGCAGTTCAGCGCGCCGGTGCGCATCAACGAGATCGTCGGCAACGCGGTCAGCGAGGTCAGGTACGACCCGGCGCGCTTCGACTTCGGCGACCTCAAGCTCGACAAGGACGCGACCAGCAAGCTCGGTTATGCCGGTTTCCGCGTACTCTACCCGATCAACCGCGCCGACAAGCTCGACGAGGTCATGAGCGTGCTCGGCGCCAGCTATTTCCGCGTGATCGGCAAGAACCAGGTCTACGGCCTGTCCAGCCGCGGCCTGGCCATCGACACCGGGCTGCCGGTGGCCGAGGAATTCCCGGCCTTCCGCGAATTCTGGATCGCGCGGCCCGCGCCCGGCGACAAGCACGTGGTGTTCTACGCGCTGCTCGACTCGCAGCGCGCCACCGGCGCCTACCGCTTCGACCTCTACCCCGGCGAGGACACCGTGCTCAAGGTGCAGGCGCGCGTGTTCCTGCGCGGCAAGGCGCTCAACCTCGGCGTGGCGCCGCTGACCAGCATGTTCCTGTTCGGGCCGAACCAGCAGCGCGACCAGTACAACTTCCGCCCCGCGCTGCACGACTCCAACGGCCTCGCCATCCATGCCGGCAACGGCGAATGGCTGTGGCGGCCGCTGAACAACCCGCGCGACCTCGCCATCAGCAGCTTCGAAGTCACCAACCCGCGCGGCTTCGGGCTGCTCCAGCGCGGGCGCGAGTTCTCCGCCTACGAAGACCTCAAGGACCGCTACGACCTGCGCCCGAGCGCGTGGATCGAGCCGCAGGGCGACTGGGGCAAGGGCCACGTGCAACTGGTGGAGATCCCCACGCCCGACGAGACCAACGACAACATCGTCGCGTTCTGGAAGCCGGACGTGCTGCCGCCGCGAGGCCAGCCGCTGCGCGCCGACTACACCATGCACTGGACCATGAACGAGAGCGCGCTGCTCGGCAAGGACGTGGCCTGGGTCAAGCAGACGCTGCGCTCGGCCGGGGAAATCACCCAGGCCAACCTGATCCGCCATCTCGACGGCAGCACCGGGCTGCTGGTCGATTTCGAAGGCCCGGTGCTGGCCAGTCTGCCCGCCGGCACGCAGGTCGGCTCGCAGGTCAGCGTGAGCGACAACGCGGAGATCCTGGACAAGGTGCTGGAGCCCAACCCCGTCACCGGGGGCTGGCGCCTGAGCCTGCGCGTCAAGGTCAAGGACCCGGGCAAGGTGGTGGAGATGCGCGCGGCGCTGGTGGCCGGCGGCAAGCCGCTGAGCGAGACGTGGAGCTACCAGTTGCCGCCGCGCTCGGTGGGCGGCTGAGGCATTGAAGACCTGCGGGACGGAGCGGCGGCCCCGGCCGCCCCGACCGCTTCCACCGCTTCTACCGTTCCTGCCGCTTGCGCCGCAGGAACTCGCTCATGTAGCGCTGCGGCTCGCCGGTCTCGAAGGCGCTGCCGAATTCCTTCACGCTGTTGGCGATGGACACGTCCAGCGGCGCGTCTTCCCACTCGCGCAGCAGGCGCTTCTGCTGGCGCACCACGGCCGGGCCGAAGCCCGCCAGCAGGGCGGCGACGCGCTCCACCTCGGCGTCGAGCCCGGCCAGCGGCACCACCTTGCTGACCAGGCCCCACGCCAGCGCTTCGCGCGCGTCGGCGAGCTCGCCGGTCAGCAGCATCCACGTGGCGCGCGCGTTGCCGACCAGGCGCGGCATCAGCGCGGCGTGGATCACCGAGGGAATGCCGACCTTCACTTCGGGCATGCCGAGCTGGGCGTTGTCGGCGGCGATGCGGATGTCGCAGGCCAGTGCCAGCTCCAGCCCGCCGCCGAGGCACCAGCCCGGCATGCGCGCGATCACCGGCGCGGGGAAGTGCTGCAGCGCGTCGCACAGGCCGCGCAGTCCGCTGATGAACGCCTCGCCGCTGGCGCGCGTCAGCGCGGCCATTTCCTTGATGTCGGCGCCGCCGACGAAACCCTTCTCGCCGGCGCCGCGCACGATCAGCACGCGCACGCCGTCGCGCCCGGCCAGCTCCCGCACGGCCGCGGTGAGCGCGGCGATCACCGGCGTGCCGAGGATGTTGAGCGAGCCGGCCTCGCGGATGGTGAGCGTGGCGACGCCGCGCCCGTCGATCTCGACGCCGGCGTGGTTCGGCGTGGTGTCTGTCGATGTCATGGTCGCGCCTTACTGCAGTCTGGTGAAATGGATGTCTTCGACGACCTGCTTCCAGTGCGCGTTCTGGCCGCGGATCAGGTCGGCGAAGGCCTTGCGCGACATCGGGCTGGGAATGGCGCCCTGCTTCTCGATGGCGGCCACCACCTCGGGCTCGGCCAGCACGCGGCGCACGGCGTCGTTGAGCTGGTCGAGGATGGCGGCCGGCGTGCCGGCGGGCGCGCCGAGGCCGAACCACGAAGGATTGTTCATCGCCGGCAGGCCGGCCTCGGCGTAGGTGGGCACGTTGGGCAGCACCTTGAGGCGCTGCCTGGCCGCCACCGCGAGCGGGCGCAGGCGCCCGCCCTGGATCAGGCCGGAAGACGACGGGATGTTGTCGAACACCACCTGGATCTGTCCCGCCACCGCGTCGTTCAGCGCCGGGCCCAGGCCCTTGTAGGGCACGTGCAGCATCTTCGTGCCGGTCTCGCTCATGAACAGCTCGCCGTTCATGTGGCTCAGGCCGCCGTTGCCGGACGAGCCGAACGAATACTTGCCGGGCTCGGCCTTGAGCAGCTTGATGAAGGCGGGCAGGTCGGCGGCCGGGAAGGCCGGGTTGACCACCAGCACGTTGGGCACGTCGGCCAGGTTGCTGATGGGGTCGAAGTCCTTGACCGGGTCGTAGGCGGTCTTGGCGTACACGTTGGGATTGACCGCGTGCGAGCTTTCCACCTCCATCACCAGCGTGTAGCCGTCCGCGGGCTGCTTGGCGGCATAGGCGCTGCCGACCGCGCCGCCGGCGCCGGGGCGGTTCTCCACCACCACCGGCTGCCTGAGCACGGCGCCCAGGCGCGTGCCGACGATGCGCGCGATGATGTCGGTGGTGCCGCCCGCGGCGTAGGGCACGATCAGCTTGACCGGCTTGTCGGGGTAGGCGGCGTGGGCGCCGGCGCAAAGGCCGAGGCCGAGGCCGGCGAGAAGGGGGATGGCGAGGATGCGGTTGTGCAAGCGGTGTCTCCGGTGATGGATGTGTTTTCGTGTTGCGCGCGATGTCGTGCGCGCCGGCATGCGCGATGCCGCGCGCGCCGTCAGGTCGGCCGGGCGCCGGCGTCAGGCGCGCGCCGGCGCGTCGTGCTCGCCCAGCAGCGGCGGCGCGGCGCACGGCGGCGCGCCGGCGGCGGCCAGCATCGGGTTGCGGATCATCGGCACGCGCCCGAGCGTGGGATGCTCGGCGCTCTGCACGAGCTGGCGGTGCCGCACCTGCGGATGGGCGAAGACTTCGTCCATCGAGTTGATCGGCCCCCACGGCACGCCGGCCGCGTCGAAGGCGTCGGTCCATGCCTGCCGCGCGCGCGTGGGAAACACCTCGGCGAGGAGCGCGCGCAGCGCCGGCAGGTTGTCGATGCGCGCCGAGTTGGTGGCGTAGCGCGCGTCCGTTGCCAGCGCGGCGAGGCCGGCCACTTCGCAGAAGCGGGCGAACTGCGCGTCGTTGCCGATGGCCAGGATCAGGTGGCCGTCGGCGCAGCGGAACACTTCGTAGGGCGCGCAGTTGGGATGGGCGTTGCCGCTGCGCTGCGGCGCGCGGCCCGACACCAGGTAGTTGGAAGCCTGGTTGGCGTTGAGCGCCACGGCCACGTCGAGCAGCGCGATGTCGAGGTATTCGCCCGCGCCGGTGGCGTGCCGGCGCAGCAGCGCCGCCAGCACCGCCGAGGTGGCGTACATGCCGGTGGTCAGGTCCACCACCGCCACGCCGGTGCGCAGCGGGCCGGCGCCGGGCTCGCCGTCGGGGTGGCCGGTGTAGCTCATGAGGCCGCCCATGCCCTGGAACACGTAGTCGTAGCCGGGTTTGTCGGCCATCGGGCCGCTCTGGCCGAAGCCGGTGATCGACAGGTAGACCAGGCGCGGGTTGAGCGCCTTGAGCGTGTCGTAGTCCAGCCCGTAGCGGCGCAGCGTGCCGGCCTTGAAGTTCTCCACCAGCACGTCCGCCTCCAGCGCCAGCGCGCGGATGCGCGCGGCGCCCTCGGGCGTGGCGTAGTCGATGGCGACCGAGCGCTTGCCGCGGTTGCAGCAGATGAAGTACGCGGAGAGGCTGTCCTCGCCTTCGGCGTCCCGCAGGTAGGGCGGACCCCAGCCGCGCGTGTCGTCGCCGTGGCCGGGGCGCTCCACCTTGGTGACTTCGGCGCCGAGGTCGGCGAGGTTCTGCGTGCACCAGGGGCCGGCCAGGATCCGCGACAAATCCAGCACCTTGATGCCGGCCAAAGCCTGATGAAGCATGGGTTCTCCGCAAGGGGGCCAACGATGCGGGCGAGTGTATCGACGGCCCGGCGCGCGGACCAGTTCAGAGTTTCGAAAGAAGCGTTCGCGGATTTTGAATGGGCGCGGCGGATTTGCGGGACAAGGGCCGCATTCGTTTCCGCGCGCTGTGCGGCACGCGCTACACTGGAGTCACCGCGCCGGCGATCTGCGCGCGGCAAGCCGACGCCTGGCGCGGCTCATTTCACGATTCCCCCTTGCGAGGAGATGCATCATGGCCACGACCTCAAATCCGTTTACCGATTTCAGCAAGCTGCTTGAGCAGTTCAAGCTCCCCGGCGTCGACATGACCTCGGTGATCGAAGCCCGGCGCAAGGACATCGACGCGCTCACGGAAGCCAACAAGGTGGCCTACCAGGGCATGCAGGCGCTGGTGCAGAAACAGACCGAGATCCTGAGCAAGACCATGCAGGAGATCCAGTCCGCGGCGCAGCAGATGGGCGCCGGCGGCAACCCCGCCGAGGCGATGGCCAAGCAGGGCGAATTCGTGCAGCAGGGCCTGCAGAAGGCATTCAACAACATGCGCGAGCTGGCCGAGATGGCGCAGAAATCGCAGGCCGAGGCGCTGGCGGTGATCACCAAGCGCGCCGAGCAGAACATCGAGGAAGCGAAGAACCTGATGAAGGGCAAGGGCGGCAAGTAGGCCCGCCGCGCCCGGCGCGGCACCGGGGCCGCGCCGGGCGGTGTTTCGCCGCGGCGGCGTCGCTATTGCAGCGCTATCGCAGCGCCATTGCATCAATATGCATCGATATTGCGCCGCCGCTGTCCCGCAGTTGCCCCGCCCTGGCGCCAATCCGCCGTTGGCGGCGGATTTTTCCTGCCGCCGGGTCAGGCCGCCTTGGTGGCGCGGCGGGTGCCCTGCTGCACGGCGCCGCTGGCGGCCGCGGCCGAGGCCTCGATGTTCGACTTGACCGTCTCGGCGGCCTGCTTGGTCGCCTTCTGCACCGATTCGTAGGTGTTGTTGGCGGCCGCGACCGTCGATTTCAGCAGCGCCGTGAGGGCTTCCGAACCGGCCGGCGCGTTTTTCACGAAGGTGTCGACGAAGCCCTGCACGCGGCGGCTGTTCTGCTCGTACTGCGCTTCCACCGTCTTGGCCAGCTCGGCCTGCGTCTCGGTGGCGATCTCGTACACCTGGCGCGCATACGACAGCGCCTTCTCCGCCGCGGGCTGGGCCAGCGTGCCCTGGGTGGTGAAGACATCGCGCAGGTCGCGGCCCGACAGGGCGGCCTGGATGTTGTCCTGGCTCTCGGCCAGCGACGACTTCGCTACCTGCAGGTTCAGCTCGGCCAGCTTCTGGAAACCGTCGAAGGCCGTATTCGTCAGCGCGAACAGGTTGGCGAAACTGGCCTTCTGGACTTCGGCGAACTGCTCGGACGGAAAAACGAACATGCGTGCTCTCCTGTGATTCGCCCCGCCGCGTGGCCAAGGTGCGGCCGGCATGCGCGGCGGCGGTGCCGCGCGGCGCGGGACGAGGGTCTGGTTCGGAAGAGGATGGGCCTTGCATTGCGCAGTGCACCATCCAGGGGCTGATTCTAGAGGGCGCTATTTCGTTAGCCCCTAGGGACATACCCGGACAATTTCGGTTAGATGCTGCTGCTGTGCAGCAAGGGCGACATCCCGCATTCCCCCGTGACGTGGGGCACGGTCCTGGCGGGCCGCCTTATGTTGGCTGCCGCACATTGTGTCGAACGCGCGCGGGCGCGATGACGCACCGCGCGGCGGCACAGGCCGCGGTGCCGCCGTCCGTGCTCCCGGCCTACGCCGGCGCCACGGCCTCGCGCTGCTTCGCCACTTCGTGGTTGCGCAGGATGAAGCGCTGGACCTTGCCGCTCGGCGTCTTGGGCAGCTCGGCCACGAACTCGATCTCGCGCGGGTAGGCGTGCGCCGCCAGGCGGTTGCGCACGTGCAGGCGCAGTTCCTCGGCCAGCTCGGGGCTGGCGCGGTACTGCGGGTCCAGCACGACGAAGGCCTTGATCAGTTCCGTGCGCTCCGCGTCGGGCTTGCCGATCACCGCGGTCTCGACCACGGCCGGGTGCTCGATCAGCGCGCTCTCCACGTCGAACGGGCCGACCCGGTAGCCGGAGGTGGTGATGACGTCGTCGGCGCGGCCGATGAAGCTGATGCTGCCGTCCGGGTTCAGCTCGGCGGTGTCGCCGGTCAGGTAGTACTTGCCGACGAAGGCGCCGGTGGGCGTGCCGTGGTAGCCGCCGAACCAGCACATCGGCGACTGCTCCAGGTCCAGCGCCAGCGTGCCGGGCTGGCCCGCGCCGAGTTCGCGCGCCTCGTCGTCGAGCACCACCACGCGGTGGCCCGGGCTGGCGAAGCCGGCCGCGCCCACGTGCACTGGATGGCGCAGCGCGTGGTGGTTGCACAGCACCATGCCCAGCTCGGTCTGGCCGTAGTGGTCGTGGATGGTGACGCCGAGCTGGTCGGCGAACCAGCGGATGACCTCGGGGTTGAGCGGCTCGCCCGCGCTGCTGACCGCGCGCAGCTTGCCGCGCAGCGGCCCGGACACGGCCTTGCCCGCGGCGATCAGCAGGCGGTACGCGGTGGGCGAGCCGGCCAGGTTGGTGATGCCGTACTTGTCGATCACGCGGCAGGTGCTTTCGACGCTGAACGGGCCGTCGTAGAACGTGGTGGGGTGTCCCAGCGCCAGCGGCCCGGTGACCGCGTAATACAGGCCGTAGGCCCAGCCCGGATCGGCCAGGTTCCAGAATGCGTCCCCGGGGCGCAGGTCCACCGCGTCGCGCATGTAGCCGGCGAACGCCGCCACCGCCTTGAGCGGCACCAGCAGCGGCTTGGCGGGGCCGGTGGTGCCGGAGGTGAACATCATCAGGAACGGATCGCTGCCCTTGCGCATGACCGGGGCGAAATCCGCCGGCTGGCGCTCCAGCTCGGCCCAGAAGCTGAAGTCGCCGCGCACCAGGCCGCGGCCCTTGGCGCCGGCCACGGTGAGCACGGCGGGGCAGCCCTGCACGTCGTCGAGCTTGCCGCGGTTGGCGCCGTCGGTGACGACCAGGCGCGCGCCCGAGGTCTGCAGCCGGTGCTCGATGGCCTTCGGCCCGAACGCGGTGAACAGCGGCTGGTAGACCGCGCCCGCGCGCCAGGTGCCGAGGATGGTGGCCAGCAGTTCCGGCGTGCGCGGCAGCAGCCCGGCCACGCGGTCGCCGGGGCCGATGCCCTGCGCCTTGAGAAAGCCCGCGAACTGCGCCGAGAGCTTTTGCAGCTGGGTGAACGTGTAGGTCTCGCTGGTGCCGTCGCGGCCTTCCCAGAACAGGGCGATGCGGCCCGGCAGCGCGTGGCGGTCGCAGCATTCGACGCAGGCGTTGAGCGCCTCGGGCGTGCCGTTCAGGCATGCCGCCAGCGCGGCTTCATAGGAAAAGCTGCCGATGGCCTCCGCGTAATCGCGCATGGTGGTTGGTCTCCTTGGTGTCTTTCTTCTTGAATGGCGGGCGTTCGTGCGGACCGCGTCCGGAGAAATTCTGGGCCACGCCGGCGCGCGCGGCAATGGCCGCAGTGCGCACGCCGGGTGAACCCGTTTGCCAGTGCCTGCCACCCGCGGGAGACCGGAGACTAGCGGCCGCCGTGGCCACCACCGTGGCCGCCGCCTCCGCCACCACCGTGGCCGCCACCATGACCACCACCACCGCCGCCATGACCGCCACCGCCGCCGCCGTGACCGCCACCGCCGCCGTGACCACCACCACCGCCACCACCGCCATGACCACCGCCGCCACCGCCGTGGCCTCCGCCGCCGTAGCCGGGCGGACGCCCGCCGTGTGGCGGTCCGCCATGCGACGGCCCGCCGGGCGGGCGCGCATGCGGCGGCGGATAACCGGGATAGCGCCCGGGCGGCGGGCGGTGCGCCCAGCGGCCCTGGTCGTGATACCAGGGCCGGTTGCGATAGTAGTTGCCCCAGTACGAGCCGAGCGAGAACGTGATGATGGGCAGGCCGATCATGGCGCCGTAGCTGAGCACCGGCACGCCGCCGCCCTGGTACGGATAGCTGAGCATGCCGCCGTAGACCCAGCCGCGCAGGTTGGGCAGCGCCACGTCGCACCACGTGTACTGGCTGACGCAGCCCATCACCGACAGCGGCGTGCCGCCGGCCAGTTGCGCGACCACCGGGTATTCCCTTCCGGGGCCGGCCAGCAGGTCGACGGGACCGGCGGTGAAAGCCTGGGCGGTCTGTGCATGGACCGCGCCCGGCAGGGCCGTCAGGCCCGCGGATATCGCAATGACGCAATGCACTATGCTGCGGCGCATCGTAAGCCTCCTCGTGGAAACCGGGCGCACGGTGCGGCCGCGGCATGAACCATGCCGCGGCGGAGTAGCGGATGTGCTGTCAGGAATTGTGCTGACGGCTCAACCCACCGCGTGCCACGGCGAAATGGAGAAGGCTAGCATGAGCACGGAAACAATGGCGGGGGCGCCGAATTTGATGGCGCGGGACTGCGCCAGCGTGCCCAGTACGACATAAAGGCACACGAGGGCAATAGCGCACACAAAGACAAGGCTTTGATAATCTTGCATCTGATGTCTCCCTTAGTCGTTATATCTTTAACGTTATATCTAATGACACCGTTCGAACGCGGGGCTGCCGTGGGGGCACGTTCAAATTCATGGTAGGCCGGTAATCCCGGCGCCGCAATCGCGGCGGACAGAGGGTATACGCTCACGCCGGGCGGAATTTCCGCGTGTATTCAACGTATTTTCAATGTGAATTCAGCGTATTTTCAGCGCCATTTTTCCTGCGCGGTTCGGTATTCTTGTTTTTGCGCAGTGCACATATTGCGGCGCTTTAACGGCATCGCGCGGGCGAATGAAATCCGCCGCCGGAATATGGCGCGCAATGGACGGCGCGCAATGCAAAAAGGCCGGCCGGTCCCGTGACGGGGACCGGCCGGCCTTTCTGTTTTTTCTTGCATCGCACGGCTCGCGCCCCGGCGATCGGGGCGGCCTGCCGGCGCCCGCCGGTGCCCCTTCGCGGGCGCCCCGGTCTTGTCGGCGCGCCGGTGGCGCGATCAGATGACGGTGTCGGCCACGCCGCCGTCCACGCGCAGCGCGGCGCCGGTGGTGGCGGACGCCTGCGGCGAGCAGACGTAGACGATCATGTTGGCCACTTCGTCGACGGTCTCCGCGCGCTGGATGATCGAGGTGGAGCGGTGCGCCTTGACGAAATCGGCGGCGACTTCCTCGATCGGCCGGCCCGTCTTCTGCACCTCGTCCTTGAGCATCTCGGCCACGCCCTCGGACAGCGTCGGCCCCGGCAGCACCGCGTTGACGGTCACGCCGGTGCCGGCCAGGCGCTTGGCCAGCCCGCGCGACACCGCCAGCTGCGCCGTCTTGGTGAAGCCGTAGTGGATCATCTCGGTCGGGATGTTGATGGCCGATTCGGACGAGATGAACACGATGCGCCCCCACTTGCGCTGGACCATCGACGGCGCGTAGGCGCGCGCCAGCCGCACGCCGGACAGCACGTTGACGTCGAAGAAGCGCTCCCATTCGCTGTCCGGCGTCTCGAAGAAGTCCTGCACCTGGAAGATGCCGAGGTTGTTGACCAGCACGTCGACGTGCGGCTGCTCCGCCACCAGCCGCGCGCACACGGCCGCGTCGGCGAGGTCGCCGGCAAAGCCCACTACGTCGGCGCCGGGCACCGCGCCGCGCAAGGCCTCCAGCGCGCGGGCGACGGTGGCCTCGCTGCGGCCGTTGACGATCACGCGCGCGCCGGCGCCGGCAAGTCCCCTGGCGGTGGCCAGGCCGATGCCGGCGGTGGAGCCGGAAACCAGGGCGATCTTGCCCGACAAGTCGATCTTCATGCTCACTCCTGATGCGATGGCGTCCGGGATGGAAGCCGTGGACGAAGTGTATTTGCCCGGCGCGCGCGTTCCAAGGCCGCGCCGCAAAAATCGCCGCCGGCGCGCGCGAATGGCGGCGGACATCGGGGTATGATCCAGCAGCACTCACTTCCGGAGGCCGTGCCATGAGATTCCGCTGGTCCGTTCCCGCCGGTGCGCTGATGGCCGCGGCCCTGCTGCTGGCCGGCTGCACCGGGCCCGTCGAGTTCTCGGCCGGCGGCCCCGACAGCTTCGCCGCCGGCGCCGTGAATCCGGACTTCCTCGACTTCGGCCCGATGGACCGCTCCATCGCGCAGTGCAAGGCCGCCGCGCAGCAGGCCGGCGCCGGCCGGTGCGCCAAGGTGCGCGCCTACGAGGCCTGCATGAAGGGCCGCGGCTACTTCACGCTGCTCGGTCCGGAAAGCCCCTCGGGCTGCGGCGAGCCGTCGTGGCAGCGCGACGTGCGCAAGCTGATTCCCTGAGCGGGCCCGCGCGGGGGTGCCGCCGGCCTCGACGTACAATCCCGGTTTTGACTTGATCTCGAAGGTCTCAGATGACCACTCTCGGCACCCCCCTGTCGCCCGGCGCGACCAAAGTCATGCTGCTGGGCTCCGGCGAACTCGGCAAGGAAGTCCTGATCGCGCTGCAGCGGCTCGGCGTGGAAACCATCGCGGTCGACCGTTACGACAACGCGCCCGGCCAGCAGGTCGCGCACCATGCCCGCACCATCGCCATGAGCGATCCGGAGCAGCTCAAGGCGCTGATCGAGGCCGAGCGGCCCGACCTCGTGGTGCCGGAGATCGAAGCCATCGCCACGCCCATGCTCGAAGCGCTGGAAGCGCAGGGCGTGGTGCGCGTGATCCCCACCGCGCGCGCGGCGCGGCTCACGATGGACCGCGAAGGCATCCGCCGCCTGGCCGCGGAAACGCTCGGCGTGCCCACCAGCCCCTACAAGTTCTGCGACTCGCTCGAAGAACTGCAGGCCGCCATCGACGGCGGCATCGGCTACCCGTGCGTGGTCAAGCCGGTGATGAGCAGCTCCGGCAAGGGCCAGAGCAAGATCGACGGCCCCGAGGGCGTCAAGGCCGCCTGGGACTACGCGATGGCCGGCGGCCGCGTCAGCCACGGCCGCGTGATCGTGGAAGGCTTCATCGATTTCGACTACGAGATCACGCTGCTGACGGTGCGCGCGGTCGGCGCCGACGGCCAGGTCGGCACGCACTTCTGCGAGCCCATCGGCCACGTGCAGGTCAGCGGCGACTACGTGGAAAGCTGGCAGCCGCACCCGATGCACCCGGCCGCGCTCGAGACCGCGCAGCAAATCGCCCAGGCCGTCACCGCCAACCTCGGCGGGCAGGGCCTGTTCGGCGTGGAGCTGTTCGTCAAGGGCGAGCAGGTCTGGTTCAGCGAAGTCAGCCCGCGCCCGCACGACACCGGCATGGTCACGATGATCACCCAGTGGCAGAACGAGTTCGAGCTGCACGCGCGCGCCATCCTCGGCCTGCCGGTCAGCACCGCGCTCAAGAGCCCGGGCGCCAGCGCCGTGATCTACGGCGGCGTGGACGCGGCCGGCGTGGTCTTCGACGGCGTGGACGAAGCGCTGCGCGTGCCGCAGACCGAGCTGCGCCTGTTCGGCAAGCCGGAAAGTTTCGTCAAGCGCCGCATGGGCGTGGCGCTGGCCTACGACGCCGACGTGGAAACCGCGCGCGCGCGCGCCAAGGACGCCGCCAGCCGCGTCAGGCCGCGCGTCGCCGGCTGAGCCGGCGGCAAGTCGCCGCGCGCGCCATGCCGCGCGCGGCATCCCGGCCGTGCCTGAGCGCCGGCCCGCCGGGTGCCACCCGCCCGTTCCCGGCGCCCTGGCGCCTCAGTCCTTCGGCACGTCGTGCACGAAGCGCCCGGCGCTCAGCGTGTTCACCTGGTCGGCCGAGATGTCCATCAGGATCCGGCTGCGCTCGGGCGACATCGATACCGTGATGTATTGCACCGGCCGCGCGGCGGGATCGTGCATCAGCCGCACCAGCTTCAGCAGCGGCGCGCCGACCTCGGTATGCAGCCAGCCGGCGATGGCCGGGTCGGCGGCCTGCGCGGAAATCTCCTGCACCACGCGGCCGAACTTCACGCCCTGCGCCATCAGGATCTCGTAGAGCGCGCGCTTGCGCAGCGCCGCGGCGGTCACGCGCCTGCCCAGCGCGGCCGGCACCCAGGCATCGGTCAGCATGACCGGCGTGCCCGACATGCTGCGCAGGCGCAGCGCGTGCACGGCGCGCTCGCCGGGCGGCAGCTGCAGCAGCGCGGCGATGTCCGGCGGCGGCACCGCCGTGCTCACTTCCAGTACCTCCACCTCGGTTTCCAGCGCGGTCTTGCGCAGGCCGTCGATCACGCTCAGCGTGGGGCTGCTGCGCTCCACCCGCGCCTCGGGGCGCACGAAGGTGCCCAGCCCGTGGCGGCGCTCCACCATGCCGAGCGCGGCCAGGTCGGCCAGCGCGCGCCGCACCGTGATGCGCGACACGCTGAAGCGCTCGCACAGCGCCTCTTCCTTCGGCAGGGCCCCGGTTTCCGCGTAGACGCCGCGCGTGATTTCGTCGCGCAGCACGATGAACAACTGGCGATGCAGCGAGGTGCCGGGCATCTGGCCCAGCGGCGAAAGCGGCGAAGCGGTGGTGGTATTGCGCGGCATGGGATGGCGTTTTCGTGGCGTGGGGAGCATAGCACAACGCTTCCTGCGGGATTTTCCCGTTCTTGACTGTCGCGAGTAGTTGTATCTAGAATATAAACACATAAACACGAGCGACAAGAACAACGGAGACGAGGATCGCGCAGGCATGGCGAGGCCGCCGGCCGGCCGCGTCGCCGGTCACGCATCCCGCATTCCCTGTTCCGCATCCCGCGCCACCCGCCCATTTCCCGCCAAAACGCACCACAGGACCACCCAATGACTCCCGCAGCCACCCTCCGCCAGCGCCTCCGGGCGCCCGGCATGATCATCGCCCCCGGCGCATACGATGCCATCGGCGCCCGCCTGGTCGAGCAGGCCGGCTTTGCCGCCTGCTACATGACCGGCGCCGGCACCTCGGCCGCGCGCGGCTTTCCCGACTTCGGCCTGCTGACCATGAGCGAGATGGTCGAGAACGCGGCGGTGATGGCGCGCGCCACGGCCATTCCGCTGATCGCCGACGCCGACACCGGCTACGGCAACGAGCTCAACGTCACCCGCACCGTGCGCGAGTACGAGGCGCGCGGCGTGGCCGCGGTCCACATCGAGGACCAGGTCGCGCCCAAGCGCTGCGGCCACCTGGACGGCAAGGAAGTGATCGCGCACGACGAGTTCGTCTCCAAGATCCGCGCCGCCGTGGAGGCGCGCCGCACGCCGGACTTCCTCATCATCGCGCGCACCGACGCGCGCGCCGTGCTGGGGCTGGACGAAGCCGTGCGGCGCGCCAACGCCGCGCTCGGGGCCGGCGCCGACATGGCCTTCGTGGAAGCCACGCAGACGCTGGAGGAAGTGGCGGCGGTGCCCCGGCTGGTGCGCGGCCCGTGCCTGCTCAACGTGGTGCCCGGCGGGCGCACGCCGGTCTTCGACCTGCGCGAGGCCGAGGCGATGGGCTACAAGCTGGCCATCCTGCCGGGGCTGATGCTCAAGGCCGCCATCGAGGCCGGCGACGCCGCGCTGGCGCAGCTCAGGGCCACCTTCACCGCGCCGGCGGTGTCGGCCAGCGTGGGCCAGACCTTCCGCCGCTTCGGCGCCGACGAATGGGACGGCCTGCGCCAGCGCTTCAACGCCGGCGCGCGCGCCACCCACCTCGACGCGCCGGCCGGCGCAAAGGCGGGCTGAACATGCCGCGCACCCTGTTCGACAAGCTCTGGGACGCGCACGTGGTGCGCGAGCTCGGCGATGGCTGGGCGCTGCTGCACATCGACCGCCACCTGCTGCACGACCTGTCCGGCCCGCCCGCGCTGGGCCAGGTGGCCGCGCGCGGCCTGCCGCTGCACGATCCGGCGCTGGTGTTCGCCACGCCGGACCACGCGGTGTCGAGCCGCCCCGGGCGCGACGGCCATACCTTCGCCCCAGGCGGGCGGCTGTGGACCGCGCTGCGCGAGAGTACCGCGGCGGCCGGCGTGACCCTGTTCGACCTCGGCCAGCCGGGGCAGGGCATCGTCCACGTGATGGGGCCCGAGCTGGGCATCGTGCTGCCGGGCCTGACCGTGATCTGCGGCGACAGCCACACCTGCACCAACGGCGGCCTCGGCGCGATGGCGTTCGGCGTGGGCTCGTCCGAGAGCACGCACGCGCTCGCCACGCAGACGCTGCGCCAGCAGAAGCCGCGCCGCATGCGCATCCGCTGCGAAGGCGCGCTGGCCGCGGGCGTCACCGCCAAGGACCTCGCGCTGCACATCATCGGCAAGCTCGGCGCGGCCGCCGGCGTGGACCACGCCATCGAGTTCGCCGGCCCGGCCATCAGCGCGCTGGAGGTGGAGGGGCGCCTGACGCTGTGCAATCTCAGCGTGGAGCTGGGCGCGCGCTTCGGTATGGTGGCGCCGGACGAGCGCACCATCGAATGGCTGCGCGGCCGTCCCTACGCGCCCGCCGGCGCGCAGTTCGAGGCGGCGGCGGACTACTGGCGCACGCTGGCCAGCGACGACGGCGCGCGGTTCGACCGCGAAGAGACGATCGATGCCGCGGCGGTGGTGCCGACCATCACCTGGGGCACCAGCCCCGAGCAGGCCATCGCCATCGGCGGCACCATCCCCGACCCGGCCGCGGCGTCCGACGACGCGGCGCGCGCGGCCATCGGCGCCGCGCTGGACTACATGGGCCTGGCGCCCAACGCGCCGATCGCCGGCACGCCGGTCGACTGGGTCTTCATCGGCTCGTGCGCCAACTCGCGCCTGTCCGACCTGCGCGCCGCCGCCGCCGTGGCGCGCGGGCGCCACGTCGCGCCGGGCGTGACGGCGTGGGTGGTGCCGGGCTCCGAGAACGTCAGGCGCGCGGCCGAGGCCGAGGGCCTGCGCGCGGTGTTCGAGGCGGCCGGCTTCGCCTGGCGCGAGCCGGGCTGCAGCATGTGCGTGGCCGCCAACGGCGAGCAGGTGCCGCCCGGGCAGCGCTCGGTCTCCACCTCCAACCGCAACTTCGTCGGGCGCCAGGGACCGGGCGCCCGCACCCATCTCGCCAGCCCGGCGATGGCCGCCGCGGCGGCCGTGACCGGCTGCATCACCGACGTGCGGAGCCTTGCATGACCATGCCACCGTTTACCGTGGTGACGGGCGCGGCCGCGCCGCTGCTGCGCGCCAACCTCGACACCGACGTCATCATCCGCATCGAGCGCCTGACCAGCCTGCCGCGCGACCAGCTCGGCCCCTACGCGCTGGAGGCGCTGCGCTACCGCGCCGACGGCAGCGAGGACCCCGGCTTCGTGCTCAACCAGCCGGCCTTCCGCGGCGCGCCGGTGCTGCTGGCCGGCGCCAACTTCGGCTGCGGCTCCTCGCGCGAGGGCGCGGTGTGGGCGCTGATGGGCATGGGCGTGCGCTGCGTGATCGCGCCGAGCTACGGCGACATCTTCTACAACAACTGCTTCCAGAACGGCCTGCTGCCGATCCGCCTGCCCGCGGCGGCGGTGACGGCCCTGGCCGCGCAGTGCGCGCGCGGCGCGCCGCTGCGGGTGGACCTGGCGGCGGCCACGCTGACCGCGCCCGACGGCACCGCCATCGCGTTTCCGGTCGACCCGCTGCGCCGCGAGGCGCTGCTGCACGGCCTCGACGACATCGGCCTCACGCTCAAGGACGACGAACTGATCCGCGCCTGGCAGCAGGCCGACCGCGCGCGCCGGCCGTGGGCGTGGGCGGTGCGGCGCGGGGACGCGGCCTGATCCGCCGCCCGCCGCCGCCCGCTCGCTGCCGCGTCGGGCGGACACATAAGAACATGGAAAAACAAGGAGACAACATGCATCCCTTCGTCGAACGACGGCATGGCCTCGCGCGCGCCCTGGCGGCGCCCGCGTGCGCCGTGGCGCTGCTGGCCGCCGCGCCCGCGGCCTCGCTGGCCGCATCGGCTGCAGCATCGGCCGCCGCCGGCACGCAGGCCGCGTGGCGCCCGGACCGCCCCGTCACGCTGGTGGTGCCCTACGCGGCCGGCGGCGGCACCGACGCCACCGCGCGCGCCGTGTCGAAGCAGCTCGGCGTGCTGTGGGGCCAGCCCGTGGTGGTGGAGAACCTGCCCGGCGCCGACGGCCTGATCGGCACGCGCCGCGTGATGGAGGCCCGGCCCGACGGCTACACGCTGCTGCTGCAGGTGCCGGCCATCGTGGTCACGCGGTACACGCCGGGCCTCAAGGGCGTCGACCCGCTCGCGCGGCTCGATCCGGTGACGGCCATCTCGCAGTCGCCCGCCGCCGTGGTGGCGAGCGGCAAGCTGCCGGTGAAGACGCTGGCCGAGTTCGTGCAGTACTGCAAGGCGCCGGGCCGCTCGTGCTCGCTGGGCAGCGGCGAGAGCCTCGCGCGCATCTCGGGCAGGCAGCTCGCGGAGGAGGCCGGCCTGCCCAACCTCGTCGTGGTCAATTACCGCGGCACCGGCCCCATCGTCACCGACCTGATCGCCAACAACGTCAACCTGGCGTTTACCGGCATCACGGCGGCGCTGCCGCACTACAAGAGCGGCGCGCTGCGCATCCTGGCCACGCAGGGGCCGAAGCGCGCGGCCGCGCTGCCCGAGGTGCCCACCACCGCGGAGGCCGGCTACCCGCAGTTCCAGTCCGTCACGTGGTACGGCCTGTTCGCGCCCAGGGGCACGCCGGCGCCGGTGCTGCAGGGCGTGGTGGCCGCGCTGCGCGAAGCCGTGAAGGATGCCGACGTGCGCAAGACCATCGCCGCCGCCGGCGCCGAGCCGGTGGTCAACTCGCCGGCCGAGTTCGCGGCGCAGGTGCGCGAGGACAGCGCGCGGCTCGGCGACCTCGTCAGGCGCTACCCGCTGGAATGACCGGCGCCGCGCTCACTCCAGCGACAGCCGCGCCGCGAAGGCCAGCAGTACCGCCGAGAACGACCAGCGCTGGAAGGCCTGCGCGCGCGGGCTGCCGCGCAGCCACGCGGCCATGCGCACCGCGCCGAACACGCAGGCCAGGTCGAAGGCGATGCCGGTCAGCACCAGCACCACGCCAAGCTCCAGCACCTGCGACCACACCGGCGCGCCGTGCGGGTCGACGAACTGCGGCAGCAGCACCGAGCAGAACAGCAGCGCCTTCGGGTTGAGCAGGCTGCTCAGCGCGCCGCGCGCCACCGAGGCGCGCAGCGGCGCAGCGGCGTCGGCGCGGCCCGCGCCGGCTTCCATGCCGAAGGCCGGGCCGCGCAGGATCTGGATGGCCACCCAGGCCAGGTACAGGCCGCCGGCCACGCGCACGCCCTGGTACAGCCACGGCGCCGCGCGCAGCAGCGCGGCCACGCCGCACGCGGAAAGCGTGACGTGCGCGGCCCGCGCCAGCGCCAGCCCGGCGGCGGTGGCCAGCCCGTGCGGTACGCCGCGCGCGGTGCTGGTCTGGAGCACCAGCGCCATGTCGGGGCCGGGCAGCGCGTAGACCACGGCCAGCGCGCCGATGAAGGTCAGCAGCAGATGCAGGGAAACCATGATGCGACTCCGTTGGGAACGGCATCATGATCGCGCCGGAGGCGGAGGGATTTCAGGCGATTTTCCACGGCCAGCGGCCATCCTTTGGAGGAATGCGCTAATCTTTGCCCATTTCCGGGAGAAACGGCGATGGAACTCGACAAGTTGGACCGCGCGATCCTGGCGGCGGTGCAGGCCGACGGCCGCGCCACCAACGCCAGCCTGGCGGAATCCGTGGGACTGAGCGAGACGCCGTGCGCGCGCCGGCTCAGGCGGCTCGAGGCCGAGGGCTACATCGAGGGCTATCGCGCCATGCTGTCGCGCCGGGCGCTCGGGCTGGGGCTGATGGCCTTCACGCAGGTGCGCTTCGGCGTGCACAGCCGCGAACTGTCCGACCGCTTCGAGCGCGAGGTGCAGGCCATCCCGCGCATCATCTCGTGCCACAACGTATCGGGCAGCGCCGACTACCTGCTGCTGGTGGTGGCGCGCGACCTCGACGACTACGGCATCTTCATGCGCGACGTCCTGCGCACCTTGCCCGGCGTGACGGCGGTGGAGTCGCTGCTGTCGCTGCGCGAGGTCAAGCGCAACGCGGGCCTGCCGCTGCTCTGACGCGCCAGGGCGGCGTCGGGGCGGCCTTGTATGGGCTCGGTGCGGCTTCAGTGTGGCTTCAGTGCGGCGCCGGCGCGACCGCCGACGCGGCGCTCAGTCCTCGCCCCCGTCTTCCCCGCCGCGCCGGTGCCTCGCCATGAGCGCCAGCTCGTGCGCCACCGCGAAGCACAGCAGCGCCGCCACCGTGGCCAGGATCGCCAGCGTCACCGCCAGTTGCCGGCCGTGCCACAGGCCGCCGAACCACTGCGAGAACTCGGCCGCCAGCACCGCCGCCTTGCCGCCGATGCGCTCGAGCTGGAAGTCGTACTGCCGCTGCCAGCCGGGACCGTACAGCAGGTCGGGCGAGGTTTCCGCGCGCGCGGCGTTCAGGTAGACCAGCACGGCGGCGGTCCAGCCGGCCGCCAGGATGGCGGCGCCCAGCAGGTAGAGCCGCGCCGGCAGGGAGCGCAGCGGTGTCTTGGTGTCGCTCATGGGAGGCGGCGCGTTGCGCGGGATGGGCCAGGCCCCATTGTAATGAGCGCGGGGCGCAACGCCGCAAGCGCGCAGGGTCGGCCTGCTCAGCCGGGGCGGCCACGGGCTTCCGCCTATCGGAGGGGTAAATAACGTTCCCGCCGCGCCGATATAGTATGTGGTCTGGCACGGCTTTCCCCGGCGCGGTGCGCGCGGGGGCACCGCGCGCCAACCAGAACCGGACCGGTTCGCGCGCAGTTCGGCCCGGTCTGCCCGGAACCCGTCACTTGGCAGGTAGTCCTTTCTTGCCCCATTCCGCGATCGTCCCGGACGATGCGGGCAGCCGGCCCAGGTACCTGCGCCGGCTTCCGCTCCTCCGCCTCCTGTCGGCCTTGTGCGCCGCGCTGCTGTGCGTGCCGCCGCCCGGCGCCGCGGCCGATACCCCGCAGTCGCGCTCCGAGGCCGTGGTGCGCACGGTGTACAGCCTGCTCGGCTACGCGCGCTGGCCGGTCGAGCGCGAGGTGCTGCGCCTGTGCGTGGACGGCACGGCGCGCTATGCTGGCAAACTGGCCGATGGCGGCACGCTCGCCACCGGGCGCGTGGTGCAGGCGCGCCGCATCGACGTCACCGGCGCCGGCGCGATGACCGGCTGCGATTCCGTCTACCTGGCCGCGATGACCGACGCCAGCCGCCGGCGGGTGGCGGCCGAACTGAGCGGGCGCCCGGTGCTGGTCATCACCGAGGAAGACTTCGAGTGCGAGACCGGCAGCATGTTCTGCCTCAACGTGGCCGACAACCGCGTCACCTTCCGCGTCAACCTCGACTCGGTCGCGCGCAGCGGCATCCACATCCATCCCGGCGTGCTGCAGCTCGGCCGGCGGCGGACGCCCGCGCTATGAAGCCGCGCTCGCGCCCGGACGCGCCGCCGCCGCGCCCCACGCTCTATCACGCGCTGCGCCGCATTCACCTGAGCGTGGCGCTGATCGCCGTCTGCACGGCCGGCCTCTCGCTGACCGCGCTCGGGCTGACCGCGCTGCGCGTCTATGCCGACCACAACCTGCACCTGATCGCGCGTTCGCTGGCCTATACGCTGGAAGCGCCGGTGGTGTTCCGCGACCCGGCCGCGGCGCGCGACGCGCTGGTCGCCATCGCCACCGCGGAAGTGGCGCAGGCCAGCGTCTACGACCGCGACAGCCGCCTGCTGGCCGAATGGCAGCAGCCCGTGCGCGCGCGCTTCGCCGGCCTGCAGAAGCTGGCCAGCCGGCTGATGGCGCCCGGCTCGGTGGAGCAGGTCATCATGCACGAGACGCAGGTGGTCGGCACCGTGCGCCTGACCGCCGATCCCGGCAAGCTGTTCGAGTTCGTGCTCAGCGGCCTGTTCGGCCTGCTGGCCTGCCTGCTGCTGACGGCGGTGAGCGCGCACTACATGTCGAGCCGCATGCTGGTGCACATCATCGAGCCGGTGCGCAACCTCATGCGCGTGGCCCACGCGGTGCGTTCCGAGCGGGCCTTCGACCAGCGCACACCGCCGGCGCACATCGCCGAGCTCAATGCGCTGGGCGAGGACTTCAACGGCCTGCTCGACGAGCTCGAAAGCTGGCAGGACCAGCTCCAGCACGAGAACCGCTCGCTCGCGCACCGCGCCAGCCACGACAGCCTGACCGGGGTGCTCAACCGCGCCGCCTTCGAGGACGCGCTGCACCGCGCGGTGCGCTTCGCCACCGCCTCGAAGGCGCGCGTCGGCGTGCTCTACCTCGACAGCGACGCCTTCAAGGAAATCAACGACACCTTCGGCCATGCCGCCGGCGACGAAGTGCTGGCCGGCATCGCCCAGCGCATCCGCGCCTGCCTGCGCGACGGCGACCTGGTCGCGCGCATCGGCGGCGACGAGTTCGCCGTGCTGATCACCGCGCTGCGCAAGCCGGCCGACATCATCCAGGTGGCCGAGCACATCCTGCTGCGCATGAAGGACCCGATCCAGCTCAGCGGCGGCGCCAGCATCGAGGCCTCGCTCAGCATCGGCCTGGCGGTGTTCCCGCTGCACGCGCAGACCGCCGCGGGCCTGCTGCAGAAGGCCGACGAAGCCATGTACCAGGCCAAGCGCGGCCGCGGCGGCCACTGGCAAAGCGCGCAGCCGCACCTGGCCGCGGCCGAGACCGTGCTCGAATAGCGCGGGCGGCGACAACGGAACGCAGAAGAGGAGATCCATCGTGCCATCGAACCTGTCCGCCCGCGCAAGACTGTGGCTGGGCACGGCCCTCGCCATCGCCGCGCTGGGCCTGGCCGCCTGCCAGGCGCCGGCGCCCGCGGCGGCCGGCCGGCTGACGCCGCCGCAGATCGAGACGCTCAGGCAGCAGGGCTTCCAGCTCACCGACGGCGGCTGGGAACTGAACCTGTCCGAGAAGGTGCTGTTCGGCCTCGACGAGGACACCATCAGCGCCGAGCACCGGGCGGTGGTGCAGCGCATCGGCACGGCGCTAAAGGGGGCCGGCATCGACCGCGTCCGGCTCGACGGCCACACCGACGATTCCGGCTCCGCCGAATACAACCAGCAGCTCTCGGTGCGGCGCGCGCAGGCAGTGGCCAGGGTGCTGGCCGAAAGCGCCTTCCTGCCGCAGAACATCGAGGTGCGCGGGCTCGGCAAGACCCGCCCGGTGGCCGACAACCGCACCGCCGCGGGGCGGGCGGAGAACCGGCGCGTGGCGATCGTGGTGACGGTGGACTGAGCCGCGCCGGCCAAGTCGGGTCATGCCGGGTCATGTCGGGCCACGTCCGGCTAGACAGGCGGCCCGGCACCGACGAGACAACGAGACGACAAGACAGCGAGACGACAAGCAGCATGGAAGCACAAGCGGAGAACAACCCCGCCGCGGCATTCGCCGCCCTGAACGCGCGCCTGCAGCAAGGCGGCGCGATGCCGCCCGACGACATCCGCGCCTGGTGCCAGCTCGGGCTCGAGCTGGGGCACGCCGCCGCGGTGCGGCAGGCCTGCCAGGTCCTGCTGGCGGCGCCCGACGTGCACCCCGCGCTGCGGCCCTACTGGCTGTTTTTCCTCGGCACCGCGCTGCTGCACCAGCAGCGCGTGGCAGACGGCGCGCAGGCGCAGCGGCAGGCGCTGGAGGCGCTGTGCGTGGCGCCGCTGGTCCACAACCCGCAGCCTGCCATGCGCAGGCTCGCCGACCCGCAGGTCGAAGCCTTGTTGTGGCAGGCGCTGGCGCAGCTCGCGGCCGGCGGCGTGCGCGCGTTCGCCCATGCCGGCACGCTGCTGGGCCTGGTGCGCGAGCGCCGCCTGCTGCCGTTCGACAAGGATCTCGACCTGGGCCTGCTGGTGGCCGAGCTGCCCGCCGCGCACGTCATCCTGCGCGCCCACGGCTGGCAGTGCCCGCCGCCGCTCTTCGCCATCGACAACATGGCGAGCTACCATCATCCCCGCCACGACGTGGTGCTCGACTTGTGCGGCCTGCAGCCCGAGCCCGGCGGCGCCACGCTGCTCGGCGGCTTCTGGACCGGGCAGGGCGCGCCCGCCGCCCACCAGCGCGTGACCCGCTTCCCGGGCCCGCTGCGGCTGGCGCAGCAGGCCGGCCCGGCCGGCCCGGTGTGGTGGCTGGAAGACCCGCACGGCTGGCTCGAAACCATCTACGGCAAGGACTGGCGCGTGCCGGACCCCGCCTTCGACACCATCATCGGCGCCCACAACCTGGTGGGATTCTCGGCGCTGACGCAGTGGTACGCCTACTCGCGCATCGCCAATGCCTGCCTCAACGGCTACTGGGAAAAGGCCCTGCGGCTGGTGCGGCTCGTGCTCGAGCGGCACACCCCGCGGGACGGCCTGCTGCTGCGCCTCGCCGCGGTGCTGGAGGGCCGCCTGGCCGGCCTGCGCCCCGCCGCCTGAAGCGGGCCGGGGGGTGGGCGGTGACTCGGGCGGTGACCCGGGCGGTGGCCGGGTTTGCCGCCGCCGGCCTTACTCGCTCAGGCTGGCCAGGATGCGCTGGCGCAGCACCGTGGTCGACACCTCGTCCGTGCGCGGCGTCCAGCTCAGCCCGATGCCCTGCGCGGCCAGGCGCGGTTCCAGCCGCGCCCAGCGCGCGCTGCCGCGCCAGTCCTCGCCGATGAAGACGTGGTCCACCGCCAGCGCCGCCAGCCAGCGCAGCGCGCTCTCGGTGTTCTCCAGGCTGTCCGGCTGCAGCAGCGCCTCGTCCACCCAGCCCAGCCCGCGCACGATCTCCAGCCGCTCCGCCTCCGGCATGGCCGGTGCGCGCCGCTTGTTGGCCTGCACGGTGGCGTCGCGCGTGACCACCGTCACCAGCGTCAGGCAGCGCGCGCGGATGTATTGCAGATAGCGCAGATGGCCCACGTGGAACAGGTCGAACACGCCGACGGCGAGGCCGCGGGCGGCAAGCAGGCCGGGAGGCCGGACTGGCGGGACGGGGGTAGGGTCGGTCATGGCGAGGTGCGAAGGGACCGGTGCCGGCATGCACGGCATCGTCTGCGAGGCGATGATAGGACGCGATGATAAGTCGCGATGATAAGCCGCGAAAAACGCGGGCAATCGAGGGAAAAAAGGGGGAAATACGCGCCCGATACCCCGGGCCATGCCCGGGGCGGGGACGCGCGAAACGCCGCGTGGCGCGCGATGCCGCGTGGCATCGCGCGGCCTCGATGACGCCTGCCCGCCGCCCCGGGAGGGATGGCGGGCAGGGCGGGCGCCTTAGAACGGCAGGCGCACCTTCACCGACGCGGTCTGGTTGGTGAAGTGGTCGCGCACCTCGGCGTCGTAGCGCACGGTCACTTCCATCGCCTTGCTGCTGGTCACCACCAGGCCCAGGCCGCCGCGCATCAGCCAGCGCGCCGGGGACAGGCCGCGCGTGACGAACTGCGCGCCGCCGCCGACGTAGGAGGCCGCGATGGCGGACTGCCGGGCCAGCGCGTCGTAGCCCACGCCGAGGTTGGCGGTGAACATGGCGTGCTCGGTGATGCCCTGGTTGAGGCGGGCGTCGGTGGAGAGGATCAGCTCGCGGGCCGTGTTCCTGCCGACGGCCAGGCTCAGCGCGTCGGCGCCGGTCTCGGTGTAGGCCGCATCCTGGATGAAGGTGTAGTCGGCCCGCACCGACGGCGTGAAGGTGGTCTTCGGCGCGAGGTCGAAGACGCGGCCCAGGCCGGCGCCGAAGTGGGCGTTCCAGCTGTTGTAGCTCGACGACGCGCGGCTGTCGAGGCCACCGAAGCTGATGTTGCGCCGGCCTTCGTTGTGGCCGGTGCCGACGTCCGCCTGCACGCTGATGTCGGTGCGCGCGTCGAGGCCGTAGCTGCCGTAGCCGATCAGGCGGTAGCCGTCCACGCTGGCGTTCTGCGCGGCCACCGGCGAGTTGCCGTCGATGCGGCTGTGCATGTACGAGAAGGCGCCGCCGACACGGATCTTGTCGTTGACGGCGCTGTCCGCGCCGAACACCATGCCGTAGGTGTTCGCCTTGTAGCCGGCCACGCCGTCGCGGTCGTTCTGCTTGGCCCACGAGCCCACGGGCTTGAACCAGATCTGGCGGTCGGCCACGAAGTCGTCGCCGGAGGACAGGCCGCGGTTGGCTTCCTGGCGCGACTGGATCACGCGGTTGGTGGCGTGCATGGCGGCGGTGTTCACCTCCGTCATGCCGGCGGTCATCAGCGGCAGGGTCTGCTTGACGGCGTCGGAGACGGCCTGTTCCGTGGCAAGCGTGCCGAGTGCCGTGATCACCGGGGCCATGCCGGCCGGGGCGGCCGCGCCCTGCGAGATCAGGGCGTCGAGCACCTGCGCCGCGCCCAGGCCCGGCATGTTGTGCGCGCCGGTGACGCTGCTCACCACGGTGATGACGGGCGCCGGCGTGGGCGCCGGTGCCGGGGCGGCGGGCACGGGGTCCGACGTCGGCGGCGTGACTGGCGTGACCGGGGCGGCGGAGCAGGAGCTGGCGCCCGCGCGCGCCACGCACAGGTCCACGGCATTGCCGTTGCGCGTGGCGATGAAGTCGAACAGCGCGCTGTTGTCGGTCACGGTAAATGCGGGGCCGGCCACCAGCGTGCCGGCGGTGATGATGCCGGGCTGCACCGTGGTGCCGGCGACGAGCGACGGCGCGCCGCTCACGTTCACGCCGATCCTGTTGCTGGCGGAGAGGTCGGCGGTGCCGGTGACCACCAGCTTGCCGTAGCGGCCGTCGTTGTCCAGGCCGGTCTGGAACAGGCCGCCGGCGGCCTGCGTGTAGTTGCCGGTGATGGTGGCGGTGGTGCCCGCGGCCACCGCCAGCGTGCCGGCGTTGTTCAGGCCGGACGATACCGTGACGCCGTGGCCCATGTTGAACACCGCGTTGCTGGCCACGTTGAAGGTGCCGACGTTGAAGGTGTTGCCCGAGGTGAAGGTGCCGTTGACGTTGACCGCCGATCCGGCCCCGCCGCTGACCCTGCCGGTCACGACGGCGCTGTTCAGGTCGAGGTTGAGCGTGGCGTTGTTGAGCGCCACCGTGCCGTTGAGCGCGCCGGTGACGCTGATGCCGTTGGTGACGGTGCTGGCGGGGTCGATGATGATGGCAACCGGCGCGTTGATGGTGCCCGCCACGGTGATGCTGTCCACCGTGCTGTTGCCCACGTTGATGCCGACTGCCTGGCCGCCGGGAGAGGATACGCTGATGGTGCCGTTGTTGGCGATGCCGCCGACCGTGCTGCCCTGGATGTTGATGCCGTAGGCGGCGCCGGCGCTGGCGCCGCCGCCGGGCATCCCCGGCAGGCCTGGCATGCCGGGGCCGCCCGCGCCGCCGGTGGCGCTGATGGTGCCGTCGTTGCGGATGGAGCCGACCGTGCTGGAGGTGATGTTCACGCCGATGCCGCGGCCGCCGGCACCGGGAACCATCATCGCCGCGCCGCTGCCGCCTGCGCCGCCGGTGCCGCTGATCGTGCTGCCGGCGCCGTTGTTGACCAGCGTGTCGACGCTCGCCGATTGCAGGTCGATGCCGATGCCGCTGCCGCCCGCGGCGCCCGGCAGCGGTGACGGGCTGCCGCTGCCGGCCATGCCGCCGATGGCCGTGACGGTGCCGTGGTTGTCGATGGTGGTGACCTTGGCGGTCGCCACGCTGATGGCCGTGGCTGCGCCGCCGTTGCCGTCGGGCATGAGGGGCATGCCCACGCTGCCGCCGCCGCCGGTTGCCGCAATGGTGCCCTCGATGCCGTTCAGGATGCCGTTGACCGTGAGCGCGGTGGCGCCGTTGCCGGTGATGCCGATCGCGATGGCATCGCCGCCATTGTTCATCGGCGATGGCAATAAGGGCTGGCCGGGATTGCCGAGGCTCTCGATGCGGCCGTGGTTCTCGATCGCGGTGACGGGCGAGAGCAGCCCGCTGACCGATACCGCGGCGGCACCGGTCACGCTGATCAGGCCGCCGGGCGAGGTCACGATCAGGCTGCTGGCGGAGCCGAGCTGGCACGTCTGGTTGAGCGTGCCGGAAACGGTATTGGGCTGGAACAGCTGGCACGGTGCCGGCAAGGCCAGCGCCGGCAGCGAGGCCAGCGGGCCGGCCGCCAGCAGGACGGCGCCGGCGATGGCGCGGGGCAGGGACGGCGGCAGCGCGGATTGCGCCGATGCGTCGGGACGGGCAGAACGAGCCTGCCGGACGATACTGCGTTGTTGTTTCATGCTTGCAAGAACCCGGTGTTGGGCAAGCCTCTGCAGTAGACTTGCCGCTTGCTTTGTTTTCGCGACTTTTTTTGTTTTTTGTTTTTATTGTTCTGTGCGGCCCGGGATTCGGGGAAGCCGGGCCGGTTTTGATTTCTTCCTCTCGAAACTACGCTGGTGGCGCCGTGGATCTCCTCCCTGGTGGTGGTCTGTGCTGCCTGTGCTCTCTCTCGCTCTGGTGCTTCCGGTTTTCCCCGTGCGGACAACGATCCTGATCCTGCTGGCAGCCGCGCTGCTGGCTGCCTGTACCCATTTCTCGCCCGCCGACCGCCGGCAGGGCGCCGACACGCTGGCGCTCGCGCACGGCTGGCAGCGTCTGCGCCTGCCCACGCGCACGTTCGTGCTCACCGCCTACGCGCCGCCCGCCACGGCGGCCGACGAGCCTGCCGACACGCTGGCCGTCTACCTGGAAGGCGACGGCCTGGCCTGGCTCAGCCCGACGCAGCCCTCCGACGACCCCACGCCCCTGCGCCCGGTGGCGCTCGAACTCGCCCTGCTCCACGTCCGCGGCACCGCGGTCTACCTGGCGCGGCCGTGCCAGTTCGCCGAAGGCGACGACCGGCGCGGCTGCGGCACGCCCGACTGGACCTCGCGGCGCTTCTCCGCCGAAGCGGTCGAAGCCACCAGCCAGGCCATCGACGCGCTCATGCAGCGCTACGGCGCGCGCCGCCTGGCGCTGGTGGGCTACTCCGGCGGCGGCGCCGTGGCGGCCCTGGTCGCCGCGCGGCGCCACGACGTGGTGCGGCTGGTGACGGTGGCCGGCAACCTGGCGCCGCGCGCGTGGACCACGCTGCACGGCGTGCCGCCGCTGGACGGCTCGCTCGATCCGGCCGACGACTGGCGCCGCCTGCAGGACATCGCGCAGATCCATTTCGTGGGCGACAGCGATACCAACGTCACACGCGAAGTGGCGGCCGCCTATGCCGCCCGCTTTCCAGCCGAGCGGCAGCCCCCCGTGCAACTGGTGGAGGGCGCCACCCACGCATGCTGCTGGGCCGAGAAATGGCCCGCGCTGTGGCCGCTGGCCTTCCCCTAGGCGAAGCGACGCCGCAGTGCAGCCTGCGTGCACTGTCGTTATCGGCCGAATGTGTCGGATTCTTAAGCAGCCGCGGAACATGACGGCGGCGGACCGGTGCCGCGCTGCCGGCGCGCGGCCGCGGGGAGCGCTCCCGCGCCTATTTCACCGGCAGCGCATGGGTTGTCCTTGGCTGGGCATGCCGGGCCGCCGCGGGCCGCGGGACGGTCTAGTATCAATCCAGCCGGAGCCCGCCGTTCGCGCCGCCGGGCCGGCATGGCCGTCACCTGTCACAACGCGGGGGCGTCAAACGTCTGGGGGAGCTATGAACGAAGACACCAACACCTTTACCCGCCTGCGCCCCCGCCTGCAGGGCATCGCCTACCGCATGCTGGGTTCCGCCGCCGAGGCCGAGGAAGTCGTGCAGGATGCGTGGCTGCGCTGGCACGGCACCGAAAAGGAGCGCCTCGACAGCGCCGAAGCCTGGCTGGTCTCCGTCACCACGCGCCTGGCCATCGACCGGCTGCGCAGCGCCAAGGCGCAGCGCGAGCACTACGTCGGCACGTGGCTGCCGGAGCCGGTGATGGCCGATTCGCCGGCCACGCCGGAGCAGATCGTCGAGCGCGCCGACGACGTGTCGGTCGCCTTTCTCGCCATGCTCGAGCGCCTCGCGCCCGAGGCGCGCGCGGCGTTCCTGCTGCGCGAAGTGTTCGATGCGGACTATGGCGAAGTGGCCGACGCGCTCGGCAAGACCGAGAGCGCGTGCCGGCAGATCGTCCACCGCGCGAAGGCGCAGCTGCAGGACGAGCGGCCGCGCTACGTGGTCCCGCGCGAAACCCAGCTGCGCCTGCTGCGGGGGTTCGCCGACGCCGCCTCGCGCGGGGAGTTCGGCGCGCTCAAGGCCATGCTGGCCGAGGACGCGCAACTGATCGGCGACGGCGGCGGCAAGGTGCCCAGCTTCGGCGTGCCGCTCGTCGGCGGCCGGCGCATCGCCCAGCTCTACCTCGCCACCAGCCTGAGATACCGGGGCGCGGTGCACTTCGAGGCCGTCACCCTCAACGGCGAGTGGGGCCTGCTGCGCTTTATCGACGGCGCGCTGGAATCGGCGCAGGCGATCGAGACCGACGGCGAGCGCATCGTGCGCATCCACGCGCAGCGCAACCCGGACAAGCTCGCGCGCATCGCCGCCGCGCTGGGCCGCGAGCTGGCCGCGACGAAGCTGGCGCCCGGCGTGCCCTGAGCCAGGCGCGGCCGCCGGCAAAGTCTTGCCGGTCCCGGCCGCGCCGCCCGCGCTCAGAATCCGGGCGGCGGGTTCTCGGGGATCTGGTTGCGCAGGCTGAGGTTCATCACGTTCCAGCCCCGGATGGCGGCAATCGCGTAGGACAGCTCGGCGATCTCGTTCTCGCTGAACTGCTCGCGCAGCGCCGGGTAGGCCGCATCGGTGTCGTCGCGCTGCGGCAGCGCGTTGACGGCCTCCGCCCAGGCCAGCGCGGCGCGCTCGCGGGCGTCGAAGAACGGCGCCTCGCGCCAGCCGGCGATGGCATTCAGGTGGCGCGCGTCGGCCCCCTGCCTGACGAGGTCGCGCCAGTGCATGTCGATGCAGACGCCGCAGCCGTTGATCTGCGAGACGCGCAGTTGCACCAGCTCCACCAGCCGCGGGCCGAGCGAGCTCTGCTTGACGGTGCCCGAGAGATGGATCATCGCCTTCAGGTTGGCCGGGGCCAGTTGAAAGAAATTGAGACGTGCCGTAGTCATGGGATTCCCTTTGCCTGGTTTCGCGGGCGCCCTGCGCGCCTCGCATGATCACAAGACGGCGGGGGGAATCGCGTTGTGACAGCGGAAGGTGGGTTTTCTTGCGCCAGCGCAGATTGCTGCTGACTGGCTCTGGCTTGGAAGAGGGAGCTGGACTGCGGAGCGCAGAAAGGGGCGCGCGCAGGTGCTCCCAGCGATAAGTTCCATGCCACCGGATTGTCTGATTATTATCAGAAATTTCTTCGAAATAAATGGAATTTTCTGCGTATAGATAGCCTGTATCAGGAAACAACATCCGTCATCACACTCTCGGTGTCCGCTGCTGCTCGCGATACATGACATACCCGCAGCATGCGCCGCGCGCCGTGCCAGGTCGATCCCGGGACCCGCCTCATGCTGGCCGTTTTGGCTCCGCGCCGCTCGGCTATCTACCGAGAGCACGGCGGCGTCGCTCGCGCGCCACGCATTGCGAACAAGTGTCAATGCGCGGGGATCGCCAATATGCCCGCATTCGGCCCGCATGCCTTTGCGTATTTGGCATTCATTGGAAATGAAATTTCCTTTAATTCAGGTTTACGAATTTTATCAGTGAAAATGGGATTAATCTGATTGAAGCCTCGCCGCCGTCACCTCTATGATCGAGCCTGACTTGCTGTGTCGTCACTTGATGACTAGTGCAGCGATGGCGTGCCACGACCACAACGTATCTAGTCACTTTTCATTTGCAACAAGATTTGCGACAAGAAAAGGGTCAGCCCGATACGAAAGACCGAGCGTAACGGCATGGAAAAAACGGAGTGAACAACAATGGCGGAAGGTTTCGATGAATTCAAGGCAATCGGCAACCGCGCGCTGACCACCGGGCAGCAGGCATACTTTCTCGAGGTGCCGGGCACAGCCAGCGCCGCCGCGCTGTCGGTGGTGTCGTTCGAGGCAGTGGAGCGGATGGGCGAGCCCTATGCCGTCACCATCCAACTGACGCATCCGCTTGAGCTTGATCGAGCCGGGTATCTGGGCAAAGACGCGACTTTCCTGATTGTTCCCGCTGATGGCAGCGAGCCACGCAAGTTTGCCGGCTGCATCACGCGCTTCTCCAAGACCCGCCAGACCCGGGATTTCTGCGGCTACGAGATCGTCGTGGAGCCGCTCGTCGCGCGGCTGCGGCTCACGCGCGCCAGCCGTATCTACCAGCAGCAGACCGCGCCCCAGATCATCGAGGCCATCCTGCGCCGCCATGACCTCAAGGGCCACCAGTTCGCCTTCAAGACGCGGCGCAAGTACCCGCAGCACAAGTTGCGTATGCAGTACCAGATATCAGATTGGGACTATATCCGGCTGCTGATGGAGCAGGAGGGCCTGTACTGCTATTTCATCCATGGCGAGTTCGGCGAGATGATCGTGTTCGGCGACGACATCGACCATTACCTCTACCAGCCGGAGCTGCGAGTGCCCTATCGCGAGACGGCGGGACTGGAATCAGGCCAGGAAACGGTGTTCTCGCTCGGGACCCATGCGCGGACCATTCCCGAATCATTCCGGGTCGCGGACTTCAATCCCGACAAGGCATGGGAACGCCCCGCCGGAGAGGCCGATGTCGCGAAGGAAAGGACCACCTACGGTCAGTCCTACGTGTATGGCACACATCACCTGGACTTCGACGACGCCAAGTGGGAAGCGCAGTTGCGTCACGAGGCCGAGTTCGCCGGCCAATTGGTCTACGCGGGTGAGAGCAACGTGCTGGCGCTGCGCCCGGCGCGCATCCTGCGACTGGACCTGGCGTTGCCCGACGCGCCCAACGGGCAGGTGGTCACCGAGGTCGTCCACACCGGCGCGCGTGATACCGCCTACCGCAACACCTACAAGGCCATTCCCTCGGACCGGCGCTTCCGGCTGCCGATGGACGAAGCCAACTGGCCGCGCATCGCCGGCACGCTGAGCGCCCGCATCACCTCGCCGGGTCAGTACAAGTATGCCTACCTGACCCAGGATGGCCATTACATCGTCCGCTTCGATTTCGACTTCGACGCCTGGCCCAATGGCGGCGAGAGCGTGCCGCTGCGCCTGGCCAAGCCGTTCGCCGGGGCGCGGCAGACGGGCTTTCACTTTCCTCTGATCGACGGCACCTATGTGGACGTGGCGTTCCGCGACGGCAACCCGAATAAGCCGTACATCGCTAGCGTGCAGCACACCAGCCAGCACCCTGACCTGATCACCAATCAGGATCGCTGGCTGTCGCGCAACGTGATTCGCACGCAGAGCAACAACAAGCTGCGGTTTGAGGACTGGGAGGGGCAGGAGGGGATCAAGCTCTCCACCGAGTATGGCAAGACCCAGCTCAACCTGGGGTATCTCGTTGATCATCAGAAGAAAAAGCGGGGAGACGGCTTCGAGTTGCGCACGTCGGGCTGGGGGGCGATCCGGGGCGGCAAGGGATTGCTGGTTTCGGCGAATGACCAGCTTGGCGCAGGCGGGGAACAGCTTGACATGGTGGCCGCACAGCAACTGCTACTGCGAGCGCTCCAGCAAAGCGAAGCGCTGGCATCGGCAGCGAAAGCCGCGCAAGCAGTTGCAGCCGCCTGTGACAGGCAAAGGGCACTGCTCGATGACACGTTGAACGAACTCAAGAAGGCCGGGATCCTTGTCAGCGCACCAGCGGGCATGGCGCTGGCATCGGGCGCCGACTTGCAGTTGAGTGCGGCAGAGAACCTGATCGCCACGTCGGGCGGCCATGCCGATCTCAGTGTGCTCAAGCGCTTCACGGTCGCGGCTGGCGAACTGGTATCCATCTTTGCGCAGAAACTTGGCATCAAACTGTTCGCCTCAAGAGGGAAGGTCGAGATCGAGGCACAGAGCGATGAGATGCGGCTGATGGCAGACAAGAATATGACGATCACCAGTGCAAACGGGCGTGTCGTTATCGAGGCCAAGAATGAGCTGCTGCTCAAATGTGGCGGCTCCTACTTTCGTATGACATCGACAGGGATCGAGGATGGAACGCGCGGAGAGCGGACGATCAAGTCGACTGCATTCAGCCGCCAAGGGCCGAGTTCCCTGGCTCAGGAAATGAATACGTGGAAACACGCGAACTTCCATGGTGCCTACGTGATTCGTAACCCGTCCACGGGGGAGCCGCTTGCCAATACGAGCGTCGAGGTTCTGCGCGGCGATGGCACCAAGCTCAAGATGATGACGGACTCGGCGGGAAAGACGCCACTCCAGAAGAGCCTGTTTGTCGAACCCCTTCGTATCCGACTGATGGATTGATCCGCCCAACCGCATACTCGAACAACACCATGGCCGAATCGAGCCCCGTTTTTTACCATAGCGTCGTCGACAACGATGGCGATCAGTACAGTTCAGCAACCCTGACGCCGGCAGAGGATCAGCGCGAGAAGATCATCCTTGCCAAGCCCTACGTGATTCCCATCCTTTTCCTGCCCGGCATCATGGGAACCAATCTCAGAAAGAAGGAAGGGAAGAACATCGTCTGGCGGCCACCCAATGCAGACCTGCGAGGTGCGGCGGATGCGATCGGGCAACTCTTCAGCTATGCGTTCAAGAATACAAAAGAGCGTGCCGGTGATCTGGGCACGGAGACTGTCGAGATCGATCCCAGCGGTCCAATCGATGCCGGGCAGAGCGGGCTGCCGAAGAATGTACTGGTGGCGCGGGGCTGGGGCGCGTTGATGCGTTCGTCCCATCATCCGTTCATGGGGCAATTGCAGCACCTCTTGAATTCGCTGGCGGAGTATGACTTCACGCGTTGCGAGGCTGACCTGAAGAACTGGGCGGCGGAGTTCGGACAGGATGCGCCTGCCGATTGGGGCGCCGAGGGTGGTGAGGCATTGACGCGCAAAGAGATCCTGCATGCGGCCAACTACCAGTTCGACGTTTGGGCGGGAGGCTATAACTGGTTGCAAAGCAACCGTGACTCCGGCGCAGCCATCAAGGACCTGATCGAGAACACGATCCTGCCCTATTACAACGAAGGCAAGACGGTTGTTGCTGAGGACACGCCGGATGGACAAGGAAACAATCAGTGCAGCATTCGACGGAGGAAACCAGGTCGCGTAATGGCGGAACAGGTCATCGTCGTCACGCATTCGATGGGTGGACTGGTGAGCCGGTCGCTGACTGAGATCCACCAGTGCGAAAAGGTACTCGGTGTCTCGCACGGTGTGCAGCCGGCTACGGGGGCACCGGCCACGTATAAGCGCATGCGTGCGGGATTCGAAGGAATGGAACAGGTATTTCTCGGCCGGAACGCCGCAGATGTGGTTGCCATCCTTTCGCAAGCACCAGGGGGGCTGGAGCTGTTGCCTACTGCCGATTACAACGATGGCAAGCCCTGGCTCAGGTTACGGGACAAGAAGACCGGCGCTGACGTCATGACGCCGCTGCCTATCAATGGCGATCCCTATAGCGAGATCTATCTGTCGCCGGCGTGGTATGGGTTGGTGCCGGATGCGAATTTGGGGTTGATGAATCCGGCGGGAAAGGAGGCCAACGCGCAAGATGACGATGAATTCATACCAGACGAGAGTACTCCGCGAGATGCATTAAGTCGGACAGTTGAGCGCGTTCGAGTATTCCACCGTGCGATCGAGAAACTATACAAGACGCCCACCTTTGCTCACTACGGCGCCCAAGGGAGGCGCGATGCCGACAGTGACAAAGGCGGGATGTTCGGCACGGGCGTGATGGCGAGCAAGAACCGCTTCACTTGGGGAGAGGTAGCCTGGGAGGGGGGCGACATTGGAGCGCAGGAGCCGAGCAATATCAACATCGTTGGCGACGATGGCAATGGAAAGTTGAGGACGTCAAGCGGGCTGAGCCTAACGATTGGTACCCCAGATTGCCCTGGCGACGGTACTGTGCCGGACCTCTCTGGCGCGGCGCCTGGGAAGGCCGGTATTGCATTGAGCTTTGCGCATGGGCAGGGCAATCGGGGAGAGCGAAATAGTAAATTTTGCTACGACCATCAGGGGAGCTATGGCGACAAGCATCTGCGCTCGCTCTATTCCACGATGTTCGCCATCATCAAGATCGCCCAGCAGGCGCAGTGGCACAAGAAGGAGTCAGCATGAAAGAAGGATGGAAAATCCGTGCTATTGGGCGGCATCTGATAAACATTCCAGGTGATGCAAGGCTGATCGAGAGTTATAAGTACAATAAAGTGAAGATTGAACCGTTGCCAGATGTTCAGACTCAGGCGGGCTTTGACGAGCTGATTGTTCAGCGAGAGCAGACATTGCGCGCGGCTAAGCACGATAAGCATGGCAGCATGTTTATCGAACGCGTGTCACATGCCAATGGCTCGGTAACACTAATTTCGTGGGAAGATCCGGATTCGACTATTCTCTATTGCTTCGATACTTATTTCCCTGCGGGATCAGTGTTCTTGAAGTACTCCGGAGACGTATCGCCAAGCCGCCGCGAATCGGCATTGTCCGTTCGATCTGATCTATCCCGAAAGTGGCATGAGATTGCAGAGGGGGAAACTCCAACTGGCATTGGCTACACAGCAGGCGATGCGATCTTGGTGGACAAGCATCTGAACTTCGAAAGCTGGGCAATGATCATTCGCTTGGCCGGCAAGCCCGATGTGTCGTTGACGGTTACGTCATATGTGCAACGCAGCGTGGAACCCGGTCTGCGCAAGCGCGCCGGCGGCATCCTGGCTGGACTGCTGGGCACCGTAGCCGGTGTCACCCAATTGCGCAACCGTGCGCGTCCGGTTGGCCCCATCGAGGCCGATGAGATCCTGGTGGCCGGCACACAGGATGGGAAACGAACCTATGGTTTCAAATGGGAGGCGCCGGGAAAAGCGGACTCCCTGGCCGAGCCCAACCTGAATGTGTCGCTACAGGTCGGCGAGAGCGCTTACCTCACCAACAAGGAATCGTTCGCCAGCGACGAGGAAGCACTGGAATTGTGGGATGCCGTGGTGGATTCACTGCGTTTGCGCCCGGGGGCCGTATGAGCAAGTTCTCTCGCCGCCGCATGCTCCTGGCAATGACAGCCGCACCGGTGTCGATGCTGGCTTCGAGGTATTCGCTTGCTTCGCCCTCCAACTTTTCGGTAGGGGAAGCCATGCGCTATTTGTGCGAAGGGGTTTTCCCTTCAGTTCACCAGAAGCGCCACGAAGGTGCTGGTGAGTGGCCACTACGCGCGGCTTTTTCACACATTCTCTTGTCCTCTGCGAGCGCTGCATGACGATTGATTTCTCGCCTCTGCCGATAGCCATGACGCTTGGGATCATCAAGATTATCTGACAGATGCAATGGCACAAAGAAGGGAGTCAGCATGAAGGAAGGATGGAAAACTCGTGCGATTGGTCGACATCTGGTCGAATTACCAGCGGATGTGCGAACTGTCGAGAGCTATAAGTACAACGAGGTGAGAATTGAACCATTACGAGAAATTCAGACCCGGAGGGATTTTGACAATCTGATTGCTCGACGGGAACAGGCATTGCGAGCAGCAAAGCACGATAAACATGGCAGCATGTTTATCGAACGGGTACCGCATGCTAATGGCTCAGTCACATTGATTTCGTGGAACAAGACAACGAGTGACATATTGTATCGCTTTGACACCTATTTCTTGGCCGGAACCAGAACCTTGGCTTACTCGGGGAGCGTATCGCCAAGTCGTCGAGAATCAGCTTTGTCCGTTCGAGATGAACTATCCCGAGAATGGCGGGAGATTCCAACAGGGGAAATTCCAACTGGGATTGGTTATGCGGCAAGCGATGCGATCTTGATAGACAATGATCTGAACTTAGAAAGCTGGGCAATGATTATTCGCTTGGCCGGCAAGCCCGATGTGTCGTTGACGGTTACGTCATATGTGCAACGCAGCGTGGAACCCGGTCTGCGCAAGCGCGCCGGCGGCATCCTGGCCGGATTGCTGAGCGCCGTAACTGGCGTTGTCCAGTTGCGTAACCGTGCGCGTCCGGTTGGCCCCATCGAGGCCGATGAAATTCTGGTGGCCGGCACACAGGACGGGAAACGAACCTATGGTTTCAAATGGGAGGCGCCAGGAAAAGCGGACTCCCTGGCCGAGCCCAACCTGAATGTATCGCTGCAGGTCGGCGAGAGCGCTTACCTCACCAACAAGGAATCGTTCGCCAGCGACGAGGAAGCGCTGGAATTGTGGGATGCCGTGGTGGATTCACTGCGTTTGCGCCCGGGGGCCGTATGAGCAAGTTCTCTCGCCGCCGCATGCTCCTGGCAATGACAGCCGCGCCGGTGTCGATGCTGGCTTCGGGGCATTCGCTTGCTTCGCCCTCCAACTTTTCGGTAGGGGAAGCCATGCGCTATTTGTGCGAAGAGGTTTTCCCTTCAGTTCATCAGAAGCGCTACGAATCCCGCGATGCTGCCGCAGGCAGGTGTCACCGCGCGCATGCGCTTGCGGCACATCCCCTCGTCTTGTTTGGTACAAAATGACCGGAGCGGGACATGGCCGTTGATTTCTCGCTGCTGCCGACAGAAGAGCCGGAGATGACCACGCGGCCGTCGCGGGTGGTATGGGCGATCGCGTTCCTTGCCATGGCACTGGGAGGCGCATTGGCGGTTCTCCTGTTATGGCCGAAGCATTTGCCGACGCACACATGGAGATTCTGGCTAACCCTGGCCCTTTTCCCCTTGGGGCTGCCTACCTGGATAGTGCTGCGCCGGTATGGTCATCATGAGGGCCGCAAGCTCGACGTTCTGATGCGCAACGAAGCGATTCGCAGGTACAACGCGCACGTCTTTGCTATGGCGGCGCGTCCGCTGGCGGTGCTCGGTGCGGCTCATCGGATCTCGTCGGATCGGAATGAGAACGCACTGGCTGGCATACAGGCTGGTACGGTCAGGATCGCTACTCGGGAGCCCATCGCCAGCGAAGGCGATCCGGTGAGGGCTCGCTGGCTGGATGTGCCTGGCGTACAGCTTGTGCCCGGTGGAAAAGAGAGAGACGAGGAGCGCCATCGCGGGGTGACGCAATGGCTGTATTCAGAACTGCTTGACGAGCTTGCAGAACAAATTCGGACGCTGCCTCCGCAAACGGGTCTGGGTGTTTGCCTTTGGGTCTCGGGTGGATTGCGAAGGCAGGACTATGTGGCGCTCTGGTGGAAAGCGTGGCAAGAACGTCGGTTTCGAGCCATGGAGATTGTCGAAGAGACTGAGCCAACCGGTCTTCGTGTTCTCGATGGCTGGCTCGACGAGATTGCTGGCCAGGGCGAACGCCACGCGAAGCTGATCGTGGCCATTCAACTGCATCCGGTGCTGAGCGCCACACCGCCCGCTGGCGCAGCCGAGGCGGGCGTGGCGATCCTGCTCATGCCAGACGAACCAGCAAGCAGGTTGGCCGTGATGCGTCAGGCAAACCTCCATCGTCCAGTACACGGCCCTTTTGAACAGTCGAACGACGTCTTGTCACATGCTCTTAAATGGGGCGATATCACGGCTGCGGGCATCAAGGGGGTCTGGCGGACCGGTCTCGACACGGCAAAGGCTGGCGCTCTGCACAGCGAGGCCATGAAGATGGGACTCGGCGCACAGCCCGTAGATCTCGATCAGACCGCAGGACATGCCGGGACAGCAGCAGCTTGGCTCGCAATCGCGTGTTCGGCGGGAACGCTGTCCGGCGACGCTCCAAACCAGCTTGTATTTGTCGGCGAGCCGGACGGTGTGGATGTCGCGGTAATTCGAAGGCAATCGCTCGAGACGGGGCCAGTCTAGATAGCGGCTTGGCCGTGATCCATGGTCAAGCTGCCAAGGCGGTTGGTTCGTTGGCGCTTCAGCGTTTCGGAGGACGATGCATAGGGAGCGGATTTTGGTGAGACGTTACGACATCACGAAAGGGGATTTCACCACGCTGGGTGGAGTCGTTGTGGGCGGTGACGGTGGCGACATGCTGGGCGGCCGTGAGCAGGCCTATGAGAATGATCTGGTGTGGTGTCCAGTCTGCAAGACGATGGGGCGGATCGTTTGCGTTGGTCCGCGATTGGTGATGACGGGGCCTGACGCGCGACAAGCGGCTTTGAGCGATGACCTTTGTGTCTGTGGCTGTGAGCCGAGTCCGCGGCTGATGCCGTCACAGCACTCATCGTATATGGATGTCTAGGTTCACAGGACAGGTGACGTTCACGTCGACCATTCCAGACAGGCTCGATACGCGAGCATGAGGATATTCACCAAACAATGAAGAAGCTGCGGATCGACCTGGTCTCGATACTCGTTCTTGCCCTGTTGATTGCCGGTGCCGTCTGGCTATGGGGCGAGTCCATAGGCATCAAGACGCCTGAGGCGCGAAGCTATTGGCTATCGGCGGTGGCTGTTGGCACGCTCGTGCTAGCCATTCTCGCATCGCTTGATCGCGTGAGCCGCTGGTGGGACGCACTGAATGGGCTGAGAAGGTGGCTGGGATCCCGAACGTCGGAGATGGTTGGTACAACGCAAGCGAGCATTGTTACTGTCGATGGTCGAACGAATGTGACATTGGACCCTTTGGTGCGATTTCGTCAGACAGGGAGGCAGCAATATGGTCTTCGCTGGCACTATCGCCAACCTTGGCTACTTCTAACCGGCGATGACCATGCCATCGCCAAATTCCTTCCTGATCTTGCCGAGCCAGGTTGGCTGATCATCCCTGACGCGGTGCTGCTATGGAGCAAGGGCGGCGAGGGCGGCCAGCCGGACGCCGCATGGCTCAAGCAGATCTACAGGCTGCGCCGGCGCCATCCGGTCGATGCCGTGGTCCTCGTGACCGACGGCGAGGCCCAATTGCCCAAGCCACGCGGGAGTACCATGCCCTGTGGCCTCCACCTGGCTCGCATCGCCGAGGTATTGCACTGGTCTGCACCGATCTACCTGCTCGATGTCGCCCAGGCAGACGTGACCGCCCACGGCGATACACCGGTGATCGGCTGCGAGTTGCCGCGGCAAGCTGACGCCACCGCCATCGGCACCGCGCTGCAGACCCTGCGTGACCAATTGGCGAATCGCAGCGTCGCGCAGTTGATCCAGAATGGGCGTGACCGCTATATGGGAGCCCTCTCCCAGCGGCTCGACACGCGAGGCCCGGTGCTCGCCGACTGGATCGGTGGATTGGTGAGCAGTCAACGCCGACGCCTCCCGCTCAGCGGCATTGTGTTCGCCCCATATCCGGGCTCTGCCGCCGATGCGGACGACGAGCCTGGTACCGACTTGCCCCTCTGGCAGTACCTGGGCGAAGCCGTCCGCCGCCAACCGGGCCGCCGGATCGGCTGGCATCCGGTCACGGTGTGCTCCACTCTGGCGTTGACGGCCATCGGCCTGTGGAGCGCCGGCATGCTAGTGTCTGGCGTACTGAATGGCCGCGACATGCACGTTGCCGGGCAGGCCGTGACCGGCATCCAATCGGCCCCGAATGCCGCCGAACGCCTGCGCGCACTGCTTGCCCTGCAGCAGCAGATCGAGCGCTACGAATACCGTACCCAGCATCACGCACCGCTCGCGACCCGCTTTGGCCTGAACCGCGACCCAGCCGTGCTTGACGCCCTGTGGCAGCCCTACGCGCAGGCCAGTCGCCGATTGCTGGCAACGCCGGTCCAACAGGACCTCGAGGCGTCGCTGGTGGACCTCGCGCAGATGCGCACCGACATGCTGGACGAGCAGACCAGCCGCTGGGCGCTGGGCGGTCACGAAGGCCTCAAGACCTACCTGATGCTGGCCGCCCCCGAGCGTGCCGACCCGGCCTTTCTGACCCCGCAACTGGTACGACGCTGGTCTACCGATGCCCGCATCACGCCGGGCGAGCGGCAGGACCTCGCCGAACGCCTGCTCAGGTTCTATGCCCAGCACCTCAAGGCGAACCCGGACTGGCGCATCGAACCCCGCCCGGAACTCGTGGCCGGCGCTCGCCAGACCCTGCTGGCGGTGATCGGGGAGCGCAACGGCGAGGACACCATCTACCAGGGCATCATCAATGCCTTCGCGAACAACGGCGGCAACAAGTATCCGGACGCGACCCTGGTCTCGCTGACGGCCGGCGCCGATCCCCGCGGGCTGGTGCGCGCCACCGCGATCGTGCCCGGTATCTTCACGCGCCAGGCCTACGAGGGCTATGTCGCTCCCGCCATCGAGGCCGCCGCCAGGCGCAGCGAGATCGCCAGCGACTGGGTGCTGACCGACGGCAAGCCCCAGGCATCGCCGACAGAAGGCCGCTCTGCCGAAGCCCTGCAGGCGGCTCTGACCGAGCGGTACTTCGCCGACTACGCGGAGCGCTGGCAGGGCTTCATGAACAGCCTGCAATGGGAACCCGCCCCCACGCTGCCGGCCGCTATCGATCAGCTCAAGCTGATGGCCGATGCGCGCCAGTCGCCGGTGATCGCGCTGATGAAGTCGCTGGAATACCAGGGTGGCGCCGGCGCGCACAAGGATTCGCTGTCCGACACGCTGGTGGCCAAGGCCCAGGACTTGCTGGGCAAGAAGACGGCGGGACCCGAGGCGATCAAGCCGGACACGGCCGGGCCGCTGGGCGCCGCCTTCGGACCGGTGCTGCGGCTGGTGGGACAGGGCCAGGCCGCCAATGCAGGCAGCAGCAGCGACCTGAGCCTGCAACGTTTCCTCGACCGCGCAACGGCGCTGCGCCTGCGCTTGCAGCAGGTCAGCAACAGCGCGGATGCCGACGCGCAAGCCCGGCAGATGGCGCAGGCACTTTTCCAGGGCAAGGGATCGGAGTTGGCCGACACCCGGGCCTATGCGCAACTGATGGCGGCGAGCCTCGGCAACCAGTGGGCGGGCATGGGCGAGACGTTGTTCGTACGCCCGATCACGCAGGCCACGCAGACCGTGCTGCAACCCGCGCAGGCGAGCCTGAACGACGCCTGGCGACAGGGCATTGCCATGGCATGGGGCAAATCGTTCGCCGGGCGCTATCCGTTCGCCGACAGCGCCAACGATGCCTCCTTGCCGGAACTGGCGCGCTTCCTGCGCCCGCAAACCGGCGTGATCGGGGCGTTCCTCGGCACGCAACTGGCAGGCGTGCTGGAACTGCAGGGCGATCAATGGGTGCCGGCGGCCACCGGCGGCCAGGCGCTGGCCTTCGATCCGGCCTTCCTCAAGGCGGTCAATGCCCTGCAGCGCATCGCCACCCGCCTGCTGGCGCAAGGCGAGCCGCAGTATCGCTTTGAGGTCAAGCCGATTCCCACGCCGGGCCTGACCGACACGGTGCTGACCGTCGACAGCCAGAAGCTGCACTACTACAACCAGCGCGAGACCTGGCAGGCGATGACCTGGCCTGCCAACAACCTGCAGGACCTGGGCACCCGGCTGCAGTGGCAGACCGAGCACGCGGGCACCAACAAGAGCTATGAGTTCGGCGGCCGCTTTGGCTTCGTGCGGATGCTGGAGCGGGCGCACGTCGAGCCGCTGGACAGCGCCGTCTATCAATTGACCTGGCGAGGCACGCCCGACACCAAGGGGCCGACAACCAGCGAGCTTGAGCCGAGCGCTGCCGAGGCTGACAGCCTGACGGAGCGTGCGGCGAGGCTGCCGCCGCAAGCGGAGATGGCCTACCCGATCCGCTACCAGATGCGCACCGAAGTCGGCCAGGGACCGCTGGAGATGCTGGCACTGCGGGGCTTCGTGCTGCCGTCGCGCATCTTCGTGGGCCGGGAGCCGCAGGTGGTGCCGCGTGCCACCTCGGCCCCGCGCATGTAGGGCAAACGGGGCAGGTAACGATGACCCACCAGGAATCACACCGTGTCAATCTATCAGTTCGCCCCGCATGGCTCCACAGGAGCGAGCATCGTCGCGTTATGATGCGCGCCGGTCCAGTCCAGCACCACCTTGCCGCTGTTGCCCGACAGCATGGCCGCGAAGCCGGCCTGGAAGTCGTCCACGCCGAAGCGGTGCGTGATCATGGGCGTCAGGTCGAGCCCGCTTTGCAGCATGGCGACCATCTTGTACCAGGTCTCGAACATCTCGCGGCCGTAGATGCCCTTGATCTCCAGGCCCTTGAAGATGATCTGGTTCCAGTCGATCGCCATCTGCGACGGCGGGATGCCCAGCATGGCGATCTTGCCGCCGTGGTTCATGTGCTCGAGCATGGTGGCGAACGCGCTCGGCACGCCCGACATCTCCATGCCGACGTCGAAACCCTCGGTCATGTGCAGCTCGGCGGCCACGTCCCCGAGGTTTTCATGCTGCACGTTGACCGCGCGCGTGGCGCCCATCCTGCGGGCCAGCGCGAGGCGGTAGTCGTTGACGTCGGTGATGACCACGTTGCGCGCGCCCACGTGGCGGGCGATGGCCGCGGCCATGATGCCGATCGGGCCGGCGCCGGTGATGAGCACGTCCTCGCCCACGAGGTTGAACGACAGCGCGGTGTGGGTGGCGTTGCCGAACGGGTCGAAGATGGCGGCGATCTCGTCCGGGATGTCGTCGGGGATGCGGAAGGCGTTGAAGGCGGGGATCACCAGGTATTCGGCGAAGGCGCCGGGCCGGTTGACGCCGACGCCGACCGAGTTGCGGCACAGGTGGCGGCGCCCGGCGCGGCAGTTGCGGCAGAAGCCGCAGGTGATGTGCCCCTCGCCGGAGACGCGGTCGCCGATGGCCAGCCCGCGCACCTCCTGCCCGAGCGCGACGATCTCGCCCACGTATTCGTGCCCGACCTGCATCGGCACCGGGATGGTGTGCTGCGCCCACTCGTCCCATTTCCAGATGTGGATGTCGGTGCCGCAGATGGCGGTCTGGCGGATGCGGATCATCACGTCGTTGTGGCCGACCTCCGGCACCGGCACGTCGGTCACGGCCAGGCCGGGCGCGCGTTCGGTCTTGGCGAGGGCTTTCATGGCTGGGCTCCTTGCTGTGCTGTCCTGTACCGATGCGGCGCGCGGGTTCAGGCGATGGCGCCGAAGCGCCGGCCGACCCTGGCGAACGCGGTGACCGCGCGCTCGATGTGCTCCGCGCTGTGCGCGGCGCTCATCTGCGTGCGGATGCGCGCGCGGCCCTTGGGCACCACCGGGAAGGAGAAGCCGACCACGTACACGTGCTCGGCCAGCAGCGCGTCGGCCATGCCGGTGGCCAGCGCGGCGTCGCCCAGCATGACCGGGATGATCGGGTGCTGGCCCGGCACCAGCGTGAAGCCCAGCGCGCTCATCTCGCGGCGGAAGTGCTCGCCGTTCTCGCGCACGCGCCGGCGCAGCGCGGCGCCTTCGTCGCTGGCCAGCAGCGCCAGCACCTTGAGCGTGGCCGCGGCGATGCTCGGCGCCAGCGAGTTGGAGAACAGGTAGGGGCGCGAGCGCTGCCGCAGCAGGTCCACGATCTCGCGGTGCGCCGCCACGTAGCCGCCTGACGCGCCGCCCAGCGCCTTGCCCAGCGTGCCGGTGATGATGTCCACGCGTCCCTCCACGCCGCACAGCTCGGGCGTGCCGCGCCCGTGCGCGCCGACGAAGCCGACCGCGTGCGAGTCGTCCACCATCACCAGCGCGCCGTACTGGTCCGCCAGGTCGCAGATCGCGCGCAGGTCGGCGATGATGCCGTCCATCGAGAACACGCCGTCGGTGGCGATCAGCTTGAAGCGCGCGCCGGCGGCGTCGGCCTCCCGCAGGCGCGCCTCCAGGTCGGCCATGTCGTTGTTGCGGTAGCGGTAGCGCCTGGCCTTGCACAGGCGCACGCCGTCGATGATGCTGGCGTGGTTGAGCTCGTCGCTGATGACCGCGTCCTGGTCGTCGAGCAGCGTCTCGAACAGGCCGCCGTTGGCGTCGAAGCAGCTCGAGTAGAGGATGCTGTCGCCGGTGCCGAGGAAGCGCGCGAGCGCGGCCTCCAGCGTCTTGTGCACCGACTGCGTGCCGCAGATGAAGCGCACCGACGCCATGCCGAAGCCGTCCTCCTCCAGCCCGCGCCGCGCCGCCTCGATCAGGCGCGCGTCGTCGGCCAGGCCGAGGTAGTTGTTGGCGCAGAAATTCAGCACCCGCTCGCCGCCGGCCAGCCGGATGTCGGCCGCCTGCGGGCTGGCGATCACGCGCTCGGCCTTGTGGAAGCCGTCGGCGCGGATGGTGTCGAGGGTGTCGCGGAGATGGGAAAGATAGCGGTCGCGCATGGGATCCCCTGGCGTGGTGGTTTCGTGCAATGCCCAGAATGCCAGTGCCTATGGTATGCCCGATGCCACGCGCGCGCAGGAAAATGTCGTGCCGCCCTCGCCACCCGCGCCGACCTCAGGGCTGCGGCGCTTCCGCCCCGGCCACGCTGGCCGCGACTTGCGGGCAGCCCGGCGCGCCGGCGCGCGCCTCGCCGAAATTGCACAGGTAGCTCATCACCATGTCCGGCACGTGGCGCAGCCGCGAGGCCACGCGCTCGGGCGCGCCGAGGTCCACGCCGAGCACGAAGGACAAGGTGTAGCGGTTCGAGATGAAGTACGAGCCCAGGCCGGAGATCGACACATACAGATCCACCCAGTCCGCGTCGGGGCGGAACACGCCCTGCGCCTTGCCGCGCTCGAGGATCTCCGCCAGCGCGCTCTTGAGCGGGTTGAACATGGCGGGAATGACCTTGGACTGGCGGATGTGCTCGGCCTTGTGCAGGTTCTCGGTGCCCAGCAGCAGGATGAATTCGGGCTGCTCGACGAAATGCTGGATGGTGTGCATCACCAGCGCGCGCATGTCGTCGACCGGGTTGTCGCCGGTCAGGCCGAGCTCGTTCTGGCGCTCGCGCATGGCGGCATAGGCGCGCTCCATGACTTCGATGAACAGCGCTTCCTTGCTGTCGAAGTAGTGGTAGACGAGGTTCTTGCTGATCTTGCTGCGCGCGACGATGCTGTCGACGCGCGCGCCGTCGAAGCCCTTGGCGGCGAATTCCTTCGACGCCATCTGCAGGATTTTTTCGCGCGTGGCCTGGGCATCGCGAGGCTTGGGCTTGCGCGCGGTCTTGGCGGTGGCTGGCATGGCGAGGGGTTCCTTGAAGTTGTGCGGGGCGCTGCGCCGCGATGGTGCGTGCGCTAACCAGATGGTTAGTGTACACCGCCCGCCGTGCACAAAAACCATGCGCAAAGCCTTGCCAGGCAACATTCTTGTGCTCCGTGAAAACCCGGTTGACAAGCAAAAACCGGTCTTCTATTGTACTGACTAGTTAGTTAGCTGATGAATCGGTGCGCGGTCCCGGGCAAGGGCTCGCGCGGCACGGGCAAGTCGCCCGCGCCTCACAAACCTGGAATCTGGAGAGGACATGGTTCAAGCAGGAAGCAAGGCGGGCGTGCGCGTCGGCTGCGACATCGGCGGTACTTTCACGGACATCGTCCTGGCCATGCCGGACGGCCGCCTGTTCGTCAACAAGACCTCGACCACGCCGCACGACCTCGGCGAGGCCATCGTGACCGGCCTGGGGGCGCTGATCGCGCAGGCCGGCATCGCGCCGGGCGACATCACCGAGATCGTGCACGGCACCACCACGGCCTCCAACACCATCCTGCAGAAGGTCGGCGCGCGCACCGGCGTGCTGACCACGGCGGGTTTCCGCGACGTGCTGGAGATCGGCCGCATCCGCACGCCCACCATGTTCGACCTGGGCTGGCAGAAGCCGCTGCCGCTGGCGCCGCGGCGCTACCGCCGCGGCCTCAACGAGCGCATCGACGCGCGCGGCAACATCGTGGTGCCGCTCGACGCCGACGAGGTGCTGCGCGTGGCGCGCGCGCTGGTGGAAGAGGGCGTGGAGGCGCTGGCGATCTGCTTCATCAACAGCTATATCAACCCGGCGCACGAACTCGCGGCCAAGGCGAGCCTGGAGCGGGAGTTCCCGCGCCTGCTGGTGACCGCATCGTGCGACGTGCTGCCGGAGATCAAGGAATACGAGCGCACCAGCACGACCGTGGTGAACGCCTACATCCTGCCGGCCATGCGCACCTACCTGCGCCGCCTCAAGGACGACCTCGGCCGCATGGGCGTGACCGCGTCGCTGCAGGTGATGGCCTCCAACGGCGGCATGATGGGCGTGGGCAGCGCCAGCGACAAGCCGGTGTTCGCGGTGGCCTCCGGCCCGGCCGGCGGCGTGGCCGGCGCGGCGCGGATCGGCGCGCTCGGCGGCGGCCGCGACCTGATCGTGTTCGACATGGGCGGCACCACCGCCAAGGCTTCCATCATCACCGACGGCGTGCCGTCGCTGACCACCGAATACGAGTTCCGCGACGGCATCAGCGCGCCGAGCCGCTTCGTCAAGGGCGGCGGCTATGTGCTCAAGGTGCCCGCCATCGACATCGCCGAGGTGGGCGCGGGCGGCGGCTCGCTGGCGTGGATCGATGCCGGCGGCCTGCTGTGCGTGGGGCCGGAATCGGCCGGCGCCAACCCGGGTCCGGCCTGCTACGGCCGCGGCAACGACCGCCCCACCGTGACCGACGCCAACATGGTGCTCGGTTATCTCAATCCCGCAGCGCTCGCCGGCGGCAGCCTCAAGGTGGACCCGGCGCAGTCGGCGCGCGCCATCGACACGCACATCGGCGCGCCGCTCGGCCTCGACACGCTGGCCGCCGCGCACGGCATCCGCCACGTGGCCAACGTCAGCATGGCGCGCGCGCTGCGCGCCGTGACGGTGGAGCGCGGGCGCGATCCGCGCGACATGACCATGATCGCCTTCGGCGGCGGCGGCCCGCTGCACGCGGTGGACGTGGCCATGCTGCTGGGCATCCGGCGCGTGATCGCGCCGGTCATGGCGGGCGTGTTCTGCTCGGCCGGCATGCTGTGCGCCGACGCCGAGCACAACTTCGTCAAGGCCATCCTGCGCCCGCTGGCCGAGTGCGACGCGGCCGGCATCGGCGCGGTGATCGCGGAACTGCGCCAGCAAGGCCAGGAGGTGCTCGCGCTGGAAGGCTACGGACGGGAGGCGGTGGAGATCGCCGTGGGCATCGACCTGCGCTACCTGGGCCAGAGCTCCGAGCTGACCATTCCGCTGGCGGGCGGACGGGACGGCAGCGTGCCCGACGCCGCCGCCATCGCGCAACTGGTGGAAGACTTCGGCGCGCTCTACCAGCAGACCTTCGGCTACCGCAACGACGAGCCGCTCGAACTGGTCAACATCCGCCTGAGCGCCTACGGCCGCAGCGACCAGCGGCTGGACTTCGACGCCATCCAGGTGGACGCCAGCGCGCTGCACGGCGTGGCCGGCACGCGCCCGGTGAGCTTCGGGCGCGGCCAGGCACCGCGCGAAACGCTGCTGGTGCCGCGCTCGGCCATCACCGCGGCGCCGCGCCAGGGCCCGCTCGTCATCGAGTCCTACGACACCACCATCGTGGTGCCGCCCGGCGCCTCGGCGCGCGCCGACAAGATCGGCAACATCATCATCGACATCGACAGCCCCCAGGAGGCAGCATGAGCACGCAGTTCGACCCGGTGACCTTCGCGGTCGTCAAGAACGCGATGGATTCCATCGTCGACGAAGTGGCCTACACGGTCATCCGCACCGCGCGCTCCGAGATCGTCAAGGACGTGATGGACTACTCCGCCGCCATCTGCGACCGCCACGGCCGCATGGTGGCGCAGGCCAAGACCATCGCGCTGCACCTGGGCGCCATTCCCGAGGCGATGGAAGCGGTGCGGGCACGCTACGGCGACGCGCTGCGGCCCGGCGACGCGGTCATCGTCAACGACCCGTACCAGGGCGGCATGCACCTGCCGGACATCTTCATGTTCGTGCCGTTCTTCTACCGCGGCGAGCTGGAAGGCTGGTGCGTGGTGATCTGCCACCACACCGACGTGGGCGGCCGCGTGCCGGGCTCCAACGCCAGCGATTCCACCGAGATCTACCAGGAGGGCCTGCGCATCCCGGTGCTCAAGCTGTACGAGGCCGGGCAGGTCAACGACACGCTCGAGCGCATCATCGCGCAGAACGTGCGCGTGCCGGACCGCGTGCTGGGCGACCTCAAGGCGCAGTACGCCGCCACCCAGGTCGGCGTGCGCGAGCTGACCGCGCTGTTCGACCGCTACGGCCGCGCGGACACGCGCGCCTATCTGAACGAGCTGCTGGACTACGCCGAGCGCCTCACGCGCGAGGAAATCCGCGGATGGCCCAAGGGCACCTTCCACTTCACCGACTACATCGACGACGACGGCCTCTCGCCCGAGCCGATCCCGATCCGGGTGGCGCTGACCGTGCACGACGACCACGTCAGCGCGGACTACGCCGGCTCGTCGCCGCAGGTGCGCGCGGCCATCAACTCCACGCTGTCGTACACCAGGTCGTGCACCTACCTGAGCGTGCGCTGCGCGCTCAAGGGCGACGTGCCCAACAACGCGGGCGTGTTCCGCTGCATCGAGGTGCGCGTGCCCGAAGGCTCGGTACTCAACCCGCTGCCGCCCAGCGCGGTGGCGGCGCGCGCGCTGACCGGCTACCGTGTGTTCGACGCCATGCTCGGCGCGCTCGCGCAGATCGTGCCGGACCGCATCCCCGCCGCCGGCGAAGGCGGCAACACCGTGGTGTGCCTGTCCGGCAAGGGCGACAACGGCAAGCCGTACATCATCGTCGACATGATCTGCGGCGCCTGGGGCGGGCGTCCGGCCAGCGACGGCATCGAGGCCATCACCAACGCCTCGCAGAACCTCTCCAACACGCCGGTGGAAACGCTCGAGGCGCAGCATCCGGTGCGCGTGGAAGCCTACGAGCTGGTCGAGGATTCCTGCGGCGCGGGCCAGTTCCGCGGCGGCCTGGGCATCCGCCGCAGCTACCGCGTGCTGGCGCCGGACGCGCTGCTGCAGCTGCGCGCGGACCGCATGAAGTTCTCGCCATACGGCCTGGCCGGCGGCGCGGCGGCGAGCCCGGCACGCAACCTGCTTGAGCACGACGGGGCCACCACCGAGCTGCCGAGCAAGGTCGGCATGACGATCGCGCGCGGCGACCTGGTCACGCACATCCAGCCCGGCGGCGGCGGCTTCGGCGATCCGCTCGCGCGCGACTTCGCGCGCATCCGCGAGGACGTGTGGAACCACAAGCTCAGCGCGGCCTTCGTGCGCGAGCACTACCAGGCGGTGGCGGACCCGGCCACCGGCGAGGTCGACGCCGCGGCCACCGCCGCGCTGCGCGCGCGGCGGCTGGCGTAGGCCGGCGCAGGCCGTCGATACGGCAGCGCTCGCGCAGCAGGATTCACGCTTTCACGGATTCACGGTCACACCGGAGGCGGGTACACATCGAGACCCGCCCACGCCCACAAGGAAACTACGATGCGTTCTTCTGTCATGAAACTGGCCTGGCGCGTCTGCGCGGCCGCCGCGACATCGATGCTGCTGACCGCCGCCTGCGCGGCGCAGGCCGCCGACCAGAAGCTGCTGGTGCGGATGGATTACTCGCCGTGGGGCATGCATGCGGCCATGCACCTCGCCAGGCAAAAAGGCTGGTTCCAGGAGGCCGGGCTCGATGTGGAGGTGCAGGATGGCACCGGCACCATCAACACGCTGCAGCTGCTGGCCGCCGGCCAGGCCGACGTGGGCCAGGTGCAGCTCGGCACGATGGCGGTGGCCAGGGAAAACGGGCTGGAGCTGATGTCCATCGCCGGCTTCGCGCGCAAGGGCGACCTCGCCGTGATGGTGGACGAGAAGCTCGGCGTGAAGTCGGTGCAGGACCTGATCGGCAAGAAGCTGGTGTGCTTCACCACCAGCCCGTGGGCGCCGTTCATCGATCCCTACTTCAAGGCCAACGGCATCGCCAAGGGCAAGGCCAGCATCGTGATGGTGTCGCCGGCGGCGATGATCTCCACCTACGCCTCGGGCAACAGCGACGGCTTCCTCTCGCAGGCGCCGTTCGGCCAGCCGATGGTGTCCAAGGTGCGACCGGCCAAGGCGCTACTGCTGTCCGACAGCGGCATCAACTTCCCCAGCTACGGCCTGGTGGCGACGCCGCAGCGGCTGGCCGAGAAGGGCGCGGCGATCAGGAAGTTCACCCAGATCCAGGTGCGTGCGTGGGAATACATCTACAACGGCCACATCGACGAAGGCGTGGCGGCGATCCAGGCGCAGCGCCCCAACGTCAAGCTCGACCCGCAGATCCTGCAGGCGCAGATCCAGGCCTACCGCCCGTTCTTCGACAGCCCCACGCAGAAGAGCCTGCCGTTCGGCCGCCAGGACGACGCCGACTGGGCCGCCGCGATCCGCTCGATGGAGCAGGCCGGCATGATCAAGCCCGGGCACAAGCCCGCCGACTACTACACCAACGCCATGCTGGCGAACTAGGCGCGGGAGACGGAAAGATGTCGGCATTCCTGCAGATCGGCCAGCTCAACAAGATCTATCACTCGCAGCGCGAGCCGCTCTACGCGCTCAAGGACGTCAGCCTCGACATCGAGGAAGGCGAGTTCGTCAGCATCGTCGGGCCCAGCGGCTGCGGCAAGAGCACGCTGCTCAAGTGCGTGGCCGGGCTGGAGCCCATCTCCAGCGGCCACCTCGCGCTGCAGGGCGACCCCATCGTGGGGCCGCCCGCCAACATGGGCGTGGTGTTCCAGCGCGACCTGCTGCTGGACTGGCGCACCATCCTCGACAACGTGCTGATCGCCGCCGAGTTCCACGACCTCGACCGGCGCGATTTCGAGGAACGCGCGCGCGCCGTGCTCAACCTGTTCGGCCTCGGCGCGTTCGCCAGCCGCTACCCGTGGGAACTCTCCGGCGGCATGCGCCAGCGCGCCTCGATCTGCCGCGCGCTGCTGGTGGACCCGCAACTGCTGCTGATGGACGAGCCGTTCGGCGCGCTCGACCCGTTCACGCGCGACGACCTCAACGAAGAGCTGCAGCGCACCTGGCTGGCCACCGGCAAGACCGTGCTGTTCATCACGCACTCGATCTCCGAGGCCGTCTACCTGAGCGACCGGGTGGTGGTGATGTCGCGCAATCCCGGCGGCGTCGCCGCGGTGATTCCGATCGAGCTGGAGCGCCCGCGCGGGCTGGCGGTGCGGGAAACCGAAGCGTTCGCGGGCTATGTCGCGCAGATCCGCCAGATCTTCCGCGAGCTTGGCATCTACAGGGGATGAGGGGGATGAAGCAATGAAGCGGATCTGGAAACGTTCCGAGAACAGCCGGCTGGCCGTTCTCACCATCGTGGTGCTGCTGCTGGCGTGGGAAGGCGCGGTGCGCGCGTTCGGCGTGCGCGAGTTCCTGCTGCCGCCGCCGAGCAAGATCTTCGCGCAGTTCCTGTCGCAGCCGGGCTTCCTGCTGATGCAGAGCCTGGACACCTTGCTGACCACGCTGGCGGGCTTTGCCATCGCCGTGCTGCTGGGCGTGGGCGCGGCCATCGGCATCGTCTACTCGCGCTTCCTGGAGCGCACGCTGTATTCGCTGATGGTGGCGCTCAACGCCGTGCCCAAGGTCGCGCTGGCGCCGCTGTTCGTGATCTGGCTCGGCACCGGCTCCGCGCCCAAGATCGCCATCGCCATGCTGATCGCGATCTTCCCGATCCTGATCGACACCGTGCTCGGCCTCAAGTCCATCGACCCCGAGATGCTCAACATGGCGCGCGCCAACCAGGCCTCGCGCGGCAAGGTGCTGTGGAAGATCCGCTTTCCCAACGCGCTGCCGGGCATCTTTGCCGGCATGAAGGTGGGCGTGTCGTTCGCGCTGGTGGGCACCATCGTCGGCGAGTTCGTGGCTGGCGAGACCGGCCTCGGCCACGTGATCCTGGTGGCGCAGGGCAGCTTCGACACGCCGACCGTGTTCGTCGCGCTGGCGCTGCTGTGCGCGCTCGGCGTGATCCTGTTCAAGGCGCTCGAGTGGGCGGAGGAAAAGCTGCTGCCGTGGCATGCCTCGCAGCGCGGCCGGCCGGTGGAAGGCAACGCACCGGCCGCCGGCGCGGAGCGCGTGCCGCAGCTGGCGCAAGCCAGGCGCTAGCGCCGGGAACGGGGCCGCCCGCGCTCACTGCGCCGCGGGCGCGCCGGCGGTGCCGGCCGCGATCAGCGCCGGCACCACGTCGTGCAGCCGCGCGAGCACGTAGCGCGACGCGCGCGACAGCGGGTGGTGCCGCGTGATGCCGATCGAGATCGTGCGTGGTATTTCCGGCTTGCGGATCTCCAGCGCGCCGAGCTGCCCCGCGCGGATCTCGTCGTCCACGCCGAGCAGCGGCAGGATGGTCATGGCGTGCCCGCCCATGACCACCTGTTTCATGGTCGCCAGCGACTCGACCTCCAGCACCACGTTCAGCGCGATGCCCTGCTGGCGCGCGTGCTGGTCGAGGATCGAGCGCAGGCCGTTGGGCGCGGGCGGCAGCACCAGCGGCAGCCCCGCCAGCTCGCGCAGCGCGATCTCGCGCCGCCGCGCCAGCGCATGCGTGCCGGCGCAGACCAGGTAGGTGGCGACCTGCCCGACGATGTCCTCGTCCTGGCGCGGGCCGTGCCCGTAGCGGTTGACCACCGCCATGTCGAGCCGCCCCGAGGCGAGCTGCTCGTCGAGCTGGCCGCTGAATCCCTCCGAGATGTGAAGCAGCACGCCGGGCGCCTTCGCCTGCGTGTCCTCGAACAGCCGCGTCACCACGCGGCGCGCCATCGACGGCAGCACGCCCACGCGCACCACGCCCGAGGGCACCCCCGCCGCGTCCTTCACCTCGTCCTGCAGCCGCGCCGACTGCGCCAGCAGCAACTGCACCTGCGGAAAGATGCGCCGGCCGAATTCCGACAGCACCACGCCCCGGCCCGTGCGCTCGAACAGCCGGTCGCCCCACTGCGCTTCCAGCTGGCCGATGCTGCGGCTGACCAGCGACTGGGCCACGCCGGTGGCCCGGGCGGCGCGCGACAGCGAGCCGAGCTCGGCCACCAGCACCAGCGTTTCGAGTTGCTTGATGTTCATGTCGTCGCGGGCGGGGACCGTCCTCACCCATGCAAATAGTGGATAACAGGTATATCCGATTCTACGCTTATGCATTTCCTCGGCGGTCTCTACACTGCCGTCATGCCTGGCCATGCAGCACACCGAGCCGGCGCCAAGACAACGATGGAGACAATTCGTGAGACCTTCCGCTTCCTTCCTGCGCTGGATCGCGCCCGCCGTTCTGGCGCTCGCCGGCCTCGCCAGCCCCGGCCTTGCCGCGGCCTATCCCGACAAGCCGCTGCGGCTCGTGGTGCCCTTCCCGGCGGGCGGGCCGACCGACGCGATGGCCCGCCTGATCGGCCAGCACCTGTCGCGGCAGTTGGGCCAGCCGGTGGTGATCGACAACCGCGGCGGCGCCGGCGGCACCATTGCCACCGAAGCCGTCGCCGCGGCCGCGCCGGACGGCTATACGCTGTTCTTCTCGACCACCGGGACGATGGCGATCAACCCCTCGCTGTACAGGACGCTCAAGATCGACCCGGTCAAGGCCTTCGACGCGGTCGGCTCGGTGGCCTCCACGGTCAACGTGCTGGTGGTGCCGCCCGCGTCCGCCGTGGCCAGCGTCAAGGACCTGATCGCGCTGGCGCGCCAGAAACCGGGCACGCTCACGTTCGGCTCGGCCGGCAACGGCAGCTCCAACCACCTGTCCGGCGAGCTGTTCAAGTCGATGGCCGCCATCGACATCGTGCACGTGCCCTACAAGGGATCCGCCGCCGCCTTCACCGACCTGCTGGGCGGGCGCATCTCGATGATGTTCGACACCGTCTCCAGCCAGGCGCAGTACATCGGCGCCGGCAAGGTCCGCGCGCTGGCCGTGACCGGCCCAGCACGCTCGGAGGCGCTGCCCAAGGTGCCCACGGTGGCCGAGTCGGGCCTGCCCGGCTTCGACGTGACGATCTGGTTCGGGCTGTCCGCGCCGAAGGGCACGCCGGGCGCCGTGGTCGCGCGCCTGAACGGCGAGCTGCAGAAGGTGCTGGGCATGCCGGACGTCAAGGCGCAACTGGCCACGCTCGGCGCCAGGCCGATGCCCGGCACCCCGCAGGACTTCGCGCAGATGATCCAGCACGACGCGGGCAAGTGGTCGGCCGTGGTCAAGGCCTCCGGCGCCAGCCTCGACTGAAGGCGCATGGCCATGCATTCCCCTGCCGATCCCCCGCACAGCACGCACGCAAGCACACCGATGAGTCCGCATTTCGACGCCCTGTTCAGCCCCCGCTCCGTCGCCGTCATCGGCGCCTCCGACAACCCCAACAAGGTCGGCGGCAGGCCGATCCACTACCTGAACCGCTTTGGTTTCGCCGGCAAGGTCTACCCGGTCAATCCCGGCCGCGCCGAGATCCAGGGCCACCGCGCCTATGTCAGCGTCGCCGAGATCGGCGCGGTGCCGGACGCGGTGGTGATCGCGGTGGCGGGCGACGCCACGCTGGCGCAGGTGCGCCAGTGCAGCGCGCTCGGCGTCAAGGCCGCCGTGGTGATGGCCTCGGGCTTCGGCGAGACCGGCGCGGCCGGCCGCGAGCGGCAGGCCGCGCTGGTGGCCGCGGCCAACGCCGGCGGCATGCGCCTGGTCGGGCCCAATGCGCAGGGCACCGCCAACTTCGCCAGCGGCGCGGTGCTCAATTTCAGCACCATGTTCATGGAAGTGGCGCCCGCCGACGGTCCCATCGCCATCATCAGCCAGAGCGGCGCGGCCAGCGTGATGCCGTATGCGCTGCTGCGCCAGGCCGGGTTCGGCGTGCGCTACCTGGTGGCCACCGGCAACGACGCCGACCTCGATGCCTGCGCGATGGCCGAGGCGGTGGCGGCCGATCCGGCCATCCGCGTGATCCTGGTCTACCTGGAGACGCTGTCCGACCCCGAGCGTCTCGCCGCCGCGGCGGCCGTGGCGCGCGCGCGCGGCGCGCACGTGGTGGCGCTCAAGAGCGGCAGCAGCCGGCGCGGCGCGGTGGCCGCGGCGTCGCACACGGGCGCGCTGGTCGGCAACGACGCCGCCATCGATGCGTTCCTCGCGCGCCACGGCATCTGGCGCGCGCGCGACATGAACGAGTTCATCCGCGCCACGCCGCTGTACCTGCAAGGCCACGATCCCGCGGCCGGCCGCACGGTGGTGATGAGCCACAGCGGCGCGGTGGGCGTGATGGCCGCCGACCTGGCCGAGCGCGCAGCGCTGCCGCTGGCGGAGCTGGCCCCGGCCACCCGGGACGGGCTGGCCGCGATCCTGCCGGAGTTCGGCAGCGTCAACAACCCGCTCGACATGACCGCCGCGCTGCTCGGCAAGGGCGACATGTTCCCGCGCGTGCTGGACGTGCTGGGCGGCGACCCGCAGGCCGACATGGTCATGATCGGCATCCCGGTGGCCGGGCCGGGCTACGACGTGCCGGCGCTGGCGCGCGACGCCGCCGCTTTTCTCGCGGAGCACGCCAAGCCGCTCGTCGTCAGCGCGCCGCAGCAGGATGTGCGCGCGGCCTTCGCCGCGCACGGCATTCCCGCCTTCACCACCGAGGCCGACGCCATCGGCGCGCTCGCCCAGTACGCCGCGCACCGCCAACTCGGCGGCGCCGGCGAGCGCCTGCTGCCCGCCGCGCGGACGTGGGACGGCAGCGGCCTGCTCGACGAGCACGCCAGCCTCGCCCTGCTGGCCGGCCACGGCGTGTCGGTGGTCGCGCACCGGCAATGCGCCAGCGCCGACGAGGCGGTGGCGGCGTTCGCGGCGCTGGGCGGCGGCACGGTGGCGGTCAAGGGCTGCGCGGCCGGCGTGCCGCACAAGAGCGAGCACGGCCTGGTGCGGCTGCGCCTGGCCGATGCCGCGGGCGTGCGCGCGGCGGCCGGGGCCTGCCTTGGCAAGCTGGCCGAACTCGGCGAGGCCGCGCCGCGCGTGGTGGTGGCGCGGATGGTCAAGGGCACGCACGAATTCGCGCTCGGCGTGACCGTGGACGCCGCGCTCGGCCCGCTGGTCATGATCGGCGAGGGCGGCACGCTGCTGGAGCTGCGCCAGGACATCGTCACGCTGCTGGCGCCGTTCAGCGCGGACGAGGCGCGCGCGGCCTGCCGGCGCCTGCGCGTCGCGCCGCTGTTCGACGGCTATCGCGACGTGCCGGCCCTCGATCTCGACGCGCTCGCCGCGGCGGCCGTGGCGCTCGGCGATTTCGCGCTGGCCTATCGCACCTCGCTCAGGGCGGTGGACATCAATCCGCTGATGGTGATGCCGGCCGGGCAGGGCGTGGTGGCGGTCGACGCGGTGGTGGAAATGCGCTGAGGCGCCGCCGCGGCCATCCCAAGACAACCAACGGAACACACACATGCCTGTACAGGAAAACGAAGTCGCGGTCGCGCTGGACGGCGGCGTCGCGGTGGTCACGCTGAACCGCCCCGGCCGCATGAACGCGGTCAACGATGCGCTGCGCGCGCAACTGATCGCCAGCCTCGACGAGCTCAACCGCGCGCCGGCGGTGCGCGCCGTGGTGCTGGCCGGCGCCGGCGCCCGCGCGTTCTGCTCGGGACAGGACCTCGACGAGGCGGCGGCGGTCACGTGGCAGCAGATTGTGCCGTGGCTCAACCGGCAGCGCGCCATGTACCAGGCCGTGCGCGACCTCGACAAGCCGTGCGTGGCCGCCGTGCACGGCGTGGCCGCCGGCGCCGGCTTCCAGGTGGCGCTGTGCGCCGACTGGCGCATCGCCACGCCGGACAGCCGCTGGGGCCAGCCCGAAGTCAAGGCCGGCCTGGCCAGCATCGTGGGGTCTTACCTGATGATGCTGCACGTGGGCCACACCCACAACGCGCAGATGTCGCTGTCGGGCGACCTCGTGAGCGGGCAGCGCGCTTATGAGATCGGGCTGGTGACGGAACTCGCCGCGGCGGACGCGCTGATGGATGCCGCGCTGGCGCGTGCGCGCGTTTTGGCCGCGCTGCCGCCGACGGCGGTGCGGCTGTCCAAGCAGCGCCTGCGCGCGCTGAGCCAGCCCGGCTTCGACGAGGCCTGCGTGGCGGGGATCCGCGCGCAGCTCGAGTGCTATGCCGACGGCGAGCCCCAGCGCGTGATGGCGGCCTTCCTGGAAAAACGCAAGAGCAAGGAGCAAGGACAGTGACAGATGCAACGACCACGGTAACGCTCGCGGCCACGGCCGGGATGCGGATCGACCACCACTACATCGGCGGCGCGCGCGTACCCGCCACGCCGGCCGGCGAGGTCCATGTCGGCGACGCCGCCACCGGCGCGCCGCTGGCCACCGTGACGCTCGGCGGCGCGGCCGACGCGGACGCCGCCGTGCGCGCCGCGCGGCTGGTGCTGCCGGCGTGGCGCGCGCTCGGTGCGCGCGGCCGGGCGCCGTTCCTGCTGGCCATCGCCGATGCGCTGGAGGCCGTGTCCGGCGAACTGGCGCGCGAGATCTCGCGCGAAGTCGGCATGCCGCTCAAGCTGGCCCGGCGCATCCAGGTCGATGCGCCGGTGGCCGCGTGGCGCGCCACCGCGGCGCTGGCGGACAGCTTCGGCTTCGAGCGCACCGTCGGCAATTCGCGCATCGTGCTCGAGCCGGCCGGCGTGGTGGCGGCCATCACGCCGTGGAACTATCCGCTGCACCAGATCACGGCCAAGCTCGCGCCGGCCCTGCTGGCCGGCTGCACGGTGGTGCTCAAGCCTTCGGAGCTGGCCCCGGCCACCACCGCGCGCCTGATCGCGGCCGCCGAGCGCGCGGGCCTGCCGGACGGCGTGCTCAACGTGGTGCTCGGCGGTGCCGCCGTGGGCGAGGCACTGGTGGCGCATGCCGGCGTCGCCATGCTGTCCTTTACCGGCTCCACCGCGGTCGGCCGCCGGATCGCCGCCATCGCCGCCGGCGACATGAAGCGGCTGTCGATGGAGCTCGGCGGCAAGTCGGCCGCCGTGGTGCTGCCCGGCGCGGACCTCGCGCGCGCGGTCAAGGCCACGCTGGCCTCGTGCATGCTCAACAGCGGCCAGACCTGCAGCGCCACCACGCGCCTGCTGGTGCCGCGCGCCGACTACGCGCAATGCCGCGCGCTGCTGCGCGAGGGCGCGGCGGCGCTGACGCTGGGCGACCCCGAAGACCCCGCCACGCGCGTGGGGCCGCTGCTCTCGGCCGCGCAGAAGGCGCGCGTGCTGGACTTCATCCGCGAGGCCGAGCAGGCCGGCTGCGACCTGGTGGCCGGCGGCAGCGCGGCCGCGGTGCCGGGCAGCGGGCATTTCGTCGCGCCCACGGTGTTCGGCGAGGTGCCGCCCGACAGCCGCCTGGCCAACGAGGAAGTGTTCGGGCCGGTGCTGGCGGTGCTCTGCCACGACTCGCAGGACGACGCCATCGCGCTGGCCAACGCCACGCCCTACGGCCTCGCCGCCACGGTGTGGGCCGCCACGCCGGAGCAGGGCGAGGCGGTCGCGCGCGAGCTGCGCGCCGGGCAGGTCGACGTCAACGGCGGCCGCTTCAACGCGCTGGCGCCGTTCGGCGGCTTCGGCATGTCGGGCGTCGGCCGCGAAGGCGGCGCCTTCGGGCTGGAGGAATTTCTCGAGCCCAGATCCATCCAGCTACCCACTTGAACCGGGACCGACCCATGTACAACGAAATCCAGCTTTCCCGCGCCGGCACCGACGGCCGCATCGCCGTCGTCACCCTCAACCGGCCCGACAAGCTCAACGCGCTGACCAGGGTCATGGAAGCCGAGCTGCGCGAGGTCATGGAGCAAGCCGACCGCGACGCCGCCGTGCGCGTGGTGGTGCTCACCGGCGCCGGCCGCGGCTTCTGCGCCGGCATGGACATCGACGAGCTCGAGATCCTGCCGCCGGGCGACATCCGCGCCGCGCAGTGGATGCGCCCGTTCGACATGAACCGGCGCCCCGACTACCAGACCCGCTACGGCTACTTCCCCGCCATGCGCAAGCCCGTCATCGCCGCCGTCAACGGCGCGGCGGCCGGGCTCGGGCTGGTGTTCGCACTGTACAGCGACATCCGCTTCGCCAGCGACAAGGCCGCCTTCAGCACCGCGTTCGCCAAGCGTGGCCTGATCGCCGAGCACGGCATCGCCTGGATGCTGCCGCGCGTGGTCGGACCCGGCCACGCGGCCGACCTGCTCTATTCGGCGCGCAAGGTCTCGGCCCAGGAAGCGCTGCGGATGGGGCTGGTGAACCGGCTCTACGAGGCCGACAGCTTGCTGCCCGAGACGCTGCGCTACGCCGAGGATCTCGCGCAGAACGTCTCGCCGCGCTCGCTCGGCGTGATGAAGCGGCAACTGGGCGAGGTGCCGTTCCAAAACCTGGCCGAAGCCACGCGCGACGCCAACGAGGCGATGTTCGCGAGCATCCAGAGCGCCGACTTCAAGGAGGGCGTGGCGCACTTCATCGAGCGCCGCCCGGCGCGCTTCACCGGCGAGTGAGCGAGAGCGCGGCGGCCCGTCACGCCTGCCCCTCGCGCCCGAGCAGCTCCCGCTTGCGCTCCACGCCCCAGCGGTAGCCCGAGAGCTGGCCGTCGCTGCGCACCACGCGATGGCAGGGAATGGCCACGGCGATGTGGTTGGCGCCGCAGGCCTGCGCCACCGCGCGCACCGCCTTCGGCGCGCCGATGCGCGCGGCGATCTCGGCGTAGCTGGCGGTGGTGCCGGGCGGGATCTCGCGCAGCGCCTGCCACACGCGCTCCTGGAATGCGGTGCCGCGCACGTCGAGCGGCAGGTCCAGGCCCAGCGACGGCGCTTCGATCAGGCCGACCACGCGCGCGACCAGCTGCTCGAAGCCGGCGTCGCCGCCGATCAGGTTGGCGCGCGGGAACTGGTCCTGCAGCTCGCGCGCGAGCGCGTCGGGGTCGTCGCCGAGCAGGATCGCGCAGACGCCGCGCTCGCTCTGCGCGACCAGGATGGCGCCGAGCGAGCATTCGCCCACGGCGAAGCGGATGTCGGTGTCGGCGCCGCCGGCGCGGTAGCGGCTGGCGGTCATGCCGAGCATCTGGCCGGCGGCTTCGTAGAAGCGGCTGTTGGAGTTGAAGCCGGCTTCGTAGATGGCTTCGGTGACGGAGCCGGCGCGGCCCAGGCCGTCGCGCAGGCGGCGCGCGCGGTGCGCGCAGGCGTAGGCCCTGGGCGTGAGGCCGGTGACGGCCTTGAACACGCGGTGGAAATGGAAGGGGCTCAGGCCGGCCTCGCGCGCGAGCGTGTCGAGCGCGGGCGGCTCGGCGGCGTGCTCGATGCGGCGGCAGGCTTCGGCGACCAGCGCGGCGTGCTGCGCCGCGGTGGCGGACTGGTCGGCGGCGGCGCGTTTGCTGGGGCGGTAGCCGGCGGCCTCGGCGGCCTGCGGCGTGTCGAAGAACTCCACGTTCTCCGGGCGCGGCAGGCGCGAGGGGCTGCTCGGGCGGCAGTAGACGCCGGTGGTCTTGACGGCATAGACAAAATCGCCGTCGGCCGCCGGGTCGCGCGCCAGCACGCGGGCCCAGCGGGGGTCGTGTTCGGTCGGGGAGGTGGCCGCCGCAGTACGGGCCGAGGTACGGGCCGGGGCGTGGGTCGGTTTGGTCATGTGCTCACTGTATGCCGCCGCCGCGCGCCGCGCACTCCGGCGCTTGCGGTCGAATTCCCGGAGGCCGTCAGGCGGCGTCGTGGAAGATGATGCCCAGCACGTGCCGCCGGCCCGTGCGCAGCCGGCTCACGCCGTGGCGCAGCTTGACGCGGTAGCTGCCGCGCGCGCCCTGCACCGGGCGCTGGTTCACCGCGAACACCACCGCGTCGCCCTTGCGCAGCGGCACCACCTCGGCGCGCGACTGCATGCGCGGACGCTGCTCGGTCAGCACGAACTCGCCCCCGGTGAAATCCTCGCCCGGCTCGGACAGCAGGACCGCCACCTGGAGCGGGAACACGTGCTCGCCGTACAGGTCCTGGTGCAGGCAATTGTAGTCGCCGGGGCCGTATTGCAGCAGCAGCGGGGTCGGGCGCGCCTGGCCGGCGTCGTGGCAGCGGCGCAGGAAGTCCGCGTGCCGCGCGGGATAGCGCGCGTCGATGCCCATCGCGGCATGCCAGCGGTTGGCCACCGGCGCGAGGTGCGGATAGAGCGCATCGCGCAGATCCCGGACCGGGCCGGGCAGCGGGTAGCCGAAGTACTTGTACTCGCCGCGGCCGAAGCCGTGGCGGCTCATGACCACGCGCGAGCGGAAGAGGTCGTCGCGCGGATAGAGCGCGGCCAGCGCGTCGCAGGCCGGCGGCGCGAGCAGGCCCGCGATGACGGCGCAGCCGTGCTGGTCGAGTTCCTGCCCGATGGCCTCCCAGGGCAGCCTGTCGACCGCCGCCGCGCCTGCCTGCATGACTGTCACGATGGACTCCCGGCGGTGAACGATGATGGGCAAGGCTACGCCGGCGGCGGCGGCGCGTCACTCCGCATCTTGCCGCCGAATTCGGCCGAATTCGGCCGAATTCGGCGCGCGGCTAGTCCGCCCGCAGCCCGATGCGCGCGGCCAGTTTCTGCCAGCGCGCCATGTCCGCGTCGACCACGCCCTGGAACTCGGCCGGCGTGCTGTAGGTGGCGGCAAAGCCCAGTTGCGCGAGGTTGGCGCGGATCTCCGGCCGGGCGACCGCGCGCGCGATCTCCACGTTGAGCTTGCGCACCACCTCGGGCGGCGTGCGCGCCGGCGCCAGGATGCCGAACCACTGGTCGACGTCGTAGCCGGGCAGGCCCAGCTCGGCCACGGTCGGCACGTCCGGCAGGAAGGGCGAGCGCTGGCGCGAGGTCACGGCCAGCGCGCGCAGCCTGCCGCTCTTGAGGTAGGGCAGGGTGTTGGTGAGCGTGTTGATGCTGACGTCGGCCTGGCCGCCCAGCACGTCGGTGAGCGCGGGCGCGCAGCCCTTGTAGGGAATGTGCAGCAGGTCGATGCGCGCCGAGATCTTGAGCAGCTCGCCGGCCAGGTGCTGCGGCGTGCCGTTGCCGCACGAGGCATAGCTGGGCGGACGCGGCGCGCGGCCCGCGGCCAGCAGGTCGGCGAAGCCGTGGATGGGCGAATGCGCCGGCACCGCGATCACCGACGGCACCGAGGCAAAGGCGACGACCGCGCCGAAGTCCTTGCGCGGCGAGAACGGCAGCTTGCCGAACACGGCCGGGTTGATGGCGAAGCTGCTGTTGACCATCAGCAGCGTATAGCCGTCCGCCCGGCTGTGCGCTACCAGTTCGGCGCCGATGTTGCCGCTGGCGCCGGGCCGGTTGTCCACCACCACGGCCTGGCCCAGGCTGCGGCTGAGCTCGGTGCCGACGATGCGCGCCAGCGTGTCGGTGCCGCCGCCCGGCGGGAACGTCACCACCAGCCGGATCGGCCGCTGCGGGAAGGCGCCGGCGCGGGCGGCGGCCGGGCTGGCGCCGGCGCGCGCGGGCGCCGCCGCCAGCGTTGCGCCCAGCAGCGAGATGGCTGCCAGGCGGGGTACCACGGATAGGAATCTCATGTGATGCGGTCTTCGGATGACCGACATGATAGTGCAGCGAGCCGGCGGCGGCAGGCGGCGTCAGCGCCCGGCCGGGTCCGCGGCCTCGATGCCGGCGCCGCGCACGTCCCACCAGGCCGGCAGCAGCGCCCGCACCTCGGGGCGCGCGAAACGGTCGTCGATCAGGTGGACCACGCCGCGGTCGGCCTCGGTGCGGATCACGCGGCCGGCGGCCTGTACCACCTTCTGCAGGCCGGGGTAGAGGTAGCCGTACTCGTAGCCGCTGCCGAACTCGGCTTCCATGCGCTGCCGCGTGAGTTCGTTGACCTCGTTGAACTGCGGCAGGCCGAGCGTGGCGATGAAGGCGCCGACCAGGCGGTCGCCGGGCAGGTCGACGCCCTCGGCGAAGGCGCCGCCGAGCACGGCGAAGCCGATGGCGCGGCCGCCCGGCTCGAACGCGGCGAGGAAGCCGGCCTGCTCGGCCTCGCGCATGGCGCGCGCCTGCCGCCGCACCGGAATCTCGGGCCAGCCGAGCTCGAAGGCGTCCGCCACCTGGCGCAGGTAGTCGTGGCTGCTGAAGAACGCCAGGTAGTTGCCCGGGCGCTCGCGGTACTGCGCGGCCAGCAGCTCGGCGATCGGGCGCACCGAGCGCGCGCGGTCGCGGTAGCGCGTGGAGATGCCGCCGGCGATGCGCACGGCGAGCTGGCCGGCGTGGAACGGCGACGGCACGTCGAGCCAGGCGGCGTCCGGCGGCAGGCCGAGCGTGTCGCGCACGAAGCGCGCGGGATGAAGCGTGGCCGAGAACAGGATGGCGCTGCGCGCCGCGCCGAAGCGCGGCGCGAGGAACGGCGCCGGAATCAGGTTGCGCACGGCGAGGCGGCCCTTGCCGGGGCGCGCCGTCGCGGCCGCGCCGGCGCGGCGGATGTCGAACACCGAATGCGGACCGAACGATTCGGCCAGGCGGCAGAAGTGCAGCGCGTCGAAGTAGAAGCGCTGCAGCGCGGGGCTCACGCTGGCGGGCGCCTCGGCGAGCTGGTCGAGGATGGCGGCGGCGGCGCGCTCGAGCGCGGCGAGGAACGCGGGCGGGATGTCCGCATGGGCCGCGTGGGCCGCGTGGGGCGCATGGGCCGCGCCGGCGGTTTCCCGTGGGCGGGACAGCGCGCCCCATTGCGTGCCGAGGCGGCGCAGCGCGCCGGCCAGCGGTTTCGGCGCGGCGCGGCGCAGCTCGGGCAGCACGGCCGGGTCCAGCTCCGCCGAGTACATCTTGCGCGCGCGCTCGAGCAGGTTGTGGGCTTCGTCCACCAGCACCGCCACGCGCCAGTCGCCGGCGGCGGCCATGCCGTGCAGCATGGCGCCGCGGTCGAAGTAGTAGTTGTAGTCGCCCACCACGAGGTCGGCCCAGCGCGCCATTTCCTGGCCGAGGTAGTAGGGGCACACGCCGTGGGCCAGCGCCGCCTGCCGCAGCGCGGCGCGGTCGAGCACGGGCTGCGCGGCGGCTTCCAGGCGCGCGGCGGGCAGGCGGTCGTAGAAGCCGCGCGCGAGCGGGCAGGCTTCGCCGTGGCAGGCCTGGCCGGGATGCTCGCAGGACTTCTCGCGCGCGGCCAGCTCCAGCACGCGCAGCGGCAGGCCGGGGTTGGCCGCGCGCAGGCCCCGCGCGGCATCGAGCGCCATCTGGCGGCCGGTGGTCTTGGCGGTCAGGTAGAACACCTTGTCGAGCCCGCCCGCCGGCGCGGCCTTGAGCGTGGAGAACAGCGCGGCGCCGGTCTTGCCGATGCCGGTGGGCGCCTGCGCCAGCAGGCAGCGCCCGCCGCGCGCGGCGCGGTAGGCCGCCTCGGCCAGTTCGCGCTGGCCGCGCCGGAACGCCGCGTGCGGAAAGGCCATCGCCGCCAGCGCGGCGTCGCGCGCGGCGCGGTGGGCGGTCTCCTGCTCGGCCCACGCGACGAAGCGCGCGCACTTGTCCTCGAAGAACGCCCGCAGCCAGCCGGCGTCGCGCGCCTCGATGCAGGCCGACTCGCGCTGGCTCGCCATGTCGAAGTACACCACCGCGATGCGCATGGCGGGCAGGCCGAGCTTGCGGCACATCAGCCACGCATAGATCCTGGCCTGGGCCAGGTGCAGTTGCCGGTGGTTCTCCGGCAGCGCGGCCCAGTCGCCGCGCACGGTCTTGATTTCCTCGAGCAGGTTGGCGCCGGCGTCGTAGCCGTCGGCGCGGCCGCGCACCAGCAGGTGCCGGTATTCGCCCTGCAGCGCGATCTCGGCCTGGTAGCCGGCGCCGCGGCGGCCCTGCACCAGCGCGTGCGCGGCCTGCCCCTCGGCGGCGCTCGGCGAGGGCGTGAAGCGGATGTCGAGGTCGCCCTGCTTGGCGGTGAACTCGCACAGCGCGCGCACGGCGACGGTGCAGGTCATCGGGGCGGCGTGCGCTGCGGCGCGCACTGGTCGGCGGAGAACACGGCTGGCGGGGAAGGGCGGATCTGGACTGTATGAATATACAGTATCCGGGCCGCCACGCGGCAGCCGCGCCACGCCGCCGCGCAATGGCGGCGCCGGCGCGGGCAGACCGTGCCGCGATTTTTTTGCGTATGCTGCGTATCACGGCGGGCCGCTGCTTCGGGCCGCCGCTTTCCCGAGTCCATGTTCCCCCGAGCTCATGCCGCCCGAGCCCATGCCGCCGCCATGAAAGCGCCTCGCCGCCCGCCCGACTCCGCAGCGCCGCCGCCCGCCGGCGAGGCGTCCGCGCCGCCGACCGCCGCCCAGCATGGCCAGCCCGACCAGCCCGACCAGCCCGGAGAGACCGACTACCGCGCGCTGGTCGACGCCATCCAGGACTACGCCATTTACACGCTCGACCGCGGCGGCCATGTCTCGAGCTGGAGCCCCGGCGCGCAGCGCATGAAGGGGTATGCGGCGGCGGAAGTCATCGGCCGGCATTTCTCGTCGTTCTACACGCCGGAGGCCATCGCCCGGGGCTGGCCCGAACACGAGCTGCGGCGCGCGGTCAGCGAAGGCCGTTTCGAGGACGAAGGCTGGCGCGTGCGCAAGGACGGCTCGCAGTTCTGGGCCAACGTGACCATCACGCCCATCTATGGCGAAGACCGCTCGGTGCGCGGCTTCGCCAAGGTCGTGCGCGACATGAGCGAGCGCAAGCGGCTGGAGGAGATCGAGGCCTCGAGCCGCCGCATGAACGAGTTCCTGGCCACGCTGTCGCACGAGTTGCGCAACCCGCTGGCGCCGGTGCGCAACGCCGTCAACCTGCTGCGGCTGGACACCAGCCTGGGCCCCGGCGCGGCGCGCTGCCGCGACATGATCGACCGCCAGATCAGCCACCTCACGCGGCTGGTGGACGACCTGCTCGACGTGGGGCGCATCACCTCGGGCAAGGTCGGGCTGCGCATGCGCAACGTGGAGCTGGGCGACCTGGTGGCGCGCGCCATCGAGTCCGCGCGGCCGGCGCTGGACCTGCGCGGCCAGCAGGTCGACGTGAGCCTGCCGGCGCAGCCGGTGGTGTTCCGCGGCGACCTCACGCGCCTGGTCCAGGTGCTGCAGAACCTGCTGCACAACGCCTCCAAGTTCTCTCCGGCCGGCAGCCGGATCGCGCTCGGCGCCGCGGTCAGCGGCCGGCTGCTGGAGCTGCGCGTGTCGGACCCCGGCTGCGGCATCCCGGCCGCCGCGCTGGACGACATCTTCCGCCTGTTCGTGCAGCGCATGCCCGCCGGGCAGACGCGCAACGGCGGGCTCGGCATCGGCCTGTCGCTGTGCCGCTCGCTGGTGGAGCTGCACGGCGGCACCATCGGCGCGGCCAGCGCGGGCGAGGGCCGCGGCAGCACCTTCACCGTGCGGCTGCCCTGCACGCCGCCGCAAGCGCCGCCGGCGCAGCCCGGGGCGGCGGCGCGCCCGCGCCCGCTGCGCGTGCTGGTGGTGGACGACAACCGCGATTCCGCCGACAGCCTCGGCATGCTGCTGGAGATGCTGGGGCACGAGGTGTGGGTGGCCTACGAGGGCGAGACCGCGCAGGCGCTGGCGGCGCGCTTCCTGCCGCATCTGGCCCTGATCGACATCGCCATGCCGGTGATGGACGGGTACGAGCTGCTCAAGCTGCTGCGCGCGCAAGCGGGCTTGTCCGGCACCACGTTCGTGGCGATGACCGGCTTCGGGCAGCCGGCCGACCAGGCGGGCACGCACGGCGCGGGTTTCCACGCGCACATGGTCAAGCCGCTGGAGCTGGCGCAGCTGGAGACGCTGCTGGCCGGCGTCGGGCGGCAGGCCGCGCGCGGCGGATAGCATCCGCCCGCGGCGCGGCCCCGCGCGGCGCGCATCCGGCGCGCATCGTAGAATTGCATCATTGCCACGCTGGCGGCGCGTCCGCGCCGCCGCGCCTTTGCCGGCGCCGGGCCGCCCGCCGCGGCCGGCGCAAGGACGAACGAGATGACCGACAAATTCCTCAATATCTATTCCCACGGCTTCGCCCGCGTGGCGGTGGGCGTGCCCGTCTGCCGCGTCGCCGACCCGGCCTTCAACGCGGCCGGCACGATCGCGCTGGCGCGCCAGGCGGCCAGCCAGGGCGCGGCGCTGGTGGCGTTCCCGGAGCTGGGGCTGTCCGCCTACACCTGCGACGACCTGTTTCACCAGCGCGCGCTGCTCGATGCCTGCGAGGCGGCGCTGGGCGAGATCGTCGAGGCGTCGCGCACGCTCGCCACCACGCTGGTGATCGGGCTGCCGCTGCGGGTGGAGCACCTGCTGTTCAACTGCGCGGCGGTGGTGGCCGGCGGGCGCATCCTGGGCGTGGTGCCCAAGACCTACCTGCCGAACTACTGGGAGTTCTACGAGGCGCGGCAATTCAGTTCGGCCGACAACGCCTCGGTCGACGAGATCCGGCTGCTGGGCCAGAAGGTGCCGTTCGGCGCGGGCCTGCTGTTCGAGGCCGGCGACATCGCCACGTTCCGCTTCCACGTGGAGATCTGCGAGGACCTGTGGGTGCCGGTGCCGCCGTCGTCGTTCGCGGCGCTGGCCGGCGCCACCGTGCTGGTGAACCTGTCGGCGTCCAACATCGTGGTGGGCAAGGCCGGCTACCGCCACCAGCTGGTCGGCCAGCAGTCGGCGCGCTGCCTGGCGGCCTATGTGTACAGCTCGGCCGGCAAGGGCGAGTCGTCCACCGACCTGGCCTGGGACGGGCAGGCGCTGATCTACGAGAACGGCGAGCTGCTGGCCGAGTCCGAGCGCTTCGCCGACGACGCGCACCTGACCTTCGCCGACGTCGACCTGGGGCGCCTGTCGCGCGAGCGCATGCACCAGACCACGTTCGGCCACTCGGTGCGGCGCCATGCCGCCGAGGTGGCGAAGTTCCGCGTGATCGGCTATGAAGCCGGCGTGGGCATGCGGGACGCGCTGCCGCTGCGGCGCAAGCTCGAGCGCTTTCCCTACGTGCCGTCCGACGCGCGCCGCCGCGACGAGCGCTGCCACGAGGTCTACAACATCCAGGTGCAGGCGCTTGCGCAGCGCCTGTCGGCCAGCGGCATCCGCAAGGTGGTGATCGGCGTGTCCGGCGGGCTGGACTCCACGCACGCGCTGCTGGTGTGCGCCAAGGCGATGGACCGGCTCGGCCTGCCGCGCACCAACATCATCGGCATCACCATGCCGGGCTTCGCCACCAGCGACCGCACGCTGGTGCAGGCCAGGAAGCTGATGGACGTGGTGGGCTGCGCGGCGAGGGAGATCGACATCCGCCCGAGCTGCCTCGAGATGCTCAAGGACCTGGGCCATCCGTACGCGGCGGGCGAGCCGGTCTACGACGTGACCTTCGAGAACGTGCAGGCCGGCGAGCGCACCAACCACCTGTTCCGCTTCGCCAACCACAACCAGGCCATCGTGATCGGCACCGGCGACCTGAGCGAACTCGCGCTGGGCTGGTGCACCTACGGCGTGGGCGACCACATGTCGCACTACAACGTCAACGCCAGCGTGCCCAAGACGCTGATCTCGCACCTGGTGCGCTGGGTGGCCGAGACCGGCCAGATCGGCGCGGCCGGCTCCGACGTGCTGATCGACGTGCTCGAGACCGAGATCAGCCCGGAGCTGGTGCCGGGCGACTCGGCCAGCGCGCCGCAGCAGAAGACCGAGCATTTCATCGGGCCCTACGAGCTGCAGGATTTCAACCTGTACTACACGCTGCGCTTCGGCTTCACGCCGAGCAAGATCGCCTTCCTGGCGCTGAGCGCGTGGGGCGACCGCGAGCAGGGCAACTGGCCGGAGGGCCAGCACGTGGCGCGCAACCAGTACGAGGTGGCCGACATCAAGCGCAACCTGCGCATCTTCCTCGACCGCTTCTTCCGCACCAGCCAGTTCAAGCGCTCGTGCGTGCCGAACGGGCCCAAGGTGGGCTCGGGCGGTTCGCTGTCGCCGCGCGGCGACTGGCGCGCGCCGAGCGATTCGGAATCGGTGGTGTGGCTGGCGGACCTGGAGAAGGTGCCGGATTCGCTCTGAGGCCGGCGGCGGATTTGCCGGCGGCCGGCGCTATCCCCGTGTGGCCCGTGTGGCCCGTGTGGCCCGTGTGGCCCGCGTGGCCCGCGTGGCCGGCCGCCGGGCGATGCGGGTGCCGAACCGGTTGTCCGGCATGGCCTGCTCGTGGCGCCGCCGGCCGCTGTCCGGGTAAGCGATTCGCGGACAGCATGACTTCCTATTCTTCCTGCCCTGCGGCGGCCCCGCCGGTGGCCGCCATCGCGCGCGGCACCGCCTCGCGCATGGTTTCCACGAAGCGCCGCAGCTTGGCGGGATAGAAGCGCGCATACGGATAGATCAGTTGCAGCGGCAGCGGCGACGCCTGCCATTGCGGCACCAGGTGCACCAGGCGGCCCAGCGCGATGTCGTCGGCCACCATCCACGCCGAGGCCACGGCCACGCCGAGCCCCAGGATGGCCGCGCTGCGCAGCGCGTAGAGGCTGTCGGTGCTCACGCGCGGGCGGAACGCCAGTTGCCGGGTCTCGCCGCTGGCCGCGTGCGTGAGCGTGACCTCGGTGCGGTAGAAGGTGCGGATCGACAGCCAGGGCAGCGCGGCCAGCGCATCGGGTTGCATGTCGGGTTGCATATCGGGCTGCGCCAGCAGCGACGGCGCCGCCACCACGATGCGCGGCACCTGCGCCAGCCGGATCGCCACCACGGCCGGGTCGCTGACCTCGCCCACGTGGATGGCGCAGTCGATGCCGTCGGCGATGAAATCGGGGGTGCGGTCGTGCAGCAGCCATTCCACGTTCACGCGCGGGTGGCGCCCCAGGTACGCCGCCAGCGGGCCCACCAGCCGCTGCTGGCCGAACGCGTGCGGCACCACCACGCGCAGCGTGCCTTCGGGCTCGTCGCGGGCGCCGCGCAGGTCGGCCTCGAACGCCTCCCAGCTGCCGACCAGCTCCTTGGCGCGGCCGTAGCAGCGCTCGCCGTCCTCGGTCAGCTTCATCGCGTGCGTGGAGCGCTGCAGCAGGCGCAGGCCCAGCGAGCGCTCCAGCATCTGCAGGCGGCGGCTCACGGTGGGCTGGGTGGTGCCCATCTGCGCGGCGGCGGCGGACAGGCTGCCGGCCTCGACGATGCGCACGAAGGTCTGCATCAGCTCGACGCGGTCGGTGGACGCGGAGGCAGGCTGGGCGGGGGAGCGGGGCGCTTTCATACGCGAAGCGTATATCAGTTGTGCGAAGCGCGGTACTACCGCGCGCGCCGGCGTGCACCCACACTCGGGGCTCTGTCAAAAGCCAAGGGTAGACACCATGACATCCGTCCAAGCCGTGCCAGCCGGCACCGATCCGCATCCGGCCGCCCGGCACCATGAAAGCGAGGCGCCGCGCCTGCCGGCGAGCCTGATCCTGCTGCTGGCCGCGGGCGCCGGCCTGTCGGTGGCGGCGCTTTATTACAGCCAGCCGATGCTGGGTGTGCTGGGCGCCGACATCGGCGCCTCCGACGCCACCGTCGGGCTGGTGCCGACCTTCACGCAGCTGGGCTACGCGCTGGGCATCCTGCTGCTGGCGCCGCTGGGCGACCGCTACGACCGCCGCCGCATCATCCTGGCCAAGGCCGCGGCGCTGAGCGTCGCGCTGCTGGTGGGCGGCTCGGCCTCGGGCATCGGCCTGCTGCTGGCCGCCAGCCTGGCCACGGGTCTGGCCGCGACGATGGCGCAGGACATCGTGCCGGCCGCCGCCACGCTGGCGCCCGAGGCGCACCGCGGCAAGGTGGTCGGCACCGTGATGACCGGGCTGCTGCTGGGCATCCTGCTGTCGCGCGTGGCCAGCGGCTTCGTGGCGGAGCACTTCGGCTGGCGCGCCATGTACGTGATCGCGGCGGCCAGCATCGCGCTGATCGGCGCGGCGGCCTGGCGCGGGCTGCCGCGCTTCCGGCCCACCACGCACCTGCCGTACCGCGCGCTGCTGGGCTCGCTCGGCAAGCTGTGGGCGAAGCACGGCGCGCTGCGCCGCGCGGCGCTGGCGCAGGGGCTGCTGTCGGTGGGCTTCAGCGCGTTCTGGTCGACGCTGGCGGTCATGCTGCACGGCGCGCCGTTCCATCTGGGCAGCGCTGCCGCCGGCGCGTTCGGCCTGGCCGGCGCGGCCGGGGCGCTGGCCGCGCCGCTGGCCGGGCGCCTGGCCGACCGGCGCGGGCCGGAACTGGTCACGCGGCTGGGCACCGCGCTGACGGCGCTGTCGTTCGCGGGCATGCTGCTCGCGCCGCTGCTGGCGCCGCATGCGCGCCTGTGGCTGATCGCCGCCAGCGCGCTGGGCTTCGACCTGGGCGTGCAGGTGACGCTGGTGGCGCACCAGACCATCGTCTACGGCATCGAGCCGGGCGCGCGCAGCCGCCTCAACGCGGTGCTGTTCGGCGGCATGTTCATCGGCATGGCCACCGGCGCCGCGCTGGGCAGCGTGCTGCTGGCGCACTGGGGCTGGGTGGCGGTCACGGCGCTGTCCACCGCCACCGCGGGCGCGGCGCTGGCCGTGCGGCTGTGGCCGGGCGCGGCCAGCGCGAGGTAAGTGCGGGATTGGCGCGCAGTAGGCGCGAGATCGGCGCAGGATGGGCGCAGGATAGCGCCCGAAGCCGAGGGGGAAGGCGGATTCAGGCCAGCGCGAAGGTGTCCTGCTCGAACGCGCACTGGTTGCAGATCCGGCCGTCGGCCTCGTGGATCAGCAGCGCCACCCCGTCGCGGCGCGCGTCGCGCGTGCCGGCGCGGATGGCGGCTGCCTGCGTGGCATGGTGCGAGTTGGCGTAGCGGGCACCGTCCTGGATCACATCCCATCCGTCGCCGTAGGGCCTGACGTGAAGATATTGCGCTGGCATGGCGTTTCCTGTGGCCGTCTGAGGCTCCATTGTGCGCGGACGGCACGGATTTGCCATCGGTGGCTGTCTGACACGCCCGCGCGGCCTAGGCGTCGGCCAGCCGGTCGGCGAAGTCGCGCGTGACGAGCTGGACGTCGAGGTCGCGCAGCGCCTGCTCGTCGGTGTCGTCGGCGATCTGCGCCACGCTGACCAGGCGGAACGCCACCGCCGTCATCGAGTATTTCTGCTTGTAGACGTCGCTGTAGCGCTTGAGCAGGCGCAGCGCGTCGCCGAGTTCGAGCCGGGTCGCGTAGGCCGCCAGGCGCGTGCGCGAACTGACGAAGGTGTCGATGTGCGGCTCGGTCCTGGTGGCCAGCCATTCTTCAACGGTCAAGAGCAGCATGGAAATCTCCTGCGGATGCGTGGGTCAGGCGTCCGGCGGGAGCGGCTTTGCCTCCTCGTGCCCGGGGCTTGCGGTGCCGCCGCGCCGGCGCGATGGCCGGCGCGGAATGCGGCGGACCCCGATGATAGCCTCAGCCGGCGCGGCGGCGCACGATTTCCTCTTCCACGTCGCGCAGCCGGTCCTTGCCGAAATAGATCTCGCCGTCCACGAAGAACGTGGGCGAGCCGAACGCGCCGCGCTCGAATGCGTCCTGCGTATTGGCGAGCAGTTGCGCCTTGACCTCGGCATCGGCGATGCGCGCGAGCATCTGCGCGCCGTCGAGGCCCGCGGCGTCCAGCGCGGCCCGGATGACCTCGGGATCGTCCATCTTCCTTTCGCGCTCCCACATGTCGGCGAAGACCGTGTCCACGTATGTCTCGAAGGCGCCGTCGCGCTGCGCCGCCACCGCGCCGCGCATGATCTGCAGCGTGTTGACCGGGAAGTGCGGGTTGCGCCGGAAGCCGGCGATGCGGTGGCGCTGGATGAAGCGCCGCATTTCGAGCATGTCGTATTCGGGCTTGTTCTTGATACCGCCGAACGCCTCGGCCGGCGAGCGGTTGCCGGTCAGGCGGAACAGCCCGCCCAGCAGCACCGGCACGTACTCGAAGCGCACGCCGGTGCGTTCTTCGATGGCGGGGATGACCTTGTGGCTGAGATAGGCGTTGGGGCTGCCGAAATCGAAAAGGAACTGTACTTTCACGTCGGGCATTTGTCGGTCTCTGTCTTCGGTTTTCGTTCTGGCCGCGGGAGGCGGGTTGGCGCGGGAAACGGCGGGCCGGGCGCTGGGGGGGCTTGCGGCCCGCGGCGCGATCACCAGCTCTCGATCCAGGGGCGCAGGTCGAGCTCGTGGGTCCAGGCGTCGCGCGGCTGCTGGTGCAGCATCCAGTAGGCGTCGGCGATGTGCTCGGGGTTGAGGATGCCGTCCTGCTCCTTGAGCTTGTAGCGCTCGGGGAAGTTCTCGCGGATGAATTCGGTGTCGATGGCGCCGTCGATGATCGGGTGCGCCACGTGCAGCCCCTTGGGCGCCAGCTCGCGCGCCATCGACTGGGCCAGCGCACGCAGGCCGTGCTTGGCGCCGGCGAACGCGGAGAAGCCGGCGCGGCCGCGCAGGCTGGCGGTGGCGCCGGTGAAGAAGATCGAGCCGCGCTGGCGCGGCAGCATGACCCTGGCCGCTTCCCGGCCCATCAGGAAGCCGGCGAAGCAGGCCATCTCCCAGACCTTGAAATAGACGCGCGCGGTGGTGTCCACCACGTCGAAGCGCACGTTGGCGCCGATGTTGAACACGGCGACCTCGACCGGCGCGATGTTGGCCTCGATCTCGCGGAACAGCGCGGCCATCTCCTCTTCCTTGCGCGCGTCGGAGCCGAAGGCGTGCGCGCTGCCGCCCTCGGCCTCGATCTGCGCCACCAGCGGCGCCAGCTTGTCGGCGTTCCTGCGCGTGACGCAGGCGATGTAGCCCTCGCGGGCGAAGCGGCGGGCGATCGCGCCGCCGGTGGCGTCGCCGGCGCCGATCACGAGCACGGCCTTTTTCTGGGTCATCTGTCTTCCTCCGGTTCGTCCTGGGCGGACGATTTTTGCGGAATCAAAAACTGCACAGCGGTCCAAAGTATGGGTAGGGGATCGCGCCAAGTCAAGCGGGCGCCGCTGCTGATGCCAGTTGCCGGCGATGCGCGCGGCGCGGGCCGGGTGACGGAGCCGGCATGCAGGACTGCATTGCAGTCCGCCGGCCGTTCGTGTTACCTTGCCCGCGCGAGATTGCCGAGGCAGGCACCGCATCATCGAACCGGACAGAGGCAATGGCAAGACACCAGGAAGGCGCGCCGGCGCGGCAGGACATGGAGGACATGGCGGACATGGAAGACGCCGCGGACGCGCAGGCGCCCGCCGAGGCCGGCGCGGACCGCCATTTCGTGACCGCGCTCGCGCGCGGGCTGGAAGTGCTGCGCTGCTTTCCCGGCGGCGACAGCTTCCTCGCCAACCACGAGATCGCCGAGCGCTGCGGCCTGCCCAAGTCGACCGTCACGCGCCTGACCTACACGCTCACGCGGCTGGGCTACCTGCATCTGGTGCCGGAGAGCGGCAAGTACCGGCTTGGCACCGCCACCGCGGCGCTCGGCAGCACCATGCTGGCCGACCTCGACGTGCGGCAGGTGGCGCGGCCGCTGATGCAGCGGCTGGCCACCGAGACCGATGCCGTGGTCGCGCTCGCCACCCGCGACCGGCTCTCCATGCTGTACCTGGAATGCGCGCGCGGCGGCTCGATCGTCACGCTCAGCCTCGGCGTGGGCTCGCGCATCCCGCTGGCCACCACGGCCGCCGGGCGCGCGCACCTCGCGGGCCTGCCGCCGGCCGGGCGCGCCGAGCTGATGGAGCGCGTGCGCGCGCTCGACGAGGCCGCGTGGCCGGCGCTCGAGCGCGGCATCGATCTCGCCGTGGAGGAGTGCCAGGCCACCGGATGCGCGTCGTCGCTGGGCGACTGGATGCAGGAGGTGCACGCGGTCGCCATGCCGTTCAGCCCGGGCCACGGCCTGCCGATGATGGCGCTCAGCGTGGCCGGCGCGGCGCAGTATTTCCCGGCCGCGCGGCTGCTCGGCGAGGTCCGCGCGAAGCTGGTCGAGACCGTGCGCGAGATCGGCCGCGGGCTGGGCCAGCGCGTTTCGGCCTAGCCGCGCGTTTCCGCCTGGCCGGCGGCGCGCGTTCAGGCGGACGGCTGGTCCGCGCCGGGGGCCGCGCGCAGGCGGTACTCGGCCACCAGCCCGGCGGGCCGGTAGATCAGCGCCACGATCAGCCCCAGCCCGATCAGCATCAGCCGCAGCGAGGCAAGCTGGCTGGCGCTGAGCCACGCCACGTAGTCGTTGACGAAGCGCGTGCCTTCGAGCAGCGCCACCACGGTGAACGCCGACAGCAGCACGCCGCGGTTGCTGCCGCGCCCGCCGATGATCACGCCCATGAAGGCATAGGCGGTGAGGATCGGGCCGAACTGGGTCGGGTCGATGTACTGGTAGTAGAACGCATGCATGCCGCCGGCCAGCCCGATGGCGCCGCCGCCCAGCGCGAACAGCCGCAGGCGCAGCCACAGCACCGGCTTGCCCAGCGTGGCGGCCACCAGCGGGTCATCGCGCAGCGCGCGCGCGGTGCGGCCCAGCGGCGCGCGCGCCACCACCTCGAACAGCGCGAAGACCGCCGCCAGCAGCGCCAGCGAGACGGCCAGCAGCGCGCCGTCGCCGGCCACCGGGCGCGGGATGTTGGCGATGCCGAGGCTGCCGCGCGTGAGCCATTCCTCGTGGATCGCGACCAGCTTGAGGCATTCGGCGAACCCCAGCGTGACGATGGCGAGGTAGTCCTCGGACAGCCGCGCGGAGATCAGGCTGGTCAGCGCGCTGGCGAGCATGGTCAGCGCGGCGGCGGCGGCCAGCGCCAGCCACGGGTTCCAGCCCAGGTGCGCGAGCTGCGCGCAGGCGTAGGCGGCCAGCATGTAGAAGCCGAACAGGCCGAAGTTGACCAGTCCGGTCAGGCCCCATTGCAGGTTCAGTCCGAGCGCGGCGATGCCGGCGATGGAGACCAGCATCAGCAGGGAGATCAGGTAGCTGCTCATGGTCCGCTTCCTTATTTCTGCACCGGCGCGCGGCCGAACACGCCCCACGGCCGCACCAGCAGCAGCGCGGCAAGCACGGCGAAGGCCACCAGCGTGCGGTAGTGCGACGGCAGCGCCAGCGTGGAGGCCTCGGCGGCCACGCCCATCACCAGCGCGCCGAACACCGCCGCCATCGGGTTGGCGATGCCGCCGAGGATGGCGGCGGCGAACACCGGCAGCACGTAGTTCCAGCCCATCTGCGGATCGAGCGTGGCGTCCAGCCCGACCAGCAGGCCGGCGGCGCTGGCCAGCGCGCCCGACAGGAACCACGTCAGCGCCACCACGCGCGCGCGCGAGATGCCGCGCACCGCCGCCAGCGCCGGATTGTCCGCCACCGCGCGCATGGCGCGGCCCAGCGGCGTGCAGCGGAACACGAGCCACACCAGCGCCAGGCTGGCCGCGCCGACCAGCACGATCAGCCATTGCTCGTAGTTCACGCGCAGGCCGCCCAGCGGCTCCAGCGCGGCCACGCGGAACGGGCGCGCCGGCTCGGTGTCGTAGCCCAGCGGCGTGCCGCCGGCGACGAAGCGCACCGCGTTCTCCAGCACGAAGGCCACGCCCATGCTGGCCACCAGCAGCGTCACGCCGGAGCGCTCGCGCAGGCGGCGGTAGACCAGCCAGTCCACCGCCACCGCCACCACGCCGCCCAGCGCCACGCCGGCCGCGGCAGCCCACGGCAGCGGCCAGCCCAGCACCGCGTTGAACAGGTAGATCAGGTAGGCGCCCAGCGTCAGCATGGCGCCGATGGCGAAATTGGCGAAGCGCAGCACGCTGAAGCTCAGCGCCAGCGCCAGCGCCGGCAGCGCCACCAGCAGGCCGGAGACCAGGCCGTTGAAGATGAGTTGAAGCATCGGTGTGGCCTTTTATGAAGCGCCGCCGGCGAGGCGGGTGTCGTGCGCGCGCGTGCCCAGGTAGAGCTGGCGCACCGCGTCGTCGTCGGCCAGGCCCGCGGCCGGCGCCACCAGCCGCACCTGGCCGGCGGCCAGCACCAGCCCGGTGTCGGCCGCGGCCAGCCCGAGGCGCACGTTCTGCTCGATCATCAGCAGCGTGATGCCGGTGGCGCGGATGCGCGCGATGACCTCGAACAGCAGCGCCGCGTTGCGCGGCGACAGGCCCGCCGAGGGCTCGTCCAGCACCAGCAGCGACGGCGTCTGCATCAGCGCCGAGGCCATCGCCACCATCTGGCGCTGGCCGCCGCTGAGCAGCCCCGCGCTGCCCGGCAGGCGCGCGCGGATCTCGGGGAACAGGTCCAGCACGTACTCCTGCCGCCGGCGCCGCGCCGCGCTGCCCGCGCCCCGGCCGGCGTGCAGGAATTCCCAGCCCAGCCGCAGGTTGTCGGCCACGCTGAGGTTGGCGAACACGTTGCCCTCCTGCGGCACGTAGGCCAGCCCCAGGCGCGCGCGCGCCGGGGCGTCGAGCGGGCCGAGTTCGCGCGCGCCCAGGCGCACGCTGCCGGCCGACAGCGGCAGCAGGCCGGCCACCGCCTTGAGCAGCGTGGACTTGCCCGAGCCATTGGGGCCGATCACGGTCAGCGCGCCGCCCGGCGGCACCGTGAAGCTCACGCCGTGCAGGATGTCCTTGTCCCGGTAGCCGGCCGACACGCCCGCCAGCACCAGTTCTTGCGGCGCGTCCATCATGGCTCTCCCAGGTAGGCCTGGCGCACGCGCGTGTCGGCGGTCACGGCGTCGAAGCTGCCCTGCGTGAGCACCCGGCCTTCGGCCAGCACGTAGACGTGGTCGCACAGCGCGGCCACCATGTCCATGTTGTGCTCGACGATGGCGAAGGTCTTGCCCTCGCCGCGCAGCGCCAGGATGAACTGGCACAGCTCCTCGATCAGCGCCGGGTTGACGCCGGCGGCGGGCTCGTCGAGCAGCACGATGTCCGGCTCCAGCATCAGCGCGCGGCACAGCTCCAGCAGCTTCTTCTGGCCGCCGGAGAGCGCGCCGGCGGGCTGGTCGGCCAGCCGCGTCAGGCGCACGCGGGCGAGCAGCGCCAGCGCGCGCTCGATGGCCGCGGCCTCGGCGCGGCGCACGGCGCCGCGGCGCAACAGCAGGTTGCCCAGGCGCTCGCCGGGCTGGCGCGGCGCGGCCAGCAGCAGGTTCTCCAGCACGCTCAGGCTGTCCAGCTCGCGCGCGAGCTGGAAGGTGCGGGCGATGCCCGCGTGCGCGCGCCGGTGCACCGGCATGCGCGTGATGTCGGCGCCGGCCAGCCGCACCGTGCCGCGCCGCGGCCGCTGCGTGCCGGCCAGCACGTTGAACAGGGTCGACTTGCCGGCGCCGTTGGGCCCGACCAGGCCGGTGATGCGGCCCGGCGCCAGGCTGACCGAGGCGCCGTCGAGCGCGCGCACGCCGCCGAAGGACACGCTGACCGCCTCGGCCGCCAGCACGCGCTGCGCGCGCTGGCCGGGCGCGGCGCGGGCCGGCGCGGCGGCGGGGGCGCTGTCCAGGGCTGCCTGCGTCATCACTTGAGCGTGTCGACGAGCTGGTTGGCGCCGTTGCGGATCACGAAGTGGCCATACTCGCGGTTCAGCTGGTCGCCGGTCGGCGTGAACTGGAAGTGCGAGCCGGCGCCGCTGTAGGCGATCGCCTGCCTGGCGCGCAGCGCCTTGAGGCCGTCGACGGGATTCTCCACGGTCTTGCCGGGGCCGTTGACCACCGGCAGGATGGACCTGGCGAACACCTGCGGGTCGGCGCTGCCGGCGCGCTCGATGGCCAGCGCCAGCACCGAGATCTCGTCCCACACGTTGGACGGGAAGATGGCCAGCGTGCCGGCCGGGATGCCGGCGACGCGGGCAAAGGTCTTGTACGCGGTGGAGTCCGCCGGCGGGATCGACTGGATGTGGTGGATGCCCTCGGCCACCGCCTTGCCCACGTTCTTGATGAAAGCGCCCTCGGCATCGGCCGACGACGAGTTGGCGTAGATGCGCGTGTCGCTGAAGCCGCTGCGGTAGACCTCGCGCGCGATGGCCGACAGGTCGGGCAGGTAGCTGGGCAGGAACACCGCGTCCGGCTTCTTGCCGAACACCTTCTCCACCTCGGCGCGATAGGAGGGCTGGTTGGGGTTGTAGAACACCGTGTCGAGCACCTGGCCGCCGCCCTTCCTGAACTCGGCCGCGAACGGCTCGACCATGCTCAGCGTGAACGGCGTCTGCAGCACCAGCAGCGAGGCCTTGCGCGCGCCGTCCTTGAGCGCGGCGCGCGCGAATACCGCGCCCCAGTCGCTGCCGCGCGCCTGGAAGCGCCACACCAGCCCCTTGTTGTCGCCCTGCGTGACCTCGTCGCCGGAGCCGCTGACCAGCAGCGGGATGCCTTTCTCGATGGTCAGCGGCTTGATCGCCATCGCCACCGCGCTGCTCCACAGGCCGACGATGGCCGACACCTTGCCCACGTCCAGCAGCTTGCGCGCCGCGGCCACGCCGGCGGTGGGGTTGCTCTCGCTGTCCTCCACCAGGATTTCCAGCTTGCGCCCGCCCAGCACGCCGCCGGCCTCGGCGTTGATGTAGTCGGCGGCCTTGCGCGCGGCATTGGCCATGCCCTGGCCGTAGGCGCCGCCGCCGCCGGACAGCGGCACCAGCACGCCGATGCGGATGGGGCCGCCGCCCTGGGCCAGCGCCAGTTGCGGCGCGGCCAGCGCGGCCAGCGATGCGCCCGCGGCGCGCAGGAAGGCGCGGCGCTCGAACGAGGAAGAATCAGTCATGGCAGGTCGGGATCAGGAGAGGGCGGAAGAGAGCGGAAGAGAAGATGCGGGCGGGTGCCATCAGCGCGGATGGACGGCGGTGGCGTCCTCGCCGATCTGCAGCGCCTGGTTGAAGCGGTTGAAGAAGCCGCACAGCGCGATGCGCAGCGTCAGCTCGACCACCTGCGCCTCGCTGAAATGCGCGCGCAGCCGCGTGAAGACCTGGTCGCGGATGCGCTGCGGCGCCTGCGTGACGGCGACCGCGTATTCCACCACCAGCTTGTCCACTTCGTCGAGCTCGGGATGGCCGGCATAGTCGAGCAGGCGGCGCGCGCCGTCCTCGCTGATGCCTTCCACGGCCAGGCGCGGCGCGTGGCTGCGCACGCAGTAGTCGCAGTCGTTGAGCAGCGACACCACCACGATGGCCAGCTCGATGTAGCGGTACGGCACGCCGTTGCGCGCCTTGAGCTCGAGCAGCATGCGCGGCAGGTGCTCCACGGCCGGCGCCACGTGCGCGAGCACCGAGAACTGGTCGGCGAAATGGGCGCCGTTGCCGGTGAACTGGTCGAACAGCTCGCGGCGGGCCGGGTCGAAGGTGGCGGGGTCGAGTTCGCTGATGCGGGGCATGTGTGGTCCTGCTGGTGAAAGGGGAGGGCGTGCGGAAGGACCGCGCGGGCGGATCAGTCGTCCCGGGCCGGCGCGCGGAAGCCGGCGCCGGGGTGCGGCGCCTGCAGGCGCGGGCCGTGGCCGAGCAGCTTGTCGCGCAGCGTGCCCGGCGCGTAGGCGGTCTTGTAGGCGCCGCGGCGCTGCAGCTCCGGCACCAGGTAGTCGACCACGTCGTGGAAGGTGCGCGGCGATTCCACCCAGGCCAGGTTGAAGCCGTCGATGCCGGTGTCCTCCATCCACGCCTGCAGTTCGTCCGCCACCTGCACCGGATCGCCCACCACCACCGGGCCGCGGCCGCCGATGGCGACGAATTCCACGGCGTCGCGCACGGTCCAGGTGCGCTGCGGGTCGAGCTTGCTGAACGAGGCCAGCGCCGACTGGCCGGCCTTGGTGTCGACGTATTCGAGCGTGTCGTCCGGCGCGTAGCGCGACAGGTCGATGCCGGTCCAGCCCGACAGCAGCGCCAGCGCGCCGTCGTAGCTGGCGCGCGCGCGGTAGGCGGCGTAGCGCGCCTGCGCCTTCTCCGCGGTCTCGTCGACGATGACCGTGAACATGGCGAACAGCAGCGCGCTGTCCGGCGCGCGGCCGGCCTCGGCCAGCGCCGCGCGCAGCGATGCCACCGCGCGGCGCAGGCCGTTGCGCGTGGGCGCGCCGACGAAGATGCACTCGGCATGGCGCGCGGCGAAGCGCGTGCCGCGCGCCGAGCCGCCGGCCTGGAACAGCAGCGGCGTGCGCTGCGCGGACGGCTCGCACTGGAAGATGCCGTCGAGGTCGAAGTAGCGGCCTTCGTGCCGCACCGCGTGCACGCGCGCGGGGTCGGCGTAGACGCCGCGCGCCTTGTCGCGCCGCACGGCGCCGTCCTCCCAGCTGCCTTCCCACAGCTTGTAGCAGACTTCCAGGAATTCGTCGGCGCGGTCGTAGCGCTCGTCGTGGGCGCGCAGCTCGCGCTGGCCCAGGCTGCGCGCGCCGCTTTCCAGGTAGGACGTGACCACGTTCCACGCCACGCGGCCGCCGCTCAGATGGTCCAGCGTGGTCAGGCGGCGCGCCAGCAGGTAGGGCGGCTCGTAGGCCACCGAGACCGTGACGCCGAAGCCGAGGTGCCGGGTGGCGTGCGCCATCAGCGGGATCAGCGGCACCGGATCGTTCATCGGCACCTGCGCGGCGGTGCGCAGCGCGGCGTCGGCCGCGCCGCCGAACACGTCGTAGACGCCGGTGATGTCGCCGAGGAACAGGCTGTCGAACAGGCCTTCCTCCAGCTTCCTGGCCAGCGCGACCCAGTAGCCCGGATCGAGGTAGTCGGCCGCGTGGTCGTCCGGCGCGGTCCATTGCCCGGGTGCAAGGTGCACCACGCAATTCATCATGAAGGCGTTGAAACGGATCTGGCGGATCGGGCGAGGCATGGCACGGCGGGCCGCGCGGCCGGCACGGGCGCGCGAGCGGAAACATCGGAACCGGCGATTGTTGCGTGCCGGCGCCGCCGCGCCAAGCGCCCATTTCGCATACGGATATGTGTTTCCTGATGCGTGCGCGCAGCGGCTATGGATATGCCAAATCGGTCGTTCGGTCTGGCCGCGCCAGCGTCTACGATGAGCGGCGGTTTTTTCATGCCCTCCTCGCCGCCGCCACCGGGCGGCGCACAGGCGGGCCGCCGCCGCTGCCGCGCGCGCGGCGCCCGCGGGATCCGGCCAACGGATTTCCCGCCACGCGCGCGCTCCCCGCTTTCCATTTCCTCCCCCATCGTTCATGTCATCGCTACTGTCCTCCCTCCGGCGCCATGCCCTGGCCTCGCTGCTGCTCGCCTGCGCCGCCGTTCCGGCCCTGGCCGACGCCGCCTATCCGGCCAAGCCGATCACCTACGTGGTGCCCTACACGCCGGGCGGCACCAACGACAACGTCGCGCGCATCCTCACCCGGCGCCTGGCCGAGAAGAGCGGGCAGCCGGTCGTGCTCGACTACAAGCCCGGCGCCGGCGGCACGCTCGGCGCGGGGTTCGTGGCCGGCGCGCCGGCCGACGGCTACACGCTGCTGAATACCTCGATCGGCAACCTCGCCATCGCGCCGCAACTGATGAAGGTGCGGTTCGACCCGTTCTCCGACCTGGTGCCGGTGGCCTACGTCGGCAACTCGCTGGCCACCGTGGCGGTCAATCCCGCGGTGCCGGCGCAGACGCTGCAGCAGCTGATCGCCTACGCGCGCGCCCATCCCGGCCAGCTGACCTATGCCAGCTCCGGCAATGGCACGCCGGGCCATCTGGCCGGCGAGCTGCTCAAGCGCATCGCCGGCATCGACATCCGCCACGTGCCCTACAAGGGCAGCGCGCCGGCGGTGGCCGACGTGGTGGCGGGCCACGTGGACATCGTGTTCGATCCGCTCAGCGCCTCGTTCATCAAGGCCGGCAAGCTGCGCGCGCTGGCCTACTTCGGCGGCAGCCGCGCGCCCGAGCTGCCCGGCGTGCCGTCGATCCAGCAGGCCGGCATCCATGACTGGGAGGACGCGCTGGCTGGCTCGTTCTTCATCACCGCGCCCAAGGGCACGCCGCCCGAGGTGCTGGCGCGGCTGCGCCGGTGGATCGCGGAGATCCTGCACGAGCGCGACACCGTCGAGGCGCTCGCGCGCGTGCAGGTCGAGGTGCAGGCGCTGACGCCCGAGCAGACCGCGCAGAAGATCCGCTCCGTGCACGACCTCGCCCAGCGCGTGGTGCAGGCCGGCGGCGTGCAAAGCAACTGACGACATCATTCAACCCAAGTTTTTCCCGGAGATTCCCCCCATGAAGCTGGGACTGTTCCTGCTGGCCGCCGGCCACCATGCCGCCGGCTGGCGCTACCCCGGCGCCGAAGCCGGCACCGAGAACGTCGACCTGGTGGTGCGCATGACGCAGGCCGCCGAGCGCGCCAAGTTCGACATGGTGTTCTTCGGCGACCGCCTGCTGACGACCGCCGACTCGCATCCGTCGATGATCACCCGGCCCGACCCGCTCGCCATGCTGGCCGCGCTGTCGATGGTGACGAGCCACATCGGCCTGGCCGGCACCGCCTCCACCACCTACAGCGAGCCGTTCAACCTGGCGCGCACGCTGGCCACCGTGGACAAGCTCTCGCGCGGCCGGGCGGCGTGGAACATCGTCACCACGTTTGCCGACGGCTCGATCAACTTCAGCCGCGAGCGCCACCCCGACCACGAGCAGCGCTACGAGATCGCGGAGGAGTTCGTCAGCGTGGTCAAGGGCCTGTGGCAGTCGTGGGACCCCGATCCCTACGTGCTCGACAAGCAGGCCGGCGTCTACGTGGACGTGGCCAAGATGCACGCGCTGAACCATCGCGGCCGGCATTTCTCGGTGGCCGGCCCGCTCAACGTCACCAACAGCCCGCAGGGGCATCCGGTGCTGATCCAGGCCGGCTCGTCCGGCCCCGGCCAGGCGCTGGCCGCGCGCCACGCCGAGGTGGTCTTCACCGCGCAGCAGGACCTGGGCGCCGCGCGCGCGTTCGCGCAGGGGCTCAAGGCCCAGGTGGCGGCGCAGGGGCGCGACCCGGCGCACTGCCTGATCATGCCGGGGCTGATGCCGATCATCGGCCGCACCGAGGCCGAGGCGCACGACAAGCTGGCGCTGCTGCAGTCGTTTACCGACCAGTCCAACGCGCTCGCCATCCTGACCGAGCAACTGATGATCGACGTCTCGGGCTATCCGCTCGACGGCCCGCTGCCCGATCTCGCGCTGGAGGCGGGCGTCCACAGCCGCAGCGTGCTGCTGCTCCAGCTCGCGCGCGAGCGCGGCCTGACCCTGCGCCAGCTGTATCACCTGGTGGCCAGCGCGCGCGGCCACCAGATCGTGGTCGGCACCGCGGCGCAGGTGGCGCAGCACATGATCGACTGGGTGGACGGCGGCGGCGCGGACGGCTTCAACATCATGCCGGCCTACTTCCCCGGCGGCCTCGACGACTTCACCGCCGAGGTGGTGCCGATCCTGCAGGAGCGCGGCGTGTTCCGCCGCGAATACGAGGCCGACACGCTGCGCGGGAACCTCGGGCTGCCGCTGCCGGCGCGGGCCTGACGCGCCGGCCCGCTACACGGCGCCGTCGGCGCGCAGCGCCTCCACCTGCGCGCCGCTGAAGCCCAGCGCGGCGAGGATCGGCGCGGTGTGCTCGCCGACGTCCGGCACGCCGCCCATGCGCGCCGGCACGCCGCCCAGCGTGGCGGGCGGCAGCAGCGCCCGCACCGGGCCGGCCGGCGTCGCCACTTCGCGCCAGCGGCCGCGCGCGGCGAACTGCGGGTGCGCCCACACTTCATGCATGTCGTTGAGCGGCGCGTTGGCGATGCCGCCGCGGTCGAGCCGCGCGACCAGCTCCGCGCGCGTCATGCGTTGCAGGTGGCGGCCGATCTCCGCGTCCAGCGCGGCCCGGTTGGCCACGCGCTGGTGGTTGGTCGAGAAGCGCGCGTCCGCCGCCAGCGCGGCGTCTTCCAGCACCTCGGCGCAGAAGCGCTGCCATTCGCGGTCGTTCTGCAGGCCGAAGATCACGCGGTTGCCGTCGCCGGTGCCGTACTGCCCGTAGGGCGCGATGGCCGGGTGCGACAGGCCGTTGCGCAGCGGCGGCTCGCCGCCGTAGTGGGCGAAATACAGCGGATAGGACATCCATTCGGCCAGCGCCTCGAACATCGTCACCTCGACTCGCACGCCGGTGCCGGTGCGCCCGCGGTGCAGCAGCGCCGAGAGGATGCCGGTGTAGGCGTACATGCCCGCGGCGATGTCGGCGATCGAGATGCCCGCGCGCGAGGGTTCGTCCGGCGTGCCGGTCACGGAGATCAGGCCGGCCGCGGCCTGGATCAGCAGGTCGTAGGCTTTCTTGTCGCGGTAGGGGCCGTGGTCGCCGTAGCCCGAGATGTCGCACACGATCAGCTTCGGGAAGGCCGCGTGCAGCGTGTCGAAATCGAGCCCCATGCGGCTGGCCGCGCCCGGCGCCAGGTTCTGGATGAAGACGTCGGCCTCGCCGAGCAGCTGCCGGAGGATGCCGGCCGCGCGCGCATCCTTGAGGTCGAGCGTCAGGCTCTCCTTGCCGCGGTTGGCCCAGACGAAGAACGACGACATGCCGTTGACCGTCTGGTCGTAGCCGCGCGCGAAATCGCCGCTGCCGGGCCGCTCGATCTTGACGACGCGCGCGCCCAGGTCGGCCAGCTGGCGGCTGGCGAAGGGCGCGGCCACCGCGTGTTCCAGGGCGAGGACGGTGATCCCGTCCAGTGGGGGAACTGAGAAAGACAAGGGGGTCTCCAGGCATCGGTGCGGGCGCACGGTCCCGCGGACGACCGAGTATAGGAATGGAGACCGAGGCCGGCCAGTCGAGATTTCCTAACGCCGCTTCAAGGATGTCTAACGGACGGCGCCTGGTCCTCGCCGGCGACGAAGCGGATGAACGCGCGCGCGTAGCCGGGCAGGTCGTCGAGCCGCTGCGCGACGATGCGGTGCTCGCGCCGCGCCCACGGTTCGTGCAGCACGACGCCCTCGACCAGGCCCTGCGCGATCGCGGGCGCGGCCACCGTGCGCGGCACCAGCGAGATGCCCGCGCCTTCCTGCACGCAGCGGATGACGGCCGGGAAGTTCGGCGCGTGCACGCGCACGCGCGGCTCCATGCCGGCTCTCGCCGCCATGTCCTTGAGGAACAGGAAATTGCTGCTCTTGGCGCCGATCGACACCAGTTCGTACTGCAGCGCGTCGGTCAGCGTGACGCCCTCGCGCAGGCCGAGCGGATGGCGCGGCGGCACGGCGAACATCAGCTCGTCCTCGCCGTAGCGGATCGACTCCAGGCCGAGCAGGTCGATCTCGCCGGCCACCAGGCCGATGTCGGCGCGCTGCTCCAGCACCGCGTGCGCGGTGTCCTGGCTGAGGTGCTCCTCCAGCTCGACGTTGACGTTGGGATACGCCGCGAGAAAGCGGCTGAGCGCCGCCGGCAGGTTGTTCATGGTGCTGCTGTTGGCGTGCACGCGGATGTGGCCCTCGGTGCCGTCGGTGTGCCGGCGCATCTCGTGCTGCAGCCGCTCGACGTTGCCCATGATGATCCTGGCGTGGCGCAGCATGGTCTCGCCGGCGGCGGTCAGCGCCATGCCTTTCTGCGTGCGCCTGAACAGCGGCACGCCGACGGCCTGTTCCAGGTTCTTCAGCCGGTAGCTGGCCGACGGCGCGGTCAGGTGCACGTCGGACGCGCCCGCGGTCAGGCTCTTGGCCTGCGCGATGGCGAGGAACACGCGCAGGTCGGTCAGTTCGAATCGCAATGGTGTCTCCCGCGTGGCCGCCTCGGGCGCATGCGGCGCCGGGGCCCGTATTAGAAGTTTTCGAAGGACCCCTCGTCGCTTTCGACTGGCCTCCGTGCCGGACCCGATTCTATATTGTCGGCTCACGCCGGGGCTGCCGATGCCGCGCATGCCGCCCGGATACCGCAAGCACAAGACGGAGACACCAGCATGATTTCCCCGATGGCCAGACTCGCCGCGGCGCTTTGCCTCGGCGCCGCACTCACGGGGCCCGCCGCGGCGCAGCCCGGGTATCCCGCGCGGCCGGTGCGCCTGGTGGTGCCGTATGCCGCCGGCGGCCCCACCGACACGTTCGCGCGCGCGCTGGCGCAGGGCTGGAGCCGGCAACTGAAGACCCAGGTGGTGGTCGAGAACCGCTCCGGCGCGGGCACCATCGTCGGCACGGAGAACGTCGCCAAGGCCGCGCCCGACGGCTACACGCTGCTGCTCACCACGGTCGCGCACGCGGTCAACCCGGCCATCCACGCCACGCTGCCGTACCGCACGCTCGAAGACTTCGCGCCGGTGGGGCTGGCGGCGCGCGCGCCGCTGGTGCTGGTGGTCAACAAGGCGGTGCCGGCGCAGACGCTCGGCGAATTCATCGCCTACCTCAAGGCGCATCCGGGCAAGGTCAACTACGGTTCCGCGGGCGTCGGCAGCGCTCCGCATCTCGGCGGCGAGCTGCTGAACCACATGGCCCGCACCGGGGCCGTGCACGTGCCCTATCGCGGCAGCGCGCCGGCGATGGCGGACCTGATCGGCGGCCACGTCGCGTTCATGATCGACAGCGCGCCCACGGGCCTGGCGCAGGTGCGCGCCGGCACCGTGCGCCTGCTGGCCACGTCGATGGCGCGGCGCCTGCCGCAGACGCCCGACACGCCCGCCATCGCGGAAGCGGTGCCCGGCTACGAGGCCTATACGTGGAACGCCGTGTTCGCGCCGGCGAAGACGCCCGCGGAGATCGTGCGCAAGCTCGCCGCCACGCTGGGCAGCACGCTGCAGGAGCCCGCGCTGCAGGCCAAGGCCAGCGAGCTCGGGCTGATCCTCGAGCCGAAGCCGGCGCCGGACGCGCTGGACCAGTTCGTGCGCGCGGAGATCGCCAAGTGGCAGCCGGTGGCGGTGGCCGCCAACATGAAGGCCGACTGAGCGCGGCAGCACGACAAACGCGGCACCAGCCCGCACAGGAGACCGAGCCGATGCAACACGACTACCAGCTATGCCCGCAGCGCTTCTTCGAGGACTTCGCCGTCGGCGAGCGCATGAACCTGCCGTCGCGCACCATGACGGACGCGCTGTTCGCCGCGTTCCAGCTCGCCAGCGGCGACAACCATCCGGTCCACTACGACGTCGAGTATTGCCGCGCCCACGGCATGCCGCACATGCTCGCGCACGGCTTCCAGGTGCTGATCCAGACCGCCGCGGGCGCCGGCCTGTTTCCCCACATGGTGGAGCAGTCGCTCAAGGCCTTCATCGAGCAGAGCAGCCGCTTCCTCGCGCCGGTCTTCGTCGGCGACACGCTCTACGGCAGCCTGACCGTCGCCGAGCTGATCCCGGGCCGCACCACGGGCGTGCTGGTGATGCGCTCGGAAGTGCGCAACCAGCGCGGCGTGTGCGTCATGGAGGGGACGCAGAAGTACCTGCTGCGCAAGCGGGTGCCGCAGGCGGGCTAGCGCCCGCCGCGTCTCTGCGTCCCGACGCGGCCGCCGCGCGATGCGGCGCCGCTCACGCGCGGATCTCCGCCGCGGCCGGCACCAGCAGGTGCACCAGGCGGTTGATGCCGCGCGCATCCACTTCCGATGCCGCCACCACGTAGCTGAGGCTGCCGATCGCGCGCCCGTCCTCGTTGACGATGGGCGCGGCGATGCCGACGCGGCCGGGGTCGATCTCGCCGTGCGAGACGACGTGGCCCGCGCGGCGCAGGCGGCTCAGGGCCTGGCGGAACGCGGCCCAGTCCTCGCCCAGGCCGGCGGCGCGGATCTCGTCCGCGTGCTTGTGGTACAGCGCCTGCAGCGTGCGCGTCTGCTGGAACGCCAGGATGATGCGCGAGGTGGCGCCGCGGAACATGATCATCGGCCGGCCGCGCTCATAGCTCACCACGGCCTGCGGCCCCTGGTTGAGCACCTGATGCACGCACAGCACCGAGTCGCCGAACGCGCGGCACAGCAGCATCACCGATCCCGGCGGCGCGTAGGCGATCAGCTCGTCCATGATCGGGCGCGCCTGCTGCAGCATCGGGTCGGTCAGCTGGATCTGGCGGTCGAGCTGGATGATGGCCGGCCCCAGCACGTAGCGGCCCGCGCCGGCCGTGGCGACCAGCCCCAGCTCCATCAGGTTCGACAGGTAGCGGTAGGCGCTGCTGATCGACACCTCGAGCTGCGCGGCCGCTTCCTCGGCGGTCCATACCGGCTTCTCCAGCGAAAACAGCTTCAGTACGCCGAGCGCACGATCGGTCGCCATTCTTCGATGCTCCTTGGTTCCATCCCCGAAGCATATCACCGAGCCCTTTCTTGAATGCAAGAATCTCGCCAGGTGCGCATAGTGGTAAACGTTAAATGCATAATTCGCACAATATGAGAATAATGCATTCACTCGGTGCGCCCCCCCAAGCGCGGTACCGCATTTGGACCCAGGAGATTCCATGAGACTCATCAGCTTCACCCACGGTGGCCGCGAGGCCTTTGGCGTCGTCGTCGGCGACCGCATCGTCGATCTCGCGCCGCATCGCGACGCCGTCGGCGCCAGCCTGCGCGAGGCGCTGGCGCGTGGCGCCCTGCCGCGCATCGCGGCGATCGCCGCCGACAGCCAGCCGTCGCTGGCCGTGGCGGACGTCGAATTCCTGCCGGTGATCCCCGATCCGGCCAAGATCCTCTGCGTCGGCATCAACTACGCCTCGCACGTGCGCGAGACCGGCCGGGAGATGCCCAGGTACCCGATGTTCTTCACGCGCTTCGCCGATTCGCAGGTGGCCCACGGCAAGCCGATCGTGCGCCCGCGCGCATCGGAAAAGCTCGACTTCGAGGGCGAGCTGGCCGTCGTCATCGGCAAGACCGCGCGCCACGTCGCCGCGGCCGACGCGCTCGGCTACGTGGCCGGCTATGCCTGCTACAACGACGGCAGCGTGCGCGACTGGCAGAAGCACACCATCCAGTTCACGCCGGGCAAGAACTTCCCGCAGACCGGCGCGTTCGGGCCGTGGCTGGTGACCAGCGACGAGATCCCCGACCCGTCGCAACTGACGCTGACCACGCGCCTGAACGGCGAGGTGGTGCAGCAGGCGCGCACCGACGACCTGATCTTCAGCGTGGGCGACGTCATCGCCTACTGCTCCACCTTCACCGAACTGCGCCCGGGCGACGTGATCATCACCGGCACCACCGGCGGCGTGGGCGCGTTCCGCAATCCGCCGCTGTGGATGCGCGCGGGGGATGTGGTCGAGGTGGAAATCTCCGGCATCGGCGTCCTGCGCAACGGTATCCAGGACGAATGACGCTGTCCGGCGCCGCCGCGCGCCGGCCGAGGAGAGACTCATGACGCAATCCACTTCGCTCGCCGCCGCCGTGCTGGTGGTCGGCGCGGGCCCGACCGGCCTGACGCTGGCCAACGTGCTCGGCCGGCAGGGCATCGACACCATCCTGATCGACCGCAAGGCCAGCACCGTGGCCGAGCCGCGCGCGGTCTCCATCGACGACGAATCGCTGCGCACCATGCAGGCGATCGGCCTGGTGGAGGCCGTGATGCGGGACGTGGTGCCCGGCTACGGCGTGCATTACCTGACCCGCCCGGGCGGGCGCTGCTTCGCCAAGGTGGAGCCCACCGCCAGCGAGTACGGCTACCCGCGCCGCAATGCGTTCCGCCAGCCGCTGTTCGAGGCCGCGCTGCGCGAGGGGCTGGCGCGCCATGCGTCGGTGCGCGTGCTGTTCGGCCACACGCTCGAAGCGCTGTCGCAGGACGAGGACGGCGCGCATGCGGTGGTGCAGGGCCCCGGCGGGCCGCTGCGCATCGACGCGGCCTACGTGGTCGGCACCGACGGCGGCCGCAGCTTCGTGCGGCAGTCGATCGGCGCGACGCTGGCCGGCTCGTCGTTCAACGCGCGCTGGCTGGTGGTCGACACCGAGAACGACGACGATCCGTTCTGGCAGACGCGCGCCTACTGCGACCCGTCGCGCCCGGTGGTCGACGTGCCCGGCCCCAACCGCACGCGCCGCTTCGAGTTCCTGCTCAAGCCCGGCGAGACCGACGAGGAGGTGCTGCGGCCCGAGCGCCTGGCCGAGCTGCTGCGCCCGTTCCGCGGCAACCGCCCGGCCGAGGTGGTGCGCAAGACCGTCTACACGTTCCATGCCCGCGTGGCGGACCGCTGGCGCGCGGGGCGCGTGTTCCTGGCCGGCGACGCGGCGCACCTCACGCCGCCCTACGCGGGGCAGGGCATGAACAGCGGCGTGCGCGACGCGCACAACCTGGGCTGGAAGCTCGCCGCGGTGCTGCGCAACCGGATCGCGCCGGACGCGCTCGACTCCTACGAGACCGAGCGGCGCGACCATGCCTGGGCGCTGATCCGCCTGGCGCTGAACCTGGGCGTGGTGATGGCGCCGCGCAGCCGCCTGTCGGCATGGGCCTGCGCGGCGTTCTTCCGCGCCACGGCGCTGGTGCCGCCGGTGCGCGACTACTTCCTGCAGATGAAGTTCAAGCCCAAGCCGCGCTTCCACGACGGCCTGCTGGTGGCCAGCGCCGCCGACACCGCCGGGCTGGTCGGCACCATGCTGCCGCAGCCGAAGGTGCGCACCGCGGATGGGACCGAACTGCCGCTCGACGAGATCACCGGCGACGGCTTCGCGCACGTCGCCATCGGCGCGGCGGCCATGACCGGCACCGACGCCGATACCGCCGACACGGCCGGCGGCGCGTGCGCGCTGTGGCGCCGGCTGGAAACGCGGCGCGTGGTGCTGCTGCCGCGGCTCGATGACCAGGCGCTCAGGCTGGCCGCGCGGCACGGCTACGTGCCGGTGGCGCTGGCGCCCGAGGCCACGCCGAAGACGCTGCGCGCGCTGGCCGGCAAGGTGGTCGTGGTGCGCCCGGACCGCTACGTGGCCGGCGTGTTCGGCCACGACGACGCCGAGGCGCTGGCCGCGGCGCTGGGCCGGCGGCTCGGCATCGACATGGCGCGCGCCGGCGCGGCGCCGGCACTCGTCGCCACCGCGCGCGCCGCGTAGGCGCGCCGCCGGCCGGCACAACAGACAAGCAGAACGAACATGACCACACTACAGACTTCCACGCCGCTGCGGCTGCATCACCTCCATCTGCGCAGCGCCGCGCCGGACGCGCTCGCGTCCTTCTACCAGGACCTGTTCGAACTCCGGCGCGTGCCGGCGCCCGCCGGCACCGTGGCGCTGGCCGGCGGCGAGCGCGCCGTGGTGATCGGCCAGGGCGAAGACGCCGGGCTCGCCGTGGCGGCCTACGCCGCGCGCTCGGCGCAGGACCTGGCCGCGCTGCGCGCGCGCCTGGCGGACCTGGCGCGCGATGCCGGCCCGGCCGGGGAGATCTTCTTCGCGCCGGGCGCGTTCACGGTGGCGGACCCGCAAGGGCGCGTGCTGCTGTTCGGCGTGCCGCGCGCCGGGCGCGAGCCGGACCGGCTGTCCGCGCGGCTGCAGCACACGGTGTTCCAGACCACCGACCTCGCCACCGTGGTCGACTTCTACGTGCGGCGCATCGGCTTCACGGTCTCGGACGAAGTCGTCGCCGACGACGGCGCGATCGCCACGTGCTTCCTGCGCTCGGACGACGAGCACCACTCGCTGGCGTTCTTCCAGGGCTCGCAGAACGCGTGGGACCACCACTGCTACGAGACCAGCTGCTGGAACGACATCCGCGACTGGGGCGACCGCTTCGCGCGCGTGCGGCGCGGCATCTTCTTCGGCCCCGGCCGCCACGGCCCCGGCAACAACCTGTTCTTCATGGTGACGGACCCGGACGGCAACCGCGTGGAGCTGTCGGCGGAGCTGGAGCGGGTGGACGCCGGGCGCGCGCCGGGCGTCTGGCCCCACGAGGAATACACGCTCAATTCCTGGGGGCGCGGCTGGATCCGCACCTGACCCGCGGGTTCGCGGCGCCGGCGCGCGCCGCCTGTTTCGATTCATCAGAAAAAAAGAGGGGGATACCCCCGCTACCGGAGACAACGCCATGCTCGCTCATGGTCAGCCCCTGTTCGTCCACGAAGTCATCGACGCCCGCCCGATCGGGCGCTTCCAGTACCTCGCCATCGGCCTGTGCATCCTCGTCGCGGTGCTCGACGGCTTCGACACCCAGACCATCGGCATGCTGGCGCCGTCCATCGGCGCCAGCCTCGGCGTGCCGGTCAAGGCCTTCGGCCCGGTCTTCGGCGCCGGCCTGGTCGGCATGCTGCTGGGCGCCGTGGTGCTCGGCCCGCTGGCCGACCGCTACGGCCGCAAGACGATGATCGTGTTGTCCTGCATGCTGTTCGGCAGCCTCTCGCTGGCGACGGCCTACGCGCAATCGCTGGAGCAGCTGCTGGTGCTGCGCCTGCTGACCGGCATCGGCCTGGGCGGCGCGCTGCCCAACGCCATCGCGCTGGCTTCCGAGTACGCGCCGCGGCGCCACGCGCGCAGCACCGTCACCACGCTGATGTGCGGCATGCCGCTGGGCGCCGTGCTGGGCGGCGCGGTGTGCGCGCTCATGCTGCCGCGCCTGGGCTGGCAGGCGGTGTTCGTGGTGGGCGGCGTGCTGCCGCTGGCGGTGGCGCTGCTGATCGCGCTGACCATGCCGGAGTCGGCGCGCTTCCTGATCGCCCGCGGGCAGGACATGGCGCGGCTGGCGGCCATCATGCGCCGCATCGCGCCGGACCTGCGCGGCGACGAGTCCTACCGCGCCGCCGACGGCGCGGCGGCTGGCGTGCCGATCCGGCTGCTGTTCACCGAGGGCCGCGCCGCGGGCACCATCCTGCTGTGGATTCCGTACTTCCTCAACCTCGTGGCGCTGTACTTCATCGTCAGCTGGATGCCCGCGGTGCTGATCGGCGCGCATCATCCGGCCTCGGTCGGCATCGCGGCGATCACGGCGTTCAGCGTCGGCGGCGTGCTCGGCTCGCTGATGCAGGGCGCGCTGATGAACCGCTTCGGCGCGCGGCCGGTCCTGCTGTGCGAGCTGCTGGCCTATGCCGCGCTGGCGCTGGTGCTGGCCACGTGGCCGCATGACTACGCGGTCGTGATCGCGGCCAGCCTGGCGATCGGCGTGACGGTGCAGGGGGCGCAGGCTGGCCTGAACGCGCTGGCCGCCGAGATCTATCCCACCCGCATGCGCGCCACCGGCATCGGCTGCGCGGTCGGCATCGGCCGCATCGGCTCCATCAGCGGCCCCGCGCTGGGCGGCGTGCTGCTGGGCTGGAACTGGAGCGCGGGCGACATCTTCATGGCGGGCATCGTGCCGGCGCTGGCCGCCGCCATCGCCGTGGCCGTCAACCGGGCGCCGCGCTAGGCCGGACGGTTCCGCCATCGCTTCACCATCAGGCCGGCCGCGCCACCGCGCGGCGGGGCCTTCATCAAGAAAAAAAACGGAGGAGACCATGAAGCAGTCGGTAATGGCCGCGGCGCTGTGCGCCTGCGCGGCCGGGGCGAGTCACGCCCAGGCGCAGTCGGTGACGCTGTACGGCGTCGTCGACACCGGCATCGAATTCGTGTCCGGCGTGGGCGCCGCGCGCGACCACCTGGTGCGCATGCCGGGCCTGGCCGGCACGGTGCCGTCGCGCTGGGGCCTGCGCGGCACCGAGGACCTCGGCGGCGGGCTCAAGAGCCAGTTCGTGCTGGAGTCCGGCTTCGCGCCGGACGCCGGCACCTCCAACCAGGGCGGCCGGCTGTTCGGCCGGCAGGCGTGGGTGGGGCTGTCGGGAAGCTGGGGGCAGGTCGCGCTCGGCCGCCAGTACACCATGCTGTTCTGGTCGATGCTGGAGCCGGACATGCTGGGCCCGAACACCTTCGGCTCGTCGTCGCTCGACAGCTACCTGCCGAGCACGCGCGCCGACAACGCGATCTCCTACAAGGGCACGTTCGGCGGGCTCACGGTCGGCGGCACCTACAGCTTCGGCCGCGATACGGTCAACGCGGGCCCGAGCCCGTCCGGCGCCAACTGCGCCGGCGAAAATCCCGCCGACCAGCGCGCGTGCCGCGAATGGTCGGTGCTGCTGAAGTACGACACCAGCTGGTGGAGCGTCAGCGCCGCCTACGATTCACTGCGCGGCGGCCTCGGCGCGTTCGGCGGCCTGACGAGCAGCCGCCTGCGCGACGACCGCCTGACCGTCAACGGCTACGTCAACTTCAAGAACGGCAAGGTCGGCGGCGGCCTGCTGAGGCGCGACAACGACGGCAGCGCCACGCCGCGCAGCGACCTGTGGTTCCTCGGTGCATCCTATGCGCTGACGCCGGCGTTCAGCGTGGACGCCGAGGCGTTCTACCTGCGCTTCCGCCACAGCGCCGACAAGGCCTGGCTGTACGCGGCGCGCGCCACCTATGCGCTGAGCAAGCGCACTTCGGTGTACGGCACGGCGGGCTTCCTGGACAACCGCGGCAACCTCGCGCTCTCGGTCAGCTCGGGCGCGATCGGCGCCAACCCGGCGCCGGGCGGCAACCAGCTCGGCGCGATGGTCGGCATCAAGCATATTTTCTGAACCCCTCCCGACCCCTCTCTAACCCCTCTTGCGCAAGGAGACGACCATGCCGACCCGCACCCTCGTCGAAGACCTGGTGGATGCCGGCCACATCCTGTTCCATGAAGGCGTGCTGGATGCGTTCGGCCACGTCAGCGCGCGGCACCCGGACGGCGACCGCTTCCTGATGTCGCGCAGCATGGCGCCGGTGCAGGCCGGCGCGGGCGACATCCTCGCCTTCGGCCTGGACGGCGAGCCGGCCGACGCGCAGGGCCGCAAGGTGTTCCTGGAGCGCCATATCCACGCGGCGCTCTACCGCGCGCGGCCCGAGGTGCGGGCGGTGGTGCACAGCCACTCGCCCGCGCTGATCCCGTTCGGCGTGGTGTCCGGCGCGGCGCTGCGCCCGGTGTGCCACATGAGCGGCTTTCTCGCGCGCGGCGCGCCGGTGTTCGACATCGCCGACGTGGCCGGCGACGGCTCGGACATGCTGATCCGCGACCGCCGCCTCGGCGACGCGCTGGCCGCCGCGATGGGCGGCGCCACCATCGTGCTGATGCGCGGCCACGGCGTCACCGTGGCGGCGGACTCGGTCGAGAAGGCGGTCTATTGCGCGGTGTATGCGCAGGCCAACGCGCGCCTGGTGCTCGACGCCGCGCGCCTGGGCGGCGAGATCCGCTACCTCACCGCGGCCGAAGGGCTGGCCGCCGAGCATGCCAACGACGGCCAGATCGGCCGCGCCTGGGACCTGTGGCGCCGCGCCGCGCGCCAGGCCACCGCGGGGCTGCGCTGAGCGCCGCGCACCAGGAAAAGAACAAAAGAACACCAACGATACCAGGAGACCAACCACATGAAGCCGCCCCCATCCCTCAGTTCCCCTGCGCGCCGCGCGGCGCTCGCGCGCGGCGCGCTGTGCCTGCTCGCCGCGGCGGTGCCCGCGCTGCCGGCGCTGGCGCAGGAACCCTGGCCCGCGCGTCCCGTCAGGCTCATCGTGCCGTCCGCGCCCGGCGGCGGGACCGACGTCTACGCGCGCCTGGTCGCGACGCTGCTGTCGCGCTCGATGAAGCAGTCGTTCGTGGTCGACAACCGTCCCGGCGCGAGCGGGCACATCGGCACCCAGGTGGTCGCGCACGCGCCGGCGGACGGCTATACGTTCCTCGTGACCGCCAACGCCGCGGTCGCCATCAGCCCCGCGCTGTACCGCAAGCTGCCGTTCGACGTGGAGAAGGACCTCGTGCCGGTGGCGCGCGGCGTGCTCGCGCCGATGGTGCTGGTGGCCAACCCGGCGGCCGGCATCGGCAGCCTCGGCGAGCTGGTGCGGCTGGGCAAGGAGCGGCCCGGCGCGATTCCCTACGGCTCGGCCGGCGAGGCCAGCCCGCCCTACCTCGGCGTGCGCATGATCGAGGAAGCCACCGGCGCGCGCTTCCTGCACGTGCCGTACAAGGGCGTGGGCGCGGCCTACCAGGACCTGCTCAGCGGACGCCTGCAGTTCATGTTCACGGACCTGAGCTCGGTGCAGCCCTACATCAAGGCCGGCAAGCTCAAGCCGCTGGCCGTGAACCAGGCCAGCGCGATGCTGCCCGGCGTGCCCTCGCTGGCCGAGCCCGGCCCCGCGCGGATCGACATCTGGACCTCGTTCAGCGTGTTCGCGCCGGCCGGCGTGCCGGCGCCGATCCTCAAGAAGATGAGCGACGAGCTCAACGCCGCGATGAAGACCCCGGAGCTGGCGGGCGCGCTCGAAGCCAATGCCCTGGTGCCGGTGTTCGACACGCCGGCAGCGTTCCAGGCGTCGATGCGCAAGGAACGCGAGCAGTGGGCGTCGTTCATCAGGCGCAACGGCATCCGTATCGAATGACGCGCCCCCGCGCGCCCGTGATTGCAGTCATCGTGGAGACGAACCAATGAAGCTGGGACCCGACAACAAACGCGCCATGCTGATCGACGGCGAGCTGACCGCCGCCGCCGGCGGGCAATGGCTGGAAAGCCTCAACCCCGCCACCGAGGAAATCATCGGCCAGGTGCCGGCCGGCGGCGCCGCGGACATCGAGCGCGCGGCGCGCGCCGCGAGCGCGGCCGCGCCGGCCTGGCACGGCCTGGGCATCGAAGGGCGCGCGGCCTGCCTGCGCGAGTACGCGCGCCGCATCGAGGCCGCCGCCGAGGCGCTGCTCGAGGCCGAGGTCGCCGACACCGGCAACACGCTGGCCGCGCTGCGCGGCGACGTGCATGCCGCGTCGTGGGGGCTGAACTACTACGCCGGGCTCGGCTACGAGCTCAAGGGCGAGTCGATTCCCGCCACCACGCCGGACAACCTGCACATCACGCTGCGCGAGCCCTACGGCATCGTCGGGCGCATCGTGCCGTTCAACCACCCGGTCATGTTCGCCACCGCGCGCACCGCGGCCGCGCTGATCGCCGGCAACGCGGTCATCGTCAAGCCGCCCGAGACCAGCTCGCTGTCCGCCACGCTGCTGGCGGAGATCGCGCGCGACGTGTTTCCGCGCGGCGTGATGAACATCGTCACCGGCACCGGCCGCGCCGCCGGCGAGGCCATCGCGCGCCATCCGGACATCAAGCGCATCGCGTTCATCGGCTCGCCGCAGACGGCGCGCCAGATCCAGCGCAGCGCGGCCGAGGTCTGCGTCAAGCACATCTCGCTCGAGCTCGGCGGCAAGAACCCGCTGATCGTGTTTCCCGACGCCGACGTGGACGGCGCGCTCGACGCGGCCGTGCGCGGCATGAACTTCCTCTGGCAGGGCCAGTCGTGCGGCTCCACCAGCCGGCTGCTGGTGCACGACAGCCTCTACGAGCGCTTCGTCGAGGGCGTGGCGGAGCGCGTCGGGCGCATCCGCATCGGCGACCCGCGCGCGGCGGACAGCACGATGGGGCCGGTCAACTCCAGGGGCCAGCACGACAAGGTGCTGGGCTACATCGAGGCGGCGAAGCAGGACGGCGCGCGGCTCGTGGCCGGCGGCAGGCGCCCGGCCGGCAGCGCCTTCGCGCGCGGCTACTGGGTCGAGCCGACCGTGTTCGCGGACGTCACGCCCGGCATGCGCATCGCGCAGGAGGAGGTGTTCGGCCCGATCCTGTCGATCATGCGCTGGTCCGACGCCGCGCAGGCCATCGACATGGCCAACGGCATCGAGTACGGCCTGACCGCCTCGGTGTGGACGCGCGACCTGGGCACGGCGATGCGCACGGTGCGCCGGCTGCAGGCGGGCTATATCTGGGTCAACGGCGTCGGCACCCACTACAAGGGCGTGCCGTTCGGCGGTTACAAGAACTCGGGCGTGGGCCGCGAGGAGGGCATCGAGGAGATGCTGAGCTACACCGAGACCAAGGCGGTCAATATCGTCGGCGCCTGAGGTGCGCCGCGTCCCTTGCCCCGCGCCTTGCCCCAGCCACATCCCTTCCCGGGAGGAGAAATGAAACCGCTGTACGTTGAAGATGTGATCGATGCCCGGCCGTTCGGGCCGTTCCAGTGGCTGTTGTTCGCCATCTGCTTCCTGATCGCGCTGATGGATGGCGCCAGCATCCAGATCATGGGCCTGAGCGCGCCGACGATGGCGCACTCGCTCGGACTCGGGCCGGAGCAGCTGGGCCCGGTGTTCGCCGCGTCCGAGATCGGCTTCATGGCCGGCGCGCTGTTCTTCGGGCCGCTGGCCGACCGCTTCGGCCGCAAGTCCGTGCTGGTGCTGTGCACGCTGCTGTTCGGCGTGGCCTCGCTGTGCACCGCGGCGGCGACCGGCTTCGGCATGCTGCTGGCGCTGCGCGTGCTGACCGGCATCGGCCTCGGCGGCGCGGCGCCGTGCTTCGTGAGCCTGGCGACGGAGTTCGTCGCGCAGCGGCTGCGCGCGCGCGTGGCCTCGCTGCTGTGGGCGGCGGTGCCGGCCGGCGGCGTGCTGGCCGGCTTCGCCGGCAGCCGGCTGATCCCGGCCTTCGGCTGGCAGGCCATGTTCCAGGCCTTCGGCGCGGTGACGATCGCCGGCGCGCTGCTGGTGTGCCTGTGCGTGCCGGAGTCGCTGCGCTTCCTGATCCTGGCCGGGCGCCAGGGCGCGGCGACGCAGCGCATCCTCGCCCGCCTCGGCGTGGACCCGCGGCAGCGCGGCGCCACGCTGCGCATGCGCGAAGCGGTGCCGCAGGGCATGCCGGCCTCGCACCTGTTTACCGGCGGGCGCGCGCGTTTCACCGGCTTCCTGTGGCTCGGCTTCTTCCTGAACTTCATGACGCTGATCGGCGTGCTGGCCTGGACCACCACGCTGCTGCGCGGGCACGGCATGTCCCTGCCGGACACCTCGCTGGTGCTGGCCTGGAACAACGTCGGCGGCATGGCCGGCGTGGCGCTGGCCGGCAAGCTGATGGAGCGGTTCGGCACGTTCCGCTTCCTGGCCATGCTGCTGGCCAGCGGCAGCGTCGCGGTGGCGCTGACCGGGCTCGCCGGCGCGCAGCTCGCGTTCGCCGCGGCGTGCTCGATGCTGACCGGGTTCTGCGTCGGCGGCGCCACCTCCGGCATGATCGGCCTGGCGGCCCTGGGCTATCCCACCGCCATCCGCTCGACCGGCGTGGGATGCGGTCTGGCGGCCGGCCGGCTCGGCGGCGCGACCGGGCCGCTGCTGGTCGGCGCGCTGGTCGGCGCCGGCATGGACACCACGCAGACCTTCGCGCTGATCGCCATGCCGTCGCTGCTTGCCGCGTTCGCCGTGCTGGCGATGCGCCGCGCCGGCGGCGCGCCGGCCCCGGCCGCGGCCGGCGCGCGTTGACGATTCTCGCCGGGGTGGTTGCCCCGGCTACTTTTCCTTGCCGCCATGACCACCGATACCAGCAGGCCCTTCGAGACGCTTTCCACCATCGCGGTGTCGCCGCATGAACGGTCCGGGTTCTGGCGCGAAGCTATCCGCGGCAGTTTCGGCGGCCTGCATGTCGACACCTACGGACGCGACGCCTTCGACGGCGCGCTGCGCATGGCCAGCGTCGGGCAGACCCGGCTGTGCCGCGTGACCGCGCAGGCCCACCGCGCGACCAACCTGCCGGCGCATGCCGCCGACGCGCCGCGCCGCTACAAGGTGGTGGTCCAGTTCGAGGGCGAGTCCCGCTTCGAGCAGGATGGCCTGGCCGCGTGCCTGGCGCCGGGGGACTGGGCCATCTACGACACCGCGCGCCCGTACCGCATGACCGCGAGCCGGCCGGTGGACCTGGCCACGATGGTGGTGCCGCACGCGGCGCTGCCGCTGTCGCCGCGCGAGCGCCGCGCCGTGCTGCTGCGCGCGCACAGCGCGCGCGGCGGCGCCGGTGGCCGGATGGCCGCCTGCATGGCCGGCGCGCTGGCGGGGGCTGCGATGTCGGAAGCGCAGGCGGGCGAGCTGGGCGAGGCGCTGGCCGCGGCGGTGCGGGAGCAGCTCGCCGCCGCGCCCCGGCACCTGCTGCCGGCGGTGCTGCGCGAGCGGATCGTGGAATACGTGCGCTGCCATCTGGCGCGGGCGGACCTGTGCGTCGACCAGATCGCGGCGGCGCTCAATTGCTCGAAGCGCTACCTGCACATGGTGTTCGACGCCGACGGCATGACGCTGGCCCGGTACATCCAGCAACTGCGCCTGGCGCAGATCAGCCAGGACCTGGCGGACCCGGCGCTGGGCGCGCATTCGATCACCGAGATCTCGATGCGCTGGGGCTTCGTCAGCAGCGGGCATTTTTCCCGCAGCTTCAGGCAGGCCTTCGGCACCACGCCGCGCGACTACCGCGCGGCCAGCCTCGCGGGACGGCGCTAGCCGAGCCGGTGGATCCCGCTCAGCACGTGGGCTTCCATGCCGCCGTCGCAGGGGATGTTGGCGCCGCGGATCCAGGCGCTTTCGTCGCTGCACAGGAAGGCCACCAGCGGAGCGATGTCCGCGGGCCGCCCGGCGCGCTCCATGAGGCGCATGTCCTCCTCGGCGCGTTCGCCGAGGGTCTTGAGGAAATCCTGGTGGATCGGCGTTTCCACCGGCCCCGGGCTGACCGCGTTCATGCGGATGCCGCGCTCGCGCCAGCGCCAGCGGCATTGCAGGGTCCACACCACCAGCGCTTCCTTCGACAGGAAATAGGCGCGCGCGTCGTCCACGCCGTGGCTCGCGCAGAACGCCGGCACGTCTTCGGGCTGCCGGACTTCGAGCAGGGCCAGCGCCTGCGCGGCGTCCTGGTGCCAGCCGAAGCCGGCCAGCGAGGCCAGGTTGACGATGGCCGCGCCGTTGTTGAGACGGGGCAGCAGGGCCTCGGTGAACAGCCGCAGGCCGGTGAAGTTGACCTGCAGCACCGGCACGGCGCCGCGCGTGGGCGGCAGGCCGGCGATGTTGCACAGCGCGTCGGCACGCTCGATGCGCGCGGCCGCGGCCGCGATCGAGGCCGGGTCGGACAGGTCGGCCTGCACGAACTGGTCGACGCCGCTTCCCGGCACGGCATTGCGGTCGACGCCGATCACGTGCGCGCCGGCGGCCTTGAAGTACGCCGCGCAGGCGGCGCCGATGCCGGACGCCGCGCCGGTGACGACGACCGCTTTGTCTGCGAATTTCATGGACATTCCTCCTGGATTGCCGGCGCGCCCGTGCGCGGGTGCGCGGGTAGCCGGTCACTGGACGCCAATGATGCCGGCGCGCGGCGCGGCTGTCTTGCCCGACAGTGAACTGCCGGGAGGGGCCGCGCCGCGGCGCGGTTTACTTCCCTCACAGGCAAGCCGGCCGCGCGCCGCGTGCCTACAGTAGCGTCACGAAGCAACTACCGCATGGAGACGCGCTTGCGAGATTTTTCCCTTCTGATTGCCGGCCGCGCGGTTCCCGCCGCGTCCGGCGCGCTGTTCGAGCGCAGGAACCCGCTGTCCGGCGCCGTCGTCACGCGCGCCGCCGCCGCCACGGTGGCCGACGCGCGCGCCGCGGCCGACGCCGCCGCGGCGGCGTTCCCGGCCTGGTCGGCGCTCGGCCCGGGGCCGCGCCGGCACAAGCTGCTGCTGGCCGCCGACCGGCTCGAGCGGCGGCGCGCCGCGCTGGTCGACACGATGATGGCGGAAACGGGCGCCGCGCGCGCCTGGGCCGGGCACAATGTCGACGCCGCCGCCGCCATCCTGCGCGAGGCCGCGTACATGACCACGCGGATCCAGGGCGAGGTCATCCCGTCGGACGAGGCGCGCGTGGCGATGGCCATGCGCTGCCCGGTCGGCGTGGTGCTCGGCATCGCGCCGTGGAACGCGCCGGTCGTGCTAGGCGTGCGCGCGGTGGCGATGGCGCTGGCGTGCGGCAACACCGCGATCCTGAAGGCGTCCGACGTCAGCCCCGGCGTGCACGTGCTGATCGGCGAGGCGATGATCGAGGCCGGCCTGGACGGCGGCATCGTCAACGTCGTCACGCACGCGCCGGCCGATGCCGAGGACGTCGTGGGCGCGCTGATCGACCATCCGGCCGTGCGCCGCGTCAACTTTACCGGGTCGACGCGCGTCGGCCGCGTGGTGGCGCGCCGCGCCGCCGAGCACCTCAAGCCGGTGCTGCTGGAGCTGGGCGGCAAGGCGCCCTGCCTGGTGCTCGACGACGCCGACCTCGATGCCGCGGTGCGCGCGGCCGCCTTCGGCGCGTTCTTCAACCAGGGGCAGATCTGCATGTCCACCGAGCGCATCCTGGTGGCCGACGGCGTGGCCGAGGCCTTCGTCGACAAGCTCGCCGGGCGCGCGCGCGGCCTGACCGCGGGCGATCCGGCCAGCGGCGTGCACGCGCTGGGCGCGCTCGCCGACCCGCTCGCCCACAAGCGCATCAATGCGCTGATCGCCGACGCGGTGGCACAGGGCGCGCGCGTGGTCGCGGGCGGGGACGCGCGCGGCGCGCTGATGTCCGCCACGGTGCTCGACGGCGTGACGCCCGCCATGCGCATCTTCCACGAGGAGACCTTCGGCCCGGTGGTATGCGTCACGCGCGTGGCCGACGACGAACAGGCAGTCGCGCTGGCGAACCAGTCCGAGTACGGCCTGTCGGCTTCGGTGTTCGGCAGCGACGCCGCGCGCGCGCTCAACATCGCGCGCCGCCTCGAGACCGGCATCTGCCACATCAACGGCGCCACCGTCAGCGACGAGCCGCAAATGCCGTTCGGCGGCGTCAAGGCCACCGGCTACGGCCGCTTCGGCGGCAGCGCCGGCGTGGCCGAGTTCACCGAGCTGCGCTGGGTGACGATCGCCACCGGCGCGGCTGCCTATCCGATCTGAAACCCCCACGAACACGGCAACATGGCACGGCGGGCGCGGGCCCGCCGCGGCCGGCCGAACCAGGAGCGAGACAAACATGAGCGCACCGATCCAACGCAACCAGCAACCCGGCTGGACGCGCTTCCGGCACGGCGACTTCGAATGCACCGTGGTGACCGACGGCCTGCTGCACATGGGCCCGCCGCGCGACACCTTTCCGCATGCCGACCCGCAGGAGATCGACCGCCTGCTGGCCGACGCCTACCTGCCGACCGAGACCATCGAGCTCGACCAGAATCTGCTGATCGTCAACACCGGCAGGCAACTGGTGCTGTTCGACACCGGCGTGGGCATCAACGCCGAACTCGGCGTCAAGACCTTCGGCAAGCTGACCGGGCGCGCGCTGTCCAGCATGCGCGCGGCCGGCATCGCGCCGGAGCAGATCGACGTGATCGCGCTCACGCACGCGCATCCCGACCACTGCTGGGGACTGGTCGACGACGACGGCAACAAGCTCTACCCGAACGCGCGCGTCTGCATCAACCGCGTCGACATGGAATACTGGACCGATCTCGGCAATATCCGCGACACCATGTCGGAGCACATGAAAGACCATTTCCGCGGCGCGCACCTGAACATCCTCGCCTATCGCGACGTCATCACGTTCCTCGCGGACGGCGACGAAGTGGTGCCCGGCATCACCGCCCACCTGACGCCCGGCCACAGCCCGGGGCACATGGTCTACCGGATCGCCAGCCAGGGCAGGGCGCTGCTCAACTGGGGCGATCTCTGCCATCACCAGATCCTGCTGCTCAAGCGGCCCAACTGGGCCTTCAAGTTCGACTCCGACAGCGCCGCCGCCGCGGTGTCGCGGCTGCGCGTGCTCGACTGGGCCTGCGGCGAGAACATGGAAATCCTGTCGTACCACTTCCCGTTCCCGGGGCGCGGGCACCTGCGCCGCAACGCGGACGGCTACGACTGGCTGCCGACCCGGCTCGAGCTGGAAGCGTCCGAGGCGCTGTCGTAGCCACGCCGCTCGCCGCGCTCGCATCCGGCCATCGCCGCCTCCCGCTCAAAGGTTATCGATTTCAAGGCCATCGACCTCAAGGCCACCGATCTCAAAGGCTATCGACATGACCCAACCCTATCGCTGCACCTGTGGCCTCATCGACGTCCACGCGCACTGCCTGCCTCCCGCCTACCGCCAGGCCCTCGCCGACGCCGGCCTGGCCTCGCTCGACGGCGGCTACCCGATTCCCGCGTGGTCCGCGCAGGCCGCCATCGACGTCATGGACGCGGGCGGCATCGACACCATGATGCTGTCGGTGTCCTCGCCGAGCGTCGGCTTCCTGCGCGACGCCGGCGCGCGCGAGCGCCTGGCGCGCCGCATCAACGAAGACATCGCCGAGACCGTGCGCGCGCATCCGGGGCGCTTCGGCGGCTTCGCCACGCTGCCGCTGCCGCATGTCGAAGCCTCGCTCAAGGAGATCGACCATGCCTTCGGCAAGCTTGGCCTCGACGGCGTCGTCATCGAGACCAACACCGACGGCAAGTACCTGGGCAACCCGGCGCTCGCCCCGATCTTCGACGCGCTCAACGAGCGCCACGCCACCATCTTCCTTCACCCCACGGCGCCGCAGTGCCTCGAAGCCGTCGGGCTCGGCCGCCCGGCGCCGCTGTTCGAGTTCCCGTGCGACACCGCGCGCACGGTCATCGACCTGGTGTTCTCCGACACGCTGCGCCGCTGCCCGAACCTGAAGCTCATCCTGCCGCACGCGGGCGGCGTGCTGCCGTCGATCGCGCACCGCATCGCGCTGCTCGCGCCGATGCCGGTCATGAAGCCGGCCCCGAAAAGCAGCGAAGCGGTGCTCGACGAGTTCCGCAACCTGTACTACGACCTGGCCATGTCGGCGAACCAGCCCACCTTCGACAGCCTGCGCACGCTCGCGCCGCTTTCACAGATCCTGTTCGGCACCGACTTCCCGTTCCAGCCGGCGGCGAACGTGGCGAAGAACATCGACAACTTCCGCCGCCTCGGCGGCCTGACGGCGCAGGAGCACGCGGCGATCGCGCGGGAAAATGTGCGGCGGCTGTTTCCGCGGTTCGGGGCTTAGGGGTTCGCGGAAGGGATGCCTGACCGAGGAGGAGCCTCTTCAAAGTCACAAAGACCCCGTGCGGAATTTCCAGGGTTCTCCATATGCCTGTTGTGTACGGGGACACAACATGTCTCTCGTCGGAATGCGGATCGCATTGGATGGATTCAACCAGCGGTCTCGACAGCATCCGTCAGCTAGGCGAGTGAATGGAGTTGGGAGTCCAGCGTGGTCAACTTGGACACATTCATGGAGTGGCTGAAGGCCGGCAGCGCGTGGCGGCACTCGATCCTGCACGCCTTCGTCTCAAATTTCCAGTGCTGGGCACCGGTCGTCGTCACGAGTTTGAAATACTCGCGCGGCCGATCTAGCCACCGAATTCTTGCATTGAATGTTGACGCGCAGAACATTCTCCTGCGCGGGAACAAGTGGGACTTCAACGTGATCGCAAGCATTGTTCGGCGCTGGCATCTTCGCGTCGAGCATGCAGAAGCAGTACGCAATCCTGCTTTCAAGTAGGCGAAGGATCTAGTGACTCGCCAGGCATTGTGTTGCACTGTGACGAGGCGCCAGCGTCACTGACCACCACCCTCCAATTCCTTGACGGACCAGCGCTATCTCCAATTCGTGGCAGAAGCGTGCTGTTTAGGCCGCAAGAGTCAATTGCGCATGTGGCGTCCCCGAGGCGGAAACGATGAGGGGTCCCTATCTGTCGATGGCACGGGCACCCCTCGTTAGAGGGGTGTGGCCAAAGATGCCCATGCTTTTTTCCAAGACAATCCCTCTGTGAGGCACAATTTCACAGCGGCAAGCTATCTAGTGGGGTCCTGGATTGAGCGAGGTAACTGGCCTGCAATATGCTCGATCGGAGCGGACATTGCAGGGGTATGTTCTCAGTCAATTCATATAGGCGCTATATCAAAAAATACGAGCTGGGGAAAATATGGCCAGACGAAAGAAAAATACAGGGAGTGGGGGGATTGTCGGTATTGGGGTTTTCATAATACTTGTCCTGATTTTTGCGCTACCCAAGGAATGGTGGATATTCTTGGGAGTCTGTGCAGCGGGCTACGGTGCTTTCAAGTTGTTCTTCAGAGGTTCAAAGCGGACGCCCATGACCTCGCCAAATCAGGCAGGATCGGTTGCAGTACATACCAGTGTATTGGCCGATAGCGTCGGGGGATCGTCGGATGAGGCATATGGCTTTGCCACATCGGGTTTTCGTATTCCATCGCCACCGAAGGGGATGGGGGCGGCAAAGTGGATTCCCCCCGGCACCGTCATCACAGTTTCGGGAAAAAGTGACAGCGACAAGATCTTGATCCCCGGTGGCATGATCTATGTCGGGACGTCACTACCATCGCTGCATGGGGGAAATGATCCAAGCCTGATAGATCCTCGCAAGGCTGTTGCTGCGGAAAGTGATTTTAGGGTGCGGCAGACAGACTACTGGCCGAGCTATTCTGATATATCGCCCAAGGCCCGTCGGGCCTATCTGAATTGGCTGGCCGATGGCAGGAAGCATCCTGGTGCCGACGTCGGCTATGTTTTTCTATTCTTCTATGGTCTGGAGCGTCGTGTCATCGTCGATGCTGGCAACGATGCAAATGCACGGGCTGATAGACCGGCTATCGCCGATGAGGTACGGCGCCTCCTGGCAATATACGGCGGAGAAGTTTCGTACTCGTTCCGGCGCTATGCGAGTGAGTTTCTCGATTATTTGACTCTGGCCGATGCCTCATCGCGGCTGTATGAGCGGCCAGTGCCGACATTCCCTCGAGGCTATGAGCTTCCCTTCTATCTTCGTCTTGCCTTGGGACAAGCCGCGGTCGATGGCGTTCCTGTACCAACACATTTGGCACTGGCGTGGGCACGTCTGGATCCGGCAGCAGGGCTTCGCACTCCTGCAATTCGATGTCCCGAGCAGTTTGAAAGGCTGTTTGCGCAGAAGTATGAGGAAATGTTCGGCGAAGGTTTGAAACTGCCACGGAATCGCACCAAATTGAAGCTGGTGTACCGGCCGGCCTCGGCCGCGCTCGCTGGGGCTGATGAACTGACGCTGAGTTTCGGAGGAGTGCCGGATGTGGCAGCCCTTACCGCTCCGGTGAAGAAGCTGCAGCAGATCATAGACGCCGCGACGGCAGACTTGGATGCTTACAGCCGTTACTTAGGTAGGTACCCTGACGCGGCAAACTCTCTCGAGGCATTGATTCAGTTGCCAGCTTGGCTCTGGCCGGAGACCACTCAGCAGACTCTACGTGGGCTCAAGGCTCGCATGGTTGATGGCGTTCTGCAACTCAAGCTCTCCGGTCTATTGGAGTTGCTGGGTGCCAAATCGGTGCTAACGAGGCCGGGCTTAACTGGGTTGGCGAGAGCGCTGGCTGACACAGGCATTGGTATCGAACCGGATATTCTGAATGGTGCGCGAGTCCCAAAGCCTGAAGGCATGGTTGTTCTTTTCGTCGAGACTGCGGACGGGTTGAACGCCGGCAGCACGGCGGCTTATCGAGCCGCGCAGCTGACACTACAGTTGGCTTCGACCGTTGCCAGTGCTGACGGCGAATTTAGCGACGGGGAGGTGCAACATCTGCGTCAGGAAGTGCAGGCGTGGGTCCACTTGACTGAGGCCCAGCGTCACCGGCTGTGGGCACACATAGAACTCCTGCGAATGGAGCCGCTGTCTCTGGCTGTTCTGAAGAAAAAGTTGGAGCCCCTGGACAAGAGTGCCAAGGAGTCGATTGCTGTCTTTATGGCGGCGTTGGTGCAGAGCGACGGAATCGTGTCTGCGGGCGAAATCAGGTTGCTCGAGAAAGTCTACAAGGTGCTTGATATCGACACGGCCAAGGTGTTCAGCGATGTGCATTCGACATCGGTACGTGAGTTGACTGATACCCCGAGAGTGTCGAACCAGGGCGTAGCCACGCCGGAGAAGGGCAGTCTCAGGCTAGACCCCATGCGGATCGCCGAATTGCAGAAGGATACGGAAAAAGTCTCTGCGTTGCTGGCAGGGATTTTTAAGGAAGAAGAGACGCGTGCGTCAGTGCAGGCGGTTCATCCTGCGGTCGTCGGGGAGTCGCCTTTGTCAGGCTTGTTAGGGCTGGACGAATCTCACAGTGCGTTCGCTCGTATGCTGTTATCGCGGCCCCAGTGGGCGCGGGAAGAGCTGGTCGATGTCTGTGCTGACCTGGACCTCATGCTTGATGGTGCACTCGAGCGGATCAATGAAGCTTCATTCGACGTGCACGACATGCCTTTTACTGAGGGCGACGATCCGGTTGCTATCAGTGCCGAACTGATGGAGAAGATCGAAGCATGACAACAACAATCCGTCCCAAAGACCGTGATGCGGTAATCCAATCGTTACGTGCCGGTGTGGTGCCCCGAACTGGGCAGCATCTTGTGCAGGTCGGACGCAATCGCGAGATAGAAACTCTAGTCACCGATATTGACCGGGTTGCTGACGGAGGAGCCGCCTTCCGTTTGGTAACAGGCGAGTATGGCGCAGGGAAGACTTTTTTTCTAAATTTGGTCCGATCGGTTGCTATGGAGAAGAAGCTGGTTGTGGCCAATGCCGACCTCAATCCCGATCGGCGCTTGCACTCGAGCGGCGGCCAGGCCAGGTCTCTGTACGCGGAACTGATGCGCAACATCTCGACCCGGACGAAGCCGGATGGAGGCGCACTCGCGGGCATCGTCGAAAAGTTCATCGCGACTGCCAGGTCCGAAGCCAAAACTGGCGGGCAGACTACGGAAGCGGTGTTGCGGCAAAAGCTGGAGCAATTGACGGAACTAGTGAACGGCTACGATTTTGCTGACGTCATCGCCGCCTATTGCCGTGGGGCGGAAGAGGGTAATGAACAACTAAAGACGGATGCAGTCCGATGGCTTCGGGGAGAGTTCTCAACGAGGACGGATGCAAGGCAGGCACTGGGCGTGCGAACCATTGTCGATGACGCTTCCGTCTACGACCAACTCAAGCTCTTGGGCCGCTTCGTCCGGTTGGCAGGATTTTCGGGCCTGCTGGTTTGCCTTGATGAACTTGTTAATCTCTACAAGCTTGCAAATACGCAGGCTCGGAATTCAAATTACGAGCAGATTCTTCGCATTCTGAACGACTCGTTACAAGGAACGGCAGTTGGACTCGGCTTCGTCTTGGGAGGAACGCCGGAGTTCTTGCTGGACACACGGCGTGGACTGTATAGCTATCCAGCGCTACAGAGTCGCCTGGCTCAAAACGTCTTCACTGCCGGCGGACTCGTCGATTTCACTGGACCCGTCGTTCGACTCTCCAGTCTGACACCAGAAGACTTCTATGTGCTGCTGCAGAAGATCCGCCAGGTCTATGCATTTGGTGACGAAGCGAAGTCTCTTCTGCCGGACAATGGCATATTCAGCTTCATGGAGCACTGCTCGAAGCGCATTGGAGACAGCTATTTTCGGACACCGCGGACGACTATTACTTCGTTTATCGATTTGCTCGCGGTTCTAGAGCAAAATCCCGGCGCAGATTGGCAGACGCTGCTGGGGGGCATTGAGATCACGCCAGACGCAGGCGGTCAAGCGGATGCTGCCATTGATGAGGACGATGAACTGACATCGTTCAAGCTCTAAGCTGGCATGTCTGATTCGAGCTCCTTCTTTGCACTCGACAGCCGGATCCAGCGCTTCATTTGGGCCGAGGGCTGGGAGGAACTCAGGGATGCCCAAGAGGTGGCAATTCCTCACATCGTCAAGGGGAACACGGATGTCATCATTGCCGCCGCTACTGCCGCAGGGAAGACGGAAGCCGCCTTTTTTCCGGCATTAACGTATCTGGTTGCACAGGAAAAGCCCGGGCTAATCGTATATATCAGTCCGCTGAAGGCTCTCATCAACGACCAGTTCGGGCGGTTGGATCGCCTGTGCGAAGACCTGGACGTGCCAGTCTGGCCTTGGCATGGTGATATTTCGTCTTCGTCGAAAGCCCGGTTCTTGAAGGATCCGCACGGTGTCTTGCTGATCACCCCGGAATCCCTGGAGGCGATGCTCTGCAACCGGGGGGCATCTGTTCGCACCATATTCCAGCATACGGCCTTCTTTGTCATCGATGAGCTGCATGCTTTCATAGGCTCAGAGCGTGGAAAGCAGCTTCAGTCGCTCATATGTCGCATAGAGAGCGTTCTCAAAACGGTCATTCCTCGAGTGGGCCTCTCTGCGACACTTGGCGATATGCAACTTGGGGCTGACTATCTTCGTCCTGGCAAGGCGGACAGTGTGGTAATCGTCGAGTCCCGCGCGGCGGGGGCTGAATTGAAAGTGGCAATCAAGGGTTATGAAGAACCGTCGGTGCCCCATCGCGATGCCGACGATAGTGCGGAGGTCAAATCTGCCAGTCCTGCTCACATAGCTTCGCATCTCTTCAAGGTGCTCCGAGGCTCGAACAACCTTGTCTTTCCCAACAGCCGCCGGGAGGTGGAACGTTATACGCATCTATTGCAGGGGCTCTGCGCTCATCACCATGTACCGAACCAGTTCTGGCCGCATCATGGCAGTCTGTCCAAAGAGATACGCTCAGAAACCGAGGCAGCGCTAAAGCAGAAGACTCAGCCGGCCACCGCGGTTTGTACCAATACGTTGGAGTTGGGTATCGATATTGGAGCCGTGAAAAGCATTGCCCAGATTGGACCTCCGCCCTCCGTTGCCAGCCTGCGGCAGCGACTTGGACGTTCGGGGAGACGGAAGAACGAGCCGGCCATTCTCAGGGGCTATTGCGTCGAGGACGCGCGTGTCCCTGGGAGTTCCATTGCGACACTTCTTCGGCTCAATACCGTACAAATGGCAGCCATGATTACGTTGCTAGGAGAAAAATGGTTCGAGCCTCCCAGGATTCACGGTCTCCACCTTTCTACGCTGATTCAGCAACTGCTTTCGCTTATTTCGCAGAACGGCGGCGTGACGGCAACGCAGGCGTACCAACTTCTTTGTGCACCGTCCGCGCCGTTTTCCGGGACATCTAGACCGGATTTTATCGCTCTGTTGCGACATCTTGGACAGAAGGAACTCTTGATGCAGGACTCTTCCGGACTGCTCTTGCATGGTCCTCTCGGCGAGAAATTTGTCAATCACTACACTTTCTACGCTGCTTTTGCCGCTGACGAAGAGTTCCGAATTGTGGCTGGCGGCAGACCGCTCGGGGCACTTCCAGTCTCGCTGATGCTCTCCGTCGGGCAGCGAATCCTCTTCGCTGGAAGAACGTGGTACGTCGACGAAATTGACGAGGAGCAGAAAGTTATCTATGTTTCGCCAGCGAAGGGAGGCACGCCTCCTTTGTTCTCCGGGGGCGGCGGGCGGGTTCATACCCGTGTGCGCCAACGCATGCGAGCGTTGCTGGCGGGAGACAACGATCTGCCGTTCCTGGACGAGTCGGCGAGGCGGTTTGTCGCGGAGGGGCGGGAGGCTTACGGCCGAATGGGACTCGATGGTCGGGTTCTTCTTGATGCAGGAACTCAACTGATGATCTTGACCTGGATTGGGGACTCGGGGAATGAAGCAATTGCCTGTCTGCTCAAACGGAGGGGCTTCACCGCCGCGCCATCCGACCTGGGCGTCGAAGTCCACAAGGGAGGTCATAGTGAGGAAGACATTCTGAGTGCTCTGGCTGATGCTGCCACTGATGAATTTCCAGATTTGGACAATCTCTTGTTGGACGCAAAAAACCTGCAACGCGAGAAGTGGGACTGGGCTCTTCCTGACGCGCTGCTGAGGAAAGCATATGCCAGCTTGTATCTGGATCTGGATGAGGCTCTTGCGTGGATAAGGTCGGCAGTTTCCCCCGAGGCGGCTTGAAGCAGGGCACTGCCGTTTCATGTGGGGAATCCCGGTCCGCCGGCTGGCCGTCATCCGTGGGCGGTCCGCAACGAGCGGCGTCTCGACATCGCATCGACACCGCATAAATCTTGCCGACGACCCGCTCCGCCCGCTCCCAACTACCCTATAATGATTGACTCTACAATCATTGACCGGGCAATAAAATGATGTCGCAGCCTCACCAGGCGCATAGCAGCGGACAGGTGTTGCCGTTCCGCGAGTCCTTGTTGGCGATGCTGGGCATCGCCTTCGTGGTGATGTTGGTGGCGCTCGACCAGACCGTGGTCGGGACCGCGCTGCCCACGGTGGTCGCGGAGTTGCAGGGCTTCGAGTATTACGCCTGGGTGGCCACGGCCTATCTGCTGTTCTCGGTGATCACGGTGCCGATCTTCGGGCGGCTGGGCGACTATTACGGGCGCAAGCCGTTCGTGATGGCGTCGATCGTGGTGTTCACGGCGGCGTCGGTGCTGTGCGGCATGGCGCCGAACATGCCGTTCCTGGTGCTGGCGCGCGGTCTGCAGGGCATTGGCGGCGGCATGCTGGTGGGCACGGCCTTCGCGTGCATTCCCGATCTCTTTCCCGATTCGCACGTGCGGCTGCGCTGGCAGGTGATGATGAGCGCGGCCTTCGGTATCGCCAACGCGGTGGGGCCGTCGCTGGGCGGGCTGCTGACCGAGGCGTATGGCTGGCGCTCGGTATTCTACGTGAACCTGCCGGTGGGCCTGCTGGGGCTGCTGTTCGCCTGGCGCTACCTGCCGCATCTGCGCCAGCAGACGCACACGGGTTCGATCAAGGTGGACTGGCTGGGCGCGGCGCTGATCGGCGCCGGGCTGGGCGGCCTGCAGTTGTGCGTGGAGCTGATGCCGGAGCGCGGCTTCGGCCTGGTGACGGGCGGGCTGGTGGTGATGTCGGTCTGCGCGCTGGTGGCGCTGTGGCGCTGGGAGCGCCGCGCGCCGAACCCGATCCTGCCGCTGGAGATGTTCCGCAATCCGGGGCTGGCGCCGCTGTTCCTGCTGGCGGTGCTGGTCGGTTTCGTGATGTTCTCGCTGCTGCTGTACGCGCCGCTGCTGTTCCAGGGCGGTTTCGGCTATTCGCCGAAGGAGGCGGGCGTGCTGGTGACGCCGCTGGTGGTGTGCATCACGCTGGGCAGTATCCTGAATGGCCGTATCATCACCCGCATCCGCCAGCCCAACAACATGCTGTATGCGGGCTTCGCGATGCTGGCGCTGGCCTGCCTGGGCCTGTCGCAGGCCACGCGCTCGATGTCGCACCACGTGTTGTTTGGCATCATGCTGCTGGGCGGCTTCGGCCTGGGCTTCATCATGCCGAACCTGACCGTGTTCGCGCAGCAGACCGCGGGCCGGGAGCATCTCGGCATCGCCACGGCCATGCTGCAGTCGCTGCGCATGGTGGGCGGCATGATCGGCACGGCGCTGGTGGGCACGCTGGTCACGCGCAGCTACATCAGCGGCGTGCACGACGCGCTGCAGAGCGCGGGCGCCGGCGAATGGCAGGCGCGCCTGGCCGATCCGCAGATCCTGATCGACCGGGCTTCGCAGTCGAGCCTGCTGTCGCAGTTGCAGGCGGGCGGCCACAATGGCGCCCTGCTGCTCGAGCAGGCCCGGCTGTCGCTGGTCGGCGCGATCCACGTGGGCCTGGCGCTGGCCGCGGTGATCGCCGTGGTGGGCCTGTGGCGCTCGCGCCGCGTGCCGCCGGTGAAACTGGAGCGCGCGGTCAAGCCGCAGGTCATGGCCGCTGAATGAATTTGTCCTGGGCAGCCCTGGGATCGTCCCGGGGCATGCCGGGACGCCGGGCTGGTCCGTTGATGGTGAGGCCGCCGCGCGCCGCGCGTGCATCGTCCGCGTGGCGCGCGGCGGCCCAAGCAGGAGAATGGATTGGAACTGGAGCGACAAAGCCTGGCTGTGCTACAGCAGTTCGGACGGACCTACCGGGCCTACGCGGCTGCGTTCGAGCAGCGCATCGGCCATCCCCTGCCGCGCTGGCGCATCCTCTACGCCTTGCACGGCCACGCCGGGCCCATCGCGCAGAAGCCGCTGGCCGACCGCGTGGGCATGGACCCGGGCGCGCTCACGCGCCAGCTCAAGGCCCTGCAGGAGCTGGGCTGGGTGGAGCGCAACACCAGCGAGCGCGACAACCGCGTGACCAACGTCACGCTGTCCGACCTGGGCCGCGGCATCGTCGAGCAGGCGCTGCCGCTGCGCTCGTCGTTCCTGCGGGACGTGCTGGAAAACGTCTCCGAGACCACCATGCGCAACCTGTCCAAGGGGCTGGAGCAGCTCGAGTCCGGCATTGCCGTGGCGGTGCAGCGCACCCAGCAGCGGGAGAAGGAAGAGAAGGCCGACGCGGCCGATGCCGACGCCGCGTGAGCGTTGCCTGAACCGCCGCCTGAGCGCCGGCCTGGCGCTAGCCCGCCCCGGCGCCGAACAGGCGCGCCACCGCCAGCGGGTTGGAGGGGAAATAGAAGTGCGTGTACGACGCGGTCAGCGCGCCGTGCCGGAACACCGCCTCGCCGCGCGAGCCGTCGCGCGGCACCGTGGCGTGGCAGCAGGGCGCCAGCGGCGTGCGCGCGCTGGAGTAGTGGAAGGTATGCCCGCGCAGGGTGCCTTCGGGCAGCGCCACCGACTGGTGGCCGAGCGCCGCCAGGCGCGGCTGCATGGCCACGGTGCCGGGCAGCAGGCCGGCCATGACGTGCGCCTGCCCGCCTTTGTCCGTCAGCGATTCGAACAACATCATCATGCCGCCGCATTCGGCCAGCATCGGCAGGCCATTGGCGTGGGCGGCGCGCAGTGCGGCCAGCATGGCGGCGTTGCCGGCCAGGCGCGCCGCGTGCAGCTCGGGATAACCGCCGGGCAGCCATAGCGCGTCGCAGGCGGGCAGGGCCGCGTTGTCCAGTGGCGAGAAGAAGGCCAGGCGCGCGCCGAGCGCCTGCAGGGTGTCGAGATTGGCCGGATAGAGGAAGCGGAACGCCGCGTCGCGGGCCACGGCGATGGTCTTGCCGGACAGCAGCGGCGGCAGGGCTGGTAGTGGCGCGGCGGCGGCGATGGCCACGGGCGGCGGCAGGTTGCCGGCCGGCTGCCCGGCGAGCGCGTCGGCCAGCCGGTCGAGGCGCGCGGGGAGGTCGGGCAGCTCGTCGGCGGCGTGCAGGCCGAGGTGGCGCTCGGGCAGCGCGGCATCCTTGTCGCGGGCGAGGCCGCCGGCCCAGCCGATATGCGCCGGCAGGCTCTCGCGCAGCATGTCGGCATGCCGCGCCGAGCCCACGCCGTTGGCCAGCACCTGCATCGACGGCAGCGGCTGGCCGTAGCCGGCCAGGCCGTAGGCCACGGCGCCGAAGGTCTGCGCCATCGCGCCGGCCTGGATCACGCAGAGCACCGGCAGCCCAAAATGGCGCGCGATGTCCGCGCTGCTGGGCGTGCCGTCGTGCAGGCCCATCACCCCTTCCACCAGTATCAGGTCCGCCTCGGCGGCGGCTTGCGCCAGGCGCGCCGCGGCATCGCCGGCGCCGGTCATCCACAGGTCGAGCGAATGCACCGGCGCGCCGCTCGCGGCGGCCAGGATGGACGGGTCGAGGTAGTCGGGGCCGCTCTTGAAGACGCGCACCCGGCGGCCCTGGCGGCGGTGCAGCCACGCCAGCGCGGCGGTGACGGTGGTCTTGCCTTGCCCCGAAGCGGGCGCGGCGACCAGCAGCGCGGGCACGTTGAGGCTGCCGGCGGGGGCAAGTGGCTGGTCCGCGGGCGCGGCGGCGGGGGCGGGCATGATGAGGGCGGCGGGGATGGTCGGGGGTGGAGGAGGGGCGCGCGGTCGGCGGGGCGCCGGCGCGCAGCGATTATAGCCATTCGGTATGGCCGGGCGCGCCGGGTCCGTCGTCGCGCAGCGGCAGCACCAGGCCCTGCTGCGCGGCGAAGTCGAACAGTTCGCGCTCGTTGTTGGCGCCGAGCTTGCGCATGGCGCTGTTCTTCTGGCGGCTGATGGTCTTCACGCTGCGGCAGAGCTGCCCGGCGATGCGGGTGATGGAGTTGCCGCTGAGGTAGAGGCGCAGCACCTCCGACTCGCGCACCGACAGGCTGACGGCGCCGGCGCGGTCCGGCGCGTAGTGCGCGCCTGACTGCTCCAGCACGCGCGCGGCGGACTCGCCGATGAAGCGCAGCCCGCGCTCGACGCGGATGATGGCCGTCACCAGCTCGTCCAGGTGCGAGTCCTTGAGCAGCAGGCCGTGCGCGCCGGCGTTGAGGATGGCGCGCAGCACGAGCGGATTGGTGATCATGGTGAGCACCACGATGCCCAGCGCCGGGTGGTGCCGCCGCAGGCTGGCCAGCAGGCGGATGCCGTCGCTGGCGTCGGCGCAGGGCATGTGATAGTCGGTGACGACGAGGTCGGGGCGGAACACGCGCGTGGCCTGCAGCAATTCGGCGGCGCCGCGCACGTCGGCGCAGATCTCCCAGCCGGTCTGCCCGCGCAACTGGCTCCTGACCGCGAGCGCGATGGCGGGATGGTCATCGGCAATCAGGATTCTCAATGACATGGCAATCTTCCTGGGCAGGCGCGCGGTGTTCGCGCAGCGGATGCCCAGGCAGAATAAGCGCCGTTTTCGGCATATTGCCTGAGACTATTCTCAAACTGCAGGAGAAATATCGGGGACCGGGCTGGCTGCCCGGCCGGCCGCGGGCAGGTCCGCGTGCCGGTGCGGGCGGTAGTTCAGGCGGCGGTTCAGGCGGCAGTTCAGGCGGCGTGCGCGGCGGGGATGTCGCGGGCTTCGCGGCGGCGGTCGATGGCGCCGACCGGGTCATGCAGGACCGCGCTGCCGGTCTCCATGATGCCGCGCAGGGCCTCGCCCGCGCCCGCGCGCGCCGGCGCCCAGAAATGCAGGGCGGCCCATTCGGGAAAGCTGGCCGGCGGCGCCAGCAGGCGCGTCTTGTGGCTGCGCGTGAGCAGCGGCACGTTGAAGTCGAGCAGCGGGCAGATGCCGCCCGCGGCCAGCAGCAGCGCCACCTGGGTGTGCCAGGACGGCACCACGGTCTCGCGGTATGCCGGATCGTGGGCGAGCCGGTTCAGGAACGCCTGCAGCGGGCTGCCGGGCTCGGTGTCTTCCTGCAGCAGGATCCATTCGTTCCTGCCCTCCGCGTGCGGCGCGCGGCCGGGGCGCGACACGCTGACCAGCCGCCGCGGCGTGGCCATGATGCTGTGCAGCGCGACCTGGTCCGGCACGAAGCGGCTGTCCACCACGAACGCGCAGTCGAGCTCGCCGTCGTGCAACTGGCCGGCCAGCGCGGCATCGGCGAAGACCGGCCGCGTCACGAAGCGGTCGTCGGGAAACCGCTCGCACAGCGCGGTGAGGATCTCGGTGATGACCGGCTCGCCGATCGACGGCGAGAAGCCGATGGAAAGACGGCGCCGCGGGCGGGCGGCGGGCGCCGCCGCGGGCGCCTCGGGCTGCAGCAGGCGCGACCACTTCGCCAGGAACTGCCGCGCGGTCTGCTCCAGCCGCAGCGCGTGCGCCGTCGGCTCGAGCGTGCCGTTGCGCCGGATGAAGAGCGGGTCGCCGGTGATTTCGCGCAGCCGCGCCAGGCTGTAGGCAATGGTGGGAACCCGGCTTTGCGTGCAGGCCGCGACGGCGCTGAGGTCGCGATACTCCATCAGCAGAACGAAGACATGCAAGAGCTTGGTGCTGACGTGCCGCATGGTGGCTTCTCCCGACTTGAAACTTTGGTTTTTCTTTTTCTTTCTTCTTTTCAGTGCGGCCGGGGGCCCGGTTCGACGGGCCCGGCGGCGCGCGGCGCCGCTTCGACATGCCCGCTTCCGGCGCGGGATCATGAAGACGCGATTTCTCGAAAATGGCAGCCCGGTTTTATGGACGCCCACGCTGGAAAAGACAGCCGACCTGGCTTAGCGCGAGAGCCCTGTCGCCAGTCGGACACGGGGCGCGAAGCCCGGTTGCCGGCGCTCGAAATTTAGTTAATGCCAGACAAGATTAATCCATAACCCTGGAACTTGCCAGCGCGCCCGGCGCGGGATTCTCCAGATGCGCCATGCGATTCTTCTTGCCGGAATAGCGCGGCAATGTCCTGCCGCGTGCTTGCCGGCGCCGTGATTTCCCGCATTGCGGCAGCCGGAGACGAGTCGGGAGTCGGCGGAGCGGGCGGCATTTTTTCTCCCTGTTTTTCGGGGGTACCATCCGGCGCTTGCTGGAGTCATCTGGAATGCATTCCACACTGCAGAATCAGTTAACCAATTAACTGCACCTGTCTTTCCCGGTTTTTCTCATGTCCGCGCCGGGGTCTTCAAATTGCTTAACACGCGCCTTGAACACACTGAATTGCCTTTTGCGGCGCGGGTGATAACGTTGGGCAGGGGTAGAACCGGCGCCGCGCGCGCCCGCACGATACATGCGGCACATGCGGCGCCCGCGGCGTTTGCGAGTGGAGGCAGGCAGTGAACAGACGATTCTCGGAGGAACAGATCCGCGGCTATCTCGCGGAAGCGCAGGCCGGCGTGCCGGTGCGCGAGCTGTGCGCGCGCCACGGCTTCAGCGATGCGTCGTTCTATGGCTGGCGCATCAAGTACGCCCGCGGCGCGGGCGCGGATGCGCGCGGGGAAAGCCGCAAGCTGCGCGAGCTGCAGGAGGAGAATACCCGCCTTAAGAGTATGCTTGCGGATGCGTTGCTCAAGCTGGAACTGCTGGGCAACCGCCATCGCAACGGCCGCGGCGGCAACGGCAACGGCAGGGAACGAAGCTAGATCCGGCTCGTCCTTGCCTCGCGGGGGTTGCCTCGCGGGCGGAGCCGCGCCCGCGCGGTTCTCGCGCCGCCGCTGGCCACGGACACATACGGATCATCAGGGATGGCGCGTCGCGCCTCCCGCTGGGGAGAAATGGAAATGAAACGGGCTTCGATCGTCATGGCCGCCTTGCTGGGCTTCGGGTTGTGCGGCGGGCAGGCAGGCATGGCCGCCGACCTGGAGGTGCCCGCGCCGATGATCGCGCCGCCACCGCCGCTGATGCTCGATCCGGCCGCCGACAATGCCGGCCCCGCCGCCGACGGCACGCTCACGCCGGCCCAGCGCACCCATTGCCAGCAATTGCTGGACCGGATCAACGGGCTGCCCGCGGGCACGCAGTGGTCCACCGGCAAATCCACCGTGACCGAGCCTGACGGCAGCACCCATCCGACCATCGAGCGCCAGGCCGACCGCAAGAAACTCAATGAAGCCTACCGGCAGGAGTGCGCCCAGGAGCGGCGCTGAGCCAGGCCGCGCCGCTCACTTCTGCGCGCAGCGCTCCGGCGGGATCGTGACCTCGCCCACGGGCTGGTTGCCGTTGCCCAGGTAGCGGTAGTTCAGGGTGACGCCCAGGCGGCCGAGCACCGGCACGTCCGGGTTGCGGCAGATGCCTTTCGCCAGCACCGGCCCGGCGCTCGCCATGAAGGCCACGGTCCCCTCTCGCGAGGCATCGACGCCGACCAGGCTGAGGCGGAACACCACGCGCTTGCCGGGCGAGACGCTGCATCCCTCGAGCCGGGTCGCGTTGTCGAGCGGGAACGGTCCGGCCTGCGTCAGCTCCTGGCATGCCGCCACGAGCTCGGCATCGGGCGTGCCGCCGCCGCCGGTCAGCCGCGTGACGCCGCTCATGCCGGTGCTCTTGCCCTCCACGGTGCCGAGCAGCAGCCGGGCCAGCTTGGAAAGCGAGGCGGGTGCGAGCGCCTGCGCCGCGGCGGCCGGCGCGAATCCGGCGATCACCAGGAAGGCCAGCGGCGCCGCGTGCGCGCGCGCGGCGAAAAGGAAATCCCGCATACGGATACCGGAAGGTAGGTCGGATGCCGCCGGGCGTGCCGGGAACCGGCGGCTGGCGCCGTTCTCCGCACGCGGCGGCATGACCTGACCATAGCCGCGTTTGCATGGGCGTGCTGTCGGTGTCCGTCCTACGCCGGCAGGATGCGCGCGGTGCCCGCGAGCGGCCGCGCGGGCGCGCGGCCCGGCGAGGGGGCCAGCGCGGGGGCCAGCGAGGGGGCCGGCGCCTCGGCGGGCGGGCGGATCGGCACGCGCTCGGGGTCCGCGTAGACGGAATCGAGCCCCGCCGGGTCGACGATGCGCAACTGCCGCTGCCGCACGGTGATCAGCCCCACGCTGGCGAAGCGCGCCAGCAGGCGCGAGACGGTTTCCAGCGTCAGGCCGAGATAGCTGGCGATGTCGTTGCGCGACATGGCCAGCGTCATGGCCTCGCCGGCCCGGCCGCGGCGGCGCTGCTCGTCGGCCAGGTCCAGCAGCAGCATGGCAAGGCGCTGCGCCGCCTTCATCGAGCCGAGCGCGACCAGCAGCGTGCGCTGGCGCTGCGCATTGCGGCGCAGCGCGCCGAGCATCGGCGCGCGGCACGCGGCTTGGTGCAGGTGCTCGCGCGCGGCCTCGATCGGCACCACGCAGCAGCGGGTGTCCTGCATGGCGACGGCGGCGGTGCAATGGAGCGGGTCGTCGAGGTCCTCCAGGCCCAGGACGTCGCCGGGGTGGGCGAAGGCGGTGACCTGGCGCCAGCCCAGCGGCGACTCGAACACCGACTTGACGCTGCCCTGGCGGATGGGAAATACCGCCTGCACCGGCCGCGCCTGGCGGTACACGGTCTCGCCGGCGCGCCACAGCGTGCTGGCCGGCATCAGCGGACGTTCCCGCGGGCTCTGGCCGGGTGCGGATTCCGCCTGGCGGCACACTGACTGGAACAAACACAGCGAACAGCTCGAAATATTCGCTTCGGGCATGGCCTGGCCTCTCCATTTGCCTGCGACAAATGCAAATGCAGTATAACCGGCCCGCTTCTGCCGCTAACTTCGGCGGATCTGCATTATTTCAAACGCAGAATTCAATTTTTTCGACGGCATGACGTTAACCTGCATGGGGCCGCTGCGCCACGTGGCGTCCGGTAATGTATGTTTTTCATAACATGTTGCCGGAAAGCGACGCCGACCTCGCCTTGATGGCTGTGCTATGCTGCATCGCAACAATGCAGACAGCAGGAGTCTTCATGGCCAAGAGCCTTTCGGCGGACTGGCATGCGCAACTCCGGCAGATCAGCCGGGCGCAGCCGCAGTCCGCGCGCCAACTCCAAACATGGTTCGAGCGTATCGCTACCCTTAATCCCGCCTCCCCGCGCCTGCGGGCGCGCACCCCCGCTCCCTTGCTCCTGCCGCCGCGGCGGCCGTTGCCGGGCGACTGGTCGGCCCATCACCATCATCTGGCGCCGCTGCCGGGCGAACTGGTGCCGCGCCTGTCCTACTGGCTGTACGTGCCGTCGCGCGCGGCGCACCGCCCCATGCCGCTGGTCGTCATGCTGCACGGCTGCCGGCAGACGCCGGAAGACCTGGCCGCCGGCACGCGCATGAACGCGCTGGCCGAGCGCGAGGGTTTCATGGTGGCCTATCCGCAACAGCCGCTGCGGCGCCAGATGCAGCGTTGCTGGCAATGGTTCGACCTGGGCGCGACCGAGGGCGGGCGCGAGGCGCAGGCGCTGTCGGTGCTGATCGACGCGCTGATGGCGCGGCCCGACGTGCGCGCCGACCAGGTCTACCTGGCCGGCCTGTCCGCGGGCGCCAGCATGGCCGCGGTGGTGGCGCTGCGCTATCCCGGCAAGATCGCCGCGGTGGGGCTGCACTCCGGCGTGGTGGTCGGCGCCGGGCACACGCCGCGCGACGGCCTGCGCGCCATGCAGCACGGCACCAGCGCCGATCCGGCCGTGCTGCTGGACGCCGCCGGCGCCATGCCGGGCGGAGCGAAGATGCCCGCCATCATCCTGCACGGCATGGACGACGAGGCGGTGCACCCGGTCAACGCGCGCCTGCTGGCGCGGCAGTTCCTGGCCTACAACGGCATGGCCGACCGCGTCGACGAGCGCATGAGCGGCCGCGCCGCGCGCCGCGCCGCCCACGCCGCGCCCGCGCTGGCCGGGACGGCCGGGGAGGGCGAGGACGCCGGGGAGGCCCGCATGGCCGCCCCGCCCGCGGCGAGCCTGCCCGCCGGCGACTACCTCGAGGCCAGCTTCGGCGTATGGAACCGCGACATGGTGGAAGTGTGCGAGATCGCCGGCCTGGGCCATGCCTGGAGCGGCGGCGACGGCGACTATGCCTACCACTCGGCCATCGGCCCCGACGCCAGCGCGCTGATGTGGCAGTTCTTCAGGCAGCATCGGCGCTGAAGCCGCGCCGCACGACGAAAAAGGGCCGCACTCGTGCGGCCCTTTCCTTTCCGGCACAGCCTTTCCGGCACAGCCCGCCGCGCTCAGGCGTGCGAGCGGTCCTTGACGAACAGCGCCGTCACCATGCCCAGCACGCACAGCGCCACCACGTAATAGGCGGGCGCGAGCGGGTCGTTCTTGAGCATCAGCGTGACGATCATCGGCGTCAGGCCGCCGAAGATCGCATACGACACGTTGTACGAGAACGACAGCCCCGAGAAGCGCACCTGGGCCGGGAAGGCCTTGACCAGCACGAACGGCACCGCGCCGATGGTGCCGACCAGGAAGCCGGTCACGGCGTACAGCGGGACCAGCAGGTCCGGGCGCGCATGCAGCGTGCTGTAGAACACGTAGACGCTGATCGCCAGCAGCAGGCCGCCGACGAACAGCGTGACGCGCGCGCCGATCTTGTCCGCCAGCAGCCCCGCCACCACGCAGCCCGCGGTCAGGCACAGGGTGGCCACGCTGTTGGCCATCAGCGCGGTGCGGCCGTCGAAGCCGTAGATCTTCTGCAGGAAGGTCGGCGTCATCAGGATCACCACCACGATGCCGGCCGACAGCATCCACGTCAGCAGCATCGACACCGCCACCGCGCCGCGGTGGTCGCGCACCACCGCCTTGAGCGGCATCTCGGCGGCCAGCGCCTTGCGCTGCTGCAGCTCGGCGAACACCGGCGTCTCGTGCAGCCAGCGGCGCAGGTACATCGAGCCGATGCCGAACACGCCGCCGAGCAGGAACGGCACGCGCCAGCCCCAGTCGGTCAGCTCGGCCGGGGTGAAGATGCTGTTGATGCCGGTGGCCACCAGCGAGCCCAGCAGGATGCCGGCGGTCAGCCCCGCGGTCAGCGTGCCGCAGGCGTAGCCGGTGCGGCGCGCCGGCACGTGCTCGGAGACGAACACCCAGGCGCCGGGCACTTCGCCGCCCACGGCGGCGCCCTGCATCACGCGCAGGATCAGCAGCGCCAGCGGCGCCAGCAGGCCGATCGCGTGGTAGGTCGGCAGCAGGCCCATCAGCAGCGTCGGCACCGACATCAGCAGGATGGACAGCGTGAACATCTTCTTGCGCCCGAGCAGGTCGCCGAAGTGCGCCATGATGATGCCGCCCAGCGGGCGGGCCAGGTAGCCGGCGGCGAAAATGCCGAAGGTCTGCATCTGGCGCAGCCAGTCCGGCACCGACGGCGGGAAGAACAGCTGCCCGATGACGGTGGCGAAGAAGACGAAGATGATGAAGTCGTAGAATTCAAGCGCGCCGCCGAGGGCCGCCAGGGCAAGCGTCTTGTAATCCTGCCTGGTCAGGGGGCGCGGCTGCGCGCTGTTGCGCGTGCCGTCTGCGCCGGCAGTACTGCTGGTGATCGACATGAGAAGACTCGCATGGAAAAAGTTCGCATGCGAAGCGCGCAACACGGTTGACGTGGAGGGTTCTGGCCGGAGGGTTACAGCGCGGGGGAAGCAGGCACTAAGTGGCGGATAAGCCGCTGGCTTGCGACGTGACGCTTCGCAAAAGCGGAACAATACCAGATCGGCGGGATGCGGGTCCGGACAAGTCCGGTTGAATGGATTTTTTGCAGTCTTGAAATCGCTTTCGGATTAGTTTGAATGCCTTTGCATTGCCCCAATCCGTTGCCATAATGTGGATAAAAAGTGAAATCAGGGCCACAAAGTGGCCGACTCGCCGAATATCCGCGTGGCAGGGCCTGCGCGCGGCCCGGCGGGTTCCGTACAAGATGGTGCCGCACGGCAGCGGCGGCCCGGCATGCAGGGTTGCCGGCATGACGGAGCGCCGCAGTATCGGGCGATATCGGGCGGGTATCGGGATACTCGGGATATTCAGGATATTCGGGGTAGCGGGGTAGTGGGGTCGAACTCTCTAGGATCACATGGCAATCAAGTTCTCCATGCAGGCGGTGACCGCCACGCCCCGGCGCAGGGCCGGCGTGCGGGTGGCCGGCGGCATCGTGGCGGCGCTCGCGGTATTCGGGCTGGCCGGTTATTTCGGCGGGCCGCCGCTGATCAGGTCCATCGCGGCAAAGCAGGCCAGCGAGGCGCTCGGGCGCAAGGTCACGATCGGCGGCGCCCAGGTGCGGCCGTTCTCGCTGGCGGTCACCGTGTCCGACCTCACCATTTACGAGCCGGACGGCACCACGCCCATGCTGACGCTGGGCGAGGCGCAGATCGACGGCGCCATCGCCTCGCTGTGGCACATGGCCCCGGTGGTGGACGCGGTGCACATCGACCGGCCGGCGCTGCACCTGGCGCGCGACGCCAGCGGCCGCATGAGCTATGCCGACATCGAGGAGCGCTTCGCCGCGCAGCCGCCCGCGCCCAAGTCCGAGCCGGCGCGCTTCTCGATCAACAACATCGCCCTGACCGGCGGCAGCGTGGTGTTCGACGACAAGCTGCTCGGGCAGACCCAGCGCGTCGACAACCTCACCGTCACGCTGCCGTTCCTGTCCAACCTGCCGCATGACGTGGAGATCGTCACGCGGCCCTCGCTGAGCGCGCGCATCAACGGCTCCGCGCTGGCGCTCGACGGCACCATGCTGCCGTTCGCCGCCTCGCGCGAGACGCACCTGAACCTCAATCTCGACGGGCTGGACCTGCCGCGCTACATGGCGTTCGCGCCCGCGCTCAAGGACGCCGAGGTCAAGGGCGGCCTGCTGGACACGCGCCTGACGCTCGGCTTCATCCAGTCCAAGGACAAGCAGGACGTTTTCCTGGCCGGCACGGCGGCGCTGCGCGAGGCCGACATCCGCAAGCACGACGGCTCGCCGCTGGTGAAGGCCGGCCGCGTGGCGCTCGACATCGACCGCATCGAGCCGCTGGCGCAGAAGGCGCACCTGCGCAACGTGACGGTGGAAGGGCTGGCCGTGAACGCCACGCGCCGCGCCGACGGCACGCTCGACCTCGCCCAAGCCTTCCTGCCGCAGGCCCCGGCGGCCACGCCGGCAACATCCGCGCCCGCTGCAGCACCTGCGGCGGCGCCGGCTTCCGCGCCGGCCGCCAAGGCGGGCCCGGCCTCGGCACCCGCCGCGGCCGGCATCGCGCCGCCGCAGCCGGCACCGAAGCCGTGGTCCTACGCGGTCGACCAGATCAGCGTCAAGCAGGCCAGCCTCGCGCTGCGCGACGAGCTGGCCCCCTCCGGGCCCGGCACGCTGGCGCTCGGGCCGCTGGACGCCGAGGTCGCGGGCCTGTCGGGCGACAGCGACAAGCCGGCCAAAGTGCAGGCCAAGCTGGGCCTGGGCGAAGGCCAGAGCCTCAGCCACGAAGGCGAGCTGACCCTGCGCGGCGGCACCATGACCGGCACGCTGCGGGCCAGCGGCGTGAAGCCGCAGGGGTTTGCCGCATGGTGGCCGGCCGAGCTGCGCACGCAGCTGGGCGACACCGCGGTCAACGCCGAGCTGCACTACAAGATGGCATGGGGCGGCCCGGAATTCGCGTTCTCGCTGGACAAGTCGCGCGTGGAACTGGCGCCGCTGTATGTGGCCACGCGCGAGCCGGTGGCGGTGCCCGCCGCGGGCGCTGGCAACGCCGGCAGCGCGCGCCGCGCGCGCGCACGCACGGACAACGACGACGACACCGCCAGCCTGCCGGTCATGCGCGCCGAGCGCGTGGCGCTCGACGACATCGGCTTCGACCTCGCCGGGCATACTTTCAGCGCCGGCGAGCTGGTGGTGGCCAAGCCGCAGGTCGCGCTCACGCGCGACCACCGCGGCGAGCTGCTGGAGAGCGCGCGCCTGTGGGCGGCGCAGTCCGGGCAGAAGGCCAGCCAGCGCTCGGCCACGGTCACGGCCAAGGCGGCCCGGCCCGAGAGCCCGGCGGCCGCCAGGCCGCTGCCGTGGAAAGCCCAGCTGGGCAAGTTCGCGCTCGACGGCGGCAGCGTGCGGCTGACCGACTACGCGCCGGCCGCCGCCAACCGCGACCGTCCGGTGATCCACCAGTACCGCAACATCAGCCTCGGCACCGGCGCGCTGCAATGGCCGCTGGCGCCCGGCGCGATCCCGCTCAAGTTCAAGGCCGAGAGCGGACGGCGCGGTGTGATGGCGCTGGACGGCACGGTGCAGCCCACGGCGCCGGCGGCGCAGGTGCAGGTGGACCTGCGCGAGATCGACCTGGCGCCGCTGCAGCCCTACCTGGCCGACCGCTTCAACGCCGCGCTGCGCGGCGGCACGGCCACCGTCAAGGGCCGCCTGGGCGTGGACGCGCCCAGCGGCAAGCCGATCGCCGCGCGCTTCGCCGGCAATGCGCAGCTTGGCAACGTGCGCACCGTGGACCGCGTCACCGGCGACGATTTCCTGCGCTGGCGCTCGCTGGCCGTCAACGGCATCGACTTCGTCATGGACGAGTCGAAGGGGCCGATGAAGGTGGGCGTGGGCAGCGTGGCGCTGTCCGATTTCTACGCGCGCGTGATCCTCAACGCCAACGGCCGGCTGAACCTGCAGGACGTGATGGCGGGCGGCGCCGCCAAGGGCGAGGCCGCGCCGAGCACCAGCCTGACGCAGGCCAACCCGGCCTCGGCGCCGCCGGCCAGCGCGCCGGCCGCCGCGCCCACGCCGGCACCGGCCCCGGCGCCCGTCGCCACGGCGGCGGCCAAGCCGCAGATCCGCCTGGGCGGCGTGACGGTGAGCAAGGGCAACATCAATTTCTCGGACTTCTTCGTCCGGCCCAACTACACCGCCAACCTGACCGACATGAAGGGCTCGGTCTCCAAGGTGTCCTCGACCGATCCGGCCCCGGCCGACCTCACGCTGGCGGGCCGCATCGACGACGACGCGCCGGTCAACATCGACGGCAAGCTCAACCCGCTGGCCGACCCGCTCTACCTCGACATCGCCGCCAAGGCCGCCGGCGTGGAGCTCACGCGCCTGACCCCCTACGCGGCCAAGTACGCCGGTTATCCGATCACCAAGGGCAAGCTCACGGTGGACGTGGCGTACAAGATCGAGAACGGCAAGCTCGATGCGAGCAACCACCTCTACCTGGACCAGCTCACCTTCGGCGACAAGGTCGACAGCCCCACGGCGACCAAGCTGCCGGTGCTGCTGGCGGTGTCGCTGCTCAAGGACCGCAACGGCGTGATCGACATCAACCTGCCGGTCTCGGGCTCGCTGTCGGACCCCGAGTTCAGCATCGGCGGCGTGATCGTGCGCGTGATCGTCAACCTGCTGACCAAGGCCATCACCTCGCCGTTCTCGCTGATCGCCTCGGCCTTCGGCGGCGGCGGCGACGAACTGGGCTACGTCGAGTTCCCGCCCGGCACCGCCACGCTCACGCCGGCGGCCAGGCAGAAGATCGACACGCTGGGCAAGGCGCTGGCGGACCGCCCGTCGCTGCGGCTGGAGATCAGCGGGCGCATCGATCCGGCCACCGACATGGCCGGCGCGCAGCGCGCCTGGCTCGACGCGCGCGTGGCCGAGCAGAAGTCGCGCGACCTGCGCTCCAGCGCCCGCCAGGGCGGCGTGGCGGACGACAGCGAGGAAGGCGAGCAGGGCGCCAAGGTGACGGTGTCGCAGCAGGAATATCCGAAGTACCTGGAGGCGGTCTACAAGCGCGCTTCGTTCAAGAAGCCGCGCAACGTGATCGGCCTGGCCAAGTCGCTGCCGACGCAGGAGATGGAAAAGCTGCTGCTGGAAAACGCGCCGGTGACCAACGTGGAGCTGCGCCAGCTTGCCGAGCAGCGCGCGCTGGCGGTGAAGCAGTCGCTGGAGCGCGACGGCAAGGTGCCGGAAAACCGCCTGTTCCTGACCGCGCCGAAGCTCGACACCGAGGGCATCAAGGACAAGGGCGCGCCCAACCGGGTGGACTTCGCCATCCGCGACTGAGAGCGGCTAACCGAATATGCTATCGCCGGACGCCGCAGTGATGTCTTGTGCTGCATAGGGGAGCAACAACATGAAAACTAGCCCGGCGCCGTCGTAAAAGATCAAGGTGGAAATTCAAGGATGGGCGACTCTGCGTAGTAGAAGTCCGCCCATCGCAATATAGACCATTGCCTCGGCCACGTCGGGACGTCGCTCGTAGTCCCTGATCAGGCGACGCCAGCGAATCATCCAGCCGAAGGTACGTTCCACTACCCGACGCCGGGGCAGAACTGCGAAGCCAACCTGATCCTCGTGGCAACGCACCACCTCGACGACAAAGTCGAGTGTCGCGGCTTTATCCATCAGCGCGCGACGATCGTACGTGCCATCGGCAAACAGATGTTTCAGGCCCGGCCAACGCCTCTTCAAGGCCTCCAGTACCGTCACGGTCCCCTGTACTGTCGGCAATGTCTGCAGGCGTCAGGTTCACCATCAGCAGCCGCCCATTTGTATCCACGGCAATATGCCGCTTGCACCCGACGATCTTCTTCGCAGCATCGTAGCCGCGCCCTTTCGCCGCTGGCGCCTTCACCGATTGGCTATCAACGACACCAGCACTGGGGCAAAGCTGGCGGCCTTCCAATTCCGTGCCGAGCATCAGTACAACATCGTGGAGCGTGCGAAACAGGAACCTGCGCATCAGTCGGCGAAACCACCAATACACCGTTTGCCAGGCCGGGAAGTCCTTGGGCAGCATGCGCCAGCCGCAGCCCGAGCGCACCAGGTACCGCAGCGCATTGATGACTTCGCGCAGGTCGGCCTTCCTGCGTCGCCCACGCTGGGCTGGCTTCGGCAGCAATCCTTCCATCGCTGCCCATTCCACGTCTGTCATGTCGCTCGGATATCGCTTTGTCTTGGCTGCCATACTTGCCTGCCGTTCTCGATGTTCTTTCTTCCACATCCGAACGTTAGATCACATCTGCGGCGAATTTTCAAACAGGCTCCAAGGAAGTTTGCGCAGGTGAGAAATGCCGTCAAGCAGCGACGCAGTCTCCATCCGTCAAGACGGTCCTCCAGTGTGGGCGGAAGGCTTCGGGGCAGCGAGTGTGGGCGGTTTTAGCATGCACTTTTGACGACGTGCAATACGAACGATTCGAGTGTGAGCCGTTGATGCGCTAGCTTGATGAGCTGACTGCCCCCGACGGCGATTGCGACGAAAACCACTGCATGGTTCTATGGCCACAATTCCCGGATAGCCTCGGTAGAGGCTGATTCCCGCGGAATCCCTGGAAATATCTCACATTAGTTTGCTTTGCCTCGGCGAGTCATCGGCTGATTCTGATGATTGGTCAACAGATCTAGAGGTCTCTAAGTTTAGGGTAAATCCTATTACCTTCTCTTTCTGGGTTTGTTCGCTTGTGCGTCATATGAGAATTCTCCGATATTTTCGGAAAAATCCCATTTACCAGCGCGGAGACGTGTGAGCGATATTTCTGACATAAAACCTGTTTTAATGAGAAATTAAATTTCTTGAATGAGATTGATTCTTGTTTGTGTTGACGGAAGGAAAAAAATAAAAGACACTGCCAACGTCAATGTAACGGCATGTATCAAAATGTCACAAGAATCGCACTATCCCTTGATTGGCTTGGGTGTCTCACGGCAAGAGTTCTATCAAAACTATTTCGAAAAGAAATTTTTGTTCGCACAGAATGCAATCCAAAAGCACGCCGTCACATGGGAAGGGTTGAATGAAGTTGTATTTCGCGAAAGCGATCTCACTGCTATCCGTCTATTTAAGGATGGATTGCTGCCGGACCACCAATACACTTCGAAGTACCAAGACATACGGGAAGTCTGCACTCAGCTTTCGCGTGAAAAGGTGGAGAGCTACCTTGCCGCGGGTGCGACCCTCGTTGTCAATCGTCTCGACCACAAAGATAAGGCGATTGCGATGCTCTGCCAGGCTCTCTCGACGCAGTTGGGTCTGAAGGTCGCAGCGAATGGATACATAGCGTTTGGCGGCGACGGCACGTTCGGAAAACATTGGGACACGCACGATGTCTTTGCCATGCAACTTCTCGGAAGGAAGCGATGGTTGGTTTATGAGCCCACTTTCGAACTTCCTTTGGAACATCAAAAGAGCCGGGCTTTCAAGGCTGACTGCCCGGCAATGCCGGTGTTTGATCAGGTGCTTGAACCAGGCGACATTCTGTACATTCCGCGTGGCTGGTGGCATGAGGCACTTCCGATAACGGGGTGCGAAACCTTCCATATTGCCGCAGGGGCTTACACGGGCACATTGATCGATTATTTGACTTGGATCGCAAACAAGCACTTGGTCGGCAATTCTCTAGCGCGGCGCTCAGCTATACCTGGACATATCAGTTCCGAGGAGTTGCAGCACTTTGCTGATGCCGTGCAGAAGTCGATTGTCGAGCAGGAAATTTTTTATGAATTCAATAATGAAATGGGAGCGCTTGTGAACAGGCTGGATCTGATTGATCTAACGAAGTCTGAGCTAAGAAGTTTCGCCCGTTTATAAAACGTCCGAATTTTTTCCACATTATGGAGAAATGCTAGATGCGTCCTCTAACGATGCATGAAATCGAACTGGTATCTGGGGCGGAAACCATTACGTATAATCTGCCCGCGGGGTCGTCGGTGACCACCCGCTTGGAGGGAAATCAGTCCACAACGATCTTCGTGTCCATTCCGGGTGTGCCAACTTACACGTGGAATAGCGGAACCTACATGGCTTGTACTCTCATCGGGACAGGCTTTGCGATCACAGCCGGCACCTTGACGGGTAATGTGGCCATTGGACTGCTCACGGGCAAGCTGGCGTCTTATGGTTGCACATCGTATATGAACAGCACTCTGCCCCCGCCTCCCGGGGAAGATGGCGACTAATACAGAGCTAAGGAGAACGCATGCGCAGATACTCAACAAGGATAGCTTGGTACTTTGCATTGGCGCTTATTTCTATAGGCATGTTTTATCTCAGGCATCCTAAGATCACCGGGCCCTTTTTTTCAGCCTTGGGATACTACTTACCAATGTCGCTGCTGTGGCTATTTCTGGGCCGCGTCTTGGTTAGCTTCCAAGGCTATCCTGCGAAGACCCTTGGCATAGAAACTGAGGTGTTCGGCAAAGTCCTGGTGACCCTTGGGTTGGCTATCTGTGCTGCTGGATTTGCGATGAACCATGTACAAGTGACCGTTGTCGGGATGATGTTCTCAATGGCTGGAATGGACGGTGTTGCATGGTCGCGTGAAAACAAGAGGCGAAAACTTTAGCAAGATCGACCGATGTCAAGTGATGGAGCCACAATGCGCGGCTCGGAAATATCTTTATTAAATGAGCCATTTCGAACCTAACAAAGGGAATTTGTTCAGGCTCGAAGCGCTTAATGCCACCCGGTCAAATTTTGCGGGTAGCGTTATTTTGAGCTATCCCATATCGGTATGGATAATTAGTGGCTTTGCCATACTGTGTCTGATATCGATCCTCGTTTTTTCTTGTGTCGGAGAATATACGGCGCGCGTCACGGTACAGGGACAACTCATCCCGACATCTGGAATTTTGCGCGTGTATTCTCCTCAACCGGCAGTAGTGCTGGAGAGGGCGATTGCGGAAGGGCAATTTGTACGAAAAGGGGACAAGCTCTTCGTATTATCCAGCGACAGAAAGAACCGTGATTCCTCTGGTGTTCAGGCTGAGATCGGGAAACATATATCGAGCAGACGGACGTCTTTGACGGTTCAGTACAGCAAGACAATCAGTACTCAGCAGACGGAGCTTGAATCAGCACGTGCAAAGGTTGGAAGTCTTCGGGCGCAAGCATCGACCATGCGGAGCCAAATTGAAGGGCAGCAACAGCGCGTTGACATTTCCGGCGACGCAATGAGGCGATATGCGGAACTGCGTCGTGGCGAGTTCATTTCGACTGACCAGATGCAGCAGAAGGAATCGGATTACCTTGATCAGAGATCCCGAATTGACGCGCTACGCCGTGAGATGTCGGCAATTCAACAGGAACTGAGGATAGCGATGGCGGATTTAGACAGTCTTCCGGCAAAACACCAGGCAGCACTGGGTCAAATTGAGCGATCGATCAGCGAGGCCGATCAACAACGAATCGAGAATGAGGCTCGTACTGAATTGACCATTACCGCGCCGGTGTCCGGTACAGTCACCTCGGTCGTCGTTGCGAATGGCCAGTTTGTTGACTCCAGTAGAGCGCTCGTGGGAATTTTGCCAGAAAAAGCAGTCTTGCAGGCGGATCTATATGCACCAAGCCGCGCCATCGGATTCGTGAAGGAAAATGACGCGGTTCTACTGAGATATAACGCCTATCCTTATCAGAAATTCGGCCATTATCGAGGGCGCGTCCTTTCGATTACCGCGACTCCAATGACAGCCACCGAGCTCTCGGGAATCGCTGGTGGCATCCCGGCCATGGATGCCACAAAGCCAACAGAACTTTACTACAGGCTAACAGTGAGCCTAGAGAAACAAACCGTCGGCGCCTACGGTCGCTCCATTCCGCTTAAGAGCGGGATGACACTCGAAGCAGACATCATGCAGGAGACCCGACGCCTCTATGAGTGGGTGCTTGAGCCCGTGTATAGCGCAAAGGGCATGCTCTCCAATTAATGACGATTCAAAGCCAAGTCTCAATGTCTTCAACTGACTCTGTCCGTACTGGTTTCGGGAGGCGATTGTCGATCATCCTGCAAACCGAGGCAACCGAGTGTGGCCTAGCATGCTTGGCAATGGTCGCTTCGTATCATGGCTTGCATCAGGACCTGAGGACGTTGCGCCAACAGTTCCCAACGTCGTTAAAGGGCGCAAATCTGTCCCAGCTCATGAAGGTGACAGAACGACTGGCCATGGCTAGTCGGGCTGTGCGGGTTGATCTGGAGGAACTAGGCCAGTTGAGACTGCCTTGCATTCTCCATTGGAACTTCAATCACTTTGTGGTTCTGAAGGAGGTGAGTGCAAGCAAAGCTGTTATTCACGATCCGGCTCAAGGACCTCGGGTGCTAAGTCTGGAAGAGGTATCAGCGCAGTTCACCGGGGTCGCCATGGAAGTGTGGCCGTCCTTGGATTTCCAACCCAGTGATCCTTTACCAAGGCTTCAGCTCAGAACGCTTCTCGGGCGTGTCACCGGCCTTCACTGGGCACTGGTACAACTCTTGTGTCTTGCCCTCGCCCTGGAGATATTCGGGCTGATTACACCGCTGTCCATGCAGTGGATCACCGATCATGTCCTGATCAACTCAGATCGAAAGCTCCTAACTACGCTTATATTGGGTTTTTCAATTGTCTTTGCTATACAGCAGGGTATCTCCGCCATGCGTGCATGGTGCATGATGCACCTCGGCGCGACCCTGGGTATACAGTGGAAGGCAAATGTTTTCTCCCATCTACTAAGATTGCCCACCCAATATTTTGAGAGACGTCATATTGGAGATATTGTATCTCGCTTCGGAAGCGTCGATGCGATTCACCAGACGCTCACGAATTCGATTCTGACCGCTGCGTTGGACGGACTCGTCTCGTTGGTCACGCTGGGGCTGATGCTTTCTTACAGCGCGAAACTTGCGCTAATACCGGTCTGTGCGATGGTCGTCTACTGCGCGGGTCGTGCGCTGACATATAAGGCATTTCGGCTTGCATCTCAGGAGTACCTTGTCAAGGCTGCGAAAACCCAATCACACTTTCTTGAAACCGTTCGAGGAATTAGGGCAATTCAGATATTCCAGAAGCAGGACGAGAGGCGTTCTTCTTGGGTGACGCTAATGGTGAACCAAGTGAATGCAAGTCTGAAATCACAGCGGATGCAGCTTGTCTACCAACAGGCAAATGGCGTTCTTTTCGGATTTGAAGGACTTGTGGTTCTTTATTTGGGGGCGACGCTAGTCATTGACGGAGATTTCACAATTGGGATGCTTATCGCTTTCAATTCATATAAGGGACAATTCAATTCTCGGGTAGGTGGTCTCATCGATAATTACTTTTCGATGAAATTGTTGCAGCTTCAGGGGGAGCGCCTAGCGGATATAGTGCTACAACCGGCCGAATTAACTTCGCAGCGAGCAGAGAATGATGAGCGTAGCTTCTCGGGAGAAATTACCGTTCGCAATATCCAATACCGGTACGCTCATGGTGAGCCCACTGTTCTTGCTGGCGTAGATTTCCACGTGCATGCGGGCGAGGCGGTATCCATCGTGGGACCTACCGGCTGCGGAAAAACGACGCTACTTAATATTCTGCTCGGCACGCTTAAACCGACTCGCGGCGAAGTGTTGCTGGATGGAATCGAAATGTCCGAGGTTGGCGCGTCTGCCTTCAGACGTTTCGTCGCGACAGTCATGCAGGACGACACACTATTTGCCGGATCTATTGCGGATAACATTTGCTTCTTCGAGAACGGCATGGATCAGGAGAAAATCGTCCGCTGCGCAACTGTAGCGGGAATTCACGATGAAATCGCCGCGATGCCGATGGGGTATAACACGCTGGTCGGTGACATGGGAAGTGTATTGTCTGGGGGGCAGAAGCAGCGCATTTTGCTGGCCCGAGCACTCCATAAGGAGCCGGTACTTCTCATTCTGGATGAGGCGACTTGTCATCTCAATGCAGAGAAAGAGCAGGAAATTCTCTCTGCCATTCGTGCGCTGAAGATTACCCGCATCACAGTAGCGCATCGCGCTGAAACGATTTTGTCCGCGGATCGAATCATTGCGCTTTCAAATGGCCGTGTAGGATGGATTGGAACACCGGCAGAGTTTTCCATTCTAGAAGACGCTTAGGTCGCGAAGGTGGCACGGTGGTGAACGTTGTTTCTGTGTGGATGAATCTGAGACTATATCTAGCGCTTTCGGTTGTCTTTTTTGCGTTATATTGCAGCCCGGGCATGGGGAAGACAGATATTGAGGCGCCGCCCCTAAATCGGACGATTGTTGCACTTGAAGAAGCGCCGATCTCGTGTGAGGGAGGGGTGGCTGACGGAGCAATGGAGTTGACCGAGGTCCTCTTCAAGGCCGTGTGCGAAAGCGCATTGGTGAAGCGTAGTGATGCCGCAGCGGTGAGCGCCACAGCAGAGCGAGGAAAGGCCCGAGCGCCGTATTACCCAACAGTCTCTGCGGCCGTTTCTGGGAGCTCTTTTGAAAAGGCCGTTACGTATCCAAATTTTTCAGCAGGAAATTACTCGCTTTCAGGACAGAGTGGGCTGGCGGAGGTGTCGGTGAATTGGCTGCTTTTTGACTTTGGCAAGCGCTCTGCAAACCTGGTGGCGGCAGAGAATTTGGTTCTCTCCGCTTTGGCAGAGCGGCAAAAGAGCGCACGCGACGTTATTCTCCTAGCTTCCGAGGCGTTTTATCGTCTGCAGGCTGCAGAGCTAGGACTCTCCGCCGCTCTCGACGCAGAGCGCAATGCGCAGGAGAGCGCGGACTACGCCGAAGCATTGCGTAAATATGGGGCTGGCGGCATCAGTGACAGGCTGCTTGCGGAGAATTCGCGCAACCAAGCCAGGCTGCGTAGAATTGATGCCGCAAGCGAACGCGAGCTTGCAAGAGGCGATCTCGCAAGGATTCTGGGGCGTCCGAGTTCAGATGTGATTTCTATCGCGTCACCGATAATGGAGTCGAATTTTTCGACTATGAGCACAGGAGAGAATCTCTCGGTGTTGATGGATAACGCTGTCTTCAGAAGTCCGCGCCTTATATCCCTTGCAAGACAGGTCAACATCGCCGAAGCCCGCCTAGAGGCCGCCAAAGCGGAACTGTTGCCCTCCATTTCAATGTCGGGTTCCGCATACAAGAGCCTGACACCCCAGGCGGAATCCGTGATGACGCAATCGGTTAGGGGGTGGTCGATTGGACTCCAAGCCAGGATACCTATTTTCGACGGACTCCTGCAGCGTAGCAATATTGACTCGATTCGGGCAGAAGTGGACATCAAACGCATGGAGCTCGCCGAGGCGACCCACGATGTCCAAAGTTCACTATGGACGAACCTGGAAGGGCTGCGGCGCGAGACAGATAAGTTTTCGTTAGCCCAGACGATTGTGCGTACCTCAGCTGAGGCCTACGGTGCAGCGAGAGTACGCTACAAGGCGGGTGTCGGACCATTGTTGGAGCTTCTTAGAGCGCAGTCGGATGAGGCTGAGGCGAGGCGTCAATCTATCGAGTCGTTCAGGCGCTGGCAGGTTGAGCGGGTCAAATTTGTCGTGAACTTTGGCTCGGATTCCTAGAATGGGAAGGCGTGGCTCCCCGGGGCCACCGTTTTGTGATAGGTACCCAGCTTTAGAACCACCCCTTTCAAGGTGACTAAACGACACGTCCAGCCTTGATGACGCGAGCGGTAGAAACATGCCGCCGTGCCACGCATTCGGCAACATAGCCTTTCTTCTTCAACGCTTTCGGTCCCCGGACATGTTTGCGAATCGCGCGGGATCAACGTGCGTGGCGATCTTGATTAGTATGCGGCCGAGTTGGACCGGGTGAGCAGGGTTATAGGCGTGCCACACCCCGACCGGCACAGCGATCATCATGCCAGCATACGTCGCCCGAATTTCGCTGGCGAGGTAGCACGGTGAGAGCTCGATATCACTGGTATCGAGTCCGTCCTGAACAACCCGCAAGCCGTTGATCGGGTTCGCAGTTCATCGGATTGATGGGCGTTGGATTTGCAGGGTATTGTTTTGCCAGTACCTGTTTTCTTGCAAATTCCTCCGAGGAGTCTGATGTCTGATGGGTCCGAAGCCTTCGCAGCCGCAAACGGCAGAGTTGTTCCGTCCGCGTCTGGACGAGCAGATCAACATGAAGCACTCGCTGGTGAGGCTGGCGGCGCTGATCGACTGGGCCGAGATCGAGCGCACGTTCGCGGTGTCATTCACTTCCGGCCGTGGCCGGCCAGCCTTGCCGCCGCGTCTGGTCGCCGGGCTGCTGTACCTGCGGCACACCTTCGATGCCTCTGATGAAGCCGTGGTCAACACCTGGGTGGAGAACCCGTACTGGCAGTTCTTCTGTGGCGAGACCTACCTGCAAACCAAACTGCCCATCGACCCGTCCAGCCTGACGCGCTGGAGAAAGCGCATTGGGGAAGAAGGCGTGGAGATACTACTGGCGGCCAGCATCGACGCCGCCCGGCGTGGCGGCGTGATACAGAAGGCCAGCGCGCAGCAGGTGATCGTGGACACGACCGTCATGCCCAAGTCCATCGCCTATCCGACCGACAGCCGCTTGCTGGACAAGAGCCGCCAGCACTTGGTCAAGGCAGTCGAGGACAACGGGCTGCGGCTGCGCCAGAACTACAACCGGGTGGCACCGCGGTTGGCCGCGCAGATCGGGCGCTACGCACACGCCAAGCAGTTCAAGCGCATGCGCAAGGCCGTGCGCACGCTGCGCACCCGTGTCGGCCGCGTGCACCGCGAGGTGCAGCGCCAACTGCGCATGCTGCCCGAAGCGGCTAAGGCCAAGGTCCAGGACCTGCTACAGCGCACCGGCCGCATCCTGACCCAGCGCACGAAGGACAAGAACAAGCTGTACGCCTTGCACGCGCCCGAGGTCGAATGCATCAGCAAGGGAAAAGCCAGGACACCGTACGAGTTCGGCGTGAAGGTCAGCATCGCCACTACGTTGAAGGAAGGCCTGGTGGTGGGCATGCGCTCCATGCCGGGCAACCCCTACGACGGGCACACGCTGGCCGAGACGCTGGAACAGGTGGGCATTCTCACCGGCACGGACAAACCACCCGCCACGGCCATCGTCGACAAGGGCTACCGCGGCGTGGAGATCGAAGGTGTGCGTATCCTGCGCTCGGGACAACGGCGCGGCGTTACCAGGACGCTCAAGGCCATGATCAAACGGCGCAGCGCCATCGAGCCCGCCATCGGGCACATGAAGATGGATGGACGACTGGGCCGCAATCCGCTCAAGGGCGCGCTGGGCGATACGCTGCACGCGGTGATGTGCGGCGCAGGGCATAATCTGCGCCCGATCCTGGCCGCGCTGCGGCTTTATTGCGCCCGGTTCGGGCTGTCGATGCAGGCGCTTATCGCGGCACTGCTTGCCTCTCCAAGCAATCACCGACTGGCCCGCGGCTGAGAGTCGAATTGTTCAGGACGGACTACTTCGTCGCAGACGAAAGGACACGGACGTAACGGATCGAAATCACGCTAGCGTCGCTTCGCTTTGAGACAACTTTCCAAAGCGGATCAACTGGCGGCGGACGCCGCCGCGGGCCGAAAAGCTTGTATGATCTGGCCCGGAATCGAAAACAGGAGTGCGTTTTGCAGCAGGAAGTCGTTGCCTACAAGACCTGGGTCTGCCTGATTTGCGGCTGGGTCTATGACGAAGAACAAGGCTGGCCGGAAGACGGCATCGCCCCCGGCACGCGCTGGGAAGATATTCCGGAAGACTGGCGCTGCCCCGAATGCGACGTGGGCAAGGGCGAGTTCGCGATGATCGAGATCTGACCGCCGGCATGGCGGCGACAGCGATCAAGCAACCAGGCGATCAAGCGATTAGGCGACCTAGCGGCTACAGCGCTACGTTGACTACGGCCGGCGCGTTCAGGTCAGGCCCGGCGGCTGGCGCCGCCGCATCTCCCGGCAGATACCGGCGCGGCGCCGGTGCTGCGCGCAGCGCCGGTAGCGCATGCGATAGGGATGGCTGCAGCGCCAGATCGCCGCGACCACGGTGAGCAGCAGCAGCGCCGCCATCATGGCGGCCAACAGGCCAAGCGTCATCGCGGCCTCCTTCCCCTCGGCCATCTCCCGAGCCGGCTGGCGCGCGATGCGTCCGCCGGCGCTCAGATCAGCAACGGCAACGCTTCGAGCAGGGCCACCGCCAGCAGGGCTCCGAAGATGGCGCCCGCCGCGCGGCAACTGATGCGCAAGGCCCGGGCCGTAAACGGAATCCCGCCGAAAGCGATCATGCCAACCAGCGCCATCGGGATCAGAAAAACAAGATCATGTGACGTGAAGTGCAGCATGGCTGTCTCCTGTCTCTCTACTTGTGTTTCCAGTATAGAAAGTGTCGCGGGGACGCCAAGCTCGATTAAGTGGGGGTTGTCACCTAAGCGGCACGCACCCGCTTCGCCGCGGTCCGCACGCTGCGCCGCAACATCGCCGGCGGACGCCGCCGGGCCTGCCTTGCGCTGCCTGAAGGGCCGGGCGCCGCTGCGGCCACGGCAAGTACCGCGGCTGCCACACGCGCCGCCGGCAATGCGCGGCATGCCACGCGCCGCGCGCATATTTGCATGCGGCCGGGCCGACGGACCGGCCCGCCTGTCCTATGCTGACCAGTATGCAGGCCGGACCCGCAAGCGGGCCGCGGCGCCCGTGATGGCGCCACTGCAGCAACCAGCGTATCGGAGGTGGCTATGGAACTTCACATGCAATCGCACCATTACGTGCGTCGCCTGCCCGACTGGATGGCGGCGGCCGTGTCTGGCCTCGCGGCCGGCGCGCTGCTGATGGTGGTCGAGCTGTTCTGGTCCACCATGGTGGCCGGCGTCAATCCGTGGGGCACCACGCGCATGATCGCGGCCATCGTGATGGGGCCGGACGTGCTGCAGACCTCCCTGTTCAGCGTGGGCACGGTGGCGGTGGCGCTGGTCATCCACTTCGTGCTGGGCGCGGTGCTCGGCATGATCCTGGCGGTCATCATCGCGCCGTTCCACTTCGACTCCAGCGCCGGCATGGTGCTGCTGACCGGCGCGGTGTTCGGGCTGGCGGTCTACCTGATCGACTTCTATGGCATGACGCGCTTCTTCTCGTGGTTCGCCGACGCGCGCGGCTGGCACACGCTGGCGGGCCACCTGATCTTCGGCATGACCGCGGCCATCGCGTACTGGAAGCTCGAAAACAAGGATGTATCGCACTGAGCACGGGCCACGCGGCGCGTTTTCGGCCTTGCGCATTGCCACTACACGGGCGGCGCGGCCCACCGGCGGCGAAGGAAGGTCCAGGCCTTCCTTCGCCGCTTTTTATGCGGCGCCCGGCGCGCCTGCGCGCCGCGCGTTTGTGTGGCAGTGCACCCAAAGCGATGCGGGCGGCGCCTTGCACCGGGCGGACCACATGCACTAGGCTTATCTCAACCTTGCGCTGAGTTCGCGGTCAGCCATGCGCGGGGGGGAGGGTCGGTATGGCGCTCGCCATTGCACTCGTCGTCATTGTCGTCGCTTCGGTGCTCTTTCATTTCCTGAGCCCGTGGTGGGCGACCCCGCTTGCTTCGAACTGGAAGCAGATGGACGACACGCTGACCATCACGCTGGTCGTCACCGGCATCTTCTTCATCGTCATCAACCTGTTCGTCGGCTACATCGTCTGGCGCTACCGCCATCGCCAGGGCGCGCGCGCCGCCTACCAGCCGGAAAACCGCAAGCTCGAACTGTGGCTGACCGCCGGCACCACGCTCGGCGTGATCGTGCTGCTGGCGCCGGGCCTGTTCGTCTACGCCGAATACGTGCGCCCGCCGGCCAACGCGATGGTGCTCGAGGTGGTGGGCCAGCAATGGCAATGGGGCTTCCGCTTTCCCGGCCAGGGCGGCCAGCTCGGTACTTCGGATGCGCGCTTCGTCTCGGCGGACAATCCGCTCGGCGTGAACCCCGACGATCCGCGCGGGCAGGACGACATCATCGTGGCCGCGCCCGAGGTGCACCTGCCGCTGAACCGCCCGGTCAAGGTGCTGCTGCGCTCCAAGGACGTGCTGCACGACTTCTACGTGCCGCCGTTCCGCGCCCGCATGAACATGGTGCCGGGCATGGTGACTTCGTTCTGGTTCACGCCGACCAAGGCCGGCACCTTCGAGATCCTGTGCGCGCAGCTTTGCGGCGTGGGCCACTACAACATGCGCGGCAAGGTGGTGGTGGAGGACGACGCCGCGTTCCAGGCCTGGCTGGCGCGCCAGCCGACCTTCGCCCTGACCATGCTCAAGACGCCCGCGCCGGGCGCGGTGGCGGCCGCCGGCGGCGCGCCCGCCGGCACGCTCGCGGCGCAGGGCCGCGCGCTGGCGCAGAGCAAGGGCTGCATCGGCTGCCACAGCATCGACGGCAGCGTCGGCGTGGGGCCGAGCTGGAAGGGCCTGTACGGGCGCAGCGAGACCTTCGCCGACGGCAGCAGCGCGAGGGTGGACGACGGCTACCTCAAGACCGAGATCACCGAGCCGCAGCAGCGGCTGGTCAAGGGCTTCGGCCCGGTGATGCCGAAGATTCCCCTGAGCGAAGAGGAAGTGAGCGCGCTGGTCGCCTACATCCGCGCCAACGGCGCGCAGGATGGCGCCACGCAGGCGGGCGCCGGTTCGGGCGCCGCATCGGGCGCGGCAGCCCGGTAAGCCGACAGGAGCAGCCAATGGCCTACGCCGACCACGACATCCACGGCCCCACCAGTTTCTTCACCCGCTACATCTGGAGCCAGGACCACAAGGTGATCGCGGTGCAGTACACGCTGGTCGCCATCTTCGTTGGGCTGATCGGCGTGCTGCTGTCCAACCTGATGCGGCTGCAGCTCGGCTTCCCGGGGCATTTCGCCTTCATCGACGCCAACCGCTACTACCAGTTCGTCACCATGCACGGCATGATCATGGTGATCTACCTGCTCACCGCGCTGTTCCTCGGCGGCTTCGGCAACTACCTGATCCCGCTCATGGTGGGCGCGCGCGACATGGTGTTCCCGTTCCTCAACATGCTGAGCTTCTGGGTCTACCTGGTGTCCGTGCTGGTGCTGCTGGCGAGCTTCTTCGTGCCGGGCGGGCCCACCGGCGCGGGCTGGACGCTCTATCCGCCGCAGGCCATCCTGCCGGGCACGCCCGGCTATCAGTGGGGCATCATCCTGATGCTGGTGTCGCTGCTGATCTTCATCGCGGCGGCCACGATGGGCGGGCTCAACTACGTCACCACCGTGCTGCAGGCGCGCACCGAGGGCATGACGCTGATGCGCATGCCGCTGGCCGTGTGGGGCATCTTCATGGCCACCATCCTGGCGCTGCTGGCGTTCCCGGCGCTGTTCGTCTCGGGCGTGATGATGCTGCTCGACCGCACGCTGGGCACCAGCTTCTTCATGCCGGCGATGGTGTCGATGGGCCAGCATCTCGACTACAAGGGCGGCAGCCCGCTGCTGTTCCAGCACCTGTTCTGGTTCTTCGGCCACCCCGAGGTGTACATCGTCGCGCTGCCGGCCTTCGGCATCGTCTCCGACCTGGTGAGCGTGCATTCGCGCAAGAGCATCTTCGGCTACCGCACGATGGTGTGGGCGATCCTGGCCATCGGCGTGCTGTCGGTGGTGGTGTGGGCGCACCACATGTTCGTCAGCGGCATGAACCCGTACTTCGGCTTCTTCTTCGCCACCACCACGCTGATTATCGCCATTCCCACCGCGATCAAGGTCTACAACTGGGTGCTCACGCTGTGGCGCGCCGACATCCACTTCACGGTGCCGATGCTGTTCGCCATCGCCTTCATCAGCACCTTCGTCATCGGCGGGCTGACCGGGCTGTTCCTCGGCAACGTCAGCGTGGACATCCCGCTGTCCAACACGTATTTCGTGGTCGCGCACTTCCACATGGTGATGGGCGTGTCGCCGATCCTGGTGGTGTTCGGCGGCATCTACCACTGGTACCCCAAGGTGACGGGGCGCATGCTCAACGATACGCTGGGCCGCGTGCATTTCTGGATTACCTTCGTCGGCACCTATGCGATCTTCTTCCCGATGCACTACCTCGGCGTGCTCGGCATGCCGCGGCGCTACTACGCCTACGACAACTACGCCTTCATTCCCGAGTCGGCGCACGTGATGAACGCCTACATCTCGGTCGCGGCCTTCATCGTGGCCGCGGCGCAACTGGTGTTCATCTTCAACCTGGCCTGGAGCGTGCGGCATGGCCGGCCGGCCGGCGCCAACCCGTGGCGCGCCGCCTCGCTGGAATGGCAGACGCCGCAGACCCCGCCCGCGCACGGCAACTGGGGGCCCGAGCTGCCGGTGGCGTACCGCTGGGCCTACGCCTACAGCGTGCCCGGCGCGAGCGAGGATTTCATCGCGCAGAACGCGCCGCCCGAAGCCGGCGGCGCCGAGCCCGAACCGCACCCCAGCCGAGGAGCCGTGGCATGAGCGTGAACCTGATCTACCGCGCCGACGGCGGCGGCGAGCGCCGCAGCGGCCCCGGCCCCGGCGACGTGGGCCGGCAGCGCGCCGGCCCGGCGCCGGCCAGCACCGGCCTGTGGGTGTTCATGGGCGTGGTGTGCTCGCTGTTCGCGCTGTTCATCACCGCCTACGCCATGCGCATGGATTCGCCGGACTGGCACGCGGTGGCGCTGCCGTGGCAGGTGTGGCTGTCCACCGCGCTGCTGGCGGCGGGCAGCGCGCTCATGCTGGCGGCGGCGCGCGCGGCGCGCGCGGGCCGGCTGTCGCGCGCGCGCCGCGCGCTGCGCTGGGGCGGGCTGGCGGCGGCGGCCTTCGTCGGCTCGCAGTTGTGGGCGTGGCAGGCCCTGCTCGCCATCCACGTGGTGCCGGCCAACAACCCGGCCGGCAGCTTCTTTTTCCTGCTGACCGCGATGCACGGCCTGCACGTGCTGGGTGGCCTCGCCGGCTGGGCGCTCGCCATGCGCGCGCCGCCGGGCACGTTCATGGCGCGGCGCACCGCGCTGCGCATCACGCTGTGCGCGCGCTACTGGCATTTCCTGCTGGCCGTGTGGCTGGTGCTGCTGGCCGCGCTCGGCTGGCTGACGCCGGAATTCGTGCGCTTCATCTGCGGCCGCGGTTGAGCGCCGGGGCCAACGCCGAGGGAGGTAAGCCGATGTCATCGCAACCCGTTTCTTCCGCCGCTGTGGGCGCGCCGGCGGCGGCCGGCTGGCGCGGGCTGGTGGCCGACTGGGGTTCCGACCAGCAGGCCTTCCGGGTGTCGTGGGGCAAGGCCATGATGTGGATCTTCCTGCTGTCCGACACCTTCATCTTCAGTTGCTTCCTGACCGGCTACATGACGGTGCGCATCGCCAACACCGTGCCGTGGCCGAACCCGAGCGAGGTCTTCGCGCTGCACGTCGGCAACGCCGAGGTGCCGCTGCTGCTGATCGCCATCATGACCTTCGTGCTGATCAGCAGCAGCGGCACGATGGCGATGGCGGTGAACTTCGCCTACCGGCGCGACCGCGCGAAATGCGCCGCGCTGATGTTCGCCACCGCGCTGTTCGGCGTGGCCTTCGTCTCCATGCAGGCCTTCGAATGGACCAAGCTGATCATGGAGGGCGTGCGCCCGTGGGGCAACCCGATGGGCGCGGCGCAGTTCGGCTCCGCCTTCTTCATGATCACCGGCTTCCACGGCCTGCACGTGAGCTGCGGCGTGGTCTACCTGCTGGTGGTGGCGACCAAGGTGCTGCGCGGGCGCTACGAGGCCGGCGGCAACTACCAGATCGTGGAGATCGCCGGGCTGTACTGGCACTTCGTGGACCTGGTGTGGGTCTTCATCTTCGCGCTGTTCTATCTCTGGTGAGGCTCGTCATGGCCACCTCGACGTCTTCCGCCGCGCCCGCCAGCCCCGAGGCCGGGCACGGCGCCCAGCACGGCCAGCAGCATCCCATCGGCCTGTACCTGAAGATCTGGGCGCTGCTGTTCGTGCTCTCCACGCTGTCCTACCTGGTGGACTACTTCCATTTCGAGGGCTACCTGCGCTGGACGCTGATCCTGCTGTTCATGGTGATGAAGGCCGGGCTGATCGTCGCCGTGTTCATGCACATGGCGTGGGAGCGGCTGGCGCTGATCTGCGCGATCCTGCTGCCGCCGCTGTGCCTGCTGGTGCTGGTCGGGCTGATGGCGGCCGAGGCCGACTACACGTTCCTGCTGCGCGGCACGTTCTTCCACTAGGGCGCGGAGGTACACTTGGCGGGTTGCCGGTCCACCAGAGGAAGCCATGCACCCTGCCACGGAAGCCATCCTGATCTACAACCAAGGCCGCGATCCCGAGCGGCTCACGCGCAAGCTGGCCGCCATCGCGGCCGATCCGTTCGCCTTCCTGCGCGGCACCAACCATCTCTACGCCGCGGCCGTGGGCGGCGAGGCGGCACTGATCGAAGCGCCCGTGACCTACGTCTGCGGCGACCTCCACCTGGAAAACCTGGGCAGCTTCAAGGGCGACAACGGCCTGGTCTACTTCGACCTCAACGACTTCGACGACGCCCTGGTCGCGCCGCTCACGGTGGACCTGGTGCGCCTGCTCTCCAGCCTGATGATCGCCGCGCCCCAGCTCGGGCTGTCGGACGCCGACGCGCGCGCCGGCGCCGAGCGCATGCTCGACACCTACGCCGCCGTGCTGGCCTCCGGCAAGCCGCGCTGGGTGGAGCGCGCCACCGCCACCGGCATGGTCGCCACGCTGCTGCGCCGGGTCAAGCGCCGGCGCCGCGGCGAGCTGCTGGCCGAGCGCACCGTGCGCGGCGGCGGCAAGCGCCGCCTGCTGGTCGACGGCAAGCACGCGCTGGCGCCGCTCAAGGGCCAGCGCAAGCGCGCCGCCGCCATCCTGCGCGAGTTCGGGCAGCAGTCGAGCCACGGGCGTTTGGTCTCCGACGATGCCGCGCGCCGCATCGCCGGCGTGGGCAGCCTCGGGCTCGAGCGCTACGTGGTGCTGGCCCACAATGGCGACGACCGCGCGGCCCAGCGCCTGGTCGACATCAAGCGCGCCGCGCCCAGCGCCTGGAAGAGCATCCCGCTGCGCGCGCAGCCGCGCTGGCAGAGCGAGGCCGCGCGCGTGGTGCAGATCCAGCACGCCATGCAGGCGGCCTCGCCGGCGCTGCTGTCGGCGGTGACGATGGATGCTTCATCCTACGTGGTCAAGGGACTGCAGCCGACCGCCGACCGCATCAACATCGGCCCGCACACTGGGCGCACGCAATTGCGCGAGGTGTTGCTGACGATGGCGCGTGTTGCCGCGTGGGCGCACCTGCGCGGCTGCGGGCATGAGGCGGCGGACCGGATCGAGCAATTGCAGGAATTCGCGGCCGGCAGGCACTGGCGTGCGCCGGTGCTGCGGCTGGCGCGGCATGGGTGTGAGATGGCGCAGAAGCAGTGGCGGGATTTTGCGGAGGATTATCGGGTGGCGAGGGGGAGGGAGGGGAGTGGCTTAAGGTCGAAGTCGAAGGCTTGACGTCAGCTGCTTGACTTCAAAGTCAAAGTCAAAGTCAAAGGCTTTCGCGCCCCCGGCGCGACCTACTTTCTTTTGTCCGAAAAGAAAGTAGGCCAAGAAAGCGGACTGCCTGGCCGGCAGGGGCAGAAACGTTGGGGTTTCTGGTTGTTGGTGGTTTCGTGGTGGGGTTTGTGGTTCTGCTGGCATCCTGCCGTTACCGGTGCGGGCGGCCACGACTTTGCTGGCGGTGTTGGTTTCGCGGTCAGACCTATGATGGCGAGTGCATTGCTTGTTCAGGCATCTGCCGTTACCGGTTTTGGCCGCCGCTACATAGCACCCTCATGGTTTCGTGGTGGGCGTGGTGGGCCGGGGTGCTGGGGCAGAGCGGGAAGCTAGCCCAGAAAAGACAAGGCCCGCAGGTCGACTGCTTGCAGCCAACCTGCGGGCCTACTTTCACGCGCGCTGTCAGACCTGCGTGATGAACTTGGTCACGAGGTAGCCATCGAAGGTTTCCTGGCCGCCTTCGCTGCCGATGCCGGAGTCCTTGATGCCGCCGAACGGCGTTTCGGCCAGTGCCATGCCGAAGTGGTTGATGTTGACCATGCCGGCTTCGAGGCCGTTGGACACCAGCGTCGCGGTCTTGAGCGAGTTGGTGAACACGTAGGAGGCCAGGCCGAACGGCAGGCTGTTGGCGCGGCGCAGCACTTCCTCGGCGTCCTTGAAGCGCGTCACCGGCGCGACCGGGCCGAACGGTTCGTCGACCATCAGCTTGGCGTCGTCGGGCAGTTCCGTGACCACGGTGGGCGCGAAGAAGAAGCCCTTGTCGCCGATGCGCGAGCCGCCGGCGACCACCTTGCCGCCGCGGTGGCTGGCGTCGTCCAGGAACTGTTCCATCGAGGCGATGCGGCGCTCATGCGCGAGCGGGCCCATCTGGGTGCCGTCTTCCAGGCCGTCGCCGACCTTGACCGAGCCGATCACTTCGGTGAAGCGCGCGAGGAACTTGTCGTAGGCCTTTTCCTGGACGTAGAAGCGCGTCGGCGAGACGCATACCTGGCCGGCGTTGCGCAGCTTGAAGCGGGCCAGCATCTCGGCGGCCGGTTCGATGTCGGCGTCGTCGAACACCAGCACCGGCGAGTGGCCGCCGAGCTCCATCGTCACGCGCTTCATGTGCGCGCCGGCCAGCGCGGCCAGCTGCTTGCCCACCGGTACCGAGCCGGTGAACGAGATCTTGCGCACGATCGGCGATTCGATCAGGTAGGTGGAGATCTCGCCCGGCACGCCCCACACGATGTTCAGCACGCCCGGGGGCAGGCCGGCGTCGTGGAACAGCTGGGCCAGCGCCACCACGGCGCTGGGCGAATCTTCCGGGCCCTTCAGGATCAGCGTGCAGCCCGCGCCCACGGCCGCGACGATCTTGCGGATGGCCTGGTTGAACGGGAAGTTCCACGGCGTGAAGGCGGCGCACACGCCGATCGGCTCGCGCACCACGAGCTGGCGCACGTTGGGCTGGCGCGGCGGGATCACGCGGCCGTAGATGCGGCGGCATTCCTCGGCGTGCCATTCGGCGTGCTCGGCGCAGACCATGACTTCGCCCACGGCCTCGGCCAGCGGCTTGCCCTGGTCCAGCGTGATGTTGCGGCCGATGTCCTTGGCGCGCTCGCGGCTCAGCTCGGCCACGCGGCGCAGGATCTTGGAGCGCTCCAGCGGCGAGGTCTTCTTCCAGCTTTCGAAGGCGCGCTGCGCCGCGGCCAGGGCGCGGTCCAGGTCGGCGCGGCTGGCGTGCGGCAGCTTGCCGAGCACTTCCTGGGTGGCCGGGTTGATGACGTCCTGCTCGCGCCGGTCCCCTCCCTTGATGAATTCTCCATCGATGTAGAGGGCGAGATCCTGGTACATGCCTTTTCTCCTGATTGTTGTGAGTGCGGCACTCCGGGGCGGTGGTGCCGCAGGTTGGCCGGGGCGATGACCGCCCGGGCCGGGAATTCCTGGCCGAAGCCGCAAGCTTAGCGCGTCGGGCCGATATCTGCAGCCCCCGGGCGCCGCCCGGCCGCTCAGCCGCGCCGCAGCGTGGCCATGCCGCGCGCGGCCAGCGCCAGCGCGCCGTGGCGCGCGCCGCCGCCGAGGCTGTCGGAGATCTCCGCGGCGGCGCCGCGCACCAGCTCGGCGAAGGCCTTGATCCGCTGCGGGCGGAAGCGCTCGGCGGGGCCGGACAGGCCGACCGCGGCGATCACCTGCCCGTTGCCGTCGCCGATCGGCGCCGCCACGCCGCAGACGGTCTCGCGCCACTCGCCGCGGTTGACCGCGTAGCCCTGCTTGCGCACCCTGGCCATCTCCAGCAGGAACTGCGCGGGGTCGACGATGCTGTTGGGCGTGGACGGCACCAGCGCCGCCGACATCCGCTGCAGCGCGGCCTCGGGCTGGAACGCCAGCATGGCCTTGCCGGTGGCCACGCAGTGCGCCAGCGCGCGGCCGCCGATCTGCGTATAGGCGCGCACCGGGTTGGCGCTGTCGATCTTGTGCACGTAGACCACCTCGCCGCGGTCGAGCACGGACAGGTGGACGCTTTCGCCGCTGGCGTGCATCAGCTTGTCCATCCACGCCTCGGCATGGCGGCGCAGGTCCAGCCGCGCCAGCACCGCCGAGCCCAGCTCCCACAGCTTGATGGACGCGCTGTAGCCGGTGCCGGAGGCATCGCGGATCACGTAATTCATGTCGGTGAGCGCTTGCAGCAGGCGGTGCACGTTGCTCTTGGCCAGGCCCATGTGGGCGGCGATCTCGGTCAGGCCGAGCGGGCGCTCGCTGTGCGCGAGCAGCTCGACCACGCCGAGTCCCTTGATCAAGGTGTTGTTCATGGGCGCGATGCCTCCGGCGGCGGTGGTGAGGGACCGGACAATGTCCGCGCATATGCGGGTAGCGCATATGCGTTCTCAAATGTGGAACGATAGTACCGTATTTGGCAACGTCCCTATAATCCTCGCATCTTCCATGCATATCTTCCCGGTACTTTCCCGATGAGCGATCTCCCGCAACACGACCTGCCGCTGCTGGGCGTCAAGGTGGTGGAATTCTGTACCGTCGCAGCCGGCCCGTTCTGCGGCATGCTGCTGTCCGACATGGGCGCCGAGGTGGTCAAGGTCGAGCCGCCCGACGGCGACACCCTGCGCCAGTGGCCGCCGCTGTCGGACGGCTACTCCGAGAATTTCGCCTCGCTCAACCGCAACAAGCAGTCGGTGGCGCTGAACCTCAAGGACCCGGCCGACCTCGCGCTGGCGCGCAGCCTGATCCTCGACGCCGACGTGGTGATCGAGAACAACCGCCCCGGCGTGATGGACCGGCTGGGCCTGGGCTACGCCAGCTTTCGCGAGGACAAGCCCGGGCTGGTGTACTGCTCGGTGTCGGCCTACGGGCAGAGCGGCCCGCGCGCCGGCGAGGGCGGCTTCGACCTGACCATCCAGGCCGCCGCCGGCGTGATGAGCGTGACCGGCGAGCCCGGCGGCGCGCCGGTCAAGTGCGGCGTGCCGCTGGCCGACTTCGCCTCGGGCCTGTACGGCGCGTTCGCCATCGCCAGCGCGCTGGCGCGCGTGCGCGCCGGCGGCGCCGGGGCCCACATCGACGTGCCGATGTACGGCTGCACGCTCGGCATCGCCGCGCTGCAGACCAGCGAGTATTTCGGCAACGGCCGCAGTCCGGCCAAGCTCGGCTCGGCCCATCCGCGCAACGCGCCCTACCAGGCCTTCCAGGCGGCCGACGGCTATTTCGCCATCGCCGCCGGCAACCAGAAGCTGTGGCTGGAAGTGGTGCGCGTGGTGGACCTGCCGGCGCTGGCGCAGGACGCGCGCTTCGCCACCACGCGCGACCGCGCCGCCAACCAGGCCGCGCTCAAGGTCCTGCTGGAGGAGCGCTTCGCCACGGCGGGCGTGGACCACTGGATCGCCGCCTTCAACGCGGCCGGCGTGCCGCATGCGCGCATCAACGACTATGCCGCCGCGCTGGACGATCCGCAGGTCGAGCACATGGACTGGGTGCGCCCGCTGACGCTGCCGGGCGGCCACCGCACGCGCACCTTCGCCTCGCCGCTGCGCTTCGACGGGCAGGGCCTGCCGATCCGCCGCGACCCGCCCGCGCTGGGCGAGCACAATGCGGCGATCCGCGCGCACTACGAGAGCGGCGCCGCCGGCGCCGACGCCTGACCTGCCTGGAGACACGGACATGAGCAACAACATCGAGCGGCTGCGCGAATTCGTCGCCACCGTCAGCCGCGTGGTGACGCAGGCCGAGCGCGACGGCAGCGGCGAGGCGGACGTGCTGGCGCAGGCCACGGCGGCGCTGTCGGCGCTGGTGGCGCACGACGACTGGCTGCCCGAGGAAATGGCGCGCCCGCATCCGGTCTACTACCAGCAGCACCTGCTCTACGGCGACCCGCTCGACCGCTTCTCGCTGGTCAGCTTCGTGTGGGGGCCGGGCCAGCAGACGCCGGTGCACGACCACACCGTGTGGGGCCTGATCGGCATGCTGCGCGGCGCGGAGATCGACCAGCGCTACCGCGTCGACGGCGGGCGCCTGGTCGCCGACGGCGAGCCGGCGCTGCTATCGCCCGGGCAGGTGGCGGCGGTCTCCCCCACGCTCGGCGACGTGCATCGCGTGCGCAATGCGTTCGACGACCGCGTCTCGGTCAGCGTGCATCTCTACGGCGGCAACATCGGCCGCATCCGCCGCCATGTCTATGCCGACGACAGCGGCGCCACCAAGCCGTTCGTGTCCGGCTATTCCAACGCGCTCGTGCCGAACCTGTGGGCGCCGGAGCCGAAGGCATGAGCGAAGGCCAGGACATCCTGCTGATTGCCCGTGAAGACGGCGTCACGCGCCTGACGCTCAACCGTCCCGCGCGCGGCAACGCGCTCTCGCGCGAACTGGTGGCGGCGCTGTCGGCGGCGGTGGAGACCTGCCACCGCGACGGCACGCGCCTGCTGGTGCTGGAGGGCGCGGGCCGGCATTTCTGCACCGGCTTCGACCTTGGCGACCTTGGCGACCTCGACGCCGAGAGCGACGATTCCCTGCTCGCGCGCTTCGTGCGCGTGGAACTGCTGCTGCAAAGCGTGCATGCCGCGCCGTTCGCCACGCTGGCGCTGGTGCAGGGCCGGGCGATGGGCGCGGGCGCCGATCTCGTGGCCGCCTGCGGGCAGCGCCGCGTGGAGGCGGGCAGCAGCTTCGCGTTTCCGGGCGCGGCGTTCGGGCTGGTGCTGGGCAGCGCGCGGCTGGCGCAGCTGGTCGGCGCGGCGCGCGCGCGCGAGTGGATCACCGGCGGCGGCGCGTTCGCCGCCGAGGCGGCGCTGGCCAGCGGCTTCGCCACCGGCGCGCTGGAGGCCGGCGCAGCGGCGCGCGCCGCGGTGGTGGCCGAGCTCGCGCAGCGCGCGCGGCGGCTGGACCCCGCCACGCAGGCGGCCATCCATGCCGCCACGCGCGACGGCGCGGACAGTGCGGCGCGGCAGCTTGCCGACCTCGTGCATTCCGCCGCGCGGCCCGGCATCAAGGCGCGCATCGCGGCCTATCGCGCGGCGTCCGCCGGCTGAGGCGCGCGGCGTTCGGGCTGGCACATGAATGCCCCGGGGCGTCCCCGGGGCATTTTTCATGGGCCGGATGCGGCGCGGTCAGTTCCGCGTCGAGCCGCCCGACAGTTCCTGCCTGGCCGCCGCGTCGTTGGCCTTCTTTTCCGCGCCCTTGACCTGCTTCGCGGATTTCACGTCCTGCTTGTACTCGCGCTTCGCGGCCTTCCTGGTGGCGTTGTATTCGTCCGACGCCTGCTTGTTGGCCTCGCGGCGCTGCACCAGCGGGTCCTTGGGCGGCTCGACCTGGGTCATGCCGGGCGGCACGGCGGCGTTGGCATTGTCCGCGGGCATGGCCGGGGCCTGCGCGAAGGCGGCGGCGCACAGCAGCCCGGCGGAGGCGGCGGTGGCAACTTGCAGGAAGCGGATGGGCTGGTTCTTCGACATGGCGGGTCCTCGCTGTTGGTGGATCGGTACAGATGCTGGCCGGGGACGGCGGTCCGAGGCATTCCCCCGGCTTGCGCATTTCACCCCTGTTTGACCGGCGTTTTTCGCCGCGCGTGCCCCGATCCGGACATCTGCTTACAATTGGCCTGCCGTCCGACAGACGGCCACCGACAAGACCTGTCGGCGGAGTGTGAGATAGTGGCCAGCGGGGGCGCACGGCCTCCGCCCGCGCACCTCGCGCGGGCACAAGAAACCACCAAGAACAGCACGAGACAGGCCGCGACATGCCGACCAGACACAAAGCGCAACTACTGACCACCGGCCCGATCGGGCGCACCCTGCTGCTGTTCTCGCTGCCCGTGCTGGGCAGCAACATCCTGCAGTCGCTCAACGCGTCGATCAACTCGGTGTGGGTGGGGCACTTCCTCGGCGAGGCGGCGCTGACCGCCACCTCCAACGCCAACATCATCCTGTTCTTCCTGCTCGGCGTGGTGTTTGGCATCAGCATGGCCAACACCATCATGATCGGGCAGGCGGTGGGCGCGCGCGACCTCGACGAGGCGCGCCGCGTGGTGGGCACCAGCACCGGCTTCTTCGTCGGGCTCTCGGTGCTGGCATCGGCGCTGGGCTACATCTTCACGCCGGCCATCCTCGCGGCGATGGACACGCCGGCCGACGCCAGGCCGCTGGCCGAGAGCTACCTGCGCATCATCTTCCTGGCGCTGCCGTTCATGTATTTCTACAACTTCGTGATGATGACGCTGCGCGGCGCCGGGGATTCGCGCACGCCGTTCTACTTCATGCTGTTGTCGGTCGGACTGGACGTGGCGCTCAACCCGCTGCTGATCTTCGGCATCGGGCCGCTGCCCGAGCTCGGCATCGCCGGCTCCGCGCTGGCGACGCTGATCGCGCAACTGGTCAGCCTCGCGGCGATGCTGGCGGTGCTGTACCGCCGCGGCCATTTCCTCGCGCTGCGCCGGCACCAGCTGGGCTACCTGCGCCCGGACTTCGCCATCCTGCGCGCGCTGGTGGCCAAGGGCCTGCCGATGGGCTTGCAGATGGTGGTGATCTCGTCGTCGGCGATCGTGATGATGTCGCTGGTCAACCGCTACGGCTCGCAGACCACGGCCGCCTATGGCGTGGCGTCGCAGTTGTGGACCTATGTGCAGATGCCGGCGCTGGCGGTGGGCGCGAGCGTGTCGTCGATGGTGGCGCAGAACGTGGGCGCCGGCCTGTGGGAGCGGGTGGCGCGCATCACGCGCGTGGGGCTGCTGTTCAACCTGCTGATGACCGGCGCGCTGGTGGGCCTGATCTACCTGTTCAACCGCCATTCGCTGGGCCTGTTCCTGCCCGACGACGGCACCGCGATCGGCATCGCGCAGCATATCAACGCGATCGTGCTGTGGTCCTTCATCCTGTTCGGCTTCACCATCGTGCTGTTCGGCACCGTGCGCGCCACTGGCGCGGTGATGGCGCCGCTGGTGATCCTGTTCGTCTCCATGTGGGTGGTGCGCCTGCCGTTCGCCTCGCTGCTGGCGAGTGACTATGGCGCCGACGCGGTGTGGTGGAGCTTTCCGCTGGGCTCGGTGGTGTCGGTGACGCTGGCGGTGGCTTACTACCGCTTCGGCAACTGGCGCGCCAGCCATATCCTGCCGGTGACGCCGGCGGCGCCGGCCCCGCGGCAGGAGTTCGCGCCGCAGGCGCCGGACACCAGCATGGGCACGCCGTGCGAAGAAGCCCTGAGCACGGCGGGCGCCGGCGAGGATGCCGGCGAGGTGGCGGCGCTGGCGCAGGCCGCCGCCGGCGCGCCCGCCCGGCAGCACCCGCGCTGAGCGCCGGCGCCGGGTCAGTCGCCGGCCGTTTCCGTTTCCGCGGCGCCGTCCACGTCGGTGCCGCGCGCCAGTCCCGCCAGCCAGCGCCGTACCACTTCTTCCTCCTGCGCCGACAGCCCCGCGCGCAGGCGCGCCTCGTTGTGCAGCGCGCGTTCGCGGCAGCCTGCCAGCAGCGTCTCGCCGGCCGGCGTCAGCACGATGTTCTGGATCCGGCCGTGCACCGGGTGCGGCTGGCGCCGGATCGAGCCGGCCTTCTCCAGGTTGGCGACGATCACGCTGACGGTCTGCGGCGTGAGCAGCGCCAGCCGGGCGAGGTCGGCATTGGACAAGCCGGGATAGGCGCCCAGCATGGTCAGCACCACGAACTGCGGCGGGGTGGCGCCCAGGTCGGCCAGCGCGCGCTCCAGGCGCAGGCGGTTGGCGGCGCCGGCCTGGCGCAGCAGGTAGCCGAGATAACCGGCCTCGCCGCGCTTGCCCTCGCCGGGGCGGGGAATCGCCGGGGCGGCGGCGGCCGGGTCGGTGGCGGCGCCCGCGTGGGCTGGCCGTGCGGTCTTGCTCATGGTCGTCCGGGTTTGCGTGAAAGGCGTGGAAGGGGGAAAGCCGTGGCGCCGGCTGGCGCGCGTATTCGTGCTCTGAGATTATCGCAGAGCCGGCGCACCGCCGGCCTGCCGCCGCATATTGCCGCCTGCCGCCACCTGAAAGGCAATCGAAAGCTCTGTCTGTCATCGTGCGCCCGTGGTCGGGGCGGTAGGGCCGTGCGCCGCCTTTCAACCAGCTTTCAATGCGGCCGCCGCGCGGCTTCCGGCGCATGCCGGCGCCGCGTCGTTCCCCGCGTGACTTCCCGCGCCACGTCCCGCGCAGGCGCGCTTCGCCTGCGCGTCGCCGGCATGGCCGCCAGCCACGCGCCCGCATCCGGCGCGCGCGCGATTTCTCCCTGTTTTCCCGCCGATTTCGCCCGATTCGTGAAAATGGATCACGTCGTGATATTTGTCGTTTGTGGCGAAGTTCCTCATGCATCGGTGATTACCCCTAAGTCAAGACAAATGAAAGCAAGCTGAAAGATCGCCTCTCTAAGGTTGCATCCATCCTGCAGGAGAGCCTTCACACCTGCCGATCAAACCGTCTGCGCATGCAAGAGCCTGCGCGCGCAGCCGGATGCTTTCACGTACTTTGAGGAGAATCGTTTTGCGCATACGCAGCCAAAAGGACTTTGCCTCCGGCCTGATGTTCGTCCTGGTCGGTCTGGGCTTTTCCTGGGTCGCTCGCGGCTATTCCATGGGAACTGCCGCAAAGATGGGCCCCGGATATTTTCCGTTCCTGCTCGGGCTGGTACTGGCCGTGCTGGGCGCACTCGTGTTGATCGGCTCGCTGTCGAGCAAGGGCGAGGAAGACCAGCTCGCGCGCTGGGACCTGAAGACCCTGCTGTGGATCCTCGGTTCGGTGGTGCTGTTCGGCCTGCTGCTCAAGCCGCTCGGCATGGTGCTGTCGGTGTTCGTGCTGGTGCTGGTGTCGTCGATGGCCAGCCATGAATTCAGCTGGAAGGGCGCCCTGGCCAACGCCGTGGTGCTGGTGCTGATCAGCATGGGCGCGTTCGTCTACGGCATCAACCTGCAGATGCCGGTGTGGCCTGCTTTCATTACCGGTTAAGGAGTCGGCCTCAATGGAATTGTTCGATCACCTTGCCCTGGGTTTTTCCACGGCACTGTCACTGCAAAACCTCGCATACGCCTTCCTGGGCTGCGTGCTGGGTACCCTGATCGGCGTGCTGCCGGGCCTGGGGCCGCTGGCCACCATCGCCATGCTGCTGCCGGTGACCTATACGCTGCCCCCGGTGGCGGCGCTCATCATGCTGGCCGGCATCTACTACGGCGCGCAGTACGGCGGCTCCACCACCGCCATCCTGGTCAACCTGCCTGGTGAATCGTCGTCGGTGGTGACCACCATCGACGGCTACCAGATGGCGCGGCGCGGACGGGCAGGGGTGGCGCTGGCCACTTCCGGCCTGGGCTCGTTCTTCGCCGGCTGCGTGGCTACCCTGATCCTGGCCGCGTTCGCCACGCCGCTGTCGGAACTGGCGTTCAAGTTCGGTCCCGCCGAATACTTCTCGCTGATGGTGCTGGGCCTGATCGGCGCCGTGGTGCTGGCCTCGGGCTCGCTGCCCAAGGCCGTGGCGATGATCGTGCTGGGCCTGCTGCTGGGCCTGATCGGCACCGACGTGAACTCGGGCGCCGCGCGCTTCTCCTTCGACATCCCCGAACTGACCGACGGCATCGACTTCGTCGCGCTGGCGATGGGCATGTTCGGTTTCGCCGAAATCGTGGCGAACCTGGAACAGAAGGAAGACCGCGAGACCTTCACCGACCGCGTGACCAACCTGTGGCCGACCAAGGAAGACTTCAAGCGCATGGCGCCGGCGGTGCTGCGCGGCACGCTGCTGGGTTCGGCGCTGGGCATCCTGCCCGGCGGCGGCGCGGCGCTGGCCTCGTTCGCGGCCTACTCGCTGGAAAAGAAGACCTCCAAGTACTCGCATGAGTTCGGCAAGGGCGCCATCGAAGGCGTGGCTGGTCCGGAATCGGCCAACAACGCCGCCGCGCAGACCTCCTTCATCCCGCTGCTGACGCTGGGCATTCCGCCCAACGCCGTGATGGCGCTGATGGTGGGCGCGATGACCATCCACAACATCCAGCCGGGCCCGCAGGTCATGACCAGCAACCCCGCGCTGTTCTGGGGCCTGATCGCCTCGATGTGGATCGGCAACCTGATGCTGATCATCCTGAACCTGCCGATGATCGGGATCTGGGTGAAGCTGCTGACCGTGCCTTACCGCTACCTGTACCCGGCCATCCTGGTGTTCTGCGGCATCGGCGTGTACTCGGTCAACAACCAGACCTTCGACGTGTTCATGGCGGCCGGCTTCGGCATCATCGGCTACCTGTTCCTGAAGCTCAAGTGCGAACCGGCGCCGCTGCTGCTCGGTTTCGTGCTCGGACCGATGATGGAAGAAAACTTCCGCCGCTCTCTGCTGCTGTCGCGCGGCGAGTTCACGGTGTTCGTGACGCGTCCGCTGTCGATGGGCCTGCTGATCGCCGCCGCCGCGCTGGTTGCCGTCGTGGCGCTGCCGTCGATCAAGGCCAAGCGCGAAGAAGCGTTCCAGGAAGAATAGTTTTCGAAGCCCCCGTACCGGTGCCGCCATACGCCGGTACGAACAACGCAAGATTCGGGGTGCCTCGCGCACCCCGCTTTTTTTTGCAGGGCGCGTTCCGGCTCCCGCCGGCACGCTCGCAGTGAACCTGCCCGGCTGCGCTTGGCAGTGCCGGGCCTGCGCAAGATGATCCGCTCCATTCAGCTCTATCGCGTCACTGGCTGGCGCGCCGCGGGCGCCGCATGAAGACGCCGGCGCTGGACCGCCTGGTTTCGCGGTTGTACATCCTCAAGCTTGTCCAGGCGAGTCCGTCCACCGTACTGACCCTGGTCGAGCGCCTGCGCGAGCACGGCATCGACAACAATATCCGCTCGCTGCGCCCGATCCTGCGCAGCCTGCTGATCGCGCGCGCGATCACGGCGGAACTGGTCGAGGGCAGCGGCCGCGTCTACTGCATCACGGACAGCGGCAAGGACGAACTGGACAAGTACCTGTCGCACCTGGACGTGCTGCAAGGCGACCTCGAGCCCGCCCCGGAGCGCTAGGCCCCGGACACCAGCGCGCCGCGCGCGCGGCCGGCAAGAAAAAGCGGGAAGATCCGCCTGCCGGATCTTCCCGCCTGGCACGCCCCGGCGACGGCGATCGCGCCGGCCGGGCTGCCGCTTTTCCTTTCCTTTCTCTTCCCTTTTCCTTCCCTACTGCGAGACCAGTTCCTGCGCGTCGCCGGCGCCGGTGCTCGACTGCGCGACCAGCACCTTGATCCGGTTCGGCACCAGCGCGCCGATGCCGTCGACCGGGATGGTGGTGATCAGCCAGTCGGCGTTGTTGCCCAGCGTGAGCGCGCCGGAATCGAAGATCACGGTCTTGGTGCCGGCGGTGGTGATGCGCAGGCGATAGGTGCCGCCGTCCAGATAGAGCGAGTCCTGGCCCGTGGCGGGGTTGGCCGTCTTGTAGCCGACCGCCGCCATGTTCGGCGAGACCGCGTTGAGGTCGGCCGCCGGCGTGGTGACGTAGACGTCGATGTTCTGCGCGTTGAACGAGGCGTTCAGGGTGCGCACGCGGGCCTTGTCCGACAGCAGGCTCTTGTCGTACGGGTCGTCGATGGTGAGCACCTCGGCGGCGGTGGCGCCGGGCAGCGCGACCACGGTGTACTTGTGGCCGGTGTGGGCGTCCACGGCGGCGCTGCCGAGCTGCGTGCTGGTGTTGGTGACGTTGAACGCGATCAGCTGCGATCCGGTGTCGACGTCGAAGTAGTTCGACACGAATTTGTAGGGCTCGTTGAGGAACGCGGTCTTGGTGCCGTTCTGCAGCACGTCGAGGTTCGGGCCGCCGGTGATGGCGTGGATCACGCGCACCGACGGCTTGCTGATGCCGAGGCGGTCGTCGATGCCATCGTCGCCGCCGCCGCCGCATGCCGACAACACCGCGCTTGCCGCCAGAGCAAGGCCCACTAGCAGGCCGGATTTGGAAAGCTTCATGAATGCCCTCTTCTTGCAGGTGAGTGAGAGAACCCGTGGCGGTCGCGGCCCATTGCCGCAGGCGGATGTTCCCGCGCGCCACGCTGCTTGTTCAGGCGTGTTGCCGCGGCGTTCGCCGCCCGCTGGAGAGGATGCGAAACCGCGCCTGCCGTGATGCAACGATAGCCAGCGCGCGCGGGCCGGCACATTGGCGGGGCTCCGAAACGCTTGTCGGACGATTCCCACAGGACGCGGCCGCCATGTATGGCGGGCGGCGCGAAGGGAGCCGCGGGAGGAGGGGAGGAAGGAGGGGAAGAAGGAGGAGACGGCGGCGCGCGCCGCGGCCGGCGGCGCACGCCCCCGGGCGCGGCGCTCAGGCGGTCATGACGACCTGGTTGCGGCCGTTGCGCTTGGCCTGGTAGAGCCCGGCGTCGGCGATCTCGATCAGGCGGCTGAACGGCTCGTCCTGGCCCGGCACGATGGCGGTGCCGCCGATGCTGACCGTCACGCAGGGCCCGACCTGGGAGCCGCTGTGCGGCACCTGCATGGACTCGATGGCGCGGCGGACCTTCTCGGCCAGCAGGCGCGCGCCGCCGGGCGAGGTGGCGGGCAGGATCATGGCGAACTCCTCGCCGCCGAAGCGCGCGGGCAGGTCGGCCGGGCGCGTGCAGTTCTCGCGGATCACGCCGGCCACGCGGCGCAGCACCTCGTCGCCGGCCACGTGGCCGTAGGTGTCGTTGTAGGCCTTGAACGAATCCACGTCGATCATCAGCAGCGCGAGCTGGCTCTGCTCGCGCGCCGCGCGCCGCCATTCGGCGCCGAGGTATTCGTCGAAGTAGCGCCGGTTGGACAGCCCCGTGAGGCCGTCCGAGTTGGTCAGCCGCTGCAGCTCCAGGTTGGTCTCCAGCAGCTGCTGCTGGCTCTGGCGCAGCGCGCGGTAGGCCTCGTCGCGCTGCTGCAGGTTGATGTAGGAGCGCGAGTGATAGCGGATGCGCGCCACCAGCTCGATGGTGTCGGGCAGCTTGACCAGGTAGTCGTTGGCGCCGGCGGCGAAGGCCGCGCTCTTCATGATCGGCTCTTCCTTGGTGGACAGCACGATGATGGGGATGTCGCGCGTGGCCGGGTTGGCGCGGTAGCGGCGCACCAGCGTCAGGCCATCGATGCCGGGCATCACCAGGTCCTGCAGGATCACCGTGGGCCGCGTGCGCTCGGCCACCGCGACGGCCTCGTCGGGCTTGGCGCAGTAGTGGAAGTCGATGTCCTTCTCGGGCTCGAGCTCGCGCCGCACCGCTTCGCCGATCATGGCCTGGTCGTCCACCAGCAGCACCATCGCCAGGTATTCCTCCGGGCGCTGTGCGTAGTTGCGTTCTATCTGTATCGACATTGTGTTCCTCTTGCTGCCGGTTCCCTACCGCTGGTTGGCATTGGTGCTGGTGCCGCAGGCCCGTGCGATGCGCGCGGCGATCTGCGGCAACGGCAGGATCTCGCTGGCCGCGCCGATGGCGGCGGCGGCTTTCGGCATGCCATAGACGGCGCTCGTGGCCTGGTCCTGGGCGATGGTCAGGTAGCCACGCTCGCGCATGGCCTTGAGGCCCAGCGCGCCGTCGCGGCCCATGCCGGTGAGCAGCACGCCCACCGCATCGCCGCGCCAGTGCCGGGCCACGCTTTCGAAGAAGACGTCGATCGACGGCCGGTAGAGGTAGTCGCTCGGCTCTTCGGTGTAGGCCATGCGCGCCGGCCCGAGCAGGCGCAGGTGGTCGTTGGTGCCGGCCAGCAGCACGGTGCCGGGCTGCGGCGCCTCGCCCTCGCGGGCCAGCCGCACGGGCAGCTTGCATTGCGCGTCGAGCCACTGCGCCATGCCCGCGGCGAAGGCTTCGTCGACATGCTGGACGGCGATCACGGCGGCGTTGAAGCCGGGCGGCAGCGCGCCCAGCAGCGTGGCCAGCGCGGCCGGGCCGCCGGCCGAGGCGCCCAGCGCCACCAGCCATTCGGCGCGGGCCTTGCGCGCGGGTGGCGCCGGCGCGCGCGCGGGCACGCCGCGGCCTTCGATCAGGCGGCCGATGTTGCGGATCTTGCGCAGCAGCGGCCCGCTGGCCAGTTGCGAGTCGGGCTGCGCCAGCGAGGGCGTGTCGACCGCGTCGATGGCGCCGTGGCCCATCGCGTCGAACACCTGGCTGGCGTTGCGGCCCAGGTCCATCGTCACCACCACGATGGCGCACGGGCTCGCGGCCATGATGCGGCGGGTGGCCTCGACGCCGTCCATCACCGGCATCAGCAGGTCCATCAGGATCAGGTCGGGGGTGCGCGCGGCGGCCAGGTGCACGGCGCTCTCGCCGTTCTCGGCCACCCACGTGACTTCCAGCTCGGGGTCCAGCGCGAGCACGCGCCGCAGGGCGACCACGGCCAGCGGTGAATCGTTGACGATGCCGATCTTCATGCGCGCGCCTCCCCAATCAGGTCCTGTACCGCGTCGAGCAGCGCGGCGTCCTGGAAGCTGCCCTTGGCCAGGTAGTAGTCCGCGCCGGCCTGCAGGCCGCGCTGGCGGTCCTGCTCCCGGTCCTTGTACGACACCACCATCACCGGCACCTGCTGCAGGCGCGCCTCGCGCTTGATGCGCGTCACCAGCTCGATGCCGTCCATGCGCGGCATGTCGATGTCGGTGATGACCAGGTCGAAGCTCTCCGCGCGCAGCACGTTCCAGGCGTCCATGCCGTCCACCGCCACCGCGACCTCGTAGCCGCGGTTGGCCAGCAGCTTGCGCTCGAGCTCGCGCACCGTGAGCGAATCGTCCACCACCAGCACGCGCTTGCGGCGCACCGGCGCGGCTTCCGCGCCGCCGCGCCGGATGCGGTCGATCTTGCCTTCGGAGAGCAGCTTCTCCACCGAGCGGATCATGTCCTCGGCGTCGAAGATCAGCACCGGCGTGCCGTCCTCGGTGATGCTGCCGGCGGCGATGTCCTTGATCTTGCCGAGGCTGGCCGCGAGCGGCTGCACCACCAGTATGCGCTCGCCGAGCAGGCGGTCCACCGCCACGCCGTAGGTGCGCTCGTGGTCGCCCAGCACCACCACCGGCACGGTGTCCTCGTCGGGGCGGGCCTCGGCCTGCTGCAGCACCTGGGCCGCGCTGACCAGGCCCACGTGGCGCTCGCCGAAGCGGAAATGCTGGTGGTTCTCCAACTGCTCGATCGCGCCGCGCTCCAGGCGCAGCACCTGCATCACGTAGGCCAGCGGGAAGGCGTAGGCCTCGCCCGAGACTTCCACCAGCAGCGCGCGCACCACCGACAGCGTGAGCGGCAGCTCCAGGTGGAACTGCATGCCGCGCCCGCTTTCCTGCACCAGGCGGACGCTGCCGCGCACCTGGCGGATCATGTCCTGCACGGCGTCCAGCCCGACGCCGCGCCCGGACACCTCGCTGACGGTCTCGCGCAGGCTGAAGCCGGGCAGCAGCAGGAAGTCGAGCAGCTCCGCCTGCGACAGGCGGGCGACGGTCTCGGCGGGCGCCAGGCCGCGCCGCACGATGGCCTGGCGCAGGGTGTCGAGGTCCACCCCCGCGCCGTCGTCGGCGATCACGATCACCAGCCGGCCGGCGTTGTGGCGCGCGTTGAGCGTGATGCGGCCCTCGGCGGGCTTGCCGGCGGCGCGGCGCGCCTCGGGCGTCTCGATGCCGTGGTCCACGGCGTTGCGCAGCAGGTGCGCCAGCGGCGCCTCGAGCTGCTCGAGGATGTCGCGGTCCACCTTGGTGCTCTCGCCGACCAGTTCGAGATGCACGGACTTGCCGAGCGCGCGCCCGAGGTCGCGCACCATGCGCGAGTAGCCGGCCAGGCCGTCGGCCAGCGGCCGCATGCGGCTGGCCAGCGCGCGGTCGTAGAGCTGGCGCGACAGGCGGCCGGTGCGGTGGTCGTACTGCTCCAGCTCGCTGGTGCGCTGCGAGAGCTGCCGGTGGCTCTCGGCCAGCAGCTGCTGCGCGTCCGCCAGCCGCGCCTGCGCGGTGCCGTCGGCGGTGCCGCCGCCGGCCAGCGCCACCTGCGCGGCGTCGAGCGCCTGCAGCGCGCGCATCTGCAGGCGGCGCGTCTGCTGCAGCGCGTTGCCGAACGGCTTGAGCCAGTTGGCCTCGATCATGGCCGCGCCGGACAGCGCGAGCAGCTGGTCGAGCGTGTCGGCGCTCACGCGCAGCATGCGCTCCTGCGCCTCGGGCAGGCCGCCGGGCTCGCCTGGCCGGGGCTCCGCGGCCCGTGCCGGTTCCGCGGGCGCGATCATGGGCGCAATCACGGGCGCGATCATGGGAGCAATCGGGGGCTCGGGCGCGGCATCCGGCCCGGCCTGCGGCGTGGCCGGCATGGCTTGCGGCGTGACTTGCGCTGGTGCCGGCGGCGCGGCCGGGGCCGGCGCCCACGGCGCGTCGTCGACCGCCTTGCCGGCCAGCAGCGTGCCCAGGCGCGTCACCAGCGCGTCGATCTCGTCCTTGCCGGCGTGGCCGGCCCAGTCGAGGTCGCCGTCGGGCGGGTTGCCCAGCCGCAGCAGCAGGTCGGTGCCGTGCAGCAGGGTGTCGATGTGCACGGGCCGCAGCGCCAGTTCGCCGCGCTGGGCGGCGACCAGGCAGTCTTCCATCACGTGGGCCACGCGCACGCCGCCGTCGAGGCCGACGATGCGCGCCGCGCCCTTGAGCGAATGGGCGGCGCGCATGCAGGCCTCGAGCTGGTCGGCGGCGGCCGGGTTGCGCTCCAGCGCGAGCAGGCCGGCGTTGAGGACTTCCGCCTGCGACTGCGCCTCGAGCGCGAACAGCTCGAGCAGGGAAGCGTCGCGCAACTGGTCCGGATTCATGCCAGGCTCCGCGTCAGGGCCTGCTGCAGCAGGCCGGCGTCGAGCAGGCCGACGCTGCGCCCGCCGCTTTGCAGCAGCGCGCGCGCATAGCGCGCGGAGGCGCGCGACAGCGTGGTCGGCAGCGCCTGCAGCGCGGACTCGGCCACGCGCTCGATGCCCGTGACCTCGTCGACCGGCAGCGCGACGGCGCCGCGGCCCTGGCCCAGCACCAGCAGGCGGGCGCCGCGCCCGGCGCCGCCGGCCATGCCATTGGCCGCGCCGCCGTCCGCCGGCGGGTCCTGGCCGAGCAGCCGCGCCAGCGAGATGCACACCAGCAGGTTGCCGCGCACGCTGGCCAGGCCCAGCACGGCGGCGTGGCGGCGGTGCGGCAGCGTGTGCACCGGGCATGGCGCGGTGACTTCGGCCAGCGCGGCGGCCGGCAGCGCCAGCCATTCCTCGCCGACGCGGAACACCAGGCAGGACACGGCGGGGCCGCGCGCGGCCCCGTCGGCGGGCGTGGCTTCGTCGGGCAGGCCGGCTTCGCCGGCGGGCAGGTTGTCGAGCAGCTCCAGCGCCGCGCGCGAGTAGGCCGGGCAGTTGCGGCAGCGGATGTATACGGCGAGCTGCGGGCAACTGCTGTCGCCGAGCACGCCGATGCGGCGCCAGCAGTTGTCGATGACGATGCGCGCCGCGCCGGCCGGCAGGCCGTGGCCCGGCGGCGGCGATGCGGTCAATGCGGGCGAGGCGGTCGAAGCAGGCTCAGTCATGGCGGCTCGGCTGGTTGCGCTGGGCGCGCTGCCTCAGGCGGGCGGCCGCCGCGCTGTCGCCGTCGGCTTCGAGAATGGCGGCCATGTGATAAAGCGACTCCTGGTGGGCCGGGTCGAGGTAGAGCGCGCGGCGGTACGCTTCGCGCGCCTCGGCGGGCCGGCTGGTGGCATCGTGCAGCACGCCCAGCAGGCAGTAGCCGGCGGCGGATGGCGGCTGCGCGTCGAGGTGCGCCAGGCAGGCCGAGACCGCCGCGGCGAGGTCGCCGCGGTCGGCGAGCCGGGAGATCCGGGCCAGCGCGTCGGCGCCGGCGTCCGCCGCCGGGGCCGGGGCATGCGGCTGCGGCGGCGCCGATGCCGCCGGCCGCGGCGCTGCGGGCGCGCGGCGCGGCGGTTGTGCCGGCGGCGGCGCATGCGGGCGGCGCGGCGCCGGCGCGGCGGCCCATGCCGCATGCGGCGCGTGCCGGGTGGGCGGCGCGTGTGTCGCGTGCGGCGCATGTGGCGCGCCCGCCTCACGCGGGCCGCACCGGGTGAAGGCGAAGGCGAGCGGCACGCCGGCCGAGACGAAGCCGTGCCGGGTCAGCAGGCTAGCCTCGGCCGGCCCCACGAACAGCGTGGCGTCGGGCCGGCTCAGCCGCTCCAGCGCGCGCAGCGAGCGCTGCTGCGTGGGCGGGTCGAAATAGATCAGCAGGTTGCGGCAGAACACGAAATGGTAGGGGGCTTCGGCCGCCATCAGGGCCGGGTCGAGCAGGTTGCCGCGCAGCAGCCGCACCTTGGCCAGCACATTGGGCTTGAGCGCGTAGCCGCCCGGCGCGGCGGTGAAATGCCGGTCGCGGAAGTCGAGCTGCCCGCCGCGGAACGAGTTGCTGCCGTAGTGGCCCAGGCGCGCGCGTTCGAGCGCGCGCGCGCTGATGTCGATGGCGTCGACCTGGAAGCGCTGCTCCGGCACGCCGGCGTCGAGCAGCGCCATCACGATCGAGTAGGGCTCCTCGCCGGTCGAGCACGGCACGCTGAGGATGCGCAGCGGCCCCTCGCCGGCATGCCCGCGGGCGTCGCCGAACACGCGCATGGCGGCGAAGCGGCCGAGCGCCATCAGCGCCTCGCGGTGGCGGAAGAACCAGGTCTCGGGCACCACCACCGCCTCGATCAGCGCCTGGAGCTCGTCCGGGTGCGAGTGCAGCAGGTTCCAGTAGGCATGGTGGTCGGGCGCGGCGGACGTGGCCAGGCGCTCGCGCACCGCGCGCTCGATCATGCCGGTGCCCACCGTGCTGGCGTCCAGGCCGATGCGCTCCTTGAGCAGCGCCTCGATGTGGCTGGCCGTGGTCATGGTGCCGCCCCGGGGAACAGGCGGGCGTGCACGTCATCGGGCAGCAGCGCGCCGATCCTGACCCACTGCACCAGCCCCTGCGGGCCGTTACGCACGGGGCCCAGGTAGCGCGCCGGCGCGGCGTCCAGGCCGCTGTCGGCGAACTCGGCGGGCTCGCAGCGCAAGGTCTCGGTGGCGTATTCGAGGCGCAGGCCGAGCAGGCGCGCCGGCGCGTCCGCGTGGCGGCGGTAGCGCACCAGCACCGTGCGCGTGCTGGTGCGGCTGGCCGCCGGGATGCCGGTGGCCAGCGCGTTGACGTCGATCACGGGCACCACCTCGCCGCGGCGCGCCAGCAGCCCGCTGACCCACGGCGGCGCCTCGGGCAGCTGCTTGAGCCGGGTCAGCGGCAGCACTTCCTCGATTTCGCTGGCGTCGAGCGCGTAGTGGTCGGGGCCGATGCGGAACAGCAGGAAGAGTTTCATGGCAGATGGCCGGCGCCCGCGCGCCTCAGACCTTGAAGCGCGACACGCCGGCGCGCAGGTCGTTGGCCACCAGCGTCAGCTCGTCGATGGCCTGGCTCGACTGGCGCAGCGACTCCACGGTCTGCTGGGCCGCCTCGGAGAGCTGCATCAGCGCCTGGTTGATCTGCTCGGCGCCGCCGGCCTGGGCCTGCATGCCCTCGTTGACCATCTGCACGCGCGGCGCCAGCGTCTGCACCTGGCCGATGATCTGCGAAAGCTGGTCGCCCACCTGCGTCACCTCGGACATGCCGCGCCGCACTTCCTCGGCGAACTTGTCCATGCCCATCACGCCGGCGGCCACCGCGGACTGGATCTCGCGCACCATCTGCTCGATGTCGTAGGTGGCCACGGCGGTCTGGTCGGCCAGGCGGCGGATCTCGGTGGCCACCACCGAGAAGCCGCGGCCGTACTCGCCGGCCTTCTCGGCCTCGATGGCGGCGTTGAGCGAAAGCAGGTTGGTCTGGTCGGCCACCTTGGCGATGGTCGTGACCACCTGGTTGATGTTGCCGGCCTTTTCGTTCAGGGTGGCCAGCTTGGCGTTGACCGAGCCGGCGGCCTCCATCACGTGATGCATGGTCGTCTCCATGCGCGACAGGCTGACCTGGCCGGTGCCGGCCAGCCCGGCGGTCTGCTCGGCGGCGCTGGAGACCTCGATCATGGTGCGCACCAGGTCGCGCGAGGTGGCGGAGATCTCGCGCGAGGTGGCGCCGATCTCGGTGGTGGTGGCCGCGGTCTCGGTGGCGGTGGCCTGCTGCTGGCGCGCGGTGGCGGCGATCTCGTTGACCGAGGTGGTGACCTGGATGGCCGAGCGCTGGGCCTGCCCGACCAGCCCGGTCAGCTCGCCGGTCATCTGGTTGAAGCCCTGCTCGATCTCCAGGAACTCGTCCTTGCGGCGGAGCGACAGGCGCTGGCGCAGGTCGCCGCCGCGCATGCCGGCCAGCAGTTGCACGATCGAGCGCATCGGCACGGTGATCGAGCGGAACAGCAGGTAGCCGGCCACCAGCGACCCCGCCAGGGCGGCGATCAGCGAGATCTCGATGCTGATCTTGGCGGTCTCGACCGCGCTGTTGATGGTGGTGGCGCCCTCGGCGGCGACCTTGTCGTTGTCGTCGAGCAGGGTCTGCAGGGCGGCCCGGCCTTCGTTCCAGGCGGCATGGACGGGGCCGCTCAGGCGGGCCTCCATCGCGGCCGCGTCCGTGGCGCGGGCGGCGAACACCGGCGCCGACAGCTCGTCGTACTGGCGGCGGATCACCTTGTACTTGTCGAAGCGCTGGCGGTCGTCGGCGCGGCGGATCGAATTGGCGTAGCGCTGCTCGAGCTCGTCGAGGCGCGTGCGCAGGGCCGCGTTGGCCTCGTCGTACTGGCGGCGCTCCGCTTCGCTGGTGGCGGTGACGCTCTGCCACGCCAGCACGTAGCGCTCGCCCCACGCGCCGCGCATGGCGGTGCTGGCGTACAGCCCCGGCAGCGCGTCGTCGCGCATCGCGGTGGCGTGGGCCTCGATGGCCGACAGGCGGCCGTAGGCGACCACGAAGGTCAGCAAAATGACCGCCAGGATCATGGCAAAGCTGGCCAGGATGCGCGTGCGGATGGTCCAGAGGGTCGCGGAGCTTTTTCCCATTTGATGTTTTTTGTATTTTCTTTGCTGGAAGGGCGGCGGGCAGCGTCAGGGCGGGTGGCACCGGCGCGCATGGCGCGAATCAGCAGGTCTGGCGGGTCATGAGATGAGAGCGGGCACTAACGGAGCGGGTGCCGGGGTGGCACGGGGTGGCACGCGGGGAGGCACGCCTTTGCCGGCGTAGGGTACTGGAAGGGTGCGGCCATTTCAATGGCGCCAGCGGGGGGTAGCGTTTTGCGATTATGCTATTTGTCGTCCCGCAACATATCGCAATATCATGGTTTGACGCGGCTTGATTTTTTCCTGGTTTTAGTCACACTTGCCAAATAGACAGATCGGACCGATGTCGACAATCACGAACAGGGCAGGGATGGTGGCCAGGTCAGAGGCGAAGGCCGGCGCCTCGCCGAGCGCGGACATCGATCCGTTGACCGGCGTAGCCGCGCGCCAGGCATTCTTGAATACGCTGGAAGACCGCCTGCGCACGGAGGCTGCCCCCCGCTGCGCGCTTTTGCTGCTCGGCATCGACGATTTCCGCGCCTTCAACGACATGCACGGCCATGCCGAGGGCGATGAGATCCTGCGCCGGGTGGCCCGCCGCCTGCGCGACGCCTCGCCGCGCGACGCCGTGCTCGGGCGGGTCGGCGGCGACGAGTTCGCCGTGCTGCTGCCGTCCATCGCCGATCCCACCCTGGTGCGCCACGTCAGCGCCGCCATCCTGTCCCTGCAGTCCGAGCCCCACGAGTACGGCAACCGCCGCCACCACGTGCTGGCCAGCCTGGGCGCCTGCGTGATGCCGGGCGGCGGCGACAACGCCTCCGACGCGCTGGCCTCGGCCAGCCTGGCGCTGGGCCGGGCCAAGCGTGACGGCGGGCGCACCATCCGCTTCTTCAAGCCGCAGATGCGCACCGACGTGACCACCCGCCTGTCGCTGGTGCAGGCGCTGCGCGACGCCTACGCGCAACGCCAGTTCGAACTCCTGTACCAGCCGCAGATCGACCTGCGCGACGGCCGCGTGGTCGGCGCCGAGGCCTTGATGCGCTGGCGCCATCCCACCCAGGGCCTGCTCACGCCGGCCAGCTTCATCGACGCGCTGGCCGCCAGCAGCGTGGCGGCCGACGTCGGCGTGTGGCTGCTCCATACCGCCTGCGCGCAGGCGCGCATGTGGTCGCTGGAGTTCGCCGACGCGCCGCGCGTGGCCATCAACCTGTTCGCCGCGCAACTGAGCGAAAGCCGCCTGCTGACCGAGGTGCGCCACGTGCTGCGCGAGCTGGCGCTGGCGCCCGAGCGGCTGGAGCTGGAGATCACCGAGACCATCGCGCTGCAGCAGGGCGACGAGTTCTCCGGCCAGCTGCAGACGCTGCGCCGCGACGGCGTGACCCTGACCTGCGACGACTTCGGCACCGGCTATGCGTCGCTGAGCTTCCTCAAGACCTTCCCGGTCGACCGCATCAAGATCGACCAGTCCTTCATCCGCAACGTCACCCAGAGCCCGGTCGACGCGGCCATCGTGCGCGCCGTGGTCAACGTGGGCACCACGCTCGGCATCGGCGTGGTGGCCGAGGGCGTGGAAACCGTGGAGCAGCGCGACTTCCTGCGCGACAACGGCTGCCACGAGGTGCAGGGCTACCTGTACGGCCGCCCGATGTCGGCCGACAAGTTCACCGAGTTCCTGCAGGCGCGCTGAACCGGCGCCGGCCCGCGCCGCGGCGCGCCGGCATGGCCGTCCCGTCTTTTCTCCCCTCCCGTTCGCCTGCCCCGCCACCCTGCGATAATTTGTTTCCGGCTTTGTCCGGCCGCCGCCCGTCCCGGCGGCGCCGGTCCGCTCCCCGCGCCCGCCGCCGGGCCGCGCGCGCGGCGCGTTGGCCGCCGCGGGGAAATATGTGCTTACAAAGTCAGATGCGCCGCGCCGGCCGGCTGCCGCCAGGCGCAGTATCGTGACAACAGGGACAGCCGGCACCGGCCCGCCGCCCTTCGCATCGACGAGGTAATTCCATGTTTCCTGCCCGCAGGCTTGGCCCCGGCGCCCGGGCCCTGCTCCTGGCCATCGGTATCGCTTGCGCCACCTGGCTGGCGCCGGCGCTGGCGCAGTCCGCCGACCCCTCCGACCGCATCGCCACCATCACCGACGCCGCCGGCAGCCTGAGCCTGGCGCCCGCCGGCTCCGACGACTGGGCCCAGGCCGCGCTCAACCGGCCGATCACCACCGGCGACCGCCTGTGGGTCGACAACGGCGGGCGCGCCGAGCTGCATGCCGGCTCCACCGCGATCCGGCTCGGCGGCGCCACCGCGGCGACGGTGCTCAACCTCGACGACAGCGCCACCCAGGTCAAGCTGACCCAGGGCACGCTGCAACTGCGGGTGCGCGCGCTGCCGCCCGACCAGCCGGTCGAGATCGACACGCCCAACCTCGCCTTCGTGCCGCGCGAGCCCGGCGACTACCGCCTCGACGTGGCCGCCGACGGCAGCGCCACCGTGGTCACGATGCACCACGGCTCGGCCGTGGTGTACGGCGAGAGCCGCTCGCGCGAGATGCGCCGCGGCGAGCAGATCCGCTTCGCCGGCAGCGACCTGGCCGAGGCCGGCACCGCCTTCAATCCGCCCGAGGACGAGTTCGACCGCTGGACCACGGCGCGCGACGCGCGCGAGGATGCTTCGCCCTCGGCCATGTACGTGCCGCCCGAGATGACCGGCTACGCCGCGCTGGACGGCTACGGCGACTGGCAGGAAGACCCTGGCTACGGCGCGGTGTGGTTCCCGCGCGTGGTGGCGGCCGACTGGGCACCGTACAGCACCGGCTCGTGGGCCTGGGTGGCGCCGTGGGGCTGGACCTGGTGCGACGAGGCGCCGTGGGGCTTCGCGCCGTTCCACTATGGCCGCTGGGCCCGCATCGGCAGCCGCTGGGGCTGGATGCCGGGGCCGCGCGCGGTGCGCCCGGTGTACGCGCCCGCGCTGGTGGGCTTCGTCGGCGGCGGCCGCGGCGGCCCCGGCGTGGCCTGGTATCCGCTCGGCCCGCATGAAAGCTACCGGCCGGCCTACGGCGCCAGCGCCGCCTACCTCGGCCGCGTCAACCGCTTCACCGTCAACCGCGAGTTCGCCAACGACCGCGCGCGCGGCGCCTATGCCAACCGCGACGTGCCGGGCGCCATCACCGGCATGCCGGCGCGCGCCTTCGTGCAGGGCCAGCGCGTGCCGCCCGGCGCCCGCCACGAGGCCTGGCGCGACCTGCCGCGCGGCGAGGCCAATGGCGCGCCGCCGCTGGCACCGGTCAAGGCCAGCCTGCTGGGCACCCGCCCGGGCCGGCCGGCGCCGCCGGCGGTCGTGCAGGGCTTCGCCCGTCCCGCCATCGCGGTGCGCGCGCCCGGCCGCCCCGCCGGCGACGAGCTGGCGCAGCGCCTTGCGCGCGGCGGCGGCACCGTGCCCGGCGCGGGCCCGGCCTGGCGCGGCGGCAACGCCCAGCCCGCCGGCCCGGCCGCGGCCGGCGGCCAGGTCCGGCTGAGCCAGGCCGCGCCGGCCTGGCGCGGGCGCGGCGAAGGCGGCCAGGGCAACCCCGCCACCCCCGCCAACCCCGCCTTCAATCCGCAACGCACCGAAGGCGGCCCGCGCGGCGCCATGCCGCAGGGCTTCGTGGGCGCGGCCCCCGGCGGCCAGCCGCCGGCGCCGGGCGGCGACCCGCGCGCGCGCGGCTGGACCACCCGCCCCGACCAGGCGCGCGAGCAACAGGCCATGCAGCAACAGCAGGCCATCCGGCAGCAGCAGGACATGCAGCGCGAGCAACTGGATCGCCAGCGCGGCGACCAGTTCCATGCCCAGCAGGCGATCCAGCAACAGCAGGATATGCAGCGCCAGCAACAGGCGCGCCAGTTCGGCGACCAGCAGCGCGCGCAGCAGGCGCTCCAGCAGCAACAGGAGATGCAGCGCCAGCAGCAGGCGCGCCAGTTCGGCGACCAGCAGCGCGCGCAGCAGGCGATCCAGCAGCAACAGGAGATGCAGCGCCAGCAGCAGGCGCGCCAGTTCGGCGATCAGCAGCGCGCGCAGCAGGCGATCCAGCAACAGCAGGAAATGCAGCGCCAGCAGCAGGCGCGCCAGCTCGGCGACCAGCAGCGCGCGCAGCAGGCGCTCCAGCAACAGCAGGAGATGCAGCGCCAGCAGCAGGCGCGCCAGCTCGGCGATCAGCAGCGCGCGCAGCAGGCGCTTCAGCAACAGCAGGAGATGCAGCGCCAGCAACTGGAACGCCAGCGCGGCGAGCAGCAGCGCGCCCAGCAGGCCTTGCAGCAACAGCAGGCCATGCAGCGGCAGCAGCAGGAAACGCAGCGCCAGCAGATGGAGCAGCAGCGCATGCAGATGCGCCAGCAGCAGGAGCGCCAGGTCCAGGAGCAGCAGCGCCAGCAGCAGGTGATGGAGCGCCAGCAGCAAGAGCAGATGCAGCGGCAGCAGCAGGAAATGCAACGCCAGCAGCAGAACATGCAGCGCCAGCAACAGGAGCAGCAGCGCCGCCAGCAGGAGCTGCAGCGCCAGCAGCAGCACACCTAGGCGCCGCCGCCGGGTGACCGGACGCGGGAGACACGAAGCGCGCGCTGGCCGCCGGCCGGCGCGCGTGGTCGGGCGCAGCGTTACCTGGCCAGTTCCGACAGCCGCACCTGGGCGATCTTGCCGCCCTGCACCCAGCCCACCACGGTATCGGCCACGGTGCCGCCCCTGGCGTCGATGCTCTCGATCTCGTTGGGGTTGGCGTCCCTGGTCAGCGTCTTCACCGCTTCCGGCATCCTGGCCCGGATCGCGGCCACGTCGCTGGTGGTGCCGGCCAGCTTCATCGCATTGGCCAGCACGTACACCATGGTGTAGTTGAGCGACATCTCGGTGGTGGCGTCGCGCCCCTCGTGCAGCTTCTTGTACTTGGCGTTGTAGGTCTGCGCGGCCGGACGGCTGTCGTTGGCCAGCGGCATCACGCCGATCGCGCCTTCGAGCATGCCCAGGCCGCCCGTGACCTTGGCCATCTCGTCGAGCTTGGCCTGGTCCATCACGATGAAGCCGCCCTTGAAGCCCAGCTCGCGCGCCTGCTTGACCACCAGCGCGGTCGGCTCGGACGGGCCGCCCACGAACATCACGTCGGGTTTGTCGGCCAGCACGCGCGACACGCCGCTGTAGAAGTCGGTGGCCTTGGTGTAGGACATCGGGTTGTTGGCCACCACCTTGCCGCCCGCGCCTTCCCATGCCGGCACGAAGGCCTGTACCCAGGCCTTGGCGTAGTCGTGGTCGGCCGGCGCCAGCGCCACGTTCTTGCCGTAGCGCTTCATCTGCGCCTTGACGAACGGCTCGATGTAGCCGGTATAGGCCGGCGGGATGCGGATGGTCAGCTTGTTGCCCGCATCGGTGATGCGCGGCACGCTGGAGTACGCCATCACCAGGAATTTCTCCTGCTCGTTGAACGCCTGCAGCGCGAAGATGCCGCCCGAGTGCGGCACGAACACGGCCGGCGTCTTGTACTGCTGCACCAGGCGGCGCGCGTTGATGGCGGCTTCGGCCGGCGCGTACTTGTCGTCGAGCGCGGCCACTTCCAGCTTGACCTTCTTGCCCTTGACCTCCAGGCCGGCGGCGTTGATCTCGTCCACCGCCATCTGGATGCCGGACAGCACGTTCTTGCCGTACAGCGCGGCGCCGCCCGACAGCGGCCCGGTGTAACCCAGCTTGACCACCTCCTGGGCGAAGGCGGCGCCCGATGCCAGCAGCGCGGCCACGGCGGTGGCGGCAAGCGGGAAGGCAAGCGGGAAGAAGCGGCGGATCGTCTTGGTTTGCATCTGGCTGTCTCCTGTTGTGTTGGTACTGCCTGTTGTTGTTCTTGTTTTCTTCCCTCTCCCGCCTGCGGGAGAGGGAAGAAAATATGCAACACGCGGCGGCGTCAGCCCCCGATATACGCCCGCCTGACCCCCTCGTCCCCGAGCAGCGCGTCGCGGTCGCCCTCCATCACGATGCGCCCGCTCTCGATCACGTAGGCGCGGTGCGCGATGCCCAGCGCCGCGTAGGCATTCTGCTCGGCCAGCAGCACCGTGGTGCCGGCGCGGTTGATGCGCTGGATCACCTCGAACATCTGCTTGACCACCAGCGGCGCCAGCCCCAGCGACGGCTCGTCGAGCAGCAGCGCGCGCGGGCGGCTCATCAGCGCGCGGCCGAGCGCCACCATCTGCTGCTGGCCGCCCGAGAGCGAGCCGGCGGGGTCGTCCTTCTTCTGCCGCAGGATCGGGAACATCTCGAACACCTCTTCCAGCGAGCGCCGGATGCCGGCCGTGTCGCGCCGGTGCACGTAGGCGCCCAGCGTCAGGTTCTTCTGCACGCTCATGGCCGGGAACAGCTTGCGTCCCTCGGGGCAGTGCACCAGCCCGGCCTGCACGATCTGCGACGGCTTCATGCCGGACAGCTCGCGGCCGTCGAAGCGCATGGTGCCGCCGCTGGCGCGGTGGATGCCGCTCATGGCCAGGAAGATCGAGCTCTTGCCGGCGCCGTTGGCGCCGAGCAGCACCACCAGCTCGCCGGCGCCGGCGTGCAGCGTGATGTTGTCCAGCGCGCGGAAGCTGCCGTAGGACAGCGAGACGCGTTCAAGCTGCAACATGGTCGGCTCCCAGGTAGGCTTCGATGACGTGCGGGTCCTGCTGGATCTGCGCCGGCGTGCCCTCGGCGATCTTCTCGCCGTAGTTGAGCACCATGATCTTGTCGGCCAGCCGCATGATCATGTCCATCTTGTGCTCGATCAGGCAGACCGTCTTGCCGTGGCCGACCATCTTGCGGATCAGCCCGGCCAGGCCCACGGTCTCTTCCGGGTTGACGCCGCCAGCCGGCTCGTCGAGCAGCAGCAGTTCGGCGCCGGTGGCCAGCGCCAGCGCGAAGGCCACGCGCTTGCGCTCTTCCTGCGTGATGTCGGCGGCGACCTCGTGCGCGAGGTGCGCGAGGCCGACGAACTCCAGCGCTTCCTCGGCCTTGTCGCGGCACAGGCGCTCTTCCTCGCGCAGCCGGCGCGTGTTGAACAGCACGTCGGCCAGGCCCGAGTGCGTGCGCAGGCGGTGGCCCACGATCAGGTTGTCGAGCACCGTGGCGCGGTCGAACAGATGCGTGGCCTGGAACGTGCGCGCCACGCCCAGGCGCGCGATCTGGTCGGCGCGCAGGCCGGCCACGTCCCGGCCCTTGAACCGGATCTGCCCGGAGGTGGGCGCGTGCGTGCCGGCGATCAGGTTGAAGAAGGTGGTCTTGCCGGCGCCGTTGGGGCCGATGATGGCGTTGATGTGGCCGGTCTCGAACGTGACGGAGACATCGTGCACCGCGGTCAGGCCGCCGAACTTGCGGGTCAGGTTGCGGATCTCAAGCATGGTCGGCTCCTGCGTTGGCTGCGGTTGCGCTGGCCGGCGTGGCGGCCGGCGCGCGATCCTTGCCGCCGCGCCGCGCGGCGGCGGCGCGGCGCGCCTGGCGCTTGAGCCACGAACCGACGATGCCGTCCGGCACGAAGATGATGAGCAGCACCAGCACCGGCCCGAACACCAGCATGCGGTAGTCCTGCAGGAACTGCAGCGTCTGCGTGACCCACGGCACCAGCACCGCGCCCAGCAGCGGCCCGAGCAGCGTGCCGGTGCCGCCCACCAGCATCGCCATCACCATGTCGAAGGTCAGGTCGGTGCGCGCGATGTCGGGACCGAGAAAGCGCACCTGGCCCGCGTACAGCGCGCCGGCAAAACCCGCGTAGCCCACCGACAGCACGAAGGACAGCACCTTGGTGCGCATCAGGTCGATGCCCAGCGCCTCGGCCAGCGCGTCGCTGTTGCGCACGGCCATGAAGCTGCGGCCCAGCAGCGAGGTGACGATGCGGTGCATGAGGAAGGTGCCCGCCGCCAGGAAGAACAGCACCAGGTAGTACTGCGCCTGCACGTTGTCGAACGCGAGCGGGCCCACCGCGGCCGGCACCGGGATGCCGATCAGGCCCACCGTGCCGTGCGTGAGGCTTTCCCACTTTTCGATCAGCAGGTAGATGATGTAGCCGATGCACAGCGTGAAGATCGAGAAGTAATGGCCCTTGAGGCGCAGCGACACCACGCCGACGAAGTAGCCCACCGCCATGCACACCACGCCCGACAGCGCGAACGCCCACCAGAACGGCACCTGGTGGTCCACCGTGAGGATGCCCAGCGTGTACGCGCCGATCGCCATGAAGCCGCCGTGCGCGAGGTTGAGCTGGCCGGTATAGCCGGTGATCAGGTTCAGCCCGAGCGTAGCGATGGCGTAGATGAAGGCCAGCGTCATCACCGTCAGGTAGTAGCTGTTGGGCGTGATGAGCGGAAACGCGACGGCGAGCGCCAGCAGCAGCGCCCAGCCGGTCTTGCCTTGCAGTGTCTTGGTCATGCTGCGCTCCTCAGGCGGTCTTGCCGGCAAACAGGCCCTGCGGCCGGACCGACAGGATGGCCACCAGCAGCACGAAGGCGATGATGTCCTTGTAGTCGGTGGAGACGTAGAAGCCGCCGAAGCTCTCCGCCATGCCGATGATCAGCCCGCCCACGATGGCGCCCGGGATGCTGCCCATGCCGCCGAGGATGATGATGACGAAGGCCTTGGTGATGACCAGGTTGCCCATGCTCGGGTAGACCAGGTTGATCGGCGCGTACAGCGTGGCGGCGATGGCCGCCAGCGCGCCCGAGATGGCGAACACCAGCAGCGTGACGCGCGTGGCGTCGATGCCGACCAGCGCGGCGCCCTCGCGGTTCTGCGCCATCGCCACGATGGTCGAGCCGGTCACGGTGCGCGTGAGGAACAGGTGCAGCAGCACCATCAGGCCGAACGCGGCGGCGATGATGAGCAGGCGCTGCGCCGGCGCGGTCAGGCCGAACAGTTCCACCATCTGGCCGTAGGGCGTGGGCATGCGCAGGAAGTCCGCGCCCCACAGCGCCTGCGCGCCGGCTTCGAGGAACAGCATGATGCCAATGGCGGCGATCATGTCGTGCAGCTCCGGCGCGTTGCGCAGCGGATGGAACACCAGGCGCTCGGCCAGCATCGACAGCGCCGCCACCGCGAGCGCCGCCGCGCCCATCGCCAGCCAGTAGTTCAGGCCGAGCGCGGCCATCATGTAGTACGAGACGTAGGCGCCGGCCATGTAGAACGCGCCGTGCGCGAAATTGGGCACGTGCAGGATGCCGTAGACCAGCGTCAGGCCCAGCGCCACCAGGCTGTACACGCCGCCCAGCGTGAGGCCGTTCAGGACTTGTTGGAGAAACAACATCTCGGCTTACCTCTTTGCGGATCACGAACGAAGACACGCAATCCGCGGCGCGGATGGCGTGGAACGTGCGGCGCCGCGCGAAGGCGGCGCCGCTCATGAGGCGAGGGCGGGATCAGCCGGGCGGTGACGCGGCTTGGCGGGTCGTGCGGTGCATGTTCTGTCTCCTGTGCAATGCCTGTGCAGTGCGGATTGGCGGGGCGAGGGCGATGCCTCGCTGCCGGTGTCGTCGGCCGGTGAAAGCGCGATGCGTTTGCATGCATATGCACTTTCCAGCACGATCGTTCGTTTTCATTGACTGTTGCATACGGCCTGAGGCACAGTCAAGGAATACGGAATAGTCTTCCGCACAGCGAAATAGCCGGCGCAGCCCGTTTTCTTCGGCATGCCGGCGCGGTGCGGAATGCGTCCTCCCGCGGCCCGCGGTCCGCAGTTCACGGCCCGCGGTTTGCAGCCCGTCTCCAGCGTCGCCGCCATCCATGAAGCGCACCTCGTCGATCCCGCTGTCGCCCGCGTCCGTGCCTGTGCCGGCATCCGTGCCCGCGTCCGTGCCCGACGCCGATGCCGATACGCTGCCGCCGTGCGCCGGCGCGCTCGCCGACGCCGCGCGCGACGACCGCAACTTCGTCACCGCGCTGGCGCGCGGACTGGACCTGCTGCGCGCGTTCGGCCCGCACGACGACTACCTCGGCAATGCCGAGCTCGCGCGGCGCGCGGGCATTCCGCGCCCGACCGTCTCGCGCCTGACCTACACGCTCACCAGCCTGGGCTACCTGATCTATTCCGAATCGCTCGAGAAATACCGCCTCGGGCAAGGCGCGATGGTGCTCGGCCAGCGCTACCTCGCCGGCTCGCGCATCCGCGAGATCGCGCGGCCGCTGATGCAGTCGCTCGCGTTCGCCACCGACTGCACCGTGGCGCTGGCCACCGCCGACCGCCACGAGATGGTCTACCTCGAGGTCTGCCAGCCGCGCGGCGCGCTGGTGATGCGGCTGGCGCCGGGCTCGCGCCTGCCCACCGCCACCTCCGCCATCGGCCGCGCGTGGCTGGCCGGGCTGGAAGCGCCGCGGCGCGCCGCCGCCATCGCCGATCTCGAACAGTTCTACGGCAGCCGCTGGGCGCCGCTGCGCGCCAAGCTAGAGCGCGCGCTGCGCGACTACGGCCGGCGCGGCTTCTGCGTGGCGCACGCGGAATGGGACCGCACCGTGAGCGGTGCGGCCGCGCCGGTGGTGCTCGAAGGCGGCGCCGAAGTGCTGGCCATCAACATCGGCGGCGCGGCCACGCGGCTCGCGCCCGAGATCCTCGACGGCAATCTCGGCCCGCGCATCCGCGAACTCGCCGACGCGCTGCAGGGGCGCCTGTGGCAGGGGCACGGATAGACGGGCAACGGGCATCATCGCGCATCGACGCGGCCCGGTGGACATGCGCCGCAAGGGCCAGACATCCAGCAGGCAATACAGACAAAGAAAACAAAGGAGACAACGATGGACATCCGCAACAAGACCGTGATCGTGACGGGCGCCGCCACCGGCATCGGGCGCGCGCTGGCGCTGGCCTTCGCCGCCGGCGGCGCGCGCGGCGTGGCGGTGGCCGACCTCGACGAGGCTGGCGCACGCACGGTGGCCGCGGAACTGGCGCAGGCCAGTCCCGCCTGCCAGGTCTTCGCGCAGCGCACCGACGTGGCCGATGCCGCCGCGGTGCAGGCGCTGGCCGACGCCGCCACCGAGCGCTTCGGCCAGGTCGACGTGTTCTGCTCCAACGCCGGCATCATCCTGCGCAAGGGCCTCGATGCCAGCGCGCAGGAATGGCAGCGCATCTGGGAGATCAACGTGATGGCCCACATCCACGCCGCGCGCGCGGTGCTGCCGCAGATGCTGGCGCGCGGCGAGGGCTATTTCGTCAACACCGTGTCGGCCGCCGGGCTGCTGTCGCAGATCGGCTCGGCGCCCTACGCCGTGACCAAGCACGCGGCCATCGGCTTCGCCGAATGGCTGTCGATCACCTACGGCGAGCGCGGCATCAAGGTAAGCTGCATCTGCCCGCAGGGCGTGCAGACCAACATGCTGTTCGGCGAGGACGGCTCGCGCAAGGGCTTCCTGCAGGCCGGCTCGGTCACGCCGGAGCACGTGGCGCAGGTCACGCTCGCAGGCGTGAAGGACGAGCGCTTCCTGATCCTGCCGCACCCCGAAGTGCTGGAGTACTACCAGCGCAAGGGCCAGGACTACGACCGCTGGCTCAAGGGAATGCGCCGCCTGCACGATAAAGTGATGGCGGAGTTCGGCGGCAGCGTGGTGTAAGCAGTGAGCAAGGCCGCGCGCCGCGCGGCACCCGCAGCATCGGCAGTACCGGTATTACCCAAAAAGCAAAAAAACACCTGGAGACAACCATGCGCAGCAAACCTCTCGCGGCGGCCATGCTGGCCGCCTGCACCGCCTTGTCCGTCCTGTCGGCGCCGCCGGCGCGCGCGGACACCTATCCGTCCAAGCCGATCCGGCTCGTGGTCGGCTTTCCCAGCGGCGGCGCGCCGGACATCCTGGCGCGCATCTTCTCGGAGAAGATCTCGCTGGGCCAGCCGGTGGTGGTCGACAACAAGCCCGGCGCCGGCGGCAACATCGGCGCCGAGGCCGTGGCCCACGCCGCGCCCGACGGCTACACGCTGGCGATGGGCACGGTGGGCACGCACTCGATCAACGGCGCGCTCTACGCGCACATGCCATACGACATGGTCAAGGACTTCACGCCGGTGATCCTGGTCGCGTCCACGCCCAACGTGCTGGTGGTCAACCCTTCCGTGCCGGCCAGGAACGTGCAGGAACTGATCGCGCTGGCCAAGGCCAAGCCGGGCGGCCTCACCTTCGGCACGCCGGGCGTCGGCACCTCGCTGCACGTGGCGGGCGAGCTGTTCAACTCGATGGCGGGCGTCAAGATCACGCACGTGCCCTACAAGGGCCGCGCGATGGCCATCCCCGACCTGCTCGGCGGCCACATCACGATGATGTTCGACAACCTGCCGTCGGCGCTGCCGGTGGTCAAGGAAGGCAAGCTGCGCGCGCTCGGCGTGACCAGCGCCAAGCGCACCGCCTCGGCGCCGGACATCCCCACGCTGGCCGAGCAGGGCCTGCCCGGCTTCGAGGCCGATTCGTGGTTCGCCATCTTCGCGCCGGCCAACACGCCCAAGGACGTGATCGCCAGGCTCAACGCCGAGCTCAACCGCATCTACACGCTGCCCGACGTGCAGGCCAAGCTCAAGACGCTGGGCCTGGACCCGGTGCTCGGCACGCCGGAGAAGCTGGCCAGCTACCAGCGCAGCGAGATCGCGAAGTGGGCCAAGGTGGTGAAGGAGTCGGGCGCGAAGGCGGAGTAGCGCGAGCCTTCCGGCATTCGGCGCCCGGCGCGGGTGCCGGCTTCCCGTGTTCGCCTGCCGCGTCAGCCGACATGGGGAGGCGGCCGCGCCATCGCTGGCTATCCCTGACGTTGCCGCGGACATTGGGCGCCGTGTCCGGGCGTGCTGGCGGCGCCGGCGAACTTCCCCGGCGCCGCCGCGCCACGCGCCCTTCGCTCAGATGTCCGCCTCGGCCGCGCCCTGCGCCTGCGAGCCGCTGCCGCTGCGCAGCCGGCTGAAGCTCACCACCGCGCCCGCCGCGGCCACCGCGGCCGCGACGAACAGCGCCAGCCGGGCCGCGCCGGACGGCTCGATGCTGAACAGCAGCGCGACGATGGCGGTGCCGGTGGTCTGCCCGAGCAGCCGCGTGGTTGCCTGCGCGCCGCTGGCGCCGCCGCTGCGCGCGGGCGGCGTGGCGCCGATCATGGCGCGGTTGTTGGGCGACTGGAACAGGCCGAAGCCGAGCCCGCACATCGCCATGCGCCAGCCGATGCCGAAGCTCGACGCCTCCGGGCCGAGCATGGCCAGGCCGACCAGCCCGCTGCCGAGCAGCGCCAGGCCGATGCCGGCCAGGATGCTGGCCGGATAGCGGTCCGACAGCCGGCCCGACAGCGGCGCCATGACCGCCACCATCAGCGGCCACGGCGTGATCAGCAGGCCGGTTTCGTGCAGCGAGCGGCCAAGCTGGTATTCCAGGTAGAACGGCAGCGCCACGAAGGACAGCATCTGCGCCATGAACGAGCAGAACGAGGTGCCCACCGCCAGCGTGAAGGCGCGGCTGCGGAACAGGTCCACCGGCACCAGCGGCGCGGGCTTGCCGTGCTGCAGGCGCACCAGCCACCAGCCCAGCAGCGCCGCCGCCGCCAGCCCGGCGGCCGCGGCGGCGCGCAGGCCGGCGTGCCCGGCGGCGTCCACGCTGAGGATGAACAGCGCGAACACCACCGTCGACAGCAGCGCGCTGCGGTAGTCGAAGCCGTGCGGCTGCGGCGGCGTGGCCGGCAGCGCGCTGCGCGCGAGCAGCAGCGCGAACACCGCGACCGGCACGTTGATGGCGAACAGCCATTGCCAGCTTGCCACCGACAGGATCAGCGCGCCCACCGACGGCCCCACGGCGATGGTGATGCCGACCACCAGCGCGTTGAGGCCGATGCCGCGGCCGAGCTTGGTGGGCGGGTAGATGAAGCGCACCAGCGCCGTGTTCACGCTCATGATGCCGGCGCCGCCGATGCCCTGCAGCACGCGCGCGGCCACCAGCACCGGCAGCGTGGGCGAGAGCGCGCACAGCAGCGAGCCGAGCAGGAAGATCGCCAGCCCGGTGCGGTACACGCGCTTGTAGCCGAGGATGTCGCCCAGCGAGGACAGCGGCAGCAGGCACACCGTGACGGTGAGCTGGTAGGCGTTGACCACCCAGATGGTGCTGCTCGGGTCGGAGGCGAGCTTGCGCGAGATCGACGGCAGCGCGATGTTGGCGATCGAGCCGTCGAGCACGGCCATGATGAGGCCGCAGAACACGGTGAGGATGGCCCAGGTGCGTTGGGGACGGGGTAGGCCTTGGTGTGGCTGCATGGAGGCGAGGAAGAGAACCGGCGAGGACAGCGCCGCGCGGCTTGCGCGGCCGCGCAATTATCGTCTGCCGCGGCGGTGTCCGCAAATGGCGGCTTCACGGCAGGCCCGCACGCCATGCCGGCCGATGATCTATATTGCAGGCTGGCGCGGCGCCCCGGGCCGCCGCGCCGCCGTTTCGCGGCCGGCCAGCGTGCCCGCCGCGCCGGCCCGGACCTGAAGCGAAACCATGAAGACTACCTCACGATATCTCGGCGGCTGGCTGCTGTGCGCGGCCGCCGCCATGCTGCCGGCCTGCACGCTGCTGCAGCCGGTGGAAACGGCGCAGAAGATGATCGGCGCGCCCGAAGACGCGGTCAAGACCACCTTCGGCAACCCGACCGACGTCTACCACCTGGCCGACGGCACGACCCGCTGGATCTACTCGCGGCAGCCGCTCGGCTACCAGGCCTACGCGGCCGATTTCGACGCCGCCGGCAAGCTGACCAGCTTCCGCCAGATGCTGACCAACGCGGAAATCTACAAGGCCCGCGTCGACGTCTGGACCCAGCGCGACGTGGAAGAGCATTTCGGCAAGCCGCGCGAGCCGGTGCAGTATTTCCCGCTGATGCGGCGCCTGGTGTGGTCCTACCGCTTCCGCCAGGATGGCATGCTGTCCTCGCTGTTCAACTGCTACTTCGACGACCAGGGCGTGCTGCGCCAGGTGCAGATCACGCTCGACCCGCTCGGCGGCGACAGCAGCCGCTCGAAGTAGGCGCGCGCATCCCGTCCGGCCTTCTCGCTCCCATCATGGAACGCTTCACCATTTCGCTGGACAACCAGCTTGCCGAGGAATTCGACCGGCTGATCGCCGAGCGCGGCTACGACAACCGCTCCGAGGCGGTGCGCGACATCCTGCGCAGCCACCTCGACCGCTGGCGCGAGGCCTGCGATGCCGACGGCCCCTGCGTGGCCAACCTGTCCTACGTCTACAACCACCACGAGCGCGAGCTGGCCGAGCGGCTCACGCGCATCCAGCACGCCCATCACAGCCTCACGGTCTCGACCATGCATGCCCACCTCGACAGCGACAACTGCATCGAGACGGTGATCCTGAAAGGCCCGGCCAGCGCCGTGCGGCAGCTTGCCGACGCCATCGGCAGCGAGCGCGGCGTGCGCCAGGCGACGCTGAACGTGGTCATGGCCGAGGCCGACGACTTCCACTCGCACTCCCACCCGCATCCGCATCCCGATCCGCATCCTCACCCGCACGAGTGAAAGACGCCGGACATCCGCACCGTGATGGTGCTTGCCCGGTGGTATGAAGTTTTCTAAAAACTTCATATATTTTCATATTGCAAAAAAATGACGATGCGGGACTACCTCCGGCGCCTGCCGCGCTTCCCGGACCCGGCGGGCGCGCCCGCCATTGCCGGCCTGCCGCGCGCGTTGCGCCGCCGCCCGCTGCGGCTGGCGCTGTGGGCCGCGGCAAGCTGCGGCGCGGGGCTGTACGGCGTCGCCGGCGCGGGCGGCCTGCAGCAGGCCGGGCCCGATGCGCAGTTGCAGGCGGTGACGGTCCGCGGCGCGCCGGCCGAAGCGCTGGCCGGCGACAGCGCCAGCGAGGGCTACGTCACGCGCGAGCAGCTCGAGACCCGGCCGCTGCTGCGGCCCGGCGAGCTGCTCGAGACCGTGCCGGGCCTGATCGTCACGCAGCACAGCGGCGACGGCAAGGCCAACCAGTATTTCCTGCGCGGCTTCAACCTCGACCACGGCACCGACCTCGCCACCACGGTGGCCGGCATGCCGGTCAACATGCGCACCCACGCGCATGGCCAGGGTTATACCGACCTCAATTTCGTCATCCCCGAGCTGGTCGGCGGCATCGCCTACAAGAAGGGCACCTACCATGCCGAGGAGGGCGATTTCTCCGCCGCCGGCGCGGTGCGCATGGACTACGTGCCGAGCCTGCCGCGGGGCATCGCCCAGGGCGAGATCGGCCAGCACGGCTACCGCCGCGGGCTGCTGGCCGACTCGCTCCAGGCGGGGCCCGGCACGCTGCTGTACGGGCTGGAATGGATGGGCGAGAACGGGCCGTGGGTGCTGCCCGAGGGCGTGCACAAGCTCAATGGCGTGCTGCGCTACAGCCTGCCGCTGGGCGGTGGCGAGCGCGTGGCAGTCACGGCGATGGCCTACAAGAACCGCTGGCAGTCCACCGACCAGGTGCCGCAGCGCGCCATCGACCAGGGTTTGATCTCGCGCTTCGGCTACATCGACCCGAGCGACGGCGGCGCGTCCTCGCGCTACAGCCTGTCGGCGGACTGGCAGCGGCCGCTGCCGGACGGGCTGGTCAAGGCCAATGCCTACGTCATCAAGAGCCGCCTGCAACTGTTCTCCGACTTCACCTACGCGCTCGACAACCCCGGGCGCGGCGACCAGTTCGAGCAGTTCGAGAACCGCGTGACCACCGGCGCCAATGCCGCGCGCACGTGGTTCGGCAAGCTGGCCGGGCGCGACGCGGAGACCGAGCTCGGCACGCAACTGCGCTACGACCGGCTCGACCCCATCGCGCTCTACGGCACCGAGGCGCGGCAGGTCTACCAGCAGGTGCGCAGCGACCGCGTCAACGAGACCAGCGCCGCGCTCTATGCGCGCAACGCCGTGCAGTGGCTGCCGTGGCTGCGCACCGTGGCCGGCCTGCGCGCGGACCAGTTCTGGTATGGCGTGGCCAGCGACAACCCGGCCAACTCCGGCAACGGCGGCGACCACATCGTCAGCCCCAAGCTGGGCCTGGTGCTGTCGCCGGGCGCGCATACCGACGTGTTCCTCAACTGGGGCCGCGGCTATCACAGCAACGACGTGCGCGGCGCCACCACCACGGTGGACCCGGCCAGCGGCGCGCCCGCGCGGAAGGTCAGCGTGCTGGTGCCGGCCACCGGCTACGAGCTGGGCGTGCGCAGCGCTGACGTGCTGCCGGGCCTGCAGTTGTCGGCCTCGCTGTGGCGGCTCGACATCGGCTCCGAGCTGGTGTTCTCGGGCGACAGCGGCACCACCGAGCCGAGCCGGCCGAGCCGCCGCACCGGCGTTGAGCTGGCGGCGTACTACGTGCCGGCGCCGGGCATCATCGTTGATGCCGACGCGGCCTTCTCCCGCGCGCGCTACCGCGACCACGACAGCGTGGGCGACGACATTCCCGAAGCGATCCAGGCCACCGCGTCGATGGGCGTGTCGGCCGAGCGCGGGCGCTGGTCGTTCGGCGCGCGCATGCGCTATTTCGGCCCGCGCCCGCTGGTCGAGGACGACAGCGTGCGCTCGGCGTCGTCGTTCCTGGTCAACCTCAAGCTCGGCTACCGCGTGCTGAAGAACGTGCGGGTCTTCGCCGAAGTGCTGAACGCGCTGGGCCGGCGCGCCAACGATATCGATTATTACTACGCCTCGCTGCTCAAGGGCGAGGCCTCGCCGCCCGGCGCCGGCGGCGCGCCCGCGGGCATCGACGACCACCATGTCCATCCGGCCGAGCCGCGCACCCTGCGCGTTGGCGCGACCTGGAATTTTTGACGGGTTTCCGGGCATTTTTGCGATGTTGGCGCGGGTTGGGCGCGGGTCGGGAAGGTCGGCGCCGGCCGGCGTTTCATCATCCTTACGAAGTAGAAACGCCGCATCACTCCCCTGCAATCGATCTAATTGCACCGCCACGCCGAGTGCCTAGAGTGGTTGAGCCGCGCCAGCCGCGCCTTGCCCGGCAGGAGGCGGCCGCATCCGGGGGAACCGGTCACGTCCAATCTCCAGCAAGGAGGAAATATGGACCTCGATCTCAGCCAGACCTTGTCATGGAAGAAAAGCCTCGCCGCCGCCACGCCGAGCGCGGCCGCGGAGCTTGCCATGCTCAGCGACCTGCAGGGGAACATCCTCAAGGGCCACGGCCGGCACAGCACGGCCAATCTGTTCCTGGTGTTCGATCCGGCCCGGCAGGCCGCGAGCCGGCACTTCCTGTCTTCGCTTGCCGTGCAGATCGGCTCGGCGCTGGACCAGTTGACCGGCGCGCTGGTGTTCAAGGCCTCGGGGCTGGACGCGGGCACTTTCGTTTCGCTGCTGCTCACCGCCAAAGGCTACGACGCGCTGGGTCGCGCCGACGCCAGGCCCGGCGACGTCGCCTTCCTCGCCGGCATGAAGACACGCCAGTTGGGCGACCCGGCGCCGTCTACCTGGGGCGGCGCGTTCGCCGGCGACGTGCACGCCATGATGCTGATCGCCAGCAGCACCGCCGCGCAGCGCGACCGCGACGCGGCGCAGTTCCGCCAGCTCGTGGCCGCCACGCTGGGCGCGGTGCGCATCGCCGGCGAGGAGATGGGCAACGCGCTGTTCAACAGCGACCAGCAGGGCATCGAGCATTTCGGTTATGTCGATGGCCGCAGCCAGCCGCTGCCGCTGCAGGAAGACGTGGACAACGAGCAGCAGAACACGGACGGCATCGACAAGTGGAACCCCGCCATTCCGCTGAGCCAGGTGCTGGCCAAAGACCCGGGCGGCAAGCTCGCGGTGAGCTTCGGCAGCTATTTCGTGTTCCGCAAGCTGGAGCAGGACGTGAAGGCCTTCAAGGCGCGGGAGGACGCGCTGGCCGACACGCTCGGCGGCATCGGCGAGCGCGCCGGCGCCAGCGTGGTGGGCCGCTTCGAGAACGGCACGCCCGTGGTCGCGTCCGCGGACGAGCTGCCGTTCGCGGCGCCGGGCGTGCCCAACAACTTCAGCTACGCGGGCGATCCCGATGGCCTGAAATGCCCGTTCGCCGGGCATATCCGCAAGAGCAACCCGCGCGACGGCATCGCCAACTCGAAGAGCCACCTGATGGCGCGACGGGGCATTCCCTACGGCGCGCGCAGCGACGATCCCAACGACGGCCGCATCGACAACAAGCCGTCCGGCGGCGTGGGGCTGCTGTTCATGGCCTACCAGAGCGACATCGCCGGGCAGTTCGAATTCACGCAGGTCAAGTGGGTCAACAACGTCGGCTTCCCCGGCAGCGGCACCGGCATCGATCCCGTCATCGGGCAGCCGGCCGGCGGCGGCAAGCAGCGCTGGCCGGTGGTCTACGGCCAGACGCTGAGCGATCCGCTGGATTTCTCCGGGCACGTCACGATGAAGGGCGGCGAGTATTTCTTCGCGCCGAGCCTGTCGTTCCTGCGCGGGCTGGGCGCGTAGGCGGCGCGCGCCGCCGGCGTTTCAGAAGCCGGCCTTGTGCAGCGGGCCGTCCCAGTCGTCGAGGTACTTGGGCAGGTTGTCGGCCACGTCCACCACGCGGTGGCGGTAGAACAGGTGCATGGCCGGCTGTAGCGCTTCGGGCAGCGTGCCGCCGGCGGCGCGCGCGAACAGGCTGTTGGGCACCACCGACATGCCCAGGCGGTTGATGCCGAACAGGGTCTCGCCGCAATGGCGGCAGAACTGGCGCTGCAGCGCGCGGGTGGCGTGGTGATAGGTGGCCACGTGCCCCGCGCCGTGCGCAATCGTTACCTGCGCGGGCTCCCAGGCGGTGGCGGCGAATACCGGGGTCGCGTAGAAGTCGCGGCAGGCCTGGCAGTGGCAATTGGCTCTCGCCACCGGCTCGCCGGCGATGCGCAACCGGACCTGGCCGCAAAGGCACGCCAGCGTGGCGGGAATCGGCATGGCTGTCTCCTGTCTTGGTATGGCGAGGTGCATTCTACTTGCGGCCGGGCGCGGCCGCTCGCGGGCTGCCGGGCGGCGCGCCGGCCATCGTGCGCCCGGCGCATTACAATGCCGGGTCGCCGCGCATCTGCGCGCGCCGCTTTCCATCTTCCGCGCTCCTCGCCCCTGGCCCCTCGCCCCTCATGTCCTCGCTTTCGTCTTCCTCTCCCGACAACACGCTCTGGTTCGACGGCGCCGCCGGCCGCGTCGAGGCCCTGGCCGACACGCCGCCGGGCGCTCTCAAGGGTATCGCCGTGATCGCCCATCCGCATCCGCTGCTCGGCGGCAGCGCCACGCACAAGATCCCGGTGGCGCTGGCGCGGCTGTTCGAGGCGCGCGGCTGGCTCGCCGTGCGCCCCAATTTCCGCGGCGTGGGCGGCACGCAGGGCCAGCACGACGCGGGCGAGGGCGAGACCGAGGACACCCTGGCGGTGGTCGGGCAGCTCATGCGCGCGCATCCGGGCCTGCCGCTGGCGCTGGCCGGGTTCTCGTTCGGGGCTTATGTGCAGACGCGCGTGGCGCAGCGGCTCACGGCCGGCGGCGAGCGCGTGGCGAGCCTGGTGCTGGCCGGCATGCCGGCCGGGCCGGTGCCGGCCGGGCGCAGCTACGACACCCCGGCGGTGCCGGCCGGCGCCCTGGTCGTCCACGGCGAGCAGGACGCCAACGCGCCGCTGCAGGGGGTGTTCGACTGGGCGCGCCCGCAGGAGCTGCCGGTGGTGGTGGTGCCGGGCGCCAACCATTTCTTCACCGGCAAGCTGCCGGTGTTCCAGCGCGCGGTGGCGCAGTACCTCGACCAGCAGGCGCGCGCGGCCGGCGCGGCCTGAGCGCGCGGCCTTCAGTCCATCGCCGCGTGGGCGACCGCCTCGTCGGCGTGGTGGCTGGGCCGGATCAGCAGGATCAGCGGCACCACCAGCAGCGTGGCCACGAACATGACCTTGAAGTCGTTGAGGTAGGCGATCATCGCCGCCTGCTGGTTGATCGACTGGTTGAGCACGGCGAGGTCGTAGCGCGAGCCGCCGGCCAGCATCGACTGCATGGCCGGGTTGAAGATGCTGACGTTGGCGGCGAGGTCGGCGTGCGCGACCTGGGTGTTGCGCGTCATCAGCGTCTGGATCACCGAGATGCCGATGCTGCTGCCGATATTGCGCATCAGGCTGTAGGTGGCGGTGCCGTCCGCGCGCAGCTCGGGCGTCAGCGTGGAGAAGGTCAGCGCGCTCAGCGGCACGAACACCAGCCCCAGCCCGAAGCCCTGGATGATGCCGGGCCACACGATGTCCGACACCGACAGCACGATGGTGTACTGCATCATCTGCCACAGCGCGAAGGCCGAGATCAGGAAGCCGCAGAGCAGCAGCAGGCGCGCGTCGATGCGCCTGAGCAGGCGCCCGGCCAGCAGCATGGCCAGCATGGTGCCGGCGCCGCTCGGGGCCGTCACCAGCCCGGTGGTGGCGACCGGGTAGCCCATCAGGTTCTGCAGCATCGGCGGCAGCAGCGCGCGCGTGGCGTACATCACCGCGCCGATCACGAAGATGAAGCAGGCGCCGGTGGTGAAGTTGCGGTCCCTGAGCAACTGGTAGCGGAAGAAGGAGCCGGGGCCGGCCGTGGCCGTGTGCGCGATGAAATACAGAAAGGCCAGCGCCGCCAGGATGGCCTCGACGCGGATCTCGAGCGAGCCGAACCAGTCGAGCTGCTCGCCGCGGTCCAGCATGGCCTGCAGCGCGCCGATGGCCAGCCCCAGCGTGACGAAGCCGAAGGCGTCGAACTTCACGCTGCGCCGCGGCGCCCGGCTCGGCAGGAACGACAGCACGCCGGACAGCGCGAAGGCGCCGATCGGCACGTTGATGAAGAACACCCAGCGCCAGTTGTAGCTGTCGGTCAGCCAGCCGCCCAGCGTGGGGCCCAGGATCGGCCCCACCATCACGCCCATGCCCCACACCGCCATCGCCTGGCCCTGCTTCTCGCGCGGGTTGATGTCGAGCAGGATCGACTGCGACAGCGGCACCAGCGCGGCGCCGAAGAGCCCCTGCAGCAGCCGCGAGGCGACGATCTGCGCGAGCGTCTCGGACAGTCCGCAGAAGGCCGACGCCACCGTGAAGCCGGCGATGGAGATGGCCAGCAGCCGCTTGACGCTGAGCCGGTCGGACAGCCAGCCGGTCAGCGGCGTGGCGATCGCCGCGGCCACGATGTAGGAGGTCAGCACCCAGGTGATCTCGTCCTGCGAGGCGGACAGGCTGCCCTGCATGTGCGGCAGCGCAACATTGGCAATCGTGCTGTCGAGCGTCTGGATCAGGGTCGCGGCCATGACCGCGATGGTGATCATGGGCCGGTTGAGCGGCGTCTCGGCGCGCGCGGGCACCGCTAGGGAGGACATGTCGGGGGACGGCCTGGCAGGATGATAAGCATGCTTATTATACGGCGGCGGCGCCCATGCGTGGCATGCGCGGGGCGCCGCCCGGATCTTTGTACAATCGCTGCATGGAAACGAAACTCGAAAAGCGCTTTGGCTTCCTGGTCTCGGATGTCGGGCGCCTGTGCGGCAAGCGCTTCGACGACCTAGCCAAGTCCTCGCTCGACCTGACCCGCGCGCAGTGCCGCGCGCTGGCCTACCTGAGCCACTACGGCGAGGTCAACCAGGCGCGGCTGGCCGACCTGCTGGAGGTGGCGCCGATCTCCGCCGGCCGCCTGCTCGACCGCATGGAGGAGGGCGGCTGGATCGAGCGCCAGCCCAACCCCGACGACCGCCGCGAGCGCGTGGTGCGCATGACGGACAAGGCGGAGATGGCGCTGGACAAGGCGCGCCGCGTCGGCGACGAGGTGGCCGCGGAAGCGCTGGCCGGCCTGAGCGCGCACGAGCGCGACCAGCTGATCGGCCTGCTGCGGCGCGTGCGGGTCAACCTCGGCACCATCGTCGACAAATAAACGGGTGCGCGGGTTCTGTTCGCCCTAAAGTTTCGCGGGATCGTGCCGATGATGTGGTCATCCCCAACGTAACGGACAACCCGACATGTCGAGCATCAGCGTAGTCAACCCGCAGGTGACGCTGCCCGGATCGAGCGCCCCCGTCAACGCCGCCCAGGCCGACAAGCAGGGCAATCAGGACAGCCAGGCCGCGTCCGCGTCGTCGGCATCGTCCGGTGCTGCCGCGGGCGGCCGCGTTGCCGACCCGTCGCTGTCGGGCGCCGCGCCTGCCGGCGGCGCCAGCGGCTCCAGCAGCGACAGCAGCAGCGCCGAGTCCGACACCGTCAAGCAGCTGAAGAAACAGATCGCCGACCTGCAGAAGCAACTGGCCGAGGAACAGCGCCAGCTCCAGTCCATCCAGGCCAGCAAGATGGACGACGAGTCCAAGGCGGCCGCGATGGGCGCGATCCAGTCCCAGGTCGCCTCCACCTCGGCATCGCTGCAGACGGCCATGGGCGCGCTGACCCAGGCCCTGCTGGCCGAGAGCGGCAGCGCCTCGGGTTCGATGGTCAACACCACGGCCTGAACCGCCGGGGCCCGCGCCGGCCCCCGGTTTCCCGGTCCTTGTCCTTGCCGCTTCCTTGCTGCTTCCCGGCCGCCGCCGCGTGGTAGCGGCGCGCGCCCGGCTCAGAGCACCTGCCGCAACTGTCCCGTTGCCTTGTCGAGCTGCTGCTTGAGCAGCTTCAGCAGGCAGTACATGCCGTAGGCATCCTCCGATCTCTCGCTTTGCATATCCGCCAGCGTCAGCACGCTGTCCAGCCCCGCGCCGACGTTCTCGAGCTCGGCGCAGCCGCTGGTCACGCGCTGGCGGATTTCCTCGCCCAGCACCTCGATCAGGCCGGCAAGCTCGGGCACGCGGGAATCGGGTTTGGGGCCGGCGGCGACGGCCAGGTCGATCAGTTCGGTGATGAGCTCGCCGTGCTGGCTGAGGACGGAGCCGGACGGCAGCGGCGCGCTGGCGGTGGTGCCGGCGGTTGCGGCGGCGGGCTTGGTGCTGTTGCGGGCGTTCTGGCGCAAGGGAGCCTCCCTGGAATTGGCGGCCCGCCTGCGCTTGTTCCCATGCAAGGGAAGCGGACCCGGAAAGATCGCCTGGCGGTTCTGCGCTGCTTCCCCGGCGCCATGCGTGTTGCCTGTGCGCGTGGCACGTTGGCGGTAGCGTGCGGCCTGTTGCCCGTGGGGCCAGACCGTCGGTGTTTGCGGTGCTGCGGTGCTGCGGTACTTGCGGTGTCTGCCGGCGCGACTGCCGCCGCCGGCATCAATCAATGCCGGCACGGTTGCCAGCACCGCTGCCGGCACCAATGCCGCAGCCCCGGCGCGACGCATGCGGTGCGCCTGGCACGCAGGCAACCCGATCAGCGATTCTTGACGATCGGGGTCGGGGGTGTCAAGCCGGCGCGCGGCGTGGATTTGTGAACTTTGTGTTTCGGCGTGGCGCGTCCCGGCCGCCGCCGGGACTGGTGTCACGCGGCACTGGCGTACTGGCGCGGCCCCATCGCGCACGCCGCCGCGCGCCGCGGCGCGCCCGATCACCTATCCTTGTAAACCTGATTTCAACCACAGGACGCCCAAATGGCCACCGAAACACCCAAACAGATCCCCGCCACCCTGATTCCCGGCGACGGCATCGGCCCCGAAGTCGTGGAAGCCACCGTCAAGCTGCTGGACGCGCTGGGCGCGCCGTTCTCCTGGGACGTGCAGCAAGCCGGCATGGCCGGCATCGCGCAGGGCGGCGACCCGCTGCCCGAGGCGACGCTGGAGAGCATCCGCCGCACCGGCCTGGCGCTCAAGGGGCCGCTCACCACGCCGGTGGGCGGGGGCTTCCGTTCGGTCAACGTGCGCCTGCGCGAAGCGTTCAACCTCTACGCCAACGTGCGGCCCGCGCGCACGCTGGTGCCGGGCCGCTTCGAGAACATTGACCTGGTGCTGGTGCGCGAGAACGTGGGCGGCTTCTACGTGGCGCACGACTACTACATCGCCGTGGGCGACGACCCGCACGCGGTGGCGGTCTCCACCGGCACCAACACGCGCGACGCCTGCCGGCGCATCGCGCGCTTCGCCTTCGAGTACGCGGTGAAGAACGGCCGCAAGAAGATCACCGTGGTGCACAAGGCCAACATCCTCAAGGCGCTGACCGGGATCTTCCTCGATGCCGCGCGCGAGGTGGCGCAGGACTACGCGGGCCGCGTGGAGATGGACGACCGCATCGTCGACGCCTGCGCCATGCAGCTCGTGCTCAATCCGTGGCAGTTCGACATGCTGCTGTGTACCAACCTGTTCGGCGACATCCTCTCGGACCAGATCGCCGGGCTGGTGGGCGGCCTGGGCATGGCGCCGGGCGCCAACATCGGCGAGAGCGCCGCCATCTTCGAGGCCGTGCACGGCTCGGCGCCGGACATTGCCGGCAAGGGCATCGCCAACCCGATCTCGCTGATGCTGGCCGCGGGCCTGATGCTCGAGCACGTGGGCCGGCAGGACCTCGCCACGCGGCTGCGCGGCGCCATCGACGCCGCGCTCAACCAGGACCAGGTGCGCACCGGCGACCTCAAGGGTTCGGCCACCACCCAGCAGTTCACCGATGCCGTGGTGAAGCGCCTGGCCTGATGCGTCTCAGGCCAGCAGCGGCGCCTCGGTCAGCGCCTGCAGGCGCGCCAGCGTCATGCCTTCGGCCATCGCCTCGACCTGCAGGCCGGCGGGCGTGACGCGCAGCACCGCGAGGTCCGTGTAGATGCGCCCGACCACGCCGCGCGCGGTCAGCGGCAGGCGGCAGCGCTCCAGCAGGCGCGGGCGGCCGTCGCGCGTGGTGTGTTCCATCAGCACCCACACCGCGCGCGCGCCGTAGGCCAGCTCCATCGCGCCGCCCACCGCGGGCGGCGTGCCGGGGTCGCCGCGGGTCCAGTTGGCGAGGTCGCCGTTGGCGGCCACTTCATAGGCGCCGAGGATGGCCAGGTCGAGATGGCCGCCGCGCATCATGGCGAAGCTCAGCGCCGAGTCGAAGATCGCCGCGCCCGCGCGCAGCGTGACCGGCTGCTTGCTGGCGTTGATGAGGTCGGGGTGTTCCTCGCCGGCCGGCGGGCGCGGGCCGAGGTGGAGGATGCCGTTCTCGCTGTGCAGGAAGACCTCGCGCCCGGCCGGGATCAGGTCGCCGACCAGGGTCGGCAGGCCGATGCCGAGGTTGACGTAGGCGCCGGCGGGAATGTCCAGCGCCGCGCGCCGCGCGATCTGCTCGCGGGTCCATCCGGTCATGGCCGTCGTCGTCATCGCCCGCCTCCATATCGCTGGTCTGCCACCACCACCCGGTGCACGAAGATGCCCGGCGTCACGACCTGTTCCGGGTCGAGCGCGCCGGCCTCGACCATGCCGTCCACTTCGGCCGCCACCACGCGCGCGGCCGTCGCCATGACGGGATTGAAATTGCGCCCGGCGAGGTGATAGTCGAGATTGCCGAGGCGGTCCGCGTGGCGGCCGCGGATCAGCGCGAAGTCCGCGCGCAGCGGCAGCTCCAGCACGTGCCGCACGCCGCCGATCTCGCGCACGGGCTTGCCCTCGCCGAGGATGGTGCCGGCCGTGATCGGGCAGTAGAAACCGCCCAGCCCGGCGCCCGCGCAGCGGATGCGCTCCACCAGCGTGCCCTGCGGCACCAGTTCGAGCTCGATCTCGCCGCGCCGGTAGGCGTCGCGGAACGCCGTGGCGCCGGCGGTCAGCGGGTAGGAGCAGACCAGTTTGCGCACGCGGCCCGCCGCGATCAGACTGGCCACGCCCTCGCCGTCGTAGCCGGCGTTGTTGGAGATCACCGTGAGGCCGCGCGCGCCGTGCGCCAGCACCGCGCCGATCAGGCCGCCGGGCAGCCCCGAGCTGCCGAAGCCGCCCACCATCACGGTGGCGCCGTCGTGCAGGCCGGCCACGGCCTCGCCGCAGTCGGCCACCTGCTTGTTCACCAGTTCCATGCCGGGCACGCTCCCGCTCCGCGCGCGGCGCCGCGCGCCGCCAAGGCAAGCATCATGCGGCCTGCGCGGCCATAGGTGCAAGTATCGCTGGCTTAATCTTTGATAAGCTCGCCTTATCGATATGGCAAAGACCGGGAACCCGGGGGAGACGCGCGCGATGAACCTGGAACTGCGCCATTACCGCTATTTCGTGGCGCTGGCGGAAGAACTGCATTTCGGCCGCGCGGCGGAGCGGCTCGGCATCTCGCAGCCGGCGCTGAGCCAGCAGTTCCGCTGGATCGAGCAGCAGGCGGGCGCGCCGCTGCTCGCGCGCGACAAGCGCCGCCTGGCGCTGACCGAGGTCGGCCGCGTGTTCCACGAGGAAGCCGCCGGCATCCTGCGGCAGGTGCGCCAGGCGGAGCTGGCCACGGCCAGCGCCAGCCGCGGCGATGTCGGCAGCGTGTCGATCGGCTACGTGGCCTCGGCCGCGCTGTCGGGCCTGCTGCCGGGGCTGGTGCACCGCTTCCGGCAGGAGCATCCGGCGGTCGTCATGGCCATGCGCGAGACCGACGTGCCGGCGCAGCTGGAAGCCGTGGCGCGCGGCGAGCTCGACATCGGCTTCGTGCGCCCGCCGCTGCGCGCGCTGCCCGAAGGCGTGGCGCTGTTCGACATCGACGCGGAGCCCGTGGTGGTGGCCCTGCATGCCACGCACGCGCTGGCGCGCCGCGCGCGCGTCGACGTGGCGCTGCTGCGCGACGAGACCTTCATCTGCACGCACACCGAGCACGGCACCGGCTTCTATGCCATCACGCAGGCCATCTGCGGCCATGCCGGCTTCCAGCCGCGCGTGGAGGCGCTGTCGCGGCAGATGGCCACCATCATCAGCATGGTGGCGGCCGGCTTCGGGGTGGCGTTCGTGCCGGCCTCGATGCGCGCGTTCGCGCCGCCGGACGTGGTATTCAAGCCGCTCGCGCGCAACGACGTGCTGTCCCACCTGGCGGTGATCCATCGCCGCAACGAGCGCTCGCCGGCGGTGCTGCAACTGCTGGCGCGGTGCCGCGAACGGAAGGGCCCGCGCCGCAAATAGAAAAAGGGCCGGGCGCGGCGGAGGTCCCGCCAGGCCCGGCCCTGCGCGGCGCCGGGGCTTGCACCCTGGCGCCCGCCGCGGCGTCGTTATGTCGTTACGTCGTTATGTCGTTACGCCTTCAGCTGCTCGCGGATCGGCAGCGCGCGGATGCGCTTGCCGGTGGCCGCGAAGATGGCGTTGCACAGCGCCGGCGCGATCACCGGCACCGCCGGCTCGCCCACGCCGCCGAGCGGCGCGTCGAAGCTGCCCGGCACCAGGTGCACGTGGATCGCGCGCGGCGCGGACGGCGCGCGCATCACCTCGTACTGGTGGAAGTTGTCCTGCTGGACACGTCCGTCCTTGAAGGTGATCTCGCCCGTGGTGGCCAGGCTGATGCCCATGATGCAGGCGCCTTCGACCTGGGAGCGGATGCGGTCCGGGTTGACCTGCGCGCCGCAGTCCACCGCGATGTCGATGCGCGGCACGCGGATGCCGCCATCCTTGTCCACCGCCACCTCGATCACCGCCGCCACGTAGGTCACGAAGCTGTAGCACACCGCCAGCCCGAGGCCGCGGCCCTTCGGCAGCTTCCGGCCCCAGCCGGCTTCGCGCGTGGCCACCTCGATCACGTTGCGCATGCGCGCGATGTCGAGCGGATACTGCTGCGGCGATTCGCCGTAGTTCCACGCGTCGGACAACTGCGCCGGATCGATCTTGCGGTCCGGGCCCAGCAGCGCCAGCAGGTAGTCGCGGTGGTCGCGCCCGGCCGCGGCGGCCAGCTCGGCCGCGAACGATTGCACGGCGAATGCGTGCGGGACGTTGGACACCGAGCGGAACCAGCCGATGCGCGTATGCGCGGGCACGTCCGGGTTCTCCACGCGCACGTTGGGGATGTCGAACGGCACGTTGACCGCCGACATGCCCAGCTCGAACGGCGCCTCGTTCTTCGAGCCCGCCACGAAGATCGAGCTGATGCTCGACGCCGCGGTGCGGTGCAGCCACGCCTGCGCGCGGCCGTCGGGCGACAGCAGCGCCTCCATGTGCTCGACCGAGACGGTGTGGAAATAGTCGTGGTGCAGGTCGTCGTCGCGCGTCCATGTGACCTTGACCGGCTTGCCGTCCATCGCCCTGGACAGCAGCGCGGCCTCGGCGGCGAAGTCCGGCTTGGACTTGCGCCCGAAGCCGCCGCCCAGCAGCGTCACGTGCACGGTGACGTCGGCGGGCTTGAGGCCGAGGTGCGCGGCCACGGTCTCGCAGGTGGCCTGCGGCGCCTGCACCGAGGTCCACACCTCGCACTTGCCGCCGGCCGCGCGCGCGGTGGCCACCGGCGGCTCCATCGTCGCGTGCGCGATGTGCGGCAGGTAGTACTGCGCGGTGACGCGCTTGCCGGGGCCGGCCAGCGCGGTCATCGCGTCGCCCTGGTTGCGCACCACCTTGCCGGGCTGGCTCGCGGCCTTTTCCATGCTGGCGCGGAACGCGGCGGACTCGTAGCTGGCGTTGGGGCCGTCGTTCCACTGGATCTTGAGCGCCTCGCGGCCCTTGATGGCCGACCAGGTATTGGTGGCGATCACCGCCACGCCGCCGAGCGGGTGGAACATGGCCGGCTCGGGGCTGCCGGCGATCTCCACCACCTTGACCACGCCGGGCACCTTCATGGTCTCGGCGGCATCGAAGCTGGCCACCTTGCCGCCGTACACCGGCGGGCGCGCCACCACGGCGTACAGCATGCCGTCCAGGCGCACGTCGATGCCGTACTGCGCGCGGCCGGTGGCGATGTCGTGGCCGTCGATGCTGCGCGTGCTGTCCTTGCCGATGTAGCGGAACTGCGCCGGGTCCTTGAGCTTGAGGCTGGCGGGCGCCGGCACGGGCAGGCGCGCGGCGTCCTGCGCCAGCGCGCCGTAGCCGAGGCTGCGGCCGCTGGCAGTGTGCACCACCGCGTGGTTGCGCGCCTGCACCTCGCTCACCGGCACGCCCCAGCGCGCCGCGGCGGCGCTTTCCAGCATGCTGCGCGCGCTGGCGCCGACGCGCCGCATCGGCTCGAAGAAATGCCGCACGCTGCGCGAGCCGTCGGTGTTCTGGTTGCCGTAGCGGGTTTCGTCGGCCGGGGCCTGCACCACGCGCACCTGCGCCCAGTCCGCCTCGAGCTCGTCGGCCACCACCATCGGCAGGCTGGTGCGCACGCCCTGGCCCATCTCCGAGCGGTGGCAGACGATGGCGACCTTGCCGTCCTCGCCGATCGAGAGGAACACCAGCGGGCTGTCCACCGCGCCGCCCGGCATGCCGTCGCGCCCATATTTCTTGGCTTCCTCGGCGGCCAGCACGATGCCGTCCAGGCCCACCGTGAGCGTCAGGCCGGCGACCGCGCCAATGCCCTTGAGCCAGCGGCGGCGCGCGGCCGATTGCGGGCCGGCGGCCGCGCCCGTGAGGTTGTCGCGCGCGTTCATTGGGCGCTCCGCTTGGCGGCGGCCTTGCCGGCGCCCGGTTTCGCACCCGGTTTGGCGCCCGCTGCGCCCGACTTGGCCACGTGCTGGATCGCCGCGCGGATGCGCGTATAGGTGCCGCAGCGGCAGATGTTGCCGCTCATGGCGCCGTCGATGTCGGCCTCGGTCGGATGCGGGTTCGAATGCAGCAGCGCCGTGGCGGACATCAACTGGCCCGCCTGGCAGTAGCCGCACTGCGGCACGCCGAATTCCTCCCACGCGGCCTGCAGCGCCTGGCCGGTCTTGTCCGCGGACAGGCCTTCGATGGTGGTGATCTTCTTGCCGTCCGCGGCCGAGATCGGCGTCACGCACGAGCGGATGGGCTGCCCGTCGAGGTGCATGGTGCAGGCGCCGCACAGCGCCATGCCGCAGCCGAACTTGGTGCCGGTCAGGCCGAGGTGGTCGCGCACCGCCCACAACAGGGGGGCGTCGTCGGGCAGGTCGATCGAATGCGGCTGACCGTTGATCGTGATTGTTCTCATGATTTTGCGGGGGATTGGTCGAGCGGGGAGGGATGGCCGGCATCGGGGCCGGCCGCCTGCGCTGCGGCGCGCCAGCATGAAGGCTGTAGCGGCAACGTTGCGCTACGCGCATTGTGATGCCGCCACCCGGGGCGCGGGAATGGCAGGATCGGGATTTCTGAATTCCGGAAAATGGAATCGAGAGGCCGGCGCGCGCGTCGCGCCGGGAAAGGCCCCCCGCCGGGTGCTCGCGTGCCGGGCTACGCCTCGGGCAATGCGCGCGCCGCCGCCAGGTACAGGCGCACCAGTTCGCGCGTTTCCTTCGCCACCGCGCGGCGCAGCGCCGGCTTGTCCGGGTCGGCGCCGCGCGCGCCCAGCACGCCCTTGAGCAGGAGCAGCAGGACCGCCGCCATCGCCTCGGCGCGCGCCGCCGGCACGTTGGGCGCGGCGTTCTTCAGGATGGCCAGCATGCCCTGCCGCATCGCCGCGCGGAACTGGGCGCGCCTGTCGTCGCTGCCGGCGCCCGCGTCGAGCAGCGCGATGGCGAAGCTGCGCTCGGCCTTGAGCGCCAGCATCGAGTCCACCAGCGCCGCCGCCAGTGCCTCGGTCGACAGCGCCGCGGCGCGCCGCTCCACTTCCGCCAGGCCGTCGATGGCCAGCCGGGCGTAGCGCATCAGCAGGGTGTCGGCCAGCGCCTCCTTCGACGGAAAGAAGCGGTAGAGCGAGCCGATGGCCGTGTCCGAGCGCGCCGCGATCTCGGTCATGGTGGCGGCCTCGTAGCCTTTTTCCAGGAAGAGCTCGGCGCCCGCCGCCAGGATCGCCGCGACGCGGATGCGGCCGCGCTCGCGCTTCGGTTCGGTGGCGCCGGCGCCGGGCTGGCTGCTGGGTTCGGAAGACATGTCGGCGGAGTGTGCGATGGGACGATAGGCGAGCCAGGCATGCTAGCACGCGGCCCGCGCCGCCCGCGTTCAGCGCCGGCCGCGCTGGACCTTGCCGAAATGCAGCGACAGGTAGATGCCCATCGCCAGCGCGCCCGCCAGCAGCACCGCGAGGTCCGCGCCGGGCGCCAGCCCGACCGGATGGCGCGACAGCAGCAACAGGCCGGCCACCAGGTTGAGGAAGCCCCACAGGCTGTTGACCACGGGCGGGGAATCGCCGACGCCGCGCGGGCGGCCGAACGGCGTGGGAAACGGCATGCCGCGCAGGCCCGAGCTCAGGTGCGGAATGCTGTTGCAGAGCAGTGCCCCGCACAAGAAGGTGGCGAAGTGGATCATGGCAAAAGGCAGGGGAAACGAAGGTCAGGGAAGCGCGGCCGGCCTGCCGGCGCGCCCGGCGAGAAACCTCGCCAGCGGCGGCCCCAGCAGCAGCACCGTCATGAAGCGCAGCATCTGCATGGCCATGACGAACGGCACGTCGACATGGCTGGACGCCGCGATGATGGCCACCGTGTCCGCGCCGCCCGGGCTCATGGCCAGGTAGGCGCTGAGCGGATCGATGCCGGTGGCCGCCACCAGCAGCGCGGCGAGCGCGCCGCACACGCCGACCAGCGCGAGCGTGCAGGCCAGCAGCCGCGGCAGCGCCCTGGCCGCGTGCGCGAGCAGCGGCCGGGTGAAGCGAAAGCCGACGCGCCAGCCGATCACGGCGTAGGCCAGCATCAGCAGCCACGGCGGCAGCTCGAGCCGGAGCCAGCCCTGGTGGCCGAGGTACATGCCGGCGAACAGCGGCAGCAGGAAGGCGCCGGCGCGTATCCGCAGGCGGTGCGCCGCCAGCGGGCCCAGCACCGCCAGCGCGAGCGTGCCGAGCAGCGGCAGCCAGGCGACCGGCGGGAACCAGCCGGTGGCGAGGTGCGCATGGTGCTCGCCCACGCCCCACACCCTGGCCACCACCGCGGCGACCGTGGCCACCACGACCACGCGCAGGTACTGCATGAAGGCCACCAGCGCGGCGTCGCCGCCATACGCCTCGGCCATCACGATCATGGCGGTGGCGGCACCCGGACTCAGCCCCCACAGCGCCGTGGTGCCGGGCAGCACGCGCCGGCGCGTCAGCCACCAGCCCAGCGCGACGCTCGCCGCGATCACCGACGCCGCGCCGGCGGCAAACACCGGCCAGCGCCCGGCCACGGTGCCGTAGAACCACGACGGCAGCATCCTCGCGATCATGCAGCCGATCAGCCCCTGCGACACGAGAAATGCCGCCGGCGCCACGCGCAGGCGCGCCCCGGCGGCGGTCATCACGACGCCGGCCAGCAACGGCCCGAAGAGCCGCGCCGCCGGCAGGCCCAGCCATTCCAGCAGGGCGGCGAGCGCCACGGAAGACCCAGCCAGGGCGGTCCAGCGAAGCGCGTGTCCGGCCTTGCGGGCCGGCGCTCCGGGCGGTCCGGACTTGCCGGGCAGTTCCTGCGTGATGGCGTCGGGCATGTTGGCGCGCTGCTTGCGGGGTGGCGATATGCGAGAATGGACTCGCAAAAGATAGTAGAGGGTGTCCTCGCATAAGTCAATGCGGCCCGCGCCGGCATTGCAGGCCGGTATGCCCTTGGATAGAATTGAAAATAATTCTTATTTGCAATTGATCGGGGGCTCGAGCCCTGCCTGGGAAACCACGATGCCGGCCGCCGCACCTCTCCCGCACCATCGCATCCACGCGCTCTACAGCGACCACCACCGCTGGCTGCAAGGCTGGCTCGGCCGCAAGCTCGGCAATGCCTTCGATGCCGCCGACGTGGCGCAGGACGTATTCATGCGCCTGCTGTCGCGCCCGGCCGCCGACGAATTGCGCGAGCCGCGCGCCTACCTGAGCACCATCGCCCACGGCCTCGTGGTCGAGCGCTGGCGGCGGCGCGAGCTGGAGCAGGCCTGGCTGGAGACGCTGGCCGCGCTGCCCGAGCCCGAGGCGCCGTCGCCCGAGAGCCGGCTGCTGTTCCTGGAAGCGCTGATCGCGGTGGACGCCATGCTCGACAGCCTCAAGCCCAAGGTCCGCACCGCCTTCCTGCTGGCCCAGCTCGACGGGCTGACCTGCCCGCAGATCGCCACGCGCCTGGGCGTGTCGCTGGCGACGGTGGAGCGCTACGTCGCCAGCGCGCTGCGCCACTGCTACCAGCTGCGCTTCCACGCATGAGCGCGGCACGCAGCGCGTCCGCCGGCCTGGCCGCGGCGGCGGAGGCCGCGGAGATTCCCGGCAAGATCGTCGACGAGGCCATCGCCTGGGCGGTGCGCCTCGACTTCAACGTGCCCACGCCGCAGAGCCGCGCCGCTTTCGCCCGCTGGCTGGCGGCCAGCCCGCTGCATGCCGCCGCGTGGGCGCGGGTGCAGTCGCTCAACGCCGATTTCGCGCGGCTGCCGGCGCGGCTCGCGCACGACACGCTGGACGCCGCCGATGCCCTGCGCGGTGCGCGCGCGCGCCGGCGCCGCGACGCCCTGCGCGCGCTGGCCTTCGGCGGCGTGGCGCTGGCGGCGGGATGGTCCGGCTACCGCCACGCGCCGTGGCAGCGCCTGGTGGCCGACTACGCCACCGCCACCGGCGAGCGCCGCACCGTCGCGCTGGCCGACGGCACCGTGATCGTGCTCAACACCGACAGCGCCATCGACGTGTGCATGGACAGCGTGCAGCGCCGCATCGCGCTGCGCCGCGGCGAGATGCTGGTCACTACCGGCCACGACGCGCAGGCGCGCGCGCGGCGGCCGTTCTGGGTCGGCACGCCGTTCGGCGCCATGCAGGCGCTGGGCACGCGCTTCACGGTCCGGCTGTACGAGACCGACGCGCGCATCAGCGTGCAGGAAGGCGCGGTGCAACTGCATCCGGCCAGCGGCGCGCCGGCCGATCCCGGCGCGCCCGTCGTGCATGCGGGGCAGAGCGGCCGGCTCGCCGCCGACGGCGCCTCGCTGGTGCCGGCGCCGGCGGCCGATCCGGCCGGCTGGGTGGATGGCGTGATCGCCGCGCGCGGCATGCGGCTGGACGCGCTGCTGGCCGAGCTGGGGCGCTACCGCGTCGGCCATATCGCCTGCGACGCGCGCGTGGCCGCGCTGCCCGTGTCGGGCGTGTTCCAGCTGGGCGATACCGGCGCCACGCTGCAGTTCCTGGTGCAGACGCTGCCGGTCAGGGTGCGCTTCCTGACGCGCTTCTGGGTCATGGTCGGGCCGGACGGCGCGGTCTGAAGCGCGGCGCGCGGGCAGCGGCGGCGCGCGCCCGAAAAGAAATCGGAAAAAAACTGAGGGGATTGGCGTTCTCGCTCGGCAGACAAGTAGAAGCCCTCTTGCAACCTGCCGTATCCGATCCGCCCGAATCCTGTCGATGACCGCTCCCGCCTCCCGTTTTCCGCGCCTGTCCCGCCGTGTCCGCTCCAACGATGCCACCTTCGCCGCCGGCCGCGCCTTTATCTTGGCGCCGGCCCCGCGCCCGCTGACGCTGGCCCTGCGCGCCGCGCTGCTGGGCCTGGCGCTGGGGAGCGTCGCCGTGCCGCGCATCGCATCCGCGCAGACGGCCACGGCCCAGGCCAATGCCCACGCCTACGGCATCGCTGCCGGCCCGCTGGAGCCCGCGCTGAACCAGTTCGCGCGCGCCGCCGGCATCAACCTCTCGTATGACGCGGCCGCCGTCAGCGGCCTGGCCACGCAAGGCCTGTCGGGCAGCTACGGCATCGAGGCCGGCCTGCGCCGGCTGCTGGACGGCACCGGGCTCGAGGCCGTGCCGCAGGCCGGCAGCGGCTACAGCCTGCGCAAGGCCGTCGCCACCACCGCGGCACCCGCCGCCGTCGGGCCCACGCTGCCCGCCGTGGAGGTGCGCGGCCAGCGCGAGCCGAGCGCGGCCACCGAGGGCAGCGGCAGCTATGGCGCGCGCGCCGTGACGATGTTCGGCAAGGCGCCCGTCGCGCGCAAGGACATTCCCAGCTCGGTCTCGGTGCTGACCCGCCAGCAACTGGACGACCAGGACATCCGCACGCTGCAGGACGCGCTGCTGTACACGCCCGGCCTGACCTCGGTGAACTACGGCGACGGCTCGGCCTATTTCAACGCGCGCGGCTTTCCCGTGAACGTGCAGTACGACGGTATCTCGCTGCTCAACGGCATCCAGTACCAGTCCCAGTTCGACCTCGCCATGTACGACCGCCTCGAAGTCTTCCGCGGCCCCTCCGGCCTGATGGACGGGCAGGGCGCGCTCGGCGGCAGCGTCAACCTGGTGCGCAAGCAGCCCGGCGACAAGTTCCGCTTCGTCAGCGAAACCTCGGTCGGCTCCTGGGCCGCGCTGCGCGAGATGGTGGACGTGACCGGGCCGCTCAACGAGGCCGGCACGCTGCGCGGCCGCGCGGTGGCGGTGGGCAGCAAGAGCAACGGCTTCGTCGACGGCCAGGGCAGCAAGCTCGGGCTGGCCTACGGCGTCATCGAGTACGACCTCACGCCGCGCACCACGGTGTCGCTGTCGGCCGCCTACCAGGTCAACCCGCTCGACGATTTCGACTACGGCGTGGGCGTCGACACCAGCGGCACGCCCGTGACCGGCCCGCGCGGCCGCTCGCAGAACTACGGGCCGGGCTGGAACACTTCCTACCAGTCGATGCAGGAAGTCAACGGCGCGGTGACGCACCGCTTCGACAACGGCTGGAAGTCGCAGACCACGCTGTACTACCGCCATGCGCTGAGCCGCGGCACGTATGCCTACGCCGCCACGCCGCAGGCGGGCACCGGCCTGGCGGACTATTTCGGGCAGGGGCAGCGCAACACCAACGAGTGGCTGGGCTTCGACTCCAGCGTGTCGGGCACCGTGAAGCTGTTCGGCCGCGAGCATCACCTGCTGTTCGGCGCCAACTATTCGTCGCTGTGGCAGGACAGCCTCAACACCTATGCCGACCTCGGCACGCACGACATCTTCAACCCGGTCATCCCCGCGCCCGACCTGAGCCATTTCGACGACGGCACCGACACCCGCACCATCCAGTACGGCATGTACGGCCAGGCCCGGCTGCAGGTGCTCGAGCCGCTGTCGCTGGTGCTGGGCGGGCGCGAGGTCTGGTTCCAGCAGAAGACCCGCGCCGTGCTGCCGGCGCCGGGCGGCGACTGGAGCGTGGCCGCGTCGGAGGAGCACAAGTTCATTCCGTATGCCGGGCTGGTCTACAGCATCACGCCGCAACTGTCGGCCTACACCAGCTACGCCAAGATCTTCTCGCCGCAGACCCAGACCACCTTCAGCGGCGGCGCGCTGCCGCCGTTCTCCGGCGAGCAGTACGAGGCGGGGCTGAAAGCCGCCTTCCTCGACGGCCGCCTGAACGCGTCGGTGGCGGCCTTCCGCATCAACGGCAGCGACCTCGCGGTGGCCGACCAGGACCACCCGACCGGCTCGGTGGCCAGCGGCGCGGTGCGCAGCCAGGGCTGGGAGGCCGAGCTTGCCGGCACGCCGCTGCCCAACTGGAACCTCTCGGCCGGCTACACGCTGCTGAACACGCGCTACACCTCCAGCCCCACGCTGCAGGGCAGCGCTTACGACGCCGAGGAGCCGCGCCACCTGTTCAAGCTGGCCACCAGCTACCGGCTTTCGTCCGGGCCGCTGGCCGGCACCTTCCTCGGCGCCAGCATGCTGGCGCAAAGCGGCACCACGCGCGGCTACTGGGCGCAGGGCGGCTACGCGCTGTTCAACGCGCGCGTGGGCTATCGCTTCAACCGCCACGTGGAGGCTTTCCTGGCGCTCAACAACATCGCCGACCGCCACTACTACGCGCGCGTGCCCAACTCCTTCTTCGGCGAGTTCGGCGCGCCGCGCAACGTCACCGCGACGCTGCGCCTGACGTACTGAGGCGCGGCGTTTCAGTCCGCCCGGCTCGCCGCCGCCGCCGCTGCCACTACCGCCGGCGTGGCCATCTGCGCCAGCATGCGCAGCGTCGCCACCTCGCCCGGCGCCCACGCGGCGCGCGCCGCCAGGAAATTGAAGGTGCCCACGCATTGCCCGCGCTCGCACACCGGCACGTTGACCACGGCGGACAGGCCCAGCGCGCGGATCACTGCGATGTCGTCGAACACGGCGGCCAGCGCGTGGTCGCCCTCGCCGACGAAGACCTCGCCCTGGCCCAGCAACTGGCGCGACCACGGGGAATCGGGCTTGTGCTTGCGGCCGCCGACGGGATAGGCGGCGGGGTCGGAGGACCACAGCCGCTCCACCTCGGCGCTGTCGCGCCGCCATGCGTTGATGGTCAGCAGGCCCGGGCCGAGCAGCGCCGCGGTGGCGCTGCCGATCGCATCGAAGGCGGCGGCGGGCGCGTCCGCGCGCGCCAGCTGGCCGCACAGCGCGTCCAGCACGGCGGCCGGCAGCGTCACGCGGGCCGCGTCGGAAATGAGGCCGCTCACGTCCTTATTCCGCCTTGATGCCCAGCTCGCGGATCAGCTTGCCGTAGCGGTCCGCGTCGCGGCGCAGGATGGTGGCGAACTGCTGCGGCGTGGAGGTGGCGGTTTCCACGCCGATGGCGTTCATCTTTTCCTTCACCTCGGGCAGCGACATGATCCGGTTGATTTCCTGGTTCAGGCGCGTCACCAGCGCGGGCGGCATGCCGGCCGGGCCGAAGGCGCCGTACCAGACCGACAGTTCATAACCGGGCACGGTCTCGGCCACGGTCGGCACGTTGGGCAGCAGCGGCGAGCGCTTGCTCTCGGTGACGGCGAGCAGGCGCAGCTTGCCGGCCTTCACGTGGGTCAGCGTCTGCGTGCCGGCGGAGAACAGCAGCTGGGTCTGCCCGGCCACGGTGTCCACCACCGCCGGCGCGCCGCCCTTGTACGGCACGTGCAGCATCTGCACGCCGGCCATCTTCTCGAACAGCACGGCGCTCAGGTGGTTGGTGGAGCCGGCGCCGGCGCTGGCGTAGGCCAGCTTGCCCGGGTTGGCGCGCGCGTAGGCGATCAGTTCCTTGACGTTGTGCGCCGGCACCGAGGGATGGATCACCATCGTGTTGGTGACGTAGGCGAGCAGGCCCAGCGGCGTGAAGTCCTCCACGCCGCGGAACGGCATGTTGGGCATCAGCGCCGGGTTCATCGCGTGCGTGCTCATGGAGCCGACCAGCAGCGTATAGCCGTCGGGCTTGGCGCGCGCCACCGCGGCGGAGCCGATGTTGCCCGAGGCGCCCGGCTTGTTGTCGACGATCACCGGCTGGCCCAGCGAGCGCGTCAACTGCTCGGACAGCACGCGCGCCAGGATGTCGGTGGAGCCGCCGGCGGCCCACGGCACGATCAGCGTGATGGGTTTCTGCGGATAGGCATCCGCCGCGCCCGCGCCCGACGCGGCGCACAACAGCGAGAACGCGGCAAGGCCCAGCAGGCAGCGCTTGAGTACGGCTTTCATGTCTTCAACTCTCCGATGGCGATGCGGGCCGCGCGGGGCGGCCCGGTTTTGATTGGTGTGGTCCGGCGGCGGCTGCACGCCGGCTTGCGTCTCCTTGTCCTGCTTATTGGCTGCATGCCTGGCAGGGCGATGCATTGCTCCCCGTCTCCATCGCGTGGGCGCAGAGCACGGTTCCGGCAGCGCGAGGCCCGTCGGCAATGCCGCGGGAGTTAGCCTCTCGCGTCGGCCTCTCGCTTGTGGCGGCCCCTCTCCCATTGCATGGGAGAGGGGCGCGATACGTCGCCGGTTGTCGCCGGTTCAGCGCCTATCCTGCTTCTTGCCGCTGCGCCTAGCGTCCCACCGCGTATCCCTGCATGCCGCGCGCGTTGGCGCCGGCGCGCAGCACCAGCCGCCCCTGCGCGTCGCGCTCGCGCGTGCAGGCGGACATGCGGCCTTCCGACCACGGCTCGCCGACCCTCACCTCGTGGCCGCGCGCGCGCAGTTCGGCGATGGTTTCTTCGGGCAGGCGCGACTCCACGCTCAGGCGGTTGAGCACCACCGAGCGTGGCCAGAACGAGCCGGGGAAATGGTCGATGTGCCAGGCCGGCGCGTCGATGGCTTCCTGCAGGTTCATGCCGTGCACCGCGTGGCGCAGGAAGAACGCCACCGACCACTGGTCCTGCTGGTCGCCGCCGGGCGTGCCGAACACCATGTAGGGCTCGCCGTCGCGCAGCGCCAGCGACGGCGACAGCGTGGTGCAGGGGCGCTTGCCCGGCGCCAGCGTGTTGGGCAGGCCCGGCTCCAGCCAGGTCATCTGCAGGCGCGTGTTGAGCGCGAAGCCGAGCGCCGGGATCACCGGGCTGGACGACAGCCAGCCGCCCGACGGCGTGGCCGCGACCATGTTGCCGTGGCGGTCGATCACGTCGATGTGGCAGGTGTCGCCGACGAAGATCTCGCGCTCGGCCCATTCCGTCACCGGCGGCATCGCCGCGAAGGTGGGCTCGCCCACGCCGAAGCGCACGTCGGCATCGCGCAGCGTGCGCTCGGCCGCGCCCAGGTCGGGCAGGCGCGGCGCGCGGCCGTCCACCGTGCCGGCGCGGATCTCCAGCGAGGCCTGCTGGCCGATCAGCTGCGCGCGCGCGGCCAGGTAGCCGGCTTCGAGCAGGCCGGGCAGCGGCGCGTCGCCGAAGCGCGGGTCGCCGTACCAGGCCAGGCGGTCGGCCATCGCGAGCTTGGCCGCCTCCGCGATGCGGTGCACGAACTCCGGCGAGGTGGGCGCGTGGGCCGCCAGGTCGGCGTGCCGCAGCATGCCGAGCTGCTGCAGGAAGGCCGGGCCCTGGCTCCAGATGCCGCACTTGGCCACCGTGTAGCGGCCGAAGTCCAGCGTGGCCGGGGCTTCCACGGTCGGCGCCCAGCTGGCCATGTCGTCGAGGCGCAGCAGGCCCTTGTGGCGCTCGCCGGTGGTGTCGCGCACCGCCTGCGTGCGGCAGAATTCGTCGATCTCCCGGGCCACGAAGCCGCGGTACCAGCACGCCATCGCGGCGTCGATCTGCTGCTCGCGCGTGCCGCCGGCGGCCGCGGCCGTCTCCAGGATGCGCGTGTAGGTGCGCGCCACGCCCGGCGTGGCATGCAGGGTGCCGGGGCGCGGCACGCGGCCGCCCGGCAGCCACACCTCGGCCGAGCTGTGCCACTCCTGCTGGAACAGCTCGCGCACCGCCAGGATCGCCTGCGAGATGCGCGGCACCAGCGGGAAGCCGTGGCGCGCGTAGGCGATGGCGGGAGCCAGCACGTCGGCCAGTTCCCAGGTGCCGTAGTCGCGCAGCATGGTCAGCCAGGCGCCGAAGGCACCCGGCACGGTGGCCGGCAGCAGGCCGATGCCGGGCACCAGGTCCAGCCCCCTGGCGCGCATCGCGGCGGGGTCCGCCAGCGCCGGCGCCGGGCCCTGCCCGCAGATCGAGCGCACCGCGCGCTCGCGCTCGCTCCACAGCAGGATCGGCACCTCGCCGCCGGGGCCGTTCAGGTGCGGCTCCACCACCTGCAGCACGAAGCCGCCCGCCACCGCCGCGTCGAAGGCGTTGCCGCCGCGCTCCAGCACGCTCATGGCGGTCTGCGAGGCCAGCCAGTGGGTGGACGAGGCCACGCCGAAGGTGCCGACGATTTCCGGGCGGGTGGTGAACATGGGGACTCCGTGAAGGATCGGTGACAAGGAAGGGCTGAACGCCAGTATAAGAGTCCTGAATAACCGTTTGCAGCCGAATAATTATTGTTGTATGAAGGTTCGGTTATACAAAGAACGACCCGCGGAACACTCCGCAGAACGCACCGGACCCGCCATGCCATCCGCCGACAAGCTCCAGCACAACCTGATTTCCCGCCTGCGGCTCAAGCACCTCGCGCTGCTGCTGGCGCTGGACCGGCAGCGCTCGGTCTCGCGCGTGGCGGCCGAGATGGGGCTGTCCCAGCCCGCCGTGACCAAGGCGCTGCGCGAGATCGAGGAGATCTTCATGGTGCCGCTGTTCGCGCGCTCGCGGCGCGGGCTGGAGCCCACCGACACGGGCGCGGCGGTGCTGGTCCACGCGCGCCTGGCGATGGCCGACACCGAGGCGCTGGGCCGCGAGCTGGCCGTGATCGGCGCCGGGCTGCACGGGCGGCTGCGCATCGGCGTGATTCCCTACGTGGCGCCGGTGGTGCTGGACGCGGCCTGCTCGCACGGCCTGCGCCAGCAGCCGCGCGCGGCGGTGGTGGTGCGCGAGGGCACCACCGACGAACTGGTGGCGGCGCTGCGCGCGCACGAGCTGGATTGCGTGATCGCGCGCTCCTTTTATGCGCCCGGCGACGACATCGTGCAGGCGCCGCTGTACCGGGAGGAGCCGGCGCTGGTGGTGCCGACCGCGGCGGCGGCGCGGCTGGCGCGCGGCAAGCTTGACTGGCAGCGCCTGGCCGCGCTGGACTGGATCCTGCCGCCCGGGCACACGCCGATCCGGCGCACCGTCAACACGCTGTTCGCCACCGCCGGCGCGGTGCCGCCCACGCCGATGGTGGAGACCTACTCGATCAAGACCATCGCCACGCTGCTGCGCACCCAGCCGCGCGCCATCACCATCGTGCCGCGCGGGGTGGCGGCCGAGCTGGCCGCCACCGGTGCCGCCGCGGTGTTGCCGCACACGCTGACCTGGGACCTGCCGGCGGTCGGCGCGATGTGGCTGCGCCGCGCCGGGCAGAGCGAGCCGCTGCTGGCGCTGGTGCGCGCGCTGCAACTGGCGGTCCCGCAGCGGGAGTGAATCCGGCCCGCCAAAAGAAAAACGGCGCCGGGATCAGCCGGCGCCGCGGGCGCGATGGAAGCGGCGGGTGGTCCGCATCAGGCGTTGGCGCCTTCGGTGTACGGGTCGGCCTTGCCGCTGCGGGCGCCTTCGGTGTACGGGTCGAAGCCGCGGGCCGGCGTGGCCGAGACGCCGCTGCGGTCGAGGCCGGCGACGCGGGCGCCGTCGGTGAACGGATCGGCCTTGCCGCTGCGGGCGCCGTCGGTGAAGGTGTCGTGCGTGCGGAAGTCGTAGCCGTACTGGTCGGCCGGGACGGTGCTGCGGAAGTTGTAGCCGTACTTGTCGCCGGCCTGCAGGTCACGGGCGGAAGCGGCCTGCGCGGCGCCGATGGCGGCCAGCGAGAGCACGAGGGCGGAAGCGAGCTTGAGGGCGAAGGTCTTGGTCATGATGGGCTCCAGTATCTGAAAATTCGTTGAATTTCGTTGATTGTTCGTCTGCATCTGCCAGGACGCCGCCGCTGCGCTACTGCTTGTTGCTGCTTGCTGCTGCTTGTTTGCGCGCCGTCCATGTGACGAACTATAGAAGAGCCACCAAAGCCCGGGACCGTGCTTATCCGAATTTATCGTTCAGAATTTTTGAATATAAATTTGCGGGGCAGGACACCGGGCGCGGCGTCAGTGCCCGGCATCGTCCTTGCCGGCCGGTTCCTTCTCCTTGTCGCCGCGCGGCGGGTAGAGCGGATGCCGCAAGGCCGCGTAGACCAGCACCACGGCGGCGATGGCGGTGATCCAGTCGAGCAGGTCTTTCATGGCGCGCTGCGCTTGCCGCCGGCGCGCGGCGCCGGGCGCACCAGCGCGAGCAGCGCGTGGCTGCCGTCCTGCGCGGCGGTCGGCGCGCGCCCCTTGCCCCAGCCCACCGCCGCGCGGTAGCTGCCGGCGTGGCGCGGCGGCTCCGCCGCGGCGTGGTCGGGCGGCTGGCAGGCATCGGCCAGCGGCGCCACATAGAGCGCGTCCTCGGGGCAATACAGCTCGCACATGAAGCAGGTCTGGCAGTCCCGCTGCCGCGCGATCGCGGGGATCTTGCCGGGCACGATGGCGAACACGTTGGTCGGACAGACCCGCACGCAGATATTGCAGCCCGTGCAGCGCGCGCCGTTGAGCAGCTCGATCATGCCGCGGCTCTCCATGCTGGCTTCGGGCCTTCCTGCCGCTCCTGCGGCGGCGCGTCGCGCACGGCCTCGCGCGCGGTCCACACTTCGTCGAGGCCGCCGCTGACGAGGCGGTAGCGCTGGCCCGCGTCGAGCTCCGGATGGTCGGTGCGCCGGTGCATGCCGCGCGTTTCCGTGCGCGCCAGCGCGCTGCGGTACATCCAGCGCGCGGTGGCCAGCATGGCGGTGGCTTCGCGCGCGCGCAGCGCCTGCGCGTCGTCGCGCGGCGGCGCGTAGCGGCTCCACGTGCGCCAGAGCGCGTCGAGGCGCGCGAGCGAGGCGGAAAGCGTGTCGCCGTCGCGGAACCAGTTGCGCGCGTAGGGAAAGACTTCGGCCTGCACGGCGTCCACCAGCGCCTGGGGATCGGGCGCGGCCTGCGCGCCCTCGTCGGGGCTGCCGCCGGCGCCGCGCAGGTCTTCCGCGCCGTGCGCGCCCGCGCCTTGCGCGAAGGCCGCCGCGCCTTCGCCGGCCCACCAGCCGGACGACAGCGCCCAGGCCGCGTTGTGGCTGCCGCCGCCGGTGAAGCCGCCGCAGATCAGCTCGCGCGTGGCCGCGTCGCCGGCCGCGTACAGGCCGGGCACGCCGGTGGCGCACTGCGCGTCGGCGATGCGCAGGCCGCCGGTGCCGCGCACGGTGCCTTCCAGGCGCAGCGTGACCGGAAAGCGCTGCGTGAAGGGATCGATGCCGAGCCGGTCGAACGGCAGGAAGAAGTTGGGCTGCGCGCTGCGCATCCAGGCGCGCACGCGGGCGTCGGCGCGGTCCAGGCGCGCATGCACGGCCTGCGTCTGCAAGGCGCGCGCGATCACGCCGCGGCCATGCGCGGAGCCGGCGCCTTCCAGCACCTGGCCCTGCGCGTCGTAGAACGTGGCCCACTGGTAGAACAGCGACTTGGTGACGGAGGCGAACGCGGGGCCGAGCCCGTAGGCGTTGGAGAACTCCATGCCCGACAGCTCGGCGCCGGCCTCGGCGGCCATCAGGTGGCCTTCGCCGGTGAGCACGTTGCAGCCCAGCGCGCGGCTCAGGAACGCGCAGCCGCCGGTGGCGATCACCACCGCGCCGGCGCGCACGCGCCATTGCGCGGCCTGGCCGGCGCGCGGCTGGCGGCGCAGGCCGCGCGCGCCGCTCACCCGGCCGCCGTCGTCCACCAGCAGTTCCAGCGCGGGGCTGTGGTCGAGGATGCGCCCGCCCGCGGCCTTCACGCGCCGGCGCATCAGCCGCATGTATTCGGGCCCCTGCAGCGAGATGCGCTGGCTTTGCCCGTGCTCGTCCTGCGGGAACGGGTAGCCCCATTCGGCCAGCCGTTCCAGCCCGGCGTGGGTGCGGTCCAGCACGCGGTCCATCCAGGCCGGCTCCGCCAGCTCGCCGCCCAGCGTGTAGCGGCTGGCCCTGGCCGCCGCGCGCGCGGCCGGGTCGGGCGCGACGTGCCAGATCGCCGTGCCGGCCGCCGCGGTGGCGCCGGAAGCGCCGCAATAGCCCTTGTCGGCCAGCACCACGCGCGCGCCGCGCTCGGCCGCGGCCACGGCCGCCCAGGTGCCGGCGGGGCCGCCGCCGATGACCAGCACGTCGGTGTCCAGCCAATCGGCGTTCGGCGGGGCGGTGTCCAGCGGGGCGGGTGCGGCGCGCGGCTCGCGCGGGCGGGATGGCATGCGGCGGTCCTCCGGGGCGGTGGCATAGCGGATGTATCGGATGACAGTAGCCACGGCGCGCCGCGCGCACAACGAAGGATTGGTGAAAACCTTATACGGTTGGCGGCGCGCTCAGTCGTCGCGCGTCAGCACCTCCAGCAGCGCGATCTCGAACACCAGGTTCGAATTCGGCTTGATGTGCTCGCCCACCTGCCGCTCGCCGTAGGCGAGGTGCGCGGGAACGGACAGCCGGCGCCTGCCGCCGGTCCGCATGCCCATCAGGCCGATGTCCCAGCCCTTGATGACGCGGCCGGTGCCGATCACGCACTGGAACGGCTTGCCGCGCTCGTGGGAGGAATCGAACATGGTGCCGTCCTCCAGGTAGCCGGTGTACTCGGTGGTGATGAGGGCGCCCTTGACGACCGCCTTGCCGGTGCCGGGTTCGATGTCTTCGATCTTCAGTTCGGTGCTCATTGCGTTGTCTGGTTGGGTTGTGCTTTGCGTGTCTGGCGTGTGGTGCGCGATGGTACCCGCTCAGTGGCCGGACGCGAACAGCAGCCACGTGCCGCAGGCCAGCAGCGCGGCGGTCCATACGCGGTCGAGGTTGAGCCAGCCGGTGCGCAGGAAGGCCACGCCGAGGCGGTCGTACACCAGCAGCGCCACGGTGCCGATGGCCAGCAGCATGGCCAGCGTGTGCAGGCCCAGCGCCAGCAGCGCCGGCACCAGCGCGCCGCCGCCGGGCGCCGCGGCGGCGCACAGCGGCAGCATCACCGGCACCAGCATCAGCCCGGCGCCGTGCGCGCCGGCCATCAGGAACGACCACAGCGCCAGCCCCGCCATGCCGGCCTGCATGCCCACGCGCGGGTGGCGGCGGTGGCCGCGCAGCGCGTGCCACGCGGCCCAGCCGATCAGCGCGACGCCGCCGATGCGCGCCATCCACGCCGGGTCCAGCAGGCTGCCGAGCGTGAGCGCGGCGGCCAGCACCAGCGCGACCGCCAGCGCATGGCCCAGCGCGATCGGCAGCAGCGCCAGCAGCACCACCTTGCGCCGTCCGCGATGCAGCCCGAGCGCGACCGCGAACAGCCAGCCCATCGCCGGGTTGATGCCGTGGAACAGGCCCAGCGCGGCAATCGCCAGCCACGGCCACCAGAGCGGCCACAGCGCCGCCCATTGCGCGGCGAGATGGGTATCCAGCGCGGCTCCGGGCATGGCGCGCCGCTACGGGTAGCAGTACGAGTCGGACGAGCAGTCGCCACCCTGCAGCCGCACCTGGTGCGGCCGGTGGCCGGCCGGCCAGCGCAGGAAGAAGCGCGGGTCGAAGGCGATGCCGCCCTCGGGCGCGGCGTCGAGCTTGACCATCCAGCCGTCGATGCCTTCCGGGTAGAACTGCGCGTCCACTGCGCCGTACAGCGAGTTGGTGAAATAGACGCGGCGGCCGTCGCGGCTCACCTCCACCATCTGCGGGCCGCCGTTGAGCGCGGCGCCGCCCGCGCCCGGGTGCGTGGCGCGCGAGACGATGCCGCCGATGCGCACGCGCCCGGTCTGCTGCGGCGCGAACGGGTCGGAGACGTCGTATTGCAGCAGGTCGCCGGTGCCCCAGCACGAGACGTAGAGGAAGCGGTCGTCCATCGACAGATCGATGTCGCTCACCAGCGGCGGCACCGCCTTGAAGCCCTTGAGGATGGGCGGCAGCAGGTCCGGGTCGGCGGGTTCGGCCGGGATCTCGATGATCTTGCGCACGGCCCATCTGTCGCCGTCGCGGTACCAGGTCCAGATCGACGAGGACAGGTCCTTGAGGCTGATGACGCAGTTGACGAAGCCGTAGGCCCGGGTCGGGTCGTGCGCGGGGCGCAGCTCGAACACCAGCTGGTGCTCCTCGCCGAAGTCGATCTCCTGCAGGTGCCTGCGCTTGTTGAGGTCCCAGAAATGCAGGCGCCGGCCGTAGCGCGAGCCGAGCAGGATCTCGGGCACCAGGCCGTCCTCGAACATGTCCGGCGTGCCCCATTCGCTGGTCACCAGCGTGTCGTAGCCGAGATGCCACCAGCCGTCATAGGCGAACTGCTGCGGGCCGCGCTCCACTTCCCACTGGCCGAGCGGCTCGAAGCTTTCCTGGTCCAGCAGCATGATGCCGCCCGGCCCCTTGCCCGCGCCGTTGCCGAGCGCCGTGATGTAGATGCCGGCGGGGCCGCAGTGCACGGTGTGCGGGCGCGTGTAGCCGGTGCGCTCGGCCAGCTCGCCGGGCTCGATCACCTTGACGATGACGGGGTGCAGCGGATCGGGCTTGGTGTCGAGGATGTAGACGCGCGAGGAGCGCAGGCCCGGCACCACCAGGTAGCGCCGCTCCATGTGCGGGTGCGGCGCGTTCGGGCACAGGCAGGAGGAACAGGCGTTCCAGCCGAAGTGATGCAGCTCGTCGCCGGTGTGCGGCATGGCCACCCGGCCGACGATGGTGGCGTAGGCGGGCGAGGCCGGGTCCGTGTTCACCACGGCGATGCCGTCGGGCTGGCTGCGCGTGGGATCGAACATCGCCACGTAGGCGAGGGATTCGGGCGGTGCCTTCGCCGCCAGGCGCGGCGACGGGTAAAAGCTCGGATCGGGCTTCCAGGTTGCCATGATGTGCCTCCTTGTATGCCTTGTACGGCTCGCATGCCTTGCCCCACCGGCTATCGCGGCTTTGTACTATAGGACACATCGGCGGGATCGGCCGGCCCCCGGCGGGGCGGCCCGGCACCGCTCAGAAGGCCGGGATCAGCGAGCCCTTGAACTCGGTCTCGATGAACCGGCGCACTTCCTCCGACTGGTAGGCCTTCACCAGCTTCTTCACCCACGGCTTGTCCTTGTCCTCGGCGCGCGTGGCGATCAGGTTGGCGTAGGGGCCGCGCGCGTCTTCCACCGCGATGGTGTCGCGCTGCAGCGAGAGGCCGGCGCGATAGGCATAGTCGTTGTTGATCGAGGCGGCGGCGAGGTCGTCGAGCGCGCGCGGCAGTTGCGCGGCGTCGAGCTCGATCAGCTTGAGCTTCTTCGGGTTCTCCACCACGTCGAGCGGGGTGGCGTTGACGCCGTTCTCGCCCACGCCCGGCTTGAGCTTGATGAGCCCGGCCTTCTGCAACAGCAGCAGCGCGCGGTTGCCGTTGGACGGATCGTTCTGGATGCCGATGCGCGCGCCCTGCGGCAGTTGCGCGACCGACTTGTAGGCCCTGGAGTAGATACCCAGCGGCGCGGTCAGCGTCAGGCCCACCGGCACGATCTTGTAGCCGCGCGCCTTGATCTGGCTGTCGAGGAAGGGCTTGTGCTGGAAGGCGTTGGCGTCGAGGTCGCCGGCGGCGAGCGCCTCGTTGGGCTGCAGGTAGTCGCTGAAGGTGATGACCTGGATGTCCAGGCCGTCGCGCGCGGCGACCTTGCGCACCACCTCGAAGGTCTGTTCGGCATTGCCGACCGAGACGCCGACCTTGATCTTCGTTTTTTCCTGCGCTTGCGCTTGCGCTTGCGCTTGCGCCTGCGTTTGTGCCTGCGCGGCGCCGGCGCCGAATGCCATCGCCAGTGCCGCCAGCGCGGCCGCGTGCCATCGTTTCATGGTCCCGTTCCCAGGCTGTTGCGTGGCCGCCAAGTATAGGAACGGCACGACGCCGCGCGAACTGATGGTTTCGTCTTAGCTTAGAACGGGGCGGGGCAATAGCTTGTTCGGTTGTCGCGGGCGGCCCGCGCGGGATGCGTTTGGACACGTTGGGATGCGCGCGGCCAGGAAGCACCCGGCCGCCGCCGCTCACACTGTCACGCGCGCCGGCCCCGCCGTGGTCTCGCCGATCACGGCGGCATGCGCGAAGCCTTCGTCGCGGAACACGGCGAGCACGTCGTCCACCGCCGCCGGCGCGCATGCCACCAGCAGGCCGCCGCTGGTCTGCGGATCGGTCAGCAGGGCTTTCTGCGCCGGCGTGATGCTTGCCGCCAGCGCCACCTCGGCGCCGTAGCTGGCCCAGTTGCGCCCCGACGCGCCAGTGACCACGCCCGCGCCGGCCAGCGCCGCCACGCCGGGCAGCAGCGGGATGCGGTCCATCGCCAGCCGCGCGCCCACGCCGCTGCCGCGGCAGACTTCCAGCAGATGGCCGAGCAGGCCGAAGCCGGTCACGTCGGTGAGCGCGTGCACGCCCGCCAGGGCCGCCAGCCGTCGGCCCGGCGTGTTGAGCCGCGTGGTGCTGGCGATCATCTCGCGGTAGCCGTCGGCGTCCAGCTTGTCCTTCTTGATGGCGGCCGACATGATGCCCACGCCGAGCGGCTTGCCGAGGATCAGCACGTCGCCGGGCCGCGCGGCGCTGTTGCGCTTGACGTGGTCGGGGTGCACCAGCCCCATCACCACCAGCCCGTAGATCGGCTCGACCGAGTCGATGGTGTGGCCGCCCGCGACGGGAATGCCCGCCTGCGCGCAGACCGCCTCGCCGCCGGCCAGGATGGTGCCGATGACCTCCGGCGGCAGCTTGTCCACCGGCATGCCGACCAGCGCCAGCGCCATGATCGGCGTGCCGCCCATCGCGTAGACGTCGGAGATGGCGTTGGCCGCGGCGATGCGGCCGAAGTCGTAGGGGTCGTCCACCACCGGCATGAAGAAGTCCGTGGTGGCGACCAGCGCCTGGGTGTCGTTGAGCCTGTAGACGGCGGCGTCGTCGCTGGTCTCGATGCCGACCATCAGCGCGGGCGGCGCCGGGAAGCCGCGCGTGTTCCTGAGGATCTCGGAGAGCACGCCGGGCGCGATCTTGCAGCCGCAGCCGCCGCCGTGGGAAAAGGCCGTCAGCCTGATTGCGCCGGCGGCCGGCCGGTCGGCCATCGTGTTGTTTGCCGTCATGGGTCTCCCTATGCGATGCGGCGCGAGGCGATGCGGTAGCCGAACGCGGCGGGATCGACACTGTCGAGCGTGCCGGCGACGGTCTCGCCGTTCGGGTACATCAGGAACGGCACCGGCGCCGCCTTGCTGCCCGGCAGCGCCACGTCGTGGCCGTGGTTGTAGGCCACCCAGTTCATCTCCCAGGCGCCGAACAGCATCGCGCGCGCCGAGCGCACCTTCCAGTGCGTCATCGGCAGCCCGCCGGGCACCTCCTCGAGCGCCACCTTGCGCACGTCGGCCGGGTCCACCGGCACCCAGCCGTAGCCGGCGTTGTAGAACTCGGCGCGGCAGTGCTGCGCCTTGGAGATGTCGCCGGCCTTGCCCATCGCCTTGAAGCCGTATGCGGAATTGTCCACGCGCACGCCGTAGGCATCGCGCGCCGGAATGCCCGAGGCGCGCGCCAGCGCCACGAACAGCGCGTTGATGTCCGCGCACTTGCCGCCCATGATGCCGCCCGCGCGCAGCATGGCCGCCACGTCGCCCACGCCGCAGCCGCGCACGCTGGCCTCGCGGCAGGTATGGTCGACCACCCATTCGTAGAGCGCGCGGGCGCGCGTCATGTCGTCCGGCGCGCCGGCGGTGATCTGCTGCGCGGTGGCCTTGACGATGCCATCGGTCGGCAGCAGTTGCGTGGGCCGCAGGTATTCGCGCAGGGTCTCGGCCGATTCGCGCGGCCCGCGCGACGACGGCGGCTGGCCGAGATCCGCCTTGCGGTCGCGCAGCGCCACCACGTTGGTCAGCGTGGCATGCAGCGGCTGGCCTTCGGCGGCGGCGGGCCAGTTCAGCGCCAGCATGCGCACGTCGTAGCCGGGCGCGCGGGTGTCTTCCGCGCGTGCGCCGGGCGCGGCCCAGGTGGTGGACAGCGTGCGCTGGTAGTCGCCGATCCGCCCGGCGGTGATCGGCACCCACACGCTGGCCGGCGCGGCCGCGGGCGGCAGCGTCACCTCCGTGGTGACTTCATAGACACGCCAGCCCTCGGCGGCCGGCAACGCCTCGGCGCCTGGCGCGCCGGCGCGGGCCAGCCCGGGAATCCCGGCTGCGCCCGCCAGCACGGGCGCGGCGGCGCCCGCTTTCAGGAAAGAACGACGGTCCATTTGCATTCCTCCGGTTCGGTGGCCTGGGCGGTGCGCGGCGGTCGCGGCGGTACGCCTGACCAATGCATAGTAGGCCGCCGGGGCGGAAGGGGGGAGCAAAAAAGTGCCGGGCAGGGGGCTGGGAGCGGCGGGAGAGTGCGGGAGGGCCGATGGGCGAAACATCGGTCGGCGGGCTGGCCGGCTAGCCGATGCTACGAGCCGATGACATTGACGGCCTGTTCCAGGCGGGCAGCGGCATCGAGCACCGCATCGAATGCCGGCGCGTTGCCAAAGACCATGCCCGCCATCGCCGCGTAGTCCCTTGCCAGCGCATCGCGCATGGCTCCCGCCGGGACCAGGGTGAACGCGCCGGGCCGCGCGGCGTCGAGTCCCAGGTCCGCGCTGCCGAAGAAGAGTCTTGCGTGTCGCACGCAGTCCAGGGCAAGCAGGCCATCGCCGGTCCAGCCATGCGCCGTGGCAATTCGCAAGAGCTGGTGCAGGTCGTAGTAATGGCGGGAAACCCGCTGGCCGCCATGCCGGAGTTCGGCGCGGCGGTCGTGCCATTGCCGCAGTCCGTGCACGATGATGATCTTGTCCCAGAACGTGCGTTTCGCTTCTACGGTGGTGATGTCCGGCACGGCCAGGTCCAGCCCCGGCACGTCGCCGGCAACGTAGGGCGTGACACTGGCGGGGACGTGCGGATCGAGGGCCGACTTGGCTCCCGACTCGATCTTGACGGCCGAGCGGACGTAGCCTCCCGCCTCCTGCGTGACGGCGGGGTACCAGAAAAGCAGGCTCTGGCGATCCGCATCGCCCGGGTCCGGCTCAAGCAGGAAACGCCCTTCGCCGATTGCCGCGAGAGCGCACGCGCTTATCCGAGTTCTCAGGGCGCCGGCGACATAGGCCTGGCAGGCTTCCTTGATCGCGTTGAGCCGCTCGCGGCGCTTCTTCCCGCTCAGCGCATCAAGTTCGGCGGCGCTCGCCTGCTGGCCAAGATCGTCGCGAAAGACCGTGACGTCGATGTCTTCCGAAAAGCGGGTAATCAGGCCGAATGCCTTGGACAGGGAAGTGCCGCCCTTGAACAGCAATCGCGGCCCGCCGTCGGGCAGCCGGTTGAACAGTACGTCCAGGGTCCAGCACACCCAGAAATCCTTCTCGACGTTCTGCACGGCCGTGCCCAGGCGCGTGGCGGTGCGCAGGAACAGGTCGCGCCGGTCGGCATCGGAAGCCGCGAGGATTTGCCGGTAGGCCTGGTTCAACCTTTACCCCGGCATGTCCGCGGCGGCGGCGGCCGGCGCCGGTGTCGGCCTGCGGTGCGCGGGCGGGGCGTCCGCGTGGAGCAGATCCCGCGCGATGTCCTGCATCCAGGCCGGCATCATCGACAGCCCGCCCGCAAGATCCTCGCGGATCGCATCGCCGTTCGCCGAGCCGGCGAGGACATCCCGCAACCGGCCGAGGATGTGGGCGCGGTCGGATGCCAGCATGTCCTTCAGCCAGTAAAGGGCCTGCACCACGCGCATGGCGGGGCGGCCTGCCCAGTACAGGCGGCTTGGCGCGGTGTGTTTGAACTGGATATCCAGGTTGCCTAGCCGCACGCCACGGCGCCGGGCATCCGTATGGACGACGACGCGGGCGGGAACGGCATCGGTCAGCCCCAGGTCGTTCGCCGCCGTCAGGCCGTCCACCAGCATCCGCAACTGGTCCCGCCGCGCGATTGCCGCTATCACGGCGCGATAGTCCGGCGTGGTGGGACTGTTCGTCAGCTGGTTCATCGAGGGCCGGTCGTAGAGGCCTCGTTCGATTCGCCGCAGTTCTCCTGCCGCGACCATGCGCTGCAATACCTTGTCGATCGCATCCCGGTTTCCGAGATCGGCGAAATCGGACGGCACCCAAACCTGGCTGCATGCGGCGGCATCGATCAATGCGGAGATTCTGGACTTGAGGGCGGACATGTGGGGCTCCTTGTCCGATATTTGTATATTTTTTCCAGACAACTGGCAAGCCATCTGTCCGTAAAAAAGTATCAAATTTCGGACAACATTGAGCGGATCATGGTGCACTTTGTCGTGACCGACTGAAGAACGGAGACTGGCGCCGGCAACAGTTGCCGCGAATGACCAGTTCCTTCTTCCGAGCACGAAAGGTCGGACCGCGTTCGCCGTCTCGAAAGGCCGCAAATGAGGTCTCTTGAGATTCCGATCAGAAGAAGATTCAGGCTGCCCGCCTGATCTGCCCGAAGCGGTGCGGGCTCTGCAGCCACGCCCTCGTCCGCATACCCCCTCTTGCCTCACTCGCCAAGCGCCGGAATGCTCCCCTCCTGCACCAGGATGCGCGGCGACCCCATCTCGCCCGTTTCCTCGTCCACCAGCACTTCGTAGGCGGCGACGCCGGCGAAGCTGGACGCCATTGCGCTGGCGATGCGGATGGCGCCGACCTCGCTGGAGGCCTGGCGGATCTCGCCGGGCTGGAGCGAGTCGCCTTTGCCCTGACGGTATGGCACGACGATGTACTTGATGGCGCGGGTATCGGACATGACGGCGACTCTCCGGATGGTGGCTGCGTTAATCAGGTAATGCAGCGGTTTGGATACTGTACGAATATACAGTGTATGGGCCATCCTGGGCCGAGTGCATATAGTTGAGTTTACTGTATGGATATACAGTAATCGGATCGGGGCCTCGTCCCCGCGCCGGGGCAGGGATTCGCTGACGATCTGGAGGGCGAGGCGTGGCGCGTGGCGGACGATCTCCGGCCGGAGGCCGGGCATCATTTCGCCAGTCTGGCGCAGCCGGGCGCCATCCAATCTCGAAAACCCGCGGGAAAGGCAAGAAAGCGCGCCCTGTGCAAATCCTTGCCTGTTGCCGTGTCCGGCAAGAAACCGGAAAACCTCGTGGCGGAAAGCAGCAGGAGTCGAACCTACCTGGGAACGGCTGACGCCCCCAACCGGGTTTGAAGCCCGGCCGCATCACCGGATACGCATGCCTTCCTTCGCGGACTACATGGACTTGCGGGTGCTACAGGACTGCACGGACTGCACGGACTACACGCGGCCGGCACCGGCCTGCCACGCATTGCCGGGCCGCAGCACGCGGCCGTTGCCGACGCGCCGAGTGTAGCCGACGCGGTCGAAGAACTCCAGAATCTGGATGGCGCGCTTGCGGCCCAGCGCGGTGGCGTCGCGAAAGCGCACCGCGTCGGCGCTGCCATGTTGCGCGATCAGCGTGGCGACCAGCGCGGCCAGTTCGCGCACGCGGCCGTCGTCGTAGAACAGGTCGGGCACGATCTGGTGCAGCGTGCCCTGGCGCGCCATCCGGCGCAATAGCTGGCGCATCCTGTCTTCCGGCACGTTGCGGGCCGCGGCGAGTTCGCGCACCCAGGGCGGGTCGTAGCCGCCGGCCGCCAGCATCGGCGCGATGCGCTGCGCCAGCGCGAGGTCTTCGTCCGACAGCGTGACGGCGTGCGACGGCAGTTGCAGCCACGCGCCGTTGCGGCGCAGGGCGCCTTGTCCGACCAGCGTGTCGAGCAGCGCGCCCCAGGCCGCGTCCGGCAGCGCCGGCGCGCCGGCGAGGGCCGCGCGGCGCAGGGCGCCGGCGTCGAGGCCGGGTTCGTCGGGCAGGCGCGCGTGGAACGCGGCCAGCGTGTCGAGCACGGTGCGCTGCAGCGCCTGCCAGTGCGCGGCGAGGATGACGCAGGCATCGGCATGTCCCGCCGCGGGCACGGTCAGCGCGTCGGCCGGCAGCCGCCAGCCGGCCGGGCCGCTGCCGGTCAGGCAGGCCAGGCGCGCGGTGGCGATGCCGTGGGTGGCCTGCGCCAGCAGCGGCGCCAGCCCGGCGCCTTCGGTCATTTCCCGCAGCGCCCGCAGCCACGCCAGGCGCCGCGCGGTGCGGCGGCGTCGCTCGGGCGCGAACGGGTCGAGCACGGTGCCGCCGCCCACGGTCTGGCTGGCCTGCGCGTTGCGCACGATGAAGCGGTCGCCGGGCAGCGCGCAGACCGGCGCGGCGAACACCAGCTGGGCCAGCGCGGTGCCGCCCGGTTCCAGCGCTTCGGTGTCGAGCAGCACGGCGTTGGCCAGCTGGTGCGTGGTGCCGAGGTGGACGTGCAGCGGCGTCCAGTGCGCGAGCCGCAGGTCCGCCTGCGGCAGCAGGGCGAGCGAGACGTCGATGCGGACCGAGGGCGCGACCAGCGCGGGATCGGCTATCCAGTCGCCGCGGTTGACCGCGTCCTTGTCGATGCCGGCCAGGTTGAGCGCGCAGCGCTGCCCGGCGCGGCCGGTGTCGGCGGGGCGCTGCTGCGCGTGGATGCTGCGCACACGCGCCGGCTTGCCGGACGGCGCGACCTGCATGGTGTCGCCAACGCGGACCTGGCCGCCGAGGACCGTGCCGGTGACGACCGTGCCGTGGCCGGGCAGCGTGAACACGCGGTCCACCGCCAGCCGGAACAGGCCGTCCGCGCCGCGCGGCGGCACCTGCTGCGCGGCTTCGTGCAGCCAGGCGCGCAGCGCGGCCACGCCGGCGTCGCCGGCGCGCGTGGCGTCGAGCGCGAACACCGGCGCGCCGGCGAACGGCGTGCCGGCCAGCAGCGCCGCGATCTCGCCGCGCACCGCGTCGAGGCGCGCGGCGCCGGCGCGGTCGGCCTTGGTCAGCGCCACCGCGGCGCGCGCGATGCCGAGCCGCTCGACGATGGCCACGTGCTCGCGCGTCTGCGGCATCACGCCGTCGTCGGCGGCGACCACCAGCAGCGCCAGGTCGATGCCGCTGGCGCCGGCGGCCATCGTGTGGATCAGGCGCTCGTGGCCGGGCACGTCGACATAACCGAGCACGTCGCCGTTGGGCAGCGGCGTGTAGGCATAACCGAGCGCGATGGAGATGCCGCGCGCCTTCTCTTCCTTGAGGCGGTCGGTGTCGACGCCGGTCAGCGCATGCACCAGGGTGGTCTTGCCGTGGTCGATGTGCCCGGCGGTGCCGACGATCATGGGCGCAGCGCCTGCCACTGGGCGCAGAAGGCGGCCTCGTCGGCCTGTTCCAGGCAGCGCAGGTCCAGCCACAGGGTCTGGTCGGCGACGCGGCCGATGACGGGGCGGGGCAGCGCGCGCAGCGCCGCTTCGAGCCGCTGCAGCTGGCGCCCGGCGCCGGCGCGGCGCCCGCCTGCCGCCGTGATGGCCAGGCCGTGGCTCGGCAACTGGCTGCCCGGCTGCGCGCCGCTGCCGACCTGGCTGAACATCGGCGCGTCCGCGACGAGGTAGGCGTCGCCGAGCGCCGGCTGCAGCAGCGGGCGCAGGCGCAGCGCCTGCGCGTGCAGGTCCGGCGCCGCGCGCGTGAGCAGGCGCAGCGTGGGCAGGCTGTCGGCCAGCAGCTCGGGCGCGCGGTAGAGCCGCAGCACGGGCTCGAGCGCGGCCAGCGTCAGCTTGCCCACGCGCAGCGCGCGCTTGAGCGGGTTCTTCTTGATCTTGCGGATCAGCTCGGCGCGCCCGACGATCAGCCCGGCCTGCGGCCCGCCGAGCAGCTTGTCGCCGCTGAAGGTCACGAGGCTGGCGCCGGCCTCGATGGTCTCGCGCACCGTGGTCTCGGGCGGCAGGCCCCAGCGCGTGAGGTCCACCAGCGTGCCGCTGCCGAGGTCCACCACCACCGGCAGGCCGTGCGGCGCGGCCAGCGCCGCCACCTCGGCCACCTCCACGCTGCGCGTGAAGCCGGTCACCTGGTAGTTGCTGCAATGGACCTTCATCAGCAGCGCGGTGCGCGGGCCGATGGCGTCGGCGTAGTCGTGCGGATGGGTGCGGTTGGTGGTGCCCACCTCGACCAGCCGCGCGCCGGCGCGCTGCATGATGTCGGGGATGCGGAAGGCGCCGCCGATCTCGACCAGCTCGCCGCGCGAGACCACCACCTCGCGCCGCTGCGCCAGCGCGTTGAGCATCAGCAGCACGGCCGCGGCGTTGTTGTTGACCACGGTCGCGGCCTCGGCGCCGGTGAGCTCGCACAGCAGGTCCTCGACGAGGTCGTCGCGGTCGCCGCGCGCGCCGCTGGCGAGGTCGAATTCCAGGTTGGCCGGCGCGGTCAGCGCGCGCGCCACCGCCTGCACCGCGCTGTCGGGCAGCAGGGCGCGGCCGAGGTTGGTATGCAGCACGGTGCCGGTGAGGTTGAACACCGCGCGCAGGCGCGGCTCGGCGGCGCGCGCCAGCGCCGCGCCCAGCGCGTCGGCCAGCGCCCGGGGCGCCACCGCGCCGGCCGCCAGCCGCCCGGCGAGCGCCTGCGCGCGGCAGCCGTCGAGCAGGCCGCGCAGCGTGGCCGTAACCTGGGTGCGGCCGTGGCTGGCCAGCAGCGGCTGCAGCTCGGGCGCGTTGAGCAGGCGGTCGAGCGAGGGAATGTCCGCCGGCCCGGCGAGGGCGGGCGCGGTGGGCATGGCGGGCGTGCCATCGTCGAGCGCGCTCAAGACTGCGCTCCCTGCCACAGCAGCGGGTTGCCGCTGGCGCGCGCGTAGCCGGCCTCGCCCATCAGCACGTCCAGCGCCAGCGTGGCGAGGTCGTCGGCGACGGGCTCGACCTCCATGTCCTTTTCCATGTAGCAGATCTTGCGGTAGGTATGGCAGTGCTCGCAGGACTCGGCCTTGACCGCGTGCAGGCCGTCGCTTTTTTCCGTGGCCTCGCGCCGGGCCGTCTCGTTCTCGGCGACGTGGTAGGTGATGCCCTCGGTGGATTCGCAATGGCTGCACTTGATGCGCACCATGTGCCATTCGGTGGCGCACAGCGCGCAATGGAGATAGCGCAGGCCCTGGTAGCGCCCGCCGATGCGCACGATGCTGGCCACCGGCAGCGTGCCGCATGCCGGGCACACGGTGTGCACGTCGAGCGCCGGCACGTCGGCCTCGGCGAGCTGGCTGGCCCGGCTGGTCCAGCCGACCTGGAGCGCGGCCATCAGGAACGGCGCGATGGCGGGGTCGGCTTCGTCGTCGCGCCCGCCCAGCAGGGCCTGCGCCTGGGCGGCCAGCGCATGCGATGGCAGCGCGGCCAGCCGCGCGAGCGCCGCGGTGGCCGCCGCCGGCAGGCCGGGCGCGACCTGCAAGGCGGCCAGCAGCGCCACCAGCGCGGCGTGCCACGCGCCGTCGCCGTGGCCGCCGGCGGCGGCCAGCGGCGGCATGCGATGCTCGCGCGCCAGCGCGATGGCGTGCGCGTCGGGCGGCGGCAAGTCCAGGCTGGCGGCGGCCGCTTCCTGGGCCTCGGCCACGGTGGCCATCAGGGCGAGATAGGCGCCGATCGGGTTGCCGCCGGCAAGCTGGCGCAGGCGCTGCGCGCGCGCGGCGAAGACGCCGGCGCGCGGCGGCAGGCGCAGGCGCGCCAGCGCGACGTGGTCGAGCGACTCGATTTCGTGGGGTTGGAGAATGCGCTGCACCATGATCGTCCCGGTTCCGTGGAACGGCATCCCGGCGGGGACGCCGCAGGCGCCGCCGGTGCGGGCGGCAGCCTGCGTCCGGCGCTGTTTGTGGCGCTACTTGTTGCCTTGCCTGAAGACTTCCCGGAACCACGCGCGGTGGTGCTTCCAGGCCCATCCGTAAGTCACCGTGCCGCGCGTCATGGCCGCGACCGAGCCCTTGACCCACAACGCCGCATAGATGTGGACAATGATGCCGCAAATCAGCGCGAAGGCGCAAATGGCGTGCACCACCGCCGAGACGCGGATGACCTCGATGGGGAAATACGCGGAGAAGTAGACGCGCCAGATCACGATGCCCGACAGCAGCAGCAACGGCATGCACAGCACCATCAGGAAGAACAGCAGCTTCTGGCCGGCGTTGTAGCGCCCGACCTCGGGCAGCGCTTCCTCGTGGTTGGCGAGCACGTCGCCGGCGTGGCGCAGCCACACGCGGTCGTTGGCGTTGAGCATGTTGTGGCGCCAGAAGCGCAGCACCAGCAGCACGAACGAGACGAACATCAGCACGCCCAGGAACGGGTGCAGGATGCGCGTCCAGGTGCCGCCGCCGAGCACGTTGCTCAGCCAGAGCATCGACGGGTGGAACAGCGCCAGCCCGGACAGCGCCAGCAGGACGAAGCTGATGGCGACGATCCAGTGGTTGGTGCGCTCGCCGGCGGTGTAGCGCAGGATCAGGCCGGGCCTGTCAGCGGGTTTCATGGCGTCCCTCCTCGTCGGCCGCGCGCGGCTCGCGGGCCAGTTCCGCGCGCGCGGCTTCCTCGTCTTCCTCGCTGGTCTCGTTGGGGCCGACGCGGATGTAGTGGAAGAAGCCCGCCAGCGCGGTGACGGCGATGCCGGCCACCGCGAGCGGCTTGGCCAGGCCCTTCCACAGGCCCACCAGCGGGCTGATGCGCGGCGTGTCGGGCAGGCCGTGGTAGAGCGAAGGCTGGTCGGCGTGGTGCAGCACGTACATCACGTGCGTGCCGCCCACGCCCGCGGGGTCGTACAGGCCGGCCTTGTCGAAGCCGCGCGATTTGAGGTCGACGATGCGCTCCTCGGCATGCTGCTTCATGTCTTCCTTGGTGCCGAAGACGATGGCGCCGGTCGGGCAGGTCTTCACGCAGGCGGGTTCCTGGCCCACCCCGACGCGGTCCGAGCACAGCGTGCACTTGTAGGCCTTGTGGTCCTGCTTCGAGATGCGCGGAATGTTGAACGGGCAGCCGGTGATGCAGTAGCCGCAGCCGATGCAGTTCTCTTCCTGGAAGTCGACGATGCCGTTGGTGTACTGCACGATGGCGCCCGGCGAGGGGCAGGCCTTGAGGCAGCCGGGATCGTCGCAGTGCATGCAGCCGTCCTTGCGGATCAGCCATTCGAGGTTGCCGTTGGGGTTCTCGTATTCGGAGAAGCGCATCACGGTCCAGGAATGGTCGCTCAGGTCGGCCGGGTTGTCGTAGACGCCCACGTTGTGGCCGATTTCGTCGCGCAGGTCGTTCCATTCCATGCACGCCGCCTGGCAGGCCTTGCAGCCGATGCACTTGGTGGTGTCGATCAGCTTGGCCACGGTGCCGGTCGCCGGCGCGCGCACCTGCGTCGACGGCGTGGTGGTGGCCGAGCGCCGGCGGATGTCGAGAGACTGCAGTGCCATGACGTTCCCCTGTGTCCCTTATGTCCCTATGTTCCCGCGTCTTCGCTAGGCCTTCTCGACCTTCACCAGGAAGGACTTGAACTCCGGCGTCTGCGTATTGCCGTCGCCCACCGACGGGGTCAGCGTGTTGGTGATGAAGCCCGGCCGCGCCAGCCCGGTGAAGCCCCAGTGGATCGGGATGCCCACCGTGTGCAGCGTCTTGCCGTCCACCTGCAGCGCCCTGAGCCGCTTGGTGACCACCGCCACCGCCTTGATGAAGCCGCGGTTGGACGACACCTTGACGCGGTCGCCCGCGACGATGCCGAGCTCCTTCGCCAGCGCCTCGCCGATCTCCACGAACTGCTCGGGCTGGAGGATGGCGTTGATGCGCGCGTGCTTGGTCCAGCCGTGGAAATGCTCGGTGAGCCGGTAGGTGGTGGCGACGTGCGGGAACTGCGCGACCTTGCCCATCGCCGCGAGGTCGTCCTTGAACACGCGCGCGGCCGGGTTGCTGGTGGCCTGCGGCTGCTTGTCGTTGAGCGGGTTGTAGCCCAGCGGCGTCTCGAACGGCTCGTAGTGTTCCGGGAACGGCCCCTCGGCCATGCCGGCGCGGGCGAAGAAGCGCGCCACGCCTTCCGGGTTCATGATGAACGGCCCCATGCCGCCGGCCGGGTCTTCGTCGGCCTTGAAGTCCGCCACGTCGGCGCCGCCCCACGCGGTGCCGTTCCAGCCGATCAGCTTGCGCGCCGGGTTGAACGGCTTGCCGGCCGGATCGCACGAGGCGCGGTTGTACAGCACGCGGCGGTTGGCCGGCCACGCCCAGGCCCAGTTCAGGGTCTGGCCGATGCCGGTGGGGTCCGTATTGTCGCGCCGCGCCATCTGGTTGCCGGCGCTGGTCCAGGCGCCGCAGAAGATCCAGCAGCCGCTGGCGGTGCTGCCGTCGTCGCGCAGCTCGGCGAAGCCGCTCAACTGCTCGCCCGCGCGCCGCGTCACCTTGGCGGGGTCCTTGGGATCCTTGAGCTCGGCGATGGCGCGGCCGGAGTATTCGCGGGCCAGTTCTTCCGGGTTCGGGCTGTACGGGTCCGCGTAGGGCCAGGTCAGGTTGAGGATCGGGTCGGGGAACTTGCCGCCGTCGGCCTGGTACATCTTGCGCATGCGCAGGAACAGCCCGGCCATGATCTCCAGGTCGCTGCGCGCCTCGCCCGGCGGCTCGGCGCCTTTCCAGTGCCATTGCAGCCAGCGCCCGGAGTTGACCAGCGCGCCGTTTTCCTCGGCGAAGCAGGTGGTGGGCAGGCGGAACACCTCGGTCTGGATCCGCGCCGGGTCGACGTCGTTCATCTCGCCGGCGTGGCGCCAGAACTCGGAGGTCTCGGTGGCCAGCGGGTCCATCACGATCAGGAACTTGAGCCTGGCCAGCCCGGCCGCGAGCTTGGCCTTGTTGGGCGCGGCCACCAGCGGGTTGAAGCCCTGCGCGATGTAGCCGTTCATCTTGCCCTGGTTCATCAACTCGACCACCTGCAGCAGGTCGTACAGCTTGTCGAGCTTGGGCAGGTAGTCGTAGGCCCAGTGGTTGTCCGCGGTGGCGGCGTCGCCCCACCACGCCTTCATCAGGCTGACGTGGAACTTGGGGTAGTTCTGCCAGTAGCTGAGCTGGTTGGGTCGCAGCGGCTTGAGCGCGCGCGCGGCGATGTACTTGTCGTAGTCCTGCTCGGGCTCGCTCGGCAGCGTCATGTAGCCGGGCAACTGGTTGGACAGCAGCCCCAGGTCGGTCAGGCCCTGGATGTTGGAGTGGCCGCGCAGCGCGTTCATGCCGCCGCCGGACACGCCGATGTTGCCCAGCAGCAGCTGCACCATCGCGCCGGTGCGGATGATCTGCGAGCCGATCGAGTGCTGCGTCCAGCCCAGCGCGTACATGATGGTCATGGCGCGCGTGGGCGTGGCGGTGGACGCCATCATCTCGCATACGGCGAGGAACTTGTCCTTTGGCGTGCCGCACACGCGCTCCACCATCTCGGGCGTGTAGCGCGCGTAGTGCTGCTTGAGCAGGTTGAAGACGCAGCGCGGGTGCGCCAGCGTGGGATCGGTCCTGACGAAGCCGTCGTCGCCGCGCTCGTAGTCCCAGGTGGTCTTGTCGTAGCTGCGCTTGCCGGCGTCATAGCCGGAGAAGATGCCCTGGTCGAAGGCGAAGTCCTCGCGCACGATGAAGGTGAAGTCCGTGTAGTGCTTCACGTACTCGTGCTGGATCTTGTCGTTGGCCAGCAGGTAGCGGATCACGCCGCCCAGGAACACGATGTCGCTGCCCGTGCGGATCGGCACGTACAGGTCCGCCACCGAGGCCGAGCGCGTGAAGCGCGGGTCCACCACGATCAGCCGGGCCTTGTTGTGCGCCTTGGCCTCCGTCACCCACTTGAAGCCGCACGGGTGCGCCTCGGCCGCGTTGCCGCCCATCACCAGCACCACATCCGCGTTCTTGATGTCGACCCAATGGTTCGTCATCGCACCGCGGCCAAACGTCGGGGCAAGACCTGCCACCGTCGGGCCGTGTCAGACGCGCGCCTGGTTGTCGAAGCCCAGCATCCCCATGCTGCGGATGGTCTTCTGCGTGAGGTAGCCCACCTCGTTGCTGCTGGCCGAGGCCGCCAGCATGCCGGTGGTCAGCCAGCGGTTGACCGTCTTGCCGTCGGCGGTCTTGTCGACGAAGTTGGCGTCGCGGTCTTCCTTGAGGCGCTTGGCGATGCGGTCCAGCGCATCGTCCCACGACAGCCGCACCCACTTGTCCGAGCCGGGCGCGCGGTATTCCGGGTATTTCAGCCGGCTGGGGCTGTGGATGAAGTCGATCAGCCCGGCGCCCTTCGGGCACAGCGTGCCGCGATTGACCGGATGATCGGCGTCGCCCTCGATGTGGATCACGCTGGCGGTGGCGTTCTTGGCGCCGTCCCCCAGGCTGTACATCAGCAGGCCGCAGGCCACGGAGCAATACGGGCAGGTGTTGCGCGTCTCGGTGGCGCGGGCCAGCTTGTAGGCCCGCACCTCCGCCAGCGCCTCGCCCGGCGAGAATCCCATCAAGGCCAGGCTGGAGCCCGCCAGGGATGCGCCGGTTATCTTCAGAAACTGGCGCCTGTTCATCGTAACCATGAGAACTCTCCTGGACATGGCGACAACGGTGGGGGTTTTGCGTCTTGTTCCAGAGAGTATAGGCAGGGAAATGCACAAGCGGGACGCGTGCTTTCCCGATCAAGCATGGTCGTTGGTGGATACGACAGTGCGGAACGATGGCAGGTGACGCCGAGGCCACCGCCCGTCAAGCGGGAGCCACCACGCCCACCACGAAACCACGCCGGTGCTACGCCGTGGCGACCCAAACCGGTCGCGGCAGCAGCCCGAACCACCCAAACCGCCCGAGCCTCAAGGCCCACAGAAAGCCCAAACAGAAAACCCGACCCAGGAGAAGAAAGCGACTCCCGAAACCCAAGAAACAAGCAAAAAAACCAATAAAAAAGGCCACTCCGAAGAATGGCCCTTTACACCCCGCGACATCCACACCCCGTCGTTCCAACCCTGCACGCTCTATGGCCTGCATCGGGTACCCTGGAACCCCGCTGCGAAGATCGGTAACGATGCCGTCCACGCGGACAATTCGCCGGTGGCCCAGTTCTCAGACTTATGCATACATTTACTGCGGCTCGTTACGTGGGAAATCATAAGTATCGTCTATAAGACATGATGTCGAGAATAACCCATATTTTCGGGCTCTGTTCCGGCACTCGGACCGGGCCGCCTCGTGGCTGATTCGGTCGTTATGTGATTTTTAAATCATAAGGCGGGCATCACTGCCCCATCCGGCGCTCGCGCAACTGCTGTTCCAGCCGGGAGATGCACAGGTCCACGCGCGAGCGCTTGCGCAGATAGCGGATGCCGAGCGCGGCGAACAACACTGCGGTAACGGCGCACAGCGCCGCCAGGAGGGTCAGGTCGGATTGCATGGGGGTCTGCGTGGGGTTCGGGCGTGCCCCGCGGGCGCGCGGTGATACCCGGGCGCCTGCGCCGGGCATGCGGCAGGCCACTCCCGGCCGCTCCCGCAATAACGTCAGCCACCGGGCAGTCTGAAGGGATACCCAACCTCTGGGTGGATTGGAAAAATCCGGCGGCCGCTGGTGGTCCGCCGGTGGCCCGCGGACCGGACCGTCGCCTTCCGCCAATCGTTCGCTTGTGGCAGCGCGCGGTGCGCTAGCCCACGTTATGATCGCGCGGACGCGGTTAGGCTCGGAACGTCGCGCTCAGGTCTGACCCACTTGCGCGCGTTTTGCGCCTCGCCTATCCCCCGGTGGGCGGGGCGCCTTTCTGCGCCGGCGAGGGTGCGTCGACGGTTCCCGGTCATTCCCCCTTGCGCCGGCGCCGTCCCGCGTTTCGCCGGCTGCCGCGCCGCTGCCGCTTTTTCCACTGCCATCATTTTTCCTGGAGCCGCCATCCATGCTCGGTGCTATGGATTTCCTCGCCGTGGTGCGCCACGCCCCGCTGGTGTCGATCGACCTGATCGTCACCGATGCCCGGGGCCGCGCGCTGCTCGGCCGCCGCCGCAACCGTCCCGCGCGCGACACGTGGTTCGTGCCGGGCGGGCGCATCCGCAAGGACGAAAGCCTCGATGCGGCATTCCGGCGCATCGTCGCGGACGAGCTCGGCATTGCCGGCGCCGAGCGCGCCGGCGCGGTGGCGCGCGGCGTGTTCGAGCATCACTACCCGGACAACTTCGCCGGGGAGCCGGGCGTCACCACGCACTACGTCGTGCTGGCCTACGCCTGGACGATGCCGGACGAGGCGCAGGGCGGCGGGGAGGCGGCGGGCATGCCGGAACAGCACAGCGCCTACCGCTGGATGACGCCCGGGGAACTGCTCGGCCGCGACGACGTGCACGAGAACACCAAGGCCTACTTCCGCTGAAGCCGGCCCGCGCCGTTCAGGCGGCCTCGGGCACCAGCCCGGCGCGTTGCGCGGCGCGGGCGGCGGCCGTGCTGGCCGCGGCTTGCGTGGCCTGCGTGGCTTCCGTGGGTTGAGTGGCTTGCGCGGCTTCGCTGGTTTTCGCGGGCGCTGGCTGCGCGAACACGGCGCATTCGTCGCGCAGGTATTCGGCGAACGGCGCCGCCACCTCGGGATGGCGCAGCGCGAACTCCACCGTGGCCTTCAGGTAGCCGAGCTTGCTGCCGCAGTCGAAGCGCCGGCCTTCGTAGCGGTAGGCCAGCGCCTGCTCGTGGGCGAGCAGCACCTGGATCGCGTCGGTCAGTTGCAGCTCGCCGCCCGCGCCCGGCGCGAGCGCGCCGAGGTGCGCGAAGATGCTGGGCATCAGCACGTAGCGGCCCACCACGCCGAGGTTGGACGGCGCCGCCTCGGGCGCGGGCTTCTCCACGATGCCGGACATCTTGAACACGCGCTCGTCCCACGGCTTGCCGTCGATCACGCCATAGGAGCGGGAGTCCTGCGGCGCGATCGCCTCCACGCCGATGACGCTGCTGTGATAGTGGTCGAAGACCTCGATCATCTGCTTGAGCACGGGCGTGCGCGCGTCGAGCAGGTCGTCGGCCAGGATCACCGCGAACGGCTCGTCGCCGATCAGCTTGCTGGCGCAGCGCACCGCGTGGCCGAGCCCGAGCGGCTCGGCCTGCCGCACGTAGAAGCAGTCGACGTGGGCGGGCTTGATGCCGCGCACCAGGTCCAGCAGCGCCTGTTTGCCGCGCGCCAACAGTTCGGCCTCCACCTCGTAGGATTTGTCGAAGTGGTCCTCGATGGCGCGCTTGCTGCGCCCGGTGACGAAGATCAGCTCGGTGATGCCGGCCGCGATGGCTTCCTCCACGGCGTACTGGACCAGCGGCTTGTCGACCACCGGCAGCATCTCCTTCGGGCTTGCCTTGGTGGCGGGAAGGAAGCGCGTGCCTAGGCCGGCCACCGGAAATACGGCTTTCCTGATCTTGAGCATGGATCTACCCCCGTCGTGTGGTTGCCCGGCCGAGGCGGCCGCGGCGCGGCTTGCCCAGGTGCAGCCAGCGTATCGCCGTGGCCAGACGGGCATCTGCCAACAGTTCGCCATATTCAGACAGTGCGCGCGCGCGCGCGCCACGGCGCGGCGCGGCGGCCTTAGAGTCGGGCCATGAGGTCGGGCCATCAGGTCGGGCAATCAGGTCGGGCCATCAGGTCGGATCGTCGGTCGGACCATCAAGCCGGACTGCCGCACGACGGGCAAGCACAACGAACAAGCACGATGAACTGGTATCGCATCACAGACCTTGGCGATGCTGCCGTGACGCTGCCGCTGGCGTTCGCCACGGCCTTGTGGCTGCTGCGCGCGGACGGGTGGCGCGCCGCGCTGCGCTGGGTCGCGTGCCTGGCGGCGGGCTCGGCGGTGGTGCTGGCCAGCAAGCTGCTGCACGCGGGCTGCGGCCTGGCGCTGGAGCGCTTCGACATGCGCGTGATCAGCGGCCACGCGATGCTCTCGGCGGCGGTGTGGTCGGTGTTCCTGGCGCTGCTGCTGCGCGGCGCGCGGCCGGGCTGGCGCGCCGCCGGCCCGACACGGGGACTGCTGCCGGGGTTGACACTGGGCCTGGCGCTGGCGGCCCTGATCTGCCTGAGCCGCGTGCTGCTCGGCGCGCACACGCCGGCCGAGGTGGTGGCCGGCTGGCTGCTCGGCGCCGCCATCGCGGGCTGGGTGCTGCGCGCCTGCGCGCCCGCGCCGCGCCGGCCCGGCAGCAGCGTGATCGCCGGGGCGGCGCTGCTCGGCCTGTGCACCGTCGCCACGGTCGCCTACGGTCGCCACGCGCCGCTGCAGCAGATCATCTGGCACTACTCTCCGTACTACGCGCAGGTGATCTGCTACCAGGGAGACTAGCGCGATGCGTCTGCTTTGTCCCGCCGCCACCCGCCCGCCGCGCCGCGCCGCGCGCCATACCCTGCCCGCCGCGCTGCTCGCCTGCCTGTGCCTGTTCGCCGCCACCGCGTGCGGCGGCGACCACGGCGCGGACAAGCCCAGGCCGGCCGGCAGCGCGCCGCCGCCGGCCGCGGCCGGGCTGGCGGACAGCGGCACCATCACCTGCGCCGCGCCCGCCGCCGGCGCCGACGCCCCGCCCGACGGCGACACCATCGAGGCCGACACGCCCGGCAGCGACGGCTCGCGCATGTTCGCGCCGGGCAGCACCTTCGAGGTGAGCATCACCACGCGCGCGGCCGGCGCCGACGTCGCCAACTGGTCCATCGCCGACACCTGGGGCCGGGTCCGCGCGAACGGGCAGTTCCCGGTGGACGCCGGCCCGCGCGTGTCGACGATGGATTGCAGGGCGAGCGCCGCCGGCTACTTCGCCGTGTCGGTGAGCCTGGCCTCGGCCGGCGGCGGCCTGCGCTCGCGCGGCACGCGCCCCAACGGCATCGCCACCTTCGGCGTGCTGCCCGACGTCTCCGCGGTGCTGCCGGCGGCCAGCTACGCGCGCCAGGACCTGCACCGCTTCGGCGGGCAGGGCACGGCGTTCGTCGCGCCCGGCCAGACCTGCTGCGACGGCGACGGCTATCGCCCGATCTATCCGGCGCTGGGCCTGTCGTGGGCCAACGACAACCGCAACTGGTCCGTCACCGAGCCGAGCGGCCCCAACACCTTCAACCCGGCCACCTATCCGCTGGCTTCCTACTTCCAGCCCGGCGACCTGATGCGGCTGATCCAGCTCGACGGCATCCCCGGCTGGGCCAGCCCGACCGGCCAGCCCACCTATGGCTACGCGCCCAAGTCCATGCCGGCGTACCAGGACTACATGACGCGCGTGGGGCTGGAGTCGGCCGCCGCGCGCGCGCGCTATTTCCCGGCGCAGTCGGCCAACTACTACCAGGTGACGTGGGAGCCCGACTACGACGGTGGCCGGCCGTGGAAGGACACCGACGCGAACTTCGTGGCGATGTACAAGGCGACGTGGCAGGGCATCCACGCCAACGATCCCAACGCGGTGGTGATGGGCACCACCAATGCCTTCCTGCGGCAGAACTCGGTGTGGATCGAGCGCCTGGCGCCGCTGGGCATCGCGCAGTACCTCGACGGCCTGAGCGCGCACGGCTACTACGACGCCGGCACCTCGCCGTCGCACCCGCCCGAGCGGCTGGTCGGCGCGCCCAGCGCCGCGGACGCCGCCAACGCGCTGCCGGCGGCCATGCGCGAACTGCGCCACGTGGTCGCCACGCGGCTCAAGCGCGGCGCCCGCCTGTTCGTCACCGAGACCGGCATCAGCTACGACCTCGGCGCGACCTACGGCCCCGACTACCCGACCCAGAACATCCTCTACGCGCACGGCGCGGTGGTGGCGCGCGCGCACCTGATCCTGCTCGGCGAGGGCGCCGACGTGAGCTTCGTGTTCTATGCCGCCGACCCGCCCGACGAGCCCGGCTACGGCATCTTCTTCAACCTGGACAACCCGAAAGGCAGCCACGGCCCGGCGCGCGTCAGCCCCAAGCCGGCGGCGATGGCGGTGGCGGCGATGACGCGGCTGGTCGACGGCACCAACACGCTGGGTCCGCTCAAGGGCCTGCCGCAGGGCGTCTACGGTTATGCGTTCCAGCGCCTGGGCAGCAACAGCATCGTGACCGCGCTGTGGACCCACGACAATGCCAGCTGGAGCGCCGCGAGCGGCTTCAGCGCGACCTACAGCGTGCCCTACACGCTGACCGTGGACGCGCCCGGCACCAGCGGCAGCGTGACGGTGCTGGACATGATGGGCAACGCGGCCACGGTGCCGTATGCCAATGGCGCGCTCACGCTCGCGCTGACCGAGGCGCCGCTGTACGTGATCTCGGCCAACGCGACGGTGGCGCAGGCCGGCGTGACCACGCCCGAAGGCTACGTGGCGCAGTAGGGCCTGCCTATTTGTTGCCCGAGGTCTCGAACAGCGCGGTGACGTTCTTGGTCAGCACCAGCAGCGTGGCGGCCTCGGCCAGCGCCTGCTCCTTGCGGCGCAGCTCGCGCTCCAGCTCGCGGATGCGGCGCTGGTCCTGCTCGTGCAGGCGCCGCACCGCGCCCATGCCGCGGCTGTCGGACAGCGCCGCGGCGGCGCTGCGGCGCCAGTATTCCAGCTCGAGCGGGTCGACGGCGTTGTCGCGGCACCACTGCGACTTCTGCTGCTCGCCCATCGTGCCGGTGGCGAGCACGGCCTCGAGCCGGGCCTCGCCGGCGGCGGCGGGGTCGGCCGGCGGCATGGCCAGCGCGTCGGCGCGCCAGCGCCCGAGCGCGGCCATCGAGATGCGCATCTCGGCGGAGACCTGCTCGACGCTGGCGCTCTCGGGTGGCAGCATCCGCGCCACGGCGCGGTCTTTGATGGACTGAGCGTACCTAGCCACAGTGGTTCACCCTGTTTTCTCCGTGCGCGGCGCGGGCCCGGCGCGCTCAAGCGGCGGGGCGCTCGCTTGGCTGCAGCGCCGGCTCGCCGCTGCGCTTGTTGGCCGGGAACAGCGCATCGCGCATGCGCAGGAACGGGAATTCGATCGCGCGCGTGGCGGCGTAGCCCACCACGATGGCCACCGCGAACTGCAGCGCCAGCGCCAGGCCCCACAGCGGCACCGCCGGCACGCCCAGCGCGGTCGCCTTGCGGATGAACAGGTCGCCGGGGGCCAGCGCCACCGAATGCCACAGGTAGATGCCGTACGAGTACACGCCGGTCCACGCCACCGCGCGGTACAGCCACGCGGTGCGCAGCTTGCCCGAGTATTCGAGCACCAGCACGATCAGCGCGGCGAAGCCGATCGACTGGATGGTGTAGCCGATGGTCTCCTCCAGCACCAGGTTCCGCTGCAGCAGCACCAGCCACGCCGCCGTGGCCGCCACGATGGCCACCAGCAGCATCTTGCGGCGCGCGATGCGGTGGTACAGCTCGGGCTTCATCCAGTACAGGGTGGCCAGCATGACGCCGTACAGCAGGCTGTCGATGCGGTACTGCGTGTAGGCCGAGGCGCCTTCGAGGTCGCCGCTGGCCACCGCGAAGCAGCGCGCGGCCAGCACCACCACGCACAGCGCCGCCGTCATCCACAGGATGGTGCCGGCGCGCAGCGACAGGCGCGCCACCAGCAGCAGCACCGCGGGCAGGAACAGGTAGAAGTGCTCCTCGACGGCGAGGCTCCAGGTCTGCGTGATGGAGCTGCCCAGGTAGTTCTGCAGGTGCGTGAGGTTCTGGTACAGGAAGGTGCTGGTCGGGTGCCGCCCGGCCAGCACGTGGAACAGGATCAGCGCGTAGTAGGCCGGCCAGATCTTGAAGATGCGGCGGATGATGAAGCGGCGCGCGTCCACGTGGCCGTTCTGCGCGTACTGGCGCAGCAGCAGCCCGCCGACCAGGAAGCCGCTCAGCGTGAAGAACAGGTTGACGCCCTCGCGGCCGAAGTTCTTGAGCGGATACTCGATCAGCGCGATGAGCGGGTTGCCGGTGCTCACGGCATGGAAGTGCATGCCCATCACGGCGATGATGGCCAGCCCGCGCACGAAGTCGAGTTCGATCGAGCGGCTGCCGATGTGCTTGCCGCGGGTTGCCGGGTTTTCCATGCTGTTCTCCTCCAAGCGCGCTGTCGGGATGGTCTTGCTCCTGGCGCGGCCGGCGCGGGTCGTGCGCGCGCCGCCTACCGCATGCCGGGCGCGTCCGCTTCGCTCATGTCCGCGGGCGCGCCGAAGCGCTTGCGGATGAAGCGGCACGGATTGCCGCCGTAGATGCCTTCCGGCTCCAGCGAGCGGTGCACCACCGACAGCGGCGTGACCACCGCCGAGCGCCCGATGGTGATGCCCTTCTGCACCACGCAGCCGGCGGTGATCCACACGCCGTCCTCGATCACGATGGGCGCGACCTGCAGGTCCATGTTGCCGTCCAGCGCGTGCGAGCCCGCCGTCAGGAAGCTGCCCTGCGAGATGCACACGTTCGAGCCGATGCGCACCGGCGCCTGGTTGTAGATCCACACGTCCATGCCGAACCAGCAACTGTCGCCGACCTCCAGGTTCCACGGCGACTTGACCCGGATCGGGTGCAGCAGCCGGCAGCGGCGCCCGATGCGCGCGCCGAACAGCCGCAGCAGGCCCGCGCGCAGGCCGGAGAACGGGATCAGCTTGTTGCTGATGATGGCGGCCTCGATCACGAACCACATCGCCTCGACCAGCACGCCGCGGCGGCGCACGTAGTTGCCGGGCCCGGCCAGGTCGAGGTCCACCACGCGGCCGGCGGACGCGGCCCGGGTGCCGTCGCGCGCATTGCGCGTGTCGCGCATGTCGCGCGCATCACGCGTATCACGCGCTTCCGGCGTGGCCGCCTCGCGCGGGCCGGCCGCGCGTTCCAGGTAGTCTGCGTATGCTTCGGTCTTCATGTCCGGTCCTTCGCCCCTCGCGCACCGTTCGCGATTTCATTCATTTCGTTCCTGTCGGGAAAATTATCGAACGTGAAACAGCGGGCGAATCGCTATTTGCCGGGAATGGCCTTTCGCAAGGGGCGTTTTGGCGGCTTGGCACTACGGCGCCAGGCCGGCCGCGGCCTAGGCCGCGGCGCGGCGCAGCGTCTGCTTGAATTCGCTGAGCGTGTTGCGCGCGAGCAGGTGCGCGCGCGGCGGGGCGGCGGCGGGCGCCGCCGGCGCCGGCCACGCGGACTGCCCGAGCTGGTCGAGCGCGCGCCCGATCGCGGCGGGGGAGAGATCGTCCAGCACCGGCCCCAGCTCGCGCCCGCGGCAGAACCAGCCGATCAGCCCGTCGGCGGTGGCGATCACGGGCTTGCCGGCGCGGTAGGCCTGCACCAGCACGCCGCTCATGCCGTAGTGGCCCTTGTAGCCGAGCCACACCGCGTCGCAGGCGCAGAACAGGGCGGCCTCGTCCTCGTCGGAGATGAAGCGGTCCAGCATCACCATCGGCGGCGACAGCGCGCGGCTGGCCTCGCGCAGGAACGCGCGCACGTCGGCGTCCTGCTGGCCCGCCACCACCAGCGCGGGCGCGCGCGGGTGCGCCGCCAGCGCCGCCACCAGCTCGCGGATGCCCTTGCGCTCGCTGATGGCGCCATACACCAGCAGGTGCCGGCCCGGGCCCAGCCCGAGCCGCGCGCGCGCCGCCGCGGGATCGGCCGGCAGCGCCTCGGGGCAGGGGTCGGCGAGGTAGGCGACGGCCTGGGCGCGGCCGCTGGCCGAGGCCACCCACTGCGGCAGCGTCGGGTCGATCGACAGCAGCGTCTTCATGCCGCCGGTGTCGAGCGCGCGCCGGAACAGCCAGGTCTTGACCGCGTTGACCAGCGGCTGGCGCGGCGCCTTCACGCCCACCTTGCTGTGATGGAAGCTCGCGCGCATGGTGATGCCGACCCACGGCACCGCGCCGAACGGCGAGCCCAGCAGCGGCAGCGCGTAGAGGAAGTAATCGACATACGGCACCACCACCAGCGAGGCGGGCCGCTCCGCGCCGGCGATGCGGAACGCGTGGCGGAACATGCGCCAGAAGCGCACATAGGCCACGCGGCCGGCGCCCGCGCCCGCGCCGGCCGGGGCCGGTACGAACAGCAGCGTGGTGTGCGGCTGCTGCCCGGCCAGCAGCCGGCGCGCTAGCGGGTGCTCGCGGTTGGCCGGATCGGTGGCTACCATGCAGTGGTAGCCGGCCTCGCGGTAGGCCTGCATCGCCCACTCGACGTAGCGCCAGCGGTGGCCGGTGAAGTCGTGCTCGATGATCAGTGCGGTCGGGTCGGGCATGGCGGGTCCGGACGCAGCGGGCCCGGCGCGGGCCGCCGTGCAGCGGGTTGCGGAGAATCCTCCGTTTCACATTAGCACCGCGCCTGCCGCGCCAGCCGCCAATCTGCGCCCCGCTGGCGGAAAAGCACTGGCCCGCGCGCGCCGCCGCGGGGTGACGGATTAAAGCTATGCCCTGGCGATTGCCGCCCGCGCGGCTGCGGTAGATTGGGCCGCATGGCTCGCAAGCGTTGGCCGCGTCACCGGCATCCCCGGCGCCGGCCGCCGCCGCGCGCCGCCCGAGCGCCTGTCCACGACGTCACCGAGGGGCACAGCAACATGGCCAAATCCCTGCGCGGCGCAGCCGCCTTCCTGCCGCGGTCCGGGCTGCATGCCAGCTCGGCCGCGTGGGTGCTGGGCCAGCAGGTGATGGTGCGCGGGCTGGTGGCGGTCAAGTTCCTGGTGGTCGGCCGCATCCTCGGCCCGTCCGCGGTCGGCATCGCCGCGGTGGCGCTGCTGGCCGTGGCCATCGCCGAGGCGCTCAGCGACACCGGCCTGCCGCAGGCCGTGGTGCAGGGCCAGCAGCCGCCCTCGCCGGACCAGCTCGGCGCGCTGTGGACCGTGCTGACCTGCCGCGGCGCGCTGGTGGCGCTGCTGCTGGCGGCGCTGGCGCCGGTGCTGCAGGCGCAGTTCCACCTCGACGGCGCGCTGCTGCCGCTGCTGATGGCCGCCGCGCTGCCGCTGGTGCGCGGGCTGGCCTCGCCGGCCTATTTCGTGGTCACGCGCGAGCGCGGCTTCCAGCAGATCGCCGGCATCGAGGTGGCCGCCGCCGCCACCGACTGCGTGGTCGGCGTGGCCTGCGCGCTGGCCGGCGCGGGCGCGGGCGCCATCCTGATTGGCCTGCTGGCCGGCGAATCGCTCAAGAGCGCGCTCACGTGGCTGGGCATGAAGCCGCGCCCGCCGCTGCGCCCGCGCTGGACCGGCATCGGCCACTACATGGGCTTCAGCCGCTGGATCTGGGCCGGCAGCGTGGTCAACCTGCTGCTCAACCAGTTCGACAAGGTCATCGTCGGCAAGCTGCTCGGGCCGGCGCAGCTCGGCGTGTACCAGATGTCGTCCAAGTTCGCGCAGATGCTGCTGGCCGATGCCGGCATCGCCATGTCGCAGTACCTGTTCCCCACTTTCGCCGCGCGCTTTCGCAAGCAGGACGGCTCCGACGCCACGCTGCTGCGGCGCTTCGTGCTGCTCGGCGGGCTGGGGCTGGCCGCGGTGGTGGTGGCGCTGCGGCTGGCCGCGGAGCCGCTGTTCCTGCTGGTGCTGGGGCCGGCGTGGCTGGGCGCGGTGCCGCTGTTCCGCATCTTCGCCATCTACATGGCCATCGGCGCGCTGATCGCGGTGCTGGTGGCGTACCTGCGCGCGGTGGGCCTGCCGCGCGCGGCCACCGAGGCCTCGGTGATCCAGATCTGCGTGCTGCTCGCCGCGGTGCCGCCGGCCACGCACTACCGCGGCGCGGCCGGCCTCGCGTGGGCGATGACGCTGGGCCTGTCGTGCGCCGCGGCCTGGATGCTCTACCGCATCCACCGGATACGCGGCGCGCGCACGCACAAGGAGGCATGATGCGGATTCTTCATCTGGTGCTGACCCCGCGCCTGTCGGGCGCGGAGATGCTGGCCAAGGACCTGGCGATCCACCAGCAGTCCCACGGCGACACCGTGTGCGTGTCGGCGCTGATGCCGCAGCAGGACGACTTCGCGCCGCTGCGCGCCCAGCTCGACGCCGCCGGCGTGCGCTGCCTGTTCCCCGCCCGGCCGCACAAGCTGCCCGGGCGGCTGTGGCACCTGCGCGGCGTGCTGCGCGCGTGCCGGCCCGACATCCTGTTCGCCCACGCCACCATCCCGGCGTTCTACGCGCGCGCGCTGCCGTCGCGCGTGCCGGTGGTGTACGTGATGCACTCGGCCGCCAACGACTTCGAGCGCAAGCTGTTCCGCAACGTCGAGCGGCTGCTGTCCACGCGCGCGCGCGCCGTGATCGGCGTGTCGCAGGGGAACCTCCGCGACTACATCGGCGCGGTGGGCGAGCATCCGCTCATGGCGGTCATCCCCAACGGCGTGGACACCGGCCGCTTCTTCATCCGCCCGGCCGTGCCGGCGCGCGCGCCGCTGGTGGTGCAGGTGGGCCGCTACGCGGCCATCAAGAATCAGCTGCAGACCGTGCTGGCGTTCCGCGAGGCGCTGCGCGACGTGCCCGACGCGCGGCTGGAGATGTACGGCGTGATCGAGGACCCGGCCTACTACGCCGAGGTCTGCGCGCAGGTATCCGGTCTTGGCCTGGGCGACAAGGTGTGGGTCAACGGCCCGCAGAACAACGTGCCGGAGCTGCTGGCCTCGGCGACGGTGTTCGCCATGCCGTCGGCCTCGGAGGCGCACAGCATCGCCTTTCTCGAGGCGCTGGCCGCTGGCGTGCCGGTGGTTGCCAGCGCGATTCCCGCCTTCGCCTTCGCGCGCGACTACCCGGGCGTGCAGCTGCTCGATACCGGCGACGCCGCCGCCTACGGCGCGGCGCTCACGCGCGCGCTGGCCCAGCCGCGCATGGCGCGCTCGCTCGACGGCCTCACGCTGAACGACACCGCCGGCCAGTACCGCGCGCTGGCGCGCCGGCTGGTGAGCTCGGCCTGAGCGCCGCCGCGGGGAGGCATAGAAACAGGAGGAGGCAGAGATGGAACGCAAGCGTGTACTTGTCCTGAGCCCGCACGCCGACGACGCCGAGCTGGGCGTGGGCGGCTACCTCGCGCGCGTGGTCGACGCCGGCGGCGAAGTCATGGTGGTGCTGGCCACGGCCGGCACCAGCCGCTCGCTGAACCTGGGCCGGGTGGTCGGCGAGCGCGAGCGCCTCAACGAGTTCCTGGAGTCGATGAACGTGCTGGGCGTGCAGGCCACCGAGGTCCTGACCACCGGCTTCGACGGCGCGCTCGACACCGTGCCGCGCGCGCAGATGATCCACCGGCTGGACATGCTGCAGAACCGCTTCGAGCCGGACGAGGTGCTGATCCCGCTGGCGTCCTCGCACCAGGACCACCGCTATTGCTGGGAGGTCGGGCTGGCCGCCACGCGGCCGAGCCGCGCCAAGCACGCGCCGGGACTGGTGGCCGCCTACGAGTACCCGGCCACGTGCTGGGGCGGCGGCGGCATCGTCGACGTCGCCGGCGGCACCTTGTACATCGACGTGAGCGCGACCTGGCAGCGCAAGATCGACGCGCTGCGCAGGCATGTCTCGCAGATCCACGAAGGTGCCGGCCACCTCGTCGGCGTGGCCGGCGTCACCGCGCTGGCGCAGTGGCGCGGCGCCGAATCCGGCTTCGCGCTGGCCGAGGTGCTGCACGTCCTGCGCATGCGCTGGGGCGACTGAACGCCTGCCGCGCGGCCGCGATCGCCCGCCCGCCGCCTGGCTTTGCCCGCCAGCCGGGCGGGCCTGCCTCTCATGTTCCCGCCGTTTCTTTCCATGTCGCCGCCCGCCGCGCGGGCGGCGCGCACGGCACCTGCGCGCTGAAAGACGCGGTAACAGTGGAAGAATCACGCGAACTGCGCGCCGCCTCCGGCCATATCGAATGGAGCATATTAATTATTTTTTCCGAATTTTTTTATTTGTAAATAACCAGGCAACGCCATGCGCCCGCCTAGTGAAAAATTGTAAGCAAAAGTTAATGGCTTGCCTATATGCCGGCATGCACTTTAATTGGTCACTATGTTCGCTGGCGCGCACTGGTTTTTACGCCATATTTGCTGCTTCGCAACATGCTGCACTACAGTGCAAGAGCGTTGTCCAAAGCCGCCCCGGAGCCGGGCTGGCACCGTCGAGCAGGCCTAAATCCTGCTGGTGGAGTGGGAGTCGCACGGACTTTTCAGGGATTATTCTGATAGACGGACGCCTTCCGCCAACACTTCGCTACTTTCCGACACCGCCGTATTCCTACGGTTTCGGGATGTCTACGATGCAACGCAACACCAATTAAAAAATTCTCGAAGGAAACGGTCAATTCAATGGGGGGAAAACCATGCCCTATGCGCAGCTCGAACCGGCGACGGTTAGTTGGCTCAGTTCCTCGTTTAGTACTTCCATTAATCGTTCCAAGTGCGCCGCGCGACGCGTCGGTATTCTCCTGTTCGACGGATTTTCACTACTAGGTGCCGGTCTGGTGGCAGAGCTGTTCCAGACTGCCAATGAATGCTCCGCGTCCGGCGCGGGCAAGGAAGCCGCCTACGACGTCCAGCTGCTGTCCGTGGATGGCGGCAGCGTGGCCTGCTCGTCGGCGCTGCGGGTCTGGACCGACGGGCTCGACCCGCGCGAGTTCGCCGGCTTCGACGTGCTGTTCATCGCCGGCGGCGCCGGCGCGCGCAATGCCGCGGCCGACGAGCGGCTGCTGCGCTGGCTGCGCGTGGTGACGCCGCGGACCGCGACGGTGCGGCCGATCGCGGAAGGGCGCGCGGTGCTGGCCGCCGCGGGCATCCTCAAGTCGCAGGGCGGCGAGCACGGCAATGTGGTCTACGGGCTGCACAGCGCCGACGAATCGGGCGAGCAGTACGAGCTGGTGCGCAGCGCGCTCACGCTCATCAAGCGCGATCTCGGCCTGGACGTGGCGCGCGCGGTGGGCAGCCGCGTGATGCCGGCCTGGACCGCGCGCCTGATGCCGCGCCTGGCCGACACCGGCACCACCAGCGTGGGCGACAAGATCCGCGCCGCCGCGCGGTGGCTGCACGAGCACTGCGAGCAGCAGATCTCCGTGTCCGACGCGGCCCAGGTGGCGACCATGAGCGAGCGCAACTTCCTGCGCCGCTTCAAGCTCGAGATGGGCGTGACGCCGTCCGACTACCTGCTGCATGCGCGGCTCGACACCGCCTGCAGCTTCCTCGCCGAGACCGAGCTGCCGGTCGACAAGGTGGCGCGCCGCTGCGGCATGGGCAATGGCGACCGGCTGGCCAAGATCTTCCGCAAGCGCATGTCGATCTCGCCGACCGAGTACCGCCAGCGCAGCAAGGCCGGCATCGCCTGCGCGGGGTGAGCGCCATGCGCGCACCGCGGCAGCTGCACAGGGCGCAGCGCAGGCGGCATCGCCGCGCATGCGCGATGCCGCATCGGACAACGGGCGCCGCGCTGCGCGGCGCGCCGGGAGCGCGGCTCCCGATCGAGGAGGGCAGGGAAATGTCGAAGACGCTCGTGGAAGCCGTGGCCGGGACGTTGCCGATGCAGTCGGCGCCATCCATGCAAGCGCCGGCAGCGGCGCCCGCGCAGGCGCAGGACGTGGCCGCGCGCCTGCGCATCACGCCGGTGGTGCTGGCCGGCGGCGCCGGCACGCGGCTGTGGCCGTTGTCGCGGGAGCACTTTCCCAAGCAGCTGATCGACCTGGTCGGACCGGACTCGCTGCTGCAGGCCACCGTGCGGCGCATGCAGGGCTTCTCCGGCCGGCACCCGGTGGACGCCACCGCCATCATCGTGTGCGGCGACGAGCATCGCTTCGTCACCGCCGAGCAGCTGCAGGCCGGCGGCATGCAGGGCCGGCTGGTGGTGGAGCCGGCGCGCCGCAACACCGCGCCCGCGCTGACGCTGGCCGCCACGCTGGCGCGCGCCGACGGCGCCGACGCGATCCTGGTGGTGATGCCCGCCGATCACGCCATCCCCGACACCGGCGCCTTCCACCGCGCGCTGGCGCTGGCCGCCAGCCACGCGGAGCAGGGCGCCATCGTCACGCTCGGCGTGCCGCCCACGCGGCCCGACACCGGCTACGGCTACATCAAGCTCGGCGAGCCGATGGCCGACGGCGTGCGCCACATGGAGCGCTTCGTCGAAAAGCCGGCGCTGGAGCTGGCCGCGCAGTACGTGGCCAGCGGCAACTACTGGTGGAACAGCGGCATCTTCGTGGTGCGCGCCTCGGTCTGGCTCAAGGCCATCGAATCGCTGCACCCGGCCATCCACGAGATGTGCGTCGCCGCGGCCGCCGAAGGCGAGCAGGACGGCCAGTTCTTCCGGCCGTGCGCGCGGCAGTTCCTGCTGAGCCCCTCGGACTCGATCGACTACGCCGTAATGGAGCGGCTCGACTGCGGCGACGCGCCCTGCCGCGGCGTGGTGGTGCCGCTCGAGGCGGGCTGGTCCGACCTCGGCTCGTGGGACGCGGTGTGGGACGCGATGGACAAGGACACCGCCGGCAACGCCGCGCGCGGGCGCGTGGTGTTCGAGGGCGCGCACTCCAGCTACGTGCATTCCGACGGCCGCCTGGTGGCCTGCGTGGGCACCAGCAACATCGTGGTGGTCGAGACCGCCGACGCGGTGCTGGTGGTGGACCGCTCGCACGTGCAGGACGTCAAGGACGTGGTGGCGCGCATGAAGATCCAGCACGCGCCGGAAGCCGACGCCCACCGCAAGGTGCGGCGCCCGTGGGGCTTCTACGACTCCATCGAGCACGGCGACCGCTTCCAGGTCAAGCGCATCGTGGTGCAGCCCGGCGCGCGCCTGTCGCTGCAGCTGCATCACCACCGCGCCGAGCACTGGGTGGTGGTCAGCGGCACCGCGCTGGTGGTGCGCGGCGAGGAGAAGTTCCTGCTCAGCGAAAACCAGTCCACCTTCATCCCGCTGGGCGTGCTCCACCGGCTGGAAAACCCCGGGAAGCTGCCGCTGGAAATCATCGAGGTGCAGTCCGGCGGCTATCTCGGCGAGGACGACATCGTGCGCGTGGACGACACCTACGGGCGCTGCGCCTGACGCGGCGCGCACGGGCGGGGGCGCCGCGGGGAGGCGGCGGAAGAACGGGCGGCAAGACGTGGCGCGGGCGTGGTCCCGGGCCGTGGCGGGAAGGCATCGGGAGAGGGGAAATGCTGAAGATCGAAGGCTTGCTGGCGCGCCTGCTGGACGTCGCGCTGGTGTTCGCGGGCGCCGCCATCGCTTCGCACATCCGCTTCGACGAGATGGCGCAGCGCACCTTCTACGACGTTTTCCTCGCCTTGTCGGTGGCCTTCACGCTGGCGCTGTTCCCGGCCTTCGGCATCTACGAGTCGTGGCGCGGGCGCTCCAAGTTCGGGCTGGCCGGCCACCTCGCGCTGGCCTGGCTGCTGGTGCAGCTGTGCGGCATCATGGTGCTGTTCTCGCTGCACCACGCCGCCACCGTGTCGCGGTTGTGGTTCGTCTACTGGACGGCTTCCACCGGCGCGCTGCTGATCCTCTCGCGCCTGCTCACGCACGGCGTGCTGGGCCAGGTGCGCAGCGCCGGCATGAACCTGCACAAGGTCGCGGTGGTGGGCTGCGGCGCGCACTGCAGCGCGGTGATCCGCCGCAGCGCGGCGGCGCCGGCCTCGGGCTTTCGCGTGGTGGCGGCGTTCAACGTGGCGCCGGCGGTGGGCAGCCTCAACGTGAAGGTGCCCACCTTCGAGGACCGCGCCGCGTTCCACCGCTACATCCGCTCGCAGGACATCCATGAAGTGTGGCTGGCGCTGCCGCTGTCGGAGGAGCGCACCATCCTGGAGTTCGTGGCGGAGTTCCGCGAGGAACTGGTCAACGTGCGCTTCATGCCGGACCTGCGCAGCCTGGCGCTGTTCGACAGCGGCACCATCAGCCTGATCGGCATGCCCGCCATCAACCTGGTGGCCTCGCCGCTGTCCGACAGCGCGCTGCGGCAGAAGGACGTGTTCGACCGCCTGTTCGCCGCCGCCGCGCTGGTCGGGCTGTCGCCGCTGCTGCTGGCCATCGCCATCGCGGTCAAGCTCTCGTCGCCGGGGCCAGTGCTGTTCAAGCAGAAGCGCAAGAGCACCGACGGCCGCATCTTCACCATCTACAAGTTCCGCTCGATGCGCGCGCACGTGGAGGCCACGGGCGTGGTCACGCAGGCCACCCGCGACGACCCGCGCATCACGCGCGTGGGCGCCTTCCTGCGCCGCACCAGCCTGGACGAGCTGCCGCAGTTCTTCAACGTGCTGCGCGGCGACATGTCGGTGGTGGGCCCGCGCCCGCACGCCATCGAGCACGACGACCAGTACCAGAAGCTGGTGAGCGGCTATATCCACCGCTACCGCGTCAAGCCCGGCATCACCGGCTGGGCCCAGGTCAACGGCTTTCGCGGCGAGACCGACCGCATCGAGAAGATGGAAGGCCGCATCGCCTGCGACCTGTACTACCTCGGCAACTGGTCGTTCGCGCTGGACATGCGCATCATCGCGGCCACCGTGGCCAAGGGGCTGATCCACCGCAACGCGTACTGACACAGAGGGGACCGGGGACTGCGCTGGCGCAGCCCCCGGCGGGAAGCAATCGCCATCAGGGAGTCGCTTGTTATGGCTGCCAAGTTCGATACCCAGTACACCGACGTCTCCAGTGCCACGGAGCTTCGCCTGTCCGACTACCTCGTCACGCTGCTGGAGAACTGGCGCATGATCGCGGCGGTCACGCTGGTCGCGCTGCTGGCGGGCACCGCCTTCGCGCTGCTGCAAAGCCCGGTCTACCGCGCCGACGCGCTGATCCAGGTCGAGGACAGCAAGGGCAACCCCAACAACCAGAACCAGAATTCGCTGCAGACGCTGTCGTCGATCTTCGACTCCAAGTCCACCGCGGCGGCCGAGACCGAGCTGCTGCGCTCGCGGCTGGTGGTGGAAGAGGCGGTGCGCAAGCTGCATCTGGACATCGCCGCCGGGCCGCGCTACTTCCCGGTGGTCGGGCGCTGGCTGGCGTCGCTCAACGACGGCATGGCGGCGCCCACCACGCTGCTGGGCCTGTCCGACTACGCCTGGGGCGCCGAGTCGATCACGGTGTCGTCGTTCGAGACGCCGCAGAAGTTCTATGGCAAGCGCTTCGTGCTGGTGTCCGACGGCGAGCGCAGCTTCACCGTGCGCGACCCCGAAGGCAAGGCCGTGCTGCAGGGGCGCGTGGGCGAGGAAGCCAGCGCCGCCACGCCGCTGGGCCCGGTCAGCGTGCGCGTGGACGAGCTGGCCGGGCGCAAGGGCTCGCAGTTCGAGCTGGTGCGCTATTCCACCGTGGGCACCGTGGAGCGCGTGCAGCGCGCGCTCTCGGTGGGCGAGCTGGCGCTGCAGTCCGGCATCATCCGCGCCAGCATCGAAGGGCCCAGCGCCAAGCTCACCGCCGACATCATCAACACCATCGCGCGCCAGTTCGTGCAGCAGGACATCGGCCGCCGCTCGGCCGAGGCCGAGCACACGCTGGCCTTCCTCGACCAGCAGTTGCCGGCGCTGCGCAAGCAGGTGGACCAGGCCGAGGAGCGCTACAACGCCTTCCGCAACCGCCAGGGCACCGTCAACCTGGGCGAGGAAAGCCGGCTGCTGCTGCAGCAGATCGTCGACAACAAGGCCTCGCTCGACAAGCTGACCACGCGCCTGGCCGAGGTGCGCACGCTCTATACCGACGAGAACCCGGCGGTGAGCGCGATCACCGCGCAGATCGCCACGCTGACCGCGCAGCAGGGCGCGCTCAAGCGCCGCGTCTCGGTGCTGCCCGACACCGAGCAGACCGCGGTGCGGCTCGAGCGCGACGTGCGCGTCAACACCGAGCTGTACACCAACCTGCTCAACAACGCCCAGCAACTGCGCGTGATCAAGGCCGGGCAGGTGGGCAACGTGCGCGTGGTGGACTTCGCCGAGCCGGCCGACGAGCCGGTGCGCCCGCAGCGCGCCGTGCTGGTGCTCATCAGCGGCGGCGTGGGGCTGGTGCTGGGCGCGCTGCTGGCGTTCCTGCGCAAGGGGCTGTGGGGCGGCGTGGAGAACCCGCAGGAGCTCGAGCGGATGCTGGGCGTGCCGGTGTGCGCGGTGGTGCCGCGCAGCCGCACCCAGTTGCGCCTGCAGCGCGAGCTGCGCCTGGGCCGCAGCCGCCAGAGCGTGCTGGCCGCGCGCGCGCCGGACGACATCGCGGTGGAGGGCGTGCGCAGCCTGCGCACCAGCCTGCAGGGCGCGCTGGCCAGCGCCAGGAACAACGTGGTGATGCTCACCGGCGCCAGCCAGGACGCGGGCAAGTCGTTCATGTCGGTCAACCTGGCCGCGCTGGTGGCCACCGGGCGCAAGCGCGTGCTGCTGATCGACGGCGACATGCGCCGCGGCGAGGTCCACTCGCATTTCGGCCTGCCGCAGGTGCCGGGCCTGTCGGACGCGCTGATGGGCACCGACATCGAATCGGCGGTCACGCATGACGTGCTGCCGGGGCTGGACGTGCTGCCGCGCGGCACGCTGCCGGGCGACCCGGCCGAGCTGCTGATGGGCGACCGCCTGGACTCCCTGCTCGACTGCTTCAAGCAGCGCTACGACATGGTGATCATCGACACGCCGCCCGTGCTCGCCGTGACCGACGCCGCGCTGCTGGGCCGGCACGCCGGCACCACGCTGCTGGTGGTGCGGCACGGCCGCCATTCCGCCAACGAGGTGGCCGAGACCGCGCGGCGCCTGAACAACGGCAGCGTGCTGCTGCAGGGCGTGCTGCTGACCGACGTGCCCAAGCCGCCGCTGCAGCTGCGCTCGAGCTACGGCGGCTACTACGGCTACCAGGGCGGCGCGCGCTAGCCGGGCGCCGGCCGCCTCTCCCTCGCACCCGCCCCCCCAACACCAACGCACGGCAGGAGAAACGCAATGTCGCACAAGGTTGCTCTGATCACAGGCATCACCGGACAGGATGGCTCCTACCTCGCGGAGCTGCTGCTGGAAAAGGGATACGAGGTGCACGGCGTGAAGCGCCGCACGTCGCTGTTCAACACCGACCGCATCGACCATCTCTACCGCGAGCCGCACGACCCCGACCGGCGCCTGTTCCTGCATCACGGCGACCTGACCGACGCGGCCAGCATGCTGCGCGTGATCCAGCAGGTGCTGCCCGACGAGATCTACAACCTGGCGGCGCAGAGCCACGTGGCGGTGTCGTTCGAGGAACCCGAGTACACCGCCAACGCCGACGGCCTCGGCACGCTGCGCCTGCTCGAGGCCATCCGCATCCTCGGGCTGGAGAAGAAGACGCGCTTCTACCAGGCCTCCACCTCCGAGCTGTACGGCCTGGTGCAGGAGATCCCGCAGAAGGAGACCACGCCGTTCTATCCGCGCAGCCCCTACGCGGTGGCCAAGCTCTACGCCTACTGGATCACGGTCAACTACCGCGAGGCCTACGGCATGTACGCCTGCAACGGCATCCTGTTCAACCACGAAAGCCCGGTGCGCGGCGAGACCTTCGTCACGCGCAAGATCACGCGCGCGATCTCGCGCATCGCCGTCGGGCTGCAGGACGAGTTCTACCTGGGCAACCTGTCGGCGCTGCGCGACTGGGGCCACGCGCGCGACTACGTCGAGATGCAGTGGCTGATGCTGCAGCAGGAAAAGCCCGAGGACTTCGTCATCGCCACCGGCGTGCAGTACAGCGTGCGTGAGTTCGTGCAGTGCGCCGCGGCCGAGCTCGGCGTGACGGTGCGTTTCGAAGGCACGGGCGTGGACGAGGTGGGCGTGGTCGAGCGCGTGCAGGGCAAGGAGACCCGCCTGTCGCCGGGCAAGGTGATCGTGCGCGTGGATCCCAAGTACTTCCGCCCGACCGAGGTGGAGACGCTGCTCGGCGATCCGTCCAAGGCCCACGACAAGCTCGGCTGGTCGCCCGCCACGCCGTTCTCCAGGCTGGTCAAGGAGATGGTGCGGGCCGACTTCCAGATCGCCCGGCGCGACGCGCTGGTGACGCTGGCCGGCTTCCAGGCGCTGGAACACCACGAGTAGGGCCGATCCGCAAGCGAAACGACCATCGAGCATCGAGAGCCATGAAAAAAGACGCCGTCATCTATATCGCCGGGCACAACGGCATGGTGGGCTCCGCGCTGCTGCGCCGGCTGCGCGCCGCGGGATACCGCAACCTCGTCACGCGCAGCCGCGCCGAGCTGGACCTGACCGACCAGGGCGCGGTGCACCGCTTCTTCGCCGACGAGGGCATCGACGTGGTGCTGCTGGCCGCGGCGCGCGTCGGCGGCATCCTCGCCAACGCGCTGCGGCCGGTCAACTTCCTCTACGAGAACCTGGCGATCGAGACCAACGTGATCCACGCCGCCTACCAGGCCGGCGTGGGCCGGCTGGTGTTCTTCGGCTCGTCGTGCATCTATCCGCGCGACTGCCCGCAGCCGATCCGCGAGGAGTACCTGCTGAGCGGGCCGCTGGAGCGCACCAACGAGGCCTACGCCATCGCCAAGATCGCCGGGCTGAAGCTGTGCGAGGCCTACAACCGGCAGTACGGCACGCGCTACGTCTCGCTGATGCCGACCAACCTGTACGGCCCCAACGACAACTACGACCTGGCCACCAGCCACGTGCTGCCGGCGCTGGTCAGCAAGGCCTACACCGCGGTCAAGGAGGGCGCGCCGAGCCTGCAGGTCTGGGGCACCGGCACGCCGCGGCGCGAATTCCTCCACGTCGACGACCTCGCCGCGGCGACGCTGTTCGTGCTCGAGCGCGGCGTGGCCGAAGGTGTGTTCAACGTGGGCACCGGCGCCGACCTGCCGATCCGCGAGCTGGCCGAGCGCATCTGCCGCGTGGCGGGTTTTCGCGGCGGCCTGGTGTTCGACGCCGCGAAGCCGGACGGCACGCCGAGCAAGCGGCTCGACGTGTCGCGCCTCGCGCAGCTTGGCTGGCAGCCCGCGATCGGCCTCGACCAAGGCCTCGAAGCCGTCTACCGGGAGTACGCGGCGCGCAGGGATGGCGTGATGCCCGGGGGTGCGCCGGCCGAGGCCGGCGCACAGGCAAGCGCCGTCATCGAGTGACGAGATAAAGGAGCGAATCATGGCAGCTTCAGTGACCATATTCCACAACGTCGTCTGGTCGCGCCACAAGGGCGCCGTGCTGTCGGCGCTGTACAGCCAGTCGGCGGCCAGCCCGATCCGCTACACGATGGTGCAGATCGCGGAGACCGAGTACTACCGCGTGGGCTTCTCCGACGTCGACTACTCGTTCCACAAGTACCCGATGCACCAGCTCTACGCCGGCTGCTACGAGGACGTGCCGCGCTGGAAGATGACCGCGCGCCTGACCTGGGAAGTGATCAAGGCCAGGAGCGAGCTGGTGGTGCTGCCCGGCTACCACCGGCCCGAATACTGGGCCATGCTGCTGGCCTGCATCGTCACCGGCAAGCGGCGCGCGGTGTTCTGCGACTCCACCGGGCACGACCGGCCGCGGCGCATGGTGACGTCGATTCCCAAGCGGCTGTTCTTCTCGCTGTGCCACGGCTATTTCGGCTTCGGCGAGCGCAGCCGCGAATACCTGATGTCGCTCGGCGCGCGGCCCGAGCGCATCTTCACGCCATGCCAGGCGGCCGCCATGCCGGCCACGTACCAGCCCGAGCAGGTGGTGCGCCAGCGGCTGAGCCACCGCGCCGACGGCAAGCCGGTGTTCCTCTACGTGGGCCGGCTGTCCGAGGAAAAGGGGCTCGATACCCTGCTGGTCGCCTTCGCCGGGCTGCGCGGGCAACTGCCCGCGGCGACGCTGCGCATGGTCGGCACCGGCCCGCTGGCCGGCACGCTGCGCCAGATGGCGGCCAGCCTCGGCATCGAGGACGCGGTGGAGCTGGTCGGCAGCAAGCAGGACGAGGAGCTGTCGCAGGAGTACTACCGCGCGCTGTGCATGGTGCTGCCGAGCTACAGCGAGCCGTGGGGCCTGGTGGTCAACGAGGCGCTCAGCCACGGCTGCCCGACGGTGGCCAGCGACATCTGCGGCTGCGTGCCCGAGCTGGTGCTGGAAGGCGAGACCGGCTTCGCGGTGCCGGTGCGCGACGCCGCCGCGCTGCAGGCCGGCATGGCGCGCGCGGTGGCGGCCTTCGCCGACACCCAGGCCACCGCCGAGCGCTGCCTGGCCGTGATCCGGCGCTTCGATCCCGCCAGCGCGGCATCGAACATCGCGCGCGGCTGCGCGGCGATGCTCAGCGAGCCGGACCTGCGCCAGCACGCCGGCGGCGTGCAGACCTGAAGCGCCGGCGGCATCCCGGCCCCAGGGCCACGCGCGCAAATTCGATGGAGCGACCCGTGAGAATCCTCGTCTGCGGACAGAACTACGCACCGGAGCTGACCGGAACCGGCAAGTACACGGCCGAGATGGCCGAGGCGCTGGCGGCCGCCGGCCACGAGGTCCGCGTGGTCTGCGCGCCGCCCTACTACCCGGACTGGCGCGTCGGCGAAGGCTATTCGGCCACGCGCTACAGCCGCGAGTGGCGCGGCGGGGTGCGGGTCTACCGCGCCCCGCTGTGGGTGCCGCGCCGGCCCACCGGCGCCACGCGCCTGCTGCACCTGGCCAGCTTCGCGCTGGGCGCGCTGCCCGCGCTGGCGGCGCAGGCCGCGTGGCGCCCGCACGCCGTCATCGCGGTGGCGCCCAGCCTGATGAGCGTGCCGGCGGCGCTGGCGCTGGCGCGCCTGGCCGGCGCCAGGAGCTGGCTGCACGTGCAGGACTACGAGGTCGACGCCGCCTTCGGACTGGGCCTGCTGCGGCGCCCGTGGCTGCGGCGCGCGGCGCTGGCAGTGGAGCGCTTCCTGATGCGCCGCTTCGACGTGGTGTCCACCATCTCGGAAAAGATGGCCGAGCACGCCGCGCGCAAGGGCGTGAGCGCCGCGCGCGTGTTCCGCCTGCCGAACTGGGTCGACACCGCGGCGATCTTCCCACTCGGGCGGCCCAGCGCCTATCGCGGGGAGCTCGGCATCGCGCCCGGGCAGATCGTGGTGCTGTACGCCGGCAACATGGGCGAGAAGCAGGGCCTGGAAGTGCTGGTGTGCGCGGTGGCGGCGCTGGCCGGCCATGCCGGCATCACCTTCGTGTTCTGCGGCACCGGCCCGGCGCGGCCCATGCTCGAGACCTACTGCGCGGGCCTGGAGAACTGCCGCTTCCTGCCGCTGCAGCCGGCCGACCGCCTCAACGAGCTGCTCAACCTCGCGGATATCCACGTGCTGCCGCAGCGCGGCGACGCGGCCGACCTCGTGATGCCGTCCAAGCTCACCGGCATGCTGGCCAGCGGCCGCCCGACCGTGGCGATGGCCAATGCCGGAACCGAGCTGTTCGCCGCGGTGGCGGGGCGCGGCGTGGCGGTGCCGCCCGACGACATCGATGCGCTCGCCACCGCCATCAAGACGCTGGCCGCGGACGCCGCGCGCCGCGCCGGGCTGGGCGCGGCGGCGCGCGCCTATGCCGAGGCCACGCTGTCTTCCGGCGCCGTGCTCGCGCGCCTCGACGCGCGGCTGCGCGCGCTGTGCGGCGAGGGCCCCGAGCAGCCGCAGGCGGCGGACGCGCGCGGCGCGGAAGACCTGGCGGCGCACGCGCTGCGGCCGGGCAAGACGGAGTAGCGCCGCAACACACGTAGGGAACAGGCAAAGGACAAGGGGAGAGCGGAGGAACAGGCAAGCCGGGCTGGACGGGTACAAGAACAGTTGGGGGAAAAGCAAGATGTCCGCTACACAACAGGCAGCGCTGCCCGCGGGCAGCGGCATGGCCGCGCCATGCGCGGGCCGGCCGGCGCCGCGGCGCGCGCGCGCCGCGCGGGCCCGCCGCGGCTGACGGAGGGCCGCCGCCATGCGCAACCGCTTCGCACCGCTGTGGATCTGGCTGATGCTGTATCCGCTCGCGCTCGACTTCAAGAGCGTGGACGAGAACGGCACGCGGATCCTGCAGATCCTGCTGACGGTGCCCGCCGTCGGCGCGGCCGCGGCGCTGGCGCTGATCGCGCCGCGCTTCACCGGGCGCACGCAACTGAGCCGGCTGGCGATGGCGGCGCTGCTGCTGACGGTGCCGGGCAGCCTGGTGGCCCAGCTCGTGCAGGGCAACGACCTCGGCAACTACCTGCGCGTGCTGCTGCCGTTCCTGCTGCTGCTGCTCGGCTACCTGGCGGCGCGCCATCCGTGGCCGGAGGACCGGCTGGCGTACATCGAGGGCGTCATGTTCAACGCGGTGGCGGTGTCGCTGCTGTTTACCTTCGCCTATGGCATGGCGGTCGGCGGCGGGCTGGAGAACGTGCGCTTTCGCATCGTCTCGCCGGCCTTCCTGGTGCTGCAGGGCGTGCTGCTGCATGAGTTCGTCATCGCGCGGCGGGTGACGAAGATGAACCTGCTGCTGTTCATCGTCAGCGTGGTGATCGAGATGCTGAGCGTGACGCGCAGCCTGTTGGTCGGCACGGCCCTGCTGTTCCTGTTCGCGACCTGGCTCAGCGCGCCGTCGATCCGGCACCTGATGCGCGCTGCGCTGCGCGCCACGGTCATTACGGCCACGCTCGCGGGCGGCACCGCGCTGATCGGCTCGGCGCTGTTCCCGAGCGTCGCCGCGCACTGGACGCAGCGCCTCGCCGCGGCCAAGGCGACCGAGTCCGGCATCGACCCGACCACCGCCACCCGCCTGGCCGAGCTCAAGGACCAGTACGACCAGGTCACGCAGAACAAGACCTCGCTGCTGGTCGGCAAGGGCTACGGGCACTACTACCGCTATTCGCCGGCCTACCTGCCGGCGCTCACCGGGCAGATGACCGAGAAGGAGTTCTACGCCATCAACGAATGGACGGCCGGGCACAACTTCTGGGTCTACCAGTTGTTCGCCGGCGGCCTGCTGTTCGGCATCGCCCTGCCGGCGATCGTGCTGTACGCGCTGTACCGCGGCAGCGTGGCCTACCGGCACTGGCGCCGCGTGGCGCCGGACGCGCCGTACCTGGCCGTGCTCGGGCGCGCGCTGCTGGTGCTGGCCTCGCTGCCGGCTGCCTCGATCGGCGGCAATCCGCTCGGGCCGCGCTTCTCGGGCCTGCTGTACGGCGTGGCGCTGGGCCTGCTGGTGGCCACGCATGCGCGCCTGCTGCGCGCCGAGGCCCGCGGCAGGCAGGAAGCGCCGGCGCAGCAAGCGCCGGCTGCCGGGCCGGCCGCGCCGGCGTGGCCGCCGCTGCCCGGCGGCGCCTACCCGCATCCGCTGCCGCTGCCGGCGCCGGCGGTGGTCGCGGCAGCCGCGGCGGACCCGGCCGCGCAGGTGCCGCGCCTGCGCCATCAACCGAGCGGGGCGTCCACATGAAGATCCTCCATGTACTGGCGTCGGTCGATCCGCGCGGCGGCGGTCCGGTGGAAAGCGTGCGCCAGGGCAGCGCCCAGCTGCTGGCGCTGGGCCACAAGGTCGAGGTGCTGTCGCTCGACGCGCCGGACGCGCCCGGCGTGGCCGGCTTCACGCTGCCGCTGCATGCGCTCGGGCCGGCGCGCGGCTTCTATCACTACTCGCCGCGGCTGGTGCCGTGGCTGCGCGCGCACGCGCGCGAGTTCGACGCGGTGATCGTCAACGGCCTGTGGCAATACCACGGCTTCGGGACCTGGCGCGCGCTGCGCAAGCTGGACGTGCCCTACTACGTCTACCCGCACGGCATGCTCGACCCGTGGTTCAAGCGCGCCTATCCGCTCAAGCACCTGAAGAAATGGCTGTACTGGCCGTGGGCGGAATACCGCGTGCTGCGCGACGCGCGGGCGGTGCTGTTTACCGCCGAGGAAGAGCGCCGCCTGGCCGCCCGGTCGTTCTGGCTGTACCGGGTGCGCGCGCGCGTGGTCAGCTTCGGCACGCAGGCGCCGCCGCCGGAAGACGCGCCCGGCGTGCCGCCGCGCGAGCGCTTCCTGGCCGCGCATCCCGAGCTGCGCGGCAAGCGCATCGTGCTGTTCCTCGGCCGCATCCACGAGAAAAAGGGCTGCGACCTGCTGATCGAGGCGTTCGGCCGTGCCGCCGCGCGCTATCCCGACGCGCACCTGGTGATGGCCGGCCCCGACGGCGCGGGCTGGGGCGAGCGGCTGCGCGCGCAGGCGGCGGCGGCCGGCATCGGCGCGCGCGTGAGCTGGCCCGGCATGCTCGACGGCCCGATGAAATGGGGCGCGTTCCGCGCCAGCGACGTGTTCGTGCTGCCTTCGCACCAGGAGAACTTCGGCATCGCGGTGGCCGAGGCGATGGCGTGCGGCGTGCCGGTGCTGATCTCCGACAAGGTGAACATCTGGCGCGAGGTCGAGGGCGACGGCGCCGGCCTGGCCGCGCCGGACACGGCGCAGGGCACGGAAGCGCTGCTGCGCTGCTGGTTCGCCCTGGGAGAGCGCGAGCGCGGTGCCATGCGCGCGTGCGCGCAGGCCAGCTTCGCGCGGCGCTTCTCGGTCGAGGGCATGGCCGGCGACCTGCTGCGCGTGCTGCAGGCCGAGCCGCCCGCGCACGAGCATGGCCGCAAGCCGGCGCAGGAGGCCGCGCGCGCGGTGCCGGTGCCGGGCTGGCGCGCCGGCGACGGCTGACGCCGGCGCGGAAGAACAGGCGAAGGGAGGCGAGGGCGGGCGCGCTTGGCCGCCGTTGGCGCAATGTTGGCGAACGCCGGCGAGCACGCCGTAGGAAGATGGATCGACAGCGAAGGGGTTGCCGCCGGGCCGCGCGTCCGGCGAGCGGGGAGCAGGCCATGTTCATCGACACAAGAAAACTGCAGGACGACACCGTCGTGCACAGCACCGTCTGCATCATCGGTGCCGGCGTGGCCGGCATCACGCTGGCGCTGGAGATGGACCGCCTGGGCATCGATGCCTGCCTGCTGGAAAGCGGCGGCTACAGCGCCGACGACGACACCCGCGACCTCTACCGCGGCGAGAACAGCGGCCTGCCCTACGCCTTCGCCGACGGCTGCCGCAGCCGCTATCTCGGCGGCAGCAGCAACTGCTGGGGCGGCTGGTGCCGGCCGCTGGACCCGTGGGACCTGGAGCGGCGCAGCTGGGTCGCGCACAGCGGCTGGCCGTTCGGGCTCGACGAGCTCACGCCGTTCTACGAGCGCACCCACGCGCTGCTCAAGCTCGGGCCCAACAATTTCGACCCGGCCTACTGGGAGGCTTCCATCCGGCGCCACGACGTGCGGCGCCTGCCGCTCACCGGCGGGCACATCCGCGACACCATCTCGCAGTTCAGCCCGCCGGCGCGCTTCGGCAAGCTGTACCGCCCGCAACTGGAGAAGTCGCAGCGCGTCAAGGTCTACCTGTACGCCAACGTGGTCAACATCGACGCCAACGCGGATGCTTCGTCGGTCACGCGGGTGTCGGTGGCCACGCTCAGCGGGCGGCGCCTCAAGGTGGCGGCGCGGCTGTTCGTGCTGGCCACCGGCGGCATCGAGAACGCGCGCCTGCTGCTGGCCTCGAACGGCGTGCAGCCGGCTGGGCTGGGCAACGGCGCCGATCTGGTGGGGCGCTATTTCATGGACCATCCGCGCCTGATGTCCGGCAGCGTGCGCTTCAGCAGGGCGTGGGAGCGCAACAAGCTGTACGACATCAAGTACCACTACCAGAACGCGGCGGTCAAAGCCCACGGCACGCACGTGTCCTCGCAGTTCGCGCTCAAGCCGGCGGTGCTGGAGCGCGAGGGGCTGCTCAATTCGCGCGTGTGGTTTTTCTCGCTGTTCTACGGCGAGGGCAGCCGCGGCGCGGAGGCGCTGATCCGTGCCAAGCAGGCGCTGCTGAAGAAGGAGCAGCCCGGGCGCAAGGTCAGCCGCGACCTGCTGACGATGGCCGCGCACCCGATCGACACCGTGGGCTTCGGGCTGACGCGGCTGCTGCAGCCGCGCTCGCTGATCACCGGCGTCAAGATGCAGGCCATCGTGGAAGCGGAGCCCGATCCGCACAGCCGCGTGACGCTGTGCGACCAGCGCGACCGGCTCGGCCTGCCGCGCGTGCGCGTGCACTGGCGCGTGGGCAGCCTGGTGCAGCGCACCTTCGACCGCACCTTCGCGCTGCTGGCCGACGAGCTGCAGCGCAGCGGCGTGGCGCAGGTCACGCTCGATCCGCCCACCGAGGGGCAGCCGTGGCCGGCCTCGCTCGAAGGGACGTGGCACCACATGGGCACCACGCGCATGCACGATTCGCCAAGATCGGGCGTGGTGGACCGCAACTGCCGCGTGCACGGCCTGGCCAACCTCTACGTGGCGGGCAGCTCGGTGTTCCCGACCGTGGGCGCGAACTTCCCCACCATCACCATCGCCGCGCTGTCGCTGCGGCTGGGCGAGCATATCGCGCGCGAGGTCGCCATGCCGGGCGCGACGTACAAGAGCGACGCGGAGGCGCCGCGCAAGGCACCCGCGGCCGTGCCGGAGGAGAGCCTGGCGCTCGCGGCGGCCGCGATCGCGCCGGCCGGGCCCGGGCTGATGCCGATGCCGAAGGAGTAGCCGGGCGTCACTTGACGCAGCGGGAGGTGACAGGCGTGACGGTGTTGCCAGCAATCACGAACGCAGCCGCGGCGGGCCGGCATTGGCGCAGATCTTGCGGCATGCGTGGCGTGCCGCCGGCCGGCGCCGCGCGCGGGCGGCCAGGAGAGCGGCCAGGATTGGCGGAGGGAACGACTATGTACGGCCAGCGACTGTCTCCGGACGTGAACTTGCTGCTGCGCGGCCTGCCGCGCGAAGACTGGGGCGCGCTCTCCGACTACGTCGAGCTGGTGCGCATGCGTCCCGGGCAGTTGCTCTGCGATACCGGCCAGCACACCAACCACGTCTACTTCCCGACCACCGCGGTGGTGTCGATGCTGTCCTTCCTCGAGGACGGCACCGCCATCGAGATCGCCACCGTGGGCAGCGAGGGCATGGTCGGCATCCCGGTGGTCACGGGCGGGCAGGCCATGCCGTTCCGCTTCGAGGTGCAGACCCCCGGCTACGGCTTCCGCCTGAGCTCGGTGCGGCTGCGGCAGGAACTGCTGCGCTCGCCGGCCACGCTGCGCGCGGCGCTGCTGTACGTGCAGGCGCTGATGACGCAGATCGCGCAGACCGCGGTGTGCAACCGCTACCACTCGTTGAGCCAGCAGGTGTGCCGCTGGCTGCTGCTGACCGCCGACCGCCTGTGCTCCAACGAGATCGCCATCACCCAGCAGGTGATCGCCGCGCGCCTGGGCGTGCGCCGCGAAGGGGTGACGGAGGCCGCCGGCAAGCTCGCCGACCTGGGCCTGATCCATTACAGCCGGGGCCACATCACGCTGATCGACCGGCGCCGGCTGGAGCTGCACGCCTGCGAATGCTATGGCCTGGTCACGCGCGAGTACGGGCGCCTGCTGTCCGGGCGGCCCGCCGAGCTGTGCCTGCTCGACGGCGGCGGCCGGGCACGGCCCGGCTCCGCCGGCGCGCATCCGTCGCATTCAGCCCATTCAGGGAGCTGCCTGTGAATACCTTCACCCAAGCCGGCCCCGCGCCGGCATTCCGGGCGCCGGCCGCGGCCGTGCGCCGCGGCATGGCCCGCGCATGGCACGACCATGCCGGGATGATCGCCGGCGCCACCGCCGGCGCGGCGCTGTGCGGCGCGATCTATGCGTGGTCGCTGCCCGCGGTCTACCAGGCCGACGTGCTGGTGCGGCCCGAGGCGCGGCCCGAGGCGGGCAAGGGAAGCGGCCCGGGCGGCCAGTCCGCCGCGCCGCCCGCCGGCGAGCTGCGCCCGGACGCGCTGACCAGCCGCGCGGTGCTCACGCCGGTGGTGCGCGAGTCCCGGCTCGACATCGTCGCGGCGGCGCGCGTGGTGCCGCTCATCGGGCCGCTGTGGGCGCGCTTCGCCGGCGCCGCCGACGGCGCGCCGCTGGCGCCGCCGGCGGGCCTGGACGCGCTGTCCGGTTATGCCTGGGGCGGCGAGCGCATCGACGTGCTGGCGCTGAACGTGCCCGAGGCCCTGCTCAACCAGCCGCTCACGCTGGTGGCGCTCGGCGACGGCGAGTTCCGCCTGGAGCGCGCCGACGGCGCCACGCTGCTCGCCGGCAAGGCCGGCGACGTGGTGCGCGGCGAAGGCGTGTCGATGAAGCTGGCGCGGCTGGACGCGCGCGCGGGCACGCGCTTCACGCTGACGCGGCGCGACCCGGTCACGGCCTACGACCTGCTGGTGCGCGGGCTCATGGTGGAAGCGCAGCCGGGCACGGCCGGCACGGTCGCGGGCACGGCCGGCGCCGCGCCGCAGGCGGTGCGCATCGCCTGGCGCGACGGCGACCCCGCGCGCGCCGCCGCCGTGGTCAACGCGGTGGCGCACTCGATCTCCGACACCGAGGTCGGCCAGCGGCGCGAGCAGGCCGACCAGCAGCTCGACTTCATCACCGGCGAGCTGCCGCGCGTGAAGGCGCAGCTCGAGCAGGCCGAGGCCGCGCTCGCGCGCTACCGCGCCCGCGCCGGCTCGATGCAGCCCACCGAGGAATCGAAGTCGTACCTGAGCGGCAGCATCGACTACCAGAAGCAGATCTCCGCGCTGCGCATCGAGCGCGCGCGCCTGCTGCGCAAGTACACCACCGAAAGCCAGGAAGTGCAGGCCGTCGACGACCAGCTCCAGCAGCTCGCCAGCGACCGCCGCAACCTGGAGACGCAGCGCAAGGGCCTGACCGAGGCCGAGCGCGAATCGGCCTCGCTGACGCGCGACGTGAAGGTGGCCGAGGACACCTACATGGCCCTGCGCCGCCAGGCGCAGGCGCTGGCGCTGGCGCAGTCCGACCGCACCAGCGACGTGCGGCTGGTGGACTTCGCCGTGGCCCCGGCGCTGCCGGTCGGCCCGCAGCGGGGCCTGCTGACCGCGCTGGCGGCCTTGCTGGGCCTGCTGGCCAGCGCCGCGCTGGCGGTCTACAAGGGGCGCGCGCGCCAGGGCATGGACAGCGCGCCGGAGATCGAGAGCACGCTGGCGCTGCCGATGGTGGGCGAGGTGGTGTTCAGCCCCGAGCAGGCCGAGCTCGAGCGCCGCAGCCAGGCGTCGCCGCGCTCGCTGATCGCGCCCACGCTGCTGGCCGGCGAGCGGGCCCAGGCCATGTGCCTGCCGTCGGGCGTGGACGGCGCGCGCGCGGCGCTGCGCGGCGCGGTCTCGCCGGCCACGATGCAGCCGGAGGCGGCCGGCGAGCCGCCGCCCGCGCTGCACGACCGCTACCTGCTGGCGCGGCAATATCCGCACGCGCCGGCCGTGGAAGGGCTGCGCACGCTGCGCGCGGCGCTGCATTTCGCGATGGAGGGCGCGGCCAACCACATCGTCGCCGTCACCAGCGCGTCGGCGGGCGCCGGCAAGACCTTCGGCGCGGTCAACCTGGCGGTGCTGGCGGCCGAGGCCGGCATGCGCGTGCTGCTGGTCGACGGCGACCTGCGCCGCGCCCGCGTGGCCGGCCAGTTCGGGCTGGATGGCATGCCGGGGCTGGCCGACCTGCTGTGCGGCACGCTGGCCCTGCACGATGCGATCCGGCCCACCGCGGTGCCCGGCCTGTGGCTGCTCGCCGCCGGCACGCGGCCGGTGAACCCGTCCGAGCTGCTGATGCTGCCGGCGCTGCGCGAGCTGCTGCTGACCTGCGACGCCGGCTTCGACCTGATCCTGGTGGATACGCCGCCGATCCTGGCGGTGGCGGACGCGGCGCTGGTGGGGCGCCTGGCCGGCTCCACGCTGCTGTTCGTGCGCGCCGACTGCACGCCGCAGGAGAAGGTGAGCGAGGCCCTCAAGCAGCTCGAGCGCGCGCGCGCCAACGTGATCGGCGGGGTGCTCAATGGCCTGCAGTTGCGCCGCAGCAACCGCGAGCGCTGCGGCGAGACCACCAGCTACCTGCGCGCCACGCCGCTCGAAGACCCCGGCACGCCCGGCTGGCGGATCTGCTGAGCGCCGCCTCGCCGGCGCCGCGCGCGAACCCTTGAACCCTTGAACCCTTGAACCCTCGAATTCACTGTGTGCCGGGGTTCGCGCGGACCGCCTCGCGCCGCGCTCCGGCCGCCGCGTCCGTGCCCGCACGTGCGCGGGACGGCACGTTCCGCGCGTAGCACGATGAAATGTTTGTGACAACCCTCAATTGAGGCCTTCCGGCAGCCGTTATGCGGTGGAACAGTCCACGGCATTCATGGTGAAATGCATCGAATAAAGCCGGATAGCCGGTCAGTCGTCACCGGCCGTGGTCTTCGGCCCCGATGCGGGCAAGGAGGGGACAAATGAATCTGTTGAAAGCGCTCTGGTGGTGCCCGTTGTCCCTGATGGCGACGATCACCGTGCCCCTGCCCGATCCCGGTTTCGAGATGCAGGCCGCGCCCGCGGCCCCCGGCGACCACGTCGGCCCCGGCCAGCCGTGGCGCGCCGGGGTCGATACCGATGCCGGCGCCGCGCAGCGCCACCCGCGCGGACAGGCCTGAGGCCGCCGCCGCGGGTTAAGGCAGGCTGCCCTCGCCCGCGGCATCCGCGGGCTTGCCGCCGGCGTGCGGCCGCGTCTGGCCGAGCAGGCCGGTGGAGGTGGCGTAGCTGAACAGGTCCATGTCGCCGCGCAGGCCCAGCTTGCGCATGGCCGACATCTTCTGCGTGCTGATGGTCTTGATGCTGCGGCCGAGGTTGGCCGCGATCTGGCTGACCGACATGCCGGTCAGGTACAGGCGGATGACGCTGATCTCGCGCGGGCTGAGCGCGCCGAAGCGCACGCGCGGATCCACCTGCATGCCGGCGCTGTCCTGCAGCGCCTGGATGGTCGGCGACAGGTAGCGGCGTCCGACCAGCATCTGCCCCAGCGCGGTCGCGATGTGCGACGCATCGTCGAGCTTGCTCACCACCGACAGCCGCTCGAATCGCGCCAGCTTGCCGATCTGGCCGGGGTTGTCCATCATCGTCACGACCAGGATCCAGAGCTCGGGATAGTGGCTGCGCACGAGTTCGAGCATGTGCATGCCGTCGCCGTGGGCACCCCCCGGCATGACGAAATCGGTCAGCAGGATGTCGCACGGACGCCGGCTCAGCACCGTGAGCAGCTCGGTGGAGTTGCGGGCGACGCCGGCGATCTCCACGCTGTCGAACTGTGCCAGCAGGCCGCGCAGGCCCAGCAGCATGACGGGATGGTCGTCGGCGATGACGATTAGGGTTTTGGAGGACATAGCATCGGCCTGCATGGGCTCATATCCGGGAAGACGGTGCGCGGGCACGCGGGGATCGTGGTGGGCACGGCGGCGCGGGGCGCCGGCAAGGACATCGGCTTCAGACTTTATCCCCGACGGCGCGGCGGCGGTTTGCGAAATTTCGGCAAATCGCCGTAGCTCGCGGCTTTCGCGGCGGGCGCGCCGGCCGCGCATGGCACGCCGCGGCGCCGTTTCGCATGGCGCGCCGCGTTTTTTCCGCCAACCCCCGCTGAAACTTCCGCATCGCGGCCGCGGGCGCGGCGGCCATGCGCCGGACGGCCCGCCGGGGCGCCGTCGGCCACCTTCCGGCCCCCGCCCGGGCGCCGTCGGGGAAGTGCATATTCCGCAGTGCCGCAACTCTTTTGGGAAATTTCCGACATTTTGTGCAGACAATTCCCGGCGCCCGTGGCGTAATTTCATAACATAATCCGCGCTTCACCCGCAAAATCACGGTAAGGCGCCGGAGGCGGGCGGAGCGTGAGCAGTCGGAGAATGAGCTGTCTTTGGGAATCTTGGGGAGAACGCGCGTGGCAACGATCCTGATCGTCGATGATCATCCGGCATTGCGCCTGGTGATCAAGACACAGTTGTCGCAAGTGCTGGGGGTCAGCAACATCCTGGAAGCGGACAATGGCCAGGCGGCCATCGAGGCCGTGCGGCAGTTCGAGCCCGACCTCGCCATCCTGGACCTGGACATCCCGCGCATCAGCGGCCTCGACGTGATTCCCCGGCTCAAGCTGCTGCACCCGCCGATCCGCATCCTCGTGATCTCCGGCCAGGACCAGGCCACCTTCGCGCCGCGCGCGCGGCAGGCCGGCGCGCAGGGCTTCGTGAGCAAGATGCAGGACATGAAGGAGATCGTGCGTTGCGTCGAGGCGGTGATGGCCGGCTACACCGTGTTCCCCGAGATGCGCCACGAGCGCGACCTGCCGCCGGTGTCGCAGCGCGCCGACGAGGAGCGGCTCATGCTGCTGTCGGACAAGGAGATCGTGATCCTGCAGATGCTCGTGCGCGGCCTGTCCAACAAGGCCATCGGCGAGCTGCTGTTCATCAGCAACAAGACGGTGAGCAGCCACAAGACCCGCATCATGGGCAAGCTGCAGGTCAACTCGCTGGTGGACCTGGTCGACTTCGCGCGGCGCTGCCGGCTCTCGCCGGGGCAGTGACGCCATGACCGCGCCGCGGCGCGGCGGCGCCGGCCTCTAGTCAGTCTTCGGGCCGTTCCTCGGCCATCTCCGCCGCGGTCTTGCCCGCCGCCACCTCCGCCACTTCCACCGCCTGCGCGCCGGCGCCGAGATAACCGCGCAGCGTGCGCTCCAGCACCGCCAGCCCGACCGGCTTGACGATCACCGCGTTCATGCCCGCGGCCAGCGCGCGCCGGTGGTCCTCGGCCTGGCCGCTGGCGGTGCAGCCGATGATCGGGACCCGGCTGGCGGCGTCGTGCCGCGCGCGCACCGCGCTGGCCAGGCCGAAGCCGTCCATCACCGGCATCATGCAGTCGCAGATCACCAGGTCCGGCGACTCCCGCAGGATCGCCTGCAGGCCCAGCGCGCCGTCTTCCGCCGTGCACGAGGCAATGCCGAGCCGCTGCAGCTGGCGCACCAGCAGCAGGCGGTTGGGCGCGTGGTCGTCCACCACCAGGACGCGCCGGCCCGGCGGGAACGGCGCGAAGCCGCCGCGCGGCCCGGGCGGGGCCGCCAGCGCCGGCGCCGCGGCGCACACCGGCAGCTCCAGCCGCACCCGGATCCGCGTGCCCTGGCCGGGCTCGCTCTCCAGCGTGACCTGCCCGCCCATCTTGCGCACCAGGTTGTGCGAGATCGACAGGCCCAGCCCGGTGCCGCCGATGTTGGGGCGGCCGGCGGACTCCACCTGGGCGAACGGGCGGAACAGCTTGCCGATGGCCTCGGCCGGGATGCCGATGCCGCTGTCCTCGATGACGATCTCCAGCGCCTGCCGCGCTTCGCGCACGGCCTCGCCATGCAGGCGGATGCGCACGCCGCCGCGCTCGGTGAAGCGGATCGCGTTGGAGACGAAATTGCCGATGACCTGGCGGATGCGCAGCATGTCCACCATGTGCGCGGGCGCGACCGCCGCGTCCGCGTCCAGCGTCAGCGCCAGCCCTTTCTGCGACGCCACCGGGCGGAACATGCGCGCCACCTCCTGCAGGCCGTCGCGCAGGCTCGCCGCGCGCGGCTGCAGCGTGAACTGCCCGGCTTCCATCTTGGACAGGTCGAGGATGTCGTCGAGCAGCGACAGCAGCGAGGTCGCGGCGCTGTGCGCGGTGCCGAGCTGCTCGCGGTCGTGCTCGCCGCGGCGGCGCGTGAGCATCAGTTCCAGCATGCCGAGGATGGCGTTCATCGGCGTGCGGATCTCATGGCTGATCGAGGCCAGGAAGGTGGACTTGGCGCGGTTCGCGGCCTCCGCGCGGTCCTTGGCGCCGGCCAGCTCGGCCAGCATCTGCTCGCGCTCGGTCACGTCGATCCAGCCGCCCACGATGCCGGCGGTGCCGCCGTCGGCGCGGCGCAGCTGCGTCACCCAGCTGGTGACGCTGCGCGCCACGCCGTCGACCATCAGGCGGCGGTCCGCGGCGAAGGGCTGGCCGGTGTCCAGCACGCGCCGGTAGATGTCCATCTGCTCCTGCGAGCCGATATCGGGCTTGATCACGGCGCGCGCATAGGACGGCGCGGTGCCGCGCAGCACTTCGCGCGAGGTGCCGAGCGCCGCCTCGTAGGCGCGGTTGCAGGTGATCATGCGCAGCGCGCTGTCGCGCAGGAAGATCGGCTGCGGGATGCCGTCCAGCACCGTGGCCTGGAACGCGAGCTGGTCCAGCAGGGCGTGCTCGGCCGCGCTGCGCTGCGTGACCTGGCGCCGCAGCGACGTCACCCAGCCCAGGAACAGCGCGCTCACCACCAGCGGCACGGCCGCGCCGGCGATCAGCCACGGCAGCAGCTGGCGCCAGGCCAGCACCGGCACGCCGGCCTGGGTCCATTGCGCGCGCATGGCGCCGAGGTCGTCGCGCGAGATGCTGAGCAGGGCCTTGTTGAGGATGGCCAGCAGCTCCGGGTGCTGCCGGGTCACGCCGAGGCCGACCTCGAGCGGCATGCCGCCCGTCGCCGCGGCGATGCGCAGCCGGCCCGCGTAGGCGCGCTTGAGCATGTAGTCGGCCATGAAGGCGCTGGCGATGGTGGCGTCCGCCTTGCCCGCGGCCACCATGCGGAACGCTTCCTCGTAGGTGCCGGTCTCGCGCCGGCTGACCGGGTAGCTGGCGCCCACCAGTTCCTGGATGCCGTTGAACGGCGGTCCCGCGACGACCTTGCCGGCGAGGTCGGCCACGCTGTGGATGCTGTCGTCGCCGGCCTGCGCGACCACCACCCAGTTGCCCGAGTAGTACGGCGCGCTCACCGGCAGGCTGCCGGTGCCGGCGTCCGGATGGTTGATCGGCAGGATCGGCACGACGTCCAGCGCGCCGCTGTCGAGGTCGGCGCTGGCCGTCGCCGCCGTGGCCGGCCAGTACGGCACGAAACGCAGTCCGGTGCGCTGCCCGACCAGTTGCAGCACCTGCTCGGTCAGCCCTTCGAGCTGCTGGCCGGCGCCGATGAACTGGAAGGGCACGAGATCGCGCGAAGCCAGGTAGCGCACGTCGCGGTGGCGCGCCAGCCAGGCGCTTTCCGCGGCGGACAGGTTGAGCTTGTCGGCGAGGTGGAATTCGAGCGAGCCGGGCACCCAGGCATTGTCGATCTGGCGCTGCAGCGCCGCCGGCAGGCCGGCCAGCGCGCGCTCGACGAGGCTGCCCAGGGCGGGGTCGGCGACGGCGAAGCGCACGCCCTCCGGGGTGATCGGCGCGAAGTTGCGCGCGGTCAGTTCGCCGTAGCTGTACTGGTCGATCAGGTAGCTGGCCGCGGCGGCGCTGGTGACCATCACGAAGTCCGCCTTGCGCACCAGTTCGTCGAGCGCGCCGAGCAGGTTGTCGAACGCGCGCAGCGGCGCGTCCGGGTAGGCCTGCTCCAGCGCGGCGGGCGAGACCTCGCCGCGCAGGTAGCCGATGGCGCGCGTCGCCTCGTTGTGGCGGCTGTCGCGGCGCGAGATGACCTCGACCAGGCGGTGCGCGCGGTAGGGCGCGGTGCGCAGGCCGCCGGGCTGGCCGTCCAGCACGGTGGTGACGAGGTCGACCGCGCCCTGGTCGAGCGCGCGCCGCGCGGCCTGCGGCGACGGGTAGCGCATGACGCGCAGCGGCACGCCCATGCGCGCGGCGAGCACGGCGAGATAGTCGGCCGAGATCCCGCGGTATTCCCCTTCCAGGTCGACCAGGTCGAACGGCGGCAGGTAGTTGCCCGCCACGCCGACCCGCAGGCCGGCGCCGGCGCGGCGCCAGGCGGCCAGCGCCGGGCTGTCCGGCAGCGGCGCCGCCCACTGCGCGCCGCCCGCGGCCGGCGAGGGCGCCAGGCGAAGCTGCAGGCTGAAGGGGGCGGCGGGCGGCACGGCGGTGGCCGGGGCCGGATCCGCCTGCGCGGGCAGGCACAGCGCCAGCAGCGACGCCGCGAGGCAGCGGGCCAGGCGGCGCGGCTGCCACGTGGCCGGCAGATGCGTTCCCCGAGGCGGCAGACTATTGGCGGAGCATGGGGGAAAACAGCGGCACATAAGGCATTTCTCGTCAAAGGCAGGGGGGCCGGCAGGAACTGGGTGAGCTGCCGGGGCCTGGAGGAGGCCGCTGGATCGGGGGCGGCAATTGTGACAAATGTAAAGGCCGCCTTGGGCAGTTGCGTTGCGAAATATCCGAAATAGATGTCGGCCCTTTCCGGTGCTGGGGTACGCCATTGCCTAGGACGCGCGGCCTGGGAAGGGCAGGTGCTTTCCCCGTGCCTCGGCTCCGGCGCCGGCCTCGTTCCGGCGGGCCGTTGGCGAAAATGGCTTGCGTTGTGGCGCTTTGCGCGGTGACGGAGGAATCCGACGCGGTCCGAGGACGGTGCTTTCGGCGGTATGCCGTGGCGATGTTTTGCGGCATTCCGATATTCGGAAATTCGAATGAAAAATCAAATTCACCTGTCACGGAATTGACATGGGAGATGCGACAAGCATTTCGAATATCAGATGTAAATATTGGTTATTGGGTAATTCCCGGCCATTGCACATAATTCCCAGCAACCGGTGGACGGCCTTCGCCGCGCGCGTGCCCGCGGGCCGCCTGCGGCCAACGGCCAGGGCACGAAGAGACGAGCGGACGGAAGCACGAAAGGGTGGGAAGACCCGCGCGTCCCGGCACCGGACCCACCACAAACGCCACGCAGGAGGGGAGCCCGTGGACCGATTCGCGCGCCGCACCGAATTCAAGTCGCTGACCGTGCAGGACCTGCTCGAAGCGCGGGACCGCTATCACGTCCACATCGCCAACCTGCCGCACGTGGTGGGCACCGCGGTGGGCCGCTACCGCATCCGCAAGGACGACGACAACGCCAGCGACCCGCGGCTGAGCCACCGCCCGCCGGGCGCGGGCGCCCCGCCCAGGACGCTCGAGAACAGCGTCATCCGGGACTGGTCGTGGCCCGCGGTGCTGGTGTTCGTGGATATGTGGGTCGGGCTCGACACGCTCAGCCGGCATCCGGAGGCCATCGTCCCGCCCCGGCTGTACCTGCCGGACGGGCGCGTGGTGCCCACCTGCGTGGTGCTGGCCTCGCGGCGGCAGGCCGACCTGTCCGCCGGCGCCGGCCTGTCCTTTCCGACCGGTCTCGTCGGCGGCGGTTATCCGATCTTCCGCGACGCGCAGGGCACCACCCTGCGCGGCACCATCGGCGGCATCGTGTCCGACGGCGCGTACTCCTACGCGCTGACCAGCAGCCACGTGGCCGGCGATGCCGGCGAGCGCCTCTACACCTACGACCGCGGCGGCAAGCGCCAGCTCGGCACCGCCGAGGGCCGCATGGCGGGCAAGTACCCGCTGTCCGACCTCTATCCCGGCTTCGCGGGCGTGCAGACGCTGGTCACGCTGGATGCCGGGCTGGTGCTGATCGACGACATCCAGTCGTGGACCTGCCAGGTGCTCGGCGTCGGGCGCATCGGGGCGCCGCTCGACATCAACGCCAACACGCTCAGCCTCGACATCATCGGCTGCCCGGTGTTCGCCCGCGCGGCCGGCGCGGACAAGGGCGGCGCGCGCGGCGAGATACAGGGGCTGTTCTTCCGTTATGCCACGCTCGGCGGCACGGACCACGTGGCCGAGCTGCTGATCGGGCCGCGGGCCGGCGCCGCCTCGGTGGACACGCGCCCGGGCGATTCCGGCAGCCTGTGGTTCTGGGACGAAGCCGCGGACGCGCTGGCGTTCGGCGACGGCAAGGCCGGGGAGGAGGGACCGGGCGCGGAGGACGGGCAGGGCGGGAACGCGCGCACGCGGGCGTACCGCCCGGTCGGCATCCAGTGGGGCGGGCAGGGCTTCTTCGGCGCCGGCGCGCAGCCGGTGGAGTTCGCGCTGGCCAGCACGCTGAGCGCGGTATGCCGCCAGCTCGACGTCGAGATCGTGCGCGACTGGAACGTCGGGCACAGCCAGTACTGGGGCAAGGTCGGCCACTACAAGATCGGCTACGCGGCCTGCTTCATGGCCGGCGCGCCGGAGCTGGCCACGCTGCTCGCCGCGAACGCGCAGCGCATCTCGGTGAGCGACGAGGACGTCAGCGCCGGCAACCTGCCCGGCGCGAGCGACCGCACCGCCTTCGTCGCGCTGGCCGACGTGCCGGACCTGGTGTGGCGCTACACGCGCAAGATGGACGAGGCCAACCACTTCGCGGACATGGACCAGCCCGGCGAGGGCGAATTCGCCGGGCAGACGCTGCTCGCGCTGTGGGCGGCGGACAAGACCTCGCGCACGGCGCAGGCCTGGACCCGCTTCTACGATGCCCTGGCGCCGTCCCCGGCCGACAAGCACCGCGGGGCGCTGCCGTTCCGCGTCAGGCAGCTCTACGAGGCGATGGTCGGCTTCGCCGGCGACGGCGACGTGGCGGGCTACGTCTGCGCCGCCGGCGTGCTGGCCCACTACATCGGCGACGGCTGCCAGCCGCTGCACGTCTCCGAGCTGCACCACGGGCATCCGGGCCACCCGGAGGAGGAAAAGGTCCATTCGGTCTACGAGACCGCGATGCTGGACGCGAACGCGCCCGACCTGGTCGCGCGCATGGCGCGGCAGGCCAGGGGCAAGCGCGTGAAGAAGCGCTTCACCGGCGGCGACGCCGCGGCCGACGCCGTGGTCCAGCTCATGCGGCGCACGATCGCCGCGCTGCCGCCCGAGACGGTGGTGGACTGCTACCTCAGGAACAAGGGGCGCGGCCAGCTCGACGCCATGTGGGCGGAACTCGGCGAGGCGACGATCGCCCGGATGGTCGACGGCGCGCTGACGCTGGCGACCGTCTGGGAGTCCGCGTGGGAGGAGGGCGGCGGCGGGAAGATCGCCAAGTCGCGCCTCAAGGCCGTTCCCAAGGACACGCTGATGCGCCTCTACAACGACCGCGGCTTTGTCGAGTCGCGGTGGCTCAAGGACATGTAGCGCCCGCTTCGCCTCCCCTCGCTTCCCCTCGCCCGGGCGCCCGCCCGGGTGCCTTCCTTCCCTCCCGCATCGCTTCCCCCGCCTCCCCGGTCCGCCGGACCGCGCCGAAGACGCGCCGGCCCGGCCCGTTCGCGCGCCGCTTTCGGCGCGATAGGTCCGTGCTATGGTGTGTCGATAGTAATTTGCGATCGCCGTATTTGTGACGATAAATTGTACAAATAAAGACCGTCCCCCCAGAATCGGGTCTTCGCTGCAACACGCGGCCATCCACCCCCAAGCCACCCAGGAGCCCTACCCATGCTGCAATCCCGTGAAGGTCAACGCGTCCCCAACGTCTCGTTCCGCGTCCGCGAAAACAATGAATGGAAGACGGTGACCACCGCCGACCTGTTCGAGGGCAAGACCATCGCCCTGTTCTCGCTGCCCGGCGCGTTCACCCCGACCTGTTCGTCGACCCACCTGCCGCGCTACAACGAGCTGGCCCCGGTCTTCGCCAAGCACGGCGTGGACGCGATCCTGTGCGTCTCGGTCAACGACACCTTCGTGATGAACGAATGGGCCAAGGACCAGGAATCGGAAAACATCGTCATGATCCCCGACGGCAACGGCGAGTTCACCGAAGGCATGGGCATGCTGGTCGACAAGACCGACCTCGGCTTCGGCAAGCGCAGCTGGCGCTATTCGATGCTGGTCAAGGACGGCGTGGTCGAGAAGATGTTCATCGAGCCGGAAGAGCCGGGCGACCCGTTCAAAGTCTCGGACGCCGACACCATGCTGGGCTACATCGCCCCGGACGCCAGGAAGCCCGACCAGGTCGTGGTCTTCTCCAAGGTGGGCTGCTCGTTCTGCGCCAAGGCCAAGCAGATGCTGTCCGACAACGGCTACGAGTACATCGACGTGCCGCTCGAGCACAAGGTCCGCGGCAAGGTGCTGGGCGCCGTGTCCGGCAACATGACCGCGCCGCAGATCTTCATCAACGGCAGCCTGGTCGGCGGCGCCGAGGCGCTCGAGGCCTACCTCGCGCGCTGAGCGCGCCGGGCGTCCGCGCACGCCCCACGTTTCCAGTTTGACGCTTCACCGCCGCAAGGGCGCGGCACGCCGAGTGCCGCGCCCCCAGTCGGCGGACCCGATGGCGGCACCGGCTGCCGCCATCGGGTCCGCTGATTGAAGCAGACTCCACCAGGAAAGACATCGTCATGACCACCACGCAGAGCGAGCAGACCGTGCAGACCATCCACACCGACGTGGCCGTGATCGGCGCCGGCACCGCCGGCCTGGCCGCGTACCGCGCCGCGCGCGCCGCCGGCAAGCGCGCCGTCATCATCGAAGGCGGCCCCTACGGCACCACCTGTGCCCGCGTGGGCTGCATGCCCTCCAAGCTGCTGATCGCGGCGGCCGAGGCCGCGCACGAGCTGCGCCACACCGCGCCGTTCGGCGTGCACGTGGACGGCGCCATCCGCGTCGACGGCCGCGAGGTGATGGACCGCGTCAAGCGCGAGCGCGACCGCTTCGTCGGCTTCGTGGTGCGCAGCGTGGACGGCATTCCCGCCGAGGACAAGATCCGCGGCTACGCCCGCTTCATCGACAACACCGTGCTGGCGGTGGACGGCCACACCACGGTGCGCGCCAGCCGCGTGGTGATCGCCACCGGCTCCAGCCCGATGGTGCCGCCGCCGCTCAAGGCGTTCGGCGACCGCCTGGTGGTCAACGACGACGTGTTCGCGTGGGACGACCTGCCGCGCCGCGTGGCGGTGTTCGGTCCCGGCGTGATCGGCCTCGAGCTGGGCCAGGCCCTGTCGCGCCTGGGCGTGCATGTGCGCGTGTTCGGCCTGCGCGGCGGCGTCGGCCCGCTCACCGATCCGGCCATCAAGGCCAACGCCGTGGCCAGCTTCAGCCAGGAGTTCTACATCGATCCCGATGCGGCGCTGGGCGAGATGCGGCGCGACGGCGACGAGGTGGTGATCAGCTTCACCGGCCTCGACGGCAACCCGGTCACGGAGCGCTTCGACTACGCGCTGGCCGCCACCGGCCGCGTGCCCAACGTGCGCAACCTGGGGCTGGAGAACAGCGGCCTCGAGCTCGACTGGCGCGGCGTGCCGGTGTTCGACCCGGCCACGCTGCAATGTGGCACGGCGCCGGTGTTCATCGCCGGCGACGCCAACGACGTGCTGCCGCTGCTGCACGAAGCGGCCGATGAAGGCAAGGCCGCCGGCGAGAACGCCGCCGCCTATCCCGCGGTGCGCCCGCTGGCGCGCCGCGCGCCGATCGGCGTGGTGTTCTCCGACCCGCAGATCGCGATGGTGGGCCAGCGCCACGCGGACCTCGCGCCGGACAGCTTCGTCACCGGCGAGGTCAGCTTCGAGGACCAGGGCCGCAGCCGCGTGATGCTGAAGAACCGCGGGCTGATGCACGTCTATGCCGACAAGCGCAGCGGGCGCTTCCTCGGCGCCGAATGGACCGGCCCGCGCGCCGAGAACATCGCGCACCTGCTGGCCTGGGCTTACCAGCAGGCGCTCACCGTGGAGCAGATGCTGGCCATGCCGTACTACCACCCGGTGGTGGAAGAGGGCCTGCGCACCGCGCTGCGCGACGCGGCGGCGAAGCTCGCCGCCTAGCCCGCCGCCGCCGATGTCTGCCTCCCGCTGCCCGCCGCCCGCTGCCCGCCGCGCGGGTTTGCCGGTGCCTGCCCGCGTGGCCGGGGCGGCGCGCCGCCCACGCGGGCACGCGCTCACTTCGGCGCCGTTTTCCCGCGCGCGCCCGGCGCGGCATCGCATGGCGCGAGCGCCCTTCACATTCCTTGACGCGCGTGTCCGTTCCAGAGTAGGCGGGCCGCCGGCGAACCCGCCGCGCGGCAGTTGCCCGTTTTGTGGGCAGTCCGATGGGGTCCGCCTGCCAGCGCCGTTTGCGGAGCTTGTCGACAGTGTTATCCACACAAAGTGTGGATAACAGGGAGCGGCCGGGCGCCGGGCGAAAGTCGGAATATGTGAAATCTTAAGGAATTGTCAATAGCGGCAGCCGGCATCGGTACTCGATGCCGGCAACCGGTGCCCGCGGTCAGGGCAGGCAGGCCAGCCGCATCGGCAGCTCGCCGCCCGCGTAGACGGCGCGGATCTCGTGCGTGCCGGGCGGCACGTCGAACGGCCGGGTCAGGGTGCCGGTGGTGATCACGGCGCCGCGGCGCAAGGTGATGCCGCGCTCGGCCGCATGCGCCAGCAGCGCCTGCAATGCTTCGAGCGGATAGATGGCGTCGTCGCCGGCCAGCGGCAGCGCGCGCACCTCGCCGTCGAGCGTCACGCTGGCGCTGGCGCGCACGTCCTCCATGCGCTCGGCGTCGATGCGCGGGCCCAGCACCAGCGCGTGGAAGCCCACGTTGTCGCCGGCAAAGGCCGGCATGCCGACCGCGCCGCGGTCCTCGTAGCGCGACAGCACGACCTCGAAGGCGACCTGCGCGCCGTCGACGAGCGCCGCCAGCGTGGCCGGCGCGAGCGCTTCCGCCTGCGGCGGCACGTCGCGCGCGAGCCGTACCGCGATCTCGAATTCGATGGTGGCCACGGCGCCCGCGGGAACCGTCACGGTGCCGCCCGCGTCCAGGCAGCGCGAGGCGCCGACCTGGCCCGCCAGCGGGCGCGACAGCCCCGCGCGCCGCATGGCGCTGGCGCTGCCCACGCCCAGCTTCCAGCCCGCCACCGGATCGCCGAGGGCGGCGATGAAGCGGTCCTGCACGTCATAGCCCTCGGCCAGCGTGGCGGGCTTGGCCGCGGCGGGCAGGTCGCGCATTTGCGCACCGCGCTGGCAGGCGTCGGCCAGCAGTGCGGCTGCCGCGCCGGGATTGAAGTTCGCGCTCACAGAGTCTTCCTGTCGTTGATGTCGTTTGATGTGGTCGATGTCGTTGCGTTGCGCTCCCGCCGGCGCGGGCCGCGCGCTCAGAGGCGGTGCCGCTCCGAGGTGCGCGCCACGATCGACGCCCCCGCGATCAGCTCCTTGAGCAGGGCCTGCGAGGCCAGCCCGCTGGTGCGGTAGGGATCGAGCTCGCCGTGCGCGGAGTATTTCAGGATGGTCGCCATGTTGACCTTGCCCGTGTTGACCAGGCCCATCGCCCAGCCGGCGAACTCGCGCGCGAGGATCTCCTCGTAGTGCAGCAGCACCACGTCCTCATGGCGCGCGTCGCGCGCGATCAGCCGATACAGGCGCGAGACCTCGTTGCGTCCGCCTTCGAGCGCCTGCATGAAGATGCCGTTGCCGTAGCACAGCACGCCGGTGATGCCGTGCTTCGGGTTGTTGGCGACGCTGGTGGCGACGATGTCGTCGACCAGCGCGGGATAGGCCGGCTGGCATGCGCGGCTGGCATAGAGCAGGCGTACGAGCATGATGTCTCCCGTGGTGTCGGTGGTCGGGTCGGTGGCGCGCGCGGCCCGGGCTAGTCCCGGTGCCGGCCCAGCAGGGTCAGGAACTCGCGGCGCAGGCTGTCGTCCTTGAGGAAGGAGCCGCGCATCACGCTGTTGGTCATCTTGGCGTCGGTGTCGCGCACGCCGCGCCAGTGCATGCAGAAGTGCTCGGCCTCCATGACGATGGCCAGCCCGTCCGGGCTCATCTTCTCCTGCAGCAGGTCGGCCACCTGGGTCACGGCCTCCTCCTGGATCTGCGGGCGGCACATGATCCATTCGGCCAGGCGCGCGTACTTCGACAGCCCGATCAGGTTCGAATGCTGGTTGGGCATGACGCCCACCCACAGCTTGCCGATGATCGGGCACAGGTGGTGCGAGCACGCGCTGCGCACGCGCAGCGGGCCCACGATCATCAGCTCGTTGATGCGCTCGGCGTTGGGGAACTCGGTGACGTTGGGCTGGCTGACGTAGCGCCCCGCGAAGATTTCCTTCAGGTACATCTTGGCCACGCGGCGCGCGGTCTCGCGCGTGTTGTGGTCGCTCTCGGTGTCGATCACGAGGCTGCGCAGCACGTCTTCCATGCGCGACTGCACTTCCTCCTGCAGCGCGTCGAGCTCGCCCGGCTCGATGTACGCCGCGATGTTGTCGTTGGCGTGGAAGCGTTCGCGCGCCGCCTGCAGGCGCGACCGTATGCGGGACGACACGCTGTCTGCCGCCTCGTCGCGTTGCGGCGGAGATGCCTGGTGGTCGGATTCCATATCGTGCGGTGGTGATCGAAGGTGAAGGACGGGCGCCGCGCGGTCTCGCGCGGCGCCGGCAAGGCCATATCCTACGCCGTTCCGCGCGCCGGGGTGCGCCGCGCGCAACAGCGCGCGGCGGGGCGGCGGCGCCGCACGGCAAACGAGGGCGGCGCGGGGCCGGGCGCGCGCCGCGCTAGAGCGCGGCCTGCATCACCGTGGCGCAGGACGGGCAGGCCTCGCGCAGCGAGATGGCGTCGCGCAGTTCCTGCGGCATGCAGGCGCGCTCGATCCGCTCGAAGCCCAGCCGCGCGAAATAGCCGGCCGCGGTGGTGGTCTGCAGCACCACCGACTGCGCGCCGCGCGTGCGCGCCTCGGCCAGCATGGCGGCCACCAGCAGTTCGCCGAGCCCGGCCGAGCGCGCGCGCCCGGCCACGGCCACCGAGCGCAGCACCGCCACCTGCCCGTGATTCTCCACGCCGGCGCAGCCAAGCAGGCCCGCGTTGTCGCGGACCACTAGAAAGTTGCCGATCTGGCTCGCCACGCCGTCGAGCGGCAGGCCGCAGGCCGCCAGCAGATCCAGCACGTCCTGGCAATCCTTTTCCGTTGCATTGTGCGGGCGCATCATGCCCTCCTGTACTTCGGGCTGTCCTCCCTATCTTAAATTCAGACCACTCTCATCGTGCCTAGGGAAACTTCTTAAGTAGATTCGCGTATCGCGTTTTCGCCACCCGCGTGTGGCGGGGTGTCCCGCCGCGCCACCGGGGCGGGGCCGCGCGCGTGCCGCCGCGTGCCCTGCGCAGCCTGCGCGCGGTCGGGGCCGGTGCAAATCCGCTACCATTGCCCGCAGGCAGGACGCCCCGCGCGCACCCGGCGCGCCCGCGTCCGCCAGGGAACCCGCCGCGGTTCCGGGGAGCGACCCGCATGACCTCACCATCCCCTTCGCTGCTGCGCGCGCGCCGCGCGGGCGCCTTGACGACCGGCGAGCTGGGCAGGCGCGCGGCCCGCTCGCCCGACTACGCGGCGGAGTGCGTGGCGCTGCGCCGCCTGGCGCGCGCGCTGGTGTCCTCCGACCTTGCGCTGCTGCAATCGCTGGCCGATTCCGCGCTGCAACTATGCGGCGCGGGCAGCGCCGGCATCAGCCTGCCCGAGACCGAGGGCGACGGCACCGCGGCGCTGCGCTGGACCGCCACCGCGGGCCTCGCCGCCGCCGTGGCCGGCCATGCCGTGCCCTGCGACGACAGCCCCTCCGGCATCACGCTGGAGCTGGGCAGCGCGCAGCTGTTCGCTTATCCGCAGCGGTATTTTTCGTGCCTGCCCGCGCTCGCGCCGGAGATGGTCGAGGAACTGGTCGTGCCGATTCCCGGCGACGGCGAGCCGTGGGGCACCATCTGGGTCGCGGCCCACGCGCCGGGGCGCCGTTTCGACGAGGAAGACGGCCGGCTGCTGGACAGCCTTGCCAGCTTCGCCGGCGCGGTGCTGAGCATGTCGCGCAGCAAGGATGCCGCCATCGCCGAGGCGGCGCAGGCCAAGGCCGCGCGCGAGGCGCTGCAACTGTCGGACACGCGCAAGGACGAGTTCCTCGCCATGCTCGGGCACGAGCTGCGCAATCCCATCGCCGCCATCGACAGCGCGATCAAGGCCGGCCGCCGGCTCGCGGCGCAGCAGCAGTCCGCGGCCGGCATGCTCGATATCGCCGAGCGCCAGATGCGCCAGCTCAAGCGGCTCACCGACGACCTGCTCGACGCCTCGCGCATCAAGCAGGGCAAGATTCCGATCGTGCGCACCCGGGCCGGCATGCAGGACATCGTGGCCGACGCGCTGGCCGCGGTGGCGGCCGACATCGAATGGCACGGCAACGTGCTCACGACCGACCTGCCCGACGCGCCGGTGACGGTCCATGCCGACGCGGCGCGGCTCACGCAGGTCGTGACCAACCTCTTGTCCAACGCGATCCGGTACACGCCGCGCGGCGGCGCGATAGACCTGTCGGTGCGGGTCGAGCCGGCGGAGGCAGCGGCAGAGGCGGCAGAGGCGGCAGAGGCGGCAGAGACGGAGGACGCGCAGGCCGGGGCCGCCGGCTGCTTCGACATGCTGGTGATCACCGTCAAGGACAACGGCATCGGCATCGAGCCGGCCGACCTGCCCAACGTGCTCGACATGTTCAGCCAGTTCGCGGGCGACGCCCACGGCGGCGGGCTCGGCGTGGGGCTGGCGATCGTCAAGCGCATGGTCGAGCTGCACCACGGCACGGTCGCCGTGCGCAGCGAAGGCAAGGGGCTCGGCACCGAGGTGCAGGCGCGGCTGCCGGTGGTGTGCGCGGCCGCGGCCGGGGTGCCCGCCGCGCGCGGCGCGCTGGCGCCGCTGCGCATCCTGCTGGTCGACGACAACGCCGAAGGCCTGAGCGCGCTGGGCACGCTGCTCGAGCTCGACGGCCACGAGGTCAGGCTGGCGGTCAGCGGCGAGGACGCGCTCGCCATCGCGGCCGGCTGCGCGCCCGGGCTGGCGCCCGACCTCGCGCTGATCGACATCGGCCTGCCCGGCATGGACGGCTTCGCGCTCGCGCGGCGCCTGCGCGAGCTGCCGGCGTTCGCGCGCACGCGGCTGATCGCGCTGAGCGGCTACGCCTCGGAGGCCGACCGCGCCCGCGGCGCGGCGGCCGGCTTCGATTTCCACCTGGCCAAGCCGCTCGCGATGGAAGCGCTGGCGGACCTGCTGGGCCAGCCCTGACCTTGATGCGGGCGCGGGTGATGGCCTGTAGGACACCCGCCGCCGCGAATCAGCCATCGCCCTACGGCAGTGCCGTGGCGGCCTCTCCATACTGAAGGCACGCCCACATCACCTGCTGCCGATGCTTGCTTATCTTCTGCTCACCCTGGCAGGCCTCGGGATCATCGCCATCATCATCTGCCTGACGAAATGATCCCGCCGCGGTCCTGACCGTCCGTCACCACAGCAGGCAGGCCAGCGCGGGCACCAGCGCCACCGGCATCACTAGCGCGCCCAGGCGCAGGAACTGCCCCGCGCCGACGTTCTGGCCCTCGCGCCGCAGCGCGGTCAGCCACAGCAGCGTGGCCAGCGAGCCGGTGACGGACAGGTTGGGCCCGAGGTCGATGCCGATCAGCACCGCGCTGGCGACGCCGGTGCCGGCATGGCCCGCCGCCAGCGCGGACGAGGCGATCAGCCCGGCCGGCAGGTTGTTGACCACGTTGGCGGCCAGCGCCACCACCGCGCCCGGCAGCCACGTGCCGGCCGCGGGCGCGTGCCGCGCCAGCGCCTGCATGGTGGCCGCCAGTTGCGCGATCACGCCGGTCTTCTCCAGTCCCGCCACCAGCACGAACAGGCCCGCCACCAGCGGCAGCACGCCCCAGGAAATCTCGCGCAGCGCCGGCATGCACAGGGCGGGCCGGCGCGCGCACACCAGCGCCAGCGTGGCCACGCCGGCCAGGCAGGTCGGCCAGCCGAGATCGGCGCCGAGCAGCGACGCGGCCAGCAGCACCACGCCCATGACCACGATGCCGGCCGCGGTCAGCCGGGCCTCGGGCGACAGCGGCGGCACCGGCACCTCGGTGGCGATGCGCTCGGCGAGCGCGTGGCGCTGGGTCCAGTACAAGGCGGCGAAGGTGGCGGCGATCGCCAGCGCCGAGGGCAGCGCGAAGCGCGCCAGCCAGCCCGCGAGCGTGGGCATGTGCTCGCCGAACACCACCAGGTTGGCGGGGTTCGAGACCGGCAGCACGAAGCTCGCGGCATTGGCGATGAAGGCGCAGCTGTACAGGTAGGGCAGCGGGTGCCTGACGCGCGCGGCGCGCGTGGCCGCGAGCACGGCGGGCGTGAGCACCACCGCGGTGGCGTCGTTCGACATGAACACCGTGACCAGCGTGCCGATGCCGTAGACCAGCACGAACAGGCGCCGCGCCGAGCCGCGCGCGCTGCGCACCGCGAGCGCCGCCACGTGGTCGAACAGCCCGGTCTTGCGCGCCAGTTCGGCCGCCAGCATCATGCCGCCCAGGAACAGGTAGACGTCGTAGCCGCGCGCCACGGCGGCCAGCGCGTCGGGCACGGCCAGCAGGCCGGTCACGCACAGCAGCAGCGCGCCGGCCACGGCCCAGAAGGCCTCGGGCAGGCGGAACGGCCGCGTGATCACGCCGACCGTGGCCGCGGCGGCCACGGCCCAGATCAGCAGGCCGTTGTAGGGGGACAGGCTTGTCGGCATCGAAGAGGGGCGAGCGGGTCGGTGTGGCCGGCGGCGTGGGCGCGCGGCGGGGCGGTGGTCAGGTGCTCGGCTGCGGCGCGCGCGGCGCGGTCGCCGCCGGCGTGGCCGGCGAGGCGGCCTTGAGCGGGTCGGCGGGCGCGCCGAAGGGCGCTCCGGGCGCGGCCATGCCGTCCTGCTGCGCGTCGGCGGCGGGGTCCGGCGCCGACGCGGGCGGCGGGAAACCGAGCGAGGCGATGCCGTGGCTGCCGTCGGCGTATTCCGGATAGAGCCAGTCGTCGCCGCTGCGCACCAGGTCGGCGGGCGTGGCGAGCGCTTCCTCGGGCTGGCCGGCGAGGCGGCCCTCCATGTACGAGGCCCAGATCGGCAGCGCCGTGGTGGCGCCGAATTCGTGGCGGCCCAGCGTGCGGTTGTCGTCGAAGCCCATCCACGCCACCGTGACGACGCCGGCCGCGTAGCCGGCGAACCAGCCGTCCACCGAGTCGTTGGTGGTGCCGGTCTTGCCCGCCACGTCGGCGCGGTGCAGGTAGCGCTGCAGGCCGGCGCCGGTGCCGCTGGTCACGACGCTGCGCAGCAGGTTGTTCATGACGTAGGCGTTGCGCGCGGGGATCACGCGGCGCGGCTGCGGCTCGCTGGCCGCGCTGAACAGCACGTTGCCGGTGCCGTCGCTGATGCGGTCGATCAGGTAGGGCTCGGTGCGGTAGCCCTCGCTGGCGAACACGCCGTAGGCGGCGGCCAGCCGCAGCGGCGTGGTGGTGCCGGTGCCCAACGCCATCGGCAGATAGCGCGGCAACTGCTGCTCGGCGAAGCCGAACTTGCCGGCGTAGTCCACCGCGTAGGGAATGCCGATGGCCTGCAGCGTGCGGATGGCCGGCAGGTTGCGCGACTCGGCCAGCGCCTGGCGCAGGCTCACCGCGCCCAGGAACCTGCCGTCGTCGTTGCCGGGCTGCCAGCGCGACGACGCATCGAGCGGCGCGTCGTTGATGATGGTGTTGGACGACAGGCCGCGCTCGAGCGCGGCCGAATAGATGAACGGCTTGAAGGTCGAGCCCGGCTGGCGCTCGGCCTGGGTGGCGTGGTTGAAGCGGCTGGTGCCGAAGTCGGCGCCGCCGATCATGGCCTCGATGGCGCCGGTCCTGCTGTCGAGCGAGACCAGCGCGGCCTGCGGCGGCTGCGCGCCGGCGTGGCGCCGGCCGTACTGGTCGAGGCCGGCGTGCACGGCCTCGTAGGCCAGGCTCTGGCGCACCGACGACACCGTGGTGTAGACGTTCAGCCCGCGCGTGTAGGCCTCGTCGCCGAAGCGCTCGTAGGCAAGCTGGCGCGCCAGCTCGGCCACGTACTCGGCGTGGCCGTCGAAGCGGCCGTTGCGCCCGCCCGTCACCTGCAGCGTTTCCTGGCGGGCCGCCTGGTATTGCTCGTGCGTGATCATGCCCAGCGCCTGCATGCGCCCGAGCACGTACTGCTGGCGCAGCTTGGCGCGCTGGAAGTTGGCCACCGGGTTCATGGTCGAGGGCGCCTTGGGCAGGCCCGCGAGCATCGCCGTCTCGGCCAGCGAGAGCGCGTCCAGCGGCTTGCCGAAATACGCCTGCGCGGCGCTGCCGAAGCCGTAGGCATGCTCGCCCAGGTAGACCTGGTTCATGTACAGCTCGAGGATGCGGTCCTTGGGCAGCGAATGGTCGATCTTCCAGGCCAGCAGGATCTCGTACCACTTGCGCGACAGCGTCTTCTCGCGCGAGAGGTAGAAGTTGCGCGCCACCTGCATGGTGATGGTGGAGGCGCCCTGCGCGTAGCCCTCGCCGATGTTGGCCAGCGCGGCGCGGAAGATGCCGGGGATGTCCACGCCGGCATGCTGGTAGAACTGGTCGTCCTCGGCCGCCAGCAGCGCGCCCGACATCAGGCGCGGCATGCGCTCGAGCGGGACGAAATCGCGGTGCTCGGTGCCGAATTCGCCGATCAGGACGTTGTCGCTGGTGAAGATGCGCAGCGGCAGGTCGGGACGGTAGTCGCGCAGGGCGTCGACGTCGGGAAGCTGGCGCAGGCTCACCACGGCGGCGAACCCGGCAAGCAGGGTGGAGGCGGCGGCCAGCGCCAAAGTGGCGATGGCTGCCTTTGCTACGACTCGTTTCATGCGCGCATTCTACCTTGGCGCCCACGCCGGCATGCCGCGCAGGTCCGGGGTTTCGTCGTCGTCGGCCGCCAGCGGCGCCGGGCGCTCGCCCGGCAGGCCCACCTGCTGCGCGAATGCCGCCAGCGCCCGCCAGGTCTCGGCCCGCTCGATGATGGTGAAATGATCGGTGCCCGGCACCGTTTCCTGCGCCACCGGCATCGGCCACGCGGCCATCAGGCGCTCCGAGCAGGCGTGCGGCACCACGTCGTCGCTTTCGGCCAGCAGCACCTTGGTGCTCTGCACCACCTTCTTGCAATGGGAGATGGAATCGAAGTGGTGGCGCATCAATTGCCGCAGCGGCACCAGCGGAAAGCGCTTGCGCACGATCTCCAGCAGCGAATCGTAGGGCGTGATCAACTGCAGGCTTTCGAAATCCTGCAGGTCCGCAAGCTGGATGGCCACGCCGGTGCCCAGGCTGCGCCCGACCACATGCACGCGCGTGCCGGGAAAGACGCGGCGCAGGTGCAGCAGGAACTGGCTCGCGTCGGCCACGGCGGCGGCCTCGGACGGCGCGCCGTCCGAATGGCCCACGCCGCGGTAGTCCAGCGTGGCGAAGCCCACCCCCGGCGGCAGCCACGCCAGGTATTGCATGGTGACGAGGACGTCCTCGCCGCGCCCGGGCAGGTAGAACAGCAGGTCGCGCGCGGTTTCGCGCACGGCTTCGCGCGCGGTTTCCTGCGCCATTTCCCGCGCCATTTCCCGCGCCAGCGTCCGCTCGCCGTCCGGCGCCGGTGGCGCGCCGTACACATAGCCGCGCAGCAGGCCGCCGGGCACCTCGTGCGAATAGGCGGCGACGCCGGCGGGCAGCGCGCGCGGCGGCCGGCGGCGCGCGTCGAACAGCAGCCGGCCCTGGTTCACCGTGAGATAGGTCCAGTAGAAGGTGAAGCCGCCCGCCGTGAGCAGGGCGGCGGCGAGCGTCTTGCGGGAAAGGGATGACGACATGCTCGGTTCGCGAAATTATCCGGCGCCGCCGGGGGACGGCGCGCAGGCCCGCGGCATTGCGCGCGGCCACGGCTTCGACCGGGCCGGGCCCCGCCAGGTTCTTGCGCGCCCGGTTCCCGCGCGTCTTCTTGTACGATACGGCCACACATCAACGGCGGCCCGTGCGGCCGCGCACGGAGCCAGTCCCATGAGCGAGCAGAACGACCCGGCCCAGGCCGGCCAGAAACGCACCGAGGAAGCGCAGGCGATGGAGCGCGTGGTCGGCGCCACGCGGCAGGTGCAGGTGGCCTTCACGGCGCTGCAAGGGCAGTTCCCGCCACAAGGCACCGGCAATCCCTCCAAGATGGCGCTGACCACCTTCGACGCCGCGCTGCAGGCGCTCGAAGACGCGCAGGCCGCGTTCGACGACCTGCTCAACGACCTGCTCGACGGCAAGCGCTAGCCCGGCTCAGTGCGCCGGGTAGGACGCGACTTCGATCAGGTTGCCGTCCGGATCGCGGCAGTAGACCGACGTCATCGGCCCCAGCGCGCCGGTGCGGTGCACCGGCCCGGCCTCCACGGGCACGTGGTGCGCCAGCCAGTGCGCGATCACGCTCTCGGGCGAATTGCGCGTGATGAAGCACAGGTCGTCGCTGCCGGAGGTGGGACGCGCGCCCGTGAACCACGCCACGGTGTCGGTGCCGAGCGGGCGCAGGTTGATCTTCTGCTGGCCGAAGCGCAGCGAGACCCGCTTGCCGGTGCGCGAGTCGAAATCCTCGCGCGTCATGCCGAGCACGCTCTCGTACCACGCGGCGCTGGCCTCGACGTCCTTCACGTTGAGGACGATGTGGTCGAAGCGGTCTATCACGATGCTCATCATGTGCCTCTCGAAAGCGCGCGCGCCACGGGCGCGGCGGTAGCGGGGAAAGCACGTACTTTACACCCGGCCCGCGGCCGGCGCCGGCGCGCTGGCCCGGCCCCGGCCGCTTGTGATAAGGTTTCGCGGCAAGGCTGCCATGCGCGCCGGTCGCGCGCATCGAGACGGCCAGACCCGGCCAGGCCGGGATCCAGAACAGGAGACCAGCCGCCATGAGCAGCCCGCTTGCCCGCCACGCCGCGACACCATCCGACGACCAGGAGCGCGCCTCCCTGCTGGCCCGCGCGCACGCGCGCTCGCTCGGCTTCGGCCTCGAAGCCGCCCACGCGGGGGATTTCCATCCGCTGCCGCAGCGCGCGCTGCACGAACTGGTCGACGCCAGCCAGATGCTGTACAAGCACGCGCTGCCGGTGATGGAAACGCTTCATGCGCAGATCGCCGGCACCGACAGCATGGTGCTGCTCACCGACAGCGGCGGCGTGATCCTGCACAGCCTCGGCGACAGCGAGTTCGCCGAGCGCGCCCGGCGCGTGGCGCTGGCGCCGGGCGTGTCGTGGGCGGAGTCGAGCAAGGGCACCAACGCCATCGGCACCGCGCTGGCCGAGGCCCGCCCCGCCGTGGTCCACGCCGGTGAGCATTTCCTGCGCGCCAACCGGCTGCTGACCTGCTCGTGCGCGCCCATCGCCGGGCCCCACGGCGAGATCCTCGGCGCGCTCGACGTCAGCGGCGACCACCGCGGCTTCCACAAGCACACGATGGCGCTGGTGCGGATGTCGGCGCAGATGATCGAGAACCACCTGTTCGCCACGCATTTCACCGAAGGCGCGCTGGTGCGCTTCCATGCCAGGCCGGAGTTCGTCGGCACGCTGTTCGAAGGCATGGCCGCGTTCGCGCCCGACGGCACCTTCCTCGCCGCCAACCGCAGCGGGCTGTTCCAGCTCGGGCTGTCGCCGGGCATGCTGGACCGGCAGGACTTCGCCACGCTGTTCGGCATGCCGCTCGGCGCCGCGCTGCAGCGCGGCGGCGCGGACAGCGGGCAGTTGCTCACCCTCACGCTGCCGAGCCGCGTGCACGTATTCGCGCGCACCGCGCCGCTGCTGCCCGCGCGCCGCGCGGCGCCGCCCGCCGCGCCGCCGCGCCAGGCCTCGCCGCTGGCCGCGCTGGACACCGGCGACGCGCGCATGGCCGCCGTGCTGCAGCGCGTGGAGAAGGTGCGCGGGCGCGACATCCCGATCCTGATCCTCGGCCGCACCGGCACCGGCAAGGAATGGCTGGCGCGCGCCATCCACCGCGCCTCGCCGCGCGGCGAGGCGCCGTTCGTGGCGGTCAACTGCGCGTCGATTCCCGAATCGCTGATCGAGGCGGAACTGTTCGGCTACGAGGACGGCGCCTTCACCGGCGCGCGCCGGCGCGGCAGCCCCGGCAAGCTGGTGCAGGCGCACGGCGGCACGCTGTTCCTCGACGAGATCGGCGACATGCCGCTGGCGCAGCAGGTGCGGCTCATGCGCGTGCTGCAGGAGCGCGCGGTCACGCCGCTGGGAGCCGCGCGCGCGGTCCCGGTGGACCTGCGCATTATCTGCGCCACCCACCGCGACCTGCGCGCGATGATCGCCGCCGGCACCTTCCGCGAAGACCTCTACTACCGCATCAACGCGCTGGCGGTCACGCTGCCGGCGCTGCGCGAGCGCACCGACCTGCCGGTGCTGGTGGCGCGCATCCTGGCGCAGCAGCTCGCGCCGTGCGAGGCCGCGCACGGCGGCGGCGCGCACCCGCTGCGCGTGTCGGGCGAGGTGATGGCGCGCTTCCAGCGCCATCCGTGGCCGGGCAACCTGCGGCAGATGGTCAACGTGCTGCGCACCGCCGCGATCATGGCCGAAGGCGAGGACGAGATCGGGCTGGCGCATCTGCCGGAGGATTTCCTCGACGAGCCGGCCGCGGTTGCCCCGCTCGCCGCGTCCTCCGCGTCTTCCGCGCCCGCCGCGCCGTGCGGCGCGGCCGCCCCGCTGCGCGATGCCGAGGCCGGCCTGATCCGCCAGGCGCTGGCCCGGCATGCCGGCAACGTCAGCCTGGCCGCGCGCGAGCTTGGCGTGTCGCGCAACACCATCTACCGAAGGCTGAAGCAGGGCGGCTAGGATCCTCGGCAAGATCCTGGCCCGGAAGCGGGTTTTTCTTCGGGCTGGCGGCCATCGCGTCCGTCGCCCGGATTGCGGGTACGCCGCCGGCCATCAGCCGCCCGTCAGCCGGCCGCCACCTCGCCGAGCACCGCGTCCAGCGTGTCCGCCAGCAGGTCCGCCTGCGCGGCGCTGAACACCATTGGCGGCCGGATCTTGAGGATGCTGGCGTGCGGGCCGGTGGTGCCGACCAGCACGCCGCGCCGCCGCAGTTCGTTGACGACGCGCGCGGCCAGCGCGGTGGCGGGCGTCTTGCGCGCGTCCGCGACCAGCTCCACGCCGACGAACAGCCCCGCGCCGCGCACTTCGCCGACCGGCGCGTGGCGCCGCGCGAGCTGGCGCAGCCGGCCGCGCAGGTGCTCGCCCACGCGCCGCACGCTGGCGCCCAGCTGCTCGCGCTCGATCACGTCCAGCACCGCCATGCCCGCCGCCACCGCCACCGGGTTGCCGCCGAAGGTGTTGAAGTAGCGGCACCGGCGGCCGAACGCGGCCAGCACCTCGGGGCGCGCGGCCAGGCCGGCCAGCGGGTGGCCGTTGCCCATCGGCTTGCCCACGGTGACGATGTCCGGCACCAGGCCGTGGCGCTGGAAGCCCCAGAAATGATCACCGGTGCGGCCCAGCCCGGGCTGCACCTCGTCGGCGATGAAGATGCCGCCGGCGGCGCGCACGGCCGCCACGGCCTCGGCCAGGAAGCCGGGCGGGTCGGTGAAGATGCCGTCGCTGGAGAACACCGTGTCGACCAGCAGGGCGGCGGGGCGCATGCCGTGGGCGCGCAGGTCCCCGATGGCCGCGCGCACGCCGTCGGCGAAGGCCGCGCCGATCTGCCCGGGGGTGCCGCGGTAGCTGTCCGGCGCGGGCACCGTGCGCACGCGCTCGCCCAGCGTGACGTACTGCCCGAGCGAGGGCGATGCCTCGGCGAGCGCCTCGGTCACGCCGTGATAGGCGAAGCGCGTGACGATCAGCCCTTCGTGGCTGGTGTGGGCGCGCGCGATGCGCATGGCCAGGTCGTTGGCCTCGCTGCCGGTGCAGGTGAACATGGCGTGGCCGAGCGCGTCCGGCATGGTGGACAGCAGGCGCTCGGCGTAGTCGAGGATGCCGTCGTGCAGGTAGCGCGTGTGCGTGTTCAGCACGGCCGCCTGGCGCGCGATGGCTTCCACCACGTGCGGATGGCAGTGGCCGACCGCGGCCACGTTGTTGTAGGCGTCCAGGTAGCGCCGGCCCGCGGCGTCGTACAGCCAGGCGCCTTCGCCGCGCACCACGTGCAGCGGCTCCTCGTAGAACAGGCGGTAGGCCGGCCCGAGCACGCGCGCGCGGCGTGCCAGCAGGGCGGCGGTGCCGGGGTCGGCCGGGGCGGTGGTCATCTCGTTCCTTGTCGGTTGCGTGGTGTGCGCGTTCACGCCATGCCGCAGGCGCGGCGCAGCGCCGCGCGGGCCTGCGCGGCGCCGATGGCATCGCAGGCCGCCAGCCGCGCCCACGACACCGCGTTGTTGCGCAGCAGGTAGTCGGCGTTGTCCGGCTGGCGCGCGGCGCGCCAGCCGCTGATGGCCACCACCATGACCAGGCGCGCCTGCACCAGGTCGAACAGCACGTCGATCTCCTCCGCGCGCAGCGGCAGCACCGCGTGGTAGGCGGCGACGAAGCCGGCCAGCGTGGCCAGCGTGTCGGCGGCGGGATCGACCTGGTAGGCGGCGGCCACGGCCAGGTCGTCGACCAGCGGCGCGTGCACCATGTCGCCGAAGTCGAGGATGCCGGCGATGCGGTCGTGGTCGTGCGGGTCGACCAGCAGGTTGTAGATGTTGAAGTCGTTGTGGATGGGCTGGGCGCGCAGCGCGGGCAGGCGCGGCTTGACCTGCGCGTCGAAGCGGTCGAGCGCGCGCAGGGCCAGCGCGCGCCGCGCCGGATCGGCCACGCTGCCGAGCAGGCCGCGCACGCGGTCGGCGCGCTGGATGTCCCACGGCAGCGCCAGCGCGCCGGCGGGGTGGCGGAACTCGCGCAGCGCCAGGTCCAGCCGCGCCAGCATGCGCGCCAGCGCGCGCGCCTGCTCCGGCGAGCGCCGCGCCTTGGGCAGCGGCAGGCCCGGCAGGTAGCTGAACAGGCGCACCACGCGGGCCTCGCCGGCCGGCGCCTCGGCCAGGAAGGAAGGGGCGCCGTCGCGCGTCGGCACGATGCGCTGCACCGGCAGCGCCGGGTCGGCGCGCGCCACGTGCAGCAGGGCCTGGGTCTGGAAATCCGCCACCAGCGGGGTTTCCGCCGGGTGGGAGATCTTGAGCATGTAGCGCGCGGGCTCGCCCGCGCCGGCCGGCGTCTCCAGCAGGAAGTTGCGGTCGCGCTCGCCGGTGAGCGCGCTCAGGCTGCCGGCCAGCCCGTAGTGCCGGGCCAGCAGCGCGCGCGCCCACGCCAGCGGCGCCTCGGGCGAGCCCGCTTCGAGCACGCCGATTTCCGGTACGCCGGCTTCGGGCAGCGCGGCCGCCGCCGCGCTCATGCCGCCCCCGCGAAGCCGCGCAGCGCGCTCGACAGGTTGGGGCCGAGGTCGTCGGACAGGTAGCCGCCTTCCTGCACCAGCACGGTGGGCAGGCCGAGCCGGGCGATCTCGGCGGTGATGCGGGCGAAGCCCGGCGTGGTCACGGCGAGCGCCTGGTACGGGTCGCGCTCGTGCGCGTCCAGCCCCAGCGCCACCACCAGCGCGCCGGGCGCGTAGGCGCGGATGGTGGCGCAGGCCTCGGCCAGCGCGGCCAGGTAGGCGTCGTCGCCGGTGCCGCGCGCCAGCGGCAGGTTGAGGTTGTAGCCCAGCCCCTCGCCTTCGCCGCGCTCGTGCGCGTGGCCGGTGAAGAACGGCGTGAACAGGCGCGGGTCGCCGTGCAGCGACACCGTCAGCACGTCGCTGCGGCGGTAGAAGATGCCCTGCGTGCCGTTGCCGTGGTGCATGTCGATGTCGAGGATGGCCACGCGCGCGTGGAACTGGCGCAGGTGCTGGGCGGCGATGGCGCAGTTGTTCAGGTAGCAGAAGCCGTTGGCGCGGTCGACGTAGGCATGGTGGCCGGGCGGGCGGCACAGCGCGTAGGCGGCGCGCTCGCCGTCGGCCACCAGCTGGGCGGCGTGGGCCGCGGCGTTGGCCGCGCCGGTGGCGGCGCGCCAGGTGTCGGGGCCGATCGAGCAGGCGGTGTCGCCCATGTGGAAGCCGGCCTGGCCGACCACGCTGTCCGGATAGGTGCAGGGCTGGCCCGGAAACGGGTGGATGTTGGGCAGCACCTCCTCGGAGGCGTCGGGCAATTGCCGCCAGCGCGCGTAGGCGGTTTCCAGGAAGCGCAGGTATTCCGGCGTGTGGACCGCCGCGCGCGGGCCGGCGCCGAGGTCGGGCGGCGCGATCACTTCGTGGCCGTCGGCGCGCGCGGCCGCCAGCAGGCGCAGCGCGCGCTCGGGCTGCTCGTTGCTGCGCTGCATGCGGCCGCGCACGATGAAGGCGCGCGGATCGTGCGCCAGGTGATGATCGCTGTAGACGACTTTCATGGGGTTGGCTCCATCTGCGGCGCCTCGGCGGCGCCCTGCTTTTGCATGAACACGGCCCGCACGCGCACGCGGGCATCCTCGATGTGCAGGCGCAGCGCCGCCGCCGCGGCGGCTTCGTCGCGCCGCGCCAGCGCCTCGACGATCGGGCGGTGGGTCTCGGCCACGGCTCTGGGATCGTGGTAGACGCTGTCGATCAGCGCCACGATCATGCGGATCTCGGTCTGCATGTGCGAGAACACGCGGTGCAGGTAGGCGTTGCCGGACAGCTCGCAGATCGCGGTATGGAAGGCCAGGTCGCGCGCCACGCGCTCGATCTGCGGCAGCGACTCGGCCTCCTGCACCATGCGCTCGACCATCTCGCCGAGCAGCTGCAGGCCGGCCTCGGGCGCGTGGCGGCAGGCCAGTTGCGCGGCCATCGTCTCCAGGTTCAGGCGCACCGCGAACAGGTCGTCGATCTCGCGCGCGGTCACGGTGCGCACGGCAAAGCCGTGGCGCGGGCGCGAGACCAGCACGCCCTGGCGCTCCAGCCGGCGCGCGGCCTCGCGCACCGGCGCGCGGCTGACGTTCATGCGGCGCGCGATGTCGGCCTCGACGATGCGGCTGCCGGGCGGCAGGCGGCCTTCCACGATGGCCTGGGTGAGCTGGGCTTCCACCGCCGCCACCAGGTCGGAGACTTCGATGGAGGCGAACGGCGAGGCCGGCTCCTGCGGCGGGGTCGACGGCTTGGTCATGATCTCGATCCTTCGGTGTCCGGCATGGCCACGCCGCCGGCGGGCCGGCCGCGCCAGGCCAGATAGCCGCCCGACAGCACGATCAGCACGATGCCGCCCAGCGCCACGGCGTCGGGCGCGCGCTGGAAGACGAAGGTGCTGATCAGCACGGCGAGCAGCAGTTGAAAATAGTTGAGCGGCGCCAGCGTGGAGGCCGACACGCGGCGGAACGCGGCCAGCAGCAGCATCTGCGCCGCGCCGCTGCAGGCGCCGCCGGCGGTCATCAGCAGCAGCTCGCCGGCCGGCGGCAGGGTCGCGGGCAACAGCAGCAGCGCCGGCACGCCGGTTGCCAGCAGGCAGATCAGCGCGGTCCACGCGTACATGGTGGCGCCCGCCACCTGGCCGGCCAGTTGCCGCGTCAGCAGCTGGAACAGCGCGTAGCACACGGCCGACACGATCATCAGCGCGGTGCCCAGCGCGGGCAGGTCGCCGCCCGGGCGCACGATCAGCAGCATGCCGGCGAAGCCCGCCAGCACCGCGCCCCACTGCGCGCGCCCGACGTGCTCGCCGAGCAGCGCCGGCGACAGCGCCACCATCATCAGCGGCGCGGTGAAGTAGATCGCGGTGGCCTCGGCCAGCGGCATCTGCACCAGCGCCGCCATGAAGCAGGTGGCGACGATGGCCAGCGCCAGCCCGCGCGCCAGCAGCCGCCACCGGCACGGCGTGCGCCACAGCCGCAGGTCGCCCTGGCGCAGCAGCCACGCGAGCGCGATGGCGCTGACGCTGAGGTAGCGCGCCAGGTTCATCAGCGACGGCGGGTTGCCGCGCATCAGCATCCACTTGCAGAAGGCGTCGTAGGTGGCGAACGCCACCAGCGCGCAGAAGAACAGCGCGATGCCGTCGCGGCGCGCGCGGGCCGGGCAAGCCGGCAGCGCGCCGGCGGCGCCCGGTGCCGGGGCGGTGGCGGCGGTGGCGGGGGTGGGCATCAGCGCGGGGCCAGGCGCGGGCACGTCATGCCGCGCTCCCGCCGTGCCCGTGCTCGCGCTCGAAGGCCGTCATGGCCTGGTCGAAGCGCGCGAACAGCTCGTCGAGCTGCGCGGCGGTGATGATCAGCGGCGGGCAGAAGGCGATGGTGTCGCCCATCGCGCGCACGATCAGGCCGGCTTCCTGCGCCAGTTGCGCTAGCCGCGCGCCGGCCTTGCGGGCCGGGTCGAAGGCGCGGCGCGCGGCCGGGTCCTCGGCCAGCTCGATGGCGCCGATCAGGCCCACGCCGCGCGCCTCGCCCACCAGCGGCCGTCCGGCGTAGCCGCGCAGCAATTGCTGGAAGCGCGGCGCGAGCTCGCGCACGTGCGCGAGCAGGTGCTCTTCCTCGTAGACCCGCAGCGTTTCCAGCGCCACCGCGGCGGCGACCGGATGGCCGGAATAGGTGAAGCCGTGCCCGAAGGTGCCGATCCTGCCGCTGTTGGCGGCCAGCGCCTCGTGCACGGATTCCGTGACCATCACCGCCGAGATCGGCATGTAGCCCGAGGAAAGCGCCTTGGCGCAGGTCAGGATGTCGGGCCGCATGCCGAACGTGGTGGAGCCGAACATCTCGCCGGTGCGGCAGAAGCCGCAGATCACCTCGTCGGCGATCAGCAGCACGTCGTGCCGGCGCAGCACCGCCTGGATCTCCTCGAAGTAGGTGGCCGGCGGCACGATCACGCCGCCCGCGCCCATCACCGGCTCGGCGATGAAGGCGCCCACCGTCTCCGGCCCTTCGGCCAGGATCAGCGCCTCGAGCTCCCGCGCCAGCCGGCGCGCGAAGTCCTGCTCGCTCTCGCCGGGCGCGCCCTCGCGGTAGTGGTGCGGGCAGGCCGTGCGCAGGATGCGGTCGATGGGCAGGTCGAAATCGCGGTGGTTGGCCTGCAGCCCGCTCAGGCTGGCCGCGGCCACGGTCACGCCGTGGTAGGCGTTGCGGCGCGCGATGATCTTCTTCTTGGCCGGCTTGCCGATGGCGTTGTGGTAGTACCAGACCAGCTTGGCGGCGGTGTCGTTGGCCTCCGAGCCGGAGTTGGCGAAGAACACCTTGGACATCGGCACCGGCGCCAGCGACAGCAGCTTCTCCGCCAGCAGGATGGCGGGCGGATTCGAGCGGTGGTTGAAGGTGTGGTAGTAGGGCAGCGTGCGCATGGCCGCCACGCCGGCTTCGACCACGCGCGCGTGGCTGAAGCCGAGCGACGCGCACCACAGGCCGGACATGCCCTCCAGGTAGCGGCGGCCCTGGTCGTCCTCGACGTAGACGCCGTCGCCGCGGGCGATCACGAGCGGCCCCACGTCGGGGTGGGCGGCGAGATTGGTGAAGGGGTGCAGGTGCGCGGCGATGTCGCTGGCGGCAAGGCCGGCGTGCGGGGGCAGGGCGACGTTCATGTCAGGTGGGGTCCGGGGTCGGCGTTGGTATCGGTATCGGTATCGGTATCGGGAGATCGGTGGCGGCGCGTCTCAGTAGCCCAGCTGCGGGTCCACCGCCATCGCCGGGCGCTGGCCGCGCCGCAGCTGCGCCAGGTTGTCCAGGGTCTGGCGCGCGATGGCGGCGGCTTCGGTGCGCGCGGCGATGTGCGGCGTCACCACCACGCGCGGATGATGCCAGAACGGATGGCCGGCGGGCAGCGGTTCCTGTGCGAAGGCATCCAGCGTGGCCGCGCCCAGCGTGCCGTCGTCCAGCGCGCGCAGCAGGTCGGCTTCGACCAGGTGGCTGCCGCGGCCGACGTTGACCACGTGCGCGCCGCGCGGCAGCCGGGCGAACACCGCGGCGTTGAGGAAGCCCTGCGTCTGCGCGGTCAGCGGCAGCAGGCACACCAGCGTGTCGCAGCCGGCCAGGAAGGCGTCGAGCCCGTCCGGGCCGTGGAAGGACTCGACGCCGGCCGGCAGGCCGGCCTTGGGGCCGCGGCTCCAGCCGCGCACGCCGTAGCCCACCGCCAGCAGCGCCCGCGCGCAGGCTACGCCGAGCGTGCCCAGCCCGGCGATGCCGACGCGGTGGCGCGCCGGCGGCACGATGGGCTGCTCCTGCCACCGCCGCGCGGCGGCGCTGTTCAGGTAGGCGCCCATCGCGCGCTGCCGGTGGATCACCGCCCAGGTCACATAGGCCGTCATGGTGCCGGCCATGTCGGTATCGACGATGCGGCACAGCGCCGGTTCGCGCGGCAGCTCGGGGTCGGTGTGGAAGTGGTCGATGCCGGCGCCGAGCGACTGCACCAGGCGCAGGCGCGGCATGGCGGCGAGCACGCCGGGCGGCGGATACCAGCACACCGCGGCCTCGATCTCGCCGAGCGCGCCGAGGCTCTCCGGCGTGCTGCCCAGGCGCAGGTCCACCCCGGGCAGCAGCGCGCGGAAGGCCGCGGCCAGGTAGTGCATGTCGAGCACGCTGCTGAGCAGGGCGATGCAGGGCGGCTTGCCGGCGCCGCCGGCCGCGATCTCCGTCGGCTGCGCGCTCATGCGTAGCCTCCCGCGCCGCTGGCGCGCAGGCCGCCCGGCGCGAAACCGTCGGCGGCAGCGGGTATCGGCATGGCTGGCGGCGCCGGCTGCGCGGCCGGCGCGGCCTCGCGCGCCAGGCGCGGGATGGCCTCGATCAGCTTGCGCGTGTAGGCGTGCGCCGGCGCGTCGAGCACGCGCGCGGTGGCGCCGTATTCCACCACCTCGCCGCGCTGCATCACGGCGATCTGGTCGCACATCTGCGCGGCCACGCGCAGGTCGTGGGTGATGAAGACCATCGCCAGCTGGAACTGCTCGCGCACCTGGGCGAACAGTTCCAGCACCTGCGCCTGCACCGAGACGTCGAGCGCGGAGACCGGCTCGTCCGCCACCAGCAGCTCCGGCTGCATGGCCAGCGCGCGCGCGATGCCGATGCGCTGGCGCTGGCCGCCGGAGAACTCGTGCGGGTAGCGCTCGGCGGCCTCGGGCCCCAGGCCCACCAGCTTGAGCAGCGCCAGCGTGCGCGCGTGCGCCTCGGCGCGCGGCACGCCCTGGGCGATGGGGCCGGAGGCGATGGCCGCGCCGATGCGGTGGCGCGGGTTGAGCGAGGCGTAGGGATCCTGGAACACCATCTGGATCTTGCCGCCCGAGCGCTGCAGCAGGCCGCTGCCCTGCGACAGGTTGCGCCCGTTGAAGAGGATGCGGCCGCTGTCGAACGGCGCCAGGCCGACGATGCAGCGGCCCAGCGTGGACTTGCCCGAGCCGGATTCGCCCACCAGCCCCAGCGTCTGCCCGCGCAGCAGCTCCAGGTTGATGTTGCGCGCGGCGGGCACTTCGCGCGGGGGCCTGAACAGGCCGCCGCCGCTGCGGTAGGTCTTGCACAGGTCCTGCACCTGCAGCACGCGGTGGAATTCGGCGCCGTCCCCGGGCGCGCGCGCCTGGCCGCCCGGGATGGCGGCCAGCAGCTTGCGCGTGTAGGCGTGCCGCGGCGCGCCCAGTACCTGCGCGGCCGGGCCGGCCTCGACGATGGTGCCGGTCTGCATCACCGCCACCTGGTCGGCGATCTCGGACACCACGCCGAAATCGTGGGTGATGAACAGCACCGCCATGCCGCGCTTGCGCTGCAGCTCGCGGATCAGCTGCAGGATCTGCGCCTGGGTGGTGACGTCGAGCGCGGTGGTGGGCTCATCGGCGATCAGCAGGCGCGGCTGCAGCGCCATCGCGCAGGCGATCATCACGCGCTGGCGCTGGCCGCCGGACAGGCGGAACGGGAAGCTGTCGTAGAGCAGCCCGGGATCGGGCAGGCCCACGTCGGCCAGCGCGCCGACGATGCGCCGGCGCTTCTCGGCGGCGCCCAGGCTCTGGTGCGCGTCGAACACCTCGGCGATCTGCTCGCCGATGCGCATGACCGGGTTGAGCGCGGTCATGGGCTCCTGGAACACCATGCCGATCTGCTGGCCGCGCAGCTCGCGCAGGGCCGGCTCGCCGAGCTGCAGCAGGTCGCGCCCCCCGAACAGGATGCGGCCGGCCACCGGCTCCACGTGCGGGCGCGGCAGCAGGCCCATCACCGCGTTGGCGATCATCGATTTGCCCGAGCCGGATTCGCCCACCACGCACAGGGTCTGGCCCGCGTGCAGGGTCAGCGAGGCATCGGTGACGGCCAGCGCGCGGTCGCCGCCGGCCGGCAGGCGGATGCTGAGGTTCTGGATGTCGAGCACCGGGCTCGTGGCGGGGCCGTTCATCGTCCCCTCCCGCCCAGGCGCGTGTTGAGCGCGTCGTTGAGGCCCTCGCCGACCATGTTCAGCGCCAGCACCGTCAGCAGGATGGCCAGGCCCGGGAACACCGCCATCCACCAGGCCTGGCGCAGCACCGTGCGCGCCGAGCCCACCATGTAGCCCCAGCTCATGTGGTTGGGGTCGCCCAGGCCGAGGAAGCTCAGGCTCGATTCCAGCAGGATCGCCGTGGCCACCATCAGCGAGGCCATCACCACGATCGGCGAGGCGGCGTTGGGCAGGATCTGCGCCACGATGATGCGCAGCGTCGACTGCCCCGCCAGTTGCGCCGCGGCGACGAAATCGCGCTGGCGCAGCGACAGGAACTCGCTGCGCACCAGGCGCGCCACCGGCGGCCACGACACGACGGCGATGGCGCTGACGATGGAGGCGACGGACGGCTCGAAGATGGCCACCAGCACCAGCGCCAGCGCGAAGCTCGGCACCGCCTGGAACAGCTCGGTGAAGCGCATCAGCGCGGCGTCGATCCAGCCGCCGAAATAGCCGGCGATGGCGCCCAGCGTCACGCCGATCGCCAGCGAGACCACGGTCGAGACCACGCCGATCAGCAGCGAGATGCGCGCGCCGTGGATCACGCCGGCCAGGATGTCGCGGCCCATCGTGTCGGTGCCGAGCGCGAAGCCGGCTTCCTGCATGGGATGGAGGAAGGGCTGCTGCACCATGTCCCACGGATCGTGGCCGGCCAGCAGCGGGCCGAACAGCGCCAGCACCGCGATGCACGCCATCACCAGCAGGCCGAGCAGGGCCGCCTTGTTGCGGCAGAAGCGCCGCCAGAATGTGTTTTTCATTGCATCTCGATCCGTGGGTCGACCAGGGTGTAGACGAAATCCGTGATCAGGTTGAACACGACCGCCATCGCGGCGGTGACCAGGAAGCAGCCCAGCAGCAGGTTGTAGTCGCGCTGCAGCAGCGCGTCGAACATCAGGCGGCCGATGCCGGGCCAGGCGAACACGGTCTCGGTCAGCACCGCGCCGCCGATCATGCCGCCGGCCTGGATGCCGGCCAGCGTCACCACCGGCAGCAGCGCGTTGCGCAGGATGTGCGCGCGCTGGATCCGTCCCGGGCGCACGCCCTTGGCGCGCGCGGTCTTGACGAAGTCCATCTGCGCCACTTCCAGCATCGAGGCGCGCGTCATGCGCGCGTACACGGCCATGTAGAACAGCGCCAGCGTCAGCGCGGGCAGTACCAGGTGCGCGGCCACGTCGGCCACGCGCGCCAGCCCGTGCAGGTCGGCGCCCACGGTGAAGTAGCCGAAGCCGGGCAGCCATTCGAGCTGCACCGAGAACAGCAGCACCGCCATCATCGCCAGCCAGTACAGCGGCGTGGCGTAGAACACCAGGGCGAAGGTGGTGATGGCGCTGTCGGTCCAGCTGCCGGCGCGCCGGCTGGCCCACGCCCCCAGCGCCACGCCGAACAGCACCGAGAGCAGGAAGGCGCTGCCGGTCAGCAGCAGCGTGGCCGGCAGGCGGTCCAGGATCAGCTTCAGCACCGGCTGCTGCTGGCGGTAGCTGTAGCCCAGGTCCAGCTGCGCCACGTGCAGCAGGTAGTTGCCGAGCTGCTGCGGCAGCGGCTGGTCCAGGCCGAACTGCGCGCGCAGCTGCGCCACGAACTGCGGGTCGGAGGCGCCGGCCTCGCCGGCCATGACCGAGACCGGATCGCCGGGCGCGGCGCGGATCAGCAGGAAATTGACGGTGGCGATCACCAGGATGGCGAGCACGCCCTGGACCACCCGGTTGAGCATGCGCTGGGTACGACTCATGGCTTCCCCCTCGAACAGGAACGCGCCGCCATCACGCCAGCCAGGCGCGGCCGAGGCCGTCGTTCAGGCCGATGCCGGAATTGATCGGGTTGTTGACGCGGCTGCGGTACAGCGTGGGGAAGTTCAGCTCGTGCATCCACACCACCGGCATTTCGTCGAGCAGGATCTTCTGCACGTCGCGGTAGAGCGCCGCGCGCCGGGCCGGGTCCATCTCGCGCGCGCCGGCCTGGAACAGTTCGTCCACGCGGGCGTTGCGGTAGCCCTCCACGTTGTTGAAGGGCGAGCCCTGGGCGATGTTGTCCGAGGTGTAGTTGCGCGCCACGCCCAGCGCGGGGTCGCCGTACTGGTAGACGTAGGTGAAGGCGAGGTCGTAGTCCCACTTGTTGAGGCGCTCGCCCCAGCCGGCCACGTCGGTCGGCGTCATCTCGATCTTGACGCCGGCCTGCAGCAGGTTCTGCCGCACGATCTCCGCCGAGCGGGTCCAGGTCTCGCCGTAGGGCAGCGGCAGCAGGCGCAGCGCCTCGCCCTTGTAGCCCGACTCGGCCAGCAGCGCCTTGGCCCTGGCGAGGTCGCGCGGGTATTTGGCGACGTCGGTGCTGTAGTACTTGATGTGGCTGTTGAAGGGGCCGATGGCGGTCCTGGCGTAGCCCTGCCAGGCTACCTTGGCGATGGCGTCGCGGTCGATGGCGAAGGCCAGCGCCTGGCGGAACTTGACGTTGTCCATCGGCGCGCGGCGGTTGTTGACCCACAGCCACGAGTGCGGCGCGAAGAACTCCCAGCCCTTGGTGGTGACCTGCACGCCGGGCAGCTTGGCCAGCCGCGCCACGTCGAAGTATTCCACCGCGCCGCCCGGCACCAGGTCCACCTTGCCGGACTCGAACGCCGCCGCGCGCGCGGCCGCGTCGGGGATCACGTGGAAATAGACCGAGTCCACCAGCGGCACGTCGGGCAGGTGATAGTGCTCGTTGCGCACCAGCTGGATGTAGGAGCCGCGCACCCACTCCTTGAACTTGAGCGGGCCGGTGCCGATCGGGGTGGCGTTGGCCGGGTTGGTCAGGAAATCGGTTCCCTCGTAGATGTGCTTCGGCACCATCGGCATCGAGCCCACCTCGAAGATGCCGAGGAAGGGGCCGAACGGGTACTTGAGCTTGAACTCCACCGTGTACGGGTCCACCGCGCGGATGGTTTCCACCGCGGCCAGGTTGGCGCGCAGGCGGGCGTGGGTCTTGCGCAGGAACACGTCGGCGGAGAACACCACGTCGGCGGCGGTAAACGGCTTGCCGTCGTGCCAGGTCACGTTGCGCTTGAGCTTGAAGGTGTACAGCGTGCCGGCCGGGTTGACCGTCCAGGACGTGGCCAGCGCCGGCTGCGGGTCCAGCTTCTCGTCGTAGCGCAGCAGGCCCTCGTAGATATTGCCGGAGATCAGCTGGGTCGGGCCGTTCTGGGTGATGCCGATCATCAGCCCGGACGGCTCGGGCTGCACCAGCGCGTTGATCACGCCTCCCTTCTTGCCCTGCGCAAGCACGTGCAAGGGCACGCCCGCGAGCGACAGCCCCGCGGTGGCAACACCCATCTTGATCAGTTGGCGACGATTCATGGCGAGACTCTCCTGGGGCTAGGGATGTGTGGGTCAGGCAAGAAGGGAAAAACGGGGCGAAGCGCCGGCGCCGGGTCGCCGGCGTTCAGCCGCTGGTGTCCAGCCGCTGGCGCTCAGTCGCGGAACGAAGGCGCGGCGGCCGGCTCCAGCCGGCGCAGCAGCGCGCGCCATTCGCGCGCGTAGGGATCGGGCGCGCCCGGCAGGCGGTTGGTGTCGCCGCTTTCGTACTGGCGCGCGGTCTTTTCGCGGACCGCCTCGGGTACCGGGTATTCCGGCTGCCCGCTGGACTGGATCGCCACCTGCACGCGGCAGGCGCGCTCCAGGTTGTGCATCAGGATGAAGGCCTCCGCCACGCTGCGGCCCAGCGTGAGCAGGCCGTGGTTGCGCAGGATCAGCGCGCGCTTGTCCGGGCCGAGGTCGGCCACCAGCCGCTCGCGCTCGTCGAGGTCCAGCGCGATGCCCTCGAAGTCGTGATAGGCCACGCGCTCGTGGAACTGTAGCGCCCACTGGTTCGACGGCTTGAGGCCGCACGCCAGCGAGGACACCGCCACGCCCGCCACCGTGTGGGTGTGCAGCACGCAGGCCGCGTCGTGGCGCGCGGCGTGCACCGCGCTGTGGATGGTGAAGCCGGCGGGGTTGACGTCGCAGCCCGGCGGCGCGCTGATGATGCGGCCCTCCAGGTCGATGCACACCAGCGACGACGCCGTGATGTCGCGGAACAGCGTGCCGAACGGATTGATCAGGAAACGGTCCTCGGTGCCGGGCACGCGCGCCGAGATGTGGGTGTAGATGCTGTCGTCCATGCCGTACAGCGCGACCAGGCGGTAGGCGGCGGCGAGATCCTCGCGCACGCGCTGCTCCGCCGCGGAGATGGTCGCAACCGTGGCCGCAGCCGCGGCCTGGATGTGGAGGGAGGGGACCGTGTTGCCCATGTTTTCTGTCCTTTGGCTAGGCGTGGATAGGCGCCATCGGTGGCGCGCTGATCTGGTTGCCAACTGTCGACAGCCGGCAGTCGTCGCCGATACGCAAAGTTCAGGCCATGCCGGCCGGGACTCGGGCAAGGCGCCGCGAGCCGGTGGCAACTGTTTGATTTATCAGGGATTTACTCGGGCGAGGCGGGCGGCATGCACGCGCGTGGGGCGGCGCGCGCATGCCCGAGGCTGGCGCGCGGCGGCATGCCGGGCCCGGCATTGGGGAGCGATGCACGAGAGATGCGCCGGTCGGGATGCACCGATTGGTGCGTGTCGTGGCGCAAGGGACGCGCGGGACGGGGTGCCCGCGTGGCGGCGATGCGTGGCGCAGGCGCCGCGCCGCCGTGCGCCACGGATTGGCTGGCGGCTCAGTCTTCGTGCTCCAGCCGCGCCGCCTCCTCGTCGCTGAACAATTCCGAGCGCGTCAGGAAGCGCAGGCCGGTCGGCCCTTCCAGCGAGAACATGCCGCCGGAGCCGGGCACGGCGTCGATCACCAGCCGCGTGTGCTGCCAGTACTCGAATTGCGCGCGCGTCATGTAGAACGGCACGCCGCCGATTTCGCCCAGGCGGACGTCGGCCTCGCCGAGGATCAGCTCGCCGGCCGGGTAGCACATCGGCGCGCTGCCGTCGCAGCAGCCGCCGGACTGGTGGAACATCAGCTCGCCGTGCTGCGCGCGCAGGCGCTCGATCAGCGCCAGCGCGGCGGGCGTGGCGACCACGCGCCGCACGGCGCCGGTGGGGATGGCTTCGGACATGGGGGCGCTCCTTGCCGGGTCGGGATGCTCAGCTTGCGGCGAAGTCCATCACCACGCGGCCTTCGATGTCGCCGGCGCGCATGCGCGTGAAGATGTCGTTGATCTTCTCCAGCGGCGCGGTGGAGACCGTGGCCTTGACCGCGCCGTGCGCGGCGAAGTCCAGCGATTCCTGCAGGTCGCTGCGGGTGCCGACGATGGAGCCGCGGATGGTGATGCCCTTGAGCACCACGTCGAAGATCGGCGTGGGGAAGTCGCCCGGCGGCAGGCCGTTGAGGGCGATGGTGCCGCCGCGCCGCACCATGCCGATGGCCTGGCCGAATGCCTTGGGCGACACCGCCGTCACCAGCGCGCCGTGGGCGCCGCCGATTTCCTTCTGCAGGTAGGCCACCGGATCGGTGGTGCGCGCGTTGACGGTGACTTCGGCGCCGAGCTTGCGCGCCAGCTCGAGCTTCTTGTCGTCGATGTCCACGGCCGCCACGCGCATGCCCATCGCGCGCGCGTACTGCACGGCCACGTGGCCGAGGCCGCCGATGCCGGAGATGACCACCCACTGGCCCGGGCGCGTCTCGGTGACTTTCAGGCCCTTGTAGACGGTCACGCCGGCGCACAGGATCGGCGCGATCTCGACGAAGTCCACGCTGTCGGGCAGCAGGCCGACGTAGTTGGGGTCGGCCACCACGTATTCGCCGTAGCCGCCGTTGACGGAGTAGCCGGTGTTCTGCTGCTTCTCGCACAGCGTTTCCCAGCCTTGCAGGCAGTGCTCGCAATAGCCGCAGGCGCTGTACAGCCACGGCACGCCGACGCGGTCGCCTTCCTTGACGCGCGTGACGCCCGCGCCCACGGCGGAGACGTAGCCCACGCCTTCGTGGCCGGGAATGAAGGGCAGGGTGGGTTTGACGGGCCAGTCGCCTTCGGCGGCGTGCAGGTCGGTGTGGCAGACGCCGGAGGCTGCGATCTTGACCTGGATCTGTCCGCGGCCGGGCTCGGGCACGGGGACTTCATCGATCGTGAGCGGGGCGCCGAATTCGCGCACCACGGCGGCTTTCATCATCGCTGTCATGTGTCGACTCCTGAAGCTGATTCGGTTGGCGGTCGCGCCCGCCGCGCGGCGGGCGCCGATCCGATCATGCGCGCGCGGGCCGCGCTGCACCAGCGGTGCCGCGCGCGCATTCTTGCGCTGGATCAAAAGAAGCCGAGAGCGTTGGGGCTGTAGCTGACCAGCAGGTTCTTGGTCTGCTGGTAGTGGTCGAGCATCATGCGGTGGTTCTCGCGCCCGATGCCGGACTGCTTGTAGCCGCCGAAGGCCGCGTGTGCCGGATACGCGTGGTAGCAGTTGGTCCACACGCGCCCGGCCTGGATGCCGCGGCCCATGCGGAACGCGCGCGCGCCGTCGCGGCTCCACACGCCGGCGCCGAGGCCGTAGAGCGTGTCGTTGGCGATCTCCAGCGCCTCGTCCTCGTCCTTGAAGGTGGTCACCGCGACCACCGGGCCGAAGATTTCCTCCTGGAAGATGCGCATCTTGTTGTGGCCGGCGAAGACCGTGGGCTTGACGTAGTAGCCGGTGGACAGGTCGCCGCCCAGCGCGTTGCGCTCGCCGCCGATCAGGCATTGCGCGCCTTCCTGCTTGCCTAGGTCGAGGTAGGACAGGATCTTCTCCAGCTGCTCCTGCGACGCCTGCGCGCCGATCATGGTGCTCTTGTCGAGCGGGTGGCCCTGCTTGATCGCCGCCACGCGCTTGAGCGCGCGCTCCATGAAGCGCTCGTAGATGGATTCCTGGACCAGCGCGCGCGACGGGCAGGTGCAGACTTCGCCCTGGTTCAGCGCGAACATGGCGAAGCCTTCGAGCGCCTTGTCGAAGAAGGCGTCGTCGGCGGCCATCACGTCTTCGAAGAAGATGTTGGGCGACTTGCCGCCCAGCTCCAGCGTCACCGGGATGATGTTCTGCGAGGCGTACTGCATGATGAGCCGCCCGGTGGTGGTCTCGCCGGTGAAGGCGATCTTGTTGATGCGCGGGCTGGACGCCAGCGGCTTGCCCGCTTCCAGGCCGAAGCCGTTGACCACGTTGAGCACGCCCGGCGGCAGCAGGTCGCCGATCAGCTCCATCAGCACCAGGATCGAGGCCGGGGTCTGCTCGGCCGGCTTGAGCACCACGCAGTTGCCGGCGGCCAGCGCCGGCGCCAGCTTCCAGGTGGCCATCAGCAGCGGGAAGTTCCACGGGATGATCTGGCCGACCACGCCGAGCGGCTCGTGGAAGTGATAGGCCACGGTGTCGTGGTCGATCTCGGAGATGCCGCCTTCCTGCGCGCGGATGCAGCCGGCGAAGTAGCGGAAGTGGTCCACCGCCAGCGGCAGGTCGGCCGCGGTCGTTTCGCGGATGGGCTTGCCGTTGTCGATGGTCTCGGCCACCGCCAGCGTGACGAGGTTGGCCTCGATGCGGTCGGCGATGCGGTTCAGGATGTTGGCGCGCTCGGTGGTGGAGGTGCGGCCCCACGCGGTCTTGGCGCGGTGGGCGGCGTCGAGCGCGGCGTCGATGTCCTTCTGGTTGGAGCGCGGCACGCGCGTAAACGGCTTGCCGGTGACGGGCGTGATCGCCTCGAAGTACTGGCCGTCGGCCGGGGCCACCCAGGCGCCGCCGATATAGTTCTCGTACTGGTCCTTGTAGGGGTTCGCAACGCCCAGCTGGGCGATTTCCGCCATGTCCATGTCTCGCTCCGTTCTTTGATGTGGTCCGCTGTCGGGCGACAGCCGCCGTGCGGCGATGCCGCGCGCACGCCGCCTTATCCGCAAGAGGCATGCCCGCGGCGGGCGGCGGCGTGGCAAGGGCGTGGCGGCGCCACGCGGCGCGCAGATGCGGGCGCCCGCCGGGCGGCGCGGCGCGCGCGGGTGTGTCAATCTGGAACAGCGCGTGCGCCAGCGTGACACGGCGGTGTCACAGGCGCGGGCTAGCTGCCGCTGGCGTGGATCAGGAACTCGCGCAGCGCGTCGGCCGGCTTGTCGAGCGCGCGGCCGGGCTGCCACAGCAGGCCCACTTCCATGTCCGGCACGCCGTCGGCGATCGGCCGCGCCTCGATCTGGCGGCCTTCGAGCGACCACGGCCGGTACACCATGTCGGACAGCACGGTCACGCCGAAGCCATGCGCCACCAGCCCGCGCAGCGCCTCCATCGAACTGGTGCGGAACGCGACCGATGGCGCCAGCCGCTTGCTGCGCCAGTAGCGCAGGGTGGCGCGCTCGCTCTCGTCCACGGTGATCTGGATGTACGGATGGGCCGCGATGTCCTTGAGCGTGAGGCGCGGCAGCGCCAGCAGCGGATGCGAAGGCGAGGCCCACAACTGCCGCCGCGAGCGGATCAGCGTGTGATGGGCGAAGCGCTGCAGCTTCTCGATATTGGACAGCAGGCAGATGCCCAGCTCGATCTCGCCGTTCAGCACGCCCTGCTCGATGCCGGGGCGGTCCATGTCGTGCAGGTCGAAGTCGATGTCCGGGTAGTTGCTGCGAAAGCGCGCCAGCAGCCCCGGCAGCAGGTAGCCCAGCACGGTGTACGACGCCGCCAGCCGCACCGTGCCGGCGAGGTTGTGCGCCTGGAAGCGCGGCTCGCGCAGGGTGTCCTGCACCGCGTCGAGGATGTCGCGCGCGCGCTGATGCAGGCGATGGCCTTCGGCGGTGAGCGCCACGCCGTGCGGCAGGCGGTCGAACAGGCGCACGCCGAGCTGCTGCTCCAGCATCAGCACGGCGTTGGTGATGGCCGACTGCGACACGTGCTGGGCGGTGGCCGCCATCGAGAACTGCCCGGTCTCGGCCGCCGCGGCGAAGTAGCGGAACTGCCGCAGCGTGATTTCCTTGGCAAGGCGCGGCGCGCCGTCCTGTCTGCTGCTGCGTTCCTTCGGCATGGCTGTGCTCCCGATGGGTCACAGGGTTAACGCGTATTATCTGTCTCGCGCATACCTGTTCTCTGAATTCTTGATTTTACGATAACGGGCCGCCTTCCTACACTCAGCGCAGCCCCACAGAGCGCAGAACGGAGACCGCATCGATGAATGCCCCCCTATCCCCCGCCCAGCAAGCCGAACTGGCGTCCCTGGAAACGGTTTCGCTGGACGACAAATACACGCTGGAGAAGGGCCGGGTCTACCTGAGCGGCACCCAGGCGCTGGTGCGCCTGCCCATGCTGCAGAAGGCGCGCGACCGCGCCGCCGGCCTGAATACCGCCGGCTTCATTTCCGGCTACCGCGGCTCGCCGCTGGGCGGCGTGGACCAGGCGCTGTGGAAGGCCAAGGCGCACCTGGCCGCCAGCGACGTGGTGTTCCAGCCCGGCGTCAACGAAGACCTCGCCGCCACCGCGGTGTGGGGCTCGCAGCAGGTCAACCTGTTTCCCGGCGCCACCCGCGACGGCGTGTTCGCCATGTGGTACGGCAAGGGCCCGGGCGTGGACCGCTCCATCGACGTGCTCAAGCACGCCAACTCGGCCGGCTCGGCCAGGCACGGCGGCGTGCTGCTGCTGGCCGGCGACGACCACGCCGCCAAGTCCTCCACCGTGGCGCACCAGTCCGAGCACGTGCTGATGGCCGCGGGCATCCCGGTGCTGTACCCGTCGGACGTGCAGGAATACCTCGACTACGGCCTGCACGGCTGGGCCATGAGCCGCTACTCCGGCCTGTGGGTGTCGATGAAGTGCGTGACCGACGTGGTGGAGTCCAGCGCCTCGGTGGAGATCGATCCCGAGCGCGTGCGGATCAAGCTGCCGGAAGATGTCGCCATGCCGCCGGACGGCCTCAACATCCGCTGGCCCGACCCGCCGCTGGTGCAGGAAGCGCGCCTGCTGGACCACAAGTGGTACGCGGCGCTGGCCTACGTGCGCGCCAACAAGCTCAACCGCGTGGTGCTCGATTCGCCCGACGCGCGCTTCGGCATCATGACCGCCGGCAAGGCCTACCTCGACGTGCGCCAGGCGCTCGCCGACCTGGGCCTGGACGACGACACCTGCCGCCGCGTCGGCATCCGCGTGTTCAAGGTGGGCTGCGTGTGGCCGCTCGACGCGCAGGGCGCGCGCGAGTTTGCCACCGGCCTGGAAGAGATCCTGGTGGTGGAGGAGAAGCGCCAGATCCTCGAATACGCGCTCAAGGAAGAACTCTACAACTGGCGCGACGACGTGCGCCCCAAGATCTACGGCAAGTTCGACGAGCGCGGCAACCACGGCGGCGAATGGTCGTTGCCGCGCGGCGACTGGCTGCTGCCGGCGCACTATGAACTGTCGCCGGCGCTGATCGCCAAGGCCATCGCCACCCGCCTGGAAAAGCGCGACCTGCCGGCCGACGTGCGCGCGCGCATCGCCGCGCGCGTGGCGCTGATCGAGGCCAAGGAGCGCGAGGCCGCGCGCCCGCGCATCGCGGTCGAGCGCAAGCCGTGGTTCTGCTCGGGCTGCCCGCACAACACCTCGACGCGCGTGCCGGAAGGCTCGCGCGCGATGGCCGGCATCGGCTGCCACTACATGACGCTGTGGATGGACCGCAATACCGACACCTTCAGCCAGATGGGCGGCGAGGGCGTGGCGTGGACCGGCCAGATGCACTTCACCGGCGAGAAGCACGTGTTCGTCAACCTCGGCGACGGCACCTACTTCCACTCCGGCCTGCTGGCCGTGCGCGCGTCGATCGCGGCCAGGGCCAACATCACCTACAAGATCCTGTTCAACGACGCCGTGGCCATGACCGGCGGCCAGCCGGTCGACGGCGTGCTGACGGTGCCGCAGATCGCCCACCAGGTGCTGGCCGAAGGCGCCAGCAGGATCGTGGTCGTGACCGACGAGCCGGAAAAATACGGCGACGGCGCCATGCTGCCCGCCGGCGTGACCGTGCATCACCGCGACCGGCTCGACGAGATCCAGTTGCAGTTGCGCGATACCGCCGGCGTCACCGTGCTGATCTACGATCAGACCTGCGCCACCGAGAAGCGCCGCCGCCGCAAGCGCGGCACCTATCCCGACCCGGCGAAGCGCGCCTTCATCAACGACGCGGTGTGCGAAGGCTGCGGCGACTGCTCGGTCAAGTCCAACTGCCTGTCGGTGGAGCCGCTGGAGACGGCGCTCGGCGCCAAGCGGCAGATCAACCAGTCGTCGTGCAACAAGGACTTCTCCTGCGTCAACGGCTTCTGCCCGAGCTTCGTCACCGCCGAAGGCGCGCAGCTCAGGAAGCCGGCCGCCGCGGGCGGCAAGGGTGCCGATGTCGATTTTTCGGCGCTGCCGCTGCCGGTGCTGCCGGCGCTTGAGCGCGCCTACGGCGTGCTGGTCACGGGCGTGGGCGGCACCGGCGTGGTCACGATCGGCGGCCTGCTCGGCATGGCCGCGCACCTGGAGAACAAGGGCGTGACCGTGCTCGACATGGCCGGCCTCGCGCAGAAGGGCGGCGCCGTGATCAGCCACGTGCAGATCGCGCCGACGCCGGCCGCGCTGCACGCCACCCGCATCGCGATGGGCGAGGCACGGCTGGTGATCGGCTGCGACGCCATCGTCTCGGCCTCGGCCGAGGTCCTGTCCAAGACCCGGCCCGGCGTGACGGCCGCCGCCATCAACAGCGCCAACACGCCCACGGCGGAGTTCATCCACAACCCCAGGTGGAAATTCCCGGGCGCCTCGGCCGAGCAGGACCTGCGCGCCAGCGTCGGCGACGCCTGCGCGTTCATCGACGCCAACGCCTGGGCCGTGACGCTGCTGGCCGACTCGATCTACTCCAACCCGCTGCTGCTCGGCTTTGCGTGGCAGAAGGGCTGGATTCCGCTGCGCCGCGAAAGCCTGGCGCGCGCGATCGTGCTCAACGGCGTGTCGGTGGAAAAGAACCAGCTTGCGTTCGACTGGGGCCGCTACCTCGCCCATCACGGCGAAGCCGCATTGGGCGCGCTGCTCAGGCCGGCCGCGCGCGCGCAGGTGGTGTCAATGCCGGAAACGCTCGACGGCGTGATCCGCCAGCGCGAAACGATGCTCACCGCCTACCAGAACGCCGCCTATGCCGCGCGCTACAGCGCCGTGGTGGCGCGCGTGCGCGGCGCGGAGAAAGCGCTCGGCGCCGGCGGCCGCCTGCCGCTGACCGAGGCGGTGGCGCGCAACCTCGCCAAGTTGATGGCCTACAAGGACGAATACGAGGTCGCGCGCCTGTACGCCGACCCGGCCTTCCTCGACAAGCTGCGCGCCCGGTTCGAAGGCGAGCCGGGCCGCGACTACCAGCTCGGCTTCCACCTCGCGCCGCCGCTGCTGGCCAGGCGCGATGCCAGGGGCCACCTCGTCAAGCGCCGCTTCGGCCCGGCCACGCTCGGCGTGTTCCGCCTGCTGGCGCGCGCCCGCGGCCTGCGCGGCACCGCGTTCGACGTGTTCGGCAAGACCGCCGAGCGCCGCGCCGAGCGCAGGCTGATCGAGGACTACATCGGGATGGTGGACGAGTTCTGCGCCACGCTCGACGCCGCGCGGCTCGATACCGCCGTGGCGCTGGCCAGCCTGCCGGACGACATCCGCGGCTTCGGCCACGTGAAGGAAGCCAGCATGGAGAAGGCGGCGGTGCTGCGCGGGCAGTTGCTGGCGCGGTATCGGGAGGGTGGGGCGCGGGTGGCGGCTTGAGTTTTTTTTGAACCGTTGGCTTCGCTTGAGGTGGCGCCTAGCTAAACCGCCCCTCTCCCCGGCCCTCTCCCCGTGAGGGGAGAGGGAGGACACCTTGCTTGAGCTAGCTCTCGCGGCGTGGGCCCATTCGCGGGCTTCGTCAATCGCTCGGGGTTTGCTCCCCTCTCCCGCCCGCGGGAGAGGGGCCGGGGGAGAGGGCCGGCGCCCGCAAACAGCGCCACCGCTCAAACCACCCCAGCCCGATCACTCACCGCGGCTGCAGCACAATCACCGCCATCCCCGCAATCGCCACCGCCACGCCGGCCAGGTCCCACGGCGTGGGCCGCACGCCGTCGACCAGCCACAGCCACGCGATCGCCACCGCGATATAGACCCCGCCATACGCCGCGTAGACGCGCCCGGACGCATCCGGATGCAGCGTCAGCAGCCACGCGAACAGCGCCAGCGACAGCGCGCCCGGCACCAGCACCCAGGCGCTGGCGTTCTGGCGCAGCCACAGGTAGGGCAGGTAGCAGCCGAGGATTTCCGCGCAGGCGGTGATCAGGTAAAGGCCGAAGATCTTCACGCCGCGGGTTCCTCCGCCGGCGCGGCGGCGGGCGCTTTCCTGGCCCGCCTGCGCGTCTTGCTGCTGCCGAGCTCGCCGCCCTGGTAAGGCACCCGCCCCGACGGCACCACCGCGGAGGCCAGTTCCACGTGGCCTTCCTGGTCGTCGAAGAACATGTGCGCGCCGAAGGCTTGCAGCACCTGGTCCTTCGGCAGGCCGCCGAGGAAGAACGCTTCGTCGATGCTGACGTTCCAGGCGCGCAGCGTGTGCACCACGCGCGTGTGGGCGGGGCTGTTGCGCGCGGTCACGATGGCGATGCGCACCGGGCTCTCGCCGGGCGGGAAATGCGCCTGGATCTGGGCCAGGCGCAGCAGCAGCTTGGCGAACGGGCCTTCGGCCAGGGCCTTGTGGCGATGGCGCTTTTCGTTCTTGATGAAGGCCTCCAGCCCCTTTTCCTTGTAGATCCGCTCGGACTCGGGCGAGAACAGCACGGCGTCGCCGTCGAAGGCGATGCGGATCTGCCCGGGCGGGGCGCGGTAGGCGGCGGGAGCGTCGTACAACTGCGCCGCGGCCACGCCGCCGTCGATGGCGGCCTGCACGTCGGCGGCTTCGCGCGACAGGAACAGGTCGACCTTGAAGGCCTTGAGGTAGCGCGCGATCGGCGCGCCGCCGGTGAAGGCCGCGCGCGTGATGTCGAGCCGGTGCGTCTCGATGGCGTTGAAGGCGCGCAGTCCGGTGTCGGGCGAATTGCGCGAGATCACCACCACCTCCACCGGGCGCAGGTCCGGGATCAGGCTGTTGAGCCCGAGCAGGGCCTCCACCAGCGGGAAGGCGGTGCCGGGCAGCAGCGGCTGGTCCTCGTTCTCGCGCTGGTAGGCGGCGTAGGCCGCCACGCCCTGGGATTGATAGATGCCGTTCTCGTGCTCGAGGTCGAACAACGCCCGGGACGAGATGCCGATGACGAGTTTGTCGGTGAGATCGTAGGCCATGAGCGCGAGTATAAGGGCATCGAGGCGGGGCACCGAGGCAGGGCACCGGGTCCGAGCATTGCGGCAGGGCACCGGGTCCGCTGTTTACAAACTTTGACACTTTCCCGCTTGGCCGCGGCACCCCGCGCGGGTATCCTCGCCCGCATTTGCGAATGCGCCGGCCGACGTGCCGGTCAACGTGCCGGTCCGCTGCTGCCATGAATCGTCCCGATCTTCCCCTGCATGCCTTGCGTGGCGTGGCCGTGCTGGCCGCCGCCGCGCTGTGCCTGTCCGCCGCGGGCTGCAGCTCCCTGCTCAACGAGGGCACGGCCGCCGGCGCGGGCATTGCCGGCGCCGCGGTGGCCGGCGCGGTGACCGACAACGCCGCTGTCGCCACCGGCATCGGCCTGGGCGTGCAGGCCGGCGCGAAGGCGGCCCTGCAATACAGCCAGCGGCGCGTGCATGCCGCCGCGCAGGACCGCATCGCCCAGGCCGCCGGCGGCCTCGCGGTGGACGCGGTGGCCGACTGGAAGACCGACCATGCGGTGCCGCTGGAGCCGGCCGAGCATGGCCGCGTCACCGTCAGCCGCGAGATCGGCGGCAAGTCGCTGCCGTGCAAGGAGATCCTGTTCTCGGTGGACGAGGACGGCAAGCCGAGCGCCTTCTATATCGCGGCGATCTGCCGCGACGGCCAGAACTGGAAGTGGGCCACCGCCGAGCCGGCCACCGAGCGCTGGGGCTCGCTGCAATGAGCGGCCGCCGGCGGCCGCGCATCCTGGTCTCCGCGCCGGCCTCCGCCCTGGCCGCGCTGCTGGCCGCGGCGCTGGCCAGCGGCTGCGCCTCGGTGGGCGACCTGACCGGCGCGGTGGCCGGCGTGGCCACCGGCGCCGTCACCGGCAACCCGGCCATCGGCGCCAGCGTGGGCATCGGCGTGGCGGCGGCGGCGGATGCCGGCGCCAAGTACGTGTTCCGCAACTGGCAGCGCGCCGAGCAGGACAGCATCGCCGCCACCATCGGCGCCATGCCGGTGGACGAGCAGCAGCGCTGGGAAATCCGCCATCCCATTCCCTACGGCAACCAGCATGGCTGGGTGCGCGTGGTGCGCGTCATCCGCACGCCGCTGGCCGAGTGCCGCGAGGCGTTGTTCTCGGTGGACGACGACGGCAAGCGGCAGCGCAGCTGGTTCCTGACCACGGCCTGCAGGCAGCCCGGCGGCTGGAAGTGGGCGGCGGCCGAGCCGGCGGTGCCGCGCTGGGGCAACCTGCAATAGCCCGTCGCCACCGGCCGGTGGCCGGCGCCGCGCTGGCCTGACGCGCGCGCGCCGCGGCACGTCGTTCCGGCATTTCTCCGCTTCACGGCACAAGCACGCCGCCGCCGCGCCACTTCGCAGCACGTTCCGCTGCGCGCGGCCCGCCGGTTGCCCGAATTCGGCAGCTTCTGCGGCACCCCTCTCCCTACAATGAATTCCTGCCCGCGCGGCCCCCGGACCTTGCCGGAAAGGCGGTCCGCGCCCCGGTGCGACGCGGCGCCATCGATGCCGCCGCCCGCCACGCAACCCCACGGAGACAGCCATGCACGCGCAGCACCAAGCCGCCGCCGGCGACCTTGCCCACGGCGAGGACACCGATCACGAAGAAACCCGCGAATGGCTCGACGCGCTGGCCGGCGTGGTGCGCGCCGGCGGCGCGCCGCGCGCGCGCTTCCTGCTCGAGCGGCTGGCCGAGCATGCCAGCCATCTCGGCCTGGGCCACCGCGCACATCCGTACTCCGCCTACCAGAACACCATCGGCGTGGCCGAGCAGCCGCGCTATCCCGGCGACCTCGACATGGAGCAGCGCCTGACCTCGATCATCCGCTGGAACGCGCTGGCGATGGTGGTGCGCGCCAACAAGGCCTACGGCGAGCTCGGCGGGCACCTGTCCAGCTATGCCTCGGCGGCGGAAATCTTCGAAGTGGGCTTCAACCATTTCTTCCGCGCCGACGAGGGCGGGCGCAAGGGCGACCTGGTCTACTTCCAGCCGCACTCGGCGCCGGGCGTCTACGCGCGCGCGTTCCTCGAAGGCCGGCTGTCCGAGAGCCAGCTCGCCAACTACCGGCAGGAGGTGGCCGGCGGCGGCCTGTGCTCCTATCCCCATCCGTGGCTGATGCCGGATTTCTGGCAGTTCCCGACCGGCTCGATGGGCATCGGCCCCATCAGCGCGATCTACCAGGCGCGCTTCCTGCGCTATCTCGCGCATCGCGGCATCGCCGAGACCGCCGGGCGCCGCGTGTGGGGCGTGTTCGGCGACGGCGAGATGGACGAGCCCGAATCGCTGGCCGCGCTGTCGCTGGCCGCGCGCGAGCAGTTGGACAACCTGACCTTCGTCGTCAACTGCAACCTGCAGCGGCTGGACGGTCCGGTGCGCGGCAACGGCCAGGTCATCAATGAGCTGGAGGCGCTGTTCGCCGGCGCCGGCTGGAACGTGGTCAAGGTGGTGTGGGGCTCGGAGTGGGACACGCTGTTCGCGCGCGACACCAGCCACGCGCTGCTGCGCCGCTTCGCCGCGATGGTCGATGGCGAGTACCAGAACCTCGGCGCCAGGGACGGCGACTACAACCTCGCCAACTTCTTCAACCGCGCCCCCGAGCTCAAGGCGCTGGCCGCCGGCATGAGCAGCGCCGACATCGACGCGCTGCGCCGCGGCGGCCACGACTTCCGCAAGCTCCACGCGGCCTTCCGCGCCGCGCAGGAGCATACGGGCGCGCCCACCGTGATCCTGGCCAAGACCAAGAAGGGCTTCGGCATGGGCGAGGCCGGCGAATCGCGCATGACCGCGCACCAGCAGAAGAAGCTCGACGTGGACGCGCTGCGCGCCTTCCGCGACCGCTTCAAGCTGCCGCTGGACGATGCCGCGGTGGAGACGCTGCGCTTCTACAAGCCCGCCGAGGACAGCGCTGAGATGGCCTACCTGCATGCGCGCCGCCACGCGCTGGGCGGCTACCTGCCGGCGCGCAGCCGCCACGCCGACGCGCTGCGCATGCCGGACCTGATGCAGTACGCGCGCTTCGCGCTGGAGCCTGACGCGCGCGCGGTCTCCACCACCACCGCGGTAGTGCGGCTGTTCACCAACCTCATCAAGGACCGCGAAGTCGGCCCGCGCGTGGTGCCCATCGTGGCCGACGAGGCGCGCACCTTCGGCATGGCCAACCTGTTCCGCCAGATCGGCATCTACTCGCCGGCCGGCCAGCTCTACGAGCCGGAGGACGCCGGCTCGATGCTGTACTACAAGGAAAGCCGGCAAGGCCAGTTGCTCGAGGAAGGCATCACCGAGGCCGGCGCGCTGGCGTCCTGGACCGCGGCGGCCACCTCGTACAGCGTGAACGGCGTGGCCATGCTGCCGTTCTACATCTACTACTCGATGTTCGGCTTCCAGCGCGTGGGCGACCTGATCTGGGCCGCGGCCGACCAGCGCGCCCGCGGCTTCCTGATCGGCGCCACCGCCGGGCGCACCACGCTGGCCGGCGAAGGCCTGCAGCACCAGGACGGCACCAGCCAGCTGATCGCCTCCACCGTGCCGAACTGCCGCGCCTACGACCCTGCCTTCGCCAGCGAGGCCGCCGTCATCATCGACCACGGCGCGCGCCGCATGCTCGAAGACCAGCACGACGAGTTCTACTACCTCACCGTCAACAACGAGAACTACGCGCAGGCGCCGCTGCCGGCCGATGCGCGCGAAGGCGTCATCAAGGGCATGTACCGCTTCGGCACGCGCGGCCCGGGCGAGGGCGCCGCCGCGGTCAGGCTGCTCGGCGCCGGCGCCATCCTGCGCGAGGTCATCGCGGCGGCGGAACTGCTGGCCGAAGACTGGGGCATCCGGTCCGAGATCTGGAGCGTGACCAGCTTCTCCGAACTGGCGCGCGACGCGCGCGAGTGCGAGCGCGGCGGCCTGTTCGCGGCCGGCGGCGAGGCCCGGAGCTACGTGCAGCGCTGCCTGCCCGGCACCACGCCGGTGGTGGCCGCCACCGACTACGTGCGGGCCTGCGCGCAACTGATCGCCTCCTATGTGCAGGCGCCGTTCACCGCGCTGGGCACCGACGGCTTCGGGCGCAGCGACACGCGCGACGCGCTGCGCGGCTTCTTCGAGGTCGACCGGCATCACGTGGCGCTCGCCGCGCTGCGCGCGGTGTCGCCGGCCCTGCATGCGCAGGCGCTGGCGCGCTACGGCGCGGGCGGCGGCCAGGACGCGCCCTGGCTGCGCTAGGCCAGGCCGCGTGCCTGGCCCGCTCAGTCCGCGCCGGCCTCGGCGCGGAAATGCTCGATCGACTGCCCGGCGTTGACGGCGCGCTGCAGCCAGTGCGGCATCGCGCCGTGGCCGTCCCAGGTCTGGCCGTCGGCGTTGCGGTAGTGCTTCTGTTCTCTCTTTGGCGGCGGCTTGGTGGTCCCGATCGCGGTCGGGATCGCGGCCGGAAAGCAGCCGGCCGCGGCCAGCGCATCGATGGTCAGGCCGTATGCGGCCATGCGCTCGCGCACCCAGATGATGGCCGAGAGGCGTTCGATTTCGACGGACATGCGGGGGACCGGGAGTTGGACGACGACAACGTGGCGATGCGGCTCAACTGCCGCGCTGGTCGGCCGCGCCGGCCTGTTCCGGCTGCGGCCTGACGGCGGCCGGCTCGCTGGCGGCGTCGCTCTGCAGGACCCGTCGCTGGGCGCGCTGCTCGGCCCGCTTGGCCGCGCGGCCCTTTTCGATGACGGCGAAGTCCGGGCCGGCCAGTGCCGCGAGCGAGCATGCGAGTGCCGCCAGGCCGGCGGCCATCAAGGTCAGATTTTTCACGAGCGTTGCCTGTTCGGTGTGATTGCGGTCGGGTTGCGCAGCAACGCCGTGCGCCGGCGGCGCAACGGGGCGCGCATGCCGTCGCTAGGAAAAAAAACGGGGAGCGGGCCCTGGGCCGCTCCCCGCGGCTGGAGATAGCTCAGCCGTCAGAAGTGTGGCCGCACTGGAGCAAAGGAGAAGCACGCGGCCACAGAGCCACCTGTCTACCCGGATATCCATCCGGCGCGGGCCGGCGCCGGTGCCGGGCGCCGCCGGCAAACGGGCCTGCCGTCGTTCGCGCCGCCGGCAAGGGCGGCGTGGCCCGAGGCATGGGCCGCGGCGGCGCGGAACGCTGTGGCGGGCGCCACGGCTGCCAGGGCGATACCTCGGGTCTTCATGATGCGTCATCTCCAGGGGCGGCGGCGTGGCGGCGTCCGGTCCGACCGGCTCTTGGGCCTGTCTTGAACCTGACGAATCACGCTGGAACGACGGCAGTGTATGCCTGCGCGATGAATTCGAATAACGATATAAAACTATGTGTACCAGTCGTTTTTTTCATGGGGAAAAAACGCCATGCGCGACGCGGGATGACGGACATTTACGTCCCTGCAGCGGCATGTTCCTTGCCGGCGAGCCGCTGCCACACCACGGCGGTGCGGTACGCCAGGCCCGGCAAGAGAAGGAACCCATCCGATGAAAACACACGTCCGATTCTGCGTCGCCACAGTCCTGACGGCATTGAGCGCCGGCCCCGCCGCCGCGTGGGCGCAGGACCAGCCGCAGCAGGCGGCGGCCGAGGCCGGCCAGCAGCCCGCGCAGGAAGCGCAGGAAGCGCCGGCGCCGGCGCTGCAGCCGGCGATCGCGAGCACGTTGAGCGCGGCCCCCGTGCGCATCGACGCGGGCGCGCTCGGGCCGCTGTACGTGGGCGGCGTGCTGAGCGGGCTCGGGCTGGCGCAGAGCCACGCCGTGCCGGCGGACCGCAGCCGGCAGTTCGACCTCGGCAACGCCCAGGTCTTCGTCAACAAGGCCGATGGCCTGCTGCAGTTCTTCGTCCAGGCCGGCTACTACTCGACGCCGGTGCTCGGCGTGCCGTACCTGCGCACCTCGGATGCCACGCCGGCCTTGTTCAGCCCGCTGGCCCAGGGCTATCTCAAGATCGCCCCCACCGACACGCTGTCGGTGATGGTCGGCAAGCTGCCCACGCTGATCGGGGCGGAGAGCACCTTCTCGTTCCAGAACATGAACATCCAGCGCGGCCTGCTGTGGAACCAGGAGAACGCGGTGAACCGCGGCATCCAGGTCAACTACGCCGCCGGCCCGCTGACGCTTTCCGCATCGGTGAACGACGGCTTCTACTCGAAGCGCTATAGCTGGATCTCGGGGCTGGCCAGCTACGCACTGGACAGCAGCACCACCATCACGTTCAGCGCCGGCGCCAACACCGGCCACACCGACGTATCGACGACCGCGACGCCGCTGTACCAGAACAACCAGCAGATCTACAACCTGATCTATACGCGCACCCGCGGCGCATGGACCTTCCAGCCCTATCTGCAGTACACGCGCGTGCCCAGGCTGCCCGAGTATGGCACTAGCGAGGCGGCCTCGACCTACGGCGGCGCGCTGCTGATGAGCTACGACTTCGGCGCCGACGCCACGCCCGCCGGGCTGCGGCTGCCGGGGTTCAAGCTGCCGGTGCGGCTGGAGTACATCGCCTCGACCGGCACCGCGGCGGGCGGCGCGCCCAATCTCCTGTACGGCGCGGGCAGCGAGGCGTGGTCGGTCACGTTGACCCCGACGTACCAGTACAAGCGCTTCTTCGTGCGTACCGAGTTCGCCTACGTGGGCGCGCGCCGGACCGCGCCGGGCGCGGCCTTCGGCACCGACGGCAACCGCCGCGCGCAGGTGCGCGGCCTGTGCGAGATCGGCGTGCTGCTCTAGTCCGCCTCGGGGACGTTGCCGGAGGTCGGCGCCATGCGCGCGGGCCGCCCCGCTTCCGCGCCGAAGTATCGCTTGAGCGCCAGCAGCCTTGCCTCGAACAGATGCCACGTGGCAAGGCTGATCAGCATGCACGCCAGCAGGGAAACCAGCACGAAGCACAGGTAGCCGGCCGAGAACACGCTGCCCTCGTCCGGCAGCAGTTGCAGCCGCGCGCGGAACAGCCAAGCCACGGCATACAGCACCGGCGGGTGGAACACGTAGAGCGAATAGCTGTATTTCCCGAACGTGGTCAGCACGCGGTGGCCGAGGAACCGGTTCAGCCGCGCATCGGGCGGCAGCAGCAGCGTGGCCGCGATCAGCAGCGCGGCGCTGGCGCCGATGATGCTGAAGCCCAGCGTCTGCAGCGCCAGCCCGTTGCGCCGCAGCCCGCCGTCGAGCACGTCGACCAGTGCCGCGCCGGCGAATGCCAGCACCGCGAGCGCGCCCAGCACCTGCCGCGCGCTGGGCAGCGGCGCCCGGCAGCGCGCATACGACGCCACCAGCGCGCCCCACAGGAGCGGGTCGACGTGGGTGAGCGTGGACACGTAGATTGCCATCTGGTCCCAGCCGCGCGCGATCAGGGCCAGCCTGAGCAGCGGCGACGCCGCGCACAGGGCCAGCGACAGCAGCGCCACGCGCCGGGCCGGGCACAGGAACACCACCAGCGGCCAGGCCAGGTAGAACTGCTCCTCGATGGCGAGCGACCACAGTTGCGTCACCGGCACCGGCGAGCCCTGCGGCAGCCTGGCGAAATACCAGTTCTGCAGATAGCTCCAGAACCACGCCTGCGCGCGATGGAGGTCCGCATAGGCCTGCCCGGGCTGGTAGATGTCGGCCAGGAATGGCCGCAGGACCAGAAAGAACAGAACCAGGAAGAAGTAGTACAGCGGGAAGATCCGCAGCGTGCGCCTGGCGTAGAAATTGACGAAGTAGCGCGGCGCGCCTTTCGCGTCGAGCAGGATGCCGGTGATCAGGAAGCCGGACAGCGCGAAGAAGACGTCCACGCCGATCCAGCCCGACACCAGCAGCTTGAGCGCGAGATGGCCGATGGTTCCGCTGTCGCCGAGCGCGGCCGGCACCACCGAGTGATGGAAGAAGACCAGCAGGATGGCGATGCCGCGTATGCCGTCGAGCGGGCGCAGGTGGCCGCGCGCGAGGCGGCTTGCGGGCGCTGCCCGCGGGCCCGCGGTCGTGGCGCCGTTGCGCCGTGCGCCGCGCGGCTGTGAACGGGGATACTCGCTGCGCATTGACGCCCCATCCAGGTTTCCCGTATCGGCACGAGTGTACCGGCGTCCCCTAGGCATCGTCCGCCAAGTTCAACGCACGGCGCGCCGCGCCGCGTGGGCGGCACGGCGCGCCGTGCGCAAGGCGTCATGCGCCGATGCGTGGCATCGGGCCGGCCGCGCGCGGCGGCCGGGCAGCTTCGCGCGTGAGCGGGCTCAGCTCTTGGAGCCGTCCGCGCCGGCCTGCGGCGCGGCCGTGCTACGGGCGGGCGCGGCCTGCTGGCCGATGGTGTCCCGCGCCGGCACGGCAGCCACTTCGTGCTTGTAGACCACGCCGCGCGGCGTCACCGACGCCTGGGTGGTGGTGGCGGTGGTGGCCACGGGCTGGCTGACGGCGGCATGCTGCTGGGCGCGCTTGGCCTCGCGGGCCTTCTCGATGACGGCGAAATCCGGGCCGGCGAGGGCCGACAGCGAGCAGGAGAGTGCCATCAGGCCGGCACCGGCGAGAGCGATCTTTTTCATGATGTGTTTGTCCGGGGTAGTCGAGCCGCTGCGCGGCGCGCCGCATGCGGTGGAGGGGGCGGGCGGGCTCGTAAAAGTCAGGGGGCGACGGGTCTGCCGCCCCCTGCGGCTAGTGAATCATCAGCCGGGAAAGAAGCGGCCGCGCGCGAGCAGGGAGGGAGGTGCGCGGTCACTGGGTTCTGCATGATGGTTCGTCTTCACGGACGAGCACGGCGGCACCGGATGGTTCCGGGCCTGCATGCCGCGCCCGATGGAAAGCAGTGTAGGCCCGGGCCAGTAATTCCAGAAGCGATTTAAAACTATGAGATGAAGTCGTTTTTTTCATGGATGCCGGCGGGCGGGCGCGCGATCCGGCTGGCCACAGGACGTGGCGCGGATGCCGCCGCTCAGGCGCCCAGCACTTCCTCGCACACCGCGAACCACGCGCGCGCCGCGTGGGACAGGTAGCGCCCCGGCGACCAGATGTGCGCCAGCGTCCAGTCCATCGCCGGCTCGGACAGGCGCGCCACGGCGAGCTTGTCGTCGAGCTGGAGCCGCGCCAGCAGCGGCTGCGGCAGGAAGGTGGTGCCCAGGCCCGCGGCCGCCATCGAGGCGAGGAAGTCCCAGTGCCCGCTCTGCGCCACGATGCGCGGCTCGAAGCGGGCCTCCATGAAGGCCACGCGCAGCTTGCGCGTGAGCGAGAATTCGTCGGTCAGCAGCAGCAGCGGCTCGTCGCGCAGCGCCGCGAGGCTGACGGTCTTGTTCTTGGCCCAGCTGGCCTTGCGCGGCCCCGCCACCCAGACCGGGTACTTGGCGAACTCGCGCGTGGCCAGCGCCAGCCCGCTGTCGCCGGGCAGCACGGTCGCGCCCACTTCCAGCTCGCCGCTGGCCACCTGCTGCTCCACCATGTGGCCGCCGTGCTCGGCCATGCTCAGCTCCAGGTTGGGGTAGCGCTGGCGGAAGGCGCTCACGGCGGGCGTGAAGAACAGGTTGGCCATCGGCGGTATGCCCACCGTGAGCTGCCCGCGCCCCAGCGACGACAGGTCGGCCACTTCCAGCGTGAGCCGGTGCACCACGCCGAGCGCCTCCTGTCCGCGCTCGTAGACCACGCGCCCCACGTCGGTCAGCCGCACCTGCTTGCCCTCGCGGATCAGCAGCGGCTGGCCGACTTCGTCCTCCAGCTGGCGCACCATCTTGCTGATGGTGGACTGGGTGACGTACAGAGAGGTCGCGGCCTGGGTAAAGCTCTGCAGGCGCACGGTCTCGACGTAGTAGCGCAGGGCACGGATATCGATGGGCACGGGGGGCGTCCTGTTACCGGAGGGTGGGGGCTGGGGTTCGCATGAAAAAAGCGAATATGAAGGGTAATTTTAAATCATGTTCGGAATGACCGCCAGTTGGCTACACTTGCATCCCACTGCAGTTACTACAGGTTTGCGTCCCCATGGCATGGCCGAGCGCACGGCAATGGCTCTTTTCGCTCAAAGCGTTTGCCGCTTCGATGCTCGCGCTCTATATCGCGCTGGCGCTGGGTCTGCCCCGCCCTTACTGGGCGATGGCGACCGTCTATTTCGTCTCCCATCCGCTGACCGGGGCCACGCGCTCGAAGGCCGCGTACCGGGTGGCGGGCACGCTGCTTGGCGCCACCGGCGCGGTGGCGACCGTGCCGCCGCTGGTCAACGAGCCGGTGCTGCTGATGGCGGCCATCGCGCTGTGGACCGGCGCCTTGCTCTATTTCTCGCTGCTGCAGCGCACGCCGCGCAGCTATGTGTTCCTGCTGGCCGCCTACACGCTGCCGATCGTGGCGCTGCCCGCGGTCAGCGAGCCGGCCCAGGTCTTTCCCATCGCGGTGGCGCGCATCGAGGAGATCGTGGTCGGCATCGTGTGCGCCGGGATGGTCGGCTCGATCGTGTTCCCGGCCAAGGTGGCGCCCGCGCTGCGCGCGCGCTCGGCCACCTGGCTGGCCGACGCGGCGCTGTGGGCCTCGGACATGCTCTCGCCCGAGCCCGACGCCAACGTCGCGCGCCATGACAGCCGGCACCGGCTGGCCGCCGACATCCTCGCGCTCGACCAGCTGATCGCGCAGCTTTCCTACGACACGGAGAGCACCGACACCCTGCGCCATGCGCGCGCGCTGCGCGAGCGCATGACCATGCTGCTGCCGGTGCTGTCCTCGCTGGGCGGGCTGCTGCATGCCCTGCGCTGCCATGCGCAGGGCATGCCGGAACAACTGGCGCGCCACATGGCGGACATGCGCGCGTGGATCGACGGCGGCTTCACCGGCCCGTCGCCGGTGCTCGAGCCGGCCGCCGCGCCGTGGCGCGCCTACGGCAAGGCGCCCGGCTGGCATGCCGGGCTGGTGGCCACCGCCAACGACCACCTGCGCACGCTCGCGGCGCTGTGCGAAGACTGCCAGGCGCTGCAACGCTGCATCGGCGACCAGGCCGGCAACGGCGCCGCGCCCGCGCCCGCGCTGCGCTACCGCGCCGGCGCGGCCGGCCGCGCGCACCACCACGACCACGGCATGCTGCTGTACTACGCCTGCTCGACCAGCCTCGCGGTGTTCTGCGCGGGCCTGCTGTGGATCGCCTCGGGCTGGGAGGACGGCGCCGGCGCCGTGGTGGTGGCCACCATCGCCAGTTGCTTCTTCGCCACCGTGGAGGAGCCGCGGCCGGTGGCGCGCGCGTTCATGCGCTGGAGCGTGGTGTGCTTCCTGGTGTCGTGCTTCTACCTGTTCCTGGTGGTGCCGCAGGCCCACAACTTCGAGACGCTGGTGGGCATGCTGGCGGTGCCGTACATGGGCATCGGCCTGCTGATCTCGCGTCCGGGCTTCAACCTGATCGCCATGCTGCTGTCGGTCAACACGGCCTCGTTCGGCAATTTCCAGAGCCTCTACGACGCCAACTTCCTCGGCACCTTCAACACCAGCCTGGCCAGCGTGGGCGGCATGCTGTTCGCGCCGCTGTGGTTCATGGCCACGCGCCCGTTCGGCGCGCGCGTGGCGGTGCACCGGCTGATCCGCGCAAGCTGGAAGGACCTAGCGCAGGCCGCCACGCGCGGCGAGGCGCCGCAGCAGGGCAAGCTCGGCGCGCGCATGCTGGACCGCCTCGGCCAGCTGGTGCCGCGCCTGGCGGCCAGCGACGACAAGCTGTCCTCGGATGGCTTCGCCGAGCTGCAGGTCGGCTTCGGCGCGCTGGCGCTGCAACGCAACCTGGGCGCGCTGCGCCCGCCCGCGCGGCGCGCGGTCACGCGCGTGCTCAACGGCGCCGCCGGGCACTACCGCGCGCGCCTGAAGGCCGGCCACGCGATGGCGCCGCCCGAGGCGCTGTCCGCGCGCATCGACAAGGCCATGCACGAAGTGGCCGCGCAGGCCGACGACACCGCCGGCCACGCGGTGCGCGACACGCTGGCCGCGCTGTTCGTGCTGCAGGTCACGCTCTACCACGCGCAGCCGCATCCGGCCGCGCCCGCGCCGCTGCCTCACATTCCCGCGGCGGCGCCGGCCGCCGCGCGCGCGCAGACCGCATGCTGAACGCCGAGCTCGACCTGTACGGCGTGTTCGTGCCCATGCTGCTGGCGCTGATGCTGCTCGCCTTCGCCATGACCGCCAGCCTGCGCGCGCTGCTGGCGCGCCTGGGCTTCTACCGGCTGGTCTGGCACCGTTCCCTGTTCAATCTCGCCCTCTACCTGATCGTGCTCGGTGGCGTGGTCGCCCTGGCCCGCTCGCTGCAATCATGAAATTCAAGATCCGTTTGCTGGTTCCCGTGGTCCTGACCCTGCTGGCCGCGGTGGCGGCGCTGTTCGTCGTCAGGCATCTGTGGGATTACTACACCGTGGCGCCGTGGACGCGCGACGGCCACGTGCGCGCCGACGTGGTGCAGGTCGCGCCCGACGTGTCGGGCCTGGTCACGCAGGTGCTGGTCAAGGACAACCAGCGCGTGCGGCGCGGCCAGGTGCTGTTCGTGATCGACCAGGACCGCTACCGGCTGGCGCTGCAGCAGGCCCAGGCCAGCGCCGCCGCGCTGCGCGCGACGCTGGCGCAGGCGCGCCGCGAGGCCGCGCGCAACCACGCGCTCAACGAGGTGGTCGCCACCGAGGTGGTGGAAGAAGGGCAGGCCCGCGTGCAGCAGGGCGAAGCCGCGCTGGCGCAGGCCGAGGCCGAGGTCGGCGTGGCGCGCCTGAACCTGGCGCGCACCAGCGTCACCAGCCCGGTGGACGGCATGCTCAACGACCGCCTGCCGCGCCTGGGCGACTACGTCAGCACCGGCCGCCCGGTGCTGTCGATGGTCGACGCGGACTCGTTTCACGTGGAAGGGTATTTCGAGGAAACCAAGCTGCACCGCATCCATATCGGCAGCGCGGTCTCGGTGCGCATCATGGGCGAGCGCACCACGCTGCACGGCCACGTGCAGAGCATCGCCGCCGGCATCGAGGACCGCGACCGCAGCGCCGGCGCCAACCTGCTGCCCAACGTCAACCCGACCTTCAACTGGGTGCGGCTGGCGCAGCGCATCCCGGTGCGCATCGTGCTCGACGCCGTGCCGGCGGACGTGCAGCTGGTGTCGGGCCGCACCGCCACGGTGTCGGTGGCGGAGCCGCGCCAGATGGTGGCCGCGCGGCGCGCCGACGCATCCATCGAGGCCATCGATGCCATCGCGGCCAGCGAGGCGGCGCGATGAACCGGCTCGCCCTGGCCGTGCTGCCGGCGCTGGCGCCGCTGCTGTTCGCCTGCACCACGGTCGGCCCCGACTACAAGGTGCCGGAGCACGCGGCGGTGCGCGCGCCCGAGGCCAACGGCCCGCTGCTCGGCACGCAGGACGCGGCCGTCTCGGTGGCGCCGGTGCCGGACGACTGGTGGCGGCTCTACGACGACCCCAAGCTCAACCGGCTCGTGCAGGAAGCGCTCACCGCCAACACCAGCCTGCGCGTGGCCGCCGCCAACCTGCGGCGCGCGGTGGCGGTCTATCACGAGATGGAAGCCGAGAACCTGCCGCAGGCCGCGTTCTCGGCCAAGGCCGAGCGCGCGCAGGTGGCCGGCGAGAGTTTCCTCATCAAGGAGAAGATTCCCGTCTTCAGCCTTGGCGACTTCGGCTTCTCGGTGTCCTACCTGGTGGACTTCTTCGGCAAGCTCGCGCGCGCCGACGAGGCCGCGCTGGCCAGCGCCGAAGCCAGCCAGGCCGCGCTCGACATGGCGCGCGTGGGCGTGGTGGCGCAGACCGTGCGCGCCTACGTGCAGGGCTGCGCGGCCACGCACGAGCTGGAGGTTGCCGAGCACCAGCTCGCGCTGCAGGAGCGCGGCGCGGAAATCGCCGGCAAGCTGGTCGCCGCCGGCCGCGGCCAGCCCGCCGACCTGCTGCGCGCGCGCTCGCAGGCCGAGACCCTGCGCGCCGCGCTGCCGCGCTTCAAGGCCGAGAAAGAGGGCGCGGCCTACCGGCTGGCGGTGATGCTGGGCAAGCCGCCCGCCGCGCTGGCCGAGGATGCGTTCGCCTGCGAGGAGGAGCCGCGGCTGCGCCAGGCGCTGCCGGTGGGCGACGGCGCCGCGCTGCTCAAGCGCCGGCCCGACGTGCGCCAGGCCGAGCGCGAGCTCGCCGCGGCCACCGCCAGGATCGGCGTGGCCACGGCCGATCTCTATCCGTCGATCCGCCTCGGTGCCTCGGCCGGGCTGAGCGGCCTCATGGGCGATCTCGGCACCGGGCCCACGGCGCGCTGGGGCATCGGCCCGCTGGTCACATGGAACCTGCCCACCAACGGCGTGCGGCCGCGCATCCATGCGATGGAGGCGGGCGCCGACGCCGCGCTGGCGCAGTTCGACGGCGTGGTGCTCAAGGCCTTGCAGGAAACCCAGGGCGCGCTGAGCGAGTACACGCGCGAGCTGGAGCGCAACCAGTCGCTGCGCGTGGCGCGCGACGACGCGCGCGAGGCTGCGCATCAGCATCGCCAGTTGTACCGGGCCGGGCGTACGCCGTACCTGTCCAGCCTCGACGCCGACCGCACGCTGGCCGCGTCGGAGGCGGCGCTGGCCGCGTCGGACAGCCAGGTGGCGCTCGACCAGATCAACCTGTTCCTGGCGCTCGGCGGCGGCTGGCAGAACAGCCCGCAGGTGGCGCGGCGCGATGGCGCCGGCCACGCCGACGGGCACGACTAGCGCCGCGCGCCTTCCTTCCGATTCCCTTGCGCACCCTCTCCCGTTCGCGGGCGAGGGCGCGCGCGCGTCCGTGTCCGGCGCGTGCGCCGATGCGGCGGATTCCCGCGCCCGCGCTGGCCGGCAGGCATGTCGGGCCGTTCCCGGCGCCTCGTTGCCACTGTGAAAATTTCGACTGAAAACCAGAATTTTAATTCATCACAGGAATGCTTCGCGATGGCTACACTGCTGTCTGTGCCGGCGCCCCCAACTGTGCCGGTGCAAGCAAAAAGGCGAAACAGACGACATGCGGGACGCAAGACTCCGCCTATCCCGCTCCACCACAAGTGGAAAGTGCCGCCCCAATCTGGAATCCAGCAGCAATCATGAACAAGAAGCTCTTCACGACCCTCGTTTCCGCAGCAGCATTCGGCCTTTGCGTCATGGCATCGACGCAGGCCAACGCACAGGGTCCGAAAGACAGCGTCAACGCCGGTGACAAGTACGGCTACAACCTCCATAACGGCAAGCGCGATCCGTTCACCGACGGTGCGCGCGTCAACGACCGCCGCAACCCGTTTACCGACGGCGCGCGCGTCAATGACCGCCGCGATGCGTTCACCGACGGCGCTCACGGCGCCACGGCGCTCGACCTCGCCGGCCGCGACCTGACCGGCGTGTCGGCGGCGCCGGCCTACAGCGGCGACACCAGCGGCGCCAGCGCCTGACGGCGCTGGTCGGCCCGGCCGCGGGAGCCCTCCACCCGCGGCCGGGCCGGCCGATGCGGATTTTCTTGCATCATCCGCATCACCTGCATCACCCGCATCCTCTTCACGGCGCGCATTCGCCGCCCGCCGGTTCCGGCCAGCAGATTCCCCTCCCCGCCAACGCCATCGGCAGCCTCCCGCCGTTGCACTGCGCCGGCCCTGCGACCGGCCCTACGGCGCCTTCACCGCGATCACCATCCACGACACCCCGAAGCGGTCGGCACACATGCCGAAGCGCTCGGCGAAGAAGGTCTCGCCCGCCGGCATCAGCACCTGGCCGCCCTCGGCCAGCGCGTTGAAGACGCGGTCCACGGCGGCCGCGTCGGGCACCGTGACCGACAGCGAGAAGCCCTGGAAACTCGGCTCGCCGCCGCAGCGCCCGTCGGACATCATCACCGTGGTTTCGCCGATGCGCAGGGACATGTGCATCACCTTTTCCCCGTCGATGGGGCCGGGCGCGCAGCCCTCCGGCGCGGCCGACTGTTGCGGCGGCGCTTCCTTGAAACGCATCAGCATCTCGACCTGCGCGTTCAGTACGCGCTTGTAGAACTCCGCCGCTTCCTCGCAGCGGCCCTCGAAGAACAGATAGGGTTGAACCAGCATCGTCTCGTCTCCTTGCGGGATGTCCCGCGGTGGCGCATGCGCGACTTGCCGCAGCGCTGTGCAGGCCGCGCGGGCGGCCACCATCCCAGCATAGTCCGCAAGGTTGACGCCGCCGTGTCGCGGCGCCCGTTTTTCGCGCGCGGCGCCCGGTGCGCACCCCGCCGGCGAGCAGGGAGCGGCGCGGCATCGACGTTAGAATGCCGCTCTCGTTCCCTCGTGCTGCGGAGTTGCCGTGCTGGCTGAACAACGACAAAAATTCATCCTCGACCAGCTTGCCGCCAGCGGCGCGCTGGCGATCAGCGAGCTGGTCAGCGAGCTCGACGTCTCGCGCGAGACCATCCGGCGCGACCTCAACGCGCTCGCCGCGCGCGGCCTGCTGATCCTCACGCACGGCGGGGCGCTGTCGCCCGAGCGGGCCGAGCCCGACGCCCAGACCCGCGCCGCGGTCAATGCCGAAGGCAAGCGCGCCATCGGCATGCGCGCGGCGGAACTGGTGCCCGACGGCGCCTCCGTGATCCTCGACTACGGCACCACCACCCACACGGTGGCGCAGGCGCTGCACGGCCACCGCAACCTCGTGGTCTACACCAACGACATCGCCATCGCGCTGCTGCTGGGCCGGCGCAACGGCAACCGCGTGGTGTTGCTGGGCGGCGAGCTGCAGGAGAACGAAGACGCCACGCACGGCTGGGACGCCATCGAGCAGTTGTCGCGCTATCACGCCGATTTCGCCTTCGTCGGCACCGGCGGCATCACGGCCGAAGGGCAGATGAGCGACTTCTCGCGCGCCGCCGCGGAACTGCGCGGGCGCATGCTGCTGGCCGCCAGCGTGGCCTGCGTGGTGGCCGACCACACCAAGTTCGGCCGCCATGCCGGCGTGCTGGTCAAGCATTTCGACAAGGCCGCCTACCTGATCTCCGACATGGCGCCCGAGCCATCCATTGCCGCCGCGCTGAACGCGCGCGGCCCGGCGCTGCGCCTCGCCTGAGGCGCGCCGCTCTCCGGCTCGATTTCCGGCCTGGCTTCCGGCGCGCATCCGATGCGAATCCGGCGCGCGTCGGCGTCCGCCAGCGCGGCCGTTGATCGCACGGAAAAAGCGGCCGGTTCCGCTCTCCGGGTGGCGTTTCGTCATCGTTTGCCGCCGCCCCCATGCCTGCCAAGGCACAGCGGATGCTAAGCTTCCGCCTTGTAGATACATTCAGGATCACATATGAATGTATCTTCATGTCCGCGGCGGTGCCGCCCCTGAACGTCCCCGGGGCACGCCGCGGCATCTTCCGGCACGCCGGCGGGCACGTATCCGCGGCGGCCGTCCCGACCGAAGCTTCAGCACACAACCCGATACGAAGAGACACCCGTGAGACCTGCCTCCCTCGAAACCTTCCTGGCCGGCGTTGCCCGGCGCGATCCCGACCAGCCCGAATTCCTCCAGGCCGTGAAGGAAGTCATGATGACGCTGTGGCCGTTCGTCGAACAGCATCCGCGCTACGGCGAGCAGGCCCTGCTCGAGCGGCTGGTCGAGCCCGAGCGTGTGATCCAGTTCCGCGTGGCGTGGACCGACGACCGCGGCCACGTGCAGGTCAACCGCGCGTTCCGCGTGCAGCACAGCTCCGCCATCGGCCCCTACAAGGGCGGCATGCGCCTGCATCCCACCGTCAACCTGTCGGTGCTCAAGTTCCTCGGCTTCGAGCAGACCCTCAAGAACGCGCTCACCACGCTGCCGATGGGCGGCGGCAAGGGCGGCTCCGACTTCGATCCCAAGGGCAAGTCCGACGGCGAGGTCATGCGCTTCTGCCAGGCGCTGATGACCGAGCTGCACCGCCATCTCGGCCCCGACACCGACGTGCCCGCCGGCGACATCGGCGTGGGCGCGCGCGAGGTCGGCTTCATGGCCGGCATGATGAAGAAGCTCTCCAACCACGCCGCCTGCGTGTTCACCGGCAAGGGCTTGTCCTTCGGCGGCAGCCTGATGCGGCCCGAAGCCACCGGCTACGGCACGGTGTACTTCGCGCAGGAAATGCTGCACCGGCGCGGGCGCGGCCTCGACGGCCTGCGCGTGCTGATCTCCGGCGCGGGCAACGTGGCGCAGTTCGCCGCCGAGAAAGCCATCGAGCTCGGCGCCAAGGTGCTCACCGTGTCCGACTCCGGCGGCGTGTTGCACTATCCCAGGGGCATGGACCGCGCGCAGCTCGCCGCGCTGATGGCCTTCAAGAATGAAACGCGCGGCCGCCTGGCCGATTTCGCCGCCGCGCACGACCTGCACTTCGAAGCCGGCCGCACGCCGTGGCACGTGCCCGCCGACGTGGCGCTGCCGTGCGCCACCCAGAACGAGCTCGACGGCGCCGACGCCGAACGCCTGCTGGCCAACGGCGTGTTCTGCGTGGCCGAAGGCGCCAACATGCCATCCACGCTCGACGCCGTCGACCGCTTCCTGGCCGCGCGCATCCTGTACGCGCCGGGCAAGGCCAGCAACGCCGGCGGCGTGGCCACCTCGGGCCTGGAGATGTCGCAGAACGCCATGCGCCTGGCGTGGCACCACGCTGAAGTCGACGAAAAACTGCACGCCATCATGAAGGACATCCACGGCAACTGCATCCACTACGGGCAGAAGGCGGACGGTTATGTCAACTACGTGGAAGGCGCCAACGTGGCCGGGTTCGTGAAGGTGGCCGATGCGATGCTGGCACAGGGGGTGGTGTAGCGGCGGCCGCGGCCCGGTCTCAAAGATCGAGCTGCAACGACATGGAGCCGCTGCCCTCGTCGCCCGCCGCCGGCACCGCGCAGCAGATCAGCGCTTCCCCGTCCGACACCTCGAATTCCGGCGTGCCGGCGTAGGCCACCGCGCCCTGCACGATGCGTGTGCGGCAGGTGCCGCAACTGCCGTTGCGGCAGCCGAACTCGGGTGCGAGTCCGCGCTGTTCGGCCAGTTCGAGCAGCGAGCCGGCGGCGGGCGACCAGCGCGCTTCCTTGCCGGAGCGGGTGAAGACCACCGGCACCGGCGCCGTGGCGGGCCTGGCGGTGGGCGCGGCGGCGGGCTGGGCGGCGGGCTGGGCGGCGTTGTCGCGGCGGCGGCGGCGCAGCGCGGCGGGGCCGAAGGCTTCGGCGTGGATGCGGTCGTCGGCCACGTTGAGCGCGCGCAGGCCGTCGTAGAGGGACTGCATGAACGGGCCGGGGCCGCACAGGTAGAAGTCGTAGTCGCCGAAGGGCAGGTGGCGCTGGAGCATGGCGATGTCGATGCGGCCGGCTTCGTCGAAGTCCTGCTGCGGCTCGGCGTCGCGCGGGTCGCTGAGCACGCGCACGTATTGCACGGCGCCCTGGGCGCTGTCGGCCAGCGCGCCCAGTTCGCGCGCGAAGGCGCGTTCGGGCAGCGTGCGCGCGGCATGGAAGAAGTAGGCCGGGCGCGTGCGGCGGGTGCGCAGTCCTTCGTGGACGAGGTGGCGCAGCATGGCCAGCATGGGCGTGACGCCGATGCCGGCGGCCAGCAGCACGGCGGGGCGCGGCGCGGCTGCGTCGATGGTGAACGTGCCGGCGGGCGCGCGCGCTTGCACGATGTCGCCGACCTTGACGTGGTCGTGCAGATGCTGCGACACCGTGCCTTCGCGCTTGACGCTGATGCGGTAGACGCCGTCGGCCGGCGCCGACGACAGCGTATAGGTCCGGATCGCCGGCGCGGGCGGCGAGCCGGCCGTCACGCGGATCGGCAGGTACTGGCCGGCGCGGTGCGGCAGCAGCCCGGCGCCGTCGGCGGGTTCGAGGTGGAGCGAGCGGATGCCCATGCTTTCCTCGACCAGCCGCGTCACGCGGAACGGGCGCCACGTATCGGCCAGCGGACGCGCGCGCAGGCGCTCGGCGGCTTCGCGCCAGTCGCCGGTGAGCTCGACCGAGGGCGACGTGCCTTCGGGCTCGGGCGTCCAGCGCAGCGGCAGCGCGTCTTCGCGCCGCACCACGCTGGCCGGCATGAAGCGCCACAGGCGCTCGGCGCCCTGGAACGCGGCGATTTCCGGCGAGTCCAGGATGACCTGCGCCGAGCCGGTCATCTGCAGGAGTTCGCCGCTGGCGAAGTCCGCGAACACCAGCCCGGCGCGCGGGTTGGCCATGAAGTTGCCGAGCGTGTTGAAGAACAGGTTGCCGGAGAAATCCGGGATGGTCATGCCGCCGTCCTCGTCCAGCCGCACGAAGCCCGGCTTGCCGCCGCGATGGGATACGTCCACCTGGCGCGTGCCGTCGGGCAGGTCCACGTACGAGGCCACGAAGAAGGTATCGGCGCCGGCCACCAGCGCGCGGGCGCGCGCGTCCAGCCCGCTCATGCGCTGCGGCTGCGCGGCGCCCGGCGCGGCGGGGTCGCGCGTGAAGGCGTAGTTGCGCTGCTGGATGTATTGCGGGCAGTTGCCGAAGCTCTGTCCCACCATGATCTCGAACACCGCGGCGTCCGCCGCCGGCGCGTCGCGCCGGATGGTGCCGTTGAGGCGGTTGCGGCGCCGCGTCAGCAGGTCGATGCCGAGCAGGCCGATGGCATCGCCATGCTCCATGCCGCGCTCGGCGGGGTCGGCCGCCTCGCGCGGCAGGCGCGCGGCGAGCGCCTTGTCGTGCGGGGAATGCAGGAAGCCCGGCCTGCCCGCGCGCAGCGTGGCCCACACGTCGCCGTCCGGGTCCACCGCGCCGAGCACCACCACCGGCAACTGCGCGAAGAACTGGCGGTGCTGCTCCGGCATGTGGTCGCGCACGAAGCGCGCGCCGAGTTCCTCCATCTTGCGCGCCACCCCGGCGCGCTCCTGCAGCGTGCGTTCGCCCGCATGCCAGGGCAGCGGCGGGACCTGTGTCGGCGCGAGGGGCGAGGGCTGGGACATGATGGCGATCTCCGGAATGCGGCGCGGCCGCGGTGAGAACGATGGCGCGATGGCGCGGTGGCGCGGTGGCGCGGTGGTCAGGCGCTCAGGCGGCCAGGCCGGCCGGCGTCTGCTGGAAGGCGACGAAGCCGGGCAGCGCCTCGACGCGTGCGAGCCACGCATTGACGTTGGCATACGGCGCGAGGTCGACGAAGCCTTCGGGCGCGCGCGCGATGTAGCCGTAGAGCGCCACGTCGGCCAGCGTGGGATGGTCCGCCGCCAGCCACGGCGAGGCGGCCAGCGCATCGTCCACGCGCTTGAGCACGACGTGGGCGCGCGCGATGACTTCCTCCGCGTTCAGCGGCGCCCCGAACACCGTGATCAGGCGCGCGGCGGCGGGGCCGTAGGCGATCTCGCCGGCGGCGACCGACAGCCATTTCTGCACCGCCGCGGCGCCGGCGGGCGAGGCCGGCAGCCACGCGGTCTTGCCCAGGCTGGTGGCCAGGTAGACCAGGATCGCGTTGGAGTCCGAGACCACGTTGTCGCCGTCGACCAGCACGGGCACCTGGCCGAACGGGTTGAGCTCCAGGAACGCGGGTTCCTTGTGCGCGCGCTTGGCGAGGTCGACGTGGATGAACTCGGCATCCGCGCCGATCAGCGACAGGAACAGGCGGACACGGTGCGAGTGGCCGGAGAGCGGGTGGTGGTAGACCTTCATGGCTGGCATTCCTTGGGCAAGTGTGAGGGGGAATCGCCGCAGGCCGCGCGCCGGGCCGCGGTGGCCGCCGGCGTCTTGCCTGAGTGCGTGAAGGCATATTAGGAGCGCCGCCGCGCGGGAAAAACGGCGCCGGCGAGAAAGGACTCTTCTCGCTGGCCCAATAATGGGCGGCGTGGCGGGCGGTGTGCGGAGGGCGTGAAGCGGCGCGCAGGGCGCCGCGCTTCAGCGCAGCGAGGGATCGGCGCGCAGCGTGTCGATGGCCATGTCGAGGAAGGCGCGCACCTTGCGCGTGGCATGGCGGCCTTCCCGGTGGATGACGTTGATGGGCAGGGCCGGCGGCTCGAACTCGCGCAGCACCACCTGCAGCGTGCCGGCGCGCAGGTGGCCGGCGATCTGGTACGACAGCAGCCGCACGATGCCGAAGCCGGCCGCCGCCGCGACGATGGCCGACTCGTTGGTCGAGGTGGTCAGGCGCGGCTGCAGGCGCGTGACCACCTGGCTGCCGCCGGCGTCGAAGCGCCACTCGGGCGAGGCCGAGACCGCGCTGGCCACGATGACCGTGTGCCGCGCGAGATCCTCCGGCGCCTGCGGCACGCCATGCCGCTCGAGATAGGCGGGCGCCGCGCACACCACGCGCCGCACGCGCCCGACCGGCGCCGCCTGCAGCGACGAGTCCGGCAGCTCGCCGATGCGGATGCCCACGTCGATGCCTTCCTCGACCAGGTTGACGGTGCGGTCGAGCAGCAGGCAGGTGGCGTCCACGTCCGGGTAGCGCCGCAGGTACGCGGTGACGATCGGCATGGCGTAGGCCGCGCCGAACAGCACCGGCGCGGTGATGGTGAGCTGCCCGCGCGGCTCCGCGTGGGAGCCGGCGGCCAGCAGTTCGGCGTCGTCGATCTCGCCGAGGATGCGCCGGCAGTTCTCGAAGTAGGCCGAGCCGGTGTCGGTCAGCCGCACCAGCCGCGTGGTGCGGGTCAGCAGGCGCACCGCGAGATGCGCCTCGAGTTCGTTGACGATGCGGCTCACCACCGACGGCGAGACGTCGAGCTTGTTCGCGGCGGCGGTGAAGCCGCCGGTCTCCACCACGGTGACGAAGGTCTTCATGGCTTGCAGTCGGTCCACCCCTCGCTCTCCCCGTTCCGTGCGCCCGGCGGCGCTTCGTGGCGGAGTATAGCGCCGGTGCCGGCGCCGGCGCGGCCGGTGTTCAGCCCACGGCCAGCACGATGTTGCCCACGCCCAGGTTGGATTCCATGCGCCGGTGCGCATCGGCGGCGTCGGCCAGCGCAAACACGCTGTCCACCACCGGCGCGAGGCCGCCCGTGCCGAAACGGTGCAGCCACTGCCCGGCAAAGCGCTGCGTCATGGCGCGCTTGGCCTCCGGCGCGCGCGACTTCATCACCGTGCCGATGATCTGCAGGTGGCCGTACAGCAGCCGCTCCAGCGGCAGCACCGCGCCCTCGGTGCCGCCCAGCAGGCCCACCTGCACCAGCCGGCCGCCGTCGGCCAGCGCGCGCACGTTGCGCTCCAGGTAGGGCGCGCCGATGAAGTCCACCACCACGTCGACGCCGCGCCCGTCCGTGGCCCGCGCGACCGCCGCGGCGAAATCCTCCGTCTTGTAGTCGATGGCCACGTCGGCGCCGAGCGCGCGCACGCGCTCGAGCTTGCCCGCGCCGGCGGTGGCGAAGACCGTCGCGCCGGCGGCGCGCGCAAGCTGCACCGCCGCCGAGCCGACGCCGCCGGCCGCCGCGTGGATCAGCACCGCGTCGCCGGCCTGCGCGCGGCCCAGGTGGAACAGCGCCTCGTGCGCGGTGACGAAGACCTCGGGGATGGCCGCGGCCTCCACGTAGCCCATGCCGTCGGGGATGCGCATGGCCATGCGGTGGTCGATGCGGGCCAGTTCGGCATAGCCGCCGCCGCCCACGACGCCCATCACGCGGTCGCCCGGCGCGAAGCCGCGCACCTCCGCGCCCATGCCGATCACTTCGCCGGCGATCTCCAGCCCCATGATGTCCGAGTCGCCGAAGTGCTCGCGGCCGTAGCCGCCGCGCCGCTGGATCACGTCGACGCGGTTCACGCCGGCGGCGTGGTTGCGCACCAGCAGGTCGTGCGGGCGCAGCGCCGGCGCGGGCACGGTCTCCAGGCGCAGCACATCGGCTTCGCCGAAGTCGCGGAAGGTGATGGCGTTCATGGTGTTGGTCTTGTTCATGTGTGTGGTGCCCGGTTCCGGGCTGCGTGGTTGGATGGACCGAGTATAGGTTTGCGTGCTGATGTATTTGTGCTGCATTATTCCGCTCGACAAATGCAAATTTGCATCACACGGGAGCGGCTTTCCATGAACTGGGACGACACGCGGATCTTTCTCGCGGTACAGCGCGAGCGCACCTTGCGGCGCGCCGCGCGCACGCTGGAGCTCGACCAGGCCACGGTCGGCCGGCGCCTCGCGGCGCTGGAGCGGGCGCTCGGCGCCACGCTGTTCCTGCGCACTTCCGATGGCTACGCGCTCACGCCGGCCGGCGAGGCGGTGCTGCGCTCGGCGCTGAAGATGGAGCAGTCGGCGCACGAGCTGCTGCGGCAGGCGCAGGGCGCGGACACGCGGCTCGAGGGCGAGGTGCGCGTGACCACCACGGACTCGCTGGCGCTGGCGTTCCTGATCCCCGCCATCGGGCGCCTGCACGCGGCGCATCCTGACGTGAAGATCCTGCTCGACACCTCCACCAACGTGCTCAACCTGGCGCGGCGCGAGGCGGACATCGCCGTGCGCACCATGAAGCCCGAGAACCCCGACCTGGTGGCGCGCCGGCTGGCGCGCTGGCCGGTCGGGCTCTATGCCGCGCCGGCCTATCTCGAGCGGCACGGCGAGCCGGTGCCCGGCACCGCGTTCGCCGGGCACGACCTGGTGGTCTACCAGCCGCTGATGGCGGGCAACCGCGCGCCCACGCTGGCCGGCGAGCCGATCCACGGCGGGCGCATCGTGGCCGGCATGTATTCGAGCCTGATGCTGCGCAACGCCATCAAGGCCGGCATCGCCATCGGCGAAGTGCCGGTCCACCTGGGCGAGCGCGACGGGCTGGTGCGCGTGTGGCCCGGCAGCACGCGCGCCCAGCATTACGAGGTCTGGCTCGTCACGCACCAGGACCTGCGCCACACGGCGCGCGTGCGGGCGATGATCGACGAGATCGTGCGCGCGTTCGAGAGCCCGGAGGAGGCGGTCTGGTAGGTGGTCCGGCAGGCGGCCGGAGACGCGGCCTGAACGGGCGGGCGGCCCGCGCGTCGCGGGCGGCGGCGGTATGATCTGCGCTCGGCGCCCGCCGCGGATGACGCCGGCCCGAGCGCATTCCCCCAATGCACCGCGAAGAACAGGAGATCGCCAATGACCCGTCCCGCCGCCGAGAAGCGCGCCGCCTTCCGCGCCCTGCACCAGCAGGGCTGCTTCGTGCTGCCCAATCCGTGGGACGTGGGCAGCGCGCGCATGCTGCAGCACCTGGGCTTTGCCGCGCTGGCCTCGACCAGCTCGGGCCTGGCGTGGTCGCTGGGCCGCGCCGACAACGCGGTCGGCCGCGACGACGTGCTGCGCCACCTGGACGCGCTGTGCGCGGGCGTGGACCTGCCCGTCAACGCCGATTTCGAATCCGGTTTCGCGCACGCGCCGGAAGGCGTGGCGGGCAATGTGCGCCTGGCCATCGGGACCGGCGTGGCCGGCCTGTCCATCGAGGATCTCGATGCGCGCAGCGGCGCGCTGTACGACAAGGCGCTCGCGGTCGAGCGCATCCGCGCCGCGCGCGCGGCCATCGACGCCTCGGGCGAGGACGTGCTGCTGGTTGCCCGCACCGAAGGCATGCTGGCCGATCCCGCCGCGCTGGCGCCCGCCATCGACAGGCTGGTCGCCTTCGCCGAAGCCGGCGCCGACTGCCTCTACGCGCCGGGCGTGGTGGCCAGGGCCGACATCGAGGCAATGGTGCGCGCTGTCGCGCCCCGGCCGCTCAACGTGCTGATGATGCGGCCCGGCATGAGCGTGGCCGAGCTGGCCGGCCTCGGCGTGCGGCGCATCAGCGTGGGCGGCGGCCTCGCGCGCGCGGCCTGGGCCGGCATGCTGGCCGCCGCCGAGCAGCTCAAGGCGGGTTCGTTCGACGGGCTGGGCAAGGCGCTGCCGTCGCGGCAGCTCAACGACGTGTTCGGCGGTTTCCCGTGAGTCCCGTGAGTCTCTCTAGCCCTCGACGCTGCCGGCCAGCGCCGCCTTGGCGAAGTCGATGAAGACGCGCAGCTTCTTCGGCATGCCGGTCCGGTTGTAGTAATAGAGATAGAGGCCGGCGCGCGGGATCCAGCCGTCCAGCACGCTCACCAGCCGCCCGGCCTGGAGGTGCGGCTCGGCGATGCTGTGCTGGAGGTAGCCGAAGCCGAAGCCGTCCAGCGTGGACTGCAGCAGCAGCCCGCTGTCATTGGTGGCGATGCGCCCGGTCACGGCCATGCGCAGCTTCTCGTCGCCTTTCTCGAACTCCCAGCGGTACAGCGCGCCGTTGTCGGCGCTGCGGTAGTTGACGCACTCGTGCGCGAGCAGGTCGCGCGGATGGCGCGGCCGCGGCCGGGACTGCAGGTACGCCGGCGCGGCGACCACGCAGAAGCGCATCTGCGTGACCAGCGGCACCACCACCATGTCCTCTTCCAGCACGTTGTCGTAGCGGATGCCCGCGTCGAAGCCGCGGCCGACGATGTCCACCAGGCTGTTGTCCGCGATCACGTCGACGTTGATGTCGGGGTAGGCGGTGAGGAAGTCCTTCAGCACCGGCTCGATCACGCGCGGGATGGCGGAGTGGGGCACGTTCAGGCGCAGGGTGCCCATCGAGCGGCTGGAGGCGCCGGCCACGTCGTGCATCGCCAGCTCCAGCTCCTGCAGCAGCGGGGCGATGCGCGTGAGAAACTTGGCGCCGGCCTCGGTCAGGCTGACGCTGCGCGTGGTGCGGTTGAGCAGGCGGGCGCCGAGGCGCTCCTCGATCTTGCGCACCGTGTAGCTGACCGACGTGACCGGGATGCCCAGCGCGCGCGCGGCGGCGCTGAAGCTCTGTTCCTGCGCCACCCGGGCGAAAACCGACAAGGCCTGGAAATCAGCATGGTTCATTGTGCAATTTTCCTGCAAAGTCCTTTTGGATTATCTTCCTTCTTGATACGGTTCGCAACGTCCATACTCCGATGTGCCGGAGCCGCCCGCGGTGGCGACTCCATGCAGGCAACCGCATTTCAAGCAAACCATCTGGAGAAGTGATGAAAACCTGGTTCATTACGGGCGTGAGCACCGGTTTCGGACGTGCGCTGGCGCAAGCCGTCATCGCGCAGGGCGACAAGGTCGCGGGCACGCTTCGCAACGAAGCGCAGCGCGCCGAGTTCGCCGCGCTGGCCAAGGGCCAGTCCTTCGGCTACATCCTCGACGTGCGCGACGACGCGGCGATCCCCGGCGTGGTGGCGCAGGTCGAGCGCGAGGTCGGCCCCATCGACGTGCTGGTCAACAACGCCGGCTACGGCTACGAAAGCAGCATCGAGGAAGCCCCGCCGGCCGACGTGCGCGCGCAGTTCGACGTCAACGTCTTCGGCGCGCTGAGCGTGGCGCAGGCGGTACTGCCCTACATGCGCCAGCGCCGCCGCGGCCATGTCCTGAACGTGACCTCGATGGGCGGGCTGATGACCTTCCCCGGCGTCGGCATCTACAACGCCAGCAAGTTCGCGCTCGAAGGCATCAACGAAGCGCTGGCCAAGGAAGTGAACGGATTCGGCATCAAGGTCACGGCCATCGAGCCGGGCGCGTTCCGCACCGACTGGGCCGGCCGCTCGATGCAGCGCACCGCGTCGGAGATCGAGGACTACGCCACCATGCTCGCGCCGCAGCGGGCCGCGCGCGCGGCGCGCTCGGGCAAGCAGCCCGGCGACCCCGCCAAGGCCGCGCAGGCCATCCTGCGGGTAGTGGCCGCCGAAGACCCGCCGGTGCACCTGCTGCTGGGCACCGACGCGCTCGGCTTCGTGCGCGAGAAGCTCAAGGAGCTGAACGCGGAAATCGACAAGTGGGAACACCTCACCGTGAGCACCGACTTCACCGAGTGAGCGGTTCGGCGCGCAGGGCAATGAACGAAGCCGTCAGATACGCCCACGCCGTCAGCGCTGGCCCAAGCAAGGTGTTCTCCCTCTCCCCTCACGGGGAGAGGGCTGGGGAGAGGAGCGGTTTGACTAGGAGCCACATCAAGCGGGGCCAGCGGTGTGGTCCAGCACAGAGGCCACAAACGAAGCCAATGGTGGTGTCCAGCCCGGCTGCATTCGCCAGCCCCCGCCCTCTCCCCCGGCCCCTCTCCCACTTCGCGGGAGAGAGGAGCAGACCGCCGGTCGGCAGCCTCTGGCTGCCGGCCTACGCCAGCCCCTTGTTCGGATTGACCAGGAATTTCTCCCCGGTGGCGCGCTTGTTGTAGACCGCGATCTGCTTCAGGTCGAGCACCTCGGCCAGCGAGATTTCGCGCGCGTAGTGGCTGGCGAAGGTCGTCTTCAGTTCCGCCACCACGCGCGCCTTGAGCGCGTTCGCCGCTTCCGGGCCGATCTTCTGCAGGAACGGGAACACCAGCCAGCCGCCCATGCTCCACGCCATGCCGAAATTGCGGACGAACTCGGTCGGGCTGGGGTCCAGGCTGCCGTAGAGGTAGACCTGCTTGTGCGTCGACGAGCCATAGCGGCTGTAGGCGCGCGCGTTCCTGCTCAAGGCCGCTTCCATCGCGCCTAGGATCTGCCCGGCCAGCTTGCCGCCGCCGGTGGCGTCGAAGGCGATGGTCGCGCCGGTGGCGGCGATCGCCTCGGTCAGGTCCTGCGTGAAGGTCGGCGACGACATGTCGCACACATGGGCCGCGCCGAGCGACCTGAGCAGGTCCGCCTGTTCCTGCCGGCGCACGATGTTCACCAGGCCGATGCCGTCCTTCTGGCAGATCTTGTTGAGCATCTGGCCCAGGTTGGACGCGGCGGCGGTATGCACCAGCGCCTTGTGTCCCTCGCGCCGCATGGTCTCGGTCATGCCGAGCGCGGTCAGCGGATTGATGAACGACGAGGCGCCGTCCGCGGGCGTGGCGTCCGGCGGCAGCGCCAGGCTCTGCGCCACCGGCACGCAGCGGTACTGCGCGTACATCGCGCCGCCCAGCACCGCCACCGTCTTGCCGAGCAGCGCCTGCGCCGCGGCCGACGCGCCGGCCGCCACCACCACGCCCGCGCCTTCGTTGCCGACCGGCATGGCATCGTCGAGCCGGCCGGCCATGCTCTTCATCGCGCCCTCGGGCACGCGCGCGCTCACCACCGGCCGCTCCCGCGTGCCGCCGGCCTTCGCCGTGCTCATGTCGGCCGCGCCGAACAGCAGGCCGAGGTCCGACGGATTGAGCGGCGAGGCCTCGATGCGGACCAGCACTTCATCGGGACCCGGCGCGGGCACGTCGACGCTGGCGAGGGACAGTTCGAGTTCGCCGCTGGCCTTGATCAGCGAGCGGAGCTGGAGGGCGGTGCGTGGGATGTCGGCTGGCATGCGGGGTCTCCTGGTTGGCTGGGCGCGGCGAGCGGCGGCCGCGGAGCCGGCGCCCGTTTCGCGATGCGCCATCCTACTGCAAGATCGGAAACCGGGTCGGCGGGCTTGCGGCTGGCGCCGGCATGCGGGTTTGCGCGGCGGCAGGAGAAAGAACGGCGCCGCGAAGGCGGCGCCGGGGGCGGCAGGCTGGTGCCGTGGAAGAGAAAGGGCTGGTGCTTATCGAGGAGGGCAGAGCCGGCTTCGCGGTGGCGCCTGCCCTTTTCCCCGATCCCTCTCCCGCGCGCGGAAGAGGGGAGACCACACGTGTTACGGGCGGCTCCCTGTGGTCTCTTGCCGTCTTCTGCTTATCGCCTGTTGTTGACCAGTCCGCCGAGCAGGCCGCCGGCCGGGGCGTTGTTGCTGCCCGCGGTGCCGCCCGCCGCGCCGGTCAGGCCGGAGACCAGGCTGGTGACGGGGGCCAGCACGCCGGACAGCGGGTTGTTGCCGCCCGCCGCGCCGCCCACGGCGCCGGTCACGCCGGACACCACGCTGGTGACGGGCGTCAGCACGCCCGCCAGCGGACCGCCGCCGCTCCCGCCACCGCCCACGGCGCCGGTCAGGCCGCCGACCGTGTTGTTGAGCAGGGTCGTGACCGGCGCCAGCAGGCCCGCCGTGCCGCCGGTGCCGCCGCTGCCCGGCAGCGGCGGCAGGCTGCCCTGGAGGCCGCCGGTCAGGTTGCCCAGCAGGCTGGTGATCGGGTCGAGCGGGCTGCCGCCCGGCGTGCCGGACGGCGGGTTGAGCAGGCCGCCCAGCGACGCCACCGCGGTGCCGGCGGTATTCACGATGCCGCCCACGTTGGTCACGATGGGCGCGTTGGTATTGGTCAGCGCTGTGCCGAGCGAGGCCACGCCGCCGCCGACGGTGCCGAGCAGGTTGTTGGCCACCGGACCCAGCCCCGTGGCCGCGCCCAGCGTCTGCGTGGTGCTGACCAGCGTGGAGGTCAGCGGGACGATCGCCTTGCTCACGCCGCCGACGACCTGGTTGACCGGATCGGCCAGCGTCTGCGGCGACAGGCTGCCGACCAGCGCGCCGGTCTGGCTGACCACGGAGCCCACCGGCGCCGTCACCGCCGCCAGCGGGCCGGTGCCCAGGCTGCCGACGGTATTGCCGACGCTGCTGACCGCACTGCCGACCTGATTGAGCAGCGATGCCCCGGCGGCGCCCGTCGCGCCAGTTGCGCCGGTCGCGCCCGTGGGCCCGGTCGCACCCGTTGCACCCGTCGCGCCGGCGGGGCCGGTCGCCCCGGTCGCGCCCGTTACACCCGTTGCACCCGTTGCACCCGTCACGCCGGTCGCGCCTGTCACCCCCGTGGCGCCCGTGGCGCCGGTGGGCCCCGTGGCGCCGTCCGCGCCGCTGGCGCCAGTCGCCCCCGTCGCCCCCGTCGCCCCGGCCGGGCCGGTCGCCCCCGTGGCGCCGGTCGCACCGCCAGCCGGTCCGGTGGCGCCGGTCGCGCCGTTGTCTCCCTTGGCGCCGGCGGCGCCGGTCGGACCAGGGGTGCCGGCCGCGCCCGCGGCGCCGGTCGCGCCCGGGTCGCCCGTGGGCCCGGTGGCGCCCATCTTGCCGTCGTGCCCGTTGGCGCAGCCGCCAAGCAGCACCAGGGCACCCAATACACCAAGCAGATATTGCTGATTACGCACGGTCGACCTCTCTCCGGTTATCGTTCTCGACCAGGCGTTCACGCAATAGCTGTGCCCGACGCCGGCGGCGTCTTCCGGGCCCGCCGCGCGCGTCTCGCGGTCTGCCGGAAACCCGCGCGCGGCCTGGCTTTGCGGGCAGGCGGCGATGTCGTGGCAGGGCGTTTCATGCGGCCCATGTGTCGGCCGTTCCCGTTACGTGTTACGTAACGCGGCACGGCCCGCGCATGCGCCGGCGCGCTTGTCGATACAGGCGCCCCCCACCACGCGGCGCCCCGGCGTGCGGCGGATTCGGCGATACTTCTCCACCTCGCCACGCCGCATGCAGGGCGCCCCGCATGACCGCGCCGCGAGATGCCTTTCGTGGATTGCCTTCGAGGATTTCCTTCAAGACCGCCCTGAGCCATGCACCCGATCCGGCCGGACAAGACCCAACCCATCACCTTCCAGGGCGCGCTGGCGCTCACCTTCGTGGCCTGGTTCGCGGAGGTCATGGTGAGCATGCTGCTGCGCCCGTTCCTGCTGCGCCACGGCATGCAGCCGATGGCCGCGGCCAGCCTGGTGCGCGTGGTGTGCTACGGGCTGGTGTTCAGCGCCATGCTCCATGTCAACGGGCTGACCTACCGCCGCCTGTTCCATGAAGGGCCGGCCAGCGTGGGCGCGACGCTGGGCGTGTTGGGGCCGCCGCTGCTGCTGATGGTGCCGCTGATCCTGCTGCTCGACAGCCTCGCCATGATGGTGGTGGACGCGCTGCTGCCCATGTCGCGCGGCGAGGCGCAGATGATGTCCGAGATGGCGAACGGCAGCATCGGCGCGTGGGCGCTGGTCTGCATCATCGCGCCGTTCATCGAGGAGATGTTCTTCCGCGGCATCCTGCTGCGCGGCATGCTCAAGCGCTACGGCCAGGCCGACGCGACCGTCTACTCGGCCTTCGTGTTCGGCGTGGCCCACCTGAACGTCTACCAGTTCGTGATCGCGTTCGCGGTGGGGCTGTTCGTCGCGGCGCTCTATTGCCGCACGCGCTCGCTGTGGCCCGGCATCGTGCTGCACATGGGGCTCAACACGGGCGCGACGATCTATGCGGCGGTGGCGCCGGACGGCAACGCGCTGGAAACCCCGCTCGGCCTGTGGGCCATCGCCGTGCCGCTCGGCCTGCTGGGCGCGCGCATCCTGTGCCGGCTGCTGTGGCGGCCGACCGCGGACGCCGCGCCGGGCGGGACCGAGCCGCCGCCGGACGCGGCCTGAGCGGCGGCCCTGTCCGGGCTGCCGACGAAATCGATTGGCCGCTGGTTATCTCCCCTCTCCCGCGCGCGGGAGAAGGGAGACAACCTCCACACCCCGCTAGAACGGCTTGGACACCGCCACGTAGAACGCGCGCCTCGGCGCGTACTGCGGCGCGCCCACGCCGATGCCGGTACCGTCGCGCAGCTCGTACGAGTGGTTGAACAGGTTGATCACCGTCAGGCGCACCTTGAATTTGCCGGCGACCGGCGTATCGAACGTATGCGCTGCGCCGACGTTGACCTGCAGGTACGGCGGCAGGTGGCCGGTATTGGCGAAGCCGTTGCGCAGGCCGCTGCCGAACAGCGCATCGGCGGTGAGCAGCGTGCCGCGCCACAGGTAGGAGGTGCCGAACGAGCCGGCCACGGTCTGGTCGTGGTCCAGGTGCACCCAGTTGCTGGCGATGAAGGCCAGCTCGTCGGCCTCGAAGTTGAACTGGCCGGTCTCGATGCCCTTGGCCACCGCGTGCGACAGGCTCACGTTGGCGTAGGCGCCGAAATTCCCCTGCCGGTAATTGGCGGTGCCTTCCAGCCCGTAGATCTTGCCTTCGTCATAGTTGAACGAGGAGAAGATCAGCGCGTTGCCGAACTGGCCTTCGTCCTGCAGGTGGCGCACCTTGCGGTAGTAGGCGTCCAGGCCCAGCGTCAGGTTGCGCGTGGCCTGGTGCGAGATGCCCAGGTCGAAGTAGTCCGAGCGCTCCGAGCGCACCGCCGTGTTGGCGTCCGACGGCAGCGCGTTGGTGGTGCCCGTGAACCTGTCCACCGAGGTGGTGTCGATCTTCTCGGTCGCCGGCGGCGTGAAATAGCGCGCGTAGCCGGCGTGCAGCCGGGTCGCGTTGGTGAGCTCGTAGGTCAGGCCCAGGCGCGGGCTGAGCTGCTGCTCGCTGACCACCGTGTTGACGTGGTCGTAGCGCGCGCCGTAGTTGATCGTGAGCTTGTCGGTGGCCTTCCATTCGTCCTGCAGGTAGAAGCCCAGCGTGGTGCCCGTGTTGCTGGAGTTGTCGACGATGGACAGCGGCACGCCGCTGGTCTGGTTGCCGTCCGCGTCGGCCGGCAGCACGGTGGAGCTGTTGTCCACGCCGAACCGCTCGCGCTGCAGGAACAGCCCCGCGCGCAGCGTGTGCGCCGGGTTGAGGATGTAGCTGCCGTCGGCCTGCACGCCGTAGGCCTCGTTCCTGCGGGTGATGTCGGCGGCCACGCCGTTGTAGGCCAGGTCGCCGATCGGGTCCGGGTTGTAGTCCACCCGGCTGGTGCGGTGGAACAGCGAGACCTGGTAGTCGAGCGCGGACGAGACCTTGTTCTGGAACGAGAGGATCTGGAAGTCGGTCTTCTCGCGCTGGTTGGCGTTGAGCGCGTCCGAGGCCGGCGGGACCACGCCGTCGATGGAGAACGAGGGCGACAGGCCGGGCCGGTTCGGGATCTGGAAGCGGTTGTCGGCGCTGCCGAACATGAAGCTGATGCGGCTGTCCGGGTTGACCAGGTACGACAGCATGCCGAAGGCCTTGCCCTGGTCGGTGTGGTCGTGGATCGCGTTGCTGCCGCCGGTCGGGTTCTCGATGCCGAGGTTGTTCTCGCTGAACGAGCCGCTCAGGAAGTAGCTCCACGGGCCTTTCGCGCCCTGGATGTAGCCGTTGGCCTCATGGTCGGCGTGGCTGCCGATCACGGTGCCGATCTCGCCGCCGAAGGCACGCGGCTGGCCCTCGTCGTCGGTGGCCGCGCCCTTGGTGCGGATGTCCACGATGCCGGCCGTGCGGAAGCCGTATTGCGCCGGCAGCGCGCCAGTCACCAGCTTGATCTCGTCGGCGAAGCGCGTGTCCAGCATCTGGCCGAAGCCGCTGATCGGCTCGGGGATGGTGACGCCGTTGATGCGGTACTGCAGGTTGGCGTGGTCGCCGCGCACGTGCAGCTGGCCGAAGGAATCCTGCACCACGCCGGGCGCCTGCAGCAGGACCTGGTTCAGCGGCGTGTTGTCGCCCTGGGGCAGCGCGTCGATGTCCTCGCTGTCGAAGCGGTAGACCGAGCTGCCGGTCTCCGGCGACAGGGCGTTGCGCGCCTCGTCCAGGCGCTTGCTGGTGACGACGACCGCGTTGAGCGACTTGTCGCTGGCGGCTGCAGTGGCGGGGGTGGCCGGGGTGGCGGCCTGCGCCTGGGCTTGCCGCGCGGCGGGCGGCGTGGAAGGGACGTCGGCTGGCGCCGACTGTGCGTGCGCCGAGACGGCGAGCGCCGACGCGGCGCCGGCCGCAATGGCTCGAAGCTGGAAAACTGACATGGCAATGCCTCTGACGATATGGGAGTGTCGCGCGGGGACTCCTTGCCCGCGCCAATGCACTACGTGAACGACAAGCGGGTCAGAGGCGGGCCGCGGCTGCGGGGCCGCGGCGAGAATACGGGCGCGAGGTGGCGCTCGGCGGGCAGGGGATAGTGCCAGCGGCGCGAGCAGGCGATGAGCAGCCACGACGCCAGCGCCGGCATCGCCACCGCCAGCGCCGCGAAGGCCAGGCACTGCAGGCAGACATCCTGGTCGGGCTCGCACTGCCCGGCGTCGTCCGCCGCCACGCACGCGCTGCTTTGCAGTTGCGCGTGCAGGTGGGACAGCGCATGGACGTAGTTGCCCGCCTGCCCGAAGAGCAGGGCCACGACCAGCAGGAGGGCGAGCGAGCGTCGAAACACGGATGACTGCGGGGAGGGCGGGCGGCCGGTTTTCCGGAAAACAAACCGGCTATTGCAACAGAGTTGCGAGTTTGCCATCTGTTGGCGCGCTTCGCAATGGCTGATGCGGCACGTTGCGGCCAGCCGGCGGCGCCGGGGCCGGGGCTGGCTGGCGCGCAGCCGGTGTCGGAGCGGCTGTTGTGCGGCAAGCGCCACGCCGGTTTCCGCGGGCCGCTTGCCGCGGCGGGCCGGTTCGCATCCGCTCCACAGCGCGATTGCCCGCATCGGCCATCGAATTTCATCGGTTTAATTTTTCCTTAAGGAAACCATTCCTACACTGGCGGCCAAGCGCGCGCACCCACAGCGCAGCGCCTTCACCGCACCGCGCCCGCCGAGGCAGCGGGCGATGCCTGGATCGGGAGTCTTCCATGCAGGTGTTTTCCCATTTGGCACCGGCCGGCACCGCGCTGGCGTGCCTGGCCACCGCCTATGCGGGCGCCGCCGCCGCCGCCACCTGGCGGGCTCCGGCGCGGCACAGGTCTTGCGCGGCGCCGGCAGATGCCGGCCCGAAGCCGGTCAGCGTGCTCAAGCCACTGTGCGGCGCCGATCCCAATCTCTACGACAACCTCGCCGGCCTGTGCCGGCAGCGGCATCCGGCGTTCCAGCTGGTATTCGGCGTGCGCGCCGCCAACGACCCCGCCATTGCCGTGGTCGAGCGCCTGCGGGCGGAGTTCCCGGCGTGCGACATCGCCCTCGTGGTGTGCCCGCTCGTGCACGGCAGCAACCTGAAGGTCAGCAACCTGATCAACCTGCTGCCGCGGGCGCGCCACCCCTGGCTGGTGGTGGCCGACAGCGACATCGCGGCGGACCCGGACTACCTCGCGCGCGTCACCGCGCCGCTGGCCGATCCCGCCGTGGGCGTGGTGACCTGCCTGTACCGCGGCCGCCCGGTGGGCGGGCTGTGGCCGGCCCTCGGCGCGCAGTTCATCGACGACTGGTTCGCGCCCTCCGCGCGCGTGGCCCACGCCTGCGGCTCGCGGCGCTTTTCCTTCGGCGCCACGATTGCGCTGCGGCGCGAGGTGCTCGACGCCGTCGGCGGCTTCGCCGCGCTGTCCGACCGCCTCGCCGACGATTTCTGGCTTGGCGAGCTGACCCGCCAGCGGGGGCTGCGCACGGTGCTGTCGGAAGTGGAAGTCAGCACCGACGTGACGGAGACGCATCTGGCGGCGCTGTGGAGCCACGAGTTGCGCTGGCTGCGCACCATCCGCTCGATCAACCCGTCCGGCTTCGCCTTCATTTTCATCACGTTTACCTGGCCGATGCTGGCGCTGGCGGCATGGCTGGCGCCGCAGCCGCCGGTGCTGGCCGTCGCGCTGGCCGGGATAGGCGCGCGCAGCCTGCTGGCGGGCAGTCTCGGCGCGGCCCTGCGGGCGCCGCTGCGCGACGTGCTGCTGCTGGCCGAGTGGGTCGCCGCGCTGTTCGGCGACCAGGTGCGCTGGCGCGGGCAGATGCTGTCAACCCGCGACCGGCACGCGCCCGCCGCGCCGGCCGGCGGTGGCGGCGCGACAGGCGCGTACCCCCTTTCCCCACGGCCCGCGGGCACGGACAATGGCGAGCATGGCGCTTCGTCGTCCGTCCTGTCCGTCGATGGCAAATGAACCGGATGACCCATCAGAGACCGCTATGAGAACCCTCTTCCTGCAGGCTCCCTCTTTCGACGGCTTCGACGGCGGCGCGGGCTCGCGCTACCAGGCCAAGCGCGAGATCAAGTCGTTCTGGTATCCCACCTGGCTGGCCCAGCCCGCCGCGCTGGTGCCCGGCAGCCGCGTGCTGGACGCGCCGGCCGACGGCCTCGGCGTGGCGCAGGTGCTGGAGATCGCCGCCGGCTACGAGCTCGTCATCATCCACACCAGCACGCCGTCCTTCCCGACCGACGCGAAGTTCGCCGAGGCGCTGAAGCAACGCAAGCCCGACGTGATGATCGGCATGGTCGGCGCCAAGCCGGCGGTCGATCCCGGCGGCACGCTGGGCGCCAGCGCGGCCATCGACTTCGTGTGCCGCGAGGAATTCGACTACACCTGCCGTGACGTGGCCGCGGGCCTGCCGCTCGAGGACATCGCCGGCCTGAGCTACCGGCTGCCCGACGGCTCGTTCGGGCACAACGGCCCGCGCCCGATGATCGAGAACATGGACGAGCTGCCGTTCGTGGCCCCCATTTACAAGCGGGACCTCAAGGTCGAGAACTACTTCATCGGCTACCTGAAACACCCCTACGTGTCGATCTACACCGGCCGGGGCTGCCGCTCGAAATGCACCTTCTGCCTGTGGCCGCAGACCGTGGGCGGGCACCGCTACCGCACGCGCTCGGCACAGAGCGTGATCGCCGAGGTGAAATGGATCAAGGAGAACATGCCCGAGGTCAGGGAGATCATGTTCGACGACGACACCTTCACCGACTTCAAGCCGCGCGTGGAGGAGATCGCCCGCGGGCTGGGCGAGCTCGGCGTGACGTGGTCGTGCAACGCCAAGGCCAACGTGCCCTACAGCACGCTCAAGATCATGAAGGAAAACGGCCTGCGCCTGCTGTTGGTGGGCTACGAGTCCGGCGACGACCAGATCCTGCTGAACATCAAGAAGGGCCTGCGCACGGACATCGCGCGCCGCTTCACCGAGGATTGCCGCAAGCTCGGCATCACCATCCACGGCACCTTCATCCTGGGCCTGCCGGGCGAGACGCGCGAGACCATCGAGAAGACCATCGCCTACGCCAAGGACATCAACCCCCACACCATCCAGGTGTCGCTGGCGGCGCCGTATCCGGGCACCGCGCTGTACCGCCAGGCGGTGGACAACGGCTGGCTGGCCGAGAACAAGGTCATCAACCTGGTCAACGACCAGGGCATCCAGCTGGCCGCGATCAGCTACCCGCACCTGTCGCGCGAGGAGATCTACCACGGCGTGGAAACCTTCTACAAGCGCTTCTACTTCCGCCCGGCCAAGATCTGGGAGATCGTGCGCGAGATGCTCGGCAGCCGCGAAATGATGAAGCGGCGGCTGCGCGAAGGCGTGGAGTTCTTCCGCTTCCTGCGCTCGCACGAGGCGTGACGACGGCCGTGGGCAAGGCAACCGTGGAAACCGCCGCCGCAGCGCGGCGCGCCCTGATCCTCACCGCCGACGACTTCGGCCTGCACCCGGCGGTCAACGAGGCGGTGGAACGCGCCTGCCGCGACGGCGTGCTCAATGCCGCCAGCCTGATGGTGGGGGCCGGCGCCGCGGCCGACGCGGTGGCGCGCGCGCGGCGCCTGCCCGGCCTGCGGGTGGGCCTGCACCTGGTGCTGGCCGACGGGCCCGCGGTGCTGCCGCCGGCCCGCATCCCGGCGCTGGTGGACGCGCAAGGCCGCTTCGGCTCGGCGATGGCGCGCGACGGCGCGCGCTTTTTCTTCCTGCCTCACGTGCGGCGCCAGCTGGCCGCCGAGATCCGCGCGCAGTTCGCCGCGTTCGCGGCGACCGGGCTGGCGCTGGACCACGTCAATGCCCACAAGCATTTCCACCTGCATCCCACCGTGCTGGGGCTGGTGCTGCGGATCGGCCGCGAGTTCGGCCTGCGCGCCGTGCGCCTGCCGGGCGAGGCGCGCGCGCCGCGGCTGCTGCGGCCCTGGCTGGCGCTGGCGCGGCGCCGGCTGGACGCGGCCGGCGTGGCCCACAACGATTACGTGATCGGTATCGCCGACAGCGGCGCGATGGACGAGCGCGCGCTGCTGCGCGCATTGGCCCGCCTGCCGGCCGGCGTGGGCGAGATCTACTTCCATCCGGGCGTGGTGTCCGGCGCCGAGATCGCGCCCGCCATGCACGGCTATCGCCATGCCGACGAGCTGGCCGCGCTGCTGTCGCCGCGCGTGCGCGCCGCGCTGGACCACGCGGTGCCGCGCCGCGGCGGTTTCAGCGACCTCTTCCCCGATCCCCTCGATCTCCCCGATCCGCCGCCCGGCGGCGCGTCGGGAGCCGGCATGACCGCCGCATGAAGCGCCTGGCCTGTCTCGCGGGGCTGCTCGGCCTGCTGGCGCTGATCGCCCTGGTGATCCACGAGGGCGCCGGCGACGTGGCCGGCATCGTCGCCCGGGCCGGCTGGCCGCTGCTGCTGCTGGTGCCGCTGCACGCGCTGCCGCTGCTGCTGGACGCGCGGGGCTGGCGCGTACTGCTGGCCGCGGCGGACCCGGACGGGCGGGCCGGGCTGGGTTTCCTGTGGTGGGTCGCCGCCGTGCGCGAAGCCGTCAGCCGCCTGCTGCCGGTCGCCAGCGTGGGCGGCGAGCTGGCGGGCATCCGCCTGGCCCGCCTGCGCATCCGCGACACCACCGCCGTGACCGCCAGCATCGTGGTCGAAGTCATGGTCACGCTGTTCGCCCAGTACCTGTTCTGCGTGCTCGGCACGCTGCTACTGGTGGCCGCCCTGCACGACGGCACCCAGGCCTGGGTGGTGGCGCTCGGGCTGGCGCTGTCGCTCCCGGTGCCGGTGCTGTTCGCGCTCTCGCTGCGCTACGGCGGCATCTTCGCGCGGCTGGAGAGCGCGGCCGGGCGCCTGCTCGGCGCCGATCACCGCCTCGTGGCCATGCTCGACGGCGCCCGCCTCGACGCCGCCATCCGCGCCCTTAACCGGCGCCACGGCAGACTGGCGGCGGCGCTGGCCTGGCAGCTTGCCGGCTTCGCCGCCGGCGCGCTGGAAACCTGGTGCGCGCTATGGCTGCTCGGCCATCCGCTGCCGTTCTGGCAGGCCGTCGCCATCGAATCGCTGACCCAGGCGGCGCGCCAGGTGGCCTTCTTCGTGCCGGCGGGCCTGGGCGTGCAGGAGGCGGTGATGGTGCTGCTGGGCAACCTGCTCGGGGTCGATGCGCAGGTCGCGCTGTCGCTGGCGCTGGTCAGGCGCGCGCGGGAAGTGCTGTTCGGCGTGCCGGCGCTGCTGTCCTGGCAGTGGGTGGAGGTGCGGGGTTGGCGGCGGGGAGAGGCGGCGCGGCAGGTTTCCGGGAAGGCGCCGTGACGCCATGACGCTAGGTCGCCAGCGTCCACTGCGCCTTGCCGCCGAGCTTGGCCAGCGTCAGGGCCTTGTCCGCCGCGGTCAGCGCGGCCATCACGTCGGCGCCGTGCTCCGGTATCAGCGCGACCCCGACGCTCGCGCCGATCTCCACGCTGACGTCGGGCTCCAGCGTGAACGGCACCGGCACTTCGCTGACCAGCCGGTCGGCGAAGCTGGCGATCTCGGCCTGGTCGCCGGCGCGCACGATGACCACGAATTCGTCGCCGCCGATGCGGAACACCATGTCGTCCGGGCCCTTGAGCGCATCGAGCCGCTTGCCGATCGTGACCAGCAACTGGTCGCCGGCCTCGTGGCCGTGCTGGTCGTTGACCGGCTTGAAGCCGTCGAGGTCCATGTACAGCACCGCCGTCTTGCCTTCGCCGATCTGGTCCGCCTTGTACAGATGCGCGGAGGCGTGGACCAGCCCCGCGCGGTTCGGCAGGCCGGTGAGGGCGTCGTGGCGGGCGCGGTGGTCGTTTTCCCGCTCCGCCTTCATGGTGGTGACCAGCAGCTTGTTCAGGTGGAAGGCCGCGATGCTCATGGCGACCAGGTAGAACGGGATCTGCACGAGGGTCAGGCGCATCACGGCCTCGCCGGAAAGCACCGCGGCGATGCAGCACGGGCCGAGCGACAGCAGGATCATGATCGCCACCAGCCGCGGCGCGCCGAAATTGCGGAAGCAGATGCCGCCCACCATCGCGGCGGCGGACAGGCAGGACATGGTTGCCGCCACCCAGTCGCCGCTGAGGATGCTGATGAAGGTGCCGTAGCCCACGCTCGCGCCCCACAGCACCGCGAGCAGGATGTAGACGTCGGTGAAGGTGGAGCGGCCCGCCGTCGCCGCGCGGTGCGCCGCCGTCAGGACGCCCAGCCGCGTGCCGCACAGCAGGATCTCGATGATGACCCAGGCCACGAAGGCCGGGCTGGGGTCGCGCCAGGCGATGGCTATCGCCACGGCGACGGTGTTGAGCACGCCGCCGGCGAAGATGGGCAGGGTGCCGAACAGGCTGCCGATCAGCTTGATGCGGATGTCTTCAGGAACGTTCGCGCCCGGGTCGCATAACCAGGCCGTAGAGCGCCAACGTGGCAGGCTGAAAGCCGCTGTTTCCATGTTCCTCGATTCCCGTGAATTCCGCGCGTTGTGCCGCCGGTTCGCGTTGCAGCAATCGGAAAGGCAGGATTCTATCGGAAAGCGCTTTCATTTCCCCAACCGGATGGGCATTGGCGGCCCGTTCCGGGCCATGCCGCGCCAGCCGGGACGGCTTCGCCCGTGCCGCCGCGCGGGCGGACGGAGTCGCGGAAAGGCATTTCATACCCGTCCAATATCCGCGCGCGGCCTGCGCTGATACCGTGCTTTGCCGGTTGGCGCAGCGCCGGCAGGCATCCGTATCTCAACCCGCAGGCAAGAAAGGAGCAACCATGTCCCAGGACATTTTCCTGAAGCTGGCGGGCATCGACGGCGAATCCGCCGATGCCCGCCACCCGAACGAGATCGAGGTGCTGACATGGGACTGGTCGGTCAGCCAGCCGGCCAGCATGCACGAAGGCAGCGGCGGCGGCGCCGGCAAATGCAGCGTGGATGACCTCGCCTTCGAGCACTACGTCGACCGGGCGACGCCCGCCCTCGTGCAGTATTGCCTGGCCGGCAGGCACATCGACACCGCGGTGCTGGTCATGCGCAAGGCCGGCGGCACGCCGCACGAATACCTGAAGATCACGATGGAGGACGTGCTGGTCACGCGGGTTGCCGTGGCCGGCAACCACAACATGGCCATGCCGCGCGAGGAGGTCCGGCTGTCCTTCGCCCGCGTGCGGCACGACTACGTGCTGCAGAACGCGCAGGGCGGCAGCGCCGGGACGGTGGGCGCGGGATACGACATCAAGGCCAACAAGGCCATCTGACCACCGGAGGGAATGCCATGCTGTTCATTTCGAAGCAAGGCCATGTCGACGCGGAGCGCGTCAGGCTGGCCATCCATCCCGCGATCGAGCGCGGACCGATGCACAAGGTGAATGGGATTGTAGTGCATCAGACGAACGGGCCGACGGCGCAGAGCACGTTTCACAGCTACCAGCACAAGGATGCCAACGGCGCGCACTTTTTGATCGACAAGGATGGGACGATCTATCAGACGGCATCGCTGTCCACGCGGACCGATCACGTCGGGCGGTTGAAATCGCGATGCTTGTCGACGCACGAGTGTGCGCCTGCTGAACTCAAGGCAGTCACTACGATGCAGTACAAATACAAAAAACTCTCGAATCGGGAATATCGGAAGAAGTTTCCGGAACGTTATCCATCAAACATGGACTCAATCGGCATTGAGTTGGTCGGTGTAGCTCATGAGAGAGATGCCGCGGGAGGGAAAAAGAAGGAAAAGGTATATGAGACCGTGACAATAGAGCAGAACGCTTCGCTCCAATGGCTTGTGCGGGAATTGATCGAAACCTTTGGCGTCGAGGCGGACGAAGTCTATCGACATCCGGATCTGTCCAGAAAAAACCTCACCGAAGCGACTACAGCAAAATGGTAAGGCATACCTTGATCAAGGCCGTAGTTGTCGCAGGACTCATCGTGCCATCCATGCCCAGCCTTGCCAGGTCGGTTGTAAAGGTGGTCATTGACGAGGTAGGCCAGAACGCAGAGGAGAATGACAGGAATCTGACAGTGGGGTGCAAGGCGTTTGCGCCGACGGTTTCTCAGGTAAGGCGTTATTTCCTGAAAGCCTATCCCGTCGAAAGCCATGTGCTTACCACTGAACGATATTCCCCTTGCTATGCGACCGGGACCGTGGAGTTCAGCGATCACAGTTCAGGCAAATTTCAGTTGTACTCGGGAGGAGCCGCGACTCTTTTCTGGTCCAGGGGTGGTTCTGTGGACTTGCTGTACAAGCAGAATCGGTGGCACGACCCACTCGCCTGCACATATGGCTTGGGCGACAAGCCGGGGTGCTGATTCATGTTAGCCATTTCGAAGCAAGGTCATGGTATTTGCCAGGAACAAGACGGGGGCGAGTGCGGAAAAAGGTAAATCGACGTTTTGCAGGGGGGGGCGTCGGTCTCATGCTGCTTTGCGCCGTATTACTGTGCGAGGCCAGGACCGTGACAAAGGTCGTCATCGACGGAACGGGGCTGGCCCGGGGCGACTCCGATCCGTATGTCCAGGAAGAGTGCAGGAAATTCGTCCCGAACAAGAAGCAGGTCGCTCGCTTCTTCTCGAAGGCCTATCCAGTGGAGGGCCGCATCATCCATCATGATCGCTACTCTCCCTGCTACGCGAAAGGCACGGTGGAGTTCAGCGATCATAGTTCGGGCGAGTGGTGGCTTTATTCCGGCGGTACGGCCATTCTGGAGTGGCTGAGCGGCGACAAGGTGTACTTGCTGTACAAGCAAAACAGGTGGCGGGACCCGTTTGCCTGCATGTACGGCATGGATCCGGACGTTCCATGCAAGGACCAGTGACCGGGGCAGGCGGTGCCGGCAGTATTGCCGGCCGCCCCGACACTCACCCGTTCGCAATCCTCAACACCCGCGTGAATTCAGCCGGGTTCTCCGTCCTGAGCCGGGCCAGATGCCCGAGCAGCGCGTCGGACGACAGCGTGCCGTCGTCGGTCTTGAGCCATTCGATCTCGTCGCGGATGCGCTTGAGTCTCTCCAGCGAGTCGGCGGCGCGCTGCGGGTCGATGGCGGCGGGGTCCACCGCGTGCAGCAGCACTTCGGTGATGAGGCCGAGCTGGCGCCCGTAGGAGGCGATGTGGAAGGCCCGCCGTTCGATGTCGGCGTCGCCGGCGGAAGGCGAAATGGCGTTGAACAGCAGGTCGGGGTCGATGCGCTGGGCGACTGAGCCGCTCCAGGGGAAGTGAAGGTTGGGAGACCACAGCCAGATCCACGGAAACATTTTCCCTCCTGTATTCAGCCGGACACGGCGGACGTTGCGCCGCAATAAAGATTAGCAGACCGGCTGGCGGAGGGAAGGGCGGAATCGGCCGGTGTGTGGGGACCGAAACCGAAACCGGGTCCGGCGCCGGGCGCGGCCGGCCAAGGCAAGCGCGGGGATGGCAACCCATCCCCGCGCCCGGGATTCGCGCCGGCCGGCGCGCCGCTATTGGTCGCGCCAGCCGCCGCCCGCCGCCGCGAAGATGCGCACGAGGTCCTTGCGCAGGCTCGCATCCGAGGCGGCCTGCTTCGATTCGGCGTCGAGCAGGTCCCGTTCGGCGACCAGCACGTCGAGCAGGCCGACGTAGCCGTGGCTGAACTGCATCCTGGCCAGCTCGACCGCCTTGCGGTTCTGCGCCACCCCGGCCGAGAGCGAGGCGTTGCGCGTGTTCTCGTTGAGGTAGCCGGACAGCGCGTTCTCCATGTCTTCGAGCGCCTCCAGCACGGTCTGCTGGTAGCCGAGGAAGGCCTGCTGCTGGCGCGCGTCGGCCGCGTCGATCTGCGACGAGATGCGGCCGAAGTTCAGGATCGGCTGGACCAGGCCCGCGCCGATGCCCCAGGGCGTGGACGAGAACGGCGTGGCGTTCTGCGCGCCGAACAGCGCGGTCAGCGAAATGTTGGGGAACAGCTCGGCGACCGCCGCCTTCCGCCCGGAGATGCTGGCGGCGAAGCTGCGCTCGGCCACGCGCACGTCGGGGCGCTCGGCCAGCACCCTGGCCGGGGCCGAGACCAGGATGCCGTTGTCGAGTGGCGGCACGGTCGCGCGCGCCGCGGCGGCGCCGTCGAACATCCCGCCCATCGATTCCGGCGTGCGCCCGAGCAGGCTCGCCAGCCGGTTGACCGACTGGTCATAGCCGGTCTGCAGCGCGGGGATCAGCGCTTCGGTCGCGGAGACTTGCGCCGCCGCGCGCTGCACGTCGAAGTTGCTCGCCATCGCACCCTGGAACTGGGCCTGGATCAGGCTGAGCGTCTTGCGCTGGGTGGCGAGGTTGTTGCGCGTCAGCTCGATCTGGCGCGCGTAGTTGCCCAGGTCGAAGTAGGTGCGCGCCACCTCGGCCAGCAGCGCCACCCGCACGGCCTGCCGGCTCGCCTCGGCTGACTGCAGGATGGCGCCGGCCTGCGCGGCGCGCGCCTGGTTGCGCCCGAACAGGTCGAGCTCCCAGGTCGCGGCGATGTCCACCTGGTTGATGGTCACGGCCTTGTCGCTGGTCAGGAAGCCGCGGTTGCCGCGCTCGCTGCTGGCCTCGGCGTTGATCTGCGGCGCCAGCGCGGACTGCGCCAGCAAGCGCCCGGCGCGCGCTTCGTCGACGCGCGCCCTGGCAATCTTCAGCGTCTTGTTGTGGTCGAGCGCTTCGCGGACCAGCGCGTCGAGCGCAGGGTCGCGGAAGCGGCCCCACCATTGCTGGTCGACCTCGGCATCGGTGCTCGCCACCAGGAGCGCCGCGCCGGCGGTCTTGCCGTCGTTGGCGCCATCCTTGCCACCGTCCTTGCCGCCCTCGAGCCGGCTCCATGACGCGGCCGTGTCGATGCCCGACGGCTGCGGCCCGACCGGGCTCGTGCACGCGGCCAGGGAGGCGGCCAGCAACGCGGCGGCGGCGAGCGCCGCCATCACATTAGTCTTCAACATGGTGATGTACCTTTTCGGTTTTCGTGAGGCGCTTCTCCAGGCCGCGGGCCAGCACGTAGAAAATGGGAGTCAGGAAGAGGCCGAAGAACGTCACGCCGATCATCCCGAAGAAGACCGCCACGCCCATCGCATGCCGCATTTCCGCGCCGGCGCCGTGCGACAGCACCAGCGGCAGCACGCCCGCGATGAACGCGATGGAGGTCATCAGGATCGGGCGCAGGCGCAGGTGCGCCGCCTCGATCGCCGCCTCGTAGGTGGACTTGCCGTGTATCTCCAGCTCGCGGGCGAACTCGCCGATCAGGATGGCGTTCTTGCACGCCAGCCCGATCAGCACGAAGAAGCCGATCTGCGTGAACAGGTTGTTGTCCCCGCCCGTGAGCCACACGCCCGTGATCGCGGAGAACAGGCACATCGGCACGATCAGGATGATCGCCAGCGGCAGGAACACGCTCTCGTACTGCGCGGTGAGCACCAGGAAGACCAGCAGGATGCAGATCGGGAACACGATCAGCGCGGTGTTGCCCGAGAGGATCTGCTGGTAGGCCAGCTCGGTCCATTCGAACGCCATGTCGCCGGACAGCGTGTCGTCCAGGATCTTCGTGATGGCGGCCTGCGCCTGGCCGGTCGAGTAGCCGGGCGCCGGGCCGCCGTTGATGTCCGCCGAGCGGTAGCCGTTGTAGCGCGAGGCGCTGTCCGGGCCGGTGGTGTCGCTCAGGGTGACGACCGCGCCGAGCGGCACCATCTTGCCCTCGAAGTTGCGCACCTTGAGGTCGAGGATGTCGTCGCGCCTGGAGCGGAAGTCCTTGTCGCCCTGGGCGATGACCTGGTACGTGCGGCCGAACTTGTTGAAGTCGTTCACGTAGAGCGAGCCCAGGTAGATCTGCATGGTCTTGAAGACGTCGTCCACGTCGACGCCGAGCTGCGCGGCCTTGGTGCGGTCCACGTCGGCGAACAGCTGCGGCGTGGTGACGTTGTAGGTGGTGTACACCCCGGCCAGCTCGGGCGCCTTGCGCGCTTTCTCCAGCACCGCCGTCACGGACTTGCTCAGGGCCTCGTAGCCGGCGTCGCCGCGGTCCTCGATCTGCAGCTTGAAGCCGCCCGTGTTGCCCAGCCCCTGCACCGGCGGCGGCGGGAAGACGGCGATGAACGCATCCTTGATGGCGCCGAACTTGGCCTGCAGGCTATGCGCCAGGCTCGGGCCGCTCACGCCGAGCTTGCCCATCTCGTCGAAACTCTTCTCGCCGAAGAACACCGTGGCCGCCGACGGGCTGTTGATGAAGCCGTTGAGCGACAGCCCCGGCTGCTGCACGGCGTTGCGGTAGCCGGGCTCCTTGGAAGCGATGTCCGTCATCTGCCGCACCACGGCCTCGGTGCGGTCGAGCGTGGCGCCGTCGGGCAACTGGATCAGGTTGACCAGGTAGCCCTTGTCCTGGATCGGCACGAAGCCGGTCGGCACGTGGCTGAAGCCGAACACGGTGGCGCCGAGCAGCACGGCGTAGATCAGCAGCGAGCCGCGCTTGCGGTGCAGCGCGCGGGTCACGCCGCTGCTGTAGTTCTCCGAGCCGCGCTGGAAGACCCGGTTGAAGCGCGCGAAGAAGCCGCCCAGGCAGCGGTCCATGAAGCGCGTGAGGCCGTCCTTGGGCGCGTCGTGCGAGCGCAGCAGCAGGGCCGCCAGCGCCGGCGACAGCGTCAGCGAGTTGAAGGCCGAGATCACCGTCGAGAAGGCGATGGTCAGCGCGAACTGGCGGTAGAACTGGCCGGTCAGCCCGCTGATGAAGGCGATCGGCACGAACACCGCGCACAGCACCAGCGCGATGGCGATGATCGGGCCGGTCACTTCCTTCATGGCCTTGATGGTGGCTTCCCGCGGCCGGAGGCCGCTGGCGATGTTGCGCTCGACGTTCTCCACCACCACGATGGCGTCGTCCACCACGATGCCGATGGCCAGCACCAGCCCGAACAGGGACAGCGCGTTGATCGAGAAGCCGAAGCCGTGCATCACCGCGAACGTGCCGATGACCGAGACCGGCACCGCGAGCAGCGGAATGATGGCCGCGCGCCAGGTCTGCAGGAACAGGATCACCACCAGCACCACCAGCAGGATGGCTTCGAGCAGCGTGTGGATCACGGCGTCGATGGAGTCGCGCACGAAGGTGGTCGGGTCGTAGGCGATCCGGTACTCGAGGCCCTTGGGGAAGCGCTTGCTGAGCTCCGCCATCCTGGCGCGCACGTTGTTCGAGATCTCGATGGCGTTGGCGCCCGGCGACTGGAAGATGATCAGCGCCAGCGCCTGCTTGTTGTCGAGCAGCGCGCGCAGCGCGTACTCGGACGCGCCGATCTCCACGCGCGCCACATCCCGCAGGTAGGTGACGACGCCGTTCTCGCGCTTGATGATGATGTTCTCGAACTGGTCCACGTCGGTGAGCCGGCCCTGCACGTTGACCGGTAGCTGGATCTCGACGTTGTCCTTGTACGGCGCGCCGCCGACCACGCCGGCCGCGACCTGGATGTTCTGCTTGCGGATGGCGGCCACCACCTCGTCGGGGTTCATGTTGCGCTGGGCGATCTTCTGCGGGTTGAGCCAGACCCGCATGGCGTAGTTGCCCGAGCCGAACATGTTGATCTGCCCGATGCCGGTGATCTTCGACAGCTCGTCCTTGACGTTGATGAGCGCGTAGTTGCGCAGGTACAGCATGTCGTACTGGTCGTTCGGCGAGACCAGGTGGACCACCATCGTCAGGTCGGGCGAGCTCTTGACCGTGCTCACGCCGAGCTGGCGCGTCACGTCCGGCAGGCGCGGCAGCGCTTCGTTGACGCGGTTCTGCACGAGCTGCGTGGCGAGGTCCGGGTCGGTGCCCAGCTTGAAGGTGACGGTCAGCGTCAGCACGCCGTCGCTGGCGGCCTGCGAGGACATGTAGAGCATGTTCTCGACGCCGTTGATCTGCTCCTCCAGCGGCGTGGCCACGGTGGCGGCGATGACCTTGGGGTTGGCGCCCGGGAACTGCGCGCGCACCACCACCGAGGGCGGCACCACTTCGGGATACTCGGAGATCGGCAGGCGCGGGATCGCGATCAGGCCGGCGAGGAAGATGAGGATCGAGATGACCGCCGCGAAGTTGGGGCGGTCGACGAAGAATTTGGAGAGGTTCATCGCATCAGTCCGCCGTTTTCTTGGCCGGGTCCGCGTGGACCGCGGCGGTGGTCACGGGTTTGGGCGGCGCCGCGGCGGCTTCGGTGGGCGAGACCACCGCGTCCGGGCGGATGAACTGCAGCCCCTTGGTGACGACGCGGTCGCCGGGGTTGAGGCCGGCCAGCACGATGTGCCGGCCGTCTATGCCCGCGCCGAGCGTGACTTCGCGGTAGGCGACCTTGTTGTCGGGGCCGACCACGAAGACGAACTTCTTGCTCTGGTCGCTGCCCAGCGCCACGTCGGGCACCAGCAGCGCGCGGGTGTCGCTGCCGCTGGCCAGCCGCATCGAGACGAACATGCCCGGCACCAGCGCGCCGTCGGCGTTGGCGAACTTCGCGCGGGCGCGGATGGTGCCGCTGGCCGCGTCGATGCTGTTGTCGAAGGTGTAGATGGTGCCCTGGTAGGTGTGCCCGGCGTCGCCCAGCACCGTCATCTCCACCGGCAGCTTCTGTTCCTTGCTGTGCGTGTCGGCCTGGCCGCGGATGCTGCGGATGTAGCTCTGCTCGTCGACCTCGAAATCGGCGTAGATGCCGTCGCCGGAGACGATGCGCGTGAGCACCGGCGCGTTGGGCCCGGCCTGCACGAGGTTGCCCAGCGTGATCTCGGCGCGGCTGACGCGGCCCGCGATGGGCGCCTTGACGTAGGCGTAGTCCAGGTTGATGCTGGCCTGGCGCAGCGCCGCCTCGGCGGCGAGCACGGCGGCGCGGCCGACGCGGTCCTCGTTGCCGCGCTGGTCGTACAGGCTGCGCGGGATGGCCTCGGAGCCGATCAGGCCGCGGGCCCGCTCGTATTCCGTCGCGGCGAAGTCCGCGCGGGTGCGCGCCGCGGCGAGGTCCGCCTTGGCCCTGGCCACCGCGGCCTCGTAGGTGCGCGGGTCGATCACGAACATGACGTCGCCCGCGCGCACGGTCTGGCCGTCCTTGATGCGGACCTCGACGATCCGTCCGCTCACCTCCGGCCGCACCAGCGCCTCGTCCACGGCCTTGAGCCGCCCCGAGAAGCTCGACCAGACGCGCACGTTCTCCGGCGCCACCGACTGCACCTGGACCTCGGTCGGCGGCGGCGCCGACGACGGCGCGGCCCTGGTCTCGGTGCCGGCAAGGCCGGCAATAGCGGCTACCGCCGCGGCCACGGCCAGCGAAATGCCGGCCAGGACCGGCGGCTTGCGAAACAGGGATCTCTGACTGAGCATCTCACTACTCCTTAGTTGGATTCGGAAACCGGATTCGGGAACGGGTCGTCACGGCGCGGCGAGCCGCCGGCTGAAGAAGGCCGCGACCGCGGCCAGCGCGGCCGGGTCGGTGGCGATCGACCGGTGCGACGCCGCGGCATAGCGCGTCGTCTCGGTCGGCACGCCGGCGGCGATCAGCTCGCGGGCGTACGTCTCTCCTTCCACGTGTAGCAGGTCCTGCCCGGCGCTCACGATCAGCGCGGGCGGCAGCTGGGCGAGCCGGCGCGACTCGAGCGGCGCGGCATACGGATGCATGCGGTGCCGCACCTCGGGCAGGTAGCACCGGTAGCCGAGCGCGCATTCGCTGGCGGGCAGGTCCGGCGCCGCGATCTTGCTGGCGTCGGCCAGGCGGGTCATGCTCGGGTCCAGCAGCGGCGCCAGCAGCGCCTGCGCCCCCAGGCGGACCTCCTTGCGGTCGCGCGCCATCGCGGCGATGCCCGCGGCGATGCTGCCGCCGGCATCGTGTCCCGCCACGCCCATGCGCCCGGCATGGATGCCCAGCGTCCTGGCGTTGGCCAGCGCCCACGCGGCCGCGAGATGGCCGTCTTCGAGCGCGGCCGGAAACGGAAAGCGCGGCGAGAGCGAATACCCGACCGAGACGACCACGGCGGGCGTGAGGCCCGCGATGGCGCGCGCGGCGACGTCGGCGCTATCGAGGTCTCCGTGCATGAAGCCGCCGCCGTGGAAATACAGCACGACGGGCAGGCACCGGCTCGCCTGTACCGGGGTGTACGTGCGCAATTGAATGCGCTGGGCATGGCCACTGATTGTGGCGCTCTCGATGCTCAGGACCGGATTGCGGAGGGTCTTCATACATAGCCGGGCAATCCCTTTCGGTATATGCGCCCATGCCGACTGTTGCGATGCACGAATTCTGGTACATTGCCTTGCACGAATAAACGCCAATAACTTTCAACACAATTTGGCGAAACGGAACAGTGGCCGGCTTTTGCGCGGGTTTGCATGAAAGCGGCGTATTCCGGCATGACATCCCGGTGAGGAAAATGGATCGCCTGCAGGCAATGGAAGTATTTACGCGCGTAGTGGAAATGAGCAGCTTCGCGCGCGCGGCGGAATCGCTCGACCTGTCGCGCACATCGGCGACCACCATCATCAAGAACCTGGAGGCGCACCTGCACGTGCGCCTGCTGCATCGGACCACGCGCCAGCTCAAGCTGACCGCGGAGGGCGCCGAGTACTACGAGCACTGCATCCGCATCCTGGCCGAGGTGGCGGAGACGGAAGTCGCGCTATCGACGCTGGGAAAAGGCCCCAAAGGCAAGCTGCGCGTGGACATGCCGGGCACGCTGGGCCGGCTGGTGGTCACGCCGCAACTGCACCGGTTCCACCGCGGCTATCCCGACATCGACCTGATGGTCAGCCACAGCGACCGGATCGTCGACCTGATCCAGGACGGCGTGGACTGCGCCATCCGCGTCGGCGAGCTCGACGATTCCAGCCTGATTGCGCGCCGGCTGGGCGAAATGCGGTTTTCCACGGTGGCGTCGCCGGCTTATCTGGCGCAATACGGTATTCCGCGCACTTTGTCCGATTTGCAGCACCATACCGCCATTCACTATGTATCCAATAGAACCGGCCGGATAATCGACCTGGCTTTTATGGTGAACGGGGAAATGACGGAAATCCGCATGCCCGGAAAAGTCAGCTTCAACGATGCCGATTCCTACGTCACTTATGGATTGAGCGGCACCGGATTGCTGCAGGCGCCGCGCTTCATGCTCAAGGAATATCTGCAATCGGGCGCGCTGGTGGAGATCCTGCCGCAATGGCGCCCGCGCTCGCTGCCGATCTCGATCGTCTATCCGCAGAACCGGCACCTCGCGCCCAAGGTCCGGGTCTTCGTCGACTGGGTGGCGCTGGTGTTCGAGGAATGTCCGCTGGTGGGCGACGACTGCGCCACGGTGCCCGCGGACCCGACGCTGCTGGCGATGACCGAGCCGCGGCCCGCGTAGAGGCGGATGCGGTGCGGGCCAACACGGGCCAACACGGGCCAACACGGGCCAACGCGGGCCGGCGCCCGCCGCGCCGCTACTCCATCGCCGCGACGAGGTTGGCTCCCACGCCGGCGCCCTTGACCGGCGCCGTATCGGCCTCCCGCACCAGCGCGAACGCCAGCACGCCGGCAATGGCCGCCACCGCCGCGGCAACGAGGCTCGCCGCGGCGAAGCCGCCGGCGAACGCGCCGGCGGCCGCGGCATGCACCTGCGCCTGCAATCCGGCGGGCACGGCACCGAGGACGCCCGCCGTGTCGCCGGAAGCCACGCGCCTCGCGGCGGCCGCCGCCACGCCGGGATCCAGCCCCAGCGCCGCGCCGGCCGCCACGAAGCGCTGCGTGACGCCGTGCGACAGGACCGCGCCGAGGCCGGCCACGCCGAGCAGCAGTCCGACGAAGCGCGTGGTCGCCGACAGCCCCGACGCCATGCCGGCGCGCTGCACCGGCACCGCGCCCTGCATGACCTTGGCCGTTTCGCTGTTGAGCAGCCCGGCGCCCGCGCCGGCCACCAGCATGCCGGCGACGAACAGCGGATACGCCGCGTGCGCGGAGGCGAACGCCCACAGCAGCAGGTCGCCGCCCACGGTGGTCGCCAGTCCGAGCGCAAGCAGCGTCCGGCCCGAATGGCGCGTCGCCAGCCCCGCGCCGAGCCGCGGCGTGAGGAACATCGGCAGCGCGAACGGCAGCATCGCCAGGCCCGCCGCCGCGGGCGCGAAACCGTAGGTGTTCTGCAGATACAGCGGCAGGAAGAAGATCAGCACCTGCGCGCCCGCGGCATAACCGAGCATGGCGAACGCGGCGCCGAGGAACGTCGGCTGCCGGAACAGGCGGAAATCGACCATCGGCCGCGCCTGCCGCAGCTCGATCGCGACGAAGGCGGACAGCAGCGCGGCCGAGCCCGCGATCCGGCCCAGGATTGCCGCCGAGGTCCAGCCCGCGCCGGTGCCGTCGATCAGCGCCCAGATCAGCAGGAAAAGCCCGCTGCTGAAGGTCAGGATGCCGGCGAGGTCGAGCCGCTTGGCGTCCGGGTCGCGCGATTCGGTCAGCACCGCGGCGGCCGCGACAAAGAGCACCGTGCAGATCGGCAGGTTGATGAGGAAAGCCCAGCGCCAGCCGAACAGATCGGTGATCACGCCGCCCACGATGGGCCCGCCCGTGATGGCGATGCCCAGGCACGCGCCCCAGAACGCATAGGCCCGCGCGCGCTCGGCGCCGGCGAAGGCGTGGTTGATGATGGCCAGCGAGGCGGTCAGCAGCAGGCTCGCGCCGATGCCCTGCAGCGCGCGCGCCAGGTTCAGCATCAGGGCGGTCGACGCCAGCCCGCACAGGCCGGACGCCACCGTGAAGACGGCCAGCCCGATCAGCGTGGCGAGCTTGCGCCCGTGCCGGTCCGCATACGAGCCCGCCGCCAGCAGCAGCGCGGCGAAGGTGAGCACGTAGGCGCTCACCACCCATTCGATCTCGGTGAAGTTCGCCCCCAGCGTCTTCGCGATCGATGGCAGCGAGACCGCCACGATGTTGGAGTCCAGCATGATCAGCGAAGACACCAGACCCGCCGTCAGCAGGACCAGGAATTTCTTCTTCTTGTCTGCGGCCGCCTCGTCGGGCTCGGGCCGCTTTGCATCCGTGACCATGGCGGCCTTTTCAATGTGGGGTGGGACCGTTCTAGGCCGGGTTGACGAGGGTCTCGTCGGCGGCGATGTCGAGCAGCACCGCGCGCAGCGCCGCCGCTTCCGCCACGCCGAAACGCTGCTCGAAGCGCTTCTGTACTGCCTGCCAGAGCCGCCGCGCTTCGGCGAGTCTGGCGCGTCCCTGCGCGGTAAGGACCACATGCTTGCTGCGGCGATCCGTCTCGCTGGCCGCCAGCGCGACCAGGCCGTCGCGCTCCAGCGGCCCCAGGTTGTGGCCCAGAGTGGAGCGGTCCATGACCATCGCGTCGGCCAGCTCGCGCATGGTCGGCGGCTCGCCGCGCCGCCTGATCTCGGCCAGGATGGAGTACTGGGTGGACTTCAGGCCGGTCGGCGCCAGCGCGTTGTCATACATCTGCGACAGCCGCCTGGAGGCCTTGCGCATGGCCGTGCAGTTGCACGGGCTGGCTTCCGGGATGTCTGGGGAGCTTGTCATGTATCCGGTCGGGTGCGGTTAGGTGTATATGCACCTTTTAAGAGGGTATATGCCCGTATTGGGGGAGTCAAGGGATTTCGCCGCGCGTGCCGGGATGGGGCTCCGCCTTGGCGCATGGCTGCCGTGATCCATCCAGATCACGCCGCGGGCAGCCGCAGAATGCCAGCGCCTCAGTGCACGCCGAGCCGCTCGGCCAGCGAATACCGCTGCATCGTGCGCTCGAGACCATCGAGGAAAACCTGCTCGGCGGCGGTCATCTTGCGCGAGCGGCGCTGGAGTAGGTGAATGTCCACGTCGGCGATGCCCTCGTCCGGGGGCAGCCGCCACAGTCGCTGCTGCAGGAGATCGTCGCGGACGATGTGTTCCGGCAGGCAGCCGATGCCGTAGCCGGCGAAGATCAGCCGCCGGATCTCGTCCAGGCTCGACGACACCGCGACGATGCGCCCGGTAAAGCCCTGCTGGTCGCGGAACACGGCCAGCGGCGACAGGCTGTCGCCCAACTGTTCGGTCGTGAACGACACGAAGTTCTCCTCCAGTAGGTCCGCGACCGTCAGGCCCGGCCGGCCGAACAGCCGGTGATGGCGTCCGCAGAAGATGGCATAGCGCTGGTGCAGGAAGCAGCGCTGCTCCAGCTTGTCCTGCGGCGCGCGGCACAGCGCCAGGCCCGCGGTGGCGGTATTGCGCAGCAACGAGGAAACGATCTCCGAAGAGCGCATCACCTCGATCTGTAGGTCGACGCGCGGATGGGCGCGGTGGAATTCCGCGAGGAATTCGTCGTACACGGGCGAGTCCATGCGGCTTACCGTCAGCAGCCGCACCGTGCCGGTGATGTCGCCGCTGCGGTCGTCGAGTTCGGTTTCGAGCCGGGACATCTGCCCGTAGATCTCGCCGGCGAGGCGGTACACCTCCTCGCCGGCGCGTGTCGGCCGGAAGACCGTGCCGTGGCGCTGGATCAGCGTGCGGCCGAGCGTGTCTTCGAGGCGCTTGAGCGCCAGGCTGACCGCGGGCTGGGTGAGGTACAGCCGCGCCGCGGCGCGGCTCACGCTGCGCTCCTGCATGATCACGAGGAAGGTGCGCAGCAGGTTCCAGTCGAGCCGGTCATGCAGGAAGCGGGCGGCTTTGGTGCGGGGAGTCGTCATGGCGGGAGGGCGGCAGCTAGGCCGTCAACATAAGTCATGCTAATGATGTGAATAATAATTAGAAATTGGATTAATGTCAGTCAGCCGCTTATAAATCTCCCACTGCACTGCCATCCGACGCGCGCAGTACCAAGAGAGGAGACTTCCCATGACTTCCACGCTGCCCCCGCTGCGCCAGCCCAAACGGGCTGCGGCGGCCGCCTTCATCGGCACGGCGATCGAGTGGTACGACTTTTATATCTACGCCACCGCCGCCGCGCTGGTGTTCGGCGAGCTGTTCTTTCCGTCGGACGACCCGTTCATCAGCACCATGGCGTCGTTCGGGACCTTCGCGGTGGGCTTCTTTGCCCGTCCGCTCGGCGCGGTCGTGTTCGGCCACCTGGGCGACCGCTTCGGGCGCAAGCGCGCGCTGATGACCACGCTGGTGATGATGGGCGTGGCCACGGTCGGCGTGGGGCTGATGCCGGCGCGCCTGCCGGTGCCGTGGCTGGCGCCGGCGCTGCTGGTGCTGCTGCGCATCGTGCAGGGGATTTCCGCCGGCGGCGAGTGGGGCGGCGCGGTGCTGATGGCGGGCGAGCATGCGCCGGAAGGGCGCGGCACCTTCTTCGCCTCGTTCGCGCAGCTCGGCAGCCCGGCCGGGCTGCTGCTGTCGCTGCTGGCGTTCCGCGCGGTGAGCTCGATGGACCACGCCGACTTCATCGGCTGGGGCTGGCGCCTGCCGTTCCTGGCCAGCGCGGCGCTGCTACTGGTCGGCGTGATGATCCGGCTCGGCGTGGGCGAGTCGCCGGAGTTCGAGAGCGAGCGGCACAAGCAGCCCGCCGCGCGGCTGCCGGTGGTGGAGGTGTTCCGCGGCTCCGGGGGGCTGGTGGCCTTGTGCATCGGCGCCAATACCTTCGGCATCGCGGGCGTCTATTTCACCAACACCTTCATGATCTCGTACACCACGCAGTATGTCGGCGTGACGAAGTCTCTGATCCTCGATTGCCTGTTCGCCGTGGCGGTGATCCAGTTCTTCACGCAGCCGCTGGCCGCGTTGCTGGCGGAGAAGCTCGGCGAGGCGCGCTTCCTGAAGGCCGCCGCGCTGTGCGCGATGGTGTCGCCGTATCCGATGTTCCTGCTGGTGCGCAACGGCGACGGGCTTTCGCTGACGGCCGGCATCGCGCTGGCGGTGGTTTTCCTGGCTTCGTTCTACTCGGTGATCGCCGGTTTCGTGGCCGGCGTGTTCCCGATCCGCGTGCGCTACTCGGCCATCTCGCTGTCGTACCACGTGTGCGGTGCCATCGCCGGCGGCATGACGCCGCTGGTCGGCACCTGGCTTGCGCACCGCTACGTCGGCCAGTGGTGGCCGCTCGCGGTGTTCTATTCCTGCCTGGCTGCCCTGTCCCTGGCCTGCATCGTGGCGCTCGGCGTGCTCAAGCAGCGCCACGCCGCAGCCCGGGGCGCCGTCGCGCAGGCAGTCCATCAATGAGGAAAGACATGCTCACCTATTTCCACCCCGAACAGTTGCGGCACCATCCCCGCACTTATTTCTCGCGCGGCCAGATGCGCACGCCGCAGGAAGTGCCCGAGCGCGCGCTGCGCCTGCTGGAGGCCGTGAAGGCGCTGGAGTTCGAGGTGCGCGAGCCCGCCGACGCCGGCCACGCCCCGCTGGCCGCTGTGCACGGCATGGACTACCTGCGCTTTCTCGAAGAGGCGCATGCGCAGTGGAAGCAGATGCCGCCGGACTGGGGCGACGAGGTCATGTCCAACATCTTCGTGCGCGAGAACAATCCGCTGCGCGGCATCCTGGGCAAGGCCGCGCGCTACCTGACCGACGGCAGTTGCCCGGTCGGGCCGCACACCTACCGCTCGGCCTACTGGTCGGCGCAGAGCGCCGTGGCCGGCGCGCGTGCCGTCATCGGCGGGGCGCGCCAGGCCTATGCGCTGTGCCGCCCGCCCGGCCACCACGCGCGCGTCGAAGGCGCCGGCGGGCTGTGCTACCTGAACAACGCGGCGATCGCCGCGCAGGCGCTGCGCGAGCGCTTCGGCCGCGTGGCCATCCTCGACACCGACATGCACCACGGCCAGGGCGTGCAGGAGATCTTCTACCGCCGCGACGACGTCATGTACGTATCGATCCACGGCGACCCGGTCGACTTCTACCCGGTGGTGGCCGGCTACGAGGAAGAGCGGGGCGCCGGCGAGGGCGACGGCTACAACGTCAACCTGCCGATGGCGCACGGCGCGGACGAGGAGGTGTTCTTCTCGCAACTGGACGTGGCGCTGCGCGCGGTGGCGCGCTTCGACGCGGACGCACTGGTGCTCGCGCTCGGTTTCGACATCTACCAGGACGACCCGCAATCGGCGGTCGCCGTGACGACGCCGGGCTTTGCCCGCCTCGGCGCGGCCGTCGCCGCGCTCGGGCTGCCCACGCTGATCGTGCAGGAGGGCGGCTACCACCTCGAAAGCCTGGACGCGAACGCGCGGGCCTTCTTCGGCGGCTTCCTGGAAGGCTGCCGCGCAACGTGACGGCACCGCGCATCGGCAACGCCGCGCTCATAGCCATGACAAACATCTTCATCGACCCGGAGACCAAATGACCACCACCCCGACCAACCAGTCGCTCCATGCCAGGCGCCTCGCCGCCACGCCGCGCGGCGCTCCCGCCCAGGCGGATTTCTTCGTCCGCCGCGCGCGCAACGCGGAATTGTGGGACGTGGAGGACCGGCGCTACATCGACTTCGGCGGTGGCGTCGGCGTGCTCAACACCGGCCATGCGCACCCGCGCGTGACGGCCGCGGTGCAGGCGCAGGTGGAGGCGTTCTCGCATACCTGCTACAGCGTGGTGCCGTATGAGAGCTACGTCGGCCTGGCCGAACGCCTCAATGCGCTGGCGCCGATCGGCGGCGAAAAGAAGACCGCGTTCTTCACCACCGGCGCCGAAGCGGTGGAGAACGCCGTCAAGGTGGCGCGCGCGCATACCGGACGCGCGGCCGTCATCGCGTTCACCGGCGGCTTTCACGGGCGCACGCTGCTCGGCATGGGACTGACGGGCAAGATGCATCCCTACAAGGCCGGCTTCGGTCCGTTTCCCGGCGACATCTTCCATGCGCCGTTTCCCTCGCACGGCGTGTCGGTGGCGGAGTCGCTGGAGGGCGTCGAACAGTTGTTCCGCACCGTGGTGGAGCCGTCGCGCGTGGCTGCGCTCATCGTCGAGCCGGTGCAGGGCGAAGGCGGTTTCAATGTCGCTCCGCCGGCGCTGATGCAGGGCCTGCGCAGCCTGTGCGACCAGCATGGCATCGTGCTGATCGCCGACGAGGTGCAGGCCGGATTCGGCCGCACCGGCCGCTGGTTCGCCACCGAGCATAGCGGCGTGGAGCCGGACCTGATCACCGTGGCCAAGAGCCTCGCCGGCGGTTATCCGCTGTCGGGACTGATCGGCAAGGCGGCAATCATGGACGCCGCCGAGCCTGGCGGCCTGGGCGGCACCTACGCGGGCAGCCCCGTCGCCATCGCCGCGGCGCATGCCGTGCTCGACGTGATCGCCGACGAGCAACTGCTCGCGCGTGCCGATGCGCTGGGCGGCAGGCTGGTGAGCCGCCTCGAGGCGCTGCGCGGCGAAGTGCCTGCCATTGCCGACGTGCGCGGCCAGGGCAGCATGGTCGCGGTCGAGTTCGGGGTGCCCGGCGAAGGCCCGCGCGCGTTCGACCCGGCGCTGGCCAGGCGCGTGCAGTCGCTGGCGTGGCAGAAGGGGCTGATCCTGCTGATGTGCGGACCGGGGCCGAGCGCGATCCGCTTCCTTTATCCGCTTACTGTCGAGGACCGCGTGTTCGACGAAGCCCTGGATATCCTGATGGACTGCATCCGGGAGGCGGCATGACACTGGAACGCTTTGCGCACTACATCGACGGCGCATGCGCCGCGCCGGCCGGCGGCCAGTATCTCCCGAGCGACAATCCGTTCACCGGCCAGCCATGGGCGGAAATCGCCAGGGGCGACGCCCGCGACGTGGACCATGCCGTGCAGGCCGCGCACCGGAACCTGAAGTCCGGCGCGTGGCCGGCGCTCACGGCCAGCGAGCGCGGCCTGTTGCTGCACCGGCTCGGGGACCGCATCGCCGCGCGCGCCGCGCAGCTCGCCGCCCTCGAGGTGCGCGACAACGGCAAGCTGCTTTCCGAGATGTCTGCCCAACTGCACTACGTGCCGAAGTGGTTCCACTACTTCGGCGGGCTGGCGGACAAGGTCGAAGGGCGCGTGATTCCGCTGGACAAGAAGGACTACTTCAACTTCACCCGGCACGAGCCGCTCGGCGTGGTCGCCGTCATCACGCCGTGGAACTCGCCGCTGATGCTGCTGGCGTGGAAGCTCGCGCCGGCGCTGGCGGCGGGCTGCACGGTCGTCATCAAGCCCTCCGAGTACACCTCGGCGTCCACGCTCGCGCTGATGAAACTGGTCGAGGAAGCCGGTTTCCCGCCCGGCGTGGTGAACGTAGTCACGGGCCTGGGCAGCGAGGCCGGCGCCGCGCTGGTGGCGCATCCGCTGGTGCGCAAGGTGACCTTCACTGGCGCCGACGGCACCGGCCGGCTGATCGCGCAGCAGGCCGCGCGCGACCTGAAGCACGTCGGGCTGGAGCTGGGCGGTAAGTCGCCCAATATCGTGTTTGCCGACGCCAACATCGAGGATGCGGTCAATGGCGCCGTGTCCGGCATCTTCGCCGCGACGGGACAGACCTGTATCGCTGGCTCGCGCCTGCTGCTGCAGGACGAGATATACGACGACGTCATGGCGCGCCTGCTGGCGATCGCGCGCGCCGCGCGCATGGGCGATCCGATGGCCGCGGGCACGCAGATCGGCCCGGTCACGACGCGCGCGCAATATGAGAAGGTGCTGTCGTACATCGACATCGGCCGGCGCGAAGGCGCCCGGGTGGTGCTCGGCGGCGGGCCCGCCAGCCGTCCGGAATGCGGCCAGGGCTGGTTTGTCGAGCCGACCATCTTCGCCGGCGTGGACAACCGCATGCGCATCGCGCAGGAAGAGGTCTTCGGGCCGGTGCTGTCGGTCATCCGCTTCGAGGATGAGGCAGAGGCGGTCGCCATTGCCAACGACGTGCGCTTCGGTCTGGGCGCGGGTGTCTGGACCGGCGACATCGGCCGCGCCTTCCGCATGGCCGAGCGCGTGGAGTCCGGCACGGTATGGGTCAATACCTATCGCGCGGTCAGCTACATGTCGCCGTTCGGGGGCTACAAGGACTCAGGCCTCGGGCGGGAGAACGGGGCCGACGCCATGCTCGAATACCTGCAGACCAAGAGCGTCTGGATCAATACCGGCGCGGCAACGGCAAATCCGTTCGTGATGCGCTAGCGGTGCCGATGCTTTGACAGCCGGCCAGACGCGCCGGCGTGCCGCATCGGCTTTTCCGCTGCGCGCGCCTGCTTCCGACCGACATGGCGACACGGGCCAGCCCCCGGTCGGCGCTATACTTCCGCGTTTTCATTGTCGCCGCCAGGCCCAAGGATGACCCATGAGCACATTGCCCTCCTGCCCGAAATGCAACTCCGAGTTCACGTATGAGGACGGCGGCGTCTACATCTGCCCGGAATGCGCGCATGAATGGTCGGCGCAAGCCGCCGCGCCGGCCGAGACCGGCGAGCGGGTCTATCGCGACGCGGCCGGCAATGTCCTGCAGGACGGCGATACCGTCACCGTCATCAAGGACCTGAAGCTGAAGGGCTCGGCCGGCGTGGTCAAGATGGGCACCAAGGTGAAGAACATCCGGCTGGTGGACAGCGATCACGACATCGACTGCAAGATCGACGGCTTTGGCTCGATGAGCCTGAAGTCGGAGTTCGTCAGGAAGGCCTGATCGCGCTCGCGCGCATGGCGCGTGGCAGCTGCGGGGGCGGTCATTCCTGCCGGCGCAGGTCCGCCGGAAGGTCGAGGCCGCCGATGCCCTGGCACTCGCGCGCGAAACGGCCCGGCGGCTGGCCCACGTGCCGGCTGAACGCGGTGCTGAAGGTGCTGGCCGAGCCGTAGCCGACGCGCTCGGCGACCTCGGCGATGCCGCAGTCGTGGCGGCGCAGCAGGTCCTTGGCCACCGCCATGCGCCAGGCGAGCAGGTATTCCATCGGCGGCATGCCCACGGCGCGCAGGAAGCGCTCGAAGAATGCCGAGCGCGACAGCGCGGCTTTCCTGGCGAGCTGGGCCACCGTCCACGGGCGCGCGGGGTCGGCGTGCATGTGGCGCAGCGCCTGGCCGAGCCGCGCGTCGGCCAGGCCGCGCAGCAATCCGGGCGGCGCGTCGTCGCCCGAGGTCGCGCGCAGCGCTTCGATGAGCAGCACTTCCACCAGGCGCGTGAGCACGAGCTCGCGGCCCGAGCGCCGTTCCCCCGCCTCCTCGCCGACCAGGCGCACCAGCACCGACAGCCGCGCGGCGCCGCGCACGTGCACGAGCGCCGGCAGCAGCGGCACCAGCAGCTCCGCATCGGACGAATCGAAGACGAAATAGCCGCCGAGCAGCCGCACGTCGGGGCGCCCGCCGCGCGTGCCGTGGCGGACTTCGCCGGCCGGCGCGGGCTTTACCTTGGGGTCGATGCGCTCGGGCGTCACCGGCGCGAAGCCCGACAGCACGAAGCCCGGCGTTGCCGGCAGCAGCACGAAGTCGCCCGCCTCGAGCGTGAGGGGCGGCTGGCCGTCGACGGCCAGGCGGCAGCTTCCTTCCAGCACGGCGCAGAAGCTCGGCTGGCCGAAGTCGGCGTAGCGCACGCCCCAGCGGCCGGCGCCGCTGATGGACTTCGAGAACACGGCGCGCGGCTGAAGCAGCGAGATGACCTGCGAGAGAGGGTCGTTCATGGCTGGAATGGGCTGGAAGGATTGGACGATGGCAAACGAAATCTGGACTTTCCATTGTAGGAAGTCCGCCGTGCCGACGCTATCGTGGCGGACATCGCAACCACCAAGGGATGACTGATGAAAACCGTGCTGATTACCGGCTGCTCCTCCGGCTATGGCCTGGAGACCGCGCGCCATTTCCACGCGCAGGGCTGGAACGTCGTCGCCACCATGCGCACGCCGGACGAGGATGTCCTGCCGTGCTCGGACCGCCTGCACGTGCTCGCGCTCGACGTGACGAAGCCGGCGGGCATCGCCGCCGCGCTGGAGGCGAGCGGCCCCGTCGACGTGCTCGTCAACAACGCGGGCATCGGCCTGTTCGGCGCGTTCGAGGCCACCCCGATGGCCACGGTGCGCGAAGTGTTCGAGACCAACACCTTCGGCGTGATGGCGATGACGCAGGCGGTGCTGCCCGGGTTCCGCGCGCGCGGGGCGGGCGTGGTGGTGAACGTGACCTCGAGCGCGACGCTGGCGCCGATGCCGATGGTGGCCGTCTATACCGCGAGCAAGACGGCCATCGAGGGGTTCACCGCGTCGCTGGCGTTCGAGCTCGAAGCGTTCGGCGTGCGCGTGAAGCTGGTCGAGCCGGGCTACGGGCCGGGCACGCGCTTCACCGCCAACGGCGGCGCGCGCATGGCCGGCCTCGTTCCCGAAGCCTACGCGCCCGCCGCGCAGCGCATCTTCGCCGCACTGGCGCAGCCGGCCGCGCTGACCACCGAGGCCGAGGTGGCCGAGGCGGTGTGGCGCGCGGCGAACGACAAGTCCGGGCTGCTCCGGTTTCCGGCGGGCGCCGATGCGGTGGCGCTGGCCAATTCGAGGTAGGCGGCGGCAATTGCAGAGAAGGGGCCGGCGCGTGGCGGTGGTGGCGGCATCCGGTCTCGGCGGGCTTGCCGGTCAATGCCGCGCTTCGTTCTCGGACCTTTCGCCGAGCGTCCAGCGATCCGGCTGGAAATTCACCTCGAACTGCGACAGGAACGACTGGCCCAGCAGGCCATCGATCTTCGGGCCGAACGGCGTGCCCTTGACGATCGCGACGGACACGCCGGCCGCCTCGGCGGTGCCCAGCGTCACCGTCTTCGACGTGGTCAGCATCGCGTCGGTCAGGCCATTCGCGGTCCGCAACTGTATGCGGCGCGCCTTTTCCGCCGACACGCCGGCCTGCTGCGCGAAGGCTTCGCTGAACGACACGAAGCTGGCGCCGGTGTCCACCACGAACGTGCCCGGATGGCCGTTGACCGAGACGCGCGCCATCACCACCTCGCCGCGCTTGCGCGCGAATGTCTGGGGGCGCTTCGCCGTTGCCCGCTCGCACTGTCCCGCCTGTGCGTACTTCTCCGCCAGCGCGCGCGCCTGCGCGGTATTGCGCCGCGTCGGATCCCAGCCGATCCACATGCGGATCAGTCCGCTCGCCTCGCACGGCTGCCCGGTTTTCGCCCTTGCCTCGGCCGCGCCGGCAAACACATCGCCCGACACGCGGGCGGGCTGATCGGCGAGGGACAGCACCGCCATGTAGTCGTCGAGCGCTTCACTGTACCGGCCGGCGCCGCGCAGCACCTCGGCGCGCGCGAAGCGCGCCTGCGGGCTCGTGCCGTTCTCGGCCACCACGCGGGTTGCCGCCTCCAGCGCCGCCGGCAGGTCGCCGATCGACGTCAGGATCGGGACGGCGCCGGGCAGGAGCGCCACGCCCTGCGGGCATTTGCCGGCGAACTTCACCAGCACGTTGGCGGCCTCGCGGCGATACCCGGCGTTGAGCAGTGCCCGCGCCAGCGAAGACGCGGCCTGCCTGTCGCAGGCCTCGCGGGTCAGCTCGTCGAGCGGCTTCCCGATCTCCGGGCGGGAAATCTGCCGCGCGGGCACGGCGTCGAGCTCGTAGTCGCCGATGGTCTTCGCGTAGCGGCTGGTCTCGTCCGAGCAGCCGGACAGGACGGCCTGGACGGCGAGGCCGGTGCAGGCGGAAAGCAGATATCGGGTAGTCCGGGTGGTCCGGGGATTCCGGGTAGTCGATGGCCTTGTCATGGTTCCGTGGTTCGCGCCTCAACCGGCGCCGCTTTCGATCGCCTGACACGCTACTGGAAACTTTGTTGCGTTGCTACCTCATGGGGCAACACGCATGGGGCAACGCGCATGCAGCCCGCGCCGGGCCGGCCGGGCGATTGCCACGTCGTCTCGCGGCCGCGAGACCGCCGCGCGAGCCATGCCGGCAATGGCGCCGGCGCGGGAAACGGTGGCTTGCCCGCCGGGACAGGCGGCGGTTTGCGCTAGGCGGTCTTCGCCGCCCAGTAATGCGACTCGACTTCGCGCAGATGCTCCAGCATCGCGGTTTCCGCCGCGTCCGGCTGGTGCGCGGCGATGGCCGCGTGGATGCGCTCATGGGCCCGGAAGGCGGCCTGCTCGGCGCCGGCCGATTGCAGGGAGGTCGCGCGCTGTTCTTCGAGCCAGCGGGCCATCGCGGTATGCAGCGCCAGGAAAATGGGATTGTTCGGAATCCTGGCAATGGCCAGATGGAATTCGACGTCGGTCCTGGTGAATTCCGCGGCGTTGCCCAGCGCGTTCCGGTTGGCTTCGAGCGCCTGCCCGAGCGCCGCGATGTCGTCGGCCGAGGCGTGCTGCGCGGCGTAGCGCACCAGCGAAATCTCGTGCATGGTCCGCGCCTGCTGGAAGTCCCGCACGCCTTCCGCGGTCGACAGCAGATGGCGCACCGCGCCCGACAGCTCTCCCACGAGGGCGTCGGCGGACGGGCGCGTGACATAGGCGCGCTCGCCGTTGCGGATCACGACCAGCCCCATCTTTTGCAGCGCGAACAAGGCTTCCCGGATGGACGAGCGGCCTACCTCGAACGTGTCCATCAGCTCGCGCTCGGGGGGGAGGGTGTCTCCCGGGCGCAGCACGCCGCTGAGCATCATCGATTCGAGGCGCGACGCGACCTCTTCGTAGAGCTTCTTGCGGCGAATCGGCTGGTTGGGGATCGAAGATTGCATCTTGTGCGGTAACTAGGTCGGCTGTCTGCCTATTAGACCATAGGCCCAACCTTCTGTGGGCCTGCCCGGCGCCGTGGTTCCGCGCCGGGCCGCGCGTGCCGCCACGGCCATCCGGCGGACGATGCGCCACGCGAAACCGCTTCCTTTCCGCCCGCCCAAGGGTATACCCGGTTTTGCGCAAAGATCCCTGGCGTTTGGTCTGATAGGTGGATAGGATGTGGTCTGATAGGTCCGAACAAGTCCGATTAACAGACGCTCGAACGCATTGGAGACGGCATGAAAGCGCGGAAGAAACTGATCATCGAGGCACGCATCAACGAGTACATGCCCAGGTCCGAAAATCCGAACATCCCCTACACCCCGGAGGAGATCGGACGGGAGGCCGCCAAGGCGCGAGAGGCCGGGGCCAGCATCATCCATTTCCACGCGCGGCAGCCCGACGGCAAGCCGGCCCACGACGCGGAGACTTTTGCCGCCTGCATCCGCGCCATCCGCGCCAACTGCGACTGCCTGGTGTTCCCGACGCTCGGCCAGATTTCCAACGAAGGCGAGATGAGCCGGCTCGCCCATATCGAGGTGCTCGCGCAGTCGCCGGAAACGCAGCCCGACCTGGCGCCGATCGACTGCGGCAGCACCAACATCGACCGCTTCGACTACATCGCGAACCGCTACCTGACGGGCCATCTGACCTACAAGAACGAGACCAGGATCCTCGAGGCATTCGCGCGGCGCCTGCCCGAGCTCGGCGTCAAGCCGCAGTTCGTGAGCTGGACGGTGGCGTTTACGCGCTGCTTCAGCGCGCTGCGCGACATGGGGCTGGTGAAGGACACGCCGTACTTCATGTTCGAGCTGACCGACCACGGCATCCTGGGCGGCCACCCCGGCACCATCCAGGGCCTCCACGCGCATCTGCCGTTCCTGCCCAAGGCGCCGCTGGAATGGACCGTGTGCAACAAGATCGGCAATCCCACCGCGCCGGCGGTGGCGGCGATGGAGCTCGACGGCCACATCGCGATCGGCCTTGGCGACTACGGCTGGCCGGAACTCGGCACGCCCAACAACGGCGACGTGATCCACCATTTCGCGAAGATCGCCAGGATGATGGGACGCGAGATCGCCACGCCCGCCGAAACCCGCGAGATGTTCCGCATGGCATAGGCAGCAAATCAAAATAAAGGAGACAAGACAATGCAGAAGCATCAAAAGATACTGGCCGCGGTAACGCTGTCCTTCTTCAGTGTGGTCGCTGCCGCGCAGGATTACCCCACCAAGCCGATTTCTCTCATCGTCCCGTTCTCGCCCGGCGGCACCAACGACATCGTCGGCCGGCTCGTGGCCAAGGACATGTCCACCACGCTGAAGCAGTCGATCGTCCCGGAAAACCGTCCCGGCGCCAGCGGCACCATCGGGGCCAACTACGTGGCGAAGGCGCCCAACGACGGATACACGCTGCTGGTCACGGACCTGTCCTTTGCGATGGCGCCGGGCCTGTACAAGCACCTGCCCTTCGATCCGGTCAAGGACTTCTCGCACATCACGACGGTGGCGTCGGTGCCGTTCGTCATGGTCGTCAACCTCGGCGTGAAGGCCAGCACCGTCAAGGAGTTCGTGGCGCTGTCGAAGGCCGCGCCGGGCTCGATCAACTACGGCTCGGCCGGGCGCGGCACCAACACCCATCTGGGCGGCGAGCTGTTCCGGCTCAAGACCGGCGCCGATCTCACGCACATCCCGTACAAGGGCGCGTCGGCGGCGATGCAGGATCTGCTCGGCGGCCGCATCCAGGTCATCTTCACCGCGCTGCCGACCGCGCTGAACTTCATCCAGTCGGGCAAGGTGCGCGCGCTGATGGTCACGGGCGACAAGCGCGTGCCGATGCTGCCCAACGTGCCGACCGCCAGGGAGGCGGGCGTGCCCGACATGGCGCTCAAGTTCTGGGTCGGCATTGCCGCGCCGGCCAACACGCCGCCGGCGGTCGTGGAGAAGCTGAACAAGTCCGTGCTCGCGGGGCTTGCCGACCCGGAGGCCAAGAAGACCTTCGCCGATATCGGCATGGACGTGATCGGCGACAACCCGGCGCAGGCGACGAAGTTCGTGGAGGCCGAAGTGAACAACTGGCGCCAGGTCATGAAGGCGGCAAACATCACCGCGGAATAACGCGCGCTTGAGGCCGTGCGGCCGCGCGCTCGCGCGCGCGGGCCGGTCATCGAAGGCGCCCCGGCTGCCGGGGCGCCCTGGGGATAGTCAATTCGTGGAAGGAAGGGCGAAGCATGGAAGCCGCAAACACAGTTCGCGTGAGCGAATCGAGCTTGAAGACATACTGCGTGGAGATTCTCACGCGCGTGGGCGTGCCCGCCGGCGAGGCAGTTGAGATCACCGACAACCTCGTCGAGGCGGATCTGCGCGGCGTCGATTCGCACGGGGTCGTGCGTTTCCCGATCTACATCAAGCGGATCCTGGACGGGGGAACGAACGCCACGCCGAAGATCTCGCTGGTCCGCGACGGCCTGACCAGCGCGGTCATGGACGGAGACAACGGACTTGGCCATCTGGTCGGGATCCGCGCGATGGCGCTCGCCATCGAGAAAGGCAAGGGCGGAAACTGCGCGTTCGTGGCGGTGCGCAACAGCAACCACTTCGGCGCCGCGGCGTACTACTCGGAGATGGCCGCGCGCAACAACATGATCGGTTTCAGCTTCACCATCGGCGCGATCAACCACATGACGCCGTGGGGCGGCGCGGAAGCCGTGCTGGGCAACAACCCGTTCGCGGTCGCCTTCCCGACCCCGGGGGCGTTCCCGATCGTGCTCGACATGGCGTGCAGCATCGCCGCGCGCGGAAAGATCATCGTCGCGGCCAAGGAGGGCACGCCGATTCCGGCGGAATGGGCCACCGGCCCCGACGGCCTGCCGACCACCGACGCGGTCGAGGCGCTCAAGGGCTTCGTGGTGCCGGTGGGCGGCCCCAAGGGATATGCGCTGACGCTGATCGTCGGCCTGCTCAGCACCATGCTGTCCGGCGCGTTCTTCGGCCGCGACGTGGGCGATCTCTACGAGAAGACCACCACCGCGCAGAACAGCGGCCACCTGTTCGGCGTTCTGCCGGTGGACGCCTTCGATGATGTCGATGCCTACATGCAGCGCATGCAGAAGGCCATGACCGACGTCACCGGCGCCCGGCGCGCGACCGGCGTGGAGCGCATCTACCTGCCCGGCGAGCGCGAGTACATTTCCCTGGGTGCGCGCCGCCGCGACGGCATTCCGCTCGGCAATTCCCTTCTCGGGGAACTGCAGGAGCTCGGCGCCCAATACGGCGTCCCGCTGCCGCTGGCCTGACCGTTCGACCCTGGCGCGCGCGCCCCGGACGGCCCGGGGCGCGCCGCCGCAAGCATGGCGATCCGCCTTTCTCCTGAACCTCCACCGACAACGAGGTTACGCATGCACGCAGTCGTCGTGACTATTGAGGTGCTCCCGGAAAAGCGCAATGCGTTCCGGGACGCGATCCTGACCAATGCCGCGCAGTCCCTTGCCATCGAGCCGGGCTGCTTCACCTTCGACGTTCTCGAGAGCCCCACGGAGCCGGCGTTCCTGCTGTACGAGATCTACCGGGATGCCGCTGCGTTCAAGGACCATCTGGCGATGCGCCATTTTCACGATTTCGATCGCACCACCAGCGCATGGCTGGTGAGCAAGAAGGTCGCGGAATATGGCAGGCTCGAAAGTGAAAGGCTCGAGAGCAAGCCGTAGCCGCGGCCGGCCATTGCTGCCGATGAGAAAAATATAGACGCTGTTTTCGATTCACCGAAAGCCCCCGCGATATTTCCATCCTCGTTCCCGCCCCGGGAACGGATGCGCCTTTCCCGTCCAATCCAATTGGCTGCCGGTCCGATGCCGGAGGACCCTGCTTTCCCGCGGGGCCCGGCATGCCGGCCGCCGCCGCGGTCTTGTCACCGGAGAAACACATGAGCTTGCGTCGTGAACGCCACACAAAGATCGTGGCGACACTCGGGCCCGCCTCGTCGACCCATGAGGCGATCCGGCAGTTGTTCCTGGCGGGCGCGGACACCTTCCGCCTGAACTTCAGCCACGGCACGCAGGAAGACCACGCGATGCGCCTGCGCCTGATCCGCGAGATCGAGTCCGAGGTGGGCCGGCCGATCGGCGCGCTGCTCGATCTGCAGGGGCCGAAGCTGCGGCTGGGCACCTTTGCCGCGGGGCCGGTGGCGCTCGCGGCCGGCCAGCCGTTCAGGCTGCAACTCGCGCCGGTGCCGGGCAGCCAGGAGGTGGTTCAACTGCCGCATCCGGAGATCTTCGAAGCCCTGCAGCCCGGCAACGCGCTGCTCATCGACGACGGGCGGGTCCGCCTGCGCGTGACCCGCTGCGGCGCGGACTTTGCGGAGACGACCGTAGAGACCGGCGGCAAGGTCTCGGACCGCAAGGGTGTCAATGTGCCGGACTGCGCGCTGAAGCTGTCGGTGCTCACCGAAAAGGACCACCGCGACCTGGCCTTCGGCCTGCAGCTCGGCGTCGACTGGATTGCGCTGTCGTTCGTGCAGTCGGCCCGGGACATCGCGGCGCTGCGGCAGCTCGTCGGCCCCGGCATCGGCATCATGGCGAAGATCGAGAAGCCCGCAGCCCTCGCCGACATCGACGCCATCGTCGCCGCGGCCGACGCGATCATGGTGGCCCGCGGCGATCTCGGCGTGGAAATGCCGCCCGAGGAAGTGCCGGCCATCCAGAAGCGCCTGACGCGCCTGTGCCGCGAAGCCGGCAAGCCGGTGGTGGTGGCGACCCAGATGCTCGACTCGATGGTGAGCGCGCCCGCGCCCACCCGGGCGGAGGCGTCGGATGTCGCAACCGCCGTCTATGATGGTGTGGATGCGGTCATGCTGTCGGCCGAATCGGCAAGCGGCAGTTATCCGGTGGAGTCCGTCCAGATGATGGCGAGGATCATCCGCAACACCGAGAAGGACCGGCTCCAGCGGGACATCATGGGCGCCGTTGCCGCCACGCGGCACGCGGACGCCATCGATGCCATCGGGGCCGCCATCCGCACCGTCGCGGACGTGCTGCCGCTTTCCGCGTGCGTGACGTACACGCTCTCCGGCGCGAGTGCCTTGCGCGTGGCCCACGAGCGGCCGAACGTGCCGGTCATCGGCATGACGCCAAGCATCGAAACGGCGCGCAGGCTGGCGGTCGTCTGGGGCGTGCATGCCGTCCACGCGGCGGATGCCGGCAACGTGGAGGAAATGGTCAGCCAGGCGACCGACGTCGTGCGCGCCGAAGGGCTCGAGCCCGGGTCGCGCCCGTTCGCGATCGTCGCGGGCATGCCGTTCGGCACCCCGGGGTCGACGAACCTCCTGCGCATCGTTTTCCCTCCAACCGATTCCGCTCACTGAGGGTGGCACAGATGAATGCTCTCCAGACACACGCCGGGCTGGCGGCGCGCTTTCCGCGCCTCGAGGACATCCCGCCCGAATATCGCCTGCCCGGGCCGCTGCACCAGCGCACCATCCTGATCGGCGGCCAGCTGCGGGAGTGGGCGGGGCCCGCTCACACGGTGCTCTCGCCGGTGCGCGTGCGCGATCCCGACGGCGGCCTGCGGCCGTTCGAGCTCGGCAGCTATCCGATCACCACCGCGGCGGAAAGCCGCGAGGCGCTCGCGGCGGCCGTGGCGGCGTATGCGTCCGGCACCGGCCTCTGGCCGACCATGTCCGTCGACCAGCGCATCGCCCACGTCCAGGACTTCACCTGCCGCCTGTGCGAGAAGCGCGAGCTGATCGTGAAGCTGATCATGTGGGAGATCGGCAAGTCGGCGGTCGATTCGGCCAAGGAGTTCGACCGCACCGTCGACTACATCCGCCAGACCATCGATGCGCTCAAGGAGCTCGACAACAACAACTCGCGGTTCCAGGTCGCGGAAGGCACCATCGCGCAGATCCGGCGCGCCCCGCTGGGCGTGGTGCTCTGCATGGGGCCCTACAACTATCCGCTCAACGAAACGTTCACCACCCTGATCCCGGCGCTGATCATGGGCAACGTGGTGCTGTTCAAGCCGCCCAGGTTCGGCACGCTGCTGTTCGCGCCCATCCTGGAGGCTTTCCGGGACGCCTTTCCCACGGGGGTCGTGAACACCGTCTACGGCCGCGGCGAGGAGGTCGTGCCGCCTTTGATGGCGTCCGGGCAGGTCAACGTCCTGGCGCTGATCGGGTCGTCCCGCGTGGCCGACAAGCTCAAGAAGCTGCACCCGAAGACCAACCGCCTGCGCGCCGTGCTCGGACTGGACGCCAAGAATGCCGCCATCATCCTCGCCGACGCGGACCTCGACCTGGCCGTGCGCGAATGCGTGCTCGGCTCGCTCTCCTTCAACGGCCAGCGGTGCACGGCGCTGAAGACGATCATGGTCCATCGCTCGGTCGCCGAGGCATTCCTCGCCAGGTTCTGCGCCGCCATCGCGGCATTGCGCATGGGCATGCCGTGGGAGGATGGCGTCTTCATCACGCCATTGCCCGACAGCAACAAGCCGGCCTACCTCGCCGAGTGCCTGGCCGACGCGCAGGCGAAGGGCGCGACGATTCGCAACGCCGATGGCGGCCAGAGCTGCGAATCCTTGTTCGTCCCCGCGGTGGTGTATCCCGTGGACGAGACCATGAAGCTGTACCGGGAGGAGCAGTTCGGCCCGGTGGTTCCGGTCGTGCCGTTCGACGACATCGGCACCGCGCTGTGCTACGTGGAGAGCTCCGACTACGGCCAGCAGGTCAGCATCTTCGGCTCCGACCCCGACACCATCGCCACGCTGGTCGATCCGCTGGTCAACCAGGTCTGCCGCGTGAACATCAATTGCCAGTGTCAGCGCGGGCCTGACATCTTTCCGTTTACCGGGCGCAAGGATTCGGCGGAGGGCACGCTCTCGGTGTCGGACGCGCTGCGGGCGTTCTCGATCCGCACCATGATCGCCGCCAAATCGACCGCCGCGTCCAAGGCGCTGCTCGACGAGATCGTGCTCGGCCACAAGTCCGCGTTCATCAACACGCGGTTCATTTTCTGAAGGCCGCCGCCGCGGCCGGACCTGCGGGATTTCACTGGGAAGGACTGGATAGTGTCGAGACCACTGCTGGGCTGCATCGCCGACGACTTCACGGGCGGCACCGATCTGGCGAGCATGCTCGTCAAGGGCGGCATGCGAACGATTCAGACCATCGGCATCCCGCAACGGCGGCTGACCGGGACGGATGCCATCGTGGTGGCGCTGAAGACGCGCACCATGCCCGCCGCGCAGGCGGTGCGCGAGTCGCTGGACGCCCTGCGCTGGCTCAGGCAGGAAGGCTGCAGGCAGTTCTACTTCAAGTACTGCTCGACGTTCGATTCGACGCCGCGCGGCAACATCGGGCCGGTGCTCGATGCATTGATGCGCGAGCTGGACACGCGCTTCACCATCGCGTGCCCGGCGCTGCCCGACAATGGCCGGACCGTCTACAAGGGCCATCTGTTCGTGGGCGACGAGCTGCTGAGCGAGTCCGGCATGAGGAACCATCCGCTGACGCCGATGACGGACGCGAACCTGGTCAGGCTGCTCGCGCCGCAGACGGCGCATCGGGTGGCGCTGGTCGACCACGGCGTCGTGGCCAAAGGCCATGAGGCGATCCGGGCCGCGTTCGACCGGTGCCGGCAAGGTGACGCGCAGATTGCCATCGTCGACGCCATCGACAACGACGATCTCCATCGCATCGGCGCCGCCGCGGCGGACATGCCGCTGCTGAGCGGCGGTTCCGGCCTGGCGCTGGGCCTGCCCGAGAATTTCCGGCGGGCGGGGCTGCTCGCCGCCTCGACGCGGGCGGCGAGCCCGCGGGCGCGCCCCGGGCGGATGGTCCTGCTGTCGGGAAGCTGCTCGGTCGCCACCAACGTTCAGCTGGAGCAGTGGCTCAGGCACCGCCCAGGGCTGAAGATCGACCCGCTGGCGCTGCATCGCGGCGAGGATGTGGTTGCCGGCGCTGTCGCATGGGTTCTCGGGCACGACGAACCGGTTCTCGTCTACGCGAGCGCGCGGCCCGACGAAGTCGCCAGGGTGCAGGCCGAACTCGGCGCGGGGCCGGCGGGCCTGCTGGTGGAGGCGGCGCTGTCGTCGATCGCGGCAAGGCTGCGGCAGGCGGGATTCGACAAGTTCGTCGTCGCCGGCGGCGAGACCTCCGGGGCCGTGGTCAAGGCGCTCGAAGTCACGGGCCTGCGCATCGGCGAGCCGATCGCGCCCGGCGTGCCGTGGACGCAATCGATCGACGCGGCGCCGCTTTCGCTCGCGCTCAAGTCGGGGAACTTCGGCACCGCCGATTTCTTCGCGGAGGCAATGCGGCAATGTCCGTAGGGGCGTGCCCGGCGCTTTGTCCGGGCGCCGGCCCGCATTGCCCGCACCGTCCCGTCACTCGCGCGGACGCGGCGTGAAGACTGTCCGCGCGAGGCTGTCCGCGTTTTCCCAGTAGCGGCTCAATGCCGCGAGCGGGACCGCCTCGGTCGCGATCTGGAGTCCGGCGGGTACGGCCGCATCGAGCACCGCCTTCACCGCATGCAGCAGGCGCGGCAGGGCGATGCTGCCGATGCCGCTGCCCAGCAGGGTGATCGGGGCGGCGCGCAGCACCGCGCCCGGCAACTGGAGGTCGGCGCCGCTGACCGAGCCGATCTGGACGAAGCGGACCGGATCCGCCTCGGCGGCGGCTTTTGCCGCGGCGATCAGCAGCGAGCGCGCGCTGGCGCCCCACAGGTAGTCCAGCACCACGTCCACGCCCGCGCGGAAATGCGATTCGAAGGCCCGGCTCAGGCTGCTCTCGTCCTGTTCCAGCGAAATCGTGGCGTCGGCGCCGAGGCGCCCGAGCATAGCCAGCGCGGCCGCGTTGCGGCCGGTCGCGATGACCTTGCCGGCGCCGAGATATTTCGCGATCTGCACGGCGAGCCGCCCCGAGGCGCCCGTCGCGCCGTTGACCAGCACCGTCTCGCCCCGCGCGAAGCGCGCCCGCTCGGTGAGCGCCGCCCAGGACGACATGCCCGGGATCGCGATCGCGGCCGCGGTGACGTCGTCGAGCGCATCGGGCAGGGGAACGCAGTGCGCCGCGCGCGCGAGGGTGCGTTCCGCCATCGCGCCGAACGGCGCCTGCGGCCCGAAGAAATAGACGCGCTGGCCGTCTTCGCGCCGCCCGGTGCCATCGAGGCCCGCCACGAACGGCAGGACCTCCGACGACGAATAGTGCGAGCCCGCCGCCTTGGCGCGCGTGACGCGGCTCAACGCGGCGGCGGTGACGTCGACCAGATGATGGCCGTCCTGCGCGGCGGGGCAGGGGAAGTCGGCGTAGACCGGAGGCTGGCCGGCTTCCTTGACGACAGCGGCTTTCATGGCGGTTCCTTGGCAATGGCGATCAGGTGCGGCCAGTGTAGGCGTGCGCATGCGACCGGTCTCCGGTATAAATGCCATTCCATACCGTGTTTTGGCCATGTTCACGCCCATCATTCGCCCGGACCTCATGACCTCGCCGGCCGGCCCGTTCCTCGTCGCGGCCGAGCTCACGCAAAGCGAGGCGCGCGCCAAGTCGTCGCACAGCCACGCGCGCGGGCAGCTCATGGGCGCGCTCAGCGGCCTCGTCTCGGTCGGGCTGGACAAGCACCAGTGGGTCGTCCCCGCGATCCACGCGATCTGGATTCCGCCGCATTGTCCCCACGCGGTGCGCTCATACGGCCCGTTCTCGGGCTGGAGCGTGTTCATCGCCGAAGAGCGCTGCGCGCCGCTGCCGCGGGAGCCGCGCGCCATCCTGGCCACGCCCTTGCTGCGCGAAGCCGTGCGGCGCGCCGCGACCTGGCCCGGCGCCGCACTCGATCCGGCGCAGGCGCGCGTTGCCGAGGTCATCCTCGACGAGCTCGCCGCCTCGCCGGCGGCATCGCTCGGCCTGCCGCTTCCCGAGGATCCCAGGCTCATCCGCATCACGGACGCGCTGGCCGGCGACCTCGCGGACAACCGCCACCTCGGCCAATGGGCCGCGTGGGCCGGCGTCGCGCCGCGCACGCTGAGCCGCCGCTTCGTGGCGGAGACCGGCCTGACCTTCGCGCAATGGCGCCAGCAGGCCCGCCTGCTGCGCGCGCTCGAGCTGATCGCGGACGGGTTGCCGGTGACGACGATCGCGCTCGAGCTCGGCTACGACAACGTCAGCGCGTTCATCGACATGTTCCGCCGCGCGCTGGGGACGACACCCGGGCGATACATGGCAGACGCCGCGCCGGAGAACGGGCGCGCCGCACAGGGCGAGCACGGGCGGCCCGCCGCGCTATGATCCGTTACCTTGCCGCGGCCACCGCGTTATCCCGATCCCGATGAACCACCGCCCTCCACCGCATCCGGCACAAGACCAGCCCACTTCCTACTTCTGGAGCGGCGACGCCATCCGCAGCCGGCGCGTGAGCGGCGTCGTGCTGGCCGGCACGGTCGACATACCCGCGCCGCCCGCGCGGCTGCTGGCGGACTGGACCAGGGAATTGTCGTCCCGCCTGATCCTGGAACCCGGGGACGTCGAGGCCATGCCGCTGGCCCGGGCGCGGGCGCGCTGGCCGGACTACGCGCGCTGCGTGCAGGCGATGGCCGACTGGGCGGGCGCGCTCGGGCTGCCCGGCGTGCTCGCCGCCAGCGACGTCGCGCTCATGGCCTGCCGCGGCGCGCGGTATCACCATGACGGCACGCAATACGGCGGCGCGGCTTTCTGCAATCTCTTCGTGAGCGAGGACAAGGGCCAGGACGTGCATTTTCCCGCGCTGGATCTGCGCATCCCGCTGACCCGCGGCACGGCCCTGATATTCGATACCTGCCAGCCTCATGGCGTCATCCGGCGCGGCGGCAGCGGCTTTCACGCGGCCGACTTCCCGGCCGATCCGGACTGCACCCAGCTGTTCCTGACCTGGGAGCTTCCCATCGAAGACCCCCGCGTCGGGCAGGCGCTCGGGGTTGTCTTCGACGTGGCCTCCGCGACCGCGCCGCAGCCGCAGCCGCAGCCGCAAGAAGAGCAGGTCTGGCTGAACGGCGCCAGCGCCGGCGTGTGCCCGGATTCCGGCCGGTGGCGCCCGGCTGACGAGGTATAAGTTCGACCGTGGTGTGCGGCGGCGCGCCGCTCACTTGCGCTGTTCGGCACGCCACGCCGTCGGGAAGACGCCCACGATCCTCCTGAACACCTCCGAGAACCCCGTCGCCGATCCGAAGCCGCACAGGCCCGCGGTCTCGGCGACCGAGTCATCTGCGGCGTCCTGAATAAGGCCGGGGCCACTATCCACCGGGATGGAGGATGTTTCCACCCGGCGGCATTTATCTCCATTGCCCGCTCACTTACACTGCGACGCAGTTGAAGCGTTGCCCGCCAGGCCGCGGGCGACGGGCGGCAATGCCGCGCGCGGGCGGCGCCCGGCGCTTTTTCGCCGGCGCGCCGAATACGCGCCGGCACCGACTCCCCAGGTCCGTCATCCGTCTCGTCCCCCGCAACTCCAGCGGGTCAGGGGCCGTGCCTCGCACGCCGCCCGTCTCCCGATTTTCCGCCGCAAGGTCCCGCAAAAAGGTGATTCACATGAAAGTACACGACATAACCGGTTTTCCCAATCCGGCACGCATCCGCATCGCATTGGCCGAGAAGGGAATGGAATCGCAGGTGGAATTCGTTCGCGTCAATCTCTACGGCGCGGAACATCAGCAGGGCGCGTTTCGGGAGAAGAATCCGACCTCGACCGTTCCCGTGCTCGAACTCGACGACGGCACGTTCATCTCGGAGTGCATCGCGATCACCGAATACCTCGACAATCTCGACGGCAATCCCATCCTCACCGGACGCACCGCGCGCGAGAAAGCCGTCATCCACATGATGCAGAAGCGCGCCGACGATCAGCTGATCAACGGGATAGGCGTATTCTTCCACCATTCGACGCCCGGCCTCGGCAAGGCCAACGAAGCGTTCAAGAGCGCCGACTGGGCTTTCAGGAAGCAGTGGGGCGACAAGCATGGAGAGCGCGCGATGGCGGGCATGCGGTACTTCGACGGCGTGCTGCGCACGCAGCCCTACGTGGCCGGCGAGCAGTTCTCGGTCGCGGACATCACCGTATGGGCCGCGCTGATGCACGGCGACTACGCGGGGCTCGCGGTCCCGGCGGATCACACCGCGCTGCTCGAATGGCGCGCCCGCGTCGGCGAGCGTCCGAGCGTGAAGAACCGCAGCGGGCAGGACCTGATCGCCGAGGATCTGCCGTACCTGGAGCCGCTGATTGCCTACCTGAACGGCAAGGCGGAGCCGGCCGCGGCCGCCGGCTGAACGCCGGCGCGGGGGTGGTGACGCGGTGACGCAATGATGAAAAGGGGACTGGATTGAACAACCTGATGGCGATCCGCGTGTTCGCACGCGTCGTCGAGACGGGCGGCTTCACCAAGGCGGCGGACTCGCTCGGCATTCCGCTGGCCACCGCCAGCAAGATCATCCAGGACCTCGAAGCCGAGCTCAAGGTCAAGCTCCTGCGGCGCACCACGCGCATGGTCGCCGTCACGCCGGAGGGCGCCGCCTACTACGATCGCACCTTGCCCCTGCTGCACGCGCTGGACGAGGTCAATGCGTCATTCGGCGTGGAAAACGCCAGCCCGGCCGGGAAGATCCGGATCGGCGTGAGCGCCTCGCTGGCCAGCAGCTTCCTGATTCCGGTGCTGCCGGCGTTTCACGCGCGCTACCCGGACGTGGAGGTGGAACTGTGCGTGCGCGACGGCTTCACCGACATGATCCAGGAAGGCATCGACTGCACGGTGCGGGGCGGCCCGATGCGCGACGAGTCTCTCGTGGCCCGGGAAGTCGGCCGTGCGAACTGGACCACGTGCGCGACGCCGGAATACATCGCGCGCCACGGCATGCCCGCCGACATCGCGGACCTCGGCCGGAATCACATCCTGGTGGGGTATATCTCGCAACGCACCGGCCGCGTCGCGCCGTCGCCGTTCGGCGTCGGCAGCGCGGCCACCGAAGTGCAGCCGAACGCCTTCCTGAGCGTCAACGAAGGCAACGCGCACCTGGCGGCGGGCCTGGCCGGCATCGGCATCATCCACCTCTTTTCCTTCAAGGTCCGGCCGTATATCGAGAGCGGCAGGCTGGTCGCCTTTCTCGAGGACTGGCGGCCGCCGCCGTATCCGCTGCACGTGGTCTACCCGCAGAACCGGCACCTGAGCCAGCGGCTGAGGATATTCATCGACTGGCTCGTCGAGGTGTTCGACGAACTGGACCCCGGCCAGAAGCAGAAGGCGAAGGCGGGCGCGGCGAGCAGGAAGAGGGGATGAGCGCATCATCCGGCGCGTCGTCCGGCCGCGGGTCAGGCTTCGTCGCGATGGTTTTTCTCGGCAGTGGCGACTTCCGTCCCGCGACCGGGCTGGCTGTCGTCGGATTCGATGCCGGCGCCAAGGCCGGTTTCCCATCCGGTTTCCCACCCGGCACGGCGTTCCAGCGCGGCGAGCAGTTCCGGGCGCAGCCCGTCGCCGCGATGGGCCACGAGCGCATGCAGTGCGAGCAACGGCAGCATGATTGGACTCCCTCGGATCGGTGAACACGGGCCGGGAGCCGGAGCAGGATGCTTGAAGACGTATTCCGCGGCTCCCGGCGATTGCAGGCTATGGCAATCCGCCGGCGGGCGCTCGCCGTTTCTTGCTGTGAAATCCATTTGCCGCGCCGCGCCTTTTCGGTGGCGCCGCGCGCCGGAACCCGGCGCGGAATTCGACCGCAAGGAGCGGAGTTCGCGCAAACGACGGGCTTCCTACACTGGCGTCATTGCAGGCGGGCAATGCCGTCCTGCTGCGAAGGAGGATCACATCATGCAACTGTTCCTGAGCAAGCTCGCGTCGCCGCTGGGCGAGATGCTGCTCGTCACCGATGCGCAGCAGGTCATCCGCGCGCTCGATTTTGCCGATCACAAGGCCCGTCTGCATCGCGGCCTGCGCGAGCACTATGGCGAGCCGGACCTGGCGGATGCCGCCGCGCCGGCGCAGATCGCCGGGGCCATCGCCAGCTATTTCGCCGGGCACCTCGACGCACTCGACGCCCTGCCGACGGCCACGGCCGGCTCCGGGCTGCAGCGCCAGGTCTGGGCCGCGCTGCGCCGCATTCCGGCCGGGACCACCACGACCTACGGCAAGCTGGCGAAAGACCTGGGCTTCGGCGATCCGCGCGCGGCCATCGACATCGGCGCGGCCAACGGCGCCAACCCGGTCGCCATCGTCGTGCCGTGCCACCGCGTGATCGCCAGCAACGGCGACCTCAAGGGCTATGCGTGGGGCCTGCACAGGAAGCGCTGGCTGCTCGAACACGAGAAGGCGATCCAGCCGCCGCCCGTGGTGCCCCGGACCCAGGCGCTGCCGGGGTTCTGACTTGAACGGCACGGTCGCGGCCGGTGCCCGGACCTGGACCCTGATCGGCCGGGACGGCAGGCCATATCGGAGCCGCACGCCGGGCACGCTCGGCGGCCATCGGCGCGGCCGGATCTATGGCCGCCTCGACTGCCGCACTGCCTTGCGGGCCGTCGCCCGTGGCGGCTATGTGAAGCACCGCGTGTTCTTCGCCGACGAAGCCACGGCGCTCGCCGCGGGCTACCGGCCCTGCGCCGTCTGCCTGCCCGAGCGGTATGCGCAGTGGAAGGCCAGCGCAACGGCTGGCGGGCGCGCGTGGCCGTGACTTCAGCGGCGCCGTTTCCGTGATGGCGATGGCGGCGATGCCAGCGTGTCCGCAAGCACCGCTTCGATCGTCGTGGCGGCAAGCGTCCTGCGGACGCTGTCGTCGATCGACGCATAGACGTGGCCCAGCGCCGGGCCGATGCCGCGTCCGATCGGGCACGCCTGGCTGGGCCTGGAAGGGTGCAGCGCGAAGTGCGCGCCTTCTTCCAGCGCATCGAAGACGTCGAGCAGGCTGATGGCGTCCGCGCCGCGGGCCAGGCGCCATCCCGCGTTGGCGCCGCGATAACTCTCGACCAGGCCGGCTTTCGCCAGCAGCCCGAGCGTGCGGCGGATCACCACCGGGTTGGTATTGACGCTGGCGGCGATCCGGTCCGACGTGACCGGTTCAGGATGGTTCCGCGCGACGAGCGCCATCCACGCGAGGATGTGGGTCGCCACGGTCAGGCGGCTGTTGGCGCTCATGGCAGGCCTGTGATAGTCGGTTTGGTTGTAACCATATTCGTTACGGCATGGGTTGTCAATCCGGCTCGCCGGCAGCGAACGTTCACGACGAAAGACTTGTGCCGGCGGCGCGGATGGTTTATGTTGTAACCGATATTGTTACAACGAAGGCGGCGCGGCGATGCCAGCGGGCCTTGCGACGTGCCATAGCCAGCCGAAACCGAGCCACCGCTCCTTTCTTCTTCCATGCGCTGTTCCACACCGAAACGAGAAACCCGCAGATGTCCTCACTCTTCGATCCCGTCCAGATCGGCGCGCTGAAGCTGCCGAACCGCATCATCATGGCGCCGCTCACGCGCATGCGCGCGTTCGCCGAGCGCAGCCCGGGTCCCATCAACGCGCGGCACTACGCGCTGCGCGCGAGCGCCGGACTCGTCATTTCCGAAGCGACTTCGGTCACGCCCCAGGGCGTCGGTTATCCCAACACGCCGGGCATCTGGACCGAGAAGCAGATTGCCGGCTGGCAAGAGGTGACGGCGGCGGTGCACGCCGCGGGCGGCCTGATCGTCTCGCAGCTGTGGCACGTCGGGCGCGTCTCCGATCCGGTCTACCATGACGGCCAGCCGCCGGTCGCCCCGAGCGCCATCGCGCCGGAAGGCCACGTCAACCGCGTGCGCCCGCAGCGCCCGTACACCGTGCCGCGCGCGCTGGAGACCGAGGAGATTCCCGGCATCGTCGAGGACTTCCGGGTCGGCGCCGAAAATGCCAAACGTGCGGGCTTCGACGGCGTCGAGCTGCACGCGGCAAACGGCTACCTGTTCGACCAGTTCCTGCACGACGGCTCCAACCAGCGCACCGACCGCTACGGCGGCGCCATCGAGAACCGCGCGCGCTTCCTGCTGGAGGCCGTCGACGCGCTGCTCACGGTCTGGCCCGCGGACCGCGTCGGCGTGCACCTGAACCTGATGTCGAGCTCCTACTCCATGCGCGACTCGAACCCGCGCGCGCTGTTCACCTATGTCGCCGAGCAGCTCAACGCGCGCCACCTCGCCTTCATCTTTGCGCGCGAGTCGCTCGACCGCGGCGAGAACCGCATCGGCCGCGACGTGCGGCGCATCTTCAAGGGGGCCTACATCCTCAACGAAGGGTTGACGCGGGAGAGCGCGGAGGCCGCCATCGAACGCGGCGAGGCGGACGCGGCGGCGTTCGGGCGCCCGTTCATCGCCAACCCCGATCTGGTGGAGCGCTTCCGCCGCGGCGCGCCGCTCAACGCGGTCAACGCGGAGACGATCTACGCGGACGACGAAACGGGCTACAACGACTATCCGCTGCTGGACGAGGCGGTCTGAGCGGATGGCGTCTGCCGATGCCCCCGTGTTTCAGCAGGCGCTCGCCGGACGCTCCTTGAACTTCGCCGCGGCGGCTTCGGCGCCGCGCGCGAGCATCACCATGTCGACCGCCACGGCGACGAACAGCGCGCCAAGCGCCAGGCATTCCCTGGCGCGCGCCTCGTCGACCATCAGGATGCCGGGCGCCTTTCCGCAGGCGGCAACGCGCCGGATGGCCCTGTCGATCTCGGCACGGACCGCGGGATGCGCCGGCTGGCCCGGATACCCCAGGCTCGCGGCGAGGTCCGCCGGGCCGATGAACACGCCGTCCACGCCGTCGACGCCGGCGATGGCTTCCAGGTTCTCCAGCGCCTGCGCGGTTTCCACCTGGACCAGCAGGCAGATCTCGTCGCCGCACTGCTGCATGTAGTCGCGGGTGCGGCCGAAGCGCGTGGCGCGCACCGTGGCGCCGCCGACGCCGCGAATGCCGAGCGGCGGATAGCGGACCGCCCGGACCGCGGCCGCCGCTTCCTCCGCCGTCTGCACATAGGGAACGAGCAGCGTCTGCGCGCCGATGTCGAGGAAGCGCTTGATCAGCACATGGTCGTTCCAGGCCGGCCTTACCACCGCGGCAGTCTTGCGGTCCGGATCGGCGGCCACGGCCTGGAGCTGTTGCAGCACCATCGGCACGTCGTTGGGCGCATGCTCGGTATCCAGCATGATCCAGTCGAATCCCGCGCCGGCGAGGATCTCCGCGGTATAGTGGTTCGCCAGCGCCGACCAGATGCCGATCTGCGGTCGTCCCGCGCGCAGTGCCTGCTTGAAATGATTGGCGGCAATCGCCATTGCGGTGCTCCCCGAAGTCAACCGAAGTAGCACGAGACCGTGCCGAAGTCGCCATAGTCGGCGATGATCGTGTCGCCCTTCGCGACCTCCAGCGGGCGGATGAACGAGCCGGCGAGAATCACCTGGCCGGGCGCGAGCGCCACGCCGTAGCGGTGGAGCCGGTTGGCGAGCCACGCCACGCCATAGCCGGGATGATTGAGCACCCCGGCCGCCAGGCCGGTTTCCTCCACTTCGCCGTTCTTGCTGACGATGGCGCCGATGCGGCGCAGGTCGACGTCCTGCACGGCGGGGCGGAACGGGCGCCCGCCGAGCACGAGCGCCGCGTTGGCGGCGTTGTCGGAAATGGTGTCGAGCACGGTGCGCGTGCGCTGCGTCTGCGGGTCCACGCGCTGGATGCGCGCGTCCAGGATCTCCAGCGCCGGCGTGATGTAGGCGGTGGCGTCCAGCACGTCGAACAGCGTGCAGTCCGGGCCGGACAGCGGCTTGTCCAGCACGAACGCCAGCTCCGCCTCGATGCGCAGCTGCATGAAGCGCTCCGAAGGAATCGCCGCGCCGTCGCGGTAGAACATGTCGTCGAGAAGCACGCCGAAATCCGGCTCGCCGATGTTGACCGCCCGCTGCATGGCCTTGGAGGTCAGGCCGATCTTGTGTCCCTTGATGGTGCGGCCGTTCTCCTGCTTGAGGGCCATCCAGGCGTGCTGGATGGCGTAGGCGTCCTCTATGCGCATCTCGGGATAGTCGAGCGAGAACTGGCGGCAGGGCACGCGCGTGCGCTCCGCCTGTTCGAGCCGCAGCGCGGCGTCCTTGAGCTGCCCGGGCGTCATGGCCGCACCTCCTCGGCGCGCACGACGTTGGAGAGCACGCCGACGCCGGCGACCTCGACCTCGACCACGTCGCCCGCGACCAGGAAGCGCGGCGGGTCGAAGCGCACGCCGGCGCCGATCGGCGTGCCGGTGGCGATGATGTCGCCGGGATTGAGCGTGGCGAACTGCGACAGGTAGGCGATCAGCGCGTCGAACGGGAACATCAGGTTCGCCGTGGTGTCGTCCTGGCGCACTTCGCCGTTGACCCGGGTCGTCAGTCGGATGTCGCCGAAGTCCGGGAATTCGTCCGCGGTGACGATCCACGGGCCGATCGCGCCGGAAGCGTCGAAGTTCTTGCCCTGCGTCACGTTGAACTTGCCGTGGTGCAGCCAGTCGCGGATGGTGCCCTCGTTGATGCAGGTCAGGCCCGCGACATGGGCGCGCGCCTCCGGCCTGGCGATGCGGCGCCCGGTCTTGCCGATGACGATGCCGATCTCGCCTTCGTAGTCGAGCTGCTTCGATTCCGGCGGCAGCAGCAGGGATTGCCCGTGACCGGCGAGCGAGGCCGGCGCGCGCATGAAGACGCTCGGATACCTGGGCAGGTCGCTGTTGTCCTTGTACTCCGCGTTGCGGTGCGCGTAGTTGACGCCGATGCAGAAGATCTTCTCGGGGTCCGGCACCGGCGGCAGCAGCTGCACCGACGACAGCCGGTGGTCGATGCGCGCTTCGGCCGCGGCTTGCCTGGCCCGCGCGAGCAGGGGTTCGCCGCCCGCGAGCAGCGCCTTGACCGAGTGGATGCCGGGCAGGCGGCGCGCGAGGTCGACCACGCCCGCGGCGGCGCCTTCGCCGACCACGGCGCCCCAGGAAATGCCGGCGTCCACGCTGAACGTTGCGAGTTTCATGCTTCGAATCCGAAGAAGTTGGCGGGATTGTCCACAAGGATCTTGTGGCGCACGGCGGCGTCCGGCGCGAAGCGATACAGCAGCTCCAGCAGCTCGCCCTCGTTCGGCGGCTGCTTGACGGAAACCGGATGGGGCCAGTCGCTGCCCCAGACGCAGCGGTCGGGCGCGGCCTCGATCAGCCTCTGGGCGAGCGGCACCACGTCGTCCCAGGGCGCGCCTGCGCGCGAGATCTTCTCGCTGAGCGAGAGCATGACCCAGTAGTTGCCGCGCGCGAGCCGCTCCAGGACGGCGGCGAGCGTCGGGTCCGCATCGCCCCTGGCGGGATCGGCGCGCCCCATGTGGTCGAGCAGGATCGGCACGTCGAGCTTGTCGTAGGCGGCCAGTTGCGCGGCGATGCCATCGGGCTCCGGCTGGAGCTTGACGTACCAGCCCAGCTCCCTGATGCGCGCGAAGGCCTTGTCCTGTTCGGCCGCGCTCATGCTGATGCCGAGCCCGGCCCGCGTAAAGCGCGCGCCGCGCACGCCGGCGTCGTGCAGCCGCGCCAGATAGGCGTCGTCGCATTCGGTCAGCACGGCGGCGTTGGCGCATCCGAGGTAGGTGCGCGGTCCGGTGGCGGGGTTGAGATGCGCCAGCGCGTCCAGCACGACGGCGTGGTCGGCGCCGTAGGTGGTCGCCTGCACGATGACGCCGCGGCCGATGCCGAGCGTGCGATGCAGCCGCTGGGCAACCTGCCATGTCGCGCTCGGCATCTCGTAGGCCGCGCCGGGCCGCACCGGAAAGCGCTCGCGCGGGCCGAACACGTGGAACTGGCTGTCGCAACTGCGCGCGGGCGGCAAGGGCACGGGCGCGCGCGGATTCGGATCGAAGGGAAGATAGTCTGGCATGTCTGCTGGGTGGAAATGTGGGCCGGCTTCGGTGAAGAAGCCGTCTTCGTGGAACTGGCCTGGCGCGCGCCACGCGCTCACGTGGCCATGCGCTCATGCGCTCATGCGCTCACGCAATGTAGGCCGTGAAGTCGCATTCGATCAGCTTTCCCATGTCGAGGTCGGCTTGCATCGTGTGCCGCGCCGGGCGCGATTCCGGATCGGGGAACATCTCCAGCCAGGGCTTGTTGAGCGCCGGGCGCTGGTTGCGGTCCTGCATCCAGACCGTGAGCTTGACGATGTCGCCGGTGGTGCCGCCGGCCGCCTCGACGATGCGCCTGACGTTGGCCAGCATGTACTCGCATTGCGCCTCGATGGTCTGCGCCGGTTTCCCCGTGGCCGGATCGTTGCCCTGGATGCTCCCGCTCATGAGCAGCGGGCCGATGCGGCAGCCGGCGGGAATCGGGTTCTTGTGGCTGAACCCGGCCACGTAGACGCTGGCGCGGCGCGCCGGGGAGGCCGGCGCTTCCGCACTCATTCCGCGGTGATGTTGGCTTGCTTGATCAGCGGTGTCCATCGCTTGTCCTCATTGGTCAGGAATTGCTTGAATTGCTCCGGCGTGCTGCCGCGCGCTTGCGCGCCCAGCGCTTCGAACTTGGCCTGCACGTCCTTGTCGGCAAGGATCTGCCGCAGCGCGCCGGACAGTTTCTGCACGATGTCCTGCGGCGTGCCGGCCGGCGCGAGCAGGCCGGTGAAGGTTTCCACCGTCATGTCGGGGAAGCCGGACTCCTGGAAGGTCGGCACGTTGGGCAGCTGCGGCAGGCGCTTCGCGGAGCCCACGGCGAGGGCGCGCGTGCGGCCCTGCTGGATGAAGGGCAGCGCGACGGAAAGCTGGTCGAAGTTGAACTGGACCTGGCCGCCGAGCAGGTCGGTCGTCGCCGGCGCGTTGCCCTTGTAGTGCACGGTGATCCAGTGCGCGCCGGTCTTGTGCTGCAGGTATTCGCTCGCCAGGTGGTTCTGCGTGCCGGCGCCGGGCGAGGCCATCGTCAGGTCGTTGCCGGGCTTCCGGGCGGCGGCGATCAGCTCGCCGACGGTCTTGAACGGCACCGCGTTGTTGACCTGCAGGATCACGGGCGTGAACGACACCGAGCTGACGGGAATGAAGTCCTTCTTCCAGTCGTAGTTGTTCTTCCTGTAGATCATGGGCGAGAACAGGATCGGGCCGTTGGCGCCCAGGAACAGCGTATAGCCGTCGGGCCGGGCTCTCGCCACCGCTTCCGCGGCGATCATGCCGCCGGCGCCGGGCTTGTTGTCGACCAGGAACGGCTGCTTGAAGATCTCCTGCAGTTTCGCGCCGATGATGCGGCCGGCCGAGTCCACGTTGCCGCCCGGCGGATAGGGCACCACCACGCGGACCGGCTTGTCCGGCCATGCCTGCGCCAGTATCGGTGAAGCGAGGGAAGCCAGGATTGCGGCAACGGCGGCCCTGGCCGCGCTGCGCGCAAATTGCGCTTTGGTCATAGTGTCTCCGTTATGTCATCTGTTTGCCGGACGCTTCGATCCGGCCTGTGACAGCCTCACTTTACAAATCGGAGCGGATCTGCTGCAATGCAAAAACACCCAGATAGTCCATAAAGTGGACTATCGACGCATTGCGGGTTTCCGGCGCCACGGCCGCGTGGGCAGAATGGCCCCATTCCAACCCGAATGCAGGAGACAAGATGCAAGTCCTCGCCGAATCGCTCTCGCCGGAAGCCACCTACCGTCTGATGAGCGGGGTCGTCGTGCCCCGCCCCATTGCCTGGATCACCTCGCAGTCGCCCGCGGGCGTGGTCAACCTCGCGCCTTTCTCGTGCTTCACGTTCGTCTCGAACAAGCCGCCGCTGATCGGCGTCAACATCGGGCGCAAGGCCGGCGTGCGCAAGGACACCGGAGCCAACATCCACGCGAGCGGCGAGTTCGTGATCAACATCGGCGATGCCACGCAACTGCAGGCGATCCACCTGAGCAGCGAGGAACATCCCGCCGACGTGAGCGAGGTCGAAGTCCTCGGCCTGGCCACCGCGGCGTCCACCCTCGTTCGCACGCCGCGCCTGGCCGACGTTCCCGTCAGCATGGAATGCAGGCTGGAGCGCGTCATCGAGTTCGGCGAGACTGGCGCCGAATTCGTCGTTGGCGAGGTCCTGGCGTTTCATATCCGCGACGACCTGTACCAGGACGGCAAGGTCGACACGCGCGGGCTGAATCCGGTGTGCCGCATCGGCGGCCCCAACTACGCGAGCCTGGGTGAGATCGTGACGTTGCGCGCGGTGGCGCAGACGGCGAAGTCGGTCATGAGCGGGAATGGCCAGGCGGGCTAGCGCGGCGGCATCGGCGGCCGTGGCAACCGGCGACGGCGGCAGCCGGAACATGGAGACCGAGGTGGTCGACGTGGCGGAAAAGGGCAGGGGCTCCGAGGGAGCGCAGAGCATCCGCCGCGCGCTTGCCATCCTGCGGATCGTCGCCGCGGGACAGGAACGCGGCGTGCGCCTGATCGACGTGGTGACGAGCACGGGACTGAGCCAGCCCACCGTCCACCGGATTCTGCGCGTGCTGATCGAAGAGGGCGCGGCCGAGCAGAATCCGAAGACACGCCGCTACGCGATCGGCAACGAAGTCACGCTGCTGGGGCTGGCCCGCGTGGCCCGCTTTCCGCTGCGCGCGGCGGCCGAGCCATACCTGCAATACCTGAGCGAGACCCTGGGCGACACCATCTTCCTGACGATCGCGAACGGCGACGACTCCGTCTGCATCGGACGCTGGCCGGGCAGCTATCCGGTCAAGGTGCTGTCGATCGACGTCGGCGCGCGGCGCCCGCTCGGCGCGGGCGTAAGCGGGCTGGTGCTGCTGTCGTCCCGGACCGACGGCGAGATTCAGGCCATCGTCCAGCGCAACGCGAGGCGGCTGGCCGCCCTGAAGGTCGATCCCGCCGCGCTGATCGAGCGCGCGCACGAGGTCCGCGAACAGGGCTACAGCTATACCGCCAAGGGCGTGGTGCAAGGCTCGAGAGCGGTAGCCGTGCCGGTCTACGACGGCACCGGCGCCGTCGTCGCCGGGATCGCGCTGGCCACCATCACGGCGCGCCTGCCCGCCAGCCGGCTCTCGCCGGTGATTCAGGAAATGCAGAAGCAGGCGGAACTGCTGCGGCAACGCATCGCGGAGATCGGGCGCTCGCGCATCTGAGCCGCGCTCCGGCCACGGAAGATTACGGAAGATGCTGGCCGGCATCGCGGGCGGGCTGGCGGTCTCGACGGCGCGCGGCGGGGCTGGCGGCGGCTGGTTTTCACGAGCCGCCGAACCAGTTGTAGCCCTGGTCCACCCAATACCCGCCCGGATAGGTATTGGTCACGAACAGTTCCATGATGTGCTTGGGGTTCTTGTAGCCGAGCTTGGTCGGCATCCGCAGCTTCATCGGGTAGCCATACTTGGGCGGCAGGCGCTCGCCGTCGTAGGTGAAGGTCAGCAGGGTCTGCGGATGCAGCGCCGTGGCCATGTCGATGCTTTCGTAATAGTCGTCCGCGCACCTGAAGCCCACGTATTTCGCCGTGGGGTCCGCGCCGATGCGCCGGAGAAAGCCCGCGAACGGCGTGCCGCCCCAGCGCCCGATGGCGCTCCAGCCCTCCACGCAGATATGACGGGTGATCTGCTCGGCCCTGGGCAATGCGTAGAGCGCGTCGAGCGTCCAGCTGCGCTTGTCCTGCACCAGGCCGCCGACCTTGAGCCGGAAGTCGTCGCCGTTCACCACGGTCACTTCGTCGATGCCGTAGAACGCATTGAACGGAAACGGGCGCGTGATCTGCGCTTCGGTGTAGGTGGGCGCAAGCCGGTTCGGGTCGAACAGCCAGCCCTGCACCTTGTCGTTGACGCGCGAGACGCGCGTGAGGAAGGTCTCGACCGATGCCTCGTCGCTCAGGCTGCAGCCGGTGAGCATGGCGAGGCCGCCGAGCGTGAGGAGGCGCTTGCCGAACAGCCGGCGCGCGGGCTGGTCGAGTTCGCGGCGCACGTCGATGATCAGCGACGCGCGGTCGATCGCCGCGCGCTTCGGCCCTGAAGGTTTTGGGTTCACGGTTCGGGCTCCTGTGTCCTGGGTGGCGATGCGGTGATGGGGCGGCGAGGCGATGGGACGATGTGGCGATGTGGCGATGTGGCGTCAGCGTCCGCGAATCATCGTCAGCAGGCTGCGTGGCACCAGCGCCACCATCACCAGATGCACGACGACGAAGGCGGCCAGCAGCGACATGGCGCAGAAATGGACCACGCGCGCGAAGTCGTAGCCGCCCATGAGCTCGCGCAGCAGCGGAAACTGCACCGGTTTCCAGATCGCGATGCCCGACAGCACCAGCACGAGCAGCACGGCCATCACGAACAGGTAGGCCAGCTTCTGCACCGCGTTGTACCGGCTCGGGTCGGCGTGGGAGAGATGACCCTTCAGCGCGGCCGCGAGATCGCGCAGCACGGCACGCGGCGTCACCGGAAAGAACTTCCTGGCGAGCCGTCCCGTGACGATGTTCATGGCCAGGTAGAACAGCCCGTTGAAGAACAGCAGCCACATGGCCGCGAAGTGCCATTGCAGCGCGCCGCCGAGCCAGCCACCCAGTGTGATGCCGTTTGCAAAACGAAAGCCCGGAAAAACCGGCGAAGCGTTGTAGATGCGCCAGCCTGACAGCAGCATCACCACCGCGGCCAGCGCGTTGAGCCAGTGCGCAATGCGCACCCAGCCGGGCTGGATCACGTGCGGGGCGGAGGGCGGGGCGATCGCGTGAGGAGCGGTTTCCATCTCGGTCTCCAGAGTCCGGGCACCGCGCGAGGCCTGTCCCCGCGGCACCCGGTCCAGCCTGTTGGTCCTGCCTTACTTGCCGGCGCCGCCGGACATGGCGTCGCCGTCCTTGCCCATCTTGTCGTGCGGCTTCGACTTGCCCATCTTGTCCTTGTGCATGGCGTCCTTCGACATCGCATCCTTGGCCATGCCATCCTTCGACATGCCATCCTTGGACATCGCGTCCTTCGACATGCCTTCCTTGGCCATCGCGTCCTTGGCCATCGAGCCGCCGGTCTGGGCGAATGCCGGGGCGCCGCCCATCAGGAAGGCGGCGGAAAACACGGCGATTGCGATCTTGTTCATTCGTAACTCCTCATTGTGGTGACATCGGCCGGGACTGCCCCGGCCTCCGGAACGTCGCGCCGGCCAAAGGGGGTGGCCGGGGCCAGATTCACACGCTGTCGTGTGCGTCTGAAGGGGAATTCGCCGCCGGCGCGCGGGCGGTTACAGCCGGCGGAAATTTTTTCGCGGGCACGCCGCCCGGCCATTTCCTGGTGAAGCGCCTCGCACCACACACGATGGCAAGTGCGGCGTAGAATTCGGGCAAATCAACCGGCCCGGTGTAACCAACGCGAGCGATGGACCGAACTACAGACCAGGGAGCACTGCAAAGGCGCGAGGCGCACCTGCAGTCTCTCTTCGCGAACGGTCTGGCGGGAGATCAGGCCGCCTACGCGCGCTTCCTGGCCGAGCTGGCCACGTTGCTGCGCGGTTATCTGCGCAACCGGCTGCGGCGGCAGCCCGAAGACGTCGAGGATCTGACACAGGAGGTCCTGCTGGCCGTGCACAACGCACGGCACACCTACCTGCCGGGCCAGCCGCTGACGGCGTGGGTGCACGCCATCGCGCGCTACAAGCTGGCGGACCACTTCCGCGCGCACGCGCGCCACGACGCGCTGAACGATCCGCTGGACGAAGCGCACGAACTGCTGGCCGCCCCCGATCTCGAACCGGCGCAGGCCCGGCGGGACCTGAACGTGCTGCTCGACGCGCTGCCCGACAAGCAGCGCTTGCCGATCGTGCACGTCAAGCTGGAGGGGCTCTCGGTCAGCGAGGCCGCGCGCATGACCGGCTTGTCGGAGTCGGCGGTGAAGGTGGGGGTGCACCGCGGGCTGAAGGCGCTCGCGGCGAAGATGCGAGGAACGCGATGAAAACGGACGACCTGATTTCCATGCTCGCCACCGGCGTCACGCCGGTGGAGCGGCACCCGCTCGCGCGCCGCTTCGGCACCGCGATCGCCGCGGGCGCCGCGATGGCGGCCGTCCTGGTCGCCGCCACGCTCCACGTTCGCGCCGACCTTGCCGAGGTCGCGGCCACGCCGCTGTTCTGGGCGAAGGTGGCGCTGCCGTTCTCGCTGCTGCTGGGCGCGCTGTGGATGGCCACCCGGCTGGCGCGGCCCGGCGTGGCGCCGGGCGCCAGCTGGCTCGGCATCGGCGTGCCGTTCGCGTCGATCTGGCTGGCCGCGCTGTACGTGGCCGCGCGGACGCCGGACGGCGAGCGGATGGCGGCGGTATTGGGGCAGACCTGGCGGGTCTGCCCGTTCAACATCGTCATGCTGTCCGTGCCGGTGTTCATCGCCGTGTTCTGGGCGCTGCGCGGCCTGGCCCCGACGCGGCTGGCGCTGACCGGCGCCGTGGGCGGCCTGCTGTCCGGCGCGGTGGCCACGCTGGCCTACTGCCTGCACTGTCCCGAGATGGGCGTGGCGTTCTGGGGCGTCTGGTACGTGCTCGGCATGCTGCTGCCCACGGCGATCGGCGCGCTGCTCGGGCCGCGGTTGCTGCGCTGGTGAGCCGGCGGCGGCGCCGGCCGGGCGCTGTCGGGCTTTGCGCAGATCATCGCATCGCATGACGGCCGCCGGCGTGGCGGGAAGCGGATACCGCTAAGATACGGATGTTCTTGGCAAGGTATCCGTACATGACTACGTTAGCCGGTCGCCCCAACACAGCAGTCATCGTCATCGGTCTCGGCGGGGTCGTCGAATCCGTCGACGCCGGTTTCGCGCTCCGCGCTTCCTGACGCGAAGGCGTGACGACCGCATGACGGCTTCCGATTCCACCACCCAGCCTGCCGCCATCGGCCTCGGCAGCGCGGCGCGCGACCTCTATCGCGCGCTCTGGCGCCACGCGCACGGCGTCCGGGCCCACATGCTCGGCGCGGCCGGCCTGCTGTCGGCGGCGCAGTTGCTGCGGCTGACCATGCCGTGGCTGGCGGCGCAGGCGATCAACGCGCTGCAGCGGGACAGCATGGAGACGGCCGGGCGCTGGATCCTCTACCTCATCGGCATCTATCTGTTGTCGTGGCTGCTCCACGGCCCGGGCCGGGTGCTGGAGCGCAACGTCGGCGTGCGCGTGCGCGAGCGGCTGGCCGACCAGCTTTATGCGCGCATCGCGGCGGCGCCGCTGGCGTGGCGCGACGGCCGCCATTCGGGCGAGCTGCAGCACCGCGTGGTGCAATCCAGCCGGGCGCTGTCCGACTTCGCGCAGAACCAGTTCGGCTACCTGCAGAGCGCCTTCAACTTCGTCGGCCCGCTGGTCGCGCTGGCCTTGCTGTCGCGCACCAGCGGCGTGATCGCGGTGAGCGGCTACATGGTCATCGCGCTCATCATCCTGCGCTTCGACCGCGCGCTGATGCAGCTTGCGCGCGCCGAGAACGACGCGGAGCGCCACTATGCCGCCGCGCTGCTCGACTTCATCGGCAATGCCGGCACCGTGATCGGCCTGCGGCTGCAAGCCGCCTCGCGCAAGCTGCTGGACCGCCGCATGGCGGCGGTGATGGCGCCGCTGCGCCGCGCGGTCATGGTCAACGAAGGCAAGTGGTTTACCGTGGACCTGCTCGGCATGGGGCTGACCTGGATCCTGGTGGTGGTCTACGTGCTGCAGTCGCGCCAGCCGGGGCAGGCGGTGCTGCTGGGCACGATCTTCATGATCTACCAGTACGCGCAGCAGGCCGCGTCGGTGGTCGGGGCGATGGCCTCGAACTTCCAGAGCTTCGCGCGCATGCACACCGACTACGGCAGCGCCGGGCCGATCTGGGAAGTGCGCTGCGATCCGGATGCGCCGGTGCCCGCCGTGGTGCCCGACGCGCCCTGGCACACGCTGGAGCTGCATGGCGCCAGCTGGCGCCACGGCGACGACGCGCGCGGCGGCCTGCATGGCATCGACCTGTTGCTGCGGCGTGGCGCGCGCGTCGCGCTCATCGGCCCGAGCGGCGGCGGCAAGAGCACGCTGCTGCGTTTGCTCGCCGGCCTCTACCGCCCGCAGCACGGCGAACTCCGGCGCGACGGCGCGGCCCAGGACTGGACCGAACTGCGCACGCTCGCCACGCTGATCCCGCAGGAAGCCGAAGTGTTCGAGGCCAGCGTGCGGGAGAATCTCACCTTCGGCGAGCCGGCCGACGCGGCGGCGCTGGACGCCGCGGTACACACGGGCGTGTTCGACGAGGTGCTGCAGCGCCTTCCCGAGGGCCTCGCCAGCGCGCTCAGCGAGCGCGGCGCCAACCTCTCCGGCGGCCAGCGGCAGCGGCTGGCACTGGCCCGCGGCGCGCTGGCGGCGCAGGGAAGTTCGCTGCTGCTGCTCGACGAGCCGACCAGCGCGCTCGACCCGCAGGCCGAAGGCCGGGTGTTCGATCGCATGTTCGCCGCGTTCCCGGCGGCGTGCATCGTGGCTTCGGTGCATCGGCCGGGCTTGCTCGCGCGCTTCGACACGATTGTCGTGGTGGAGGCCGGGCGCGTGGTCGATGCGGGGCCGCGGGACGAGGTGCTTGCCAGGCGCGCGGGATGACTGGCGGGATGGCTGGCGGGACAAGCGGGATGCGCATTGGGCGCGGCCCGGTCGTCCACACCGCATCAAGCGCGCATCTGGACATCCTGTACTGACACCACGTGGAGCGGCGGGGCCGCAATCCACGCCGAAACTGCGCGTCCCCGCGTATGTTCCGCTCAGTAAGCCAGCCGCGCCTGGATGTACACCATGCGGGGCGCGCCGACCATGCGGCCGCCGTTGGTGTCGACATTGCGCGAGTAATAGCGCCGGTCGAACAGGTTGTTGATGCCGAAGGCGAGGTCGCTGCCTTTCCTGCCCGGGATCTTGTAGTTCACCTGCGCGTTCCACACGCTGAAGCCTGGCACCCGGCCATTGGTTGCGTCGGCCGATTCCTGCACGGTGTTGGCCGTGTCGGCGTATTGGCTGCTCTGCACCGTGGCAAACACGTTGAGCGCCCAGTTCTGCCTGGTGTAGCGTCCGCCCCATGTCGCCGTCTGGCGCGAGTAGAACGGCACGTCCTTGCCGTCGAAGTCGCCCGACTTCTGAATCGCGCGCACATAGGTGTAGTTGGCGTACAGGTTCAGGCCGGCGAGAAGACTCGCCTTGTCGAAGTCGTAGTCGATGGCGAATTCCACGCCGTTGTGGTTCGTCGCGCCCAGGTTGCGGAACACGGCGGGGTTGGTGCCGGGAATCGAGAGGATCTGGTTGTCGAAGCGCAGGTCGAAGGCCGTCAGTTCGGAGTGGACCTGTTCGCCGGCGAAGCGCGCGCCGACCTCCACCGTCTTGGCGACTTCCGGCTTCAGCGGATTCGCCGCCGACATCGAGTTCAACTGCGTGTACTGCACGGCGCCGAACGACGTGCTGTACGAGGTGTAGAGCGTGAGCTTGTCGTTGACCAGGTAGGCGACGTTCAACGAGGGCAGCCCACGGCTATTGCCGACGTCGAAGGGGGTGTCGTTGGTGGTCCCGCTCGGTTGCCGGTCGCTGCTGATTTTCTCGTAGCGGATGCCGGGCGTGACGCGCCAGCGCCCGTAGGCGATCCGGTCGTCCAGATAGACCGAGTGCGCGTTGGTCCCGTTGTCGAAGACCTGCGACGGACCGACCTGGAGCCCGGTGGCCAGCGACGTGGCGTAGCGCGTGTCGGTGCCGCTCTCGTGGATATAGCGGTAGCCGACCGTGAAGTCGTGCGTGGTGGGACCGAACTGCAGGCGCTGCGTGTAGCGCGGCTCGATGCCCAGCACCTGGTTGTCGCGCGGCTGGAAGTCGTTGCGGCCCTGGTCCGGGTTGATCAGGGAGCTCTTGCGCGAGCTCTCGTAGTAGTAGCTGCGGATCTCGAATTCCTGCGTGTCGGAGATCGAGTTGACGTAGCCGATGTCGACCTGGTCGCGCTTGCCCCGCCAGGAGTCGGTGGGGTGGGTATTCTGGAACGGATTCTGCCGGTACTGCGCCGCGGTCAGGCCGCCCGGCGTCATCGACTTGACGTCGTAGTGCGAGAGCTTGCCGTAGACCTCGGAGGTCGGGCTGATGGCGTAGCGCCATTTCAGTGCCACGTCGTTGTAGTTGTCGTGGCTGCCGTCCCGCCACTGCTCGCCGTCCAGGCCCGAATAGAGCAGCGCCACGCCGAAGCCGTTGTCCATCTGCGTGCCGGCGAACGCGCTGTACTGCTTGTTGGATCCGCCGTGGCTGTAGATGTTGTAGCGCGCGGACCCGTCCGCGGTCAGGCCCGGCGCGTTCGGAATCGCGCGGGTCTTGAAGTTGATGATGCCGCCGACGTTCTGCGGGCCGTAGCGCACGGCGCCGCCGCCGCGGACGACGTCGATCGAGTCGAGATTCCCCATGCTGACCGGCGACATGACCAGGTTGGGCTGGCCGTAGGGCGCCATGGCCAGGGGAATGCCGTCGATCAGCATGGTGGAGCGGAACGAGTTGCGGGGGTTCAACCCGCGAATCCCGACGTGCAGGCCGACCGAGCTGCCGGTGGCGCTGGTGCTGCCGCTGATTTGCACGCCCGGGATGCGGCGCAGCACATCGGAGATGTTCGACGCGCCGCTGTTGACGATCTCATCGCGTTTCACCAGCGTGCGGGCGCCGCCGAACGTCTGCACGCTGTTTTCCAGGCCGGTGCCGAGCCAGTCGCCGCTGACGGTGATGGCTTCGAGGGTGGAGACATCGGATTGGGGATTGGCCTCGGCGGCCGCCTGCGCGCGGGCGGCTCCGTTTGCCGGAGCCTGGCCGGCCTGGATCACGAAGCCTTCGCGAGCTTGCGGTACGGCCCGCAGGCCGGTGCCCGCCAACAGCGCCGCCAGGCCCTCGGCCGCCGTGTACCGGCCCTGCACGCCCTTCGTGGTCAAGCGCGCCGCATCCTCGGGGCGGAAAGACACCGTGACGCCGGCGTCCCTGGCGAATGCCGAGAGCGCGTCCGCGAGCGGGCCGGCGGCAATCCGATAGTCCCGGGTTTCCTGCGCTGCGGCTTGCGCATGCGCCTGCGGCGCGTGCATCGCGGTACCGGCCGTGATGCAGGCTGCAATTGCCGTCAGCGCGAAACGCCCGACGGTTTTTTTCCTGACGCGGCGTGCTCCGGCTGCGCTCCCAATGGCTTCAAAATGCGACGGCACCACTTCGTTTCCTCTCTGTGTACTTCGTTGACGCCCTGTATGCCGAACGACCGGGGCAAAAGGGGACACGAAGTCGGGCAGGAAACGAAAAAAATCCGGGCGTCCTCCCGCTCACCGGGTATTGGATGTCACCGTGACCCAGTACGCGGTGCGTCGGACGATCCGCACGGGAAGCGTCTCGCCGATGATGTCGAGGATGTGGTCGGTATCCCCGAGCACGAACATGCCGGAGACCCGGAGGCTCGCCACCTCCGGCTCGCAGCGCAGGATCCCCGGGCGGTAGCGCGCCAGCTCCCGCAGGAAGGCGTCGAGCCGCACGTTGTCCGCCTGCAGCATGCCTTTGGTCCAGCTTGGCGCGGCGGCGGACGGCTGGCCGGGAGGCTGCCGCGGGGACTCCGCCGCTTCGAAGGCCTGGTCCGAGAAGACGACGGTTTCACCGGCGCCGACGATCCTGCGCGAGCCGCTCGACTTCAACGTGATTTCGACGCGATGCTCCAGCACGGTCAACGCGGTCACGTCCTTGTCGCCCCGCGCCAGTTCCCTCACCACGAACCGCGTACCCAGCGCGCGCAGGCGGCCCTGCCTGGTTTCCACCAGAAACGGCCGTGACGGGCTCCGGAGATCGGCGGCGGTCTCTATATAGATCTCTCCTTGCCGCAATTGCAGCACGCGAGCCTCGTCGGAATAGCGCACCGCGATGTCGGTCGAGGTATTGAGCTGCACCAGGCTGCGATCCGCCAGGGCGACGCGCCGGTTCTCGCCCACGGCCGCGCGGTAGACGTCGCCGGTTTCGCCGCGCCACAGGCTGGCGCCCAGCCATCCGGCCGGCGCCACCACGCCCAGGATCGCGAGCGTCTTCACCACGGCACGCCGGTTGACCGTGCCCTGGCGCGTGAGGACGGGCACGCCGAGCGCGGGAGATACTGCCCCGAACTTCGCACTCAGCTTTTCGGCGCGCTCCCAGGCCCGTTCGTGATCCGGGCTGGCGCGGCGCCAGCGTTCAAACGCTTCATGGTCCGCGGGACCCGCTTCCCCGGAATGGAGGCGCACCAGCCAGCCCGCGGCCTCGCGAATGACGGCAGGGTCCAGCGCGGTGGTGGAATCGGGGGTGGGCACGGCAGGTCAGCGCATCAAGTCAGCACATCAGGGTCAGGCACAACGTAAAGCCCTGCGCCATGTAGCGCTTGACGGTGCGGTCGCTCAGCCTGGTGCGATCGGCGATCTGCTTGTAGGTGAGGCCCTCGAGCTGCGACAGCACGAAGACTTCGCGGGCCTTGGGGGCCAGCTCGGCGAGCATGGCGTCCAGATGCTGCAGCTCTTGCTGCATGGATACCAGATTCTCGGGGGACACGGCCATTTCGACGGGCAGCGCGGCCAGCGCTTCCAGCCAGGCTTCCTCGAGGGAGCGCCGGCGCCAGTGGTCGTTCAGCAAGCCGCGGGCGATGGTGGTCAGGAAGGCGCGCGGCTCGCCGATGCCGGGGACTTCGTCCGGCCGGCGGAGCAACCGCAGGAAGGTGTCGTGCGCCAGGTCCACGGCTTCGTCGCCGCAATCGAGCCGGCGGCGCAACCATTGGCAAAGCCAGTCATGGTTGTTCTCGTACAGAACTCGAATGGTGGTGGACATGGTCGTTGACCGGAGACACGGTGCTGAGCGCTGGATAATATCGAGAATTGTTCTTATTTGCAATACGGGGCCGGGGCGATTTGCTGGGACGATTCGGAGCGCTGCCCCGTGCTGGCCGCTCCCCGGCATGGTCGGAGCGGCACTCACCCCATCTGATGATATTTACATATTGACATATCTCAATATGTAAATTAGAGTGAAAACACAGCGCATATGGATGGCGCTAGCTTCCTGGGCCCGGAACGGCAGAGCAGTCGGGGCCCTGTTCTCAAACTTCTGGAGGTACGCAGTGCAAACCTTGAAAGACATTCCGCCGAGCTATGTTCCGGACCGCAGCTATGGCCTGTTCATCGACAATCAGTGGGTTGATGGTGCAACGGGCGAGACGCTGGATAGCATCAATCCTGCCAACGGTGAGTTCCTTACCCGGATTCCGAACGCGTCCGCGGAAGATGTGGATCGTGCCGTGAAGGCGGCCACCCGTGCATTCCGCGCGTGGCGTACAACCACAGCGATCGAGCGTTCCACCGCGCTGCTGAAGATCGCCGACCTGCTCGAGGCGGATGCCGAGCGTTTCGCCACGCTCGAAACGCTCGATGTGGGCAAGCCCATCCGTGAAAGCCGGGCTATCGATGTGCCGCTCGCCATCGATCATTTCCGATACTTCGCTGGCGTCATCCGAAGCCATTCGGACGAAGCGGTGATGCTCGATGAGAAGACGCTCAGCATTGTGCTGAGCGAGCCGCTAGGCGTTGTAGGGCAAGTCATTCCATGGAACTTTCCCCTTCTGATGGCGGCCTGGAAGATTGCTCCGGCAATTGCGATGGGCAACACCGTTGTGATCAAGCCGTCCGAGATGACGCCCGTCACCATCCTCGAACTGGCAAAGATCTTTGCCAAGGTGCTACCCGCGGGCGTCGTGAACATCGTGACGGGTACGGGTGTTTCGGCCGGCCAGCCGCTGCTCGACCATCCCGACATCAGGAAGCTGGCGTTCACTGGCTCGACCCGTATCGGCGAGGCCGTTGCCGTCGCGGCTGCAAAGAAGATCATTCCCGCCACGCTGGAGCTGGGAGGGAAATCCGCCAACATCGTGTTCCCCGATGCGAACTGGGACAAGGCCGTGGAGGGCGCCGCGCTCGCGATTCTCTGGAACCAGGGCCAGGTCTGCGAATCTGGCGCCCGCCTGTTCGTTCATGCGTCGATCTACGAGCGGTTCCTCGAAGAGCTGAAGGAGAAGTTCCGGGCAGTGCGTGTCGGCGATCCGATGTCGCCGGCGACGCAAATGGGTGCTCAGGTCAGCAAGACGCAGATGGAGCGAATTCTCGACTACATCGATATCGCCCAGGCTGAAGGTGCCCGCGTGCTCGTTGGCGGCGGCCGGCTCGTCGGTGGCGACCATGACGCCGGATATTTCATTCAACCCACCATCCTGGTGGACGTGCGAAACGACATGCGCGTTGCGTACGAGGAGATCTTTGGACCGGTTCTTTGCGTCATCCCGTTCAAGGATGAAGCAGAAGTCATCGCCATGGCGAACGATTCCGAGTACGGGCTGGCGGGGGGTGTCTGGACACAAGACCTCAACCGTGCGCTGCGGGTTGCCCGCGCCGTGGAAACCGGGCGGATGTGGGTGAATACCTATCATGACATTCCTGCTCACGCGCCGTTCGGTGGCTACAAGAAGTCCGGTCTGGGGCGCGAGACGCACAAGTCCATGCTGGAGGCGTACAGCCAGAAGAAGAACATCCTCGTGAGTCTGAGCGAGACGCCGCACGGTCTGTTCTAGGCAACGATGCTTTTCGACCCTAAACATCTATTATTCTCAATATCTAGGAATATGAAAATTAAGGCTACCTCACTGTTTTCCGCGACCAGCCTGGGGCCATACAGGCTGAAGAACCGGATCGTGCTCCCGCCGCTGACGCGCTCGCGGAGCACGCAACCGGGCAATATTCCCAACGATCTGATGGCGACCTACTACCGTCAGCGCGCCGGGGCTGGTTTCATGGTCACGGAGGGTACGCAGATCGAACCTCGCGGCCAGGGCTATGCCTGGACGCCAGGCATCCATAGTCCCGCGCAGGTTGAGGGATGGCGGAAGGTCACCAAGGCGGTTCACGACGAGGGCGGCGTCATTTTTGCGCAGTTGTGGCACGTCGGACGGGTTTCGCACACCTCGCTGCAGCCGGGCGGCGAAGCGCCTGTGGCGCCATCGGCCATTCCGGCCCAACAGGTCAGTGTTTTCATCGAAACCGGCCCCGGGGCAGGCACTTTGGCGCCGCCTTCCGAGCCGCGTGCCCTGACCACCGCGGAAGTCAGGGAGCTGGTCCAGCTCTATGCGCAAGCCGCCCGCAATGCCCTGGAGGCGGGGTTTGACGGTGTCGAACTCCATTGCGCCAACGGATATCTGGTCAACCAGTTCATCTCCGCGCATAGCAACAAGCGTGATGATGAATATGGCGGCTCGCTGGAGAACCGTCTGCGGTTCCTGCGCGAGATCGTGGCGGCCGTTGCGGAAGTGGTCGGCAAGAGTCGACTGGGCGTGCGGTTCGCGCCGTTGTTCGAAAGCACGGACGAAGATCGCGTTTACCTGGGTCTTGTCGAAGCGGATCCGCATACCACGTACATCGAAGCCATCAAGCTCCTGGAGCAATCGGGCATTGCCTATCTGTCGATTGCCGAGGCCGATTGGAACAACGCTCCTGACCTGCCAGAAGACTTTCGGCGAGCAGTCCGCGAGACGTTCAGCGGTCGCATCTTCTACGCGGGCCGATATACCGCCGAACGCGGTGTGCGCCTGTTGGATGCCGGTCTCGCGGATCTCATCGCTTTCGGCCGCCCATTCATCGCCAATCCGGACCTGCCGGCACGCATCGCGAACAACTGGCCGCTGAATCCGGTAGATCCCGGCACCATGTACGGAGGCACGGAGAAGGGCTACACGAGCTATCCGACCTATCAGGAGTAAGAGCCGGGTCCTTGTCCTGCATCAGGGCAAGGACCCGATTGGGTTCGGGTCGGACCTCGAGCCATAGCCGCTTTTCGTGGAGACGTGGCGCCAAGAAGTTCGTAGGCAATCTGGTGAGGCGTACAAGTCTTTCCTGCAATCGCTTGACATCGATCTTGATACTTCGCCATCGTTGCCGCCGTTACCGATGCATTTGGGATATAGGCCCGGAGCGGAATATGTTTTCGAGTTGCCGGAGGCGTTTCGGAGCGTCGGCGTGGATCGTATTATCTTGAATTTAAAGTACGGTCGCCGGCCCGCGGATGAGGTCATGGAAAAAAATGGTGCAAAAATCCTGACCCGATTCCATAAGTCATTTTGAAATTGTTAATGATGACAGGATGTGATGCATCGTTTGCGCGGGCAAGGAGCTTGGCATTCTCATCCCGTGAGGCGGTTGCAGGTTGCTATCGCATTGCGATCATCAGCCGACATCGGGGCCGACAACGCGAGCATTGGGTAACGGTCGCTTCTGGTGAGGCCTGGCGCGGGGTTGCTGTCGCAATGGCACGCAGGCCGTCGTTGCCGTCCTCGGCGCGATGGTAGCGATGCCTGATACTATACAGTCCGGAGGGATGGTATCGATCCCAGGTTTATTTTTCTCAAGCTAATGTGCAACTTATGAGCATCGATGTCGGCGAGGTACTGAAGGCTCTGGATAATCCAACTCGTCTGGCGATATTGGGTTGGTTGAAAGACCCGGGGAAGAGTTTTCCAGACCAAGAGTTTGACGCGGACAAATATGGGGTCTGCGTGAGCAGCATTCAGGAGCGGGCAGGACTGTCCCAGTCCACGGTGTCCCTGTATCTCGCATCGTTGCAGCGGGCTCAGCTGGTCACTTCGCAACGCATGGGGCCGTGGACCTACTATAAGCGGGAGGAGAAGAATATCGCCGCGTTTCTGAAGAAGCTCGGGGGATTAATCTGATGCCTAAGGGGCTTGCGAGCAGATGAGGCTGGCTGTCCGACATTGCCTGGGCGGAAAGAGAGCGCCGTTACAGGCGCCAGGCAAGCTGGCGAACTCCGACGACTTACCCATGACCAGTAGCCGGCCGCAAGAATGCCATTCGGAAAATGCCGTGTTGCTTACTCGGCTGTGACGCCTGAGCTTCGGATCACCACGGCCCATTTGGTGACTTCCTGCCCCAGATGCTTGCGCATCGCCTCGGGCATCCCGCCTTCAGGGGACGCACCCAGGGCAGCCAGATTGCCGCGCACGGAAGCTTCCTGCAAGGCGGCATTGATCTGCTGATTCAGCGCGTTCACGATCGCCGGCGGCGTGCGGGCCGGGGCAAACAGCCCATACCACGACTTCACCTCGTAGCCCGGCAGCGCCGAACCGCTTACCGTTGGCACCTGCGGCGCAAACGCCTGCGGCTGGCCGCTGGTAACGGCAAGCGCGCGCAGTTTGCCACTGCGGATGAACGGCAGCACCGACGGTGCGTTGTCGAACATCACCTGAACCTGGCCGGCCATGAGGTCGGTAAGGGCCGGCGCACTACCTTTGTACTGGACATGCTCCATCTTGATGCCAGCCATCGACTTGAACATCTCCGCTGCCAGGTGCGTGGACGAGCCGATTCCCGAGGACCCGTAGTTCACGCCGTCCGGGTGCGACTTCGCGTAGGCGATGAACTCGCCAACAGTCTTCACAGGCAGTGCGGGATTGACCACCATGACGTTCGGGAAACTTGTCACCAGAGCGACGGGAGCGAAATCCTTCTGAATGTCGAAGGTGAGCTTCTTGTAGAGCGTGGTATTGATGGCATTCGCGTTGGACCCAAGGAACAGCGTGTACCCATCGGCAGGCGCGCGCGCGACGCCGCTGGCGGCGATGCTGCTAGCTGCTCCGGGGCGGTTCTCGACCACGAACGATTGTCCCATCTGGATCGAGAGCCGGTTGGCGAGCAGGCGCGCGACCGTATCCGCCGATCCGCCGGGTGCGTAACCCACTATGATCTTGACAGGTTTGGACGGGTAGGCGGGTTCGGCGCTTGTGAGAGCCGTTGTGGTTGCGGCCAATATAGCCAATGCAATGCGGGAAACGTGCTTCATGGCGGGACGATGGATCTGATGTTGCAGGGAATGGGATGGAATGCGCGGCTCACGCCACAGGCAGGTATCGCTCGACCAGCCGGGCCCAGAAGGCGGCGCCAATCGGGAGGTTCGCGTCGTTGAAGTCGTAACGCGGGTTGTGGACCATGCAGCCTCCCTCGCCCATGCCCTGGCCGATGCCGTTGCCGAGTCGCAGGAAACACCCGGGGCGCTGCTGCAGCATGAACGCAAAGTCCTCGCTGGCCATGACCGGCTCGAAGGCCGCGTCGACATCGGCATCGCCCACAAGCTCACGCGCCACTTCGATGGCGAAGGCAGTCTCGGCGTCGCTGTTGACGACGACCGGGTAGCCGAGGACATAGTCAATCTCGACCGTGGCGCCGTAGCCGTGAGCCTGGGCATTGGCCAGCGCTTCGATGCGCTGGCGCAGCAGTTCACGAACCCGCGGGTCAAATGCACGAACACTCAGTTCCAGCCGGGCCGAAGCGGGAATCACGTTGTTCGCGGTACCGGCCTGGAGCACGCCTACCGTGACCACCGCCGCGGCGCCCGGATCGACATTGCGGGCCACGACCGTCTGCAATGCCATGACGATGCTCGACGCCACGACAACCGGGTCCACGCTCAGGTGCGGGCGTGCCGCGTGGCTCCCTTTCCCGCGCACCGTGATGGTGACCTTGTCTCCGGAGGCCATGAACGGCCCGCTCCGAAACAGGAATCTGCCGGCAGGCTGGCCGGGGTGGTTGTGCAGGCCGAACACCGCATCGCAATGGAAGCGCTCGAACAGTCCTTCGGCGATCATCCGCTCGGCGCCGCTGTTCACGCCGGCTTCTTCGGCCGGCTGGAAATAGAGACGCAGCGTGCCGTCGAAGCGACGATGCGTGGCGAGGTACTGCGCCGCACCCAAAAGGATGGTGGTATGGCCGTCGTGTCCACACGCGTGCATGACGCCGGAAACCGCACTCGCATAAGGCAGGCCAGTGGCCTCCTGAATCGGCAGTGCATCCATGTCCGCACGTATGCCGATGCTGCGGCCACCGTGGCCGGCTGTCAGGGTTGCCACCACGCCCGTGCCACCGATGCCGGTTGCTACGTCATAGCCCCATCGGCCGAGCAATTCGCCAACGAGCGAAGCGGTCGCGTGTTCCCGATAGGCGAGCTCGGGGCGTTCATGGATGTACCTGCGGAGACTCGTCAGAGCCTCCGCCTGCGACATGAGATCTTCCACCTGACATAGGTGCGCGTCGGGCATGGCATTTCCTTCTGCATTCGATGGCCGCTGTTGTGTACAGCATCATCGGTGCAACGGACCGTGCGATCAATGTATGATTTCGGTGAGTTTCGTTGCTCTAAAGTCAACAGTAGAGGTCGGCGCAATGACTGCGGGAACGCTGAATGAAAAGCGGCTGGGATATTTCTACGAGGCCGCCATGTGCGGATCGGTGCGGGGCGCTGCGGACAGGCTCAACGTTGAGCCGTCCGTGGTCAGCCGGCAGATCCAGTTGCTGGAACAGGATCTGGGAGTGGCGCTGTTTGAGCGCAAAGGCCGAGGGATCATTGCCACCGAGGCGGCTGCGCTGGTCATCGCGCATTGCCGCAATCGCATGGCGAGCGAAGAGGCGCTGCGGGAGCGTATCGACGACCTTGCCGGGCTGCGGCGTGGCACGTTGAACGTGGTGGCCGGAGAGGGGTATATGGATCTGCTGATGAACGGCATCGTCGATACGTTCGGCCAGCAGTATCCCGGGGTGCAGGTCAATGTCGAACTGGCGAGCGCAGCGGAGGCAGTGCGGAAAGTCGCCAGCGACGAAGCGCACCTGGGTATCGCCATGAATCCGCCAGCGCATCCGGATGTTCAGATCGTGCGGGAGCAAAGCCAGCCGGTCTGCATCATTGCCTGGCCCGACCATCCGCTGGCACGGCGTCGTGCAACCCCGTCATTGCAGGACGCGAGCCGCTACTCGCTGGCGACGATGGGCCCGGGCTTTGGCTTGCATCAGTTGATCCGGTTGGCCGAGTTCGCGGAGAATCTTCAGCTTGCGCCGACGCTCACCAGCAGTTCGATCGAGTTGCTGAAGCGGTTCGTGATGAAGCGGCTGGGCTTGACCTTTCTGTCCGCGGGAGCCGCGGCCAGCGAAATCGCACGCGGCGACCTCGTTGCGATTCGCACCGCCAACGCCGCGCTCGAATCCGCCAAGATGCGCGTGATCGTGCGAGCCGAGCGGATCCAGACCGCGGCAGCCCGCCGCATGCAGGAGCTCGTTGGGGCTGCGCTGGATGCACCGGCTGTCGCAAGGTCCGCGAGGAGAGCCAGGACCTGAGGAGGCGCTTATCGATGAGGTCGACGAGCAGCGTGCAGATGGTCCCGATGGCTTCTCTGTCAAGCCTCTCTCGTCGTCGTCTCGCGCATTGCGCTGCAAGCCACCGGGCGGAGGATCGGCCATCCGATCGGCTGCCTCGATCGGCGCGGTGACTTCCTGCTGGCACACCGCTGGAACAAGTTCGTCGCGCGTCGGGACGTGGCGGCAGGGCGTGGCGAGCTGACGTCCGCATCGCGTGTCTTCGAGGCCGACCCCCGAGCTTTCTTACGCTCGGGACGACTTGCGCGCCGTGGATCGTCCGCGCCCGCGCGGCGCCGGAGCCGCGAACATCGACATGTCGCGCAGGATGTGGTCCAGCAGCGTGTCCGCTGCCATGCCCAGCGGCCTTCCCGTTTTCACCAGCAACCGTGCCTTGGCAGCCTCGAACAGCGGATGGGCAATCGGTAGTGTCACCAGTTCGCCCGAGGCCAGTTCGCGATAGGCGGCAAACGCGCCGATCAGCGTGATGCCGTGATGGCGCTTGACGAAGTGCCGCAGCACGGCCAGTGAATTGGTGGTCAGCGTGGGACGGATCTGGATGTTCTCGGCATACGCCAGCATCTGCACGATCTGCCCGAGCCCGAACGCCGGCGGCATCATCGCCAGCGGATAGTCGGCCAGTTCCCGCACATCGACATTCGTGCCGCGCAGTGCCAGTGGATGTTCGGCATGGACCAGCAGTACCACCGGCTGCGACGACGTGGCCACCCAGCGCACGTCGGCATGCGAGGGCGGGTTGTAGGCCAGGCCGAGATGCGCCCGGCTTTCCGCCACCTCCTGCAGCACGTTGTTGACGGGCAGGACATCCACCGTGACATCGAGCCGCGGATACTGCGCGCAGAAGTCGGTCAGCACTTCGTCCATCAAGCCATCGACGTAGCCTTCGCTCGTGGCAATGCGTACCTGGCCGTGCTGCAGGCCGCGCAATGCCTGCAGGCGGTCTTCGAACAGCTCCTGCTGCGCGCGGCACCCCCGCCAGTATTCGAGCAGATGCAGAGCCACTTCGGTAGGCTGCACGCCGCGTGCGTGGCGGTCGAATAGTGGCGCGCCCACTTCCTCTTCCAGCAGGCGAATCTGGCGCGTGACGACCGATGGCGACGTGTTGATGCTGTCGGCCGCGCCCCGGATCGATCCGTGTGTGAGCACCTCGTGGAAATAACGCAGCCTGCGTTGGTTCAGTTCTCGCATATCGACGTCCGCCTGATGCATCGTGTTGCTGAATAGGCAACGATAACCGACTTAAGTTGCTCTTGCTATGTCGTTTTGTCTAACTCACGATGCTTGAAAACTAAAACACAGCTCCAGCACAACGTTCATCGCATCCACGAACGACCACGGGAAAAATCGTATGACTGCCACACTGCCCCCACGCACCACGCCGGCGCACGACAGCGCCGCGCAGCAGGCCCTGTACCGCAAGCTGAACTGGCGCCTGCTGCCATTCCTGCTGCTTTGCTACACCTTTGCCTACCTGGACCGCGTCAACATCGGGTTCGCCAAGCTGCAGATGCAGGGCGACCTGGGCTTTTCCGACGCCGTGTACGGGCTGGGCGCCGGCATTTTCTTCTTCGGCTACGTGCTGTTCGAAATCCCCAGCAACCTGCTGCTTCCCCGTATTGGTGCGCGCAAGACCATCAGCCGCATTCTGGTGCTCTGGGGCCTGACGTCGGCCTGCATGTTGTTCGTCCGCGACGAAACCACGTTCTACGTGATGCGCTTTCTGCTCGGCGTGTTCGAGGCCGGCTTCGCGCCCGGCATGATTTTCTACCTGACGTACTGGTACGGGCAGCAGCGCATGGCGCGCGTGATGGCCATCGTGATGCTGGCCGGGCCGCTCGGCGGCATCTTCGGCTCGCCGCTGTCGACGTGGCTGATGACCGGACTGTCCGGCACGCATGGCCTGGAAGGCTGGCAATGGATGTTCCTGGTGGAAGGGCTTCCGTGCGTGCTGCTGGGCGTGTTGGCCCTGCGCGTGCTGGCAGATCGCCCGGCCGATGCCAAATGGCTGACCGACGAGGAAAAGCGCATGCTCGCCGCCGAGCTGCACACGCCCGGCGCAGGCCACCACTCGTTCGGCCAGGTGGCGCGCGACCCGCGCGTCTACCTGCTGGCCTTCGCCTACTTCACGATGATCTGCGGCATCTACGCGGTGAGCTTCTGGCTGCCTTCCATTCTCAAGGCAGATGGCGTTACCGACACGATGAAGATCGGCCTGTATTCGATGATCCCGTATATCGCGGCCGCCATTGCCATGGTCGTCATCGGCCGGCGCTCGGACCGGCGCGGCGAGCGTCGCCTGCATAGCGCAGTGCCCGCATTCATCGGCGCCGTGGCGCTGGCCGTGGCCACGCTGTCCAGTGGCAACCTGGCGGTGTCGCTGTCCTGCATGACGATTGCCACGGCGATGATGTGGGCGGCCTACACGGTGTTCTGGGCCATTCCGTCCCAGTACCTGAAGGGCGACGCCGCGGCCGGCGGCATCGCGCTCATCAACACGATAGGCCTGATCGGCGGCTTCCTGAGCCCGACCATCATCGGCTGGGTGCGCACGGCCACGGGCAGCATGCAGGCCGGCCTGCTGGTGATGGTGGCCCTGCTGGTGGCCGGCGCGGTGACGTTGGTGGCCAACCGCATGCCCGCGCCGCAAGGCAGCCCGGCGACGGCCTGAAGATAACCATGAAGATGGAGAGTCCTGTGGTACCCCAGATCCTGATTGCCGGTTTCCAACACGAAACCAATACGTTCGCGCCGTCCAAGGCCACCTACGCCAGCTTCGAGCGCGGCGAGGGCTTTCCGGCCTTGGTGCGCGGCAACGATGTGCTGGCGCTGCGCGATGTGAATATCCCCGCCGGTGGCTTCATCCAGGCCGCGCAGCGCAATGGCTGGTCCCTGAGCCCGGTGATCTGGGCCGGCGCAAGTCCGTCGGCGCACGTGACCGAGGATGCGTTCGAGCGCATCGCGGGCGAGATCGTCGCGGCCGCCCGCGCGGGCGGCTTCGATGCCATTTACCTGGACCTGCATGGCGCGATGGTGGCCGAGCATGCCGACGATGGCGAAGGCGAACTGCTGGCACGGCTGCGCGACGTGATCGGCCCGGACGTGCCGCTGGTGGCGTCGCTCGACCTCCACGCCAACGTCACGCAACGCATGCTCGATGCCGCGGATGCGCTGGTGGCCTACCGCACGTATCCGCACGTCGACATGGCGGAAACCGGCGGGCGCGCCGCGGCACTGCTGAAGACCTTGCTGGCCGGCCCGCGCCGCTGGCGCGCTGCCGCCCGCCGCCTGCCGTTCCTGATTCCCATCAACGGCATGTGCACGATGCTGGAGCCGGCGCGCGGCTTGTACGCGGCGCTGGCCGAACTGGAGTCCGGCGCAGTGGCGTCGCTGTCGTTCACGCCAGGCTTCCCGGCGGCCGACTTTCCCGAGTGCGGACCTGTGATCTGGGGCTATGGCGAGGATGACGCCGCCGCCGAAGCTGCCGTGCAGGCGCTCTACGACAGGATGCTGGCCGAGGAGTCTGCCTGGGAGGTACCGTTCCTCTCGCCTGACGACGCGGTGCGCGAAGCCATGCGCATGGCGGAGGGGGCCACGCGTCCGGTGGTCATCGCCGATACCCAGGATAACCCCGGCGCCGGCGGCGATTCCAACACGATGGGCATGCTGCGCGCGCTGCTGCGCAACGGCGCGCGGGGCGCGGCCATCGGGCTGATCTGGGATCCGGCGGTGGCAGCGGCCGCGCATCGCGCAGGCGTGGGTGCGATGGTCGACGCGGCGCTTGGTGGCGTGTCGGGCGTGCCCGGCGACGAGCCGCTGCAGGCGCGCTTCGAGGTGCTGGGGTTGTCGGACGGTGTGTGCCGTTTTGGCGGCCCGATGATGCACGGCATGCAGGCCGATGTCGGGCCCGTGGCGCTGCTGGGCATCGAAGGCGTGCAGGTCGTGGTCAGCGGCGGCAAGGCACAGATGCTCGACCGCAATCTCTATCGCGTTGGCGGCGTCGAGCCCGAGGCGATGAAGATCCTGGTGAACAAGAGCTCGGTCCATTTTCGCGCGGACTTCCAGGGCATCGCGCACGCGGTGCTGGTGGCAAAGGCCCCCGGGCCGATGACCGCCGATCCGGCCGATCTGCCCTGGACGCGCCTGGCGCCCGGCATCCGCCTCAAGCCAATGGGCCAGCCGTTCGGCGGCTGACATCCGGCGCAATTCCGATTGCACGCTCGCCCGGTCGATGCCGGATCGCTGGCCGGCGGAGCCACCGGTGGCTCCGCCGGCATTGCGCCGTCACCGGCCCGTGCCCAACGGTACTCCGGGAATGTCGTGCCGCTGTTGACCTCGTCATACGCCGCGGAGAGGGCCGCGGGGCCAGTCGCATAGACGAGGCTGCCGCCATGTTCGCGGCCGAGCTTGCTGTTGCCTCGTCGTGATGACGGGCGTGGCAAAGCGCCTCTGGAGGTCGACACCTGTTCTGCATACTATGACCTCACTTTCAGAGGAAAAAATCATGCAGCGGACGACCTTGGAGAAGCAACTGAATTTTCTGAGAGAGATCGATCGGTTGAAGTCCGTCATGCGGCAATCACCGCTACTCGATAAAAGTCGAAAGGAGAATTCCGCCGAGCACTCATGGCACCTGGCAATGTACGCACTGGTGTTGAGCGAGTATGCCAATGGGCCTGTAAACGCCTACCGCGTGATACAGATGCTCCTGCTGCATGACGTCGTCGAAGTTGACGTCGGCGACTTCCCGATTCACGGGAAGGTGTGTGGAGAATTGCAGGCTGAACAAGAATTCAAGGCCGCGGTACGGCTGTTCGGGCTTTTGCCGCTGTCGCAACGAGACATGTTTCTCGATCTGTGGCAGGAATTTGAGCGTGCTGAGACTGAGGACGCGAAGTTCGCGAAGGCGCTTGATCGCTTTCAGCCGCTGCTCATCAACATATTCACCGGCGGCGGGACCTGGACGGAGAATGGCGTCTCGCTTGAGCAGGTTATCTCCCGATATGGTCCCGTCATCAAAAGGGGGGCACCCGAGCTATGGGACATTTGCGAGCGGTGGGTAACGCAACATTTTGCCGGACGTGGGGCGGGGAAAGTCGATGCGCTGCCCGGCGACGGAACCTGACATCGCAAGGCCACGTCCCGGAGGCCGCGTGACGTCATTCCGGTCGGGATGGATCAACAACGGCCATCCGAAGGATTGACACGGAACCGACCAACTAGTAGATTGGCTGGGTTGGTTGAGATAGCAAGCGCGCATGACACATTCCATGCGTGCCTTATAAGTAACTCGGATGAGTATCCATGAGCGTTGATCTGTCCCCCCGGGCGACCGAAATTGCAGAGCACACGAAGCAACTGCTTGTCGCAGGCGGCTATCACGGGTTCAGCTATGCGGATCTGTCCAAACTGGTGCACATCGGAAAGCCCAGCATCCATCATCATTTCCCGAGCAAGGCGGACTTGGTGCTGACGGTGGTCACGCGGCACCGGCAGCAGGCTCGGGAAGGATTGGCAGCTCTCGACCGGAACATCGAGGATCCCTTGGCACGATTGATGGCCTACGCCAATTATTGGGCCGAATGCATCCGCGATGGCACATCGTCAATGTGCATTTGCGTCATGCTTGCTACAGAATTGCCCATGATCCCGCAGGAGATTGCGGACCAGGTCAGGGGTTATTTCAACGACTTGACGACCTGGATCGCCACGGTTCTGGACAGTGGCGTGGCAAGGTCTCAGTTCAAGTTGTGCGACAGCGCGTTTGTTGAGGCTCAGACCTTCATGTCCACGATACATGGCGCGATGCTGACGGCAAGAGCCTTGGGCAATGCGGAGTCGTTTCAGGCCATTTCGAGAGTGGCAATAAGTCGCTTAAGCGCGGTCAGTTGAACATCCACCACCCATGCGGGCGCTACGGCGCCTAATTTTTGAATTGCTGTATCGACCAACTAGTTGGTTGTTTGTTTTGTAAGTCGTCATTGTCGCCCGTGCATTCATCCATGCTGCCGCCCGCGTTGCGGCGATCGGGGGGCCTTTCTTACCTTCAGAAGGAGTCATTGTCCTATGCCTAATCCCATCTCCGCGTTGGGCGCGAGTCACACCATTCTCAGCCTGGCGACTTTCGCAGCGGGTCTCTATAGCTTCGCCCGATATCAGAAAATGGATAGCATCAACCTGTCCACCAGGATCTACTTGTCCGGCATGGTGGTCTCGGTACTCACATCGTTTGGCTTGTCCAGCACAGGCGGTTTCAATGTCGGCCACGCACTGGGCATCGTTGCGCTGGTTGCGATATTGGGCGGCGTATTCGTTCCGCGGATAGGAATCCTGGGGCATGCGCGGCGATACCTGTCCCAGTTCGCATTCACGTTCAGCTTCTTTCTGTTGTTAGTCCCCGGGATCAATGAGACGCTGACGCGGTTGCCTGTCAGCCATCCCCTGGCGAGCGGTCCTGAGTCCCCCGTCGTGCGGGGCGCGCTTGCCGCGTGGCTGGGGATTTTCTTGCTGGGATCGTTATTGCAGTTCCTGTTGCTTCGTTCGTACCGCGGCCGTGCATAAGCGGAGTTTTGCGCCAACGACATTTCCCGACACGATCTTGTCGGGAAATGAAGTGCGATCCGTCGATCCTCTGGACTTCACGCCGCATCGATGCGGAGGCATGAATCTGGGAGCGAACCATGCATGCTGACAATGGCATAGTAGAGAACAACGGGAATCTGGAGAGCATGAAAATCATGCTTGACGATGACGAAGCTTTGGAGGGCGTGGAGGCGTGGCTGAATGGGCAAGGATTGACCATCAAACTAAGCGCAGGATACCCGGGGCGAAAAGCTGACGAGTACGTGGAGTCGTGCGCGGGTTGGTTGCTGCGCCTGATACAACATGCGCGCGCGGCAAACAACAAATAGCTGGCTGGCGGCCCGGGCAACTACGTGTATTTCCGTATCTTGTATCAGGGTATTGGCTGTTTCCGATGCCGACAAAACGCTACTGGCGCGAGAATCGAATGCGCGCGTCTGGTCCACCGGAAAGACATGGAGTCTCTATGGAAGAATCGTCGGCACACGGGGCCTTGCGGGACGCCTCTGAGAGAGCCATATCGTACTTGCAGTCAGTAAAAAATCGGTCGGTAATCGCCTCGCCCGAGGCCATGCGCCGTCTCGACGAACTGAGGCATGCGCTACCGCAAAAGGGCGTTGATTCGATCGAAGTCCTGCGACGCCTCGACGAGATCGGATCTCCTGCGACTGTCGCCACCGTAGGCGGACGTTATTTCGGTCTGGTGATGGGTGGCGCTTTGCCAGTTACCGTCGCGGCGAGCTGGCTGGCGACGGCGTGGGACCAGAATGCCTGCTTCCGATGGACTTCTCCGATTGCGGCGACGCTGGAAGATGTATCGCTGCAATGGCTTCGCGACTTGTTCGGCATGCCGGAAGGCGTCGCAGGGGCGTTTGTCAGTGGCGCATCCATGGCCAGCCTGACCGGGCTGGCATCCGCGCGCCACGCGCTTCTTTCGCGTCTGGGTTGGGACGTGGAAGCCAAAGGCATTTATGGGGCGCCCGAACTCCGTGTTGTTGTCAGTGAAGAGGTTCACGTGACGGTGTTGAAGGCGCTCTCGTTACTCGGCCTCGGACGCGAGCGCGTTATCCTGGTCCCGACCGACCGCCGCGGGCGGCTCAAAGTCGATAGCATGCCGGCGCTCGATGGCCGCACAATTGTCTGCATCCAGGCTGGTAATGTGAACACCGGTGATTTCGATCCGGCGGCGGAAATCTGCCTTCGTGCAAGGCAGGCCGGCGCCTGGGTCCATGTCGATGGTGCTTTCGGTCTCTGGGCACTTGCGAATCGGAATTTCGATGCGTTGACGGCTGGCCTGGCCGAGGCGGATTCCTGGGCGACGGACGGCCATAAGTGGCTCAACGTTCCTTATGATAGTGGCATCGTCCTTGTTCGGAACGCAGCGGATCTACGGGCAGCAATGTCGGCGAATGCGGCGTACCTGGCCGAGGGTGCCGAGGAGGGACGTGAGCCTTCCCACTACACACCGGAATCGTCCAGGCGGGCGCGTGGCGTCGAGATATGGGCCGCGTTGCTGCATCTCGGCCGCGACGGTATTGCAGAGCTCGTCGGGCAATTCTGCAGCCTTGCACGTCAGTTCGCTGACGGCCTTTCGAGCCACGGATACGAAATACTCAATGATGTCGTGCTTAACCAGGTGCTCGTATCATTCGGATCGTCCGAGGCAACGCGAGCCGTCATCGATTCGCTCCAGGCAGAGGGCGTCTGTTGGTGTGGCGGAACATCATGGCAGGGCCGCACTGCAATGCGCATCAGCGTTGCGAATTGGGCAACGACCGAGACAGACGTCGACCTCAGCATTCAAGCCATGGTAAGGGCCGCGACAGGTTCCCCGCGCGTGTGAGTGCTTGGAGCCTGTTTCGAGATTCGAGGATGGGCGATTCTGCGCAGCGGCACACCGCCCATCGCGATGTAGCGCGTCGCCTCGGATACATCCGGGCGTCGCTCGCGGTTCCTCACGAGACGACGCCAACGCACCGTCTGCCAAGGCCAGAATTCCTGGGCAACATGCGCCAGCCGCAACCGGAGCGCACCAGGTAGCACGGTGCATTGATCACCTCGCGCAGATAAGGCGAGTGTTTCGGGCGTTCTCATCAAATCGATCGTTGTCGTGCGCGCCCGGTGCGCCCTGGCGGGCCAGGACTTGCCTCGTCGACGACGCCGGCGATGCTGGACTCGTGGGAGTCGCTGGTTTCGGGCGGCAACCGGCCCCGATCCGCCGCCGCCAGTCCTGCGCCTGGCTCTCTTCCATGACGATGCCGCCGTGCTGCCGGCGACCGATCCCTCCCCGCGGGTCCCGATCGCGATCAGGGCGTGCGGCGTGGCCGACGCCAACCTCTTCCTTGGGGAACGACAGCCGCCGGTGTGCTTCCACAAGCACAATGATCTCCATTCATGGGAAACGTTTCCTCAAAATGGCGGGCGACGCTCAATTGGCCGCCATGCTGTCTGGCGGAAGATCAGCGCATACCCACGGAAATCAGGGATAAATAGGGGTAATCCCGGGCATCGTATGGTTTGACTTCCATGCCTGATGCGGCGAATATGAGAAAACGTTTTCTCAACAGGCTTTCCCCAGCCCAAAAAAGTCCCGATGCGTACCTCCCGCTTTCCCGCCGACACCCTTCCCCCCACTGGTAATCTGATCAACGGCAACTGGGTCGACTCCGGCGACCGCTTCGACGTGGACGACAAGTTCACCGGCGAGACCATTGCCACGCTGTCCTCCGCCACGCGCGAGCAGGTCTCGCAGGCCGTGCGCATTGCCAAAGAGGCGGTCGATGCCGGCCCGCAGGCGCCATACGACCGCAGCTTGGTGCTGCGGCGCGCGGCGGATCTGCTGGAAGCGTGGCGCAGCCGCTTTGTCGATGCGATGACCACCGAAGCCGGCTTCACGCTGGTCGACGCCAACAACGAGGTCGACCGCGCCAAGGTCACGCTGACCCTGTGCGCCAACGAATCCACGCAGTTGACCGGGGAAGTGGTGCCGTTCGCCGCCAGCCCCGGCGCGCACAAGCGCATCGGCTTCACGCAGCGTTTCCCGGTGGGCGTGGTGTGCGCCATCACCCCGTTCAATTCGCCGCTCAATACCGTGCTGCACAAGGTGGGGCCCGCGTACGCGGCAGGCAACGCGGTCGTCCTCAAGCCGTCGGCCTTCACGCCGCTGACCAGCGCGCTGCTGGGCCAGGTGCTGCTGGAGGCCGGCATGCCGGCGCCGTTCCTGTCGATCCTGCAAGGCGAGGGCGACACGGTGGGGGCGTGGCTGCTGGAAGAGCAGGACGTAGCCTTCTACACGTTCACCGGCAGCACGCGCGTCGGCCGCATCATCCAGCGCGCGGCCGGCCTGCGCCGCACGCAGATGGAGCTGGGCAGCATTGCCAGCACGTTCGTCGCGGCCGATGCCGATCTGGATCGCGCCATTCCCAGGATCGCCAATGCCGGCCTGCGCAAGGCCGGGCAGGTCTGCACGTCCGTGCAGCGCCTGTATGTGGACCGCCGCATTGCCGACGAGGTCGCGCAGCGCCTGGTCGCGTTCGCCGGGACGCTGGTGGCCGGCGATCCGCGCGATCCGGCCACGCGCGTGGGGCCGCTGATCAGCGAACAGGCGGCGATCCGCGCCGAGACGTGGATCGGCGAGGCCGCCGCCGCGGGCGCGCGCGTGCTGTGCGGCGGCGCGCGCCGCCGCTCGGTCATCGATCCGGTCGTCATGACCGACGTGCCCGACGAAGGCCGCGTGTGGTGCCAGGAAGCGTTCGCGCCGCTGATCGCGCTGCGGCCGTTCGACGATTTCGACGCGGCGCTGGCCAGCGCCAACAGCACGCCGTTCGGGCTGGCGGCGGGCATCTTCACGCAGGACATCGATCGCGCCATGAAGGCGGCGGCAACGCTGCGCTTCGGCACGGTGCAGATCAACGAGACGTCGAGCGCGCGCTCGGACGTGATGCCGTTCGGCGGCGTCAAGGACAGCGGCTTCGGCAAGGAAGGGCCGCACTACGCCATGCGCGAGATGACCGAAGAGCGTCTCGTCGTCTTCAATCCTTGATGAGGCCCGCCATGACATCGCGCGCATCCGGCCGCCGCATGGTCCTCAAGGCGGGCGGCGCGGCGGCGCTCGCCTTGCTCTCGGGCGGCGCTTTCGCACAGACGTATCCCGCCAGGCCGCTGACGCTGATCGTGCCGTTCGCGGCGGGCGGGCCCACCGACATTCTCGGGCGCGTCATCGCCGAGGGCATGGCGCGCGATCTCGGCCAGCCCGTGGTCGTCGAGAACCTGCCCGGCGCGGGCGGCACGCTCGGCACGGCCCGCGCGGTACGCGCCGCGCCGGACGGCTACACGCTGGTGATCGGCAATGTCGGCACGCTGGCCGCCAACGCCACGCTGTACAAGTCGCTGTCTTACAACGTGCTGAAAGACCTGATCCCGCTGGCCTCGGTCGGCGACGCGCCGCAGGTCATCACGGCGCGCAAGGATTTTCCGGCGACGGGTCTCGATCAGTTCGCCGCCTACGCGCGCCAGAACGCCGGCAAGATGAACGCGGGCGCGGCCGGCGTGGGCTCCGGCTCGTTCCTTGGCAGCGTGCTGGTGAATGCCAGGCTTGGCGTCAACGTCAATATCGCCAACTACCGCGGCGCGGGCCCGGCGCTCAACGATGTGGCCGCCGGCCACATCGACTACCTGGTGGACAGCACCACCACGTCCACCAGCTTCATCAAGTCGGGCATGGTCAAGGGCGTCGTCGTGCTGCGCCCCAGGCGGATCAGTGCGCTGCCCGACGTGCCGGCCGCCGGCGAGTCGGGCATCAAGGACCTGAACTACGACATCTGGAACATGGTCCTCGCGCCGAAGGGCACGCCGGCCCCGGTGGTGGCGCGACTCAACAAGGCACTGCGCAGCGCGGTGCGCGACCCGCAGACCCAGGCGCGGCTCGCGCCGGCCGGCGTGGAAGTGCCGGCCGAGCGCCAGCAGACGCCGGAAGGCGCGGCCGAGCTGCTGGCCGGCTCGGTGGCCACCTGGCGCACGCTGTTGTCCGGGCTCAACGTCACACTCGATTAGCATCCCCGGCCACAGGCCGAAACATAAGAAATTCTGGAGACAGACCATGATGCATTCCCTCAAGAAGATCGCGCGCACGGCAGGCGCATTCGTTGCGCTGGCCGCTGCGGCAGGTGTCGTGGCAGGTGTCGCGGCAAGTCCGGCCGTCGCCGCCGACTGGCCGACCAAGCCCATCACCATCGTGGCGCCGTTCACGCCCGGCGGCACCACCGACATCGTGGCGCGCGCGATCGCGGCGCAGCTGCAGCGCGAACTCGGACAAGCGGTGATGGTGGACAACCGCCCCGGCGCGGGCGGCACGCTCGGCGCCGCGATGGTGGCGCGCGCGCAGCCCGACGGCTACACGCTGCTGCTGGCGAACGTGGGCCACGCGGCGGCGCCGGCGCTCTACAAGAACCTGCCTTACGACTTCGAAAAGGACATGACGCAGATCACGACCGTCGCGGTCGTGCCGAACGTGCTGATCGTGCGCAAGTCGCTGCCGGTCAACAACGTCAAGGAACTGATCGCCTACATGAAGGAGCATCACGCCGAGGCGACGTACGGCTCGGCCGGCATCGGCACCACGCAGCACCTGTCCGCCGAGCTGCTGAAGAAGCAGGCGTCGTTCGATGCCGTGCACGTACCGTACAAGGGCGCCTCGCCGATGATGACCGACATCATCGGCGGCCGCGTGACCTTCGCGCTCGACTCCGCCGCCTCGGCCAACGCCCAGCTTGCCGGCGGCAACATCAAGGCGCTGGCGGTGACCACCGCGCAGCGCACGCGCTTCCTGCCGAACGTGCCGACGCTGAGCGAATCCGGCGTGCCGGGCTATCAGATGAGCACGTGGTACAGCCTCGCCGCGCCGCGCAACCTGGCCGCGCCGATCCGCGACCGCATCTACCAGGCCGTGGTGGCCAGCATGAAGGATCCCGCCATGCAAAGCACGCTGCAAGGCATGGCGGCGGAGCCGGGCGGCATGGCGCCGGCCGCGCTGACCACGTTCGTGCATGCGGAAACCAAGCGCTGGACGACCATCGCCGCCGGCTTCTCCGCGGCCGACTGATCGATCCCCATCGATTCCCTGTCGATTCGACTATCTTTTCATGTCCATTACCGATATCTCCACCTTCTTTTGCCCGACTCGCATCTACATGGGCGCCGGGTCCCATGAAAAAATCGCCACCATCGTGCGCGATCGTGGCTGCAAGCGCGTGTTCATCGCGGTGGATGCCGCGCTGCTCGCCAGCGATTTCTACGGGCGCGTGGCCGCGCTGCTGGAGCGCGAAGGCGTGGCCATCGCCACCTACTCGGAGATCGAACCCGACCCGAGCGCGCATACCGTGGCGCGCGCGCTGGAGGTCTGCCGCGCGCACGAGGCCACGGCCATCATCGCCATCGGCGGCGGCAGCACCATCGACGTGGCCAAGGCGGTCGGCATCGTGCTCGCCAACGGAGGCCGCATCCATGACTACGAGGGCATCGAGGCATTCTCGATCGCGCCGCCGCCGCTGATCGCGATTCCGACCACGGCGGGCACGGGCTCGGAGGTATCGGGCTCCTGCGTCATCACGGATACGGAAAAGAACCTCAAGATGTCGATTCGCCATGCCGCGCTCAACCCGGCGGCATTCGCGATCCTCGATCCGCTGGCACTGCGCACCGTGCCGGGTCATGTGGCGGCGCACTCCGGCATCGATGCCTTCGTCCATGCGTTCGAGTCGTACATCTCGCGCCAGTCCAACCTGATCACCGACGCCATCAATATCCAGGCGATCGAACTGCTGGCGGGGAACATCCGCCAGTTCGTGGCCGACCGGGAGAACCTGGAGGCCGCCACCAACATGCTGTGCGGCTCGGCGCTGGCCGGCATCACGTTCGGGCAGACCGGCCTGGGGAACGTGCACTGCATGGCGCGTTTCGTCGGTGCGGAGTTCCACCTGTCGCACGGGCTGTCCAATGCGCTGTGCCTGCCGGCGGTGGCGCGCTTCAACCTGATCGCCAATCCCGCCAAGTATGCGAAGGTGGCGGCGGCAATGGGACGGCCCGTGCAAGGGCTGCCGGTGCTCGACGCCGCGCGCATGGCGGTGGAAGCCATCGAGGCGCTTTGCGCGGACCTTGGCATCCCGCGCCGCCTGCGCGACGCGGGCGTGACCGGGGACAAGCTGGAGGGGATGGCGCAGTTGTGCGTGCAGGCCAACTATAATCGCTGGAATCCCCGGAAGACGACCCTTGCCGATTTCCGGAATCTGTTCCAAGAAGCCTTTTGATTCTGATCCGGAAGCCGATTTGACCAAGCGCGTGACTGTCCATGACGTCGCCCGCGCGGCGGGCGTCGCGATAGCGACCGTCTCGCGCGTGGCGAACGGGGTGCCTACCGTGGCGGAGGACGTGCGCGTGCGCGTCCAGGCCGCCATCGACGAACTGGGATGGAAGCCCAGCGTGGCGGCGCAGAGCATGCGGGGCGTGTCCGCGCGCATGATCGGCTTCATCTTCTCCGACATCCGCAACCCGATCTATTCGGCGATGGTCAAGGGTGCCGAAGGCATCCTCAGCGAACACGGCTACATGATCATGGTGGCCAGCAGCGACGGCAGCAGCGAGCGCGAACTCGCGCTGCTCGACCTGTTCCGGCAACGTGGCGCCGACGGCGTCATCTTCGCGGTGCAGGACGAATCCAACGGCAAGGTGCTGGCCAACATCCGCTCCGGCAACCTGCCCGTGGTGCTGCTCGAGCGCGAACTCGACGCCCCGGTCAATGCCGTCGGCGCCGATCACCTCAGCGGCACCCGGCGCGCCGCCGAATACCTGATCAGCCTGGGGCACCGCCGCATCGCCATGATCACCGGCGGCAGCGGCACGCGCGTGGCGCGCGACCGCCTGCTGGGTTTGCAGCAGGCCTACGACCAGGCCGGCCTGGCCGTGGATCCGCAACTGCTGCGGCTCGACAGCTTCTCGACCGAATACGCATACCGGGAAATGCAGATGCTGCTGAGCCTGCCGGAGCCGCCCACCGCGGCGATCGTGCTCGGCATGCCGCTTCTGTCCGGCGTGCTCCCGGCCATCCGCATCAGCAATCGCCGCATTCCCGAGGATATTTCGCTGATCGCCTCGAACGACAGCGAACTCGCCCAACTGGCCACCCCGCCAGTCTCCGTGATCCGCTATGACGCCCACGCGCTCGGCAACGAAGCCGCGCGCATACTGCTGCGGCAGTTGAAGGGCGAGGTGCCGCCTGACCGGATCCGCATCCAGATTCCGACGGAGCTGGTCCTGCGCGGGTCGTGCGCGCCGCCGGGGGGATGATTCGGGTCTGTTTCGTGCGCGTGATGACTCGGCAGCCGTTGGCGCATCTTTGGGAATGGCTTCGTGACCGGCTTACGCCACGTATCTTCTACGATGATCCGAAATCTTTGTGCGCGCGCGCTTCTTGTCACTGCGGTGATGATCCATTAGCAGGAATATAGGTTTCCGCGAAACGCTCGCTTTTTTCGGCCTTATTGCCGGGAATGCCGACGCTGACACCCTGCTTATGCTTGTGCAACCCATTACTAATAGCCCTTTAAAGATAATTTTTTAGGCTTTATAAGTTATGTAAAAATCTGATTTAAGAAATTTTCAGATCAGGGCGACAGGGGGCTATGGAATGCATCGCTCCTGGATCAAATCCATTCACTTTCCAACGGTGTGGACCTGCAGTCAACGGGCGCGCTGGTCGCCGGCAATGCCGTGTCAATCAATGCTGCCGGCAGCGTGGAGAACAGCGGAACGATCGTCGGTGACATCGCCACGCAGGTGGTGGGTACCGATATCGTCAATCGGGGCAGCATCGGAGGCACGGGTACGACCGTGGTGAGCGCGACGCAGGACGTGCGCAACCTGGGCGGCCGCATTGGCGGACAGGATGTGGTGGTCGCCGCCGGCCGCGATGTCGTCAATGAATCGCAGACGATCACGAATACCACCGTGCTTGCCAACGGCAATAGCGCGAGCGCCACCGGGATTGGCGCGGTGGCGTCGATCTCGGGGACGAACAATGTGGCCGTGATGGTCGGGCGCGACCTGACGTCGACGGGCGCCACGCTCAGCGCCGGCAACGACCTCGCGCTGGGCGCGGGCCGGGACATGCGCTTCGGTACCGTGGCGACGGGCACCACCCAAGATGCCACCGCGCATGGCGGACAGGACTATCTGCACGGCCAGACCGTCGTCAATCAGGGCAGTACCATACAGGCCGGCCAAAGCGTCACCGCCGTCGCCGGCCGCGACATGACGCTGACGAACACCAACGTCCAGGCGGGTGCCAACGCGGCGCTGGTTGCCGGGCAGAACGTTGCCATCGTCAATGCGACCGATGCGCATACGCACAGCGAAGCGGCGCAATCGAACCGGCAGCAATCGAGCTACACCCAATCGTCGTATGACGAAACGGTGCAGGGCAGCAACGTCCAGGCGGGCCGCAATGTCTCGATCGGCGCGGGGCAATCCACGCTGGCCGCCATGGCTCTCGCGGCGAACGGCATTACTGCGGCGTCGACGACCGGGTCGGGCAGCGTCGCGATCACGGGTAGCGCCGTGTCCGCAGGTAATGACGGCAAGGGCGGCGGCACGCTGGCGGTTGTGGCAACGGACGGCGTGACAGTGAGCGAAGCCCGCGAGGTACACGATGCCGCGTCGGAGAGCCGCACCCGCAGCAGCGGTTTCCTTTCGCGCAGCTCCACGCACGACCAGAGCAGCAGCCATGAGGACCTGGGCGTGGGTAGTACGCTCGCGGGCGATAGCGTTGGGCTGAAGGCCAACAACGACGTCACGATCCGTCAGAGTGCGGTCATTGGCTCGGATGCGGTGAATCTCCAGTCCACCCAGGGCAACGTGCTGATCACGGCGGGCCAGAACGTGCGGGAATCCAGCGTCTCGCACGAGGAATCGAAGTCTGGCGTGTCCGCCTTCGCGGGAGCCGGCGGCATCGGCGTGTCGGTGGGCAGCAGCGGCGGCAGCGCAAGCGGCCATGTGCTGGCGGTGACGCAGAGCGACGCGCGCTCGACGGTCGGGGCGACCGATGGCAACGTGACCATCCTGGCCGGCCAGGATGCCACCGTCATCGGCAGCGACGTGATCGCGGGCCGCAAGGACGGTAACGAGGATGTCGGCCATATCGACATCCTGGCGAAGAACGTGACGATCGCCGAGGGCATCGACCGCATCGCGCGGGAATCGAGCGCCAGCAGCCGGTCGAGCGGCCTGTCGGTGGCGCTGGTGGGCACCCCGCTGGATACGGCCAACAATCTGCGGGATGCGCAGCAGAACCCGAGCGGCGTGACGCGCGCGAAGCAGACGCTGAGCGAGCTTGGCGCCGCGGCCGGTACCACGCCGCAGGTCGCCATATCGTTCAGCAACAGCAAGAGCAGCAGCCAGTCGTCGAGCGTGGCCACCATCAGCAGCGGCAGCAGCCTGAGCGGCGCGGGCGACGTTCGCGTGCGGGCCACCGGCAACGGCGAGACCGATGCCAACGGGCGCGCATTGGACGGGAACATTCTCGTCTCGGGCAGCACCATCAGCGCCGGCCAGGCCGCGGTGCTGGACGCCGCACGCGACGTGGCGCTGCGGGCTTCCACCGATACCTACACCGAGTCCAACAGCGCCACTAGCAGCGGCTGGAAGATCAGTACCGCGACGCCCAGCCTGGGCGATATTGGCCGGCACATCGAGGGCGGTCCCAACAACAGCGGCGTGAGTATGGTGCCCTACGGCAGCCAGCGCGCCGATGCCAGTGGCGATCTGGCCAGCAGCCAGCAGAACGCAGGCGCATGTGGATTGGGCGGGCAACGCGAACCTGCTGCAAAGCGGGGCCAACAGCCTCGCGGCCACCGCGGCGGGCAACGCGCAGAAGCCGATTGACGGCAATGCCGCAGGCGTCACCAAGAGCGCGATTGCGGCTGGCTCTGTCGAGATTACCGACAGCGCGGGCCAGCAGGCGAAGACGGGCAAGAGCGCCGAGGAGACCGTTGCCAGTCTGAATCGCGACACGGCCAACGCCAACCAGAGCATCGACAAGATCTTTGATGCGCAGAAGGTGACGGATCAGCGGGAGCTGAACCAGTTGCAGAGCCAGGTGGCACAGCAACTGGCGCCGATGGTGTATGACCAGGTCGGCATGTTGACGCGGGATCAACCGCCGGAAGTGAAGGTGGCGGTCCATACCGTCATCGGTGGCCTGCTGGCGCAAGCGATGGGTGGTAGCTTCGCGGCGGGAGCCGCTGGCGACGCGGTGGCCACCGCGGCAGCCGAACTGGTGGGCCAGCAGATCCTGAATAACCCGGACTTGCAGACACTGTCCGAGCAGGACCGCAAGGCGCTGGTGCAGATCGCGGGGACCATCGTGGCGGCGGGGGCTGGCGCTGCGGTGGGCGGTACGATACAGGATGCGGCGGCGGCGGGGGCAGCGGGGGGGCTGGGGACGCAATACAACTACCTCAACCACACTCAGAAGAAGGAACGCGCTGAAGCAACGACCGCCTGTAAGGACGCAGACTGCAAGAAGCAGGTGCAGGCTAAGTATGCTGCGGAGTGGGAGAAGAATCGGGCAAGCGTAGAGAATTGCTCAAGCCAGTCCGAGTGCCTTTCGGTCGCCCAAGGATTGCGAGAGGAACAGCAGGCTCAGGGGCAGCGCATGGCTGAGCTGCAAGCCAAAGGGCCGCTCAACTGGACCGAGGCTGAAAGCCTAGAATACACTGATTTGCGCTTTGGCGACGCCAGCTTGAATCGAATGCGCAGTGTCGCAATTGGCAATGCGAATCGATTGGCAGGAAACGACCCGCTTGATGTAAAGGCTGTGGCCGATCTGGTTGCCGACATTGGAATCGGAGCGGCTTCTGGCTTCGGCGTCACCACAGGAAAGTACTCGCCGAATGTAGGTGCGGTCGGGAATATGAAGCAGTACCTTTCCAGCGATGGATTTGGGTCGGAACTGAGCGAATCGGTTCGAAAGACCTCGCAGCAATACCAAGGGCAGAGTATTTATAAAGCGACAAGTGATATTGGGGAAAATATTTCGCGAGGGGGCCAGCTGTATTTAGATGGGTTGCACAAAGATCATATTGAGGTTTTCGACAGAAACGGAAAATTCAAGGCATCACTCAATCTCGATGGGACGATAAATGAGGCCAAAACAACATCAGGTCAAGGGAGGGCGATAAAGTGAGGCGAAATTTTGAGATTTTTAAATCACTATTATTAGATTTGGCAAAATCGAAAGGAATAACAGAGGATGATCTGGATGGATATGATGAGGCTAGGGACGAGTTCAATTGGCATATAAACTGGAAACGAAATCTTGACGATTGGTTTGAGATGAAGATGCAGCGCATTTGTGATGCCATTGAGCTTTATGAGGCGGCAACTAAGCAGGGGGACCTGTTGGCTGCACGCGCCGGCTTGCAGGACGTGCGATTAGCCACTCACGATCTGATGAATTTCTTCGATGATATTCGCGAGGATTTGATAAAGATTTCTTCAGATAGTAGATTCGGTTGGCCTGATTTTCCTGATGATTATAAGATTCCGGAGGTCTACAACTATTCAAAAAAATGATTTGAGGTCAATGATGAGAGAGGCGTCCATCAAAGATCGCAGCCTTAAGATTCACGTGCCTCACTTGCGATGGGGTAAGCGATTACGCTTGACTCTTGTGATCGCCAGGCTTCCTGTGGGTTTTGTGGGCGACTTGGTTAGTAGGTGCGATGCCGCGCCAGCCCGCATTGCATGCAGTTCCGTAGTATGTATCCGAACATTCAACTAAATATATTCATGAAATAATGAATGCATCTGACTCCTATTCTTCCTTGTGCAACTTGGTAAGGGGAATATTTAGTTCGGCTATTAGCGGGCACGGCCTGCGTCCATACCAATCGTTTGCGTATACCTACGATGAGATAGAAGGAGAATTCTCCAATGGGGAGTTCTCGCGACTTTACTTGCTAGTCGCGCTGCTCGTCTGCGCAAAGGAAGTCAGTCTCTCCTTGGATTATGAAGACCCCTTCACGCAGGATGTACTCTGCGAGCTTAAGAAGGCGGTCAAAGGATTTGAGGCGCAAAGCGGTGATGGCAAACCTTTCGACGATGATGACCTCGTCACCGATATAAGATCAGTTCGAGATACGTACTTAGCGAAAGTTTGATCCTCTGTAGATTGATTCATTTGTTGTCCCCCCCGCCGTGAGCTAAGGATGTTCCCGCAGGGTGTCCATCCCATTCTGGACGCCGCGTGTCTATTCTACGTGCCATGGTATTGGCGGTGCATCCATACTGCATATTCAAACGAGAGCGCTGCTATAAAGGCCTACAGCGGATATCAAATGGAATAATTAGTCCAACGGCGATACAGTTCAAAACGCAATGAGAAAAATTGGATTTCATGGAGGTCATTCGATCTATGAACTCGGACCTGCTCCGGATGTGGCACTGTTCTTTGGTTGCTTGAAGACCTACGCAGAAAATGACCACCTGGAACAGGACTGGAGTCTCCTCACAGATCGGCTGTATCGCCGCTATCTTCGGCGAGAGGAGCTTGACGAGACGTTGGTGCTGATGGAACAGGTGCGGCAGATTTTTGCGCAGGTTCCTGCCAAATCGGGCGTCGAGTGGGATTCGAAGATGATAGGTGATCCCCAAAAGAGCTGGTTAGATCCTTATCAGCCGACCTTGGCGGAAGTATTCAGCAGATTCTTCGAGAATTTCGCGAAAGCATGTGATTCGGAAAAATCTTTTGTCGAAGTCTTTAATATTTATCAACCAGTGAGGGTGGTCATCTCCGACCTACCAGGATTCGCTCGTGATAAGAGTAAGCCTCTGGAAGATTACGACGCCCTAGAAGGCGAGCCGTTCTGGCTACGGTAACTGCAAGACATAGCGCCTAATCGCACCGCACGCGGATGCGTGGAAATCTTCCTCACGACCTACGGCAAGGCAAGGTGCTGAGCCGGCAGGACATGTTGGACCGTGGCCTGTTGACCGGCCAGTTCCAGCCTAGGTTTGGTGGTCAAGAGAGCCTTGTCAACCAAGCGCAGAGCCAAATTAACCAGTCCAATGGGTTGTTGCAGAGCCTGCTGCTGCCACGGCTATGCAGCACCTATTCGAACGCAACGGTGTGAATGGCATCAAAATCGTCATTCAGCCACTACAGTAAAGGATACGACGAAAGTGGAATCTTTTTGCTCCGCAGCGTATTGGGGCGCACGGCAAGAGAGTGTGGAATCCTGCGCGGCCAGAACCCAGAGGCCTCTGGCCGCGATTGAGATCGTATCACCCGACTTTAGTTGTTGGCGAAAGAGAGGGCGAAGCAAGAAAGATGCACTGGCTTCTGAGCGCATCACGGCAGATTCGCTGGAAGCGTTTGTGTCCTTGCTTTCAAAGGGAGGAAATCGGAGGGATATCGGCGGCGACGTTATTGATGAGCTTGGATATTCCATGTCGGCTTGGAATGGAGGAGATAAAGAGAATGTTTCTGGCCTATCAATCAAATGTGGCCTGTATTCTTGCGTAGGTGGCTGCCGAATGCTGTGATACTTGATCTTCCACAACGATTCGATGGTGGTTCGAATGAGAAAGTCTGCAATCTCTTGCGCGCATTTGCCGAAGCTTGGGAGTCAGATTGGGCAATTGTCACATCGCAGTCCGCGCGGGCTCGGCGGACCGAGCATGGTCCATACCTGGATCGTGCACTGTACATCAGTACCACCACGCCAGCGCCGTCCGATCTTCCTGTTGCGGCCACCCAGCACGTGCTGCTCGGCGGCACCTTATACATCGCATAGTTCGAGTAATACAGCAAGTGTCCCTGGCCGTGCGGAACATGAAGACTGAACGCACTGCGCGCGAATGTGCAGAGATCGTTCTGGCTGCTCTTCGTCAGAGCAAGGCGTTAGGTCGTCAGAGTATTTCGGTACGGGGTTGCCGATCGCTCGCGACGCCGACCGTGTTTTCTTTCGCTCGAGTTCAGCAGTTGGTACATCAGGGGCACAGGCGAGATGGACAGTAGATGTGATCAACACCCCTTCGATACAATCCGTGGTGCTTACGATCGTGCATGGAAATAAAGTTCCAATAGGAGTGTGATGATGCTGTCCAATGCTCAGTATGAGTTCATCGCGGAGGGATGCGAGGATATGGAGCTAGATTCCATCTGGGATTATTTTTCGTCTCCGTTCGGGAGCAAATTTTTGCCGAACCGTTTGCAGTCATTTGAAGAAAGGCGCGATGGATTTCTTTGGGTTTTGAATAGGTTACTTTCTGAAAAACGTATAATTTTGGTGGATCTGACGACGCATGCTTGTCTTCGGTGCAGCGCTGAAGCGCAACTTTATTTGTTTCGGAAAGCATTCCCATCGAATGACGCGGAAATGGACGGAGGGCTGTGGTTCTTCTCACCAGCCTGTCCTGGCGGTGCATCTTGGCAACGGTAGCATACCCACATCCCAGGCGCGCTTTCATGAGACGATGCACGCTAGTCGAATCATTTCTTGCTGCCGCATACTGGGGCACTTGAAAAGAAGGCATGGAGTCTTGTGCCACGAGAGTTCAGCGCTTCTTGAGTGAAGTTGCGACTTTGTCGCCTGACTTCACTGGTTGGCGAAAAAGGAGAGATTCCCGAAAGTAGGTACTTAGTGCTGATCGGCTTGCGGGAAGCTCCCTTGATCACTGGTTGCCCTGCTGCCGAAAGGAAGGCATAGGAAAGACGTTGGTGGCGACGTCATTGAGGAACTGGGGTACTCCGTATCCGCCTGGAACGGAGGAACCAGCGAGCCGGTCTCTTTCGTGTCCATTTCATGCGGCATGTATTCCCCAAGTAGCTGGCTTGTCCAATGCTGTGGTGTTGCATTTGCCGAAACGATTTGAGATTGACTCGAACGATCAAGTGTGTCGTCTTCTTGGCGCATTTGTAGAAGCGTGGGAGCCGCGGTGAGCAATTTAGATATCCAAGGCAACTGAGTCGCCACAAGCCAGCTTCGCCTGCGTCACGTTCTAGAGAAGCGTATCCGTCCTGGCTCCTTGTTGATCAAATCCATTTTCCGTTGTTTGAGCGGGTGCAAAGGCATCCGCCGGGTCTTCATTACTCCGATGTCTTTCAAACCGCTGCACATTGCAACTGCTGCATCACTCGCGATGGGTCTTTCGAGTATCCCGTCGCATGTGATGGCTCAGGTTCCACCCAGCCCAGGACAGGCCGCCGCGCTGTCTAATGCCGAACAAGATCAACGCACTCGCCAGCAGCAGGAAGCGCGCGAGCGCGTAGCGCTCGTGCAAAAGCCGACGGTCCGAGCCGAAGCGATTGCCCGCTCGGAGTTTCCTGAGTTGCCGACGGAGACGCCGTGCTTCCGCATCAGCCAGTTCTTGCTCGAAGTCCCACGGGACCTGCCCACAGATCTCCAGGCGCGCGGTGCGTCGGCGCTGCCGATGGACCCGTTTGCGTTTGCGCTGCAATGGCTCAATCACTATCAGGGCGAATGTGTCGGCCAGCAGGGCGTGGAGATGCTGGTCAAGGGTCTATCGCAGACGATCCTGTCGAGGGGTTATGTCACCACGCGGGTACTGGTGCCTCAGCAGGACCTGTCCTCCGGTGTGCTCAAACTGGCGTTGATTCCGGGGGTGATCGGAGAAATTCGCTTTGCGGAGCCGGATATCTGGGGCACGTGGAAGACCGCGTTCCCGACCTCCCGGGGTGAGCTGCTGAACCTGCGCGATCTTGAGCAGGGACTCGAGCAGATGAAGCGCGTGGTGAGCCAGGACGTCGATATGCGGATCGTGCCCACCTCTGTGCCGGGCCGCAGCGATGTCGTGATCGCGGTGAAACGCAACAAGCCCTGGACGCTGGTGGCCTCGGTCGATAACTCGGGCTCGCGTTCCACCGGAAAGTGGCAGGGCAATCTCAGCGTCGGTATCGACAACCCCCTGGGCCTGAACGACATGTTCAACATCGGCTACAACCAGGATCTGATGTTCAGCAACAAGGCGCACGGCACGCGGGGCTGGAATGGTTTCTATTCTGTGCCGTGGGGGTACTGGACGGCCACGCTGTCCGCCTATAGCAGCAATTACTTTCAGCAGATTGCCGGCGTCAATACGACGTTCGTTTCCAGCGGGCAATCAGAGACCGTCGACCTGAAGCTGCATCGCGTGCTGAGCCGGGGCCAGAACGATGTGTTCGGCATGCAGGTGCGCCTGACGCGTCGTTTCGGAAAGAGCTTCATCGAGGATACGGAGATCCCGCAGCAGCACCGGAACAACACGATGCTGGAATTTGGCTTCACGGATCGCCATTACTTCGGCCAGTCGCAGCTCGACGCCACGCTGGCATTCCGCCAGGGCATCGGCGCATTCGGTGCACAATCCGATGCGCTGGCCGCCGACGATGGTCCGACGTGGCGCTTCCGCATGATGGTGCTCGATGCCAACCTGTCCGTGCCGTTCAAGGTGGCCGACCAGCCGTTCCGGTATGTGACCACGCTACGCGGCCAGTTCACCAATGACCGACTCTATTACATCGACGACTTGACCATCGGCAGTCGCTATACCGTGCGTGGCTTCGATGGCGAAAACCAGCTCGCGGGCGAACGCGGGTTCTACTGGCGCAACGAACTGCAGGCGCCGCTCGGTGGAAGCGGGCAAGCATTCTATGTCGGGTTGGACTACGGAAGGGTGCACGGACCTTCCACGCAGGGCCTGGTTGGCACGCAACTGGCAGGCGCGGTCATCGGCATGCGGGGCGCTATCGGAACGCGGAAACTCGGAGGGGCTTCGTATGACGTGTTCTTGGGCACGCCCGTGTACAAGCCTGCTGCTTTCCATACAGCGGGTGTCACGGCTGGCGTCCAACTGACGTACCAATATTGAGTTGGACAATGGAGGCGCACGAACCAGGAGAGAACGGCGGAACGCGAGAGAGAGAACGGGTCCGGCTGCTCGCCAAGCAGCCGTCCGGAGCAAGCAGATCGCTTTGTCCGGGTCCGAGCGCGACGACTGCTTCCTGCCTCCAGGCACCCGTTGGCGCAGCCGTGCGGCCAGACTATCCGCCAGCTTCCCGGAGCGCCTCCCTGCTTCATCCTGTCTCCAGCCCGGCATGCCGTTCTCCGCAAAGGTGATTTTCCCGACGAGCGCTTCTGGCGAAGGGCGCGGATTCTTATAGTGGCTACCAGACGCTGGCGATGGCCGGCGGACTGTCCGGGGATGCCGGTTGTCGTTTCCCCGGCCCTTTTTTGGGAGCTACTCATGTTGGACCGTACCGCAACTTCTACCTTGAACCTCGACGCGCCGGCGACTACCGAAGACGCCCGGTATTTCGAATACACGTCCTCGGCCAACCCGATCGGCGCGAAGCTCATTTCGCGCGTGCCCTACCGCTCGTTCCCGGCGTCGCTGTATGACGGCGGGCCGACCCGCGTCGTGCCGCTCGACCTCGCGGCCGAGCTCGGCTGCGAGGGCCCAGCGACGGGCCCCGGTCTCTGCGCGAACTTCGTGCGGGTGCTGGCGGGCGAGAAGGTTTCGCTTGAGCCGAATGCAACGTCGCTCGTCTTCTATGTCGTCGACGGCTCCGGCATCGCGTCGCAAGACAGCACGGGCCTGCGCTTTTCCAAAGGCGACTTCTTTACCTTTCCGGGCGGACAACGCGTGGAACTGGCCGCCGATTCGACGGCGCGTCTTTACTACGTCAACGACGCGCCGCTGCTCGCCTATCTTGGCGCGAGCGCGACCGTGCGGCGCTTCGTCCCGACCCTCTATCCGGCCACCCGTGCCGAGGAAGAGTTGCGCAAGGTGTTGAAGGCGCCGGGCGCCGGCCAGCGCAACCGCGTGAGCATCCTGCTCGGCAACGCCAACTTCCCGCAGACGCGCACCGTGACCCATACGATATGGGCGATGTTCGGCGTGGTCGCGCCGAAGACGATGCAGAAGCCGCACCGCCACCAGTCGATCGCGCTGGACTTCATCTCGGAATGCCAGCCGGGCTGCTATACGCTGGTGGGCACGGAACTGGACGACCACGGCAATATCCGCAACCCGCAGCGGGTGGACTGGGAGCCCGGCATGGTGTTCGTCACGCCGCCGGGATACTGGCATGCGCACTTCAACGAGTCGTCCGAGAACGGCTACGTGATCCCCATCCAGGATGCCGGGCTGCAGACGTACCTGCGCGCGCTCGATATTCGATTCGCGCATTGATGCGCCGCCGGGCCAGCGCCGCCCGGCCGGGCGCGCGGCCCGGCGCGCAGCGACGCGCCACCAGCGACAGGCGCGGGCCTGCCGCGCGGCAAGCCCGCATCGTGCATCGGTCCCGCGGGAGCGGGCTGGCTAGCTGCCGCCCCGGCCGTTCGGCGGGGCGTGTTCGTCTTCGTCCTTCAAGCGCTCGGCGAAGAAGTCCACGAAAGCACGCACCTTGGAGGAAACCACCTTCTTGGGCGGATAGACCGCCCAGATCGCCGGCGCGGGCTGGCCTGCTCCGGCCTGCCAGCCGGGGAGCAGGTGAACGAGCTCGCCGCGGGCGAGCTCCGTGCCGATACTCCATGCGGGCAGGAGCGCGACGCCGCACCCGGCTACCGCCAGGGCAATCAGGGCGTCGGTGTCGTCGGCCCTGACCTGGCCGCCGACCGGAACCGCGCATTCCCTGGGTGTCTTGCCATCGGCACGGGCGAGAGTCCACTTGTCGTCGTGGGCGCGGGAAAAGCGCAGCGCCGTGTGCCGGGTCAGGTCGCCGGGTTCCGAAGGCTCGCCATGCGCGGCGATGTATGCCGGGCTCGCGCAGACGATGCGCCGGTGCGAAGCGAGCCGCCGCGCGACCAGCCGGGAATCGGGCAGCACGCCGATTCTCAATGCGAGATCGATCTCTTCGTCGATAAGATTGATGACGTCATCCGTGAAGACGAGATCGACGCTGATGCGGGGATACTGCCCGATGAAGGCGGGCAGATGTCTGACCACGTGCTTGCGGCCGAACGACGTGGGCACGGTGACGCGCAGCATGCCTTGCGGCGAGGCGTTCAGGGACGACGCCATGCTGCGGGCTTCTTCCATCGCTTCCATCGCCACCATCGCGCGCTCGCGGAACACGCGCCCGCCCTCGGTCAGCACCAGGCCGCGCGTGGAGCGATTGAACAGGGCAATGCCGAGATCCGCCTCGAGCTCGGACACGTACCGGGAGACGGTCGATGTCTTCAGCGACATCTGCTGCGCGGTCTTGCTGAAGCTCTGGAGATCGCCGGCGAGGAGAAAGGCGCGGACGGCCGAGAAGTAATCCATGAGTCGGGGGCGGTGGTATCGGGCGCTGGTATCGGGGGCTTGTATCGGGCGCATCACGTGGCCCAATGTTACCCGCATCCGCTCGCCTCGGGCCCGTCGGAATTCCTCCAGTCGGTTGCTGCGGCGCCGCCAGTTTCGCATTTGGACTGGTTCCCGCGGCGTTCCATTAGAATCACAGGCGCCGACTACATCGCGACGCGAATCACGCAACATGAACAAGAGGCTTACCAGTATCGACATCGCTCGCCTGGCCGGTGTGTCCCAGACCACCGTGTCCCGCGTGCTGCAGGATCTGCCGTCGGTAAAGCCCGCGACGAAGGCGCGCGTCCTGAAGGTGATCCAGGACCACGAATATTCGCCGAGCGCGGCCGCGCGGCAGATGAAGACGCGCCGCAGCGGCACCGTCGCGGTGGTGGTCGCCAGCCTGTCGAATCCGCTGTACCCGCTGCTCCTGCAGCTCCTGGTCGAGCGGCTCGCCAGCCGGGATTTTCGCACCACCGTCTGGGAGGTTGACGGAAAGATGGACGATGCGACCGTGCGCGCGCTTGCGGAAAGCGCGACGGACGGCGTGATCTTCGCCGCCGCGCTGGACGAATCCCGGGAGATGCTGAGCCGCGTCGCCGCCGAGAAGCCGATCATCCTGATCAACCGCTCGGTGGGGACGGACCTCTTCGACACCATCGTCAGCGACAACTATGCCGGCGGCCGGCGGGTCGCCGAGTACTTCCTGTCGGCGGGCCGGAGGTGCATCGGGCTGATTTCCGCCGATTCGGGCCGGGGCTCCAAGGCGAGCACGATTCGCGAGCGGGAGAGGGGGTTCATCGAGGGGTTGGGCGGCCAGTTCAACAGCCGCGCTTTCGTGCGTGCCGATGCCACCGACTTCGGCTACGAGTATGGACTGCGGGCGATGCAGACATTGCTCGCCGAGCGCCCCGAGCTTGATGCCGTGTTCTGCACCAACGACATCGTGGCGATCGGTGTCCTCGATGCTGCCAGGCGAACCGGGAAGCAGGTCCCCGACGATCTCTGGATCGTCGGATATGACGACATCCCGATGGCGCGATGGGATTGCATCAGCCTGAGCACCGTGCAGCAGCCGCTGCCCGCGATGGTCGAGCAGGTGGTGGAGCGGCTAGAGCAGCGCATGGCGGCACCGGAGCTTCCGCCGCACACGTTTGTGCTGCCGAACGACCTTGTGCTGCGTCGCACAACATCTTGAGGTTGGCAACCGCTTTTTTTCCTATAAAATGACTACGTAACCATATGGGTTAAGGGCGCGATCGAACCAGCATCGCCTGGGATCGCGTATTTCTTTGGAGATAAAATGACTACGTATTCATTTGGCGTGGTATCCGAGCCAGCCCGGTCCACGCCAGTGTTCCGCACCGCCGATGTCTGCGTGGTGGGCGGCGGTGCCGCCGGCGTGGCGGCCGCCGTCTCGGCGGCACGCGCGGGCGCCAGGGTGCTGCTGCTCGAGCGCGAGGGCTTCCTGGGCGGCACGCTGACATCGGTCAGCCTGGGCAGCATCTGCGGCCTGTACGCCGTCACCGAAACGCAGGTCCGGCAGATCGTGGGCGGCTTCTGCAACGAAGTCATCGAGCGGCTGCGGGGGCTCGACGGCCTCGGGGCGCCGACCCGGTGGCTGGAGACGGCATCGCTGCCCTACGACCTGTTCGCCATGAAGATCGCCCTCGACCAGCTTGTCCAGGAGGCAAAGGTCGAGGTGCTGTTTCACGCGATGGTGGCCGGCGTGGCGATGAACGGCCGCGAGGTCGATGCCGTGCTGATCGAGACCAAGGAAGGGCGCCTGGCCATCCGCGCAAAGGCGTTCGTCGACTGCTCGGGAGACGCCGACCTGGTGAACTTCGCGGGCGCGCCGTGCGAAGTATCGGCGGGCGATCTCCAGTTTCCGACCACCATGATGCGGTTCGGCGGGGTGGACACCGATGCGCTGGCCGGCTTGAGCCGCCCCGCGCTGCGCGAGCGGCTGGAACAGGCCGTCGCCGACGGCTATGACCTGCCCCGCACCGCCGGCGGGGTGTTCGCGGAGCGTCCCGGGCTCGCGCACCTGAACATCACGAAAGTGGCGGTGGACGGCAAGTCGCCCGATCCGTTCGATCTGAGCGTCATGTCGCGCGCGGAAATCGCCGGGCGGGAACAGGCCTGCACCTACCTGAAGGCATTCCGCAAGTACGTGCCCGGATTCGAGTCCGCCTTTGTCATGGATACGGGCGCGGTCATCGGCATCCGGGAAAGCCGGCGCACCGTCGGCAGCTATGTCCTCACCGACCGGGACGTGCTGGAGGGCGCGCGCTTTGACGACGCCATCGCCTGCTGCGCGTGGCCGATGGAGGATCACGCCGCCGGCCGGGCCACCAAGTGGATCTGGCTGCCGCCCGGCACGTATTTCCAGATTCCCTTGCGCTCGCTGCTGCTGGAAGGCTTCGACAACCTGATGGTGGCGGGCCGGTGCGCGTCGGCCACCCACGGCGCGCAGGCCTCGATCCGCGTGACCGCGCAATGCTTCGCGATGGGCGAGGCGGCCGGACATACCGCCGCGGCTGCCGCGGCGCGCGGCACCAGCGTCCATCGCGTGCCGGTATCCGATATCCAGCAGGTGCTGGAAAACAATGGTGCCTTCCTTGGAGCCCCGCAATGACTTCCCCGAAATACCGTAGCAATTTCGACCCGGGCACCACCCGATGGGCGCTGCGCAAGGCCCAGTGGCAGGCGCTGGGCCTGAGCGACGCGGACCTGGACAAGCCGAAGATCGCGGTGGTCAACACGTCCTCGGAGCTGTCGAGCTGCTTCAGCCATCTCGACGGCGTGTCCGCGCAGGTCAAGGCGGCAATCCGCGCGGCGGGGGGCGTGCCCTTCGAGATCCGCACGGCCGCGCCCAGCGACTTCATCACCAGCGCGGGCAAGCAGGGGCGCTACATCCTGCCGTCGCGCGACCTGATCGTCAACGACATCGAAGTGCAGGTCGAGGGCGCGCAACTCGACGGCATGGTCTGCCTGGCGTCCTGCGACAAGACCACGCCGGGGCAGATGATGGCGGCGGCGCGGCTCGACATACCGACGCTCATGGTGATCTGCGGCTACCAGGCCAGCGGCCAGTACAAGGGCGAGCATGTCGACATCGAAGACGTCTTCGAGAAGGTGGGCATGCACGTGACGGGCCAGCTTTCCTTCGAGGACCTGGACGGGATGTGCAAGCGCGCCGTGCGCAGCCCCGGGGTGTGCGCCGGTCTCGGCACGGCGAATTCGATGCACATCGTCTGCGAGGCCCTGGGCCTGACGCTGCCGGGCGCCAGCCCGGTGCTGGCGAACTCACCCGCGATGGTCGACCAGGCCCGGGCAGCCGGCGCGCGCATCGTCGAGATGGTCAATGAGGGGCTGACCCCGCGCAGCATCCTGACTCCGGCGGCGTTCCGCAACGCCGTGCGGGTCGCGCTGGCGCTGTCGACGTCGATCAATGTGCTGCGCCACCTGCAGGGCGTCGCGGAAGAGGCCGGAACGGAGGTCGATCTCTACGAGCTGTTCGATCGCCTCGGGCGCGAAGTCCCGCTGCTGGCGACGGTCAAGCCCAATGGCCCGCACCGCACCGAGGCGCTCGAAGCGGCGGGCGGCACGCTGGCGACGATCAAGCGGCTGGCGCCGATGATCGAGCAGACCTGCCTGACGGTCTCGGGCAAGACGTGGCAAGCGATTCTCGATGCGTACGAGGCGCCGTCGCCGTCCATTCTCCGGACGCTGGACGATCCGGTCTCGACCAAGCCGTCGCTGGTCATCCTCAAGGGCTCGCTGGCGCCGGAGGGCAGCATTCTCAAACTTGGCAATGCCGGCGAGAAGGCGGAGAGCTTCCGCGGCAAGGCCGTGGTCTTCCACTCGCAGGAAGAAGCGCTTGCCGCCCTGGCCGATGGCCGGATCACGGCCGGAACCGTGGCGTGCCTGCGCGGCATGGGGCCCATCGGCGGCCCGGGCGTGGCCCTGGCCTCGTCGTTCGTCGCCGCTGTCGAAGGCGCCGGCTTCAACGGCAAGGTCGCGGTAGTGACCGATGGGCAGTTGTCGGGCCTGAACCGGGGCGTCGCCGTGGGACAGGTCTGCCCCGAGGCCGCCGCGGGCGGTCCGCTGGCGCTGGTCAAGGACGGCGACGACATCGAGATCGACATTCCCGGCCGGCAGATCAACCTGCTGGTCGACGAGAGCGAGATGGCCGCGCGCCGCGCCGTGGCGACGCCGATTCTGGGCGCCGCCGAGCAGGGCTGGCTGAACATCTACAGCAAGACGGTCAAGCCGCTCGCAAGAGGCGCAGTACTGATACCCATCCAACCTCGATAATCAAAACCTGGAGGAGACACCCATGAAAACACGAATCCACATTTCCTGGCGCCTGGCGATCGGCGCGGCAGTCCTGGTCTCGGGCGCGGCGGCGGCGGCCTATCCGGACAAGCCCGTGCGCATTGTCGTGCCATACCCCCCGGGCGGGGCATCCGATACCACCGCGCGTGTCCTGAGCGAAAAGCTGAAGGATGTCACGGGCGGCACATTCGTCGTGGAAAACCGGCCGGGCGCCAACGGCAACATCGCGGCGGAGTTCGTCGCCAAGTCGCCCGCCGACGGCTACACGCTCCTGATGGCGAACGTCGGCCCCAACGCCATCAGCCAGACGATCTATCCGCGCCTCAACTACGACGTCAACAAGAGCTTCGCGCCCATCGGCCAGACCACCACCGTGCCCATCGTGCTGGTGGCCGGACCCAAGGTTCAGGCGGCGGACATCAGCGGGCTGGTGGCGGAGGTCAGGGCGAATCCGGGCAAATACACGTTCGCTTCCGCCGGCAACGGCTCCTCCAACCACCTCGTCGGCGAGATGTTCAAGTCCGGGCTGAAGCTGGACATGATGCACGTGCCCTACAAGGGCGATGGTCCGGCGATGACGGATGTCATGGCCGGGCAGGTGTCCATGATGTTCACCACCGCCGTCGCCGCGCGCCCGTTCGTGACGGGCGGCAAGCTCAAGCTGATCGCGGTGGCGAGCAAGAAGCGCGTGCCGGCGTTCCCGAACGCGCCAACCATCGACGAATCGGTGCTGAAGGGCTTCGACGCATCCTCGTGGGGCGGTCTCGTCGCGCCCGCCGGCACCTCGCCGGAGATCGTCAGGCAGCTGAACGCGGCCCTGACCAAGGTGCTCGCCATGCCGGAGGTGAAGAGCAAGCTGGCGACACTCGGCGCGGAAGTGGTGGCGACCAGGCCGGAGGAGTTTGCCGGCTACATCAGGAGCGAAACGGACAAATGGGGCGCCGTCGCCAGGTCGGCGAATGTCGTGGCTGAATAAGGTCTCTCCACCTTGCACCGTTGAGGCAGGCTTCGGCCTGCCTTTTTTGTCGGGGTTGGCGGCGACGGGCGGCGTTCTTCCTGTTCCCGGACGCCGGTATTGCGCATTCTTCTGAGCGACCCTATACTTAGCCTTATGGATAAGTATTTACCGCCGATCAGCGAGGTCTTCCAGGCACTGTCGGATCCGACACGTATCGCCATCGTTTGCGCGCTGGTCGGCGGTGCGCAAACCGTTTCCGCATTGGCAGCGCCTTTCGACATGGCGCTGCCGTCCTTCATGAAGCACCTGACAGTGCTTGAACGCAGCGGCCTTATCCATACGCAGAAGGCCGGCCGCACGCGCACCTGCGAGCTAAGGCCGGAGACACTTTCGATGGCCGAAAAGTGGATAGCGGAACAAAGGGCCATGTGGGAAGCCAGATCGGATCGCATGGTCCGGTTCGTTGAACGACTTCATCAAGCGGAGCAAAAGAAATGACCCAGAACGTAGCCGATAGCGCTGATTCCCGTGATCTCGTCATCACCCGCGTCCTGCGCGCCCCCCGCGCCGCGTTGTGGCGCGCATGGTCGGAGCCCGAGTTGTTGAAAGAATGGTGGTGTCCGAGACCTTGGCAGACTGAGGTTGTCGCCTTCGACCTGCGGCCGGGCGGTGCCTTTCATACCTTCATGACGGGTCCGGACGGGGGTAGCAGCGACAACCCGGGCAGCTTTCTCGAAGTTGTTCCGCAATCGCGCCTGGTCTTCACCTCGCTGCTTACCGCGGGCTGGCGTCCGACCAGGCCCATGCTGGGCTTCACGGCGGTGATCACGATGGAAGACGAAGGCGAGGGAAGCCGCTATACCGCCCGCGTAATGCACCAGGACGAAGAGGGCCGCGCCACGCACGAACAGTATGGCTTCTTCGACGGCTGGAACAGCGCCATCACGCAGCTTGACGAATTCGCGTACTCGCTTCGTTGAGTGCTTTCCGCTACCGAAGGCGCGGCAGCCCGTGGCGAGCCCGGGGAGATCGCGCGCCGCCCGCCAGACTATGCCCGGCCGATGCCTGTCACGTCGCCAGCGATTGTTCCGCGATCGACCTGACATCGATGCGCTTCGGAATGATGTTCCAGGCGGACGCCGCGTCGGACACCTTCTGCAGCGTGGCCACGTCATCGTCGGTAAAGCGGCGGATGTTGATGAACGACCGGTTCGTGATGAGCTTGGCCGCTTCCGGCGGCACGCGCGTCAGCTCGCCGTAGATGCGTGTGTAGGCTTCCGCGTTGTTCTTCGCCCAGGCGCCGGCTTGCTGCAGGCGGCGAAGGTACTCAGCCAGCGCGGCGCGCTTGGCCGGGTCGGCCAGCGACGTCTGCGGCGCGGTGACGAAGAACAGCCCGCTGTTGATCCGGCTGCCGTCGCGCAGGATGCGGCCGCCGCGCTGCTGCGCCACGCCGAAATACGGGTCGAAGGTGCCCCACACTTCGATCTGCCGCGACGCGAACGCGGCCGCCGCATCGGTCGGCAGCACAAAGCGGACCTGGACGTCGTCGGGTTTCAGGCCGGCCTCCGCCAGCGCGCCATACAACTGGTATTGCGCCACGCTGCCACGCGCGGACGAAATCACCACGGTCTTGCCCTTCAGGTCGGCGACCGACCGGATTTTGGAGTCGTCCTGCACCAGCAGGCCCAGCGACGATGCCTGCCCGCCCAGCGTGGTCACGATCTTGAAGGTGGGGTCGCCGACCGATGCGGCGAGGATCGGCAGGTCGCCGCCCCAGGCAACGTCCACCGCGCTCGCGCGCTGCGCCTCGAACAACGGCGCCGCGCCCTGGAAGCTGGCCCAGCGATACTTGAAGCCCGCGTCCTTGAGTACGCCGGACGCCTCCACCAGGCCACGCAGCAACCCGGCCTGATCGCCGAGCACAAGCGTGGTGTCGGCGCTGGCGGCGCGCGAAGGCAGGCTGACGCCCAGGCCAGCCGCGGCGGCCGTGGCAAGCGCCGGCGTGGCGATGAGGAATTTGCGGCGGGACAGCGAAACGTGACGACTCATGACTTACCTCTTTGGAATGGTTGAGAGACGGGGGATTCGATAAAAATGCGCGGCTGGCCGCTCCCTCACTGGTTGTCCCACCATTGAGGTCCGATCGGTGATGCGTCGCGCGACGCCGATGTGTCAGCGCACGCGGTATTTCTCGACGATGGCCGGATCCGGATCGAGGCCAAGGCCCGGGCCTGTCGGCACCTGGATATTGCCGGCCACCGGATTGGCGCGGCCGCCGTAGAGGTCTTCGTCGAAGTCGCAGTACAGCCGCTCCACGACCGGCGTGGACCGGGTTGCCGCATTGATGTGGAACGTCGCCACCTGCCCCGGCCCGAACAACGCGCAGTGCGGCACGAAATCGACGCCGGCGGCTTCGCACAGCGCGCGGATTCTCAGCAGCTCCGTCACGCCGCCCGTCTTGGCCACGTCGGGCTGCGCGATGTCGATGGCGCCGGCGGCAATCATCGCGGCAATATCGAACAGGCTGCCCTGATTCTCGCCGGCGGCGATCGGAAACGGCCCCGCGGCCCGCACCTGCGCCAGGCCGCTGTAGTTCTCCGGCGGCCACACCGGCTCCTCGAACCAGATCAGGTCGACATCCGACAGCGACTTCGCCTGGCGGATGGCTTCGGAGACCGGCCACGGGCAATTGGTGTCGAGCATGAAGCGCGCACGTCCCGCGCCCAGGTTCACGGCAAAGCGGATCAGGCCGGGATCGATCTCGTGCAGCTTGATATACCGGTAGCCGCGCCCGATCGCCTGCTCGATGGCATCGCCGAGATGCGTTTCGTCGGCGTAGCGCAGCAGGCTTGCATATGCCGGCAAGGTGTCGGCGAACGCGCCGCCGATCAGGTCCACCAGCGGGCGGTTCACGGACTTTCCCAGGATGTCCCATAGCGCGATATCCACGGCCGAGATGCCGTTCATGACGCCGCTCACCCGCCCGAAGTTGTGCAGGTTGAATTCGAGATCGTGCTTGATCCGGCCGATGGCCGACGCCTCCTTGCCGATGACGAGCGGCAGGATCTTCGTGCGGATGGTCTCCGCCAGCGCCCGGTCCTTGTTGCGCGAGAACGCCTCGCCCCAGCCGACGATGCCGGTGTCCGTCTCGATGCGGACCAGCAGCGTGTCGAAGCAGTTTTCCGCCTTGTCTCCCCAGCTCCACGGGGGAATGCCGATGGGCTGGAACGGGATCGAAACGAGGATGGCGTCGGCGTTGACGATTTTCATGATGAAGAGGGTGAGGGGGAAGGCAAGGGATGCGGTTACAGGGCGGACGCGGGCGCGCTGGCCAGCATGTCGGCGATCATCGCGCCGGCGATGCGGCTATGGTCGCGTGCGGCGCCTTCCGCGTCGGCGGCGTGGCCGGCCAGGATCGCGTCCTTCATCGCATCGTGGTCATGCACGATGTCGCGGAAGCGCCCCCGGATGCGGTTGGCGGTGGCCACGTAGATCTTGATGTGCTGCTGCACGAGCTGATACTGGTCGACCAGCCTGGGATTGCCCGACTCCAGCACGATCTGCGTATGAAAGGCGTGGTCGGACGCACTCATCCGCTGCATGACGCCTTCGGTCGCGGCGGCCTGCATCGCCTCGTATTGCATGGCGATGCGCGCCAGGCTGGCCGGATCCGCGCGCTGCGCCACCGTGGCGGCCGCGACCCCCTCCAGCGCGCCGCGCAGCATGTAGAGGTCGAGCGCATCCTGCGCGGTAGGCATAAAGATCCGCCAGCCTTTGTACTGCTGCTGGACCACCAGCCCCTCCAGTTCGAGCAGCCTCAGCGCGGTGCGCGCCGTGCTCCGCGAGATGCCCAGCATGGTGCCGAGCGCCGTCTCATTGACCGCCCGGCCGGGATGCAGCGCGCCGTCGATGATGGCTTGCCGGATGGCGGTGGCGCCCTGGACGTCGAGAGAGACACGGCCGGGCAAGGGCGGTACGAGGAGAGTGGAATCGGAAGGCATCGGACAAGCGAAAGCGTCGTTTTCCGAGAGTGTTAACACTTAACACTTCGGCGTCCAAGACTCATTTCGTCGTTCGATAGCCACCGGATGCATATGGAGGCGGAGCGTTCCTGCATCCCGGCAGGGCCGGATCCCGCCGCGCCGGATGCCTGGTGAGCCGCGTTCCCTCATTGCCATCGAGGGCGCCTGGCCCGATGCCTGGCGGGCCAACCGCTACGTGCAGGGAGAAGCTGGCGACAGCGCGAAGCCGGCCTGAATGCTCTACGCCCGCCGCGCTCGGTGTTCTGCTTTCCACATCCCAGCCGTAAGACACCGCCGCGCATCCGCGGCGGATTTTCCCCACGGGCGCCTGTTTGCCTGTCTCAGGCTGACATGACCACCTTCGCCACCATGCCGATGGCAATCAGCCCTGCCACCACGGCAAAGCCTTGCTGAAGCCTGGCGCCGCTCAGCCGGCTCGCGACCAGCCGGCCGCCCAGCATGGCCAGCACGGCGCCCGCGGCGAACGGCATGCCCACCTGCCAGTTCATGTGCCCGGCAATGGCGGTCGAAACCACGCCTGATGCGGATACCAAGGTGATGACTGCGAGCGATGTCGCCATGATGGTGTGCAGCGGCGCATTGGTGGCTTTCTTCAACGCGGGAACGATGACAAATCCGCCGCCCACGCCCAGCAAGCCGGAGAGAAACCCCGCGCTCACCCCCGAGAGCGCGAGTGCGCGGCTGCACGAGGCGGTCCAGACAAAGCGCCCCGAGCGGTTGTCCAGTTGGCAGGGCTGGGCGGACTGGCCTGCGTCCGCCACGCGCGCCGTCCCGCTGCCGGCGGCCTGCCTGAACATGCGCAATGCCACGAACGCCAGCACCGCGGCGAAGAGCAGCGTCAACGGTCCGTTCGGCAGGCGATGCGCGAACCATAGGCCGACGGGCGAGAACAGCGTGCCGGACACGGCCATCAGCAAGGCGGCGCGGTAGCGCACAATGCCGGCGCGCAGTCCGAGCAAGGCCCCGACGGCTGCGGACAGGCCCACCGCGAGCAAGGCAACCGGCGCGGCCTGGGCCACGCTCAGATGCAGGACGAAAAGCAGCAGAGGGACGGCGAGAATGGCGCCGCCCGCGCCGGTAAGCGCCAGGATGAGGCCGACGACGGCACCTAGTGCCGCACTGTTGGCAACGACGTTTTCCATCTGTTCAAGGTCGGGATCGAGGGGGACGGGATCGGGGACACGATCGGGGACACGATCGGGGACACGATCGGGGACACGATCGGGGCCGGGAGACTACACGAAGCGCGCGGCAAGGCAGCCGGCCAGCGCCGCCGCGCTCGCCCAGGCGGAGAGCAGCCAGCGTCCCGCCGGGTGCGCCGGGACAAAGCCGACACCGCGCACCAGTGCCGCGCTCATGGCCCAGCACAGCAGGGCCGCGGCAAGATGCGTGCGGCCGGGACTCGCCGAAATCAGCGCGCGGGGATCGACGCTGACGACCAGCATGACGGCGACGCCCGCCAGCAATGCCGGCCAGTGCATGCCGGGCCGCTGCGCTTTCGCCCGCGGGCTCATACGTGCTCTTCCCGGCTGGCGCGGCGCGCCTCCTCGTTCTCGCCCCACATGGCGTTCATGATGGCGAGCAGGACAGCAAAGCCCACGCCGAGAACCCAGCTGAAGTACCACATTCGCAAACTCCGTTGATGTCAGTAGGCGCTATGCTCGTTGGCTTTGACGTATTCCACGGTGACCTTGCCGCGCATGACGCGATAAGCCCAGGACGTGTATCCGATCACCAGCGGCATGAACAGGACGGTCGCGCCCAGCATGATCGTCAGCGTCAGCTGGCTGGACACGCTGTCCCAGACCGTCAGGCTGTGGGCCGGCACGCTGCTGGATGGCATGACGAACGGGAACATGCTCGCCCCCGCCGTGCCGATCACGCCGGTCATGCTCAGGCCGGTGGCCACGAACGCGGCCAGCGTGCGCCGCGCGCGCTGGAGCCAGGCGCCGGCCAGCGCGCCCGCCACGCCTAGCAAGGGCAGCAGCCACAGCGCGGGCACGCGCGCATAGTTGGCCAGCCAGCCGCCGGCCTCGCGCACGACGGCCTTGGCGGTCGGATCCGCGACGGCGGCCGTATCGAGCGCCGAGACGATCCGGTATCCGTCTAGCTTGCCGACCCACAGCCCCGCGGCGACAAAGGCCACGCACATGACCAGGGCCGCCCAGCCGTTGGCGCGCACCGCGCGCGCCTGCAGCCGTCCCTGCGTGCGGTGGGCAAGGTACGCGGCGCCGTGCATGGTGATCATGGCGCTGCTGACCAAGCCGGCGAGCAGGGCGAAGGGGTTGAGCAGGCCCCAGAAGCTGCCCGTGTAGGTGGAGACCATGTACGCGTCGAAATGGAACGGCACGCCCAGCAGCAGGTTGCCGAACGCCACGCCGAAGATCAGCGGTGGCACGGCGCCGCCGATGAACAGGCCCCAGTCCCATGTGCGGCGCCAGCGCGGATCATGGATCTTGCTGCGATAGTCGAAGCCGACCGGGCGGAAGAACAATGCCCACAGCACGGCAAGCATGGCCCAGTAGAAACCGCTGAACGCCGTGGCATAGACCAGCGGCCAGGCCGCGAAGATGGCGCCCCCCCCGGTGATGAACCAGACCTGGTTGCCGTCCCAGTGCGGGCCGACCGTGTTGATGACGACGCGCCGTTCTTCGTCGCCGTGGCCGACGAAGGGCAGCAGCGTGCCGACGCCCATGTCGTGCCCGTCCATGACGGCGAAGCCGACGAGCAGCACGCCGACGAGGAGCCACCAGACCAGCTTCAGGGTGGTGTAGTCGAACATCCGGTTCTCCTTATGCGTGCGCGTGGACGTGGACGGGCTCGCGCTCGTAGCGCCCGGTGCCGAGACTGCCCGGCCCCTGCCGCGCAAACTTGACCATCAGATAGATCTCGACGACCAGCAGCACGGTGTAGAAGCCGACGAAGCCCGCCAGCGAGCCATACAGGCTGGCCGCGCTCAGGGTGGAGACGCTCAGGTGCGTGGGCAGCACGCCATAGATGGTCCACGGCTGGCGGCCGTACTCGGCGACGAACCAGCCCAGCTCGCAGGCCAGCCACGGCGCCGGCAGCATCCAGATCGCCCAGCGCAGCAGCCACGGGCGCGAGCGGAACCGGCCCTTCAGGGTCGTCCAGAACGACAGGGCGAACAGCGCCAGCATGGCAAAGCCCAGGCCCACCATGACGCGGAACGCCCAGAACATCGGCGTGACGCGGGGAATGGTGTCGCGCACGGCGCGCTCGATCATGGCCGGCGTGGCCTGGCGCACGTCCGTCGCATAGCGCTTGAGCAGCAGGCCGAAGCCAAGGTCGGCCTGATGCCGCTTCAAGGTCGCCAGCGCACGCGCATCGTCGCGATGGCTGCGCAGCGTCTCCAGCGCGGTCACCGCTTCGATGCCGTTGCGGATCCGCTCGCGGTTGCGCGCCTGGATCTCGTGAATGCCCGGGATCTCCCTGGTGGCCGACCGGGTGCCGATCAGGCCCATGACCCAGGGAATCCGCACCGCCCAGTCATTGCGCTGCGCGGCCTCGTTGATGCCGGCCACCACGTTGAACGACGCAGGCGCGGGCTCCGTCTCCCACATGGCCTCGATCGCGGCCATCTTGGTCTGCTGCGCCTCGCCGACCGTGTAGCCGCTTTCATCGCCCAGCACGATGACCGAGCAGACGCTGGCCAGCCCGAACGCCGCCGCCACGCGGAAGCTGCGCTTGGCGAACTCCACGTCGCGCCCGCGCAGAAGGTACCAGGCCGACACCGACAGCACGAACATCGCCCCGGTCACATAGCCGGCCGACACCGTGTGCACGAACTTGGCCTGCGCGTCGGGATTGAAGACGATGGCCCAGAAGTCGGTCATCTCCATGCGCATCGTCTGCCAGTTGAATTCGGCGCCGACGGGGTTCTGCATCCACCCGTTGGCGATCAGGATCCACAGCGCCGACAGGTTGGTGCCGAGCGCCATCAGGCTGGTCACGACGAGGTGCTCGACGCGCGAGAGGCGGTCCCAGCCGAAGAAGAACAGGCCGATGAACGTGGATTCGAGGAAGAACGCCATCAGCCCCTCGATCGCCAGCGGCGCGCCGAAGATGTCGCCCACGTAGTGCGAGTAGTAGGCCCAGTTCGTGCCGAACTGGAATTCGAGCGTGATGCCCGTGGTCACGCCCAGCGCGAAGTTGATGCCGAACAGCTTGCCCCAGAAGCGGGTCATGTCCTTCCAGACCACCTTGCCGGTCATGACATAGACGGTCTCCATGATGACGAGGAGCCATACCATGCCCAGCGTGAGCGGGACGAACAGAAAATGATAGAGAGCGGTGGCGGCGAACTGCAGCCGGGAAAGGTCCACCAGTTGTTCCGAAATCACGGACGGGCTCCTTGCAGGCGTGTGTGGCTGGACACGATGGGCGCGGAGCGCAGGTGCGCGGAAGCGGCGGCGGCGTCGACCGGCACGCGCTGCCCGGCGACGAAGGCCAGCCAGAGGCTCGCCAGCAGCAGCATCTTGATCGCCAGGATCCAGCACAGGTGACGTAACAGGTTTTGATCGGGATCGTTCATGACGGCATATGAACAAGTTCCGTGCCATCCCGGCGCGTGGGCCGAAAGGGCAGACAAAACAATCACTTGCGCGGAAATGGCGTGGCAACGCCGGCACGGCGGGGCTGTCAGCCGGGTGTCAGTGCTGCCAGCGGTGGCAGTGAATGGCAGTGCGCTGGCAGGGAAATGCCAGCTGCCGACGAAGCGCGGCTCAGCCGATGCCCAGTTCCTTGAGCCGGCGATACAGGCTGCGCTCGCTCATGCCCAGCGCGTGGGCAAGCGCGCGCCGCGTGCCCTTGAAACTGCGCACCCGTTCGCGCAATGCCTCGTCGTCGCTTTCCCGGGCGCCCGGCATGTGGCGCCTGGCCACCGGCGCCAGAACCGGCTCGCCCAGCCCCGGTGGCAGGTCCTTCACGCGGATGACGCCGTCATCGGCATAAAGGCGCGCGCGGTCCAGCACGTTGCGCAGTTCGCGGATGTTGCCGGGCCAGTGGTACGCGCGCATCCACGCCAGCGCCTCCGCACTCAGGTGAAGCTGGTCCCGCAGCCCGCCGCCGCGCTGCAGGATCGATTCAGCCAGCAGCGCGATGTCGCCAAGCCGCTCGCGCAGCGCCGGCAGGTGGATCGGGAAGGCGGCGATCCGGAAGAAAAGGTCCTGCCGGAACAGTCCCTGGCTGACCATCTGCTCGAGCGGCTTGTGCGTGGCCGCGACCAGCCGGAAGTCCGCCCGCCGCGTTTCCACGCTCCCCACGCGCCGGTAGGTGCCGGATTCGATCAGCCGCAGCAGCTTGACCTGCATCGACAGCGGCACGTCGCCCATTTCGTCGAGGAACAGCGTGCCGCCCTCGGCCGTCTCGACCAGGCCCGGCTTGCGCGTGAGCGCCCCCGTAAATGCCCCCTTTTCGTAGCCGAACAACTCGCTCTCGAACAGGGACTCGGTCAGGCCCGAGCAGTCCACCACGACGAACGGCCCGCCGGCGCGGGCGCTGGCCTCGTGCACCGCGTGCGCGAACATTTCCTTGCCGGTGCCCGATTCGCCCAGCAGCAGCACCGGCAGCGAAGACGGCGCCACGCGCTGCACGGCCTCCAGCGCCGCGTTGAACGCCTCCGAGCGGCCCACCAGCCCTTCCGCGCTCGGCCGGGCCGATGCGCTGCGCACGGTGCTCAGCCGCTCGACGTAGGCAACGATCCGCTGGTCCTCGTCGAGGATCGGGCGCAGTTCGACATTCACGTGCTCCGGCCCGCGCGGCGTGTGGTGGATGTGCAGGACGCGGTCCGGGCCGCGCGTCTCGAAGGCCTTGCGCATCGGGCAGTGCTCGCCGGCCTGGTCGCACGGCACGTCGTAGCCATGCGAAATCCGATAGCAGGGCTGGCCCAGGTAGGGGCGCTGGACGGCGCCGAACTGCCTCCGGTAGGCGGTGTTGGCGGCCAGGATGCGGTAGTCGGTGTCGAGGACGATCATCGGCTGGCTTTCCTGCTCCAGATAGGAGAGGAGAGCCTGGAGACTGGCTTGGGGATCCATTGGGGGGGAGCCTGGGGCTGGCGGCGGGCCGGCATCATGCCGGCATCGGGAAGGTGCCATTCTGCCAAATCCTGCCATCACTGCCAAGTGGCAGCGCCGCCTGGCGCCCGGCAGCGCGCAATCCGGCATGGCGCACATGGAAATCACAAGAAAATCAGCACCTTGCGGCACACCTCGCCGTTGGCACGAGTCTTGAGACAGGGGAGCCGATCCCGTCTCAACCCCAAATCGACAACGCATGACGCCGACCGAGCCCCGTACCTCGCAAATGGAGATCGAAGCCTTCTTCGATCCCGACACCTCGACCCTCAGCTACCTCGTGCTGGACCGCACCAGCCTGCAATGCGCGCTGATCGACAGCGTGCTGGACTATGACCCGAAGTCGGGGCGCACCCGCACCGCCAGCGCGGACCGCATCGTCGGGCGCGTGCGGGAACTGGGCGCGACCGTGCGCTGGATCCTGGAGACCCACGTACACGCCGACCACCTCTCGGCCGCCCCGTACCTCAAGGAGCGGCTGGGCGGGCAGACCGCCATCGGCAGCCACATCACCACCGTGCAGCAGGTGTTCGGCGAGCTGTTCAACAGCGGCGCCGACTTCGCGCGCGACGGCCACCAGTTCGACCTGCTGCTGCACGACGGCGACGCCTTCCGCATCGGCGAACTGCAGGCACTCGCCATGCACACGCCGGGGCATACGCCGGCCTGCATGACCTATGTGATCGGCGATGGCACGGACACCGCCGCCTTCGTCGGCGACACGCTGTTCATGCCCGACTACGGCACCGCCCGCTGCGACTTCCCCGGCGGCGACGCGCGCACGCTGTACCGCTCCATCAACAAGGTGCTGAGCCTGCCGCCGGACACCCGCCTGTACATGTGCCACGACTACCAGCCGGGCGGACGGGAAATGCAATATGCGACCACGATCGCGGACGAGCGCGCGCACAACATCCACGTGCGCGACGGCATCAGCGAAGAAGAGTTCGTCGCCATGCGCCAGGCGCGCGACGCCACTCTCTCGATGCCCGTGCTGATCCTGCCCTCGGTCCAGGTCAACATGCGCGCCGGCGAATTGCCGCCGCCGGAGGACAACGGCGTGCGCTACCTGAAGATACCCCTCAACTTGCTCTGAGCCACCCGCCCCAGAAGGAACAGACAGACCATGCAACCCCGCGCCCTCACCAGTGAACTGTCGGTCAGCCCGCAGATTCTTCCCGACGACGTACATACTCTCGCCGCCAGCGGCTTTCGTTCGCTGATCTGCAACCGCCCCGACGGCGAAGGCCCCGACCAGCCCGGCTTCCAGGAAATCGAGCGCAATGCCTCCCTGCTCGGCCTCCAGGCGCACTACCTGCCGGTGGAGTCGGGCAAGGTAGGCGACGAACAGGCGCAGGCGTTCGGCAGGCTCATGGACAGCCTGCCGAAGCCGGTGCTGGCCTACTGCCGCACCGGCATGCGGTCGGCCACGCTGTGGGCCTTGTCGCAAGCCACGCACCGGCCCCTGCCGGACATCATCGAGCGCGCCGCGGCCGCCGGCTACCAGCTCAAGGGCGTGGTCAGGCGCATTGCCAATGGCGGCCGCACGCCAACGGACATTGCCGACGCCAGCCATGCCGTCGTCGTCATCGGCGGCGGCGCCGCGGGAATCGCGGTGGCATCGAGCCTGCTGGCACGCAGGCCCGGGCTCGACGTCGCCATCATCGACCCCGCGGATATCCACTACTACCAGCCCGGCTGGACGCTGGTGGGCGGCGGGGTCTTCGAGCCGGCCCATACGGCTCGCACCATGGCTTCGGTGCTGCCGCGCGGCGTGGCCTGGATCAAGGCGGCCGTGGCGGCCTTCGAGCCCGAGCACAATACCGTCATCCTCGACGGTTGCCGCGTGGTGAAGTACGACCAGCTCGTGGTGTGCCCCGGACTCAAGCTGGACTGGGAGGCGATCGAAGGCCTGCCCGAAACGCTGGGCCGCAACGGCGTGACCTCCAACTACCGCTATGACCTCGCTCCCTACACCTGGCATCTCGTGCGCGAGCTGACCCGCAAGGGCGGCGGCAAGGCGCTGTTCACGCAGCCGCCCATGCCGATCAAGTGCGCGGGCGCGCCGCAGAAGGCCATGTACCTGTCCGCGGACGCGTGGCGCCGCGCCGGCATGCTTGACCGCGTGGACATGGATTTCTGCAACGCCGGCAACGTGCTGTTCGGCGTAGCCGACTACGTGCCGGCGCTGATGCAGTACGTGGAGCGCTACGGCATCGCCCTGAACTTCGGCGAGACGCTGGTGAAGGTAGACGGCGCCGCGCGGCGGGCGACGTTCCGGCGCGCCGTGGCCAACGGCGCGCCGGAGATGGTGGAGCGCGAATTCGACATGCTGCACGCCGTGCCGCCACAAAAGGCGCCGGATTTCATCCGGGTCAGCCCGCTGGCGGATGCCGCCGGCTGGGTCGACGTCGATCCGGCAACGCTGCGCCACAAGCGGTTCGACAATATTTTCGGGCTGGGCGATGCCGGCAACATGTCGAATGCCAAGACGGCCGCCGCCGCGCGCAAACAAGCCCCGGTGGTCGCGCACAACGTGCTGGCCACGCGCGGCGAGGCCAGGGGCGAAGCGCGCTACGACGGCTACGGCTCCTGCCCGTTGACGGTGGAGCGCGGCAAGATCGTCCTGGCCGAGTTCACCTACGGCGGCAAGGTCGCGCCGAGCTTTCCGCGCTGGCTCATCGATGGCACGCGGCCCTCGCGGCTGGCGTGGTGGCTCAAGGAGCGCATCCTGCCGCCGCTCTACTGGCAGGGCATGCTCAAGGGACGCGAATGGCTTGCAACGCCTGAACTGCAAGGATGACGCCAGGGATTTCCAGCGTTCACACGCCCGCCCTGGCGCCCGGGCAGCAGCCCGTCTTGTCGAGAGGCGTCGGCATCGCAACCTGCTGCGGAACGAACGGCTGGTGGCGATTGCCGGGCGCCACGGTTCAGAACCGGTGGTCGACGCGCACGTGCACCGACTGCGCCGACACGTGGCCGGTATTGAGCACCGCATCCACCCCCAGCGCCACGGTAGTCGCCTTCGACGCCAGCAGGCTGACGCTGGCGCCAGTGGTCAGGAACGAGCGTGGCAGGTCCGTCCCCGGGGCGGCGAACACGGTGCCATCCTGGCTTTGCACCAGCGCAACGCGGCCCCCGCCCAACGCTTCGTGCGCATAGCCCAGGCGCAGCTGCACGTTGACGGGGCGCGCGGCATCGCCAAAGGCTTTGTCGAGCGCCACGCCGACGTAGGGCTGCAGGCTGCGCGCGTTGTCCGCATCCACTTGCAGGTTCTGGCCGCCGGCACCGCTCTCGCCGAAGCCATTGGCGCGGATGTAGGCATAGCGCAGGCCCGCTTGCGGCGTCAGCACGAATCCGCCGGCCTGCATGGGCAGGCTCGCCTGCATCGCCGCCGTGAATTCGTGGCCGATATGGTCGCCCTCGGCCGTGCCCAGCCCGGCAAACGGCCGCTTCTGCGACAGGAAATCCAGCCCATAACCCAACGTGGCCGACAGGTTGACCACGCCCACGGGCTGGTTGCCATAAAGCGCCAGCCGCAGCGTATCGATGTCGCCGGAGGACCCGGTGCCATCCTCGCCGATGGACGTATGCGTGTAGCCGCCGGCAGCGCCGACCGTGGCACTGCCGAGCTGCCCGTCGGCGCCGGCCAGGAAACCGTAGGCGTGTGTCTGGAACCCCGGCGCGCTGCCGGTGCCGCCCACCTTGTTGCGGGTGCCGTTGGCCTTGATCCACACGTCCCTGGACGTCTCCAGGCCGTGCTGCACATTGGCCAGCCGCTCGAGCAGCGTCGCGCTGGCGCCCTGCGCCTGCGAGAGCGCCGTCGTGCCAAGCGCCGTATAGATCGACGTGTTGGCAGGCGCCACCACCAACGGGTCTGTCGGCGAGGTCGCCGCCAAGGTCAGGGCAACGTCGCCAAGACCATAGGTGACGGACGGCTGCAGCGTGCCGAGGCTGGCTCCGGCGGTTGCCGTGGTGACGTTGGCAAAGCGGCCCGTCACGCCATTTGCCGCGCTCAATACCGTGTACTGTCGCGCCGAGTAGGTACCCGGCGTGAACACCACAGCCAACGTGCCGCCCAGCGCGGCGGAACCGCTCACGCGCAGTTGCGACGCGTCCGTCGGACTGACTTCGATCGACAGGGTGCCACTCGCCGCCTGGGCATAGTTGCCGCCGACCGACAGCGTGCCGATGGAGCCGCCCGGCGCCACGAAGCCGCTGTTGTCGACATTGCCCAACACTGTGCCGTGGCCGCGCAGCGTGCCAGGCGCGTTGACCAGCACGTTGCCGCCGAGCGTCGCATTGGCGTTGGCCGCGTCACCCACGGCCAGCGCGCCGCCCGCCACGGTCGTGGTGCCGGCGAAGGCGCTGTTGGTGCCGTTGAGCGTGAGCGTGCCGCTGCCTTGCTTGATCAGGCCACCGGTACCGGCCAGGCTGCCGCCGAACGTTTGCGAGGTGTTGTCGGTCAGCGTGAGCGTATTGGTGCCCAGCGCCACCTGGCTTCCCCCCACGCCAGAGAGGTGTCCCACGGACTGGCTGCCGCCGGCGGACAGGTCCAGCCTCGCGCCGGTACCCGCCAGCGCCACGCCGGTATCCGCGGCCAGGCGGCCCGCGCCGGCCAGGGCCAGCGTGCCGGCGTTGATGGTGGTGGCGCCGGTGTAGGTGTTCACGCCGGACAGCGTCTGCGTGCCGCCATCGAGCGTGAGGCCGCCGGTGCCGCCAATCGCGCCGCTGAATGTGCCCGCGGCATTGTTGACCGTCAGCGTCTGGCTGCCCAATGCCACGGTGCCGCTGCCCGACAGTGCGCGCACCGCCGCGCCGCCCGTCGTGCCGGAAATGTCGAAGCTGCCGTTGTTGATCAGTCCGCCGGAGCTTGCAATGCTGCCCGCGCCCGTCAATGCCAGGGTGCCGGCGTTGACCGTGGTGGTGCCGGCGTAGGTATTCAGGCCGGACAAGGTCTGTGTGCCGCCGCCAAGCGTCAGGCCGCCCATGCCGCCGATCACGCCGCTGAATGTGCCGCCGCCCGTGCCGCCGCCCGTGCTCACCGTCAGCGTCTGGCCGCCCAGCGCGACGGCACCGGTGCCGGACAACGCAGCGATGGTCGCACCGCCGGACTTGCCGGAAATATCGAAAGTGCCGTTGTTGACGAGGCCACTGGAACTGGCAATGCTGCCCGTGCCGGTCAGCGCCAGCGTGCCGCCGCTGATGGTGGTGACGCCCGCATAGGTATTCAGGTTTGTCAGCGTCAGCGTGCCGGCGCCCGCCTTCGTCAAGCCGCCCGCGCCGGCGAGGGCGCTTGCCACGGTCACATCGTTGCCATTGGTGTCGAACGTGCCGCCAGCCGTGCCCAGCGCATTCAGCCGGCCGGAAATATCCGTCGTGTTCCCCGAGGCCCATTGCAGGCCCCCGCCATTCAGCGTGATGTTGCCCGATCCCAGGTTGCCGCCATTGCTGAAGCTGATCAGGCCGGCGTTGACGGTCGTGCCACCCGAGTAGGTATTCGCGCCGGTCAGGAAGGTCGTGCCGCTGCCGTTCTGCGTCACCGTGCCGGTGCCGGAGATCGCCGTGGAAAACGTATATGCCGCGTCGGACTGGTTGAAGTGGATCGCGCCGGCATTGTTGATGCTGCCGGCCAGCCCGTTGATCGTACCGGCGCTCGCCCCATTGGCCGTGGCGTTGCCGATGTTCAGCGTACCGTTGCCGGTGATGGTGAAGGTGGCGCCCGCCAGGTTCAGCGTGCTGCCATCGCCGAGGTTGAACACGCCCGCGCCACCGGCGCCGCCATTGCCGGAGCAGCCGCAGTTGCCGCCCGCGCCGCCCAGGCCGCCAATGTATAACTGAGTGCCGACCGTGATGGCCGTGCCGCCCGTGGCCGTCAGCGTTCCACTGCCGCCCGTGCCGCCATTGCCGCCGCGAGTATCACCGGCGCCCCCCGAGCCGCCACCGCCACCGGCGCCTCCGATGAGCAGCGCGTTGGCAACGTTCAGTGTCGTCCCGTTGAGGTCCAGCACCCCGTCGCCGCCGTCGCCGCCATTGATGCCGCCCAGGTTGGCGCCGTCCCCGCCGCCGGCGCCGCCTCCGATGCCGACATAGTCGTAAGTCGGCAGGAGGCTGCCGCCATTGGCGGTGCCGGGAATCGTCTGCGTTGGAGCGGGAACGCCGCCGGCACCGCCGGGGCCCGGAAGGAAAAAGTCCGCCCCGCCGCCACCGCCGCTGATGCCGCCATTGCCGCCGTCGCCGCCACCCACGCCCCCGGTACCCACGAGAAGCACATCGACCGCGCGCGCCATCGGCGCGGCCAGGCTCAGCGAGAGCGCCACTACCGCACTCGCTCCGGCCCGCCGCCGGAGATGGCGCCTCCCTCCCTTGCCGGATCCCTTTGCGCGCGGCGCCGCCAGTTCCGATACAGCCTGCCAGACACCCAACGCCCCGTTCCACACCAGCCGGTAAATGCAATTCATCCCGATAACCCCTCGTCTTTTTTTTGGACTACGTGGTCATAGCCGCGTTTGTTCCGCGTGACACAGGCGCGGCAAGCACATCAAGGCGCGCTAATGTAAGATTTGCCGCAGAAAAATGCCATTACCCGAACGAGTAGTCATGCACACCGACCCCATCCTGCTGCAGGAAATCGTGCGTCTGTATGAAACCGAGCCTGACCTGCTGACGTTGCCAGGCGTTCTGTTCGATGGGGTAATCAGGTTGACCGACGCCGACGTCGTCGCCTGGACGGAGATTCACCATCGAAGCGGAGAACTGCGCGCGCTGCTGTCGATCGAAGACGCCCCCGGCCGGCGCGAGCAGGCCTTCGCGGCCTACGCGCGCCATGCCGGCAGCCATCCTTTCTGGCAGAAAGACCCGGCCTTCTATGGCGAGCGGGCCATTCGCGAGTCGGACATCTTCAGCGACGACGAATTCATGGCGCTGCCGATGGCCCAGGAAGTGTTCCTGCCATCCGGCGCCCGCCGCATCATGGGCGTGCTGATCCAGCACGGCGAATACTCGCTGGATCTGAGTGCGCATCGCATCGTTGGCCGGTCGGCGTATAGCGATGCCGAGCGCGACCGGCTGCAGACCTACCGCGCGCACGTGCTGCGCGTCTATCGCCAGGCACAGCAGCGCACGGTCGACAAGCTCTCCGCCGCGGACCGCCTTCACTTTGCCTTTCCCGGCCTGACGCAACGGCAGATCGAAGCGGCCGTATGGCTGGCCCAGGGCAAATCCAACGAAGCCATCGCCGCCGCGATGAACGTCGGCCTCGATACCGTCAAGGCGCACCTGAAGGCCATCTTCAGCAAGATCGGCACGGACAGCCGCCTTGCACTGGCCAGGCTGGTCCATACCGTGCCGCCGTTTTCGCAGATGCCGCCGTTGTGGAAGCTGCCGACGGAGTCGTGGAAGACGCAGACGGTGCCGGTTGTTGTGGATGCGAAGTAGGCGCGAGTCCTGCCGAACCTCGCCGCGATGCTACCTGCTTGCTAGCCGCGCGCTTCCACCGGATATTGCATTTCCGTCGGCATCCGCGTGCTGCAGAACGGAGGGCCTCAGCCTTAACCGGCTGTAGCCGCCGCGTTTGCCCGTGCCGAGTGCAATTTTCTGTAGCTGTCAATCAGGCGGTGGTGTCTGTCGAGGCCCTCCAATTTCATACTGGTTGGCGTCAGACCAAAGAAACGCACGCTGCCGTCCACTGAACCCAGCACCGCGTCCATCCGCGCATCGCCATACATCCGACGGAAGTTGACCGCGTAGTCGTCCAGGTTCAGGTCGTCATCCAGCAGCACCTCCAGCACCACATTCAAGGCCTGGTAAAACAGTCCGCGCTCGACCGTGTTGTCGTTGTACTGCAAGAAGGCGCCCACCAGTTCGTGCGCCGCCTCAAACTGCTGCAAGGCGAGCTGAATGAGCAGCTTCAGCTCCAACACCGTCAACTGTCCCCAATCCGTATTCTCGTCAAATTCGATGCCGATCAGCGTGGCGATGTCGGCGTACTCATCGAGCTCGCTGTTGTCCAGACGCTCAAGCAGAGCCTCCAGGCTTGCGTCGTCCAGGCAATGCAGGTTCAGGATATCCGCGCGGAACGACAGTGCCTTGTTGGTGTTATCCCAGATCAAATCTTCTACAGGATAGACTTCCGAATAGCCCGGCACCAGAATCCGGCAAGCAACGGCGCCAAGCTGGTCATACACCGCCATGTACACCTCTTTGCCCATGTCCTCAAGAATGCCGAGCAAGGTCGCTGCTTCCTCGGCATTGGCGTTCTCGCCCCGGGCGGAAAAGTCCCACTCGACAAAATCGAAATTCGCCTTGGCGCTGAAAAAGCGCCACGACACCACGCCGCTGGAATCAATGAAGTGTTCAACAAAATTGTTTGGCTCAGTCACGGCGTTAGTGACAAAGGTGGGCTGCGGCAAATCGTTCAGGCCTTCAAAACTGCGACCCTGTAGCAATTCTGTCAGACTCCGTTCCAGCGCCACTTCGAAGCTGGGATGCGCGCCGAACGAAGCAAAGACACCGCCAGTTCGCGGGTTCATCAAGGTGACGCACATCACCGGATAAATTCCACCCAACGAAGCGTCCTTCACCAATATCGGAAAGCCTTGCTCTTCCAGCCCCTGAATGCCAGCCAGAATGCCAGGGTATTTCGCCAGCACCTCGCGGGGCACATCGGGCAGTGCCATTTCGCCTTCCAGAATTTCGCGCTTTACCGCCCGTTCGAAAATTTCCGACAGGCATTGCACCTGCGCTTCGGCCAGTGTATTACCGGCACTCATGCCATTGCTGGCGTAGAGGTTTTCGATCAGATTGGACGGGAAATACACCACTTCGCCGTCCGACTGCCGTATATACGGCAGCGAACAGATACCGCGCTGCAAATTTCCCGAGTTGGTTTCGTACAGGTGCGAGCCGCGTAACTCGCCATCGGGATTGTAAATGGGCAGGCAGTATGCATCGAGAATTTCAGCCGGCAGCGCATCTTTGGGCCCAGGCTTGAACCAGCGCTCGTTCGGGTAATGTAAAAATGCGGCATTGGCGAAGTCTTCGCCCCAAAACGTACCTGCATAAAAATGATTGCAACTCAGGCGCTCGATAAATTCCCCCAGCGCCGATGCCAGCGCGCTTTCCTTGGTCGCTCCCTTGCCATTGGTAAAGCACATTGGCGAGTGCGCATCACGGATATGCAGTGACCAGACATTGGGAACGATATTACGCCATGAAGCGATTTCTATCTTCATCCCCAGGCCCGCCAAAATGCCCGACATATTGGCGATGGTCTGCTCCAATGGCAGATCCTTGCCCGCAATATAGGTGCTGGCGTCAGGTGCCGGCTTCAACGTCAGCAACGACTGAGCATCGGCATCCAGGTTCTCAACCTCTTCGATCACGAACTCGGGTCCGGTTTGCACCACTTTTTTTACCGTGCAGCGATCGATGGAGCGCAAGATGCCCTGGCGGTCCTTGGCGGAAATATCCGTCGGCAGCTCGACCTGAATCTTGAAAATCTGCTGATATCGGTTTTCCGGGTCGATAATATTATTCTGAGACAGGCGGATGTTCTCGGTCGAAATGTTGCGGGTTACGCAGTACAACTTAACAAAGTAAGCCGCGCACAAGGCCGACGAGGCCAGAAAATAATCGAACGGACCCGGTGCGGAGCCATCGCCCTTGTAGCGGATAGGCTGGTCGGCTATTACCGTGAAGTCATCGAACTTGGCTTCAAGACGTAGCTTGTCGAGAAAGTTGACCTTGATTTCCATGGGGGAATTCCAAAAAAATGGTGCTAAAAATGATGCGACCGCTATTGTCCGGCTCCGTGCCGGAGCTGCTTTATTCGTCGTGGGGGCGGAGTGTGATGGTGATGCTGTCCGGCCCTTTGCCGTGACGCCACCGCGCTCGGGTCCTCCGCGATGTCCTCGGTGACCGCGATGTTCGCCTTGCCGCCCGGCTCGAGTCTGGCACGACGTTCAAACCGCGATTGAAACACTTTTCGCCACAAGGCGAATGTCCCTTCAGGCCGATTCCTGCGCTGGAGCGCGCTTGTCCGCACGATAGCTGAAATGGTTGAAGGTGGCGGACGCGCGGTCGAGTACGACATTGACGCCGCCGCGCAGCGTGACCGCGGCGCAGCGTGACCAGCGTGACATTACGGACGGAGATCATGGGGGCCACTTCGGAGAGGATTGGCATCATAGCCGACCGGACGTGCGGGGCCGTCTCTTTTCCGAGCCGCTGCGCCCGCCGGCCGGTCGCGGTCCCTGGCAGGCAGGTCAGCGTCCGGCCGCCGTCATGACCTGGGATTGCCGCCACCGTGCGCGACCCGGGTGAACTGACAACGATCCCTTGGTCGGCAGACTTACAATTAGTTACTATCCCGTCTCCCATCACAAGACACCAACCCGACGCTGATCGTCGAGATCCCCCAATGAACCCTGCACGGCAATTCGTAGTTGCGTTGATCGCCTCCTTGTTCGCTATCGGCATAGCCGAAAATAGCGCATATTCGGCGGAGCCGGCTTCGGATGCCGGCGCCGACGCGGAAGTGGATATCTCCAAAGACGGCGAAACCCCGGCGAACGATCTTCACGGCGACCTCGGCGAATTCTGCTTCTTCGCGCACCTCCCTCCCGCCAGCCAGAAATACAAGATCATCAAGAACATCAAGATCGGCAAGGGAACCTACGGCAGCGTGCAGGACATTCTGCCGAAAATGGCGGAGTACGCCCAATTGCGCGGAGCGGACGCAATCGTCCAGTACACCGGATCACAGCGGTTTGGCTTCTGGCCGTGGCGCATGGTCCGGCCGGTCGTTCGCGGCGTCGCGGTCCAATGGACTGATACGAAGCCTTCCAGTTGCGAATCCATTGGCGGCACAAGACTGAAGACGATACTTTCCTCGGGGCAGCCGCCCGCGCAGTAAGAGGGCGGCACTCACCGCCCGGCGCGCCCGGCGATCCTCGATCTCAGTTCGTCGAGCCGGGACAGGAACAGCCGCAGCGTTGGCGCGGTATTGCTCGGGCTATACCCGACGACGAGATCGATGGTCGGGATTTCACCGGTCAGCGGCCGGCTGACCACCGACCACGGCATCAGGTTCTCCACATAGGCCGGGATCAGCGTCACGCCCCGGGTCGATGCAATCAGCGACATCACCATGGCCGGATTGTCGACGCTCTGCGCGATCTCGACGTCTACGCCCGAACTGGCCAGATAGGCGTCGACGACCTGCCGCAGCACTCTCGCCTTGTCTCCCATCGCGATGAACGGCTCGTTCCGGAGATCCTCCGCGCGCAGCGCGTCGCGCGCGGTCAATGCATGGTCGCTCGGCATCAGCACGACCAGCGGTTCCCTGGCAACGACCTGGTATTCGAGGTCGTATCCGGGCTCGGCGCGCATGAAGGCGACGTCCAGCTTGCCGTGGGCCACCGCGGCGGCCAGCTCCGTGGAGTAGTCGCTCGACACGCTCACCTCGATATTCGGCAGCTCCGCGCGCAGCAAATGCATGGCGTCCGTCAGCCATGTCATCTCCTGGCCGGTCAGAAAGCCGAGTGCGAAGCGCGGCTTGGCGGGTTGTGCCGCGCGGCGGGCCGCTTCCACCGCGGCGTCGACCTGCGCCATGGCCAGCCGCGCATGGTCGATGAAGGCCCGGCCTGCGTCCGTCAGCGTCACGCCGTGCGCGCTGCGGCGCAGTAGTTCCACGCCGACCTGTTCCTCCAGATCGCGGATCTGCCGGCTTAGCGAGGGCTGTGACGTATGAAGCCGATTGGCCGCGGCCTCGGTCAGGCTGCCCGCTTCCGCCACCGCGATGAAATATCGAAGATGTCTCAGTTCCATCCGTGTGCCATCCGCCTCATGCCTGACAGGCATGCCTACAGGCTTACAAAGTCTTTTTCGCGGGTGCTGAAAGCCCCTAGATTGGCTCCTGTAGCGACCGTGTTCCGCTATCCGCGCAACGCCAACCCATGCGTGGCAGCGATACTTTACAGGAGTTTCCCATGAGCAATCCCGTCGTTCTCATCACTGGCGCACTGACCGGCATCGGCCGCGCCACCGCCGTCGCATTCGCCCGCACCGGCGCGAAGCTCGTCGTCTCGGGCCGCCGGCCCGCCGAAGGCGCCGCGCTCGAAGCCGAGCTGCGCGAGCTCGGCGCCGATGCCTTCTTCGTGCAGGCCGATGTGCGCCACGACCAGGACGTCCGCCATCTCGTCGATCAGGCCGTGACGCGCTTCGGCCGGCTGGATGTCGCCGTCAACAATGCCGGCACCGAGGGCAGGCCAGGTCCGGTGACCGAGCAGACCGCCGACAGCTATGCGGCCACGTTCGACACCAACGTGCTGGGCACATTGCTCAGCCTCAAGCACGAGCTTCGCGTCATGACGGCGCAGCGTTCCGGTGTCGTGATCAACATCTCGTCCACCTACGGCCACGAAGGCGCGGCCTATGCCTCGGTCTACGCGGGCAGCAAGCATGCGGTGGAAGGCATCACGAAGTCGGCGGCGCTCGAAGTCGCCGGCACCGGGGTGCGCGTCAACGCGGTAGCGCCGGGACCCACCGAAACCGGCATGCTCGACCGTTTCACGGGGACGCCGGAGAACAAGGCCGCGCTGGCCGGCGGCGTACCGCTGGCCCGCCTCGGCAAGCCCGAGGACATCGCGGCGGCCGTGATCTATCTCGCGTCCGCGGGCGCGGCGTTTGTCACGGGCCAGATTCTCACCGTCGACGGCGGCAAGACCGCCGGCTGATGCACGCCACCTCATTCTGGAAAGAACCATCATGTCCAACACCAACACACTGTTCAGCTCGCTGGAGCTGGGCGAGATCCGGCTGGATCATCGCGTCGTCATGGCGCCGCTGACCCGGCTGCGCGCCGACCGGGACGGCGACGTGCCCAATGCCCTGATGCGCGACTACTACGCGCAGCGCGCGTCGGCGGGCGGCCTGATCATCGGCGAAGCCACCACGGTCTCGGCCACGGGCCGGGGCTACCTCGGGGCGCCCGGACTGTACACCGATGCCCAGATGGCAGCCTGGAAACCGATCGTGGCCGCCGTGCATGCGCGCGGCGCGCGTATCGTCGCGCAACTGTGGCATGTCGGTCGGACCTCGCACGCGAGCCTGACCGGCGGCGCGGCGCCGGTCACGGCCTCGGTCGTGCCCTACGAGGGCGTCGCCTTCACGGCGCACGGGTGGACGCCGGTCTCGCCGGCGCGGGCGCTTGCAACCACGGAGATTCCCGCTGTCGTCGACGACTATGCCAGCGCCGCCAGACGTGCCCTGCAGGCCGGGTTCGATGGCGTGGAGATCCACGCCGCCAATGGCTATCTGCTCGACCAGTTCCTGCAGGATGGCAGCAACCGGCGTACCGATCGCTACGGTGGCTCGATCGAAAACCGCGCGCGCCTGCTGATCGAGGTGGTGGATGCCGTCCGCACGATCTGGGGCGCGGGACGTGTCGGCGTGCGGCTGTCGCCGAGCAGCGGGTTCAACGGCATGTCCAACGGCGATTCCGAGTCGGATTTCCGCTATGTGGCGCAGGCGCTGTCGGGCCGGCAACTGGCCTACCTGCACGTCGTGGAGCCGCGCGTGGTGGGCTCGGAAGAGATCGCCGCCGGCCTGCATGCCGTTGCGGCGCGTGACCTGCGCGCGCACTTCGGCGGACCGGTGATCGCCGCGGGCGGGTTCGACGGCACGGAGGCGCAGGCCGAAATCGCGCGCGGCCATGTCGACGCGGTGGCCTTCGGGCGGCACTTCATCGCCAATCCGGACCTGCCGTCGCGCCTGCGCACGGGATTGCCGCTGAATCCCTACGATCGCGCCACGTTCTACGGCGGCGACGCGCGGGGCTACACCGATTACCCGGTCTGGAAAGCGGCATGAAATCGGCATAAGAGCAGCACGAAAGCGGCATGAAATCGGCACAAACGAGGGAACCATCGATCATGAACACATTGACTGGTAAGACCGCGCTCGTGACGGGCGCATCGCGGGGCATCGGCCGCGCCAGCGCGCTCGCGCTGGCCAGGGCTGGCGCGCAGGTGCTGGTTCACTACGGAAAGGCGGCGCGCGACGCGGATGCGGTCGTGGCCGAGATCCGTGCACTCGGCGGCAAGGCCGAGAAGATCGCCGCCGACCTGCGCGCTCCCGATGGTCCCCACGCGCTGGCAAAGCAGGCGCGCGCCATCATCGGCGGCCGGCTCGACGTCCTCGTGGCCAATGCCGGCATCTCGCGCGCGGCGACCATCGAGGACACCACGGTGGAAGACTTCGACGACCTGTTCGCCGTGAACGTAAGGGCGCCGTTCTTCCTCGTCCAGCAATTGCTGCCGGTCATGTGCAAGGGCAGCAGCGTGGTGCTGCTGTCGTCGCTCGCGGCGCATGCCGCCGTGGGCACACTGCCGGCGTACTCGGCAACCAAGGGCGCCATCGACACGCTCGTCAGGCACTTCGCCTCGGCCCTTGGCGAGCGCGGCATCCGCGTCAACGCCGTGGCGCCCGGCGTGGTGCCGACCGAGATGTCCAGCTTCGCCAGGAGCGAGGAAGGCAGGGCCTTCACGCTTGGCATGCAGGCACTCAAGCGCATGGCCGAACCCGACGACATCGGCGCGGCGGTCGAGTTTCTCGCATCCGACCGGGCGCGATGGATCACCGGCGAGACGCTGCGCGTCGACGGCGGCTCGAAGCTCTGAAACTCTGAAATTCCGAAACGCCAAGTGGAGAAAACAATGAAGCTTTATCATGCCAACGGCTCGCCAAACTCGCGCCGCGTCAGGATGCTGATTGCGGAAAAGGGGCTGGAAGTGGAACGCGTGCCGGTCGATCTCGGCACGCGGGAGCAGCTCTCGGACGCCTATCGCGCGATCAATCCGCGCGGCGTCGTGCCGACCCTGGTGCTCGACGACGGCACGGTCATCGGCGAAGCATCAACGATCATGCGCTATCTCGACGATGCCCACGCGCGGCCATCGCTGTATGGCAAGACCGCGGCAGACAAGGCCGTGGTCGCGATGTGGGAACGGCGCATGGAGATCGAGGGGTTCGCCGCAGTGATGGAAGGCGTTCGCAATGCCGTCGCGGGACTCAAGGGGCGCGCCATTTCGGGGCCGCACGGGTACGACCAGATCCCGGCGCTGGTCGAGCGGAGCAAGCAGCGGGTCGCGAATTTCTACGACGATCTGGAGGCGCAGCTGGGTCGTGCCGCGTTCATTGCGGGGGACGGCTTTTCCGCGGCGGACATCACCGGACTCGCTGCCGTTGACTTCGCGACGAAGGCGTTCGCGATGCCGATTCCCGAGACGCACGTCGCGGTGAAGCGGTGGCATGAGGTTGTTTCCGCACGACCTAGCGCCGCAGCGTAGGGGGGGGGCCGCGGTAGCGTGTGGATCTGTGCCGCCGGGAGGCATTGGCTGGCGGCATGGGATATGCGGGATGCCGCGGCCGTTGCCGACCCTGAGCGGTCTCTCGACAGACTCAAAAGCAGTCAGCCATCTGTGCACGATTCGAGCAGCGATCGCGCGCGGATTTCCTTCATAGGAACAGTCATCACTCACGCGACTGTGCGCGAACCCCGTGATGCCGGTCCCTATGTCGGATCATCCGCTTGCTGTCAGGCTATTTCGCTGGCAGCTTCGCCAGCCAGCGCGACTTCCGTCTCGTTGGTCGCGGTACTTTTCGCTATCGCATTGTCGACTTCGGAAACCATGTCGCCCAGACCGATGGCGACCGTGATATTCGGTGTCCAGTTCTTGCGGTCGGTGCTGACCTCGGCAAACGTGGTCACCGTTGCGGTGTAGCCCTGCGCTCTGAGGTCGTCGGCTAGCCGTTGCGCGCGCGGTTCTAGCGCTGCTTGCGGATTGTCTTCATTGATGTCGAGTACCAGTCTGGTCTCGAATTCTTCCTTGCCCTTCTGGATTGCCGTTTGCATTGCCTTGAGTTGCTTGTTCGCCAGCGCGACGAGCTTGCTGTACCTGGATTCTTCCTGGCTGGCGCGCAGGGCCTTGGCGGCGTTGATGATTTCGGTGCGGTCCACGAACATGATTGCCTTTCGAGGTGGGGAGAGAAAGCACGGGCGCCGCACAGGATTGACTTCAGGAGCCAGCTTTTCCTGTATGCGACGACAACTGTATAAATATACAGTACCAGCCAGCTGACCGGCAAGGAGCAAAGGCGAAAAGTCCCTGACAGCAGAAGATCTGGCGAATCGCGCTATGGTTGACGCGTCTTGACCAAAAGCGGCGTCGCTCGGAAGTGATTAAGTCCCGCACATGGTGGAGGCGCACGACATCTCTTCGATACCTCTTCTGGCTCTGGCTGGGTAGCCTGTAGCTGCCCGATGCAGGCTGTTGCGCAAGGTCCGCCGTAGGGAAGCAACCGCCTGCTCAAGCCCAAACGTCACGAAGACCAAGTTAAGCGGCGCCGACAGGTACCTTGCGACCCATGGCGGCCTGCCAGATTTCTCCAAAGCGGCCATTCACAAGGCCTGGTTCGGGGCCGCGCAAGCCATGCTGCGTGAAGCAGGGTAGAGGGGTTGCGCACCGGCGCGGGCCAGGTATGCGCCCGACCTGGGCGCCGCTCCAACTGCAGCGCACGCGAGGCTGGCGTGGTGCTCACGCGCGGGCAGGCCCACCGGCTTGGGCATGCGGGAGAGCGACTAGATCCGTGCGTCGTACAACCACTTCCGAATCTTCGTGGCCTTGATCTTCTTGGCGTCCGGGTGACCGGGGTTGATGAGTACGTTCGTCTCTTCCGGGACGATTACCGACGGGACCACCAACAATGCACTCTTCCCCGAGGCAAGCCATTCGTCCCCGGCATCGAGGCTCACCTTGCCGGCAGGTTCCGCGTCCCAGCCTACGGTCAGTTTGAGCGTCAGACGCACGTCCCACACTTCATCCGGGATCTCGATCTGCACCAGATAGCGATTGAGCGGGAGACCGTCGTTGACCAGATGGACAACGGTCTCGAGGCATGCCAACGCGATATTGGTCGACGTGTATGCCACGGCGTTGCCCTTGCGATTCCACCGCCCCCCCGAGACCTTGGCTCCGGTGCCGCTCAGATCATCGGCCTCGTAAGTCGGCGTATCCGTCGCGATGCGCCATAGCGAAACCGTCATGCGTATGCACCAGTTTGCATCTTCAGGAGCAGGTTAGAGACGATCTCAAGGCCTTGCACCGTATCCATCAGATCAGCGGGGCGGCGCTTGCCAAGCGCGGGGTTGGGTTTCTGAATCCATTCCCCGACCCATTGCGCAGCATCGAAGCCCTCCGCATCACCAGACTCATCGACCATGGTCTGGACCTGGCCGATCAACTTCATCAAGCCAATGATGCGTTCGGATTGATCCTGCGAAAGGTTCTCCTTGTTGCGAGCCTTTCGGTCGACGGTAGCCCGCGCGAATCCGAGATGCTTGTACAACTGGTCGGCTGTCAGATGGAGCGTCGTCGCCAACTTGCCAGGGGCTTCTGCCGTAACACCGGACTTGATCAGATCCACCTGTTGAATCGGATCGGCCTTGTAGACAGTAACGAAGACCTGCCGAGTGTTCAACTTTGACAAATGCTTGTGAAACATCGCGATGAATTGATCCCGATGCTTCTGTTCTGCCGCTGAGTCGGCCACGTTGACCCACTCGTCCGTGGGGGCGACCCTTGAGGCGCCCTTGGTACGTGCCGGGGCCTTTGTGCGCAATGTTGCTTCAGCCATAGCCACCTCCTGTTCATTTGAGGATAAATTTTAGCTCAAATGAGGAGTTGGTGCGTACTTGCCTGAAAGAACCTGCGCTTTGCGCCTTTGGCACCGCTTTCCTTGGTGGGAAGGCGGCACTAGCGCTCAGCAGGCCGCTCGTACTCGGAAGCGTTGTCCCTGCAGGTAAGCCAAGCAAAGCCGCACACTGCTTTCACCGGGTCGGCAAGGTTGGACTCGACCTCAAGGTCCGGCATCCAGATGCCGATCCGTCTTCCTTGGCATGGTCAATCCTTCATGCCCGGCCCGGGCGGCCCGTCCTTCCATCCAGCGGCGATAGCGGCGGGCGCGGCGCCCGGCGTCCGCTTGCGAGACGATCAGCGCCCAGACCGGCGAAACACCGGGAGCCGTGCGCCGTTGGCGGCTGAGGCGGGTCAGTTGGTATTTGACGGCCGCCATGTGCGCGGTGGCGGCCAGCGGCTTGTTTTGCCAGGTGATCGGCTTGAGCGTGGGGACATCCGGCCGGCCGAGCCGCCAATTGCGGGGCAGGCCCGGTTCGATCGCGAGCGCGGTACCGATCCCCGCCATGGCGATGCCGCTGTCGATCACTTTCTGCGCTACCTCGCGTCGCCGAATGCCGCCGGTGACCATGAGGGGCATCTGCGCCACCGCGGCGATTTCGCGGGCGAATTCGAGGAAGTACGCTTCGCGCGCCAAGGTGTGCTCGTCCCGGCCAGGGCCCATCATCGCCGGTGCTTCGTAGCTGCCGCCGGAAAGCTCCACCAGATCGACGCCGAGCGGAGCGAGCATCTCGACCACGGCTCGCGCATCCTCGGGCGAGAAGCCGCCGCGCTGGAAATCGGCGGAGTTGAGCTTGACGGCGACGGCGAAACCGGGCGCGACGGCAGCGCGCGCGCCACGCACGATGTCGAGCAGCAGGCGCGCGCGGTTCTCCAGGGAGCCGCCCCAGCGGTCGTGCCTGCGGTTCGACAAAGGCGACAGGAACTGGCTCAGCAGATAACCATGCGCGGCATGGATTTCCACGCCGGTGAATCCCGCGCGCTCCGCAAGGCGCGCGGTGGCCACGAAGCGGCGCTCGACCTGTGCGATGTCGTGCTCCGTCATCTCGCGCGGCATGCGGAACCGGCTGGACTGCCTGCCGAGGTCCAGCGCGATGGCCGAAGGCGCCAGCGTCTCCTGGCCGAGCGCGGCCGGCATCTGCCGGCCGGGATGGTTGATCTGCATCCACACCCCGGCGCCGCGCGAGCGGGCGGCGTGGGACCAGGCCCGGAAGCGGTCGAGGTGGCAGTCATCCTCCAGCACCACGCCGCCGGGGCCGGTCATGGCGCGGGCGTCGACCATCACGTTACCGGTGATGATCAGTCCCGCTTCGCCCTCGGCCCAGGCTTGGTAGAGCCGCAGCAGTCCGGCCGAGGGCGCATGGTCGTCGTCGGCCATGTTCTCTTCCATCGCAGCCTTGGCGATGCGGTTCGGGATCATGGCGCCGCAGGGCAGCGTCAGTCGGGAAAAAAGGGACACGGAAATCTCCAATCACGAGGATTTGACACACCATAACCTTCAAGTTAAGTTGAAGGTCAAGTAAGTCTTGAGGAGATCCGACTTGAACATCGGGGAGTTGGCGAAGCGCACTGGGCTGACCAGTTCGCGCATTCGCTTCTACGAGCATGCTGGCTTATTGAAGACAGTGGACCGACGGCCGAATGGGTACCGGACTTATCCGCCCGAGGCGGTACTGGCCCTGGAACTGATCACGACCGCGCAGAAAGCCGGTTTCAGCCTGGATGAAATCCGTGCGCTACTGCCGGCTGATCTGCAACACTGGGAGCACGACGCTTTGATCGGGGCGCTGCGCCGAAAAGTGGGCGATATCGAAGCGCTCGAAGCGAGGCTTGCGCAGAGCAAAGCGCAACTGGTCGCCCTCATTCAAGACATCGAGGCAAAGCCCGGCGACATGGACTGTGCCGCCAATGCACGCCGGGTACTGTCGCGCGTGCTGGGTAAAGAAAAAGAGGGGGCGGCCATGGCAGCCAGCGAAGTCAAGCTGCCAGGCGAGGCCGGAGGGCGTCGATCGGGCCAGGCCCGCTAGCCGGTTGGGAACCTGTTCGCCACGCCTGTCCATGCTGCCGGCGCCTGGTGGTGCTGGCCGTGGGGCGGTCAACTGGCCAGTGCCGGAATCGCCTCGTCTCCTGCCGCATTGTGAGTCAGCTTGCTGGTACTGGCCGGCTCGCATGCTGGCCGCTTGAAGGGCAGTGCTTCCATCTACATTAGGGCGGTAATCATTGCCAGGTGAGATGGGGGCGGCTGACGCCCCTTGTGAGACGTCCGCCGCTGCGGATCGACCGTCCGTAGTCGCTCAATATTCGGCCATTCATCTCATTTAAGATCGCTGCACCGTGCATCACTACGGTTTTCTCTAACTTGCTTGATCTTGCCCGACGGAAGGCACCGCCTCCATCCCGTCTGAAATGCACTATCAGCGCAGTTATGAAGAGCAATTTCCCCAAACTGGCCGCCACTTCGCCAGCAAATACCGTCAACGGTGATGCGGTATCGCGCGGGGGATTTCAATGAAAAGTAATGCGCTAAATTTTACGGTGTTGTAAGCTTATCGCCGACCCTATCAGTATGACATGGCGACACCGAATATGCAGATAACAGAGCCGATTTCTGAGCTGCAAAGCACGGGCCTTTATCGCGTGCTCTGCAGTCTCGACGATAAGTATGCGGAGCGGATTTCTCGCTTTGTCACGGCGATCGCGCCGATTCTCGCCACCACGGAGCGATACTTTCCTCTCTATACCCGACATGATGCGCACCATGGATTCCGAGTCGTGCGACGCATCGAAGCGGTGATCGAGCGAACTTGTCTGGAGCCAAATGCGGAAAATGCGCTGGCTCCGGCAGAGATCTTTCTTTTGATTGCCGCCGCGTATGCCCACGATCTGGGTATGACGATCTTCCCAGGCGAAGAAGATGAGCTGCTACGTGCGCTCGATGTCGAACGATTATCGGGCTGGGAGACAAGCGTAACGCTTCAAGCCCATCTGCGCAGGGAACACTCTAAGCGCGGCGGTGCATTCATACTCCAAAACGCTGGCAAGCTCGGCGTCCCTCTGAACTTGGTTCATGCGCTGGATACGATGATGCAGGCGCATAACTTCGCCATTGCTGAGCTCGATGCCCTGTGTGGCCGGTTTGCGGCCCAAGAGCGGGAGATCGACGTCCGGCAGCTTGCGGCAATCGTATGCGTGGGCGATGCGCTCGAATTCAGCGACACGCGCGTCATGGACGGCGTTTTCGAGCGTATCAGTTCGGACCCAAGCGAGGCTGCACAGATCTCGTATCGAGAGAACATGAAGCACATCTGCGTTGGAGATAGCTTGGCTGTGGACGCGGATGGTCGCATCATCGTGTCGGGAACCTTTCAAGACGAAGCGGTACTCGCCTTGACACACCAGACCTTTGATGACATAGAGGGATGGGTAAAGGGATACTGCGACATCGACCGTCGATCCAAGCAGCCACGTCTTGCGATCCGGCCGGAGGATTTTCTCCGTAATCTCGTGCTTGCCGGTGGCAGATTTGAACGACTGGGCGTCCGTCTGAACAAGAGGAGCGTGATTGACCTCATCGCGTCTAATGCCGTCTGGAGATCGAATGCGGGCGTTGCTGTGCGGGAACTGATCCAGAACGCAGTCGAAGCTTGCCGCTACCGCGCCCATCACTCCGCAACCGCCGATCTCTATGAGCCGGAAGTGAGGGTTGAATTTGACCGAGCCAGGCGCACCGTGACGGTCACGGACAATGGCTGTGGTATGTCAGAGCGAACCGTCCTAAACAACCTCCTGACGGTCGGAAGCAGCCGGTCTAAAGAGGTAGGCTATAGGGAGGCCGACTATGCCCCCATCGCGCGTTTCGGCATCGGCTTCTGGTCGGTATTCACCATTGCCAAACAAGCCAGGGTCGAGACCGCGGCATTCGAGCCGCATCGGGGCTCTCCGCAGGCAGCTTCCAAAGCCGCTGGCGTTGCATTTGACGTTTCCCTAGAGGATCTTAAGGACTACACCGTCTTTAGACCCGTTACGCGATTCGTTGGCACACGCGTCGAGTTGACCCTGCGCGATGGTGCGGTATTCGACGACATTGTCGCGCGTAGCCGCGAGATGCTACTTTGCTCGTGCATTCCCGTGACGCTGGTCTTCGACGATCAGGAGATCCGCGTGCCGCAGTCGGTCCCGGATGTATCAGACGTCGAGCTCTTCGGTAGTCGCGCTCGCGCACTAGAGGAGTTTGGCGTACACATCTTCCGTTGGCGAGGGGAGATCGATGACACCGAACTTTCCTTCGGGCTTGCCTATCGTCTTGTGGATGGAAAGGCGACCTTTCTCTCGCAGCCATCGTCTTCGCTGCTGAATGTCCTCGGCGGAACTCGCCATTCCAGGACCGGCATCTGCGGGTTCTCTGTACCACTTCAACCCGAAGCGCTATGCATTGATTTGCTGCGCGTCGGCACATTCGTGGCCAACCATCGCAGCCCAGAGGGATTTGAGTTTGCACTTGATCGGCAGCAGCTCTTGCCGAACGCGGCTACGGCGCGCTTCGCTCGGAACATTGCTGCACTGTTCCACACAGGTTATCGCGAATTTCTTAATGCGACGAATTCGCGCGATTCCGCCACGATCGCAGCTCTTCGAGAGCAAGCTCAGATGCACGGCGGCAACGTGTTCGATTTCTGCACAGGAAACGAACTGGCCAATGCCGACAAGTATCATCCCGATCTACTTTGCTTTCGGCTTTATCCGGTAAGCCAGGATGTCAGCTTTTCTCATGTCACGCCTGTCTTCGCGAACCTGACGGATCTGAAAAAGATGAAGGGGACGGTGTGTACGCTACAGAAGACACCGGAAATTAGACGACCTGGCTCCTCGCAATTCGCCTACTTCGATGTCGAAGGACCCCGCGCCTTAGACATCATCTACCGAATTGTTCAACAGGGTGTCGCATGCGGCGATATCGGGTCACCAGCCTACATCATGGAGGCTGACAGGCTGGGTTCCATGCTGTTTGACGCAGACGAGCAAAGCTCCGTGGCCTTCTCGACCTATGGCGTCCACGAACCGCCCTTCGTTTTCTGCGTACAGACCATCAACCTGGAGCGTGCGACGCCGAAAGAGTCTCTCCCCGGCATACTTGCGCGTGTGCAAGGCCGATGGAGTGGCGCCGTCTATATCCGTACATTCAACGCGCCCCATGGCAAGCCCTATCTGTTTCTGGGCCGTGGTCGCGTGCTGGTGGATGGCTCGAGCCGGCTCTGTGAGCATCTTCGTGAACTGGCTGAAGCGGGCCGATGGATGCGTGTCGCGGAAACAATCGAGTCCCTTCGCGACGATGAGGCAGGCTATCCACCCGCGCCCATCAGTGAACTCTTAGAGCTGGTAGAGGATGTCGGGCCCCCGGGGCAGTAATAAACTGCGTCAGCAACCGACCACGGCAGCTCGTCGAAGGGGGCAGTAACGTCTGTGACGTTCGCGCCTGGAGGTGGCCTCCTCGGCTTCGCTCCTGGCGGCCCGACGCGCCTTCCGTGCAGCCGTCGTCCTGATGCAAGCTTGTCCGCCGGGTCAAGGGGCGGCAATGCCTTTCCGGCCTGGCCACTCACACAGCACTTGTGCCGGCTGGTCACAGTAGATGCGCTTGGACGCATTCTGTGTAGGACCGCGCAAACTCGATGAGCAGCAACTCGGCTTTGTATTCGCGCTCGCGCAGATCCAGACCATAAGTATGCAGGATGGGATTCAGATAGCTCCGTCCACGTCCGTTATCCTCGGTATCGAACCGGATACGCGAAGCATGGATAATCTTGTTGCAGGCTTCCCGTAGCGTTAGGGGGTCGGGTGGTTCTCCACCCGCCAGGTCTCGCCAGAAGCGGCCACAGGAACGCACGTCGTCAGCAAATCCAACCCCATCGTCCAGAACGCGCGCCGTGATTGCGACGGTCAGCAGGTTGCGCTTGATCTCATCCTCCTCGACCTCCTGCAGTGTGACCATCGGGTGATGGAGCGCACCCTCTGCGTCGTCTGCAAACGGCACCAAGTCTGCATATGACCGGCTAGCCAGAAAGATTGATAGTAGTCGATGCAGATCCACCAGCACGGCAGACGCATCGGGCAGATGTCTAGGGCGACCGAATCCTTCGGCGGGAGGAATGTATTCGGCCAATTGAAAGCTCCGTGTACAAAGCCGTCTCGTTAAGCCCTGTCAGTATCGTTGCTCTATCCGGTACAGCCGTGGAGTAAAGCGCGGACCACCCGCCGCCCCGACTACATCCATGCGAGGCTAGACATGGATGAGTGGATCTCGGTCCATGTACGATACCATCCGTTCAGATTATTGGACAATACAGACCCATATCTTTAGCGTCTTAGGGTTGGGTATCGTATGGCTGAATTTGCTCGCTTGCCTGACGCTCAGCGGTCGAATTCAATTGGCTGTTTCTGGCCGATATCAGCCATCCCCACCAAACAAATATCCCCCCATCCCTCACCCCCGCCTAACCCCCACCACCTTCCCATCCCTAACATCCAACGTCCGCCGCTGCGGGTTGTAATCCATCGCCCCGGGCATATGCTGGCCTTCCCGATTACCGAAGCGCCACGCGCAGCCTTGGAGCAGGGCGATGGCATCAGCTTCGGTCTTGCCAATCAGGGCGTCGTCGCCGAGCTTGTCGGCTTGGCAGCCTTCGGGGGTGCCGCGGGCACCTTGTGGGCCGGGATTGGGGATTGGGGTCATGGGGGATTGGGTGGCGCAGCCTGCGAGGAGGGTGGCAAGTGCGATGGCGCCGGCGGCGGTGTGTCGGGTCCAGGGGCGTGGTTGCTTGGGCATGTGTGTCCTTGCCGCGTAGTTCGAGCCTCTAAATTAGCAGGCCGGCACTGGAGGAGGTATGGGCGACCCTCGGTATGTTGTAAGCGGCCAACTGGATGGCGGTGTACCTCCCATGTAGTGCATGATGTGGTCGCTGGCGAATCGGAATCAAAAGTTTACACATCCGTTCCCTGGCGCGGCTTCCAGCCTAGTGCGGCCAAAGGTATACTTCGTGGGTCGCTGAAACAACAGCGACAGGGTTTGACAGCCCGAACACAGGCGGATGGCCGCCGATTTCCTGGCGGCTTTTTTTTCGTCCGTTATGCCTTCGCACGCCCCTACGGGCGGGCCTGGGTGGGGGAGCCTTCGGGCTCGCCGGTCCTGTGTCGGTCTGTCAACCCTGCCTTGCGCCCGCCCACCTCGATTGACAGCGGGGTGCGGGATTGAAGTCCCGTTCACAGGAGGCACTCATGCCGAAGTCTTCATTCGCCCATTCCAGGCACTCATCTCTCTTCATCGTCCGTATCTCCGCCCACCCGCCCATCCCCCAAGCGGAGGCCACCCATGCCTAAGCACACCCGCCAAGGCATTACCGTCGAGCACACCGGCGCAGACATGTTCGTGACCGCCCACATGCCGTGCGAGACGCCGCTGAGCGTGGCTGCCGAGAAGGCGGCGCAGTTGCATGCGCTGTTGTCGGTGGCAAGCGATTACGCCGCGTCGGGCGGGAACAATCCGGCGGCGGAGCTGCACGGGCGGCTGTTGTCGCTGGCGGCCGGGCTGGCGCAGGAGACGCTGGTGCTGAGCGAGATGGTCGCGCCGGACGCGCGGCAGGCGCTGCCCTGACCGGCCGCTGAGCCGTACCGCGGGCGGCCGGGGCTTACCCGTGCCGCCTGTGGGGATACAGCGCTTCGAGCCGGGCGCGCACGGCGGAGATGTGGTCGCCCACGCTGGCCACGGCTTCCTGCAGTTCGGCGGGCGAGCAGTTGAGCTCCGCGCACCAGTATTGCAGTTCCACGCCGTCCATGGTGTTCACACGGCCGGGGTCCAGGGGCCTGAAGTGCTTCGGGTCGTGGGGCATGCGGTTCTCCGGGCGGTTGCGGGCCTCGCCGGAGGCGCCGTCGCGCTTTGCATTGTAGCCGCCCGCGCGCGGCGGATATCGCCGAAGTGCTTCCTTGACGTGCTCTGGCCACCGCGCGTGGCGCTCTCTTCGCTCGTACCCGGGAAAACCATAAATTGAGTCACTATCAAAATTAACCTACATTAATTGCCATGCTAGCAATATGAGGGGTGGGATGTAGCGGTAGAGGTAGATGGCGGCGGTGTAGACAAAACATAAATCAAAGGAGGAGACCAGACATGAAGTGCAGACAGTACGGGCGGCATGGGCAGTACGGGCGGTATGGGCGATACGGACGGATGGCGTTGGCTTGCCTGCTCGCCGGTTCGGGCGCGGCGTGGGCGCAGTCGGGGGTGACGCTGTATGGCGTGGCGGACATGAACCTGGAGTTCGTCAATCACGCGGGCGTGGTGCCGACGGCGGCCAACGGCTTTAATCCGGGGGCGTCCAACAACGTGTACCGGCTGAGTTCCGGCGGCTTGTCCGGCTCGCGCTGGGGCTTGCGCGGCGTGGAGGATCTGGGTGGCGGGCTGAAATCGCTGTTCGTGCTGGAGACGGGGTTCAACCTGGATACGGGCACCACGCAGCAGAGCGGCCGGTTGTTCGGCCGCCAGGCCTATGTGGGCTTGCAGAGCGCGCGGTATGGGCAGATCACGCTGGGGCGGCAGTACACCTCGCTGTTCGACAACATCGCCAACTTCGTGCCGGCCTACTTTGCGACGCAGTACGAGCCGATCGTGATGCTCACGGGCGCGAACTTCCGCGAGGACAACGTGGTGAAGTACACGGGCACGTTCGGCCCGCTCACGGCGGTGGCGCACTGGTCGTTCGGCACCGGGCTGGCGTTGCCGCAGGTGGCGGCCGCGGGCACGGCGATCGGCGGCAATGGCGAGGTGCCGGGGCAGTTCCGGCGCGACAGCGCTTATGGCGTGGCGGCGGCGTATTCCGCCGGGCCGTTGAGCATGACGCTGGGCTATGACCAGTTCAACCCGACCATCGGCGCGGGCAGCGGCACGGTCAAGAAGGCGGTGGCGGCGGCAAGCTATGCGTTCGGGCAGGCGCGGATCATGGGCGGCTACCGCTGGGGGCAGAACCGGGACCAGAACGGCACGCTGACCGGGCGCGACGATTTCTACTGGGTGGGCGCCATCTACCAGGTCACGCCGGCTTTCGGGCTGACCGTGGAGTACGACTATGACAACCTCAAGAACCTGTACGGCAGCAGCCAGGTGGCCAATCCGTGGCAGGTCTCGCTGATCGCGGACTACAACCTGTCCAAGCGCACCGATGTCTACGTGACCACGGCCTATGCGCGCAATGCCGGACTGATGCTGGATTCCGCCTCGATCGGGTTTGCCAACAGCCTGTCGCTGGGCAACAGCTATGCGCTGGCCAACGGCAGGAACGCGATGCTGGGCGTTGCGCTGGGCATCCGCCACAAGTTCTGAGGCATGCGGTTCGCCGGCCAGTGGCGCGTTATTAATTGACAGTATATCAAATGAAGTCTAGATTATTGAGATGGTGGCATTTAAACGAGAAGAAACGAAAGGAGACGTCGTGGCGGACAACGGCAAGGCGCAGGTGACTGCGGGCATGCGGGGCGCGTCGTGGGACGCAAGGCTGATGACGCGCCCTTATCAGATGGTGCCTTACGCGCTGGGCACCGCGGACGGCCAGCGCACGCTGGGCTTCCTGTTCACGGTGACGGGCGCGGAGAAGACCGTGGTCTGCCTGATGCATCCGCGCGAGATGGCGATCACGCATTACCTCGTGCCGTTCATCCTGGACGCCGGCTGCGCGTGCTGGGTGCAGGGGCCGCGCTCCATCGGCAACGACCTGCGGCTGGAGCACGAGATCGCGCTGTTCGACGTGGCGGCGGGCATGTCGCACCTGCGCGAGCTGGGCTACGCGCGCATCGTCCTGCTCGGCAACTCGGGCGGCGCCGGGCTCTACACCTTCTACAACCAGCAGGCGCTGACGCCGCGCGAGCTGCGCATCGCCCGCACGCCGGGCGGCCGCCCGACCAACCTGGGCGAGCTGCACATGCCGGAGGCCGACGGCATCATCCTGGTGTCGCCGCACCCGGGGCAGGGCAAGCTGCTGATGAGCGGGCTCGACCCGTCGGTCGTCGACGAGGACGATCCCATGCGGACGGACCCGTCGCTCGATCCGTTCTCCGCGGCCAACGGCTTCGATGCCGCCAGCGGGCGCGGGCAGTATGCGCCGGCATTCGTGCAGCGCTACCGGCAGGCGCAGGCCGAGCGCGTGGCGCGCATCGACGCGCGCGCGCGGCAGATGCTGCGCGCCAAGCACGAGGCGCGGCAGCGCCTCAAGGCGGGCAGCGGCGCGGATGAAGACCGCCGCCTCGCCGCGCACGCGCCGGTGTTCGAGGTCTGGCGCACCGATGCGGACCTGCGCTCGTGGGACATCTCGCTCGATCCGTCCGACCGCAAGACCGGCTCGCTGTGGGGCAAGGACCCGTTCGTCTCCAACTGGGGCAGCGTGGGCTTTGCGCGCGTGGTGACGCCCGAGTCGTGGCTGTCGACGTGGTCCGGGCTGGCGTCCAACGCGGCGCTGGACAAGACGCTCGGCGCGGTCCACCAGCCCACGTTGCTGCTGGAATACACGGGCGACCAGTGCACCTTCCCGGCGGACATCGAGGCGATTTACCGGCAGATCCCCAGCGAGCACAAGCGCCACATCCGCGTGCGCGGCAATCACCACGGCATGGCGCTGGGCCGCGACGAGGAACCGGGCCAGCAGGTTGCGGGCCGGCACATCGTGGCGTGGTTGCGCGAAACGATGGTGTAGGCGCAACAATGCGGACAACGCGGCGCGCCCTCGCCGGCGGCCCGTGAAAAAACAGACGAGGTAGACAAAACATGCAGCAGATTTCAATCGTGCGCCCCGCCGAGCCCCTGGCGGGCGTGAGATACCCGGACGAGCAGCGCCTGCGGCGCTACGTCGCCGAGGGCGTGTTGACGCAGGAGACGCTCACCGGCGGCTTCCAGGCGTCGTTCCGGCAGCATGCCGCCCGCGTGGCGCTGGCCGGCCCGGAGGGCGACATCACCTATGGCGAGCTGGACGAGCGCACCGACCGCCTCGGCGCGGCGCTGCTGGCGCTGGGCATGAAGCCGCTGGACCGCGCGGTGTTCCAGTGCGGCAACTGCAACGAGCTGCTGCTGGCTTTCTTCGGCTGCCTCAAGGCGGGCATCATCCCGCTGTGCTCGCTGCAGGCGTTCCGCAAGCTGGAGATCGGCTACCTGGGCAACCTGTGCGAGGCGCGCCTGCACTTCGTGCAGGGCGACGACCCGAAGTTCGACGACGTGGCCTTCGCCGAGGAGATGCAGGCCGAGGTGCCGAGCCTGGCCTACATCCTCCAGGCGCGCGGCGAGCGCCGCGGGCGCGCCGTGCTGCTGGCGGACCTGATCGACGGCATGCCGCTGGAACGCGCCCGCGCCATGCTGGCGGACGTCACGCACGACCCGTTCCAGGCCGCCGTGTTCCAGCTCTCGGGCGGCACCACCGGCGTGCCCAAGATCATCCCGCGCTTTCACAACGAGTATCTCTACAACATGCGGGCCGTGGCCGCCTGCAACGGCTATACGGCGCAGGACGTGCTGTTCTTCCCCACGCCGTACATGCACAACCTGAACATGGGCTGCTTCTTCGGGCCGTTCCTGCTGATTGGCGCCACCGTCACCGTGACGCCCGACATCGGCGAAGAAAGCCTGCAGGCGCTGGTGCGCAACTACCAGCCGACGTGGTTCGGCGTGGCCGGCCCGATCCTCACGCGCATCGCGCCGGAGCTGGCCCGCGCGGACGCGGCGGGCCGCGCGCGCCGGAATTTCGTCGCGCCGAAGAATGCCGCTGGCCTGACGCGGCTGACCGGCTCGCCGGCGCACCACATCTTCGGCATGACCGAGGGCGTGATCATGTTCGCGCGCCGCGACGACCCGCAGGAAATCCGCGATACCTCCGTCGGCAGCCCGGTCTGCGCCCACGACGAGGTCAAGATCGTCCACCCCGGCACCGAGGACCCGGTGGCCGACGGCGAGGTGGGCGAGGCGCTGTTCCGCGGCCCGTACACCATCCGCGGCTACTACAAGTCGGAGCAGGAGGACGTCACGCGCTTCACCGCGGACGGCTTCTACCGCTCGGGCGATCTGATGTCGTCGCGCGAGGTCGAGGGCAAGCGCTATTACTTCTTCTGCGGACGCATCAAGGACGTGGTGGACCGCGGCGGCGAGAAGATCAACGCCGAGGAACTGGAGAACGTCATCAACCTGCACCCGCTGGTGCTGGCCTGCGCCGTGGTGGGCATGCCCGACCGCGTGTACGGCGAGCGCGTCTGCGCCTTCGTCATCCCCAAGCCGCCGGCCACCGACCTCACGCTGGCGCAGCTCACGGCGTACCTGCAGGAGGCCGGACTGGCCAAGTTCAAGTGGCCGGAGCGGCTGGAAGTCGTCCGCGAGTTTCCGCTCACGGCCTCGGGCAAGTTGAGCAAGGCGCTGCTGCGCGAGCGGATCGTCGGAATGCTGGCGGCCGAGGCGGCCAGCGGCACCACAAGCACCACCATCAGCACCACAACCGAAGGGAAGTGACATGACAGAAGCGAAAAACCTTGGCGCGGCGCCGTCCGTGCAACTGCATGGCGTGCACCACACCGCGCGCCCGACCTGGAAGCTGGGCGAGACCGTGCACTTCTACCGCGACCTGCTCGGCCTGCCGCTGGTGCACGCGATCTCGGCGAAGGGCTGGGGCCCGGACAACCATGCCGATTTCCTGCACTTCTTCTTCGACAGCGGCAACGGCAGCACCATCGCCTTCTTCTACTACATCGGCACCGAGCGGCCGGACTGGCTGACCGTGCGCGAGCACTACCAGGACCGCGCCACCCACACCGCCTGGCGCGTGCGCGACGAGACCGAGCTGCTGCAATGGCGCCAGCGCGTGGAGGCGGTGGGCATTGCGCTGCGCTACCAGATCCGCCACGAGGTCATCGAGTCGATCTACTTCAACGATCCCAACGGCTACCCGATCGAGATCACCTGGCAGGTGCGCCCGTTCAGCGCGGCGGACGCGCGCGACGCGCAGCTCACCATCGACGCCGCCATCGAGCTGGAGGAAGAGGGCGCGGGCTTCGGCTCCATCGAGCCCGTGTGGCAGCGCAAGGCCGCGCGCATCGGCGCCGCGCCGCAGCCGGGCGGCAAGGCCTCGGTCTACGTGCTGGACGTGCCGGAGTTCGCCGCGCTGATCGACGTGGCGCGCGGCACCGAGGGCTACGCCACCACGGCGCTGGGCAACGGCTATGTGCGCATCGACGGCAACCCGCGCATCGCGCTGCGGCGCAAGGCGCTCGGCTTCAAGCCGGCGGTCTGGTATGGCGCGCTGACCGGCGGCCTGGCGGGGCGCATCGAGCAGTTCGACATGGATGCCTTGCTGATTTCGCCGGAGGATGCGTGATGAAGGGCGTGATGAAGGTCGCGATCATCGGCGGCGGCCCGTCGGGGCTGTTTCTTGCCATCCTCCTCAAGGAGCGCCTGGCGGCGGTGGAGATCGACATCTACGAGCAGAACCCGGAGGATGCCACCTTCGGCTTCGGCGTGGTGCTGGCGGACACCGGCCTGTCCAGCCTGCGGGCGGCGTCGCCCACGGTGGTGGACGCGCTGGCCGGCGCCATGCGCTTCAGCGACCGGCATTCCATCGTCAGCCACGAGCACCCCATCACCATGAAGCGCCCGGGCGCGGGCGGCGGCGCGATTCCGCGCATCCGGCTGCTGGCGATCCTGCAGGCGCGCGCGCGCGAGCTGGGCGTGCGCATTGCCTACCACACGCGCATCACGGATTTCTCCACGCTCGATGCCGACCTCGTGGTGGGCGCCGACGGCGTGAATTCGCTGCTGCGCGCGGCCAACGAGGCGGGCTTCGGCACCACGCGGCGCAACCTGACCAACCATTTCGCGTGGTACGGCGTGGAGAAGGCGTTCGCGAACCCGGCGCTGGTGTTCCGCAAGTACGAGGGCGGTTATTTCATCGCGCACTATTATCCGTACTCCGACACCATGAGCACCTTCGTGGCCGAGTGCGATCACCAGACCTGGACCGACTTCGGCATGGAGGCCATGCCGCAGGAGGCGCGCCAGGCGCTGTTCGAGCGGATCTTCGCCGCCGAGCTGGGCGGCTACAGGCTGGTGTCCAACAATTCCGTGTGGCGCCAGTTCCCGGTGATCGTCAACCAGACCTGGCACTGCGGCAACCAGGTGCTGATCGGCGACGCGCTGACCAGCGCGCATTTCTCGATCGGCTCGGGCACGCGCATCGCGATGGAGGACGCCATCGCGCTGGCCGACGCCGTGGTCGCGTTCCCCGGCGACGTGCCGGCGGCGCTGCGGCGCTACGACGCGGTGCGCCGCCCGGAAAAGGCCAAGCTGATCAGCGCGTCGGAAGCCTCGTACAACTGGTACGAGCGCATCCGCGAATGGATGGATCTGCCCACGCCGCACGAGTTCGTGTTCCGCTTCATGACGCGCACCGGCCGCGTGGACCTCAACCGCCTGCGCGAGCAGTATCCCAACCTGATGGCCGAGCTGGCCGCGGGCGGGGTGGGTGGCATGGGTGGCATGGGCGGGTCCGCCGCGACGCAGCCATGATGCGCGCCACCGAGTACGTGCTCGGCGAACAGCCCTTCGTGGTGCGCCGCGTGGTCCGCTGGGGCGACTGCGACCCGGCCGGCGTGGTCTACACCGGCCGCTTCACCGACTACCTGCTCGGCGCGGTCGGCCTGTTCTCCGACCACCTCGCCGGCGGCGCCGGGCGGCTCGGCGCCGTGCATGGCGTGGGCACGCCGTGCAAGGGCATGCGCTTCGAGTTCATCGGCACGCTGTGGCCGGACGACGTGATCGACATCGAGTGCTGGGTGGAGGCCATCCGCACGCGCTCCTACGACATCCGCTGCGTGGCGCGCCGGCCGGACGGCACGCCGGTGTTCGACGCCATGTTCTCGCCGATCTGCGTGCGGCTGGACGCGCGCGTCGGCACGCCGATTCCGGATTCGCTGCGCGCGGCGCTCGCCGCCTTCCAGCGCACCGCGGGCCACGCGGCAGAAAGCGCGTAGGCACATAAGCGCATAAGCGCGCATCACATTCACGACATCATGCAATACAGAATCGGACAGATCGTTCCCAGCTCCAACATCACGATGGAGCGCGAGGTGCCGGCCATCTTCGCCGGCCGCATGCAGGCGCTTCCCGAGCGCTTCTCGTTCCACGCCAGCCGCGTGCGCATGCACCGCGTGGTGGCGGAGGAGCTGGCGCGGATGAACCAGGACATGGGCCGCTGCGCGCTGGAGCTGGCCGACGCGCGCGTGGACGTCATGAGCACCGCGTGCCTGGTGGCCACCATGTGCATGGGCAAGGGCTATCACCGCCGCGTGGTCGAGGACCTGCTCGCCGCGCTCGAGGACGTGCCGTACCAGCCGGCCATCATGACCTCCGCCGGCGCGCTGGTGGAGGAGCTCAAGGACTTCGGCGCGCGCCGCATCTCGCTGCTGGCGCCGTACAGCGACGCGCTCACGCGCACGGTGGTGGAGTACGTGGAGAGCGAGGGCATCGAGGTCAAGGACGTGCTGAACTTCTCGATTCTCGACAACCTCGCGGTCGGCGAGCGCGACCCCATGCAACTGCTGGAGGACGTCAAGCGGCTTGACACCGCCGGCGTGGATACGGTGGTGCTCTCCGCCTGCGTGCAGATGCCGTCGCTGCCGGCGATCGAGCCCGCGCAGCGCGCGCTCGGCATCCCGGTCACGTCCACGGCGGTCTGCACGGCGCGCCAGATGATGCGCCGGCTCGGCATCGAAGCGGTGGCGCCGGATGCCGGCGCCTACCTCGGCAGCAGAACGGGTCTCGCATAACGGCCACGGTTTCACCGGCATCACCTCATCGCAGCCGCCCGCAGAGGCGGCTTCACCCGAAACGGAGACAAGCACCATGCAGCATTCCCGCCAACCGGCCGGCGCCCCCGGCCGATGGACCTATATCGCCGTGATCTTCGGCGCCGCGCTCGGCATGCTGGCCGGCTACGCGCCCCTGTTCAACGCCACCGCCGGCGTGTTCGTGCGGCCGCTGGCCACCGAGTTCGGCTGGGGCCGCTCCGAGGCGTCGCTGTCGTACGCGGCGTCGATGTTCGGGCTGGCGGTGGTCAGCCCGCTGGTGGGCACGCTGATGGACCGCTTCGGCATTCGCCGCGTGATCGCGGTGTCGGCGCTGGTGTTCGGCGCCGCCACCGCCTGCATGGCGCTGCAGAACGGCAGCAAGGCGTTGTGGATCGGCTTGTCCGCCGTGGTGGGCGTGTTCGGCGCGGCCACCTCGGTGCTGGGCTATCTGGCGGTGCTGCCGCAATGGTTCGACCGGCGCCTGGGGCTGGCGCTGGGCATCGCCATGTGCGGGCTGGGCGCGGGCACCGTGCTGATGCCGGCGGCCGCGCAGTACCTGGTGACGGGCTTCGGCTGGCGCACGGCCTATGTGGTGCTGGGCATCGGCTCCGTCGTGCTGTCGCTGGCGGCCTGCGCGCTGCTGCGCGAGCGCAGGGCGCCCGGCAGGGGCACGGCGAAGGCGCCGGCCGGCGAGGGCGTATCGTTCGGCCAGGCGCTGCGCAGCTACCGCCTGTGGGCGATCTGGGCGGTCTTCGTGCTGGCCTCGTCGGCCACGCTGTCGCTCGGGCCGCACCTGCCGGCGATGTTCGCCGACCGCGGCTTCAGCCCGGCCGATGCCGCGCGCAGCGCGTCGATGGTGGGCGTGGGCCTGCTGGCGGGCCGCATCCTGACCGGCATCCTGATCGACCGCATCCACGCGCCGTTCGTGGCCTGCGTGTTTTTCGTCGGCGGCGCGCTGGGCATCTTCCTGCTGCGCGCGTCGCACGACTACCAGATGCTGCTGCTGGCCACCACGCTGATCGGCCTGACCATCGGCGCGGAGGGCGATCTCATCTCCTACCTGGTGCGTTCCTACTTCGGGCTGCGCGCGTTCGGCGCGCTGTTCGGCATCGCGTTCTCCGGCTATGGCTTCGGCGCGGTCATTGGGCCGGTGGGCCTGGGCGCGTGGTTCGACCGGCACGGCAGCTACGACGTGCCGCTGCTGGCGCTGCCGTGCATGCTGCTGGTGGCCGGCTTGCTGACGTTGTCGCTGGGCCGCTACCTGCGCCCGGGCGGCCACGCTGCGGCGGTGCCGGAGCCCGCCGGCGCCTGACTCGCCATCGCCGGGGCGGGCGGGTAGAATTAGCAGGGGCGCAATTTTGCCGCGCCCGGCGTCCGAGGACGTCCACTGCGCGTTCACCGCGCATCCACTGAGCTGCCGATTCCCATGCCCGCCGCCCGTACTGCTGCCCGTAAGCCCGCCGCCGAGCCTGACCACAAGACGCCGACCGCGAGGAATGCGCCGAATGCGCCGAACGTGCCCGGCGTACCGGAGGCACCGAACCCGCCGCGCCGCCGCGGCCGCCCGTCCAAGGCGGACTCCGCCATCGGCGCGGAGCCGATGCTCAGCCGCGTGGCGATCCTCCAGCACGCGATCCAGCTCACCAAGTCGGTGCCGCTGGACCAGATCTCGATGGTCCAGTTGGCGAAGGACTTCGGTGTGGCGCCGGGCCTGATCCACTATTACCTGGGCGGCCGGGACCAGCTGGTGTCGGGCGTGCTGAACGACTACTACCGCCAGCGGCTCACGCGCATCCCCTCGCTGACCGGCGACTGGCGCGCCGACGTGGAAGCCATCGCGCGCCTGAGCTTCGAGGTGGCGGTGGAAAATCCCGGCGTCAGCATCTACGTGGCCTCGCACAACCGCTTCCGCCTGTTCCAGGACGTCGAGCCGGGCGAGATCGATTACGGCATGGAATTCTTCAACCGCATGACCTCCGCGTTCATGCAGGGCGGCTTCACCGCCGAGCAGGTCGCGCTGGCCTACCACCTGCTCGCGCAATACCTGGTCTCCGCCAGCATGGCCGAAGCCTCGCGCCAGTTGCCGGCCCATCACCAGGCGTTCATCGAAAAGAAGCTCGGCTCGGTCTCCGCGCTGCAATATCCCGGCGCGCGCTACGTCAGCAAGGCGTTTTCGCGGCTGTCTTCCGACACGGCGTTCGAGGAAGGTCTGCGCATCACGCTGGACGGCATCGCGGCATGGCAGCGGGAGCCCCGGCCGGCGCGCAAGCCGCGGGCCCGGGCGGCCTGAGGGCGCCGTTCAGCCGCCGGCGCGCTCTGCGCTGCCCAGTTCGTCAGGCAGGATCAGCGCGGCCGGCGCCATGCCGGCCCGGCAAGCCACGTAGTACAGCGCCGCCGGCACGGCCAGCCCGATGATCCACGAGATGTCCACGCCGCCCAGCGGCGCCACCAGCGCGCCGGTATAGAACGGCGTGGCGATGAACGGCAACTGCACCAGCACGCCAAGCGCGTAGATGGCGATGCCGGCCAGGTTCCAGCGCCCGTAGCGCCCGTCCGGGTCGAACAGGGCGGGCACGTCGTAGCGCTCGCGCGTGACGAAATAGTAGTCGACCAGGTTGATCGCGCTCCACGGCGTGAAGAACGCGAGCAGGAACAGCAGGAAGGCCGAGAACTCCCTGAGGAAAGCGCGCTCGCCGGCCAGCGCCAGCGCGGTCGAGAGGCCCACCATCAACAGGATGCAGCACAGCCGCGCCCGCCCGGAGATGGCGCGCCGGCCGCTGAAGCCGGTCAGGATGGCAGCCACCGACATCACGCTGCCGTAGGCGTTGAGCGTGGTGATGGTGAGCTTGCCCAGCGCGATGGTGAAATAGAGCAGGGCGGCGACCGCGCCGCTGGCGCCCAGGCCGACGATGAACGCCACTTCGTGCCCGGCGAAGCGGTCGCCGGCCAGCGCGGCGGCGAACACCCCGAACGTCATGGAGATCTGCGCGCCCGCCACCGAGCCCACGCCGACGGCGAGGAAGGTTCCGAGTGCCGGTGTGGCGCGCGGCAGATAGCGCGAATAGTCGGCCACGTAGGGGCCGTAGGCGATCTGCCAGGAAGCGGACAGCGACATCGCGAGCAGGAAAGAGGCCATCGTGAAATGCCGCCGCTGCAGCAGCGCGCCGATGTCGTTGCCGTGCAGCAGGCTGGCGAACAGGTACAGGAATGCCAGCACGCCGACGAGGCTGGAGATGCGCCCCATCGCATGGATGGTGCGGTAGCCCAGCGCCGCCAGCATCACCACCAGCGCCGCGAAGAGCAGGATGGCGCTGCCGTTGGCAATGCGCAGCAACTGGCCCAGCGCCTGCCCGGCCAGCACCATGCCGCCGGCGGAGAAGCCGACGTACATCACGCATGCGAGCGCCAGCGGCAGGATGGCGCCGTACACGCCGAACTGCACGCGGCTGGAGATCATCTGCGGCAGGCCGAGCCGCGGGCCCTGCGCGCCATGCAGCGCCATCACCGTGCCGCCGGCGAGCTGGCCCGCGAACAGCCCGACGAGGGACCAGAACACGTCGCCGCCCAGCACCACCGCCAGCGCGCCGGTTACCACCGCCGTGACCTGCAGGTTGGCGCCGAGCCACAACGTGAACTGGCTGGACAGGCTGCCGTGGCGTTCGGCGTCGGGGATATAGTCGATCGAGCGGCGCTCCATCAGTGTGGGCGCGGACGTGTGTGCGGCGCGCGTGCGCGCGTTCTGGTCTGCTGTCATGTGTGTCTCCTGCACGGGAATGCGCCGCCGTGCGGCGTTGCCGCCGGCGGTCGCGTCATGGAAGGTCAGCTCAGGCGAATGCCGCGCGCGCGATCACGAGGCGCTGGATTTCCGACGAGCCTTCATAGATGCGCAGGATGCGCGCGTCGCGCACCAGGCGCTCCAGCGGCATCTCGCGCGTGAAGCCGTAGCCGCCGTGGATCTGCAGCGCGGCATCGGTAACGAAGCCGACCATCTCGGAGGCGTAGAGCTTGGCCATCGAGGCGTGGTCGGTAAATGGCTGGCCCGCCCCGCGCCGCACCGCGGCCTGCAGCGTCAGCAGCCACGCCGCTTCCAGGCGCGTGCGCATGTCGGCGACCATCCATTGCAGGCCCTGCTTGCGCGCCAGCGGCTCGCCGCCCACGTGGCGCTGCCGGGCCCAGCCGGTGGCGGCTTCGAGCGCGGCCTCGGCAATGCCCAGGCTGGTGGCGGCCACGTCGAGCCGGCTGTTGTCGAGCACCTTCATCGCCGTGCGGAAGCCGCTGCCCTCGGCGCCCAGGCGGTTGGCGGCGGGCACGAAGCAGTCGAGCGCCACCTCATGCGCGGGCGCGCCGCGGATGCCCATCAGCTTTTCCGCCGGGGCCACTTCCACGCCGGCGCTGCGGCGGTCCACCACGAAGGCGCTGATGCCGCGCGTGCCGGCCGAGGGGTCGGTCTTGGCGTAGATCACGATGAAGTCCGCCGCGTTGGCGTTGGAGATGAAGTGCTTCACGCCGCGCAGGCGGTAGCCGTCGCCCTCGTGCGTGGCGCGCGTGGCCATGTCGGCTGGATTGGAGCCGGCACGCGGCTCGGTCAGCGCGAAGGCGCCTAGCCGGGTGCCGGCGGCGGCGTCCGGCAGGTAGCGCGCGCGCAGTTCGTCGTCGCCGCCGATCAGGATGGAGTCCGTGGCCAGATAGTGCGCGCCGACCATGGACGAGGTGGACGCGCAGGCCCTGGCGATCTCCGCCAGCGCGAGGATCAGCGCCACCGGCGTGGCACCGATGCCGCCCCAGCGCTCGGGCAGGTTCATGCCCATCACGCCGAGTTCGGCCAGTTGCGGCACGTAGCGCGTGGCGGGGATTTCGTCGCGGTCGACCTCGGCGGCGTTCGGCGCCAGCTCGGCGCGCGCAAAGCGGCCGATGGCGTCGGACATTTCCAGGTCGGCCGGCTGCACGCCCAGTCGTTCAAGCATGATGGTTCTCCAGTTCGGGTTTGTCGTGTGGGGCGAGGGCGGTGTCCGGGCCGAGCGCGCCGCCGGCGCGCAGCGCCTGGACCTGCAGCGGGTCCAGGCCGAGCGCGCGCAGGATGGTGTCGGTATCCTGGCCGAGCGCGGGCGCGGGGCGCAACGGCGCGGCGTGCTGGCCGGAGAACTTCACCGGCTGGGTGGGCACGCGGGCGAGGCTGCCGTGCTTGCCGGCCACCTCGGCGAGCAGGCCGCGGTGCGCGGCGAGCTCGCTTTCCAGCGCCTGCCTGACGTTGCGGATCGGCGCCACCGGGATGCCGGCCGCGCCCAGCACGCGGTTGACCTGCGCGACCGTGCGCGTGGCGGACCAGTGCTCGATGCAGGCGCGCAGGTCGGCCTCGTGGGCGCAGCGCGCCGGATCGTCGGCGAAGCGCGGATCGGCCGCCAGCGCGGGCTGGCCGATGGCGCCGGCCAGCGCCTGGAACAGCTTGTTGTTCAGCACCGCCACCACGTAGAAGCCGTCCGCCGCGCGGAAGGCGCCGAACGGCGCGGACGAGGGATGGCGGTTGCCCACGCGCCGCGGCGCCTCGCCGGTGGCGGCGTAGCGGGCCACCAGCGTGGCGCTCAGGCCGAGCGTGGCATCGAACATGGAGACGTCCACGTGCGTGCCCTTGCCGCTGCGCTGCCGCGCCAGCAGCGCAGCGAGGATGCCCCACGAGGCAAAGAGGCCGCTCACCACGTCGGAGACCGCCTCGCCCAGCACCGTGGGTGGACCGTCCGGCGCGCCGGTGGCGTCCATCAGGCCGCACATGGCCTGCAGGATGATGTCGTAAGCCGGGCGGTGCGATTCCGGGCCGGTCTGGCCGAAGCCCGACACGCTGGCGTACACCAGCCCCGGATTGTCCGCCTGCAGCGTGGCGTAGCCGATGCCGAGCTTGTCCGCCACGCCGGGGCGGAAATTCTCCACCACCACGTCGGCGCGCGCGCACAGCGAGCGCGCCAGCGCCAGCCCGGCTTCGGTCTTGAGGTCGATGACGATGCTCTGCTTGTTGCGGTTCATGGCGCGGAACAGGCCGCTCTCGCCATCGGCGAACGGGCCGATCGCGCGGTAGTCGTCGCCGCCGGGCGGCTCGACCTTGATGACCTCGGCGCCGAGGTCGGCCAGCAGCGCGGTGCAGTACGGGCCGGCCAGCACACGCGAGAAATCGATCACGCGGATGCCGGCCAGCATGCCGGGCGGCGCGTCGGGATGGGGCACTGGATAGGCGGCTTGCACTTGTCGTTCCTCCTGGTCTTGTTGCGGGCGCCGGCCTGGGACACCCGGATCAGTGGATTCTGTGCATCCGTGGCTATCAAGTAAAATATTGAAATCCACTATGACCTATAAGATTTCTTGATGCGTGTCTCCTTGCGCCTGCTGCGCTACTTCGCCGCGGCGGCCGACACCGGCAGCACCACGGCCGCGGCGCGGCAGCTCAACGTGTCCCAGCCGTCGGTCTCGGTGGCCATCCGCGAGCTGGAAACGCTGTTCGGCGCGGCGTTGTTCGCGCGCGACGCCGGCGCCAGGATGACGCTCACGCGCTTCGGCGTGCGCAAGCTGGCCGAAGCGCGCGAGATCCTGCGCGCGGCCACCGCGTTCGAGGCCGGCGGGCCCGGCGACGGCGCCGCCGGCGAGGTGCAGATCGGCGTGTTCAGCACGTTGGCGCCGGTCTACCTGCCGGTGCTGCTGCGCCTGGCGCGCGAGCGCTACCCGGCGCTGATCGTGCGCTTCATGGAAGGCGACCTCGCGCAGATGGAGGAGGGCCTGCGCAGCGGCTATATCGAGTTCGCGCTGACCTATGACGTGGGCCTGCCCGCCGAGATCGACCGCGAATGCCTGGCCGAGTTGCCGCCCTACGGGCTGGTGCCGGCGGCATCGAAGCTGGCCAGGGGGCGCGGCGGCGTGTCATTGCACGCGCTGGCGCGCGAGCCGCTGATCCTGGTGGACCTGCCGCACAGCCGCGAATTCCTGATGGCGCCGTTCTGGCAATATGGGTTGCACCCGGAAGTGCGCTACCGTGTCGCCTCGCTGGAACTGGCGCGCGGCATGGTGGCCAACGGGCTGGGCGTGGCGCTGCTGATCACGCAGGCGCCGCCCGCCACCGTGGCCGGCGGCGTGGCGCAGCGGCCGATCCGCGAGCAGACGCTGCGCCAGCCGCTGGTGATCGCGCGCCTGGCGGGCGCGCAGCGCAGCGCGGCATCGGAACTGCTGGCCGGGTGCGCGCGCGACGCGGTGCGGGAGGCGATGGCGGCCTCGTGAACCCCGTGAACCTGTGTCGAACCTGTCGGCCCCTCTTGCGCATGGGCCGCCGCGGGGATGGCGGCTAAAGAAATCGTCCCGTCTGCCGTAGAGCAGGCGGCGGCCTCCGCGCGTGGGAGGCAGGCTGGAAAACAACGTCCCGAAAACATGAAAAACCAAAAAGAAACCATCCGCAAGATCGTCGGCTACCTCAACAACCCGGACGAGGACGGCGGCTTCTGGCTGCCGAACATCCAGCGCCCGTTCGTATGGGGAGAGGAGCAGATCTGTCGCCTGTTCGACTCGATCCTGCGCGAATACCCGATCAGCACGCTGCTGGTGTGGAAGACCACCAGCGGCATCCGCCGCCGCAAGTTCATCGACAACTGGACCGATTCGCTCAAGCTGAGCACGTTCTTCGTGCCCGAGGACGAGAAGAGAAAGTGCCTGGTCCTCGACGGGCAGCAGCGGCTGCAGAGCCTGTACATCGGCCTGTGCGGCAGCTTTGCCGGCAGGGAGCTTTGCTTCGACGTGCTCAGCGGGACCGCGACGCTGCCCGACGACATCAAGTTCCGCTTCGCCTTCCGCGTGGCCAGGGAGTCGGCATTTCCGTGGGTGAAGTTCAAGGACCTGGTCATGACCAGCCGCCGCAAGCGCGACCTGCTCCGGGAGATCGAGGCCAGCGCGGGCCGCGAGCTGACGGCCGAGGAGGAGGACCGGATCGACAACAACCTCGACCTCGTGGACCGCACCTTCAAGATGGACGAGTCGATCACGTACCAGGAGCTGGACAGCATCGACAATCCCACGCTCTATACCGAGGACGACGTGGTCGAGGTCTTCATCCGCGCCAACTCCGGCGGCACCAAGCTGGAGAAGTCGGACCTGCTGTTCTCGCTGCTGAACGCGACCTGGGACGTGGCGGACAACCGCATGGAGGAACTGCTGGACGACCTGAACCGCTACGGCTTTGCCTTCGACCGCGATTTCGTGCTGAAGACCTGTCTCGTGCTGCTGGACCAGGGCGCGCAATACGAAGTGTCGAAGTTCAGGAAGCCGGGCGTGCGCGAGGCGATCGAGGCGGACTGGGAGTCGTTGTCCGACTCGATCCGCGCGGTGGCCGACTTCGTCCGCAGCAAGACGTACATCCAGGGCGACAAGGCGCTGCCTTCCTACATCGCGCTGATTCCGCTGATCTACGTCCGCCATCATTTTCCGCAGGCCTGGAAGGAGGCGCGGCACATGGACGTGTTCCTCGTGCGCACGCTGCTGGCCGGCGCGTTCAGCGGCCAGTCGGACCGCATCGTGGATGCGCTGGTCAAGCGCTTCCGGGAACTGGGGCGCTTCGATGCGGAAGAGGGCTACGGCGTGATCCGCTCGCAGAACAGGAGCCTGGAGCTGACCCGCGAGCGTTTCTTCGAGATGGGTTATGGCTCCAAGACCATCCACCTCATTCTCAATTTGTGGTACCCGGCGTTCACCTATGCGCCGGCTTACGACAACAACCTGCCGCAGGTCGACCACGTGTTCGCGCAGAGCCGCCTGAGAGCGGTCAAGGTCGTCAACGAGCAGAGCGGCCGGCAGGTCATGAAGTACCGCGACGCCGCGCGCAACCAGTTGGCCAACTGCATGCTGCTGACGCGGGCCGAGAACGGCGCGGGCGGCAAGGGCGATGCGCTTGCCGCGGAGTGGTTCGCCGACAAGTCGCCGGACTATCTCGCGCTCCACCTGATTCCCGCCGATCCGGCGCTCTGGCAACTGGAGCGGTACGAGGATTTCATCGAGGCCCGCAAGGCGTTGATCGCCGACAAGTTCAGTTGGCTGCTGGTCTGACCTTGCCATTCGCATCGGCGGGCGCGGGACGGCGCCCGGAGCGTCTCGCATACCGTCGCGGCGCAGGGACAGTCCGCGGGGGCTAGGGCGGTCCGCGCCACCGTTTCAGGGAAACCCCGGGGTTCGTCGCGCCGCGAGTCTTCCTACAATGAGTCCATATTATAAGTTTCAATTCCATAATATGGACTCATGGACCCCCGATGCCACTAGACACCCCCGACACCGAACCCCTCACGCCCTACCAGTATCCCAATCCGCCGCACGCGCTGCCCGAGATCGTGGTGCCGCACGCCATTCCCACGGACGAGCGGCTGTGGGTGCCGCAGGCGGAGAACGTGTGGTTCCGGCCGCTGTGCCTGAACGCCAGCCAGGGCTACTGGATGAACCTGCTGCGCGTGCGCAAGTCCGGCGTGCTGAGCCGGCACCGCCATCCGCAGGCCGTGCACGGCTTCGTGCTCAAGGGCCGCTGGCGGTATCTCGAGCATGACTGGGAGGCCACCGAGGGCAGCTACGTCTTCGAGCCGCCGGGCGAGACCCATACGCTGTACGTGCCGCCCGACGTGGAGGAGATGATCACCTACTTCCAGGTCAACGGCGTCATGTACTACACCGATCCGTGGGGCAAGGGCATGGGCTATGAGGACGTGTTCACCAAGATCGAGATGTGCAAGGCGCATTTCGCGGCGGTGGGCCTGGGCGCGGAATACGTGGACCAGTTCATCCGCTGAGTTCATCCGCTGAGTGCCGCGCGGCGCATGGCGCCGGGAAGTATGAGCTGGCCAGCGAGCCGGCCGGAGAAGCCACGCCAGATGCGCAGTCGCGGCAGCCAACAGCAAGACGCGACAAGACAAGACCACAAGAGGAGACAACATGACAAGGCAGCCCCGTTTTGCCCCGATGCGCGTGCGCGCCATGCTGGCCGTGGCGGGCGCGTTGCTCGCCGTCGCCAGCGCGCCGGCGATGGCGCAGGCCACCGCGCAGGCAACCCCGCAGGCAACCCCATTCCCCACGCATGGCATGGAACTGGTGGTGCCGTTCCAGGCCGGCGGCGGCACCGACGCGCTGGCGCGCGCGTTCGCGGAGTCGTCGCGCAAGCACCTGCCGCAGAGCATCGTGGTGGTCAACAAGCCGGGCGCCAGCGGCGCGATCGGCTGGGCCGACGTGGCCAACGCGCACCCGGACGGCTACAAGCTCTCGCTGCTCACGGCGGACCTGACCATCGTGCCGCACCTGGGCCTGACCAAGCTGACCTACGAGAACTTCGTGCCGATCGCGCGGCTCAACGCCGATCCGTCGGCCATCACGGTGCGCAGCGATTCGCCGTACACCACGGTGGAGGCGTTCCTGGAGGCCGCGCGCAAGGATCCGGGCGCCATGCGCGTGGGCAATGCCGGCAACGGCTCGATCTGGCACCTGGCCGCCGCCGCGCTGGAGGACAAGACCGGCACCAGGTTCAACCACATCCCGTTCCAGGGCGGCAACCCGGCCGTGCTGGCGCTGCTGGGCGGGCATATCGACGCGGTCACGGTCAGCCCGGCCGAGGTGTCGGTCTACGTGGCGGCCGGCAAGCTCAAGACATTGGCGGTGATGGCGGACCAGCGCGTCAAGGGTTTCGAGTCGGTGCCGACGCTCAAGGAGCGCAACATCGACCTGTCGATCGGCACCTGGCGCGGCATCGGCGTGCCGCGCGGCACGCCGCCCGAGGTGGTGGCGGTGCTGCGCACGGCGGCCGCCAGGACCGCGGCGGAGCCCGCGCTGCGCGAGACGATGGACAAGCAGAACCTGGGCTTCGCCTATGCGGACCAGGACGAGTTCCGCAACGCGATGGCGAAGGACAACGCCTACTTCAAGTCGCTGATCGCCAAGGTCGGCCTCGGCCACTGACGGCGCGGCCGCGCGCGCTGGCCGGGCGCGCGGTCTTCATCCTTCCCCGTTCTTCCCTGTTCTTCCCCATTTCCGCTTCGCAGGATTTTCCCGCCACCATGACTTTCCAGACCGACCTCTTTCGCGGCAAGCGCGCGCTTGTCTCGGGCGCCACCCAGGGCATCGGCGCCGCGGTGGCCAACCGCCTCGCGCGGCTCGGCGCCCACGTCACCGCCACCGGCATCGACGCTGGCGACGGCTCGCTCGACGCCGGCGTCGCGGTCAGGCTGGTCGACGTGACCGACACGCAGGCGGTGGACGCGCTGGTGTCCGGCTTCGACGCGCTCGACATCGTGGTGAACTGCGCCGGCATCATCCGCCGCGGCGACGAGCACGACGTGGACGTGTTCGCGCAGGTGCTCGACGTCAACCTGACCGGCACCATGCGCGTATGCGGCGCCGCGCGCTCGCGGCTGGCGGCGCGGCGCGGGGTGATCGTCAACACGGCGTCGATGCTGAGCTTCTTCGGCGGCGCGCTGGTGCCGGGCTACGCCGCCAGCAAGGGCGGGGTGGCGCAGCTGACCAAGTCGCTGGCGCTGGCCTACGCGGCCGACGGCATCCGCGTCAACGCGGTGGCGCCGGGCTGGATCGCCACGCCGCTGACGCAGGCCTTGCAGGACGACCCGGCGCGCGCCGGCCCGATCCTGCAGCGCACGCCGCTGGCGCGCTGGGGCGAGCCCGACGACGTGGCGGACGCGGTGGCCTTCCTGTGCGCGCCGGCCGCGCGCTTCGTCACCGGCGTGATCCTGCCGGTCGACGGCGGCTACCTCGTGGCATAAGGCGCGACGCACTACAGATCGCGCGACGACGACAGCGCCGGACTCTCCGCGATGCGCCTGCCGATCTCGCGGCAGGCCGCCAGCAGCGGCTCGACGTAGGCGGCGCGCGGATCGTCCTTCTGCATGAAGCGCAGCGTGCTGACGCTGACCGCCGCCACCGGCTGGCCGCGCGTATCGAGGACCGGCGCGCCGAAGCAATAGATGCCGGCCTCGTTTTCCTCGTCGTCCACCGACCAGCCCTGCGCGCGGAAGGTGTCCAGTTGCCGGCGCAGCGCATCGGCTTGCGTCATGGTGTTGGGCTGGTAGCGCGGCATCGGCAACTGCGCCAGGATCGCGTCCCGCTCCCCGGGCGCCAGCATCGACAGGTAGGCCTTGCCGACCGCGGTCGAATGCAGCGCCACCGCCGCGCCGATGCGCGAGGCCATGCGTACCGCCGCCAGGCTTTCCAGCTTCTCGATGTAGATCATGGTGTTGCCGTTGGGCACGGCGAGGTGCACCGTCTCGCCGGTCACGTCGCGCAGCGTCTTCAGCGCTTCCACCGCGGCCAGGCGCAGGTCCGAGCGTGACCAGCTGCGGCTGGCCAGCTGCATCAGCCGCGGGCCGAGCACCAGCGCGCCGTCGCGCCCGTCCTCGCGCAGCATGCCTTCGGCCACCAGCGCCGCCACGATGCGGTAGACGGTGGGCTTGGGATAGCCGCTTTGCTTCACCAGCGCGGCCATGCTGGCCGGCCCCTCCGCGTCGGCCACCAGTTGCAGCACGTGCATGAACTTGGAGAACGCGGCCGTGCCCGCCACCTTGGCGACGGGCGCGGTTTCATGCGTGGTGGAATCGGTCATGAAGCGAGGGCGTGGGGAAGGCCGGAGGGAAGCAAATTATCGCCGATCGTGGTGGCCGGCGGTACTGCCGGCGATGGTGTCTGGTGGTGCTTCTCAGCGCGAGACCGCTTCCAGCGGCGGCAGCGTCTTCTCCACGTCGGCGATGACCGCGCGCAACTGGCTGGCGAAGGCTTCCGCCGCCGGCGACAGCGAGCGGTCGTGCCGGTGCAGCAGGCCGATGGTGCGGCGGGCCGAGGCTTCCTGCAGCGGCTTGCTCTGCAGGCCGTCCATGTTGAGTTCGGGCAGCGCCAGCCGCGGCAGCACGGTAATGCCCACGCCGCGCCGCACCAGGCCGGTGGCGGTGGTCATGTGGGTGACGTCGTAGCGCGAATGCGTGGTCGAGGCGGCGGCCGACGCGGACACGGCGCGGTCGAACTGCTGGCGCACGCTCGATCCCTGCGAAAGCAGGATGAGGTCGTACTGTTCCAGGTCGCGCCAGTACACCGCGGGGCGCCGCGACAGCGCGTGCTGCGCGGGGAAGACGGCGTAGAAGCTGTCGGCCAGCAGCGGCTGGAAGGTCAGGTCGCTGGTCGGCTCGAGCATGGTGGCCAGCGCGAACTCGATCTGGTTGGTGCGCAGCATCTCGAGCAGCTCGTCGTTGTGCGCTTCGAGCACGCGCACGCCGAGCGAGGGCCGCGCCGCGCTGAGCGCGGCGAGCGCCGGCGGGATCAGCGTCAGCGAGGTGGACGGCAGCGCGCCGAGCACGATGGAGCCGCGCTTGACCGCGGCCAGTTCCGACACGCTGCGGTAAGCCTCTTCGAGATCGGTCAGCGGACGGCGCACGCGCGCGAGGAATTCGCGGCCCGCCGTGGTCAGCTCGATCTTGCGCGTGGTGCGCTCGAACAGCCGGACCTCCAGCACGTCTTCGAGATCGCGGATCAGCGCCGTGAACGATGGTTGCGTCACGCCGAGCCGGTCGGCCGCGTGCGTGAACGAGCCTGTCTCCACCGCCAGCAGAAATGCCTTGATCGGGCGGTATTTTATATTGATTGCCATCGGCTAATAGTAGCAAGGAAATTCCAATTTGTTCCTATCAATCTTCTGCTCCATGATGGGTCGATACCTGCGGTGAGCGGCGGCGGCGATCGCGGCCACGCGGGTATCGGACACAACTCTTCCAAGGAGCCGAGGTGCCGGAGACAGTGGAGACAGCAGAGACAAGCGATACGAACGAGGCAGCCGGCGAAGCCGCATTGTGCCTGCGCTTCGAGCAGGCCATGCGCGGCGCCGCCGCGCATGCGGAGTTGGTGCGGCGCGGCAGGACGCTCACGGCGGACGTCCTCGTGCATATCGGAGCGGCGCCCGTGCTGCTGCGCATCGAGCGCGGCGCGGTGGTCGAGTGCACCCGCAGCATTCCGCTGCTGTGCTCGACCCGCTTCTCGGTCCGGGGCACCGCGCAGGCGTGGCGCAAGCTGTGGGAGCCGGTGCCCGAGGCGGGCTGGCACGACCTGTTCGCGCTGACCAAGCGCGGCAGCATGCAGTTCGAGGGAGGCATGCAGCCGCTGCTGGCGCACCTGCAATACGTCAAGGACCTGCTCGCGCTGCCGCGCCGGGGAGCGCTGCCATGAGCGCCGCCTTCATCGAGCCGATGGTCGGCCGCTACCTGCACGTGGAGATCGGTGGCCAGGACTGTCGCGTCTACTTCGAGGAATGCGGCAGCGGCATTCCGCTGGTGTGCCTGCACACGGCGGGCGCGGATTCGCGCCAGTTCCGCCACCTGCTGTGCGACGAGGCCGTGACCAGCCAGTACCGTGTGATCGCCTTCGACATGCCGTGGCACGGCAAGTCCTATCCGCCCGAGGGCGCGCAGGACGGCGAATACCAGCTGACCACGGAGCGCTACGTGGAAACCATCCGCGCGTTCTGCGCGGCGCTCGGGCTGGAACAACCCGTGGTGATGGGCTGCTCGATCGGCGGGCGCATCGTGCTGCAGCTGGCGCATGCGCACGGCGCGGAATTCCGCGCGCTGATCGGGCTGGAGGCGGCCGATTTCCAGCAGCCCTGGTACGACACCGCCTGGCTGCATCGCGGCGATGTGCACGGCGGCGAGGTGTGCGCGGCGCTGGTGTCGGGGCTGGTGGCGCCGCAGAGCCCGGCGCGCTATCGCCACGAGACGCTGTGGCAGTACATGCAGGGCGGCCCCGGCGTGTTTCGCGGCGACCTCTATTTCTATCGCGTCGATGCCGACCTGCGCGGCAAGCTGGGCAACATCGACGCGCGCGCCACGCCGCTCTACCTGCTGACCGGCGAATACGACTTCTCGTGCTCGCCGGACGACACGCGCCGCACCGCGCGCGGCATCGACGGCGCGCATGTGGTCGAGATGAAGGAGGTCGGCCACTTTCCCATGAGCGAGAACCCGGAGCAGTTCCGCCGCTACATCCTGCCGGTGCTGGCGCAGATCGCGGCGCAGCCGGGCTGATTTGCCACGACCCGCGCCGGCACGGCGCGACGGTTTCAAAAAAACAAGACGGAGACAAGAATGAACGCAAGAATGACGATGCTGCTGTCGGCGGCGTTGCTGGCGCCGTGCGCGCTGCACGCGCAGGAGACGCTGAAGATCGGCGCTGTGGTGACCTTGTCCGGCGCCGGCGCGGCGTGGGGCCAGGCGCTGCTGTACGGCGCCGAGCTGGCCGCGGACGATGTCAACGCCAAGGGCGGCCTCGACGTGGCCGGCAAGCGCTACAAGGTGCAGGTGATCCCCTACGACGACAAGTACCAGTCCAGCGACGCCGTGACCGTCACCAACCGGCTGGTGTCGGACGACAAGGTGAAATACATCATCGGCCCGGTCGGCTCGGCGCCGGCGCTGGCGGTGGCGCCGATCACCGAGCGCAACAAGGTCATCGTGATGACGCTGGGCTTCACCACCAAGGCCATCGGCGCCGACAAGCCGTTCACCTTCCGCCCCAACCTGACCACCGAGGAAACCTCGCTGCCGCAGATCACGTGGCTGGTGAAAAGCCGCAACCTGAAGAAGATCGGCGCGCTGTTTCCCAACGACGAGACCGGCCAGCAGATCGCCCGCGACCTGGAAAAGGCCTATGGCGCGGCCGGCGCCACGCTGTCGTCGAAGGAGTTCTTCGACCGCCAGCGCGTGGACATGGTGCCGCTGCTCACGCGCATCATCGGCGCCGGCGTGGACGCCATCGAGCTCGACGGCAACTCGCCGGCCACCGCCGGTCTGATCGTGCGGCAGGCGCGCGAGCTCGGCTTCAAGGGCCTGATTATCCGCAGCGGCGGACCGTCCACGCCGGAGATCGTCGCGGTCGCCGGCAAGGCGGCGGCCGAGGGAATGATGGTCAACGCGCCGGTGGACCCGGCCAACACCGCGGTGAAGGCCTACGGCGAGCGCTACGCCGCCAAGTACAAGAAGAACATGAACGGCTTCAGCCCGGCCTTCTACGACGGCACCCACATGCTGTTCCTGGCCATGCAGAAGGCCGGCACCGTTGCCGACACCGACAAGGTGCGCGTGGCGCTCGAGCAGATCCGGGACTACCGGGGCATCCTCGGCGTGCTGAACTGGACCGGGCAGGACGTGTACGGCGCCAGCCACCAGATCGACGCGCCGTACTTCATCTCCGAGGTGAAGGACGGGCAGGAAGTGGTGCGCGCCCGCTGCAACCTGAAGGCGTGCCAGTAGGCGCGCCGGCACGGAGACGGACATGGATACCTCCACCCTGGTGGCGCAGGCGCTCAGCAACGGCCTCATCATCGGCCTGCTGTACCTGCTGATGGCGGTGGGCTTCACGCTGGTGTTCGGCGTGATGCGCATCGTCAATTTCGCCCACAGCGAGTTCTACATGCTCGGCGCCTTCGCGGCCTACGTGCTGGTGTCGGACTGGCACATGCCGTTCCTCGCGGCGGTCGGCGTGGCCTTCGCGCTGGCGGTCGTGTTCGGCTGGCTGGTCGAGTGGCTGGTGCTTAAGCCGTTCCGCCACGACGAGCTCAACGGCATGATCGCCACCATCGGCCTGGCGATGATCCTGCAGGCCGTGGCGCTGATGGTGTTCGGCCCCGATCCGCAGTTCATGCCTTCGGTGGCCGAGGGCGCGGTGTCGCTGGGCGGCGTGACCTTGCCGATGTCGCGCCTGTACGTGGTGGGGTTCTCGGCCGCGGTGCTGCTGGTGCTCTACGTGTTCCTCGGCCACACGCGCACCGGCCGCGCGCTGCGCGCGGTGGTGCAGGACATGGAGATCGCCACCGCGCAGGGCGTGCGCGCGAAGTTCATGTACCCGCTGGGCTTCGGCATCGGCGTGGGGCTGGCGGCGATTGCGGGGGCGCTGATGGCGCCGCTGTTCTCGGTGTCGCCGTTCATCGGCGCGACGCCGCTGCTCAAGGCCTTCATCGTGGTCATCCTGGGCGGGCTGGGCAGCATTCCCGGCGCGGCGCTGGCCAGCCTGCTGCTCGGCGTGGCGGAGAGCTTCGGCAGCACCTTTCTCAAGAGCAGCACCGCCGACATCCTGATCTTCGCCCTGGTGATGGTGGTGCTGGTGATCAGGCCGGCCGGCCTGCTCGGACGCGCGGAGACCTGATATGCCGGACCACAAGATCGTTCTTCCGCCGGCCGGCGCGCTGCAGGACGTGGCGTTGCCGGGCGGGCAGCGCAAGCCGGGCGCGCGCGCGGGGCTGGCGCTGGCCGCGGCCGTGCTGCTGGCGGCGCCGCTGGTGTTCGACCAGCCGTTCTACCTGCACCTGGCCATCCTGGTGTGCATCAACGTCGTCATCGTCAGCGGCTTGTCGCTGCTGACGCGCGCCGGCCAGGTGTCGCTGTGCCACGGCGCCTTCGTCGGGCTGGGCGCCTACGCCGCGGCGCTGCTGGTGATGCGCGGGGGCATGCCGTTCGTCGCCGGCGCGGCAGTGGCCATGCTGGCGGCGGGCGCGGTTGCCTTCCTGCTGGGCGCGATCATCCTGCGGCTCACCGGCGTCTACTTCGTGCTGATCACCTTCGCCTTCGGCGAGCTGGTGCGGCTGGGTTTGCTGGAGTGGGAAAGCGTGACCGGCGGCGCCAACGGTATCACCGGCATCCCGCCGGCGGCGCCGTTCGGCTTTGCCTTCGAGAGCAAGAGCGCGTTCTATTGCCTGGCCGCCGCGGTGGCCGCCGCGTGCGTGGCGTTCCTGTGGGTGCTGTTCCGCTCGCCGGCCGGCCACGCCATCGACGCGGTGGGCGAGAACGCCGCGCTGGCCGAGGCCAGCGGCGTCAGCGTGCGCGGCACGCAGTTGTTCGCCTTCACCGCCGGCAGCGCGCTGGCCGGGCTGGGCGGCGCGCTGACGGCGCACTACCTGGGCTACATCTCGCCGGAGTCGTTCAACGTCGCGTTGTCGACCGCGGTCATCATCATGCTGGTGGTGGGCGGACGCAGCTTCATCCTGGGGCCGGTGGTCGGCGCGCTGGTGATGACGCCGCTGCCCGAGCTGTTCCGCGGCGCGGTGGAGAGCCAGAACATTTTCTACGGCGTGGCGCTGATCCTGATGCTGCGCTTCCTTCCCCAGGGCCTCGCGGGACTGGCGCAGCGCAGGCGCGGAGCACGGCAATGAACGAGATCCTCAAGGTCGAGCAACTCGACAAGACCTTCGGCGGCCTGAAGGCCGTCTCCGGGCTGAGCTTCAGCGTGGCCGCGAACGAGATCGTCGGCCTGATCGGTCCCAACGGCGCGGGCAAGAGCACCGCCTTCAACCTCATCAGCGGCAGCATCGCGCCGTCCGGCGGCACCGTGACGTTCCACGGCCGCGACATCACCGGCCAGCGTCCCAGCCGCGTGGTCAGGCACGGGCTGGCGCGTACGTTCCAGTCGGCGTCGGTCTACCCGCGCGCCACGGTGGCCGAGAACATCTACCGCGGCGCCATCTCCACGCTGCCCGGCTCGGTATGGACGCAGGCGCTGCCCAGCGCGGGCCGGCGCGCGGGGCTGGCGCGCATCGCGCGCGAGGTCGGCGAGATCCTCGAGCTGACCGGGCTGGGGCCGTACCGCGACGTGCCGGCGGGAGGACTTGCCTACGGCCACCAGAAGAAGCTGGGCGTGGCCATCGGCATCGCCACGCGGCCGTCGCTGCTGCTGCTCGACGAGCCCGCCGCCGGCCTCAACGGCGAGGAGTGCGCCGAGTTCGGGCGCCTGCTGCGGGTGCTGCGCGAGCAGCGCGGGCTGGCGCTGCTGCTGGTGGAGCACCACATGGCGCTGGTGATGGAGCTGTGCCAGCGCATCGTGGTGCTGGTGCAGGGCAGGAAGGTGGCCGAGGGCACGCCCGCGGCCATCCGCGCCAATCCCGCCGTGATCGAAGCCTACCTGGGAGCCCCCGACTATGCCCATTCTTGAAGCGCGCAACCTCGCGGTGCGGTACGGTCCGCTGGAAGCCGTGCGCGATGTGTCCTTCACCGTGGGCGAGGGCGAGATCGTGGCGCTGGTGGGCTCCAACGGCGCCGGCAAGACCACCACGCTCAAGGCGCTGATGGGCCTGAAGGCGCTCAGCCGCGGCAAGCTGTCGTGGGCCGGCCAGGACATCGCCGCGCATTCCGCCGCGGCGCGCGTGGAGCGCGGCATCGCGCTGTCGCCCGAGGGCCGGCGGCTGTTCGCGCGCATGACGGTGCTGGAGAACCTGGAGGTCGGCGCGCACACCGTGCGCTCGGCCACGCTGCGCCGCCGCACCATCGACCAGGTGTACGCGCTGTTCCCGCGCGTGGCCGAGCGCCGCCGGCAGCTGGCCGGCTCGCTGTCGGGCGGCGAGCAGCAGATGGTGGCCATCGGCCGCGCCATGATGGCGCAGCCGCGCCTGCTGATGCTGGACGAACCCTCGCTGGGCCTGGCGCCGAAGGTGATCGCCGAGATCGCCGCGGCGGTGGAGTCGATCAACCGCGAGAGCGGCACCTCGATCATCCTGGTGGAGCAGAACGCGCGCCTGGCGCTGAAGCTGTCGCACCACGCCTACGTGCTGGAGCAGGGCGAGGTGGTGCGCGCCGGCACCGGCGCGGAACTGCTGGCCGACGATTTCGTGCAGAAGGCCTATCTCGGCGTGTAGCGGCGCATGCGAACATCGGAACACGGGAACACGCAAACACGAACAAACACAGGAGACGACCAGACGATGCAACAGCAACCCTTGCCCGAATACGAGATCTACGCGCTGCGCTTCGCCAGCATGGCGCGGCGCACCGGCGACAACTTCATCTTCCGGGACGAGCACGACGCGGCGGTGTCGATGGACTTCTTCGTCTGGCTGGTGCGCCACGGCCAGACCGCGATCCTGGTCGATACCGGCTTCGGCGAGCGCAGTGCCAGCAGCCGCCAGCGCGCGCTGGAGCATTGCCCGATCGAGGCGCTGCGCCATCTCGACGTGGACCCGTCGGCTATCCGCGACGTGGTGATCACGCACCTGCACTGGGACCACGCCGGCAACCTCGACAAGCTGCCCAACGCCACCTTCCACATCCAGGATGCCGAGGTCGAGTACGCCACCGGCCGCTGCATGTGCGAGCCGACGATGCGGCGCGCCTACGCGGTGGAGGACGTGTGCGACCTCGTGCGCCGCGTCTACGAGGAGCGCGTGCGTTTTCACGACGGCAACGCCACGCTCGCGCCCGGCGTGGAGCTGATGCACATCGGCGGCCATACCAGGGGGCTGCAGGCGGTGCGCGTGCATACCGCGCGCGGCTGGGTGGTGCTGGCCTCCGACGCGGCGCACTACTACGCCAACATGGAGCGCCGCAACCCGTTCCCGATCGTGCTGAACGTGGCCGCCATGCTGGCCGGCCATGCCACGCTGGCGGCCGCTGCCGCGTCGCCGGACCACATCGTGCCGGGGCACGACCCGCTGGTGCTGCGGCGCTATCCGCGCGTGGCCGGCGTGCCGGTGGACGTGGCCTGCCTGCACCTGCCGCCGGCCGCCATTGCCTAGGTGTTCCGCATTCATTGGTGCCAGCTAATAAATCCCGATGAATATCAATTTGTCCCTATGAATGCCGCGCGCGATGATGGCATGGCCGTCCCGCGCATCCTCCCGCCCGCGGCGGGAGCCGGACATCCAAACTTCTTCCTCCGACACATCATGGACGCATCCACCATCAGACCCTTTCGCCTCGGCGCCGGATGGCGCACCAGCCAGGGCGACGACAGCACCGTCATCACCTCGATCAACCCGGCCGACGGCAGCATCGCCGGCATCGTCACCCGGGCCTTGCCCAAGGACGTGGACGAAGCCGTCGCCATCGCCTGGGAAGCGTTCCGCACCCGGCCGTGGCGCAAGCTGCGGCCCGACCAGCGCGCCACCACGCTGTACGAGATCGGGCGCCGCCTGGCGGCAGAGCGCGAGCCGCTCGCGCGCCTGCAGATGCTCGACAGCGGCAAGCCGAGGAAGGAATGCCTGAACATGGTCGACATGGCGGCCGGCAACTTCCGCTACTACGCCGCCGTGTGCGAGACCTGGCAGAACGAGATGACGGCGCCGCGCGGCGAGTATTTCTCGATGGCGCTGGCCGAGCCGTTCGGCGTGGTGGCCACCATCACGCCGTGGAACTCGCCGATCATGAACGAGGCGCAGAAGGCCGCGCCCGCGCTGGCCGCCGGCAACGCGGTGCTGGTCAAGCCGTCCGAGGAAACGCCGCAGCTGGCGCTGGAGCTCGCGCGCATCTGCGCCGAGGCCGGCCTGCCCGAAGGGCTGCTGACGGTGCTGCCGGGCTACGGCGAGGACGTCGGCGCGGCGCTGGTCAGGCATCCGGGCGTGCGCATGGTGTCGTTTACCGGCGGCACCGAGACCGGCCGCGTCATCGGCGCGATCGCCGGGCAGCGCCTGATTCCGGTCGGGCTGGAGCTGGGCGGCAAGTCGCCGCACATCGTGTTCGAGGACGCGGATCTCGACAAGGCCGTCGCGGGCGTGGTCTCGGGCATCTTCGGCTCGGCCGGCCAGAGTTGCGTGGCGGGCTCGCGCCTGTTCGTGCAGAAATCGGTCTACCGGCGCTTCATGGACGCGCTGGTCGCGCGCGCGCTGGCCGTGCGCGTCGGCCTGCCCGACGACCCGGCCACGCAGATGGGCCCGCTGGTCTCGCGCGCGCACCGCGACAAGGTGGCGGGCTACGTCGACCTGGCGCGCCAGGAAGGCGGCAAGGTGCTGGCCGGCGGCGCGATTCCCGCCGACGCCGCGCTGCGCCACGGCTGGTTCTACCAGCCGACCGTGATCGAGGGGCTGTCCAACCGCGCGCGCGTGTGCCAGGAAGAGATCTTCGGCCCGGTGCTGGTGGCGCTGCCGTTCGACGACGAGGCCGACGTGATCGAGCAGGGCAACGGCACCGCGTTCGGCCTGGGCGCCGGCATGTGGACCGGCGACTACGCCCGCGCGTGGCGCGTGGCGCGCGAGCTGGAAGCCGGCTCGGTCTGGATCAACACCTACAAGCAATCGCACATCGCCACGCCGTTCGGCGGCTTCAAGGACAGCGGCATCGGCCGCGAAAAGGGATTGCACGGTCTGCGCCTGTATAGCCAGGTCAAGAGCGTGTACTGGGGACTGCACGAAAAACCGCTGGGACTGTAAAACGAGATGACCAACACGACCAATACAATCAGCACAACGAAAGACGCCGCCCTGCCGCTGCGCGGCGCGCGCATCCTGATCGCCGGCGCCGCCAGCCTGGTGGGCTCGCACACCGCCGACCTGCTGCTCGAGGCCGGCGTCGGCGAAGTGCTGCTGCTCGACAACTTCGCCTTTGGCACGCTCGATGCCATCGCGCACCTGCAGGACAACCCGCGCGTGAAGATCGTCAGGGCCGACCTGATGCGCCTGCCTGACCTGCTGGCCGCCACCGAGGGCGTGGACGGCGTGCTGCACCTGGCGGCCTACATGACGCTCGGCTTCGCGCAGACGCCGTGGCAGGCGGTGGACGTCAACGTGCGCGGCGCGCAGAACATGCTCGAGGCGTGCCGCGTGAACAAGGTGAAGAAGGTGGTGTTCGCCTCGTCCAACGCGGTCTACGGCTACGGCACCGGCATCCAGGGCGCGCTGGAGGAGGGCGGCCCGTTCCATTCGACCGGCGCGCCGCCCGCGGCGATCCTGTACGGCGCCTCCAAGATCATGGGCGAGCAGCTGTGCCGCCAGTTCTACCAGAAGCACCAGCTCGACTACGTGGTGCTGCGCTACTCCACGGTGTACGGCGAGCGCCAGCACTACCGCGCGGCCAATTCGCTGTACATCATGCAGACCTACGACCGCGTGCGCGCCGGCGAGCCGCCGGTGCTGCCCGGCGACGGCACCGACACCAAGCACTTCGTGCACGTCTCCGACGTGGCGCGCGCCAACCTGGCCGCGTTCGAGAGCGGCGCCACCGACGTGGCCGTCAACGTGTCCGGCCCCGAGCCGGTCACTACCGGCGAGCTGGTGCGGCTGGTGCTGGAATTCTGCAAGAGCGACCTCAAGCCCGAGATCCGCCCCGACCCGCCCGGCACCGTGCGGCTGACCTCGGGCGGCGCCTTCCACATCCCGCACGACCTCGCCGGCCGGCTGATCGGCTGGCAGCCGACCGTGCGCATGCGCGAAGGCGTGAACCGCCTGCTGGCCTGGCGCGAGGCGCAGGAGGCGCGCTGAATGCGCTGAGCATTCAGCCGCGTGCTGCGGGGCGCGGCAGCACGACCGACGCATGCCGGCCATGTACCGGCATGCGCGTCATGAGCAAAGGAGACAAGACGAGATGCAGCTACGTTCACGACTCGGCGGCGTGGTGCTGTCGCTATGCGCGCTGCTGTGCGCGGCGCCGGCCCGGGCCTGGCCGGACAAGCCCATCGAGCTGGTGGTGGGGTTCGCCGCTGGCGGCGGCACCGACCTGACTGCCCGCGCGCTGGCCAGCTTTCTCGGCAAGGCGCTGGGCGCTTCCGTGGTGGTGGTCAACAAGCCGGGCGCGGCCGGCGGCATCGGGCTGGCCTACGTGGCGCGCGCGCGGCCGGACGGCTACACGCTCGGCATGACCAACATGCCCGGCCTGGTGACATTGCCGATCGAGCGCAACGCCGGTTTCGGCGCCGGCGACTTCACCTACCTCGCCACGCTGGTGCGCGACCCCAGCGCGTTCAGCGTGAGCCGCGACAGCCCCTACAAGACGCTCGCCGAGCTGATCGCCGCGGCGAAGAAGGACCCCGGCGCGATCAGCTACGGCTCGACCGGCTCCGGCACCGACGACCACCTGGCGATGGTGATGTTCGAGGGCCTCACCGGCACGCAGCTCAACCACGTGCCGTTCAACGGCGCCGGCCCGATGCGCAACGCGCTGATGGGCGGGCACACCGTCATCGCCGGCATGAACCTGGGCGAGGCGCTGCCCTACGACGGCCGCACCGTGCGCATCCTGGCGCAGGCCTCGGCCGGGCGCTCGAAGCTCGCGCCGGCGGTGCCGTCGTTCCGCGAGCAGGGCGTCGATCTGGTGTTCGCGTCCGAGCGCGGCGTGGTCGCGCCCAGGGGGCTGCCGTCCGCGGTGGAGAAGCAGCTTGGCGCCGCGCTCCGGCAGGTGGCGCTGGACCCCGCGTTCCAGCAGATGATGAAGACCCAGTTTACCGAGATGGACTACTTGCCCGGCCCCGAGTGGAAGCAACGCCTGGACGGCGCCGAGGCGGGATTCCGGCGCATGTGGGCGGCCCATCACTGGATCGAATGAACGGCTTCGCGTGACCTCCACCAACCGACAAGGCGACTCGCGCCCATGACCGAAATCCTGCATGTCCCGGCGGACGTGGTTCGCCGGCAGATCCTCAATGTCCTCCATGCCTGGGGCATGGCCGACGACCTCGCCGGCGTGACCGCCGGGCTGATGGTCGAGACCGACCTGTTCGGCGTTGATTCGCACGGCGTCTCGATGCTGATGATGTACGAAGAGATGCGCCAGTCCGGCATGCTGCAACTGCAGGCGCGGCCGCGGGTGGTGCGCGACGCCGGCTGCACCGCGCTGGTCGACGGCGGCGCCGGGCTCGGCCACCCGGTCGCGGCGATGGCGATGGAGCTGGCCGCCGACAAGGCGCTGTTGCATGGCGTGGCCGTGGTGGGCGTGCGCAACTCCCATCATTTCGGCGCGGCCGGCGTCTATGCCCGCATGGCCGCCGCGCGCGGGCTGCTCGGCTTCGTCTGCACGGCCACGCGCGGCATCAGCCTGGTGCCGCCGCGCGCCACGGTGCCGGTGCTGGGCACCAATCCGCTCGCGTTCGCCGCGCCGGCCGGGCGCCATCCGCCCTTCGTGCTCGACATGTCGACCACCACGGTGGCCGCCAACAAGGTCAAGGTCTATCACCTCAACGACAAGCCCTTGCCGCAGGGCTGGGTGGTCGATGCGGACGGCGCGCCGGTGGCCGATCCGCACCTCGGCATGGACTACGTGTTCAGGCGGCCGGACGGCGGCCTCACGCCGCTGGGCGGCTCGCTGGAGCACGGCAGCCACAAGGGCTACGGCCTGGCGATGATGGTCCACATCCTCGGCGGCACGCTGACGGGCGGCTCGTTCTCGCCGCTGCGCCAGCGTACGCAGAAGCCGGGCGATCCCGACAACATCGGCCACTTCTTCATGGCCATCGATCCGCGCAGCTTCCGCGAGGAGGGCGAGTTCGAGGCCGACCTCGACGCCGCCATCGACGTCATGCACGAGACCCCGAGCGCCGATCCCGCCCAGCCCGTGCTGGTGGCGGGCGACCCCGAGGAACAGACGCGGCGGCACCGGCTGGCGCACGGCATCCCGGTGCCCGCGCGGCTCGACGCCCACGTGCGCGAGATCTGCGCGCGCTGCGGGGCGCAGTACGTGCTGCGGGACCCGGACCCGCGCGCGGCGCGGTAGCGGCACAACCTACAAAAACACAAGGAGACAGACGATGAAACCGAGGCGATGGATGGCGTGCGCATGGCTGCTGGCCGGCGCGCTTTTCGGCATGCCGGCGATGGCCGACACCTTTCCGGCCAAGCCGGTCAGCCTGGTGGTGCCGTATCCGGCGGGCGGCGCGACCGACGTGATCGCGCGGCTGCTGGCGGAGAAACTCTCGAACGCCTGGGGCCAGCCGGTGGTGGTCAACAACCGGCCCGGCGCGGGCACGCTGCTCGGCGCCGAGCTGGTGGCGCGCTCGCCCGGCGACGGCTACACGCTGTACCTGACCACCGCGGCGCACACCATCAGCGCGAGCCTGTACAAGAAGCTCAACTACGATCCGGTCAAGGATTTCGCCCCGATCACGCTGACCTCCACCATCCCGCTGGTGCTGGTGGTCACGCCGTCGCTGCCGGTCAAGACGCTGCCCGAGCTGATCGCCTACGCGCGCGCCAATCCGGGCCTGAGCTTCGCCTCCACCGGCAACGGCACGCCGCAGCACCTGACCGGCGAGCTGTTCAAGGGGCGCAACAAGCTGCAGATGGTGCACATCCCCTACCGCGGCGACGCGCCCATGCTGACCGACCTGCTCGGCGGGCAGGTCAAGATGGCCTTCGTCACGCTGTCGGCCGCGCTGCCGCACATCAAGTCCGGCAAGCTCAAGGCGATCGCGCTGGCCAACCCGGAGCGCATCGGCGCTATCGCCGACGTGCCCACCTTCGCCCAGGCCGGCATGCCGGATTTCTCGGCGGCCACGTGGTTCGGCCTGTTCGCGCCGGCCAGCCTCTCGCCGGCGCTGCGCGACAAGATATACCAGGACGTGGCGCGGATCGTCGCCACGCCGGAGGTGACGCAGAAGCTGGTGGAGATGGGCGGCGAGGTCAACAACACGCCGCCGGCCCAGTTCCAGGCCTTCGTGCAGGGCGAGGCGAAGCACTGGGCCGAAGCCGTGCGCCTGTCCGGCGCGCAGATCGACTGACACCGCGGCGGCTCTCTTTTTTCACGCACACAGGGACAACATCATGACGCAAGCACAGCAAGACCTCCTCGCGCGCTGCGGCCGCATCGGCAGCAGCACCTGGTCGGACGCGCTCGACACCCTCGGCATCGCTGGCGTGGTGCAGGGCATCGCGCGCCGCAGCGGCGGCGCGCGCATCGCCGGCTTTGCCGCCACGGCGCGCCATAGCTGGGGCCAGCTCGGCGATTTCGACCGCGCCGATTTCGCGGTCGGCAAGCTGGTCGCGGCAAGCGGTCCCGGCAAGGTGCTGATGATCGACGTGGGCGGCGCGCCGATCTCCACTTTCGGCGGCATCGCCTCCACCGCCGCCGTGGCGCGCGGCGCCACCGCCGTGGTCATCGACGGCGCCTGCCGCGACACCGACGAGATCGAGGCCGCCGGCCTGTGGCTGGCCAGCCGCTGGGTCACGCCGCTGACCGGCAAGACGCGCCTGAAGCTGCAGCAGCTGGGCGGCACCGTGACCATCGGCGGCGTGCCGGTCAGCGAAGGCGACCTGGTGATCGGCGACGATACCGGCATCGTGGTGGTGCCCGCCGCCGACATCGAACGCGCGCTTGCCGCCGCCGAGCAGGCGCTCGAAGTCGACCTCGCGGTCGAGCGCGGCATCCGGGAGGGCAAGACCTTCGCCGAGGCCGCCGCCGCGGCCAACTACATCCCGCTCAAATGAGCCGCAAGCCCTTCATCGTGCAGATCGCGCCGCTCGGCGAATGGGCCGACGCCTGCCTGCGCGAGCGCCACGAGGTGCTCCCGTTGTGGCGGGAGAGCGAGCCGCTGGCCTGCCTGGCGGCGCGCGGCGCCGGCGCGCGGGTGGCGGTGACCTCGGTGCGCTACGGCTGCAGCGCGCAGATGATGGCGCTCATGCCCGAACTGGAAGCGATCTGCAGTTGGGGCGTGGGCTACGAAACCATCGACCTCGGCGCCGCGCGCGCCCGCGGCATCCAGGTCAGCTACACGCCGGACGTGCTCGACGGCTGCGTGGCCGACCTGGCCTGGGGCCTGCTGATCGCCACCGCGCGGCGCATCGCCGAAGGCGACCGCTATGTGCGCGGCGGCCAATGGCGCACCATCGGCGCGTTCCCGCTGTCCACGCGCGTCGGCGGCAAGCGGCTGGGCATCCTCGGCATGGGCCGCATCGGCGAGGCCATCGCGCGGCGCGGGCTGGGCTTCGACATGCAGGTCGCCTATCACAACCGCGGTCCCAGGGCCGGCAGTCCTTACCGCTTCGAGCCTTCGCTGGCGGCGCTGGCCGACTGGGCCGATTTCCTCGTGGTGGCCTGCGTCGGCGGCCTCGCCACGCATCACCTGGTGTCTGCGCAAATTATCGAGGCGCTTGGGCCCCAAGGCATCCTTATCAACATCGCGCGCGGCACCGTGATCGACCAGGACGCGATGGTGGCGGCACTGGCGGCCGGACGGCTGGGCGGCGCCGGCCTCGACGTGCTGGAGCGCGAGCCGGCGGTGCCCGACGCGCTCAAGGCGCTGGACAGCGTGGTGCTGATGCCCCACGTCGGCAGCGCCACGCACGAAACGCGCCGCGACATGGCGCAGCTCGTGATCGACAACGCCGCGTCCTACCTGCAAGGGCGCGGGCTGATTACGCCGATCCGCGATTGAGGAAACCAGATTCATGCCTGTCCTGCTAGATGCCCTGCGAGCCCTGCTGGGCCAGCACCATGTATTGACCGGCGCCGATGCCGCGCCGTACCTGACCGACTGGCGCAAGCTCTATCGCGGCAATGCTCTCGCGGTGGTGCGCCCGGGCAGCACCGAGGAAGTGGCGGCCGTGGTCCGCCTGTGCGCGCGGCACGGCGCGCCGGTGGTGCCGCAGGGCGGCAACACCGGCCAGTGCGGCGGCGCCACGCCCGATGCCAGCGGCCGCGCGGTGGTGGTCCTGCTGGGCCGCCTCGACCGCGTGCGCGAGATCGACACCGCCAACGACACCATCACCGTCGAAGCCGGCTGCGTGCTGCAGGCGGTGCAGGCCGCCGCGCACGCGGCCGGCCGGCTGTTTCCGCTGTCGCTGGGCGCCGAAGGCAGCTGCATGATCGGCGGCAACCTCGCCAGTAACGCCGGCGGCACCCAGGTGCTGCGCTACGGCAACGCGCGCGAACTGGCGCTCGGCCTCGAGGTTGTCACCGCCGAAGGCGAGATCTGGCATGGCCTGCGCGGGCTGCGCAAGGACAACGCCGGCTACGACCTGCGCGATCTCTACATCGGCAGCGAAGGCACGCTGGGCATCATCACCGCGGCCACGCTCAAGCTCTTCCCGCTGCCGGCGGCGCAAGGCACGGCGCTGGCCGCCACCGACTCGATCGCCGCCGCCGTCGCGCTGCTGGCGCGCAGCCGCGCGCGGGCCGGCGCGGCGCTGACCGGTTTCGAGCTGATGTCCGGCGACGCGCTCGAACTGGTGACGCGCGTATTCCCGCGGCAACGCCTGCCGCTGCCCGCGGGCGCGCCCTGGTACGTGCTGCTCGAAACCTCCGACAGCGATGATGGCGGCGACGGCGGCGAGCACGCGCGCGGCCGCCTCGAACGCCTGCTGGGCGAAGCACTCGAAGCCGGCGAGATCGGCGACGCCGCCATCGCCGGCAGCCTGGCCCAGGCCGACGCCTTCTGGCACCTGCGCGAGAGCATCACGCTGGCGCTGGCCGAGCACGGCAAATGCGTGAAGCACGACATCTCGGTGCCGACCTCGCGCATCGCCGGCTTCGTCGAGGAAACCGGCACCCGCCTGCGCGAGCGCCATCCCGGCGCGCGCTGCATCACCTTCGGTCATCTCGGCGACGGCAACCTGCACTACAACGTGATCCGCACGGCCGCCAGCAGCGACGCCGAACTGCTGGCCAGCGCGGACGGCATCCTGCGCCTCGTGCACGACAGCGTGCGCCGCCACGCCGGATCGATCAGCGCCGAGCAGGGCATCGGTCAGGCCAGGGTGGACGAACTGGTCCGCTGCAAGGATCCGCTGGAACTGGCATTGATGCGCAGGGTCAAGCAGGCGCTGGATCCGCTGGGGATCATGAATCCGGGGAAGGTGTTTGGTTAGGGCGATGCTGGTCCGCTGCCGGTCCCGGTTGCGGCGGCCGCGCGTGAGGGGGCCATGCGCTACCCGATATGCCATGAATGCCGCCGGGCGATTCTCGGACGCGTCCAATGGACGCGCACTTTTCCGGATGCTATCCATTTGCCTTCATGGTCCCTGGGACAGGGATGACTCCTGGCGCGGCAACCGCCGTGCGTCGATGGCAATGCTGAAAATGATTCTGGTGGTTCTATGGCTGGCGGCAGCGGTTGCCGCGAATGCTGTCTGGTGGGCCACGCATCCCGACGTGGCCCCCAATCTTTCGGGGCCGCCGTGGCGGTGGTGGCTGTCGGTGTATGGGGCGAAGAACGCTTCGCAGGAGGACGATGCCGCGTTTGTGGCATCGTCGCTCTGCATTGTCCTGCTGACTGTCATGGTCCTGTGGTGGCGGCACAGGGCCGGGCGTAAGTGAATGCGTCGTGGATGGCGGACGTAACCGCAGGGCGGGTCTACGCCGGTGGAGTGAACATGCTTCGGAACGCGTCCATTCGCCCTCGAACCCGCCTGGGATCGGATTCGCCATCGCGTAATGCAAAGCGGTCGCCGAAGGCCATGTGGTCCAGGAGCTGACCACGGCAGCGTGAAGACCTGTGCCAACTCGGAATTTTCGGCGGGCATCCCGTTTCCGGATTGCCGGGGCAGCATCTCGGAAATCACAGACCATTCCGTGGAACGCTGCGCCCCCGTATGGCACCTTGGCACAGTTCGACGATCTGCGTTACCGCGTCACTGCGAAACAAAAAAACCCACCGCGTCGGAACGCGGTGGGCGCAAGGCTCCCGTTTCAGGCGGAGAGCGTCGATATGCGTTGGCGCCTCAGAAACGATGCCGCACGCCGGCGACCACGCCGGTCTGGTTCCTGCCCGGGATGACGCTGTTGGGCGCGCCGGTGGTGGCGTTGAAGCCGTTCAGGCCGAGTTCGGAGCCGTTCTTGTTGCGCGCGAAGGCGGCGTTGAAGTAGACGTCGGTGCGCTTGGAGAGGACGTAGCTGGCCGAGGCGGCGAACATCATCGGGTCGGCGTTGCTGTTCCTGAAGTCCGTGTAGTAGGCCGCGCCGGAGAACGAGAGCGCGGGCGTGGCCTTGTAGCGCAGGCCGAGCCAGTAGAGGTTGGAGCGGACTTCGCCGCCCACGTCGCCGTTGAGCCAGCGGTAGCCGGCGTAGGGGCTGAGCGGGCCGAATGCGTAGCTGGCGCCGAGCGCCACGCGGCGGTCTTTCTGGTTGCGGGCGGCGACGGAGGTGCCCTGATATTCGTCGTAGACGAGGCCGGCGGCGAAGGTGTCGTTCTCGTAGTACAGGCTGCCGCCAAGGCTGCGGTCGACCTTGTTGTCGCCGGGCACTTCGCCGGCGCCGGTGCGGCCGAAGCTGTACAGCGCCGTGACCGTGAGGCCGGAGACGCTGCGGCGGTATTTGATGGCGTTGTCGGCGCGCCCGGCCAGCGCCGCGTCGCTGCGGAACAGCGAGTAGCGCGGCGCGAAGCCCATCGGGTCGAGCCGGATGGTGGTGTCGTACAGTGGGGTGGTCTGCCGCCCGAGCGTGACCTGTCCGAAATCGCCGGCCAGGCCGACCACCGCGCTGCGGTCGAACAGCCGGTTGCCGCCTTGCCCGCCGTCGTCGAGGTTGAAGCCGCTTTCCAGGTCGAACACCGCCTTCAGGCCGCCGCCGAGGTCTTCGATGCCGCGCAGACCCCAGCGCGAGGTGGACATGTTGCCGGACGAGAGCCGGTACGCGCTGCCCTTGCTGCCCTTGGCGGCCGCGTTGGACAGGTATTCGACGCCGACGTCGGCCACGCCGTACAGCGTGACGCTCGATTGCGCCAGCGCGGTGCCCGCCGCGGTGCACAGCAGCGCCGCCAGCTTGATGCGGGCGGATTTTGTCTTCCTCATTCTTGTTCTCCGGCTTGTCATTTATCGAAATAAAAAAATAGAAACCGGAGTCTATTGGGGCACGCATTACGCCTGGATTGCGCCAGCATGACAACTGGCGCTGGTCCTTGCCACAGGCGGGATACGGGGCGAAGCGGGGTTTGCGGTGCCGATTTCGGAAAGCGGCACGGAGTGTCATGTCTAGTGATTTTCTACAACATTGTCTTGCAATAGATAAACCGGAGAGTCGGAATTATCGGATAATCGCAAAGTACAATAATGATCCCGGATTTCATGATGCAGGTTTGCCGGAGGCGCGGCGAGGATCCGGTGCGCGGGCACCCCCGGCGAGGTGGACGATCAAGGGGGCTATGCTGACGCATCGGAGCCGGTTTCCGTTCCCGGGACCGGCCTGCATCGACGCTGGAGAGTGCTCATGTCATATCGAACATATCGAACATATCGAATCACCCGATGGATCGCCGCGCTGGCGGCGGCGGCCGCGCTGTCCGCCTGCGCGTCGCTGGAACCCGTCCAGACCGCGCAGAAGATGATCGGCAGCCCGGAAAGTGCCGTGCGCGATACGTTCGGCGCGCCCACGGAGACCTACCGGCTTGCCGGCGGCACCAGCCGCTGGATCTACTCGCGGCAGCCGCTCGGGCACGAGGTCTACGCGGCGGACTTCGACGCCGGCGGCAGGCTGACGAACTTCCGCCAGATGCTGACCGAGAAGGAGATCTACGAAGCCAAGCCCGGCGTCTGGACCAAGCAGGACGTGGTCGAGCGCTTCGGCATGCCGCGCGAGCCGGTGGAGTATTACCCGCTGATGAAGCGCGAGGCATGGTCGTACCGGATGTACACGAACGGCTATCTGCAGGCGCATTTCAGCATCTACTTCGACGACCGCGGCGTGCTCGACCGCACCATGATCATCGTCGACCCGATGGGCGGGGACCGCCACGACCACAGCAGGTGATCCACGGCAAGTGATGGCGATGGCCGGCGCCCCGGGGGCGCGTTCCGTCGCGTTGGACCGCACCGGTCCCGGCAACAAGGAGTGACACATGAAGGTTTGTATCTACGGCGCCGGCGCGATCGGCGGTTGGATCGGCGTGAAGCTGGCCGAGGCGGGGGCGCAGGTCAGCGTCGTCGCGCGCGGCGCCACGCTCGATGCGCTGGCCAGCCACGGGCTGCGGCTGGTGGAGGGCGAGGGCCAGGAGGCCGAGCCCCGCGCGGTGGCGGTGCGCGCCAGCGACGATCCGGCGGCGCTCGGCCCGCAGGATCTCGTCGTGGTCGCGGTGAAGGCGCCGGCGCTGGCGTCCGTGGCCGGCCGCATCGCGCCGCTGCTGGGTCCGGACACGACCGTCCTGACCGCGATGAACGGCGTGCCGTGGTGGTTCTGCGATGGCCTGGGCCCGGCGTTCGCCGGCAAGCGGCTGGCCTCGGTCGACCCGGACGGCGCGATCGCGGCGGCCATTCCGGCGCGGCAGACCGTCGGCTGCGTGGTGCACGCGAGTTGCATGCTGGACGCGCCGGGCGTGGTGCGCAACCGCCAAGGCCGCGGCCTGATCCTGGGCGAGGCGAGCGGGCAGCCGAGCGAGCGCGTCAGGGCGCTGGCGGCGATGTTCGCCGGCGCCGGGTTCGACGCGAAGGCGTCGGACCGCATCCAGCAGGATGTCTGGTACAAGCTGTGGGGCAACATGACCATGAACCCGATCAGCGCGCTGACCGGCGCCACCTCGGACCGCATCCTCGGCGACGAGCTGGTGCGCGATTTCGTCACCGCCGTGATGCTGGAGGCCAAGGCCATCGGCGAGCGCTGCGGCATCACGATCGACCAGGCGCCGGCCGACCGCCTCGCGGTCACGCTGCGGCTCGGCGCGATGAAGACCTCGATGCTGCAGGACGTGGAGGCCGGCAGGCCGGTCGAGCTCGACGCGCTGGTGGCCGCCGTGCGCGAACTGGGCCAGATCACGGCCGTGCCGACGCCGTTCACCAATGCGCTGCTGGGCCTGGCCCGGGTGCAGGCGCAGCGGCTGGGACTGTATCCGCGGGCCTGAACGCCTCCCGCCTCCCGCCTCCCGCCTCCCGCCTCCCGCCTCCCGCCGCCCGCCGCCCGCCGCCCGCCGTCTGCCGCGCGGGCGCCGCTTCGGTCAGCCGCGCGGCCCCGGCCGCGCGTCCCGCGACAGCAGGTTGCCACCGCCGGCGGCGGCGCTATCTTCCCATCCCCCTCCGAATGCGCGGAACAGCCCCACGCTGGCCTGCAGCTGCGCCAGGTGCAGTTGCACCGCGTTGTCCTGCGCGGCGTAGAGCGTGCGCTGGGCGTCGAGCACGGTCAGCAGCGTCTCGGCGCCGGCGCGGTAGCGCGACTCGGCCAGCCGCGCGGCTTCCCGCGCCTGTGCCAGCGCCTCGGCCTGCGCGTCGCGCTGGCGCGTCAGCCCGTCGACGGCGTTGAGCGCGTTTTCCACGTCGCCGAAGGCGTTGACGATGGCGCCGCGGTAGGCGGCCAGCAGTTCCTCGCGCCGGGCGATGGCGAAGTCGCGCCCGGCGGCCAGGCGGCCGGCGTTGAAGATCGGCGCGGCGAGGCCGGCGGCGAGGCTGTACAGCGAGGTGTCGAGCAGGTCGTGCAGCCGGTCCGCGCCCACGCCGGCGCCCGCGGTCAGGGTCAGCGAGGGCAGCATGGCGGCGCGCGCGGCCACGATGTCGGCATCGGCCGCGGCGAGCGCGCGCTCGGCCTGGGCGAGGTCGGGCCGGTGCACGATCAGGCCGGCCGGCACGCCGGCGGCGACGGTGGGCATGGCGATGCCGTCGAGCGTGCTGGCGGCGATGTCGAAGCCCGGCGCCGGGCGGCCCAGCAGGATCGCCAGCGCGGTCAGGCTGCCGCGCGCTTCCTGCCGGCGCTGCTCCAGGTCCTGCCGCTGGGTGGCGACCAGCCCGCGCTGCTGCGCCAGCTCCAGCGGCGTGGCGGCGCCGGCGCGGGCGCGCGAGGCCACCAGCGCCAGGATGCGCTCGGCGGTGGCGAGGTTGCGCTGCGCGATGTCCACGCGCTCGCGCAGCGCCGCGGCCTGCAGGTAGCTGGCGGCCACCGACGCCGTCAGCGTCAGCGCCACGGTGTCGCGCGCGCGGGCGGTGCCTTGCAGCGTGGCCAGCGCCGAGTCGCGCGCGGCGGCGTTGCCGCCCCACAGGTCGATCTCGTAGGTGGCGAACAGCTCGGCCGTGTAGTAGCCGGTGACGCTGGCCTGCGGCTCGCGCAGCCGCTGCGCGGTGGCCGTCAGGCTCACCTCCGGCAGCAGCGGCGCGCCGGCGATGCGGGCCTGGGCCTGCGCCTGGCGCACGCGCGCGGCGGCCGCGGCGAGGTCGAAGCTGCCGCCGCGCGCCTGCTCGATCAGCGCGGCCAGCTCGCCGCTGCCGAAGCGCCGCCACCAGCCGGGGCCGGCGGGGTCGCCGGCGGCGCCCGCGTCATGGCGCCACGCGGCGGGCACGTCCAGCGGCGGCACGTCGCCGGGCGGCGCGCCGGCGCAGCCGGCCAGCGCCAGCGCCAGCAGCCAGGCCGGCGCGCGCGCAAGAGAAGGGCGCGGGGCAGAACGCCGCGGGGCGGGCATGGGAAATCGCATCGGGCGCCTCATTCGCTGGCCAGCGCTTCGACCGGGTCCAGCCGCGCGGCCTGGCGCGCCGGCATGAAGCCGAACACCAGCCCGGTGGCCAGCGCGCAGCCGAACGCGCCGAGGATGGCGCGCACCGAGAAGACCACCGGCACCTCCCAGTGGATCAGCGCGGCGCCCACGGCCAGCCCGGCGATCACGCCGGCCACGCCGCCGACCAGCGTCACGGTGATGGCCTCGGTCAGGAACTGGCGCTGGATGTCGCGCTGGCGCGCCCCGGTGGCCATGCGGATGCCGATCTCGCGCGTGCGCTCCTTGACCGTCACCAGCATGATGTTCATCACGCCGATGCCGCCCACCAGCAGCGAGATCGCCGCCACCAGCCCGAGCATCATCGTCATGGTCTGCTGCGTTTCTTCCTGCGCCTTGACCGAGGCCGCGCGGTTGTACACGCGGAAGTCGCGCACGCGGTGGCTGGCCTCGAGCGCCTCGGTGATGCCGCGCGCGGCGTCGTCGGCGTTCTCCAGCTTGTCCACCAGCACCGAGATCCACGACAACTGCGTGGTGCCGAGCAGGCGCCGGCTGCCGGTGGAGTAGGGCATCAATATCACGTCGTCGTCGTCCGAGTCGCCCGAGGTGGCGCCTTTTTCCTCCAGCTCGCCGATGACCTGGAACGGCACGTTGTTGACCAGCACGTAGGCGCCCAGCGGGCTCTGGTCGCCGAACATGCGCTCGCGCGTCTTCTTGCCCAGCAGCAGCACGGTGGCCAGGCTGCGCTCGTCGTTCTGGCTGAAGAACAGGCCGCGCGCGGCCTTCCAGTTCATGATGCGCTGCGCGTCGGTGGTGACGGCCCACACGTTGACGAAGCTGTCCAGGTTGCCGGCGCGCAGCGTGACCTTGCCGCGCAGCATCGGCATGGCCGCCGCCACGTGGGGCGCCTGCCGCACGGTCGGCACGTCGGCTTCGGTGAGCACGCCGCCCGGCCCGCGCGCGTTGTCGCCGCCGGGCACCACGTACATGCGGTTGGTGCCGAAGCTCGCCATCCTGGCGATGACCTTCTCCTGGGTGCCGGCGCCCACCGCCAGCATCACGATGACCGAGGCCACGCCGATGATGATGCCGAGCAGCGTGAGCGCGGTGCGGAAGCGGTTGGCCCACATCACGCTCCATGCCGCCGCGTAGGCTTCGCGCATCTCGGTCCACGGGCGCGCGGTGTGGGCCACGCCCGCGGCCATCGCGGCGGGGAAGCGGCGCGCGTCGAGCGAGGGCGGCACGGGTGGCATAGGCGGGGCGGGCGGGGCGCCGGCTTCCGCGAGCGGCGCGGCATTGCCGGTGTCGGACACGATCTGCCCGTCGCGGATCTCGATGATGCGCCGCGCCTGCGCGGCCACCGCGCGGTCGTGCGTGATGAGGACCACGGTGTGGCCGGCGTCGGCCAGCTCGCGCAGCAGCGCCACGACCTCGGCGCCGCTCTTGCTGTCGAGCGCGCCGGTGGGCTCGTCGGCCAGGATGATGTGCCCGCCGTTCATCAGCGCGCGCGCGATCGACACGCGCTGCTGCTGTCCGCCGGACAGCTGCGCGGGCCGGTGCGCGGCGCGCTCGGCCAGCCCCAGCCGGCCCAGCAGCGTGCGCGCGCGGTGCTCGCGCGCGTCCGCCCCCGCGCCGGCGTAGACCGCCGGCATCTCCACGTTGCGCAGCGCGTCGAGCGTGCGGATCAGGTGGTAGCCCTGGAACACGAAGCCGAAGGCCTCGCGGCGCAGCCAGGCCAGCTCGTCGGCGTCGAAGCGCGCGATGTCCTGGCCGGCGAAGCGGTATTGCCCGGAACTGGGCCGGTCCAGGCAGCCGAGGATATGCATCAGCGTGGACTTGCCCGAGCCCGAGGCGCCGACGATGGCGACGAACTCGCCCGCGCCGATGTCGAGCGAGACGCCGCGCAGCACCTCGGTGGCCGGACCGCCGTCGGTGCCCGCGTACGCGCGCCGCACGTCGCGCAGCGCGATCAGCGGCGGCGCGGCGCCGGCCGGGGCGGAGGATGCGGAAGCGGGCGCGGAAGCGGGGGTGGATGCGGGGGCGCCGGCCGCCGCGGACCGTGCCTCCGCCAGCAGGTCTACCATCGGAACCTCCCGTCGGCGGCGCGCTCGTAGCGCACGCCGGTGACGAGGCGCTCGCCTTCCTTGAGGCCGGACAGCACCTCCGCGCTCAGGCGGTCGCGCACGCCGGTGGCCACCTCGCGCACCAGGATCCTGCCCTGGGCGTCGAGCACGCGCGCGGTGTAGCGCCCGGGCTGGCCGCTCACGGCCTGCAGCGCCGGCAGCGGCGCCACCAGCACGTTGCGCGCGCTGGCGGCCACGAAGAACACCTGCGCGCTCATCTGCGGCATCAGTTCGCGGTCGGCGTTGTCCACGTCGAACAGCACCGTATAGAGCACCACCTTGCCGGCGGGCGTGGCCGGCGCGCCGGCGGTGGTGGCGGCGGGCGCGGCGCCGGCCGGCGTGGGCGGCGCCGGCAGGATCTGGCGCACCTGGCCGCGCCAGCGCCGCGCGCTGCCCTGCTCGTCCTGCACGCCCAGCGTGGTGAAGTACACCGGCATGCCCGGGCGCACGCGGCGCACGTCGGCCTCGGACACCTCGGTCCAGACCGTCATGGCCGACAGGTCGGCGATGCGCAGGATGTTGGGGGTCTGGTAGGTGGCGTTGAGGGTCTGGCCCTCGCGCGCGTCGAGCGTGACCACGGTGCCGCTCATGGGCGCGTAGATGCGGGTGAAGCCGAGCTGGGCCTCGTCGCCCTTGAGCGCGGACGAGGCGCCGTCGATCTGGGCGCGCAGGTTGTCGATGCGCGCCAGCGCCACGCGCAGCGCGGCCTGCGCGGACTGCACGTCTTCGTCGCGGGTGGAGCCGTCGGCCGCCATGTGGCGCTGGCGCTCCCACTGCTGGCGGGCGAGGTCGCGCTGCGCGTACTGCTCGTCGAGCTGGGCGCGCAGGCTGGCCAGCGTGGCGCGGTCGGCGTCCACGCGCGACTGCTGCACGGCGGGATCGATCTCCACCAGCAACTGGCCCTTCTTGACGGCGTCGCCGGGCTGGACGTGGATGCGGCGGATGGCGCCGGACGCCTGCGCGCCCACGTCGACGTAGCTGCGCGGCTGCAGCAGGCCGAGCGCGGTCACGCTCGATTCGATGTCGCCGCGGCCTACCGGTGTGGTCTCGATCACCTCGGTGGGGCGCAGCAGCCACCACCACAGCAACAGCCCAAGACACGCCAGCAAGACCACGAGCGTGGCGGGACGCTGCACAACAGACGGGATTCTCATCGATCGGATTTGACGCGGTTCTTGTGCACCGCAAATCATACCGCGAGCGCGGCGGCCGGCGGCGGCCGGGCCATGTCAGCCCGGATGCGCGGCGGCGGGCCGGCGCTCTTCGTGGCGCGGCGCGGGCAGCGGGCCGGCCGCCACGGCGCCGGGCAGCACCGCATCCCGCTTGCTGCGCAGGTGGTCGCGCAGTATCCGCGCCAGCCTCGCGCCATCGCGCGCTTCGAGCGCGAGCAGCATCTCGTGGTGGTCGTGGATCGCGCTGTCCCACTTCGGCGCCTGCTGGTTCGAGCGGAACCGCAGCGCCTGCAGCCGCCGGTTGACGGCCGCGTAGGCCTGGCTCAGCTCGCCGTTGCGCGCCGCCGCGTTGATGCGGTCGTGGATCTGCTGGTTGCGGTCGTAGTAGCCGGCGAGGTCGTTGCGCGCCCGGCAGGCCAGCATGCCGCCGTGCAGCGCGCGGATCTCCGCCAGTTCGGCGGCGGTGATGCGCTCGCACGCCAGCTCGCCGGCAAACGCTTCGAGCCCGCCGAGCAGCTCGAACGCATCGCCGATCTCGTCTTCCGACATGGTGGCGACCGAGGCGCCGCGGTTCTGCGAAAGCTCGACCAGCCCTTCCGCCGACAGCACCTTCAGCGCCTCGCGCAGCGGCGTGCGGGACACGCCGATGACCTCGCACAGCTCGCGCTCGTTGAGCTTCTGGCCCGGCGCGAGCGCGCCCTCGACGATGCACCGGCGCAGGTGCGCGACCACGCTGTCGTGCAGGATGGCGCGCGTCAGCTTGCTCGGCGGCGGCATGGCTGCGCGGGTGAAAAAGACGATGCCGTGGGCATGGCGGTGTTCTCCGGTTTCATGAAAAAAATTCTACCGGAAACAGGCCGGAATCCGCGTTCAAGCGAGATTGAGAAAACTTCAAGGGAAGTTGCCGGATTTTAAGGGAGGGGTCTGCTAGATTGTATTCAAAATTCATTTCGCTTCATCGGAGCGATTTACCAGAGCGATTCCATCAGAGAGGAGAACGCAATGCTCAAGCTGGACTTCCATCCCGCCGGCCGCCACTACCTGCAGATTCCCGGCCCCAGCCCCGTGCCCGACCGCATCCTGCGCGCCATCAGCTATCCGACCATCGATCACCGCGGGCCGGAATTCGGCGCGCTCGGCCTGAAGGTGCTCGAAGGCATCAAGACCATCTTCAAGACCCGGCACCCGGTCATCATCTATCCCGCCTCCGGCACCGGCGCGTGGGAAGCGGCGCTGACCAACACGCTCAGCCCCGGCGACAAGGTGCTGATGTACGAGACCGGCCACTTCGCCACGCTGTGGGACAAGATGGCGCGCAACCTCGGCCTGCAACCCGAGTTCCTGGGCCTGCCCGGCATCGAGGGCTGGCGGCGCGGCGTGAACGCGCAGATGATCCAGGCGCGCCTGGAAGCGGACGCCGGCCACGAGATCAAGGCCGTGTGCGTGGTCCACAACGAAACCTCCACCGGCGTGACCTCGAACATCGCGGCCGTGCGCCAGGCGATCGACGCCGCGCGCCACCCCGCGCTGCTCATGGTCGACACCATCAGCAGCCTGGCTTCGGCCGACTACCGCCACGACGAGTGGGGCGTGGACGTGACCATCTCCGGCTCGCAGAAGGGCCTGATGCTGCCGCCCGGCATCAGCTTCAACGCGCTGTCGCCGAAGGCCATCGAAGCCAGCAGGCAATCGAAGCTGCCCAAGGCGTTCTTCGGCTGGGCGGAGATCCTGGAGATGAACAAGACCGGCTACTGGCCGTACACGCCGAACACCAACCTGCTGTACGGCCTGTCCGAGGCCATCGACATGATCCTGGCCGAGGGCCTCGACAACGTCTTCGCGCGCCACCAGCGGCTCGGCGAAGCCGCGCGCCGCGCGGTGCGCGCGTGGGGCCTGGAGATCCAGTGCGCGGACCCGGAGGTCTACAGCCCGGTGCTGACCGGCGTGATGATGCCGCCCGGCGTGGACGCCGACATGGTACGGCGCGTCACCTACGAGCGCTTCGACATCTCGCTCGGCGCGGGCCTGGGCAAGCTGCGCGGGCTGATGTTCCGCATCGGGCATCTGGGCGACTGCAACGACCTGACGCTGATGGCGGCGCTGTCCGGCTGCGAGATGGGCCTGAAGATCGCCGGCGTGAAGCTCGAAGGCAGCGGCGTGGCCGCGGCGCTCGACTATCTCGCCGGCCAGACCGTGCCGGCGCTCGCCAAGGGCTGACCGGGACGGCGGGCGGGCAGCGCTGCCGCCCGCGACAAGAGCGCGCGCACGTGGCCGGCCGTGCCGGCAGTATCGCCGCCGCCGCGGCGCGCGCGCATTCCTACAGGAGACAACCGCGCAGCCGGGCGCCGGGATTCCGCGCGGCATGGCTGCGCCGGGCCCGCGCCGCACGGCGCCGGGCCCAGGAACGATCATGAAAACCGAATACCTGCCTCCCTTAGTCAAGCCCGTCCACCTCGTGCCGTCGGCCGTGGGCTCCGGCAGTCCGCTGGCGCGCCGCCTGCGCAAGGAACTCCGGGGAGACGTCCTGTTCGACCGCGCCAGCCGCGCGCGTTATGCCACCGACGCCTCCATCTACCAGATCCTGCCGGTCGGCGTGGTGGTGCCGCGCGACCAGGCCGACCTCGCGCTCGCGCTGAACATCGCGCGCGACGCCGGCGCGCCGCTGCTGGCGCGCGGCGCCGGCACCAGCCAGTGCGGCCAGACCGTGGGCGAGGCGCTGGTGATCGACAACAGCAAGTGGCTCAACGACGTGGTGGACTTCGACGCCGCCGCGCGCACCGTCACGGTGGAGCCGGGCATCGTGCTGGACCATCTCAATGCGTGGCTCAAGCCGCACGGATTGTGGTTTCCGGTGGACGTTTCGACCGGGGCGCAGTGCACCATCGGCGGCATGGCCGGCAACAACTCGTGCGGCTCGCGCTCGATCGAGTACGGCAACATGGTCCACAACGTGCTGGCCATCGACGCCATCCTGCCCGACGACACCCAGTTGCGCTTCGGCCCGGTCGCGCGCGCGCCGCAGGACGGGCGCGCCGCGCAGATCTACGCCGGCCTGCGCGAGATCGCCACGCGCGAGCGCGCCGAGATCGCCGAGCGCATGCCCCGCGTGCTGCGCCGCGTGGGCGGCTACAACATCGACATCTTCGATTGCCAGAACCCGCGCGCCTATAGCGACGACGGCCTGCCCAACCTCGCCCACGTGCTGGTCGGCTCCGAGGGCACGCTCGCCTACAGCCGCCAGCTCACGCTCAAGCTGTCGCCGCTGCCGGCGCACAAGGTGCTGGGCGTGGTGAACTTCCCCACGTTCTACCAGGCGATGGACATGACCCGGCACATCGTCAAGCTGGGGCCGGTGGCGGTGGAACTGGTGGACCGCACCATGATCGGCCTGTCGATGAGCAATCCGGCCTTCCGGCCGGTCATCGAGCGGGCGCTGGTCGGCAACCCGGAGGCGATCCTGCTGGTGGAATTCGCCGGCGACGAGCACAACGCGCTGCTGCGCAGGCTCGACGACCTCGTCTCGCTGATGGGCGACCTCGGCCTGCCCGACGCGGTCGTGCGCATGGCCGACGCGGGCGCGCAGAAGGCGCTGTGGGACGTGCGCAAGGCGGGCCTGAACATCATGATGAGCATGAAGGGCGACGGCAAGCCGGTCTCCTTCATCGAGGACTGCGCGGTGCCGCTGGAGCACCTCGCCGAATACACCAGCCAGCTGACCGAGGTCTTCCACCGCAACGGCACCGAAGGCACCTGGTACGCGCACGCCAGCGTGGGCACGCTGCACGTGCGCCCGATCCTGGACATGCGCCGCGACGGCGCCGCCAGGATGCGGGCGATCGCCGAGGAGGCCGCCGAACTCGTGCGCAAGTACAAGGGCGCGTTCTCCGGCGAGCACGGCGACGGCCTGTGCCGCGGCGAATGGGTGGCGTGGCAGTACGGGCCGAAGATCCACCAGGCCTTCCGCGACATCAAGGCGCTGTTCGATCCGGGCAACCGCTTCAGCCCGGACCGCATCGTGCAGCCGCCGCGCATGGACGACAGCGCCAACTTCCGCTTCCCGCCCGCGTACCGCGCCCTCGACCTGACCCCCAGCCTGGACTGGTCCGGCTGGAACGTGCTGCGCGACCCGCTCACCGGCATCGAGACCGCGCCGGGCACCGGCGGCGACCCCGCGCACGGGCTGGCCAAGGCGGTGGAGATGTGCAACAACAACGGCCACTGCCGCAAGTTCGACGCTGGCACCATGTGCCCGAGCTACCGCGTCACCAAGGACGAGAAGCACGTCACGCGCGGGCGCGCCAACACGCTGCGCCTGGCGCTGTCCGGCCAGCTCGGCGACGACGGCCTGGCCAGCGCCGAGGTCAAGGAGGTGCTCGACCTGTGCGTGTCGTGCAAGGGCTGCAAGCGCGACTGCCCGACCGGCGTCGACATGGCCAAGATCAAGATCGAGGCGCGCGCGGCCTGGACCCGGCGCCACGGCATCGGCCTGCGCGAGCGCATGGTGGCGTACATGCCGCGCTACGCGCCGGCGGCCAGCCTGCTGGCGCCGCTGGTCAACGCGCTGGACCGCGTACCGCTGCTGTCGCCGCTGGTCAAGCGCTGGCTCGGCTTTGCCGGCGAGCGCTCGCTGCCGCGCTTCGGCAGCGCCTTCCTCGACGGCAGCCGCAAGGCCGCCGGCGGGCCGCTCGGGCCCCGCTCGGTGCTGCTGTTCGTGGACACCTTCAACAACTACATGGAGCCGGGCAACGCGCGCGCGGCGGAGATGGTGCTGCGCGCCGCCGGCTACGACGTGCACTACAGCGCGCAGCCCGGCGGCAAGCCGCTGTGCTGTGGCCGCACCTTCCTCGCGGCCGGCCTCGTCGACGAAGCCCGCGCCGAGGCCAGGCGCGCGCTCGACGCGCTCAAGCCCTACGTCGACGCCGGCGTGCCGGTGGTCGGGCTGGAGCCGTCGTGCCTGCTGTCGCTGCGCGACGAGTTCCTGAACTACGGGTTTGGCGACGAGGCGCGCAAGCTGGCGGACTCGGCCCTGCTGTTCGAGGAATTCCTCGTGCGCGAGCAGCAGGCCGGGCGCTGCGAGCTCAAGCTCAAGGCGCTGCCCGGTGGCAAGGCGCTCGTGCACGGCCACTGCCACCAGAAGGCGTTCGATGCGTTCCGGCCGGTGCAGGCCGTGCTCAAGTGGATCCCGGGGCTGCAGCTCGACGTGGTCGAGTCGTCCTGCTGCGGCATGGCCGGCAGCTTCGGCTACGAAGCCGAGCACTACGAAGCTTCCCGGGCGATGGCGGAACTGTCGCTGCTGCCGGCGGTGCGCCAGGCCGGGGCCGGCACCATCGTGGTGGCCGACGGCACGAGCTGCCGCCACCAGATCCACGACGGCGCCGGCGCCGACGCGGTGCACGTGGCCTGCGTGCTGGCGGCGGCGCTCGATTTCGGCGCCGAGGCCATGCTCGGCGGCGGTTGAGCGCGCGGCAAGGCGGCGCGGGTTTGCGCCGCCTTGCGCCCGATAGCGATCCTGTATCATCGATGCCGGAGACCCGGCCGAGGCATCGGGCCGTCGAAAAAGAGTATCGCGCATGGCTTACAGAGTTCCCCCATTGCAGTGCCTGATGGCGTTCGAGGCGGTGGCGCGGCTGCGCAGCGGGACCCTGGCCGCGCAGGAGCTGTGCGTGACGCCGAGCGCGATCAGCCACCGCATCCGCCAGCTCGAAGACATCATGGGCATCGAGCTGTTCAACTCCGCGCAAGGCGGCTTCACCCTGACGGCCAGGGGATCGGAATATCTCGAAGTCGTCAAGGAAGCGCTGTCCGCGCTCAGCCACTATGGCGCGCGGTCCCGCTTCGCCGGCGAGGTCCGGCAACTGCGCGTGGCCGCGCCGCCGACCTTCGCGCGGCAGGTGCTGGTGCCGCATCTGGCCACCTTCCAGGCCGACCATCCCGACATCGAACTGATCCTGCAGCTCTCCGTGCCGCTGGTGGGCCTGAAGTCCGAGAACGCGGACGTCGAGATCCGCTTCGGCAACGGCAATTACCCCGGGCTGGAAGCGGTCAAGATCCTGGACGAGCCGGTCTTCCCGGTGTGCAGCCCGGCCTATCTGCGCGAGGTCGGGCCGTTCGCGTCGCCGGCCGCGCTGTCCGCCGCGCGCCTGCTGCGCTGCCCGCTGGAACCGTGGCGCCCGTGGCTGGTGGCGGCCGGGCTGGACTGGCCGGAGCCCGCCACCGGCGTGCAGTTCGTCGACCTGGGGCTGATGCTGGAAGCCGCCGTGAACGGCCAGGGCGTGGCGCTGGCGCGCCGGCGCATGGCGCAGAGCTGGCTCAGTTCCGGCGTGCTGGTGCCGCTGTTCGAGATCGAGGTGCGCTCGATCTACGCCTACTACATCATCTATCCGCCGGACTGCGAGGACGACGGCGACGTCATGACCTTCGTGCGCTGGATGACGGAGATCCTCGGCAAGCCGCTGGAATAGACGAAGCCCCGCCGCATCGCTGCGGCGGGGCGGCTTTGCCGCGTCAGTGGATCACCATGTGGACGAACGGCGGAACGTAGGCCTGCAGCGTGATGAACAGGCCGACCAGCACCGCCAGCGCCAGCGAATGGAAGAACACGTAGCGCAGGATGTCGCCTTCGTGTCCGTACCACTTGGTCGCCGTGGACGCCACCACGATCGACTGCGCGTCGATCATCTTGCCCATCACGCCGCCCGAGCTGTTCGCCGCCGCCATCAGATACGGCGACAGGCCGAGCTGCTCGGCGGTGGTCTTCTGCAAGCCGCCGAACAGCACGTTGGCCGCGGTGTCGGAGCCGGTCAGCGCCACGCCGAGCCAGCCGAGCATGGTGCCGAACAGCGGGTAGAGCACGCCGGTATGCGCGAACGCCAGGCCCAGCGTGGCATCGAGCCCGGAATACTTGGTCAGGTAGCCCACGCCGAACATCGCGCAGATGGTCAGCAGCGAATAGCGCACCAGGTGGATGGTGCGCAGGTATTCCCGGAACAGCCGCGGCAGCGAGTAGCCCATCAGCAGGCCGCCGACGAGCGACGCGATGAGAATGCCGGTGCCGGCCATCGACAGGATGTTGAATGCGAACGTGGCCGATTCCGCGACCGGGGCGGCCACCACCGGCGGCATCTTCAGCACCATCTTGTCGAGGCCGGGAATGCTGTACTTCCACGCCCACAGCGCATCGAGCGCCTTCTTGACCTGCGGCACGCCCCACAGGAAGACCGACACCGTGAGGATGATCCACGGCATCCACGCCCTGGCCGCGGAGACGGTGCCCGCCGCCGTGCCGGCCGTGGCCGCCGCCGTGGCCGGCGCGTCGTGGTTCTCCACGTGCGAGTCGTCATGGTGCTTCTTGAGCTTGGTCGAGGTCCAGATCGTGCGCGGCCGCCATACCCGCATGAACAGCGTGAGGCTGCCCATCGACACCAGCGACGAGATGACGTCGACCAGCCACGGGCCGTGGAAGTTCGACACCACGTACTGCGGCACCGCGAAGCTGATGCCGGCCACCAGGATGGCGGGCCAGATTTCCTTCATGCCGCGGTAGCCGGCGAAGGCCCAGATCAGCCAGAACGGCACCAGCACCGAGAAGAACGGCAACTGGCGCCCGATCATGGCCGAGAGCTGCAGCAGGTCCAGCCCGGTCACGGAGGCCAGCGCCAGCACCGGCGAGCCGAGCGCGCCGAACGCGACCGGCGCGGTGTTGGCGATCAGCGCGAGACCCGACGCGGCCAGCGGCGAGAAGCCGAAGCCGATCAGGATCGCGCCCGTCACCGCGACCGGCGTGCCGAAGCCGGCGGCGCCCTCGAAGAACGCGCCGAAGCAGAAGGCCACCAGCAGCAACTGGATGCGCTTGTCCTCGGTGACGCCCGAGATGGATTGCTGGAGCGCCTTGAAATAGCCGTTCTGCGTGGTGAGCCGGTGCAGGAAGATGATGTTGAGCACGATCCAGCCGATCGGGAACAGCCCCGAGGCGATGCCGTAGGCGGCCGCCTTGCCGGCCACGCTGGCCGGCATGCCGAACACCGTGCACGCGACGATGCCGCCCGCGATCAGCGCCAGGCCCGCGGCCAGGTGCGCCTGGATGTGGAAGAACGCCAGCGCCGCCAGCAGGACCACGACGGGGATGGCGGCCACCAGCGTCGAGAATAGGGGATTCCCCAAGGGGTCATAGATTTGACTCCAAGGCATGTTTTGTCTCCTTCGGATTTTTATGTGTGTGGCTGAATCGATATGGCTTCGATACTTTGCCGGGGGGTGGCGCAGCGGGTGCTGCGCCGTGGCGCCGGCCGGCTCATGAACGGACCGGCCGGCGCGGATCAGGGGATCGGAAAATCAGGCGTTGTGGCGCACCGGCGCGGCGCGCAGCGAGGCGTTGTTGATGACGTCGTCGAGGTCGTCCTCGTCGGCGCCCAGCGTGCGCTCCTCGGCATGGGACGAGAACTCGACCGGGGCGAGCGCGCGGCGGTTGACCTTCAGCTGGAACACGTCGAAGCGGTTGTAGTAGCCGACCACGTCCTGGAACTGCTTGGGCACCACGCACTTGGCGAGGTCGATGTCCGCGTAGACGATGCCTTCCTCGTCGCGGATCACTTCGCTGATGGGCTGGCCGTCCGGGCCGAGGATCATCGACACGCTCTTGGGCGATTCCTCCAGCAGCTGGCGCGCGCGCAGGTTGTCGCGGCTGATCATGTCGATGGCCTCCGGCGGCAGGAAGCCCGAGGCCACGATGTTGAACAGCTTGCCCTCGAAGGCATGGGCGCCGGCGCGCAGGCGGATCGCCGCCTCCAGGTCGTAGCCGGCCTCGCCCGGCGGGTTGGTCGGCCAGCGCGGCGAGAACGACGACACGTGCACGTTCTCGCCCTGCGCCAGCAGCGTGAAGCGCGCCAGCGCGTTGGTGTTCTCGCCGCACACCAGCGCGCCGATGCGGCCGATGCGGGTGTCCGACACGCGCAGGCCGTTGCCGTCGCCCGGGGTCCAGGTCAGCTTTTCCCAGTAGGTCGGGACCAGCTTGCGGTGCGCGTTGAGGATCGCGCCGTCGTCGCCGATCAGGATGTTGGTGTCCCAGATGCAGGCCGGGCTGGTCGGCGTGCCTTCGTTGATGCCGAGCGACACGAACACGCCGTGGCGCCGGGCACAGTCGCGGATCTGGCGGATCTCGGGGCCGTTCACCTCGACCGCCGACGACGCCAGCTTGACGAAGAACTCATGCACGTCGACCGGCGCCCAGACGCCGGACCAGACCGGGAACGAGGAAATGAACGCTTCCGGGAAGGCGATCAGCTCGGCGCCGTTGCGCGCGGCCTCGGCGATCCAGGCGCAGGCCTTTTCCACCGTGGCCGGCGTGTCGAAGTAGACGGGCGCGGCATGGCAGGCCGCGGCCTTGAATTTCGGGTAGGTTTTCATTTGAGGTTGTCTCCGGTAGGAAAGCCGTTTCCGGCAAAGAGCCGCCTGACTGGCAGGCGAAGGTATGGGGCCAAGCCGCGCGGGATCAGGCGGCGAAGCGCCGCACGGCCGCTTCGTTCCAGGTGATGCCGATGCCCGGGCGCTGGCTCGGCACGGCATGGCCGTCGACCACCTCGAGGGTGTCGGCGAGCACGGCGTCGGCGATGCCGAAGTATTCGAGGTAGTGGGCGGTCGGGGTGACGCCGAGCAGGTGCGCGCTGGCTTCCTGGAAGAAGTGGTTCGACACCGGCACGCCGGCCGCGGCGCAGATGCCGGCCGCGTCCATCCAGCCCGAGATGCCGCCGACCTTCATCAGGTCGAGCATCATCAGGTCGGAGCAGCGCTCGCCGATGCTGCGACGGACCTCGCGCGGCCCGTAGAGGTTTTCGCCGAGCTGCAGCGGCGTCCTGACCGCCTCGGCGATGCGCGCGTGGCCGGCGAAATCGTCGCAGCGCGTGGGTTCCTCGATCCACGCCAGGCCTTCGTCGTCGAGCGCCTGGCAGCGGCGGATCGCCTCGGGCACGGAAAGCGACTGGTTGTAGTCGATCATCAGGCTGGCGCGCTCGCCGGTCAGCGCGCGGGCCGCGCGCACCGCCGCCAGGTCTTCCGCCAGCGTCGGGTAGCCGATCTTGATCTTGATCGCGCGAAAACCCGCGTCGAGCGCCTGCGCGATCAGCGGCCGCGCATCCTCGGCGCGCTCCATGCCGAAGCTGGCGTAGGCCAGCGTGCGCGACGGCGTGCCGCCAAGCACGCGCGACAGCGGCGCGTTCAGGAAGCGCGCATGCGCGTCCCACAGCGCCATGTCGATGGCCGCCAGCGCCATGTCGAGCAGGCCCGGCGTGCCGATCAGCACCAGCTTGCGGCGCAGCTCCGCCAGGTTCGCGCGCGGCGCCAGCGCGGCGGATTCAAGCTGCGGCAGCAGGTTCTTGAGCACCTCGACCACGCCCTGCAGGACCACCGGCGTGTACGTGAAGATGTAGGCGCTGCCGGTCACGCCGGCATTGGTCGAGATATCGACCAGCACCAGCGGGGCCTTGGCCATGACGCCGCTGGCGGTGCGCAGCGGCGGGTTGAGCGGCACGACTACCGGGCGGACCTGGAAGCCGCTGATTTGCGGGGAATCTGACATGTCTCACTCTGCTCGTTGATGGACTCGGTGGCGCTGATGGAGCGCGCCTTTTGTTCGAAGCCATGAAAGTATGCTTCGGGCAAACGAGTTTCGAGCCGGGTGATGCCGTGAAAGTATTTCACGAAAAATTGATAGGTCTTTCGATGGTTTTTTAATGGCCTTTCAATGGCTTTTTTTTAATGACTGATGCAGGGCTGATCGGCGGTCAATTGATGGCTGATTGATGGCGGATCGGTGTCGCCGATCGCCATTAAAATTGCAATTAACGGCCAACAAAAATGGGCGTCAACTTTCCGTGCGGTGCGTGCAGCGCGCGCAGGCAGGTGCAGGCAGGCGCAAACGGGCGCAAGCGGGCTCAAGCAGCCGGACGCGGCGCCCGGGCGGCGCGGAGCAGCGCGGGCAGGTCTTCGAAGCGGGCGGCAACCGCGCACGTGCCCTGCAGCGCGCCGAGGCGCCCATATCCCCATTGCGCGAAGACCGCCGGAATGCCGCAGGCCGCGGCCGCCAGCACGTCGGCCGGGTTGTCGCCGATCATCACGGCGGGCACGGCGCGCAGGCCGGCGCGCCGGATGGTTTCCGCCAGGTGGACCGGGGCCGGCTTGCAGGCCGGCACGGTGTCGCCGCCGCAGACCGCCTCGAACAGCGGCAGGATGCCGAGCTGCGCGAGGATGTCCACCGCCGCGGCCTCGACCTTGTTGGTGCACACGGCCAGCTTCCATCCCTCCCCGCACAGCCGGTGCAGCGTGGCTTCCACGCCCGGGTAGAGGCGGGTCTGGTCGATCGGCGTGCGCAGGTAGCGCTCGACGAAGCGGTTCTCTTCCGTGCGCGTGATTTCCGCCGCGCGCAGCACGAAGGCGCGGCGCGCGAACACGCGCAGGCCGTCGCCGAGCAGCGACGTGGCCTCGGCCAGCGTCAGCGGCGCGAGGCCGCGCGCCGCCAGCGCGGGCGCGAGCGCCGCGGCGATGTCCGCCGCGGCGTCGATCAGCGTGCCGTCGAGGTCGAAGACGGCGGCGCCCTGCGGCGCGGCGCCGGTGGTTGCCTGTGCCTGCATCGTGTATGGCCGCGGTGGCCTAGTGGGCCGCGGCATCGACCACCACCAGCGCCGTCATATTGACGATGCGGCGCACCGTGGCCGACGGCGTGAGGATGTGCACCGGCGCCTTGACCCCCAGCAGGATCGGCCCGATCGCCACGTTGTTGCCCGCCGCCACCTTCAGCAGGTTGTACGCGATGTTCGCCGCGTCGATGTTCGGGCACACCAGCAGGTTCGCCTCCCCGATCAGCGTGCCGTCCGGCACCAGCTGCTCGCGCAGCTTCGGGTCCAGCGCGCTGTCGCCGTGCATCTCGCCGTCCACCTCCAGCTCCGGCGCCCGTTCGCGCAGAATCGCCAGCGTGTCGCGCATCTTGCGCGCCGACGGCGCCTCCGAGGTGCCGAAGTTCGAGTGCGACACCAGCGCCACCTTCGGCTCGATGCCGAAGCGCTTGAGCTCCTCGGCCGCCATGATGGTGATCTCCGCCAGCTGGCACGCGGTCGGATCGACGTTGACGTGCGTGTCCACCAGGAAGATCTGCCGGCCCGGCAGCACCAGCCCGTTCATCGCCGCGTACACCTCGTTGGTGCCGCCCAGCACCTGGTCGATGTAGCGCAGGTGCGCCGCCGTGGTGCTGACCGTGCCGCACACCATGCCGTCGGCCTCGCCCTTGCTGAGCAGCATCGCGCCGATCAGCGTGGTGCGCCGGCGCATCTCCAGCTTGGCGTACTGCGGCGTGATGCCCTGGCGCGCCATCATCTTGAAGTAGGTCTCGGAGTAGTCGCGGAAGCGCGGGTCGTTCTCCGGGTTGACCACGGTGAAGTCCACGCCGCCGCGCAGGCGCAGGCCGAAGCGCTCGATGCGGTGCTCGATCACCGCCGGGCGGCCGATCAGGATCGGGTTGGCCAGCTTCTCGTCGACGATCACCTGCACCGCGCGCAGCACGCGCTCTTCCTCGCCCTCGGCGAAGACGATGCGCTTCTTCTCCATGTCCACCTGGCGCGCCGCCGCGTAGATCGGCTTCATCAGCGTGCCCGAGTGGTAGACGAACTGCTGCAGCTGCAGGCGGTACGCGTCCATGTCGGCGATCGGGCGCGCGGCCACGCCGGACCGCATCGCGGCCTCGGCCACGGCCGGGGCGATCTTGACGATCAGGCGCGGGTCGAACGGCTTGGGGATCAGGTATTCGGGGCCGAACGACAGGTCCTGGATGCCGTAGGCGGTGGCGACGATGTCGCTCTGCTCCTGGCGGGCCAGTTCCGCCACGGCGTGGGCGGCGGCGACTTCCATCTCGCGCGTGATGGTGGTCGCGCCGCAGTCCAGCGCGCCGCGGAAGATGAACGGGAAGCACAGGACGTTGTTGACCTGGTTCGGGTAGTCGGTGCGGCCGGTGGCGATGACCGCGTCCGGGCGCACTTCCTTGACCAGCTCCGGCATGATTTCCGGGTTGGGGTTGGCCAGCGCCAGCACCAGCGGGCGCTCGGCCATGCGCTGCACCATGTCCTGCTTGAGCACGCCGGCGGCGGACACGCCCAGGAAGATGTCGGCGCCGTCGATGACCTCGCCCAGCTTGCGCTTGTCGGTCTTCTGCGCGAAGCGGGACTTCTCGGGGTCCATCAGCTCGGTGCGGCCCTCGTAGACCACGCCGGCCAGGTCCGTCACCCAGATGTTCTCGAGCTTCATGCCCAGGTCGAGCAGCAGGTCCAGGCAGGCCAGCGCGGCGGCGCCGGCGCCGGAGGCCACCAGCTTGACCTCGCCGATGTCCTTGCCGACCACCTTGAGGCCGTTGATGACGGCCGCGCCGACCACGATGGCGGTGCCGTGCTGGTCGTCGTGGAAGACGGGGATCTTCATGCGCTCGCGCAGCTTGCGCTCGACGTAGAAGCACTCGGGGGCCTTGATGTCCTCGAGGTTGATGCCGCCGAAGGTGGGCTCGAGCGAGGCGATGATCTCGACCAGCTTCTCGGGGTCCTTCTCGTCGATCTCGATGTCGAAGACGTCGATGCCGGCGAACTTCTTGAACAGGCCGGCCTTGCCTTCCATGACGGGCTTGGAGGCCGCCGGGCCGATGTCGCCCAGGCCCAGCACGGCGGTGCCGTTGGTGATGACGCCGACCAGGTTGCCGCGCGCGGTGTAGCGGAACGAGTTGGCCGGGTCGACCACGATCTCCTCGCAGGCCGCGGCCACGCCGGGGGAGTAGGCCAGCGCCAGGTCATGCTGGTTGGACATCGGCTTGGTCGGCGTGACGGAAATCTTGCCGCGCGTGGGAAATTCGTGGTATTCGAGCGCCGCCTGGCGGAAGGCGTCGCGGCTGGGGTTCTGGCTGGAGGGGTTTTCTTCGGACATTGCGGAAGGCGGAAAGGAGGCAATAGCCGGATGCGGAACACCGGCGGGCCGCCGGCGGTGCCGGGCGATGGCACCAAGTATCCGGCAAACGCCCGGCGCGGGTATTGAAATGATCTCAAGCGATGTTGAAATCCGCTGCGCGGCGACCTACGCGGGCGGCGCCTTGCGCGCCTGCTCGCCGAGCTGACGGCGCATCTCGTCGGCCAGCGGATGCAGGCCCCGCGTGGAGTCCGCCGCCACCAGGCTGTAGCCCAGGCCCTGGGCCGCCCACGAGTAGCCGGCCACGCCGGCCTGGGCGTGGGCCTTCATCGGCATGTTCTGCTCGGTCGCCATCGGCCGCACCAGCATGGCCACGCGCGTGCCGTGCCCGTCGTCGTACATGAACAGGCCGGCCGGGCCGTGCTCGGTGGCCACCAGCCGCCCGCCGATGTAGCGGTAGCCGGACTGCGCGAGGTCCGGCAGGGCGATCGGGCGCCGCAGCCGCGTGGAGACCCACTTGAGCAGGTCGGCGCTGTCGCTGGCGCTGATCTCCACCGGGCGCACCGGGTCGGAGGCGAACACCTGGTAGCTCGCCGTGGCCTCGCGCGCCAGCGCCGCGATGCCGCCGGCCGCGGGCTCGGTGGCGGCGCGCCCGATCCAGCCGCCCATGCCGCCCAGGCACAGCGCGACGAAGACCGACGCGGCCAGCCGCCACGGCGCGCCGGTGCGCGCGCGCCGCGCCTCCAGCATGCGGCGCAGGTTCAGCTCGGGCGGCACCGGCTCGCGGGCGATGGGGGCGAAGGCGGCGCGCAGTTGCGCGCGTTGCGCGACATAACCTTCGACGCGGCGCGCGACGTCGGGATGATGCCGCAGGTATGCGTCGATCTGGTGGCGCCGCGCCGCGTCCAGCGCGCCGTCGACGTAGGCCAGCAGCTCCTCTTCCTGCACCGGCCGGCCGTCGTTCCCGCCATCGTTGCCGTGCCAGCCGCCGTTCCGGTTGTCGCTCATTTCACCCTCCGCAATGCAGACTTCGTGGCCGCCCCGGCCACGCCGGTCTCCATGATCCTCAGCAGTTTCTCCCGCGCGCGGGACAGCCGCGACATCACGGTGCCGATCGGGATGTCCAGCACGCGCGCGGCGTCCGCGTAGGACATGTCTTCCACCGAGACCAGCAGCAGTATGCTGCGCTGGTCCGCGGGCAGCGCGTCGAGCGCGTTCATCAGGTCGCGGTGGCGCAGCGCGTCTTCCTGGGTGGCGCGCGACGCCATCAGGGCTTCGTCGACGTCCTCGAGCGCGACGTGCGTGCCCAGCCCGCCGGCGCGCCGGCGCAGCGCGGTGACGGCCAGGTTGTGCAGGATGGCGAACACCCAGCTGCGCGTGTCGTCGTTGCTGCGGCGGCTGTCCCAGTAGGTGATGACCTTCTCCAGGCAGTCCTGCACCAGATCGTCGGCGGCCGCCTGCTCGCGCAGCAGCGCGCGCGCGTAGCGGCGCAGCGCCGGTATCAGCGGCTCGACTTGATGCAACATGTCTTTCACTGCGATGTCCTCCCTGGTACACCCGGCCGCGCGGCATCATGCCACAGCCAGCCGGCGGTCCGCCGGCTGGCGCGGTTGCCGCCTTCCGGCTGCCGTTTCCCCTACAGCGCCTGCACCTGGACCGGCGCGGCCGGCTTGCCGTTCGCGGCCGGCGCGATGACGAGGTAGCGCCGCGCCTGCGCGCCGTCGCCGCCCTGCACCACCTGGCGGATCGGGCCGATGGCGTTGACGATGGCCGAGCCCGCCGGATTGGTCATGAACGACGCCAGCGGCTCCAGTATGCCCGTGCCGTCGGCCTGGCTGGCCAGCGCGAGCACGTAGGGCTGCTTCGGCTGCAGTCCGGTGGCCGAGGCCTGCAGCACCTGGAGCAGGCCCTGGTCGAACAGCGTGACGCTGGTCGGCGCGTTGTCCGCGGCGACCGGCTTGCCCTCGGCGACGCGCAGCAGCTTCAGCTGTGTGGTCTGGCCGGCCACGCCGAGCTGCTGCAGGCCGTCCGTGCCGGCGCCTTCGGGCACCGCGTCAGGCACGTAGTTGATCGCCTGCGGGGCCTGGCCGACCGGCACGTTGGCGACCACCTTGTTGCTGGCCGTGTCGATGGCCGCGAGCTGGTCGGCGTTCTCCAGGCCGACGTAGATGCGCGTGCCGTCGCCGGACGGCCACACGCCGTGCGGCAGGCTGCCCACCGGAATGGTCGCCACCTGGGAGAAGTCGTCGGTGCGGAACACCTTGACCTGGTTCAGGCCGCCGACGCTGACGTAGGCGAAGGTGCCGCCCGCCGTGCGCGCGAAGTTGACGTGGTTGGTGATGGGGCCGGTCTCGATGGTCTTGAGCGGGCGGAACGGCGGCAGCGCCTCGAAGACCTGGGTGCGGCCCACGTCCTTGAGCGTGAACCACACCTGCTTGCCGTCGGGCGTGGCGGCGATGTTGGGGCAGAACGGGCTTTCCTGCTTCACGTGGCCGACGATCTTGTGGTCGGCCACCGTGACCACGGCCGTGTCCGGGTTGAACGACGAGCAGATGTAGCCGTACTTGCCGTCCGGCGAGAAGATCTGCATGCCGGGCCCGCCGGCGACGGTGATGCGGGTCTTTTCCTCGAAGGTCGCGGCGTCGAGCACGGCGATGTAGTTCTCGCCGCGCACCGTGACCCACACTTCCTTGCCGTCCGGCGTGTAGAACGCCTCGTGCGGCGAGCGGCCCACGTAGGTGACGTGCTTGACCGCGTTGGTCGCGGTGTCGATGAATGAGACCGAGTTCGAGCCGATCGACACCACCGCCAGCGTGCGGTGGTCGGGCGAGAAGCCCATGCCGTGCACCAGCACCTGGCCGCGGTACAGCGGGCTGAAATTGCCCGGCGCCGGGTCGCCGAGGCGGATCACGCCCAGCAGCTTGTTGTCCGCGGGGTCCGTGACCGAGACGGTGTTGGAGAACTGCTCGGCGGCGTAGATGCGGTCGCGGTGGCTGACCGGGATGTCGGCGGCGCCCAGCGCGCCGGGCGCCTGCCCGGCGCAGGCGGCGCCCATGCCGAGCGCGAGCGCGAGGGGCAGGGCGAGGGAGGCGGTCTTCCTGAAGGGATTTCGGGTCATGGTGTGGGCCTTGGTGTCAGTGTGCGTGCATGGCGTGGTTGTGGGTGGCCGGTTCGGCCGGGGCGGTCGGGGTAGCCGGCTGGCCGGGGCCGGCCTGCGTCGGCGCCGGTTCGGACGGGGGCAGCGGCTGGCCGAGCGCCAGCCGCATCGCGGCGATTTCCTGCAGCTGGTCGACGATGATTTCCTGCGCGATGCGCCGCAACTGCTCGTTGTGGCCGTAGCGCAGCTCGGACATCGCCATGTCGATGGCACCCTGGTGGTGCGGAATCATCATCGCGGCGAAGTCCGCGTCGATGTCGCCGCTGGGCTTGACCGCCATGCCGTCCATCATCTTCGTCATGGCGGCGTCGTTCTCGGCCATGAATTTCTCTTCGTCCGAACCGCCCGTGGCCGCCGTGGCCGTGGCCGTGCCCGCCGACGCGCACAGCGCGAGCGCCAGCATCAGGCCAGCGCCGGCGCGGGCCAGCCGGCGCGGTGAAGCGTGCAGGATCGCCATCCTTTTCCCCTTGTCGTCATGAGGCCCCGATGGGGCCGCTGATGGGGTAGACGCGGGCCGTCCGCGCTTATTCCGCCGCCGCGCAAATTTTTTCGGGGCGCGCCCGGGGGAGGCGCAAGGAACACTTGCGCCCAGGCACCGCATCCGTGCGCGGCGCGCGCCGGCATGCGCGTTCCGGGGGCATTGAAAAATACTGCATCCCCGAGGTTGTCTCTTTCAATTTCCAAAGTGGCCGCGAACCCTGAAGATGGGCCCGTCGGTTTGAAACGCCTTCGTCCGCAAATCCCGATACCCCGCGCCATCGCCATTTCCGGATCCAACATCATGCACAAGTTACTGAGCCTCAAAGGTGTCAAGAAATCCTTCCCGACCAAGGGAAAGACGGTCGACGTACTCGGCGGCCTGACCTTCGACGTGAACGAGCAGGATTTCGTCAGCATCATCGGCCCCAGCGGCTGCGGCAAGACCACCATCTTCAACATCATCGCCGGGCTGCTCGACCCCGATACCGGCGAGATCAGCTATCGCGGCCAGCAGGTCACGGGCCTGCGCGGCAAGGTCGGCTACATGATGCAGCGCGACCTGCTGTTCCCGTGGCGCACCGTGCTCGAGAACGTCATGCTGGCGCCCGAACTCAAGCGGATGCCCGCCGCGGAGGCGCGCGACAACGCGCTCGAATACCTCAACACCTTCGGGCTCGGCGGCTTCGAGAACAACTACCCCAAGACCCTCTCGGGCGGCATGCGCCAGCGCGTGGCGCTGATCCGCACGCTGATCTCGGACCCGGACGTGCTGCTGCTCGACGAGCCGTTCTCGGCGCTCGACTACCAGACCCGCCTGTACCTGGAGGGCGTGCTGCTGGAGGCGGTCGATACCTTCAAGAAGACGGTGATCCTGGTCACGCACGACATCGACGAGGCGGTCGCGCTGTCCAAGCGGGTGGTGGTGCTGGCGGGCAAGCCCTCGCACGTCAAGCAGGTCTACGACATCGACATCGGCGAGAAGTCGCCGATCGGGGCGCGCAGCCATCCGCATTTCTCGGGCTATTTCCACCAGCTATGCGCCGAGCTGGACATCCAGACGCGCCAGCACTGATTTTCCAAGAACGGGAGTGAACATGAGCCACGCTATTTCCGGCGCGCCGCCGGTTGCCCCGGCGCGCGCGCGCCGCAAGAAGAAAACGCATGTCCTGGACAACGGCTGGGGGCGCTCGGCCATCCAGGTCGCGGCCCTGGTACTGTTCCTGTGGGTCTGGCAGCTCGGCGCCGACATCGGCTGGGTGTCGTCCTTCATGGTCGGCTCGCCGGCCGAGATCTACAAGGCGCTGGCGCGCGGCATGGCCAGCGGCGACCTGCTGCGCGACAGCGGCTACACGCTGATGGAGTCGATCCTGGGCTTCGTGATCGGCACGCTGGTGGGCTCCGTCCTGGGGCTGGCGCTGTGGTATTCGCCGTTCATCGCGCGCCTGACCGAGCCGTTCATCATCGCGGTCAACAGCATTCCCAAGATCGCCTTCGGCCCGATCGTGATCCTGTGGTTCGGCACGGGCCTGGTGTCGAAGGTCGCGCTGGCCGTCTCGCTGACCGCCATCGTGGCGCTGATCGCGGCGTACCAGGCGGCCAAGGACGCCGACGTCGATTTCCAGACGCTGCTGGTGACGCTGGGCGCGGAGAAGCACGACGTGTTCTTCAAGGTGATCGTGCCGTCCTCGCTGCCGGCCATGATCTCCACCTTCCGCATCAACATCGGCTTCGGCCTGGTGGGCGCGGTGGTGGGCGAGTTCATCTCGTCCGAGCACGGCCTGGGCCACATGATCTTCACCGCGTCCGGGCTCTACGACCTGAATACGGTGTGGGCCGGCCTGTTCACGCTGATGGTGATCGGCTTCGGGCTGTACTTCGTCATCGACTACATCGAGCGCAAGCTGCTGCCCTGGAAAGACGACGTGCACCACGCCAGCCTCAATGTCTGACGCGCGCCTTTTCCCCATGTCGTCCATTCCACGTGAGCCTTTCATGAAGAACCTACTCAAGCGAACCGCATGCATGCTGGGCCTGGCCGCGGCCCTGGTGGCCGCCGCGCCCGCCTCGGCCCAGGCACCGAAGAAGGTGGTGGTGTCGCAGTTGTTCCAGTCGGTGATGTTCCTGCCGCTCTACGTGGCGCTCGACCACGGCTTCTTCGCGCAGCAGGGGCTGGACGTGACCAAGCAGACCTCGGGCTCGCCCAATGCGTCGCTGTCGGCGGTGATCGCGGGCAGCGCGGAGTTCTCGCTGCACGGCCCCGAGTGGACCGCCATCGCCGCCTCCAAGGGCGCCGACGTGCAGGTCATCGCCGGCGTGGTCAACCGCGCCGCGGTCTGGATCGCCGCGGCGCCGGACCTGAAGTACGCCGGGCCGAAGGACTTCGCCGGGCAGACCGTGTCGACCGGCATGATGCCGATCGCCAGCACCTCGCTGTTCTCCAAGCTGCTGCGCGACAACAAGATCGACCCGGCCGCCGCCGGCATCACCGTCAAGCAGGTCCAGGCCGGCGCCGAGCTGGGCCCGCTGCTGGCCGGCCAGGCGAGCGTGGGCGTGTTCTACCAGCCGGCGCTGGAGCAGGCGGTGGCCAAGGGCTTCAAGGTCGTGCACAGCTTTCCGCGCCAGTACGGCCCCTACCTGCTGTCGGCCATCACCGCGCGCAAGTCCGTGGATGCCGACACCGCCCGGCGCTTCATCGCGGCGATGGAGTCCGCGCTGCGCTTCATGAACACCCACCCGGCCGAGGCCGTCGCCATCGCCAGGACGGAGTTCCCCTCGATCGATCCCGCCGTGGTCGAGGCCGCCGTCAAGCGCATGCTGGCCGAGCAGGTCTACGCCACCACCGTGGCCATCTCGCCCGACGCGCTGCGCATCGCGATGGACACGCAGATCGCGCTGGGCAACCTGAAAAGCCAGCCCGACTACGACACGCTGGTCGCCCGCAAGCTGATCGAAGGCGGCATCGCGCGCGTGGACGCCGCCCGCTAGGCCGGCGCGGCCTGCTTCACCGCCGCGCCGCTGCCCCGCTGCGCCGCTTCACCGCCTTACCTGTTTCCCTTTTTCCGTTTCCAGCTGCGATGGTGCCGTACACCATCGCCTACCCCTCTGTTGCCTGCACACACGATCATGAGAACCTATCCCTCCTTCAAGGCCGCGGCCTGCCATATCTCCTCGGTCTTCTTCGACAGCGACGCCTGCGTCGACAAGGCCTGCGACTGGATCGCCGAAGCCGCGCGCAACGGCGCCTCGCTGGTCGCGTTTCCCGAGGCCTTCATCTCGGCCTTCCCGGTCTGGGCCGGCGTGTGGGCGCCGGTGGAGACCCACGAGTTCTTCGTCAAGCTGGCCGCTTCCTCCGTGACCATCGACGGCCCCGAGATGGCCCGCATCCGCCGCGCTGCCAAGGAGCACGGCGTGTTCGTCTCGATCGGCATCAACGAGTCGACGCCCAACAGCGTCGGCTGCGTGTGGGACACCAACGTGCTGATCGGCGACGACGGCAGCATCCTCAACCGCCACCGCAAGCTGATGCCGACCTACTACGAGAAGCTGGTGTGGGCGATGGGCGACGGCAGCGGCCTGCGCGTGGTGGATACCCGCATCGGCCGCATCGGCGCGCTGATCTGCGGCGAGAACACCAATTCGCTGGCGCGCTTCGCGCTGATGTCGCAGGGCGAGAACGTGCACGTCTCCAGCTTCTCGCCGCGCTTTCCCACGCATCCGGCCGGGCAGCCCGCCTATGACCTGGAAGCGTCGATCAAGCTGCGCGCCGGCGCCCACGCCTTCGAGGGCAAGCTGTTCAACGTGGTGTCGTCGAGCTATCTGCAGCCCGCCGTGATCGACATGATCGCGCGCGGCAATCCGGCCGTGCACCGCGTGATCGACGAAGCGTCCCGCAGCGTGTCGATGATCCTCGGCCCGGACGGCGCGCCCATCAGCGAGGTGCTGCGCGACGAGGAAGGCATCGCCTACGCGGACATCGACATCGCGCGCTGCGTGGTGCCCAAGCAGTTCCAGGACGTGGTCGGCTACTACAACCGCTTTGACGTGTTCGACCTGCGCGTGCACCGCCACGCGCACGCGCCGGCGAGCTTCGGCGGCGACGGCGCGGACGGCGCCGGCGACGGCGAATACGGCGAGCGCGCCTGGAAGGGCGTGCCCGAGGCCGAAGCCGTCAACTGAAGCAGCACGCGGCGGCGCCGCGCGCCGCCGCCCGCCCAGCCATCCGCCATCCGCCATTCGGAGCCGCATCATGATTTCCAGCCTCAAGCGCATCCAGTGCTTCCAGCGCTTCCAGCATTTCCTGCCCCGCCTCGCCGCCGCGGCCTGCCTGCTGGGCGCGAGCCAGCTCGCGCTCGCCGAGAACAAGACGGTGGTGCTGTCGCAACTGTTCCAGTCCATCCAGCTGCTGCCGGTCTACGTGGCCATCGACGGCGGCTTCTTCGACAAGCAGGGCCTGACCGTGACCAAGCAGACCGCCGGCTCGGCCAACGCGGCGCTGTCCGCGCTGCTGGCCGGCGCGGCCGACTTCTCGCTGCACGGCCCCGAATGGAGCGCGATCGCCGCGGAGAAGGGCGCCGACGTGCAGGTGATCGCCAGCGTGGTGAGCCGGCCGTCGTTCTGGATCGCCGCCGCGCCCGACGCGAAGTTCGACTCGGTTGCCGACCTCAAGGGCCAGACCGTGGTGGCGGGCCAGATGCCCACCACCAGCACCTCGCTGTTCATGAAGCTGCTGCGGCAGAACGGCCTCACGCCCGGCAAGGACGTCAAGATCTCGCAGGTCCAGATCGGCTCCGAGCCGGGCCCGCTGCTGGCCGGGCAGGCCAGGTTCGGCGTGCTGTACCAGCCCGGGCTCGACCAGGTCGCGGCCAAGGGCATGAAGGTGGTGTACGGCTTCTCCAGCATGGCCAGCGAGTACACGGTGGCCGCCATCAGCACCCGCCGCGGCGTGGACCCGGACACGGCGACGCGCTTCGTCAAGGCGCTGCAGCAGGCCGTGGTCTACATGCAGAAGGACGTGGACGGCACCATCGCCATCGCCAGGACCGAGTTCCCCTCGCTCGATCCCAAGGTCATCGACGCCGCCGTGCGCCGCATGATCGAGGGCAAGATCTACTCGACCTCGGTCGACATCTCGCCCAAGGCGTTCGAGAACGCGATGGCGACGCAGGTCGAGCTCGGCAACCTCAAGGCCATGCCGGACTACGCCAAGGTGGTCTCGCGCAAGTACATCCAGGCCGCGCTCGGGAACTGATCATGGCCGATGCCTTCTGGGGAGCCATCATGGGCGAGCGCACGTCGGCGCGCGGCGCGGACCTGCCGACGATCCGGGCCTGCCGCGTGCGCCAGCTCGTGGTGCCGTTCGCGCAGCCGCTGCGCACGGCCAGCGGCACGATGCCGGCCGCGCCGATGATCCTGCTCGACCTGCACACCAGCGCCGGCGTGACCGGCCACGCCTACCTGTTCACCTACACGCCCACCGCGCTGCGCGCCGTGGCCGCGCTGTGCGAGGACGTGACGGCGCAGCTCGCCGGCGCCGCGCTGGCGCCGCGCCAGGTCATGGCCGGCCTGCGCGCCCGGTTCAGGCTGCTCGGCAGCGTTGGCCTGCTCGACATGGTGCTGTCCGCCATCGACATGGCGCTGTGGGACGCCTGGGCGAAGTTCCTCGGCCAGCCGCTGGCGGCGCTGCTCGGCGCGGACCTGTCGGCGAACGACCGCGTGCGCGCCTATGCCAGCTACGGCATGGAAGACCGCGAGCAGATCGTGCGGCACGTGGGCGCGGCGCTCGAGCAGGGCTTCGGTTTCGTCAAGATCAAGATCGGCCATGCGTCGCTGGCCACCGACCTGGAGATCGTCGAAGCCGCGCTGGCGGCGATGCAGGGCCGCGCGGCGCTGCTGGTGGACTACAACCAGAGCCTGTCCGTGGCCGAGGCGGTGGTGCGCTGCAAGGCGCTGGACGGCTACGGCCTGGCCTGGATCGAGGAGCCCACGCGCTACGACGACCTGCACGGACACGCGCAGATCGCCGCCGCCGTCGACACGCCGATCCAGCTGGGCGAGAACCTGTGGGGCCCGGCGCAGATCGGCGAGAGCCTGCGCGCCGGCGCCTCCGACCTGATGATGCCGGACCTCGGCAAGGTGGGCGGCGTGAGCGGCTGGCTGGATGCAACCAGCCTGTGCGGCGCGCGCAGCGTGCCGGTCTCCAATCATTTCTACCAGGAGGTCAGCGCGCACCTGATGACGGTCACGCCGGGCGCGCACCTGCTCGAGTATTTCCGCATGGCCGAGCCCATCCTGATGGAGCCGGTCGAGGTCGTGCACGGCCATGTGCGCGTGCCGCGCCGGCCCGGCCACGGCATGGCGTGGAACGAAGAACAGGTGCGCAGGTATCTGGCGTGACGGAATCCGTGCCGGCCTCGTTGTGTGGACTGTCGTGTGGACTGTCGTGCGAACTACCGCGCGAACTCTTCCGCCGGCGCGCCGCGCCGCTGCCTGGGCTTGCCCGCGCGCGCGCCGCCGTAGGCGCCGGGCGTGCTGATGTTCAGTTCCTTCTCCAGCCACTCGATGAAGCCTTCCACCTCGGGGCGCTCGTAGGCTTCCGGCGGGCAGGTGGCGTAATAAGCGTAGTAGGGCGTGGCGGTGGTGGCCGGGTAGAGCGTGATCAGGCGCCCGCTCGCCAGATGGGACTGGATCAGGGTGGGGCGGGCCAGCGCGATGCCCATGCCGTGGGCCGCCGCGTCGACGAACAGGCCCACGTCGGAAAACTGGAACATGCTGTTCGGCTCTTCCCAGTCGAGGCCGGCGGCCTGGAACCAGGGGCGCCACGGCTCGATCGAGCAGCGCAGCAGGTCCGCGCGCAGCAGGTCCGGGAACGTCGTGAACGGCCCGTGCCGCTCGGCATAGGCGGGGCTGCACGCGGCCATGACCTGCTCGTCGAGGATGCGCACCACCTTGCGCCCGGTGTAGCGCCCGTCGCCGAAGCGGATCTCGATGTCGGCCGGCTCGGCCTTGGCGCCGATCAGCGGCACCGAGAGCTGGATGTCGATCTCCAGTTGCGGGAACTGCTCCTTGATCAGGCCCAGGCGCGGCAGCAGGATCTGGGTGGCGAAGGTCGGCGGCGAACTCAGCCGCAGCTTGGCGCGCGGCTTGATCGTCCTGCCGCGCGAGGACGGAAAGTAGCTCAGCGCATACAGCGCGCTGCGCACCGTTTCGAGATACGACTGGCCGTCGGGCGTGAGGATGATCTCGCCGTTGACCTTGGTAAACAGCGTCAGCCGCGTGAAGTCTTCCAGTTGGCGGATGCGGTGGCTGACCGCGCTCGGCGTGATGGCCAGCTCCTGCGCCACCAGCACGCCGCTCTTGAGGCGCGCCCTGGCCTCGAATGCGAGCAGGCAGTGGATCGGCGGCAGGCGGGAGGAGATGGTCGACACGGAGAAGCGCGCAAAGGCGGGCGGTGGAAAGGCTTCCGGTAACTAGCAAGAAGCGTGCCGCAGCGGCCAGAAAGCGTGCCGCAAGCCACTGGAAACCATCGCGCAGGTGCCCGGCCGCGCGCGCCGGCCGCCCCGTCCCGGCACGGTGTCGTCGCGCCGGGACGGCCAGGGCGAGGCGCCGCGCCGGCGGCTAGCGCATGCCGTATTGAGCGCCGCGCTGGTTGTAGCCCTGGTAGTCCAGCAGCGCCTCGACGTCGTCCACCTTGTCCATCACGTCCGCCGCCGCCGTGACGTCGAGCGCGGCATGGAACTGTGCCAGCGCGCGCGCCACGCCGTGGGTCGCGGCGTTCAGGCAGAAGTTGTGATAGATGACCATCTGCACGCGCGCCGCGCGCTCCTGGGCCAGCGTCTCGGGCGGCGTGTTGACCAGCACCACGTGGGCCGGGATGCGCTCGCGCACCGCCGCCAGCTGCGTGGCGTTGATGCCGGTGGCGAACACCACTTCCGCGCCGGCCCCGGCGAACGCGGTCATGCGCGCGACGGCGTCCTCGATGTTGCCGGTGGCCCAGGCCGCGTCCGTGCGCGCGATGATGGTGAAGTTCGGGTCGTCCCGCGCGTCCCGCGCGGCGCGCAGCCGCGCGAGCATCTCGTCGAGCGGCAGCAGGCGGCGCGGCAGGTCGGAGTGCTTGCCGCTTTCATGGTCGTCGATATGGATCGCGCTGGCGCCCGCGCGCTCGTACAGGCGCACGGCGCGCCAGATGTTGGCGGGGTTGTAGAAGCCGTTCTCGGCATCGGCGACGACCGGCAGGTCGACCGCGTCCGCCACCGAGCGGACCGCGGCCACCAGCTCGTCCAGCGTGAGCAGGCCGACGTCCGGCATGCCGCGCGAGGAAGCCACGCCGTAGCTGCCGACGTAGACCACGGGAAAGCCCGCCTTTTGCACCAGCAACGCGCTGAGCGGATCGAAGGCGCCCACCGCGGGAACGGTGGCGCCGGTTTCGAAGAGCGCCTTGAAGCGCAGGCGCAGTTCTGCTTTGGAAGTCATGGGAATGGATCTGAAGGAGAGAAGCCCGGGGCCGCCGCGCGGGGCCCCGGTGCGAGGTCAGAGAAAGCCGACCGACAGCCACGGCACGAAAGCCACCACCAGCAGCGCCAGCAGCAGCGCGCCCAGGTAGCCCCACACGCGCCCGAACACGGCATCCGCGGAGACGCGCCCGATCGAGCAGGCGGCATAGAAGCCCACGCCGAACGGCGGCGAGAACATGCCCATGCCCATCGCCAGGATCACCACCATCGAGTAGTGCACCTCGTTGATGCCGAGCGTCTTGGCCACCGGGAACAGCAGCGGCGCGAACAGCACGATCGCCGGAATGCCCTCCAGCACGCTGCCGAGGATGACGAAGGCCAGGATGGTGATGAGCAGGAAGCCCGGCGCGCCGCCGGAGGCGCGCACCATCAGGTCCACCACGTCGGCGGAGAAGCCCGACTGGGTCAGCGCCCACGACATCGCCGTGGCCATGCCGATGGTGAGCAGGATCGCGCCGGAAAGCGTGGCGGTCTCGACCAGCGTCGGATAGAGCCGGCGCAGGTCGATGTTGCGGTAGAGGAAGCAGCCGATCATGCCGACCAGCACGATGTAGGCCACGCCCACGGTGGCCACCTCGGTCGCGGTGGCCGCGCCCATGACCACCGCGTAGCGGATCAGCACCGGCAGCGCCAGCGCCGGCACGGCGAACAGCAGCGTGCGCAGCACCACGCGCAGCGGCGCGCGCGCCAGTCCCGGCGCCGGCTCGCGGCGCGCGCGCGCCCAGCACACCACGGCGATGGCCAGCGTGGCGACCACGGCCGGCATCAGCCCGCCGGTAAACAGCGCGGTGATGGAGACGCTGCACACGGCGCCGATGGTGATGAGCACGATGCTGGGCGGGATGGTCTCGGTCATCGCGCCGGTCGACGAGAGCAGCGCCACGAGGTCTTCCGGCTTGCAGCCCCGCTTCTTCATCTCCGGGAACAGCGCCGGCGCGATGGCGGCCATGTCGGCCACCTTGGAGCCCGAGATGCCCGAGACCAGGAACATGGCGCCGAGCAGCGTGAACTGCAGCCCGCCGCGCGTGTGGCCGATCAGCGCGGCCATGAAGTCGATCAGCGACCTGGCCATGCCGCTGATTTCCAGCAGCGCGCCGAGCAGCACGAACAGCGGCACCGACAGCAGGATCATGTGCGACATGCCTTCGTCGATGCGGCTCACCACCACCGAATACGGCGAGTCCGTGACCAGCCCGATGTAGGCCAGCGTGGCCACGCCGAACGCGAAGGCGATCGGCTGGCCGGCGGCGATGGCCGCGCCCAGCAGCAGCACGAAGAAGATCAGCAGGTTGTAGTTGCCGATCGACAGCAGCAGCGGCCCGGCCAGCCACAGCAGCCCGGCCACGGCCGCGAGCACGGCCAGCGCCTGCAGCGCGTCGCGCAGCGAGGCGCGCTTGAGCAGGCCCGCGAGCGAGGTCAGCGCCATCAGCACCGCGCCGGCGGGCAGCGCGGCGGCGCGGTAGCCGGCCGGCATGCCCAGCGCGGGCGTGGTGATCTCCATTTCGTCGTGCGCGTGGCCGATGGCGGGCACGATGATGAGCATCACGAAGGCGCACACCACCAGCGCCGACATGGTCTGCAGCCACGCCTGCCAGCGCGGCGACAGGCGGTTCACCAGCGCCGTCAGGCGCATGTGCTCGCCCTTGTCGAGCGCCAGCACCGCGCCCAGCATGGTGAGCCAGATGAACAGCGTGGAGGCCAGCTCGTCGGTCCAGTCCAGGGGATTGTCGAACACGTAGCGCGACACCACGCCGGCCAGCAGGATGCAGGTATCCGCCAACACCAGGCACGCGGCCAGCGCGCCCACGCAGCGCATCAGCAGCCGGTGCGCGCCGAGCAGGGGCGTGGCCGAAGGATGCAGCGCGGCCGCCGGGATCAGGGGCCGCTCGATCACGAGATCTTTCCTCCGAACTTCTCGAGCAGGCTCCAGGCCTCGTCGCCGAAGCGGCGGTGCCATTCGGCGTAGAAGCCGGCGGTGCGGAGCCTGGCGCGGAAGGCTTCCTGCTCCACGCTGTTGAACTTGAGGCCGCGCCCGCGCAGGTCGTCGACCAGCGCGTCGTTGGTCTTCCTGGTGTCGGCGCGCTGCTTCAGCGCGGCTTCGTTGACGTTGCGCGTGACGACCTGCTGCAGGTCGGCCGGCAGCTTGCCGAACTTGGCCTTGTTGCCGAGGAACCAGAAGCCGTCCCACATGTGGTTGGTCAGCGAGCAGAACTTCTGCACCTCGTAGATCTTGGACGCCTCGATGAGCACCAGCGGATTTTCCTGGCCGTCGACCACCTTGGTCTGCAGCGAGGTGTACACGTCCTGCATGCTGATGGTGGTGGGCGAGGCGTTGAACGCCTTGAACATCGAGGTCCAGATCGGCGCCGGCGGCACGCGCATCTTCAGGCCCTTGAGGTCGTCCGGGGTGGCGATCGGGCGGCTGCTGGTCGTGATCTGACGGTAGCCGTTGTCCCAGATCCGCTCGAAGGCGAACAGCGAGGTCTTGCCGATCTCGTTGCGCAGGTGGGCGCCGAGCTCGCCGTCCATCGCCGCCCACACCGCCGCATAGTCCTTGAAGGCAAAGCCGATGCCGCTGATCTGCACCACCGGCAGCAGCGTGCCGAGCGTCAGCGGCGACAGCGCGAGAAAGTCGATGGAGCCGGCGCGCAGTTGCGACAGCATGTCGGTGTCGCTGCCAAGCTGCGAGTTCGGGTAGACCTGGAAGTCGACGCGCCCGCCCGATTCGGTGCGGATTTTCTCGGCCATTTCCTTGGCGCGAATATTCACCGGGTGGGAAGGGGGCTGGTAGCTGCCGAAGCGCAGCTTGAATTCCGGCGCGGCATTCGCGCTGCGGATGTAAGCTACCGGGGAAAGTGCGGTAGTGGCTACAGCCGCGGTCTTGAGGAAGGTTCTCCGTGTCGTCATGACGGTCTGTCTCTCGCTTGGTCTCGTTGAAATGCGAGGCGCCCGGGCCATGCCCGCGTGCCTCAGCGTTGCAAGTCTAGACTGTCGGAACACGGCAGCTATTATCATTGTGTCGTTAAATAATTTCCATCTGGTTAATAGATAAATCCCTTGTAAATCATGGAATTGCGCCATTTTCGTTGCTTCATGGCCGTGGCGGATTGCCTGCATTTCGTGCGCGCGGCGGAGTTGCTGCACATCTCGCCGCCGGCACTGACCAAGCAGATCCAGGAAGCCGAGCGCATGCTCGGCGTGCGGCTGTTCCACCGGACCACGCGCTCGGTGTCGCTGACCTCGGCCGGCGAGGTGTTCCAGGTCGAGGCGCGGCGCGCGCTGGAGCAGTTCGCCCAGGCCGAGGAATCCGTGCGCCGCGCCGGGCGCGGCGAGATCGGGCGCATCGAAGTGGGCTACATCGCCTCGACGGCATACTCCGGCGTGCTTCAGGCGGAACTGTCGATCTACCGCAAGCACTATCCCGACCTCGAGGTCAACCTGCGCGAAGGCGCGCTCGCGCGGCTGCCGCAACTGATCGAGGCGGGCACGCTGGACGTGGCGTTCCTGCGCCCGCCCGTGACCTATCCGGTCGGCATCGACGGCATCGTGATCGCGCGGGAGCGCTTCGTGCTCGCGCTGCACGCGGAGTCGCCGCTGGCCCGGCTCGACGTGGTGCATCCGGCGCAGTTGCGCGACGAGCGCTTCATCCTGCCGGAGCAGGAATCGGGCACGCTGGAGATCGGCCGGCGCGGCCAGTTCCATCCGCAGATCGTGACGCGCCCGGGCCGCCTCGTGGCGGTGGTGACGATGGTGTCGCTGGGGTCGGGCGTGGCGGTGGTGCCGCATTCGGTGGTCGACCACATCGTGATTCCCGATGTGGTCTACCGCGAGATCCACGGCGGCGTGGTGCCGACCGAGATCGCGGTGGCGCACCGGCGCCACGAGAAGGCGCCGGCGGTGCGCGCGTTCATCCGGCAGGTGCGCGAGCGCGGCAAGGCCGCGGCGGCGTGAGCGGGCAGCCGCCGTCCCGATGATCTCCGATCCCCTCGGAGGGCCGGCCCTCCGTGGAGGGGGAACCGGGAACACGCGGGTGGTGCGCCGGCGCCCCCGGCGCCCATGTCCGGAGCGCACCGGATTCTTGTCCGTTTCCAACGGAACGCCGGGTGCCTTTCCCTGTCTATGTTGAGCATCCACGCTACAATGCTGCCGCGCACCATCCATGCGCCGCTTGCATCAAGCGGTTGCCGCGCCACCTGGACCGCCCCTGTTTTTACCCTCGTTTTTGCCCCCAGACCGATGCGATCCCTGCTGTTCCTGCTCACCGCCTTGTGCCTGTCTCTGCTGTCCTTCGGGGCGGCGGCGAACGTGCATGCCGGCGGCGCGCAGCCCGAGGCGGCGCGCGCGGAGGCGTTCGTCGCGGCGGTGCCGCGCGCGCTCGACGGGCTGGACGGCATCGCCGATCCCGGCCGCGTGGTGGCGCCCGGCGACGACGGCCTGATGGCCGAGGCGGAGCCCGAAGCGGTGGCGGTGGCGGAGGACGAGCCGCCCGGCTACTGCGAGATCTGGTCCGCCGACCTGCTCGATCCGCTCGACCTGCTCGACGAGATCGAGGAATCCAGCGCGCTGTTCGCGCTGCCCGCCGTGCGCGTTTCACCGCCGCCCATCGCGCGCGCGCGGCCGTTCCCCGCACCTCCGGCACCGTTGCCGGCGGCGTTCTTCAAGCCGCCCATCTCCCTGATCTGACAGCCCCGGCAATCCCGGCGCGCATCGCGCGTGCCCGGGATGCGTTCCCATTGTCTGGGCGCCCCGGTCCGCTCGCCACCGCGCGCGGACTGACTGCCGCCGCGCGCCGTGCGCGTGCCGGTGGCGGGCGCGCAGCCGTCTTGCCTGCCCCCTTTCGTCATGCAGATCAAACAGATCAGACAGATCACGATGTATTCCGTGGTGGCGTTGCTGCCGCTCGGCGCCTTGCCGGCGCTGGCGGCGCAGACGTTCACCTTGCCCGAGCTGCTGTCCTTGTCGCAGTCCACCAACAAGGGCGTCGAGGCGGCCCAGGCCGGCGTCGACGCCGCCAGTGCCGCCGTGACCAGCGCGCGGGCCTATCCCAATCCGCAGGTGGAGGTGCTGTACGGCCGGCTGTCGCCGCGCAGCGCCGGCGTGGCCGGCGGTCCCGCGCCGACCGTGGCGATCACCCAGAAGCTGGACTATCCGCAGCAGCGCCGGCTGCGCGCCGACATGGCCGGGCGCAGCCTGGAGGCCACCGAGGCGGGCCGCCAGGCGTTCCGGGCCGAGCTGGCCGCGCGCGTCAAGACCGCGTATTTCGAGGTGCTGCGCCGCGAGACCGAGCAGGCCGCGGCGCAGGACGACCTGGCCATGATGCGGCAGATCCACGACCGCGCGCGCCTGCGCGTGGAGGTGGGCGAGGCGCCGCGCTACGAGCTGATCAAGGCCGAGACCGAATTGCTGAGCGCGCAGAAGACGCTGCAGAGCGCGCACCTGCGCGTCAAGCAGGCCAAGGCGGCGCTGCGCCAGCAGGTCGGCGGCGCCATGCCGGCCGACTACGCGGTGGCCGGCAGCCTGAGCCAGCAGGCGCCGCTGCCGGCCTTGCCGGTGCTGCGCGACACCCTGGGCGGCAGCAATGCTGAGCTGGCCCAGCGCCGCCTCGAGGCGGACCGCGCCAGCCTGGCGGTGGACTACCAGCGTTCGCTGCGGCTGCCCGAGCTGGCCGTGCGCGCCAGCGCCGCGCGCGAGCCGGACAACACCGTCTCGCAGGTCGGCCTGACCCTGACCATCCCGCTGTGGGACCGCCGCACGGGCCCGGTGGGCGAGGCCACCGCGCAGGCGATCCAGGCCCGCACCGCGCTGGAGCTGCGCGAGTTCGAGCTGCGGCAGGAGCTGGAAACCGCCTACCGCCAGTACGAGATCACGCAGGCGCAGGTCGGCGCGCTGGAGGGCGGCATCGTGCGCCAGGCGGAGTCGGCGCTGGCGGTGGCCGAGTCGGCCTACCGCTTCGGCGAGCGCGGCATCCTCGATTACCTGGACGCCCAGCGCGTGCTGCGCGGCGCGCGCAGCGACCTGATCGCGGCCCAGTACGAATTGCAGACCGCCACCATCCAGATCGAGAAGCTGCTGTCGAGCGTGCCCGGCGATGCCGCGGCGGCGCCGGCTCTCGCGCCATCCGTGGCGTCACCTCTGGCGTCACCCCCCGCAGCGTCTCCCGCTTCCACGGCACCTACGGAACCCAACTAAGCATGCGTCCCCATTTCCTTCTTTCCCTGACGGCAACCGCAGCCCTGCTGTTCTCCCTGGCCGGCTGCTCCGACGATCCCGCGCCCGCCGCCGAGGCGCCCAAGCTGCCGCCGGGCGTGGTCAGGCCCGAGCCGGCCCTGCAGCAGACGCTCAAGGTGGCGCCGGTGGCCACCAGCGCCTTCAGCGAGGTGCTGCGCGTGGCCGGCCGCATCGATTTCGACGAACAGCGCGTGGCGCGCATCGGCGCCAGCGTGACCGGCCGCGTGACCGATCTCTACGGCATCCTCGGCCAGGAGGTCAAGGCCGGGCAGGTGCTGGCGCGCCTGCACAGCAGCGAGCTGGGCACGGCGCAGCTGGCCTTCCTCAAGGCCGAGTCGCAGACCGATCTGCAGGCCCGCAACGCCGAGCGCGCGCGCCAGCTGTTCGCCGCCGACGTGATCGGCCGCGGCGAGCTGCAGCGGCGCGAGAGCGAGCTGGCGATCGCCTCGGCCGAGATGCGCGCCTACCGCGACCAGCTGCGCGTGCTGGGCATGTCGGCCGCGGCGGTGGCGCAACTGGCCAGGAGCGGCAGCATCGATTCGTATTCGCCGGTGTTCTCCAGCATCAGCGGCACGGTGGTGGAGCGCAACGTGGCGCAGGGCCAGGTGGTGCAGCCGGCCGACGCGCTCTACACCGTGGCCGACCTGTCGCGCGTGTGGGTGGTGGCGGAGGTGCCCGAGCAGCAGGCCGCGCTGGTGGCCGAAGGCCAGAGCGTGGACATCGAGGTGCCTTCGCTGGGCAACGGCGCCGGCCGCAAGCAGATCACCGGCAAGCTGATCTACGTGGGCCGCACGGTGAACCCGCAGACGCGCACGGTGCTGGTGCGCACCGAGCTGGAGAACAAGGAGGGCCGCCTCAAGCCCGCCATGCTGGCCAGCATGCTGATCAACAGCGCGCCGACCGAGCAGCTGGTGATCCCCGAGTCGGCCATCGTGCGCGACGGCAACGACGAGCAGGTCTACGTGGAGCTGCCCGGCGGCCAGTACCGCCTGGCCAAGGTCCGGCTGGGCGCGGAGAGCGACGGCATGCGCGTGGTCCACAGCGGCGTGAAGGCCGGCGACCGCGTGGTGGTGGATGGCGCCTTCCATCTGGACAACGAGCGCAAGCGCCTGGAACAGGGATAAGCGGCCATGATGAAATCCCTTGTGGAAGCCGCCATCAAGCAGCGGCTGGTGGTGTGCGTGCTGGCGGTGGTGCTGTTCTTCTTCGGCCTGCGCGCGGCCACCAAGTTGTCGGTGGATGCGTTTCCCGACGTGACCAACGTGCAGGTGCAGATCGCCACCGAGGCCACCGGCCGCTCGCCGGAGGAGGTGGAGCGCTTCGTCACCGTGCCGATCGAGATGGCCATGACGGGCCTGCCCGGCCTGGAGGAGATGCGCTCGCTCAACAAGGCGGGCCTGTCGCTGATCACGCTGGTCTTCACCGACGCGACCGACGTGTACTTTGCCCGCCAGCTGGTGATGGAGCGCCTGATCGAAGTGGGCGGGCGCATGCCCGAGGGCGTGACGCCGGTGCTGGGCCCGGTCTCCACCGGCCTGGGCGAGGTCTACCAGTACACGCTCGACCGCGCCGACGACGGCAGCCGCGCGCTGACCACGGACGAGCTTTCCGAGCGCCGCATCGCCCAGGACTGGGTGGTGCGCCCGCTGCTGCGCTCGATTCCCGGCGTGGCCGAGATCAACTCGCAGGGCGGCTACGTCAGGCAGTACCAGGTGCTGGTCAACCCGGAGCGCATGCGCCACTACCAGATCACGCTGCAGCAGGTCTACCAGTCGCTGGCGCGCAACAACGCCAACTCCGGCGGCGGCGTGCTGCCGCACTACGCCGAGCAGTACCTGATCCGCGGCGTGGGCCTGGCCAGGGGCGTGGACGACATCGGCAGCATCGTGCTCAAGGAGGTGGCCGGCACGCCGGTGTACGTGCGCGACGTGGCCGACGTGGCGGTGGGGCACGAGGTGCGGCAGGGCGCGCTGGTCAAGAACGGCGAGACCGAGGCCGTGGGCGGCATCGTGATGATGATGCGCGGCGGCAACGCCAAGGAAGTGGTGAGCCGCGTCAAGGCCCGCGTGGCCGAGATCAACGAGCGCGGCATGCTGCCCGGCAAGCTGCAGATCGTGCCGTACTACGACCGCAGCGAACTGGTGGACTCCGCCTTGTGGACCGTGACCAAGGTGCTGCTCGAAGGCGTGGTGCTGGTGGTGATCGTGCTGTTCCTGTTCCTCGGCGACGTGCGCTCGTCGGTGATCGTGCTGGCCACGCTGGTGCTCACGCCGCTGCTGACCTTCATGGTGATGAACCAGGTGGGGCTGTCGGCCAACCTGATGTCGCTGGGCGGGCTGGCCATCGCCATCGGCCTGATGGTGGACGGCTCGGTGGTGGTGGTGGAGAACGCCTTCGAGCGGCTCGGCTACCGCGAGAAATCGCGCCTGAGCAAGACCGAGATCCTGGTCAAGGCGGTGCAGGAGGTGGCCACGCCGGTGATCGTGGGCGTGGGCATCATCATCCTGGTGTTCCTGCCGCTGATGACGCTCAAGGGCATGGAAGGCAAGATGTTCGCGCCGCTGGCGTTCACCATCTCGATCGCGCTGGCGATCTCGCTGCTGCTGTCGCTCACGCTCTCGCCGGTGCTGGCGTCCTACCTGCTCAAGGGCGGCTCCGAGCACGACACGCGCCTGATCGCGTTCATGAAGCGCCATTACCTGCGCATGCTGCGCTGGGCGCTGGCCAACAGCCGCAAGACCGTGATCGGCGCGGTGGCGGCGTTCGGCGCCACCCTCGCGATCGTGCCGCTGCTGGGCACGTCCTTCATCCCCGAGATGAAGGAAGGCTCGATCGTGCCCGCGCTCGACCGCGTGCCCAACATCTCGCTGGAGGAATCCATCAAGCTGGAGATGGCGGCCAACAAGCTGGTGCTGTCGGTGCCGGGCGTGAAGTCGGTGGTGTCCGGCGTGGGCCGCGGCGAAAGCCCGGCCGACCCGCAGGGCCAGAACGAGTCCACGCCCATCGCCAGCCTCAAGGACCGCGACGAGTGGCCCGACGGCTGGACCCAGGACGACATCGCCAACGGCATCCGCGAGAAGCTCAAGGCCATCCCCGGCGTGCAGATCGTGATGGCGCAGCCGATCTCCGACCGCGTCGACGAGATGGTCAGCGGCGTGCGCTCGGACGTGGCGGTGAAGGTGTTCGGCGACGACCTCGACAAGCTGCGCGACCTCGCCGGCGAGATCGCGCGCGTGGCCGGCGGCATCCCGGGCTCGCAGGATGTGCGCATCGAGCGCATCTCCGGGCAGCAGTACCTGTCCATCGAGATCGACCGCCAGGCGATCGCGCGCTACGGCCTGAACGTGTCCGACATCCACGACATCATCGAGATCGCCATCGGCGGCAAGCGCGCCACCGACATCTTCGAGGGCGAGCGCCGCTTCGCCGCGGCGGTGCGCCTGCCCGCGGACTTCCGCGACAACGTGCAGGCCATCCGCCAGCTGCTGGTGGCCACGCCCAACGGCGTCCAGGTGCCGCTGCAGAGCGTGGCGAAGATCGAGGTGACGGACGGCCCGGCGCAGATCAGCCGCGAGATGGCCAAGCGCCGCGTGGTGGTGATGATCAACGTCAAGGACCGCGACCTGGGCGGCTTCGTCGCCGAGCTGCAGCAGGCGGCCGACAGCAAGGTCAAGCTGCCCGAGGGCTATTACCTCGAGTGGGGCGGCCAGTTCCAGAACATGGAACGCGCGATGGGCCACCTGAAGATCATCGTGCCGGTCACGGTGGCGGCGATCTTCTTCCTGCTGTTCCTGCTGTTCAACTCGCTGCGCTTCGCCACGCTCATCATCACCGTGCTGCCGTTCGCCTCCATCGGCGGCATCATCGGCCTGTTCGTCACCGGCGAATACCTGTCGGTGCCGGCCTCGGTGGGCTTCATCGCGCTGTGGGGCATGGCCGTGCTCAACGGCGTGGTGCTGGTGTCCTACATCCGCACGCTGCGCGACTCGGGCCTGCCGCTCGACGACGCGGTGGTGCAGGGCGCTGCCCAGCGTTTCCGCCCGGTCATGATGACCGCCACCATCGCCATGCTGGGGCTGGTGCCGTTCCTGTTCTCCACGGGGCCGGGCTCGGAGGTGCAGCGCCCGCTGGCGGTGGTGGTGATCGGCGGGCTGATCACCTCGACGCTGCTCACGCTGGTGATGGTGCCGACGCTGTACCGCTGGTTCGACAACCGCGAGCCGGCGCCGCGCAAGGACGTGTCGGTGTGAGGCCGTGCGGGCCGCCTCGTGTGGCGGAGTCGGTGGCCCGCGCAAAATCACTGGACAATCGCCGCGGTTGTTGTACAATCCGGGCCTTCGTTTGCATCGGTTTCCATCGGTTGCCGCTGCATCGGTCGTTGTTCCCCGATAGCTCAGTCGGTAGAGCGCCGGACTGTTAATCCGTAGGTCCCTGGTTCGAGCCCAGGTCGGGGAGCCAAGAAATCCGAGGGCCTGCAGCGTTGCCGCTGCAGGCCCTTTTTTCATTTCCGGATGCGGATGCGCGCCGCGGTCCGTCCCGGCCGGGACGGACCCGCGTTCAGGCCTCGAAGGCGAACGGGCTGACGCCGGTCCGCCCGTAGCCCTCCTGCGCGACGGCGGCGTCGAGCGCGAGCGTGGCGAGGTCGTCCGCGCAGACTTCCACGTGTTCGTCGCGCTCGCGGTAGAAGGCCTTGAGGTAGCCGTGGCAGTCGCCGCAGCTCTCGGCCTTGACCGGCGCCTCGAGGTCGTCGAGGCTCCAGTAGTCCAGCTTGGCGGCGCTGCCGCAGTTGGAGCACTTCGAGCGCACCATGTGCCAGCGGGTCTCGCACAGCGGGCAGTGGAGATAGCGCAGGCCGGCGCGGTCGCCGTTCATGATGAGGCTGCCGGCCGGCGCGCAGCCGCACAGCGGGCAGAGGCTGCTTTCCTGCCGCGGGGCCGGCGCCTGGGGTTCGGCCAGGACGAAATCGGCGTACTGCGCCGCGGTGAGCGACAGCGCGGTCCAGAGGAACAACGCGGCGCCCGCGCCGATCTCGCCGGATTTTCCGTCGAGCAGCTTCGCCGCCATCTGCGCCCGCGCCGCGTCGTCGGCGCGGCGCAGCGGCTCGAGCGCGTCGAGCACGCTCTGCGGCGCGGTCGCGCGCGCGTGGTCGAGCAGCTGGCCGAGCGCGGCCATCCAGTACGACCGCGCGGGCTCTTCGTCCAGGCCGTCGCGCACCGGGCCGCTCGCGCCGTCGCGCGGGCCGGTGGTTGCCGGCCGCGGCAGCGGCTCGCCGAGAAGCAGCTCGCGCTGCCGGTCGACCAGCGCCGCGATGAAGCGCAGGTAGCCGGCTTCCGGATGGTCCGCGGCCAGGTGCCGCAGGCGGGCGGAGCGGTGCGCGTAGAGCACGTCCAGTTTCGGCCGCAGCAGCGGCTCGATGTCCTTGACGCCGGGGCTGCGCTTGTCCAGCGCGACGGTGTCCGTGACGGGCCGGTTCATCGCCGGCGTCCGTCGGACTTGCCGGCGCCGGCGATCTCGTCGTACCAGCGGTCGTGGTGATGCCGCGCCCAGGCGCGCGACACGTAGCCGGTCAGCATGCCGGAGATCGAGCCGCGCACCCAGATCGCCAGGTAGACGTGGCCGGCGATCAGGAGCACCAGCCCGATGCCCGCCATCGCATGCAGCAGCAGCGCCAGGCGGATCACGGGGATCGGGAAGTACCCGGAGAAGTAGCGGCGCCAGATGACCAGGCCGCTGGCCAGCAGCGCGGCGATGGCCAGCATGATGAGCCAGAACAGCACCTTCTGGCCGGCGTTGTACTTGCCGATGCGCAGCTTGTGCGCGCCGGGCGTGTTGAGCACCACCGCCTTCACGTTGCGGAACCAGAGGCGGTCGCTCTTGACCAGCACGTTGTGATGGGCGAAGCGCGCGAACATGAAGGCGAGCAGGATGAACACCAGGACGCCCAGGAACGGGTGCAGCACGCGCGCGAGCTGCGGCGTGCCGAGCACGCCCGACAGCCAGCTCAGGCTGGGGAAGAACCACGACAGGCCGGACAGCGCCACGGGAATGAAGCAGGCCACCATCAGCCAGTGGCACAGGCGCTCGGCGAACCCGGTGCGCAGGATCGGTTCTTTTTCGGTCATGGCGTCACTCCTCCGTCGCCGCGGTCTTGCGGCTGGCCGCCTGCGGGTCGTCCGGCTCGTCGTCCGGCGCCTTGGGGACGTTGGGCCCCACGCCCACGTAGTGGGTGAGGAAGCCCGCCACGGTCGCGGCGAAGGCCAGGCCGGCCACGGGCTTGAGCCAGTCCTTCCAGCCCCGGACCATCGCGCTGATCTTCGGGTCGCGCGGCAGCTTGTGGTACAGCTCGGGCTTGTCCGCGTGCTGGAGCACGTACATGACGTGGGTGCCGCCGACGCCTTGCGGGTCATAGAGCCCGGCGCCGTCGTAGCCGCGCGTCTTCAGTTCCTCGACGCGGCTCGCGCCGAGCACCTTCATGTCTTCCTTGCTGCCGAAGCTGATGGCGCCGGTGGGGCAGGTCTTCACGCACGACGGTTCCTGTCCCACGCCGACGCGGTCGGAGCACAGCGTGCACTTGTAGGCCTTGTTGTCCTGCTTGCTGATGCGCGGCACGTCGAACGGGCAGCCCGCCACGCAGTAGCCGCAGCCGATGCAGTGTTCCGACTGGAAGTCGACGATGCCGTTGGCGTACTGGACGATCGCGCCGGGGCTCGGGCATGCCTTCAGGCAGCCCGGGTCCTCGCAGTGCATGCAGCCGTCCTTGCGGATCAGCCATTCCAGCTTGCCGTTCTCGTGCTCGACCTCGTCGAAGCGCATCAGCGTCCAGGTCTGCGGGCTGAGGTCGGCCGGGTTGTCGTAGACGCCGACGTTGTGGCCGACCTCGTCGCGCAGGTCGTTCCACTCGGAGCAGGCCACCTGGCAGGCCTTGCAGCCGATGCACACGGACACGTCGATGAGCTTGGCCACCTCGGTCTGGTGCTCGCGGGCGCGCGGCGCCGGCGTGAAGTTGCTGGTCGCCGAGCGCCGGATGATGTTCTGGGATTGCATGGACATGGCGGTCAGGCTTTCTCGATGTTGACCAGGAAGGCTTTGTATTCGGGGGTTTGCGAATTGGCGTCGCCCACGCTCGGGCTGAGCGTGTTGGCGAGGAAGCCCTTGCGCGTCGCGCCCTCGTAGCCCCAGTTGCAGGGAATGCCGATCTGCTCGAGATCCTGGCCGGCGACCTTCAGCGTCTTCACCCGCTTGGTGACTACTGCCTTGGCCTTGATGTACCCGCGCTTGGTCGTGATCTTGACCATGTCGCCGTGGGCGATGCCCTTGCGGGCCGCGAGCGCGGTGCCGATCTCCACGAACTGCTCCGGCTGCATGATGGCGTTCAGGCGGGAGTGCTTGGTCCAGTGGCGGAACAGCTCCGTCAGGCCGTAGGTGGTGGCCACGTACGGGAACTCGTCGCGCGTGCCCATGCGCTTGCGGTCATTGGGGAGGACGCGCGCGGTCGGGTTGTACGTCACCGCCGGATGCAGCGGGTTGCTCACCAGCGGGCTCTCGATCGGCTCGTAGTGCTCGGGGAACGGGCCGTCGACCATGCCGCCGACCGAGAACAGGCGTCCCACGCCTTCGGGCAGCATGATGAACGGGCTCACGCCGCTGCCCGGCGCCGCCGTCGCGGGGTAGTCGGGCACGTCGCTGCCGGACCAGCGCCGGCCATCCCACGACACGATGATGCGCTCGGGGTCCCACGGCTTGCCCATCGGGTCGAGCGAGGCGCGGTTGTACAGGATGCGGCGGTTGGCCGGCCAGGCCCAGGCCCAGCCGGGCGTGGCGCCGTGGCCGGTGTCGGTGTTGTCGCGCCGGGCCATCTGGTTGCCGGCCTGGGTCCAGGAGCCGCAGAAGATCCAGTTGAAGCTGGCGGTCGAGCCGTCGTCGCGCAGCTGCCCGAATTCGGACAGCAGCTCGCCCTTGCGCGCGAAGATCTGGCCCTGGTCGTCGCGCAGGTCTTCGAGCGCGTAGCCGTTGGCCTCCTTGGCGACTTCCTCCGGCTCCGGGTTGTACGGGTCCTGGTAGTCCCACGTCATGTTCAGCACCTGCTCGGGGCAGGCGCCCCCTTCCTTCGCATAGAGCTCGCGCATCTTCATGAAGATGCCGCCCAAGATGCGGCCGTCGTGGCGCGCCTCGGCGGGCGGCTCGGCGCCGGCGAAATGCCACTGCAGCCAGCGGCCGGAATTGACGATCGCGCCGTTTTCCTCGGCGAAGCAGGAGGAGGGCAGGCGGAACACCTCGGTCTGGATCGCGGCCGGGTCGACGTCGTTGAACTCGCCGTGGTTGCGCCAGAACGTCGAGGTCTCGGTCTGCAGCGGGTCGATGATGACGAGGAACTTGAGCTTGGCCAGCGAGGCGCGGATCTTGTTGGAGTCCGGCATCGCGGCGATGGGGTTGAAGCCCTGCGCGATGTAGCCGTTGACCTTGCCTTCGTACATGCGGTCGAAGAAGGCCAGCATGTCGTAGCTCTTGTCCCACTTGGGCAGCCAGTCGTAGCCCCAGTCGTTGGCGCGCGTGGCGTGCTCGCCGTAGAGGCTCTTCATCAGGCTGACGAAGAACTTGGGCGTGTTCTTGTAGTAGTTCACCTGGCCGGGCAACTGCTCGGCGGGCGTGCTGGCGTCCAGGTACTGCTTCAGCGTCTGCTGGCTGTCCGAGGGCAGGTTGAGGTAGCCCGGCAGGCGCAGCGACAGCAGGCCCAGGTCGGTGTAGCCCTGGATGTTCGAGTGCCCGCGCAGCGCGTTCACGCCGCCGCCGGCCATGCCGATATTGCCGAGCAGCAGCTGGATCATCCCCGAGCCGCGGATGATCTGCGCGCCGCTGCTGTGGTGCGTCCAGCCCAGCGCGTAGAGGAACGTCGCGGTGCGGTTGGGCGCGCTGGTCGAGGCCATGATCTCGCAGATCCGCAGGAAGTCTTCCTGCGGCGTGCCGCAGATGGTCGAGACCATTTCCGGCGTGTAGCGCGCGACGTGCGCCTTGAGCAGGTTGAAGACGCAGCGGGGATGCGCAAGCGTCGGGTCCTGCAGCGCGTGGCCGTTGGCGTCCAGCTCGTAGAGCCAGGTGCGGTTGTCGTACTTGCCGGCGGCGCTGTCGAAGCCGCTGAACAGGCCTTCGTCGAAGCGGTAGCCCTCGCTGACGATCAGGCTGGCGTTGGTATAGGCCTTGACGTACTCGTGCTGGATCTTGTCGTGGTCGAGCAGGTACTTGACCATGCCCATCAGGAAGGCCACGTCCGAGCCGGCCCGGATCGGCGCGTAGATGTCCGCGACCGACGCGCTGCGGTTGAAGCGCGGGTCCACCACGATCACCTTGGCGCCGTTGCGGATCTTGGCCTCGATGACCCACTTGAAGCCGACCGGGTGCGCCTCGGCGGGGTTGCCGCCCATGATGAGGATGACGTTGGCGTTCTTGATGTCGACCCAGTTGTTGGTCATCGAGCCGCGGCCGAACGTCGGCGCTAGCGCCGACACGGTGGGCGCGTGGCACACGCGGGCCTGGCAGTCCAGGCCGAGGATGCCGAGCGCCCGCGCGAACTTGAAGTCGAGGATGCCGGTCTCATTGCTGGCCGCCGACGAGGCCAGCATGCCGCTCGACAGCCAGCGGTTGACCAGCTCGCCCTTCTCGTTGCGCGCGATGAAGTTCTTGTCGCGATCGTCCTTGAGCAGGCGGGCGATGCGCGTGGTGGCCTCGTCCCAGCTGATGCGCTTCCATTCGTTGGAGCCGGGCGCCCGGTATTCCGGGTATTTCAGGCGGTTCTCGCTATGAATGAAATCGACCAGGCCGGCGCCCTTGGGGCAGAGCGAGCCGCGGCTGACCGGATGGTCGGGATCGCCTTCGATGTGGAAGATGCTGGCCTTGGCGTTCTTGGCGCCGTCTCCCGTGCTGTACATCAGGAGGCCGCAGCCGACCGAGCAATAGGTGCAGTTGTTGCGGGTTTCCCTGGCGCGCAGCAGCTTGTACTGCCGGATGTCGGCCGCCCTTGCCGGGCTGGGCGCGAACCCGAGGGCCGTTGCCGTGGCGGTGGCCGCCCCTGCGCCGCATAACTTCAGAAACTGCCTTCGACCGAAATGCAGGTTCGCGCGTGTGTTCGCGCGTGTTTTGGGGGCTTCACTTTGCATTTGAATTGTATCCATACAGAAATTCGTATGTATGGATCTATAAAAGTTACGCGAACTGTAGATGAAATTTCCACGGATTGCCAGAGACAGGTCCTTGTGAACATAACTTGATGGCTAAAAAGTCACATATTTGACGTGTCTTGGCAGCAAATATGCGATAAAAGACATATTAGCGAAGCCAAAGCGATTTTTATCGATCCCGCCTTGCGCTGGGAAAGCCGTGTGGCGCTTTGCTGGCTTTGTCAAGTCATCTAGTCGTTTTATGTCCATGCAGTTCATGTCGTGCTATGCTTTGATAGCGTATTTTCCATACGTATTGATATTGTATGGATATGCATTGGATATACCTTGGACATCCACCGCGCCGGTCCGCGCCGATAGCCATCTGGCACCTCCGGCGGCCGCCTCGCGCGCATTACCGCGGGCATTGCCTGTAGCGCCGGGCCTGCGCGGCCCCGACGCGGGCGCCTGCCGTGCGCGATGCGTGTGCATGGGTGCAAGGAACAACGCCGGGCGACCCGGTGCGCGCGGATGCGTCTAAATGTCGCAATTAATTCGGAATGGAATTGATTTGACCTATTGGGATAAAAGTTATTTTTCATCGCGCAAAAATTGGCCCATGAAATAATTGAAAAAAATAACCAGATCACAAGGGGTTCGATATGCTGTTTTCCAGAATGCGGGTAAGCGCGCGGCTTTACGCCGGATTTGGCCTGATCTTCGCCGTGCTCGTCGCGGTGACCGCGGTGGCGATGGTCAAGGTAGACGTCATCAAGAGCGCGCTGCATGCGAACAGCGAGCGCCATGCGGTGATCCAGCGCTATGCGATCAATTTCCGCGGTTCCGCGCATGACCGCTCGATCGCGGTGCGCGACGTGGTCCTGGCTGCAACGCCCGCCGAGCGCCAGAAGCAGGTCGATTTCATCGCGGCCAGGGCTCGCTTCTACGCCGATTCGACCGCGGGCATCGAGTCGCTGCTGGCCTCCACCCGGACCTCGCAGGAGGTGCTGGCGCTGTATCGCGACATTCGCGCGGCCGAGGCTGCCGCGGTGGCCACCACCAATGCGATCATCGCGGGAACCGCCGCCGATGCGCTTTCGCAGCCGGCTATCCGCGAATTATTGTGGGAGCGCGCAAAACCGCAATACGAGCAATGGCTGGCCACCATCAACCGGCTTATCGATTTCGAGGAAAAGCGCATTCGCCAGGAAAATGACACGGCATTGTCCGAGGCTGGCGGTTTCCTGAATCTGATGCTGACCGCGCTGGCGCTCGCACTGGTCATCAGCGCGCTGGTGGCGTGGCGGGTATCGCGCAGCATCCTGCAGCAGCTGGGCGCGGAGCCGAGCGCGCTGGCCGAAGTCGCCAGGAATGTCTCGGAAGGCGACCTCAGCCCCTATGCCGATGGCCGGCAGGCGCCGCCGGGCAGCGTGCTGGCGTCGCTGTCGGTCATGCGCGAAAGCCTGGCCGGCGTGGTCGGCGACGTGCGCTCGGCATCGGATGTGCTGGCCACCGATTCGACCGGCATCGTGGAAGGCAACAGCGGCCTGATGCGGCGCACCGAGGCGCAGGCCGCCAGCCTGCAGCAGACCGCCGCGTCGATGAGCCAGATGACGGGCATCGTCCGCAACAACGCGGAGTCCGCCCGCCAGGCGGCCCAGCTCGCCGTTGCCGCCAACGAGGCGGCGCAGAAGGGCGGCGCGGCGGTCGGGCAGGTCGTCTCGACCATGAGCGAGATCGCGGCGAGCTCGAAGAAGATCGCGGACATCATCGGCGTGATCGACGAAATCGCCTTCCAGACCAACCTGCTCGCGCTGAACGCGGCGGTGGAGGCGGCGCGCGCGGGCGAGCAGGGGCGCGGATTCGCCGTGGTCGCGGGCGAGGTGCGGCGGCTCGCGCAGCGCTGCGCGGGCGCGGCCAGGGAGATCAAGACGCAGATCGACGCCAGCGTCTCCAGGGTCGAGGCCGGCTCCAGCCTGGTCGGCGCCACCGGCACGACGATGGCCGACATCGTGAGCCAGGTACAGCGGGTTGCCGCGCTGATCGCGGAGATCAGCGCCGCGACCAGCGAGCAGACCGAGGGCATCGCGCAGGTCAGCGACGCCGTCACCCAGCTCGATCAGGTGACGCAGGAGAACGCGGTGCTGGTCGAGCAGAGCGCCAGCGCGGTCGACGGGCTCAGGCACCAGGCGGCGCATCTGGCGCAGGTCGTGAGCGTGTTCAAGCTCGGCGGCCGGGCGCCGGCGCCGGCCCTGGCGGCGGCGTAGTGGCCGCGCAGCACGGGTCCGCAGCCATGACGACGCCTGCCGATCCGGTTTCCCGCGTGCCCGCCGCCGGCCAGTCCGCGGACCTGCGCGCCGGCGACGAGCCGCCGTCCCCGGCGCAGCGGCGCAGGTTCGCCTTGGTCATGGCCGCCGGCGGCGTCTTCGTCGCGCTGGTGCTGGGCGCCTTCGTCTTCGGCGTCTCGCGCCCGCAGACCGCGGCGGCCGAGGCGGCCGAGCGCCACGCCGTCGCGCAGTGCTGGCGCCGCAGCCAGGCGGCGGCGTCGCCGGCCTCCCGCAGCTTCCAGGCGGAAGCCTGCCGGGAGATGGAAAAGCAGTTCCGCAGCAAGTTCCGGCGCGCGCCCTGACTGCGCGCGCCGGTGGAGCGTATTCGCATGTCCCTTTCTTCAGCGGACGCCGGCAGCCAGCCGGCGCTTCCTTTCCTGCGCCGCCGGGCGGTGGTGGTGTTCCTGTGCGTCGCGGTCGCCATCCTCACCGCGACCGGGGCCGGCTTGTGGCGCTACTTCGGCGTGGGCGGCCTGCGCACCTACGCCGATCGCGCCGTGGTGTTCGGCGATGCCGACCTGCGCCTGCCGCCGGAACTGGCCGGCAACACCGGCCGCATCCGGGTGGTGCATTTCTGGGACCCGGACTGCACCACCTGCAACAAGGAGACCGACGCGCACCTGAACTACCTGATGCAGATGTACCGCAACGCCAGGGTCGACTTCTACAGCGTGCAGAAGCCGGGCACGCATGGCGCGCTGGCGCCGTTCCTGCAAGGCAAGCTCAGGCCGCTGGCGCGCATCGAGGGCATGGAGCGGCTGCCGGCCAGCCCGTCGATGGCGATCTGGGCGGCCGATGGCCGGCTGGCGTACGCCGGGCCCTACAGCCAGGGGCTGGTGTGCAGCTCGGCCAACAGCTTCGTCGAGCCGATCCTCGACAAGCTCGTCGCCGGGCAGCGGGTCGAGCCGTTCTCGATGCTGGCGGTCGGGTGTTACTGTCCCTGGAGCGCGACGCCGGACGGCGCCCGGTAGAAGTCCACCGACATCGCGAAACTCAGCACGGTGATGATGGCGATGGAGGCGAAGAACAGCTTGCGCGCCCACCGCCGCTGGTCGCCGGCGGTGCGGCCCGCCAGCCCCAGCCTGAACCAGTAGATGCCGCTCGCCAGCGCGGCGAGCATGTATAGCCATCCGGTATAGCCCAGGACGCCGAGCATCAGCGTGGCGCCGGTGAACGCGGCGATGTAGGCGACGATGTGCCGCCTGGCCGCGGGCAGGCCCCTGACCACCGGCAGCACCGGGATCGCCGCGGCGCGGTAGTCGGCGGCGCGGAAGATGGCGATGGCGTAGGAATGCGGCATCTGCCACAGGCTGAACATCACCAGCAGCGTCAGCGCGGCCGCGTCGAAGCGCCCGCTTGCCGCGCAATAGCCCACCACCGGCGGCATCGCCCCCGAGATGCTGCCCACCAGCGTGCCGTGCACGGAGCTGCGCTTGAGGCAGAGCGTGTACGCGCCCACGTAGACCGCGTAGCCGATCGTCACGAGCGCCACCGGCATGACCTGCCGGGTGGCCGCGTAGAGCAGGCCGGCGCCCGCCAGCCCCAGCACGCACGCATAGAGCAGGGCCAGCGGCATGGGCACCGCGCCGGTGACCATCGGACGGTTGCGGGTGCGCGCCATCAGGCCGTCGATGTCGCGGTCGACGATGTTGTTGACCACGCAGCCCGAGGCAATCACCAGCGCGACGCCCAGCGCCACGAGGCAGCCCCTGGTCCAGTTGATGTCTCCCCGCGAGGCGAGCAGGAAGCCGCCCGTCACGGAGATCATGTTGCCCATCACGATGCCGGGCTTGGTGAGTTGAAGATAGGGGCGATACATGGTTTCGGGATGCGGGGGGCGCGGCGCGGGCCGTGGCCTCAGTTGATCATCATGTTGTAGTGCATGCTCCAGATGATCCAGACCGACAGCGCCACGATGATGAAGAGGATGACCAGGGTGAACACGAAGCTGATCAGGTTCCAGCCGCCTTCGGACGAGCGGTTCATGTGCAGGAAGAAGACCAGCTGCACCACGAGCTGCGCGACCGCGAACGCCACCGCCAGCAGCAGCGTGGCCGGGCGCGACAGCACCGGGTGCATGATCAGCGCGAACGGGATCACGGTGAGGATGGCCGACAGCGCGAAGCCGATGTTGTAGGAGCGCGCGCTGCCGTGGCTCTCGCCGGCGCGGGTAGTCGCATGGTTGGCCATGATCAAAATGCTCCGAACAGGTAGACGATGGTGAAGACGCAGATCCAGACCAGGTCCAGGAAATGCCAGAACAGGCTCAGGCACGACAGGCGGGTCACGCTGGTGGGCGTCAGGCCGCGCGTGGCGACCTGGTGCAGCAGCACGGCCATCCACACCAGCCCGGCCGCGACGTGCAGCCCGTGCGTGCCCACCAGCGCGAAGAAGCCCGACAGGAACGCGCTGCGGCTCGGACCGTGGCCGGCCGCGATCAGGTGATGGAACTCGTGCAGCTCCATGCCGACGAAGACCGCGCCCAGCACGAAGGTCAGGCCCAGCCAGCGCAGCACGCCGGCCTTGTCGCGGCGGTGCACGGCGAGCATGGCGTAGCCGTAGGTGATGCTGGAAAACAGCAGCACGAAGGTCTCGGCCAGCACGAAGGGCAGCTCGAACAGGTCCTTCTGCGTCGGACCGCCCGCGTAGGCGCCGCTGAGCACCACGTAGGAGGCGAACAGCGAGCCGAACAGGATGCAGTCGGACATCAGGTAGACCCAGAGTCCGAGGACCTTGGCCGAGCCGTGGGCGTGGCCGTCGTGTCCGTGCCCGTGCTCGTGCCCGTGTGCTTGCCCGCGGGCGTGCGCCTTGGCGGCGTGGTTCAGGATGTGAGTGGTCATGGTCAGGCAGCCTTGCGCGCCAGGGTGGAGACGTGCGCATGCTCGATGCGCGCCACTTCCTCGGCGCTGACGTAGTAGTCGGTGTCGTCGTCGTAGGAGCGCACGATCAGCGCGGCGACGGTGGCGATCGCGCCGGCCGACGCCAGCCACCAGATATGCCAGATCAGCGCGAAGCACAGCAGCAGGATGAACACGTTGACGATGAACGGCACGCCCGTGTTGCGCGGCATGTGGATCGGCTCGTAGTGCGCGGGCGGCGGCGGCAGGCCGCGCTTCTTGGCGACGTGGAAGGCATCGATCGCGTCGACCTGCGGCACCACCGCGAAGTTGTAGAACGGCGGCGGCGAGGACGTGGCCCATTCCAGCGTGCGCGCGTTCCACGGGTCGCCGGTGAGGTCGCGGTTGTGCCTGCGGTCGCGGATGCTGACGATCAGTTGCAGGACCAGGAACGCGATGCCGGCCAGCACGAACAGCGCGCCGACGAAGGCGACGTGCAGGTACGGCGTCCAGGCCGGGTTGTCATAGTGGTTCAGCCGGCGCGTCATGCCCATGAAGCCCAGCATGTACAGCGGCATGAAGGCCAGGTAGAAGCCGATGACCCAGCACCAGAACGAATACTTGCCCAGGCGCTCGTTGAGCTTGAAGCCGAACACCTTGGGGAACCAGTAGTACAGCCCGGCGAAGTAGCCGAACAGCGCGCCGGCGATGATGGTGTTGTGGAAGTGGGCGACCAGGAACAGGCTGTTGTGCAGCAGGAAGTCCGCGCCCGGGATGGCCAGCAGCACGCCGGTCATGCCGCCGATCGTAAACGTCACCAGGAAGGCCAGCGTCCACAGGATCGGCGGCGTGAACTCCACGCGCCCGCCGTACATGGTGAACAGCCACGTGAAGATCTTCACGCCGGTCGGGATGGCGATGATCATCGTCATGATGCCGAAGAAGGCGTTGACGTTGGCGCCCGAGCCCATCGTGAAGAAGTGGTGCAGCCACACCAGGAACGACAGGATGCCGATGGCCAGCGTGGCGCCCACCATCGACTTGTAGCCGAACAGCGCCTTGCGGGCGAAGGTCGCGGTCACTTCCGAGAAGATGCCGAAGGAGGGCAGCACCAGGATGTACACCTCGGGGTGGCCCCAGGCCCACACCAGGTTGACGTACATCGTCGGGTTGCCGCCCAGCGCGTTGGTGTAGAAGTGGAAGTCGAGGTAGCGGTCCAGCGTCAGCGCGGCCAGCGCCACGGTCAGGATCGGGAACGCGGCGATGATGATGACGCTGGTGACGAACACCGTCCACGTGAAGATCGGCATCTTCATCAGGGTCATGCCGGGCGCGCGCATCTTCAGGATGGTGACGAACAGGTTGACGCCGGTGAGCAAGGTGCCGAGCCCGGACGCCTGCAGCGCCCATATGTAGTAGTCCACCCCCACGCCCGGACTGAACTCGATGTCGGACAGCGGCGGATAGGCGACCCATCCGGTCTGCGCGAACTCGCCCACGCCCAGCGAGAGCATGACCAGCACCGCGCCCACCACGAACAGCCAGAAGCTGAAGGCGTTGAGGAACGGATAGGCCATGTCGCGCGCGCCGATCTGCAGCGGCACCACCACGTTCATCAGCCCGACGATGAACGGCGTGGCGACGAAGAAGATCATGATCACGCCGTGCGCGGTGAAGATCTGGTCATAGTGGTGCGGCGGCAGGAATCCCTCGCTGCCCGGGCCGGCGACGGCCAGCTGGGCCCGCATCATGAGCGCGTCGGCAAAGCCGCGCACCAGCATGACCACGGCCACCAGCACGTACATGACGCCGATGCGCTTGTGGTCGACCGTCGTGATCCAGTCGCGCCACAGCACGTTCCACTTGCGGAAGTAGGTGATCGCCGCCAGCAGCGCGAGGCCGCCGATGGCGATGACGGCCAGCGTGATTGCGATGATGGGCTCGTGCAGCGGCACGTCGGCCCAGGTCAGTTTGCCGAACATGAATGTCTTACTCCTTGTTTGCCGACAACGTGCCCGCGGCGGGCGTGTCGGGCGCGGTAGGCGCGGCGGCGGGCACGATGGCGCTGGCGCTGGTGTTCGCGCCGGCGCCGACGAACTGGTCGATCACCTTCTTGAACAGGCCGGGCTGGACCTGCGAGAAGTGCACGACGCTGTTGCGCTGGCTGGGCCTGGCCAGCTTGAGGAAGGTGTCGAGGTCGAGCGTCAGCGGCGAGCTCCTGACCTGGGCCACCCAGCGCTGGAAGCCTTCCTCCGTGGTGGCCGTGGCGACGAACTTCATGTCCGAGAAGCCGTGGCCGCTGTAGTTGCCCGACATCCCGCGGTATTGCCCCTGCTCGTTGGCCATCAGGTGCAGGCGGGTGCGCATGCCCGCCATCGCGTACACCTGGCCGCCCAGCTGCGGGATGAAGAAGGTGTTCATGGTGGAGTTGGAGGTAATGCTGAACGCCACCTGGCGGTGCTCGGGGAAGGTCAGTTCGTTGACCGCGGCGATGCCGAGGTCGGGATAGACGAAGACCCATTTCCAGTCGGTGGCGATGACCTCGACGTTGATCGGCGCGCCGGGCACGTCGAGCGGGCGGTAGGGGTCGAGCGCATGGGTCGAGCGCCACACGATGACCGACAGCGTCGCGATGATGACGAGCGGCACGCCCCACACCACGATCTCGATCCCGGTCGAGTGGGCCCAGTCGGGCGTGTATTTGGCCTTCGGATTGGTGGCGCGGTATTTCCAGGCAAAGACGAACGTCAGCACGATGGCCGGCACGACGACGAACAGCATCAGGCCGATGCAGGTGATGATGAGGTCGCGCTGCGCGATGCCGACGGCGCCTTTCGAGTTGAACAGCACCCAGCTACAGCCGCCGAGATTCGACAAGGCCAGTGCGGCCAGCGGGTAACGAAGGCAATTTCGGTAGGTTTCTCTCATTTCAAGACCTCGGTTCCATGAACCGCTTCAAGGGGCGGCGCAAGACGGGGGCGGACGATCCTTGCGAGCCGGGGGAATGGTGTCAGGCGCTGGCGCGCGCCGGCGGCGAGCGGCAGGCGCGCGGTTTTCCATACGATCCACATAGATCCATACAGTTTGTTGTGTTTAATTTGTGTATGTATTGTATGGCATTGTGTATGCGTTTGTGTTGTGATTTTGTATGGCCTGGATCGAGGGGCGAAGATGCTATTCCATCCGCCGCGGATGCCGCGGCGCGCCTGTGGCCGCCGCGCTGCGGCGGCGCAAAGCGAGGCGTGGACTGGCATTGCCTGCGACTATGCGTCGCGCCCGCGCTTGGGTATGATGTGACCATACAAACAATTTCACATGCCATACATCGTTTTCTTTGTATGGATCTATCCACCGCAACAGGGAGAACCCGCCATGTCCCATCCAGCCCCGTACCGCGCCGCCGTCGTCCAGGCGGGATCGCTGATCTACGACACGCCCGCCACGCTGGCCAAGCTGGCCGACCTGACCAGCGACGCGGCCAGCCGCGGCGCGAAGCTCGTGGTCTTTCCGGAAGCGTTCGTGGGCGGATACCCCAAGGGGCTCGATTTCGGCGCCCGGCTCGGCACGCGCAGCGACGAGGGGCGCGACGAATTCCGCCGCTACCACGAAGGCGCGATCGAGGAGGGCGATGCGTCGTGTGCGCTCATTGCCGAGGCCGCACGCGCGAACGGCGTGCATCTGGTGGTCGGCGTGATCGAGCGCGCCGGGGGCACGCTGTATTGCAGCGTCTTGTTCTACGGCCCCGACGGCAGCCTGCTCGGCAAGCACCGCAAGCTGATGCCCACGGCGCTGGAGCGCCTCGTCTGGGGATTCGGCGACGGCTCGACGCTGCCGGTGCTCGATTCCGGGCTGGGCAAGATCGGCGCGGTGATCTGCTGGGAGAACTACATGCCGCTGCTGCGCACGGCCATGTATGCGCAGGGCGTGCAGGTGTACTGCGCGCCCACCGTGGACGCGCGCGATACCTGGCTGCCGACCATGCAGACCATCGCGCTCGAGGGCCGCTGCTTCGTCGTCTCGGCGTGCCAGTACATGACGTCGTCGGATTTTCCCGCCGGCCATCCGGCGCGCGCGGCGGGCGCCGCGCCGGACGTGCTGATCCGCGGCGGCTCGTGCATCGTGGACCCGCTCGGCAAGGTCCTGGTGGCGCCGTCATTCGAGGGCGAGGGCATCTTCCTCGCGGAGATCGACCTGGGCGAAATCGCGCGCGGCAAGTATGACCTCGACGTGGTCGGGCACTATGCGCGGCCGGACATCTTCCAGTTGAGCGTCAACCGCGCGCGCCAGGCGCCGGTTTCCTTCCCTGGCGAGGCGGGGCAGCAGGCGCCGGCGTGCGGCGCCGGGACGGCGTGAGCGCCGCGTCCTGAAGGCGCCGGCGCGGGCCCGCGCCCGCGATGGCTCAGGCCTGCGCGGCAGGGCCGCCCGCGTCCGCCAGCACGATGCCGGCCTCGCGCATCGCCGCCGCCACGCTGCCGGCATGTCCGGGCGACAACGGCGTGAGCGGGAGCCGGATGCCCTCGCGGATCAGGCCCATCCGCTGCATGGCCCACTTGACCGGGATCGGGTTCGATTCGACGAACAGCGCCTGGTTGATCGCGGCCAGGCGGCGGCTCAGCCGGCGCACGGCGGGCACGTCGGCGGCGAGGGCGGCGTCGCAGAGCTCGCGCATCATGACCGGCAGGATGTTGGCCGTCACCGAGATATTGCCGCGCGCGCCCAGCAGGATCAGCGCGGCGGCGGTGGCATCGTCGCCGCTGTACACGGAGAATTCCGGCGGCAGCCGGTGGAACAGCTCGTTGGCGCGCGCGAGGTCGCCGGTCGCGTCCTTCAGGCCGACGATGCCGTCGATCGCGGCCAGCGCCAGGATCGTCTCCACCGTCATCCTGGCGATGGTCCGGCTCGGCACGTCATACAGGATGACCGGCACCTCGGCGCGCTCGGCGATGGCGCGGAAATGCGCGTAGAGGCCGGCCTGCGTCGGCTTGTTGTAGTAGGGCACCACGGACAGGCACGCCGCCACGCCGGCGTCCTGCGCCGCCAGGGTGAGCTCGATCGCCTCGCTGGTGGCGTTGGCGCCGGTGCCGCCGATGATCGGGATGCGGCCGGCGGCATGCGCCACGGCCACGCGGATGAGCGCGATGTGGTCGGCCGGCGCGATGGTCGGGGTCTCGCCCGTGGAGCCCATGATGACCAGCGCGCTGGTGCGTGCCGCGATGTGCCAGTCGATGAGCTCGCGGTAAGCCGCCCAGTCGATGGCGCCGTCCGGAAACATCGGCGTCACCAGGGCGACGAGGCTGCCGCGGATATTCAGGTCTTTGCCTGCCATGTCATTGCTCCTCTGATTGAAGTCGTTCTTGTTCGTGAAGTTCCGCGGCGAGCTGCGCCGCGGCCCTTTCCAGGCGCGCCAGGCCATCGTCGATCTCGTCGCGCTCGATGACCAGGCTCGGTGCCAGGCGGATGACGTCGGGGCCCGCCTGCAGCACCATGACCCCATGCTCGAGGCAGCGGCTCGCGACGTATTGCGCGCGGCCTTTCCACGGCGGCGCCAGCACGCAGCCCAGCAGCAGGCCGATGCCGCGCACCGCCTCGAACAGCGCGTGGCGCCTGCCGATGGCGGCCAGCGCGCCGGCCAGGCGCGCGTGCCGCTCCCCGACGCCGCGCAGGACCGCGGGCTGGTCGATGAGGCGCAATGCAGCCTCGCCGACCGCGCAGGCCAGCGGGTTGCCGCCGAACGTGCTGCCGTGCGTGCCGGGGCCGAGGTGCTGCGCCGCCGCGCGGGTGGCGAGCATGGCGGCCAGCGGAAAGCCGCAGCCGATCGCCTTGGCCACGGTCATGACGTCCGGCACCACGCCGAAATGCTGATAGGCGAACAGCGTGCCCAGCCGGCCCATGCCGGTCTGGACCTCGTCGAAGATCAGCAGCGCGCCATGCGCGTCGCACAACTCGCGGGCGCGCCGCAGGTAGGCGTGGGTGGCGGGCAGCACGCCGCTCTCGCCGAGCACCGGCTCTAGCACGACGGCGCACGTGCGCCCGGACACTGCGGCCTCCAGCGCCGCGATGTCGTTGAACGGCACGTGCCGGATGCCCGCGATGGGCGGGCCGAAGCCGTCCGAATACTTGGGCTGCCCGGCCACGCTCACGGTAAACAGGCTGCGGCCGTGAAAGCTGTTGTGCGTGGCGACGATCTCGTGCCTGGCGTCCCCGCCGGTGCCGATGCCGTGGCGCCGCGCGAGCTTGAAGGCGGCTTCGTTGGCCTCGGCGCCGGAGTTGGCGAAGAAGACGCGGTCGGCGAAGGTGGCCTGCGTGAGCGCGTGCGCCAGCCGGATCGCGGGCTCGTTGGTGAAGATGTTCGAGACGTGCCAGAGCCGCCGGGACTGTTCGGCCAGGGCCTCGACCAGCGCCGGGTGGCAATGCCCCAGCGCGTTGACGGCGATGCCGCCGGCGAAGTCGATGTATTCGGTGCCGTTCTGGTCCCACAGGCGCGCGCCCCTGCCCTCGACCGGGATGATCGCGGCCGGCGCGTAGTTGGGGACCATGACGTGCTCGTAGAGGTCGCGTGAAACTGTAACCGCCATTGGTGGATTCCTTTGCTCCGTATCAGGTTCTGGTTCGATGCCCGCGGCCGGCGCGCGGAAGTTCGCCATAATCGGGCGGGGCGGGCATCCCGTCCGCCGGCACGGCAGGGCGGGGCGCCGCCAGTTCGGCGGCTTCGGTGCGGGGCCGCCCAAGACGCGGGCATGCCGCGATGCGCCGCCCCGCAATGCGCCGCGCCGCTGCCGGTGCCATCGCCGGCGCCATCGATGCCTCCCGGCCCGGTCCGCGCACACCACGACAACGCCGCCGCCGGACGCGGACCGCGGCATGGCATCAGACGACACGATTTTCATCCATACGCTTGATTTATGTATGGATTTTGATTTACAATGTATGTCAAATATAGAACTTATTGTATGGTTTGACAATGGAGACTGCGCGAATGTCGGAACTTGAGTCGAAGGCGTCTCACCAGTTGGCGTGGATCCGGCCGCTGGTGGCGGGCGCCGGCCCCCGCTATCTGCAGATCGTCGATCTCATCGGCGAGGCCGTCCGGCAGGAGAAGCTCGCGCCCGGCGACCAGGTTCCGCCCCAGCGCGCGCTCGCGGCCGCGCTGGGCGTCGACCTGACCACGGTGACGAGGGCCTACACCGAGGCGCGCAACCGCGGCCTGATCGAATCGTTCGGTGGCCGCGGGTCGTTCGTCGCCACGCCGGGCAACGCGGCCGGCGCGGTGCGGATCGACCTCAGCATGAACGTGCCGCCCCAGCCCGCGGGGCGCAGCCTCGGCGATTTTGTCCGCACGGGCGTCGAGGAACTGTTCCTGCGCCAGAGCAGCCAGCGGCTGTCGGCCTACGACACCGGCAGCCGCAACTCGTCGGCGATCCAGGCGGGCCAGGCATGGCTCGGGCCCGCGCTCGGCGATCTCGCGCACGGCAACCTGATCATGTCCGCGGGGACGCAGGCCGCGATCTTCGCCATCCTGCTGTCCGTCACGCGCAGGGGCGACACGGTGCTGTGCGACCCGCTGACCTACCCGGGCTTCCTGCTGGCGGCCCGCAAGCTCGACCTGCGCGTCGTGGCCGTGGCCTCCGACGGCGAGGGCGTCCTGCCGGATGCCATCGAGAAAGCCCATCGCGCCACCGGCGCCGGCGTCATCTACCTGAATCCGACCCTGCACAACCCCACCACGCGGACCATGCCCGCGGGGCGGCGCCAGGAGGTTGCCGCCGTGCTGCGCAAGTTGAAGATCACGCTGATGGAGGACGATCCGTACTGGTTCCTGCTCAACGACGCGCCGCCGCCGCTGGCCACGTTCACGGGCGGGCAGCGCACGTACTACATGGCGTCGCTGTCGAAATGCCTGTGGCCAAGCCTGCGGACCGCGTTCGTGCTGGTGCCCGAGGATGGCGACGGCGCGTCGCTGCAGGAGAATCTGCGCGCCTCCGGCATGGGCGGCTCGCCGCTGCTGTTCGGGCTGTCCGAGCAATGGATACGGACCGGCATGGCGCGGCAGCTCCTGGTCGAGGTCCAGCGCGAGGCGCGCGCGCGGCAGACCCTGGCGCGCTCGCTGCTGCCGAAGTCCGCCAGCGCGCATCCGTCCGGGCTGCATATCTGGCTGCCCCTGCCGCCGCAGTGGAACTCGCAGCTCTTCGTCGACACGCTGGAGCAGCGCGGCATCGCCGTGGCCGGCTCGGATGCGTTCAGCACGGAGCCGGACCCCGGCAACGCGGTGAGGATTTCCGTGGGCGGCGCGGCAAGCCAGGCGGAACTCAGCCATGCGCTGCAGCAGATCGGCAATCTGCTGCAGGAGGATCGCCGGCGCGGCGCGCGGCCTATCGTCTAGCGGGTGTCTTGCGTGGCTGGGGGTGGCTTCGGCCGGTCACGATGCCGGAAGGCAGGCGGCAAGGATGCCTCCTGCCGCGCGAGCGTGGCTGCGCCGGGATCGGCTCGATCGCTCGCCGCGCGGGCTTCAGGCATCGGCGTGCCCGACTGCCTTCACGCGCTCCCGCGGGTCCTGGCCGTGTCGTCGCCCGCCGGAAACCGCAGCCGGAACACCGTCACGCCCCCGACTTCGGATTCCACCTCCACCGTGCCGTGGTGCAGGTCCATGATCGACCTGACGATGGCCAGCCCGACCCCCGACGACTCTCCCGAGTTGGCGCGCGCCGCGTCGCCGCGGAAGAAGCGGTCGAACAGCTTCGGCATGTGCTCGGGGGCGATGCCGGGCCCCGGATTGCTGACCTCGACGCTGGCGCCCGAGGCGGTCTGCGCGCCGCGCATGGTGATGGTCTGCCCGGCCGGGGTGTAGCGGATGGCGTTGGCCACCAGGTTGCTGACGGCGCGCCGCAGCAGCAGCGGGTCGGCCAATACGCTGCCCGAGCCGGCCACGGCGATGGTCACGCCGCCGGTCTCGGCCAGCCCCTCGAAGTAGTCCGATAGTCCGTGCAGCTCGCGCGCCAGGTCCAGCGTCACCGGGTTCACCGCCACGCGCGCATTCTCGGCGCGCGCGATGAACAGCATGTTCTCGATCATGCGGGCAAGGCGCTCGTACTCCTCGATGTTCGAGGCCAGCAGCGCCTGGTATTCGTCGGCGCTGCGCTCGGCGCCAAGCGCCACCTGGGTCTGGCCCAGCAGATTGCCGATCGGCGTGCGGAAGTCGTGCGCGAGGTCGGCGGAGAACTGCGAGAGCCGCTCGAAGCCTTCGTGCAGCCGCTGCATCATCTGCTGCAGGGCGGACGCCAGCTCTTCCAGCTCGGGCGGCAACCGGGCGGGATCGAGCGGCAATTGCAGGCGGGTCACGGTCACGGCCGAGGCGCCGGCGGCGATCCTGCGCAGCGGCGCCATGCCGATGCGCAGCAGCAGGTAGCCCAGGCAAGCGGCGATCAGCGCGCCGAGCACGGTGGCGGCCAGCACCTTGTCGCGGTAGGCGCGCAACAGCGTCACGCGCCCCACGGCGGTCTGGTAGAGGGTGAAGCGCAGCGGCTCCCGCGCGTTGCCGGCGCGGGCCAGCGCGGTGACGCCGCGCACCGGATAGCCGGCGGGCGTGCTCCATGCGTGGATGGCGCCGGGGCCGATGGCGGCCGCGAGCGCCAGCGGCGCGACCTCGGGAACGGCGTCCCGGGTGGCGTTGGCCGCGAGCAGCAGGGCGCCGTCGGGCGCGCGCACGAGCAGCGCGAATTCCTCGTTGCCGGACACCACGCCGCCGACATCGCGCCAGTATTCGGCGCCCGCGGCGCCGGAGTCGGCCAGCTCGTCGCGCACGCGCGCGGCCTTGCGCAGCAGCTCGGCGTCGTCGCGCTCGATCACCTGGGTGGCCAGCGCGCGGTACAGGTAGGCGCCCACGCCGCCCAGCACCAGCAGCGCAGCCACGCCGAAGGCCAGCGCCAGCCGCGCGGTCAGCGAGATCCTGCGCATCAGCCGCCCCGGCTTTCCAGCACGTAGCCCATGCCGCGCACGGTGTGGATCAGCTTGCGCTCGAACTCGTCGTCCATCTTGGCGCGCAGCCGGCGCACGGCCACGTCGACCACGTTGGTGTCGCTGTCGAAGTTCATGTCCCACACGTGCGAGGCGATCTGGGTGCGGCTCAATACCTCGCCCGCGCGCCGCGCCAGGAAATGCAGCAGCGAGAACTCGCGCTGGGTCAGGTCGATGCGGCGCCCGGCGCGCATCACGCGATGGCGGATCAGGTCGATCACGAGGTCGTCGACCTCGATGCGCTCGGCCTCGCGGATGGGCCCGCGGCGCAGCAGCGTGCGCACCCGCGCCAGCAGCTCGACGAAGGCGAAGGGCTTGGTGAGATAGTCGTCGCCGCCCAGCTCCAGCCCGCGCACGCGGTCTTCCACCTCGTCCCGCGCGGTCAGGATCAGCACCGGCGTGTCCTTGCGCTCGCGCAGCTGGCGCAGCACTTCCAGGCCGTTCATGCCGGGCAGCATCACGTCGAGGATCATCAGGTCGTATTCGCCCTCCATGCCCTGGTGCAGGCCGTCGGCGCCGGTCACGGCCAGGTCCACCACGAAGCCCGATTCGGCCAGCCCCTTGCGCAGGTATTCCCCCGTCTTGGGCTCGTCCTCCACCACCAGTATCTTCATGATCGCCGTCCCTCCTGCTCGCGCAGCGTCCTCGGTTGATGGCTCGCATGATACCGGCCCGGCAACCCGCCCCACATGACAAATCCGTAATCGAACTGATAGCGTTTGCATGCCCATCGGCTCCCTAGAATCCGGCCCATCGCGCGATTTCCGCGCATGGGCATCGTGCTCCAATCGATTCAGGAATCCTGCCATGTGGATAGTAAGGCTCGCGTTGAGCCGCCCCTACACCTTCGTGGTGCTGGCGCTGTGCCTGCTGCTGGCCGGCCCGCTGGTCTTGATGCGCACGCCGACCGACATCTTCCCGGCCATCGACATTCCGGTGGTGAGCATCGTGTGGAACTACAACGGGCTGTCCGCCGAGGACATGTCGCGGCGCATCGTGACGGGCTACGAGCGCTCGCTGACCAACAGCGTCGACGACATCGAGCACATCGAGTCGCAGTCGCTCGCCGGGGTGGCCGTGATCAAGGTGTTCTTCCACCCCGGCGCCGACATCAACCGCGCGATCGCGCAGACGTCCTCGGGCGCGCAGTCGATGCTGCGCAGCATGCCGCCGGGCACCACGCCGCCGCTGATCCTGAGCTACAGCGCCTCGACCGTGCCGATCCTGCGGCTGGCGCTGGGCAGCGACTCGCTGCCCGAGCAGCAGCTCTACGACCTCGGCAACAACTTCATCCGCACCCAGCTCGCCACCGTGCAGGGCGCCTCGGTGCCGCTTCCCTACGGCGGCAAGGTGCGCCAGGTGATGGTGGACCTCGACGCCCGCGCGCTGCAGGCGCGCGGCCTGACCGCGCTGGACGTGGTCAACGCGGTCAACGCGCAGAACCTGGTGCTGCCCGGCGGAACCGCGAAGGTCGGCGCGCTCGAATACCGCGTGGACCTGAACGGCAGCACGGCCACCGTGGCCGGCCTCAACGACCTGCCGGTCAGGAGCGGCCCGGACGGCGTGGTCTACGTGCGCGACGTCGCGCAGGTGCGCGACGGCTACGCGCCGCAGACCAACGTGGTGCGCCGCGACGGCAAGCGCTCGGCGCTGCTGGAGATCGAGAAGAGCGGCAACACCTCCACGCTGGCGATCATCGCGCAGGTCAAGGCGATGCTGCCCCGCATGATGGCGGGCCTGCCGGCCGCGCTGCGCGTGCAGCCGGTGTCCGACCAGTCCGTGTTCGTCACCGGCGCCGTGCAGGGGGTGCTGCACGAAGCCCTGGTGGCGGCCTGCCTGACGGCGCTGATGATCCTGCTGTTCCTGGGCAGCTGGCGCGCCACGCTGATCATCGCCATCTCGATCCCGCTCTCGGTGCTGGCTTCGCTGATGGCGCTGTCCGCGCTCGGCGAGACCATCAATATCATGACGCTCGGCGGCCTGGCGCTGGCGGTGGGCGTGCTGGTCGACGACGCCACCGTGGCCATCGAGAACATCACCCACCACCGCGAGCTGGGCAAGCCGCTGGAGCAGGCCATCCTGGAGGGCTCGGCCCAGATCGCGGTTCCCACGCTGGTGTCCACGCTGTCGATCTGCATCGTGTTCCTGCCGATGTTCCTGCTGTCCGGCGTGGCGCGCTACCTGTTCGTGCCGATGGCCGAAGCCGTAGTGTTCGCGATGGCCGCCTCGTACTTCCTGTCGCGCACGCTGATTCCCACGCTGGCGCACTACCTGATGCGCGGCGAGGAGGGCGCGCGGGAGGCGGCGCGCCCCGCCGGTCGCCTTGCCGCCCGCTTCGCCGCCCGTTTCGCCGCCCGTTTCGCCGCCCGCCTCGCCGGCGTGCGCCGCGCCTGCGCCGGGATGCAGGCGCGCTTCGAGCAGGCATTCGAGGGGCTGCGCGCGCGCTACGCCGCGTTGCTGGGCGCGGTGCTGCGCCGTCCCGGGCGCTTCGCCGCCGGTTTCCTGGCGTGCTGCGCGCTGTCCATGACGCTGGTGCCGTTCCTGGGCCAGGACTTCTTCCCCAGCGTGGACAGCGGCGAGATCCGCCTGCACATGCGCGCGCGCACCGGCACCCGCATAGAGGAAACGGCGCGCATCGCCGACGCCGTGGAGAGCCGCATCCGCGAGGTGATCGGCGCGGGCAACGTGGCCGGCATCGTCGACAACATCGGCCTGCCGGTCAGCGGCATCAACCTGACCTACGATTCGGCGCTGCCCATCGGCACCGGCGACGCGGAGATCCTGGTGTCGCTCAAGCCCGGCCACGCGCCCGGCGCCGGTTACGTGGACCAGCTCGGCAAGCTGCTGCCGCAGGCGTTCCCGGGCGTGAGCTTCTCCTTCCTGCCGGCCGACATCATCAGCCAGATCCTCAACTTCGGCCTGCCGGCCCCGATCGACATCCAGGTGGTGGGGAACCGGCTCGACGCCAATCGCGCGCTGGCGCGCAAGCTCGCCGGGCAGTTGCGCGCGGTGCCGGGCCTGGTGGACGTCCATATCCAGCAGCCCGACGACCAGCCCGCGCTGACCGTGAACGTGGACCGCACGCGCGCGCTGCAGGCCGGCCTGTCGCAGCGCGACGTGGCGCAGAACCTGCTGATCTCGCTGTCCGGCAGCGGCCAGACCTCGCCCAACTTCTGGCTCAATCCGCGCAACGGCGTCAGCTACCCGCTGATGGTGTCGGTGCCGCAGCACGCGATGGGCTCGCTGCAGGCGCTGTCGAACATCCCGCTCGGCCTGGGCGCCGGCTTTCCCGGCGGCGGTGGCGGCGACCTGCTCGGCTCGCTCGGCAGCATCGAGCGCACCGCCCAGCAGGGCGTGGTGTCGCACTACAACGTGCAGCCCGTGATCGACATCTTCGGCGCGGTGCGCGGGCGCGACCTGGGCGCGGTGGCCGGCGACATCCACCGCATCGTCGACGCCGCGCGCGGCGAGCTGCCGGCGGGGTCCGAGCTCGTGGTGCGCGGGCAGGTGCAGACCATGCGCGACTCGTTCTCGGGTCTGCTCGGCGGGCTGGCCATCGCCGTGGTGCTGGTCTACCTGCTGATGGTGGTGAACTTCCAGTCGTGGCTGGACCCGCTGGCGATCATCGGCGGCCTGCCGGGCGCGCTGGCCGGCATGGCCTGGATGCTGTTCGTCAGCCAGACCACGGTCAGCGTGCCGGCGCTGACCGGCGCCATCATGTGCATCGGCATCGCCACCGCCAACAGCATCCTGGTGATCAGCCTCGCCCGCGAACTGCGCGCCGCCGGCATGGCGCCCTTCGAGGCCGCGCTGCAGGCCGGCATCGGGCGCTTCCGCCCGGTCGTGATGACGGCGCTGGCGATGCTGATCGGCATGATCCCGATGGCGCTGGGCACCGGCGACGCCGGCGCGCAGAACGCGCCCCTCGGCCGCGCGGTGATCGGCGGCCTGGCATTCGGCACGGTGGCGACGCTGGTGCTGGTGCCGACCCTGTTCGGGCTGCTGCATCAATGGCTCGCGCGCCGCGCGGCCAGCGGGTCTTCCCCCGCGTCCGCCGCCGCGCCCTCCGCCCTGAAATTCGACCAGAAAGGCCAGTCATGACCCCCAAACCACAATCCGATCCCGCGCCGCTGCCGGCGTCCTCCGCCCGGCGCGGGCGGAGCCTGCGCGCCGGCCTGCTGGCCCTGGCGCTGCTGGGCGCGGCGCTGGCCGCCGGCATCCTGCCCCGGCTGCAGGCCCGCGCCGCGCTCGGCGCCCAGGCCGCCGCCGCCGCGGCGACGCCGGTCGCCACCGTGCAGCCGCGCCGCGCCGACGGCGCCGACGAACTGACCCTGCCGGGCGACGTGCGCGCCTTCCAGGATGCGCCGGTCTTCGCCCGCGTCAGCGGCTACCTGCGGCGCTGGTACGCCGACATCGGCAGCAAGGTCACGCAAGGCCAGCTGCTCGCGGAAATCGACGCGCCCGAGGTCAGCGACCAGTTGCGCCAGGCCCGCGCCGACGAAGCGACCGCGGCCGCCAACTACGCGCTGGCCAGGAGCACGGCGCAGCGCTGGCAGGACCTGCTGGCGTCGCGTTCGGTGGCGCAGCAGGACACCGAGCAGAAGGTTGCCGACATGCAGGCCAAGGCCGCCACGCTGGCCTCGGCGCGCGCCAATACCTCGCGGCTGGCGCAGCTTGCGTCCTACACGCAGATTCGCGCGCCGTTCGACGGCGTCGTCACCGCGCGCAACGTGGACACCGGCGCGCTGGTGGACGCGGGCGGCGGCAATGGCAGCGCGGGCGGCGGACGGGAACTGTTCCACCTGTCCGCCAGCGCGCGGCTGCGCGTCTACGTGCAGGTGCCGCAGGACGCGAGCGGCATGATCGGCCCGCAGGTCCAGGCGTGGCTGACGCTGCCGCAGTCGCCGGGGCGGCGTTTCGAGGCCCGGGTGACGCGCAATGCCGGCGCCATCGACACCGTCACGCGCACCCTGCGCGTGGAGCTCGAGGTGGACAACGCCGGGGGCGTCATCCTGCCGGGCGCCTATGCCGAGGTCCACCTGCGCGCGCCGCAGGACAGCCCCGGCCTGAGCCTGCCGGCCGAGACCCTGATGTTCCGCCCGGACGGCACGTGCGTGGCGGTGGTCGGCGCCGATGGCCGCGTGGCGCTGCGCAAGGTGGCCATCGGCCGCGATTTCGGCGCGCGGGTGGAGATCGTGGCCGGGCTGCGCGGCGACGAGGCGGTGGTGATGAATCCCGGCGACGGCCTCGCCGCGGGCGCGAAGGTCAGCGTCATCGCCGCGGCCGCGCCGCCTGCGGCGCCCGCCGCGGGGCCGGGCGTGGGGCAGGGCGCCGCGCGGGGCAGCGTGTCCGGCTTGCCGCGATGAGGACCGGCATGCACGCTCCCGTCCTCCCGATCCGCCGCGGCCTGCGCGCGCTGGCCCGCGCGGCCGCGCTGCTGCCCGCGTTGTTGCCCGTGCTGCTGGCCGGCTGCGCCACCGCGCCGGACTACCAGCCGCCCGCCCTGGACCTGCCGTCCGCCTACAAGGAGGCCGGCGCCAGCGCCGCGACGCCGGGCGGTCCGCCCGGCATCGCGCGGGACTGGTGGCACGTCTACCGCGACCCGCAGCTCGAGGCGCTCGAAGCGCGCATCGACGTGTCCAGCCAGTCGCTGCGCAAGGCCGCGGCCCTGCTGCGGGATGCCCGCGCCCAGGCGCGCGCCGCGCATGCCGCGTATTTCCCGGTGGTGGGCGCTGGCGCCGGCGCCACCAGCAATCACACCTCCGCCAACCTGGTGGGCCGCTCGCTGGCCGGCAAGACCGTCCCGGACTACGCGCTTGGCCTGACCGCGTCGTGGGAGCCGGACCTGTTCGGCCGCATCGGCAACGGCGCGGATGCGGCCGACGCGCGCGCCCAGGCCAGCGCCGACGACGTCGCCGCGGTGCGCCTGGGCCTGCAGGCCGAACTGGCGGCCGACTACTTCGGCCTGCGCTCGGCCGACCGCGAACTGGGCCTGCTCAGGCGCACCGTCGAATCCTATGCCACCGTGCTGGCGCTGGTGGGCAACCGCTACAGCGGCGGTATCGCCACCGAAGGCGAGGTGGCGCAGGCGCGCGCGCAACTGGAGAACGCCAGGGCGCAACTCGCGGACGTGCGCCTGAATCGCGCGCAACTGGAGCACGCCATCGCCACCCTGGTCGGCTTGCCGCCGCCCGCGTTCTCGCTGGCCGCGCAGCCCGACGACGCGGCGTTGTCCGTGCTGCCGCCGCTGCCCGCCGCGCTGCCTTCGCAGTTGCTGGAACGGCGCCCCGACGTGGCCGCGGCGGAGCGGCGCGTGGCCGCCGCCAACGCGCAGATCGGCGTGGCGCGCGCGGCCTTCTTCCCCAGCCTGATGCTGGCCGTGGGCGGCGGCCTGGACAGTTCCAGCCTGGCCGGCTGGCTGACCGCGCCGAGCCGCTTCTGGGCAATCGGCCCGGCGCTGGCCGCCACCCTGTTCGACGGCGGCCGCCGCCGCGCGCTGGCCGACAGCGCGCTGGCGCAGTTCGATGCCAGCGCGGCCGACTACCGCGACACCGTGCTGCGCGCGCTTCAGGAAGTGGAGGACAACTTTGCCGCGCTCTCGGCGCTGGCGGAAGAAGCGGACAGCCAGCAGGCCGCGGCGGACGCCTCGGCCCGCGCGCTGGCGCTGGGGCTGGACCGCTACCGCAAGGGCGCGGTCGCCTACCTGGACGTCAGCGTGCTGGAGAGCACGGCGCTGGCGAGCGACCGCGCGGCCGAGGCCGTGCGCCGGCGGCAGCTGATCGCCAGCGTGATGCTGGTGAAGGCGCTGGGCGGCGGCTGGCACCGCGCCGACGCGGTGAAGTAGCCCGGGGCATCCGGGCACCGGCGCCTCAGCGCCGGACCCGGGCCGTGCTCCGCCTGACCTGCAGCAGCACCGGCAGCAGCGAGACGGCGATGATGGCAAGGGTCATCCAGCTCATGTGCGCGCGGACCCATTCGATGCCGCCGAGCCAGAAGCCGGCCAGCAGCAGCCCGGTGCCCCACACCACCGCGCCGAGCACGTTGAACGCGGTGAAGCGGCGCGGGCACATGCCGCTCAGCCCGGCCAGGAAAGGCGCCACGCTGCGCACGATGGGCACGAAGCGGGCTATCGTGATGGTCGAGCCGCCGTAGCGGTCGAAATAGGCGCGCGTCTTTTCGATGTGCCGGGGCTTGACCCAGCCCGCGCGCAGCAGGCGCTGCCCCAGGGCGGAGCGGCCGATCAGGTAGTTGACGCCGTCGCCCAGCACCGCCGCCGTGCAGATCAGCGCGATGGCCGGCAGCGGCGACAGGTCATTGACGCCGAGAAAGGCGCCGGTGGCGAACAGCAGCGAATCGCCGGGCAGGAACGGCAGGATCACGATGCCGGTTTCCAGGAAGATGATGGCGGCGACGATCATCAGGCCCGTGACCCAGTTCTGGGCCAGCATCGACATGATCTGCTGGTCGCTGGTCAGCCAGCTTAGCGCTCCGGTGGCAAGCATGGGGGGATTCTCGATGTGGGTAAGCGGATATGTGGGTGCGCGGTCTTGCGTCAGGGAAGGATGCAGGCGGGTGGCAAGCGGTCATGCCTTGGTCATTCGTCAGCGTTCGGTTGCCGCCCGCAACGGGAAATTCGCCACCACCATGCGGCGCGCGTCGTCCGCGACCACCGTCATCTTCACGCCCCGGCTGGCCAGCAGGAGGTAGGTGTCCGCCGACATCACCGCCAGCGCGGGCGGCCCCGCCTGCCAGCGGGCCGCGAACGCATCCAGCGTGGGGATCCATTTCCGCGGTTCCTGCTGCGTGCCGAAATCCAGCTCGTCGGCGCTGGCCACCATCACCAGCGGATGCCCCAGATAGAACGGCAGCGTATGGTCCAGCATGCGCACGCCATACAGCGGCATGTCGTCCTTGAGTACCGCCTCGATGGCCGGCACCATGCCCGCGCCGGAGGCCGGCCCGCCGATCGATTCGTGTCCGAGCAGCGCCCCGGTGAAACCCGTGAACAGCGTCAGCGCATAGACCGTGACGCTGGCCATCAGGCCGCGCGTGGCCAGCAGCCGGCAGGCCAGCCAGACACCGGCCAGCATCACCGCGAAGGCGATCGCGATCCATACCGCGTAGACGCGATAGTCGGCGTTGGGCGTATGGTTGGAATGCAGCGTGGCCACCACCGGGCTGGCCAGCAGCCCGAGCGCCATCACCACGAGCATGGCCTTGAGATAGCGCTGCCACGCCTGCTCCTGGATCCGCAGCAGCGCCACGCCGGCGAGCATGCCCAGCGCGGGAAAGACCGGCACGATGTAGCCGGGCAGCTTGGAGCCCGACAGGCTGAAGAACACGAAGATGGCGATGGCCCACACCGCCAGCAGCAGCGCCGGCTGGAACGGCCGGGTGCCGGTGGCGCGCGCGATGGCCATGTCGTCGCGCATCACGTTCCACATGCGCGGCAGCAGTCCCAGCCAGGGGATGAAGCCGGCCACCAGCAGCGGCACGAAATACCAGAGCGGGCCCTTGCGCGAGTGCACCGTGGAGGTGTAGCGCTGCCAGTGCTCGTGGATAAAGAAGAAATGGAGGAATTCGGGGTTGCGCTCCGACACCAGCCAGAACCACGGCACCGTGACGATCAGCATCAGCGCGATGCCGCTGGCTAGATGCAGCCGCTTCCACAGGCCGAAGTCGCGCGCGATCAGCGTGTAGATCACCAGCACCAGCCCCGGCAGGGCAATGCCCACCAGGCCCTTGGTCAGGATCGCCACGCCCATCGCCACCCAGCACGCCCACATCCAATGGCGGCGCGCGGCCGGGGTGGCGGCCGGGTGCTGGGCCAGCAGCATGAACGCCAGCACGCAGGCCATCGCGCCGGACAGTGTCATGTCGAGCGAGTTGAAGTGCGAGGCCACGCTCCACATCGGCGCGGCGACGAGAACCAGCGCCGTCAGCACGCCGGCGCGGGCGCCGTACCAGCGCGCCGCGGCCAGCGCGGAAACGAGCAGCCCGGCCATGCCGGACAGCGCCACGCACAGCCGCGCCTGCCAGTCGCCCACGCCGAAGGCGCCATAGGCGAGCGCCGTCATCCACATGTGGAAGGGCGGCTTCTCGAAATACTTGAGCGCGTTGTAGCGGATCGTGACCCAGTCGCCGCTGGCGAACATCTCGCGCGAGATCTCGGCGTAGCGGCCTTCGTCGGAACTGAGCAGGTGCCTCAGGTCCAGCGTGCCGAACCACAGCAGCAGCACCAGCAGGCAGACCGGCAGCAGCACGGCGACCGGCACGTCGCCGTAACTGCGCGCGGTCAGCCGCTGCATGAAACCCGCGGTTCGGTTGCGGAGCGCCATCGACATGATCCGCGGAGCGCAGGTCGGGCAGGTCCGTCGTCCAGTGGAAGGCATGGGCGTTCGTGATGGTTGAGCATGGGCCGGCGTGAAGTTGCTGCCGGCGGCCGAGGCGGTCGAAGGTGCCGATCCGTTCCGCGACCGCCTTCCTGCAGCCGGCCGCGTCCGGCGTGCCGGCGCGCAGCGCTTCCGGTGCGCGACCGATGGCCTCGCCGGCGACATGCCAGTCGGCGGCGGCACGCTGCATGGGATCGCAGGTCGGTCCGACTGGCACCAGCGTAGCGCGGGTTCCCTTAAGAAAGAATTAAGGCCGGCAAGGCAACGGCGAAGCGGCATCTGCGCCGCGGTGAAGGGCCTGTCCTTAATGCAGCCTTAAGTATGCGGCTGCTAGCATGCCCCGCATCGATCACCAGCATCCTCCTGAGGCAATATTCATGCGCGCACCGGAATCCAGCGGTGAGGCTGCAGCGGCAGCCGGCGGACTCGATCCGGAGGACTGGGCGGCCTGCCGGCGCCAGGGCCACAGGATGCTCGACGACATGTTCGACTATCTGCAGACCATCCGCGAGCGGCCGGTCTGGCAGCCGGCTCCGCCGGCGGTCCGGCAGCGCTTCACCGAAGCGCTGCCAGGGCGGCCGAGTTCGCTCGAAGCCGTGCACGATGATTTCATGCGGGACATCCTGCCCTACACCGTGGGCAATGCGCATCCCGGTTTCATGGGCTGGGTGCACGGCGGCGGCACGGTGGCCGGCATGCTGGCCGAAATGCTGGCGGGCGGGCTCAACGCCAACCTGGGCGGGCGCGACCATATCCCCATCGAGGTGGAACGCCAGGTGCTGCGCTGGGTGATCGAACTGTTCGATTTTCCGCAGGATGCCAGCGGCCTGTTCCTGACCGGCTCCTCGATGGCCAACATGATCGGCGTGCTGGTGGCGCGCACGCGCGCGCTCGGCACGACGGTGCGCGCGCAAGGCACGGCGCGCATGCGGGCCGTGCCGGTGGCCTATGCCTCGACGCTGGCGCATGGCTGCATCGCCCAGGCAATGGACCTGGCGGGACTGGGGCGCGAGCAACTGCGCCCGATTGCCGTCGACGCGCAGGGCCGCATGCGGCTCGACGAACTGCGCGCGCGCATCGCCCAGGACCGCGCCCGCGGCTTCCAGCCTTTCCTGGTGGTGGGCACCGCCGGCACGGTGGATACCGGGGCCATCGACGACCTGGCCGGGCTCGCGCGCATCGCCGCGGGCGAGCGGCTGCACTTCCACGTCGACGGCGCGTTCGGCGCGCTGGCCATGCTGTCCCCCGAACTGGCCCCGCGCCTGGACGGCATCGCGCAGGCGGACTCGATCGCGTTCGATTTCCACAAATGGCTGCAGGTGCCCTACGACGCGGGCTTCGTCCTGGTGCGGGACCGGCAATTGCACCTGGACACCTTCTCCACGCAGCACGGCACCTACCTGAGCCGTGCCGGGCGGGGGCTGGCCGCCGGCTCGCCGTGGCCGAGCGACTTCGGGCCGGACCTGTCGCGCGGCTTTCGCGCGCTGAAGACCTGGTTCACCATCAAGGTTCACGGGACCCAGCGCCTGGGCGAGATGATCGCCGCCAGCTGCACGCTGGCCCGCGTGCTGGCCGCGCGCATCGGCGGCAATCCGGCGCTGGAGCTGCTGGCGCCGGTCGCGCTCAACATCGTCTGCTTCCGCTATGTCGGCCACGGCGACGGCCGCGTCGATGCCGGCCGCGTCGATGCCCTCAATCGGGCGCTGGTGGTGGCGGTGCAGGAGTCCGGCGTTGCCGCGCCCTCCGCCACGGTGCTTGGCGGGCAGGCCGCCATCCGTGTCGCGCTGTTCAACCATCGCACGCGCGAGCAGGACATCGACGCCTTGCTGCGGGCGGTGCTTGCCTCCGGCGCGTCTCTTCAATCCGACGGCGGCATCGTCTGACCCATTGCGCGCCGCCCGTGCGGCAGGCTCGCCCAACCCAGGCTTCACCATGACAAGAACCACGTCCGCCGCGCCCACCGCGCATGCCTTCGTCGGCCTGCGCGAACTGCTGCGCATGGCCCACCAGGGCGAAGACCTCCGGCCGCTGGCCGAGCAGCTGATCGAACATCTGGCCGCGAACCCGTCGGACGCCTATGCGCTGATGGACCTGTCGCTGATCCTGCAGATGACCGGCAAGCGCCCGCTGGCAATGGCGATGCAGGCCGAGGCGCTGCAGGTCCGCCGGCTTTTCCAGGCGCCGGCCGCGCCCGGCGTCAGGCCGCGGCTGCGCTTGCTGGCGCTGATGGTGCCCGGCGACCTGATGGCCAATGCGCCGCTGGAATGCCTGCTGCATGGCTCCGACATCGCGCTCGACATGCTCTACCTGCCCCCCGACCAGCCCTTGCCCGACGCCTTGCCCGACCATGACGTGCTGATCGTCGCGGCGGGCGAATCCGACCGGACCCGGGCGCTGCTGGACGCCCTGCGGGAAGCGCTGGCCGGCTGGCCGCGGCCCGTGCTCAACGCCCCCGAGCGCGTGCTGCAGTTGTCGCGCGACCGCGCCGCGCAGCTATTGTCGCCGCTGCCGGGCGTCAGCATGCCGCCGACGCGGCGGGCGCCGCGAGACGTGCTCGGCGCGATTGCGCGCGGCGAAGCCGAAGTCGCCGCGCATCTCGGCACCGGCGGCTTTCCCATCCTGGTCAGGCCACTCGATTCGCATGCGGGGCGGGACCTGGCCAAGCTCGATACGCCGGCCGCGCTGGCCGCCTACCTGTCGGCGCACGACGACGAGGAATTCTTCATCTCCTGCTTCGTCGACTATCGCAATGCCGACGGGCTGTTCCGCAAATATCGCGTGGTGATGCTGGAGGGGCGCACCTACGTGTGCCACGTCGGCATCTCGGATCACTGGATGATCCACTACCTGAACGCCGGCATGACCGACAGCGCCGACAAGCGCGCCGAAGAAGCCGACATCATGCAGCGGTTCGACGAGACGTTCGCGGTTCGCCACCGCGATGCGCTGGAGCGCATCCAGGCCTGCCTGGGGCTGGACTACTTCGGGCTGGATTGCGCCGAGACGCCCGGCGGCGACCTGCTGATATTCGAGGCGGACACCTGCATGGTCGTGCACGACCTCGATCCCGCCGACGTGTTTCCCTACAAGCAGCCGCAGATGCGCAAGGTATTCGCCGCCTTCCGCACGCTGTTGCTGAATGCGGCCACGGATTCGCAGAGGGCGCGTGGCGCGGGCGACGATGCGCGCGAGTCCATACCGGGCGGCGCGCCGGCACGGTAGGCCTATTCCTCGGCGCGGGCAGCGGGATCGGGCTTGTTGCCGATGCCTCCTGGAAGATGCAGACAGAGGACACGGAGCGCGCGGAAATCCCGCTCGCAATGGCGGGGTTTTCTGCTATACTCCGCGCTCCTTTGCGCCTGGGACTCAAGTCGCCGAGGCCCGCGGACAGTCGATCCGCGGCCCGTCGGTCCGCGTCCCGGCCGGGTGTCAAAGACGCGGGAGTAGCTCAGTTGGTAGAGCGCAACCTTGCCAAGGTTGAGGTCGCGAGTTCGAGACTCGTCTCCCGCTCCAGCACGACAGCAGCAGCATCGCCCATGTGGCTCAGTGGTAGAGCACTCCCTTGGTAAGGGAGAGGTCGGCAGTTCGATCCTGCCCATGGGCACCACTTCCCCTTCGGTTTTTCCCATCGCCTGCCGCCGCATGATGCGGCGCACGTTCCCGTTGCTGTGGCATTCGCCCGGCCCGTCGCCGGGCAGCTCCTTGTCAGCACTTCCCGGAAGACCCCGTCAATCGCAGATGATCGCGGTGATGAACGGCGCCGCGTGCTCGGCCCGCGCCTTGCTGCCCGAGGTGGCCAGCGTCTTGGTGATGGCTTCGGTGCTGCCGACCACGGCGACGCCGTGGAGCGGCTTGTCCAGCGGCGTGCCCTTGCCGGCTTTGAACAGCGCGTCGCCGGGCTGGTAGCCGAACACGGCGAACACGCTGCGGCCGAGCACGGTCATGCCGGCGTCGCTCTTGGGCCAGAAGGCGTTGACCGAGTTGTCTTCCACCCGCATGGGGCTGGTCTCGATCAGGCGCTGCTGCTGCAGGCCGGCGATGAACTGGTGGGCGGATTCGCCGCAGGCCAGCAGGGAGTCGAACGAGGCGGCGCTGCCCAGTGCCGGCATGGCGGCCAGCAGCGCCGCGAATAGCGGATGTCTCATGATGGCCATTACTTTACCTCGCCTTGCGCGATGGCGTCCGCGCCGGCGGCCGGCCCCGGGCATCGCGTGGTCTTGGGGGGCGGTCAGGCGGATGGTGCGGCCGGCCCAGGCGGCTACCGCACACAACCCGGGGCACGCGGCCGGCGTCGGCCGATGCGAACCGCCGGACCTCGGTAGAATCGATCCACCTCACAAGCGCGGCGGCCCCGGTGCCGGACCGCCCGCGGCATCCAAGGAGCCAGACAAGATGAGCAGCGAGAAAACCGCCGCCCCGGCCAGCCCCGCGCCCTCCGCCCCGGCGGACGGCAGGCCCGTCCTCGAATACCCCTGCGGCGACGCGCCCGCGCCCGGCACCGTGCGCGAGATCGTGCCGGGCCTGCTGTGGCTCCGCATGCCGATGCCGTTCGCGCTGAGCCACATCAACCTGTGGGCGGTGCGCGACGGCGGCGGCTGGGCGGCTTTCGACGCGGGCCTGCAGACCAGCGAGACCACCACCGCCTGGCGCGATCTGTTCGCCGGCGGCGGCGCGCTGGCCGACGGGCTGACCCGGCTGTTCGTCACCCACATGCACCCGGACCATATCGGCATGGCCGGCTGGCTGACCCGCAAGTTCGGCTGCCGGCTGTGGATGACGCGGCTGGAATACCTGAACTGCCGCGTGCTGGCGGCGGACACCGGGCGCGAGGCGCCGGAAGACGGCGTGCGCTTCTACCGCCGCGCGGGCTGGGACGACAACGCCATCGAGGCCTACCGCGCGCGCTTCGGCGGCTTCGGCAAGTTCGTGCACGCGCTGCCGGACAGCTACCGCCGCCTGCGCGACGGCGAGCTGCTGCAGATCGGCGCGCATCAATGGCGCGTGGTGGTAGGCAACGGCCATTCGCCGGAGCATGCCTGCTTCTACAGCGAGGCGCTGAAGATCCTCATCAGCGGCGACCAGATCCTGCCGCGCATCTCGTCCAACGTGTCGGTGTTCCCGACCGAGCCCGATGCCGACCCGATGGGCGACTGGCTGGCCTCGCTGGCCAAGCTGCGGCGCGAGGTGCCGGACGACGTGCTGGTGCTGCCGGCCCACAACGAGCCGTTCCGCGGCCTGCATGCGCGCATCGGCCACCTGGAGCGCAGCCAGCACGCGGCGCTGGACCGGCTGCGCCAGGCGCTGGGCGCGCCGAAGCGGGCGGTGGATGTGTTCGGCGAGCTGTTCTCGCGGCCCATCGGCGCCGAGCCGGGGCTGCTGGGCATGGCCACCGGCGAGAGCATCGCGCACCTGAACTACCTGCTGCACCGGGGCGAAACCGTCATGGAGACGGACGACGACGGCATCGCCTGGTATCGCGCCGCCTGACGCGGCCCGCCGCTACCAGACCGGCGCCGTGGGCAGGTGCCAGTCGTTCCAGACCGCCAGCAGCCGCAGCACGAAGCAGGCTCCGCCGCCGGCCACCGCGGCCGCCACCGGCGGCAGGCCGAGCGCGCGCGTGCTCACCGCCACCGTCGCGCCGAGCCAGGCCGCGGTGGCGTAGATGTCCGCGTGCAGCACCACGGGCACCCGCGCCAGCAGCATGTCGCGCACCACGCCGCCGCCCACGCCGGTGACGGCGCCCATCAGGGTGGCGATGAACGGGCGCACGCCGTAGAGGCGGGCCTTCTGCGCGCCGGCCACGGCGAACAGCGACAGGCCGGCCGCGTCCAGCATCGTCGGCAGCATGCCGGCGAAATCGCGCGCGGCGGAGTGGAAGACGAAGGCCGCCGCCCCGGTCAGCATGGCCAGCGCCGGATAGCGCCAGTCGCGGATCGCGTTGGGCGGGGCCGCGCCGATCAGCAGGTCGCGGATGATGCCGCCGCCCACCGCGGTGATCAGCGACACCACCATCACGCCGAGCAGGTCCAGTCCGTGCTGCATTCCGGTGATCGCGCCTTCCAGCGCAAATACGGCAGTCCCGGCCAGGTCGGCTGCCAGTACGACGACTTCGGCTTTTGTTCTCATTGAGGGCGTTTGGCTAAGTTTGCGCCCAGAGCATACTGGCCGGCGCGCCGGCGCGCCAGTGCATGAGTGTGGCGCGGCCGCAATTCCCGGAGACAGGGGCGCCGCGCCGCGCGCGGGGCCGGGTACTGGTGGCCGGCTAGCGCAGCCCCAGCGCCCAGTCCACCGCCGCATCGAACAGCTGGCGGCCCGGCGCGGCGAGGTTGGCGAAGGTGTCGTTGCCGAGGAAGAACATCACGCGCCGCGCGGGCGCCAGCGCTTCGTAGTCCATCGTGGCGCCTTTCTCGTAGGCGAAGATGGCGGCCTTGTCGGGCTGGCCGTACAGCGTGGCGATGATGCTGGCGCCCAGGCCGGGCTTGCCCCAGCTCATGGCGGCCTGCCGCTCGTAGACGTTGGCCACGCCGGCGGGCAGCCCGGCCGAGAGCGGATGGGGCGCGTTGACCAGCCACAGGTAGCGTTCCTTGGGCGCTTCGCCGAAATCGGTGTCGTGCCGCTTGCCGGTCATGGCGAGGTCGTCGAGCAGGTCGTTCTCCCAGGTCAGCAGCGGCCGGGGCAGCGCGCGCCAGCCGGCGGCGACGTTCTTGGCGGCGATGGTGGACGACATCACCACGAGGTCGGCGCCGAGCGCGGCGTCGGCGGGCTGGTCCTGCGCCAGCAGGCTGACCGCGTAGCCGCGCGCTTCCAGGTGCGCCTTGATCTTGAGGTCCACCGCCAGGTCCGGGCCGCCGGCCTGGACGACCAGCGCGATCTTCCGGCCGTGTCCCGCCGGCTCGGCGGCGTGCGCGCCGCCGATCATGCTGCCGGCAAGCAGCAGCAGGCCGGCAAGGCGCGCGGCGAACGCGCGGCGGCGCGGGTTTGCGGCAACGCCGTGGCGCGGCGCGCGGCTGGCGCCTCGCTGGAGGTCGTGCGTGTTCATGGGTTTCCTCGTTCCTCAGAATTCCAGCGTGGTCAGCAGGGAGACCTGGCGCGCGTCGCCGATCGCCACGAAGTAACGGTTGGCGCTGGACGGGTAGTAGGTGCGGTTGAACAGGTTCTTGACGTTGAGCTGGAAGCGCAGCTTCTGCGTGGCGCCGACCTTGGTCTCGTAGGTGGCGAAGGCGTCGGCCACCACGTAGGCGGGCAGCGCGAAGCTGTTGGCCGAGTCGCCCGGGCGCCGGCCCACGTAGCGCCCGGCCGCGCCCAGGCGCAGCCGGTCGGCGCCGAAGATCTGGCCGAAGTCGTAGACCGCCGCCAGCGAGCCGGTCTGCTGCGCGACGTTCCACAGCCGCATGCCGGCGTAGAGCGGGTCCTCGGTGGTCTTGGCGTCGATGAACGCATAGCTGCCGATCACGCTCCAGCGGTTGCCGATCTGGCCCGCCACGTCCAGCTCGATGCCGCGCGAGCGCGCCCGGCCGGAGGTGCGCCAGTCGGTCAGCTTGGTGGCGTCGTTGTACTGGGACACCAGCACGTTCTTCTTGTCGATGTTGAAGAACGCGAGGTTGGCGGTCAGCCCGCCGGTGAAGTCCAGCTTGGTGCCGAGCTCCCACGATTTCGCTTCTTCCGGCAGCACCGAGGAGTCGATCACCACGCCCGTGCTCAGCGGCGCGATGGTGGAGGTCGGCTTGAGCGACTGCGTGTAGCTGCCGTACAGCGAGACCGCCTCGGACCACTTGTAGACCAGGCCCGCGCGCGGCAGCCACTTGTTGCCGTCGAGGTCGGTGTTGGTCACGAACGGCCGCCCGCGCCCGGCCACCTGGCTGTACGACAGGAAGCGCACGCCGCCGACCAGGATCCACTTGTCGGTCAGGTGCAGGCTGTCCTGCAGGAACACTGAGGTGTCGTGCAGGGTGTCGGTCTGGTCGCTGTCGCTGGGCGACACGGTGCTCGACGCCGGCTCCAGCCCGTAGACGGGGTTGAGGTAGCTGAACTTCGACGTGGTGGCCTGGCGCAGCAGGTCGGCGCGGTAGATGCGCCGGTATTCGCTGTCCACGCCGACCTGCAGGTCGTTGCGCATGCCGGCCACCTGGAAGCGGCCGTCGAGGTAGCCGATGGCGTAGCTGTCGGTGCTCAGCGCGCCGTGGGTGGCGTCGTTGCTGCGCGTGAGGATGCCGGTGGTGGTGTTGACGCCGGCCACGCGCAGCTGGCCCGCGTCGTAGGTCTCGCGGTTGTAGCTGTAGCCGAAGTGTCCTTTCCAGTCGGCGTTGAACTGGTGGTCCGCCACCAGCTGGATCAGGTGGGACTGGCCGTCCATGCTGTTGACGGGCTCGTCCAGGCGGCGCCGGCTGGGAATCGCCAGCGGCTCGTTGGTGCGCGGGTCGAGCGCGGTGCCGCGGTCGAACGGATAGAGGAACTTGCGGTATTCGTAGGACAGCACCACCTGCGTGTCCTTGCCGTACCAGGCCAGCGACGGCGCCACCAGCGTCTCGCGGTGCTCGCCGAAGTTGCGCCAGTACTGCTCGTCCACCTGGTCCACCACGAGGCGGTAGGCCAGGCCGGAAGTGCCGATCGGGCCGGTGGTGTCGAGCGTGCCGCCGGCGCCGTTCTTGCCGTGGCCGTAGGTGGTGCCGAGCACGGAGATGGCGTTGTACTGCTGCAGCATGGGCCGCTTGCTGACGATGTCGATGACGCCGCCGGGGTCCATGATGCCGTACAGCAGCGAGGACGGGCCCTTGAGCACTTCCACGTTGTCGGCCGCCGCGTTGAGCCCGCGGCCCTGGATCAGCGGCATGCCGTTGTGCATCACCGAGCCGTCGCGGTTGCCGCCGAAGCCGCGCTTGAGGATGGTGTCCTGGGTGCCGGCCAGCGTGTTGCCCTGGGTGATGCCGCTGATGTTGCCGAGCGCGTCGTCGAGGTTGCGCGGGCGCTGGTCGCGCAGCACCTGCGCCGGCACGATGTTGACCACCTGCGGGATGTCGAGCAGCGGCGTGTCCGAGCGCGTGACGACCGCGTTGGGCGGCGGGCGGTAGCTTTCCTCGCGCGCGGCGTCGGCCTGCACCACCACGGGCGGCAGCGCCGCCTCGCCCGGCGCCAGCGGCGGCACGGCGGCGGCCGGCTCGACGCGCCGGACCAGCGCGTAGCCGCCGTAGCCCTGCGCCACCGCGGCCAGGCCGGTGCCCTGGAGCAGCGCGCCCAGCGCTTCCGGCACGCCGTATTGCCCGCGCAGCCCCTTGCTTTGCAGGCCGGCGGCGATCTCCGGCGGGAACGACAGCAGGATGCCGGCTTCGCGGCCGAAGCGGTTGAGCGCGCCTTCCAGCGGGCCGGCCGGGATGTCGTAGGCCCTGGCCGGCGAAGGCTGCGACGCGGGCGCGTCGGCGGCGGTGGCGGCGCCGGGCGCGAGCGCCGCCACGCCCAGCCCCAGCGCCGCCACGGCATGGCCCAGCGCCGCCACCAGCGGGCGGCGCGCGGTGCGCAGCCGGCGCGGGGCGGGGCCGTGCGGCGTGGCTGGAGAGCCCTCGTTGGCGCGGAGGGCGCGTGCGGCGATGCGGTGATGTTCCATGATCGGTGACTCGGAGGAGGTTCGGAGATGTGGTGCGCTTATCTCCTATGTCCCGCGAGAATCGGAAACAGACCACCTCGGGCGCAAAAAAATCGCAGGCGGCTTTCGTGCGTGCCGGCTGGCCGCGGCCGGCGGCGGACTAGCCGGCCGGCTGCACTGTCACCCAGTAGCGGGTCAGGAAGTGGATCTGCACCGGCAGCGTGGTCCGCAGCGCATCGAGGATGCGGTCGGTATCGGCCAGTGGGAAGGTGCCGGACACCTGCAGCGCGGCGATCGCCGGATCGCAGCGCAGGCGGCCAGGGCGGTGGCGGCTGACTTCGGCGAGGAACCCGTCGAGGCGCATCCGGGTCGCGACCAGCATGTCGTCGACCCAGGCCGCGTCCGTCTCGCTGGCCGCGCCGATGTAGCCGATGGCGGTGCGCGTGAAGCGGGCCTGCTCGCCCGCGCGCAGCGTGCGCGCCAGTCCGTGGCCGTCGCGCGGGCGCACGTCGACCGCGCCCGCGAACACGCCGACCTGGCTTGCGTCCGGCAGGCGCCGCGCGGTGAAGCGCGTGCCGAGCGGCCGCAGCTCGCCCTGCTCGGTTTCCACCACGAAGGGCCGCGGCGCGGCGCCGTCCTTGCCGGTCACGATCATGATCTCGCCGCCGACCAGCCGCACCCGGCGCTCGGCGGCGGTAAAGCGCACGTCGATGGCGCTGTCCGTGTTGAGCGACACCACGGTGCCGTCGGCCAGCATGAGGCTGCGCCGCTCGCCGACCGCGGTGCGCTCGTCGGCCAGCCACTCGCGCCAGGGCGCGCGTTCTTCCGCGGTCCAGGCGATGCCGCCGGCGAACAGCAGCAGGGCCAGCGTCTTGACCGCCTGGCGGCGGCCGGCCGAGCGCGGCGGCAGCAGCGCCGCGCGCGCGACGGCGGCGGCCCCGGGCGAGGCGAACTGCCGCAACTGCGCGTTGACCGCTTCGATGCGCGCCCAGGCGCGGGCGTGGTCCGGGTGCGCCGCGCGCCAGCGTTCCCAGGCCTGCCGCGTGGCCGGCGAGGTGTCCTTTTCCTGCAGCAGGAGCAGCCATTCGACCGCGCGCGCGGCCACTTCGGGCGGGATGCCGGGTACCGTTTCCGCGCTCATGAATGCTTACTCCGGCGCGACGGCGAAATAGCACTGCGTGGCGGCACGCACGAGATAGCGCTTGACCGTGGTGACGGACACGCGCAGCTGCGCGGCGATGTCCGCCTGCTCCATGCCGTCCAGTTGCGACAGCAGGAACGCGCGCTTGACCGCCGTCGGCAGGCCCGACAGTAGGCGGTCGATCTCGAACAGGGTTTCCAGCAGCATGGCGCGCTCCTCGGGCGAGGCCGCCATCGGCTCCGGCATGTGCGCGAGCGCATCGAGGTAGGCGTGCTCGAGCTGCTCGCGCCGGCGGTGGTTGGACAGGACGCGCTGCGCGACGGTGGTGAGAAACGCGCGCGGCTCCTCGATGCCGAGCGTGTCCTCGCGCGCCAGCAGGCGCAGGAAGGTGTCGTGGGCGAGGTCGGCCGCGCGATGCGTGCAGCCGAGCTTGCCGCGCAGCCAACGGCACAGCCAACCGTGATGGTCGGTGTAGAGCGCAAGCAATTCGCGCTGTGGTGCGGATTCCGCGGCCGGCATGGCAGTCCTTCCCGATCATACGGTGCGCAGCACCGGTCATGGCCAAAAAATGAGAACGATTCTCATTATATCAAAGCCGGAGACCGGGCGGTTGCGCGGACGCGCGTGTCGGGGATTGCCGCAACATCGCCGGGGCGCGGCGACCGCCGCAAGCGAGGCAAGCCGGGCGGGTGGGGCGGGCGATCAGTCGTGAGCCTGTAAATTCACTTCCGCCTGAATAAAGATAATAACCGGCGTATTTTTCAGCGCATCTTTTGACCAAGGTCAATACACGCAAGCTAAATGATAAATCATCCTCCATTAAGGAAAAATTAAGGCCGGACCAGAGTAATCCGATGCCGCTCGGCATTACGGATGTCTTGATCCGGGAAAACACCTGTTGGCGATAAGAAAAATGACGGAGAAACCTCTCGCGGGATACGCGGGAGCGGCAGGGAATCAACGAAGACTGGCTTGAACAAAGGGATTGCGGGATGCTGGTAGAACCGGCAGGACGACGCACAAGTTTCTTTGTTATTAAGAAGATGCATTTGAAGTCAGGCCAGATTGATTCAAGACAAGGGCCACGAAATTAATCGGTGCGGTATCGGCTGACGCGCCGCCACAACACATTTACCTGAGCGCCTCAGATATATGTGGGGACCCCCCTGTTCATTCCTGAAAGTCCGCTTCTATAATCCGATAAACACGAATCATTCTGATTCGTAAATTTCATACCTAACGATCCATCCATCCATCTCGGCAGCGTCTCGCACGCCACAAGACAATGACTATCAAAGAGGGCCCTGAGCGGCGTCATCGGAGGGGAGGGCGGCGCGGCCTGTTGGCCGCGGTCCTGCTTGGCATGTGGCTGGCGGGCTGCGGTGGAGGCGGCGACGACGGCTCGTCCGGCAACAGCGCCGCCACGGCGCCGGTTGCCGGTTCGCTGTCGGCGATGGCGCGGGTCGGGGAAAAGATCTTCTCCGACACCGCGCTGTCGGCCTCGGGCCGGCAGTCGTGCGCGACGTGCCACGTGGCAAGCCGGGGCTACGCCGCCGACGACGGCCTCGCGGTGCCGCTGGGCGGCCCGAACATGGACCTGCCGGGCCTGCGCAACGCGCCTTCGCTGACCTACATGCAGTTCACGCCGGCTTTCAGCTTCCAGCCCGACGGCACGCCGGTGGGCGGCTTCTTCCGCGATGGGCGCGCGGCGTCGATCGCCGACCAGGCAGAGCAGCCGTTCATCACGCCGTTCGAGATGGCCAACGCCTCGGCGGACGAGGTGCTGGCGCGGCTGCTGACGCGGCCCTACATCAGCGATTTCAAGGCGGTATTTGGCGGGAGCTCGGTGACGGACGCGACCACGGCCCTGCACAACATCGGCCAGGCGCTGGCGCAGTACCAGAAGGAAGATCCGTCGTTCCACCGCTTCTCCAGCAAGTACGACGCCTACCTGAGCGGCACGGCCCAGCTCACGCCGCAGGAGCTCAACGGGCTGGCGCTGTTCAACAACCCGGCCAAGGGCAACTGCACGGCCTGCCACGTGTCCACGCCGACCGCCACCACGCCGGCGCTGTTCACCGACTTCACCTACGACAACGTCGGCATTCCGCGCAACTGGAAGATCGCGGCCAACGTCGACGGCAACACGCTTGGCTACGTGCCGCGGAACGGCGCGGCGCTCGGCGATCCCGGCCACGACTACTACGACCTGGGCCTGTGCGGGCCGCTGCGCGCGGAGTTCGCCGGCCGCACCAGCTTGTGCGGGGCCTTCAAGGTGCCGACGCTGCGCAACATCGCGCTGACCGCGCCGTATTTCCACAACGGCGTGTTCGACACGCTGGAAGAAGCGGTGGCGTGGTACATCACGCGCGACACCGATCCCGCGCGCTGGTACCGCAAGGCCGACGGCACGCCCGACATCCTCTACAACGACCTGCCGGTCGCCTACGCCGGCAACGTCAACGTGTCCGAGGTTCCCTACATTCCCTCGCTGGCGCCGAACCTGAGCGACGGCGAGATCGCCGACCTGGTGCGCTTCCTGTGCACGCTGACCGACGGCTTCGACGCGGCCAATCCGTCCGCCTACCAGCCGCCCGCGCAGTGCCAGTCCACCGCGGCCAGCGTGGCCGCCACGCGCGCCGGCGGCGCGGCCGCGCCCGCCGCCGTCACCAACACCGCAGTCACTGTCGCCAAGAACAGGAAATAGCCCGGAACGAGCCAGGAAAAACAGGGAGGAAATGCAATGAAGAGGACCATGATTGCCGCGGCGGCGCTCGCCGTGGCGGGGACACCTGCGCTTGCCGCGCCGCCGAGCGCCAGTCCGGCGGTGGTGCAGCAACTGGAAAAGAAGATCGACGACATGGCCGGCCAGCTCGATGCGCTCAAGGCCGAGCTCAGGGCCATGAAGGAGCAGAACACCGCGATGGCCACGCAGCAGCAGGCGCAGGCCCGGCAGCAGGCCGACCAGACCGCGCAGGTCGCGCAGCTGCAGGCGTCGCAGGAAACCCTGCAGCAGGCGGCCGCCAAGCCTTCGCCGCTGGACAACCTGAGCCTGTTCGGCTACGGCGAGATCGGCTATTCGCGGCCCAGCCGCAACACCAACGACACGCGCGCCGACCTCGGGCGCGCGGTGTTCGGCTTCGGCTACCGCTTCGACGACAAGACGCGCTTCGCCTCCGAGTTCGAGGTGGAGCACGCCATCGCCTCGTCGTCCGACGCCGGCGAGTTCGAGGTGGAGCAGTTCTACGTCGACCACATGTTCACCGACAAGGTGGGCGTGACCGCCGGCGTGTTCCTGATGCCGGTCGGCCTCATCAACGAGCACCACGAGCCCACCGCCTACTACGGCGTCTACCGCAACTTCATCGAGACCCTGATCATTCCCAGCACGTGGCGCGAGGGCGGCTTCGCGCTGCACGGCAACACCGACATCGGGCTGGACTGGAACGTGGGCCTGACCACCGGCCTGGACCTGTCCAAGTGGAACTTCACGCCCGAGACGCCGCTGTACGGCTCGGCGCTGGAGCTGCAGAACAACGGCTCGGCGCCGTTCCAGGCCACCCACCAGGAAATGTCGCTGGCCAACGCCAAGAACGCCTCGCAGTACCTGTCGCTGAACTACCGCGGCGTGCCGGGGCTGCTGCTGGGCGGCTCGGTCTTCACCGGCAACGCCAATCCGGCCGCGGGCGCGGGCAGCCAGCGCTCGACCCTGTGGGAAACCCACGCGCGCTGGACGCCGGGCAAGTGGGACCTGTCGGCGCTCTACGCGCAGGGCTACATCAGCAACACCGCCAAGGTCAACGCGCAGTTCCCGGGCACCGCCAACCCGATGCCGGCCTCGTTCTACGGCTGGTACCTGCAGGCCGCCTACAGCGTGTGGCAGCATGGCAGCTATCGCGCGGTGCCGTTCGCGCGCTTCGAGCGGTACAACATGGGCGCGCGCTACGAGGGCCTGGCGCCGGGCTTCCCGGCGGTGCCGTCGCAGCCGGTCACGGCCAGCGGCGCGGTGTTCCCCAAGCCTTACGATACGGTCTGGACGGCGGGCCTGAACTTCTACCTGAACCCGAACGTCGTGTTCAAGGTCGATTACCAGCGCTTCCGCGTCAACCGCGACTTCAGCCGCTTCGACCTCGGGCTGGGGATCTATTTCTAGTGTCATGACATGCGGCCGCGACGCGCCGCGGCCGGAGGAAGCTTCGATGCACTACCGCTCTGTTCCCAGCGTCTTGATCTGTGCCGCGGCGGCGGCGTCCGCCGGGCTCGTCACGACCCGCGCCTATGCCGCCGACTACATGAGCGTGGCCGAAAGCCAGAAACTGATGTTCGCCGACGCGACCGAGTTCGCGCCGGTCGTGGTGGCGCTCAATCCGGAGCAGCTCCGGCAGCTCGCGGAGCGCGCCGGCGGGCCGCCGCGCCCGGGCGCGTGGCGCATCTGGCAGGCGCGCCAGGGCGCCAGCGTGCTCGGCTACGTGGTGGCCGACGCGGTGATCGGCAAGTTCGAGCTGATCAACTACGCGGTGGCGCTGAGCCCGGCCGGCGAGATCCGCGACGTGGAGATCCTGGCCTACCGCGAGAGCCACGGCTACGAAGTCCGCAACAAGCCGTGGCGCAGCCAGTTCACCGGCAAGTCCGCGCAGGCGAAGCTGCGCGTCGGCGAGGACATCGACAACATCAGCGGCGCCACGCTGTCGTGCACGCACATCACCGACGGCATCCGGCGCATCGCCGTGATGGCGCAGATGGCGCTGGCGAAAGGCTGACCGCGCCGTGAGCCTAGCCACGCAGACCGCACAGGCCACGCCGGCCGCGCCGTGCCGCCGCGCGCGCCCGCTGCTGGGCACGCTGGTGGAGATACGGGCGAGCGGCCCCGCCGCGGCGCAGGCGGTGCGCGCGGGTTTCGCCGAGGTCGGCAGGATCCACGGCCTGATGAACCGCCATGCCGCCGGCAGCGACATCGGCCGCTTCAACCGGGCGGCGCCGGGCGAGATGCTCGCGGTGGATGCGCACACGCTGGCCGTGCTCGCCGCCGCGGCCCGCCTGCAGGCCGAGAGCGAGGGGGCCTTCGACTGCGTGTTCGACCGCGCGCTCGATGGCGTGCTCGATGGCGTGCTCGATGGCGCGTCCGGCGGCGCGCATGGCCCGGCCTGGGCGATCGAGGGCGCCATGCTGCGCAAGCTGCGGCCGGCGCGCCTCGATCTCGGCGGCATCGCCAAGGGCTACGCGGTGGATTGCGCGGTCCGCGCCATGCTCGGCTTCGACATCGACGACGTGCTGGTCAACGCGGGCGGCGACATGCGCCATGCCGGCCGCGCGCCGGCCGCCGTGGCCTTGCGCGAGCCGGGCGCGCCGGCGCGCGTGGCGTTGCGCTGGCACCTGGACAACGCGGCGCTGGCCGGCTCCAGCGCGGGCGGCCTCGGCCTGTCCGCGGCGCCGCGCATCGCAGACCGGCGCGCGCCGTCGGTGCTGCCGGCGGGCGCCGGCGCCAGCGTGCTGGCGCCTTCGTGCATGCTTGCCGACGCCCTGACCAAGGTGGTATTGGTGTGCGGCGCGCCCGATCATCCGCTGCTGGCGCGCTACGGCGCCCGCGCGCTGCTCTATCGCGACGGCCGCGGCGGCAGCCCCGGCAACTAGCCTATCTAACCCGACCTCGTCCGATGTACCAGCCCCATGTTCCCGCCCGCCGGCGCCGCGCCGCGCGCCTCGGCCCGCACCGGCGTCTGGCCCTGTACGCCACGTTCGCGCTGCTGCTGCTCACCGGCCTGGCGTGGCTGCTGGCGCGCTGGCTCGAACTCGAGCCGGAGACCTTGGCGCCGTGGCAGGCGTGGAGCATGAAGCTGCACGGCGCGGCGGCGATGTACGCCACCTTCCTGCTCGGCATCGTCTGGTCGGCGCATATCCGCATGTGCTGGATCCAGCGGCAGAACCGCCTCGCCGGCGGGCTGTTCGCGGCGGTGGTCGGCTTGCTGGTGGCGACCGGCTTCGGCCTGTACTACTTCAACGGCGAGGCGCTGCGCGGCGCGACCGAATGGCTGCACTGGGGCGGCGGCCTCGCCGTCGGCGCGCTGTTCTGGCTGCACCTGGCGCGAGGGCGCCGGCAGGCCGCCGGCCACGACTGAGGCGGGCGGCTACGCCTGCTTCACGCACGCCGCGCATCTGCCGACCAGCGCGCTGCGCACCAGCGCCGGGCGCAATCCGCGCGCTGCCAGGCGGGCTTCCTGCATCGCCAGCAGCGTGGCGTCGAAGACCTCCTCGAAGCGGCCGCAGGCGGTGCAGAAGAAATGCTCGTGGACCGGCTGGTCCGCCAGTTCGTAGTAGTGGGACAGGGTATGGTCGCCGCCGGGCACCGAGACGCGCCAGAGCAGCCCGCATTCGGTGAGCTCGTAGAGCGCCGCGCGGAACGTGGAGAGCGCCATCCGGTAGGGCGATGCCATCATCAGCCGGCACAGGCCGTCCGCGGTCACGTGGCGGGACGGCGCCTCGCCGAGCACCAGCAGCACCGCGACCCTGCCCGGCGACACCGCGACGCCGCGCGCGGCGAGCGCCTGCGCGGCCTGGCGGCCGGGCTCTCCCCACACGGCTTCGGGCGTGCCGTCCTTCGCGCCGGGGCGCGCGGCGGCGGGCCGGGGAGCGAAGCGGCGATCGGTTCTGGTGGACATCGGCAACCGCGCGGCGCGCTACAGGAAGCGCGCCGCGAAGGGTGGCACGGACAACGGCACGGCCCCGGCGGCGCGGACGATGGCGCCGCACCGGGCTGGTCGGGAAGGCATGGCAAGGCGGAGGCGGGATGCACCAGTCATGAAGCTCGGACTCACGGAGGATGGCCGGCGGGACCGGCCGGTAGGCAGCGTCCGACAGGCCGGCGAGGGCCGCGAACGGAGTCAGAGCAGGCTAATGTGGATCATGCGCAAGCTCAATGCGCGCAGCGGCCGGGAGCGAAAAGGCGGGACATATGCCCCGCCCGTCCGGGCCCTTTGCCGCGCCGCCACGGGCATCGCGGGCGGCGCGGCAGGCCCGCGGGACAAATGTCCCGTGCCGCCGGAAGCGGCTATCCGCGCGGCTGCGGCGGCGGTCCGCGCCCGCGCGGCGGGCCGGCGGGCCGGCTTTTCCCACTAACGAGAATCAGTTACATTTAAAGCCCAGTCGGACCTCGCGCGGATGGTGCCGAGGAGCTTGTCCCAGGAATCTCACTACATGTCACCCAGGCTTTTGCTGTTGCTCGCTTTCTTCCCCGCTTATCAGATATGGGATCTGAGCCAGATCTACCGCAACGTCGGCGTGCACTACCACCTGCTGGCGGAGACGGCCGCGACCATCGCGTTCGTGGCGATCCTGCTGGTCTTCATCCGCGAGCGGCAGCGGGTGGCGCGCGATTTCGCCGAGCTGCGCAACGCGGTGCGGGCCGGCGAGCGCGCCATGATGGAGCGCGACGCCGCCGCCCGGCAGAGCACGCGGCATTTCCTCGATCACATGCAGGAGCAGTTCGATGCCTGGAAGCTGACCCCGGCCGAGAAGGACGTGGCCCTGCTGCTGGTCAAGGGGCTTTCGCTGGAAGAGATCGCCGCGCTGCGCGAGAGCCGCGCCAAGACGGTGCGCCAGCATGCCGCCAACGTCTACGCCAAGGCGCGGCTCGAAGGGCGCCACCAGCTTGCCGCGTACTTCCTCGAGGACCTGATGGCGCCCACGCCCGCCTCCGGGAACTGAGCGCGCCGCGCGGCGCGTCAGCCGCGCGCGTCCTCCGCGGCGATCTCCTGCAGGTCCAGGTCGCGCTCGAGCACTTCCAGCACGTGGTCGTGGATCTGGCCCAGGCGATGCAGGCGCAGCAGTTCCGCGCGCCCCGCGGCGATGGCGGCCAGCACCACGCGGTAGTGCTCGGCGGCCACGCCGGCGCGCGAGGCCGTGTCGGCGCTGTAGCGCGCGGTGATGTCGGCGCGGTAGCGGTATTGCTCCAGCAGGCGCGGGTGGATCAGCGTGCCGCCGGCGTCGTAGGCCAGCGCTTCCACCGCCTTGAACTGGGCGGCCTCCAGGTGTGCCCACGCCTGCGACTCGGTGAGGTGGGCCGGGTTGGTTTCCTCGGCGTCGCCCAGGCGCAGCGCGCGGATCAGCAGGCCGAGCGTGGAGCCCTGCAGCAGCACCGTCACCAGGATCACCGCGAAGGCCGCCGCCAGGATCAGGTCGCGGCCCGGGATCGATTCCGGCACCGACAAGGCGATCGCCAGCGTCACCACGCCGCGCATGCCGGCCCAGGACAGCACGGCCGAGCCGGCCACCGAATGCGGCCGCGCGGCGCGCCCGGCCAGCCGCGCGCAGGCGGCGCGCAGCCAGCCGGTGGCGAAGATCCACACGAAGCGCGACACCACCACCGCGGCGACCACCGCCGCCACCGGCAGCGCCAGCGTGTCGAACGCATGCGCCGCGCCGCCCAGGCGCGCCAGCACGCCGCGCAGCGACAGTCCCATCAGGATGAACACCAGCGCCTCCAGCAGGAACACCATCACCTGCCAGAACGCCGTGCCCTTGGCGCGGATGCGCGCGGACAGCACCTCGTGCTGGCGCCAGCCCATGATCAGGCCGCAGGTCACGGTGGAGATCACGCCGGACACGTGCATCGATTCGCCGACCGTGTAGCTCAGCCACGGCGACAGCAGCGAGGCGGCGATCACGAGGTGGTCCACCCCCAGCGTGCGCTGCAGCGTGACCATCACCGCGCCGATGAAGCCGCCCACCACCACGCCGCCCAGCCCGAGCACGGCGAACGAGGCCGAGGCCTGCCACAGGCTGAAGGCGCCGGTCAGCGCCGCGGCGATGGCGAAGCGGAACAGCACCAGCCCGGCGGCGTCGTTGAGCAGGCTCTCGCCTTCGAGCAGCGCCATCAGCCGGCGCGGCAGGCTCACGCGCTCCAGCACGGCCTTGGCCGCCACCGCGTCGGGCGGCGACACCACCGCGCCGAGCGCGAAGCAGGCCGCCCACGGCAGCGCCGGCAGCAGCCAGTGCGTGACCACGCCCACCGCCAGCGTGGTGAAGGCCACCGCGCCGATGGCCAGCCACAGGATGCCGCCCAGGTTGCGCCTGAAGTCTTCCCACACCGTGAAGTAGGCGCCGTCGAGCAGCAGCGGGGGCAGGAAGATGATGAGGATGAGCTCGGGGTCGAACTCCAGCTGCGGCACGCCCGGCAGGAAGGCGATCGCCATGCCGCCGGCCAGCAGCGCCGCCGCGGGCGGCAGGTGCAGGCGCCGGGCCAGCAGCTCCAGCCCGATGATGACGCCGACCAGTACCAGGATGAACTCGAACGCCGATGCCGTGGACACGATGGGGGTTCCTCGCAAGGTGGCTGCGCCAGCCTGCAATACTACAGGCGCCGGCCCGCGCGATGCAGGCCGCGCCGGCAGGAACCGCCCTCCGGCCGCCGGCTCAGTCCTCGGCGACGAAGCCGGTGGCCTCCACGATCGGCTTCCACGCGGCGCGCTCGACCTGGATGCGGTGGCGCGCGTCCTGCCCCGGCTTCGGCGCGACCTCCAGCCCCAGCGCTTCGAGCTTGGCGGCGGTGGTGGCATTGCCCGAGGCGGCGATGAACATCTTCTCCACCCTGGCCACCACGTCCGGCGGCGTGCCGGCCGGCAGGAAGGCGCCGTACCAGCTGGTGGCGTACTCGTACTGGCCGAAGCCCTGCTCCTTGAGCGTGGGCACCTCGGGCAACGCCTTGGCGCGGTGCGTGCCGCTCACGCCCAGGAACTGGAGCTTGCCGGCCTTGTACAGCGTCATCATGCTGGCCACCGCGTCCCAGCCGATCGAGACGTTGCCGCTGATCACGTCCACCAGCATTGGCGAGGCGCCGCGGTAGGCCGCCGGCGTGATGGCGATGCCGGCCGACTTGCCCAGCGCCACGGTGCCGAGGTGGCCGGCGCTGCCGATGGTGGCCAGGCCCAGGCTGGCGCCGGCCGGATTGCGGCGCGCCCACTCCACGTATTCCTTCATGTTCTTGTACGGCTGCTGCGCGCCGGCGGCCACCACGGTCGGCACGTCGGTCAGCACGGCGGCGGGCACGAGGTCCTTGTCGGCGTCGTAGCCGAGCTTCCTGTACGTGAGCGGGAAGATGGTGAACAGCGGCGACGGCCCGATGAAGACGGTCTTGCCGTCGGGCTTCGCGCGCTTGACGTAGTCCAGCGCCAGCCGCGCCGAGGCGCCCGGGCGGTTTTCCACGATCACCGTGCCTTGCCCGTCCTGGCGCAGCTGCTCGGCATAGAGGCGCGCCAGGCTGTCGGCCGCGCCGCCGGGCGCGTAGCCGACGACGATGCGCATCGGCTCGCCGCCGTCCGCGGCGTGCGCCGGCCGGGGCAGGGCGAGCACGGCGGCGGCGCAGGCCGGCAGCGCCAGGAGGTGGAGCGTGAGTTTGCGGCGGGAGGCTTGGATCATGGCGCGGGCGGGGTCAGGTCGTTCGGGGGGGGGGGGAAGTCGTCAGGCTTGCGGCCACCGGCCCAGCAGGCCGTGCGCGGACTCGAACAGCGCGGCGGCGCGCAGCAGCGCCGCGTCGCCGCGGAACTGCCCGACCAGCTGGAAGCCGACCGGCAGGCCGTCGGCGGCAAAGCCGCTGTTCAGGCTGATGGCGGGGTGGCCGGTCATGTTGAACGGCATGGTCCACGGGAACCAGTGCGCGCGCACGTTCTCGTAGTGCTGGCCGTCGATGTCGATGGTGCCGAACAGGTCCTGCCCGAGCGGCAGCGCGGTGCGCGTGAGCGTGGGCATGGCGAGGAAATCCGCGCGCGCGAGCAGCGCCTGCACGCGCTGGAACAGCGCCGAGCGGTCGAACATGGCCTGCTGGTATTCGACGCCGCTGACCTGCGCGGCCGAGGCCACCTGCCGCAGGAAGGTGGCGCTGAGCTGCTCGCCGTGCTCGGCGGCGATGGCGGCGAAGCGCGCGCGCCAGACCGTGTGGTTGATCGCGCGCCAGATCGGCTCCACGTCGAAGCCTTCGCCGGAGAACGGCTCGAGCTCCGCGCCCAGGCCGGCCAGCCGCGCCAGGCTGGCCTCGAACGCGCGCGCCACCTCGGCCGCCACGGGCCGCCCCGGCGGCGCCAGGCAATGGAGGATGCGCTTGCCGCGCAGGTCGCCGCGCGCCTGCGCCGCCTCGACGTAATCGGGTTTGGGCACGCCGATGGACCACGGGTCGCACGCGTGCTCGCCGGCCATGACCTGCATCATCAGGCCGGTGTCGGCCACCGTGCGCGTGGTCGGCGTGACGTAGGTCTGGTTGCCGAACAGGTCCTGCGCCTGGCTGTGCGGGATCACGCCGTTGCTCTGCTTGATGCCGACCACGCCGTTGCACGCGGCCGGGATGCGCGTGGAGCCGCCGCCGTCGGTGGCCACCGCCAGCGGGGCGATGCCGCTGGCCACCGCCACCGCCGCGCCGCCGCTGGAGCCGCCGCTGGTGCGCGCGGCGCTCCAGGCGTTGCGCGTGCGGCCGAACAGCGGCGAATCGGTCAGGCACTTGGAGCCGAACTCGGGCGTGGTGGTCTTGCCGATCAGGATGGCGCCCTGCGCGCGCAGGCGCGCCACGGCGACGGCGTCGGTGCCGGGGATGTTGTCGCGGTAGGGCGCCGCGCCGAAGGTGGTGCGCACGCCCTGCGTGTTGACCAGATCCTTGGCGGTAAACGGGATGCCATGCAGCAGTCCGAGCGGCTTGCCGTCCATGACGGCCTGCTCGGCCGCGCGGGCCGCGTCCAGGGCCTGCTCGGCGCACAGCGTGATGAAGCAGTTCAGCTCGGGCTGCAGGCGCGCGGCGCGCTCCAGCACCGCCCGCATGAGTGCCACCGGCGAGACCTCCCGGCGCGCGATGCGGCCCTGGAGTTCGGTGGCGGACAGGAAGCAAAGCGCATCGCTCATATCGCTCATTGGCGAGCTTCTCCAGAAAACGTCTCGGAGCGGATCGGAGGCGCCGCCACGGCGCGGCCGCGCTAGGGCGCCCGCACCATTGGTTTCTGGATCCAGAATCCATTCTTTGCGGCTATAGTAGACGTGTGTCATGCGCTTGTAAACTGCGCCGACAAAATCCGCACTTCCACTGCGCCGCGGCGCTCAGAGAGGCAAATGGCAGAAACGTTCGAATGGCAGGGGCGCCTGCGCCTGGTGGAAGAGGTGGCGCAGGTGCTGCGCCAGCGCATCTACCGCGGCGTCTATCCGCCGGGCAAGGCGCTGCGCCAGGTGGAGATATCCGAGGACCTGAAGATCAGCCGCACGCCGCTGCGCGAGGCGCTGCGCATGCTGGAGCGCGAAGGGCTGGTCAGCGCCGAGACCGCGCGCGGCGTCACCGTGGTCAGCGCGGACTTCCGGCAGCTGATGGACGCCTACGCCCTGCGCGAAGTCATCGACGGCCTCGCGGCGCGGCTGGCCGCCGAGCGCGCCGGCAAGCTGGCGGGCCCGCCGCTGCGCGCCGTCATCGGCGCCCAGCGTGGCAGCCTGGCGCCGTGGCAGCCCGAGGCATACACGGTGGCCAACGTGGAATTCCACACCACCATCATCGGCCTGGCGTCGAACGAATACCTGGCGCGGCAGGTGCCGATCGTCCACATGACCTCGCAGGTGTTTGCGCCGCGCACCGTGTTCCCGCGCGACCGCGCGCTGGCGGCCATCGACGAGCACGAGCAGATCGTGGCGGCCATCGAGAGCGCCGACGGCGACCGGGCGGAGCAGGTGGCGCGGCAGCACATCCGCAGTTCGATGGCGCGCCTCAGGGTGATGGCGCAGGCCGGCGCGGACGTGGCGCAGGCCTGAAGGGAAAAGCCGGTTTCGGGCGTCCGGCGTCAGGACTGCCGGCGCTTCAGCGACGGCGCGGCATCCTGGCGCAGGGCCGGGTGATGCCGGCTCACGCTGCGCGCGCCGAGCAGCAGCGCGAGCAGAAAGACCAGGAGATACGCGGCAAACGTGATGACTTCCATGCTCGACCCTTTGTTGTCGGTTCTGTCCTTGCGTCGAGCGTGAAGTATGCGCAAAGGCGCGGGCGGGGCGCTACCACACGGTGGTAGGGGGCCGCCGCCGCGCCTCGCGCCGGGCGTCAGGTCGCCTCGCGCTTGACCGCGCCGGTGGCGAAGAAGCTCTGCAGGTTCTCGAACACCAGGTCGGCCATCGCCTGGCGGGTCTCGTTGGTGGCGCTGGCGATATGCGGCAGCAGCACCACGTTGTCCAGCGCGAACAGCGCGGGCGGCACCTGCGGCTCGTGCTCGAACACGTCGAGCCCGGCGCCGGCGATGCGCTTGTGCGCCAGCGCGTCCACCAGCGCGGCCTCGTCCACCACCGTGCCGCGCGCGATGTTGATCAGGAAGCCGCGCGGCCCGAGCGCCTCGAGCACGCTGGCCGAGACCAGGTGGCGGGTTTCCGGCCCGCCGGCGGTGGCGATGACGAGGAAGTCGGCCCACTCGGCCAGCGCCGCCAGCGACGGCTCGTGGCGGTAGGTCAGGTCGGCCACTGGGCGGCGGCTGTGGTAGCGCACGTCCATGTCGAAGCCCAGCCCGCGCCGCGCGATCACGCGGCCGATGCGGCCCATGCCGATGATGCCCATGCGCTTGCCGCTCACGCGCGTGCTCAGCGGGAACGCGCCGCTGGGCCATGCGCCGCGGCGCACGAAGCGGTCGGCCGCGCTGAAGCCGCGCGCCACGTCCATCAGCAGGCCGAACGCGGTGTCGGCCACGCAGTCGTTGAGCACGTCGGGCGTGTAGCCCACGGCGATGCCGCGCGCGCGCGCGGCGTCGAGGTCGATCTTGTCCAGGCCCACGCCGAAGCTGGAGATGACCTTGAGCGCCGGCATGGCGTCCATCATGGCGGCGTCCACGCCGTTGGCGGCGCGCGTGGTCAGCGCCACGAACTCGCCGCCGCGCGCGGCCAGGAAGGCGGCGGGGTCGGTCTCGGCCCACAGCGGATGGACGTCGTAGTGCTCGGCCAGGCTGGCTTCGAGCGCGGCCGGCAGGCGGCCGTGCTGGAGAAGGCGGTGTTTCATGAGAAGAGGTCCCTTGTGGTCGGTCGGGTTGGGGTGGGCGGAGCCGCGGTGGCTCCGTCTTGTGTCTTGGCGGCAGTGCTCTGCCTGGTCCCGGCCTAGCGGCCGTTCTTCTCGCGCCAGGCGGCGAAATCCAGCCGGCTCTGTTCCTGCGTCGGCGGATAGAGGCCGATGATGGAGCGGCCCTTGTTGACTTCCTCGGTGACGAAATCCTCGAACGCGGTCATCTCCACCGCCTCGGCGGCGATCTCCTCGGCCAGGTGGCGCGGGATCACGACCACGCCCTCGCCATCGCCGACCATCACGTCGCCGGGGAACACGGCCACGTCGCCGCAGCCGATCGGGCCGTTGATCTCGATGGCCTGGTGCAGCGTCAGGTTGGTCGGCGCGGACGGGCGCTGGTGGTAGGCGGGGATGGCGAGCCGCGCGATCTCGGGCGCGTCGCGCAGGCCGCCGTCCGTTACCACGCCGGCCACGCCGCGGCGCATCAGGCGCGTGACCAGGATCGAGCCGGCCGAGGCCGCGCGCGCGTCCTTGCGGCTGTCGATCACCAGCACCGCGCCCGGCGGGCATTGCTCCACGGCCTGGCGCTGCGGATGGTCGGGGTCCTGGAACACCGTGATCGGGTTGAGGTCTTCGCGCGCGGGGATGTAGCGCAGCGTGAAGGCCTCGCCCACCATGTTGCCGTGCGCCGGGTTGAGCGGATGCACGTCCTGGAGGAACTGGTTGCGCAGGCCGCGCTTGAACAGCGCGGTGCACAGCGTGGCGGTGCTGACGGTCTTGAGCTGGTCGCGCGTGCGCGGGCTGAGCTGGCTGGTTTCGGTCATGGCGGTCATCAGTAGATGCTGGGCTCGCCGCTGGGCGCGCCGAAATCGGTTTGCAGGAAGTCGAAGTCGCAGCCGTCGTTGGCCTGGCGGATGTGCTTGGAGAACATCCAGCCGTAACCGCGCCCGAAGCGCGGCGGCGGCGCCGTCCAGGCGGCGCGGCGGCGCGCCAGTTCCTCGTCGGAGACTTCGAGGTGGATGCTGCGGCGGTCGATGTCCACCGAGATCAGGTCGCCGGTGCGCACCAGCGCGAGCGGGCCGCCGATATACGATTCCGGCGACACGTGCAGGATGCAGGCGCCGTAGCTGGTGCCGCTCATGCGCGCGTCCGACATGCGCAGCATGTCGCGCACGCCCTGCTTGACCAGCTTCTTGGGGATCGGCAGCATGCCCCACTCGGGCATGCCGGGGCCGCCCTGCGGGCCGGCGTTGCGCAGGATCAGGATGTGGTCGGCGGTGACGTCGAGGCTCTCGTCTTCCACCGCGGCCTTCATCGACGGATAGTCGTCGAACACCAGCGCCGGGCCGGTGTGCTTGAAGAAGCGGCGCTCGCAGGCGCTCGGCTTGATCACGCAGCCGTCCGGCGCGATGTTGCCCTTGAGCACGGCCAGCGCGCCTTCCTGGTAGAGCGCGTTGTCCGGGGTGCGGATCACGTCGTCGTTGTAGACCTCGGCGCCGGCGATGTTCTCGCCCAGCGTGCGGCCGGTGACGGTGAGCGCGTCGAGTTGGAGCTTGTCGCGGATGCGGTTCATCAGCGCGGGCAGGCCGCCGGCGTAGAAGAAATCCTCCATCAGGTACTTGTCGCCGCTGGGCCGGATGTTGGCGATCACCGGCACGCGGCGGCTGGCCGCGTCGAAGTCTTCCAGGCCGATCTCGCAGCCGGCGCGGCGCGCCATCGCGATCACGTGGATGATGGCGTTGGTGGAGCAGCCCATCGCCATCGCCACGGCGATGGCGTTCTCGAACGCGGCGCGCGTCTGGATGCGCGCCGGGGTCAGGTCCTCCCACACCATGTCGACGATGCGCCGGCCCGACTCCGAGCACATGCGGATATGGTTGGCGTCGGCGGCGGGAATCGACGAGGCGCCCGGCAGCGTCATGCCGATGGTCTCCGCGATCGCCGTCATGGTGCTGGCCGTGCCCATCGTCATGCAGGTGCCGTGGCTGCGCGCGATGCCGCCCTCGATGCCGGTCCACTCGGCCTGGCTGATGTTGCCGGCGCGGCGCTCGTCCCAGTACTTCCACGCATCCGAGCCCGAGCCCAGCACGTTGCCCTTGTAGTTGCCGCGCAGCATCGGCCCCGCCGGCACGTAGATGGCCGGCACGCCGGCGCTGGAGGCGCCCATCAGCAGGCCCGGCGTGGTCTTGTCGCAGCCGCCCATCAGCACGGCGCCGTCGACCGGGTGGGAGCGGATCAGCTCCTCGGCCTCCATCGCCAGCATGTTCCGGTACAGCATGGTGGTCGGCTTGACCGCGCTCTCGGACAGCGAGATGGCGGGCAGCTCGATCGGGAAGCCGCCGGCCTGCAGCACGCCGCGCTTGACGTCGTCCACGCGCTGCTTGAAGTGCGAGTGGCACGGATTGATGTCGGACCACGTGTTGATGATGGCGATGACCGGGCGGTCCAGCCATTCCTCGGGCGCGTAGCCCATCTGCATGATGCGCGAGCGGTGGCCGGAGGAGCGCAGGTCGTCGGGCGCGAACCAGCGCGCGCTGCGCAATGTCTCGGGCGTCTTCTTTCGGGACGTCATTGTCTCTTCCTGGGATGTTCGTCGTGGGCCTCCGCCGGCAGCAGAGGTATGACATCTGATAGGATGGCGGCCAATTAGAGCACTAATATATTAGTGTGTCAAACCAAGGGCGTTTGCTCTAGAATGCGGGGCAGCGGGCCTCGCCGCGGCTGCGCCACGCGCAGCCAAGCGTAAGTGCACCACAGCGCGTGGCGCTGCGCCCCCGCTTTTTGCCAAACCTGATATTCCGGATACGCATACCGCCGCGTGCCCCCCGACAAAGACCGCCGCCGCCCGATGGAAGCCACCGCCGCGCACATCCAGTTCCAGTTCGACCGCACGCGCCATGCCGCGCCGCAGGTGTTCGAGCACATGCGCGAGCAGATCATCTCGATGACGCTCACGCCCGGCACGGTGCTCTCGCGCACCGACCTGGCCGCGCGGTACGGCATCAGCCAGACGCCGGTGCGCGACGCGCTGATGCGCCTGAGCGAGGAAGGGCTGGTCGACATCTTCCCGCAGCACGCCACCGTGGTCAGTCCGATCAGCATCGCGCTGGCCCGGCAGGCGCATTTCCTGCGCCGCTCGGTCGAGGTGGAGATCGTGCGCACGCTGGCCGGGGCGCCGGACGCCGCGCTGGCCGAGCGCCTGCGCCAGATGGTGGCGCGCCAGCAAGCGCTGCTGCCCGCCCCGGACTTCGCCGAATTCGCCCAGCTCGACCTGGCCTTCCACCGCCAGATGTACGACGCCGCGCAGGTGCCCGACCTGTGGCTGCTGGTGCGCCGCCAGAGCGGCCACCTGGACCGCCTGCGGCGCCTGCACCTGCCGATTCCCGGCAAGGCCGGCGCCGTGGTGGCGGACCATGCCGCCATCGTCGATGCCATCGCGCGCGGCGACGTGGACGAGGCGCAGGCCAGCCTGCGGCGGCATCTGTCGGGTACGCTTGCTAATCTTGAGGAGATACGGGGGAGGTATGGGGATTATTTGGAGTAGAGGGAGTTTTGGGATTTGAAGTGTCAAAGTCAAAGGCTTTAACTTCAAAGTTAAATTCAAATTAAAATTCAAAAGCTTAAAGTCAACGGCTTTCGCGCCCCCGGCGCGACTGTGGTGGTCAAGTAATCTTGGACACTTTTCTGGCCACTTCTATCTTTAAATTCTCGTACTCGGCAGGCGGCATGTTCATCGCGGCCGAGTGCAATCTCTGTTGGTTGTAGAAGAACAGCACGTAGTTCGTGATGTCCGCCTGTGCCTCCGCGCGGTCGCAGTAGATCCGGTCGCGGATGCGCTCGCCCTTCAGGCTGCAGAAGAAACGCTCGACGACCGCGTTGTCCCAGCAGTTGCCCGCCCGACTCATGCTCGGTGTGATCCCTTCTTCGCGCAACAATTCCTGGAACGCATGGCTGGCATACGGGCTGCCCTGATCCGAGTGAAACATCAGGCCCTCGGCCGGCTGCCGGCTCGACAGCGCGATTCTCAGTGCCCTCACCACTAGCCGCGTGTCGGCCGAATTCGAGTAAGCCCAACCCACCACCCGCCGCGAGAATAGGTCCATCACCACGGCCAGGTACAGCCAGCCTTGCTGCGTCCAGATGAAGGTCACATCTCCAGCCCACACCCGGTTCGGTTGCGCGACGACAAACTGCCGGTTCAATCGGTTCGGCGCTATGGCCGAGGACTTCCCGCCCTTCGAGTAATAATGCTTGCGAGCCTTCCGGACCGCGACCTGGGCTTCCCGCATCAATCCTCTGGCTCGATGGCGTCCGACAGCATGGCCTCGTCTGCGCAGCTCCTGCGACATGCGGCGGCTGCCGTAGCTTTGCCCACTCGTCTCATGAATCGCCTGGACCTGACCCATCAGCGCCTCACGTTGGGCACGCGGCTTGGCTTGCCGGGCCTTCCACGCGTAGTAGGTGCTGCGCGGCATGCCCAGGGTCTCGCACACCACCGCCACCGGCCAGACCTTCTCCGCCTGTTCGATCACTTCGTATTGCGATCGAGTTCCTTGACGAAGAAGGCCGTGGACTTTTTTAGGATGTCGCGCTCACGCTCCAGCCGGGCCACTTGCCGCTCCAGATCCCGGATGCGGCGCTGGTCGGGCGTCAAGCCCGTCGGGTCACTTGTGGTCGGTACCGGCTTCGCCTGGCGATTGCCAATCCAACGACGAAGCGCTGTCTCACCAATGTCCAGTGCCTTGGCGGCATTGGTCACTGAATATCCCTGCTCTAGCACCAAGTTCACTGCGTCGGCCTTGAACTCGTCGGAGAAATCTCTGCGTCCCATCATCACCTCTCTAGTTGACCGGAAGTCTACCTTTTGAAGTGTCCAGGATCATTAGACCACCACAGACTTACTTTCTTTTATCCGAAAAGAAAGTAAGCCAAGAAAGCGGACTGCCTTGCCGGCAGGGGCAGAGCCGAACAGAGTTGCCGAGGTTGGTGGTTTCGTGGTGGGGGTGGTGGTTCTGCTGGGATTCTGCCGGTACCGGTTTTGGTGGCCACTATCTTGCGGATGGTGTTGGATTCGTGGTGGCGCTGCATGATGGCGGTGGCCCAGGCCCTTCAAGCTGCTGCCGCGACCGGGGCGGATGCACACGGCATAGGGACGGTACTGGTTTCGTGGTGGGCACGGTGGCCCCAATGCAAGAGTACCCACTGACACCCGCGCCCCGGTCCACCACGCCCACCACGAAACCATGAGGGTGCTATGTCGGGGTGGCCAAAACCGGTAACGGCAGATGCCCGAACCAGCAATGCGCCCGCCATCATAGGTCTGACCCCGCAACCCATACCGCCAGCCAGATCGTGGCCAGCCGAACGGGTAACGGCAGGATGCCAGCAGAACCGCAGGCCCCACGACGAAACCACCAACAACCAGAAACCCCAACGTTTCTGCCCCTGCCGGCCAGGCAGCCCGCTTTCTTTGCCTACTTTCTTTTCGGGGAAAAGAAAGTAGGTCGCTCCGGGGGAGCGAAAGCCTTTGACTTTAAGCCTTTGAAGTTGAAGTTGAAGTTGAAGTTGACTTTGAAGCCGAAGTTAAGCCTTTAACTTTAAAACCCCGAATCAAAATCTACCCAAAAATCCCGAAATCCCACCGTGCGCGCCAGCACAATAGCCTGCAGCCAGTTCTCCAGCGCAAGCCTGGCAAAAACACTAGTAATGTGATTCCTCACGGTCTTTTCGCGCAACCCCAGGTACGCGGCGACCTGCCGCGTTGTCGCGGCCTTGCGCGATCAGCCCCACGATGTCGCGCTCGCGCGGCGTGAACACGGCATGCAGCACCAACGTGGGGCGCGCCGGCCCGGGGTTGGGCCACCGCGTGCCGCCTGTAGATTGGCAAAGGAACGGCGCGCGGCGGACCGCGCCGCCGCCGGGCCTTGCCGCGCTCAGTCGAGCGTGATGTGCGAGTCGTTGATGACCTTGCGCCATTTGGCGGTTTCGCTGCGCATCTTGTTGGCCAGCACCTCGGGCGGGCCGCCGGCCATCTCGAAGCCCATGCCGACCAGCTTGGCCTTGACCTCTTCGTCCTTGAGGGCGTGATCGAAGGCGTGGTTCAGCTTGGCGATGATGGGCGCGGGCGTGCCGGCCGGCGCCAGGAAGCCGTACCAGCCCACCAGCTCGTAGCCGGGCGCGCCGGACTCGGCCACCGTGGGCAGGTTCGGCAACTGGGGCAGGCGGCTTGCCGTGGTCACGGCGAGCGCGCGCAGCTTGCCTTCCTTCACCAGCGGATAGGCTTCCGGCAGGATGGCGAACATCACCGTGGTCTGTCCGCCCACGAGGTCGGTCAGCGCCGGCACGCCGCCCTTGTACGGCACGTGCGACAGCGTCGGCAGGCCCACGGTCTTCTTGTACAGCTCGCCGCCCAGGTGCGCCGGCGTGCCGTTGCCGGAAGAGGCATAGGCAACCTGCGACGCATTGCTCTTGAGGTACGCCGGCAGCTCCTTCATCGTCTTGACCGGCACCGAGTTGCCGACCACCACCAGGCTCGGCAGCAGCGTGGCGAGGATGATCGGGGAGAAGTCCTTGTCGGGCGAGTAGGGCAGGGTCTTGTACAGGCTCGGGTTCACCGCGAGCGCCGTGGAGGTGCCGAGGAACAGCGTGTAGCCGTCGGCCGGCGACTTGGCGACGTAGCTCGCGCCGATGTTGCCGCTGGCGCCGGGGCGGTTCTCGACCACCACGGTCTGGCCGATCTGCTCGCCGACCTTCTGGCCCAGCACGCGGGCCAGCAGGTCGGTGGAGCCGCCGGCCGGATAGGGGACGATGATTCTCACCGGCTGCTTGCCGGGATAGTCGGAGGGCGCCTCCGCCGCGGCAGCGGCGTTCGCGAAACAACCTGCGGATGCCAGCGCCAGTAGCACGGGGGCAATCTTTCCAAACATGACTCTCTCTCCATGATGCGATCCGGGCCGTTCATCAGGACCGGAGTGGGGTTGGGAACTGGAAAGAAGTGCTGGAGCATAGTGAGACAACCTGCCCGCAAAGGCGGACGGTCGTTCTCTTTTTCTGGAACATCATCTGTGTGCAAGCACCGTGCCGGCTGCCTGGGAAAGGGCGTCCGGCACAGGCATTGCCTCATCAATCAGGTCGATTCTAGGGAGTTTGACTAATGAGCACTACTGAAAACTTACGATGAACTAATCACTGTCAGCGATAAGTCGGGCACCCTGCGCGGGCGCCGCCGCGGCTTGCGGCCAGGGGCCGCAAGGCATTCGGCGCGGATGATTGGTTTTTGTTGATTGTTCGTTTTCGGCGATATAACATCGGCCGCATCCCTCGCCGGATTCCCGGCGTCGCATCCCCGGCAGCGCAGTCCCCGCGCCCGGGCATGGCGGCCGCGCCGCGGCGTCCCATTCTCCCGTTCCCCATGAGCAGAAATATCTCCCTGCGGCACCTGCGCTGTTTCGTCGAGGTGGCCAATGCCGGGTCCTTCACCACGGCCTCCGCGCGCCTGTTCGTCACGCAGTCGGCGCTGACCGCCACCATCCAGCAGTTCGAGGAGGCGGTCGGCCTGAAGCTGTTCGACCGCAACACGCGGCGCGTGGTCATGACCCAGGAAGCCATGCGCTTCAAGGACGAGGCCGACAAGATCCTCAAGGAGTTCGACAGCGCCATCGCCGACCTGCAGTCGTTCGCGCAGGGCCAGCAGGGCCACATCCGCATCGCGGCGGCGGCCTCGGTCATCTATCAGTTCCTGGTCAAGTCGATCGCCACGTTCCGGCGGGAATACCCGAACGTCACCTTCTCGCTGCGCGACGCCGGCGCGGAGCAGGTCGAGCAACTGGTGATCGACGGCGAGCTCGATTTCGCCATCACCAGCAAGCACAAGGGTTTCGACGATCTGGACTACACGCCGCTGCTGGAAGACCGGTTCGGCGTGGTGTGCCGCGCGGACTATGCGCTGGCGTCGGGCACGGGGCCGCTGCGGTGGGCCGACCTGAAGTCGAAGGATTTCGTCGCGTTCACGGCGGACACCGGCATCGGCACGTTCCTGGCGCACAACGCCGGGCAGTGGCCGGTGTTCCAGGGCAGCCACGACGAGATCTCGAGCACGACCTCGCTGTTCGCGGTGCTCAGCGAAGGCGGCAGCTTCTCGATCGTGCCGGCGCTGGCGGCCAGGGTGGCGGGTTTCAACGAGCTGTCGTTCCGCGAGCTGCGCGGGCCGGTGCTGTCGCGCGAGATCTGCCTAATCACGCGGCGGCTGCGCTCGCTGTCGCCGAGCTCCCAGCGCATGCTCGACGTCATCCTCGACACCATCAGGCAGCATCCGCTGCCCGACGGCGTGGCGATGATCGAGGCGGCCGCGGCGCGGCGCCCCCGCAAGGGCGCCGCGAAGCCGGCCTAGCCGGCGCCGGGCCCGGGGCGCGCTCAGAGCGCGTATTGATGCTCGCGGTCGTGCGCGACGAGGCGCGGGTCGCGCGCCGCGCGCGGGCCGTAGCCGCCGCCGCCGGGCGTGCGCAGGATGACCTCGTCGCCCGGTTCCAGCACCTGGGGCCGGCGCGAGTCGATGGCGCGGCCGTTGATCAGCACTTCCCCGCACGCGCCGGGCGCGCCGCCGCCCAGGCCGGGCGCGGGCACCTGCAGCCGCTCGGTCAGGAACACGATCGACAGCGGCGTGCGGTGCTGGCTCACGAAGCAGATCTCCTCGCCCAGGCCGCCGCGGAAGCGGCCTTCGCCGCCGGAACCCTCGCGCAGCGTCTTGTACTTGAAGAACAGCGGCGCGTCGCGCTCGGCCACCTCCACCGGCGTGGGCGAGATATTGCTCGGCCACGACATCACCGAGGCGCCGTCCTTGCCCGCCGTCGCGCCCAGGCCGCCGTTGTAGAACAGCACCGTGGCGAAGGGCTTGCCGTCGTCGCGGGTGCCGCTCAGGTTGGCGATCCACAGCGGCGAGCCCACGCCCGCCATGACCTTCTCGGGCAGGATCTGGTACATCGCGCCGAAGATCACGGTCGGCACGTAATGGCCCGTGCACGAGCGCCCGCCCACCGGCGCCGGCGAGCGCGGGTTGAGGATGCTGCCTTCCGGCGCCACCGCGCGGATGGGGCGGAACAGGCCGTCGTTGTTGGGCAGGTCCGGCAGCAGCAGGCACTTGATGGCGTAGACCGTCATCGCGCTGGTGTACGACAGCACGCAGTTGATGCCGCGCGGCTGCTGCGGCGACGTGCCGGCGAAATCGCACTCGATCTCGCCGTCCTTCACGCGCACCGCCACCACGTAGCGGAAGCGCTGGTCGAAGCCGTCGGTCTCCATCTCGTAGTGGTATTCGCCCTCGGGCAGCCGGGCGATGGCCTGGCGCATGGCGGCCTCGCTGCGCTCGAACAGCGCGTGGGCGAGGTCGTCGATGCCCGGCAGCGCGTATTCGGTGAGGATCTCGTCGAGCCGGCGCGAGATCAGCTCCACCGCGCCCACCTGCGACCAGATGTCGCCCACGGTCTGCTCGGGCGTGCGCACGTTGGTGCGGATCAGCGACAGCAGCGTCTCGTCGGCCTGGCCCTCGCGCAGCAGGTGCATCATCGGGATGTGGAAGCCTTCCTCGAACAGCTCGCGCGCGTCCACCGAGCGGATCTTGCCGCCGATGTCCGGCACGTGGCCGGCGGTCGCCGCGAAGCCGGTCAGCACGCCCTGGTGGAACAGCGGCTTGACCAGGCACACGTCGTTCAGGTGGCCGGTGCCGATCCACGGGTTGTTGGTGATGTAGATGTCGCCCGGGCGCATCGCCTGCGCGCCGATGCGGGCGATGGCCGCCTGCACCGTGCGCGGCAGCGTGCCGATGAACGAGGGGATGCTGCCGCTGTTCTCGGCCAGCGAGCGCCCCTGCGAGTCGGTGATGACCACCGCGAAATCGTTGGCCTCCGTGGACAGCGTCGAGAACGAGGTCCGCACGATCAGCTTGGCGGCTTCGTTGACCACCGAGCGCACGCGCGTCCAGAAGACTTCGAGGAAGATCGGGTCGGCGGCCGCGCCGCCGTGGGTTTGCCTGTCGCTTGTCATGCTGCCTGCTCCTCAATGGTGATCACCAGATTGCCGCTCGCCAGTTGCTTCACATGGCCCTTCGGCCCGACCACCAGCGACGAGCTGGCGTCCTCCACGAGCAGCGGCCCCGCCGCCGAGAAACCGGCCTGGAGCGCGCCGCGCTCGAACACCGGGGTCTCCACGTAGGCGCCGGCTTCCCTGAAATAGACCAGGCGCGAGCCCTTGGGCCGGGCCGGCTCGCCGCCTGCCAGCGTCTCGGCGTCGAACGCCTGCCGCGGCGGCGCCTCGCCGGTCACGCGCAGGTTGACCAGCTCCACCGGCACGTCCGGCGGGGTGCGGCCGAATTTCTCGCGGTAGCCGGATTCGAAGGCCGCCACCAGCGCCGCGCGCACCTCCTGCTCGGTCTGGCCGCCGGCCGCCGCCGTCGCCGTGTAAGGCCCGGCGGGCAGCGCCACCGACAGGTTGAAGCCCTGGCCGGCGAAGCGCCCGTCCGCGTGGCGCACCAGCGCGATCGGGCCGAAGGTTTCGGCGAGCTGGTCGAGCGCGCCGCGCGCCTGCGCTTCCAGCGCGGCGAAGGCCTCTTCCAGCGTCGCCAGCGAATCGGTCGCCGGGCGGAAGCTCACCGTGCGCGAGCGGTCCGCGCGCGCCGGCGCGACCAGCAGGCCGTAGGCCGAGGCCACGCCCGCCGCGGGCGGGCAGATGATGGTGCGCACGCCGATCTTCTGCGCCACGTAGTAGGCATGCAGCGGGCCGCCGCCGCCCGTGCACAGCAGCACGAAGTCGCGCGCGTCGCGGCCGCGCTCGGCCACGTGCACGCGCGCCGCGCCGGCCATGTTCTCGGCCACGATGTCGTGCATGCCCCAGGCCACGCCGGTCACGTCGCGGCCCAGGTGCTCGCCGATGCGGCCCAGCGCCGCGGCGGCCTTGTCGCGGTCGATCGACATGGTGCCGCCGGCGAAGTAGTCCGGGTTCAGGTAGCCGAGCACGAGGTTGGCGTCGGTGACGGTCGGCTCGGTGCCGCCCAGGCCGTAGCAGGCCGGCCCCGGTTCCGAGCCCGCGCTCTGCGGGCCGACCTTGAGCAGGCCGAGCTGGTCCTGGTGCGCGATGCTGCCGCCGCCCGCGCCGATCTCGATCAGGTCGATGGTGGTGATGCGGATCGGCAGCCCGCTGCCCTCGGCGAAGCGCTTGCGGCGCGCCGCCTCGAAGCCGAACGCGATCGACGGCTTGCCGCGCTCGACCAGGCAGAGCTTGGCGGTGGTGCCGCCCATGTCGAACGCGAGCAGGTTGGCCTGCTGGTCGCGCAGGCTGTAGTGGGCCGCGGAAATCGCGCCGGCCGCGGGGCCCGATTCCAGCAGTTCGATGGGGTTGCGCTTGGCTTCCTCGATGTGGGACAGCCCGCCGTTGGACAGCATCATGAGCACGCCCGCGGGCAGCCCGAGCGCGCTCAGGCGCGCTTCCAGCGCATCGAGGTAGCGCTCGGCCAGCGGCTTGATGTAGGCGTTCGCCACGGTGGTGGAGTTGCGCTCGAACTCGCGGATCACCGGCGCCACGTCGGACGACAGCGTCACGTGCAGGGCGGGGAAATCGCGCTCGATCCACTGGCGCACCAGTTGCTCGTGGGCGGCGCTGGCATACGCGTGCAGCAGGCATACCGCGACCGATTCCACGCCCTTCTCGGCCAGGCCCGCCACCACGCGGCGCACCTCGTCGGCGTCGGGCGCCTCGATCTCGTTGCCGCGCGCGTCCATGCGGGCGCCGATCTCGGCGCGCAGGCTGCGCGGCACCAGCGCCGGCGCGGCCTCGATGGCGAGGTCGTAGAGATCGTACTTGCGCTCGTGGCCGATCTCCAGCACGTCCTTGAAGCCGCGCGTGGCCAGCAGGCCGGTGGTGCTGCCGCGCCGTTCGATCAGCGCGTTGGTAAACAGCGTGGTCGCATGCACCACGCGCGCCACGCGCTCGGCGCGGATGCCGCACGAGCGGATCAGCTGGCTCACGCCGTCGGCGACGCCCTGGGCGGGGTCGCCGTGCGTGGTCAGCACCTTCAGGCTATGCAGCTTGCCGGCGCCGTAGTCCAGCGCCACCACGTCGGTGAAGGTGCCGCCAATATCAATACCAATTGCCCAAGTTGTCACAAGACGCTCCCGGCGTGTTCGAGGTTTCGAGGTTCATGACGGCATGATAAAAATGGCCATTAACAATGGCCAATGAAAAATAAAGATGGATTATTAAGTTCGGACGATATGTGGGTCCGGGCCGCGCGCTTCGGGCCGCCCGGCGCCGCAAGAAGTGCCTGCCACGCCGCCGCGCCGCCGCCGGGCCGGCCCGGCAGCCAACTGTACGGCACGCCGATGGCCCCAACTGCGTCTACCCGGGCGGCGGGGCCGCCGGCAAACTTGGGCGCTTTCCCCGGAGTCTCCCCGATGTCTTCTGCCACCCGGTTCAAGGCCGCCGCCTGCCACGTCTGCCCGATCTACTTCGACCTGGACGCCACGGTCGACAAGACCTGCGCGCTGATCGCCGAGGCCGCCGGCCACGGCGCCAGGATCGTGGCGTTCCCGGAAGCCCACCTGTGCGCGTTCCCGGTGTGGTCCGGCGTGCGCGCGCCGGTCGAGAACCACGAGTTCTTCGTGCGCATGGCCAGGAGCGCCGTGACCATCGACCACCCGGCCATCGACCGCATCCGCCGCGCCGCGCGCGCGCACGGCATCGTGGTCTCGCTCGGCATCAACGAGGCCTCGAAGGCCAGCGTCGGCTGCATCTGGGACACCAACCTGCTGATCGGCGCCGACGGCAGCCTGCTCAACCGCCACCGCAAGCTGGTGCCGACCTACTGGGAAAAGCTGACCTGGGCCAACGGCGACGGCAGCGGCCTGCGCGTGGTCGACACGCCGGTCGGCAAGGTCGGCGCGCTGGTGTGCGGCGAGAACACCAACCCGCTGGCGCGCTACAGCCTGATGGCGCAGGGCGAGCAGATCCACATCGCTTCCTATTCGCCGTGCTGGCCGACCCATCCGGCCGCCAGCAAGGAGCGCTACGACCTTGCCGCGGCGATCCGCATCCGCTCGGGCGCGCACAGCTTCGAGGCCAAGTGCTTCACCATCGTGGCCTCCGGCTTCTTCAGCGACGCCGCCGCCGAGCTGGTCTGCCGCGGCGAGCCCGCCGCGCGCGCGCTGGTGGAGAGCGCGCCGCGCAGCGTGTCGATGATCATCGGTCCGACCGGCGCGGTCATCAGCGACACGCTGCAGGACGAGGAAGGCATCGTCTATGCCGACATCGACCTCGACGACTGCATCGTGCCCAAGCAGTTCCACGACGTGGTGGGCGCCTACAACCGCTTCGACGTCTTCACGCTGCACGTGAACCGCGCGGCGCTGGAGCCGGCCGCGTTCCACGACGCCTTGCACGACCTCGCGGCGCTGCCGCCGGCCGGCGCCGATTTCGCGCCGGGCGACGCCATTCCCGGGGGCGCCGCATGAAGCCGCGCCCGATCGATCTCTACAGCGACACCCAGACCCGGCCGACCGCCGGCATGCGCGCGGCGATGGCGGCGGCGGAAGTCGGCGACGAGCAGTCCGGCGACGACCCGACCACGCTGCGGCTGTGCGCCGAGGTGGCCGCGCTGCTGGGGCAGGAGGCGGGCGTGTTCATGCCGTCGGGGACCATGTGCAACCTCGTGGCCATCCTGGTGCACACGTCGCCCGGCGACGAAGTGATCTGCGACCATCAATCGCATATCTACGGCACCGAAGCCGCGGGCGCCGCCGCGCTGGCCGGCGTGTCGATCCGCGCGCTGCCGAGCCCGCACGGCATCTTCACGGCGCGGCAGGTGGCCGACGGCATCCGCCCGCGCGCGCGCACCGCGCCGCGCTCGGCGCTGCTGTGCGTCGAGCAGACCACCAATTTCTCGGGCGGCGCGGTGTGGCCGCTGGCGCAGCTGCGCGAGGTGCGCGACACCGCCCGCGGGCACGGCCTGCGCTGCCACCTGGACGGCGCGCGGCTGCTCAACGCGAGCGCGGCCACCGGCATCGCCGCGGCCGACTACGCCGCCGGCTGGGACAGCGCCTGGATCGACCTCAGCAAGGGGCTGGGCTGCCCGGTCGGCGCGGTGCTGTGCGGCAGCGCGGCGTTCGTGCGCGACGCCTGGCAATGGAAGTACCGCCTCGGCGGCGCCATGCGGCAGTCGGGCGTGCTGGCCGCCGCCGGCCTGTACGCGCTGGAACACCACGTCGCCCGGCTGGCGGCCGATCACGCCAACGCGCTGGCGATCTGGCGCATCCTGTCCGCGTGCGGGCTGTTCCGCTTCGATCCGCCGCGGCCGGACTCCAACATCCTGCGCTTCACCTTCGACGCGCCCGCCGTGCGCGCCGAGGCGTTTGCCGAACGCTGCCTGGCCGAAGGCGTGCGCGTGCGCGCGATCGGCGGCAACTTCATCCGCGCCACCACGCATCTCGACGTGGCGCCGCAGGAGGCCGAGCAGGCCGCGCATGCGATGGTGGCGGTGGCGCGCGCCGTGGCCGCGGGCGCCTGAGATGCCGCGCGCGCCGGCGGCCCGGTCGAGGATAATCGCTGCTGGCGCGGCCCCGGCGTGGATGCGGGTCGGCGCCGGCCAGTGAACGCAATGCGAGGAACGCAGCATGAACGCCAGTGCCAGGCAGAAACCCGCCGCGGTGGCCGGACCCGAGGCCGAGCCCGTGGCCGAACCCACGGCCGGGAGCGCGGACCAGCCCGCGGCGGCGGCGAGGCCGGTCGGCGCGGTGCGCACCACGCTGTACGCGCGCCTGGCCGCGGAGCTGAAGCAGCAGATCCTCGAGGGCGTGTTCGTGGCGGGGCAGAAGCTGCCTTCCGTGCGCGCGCTCAGCCGCTCGAAGCAGCTTTCCATCAGCACCGTGCAGGAAGCCTACCGGCAGCTTGAAGACGAGCAGTGGGTCGTCGTGCGCTCGCAGAGCGGCTGCTACGTCGCGCCGCGCCTGCCGGAGATCGCGCGGCCGGAGCCGGTGCCCGGCGGCGGCGCCGTCACGCGCTATCTCGCCAGCAGCGGGCCGGCTTCGGCGCTGGCTTACCGCGAGGACCTGATTCCGTTCGGCGCCGCCATCCCCGACGCCTCGTTCTTTCCGTGCGAGCGGCTGGCCACCGGCATCGCCAACCTGCTGCGCCGCAAGCCGGCGCTGGTCGGCAACTACAACTTCGCGCCCGGCTCGCTGGAGCTGCGCCAGCAGGTGGCGCGCCGCGTGGTGGAGTGGGGCGCCAGCGTGGACCCGCGCCGCGTGGTCATCACCAACGGCGCGGTGGAAGCGATCCAGTTGTGCCTGCGCGCGGTCACGAAACCCGGCGACACGGTGGCGGTGGAGGCGCCGGCCTATTACGGCTTCCTGCAGACGCTGCAGATGCTGGGCCTGCGCGCGCTGCCGGTCGTCGGCGCGAACCGCGACGGCATGGATGTCGACGCGCTGGCGCGCGCCGCGGAGGGCGGCAAGATCGCGGCGGTGCTGCTGTCGACGACGGTCAGCAATCCGTCCGGCGCCACCATGCCGCTCGCGCGCAAGCGCCAGCTGGTCGAGCTGGCCAACCGCTGCCGCATCCCGGTCATCGAAGACGCCACCTTCGCCGACCTGCATTTCGCCGGCGATTGCCACGCCGCGCAGGGCTTCGACGAATCCGGCCTGGTGATGCTGTGCGCGTCGCTGACCAAGACCATCGCGCCCGGCATGCGCGTGGGCTGGGTCGACGGCGGGCGCTTCAGCGAGCAGATCGCGTTTCTCAAGCGGGTATCGAGCGTCGGCCAGCCCCAGGTGCTGGAGCTGGCCCTGGCCGAGTACCTCGCCAGCGGCGGCATGGCGCGGCGCCTGCGCCGCACGCGCCGCGCCATGCAGGCGCAGGTCTATCGCATGGCGGAGAACGTGGCGCGCGTGTTCCCGGAAGGCACTTCGTTCGCGCTGCCCAGCGGCGGCTTCCTGCTCTGGGTCGAGCTGCCCGGCGAGGTCGACACGCTCGCATTGCAGGAGCGCGCCGTCGGCCTCGGCGTCGGCGTCGCGCCGGGCATCCTGTTCTCGCCCCACGGCGACTACGGGCACTGCATCCGCATGAACTGCGGCGTGCCCGATTCGCCCAAGGCGCGCGAGGGCCTGCTGCGACTCGGCGAGCTTGCCGGGCGGATGGCCGGCCCGCGGTAGGGGCCGGCGCGCGCCGCTCTGCCTCGGTGCCGCCTCAGTGCTGTTCGACGCAGAACGCGGTTTCCTCGTCGAGCTCCCGCCCGGCCAGGCGCAGCCGGTACTTGGCGGTGGCCTTGCGCGCGCCGCAGGCCGCCGAGCACCACAGGCGGTCGCCGCGGCGCGACTTGTCGACGAACAGCACCGGACAGACCGGGCTCGCGCACGCGCGGATCCTGTGGCGCAGGTCGCCGGTCAGCAGGTCGATCGCGTCCTGCGCGATCAGTCCCAGCACCTGCGCATGGCTGATCGGGCTGCCCAGCCGCTTCTTGTCCCCGGTGCTGGAGAGCTGCGGCGGGGGCGGCATCTCGCGCGCGAAGGCGTTGATGGTCTCGACCTCGCCGCGCGCCGGCGCGTGGCCGGCGCGCACCGCCTGCACCACGCCGTAGATCGCGCGCCGCAGCTCGCGCATCTGCGCCAGCTCGTCTTCGGTCGCCCGCTGGGGCGGCTTCGGCAGCTTGGCGCCGCGCAGCCATTCGTCCCAGCGGCGCGCGCTGTGGATGCGCTCGTATTGCCGGCCGGTCCACTCGCCCAGCGTTTCCACCAGATAGAGGCTGGCGACGCCGCCGCGGAACTTGAGGGTCAGTTCCTTCTTTGTCACCGGCCGCGCGGGCGCGGCGGCGGCTTCTCCCGCTGTGCCCGCTGCGGGCAGTTCAGGTGCGTTCATGGCAGGTTGTCGCTATGGATGTGGCCCATATCATCGCAGTTACGTCCCCGAAAAAAAAGGTGCCGGCCCATGTTCCGTCCGCGCGCCTGCCGAAGCGGCGATGGCGCCAATGGCGGCACCGGATATGCATATTCGAAATGCGCGCTTGTTGGCCGGATACCTTGTGCGTAGACTTTCCGTCATGAGTTTAACCCATGACAAGAATCGCTTGGCGTCATGGCTTCCCGGCCGGCGCCAGCCCGTGGCGCCGTTTCTTCCCGCTGTTTTCGATAGGTGTCACGGATGGCCTTGGTCGTGGGGGCGCACCCCCAGAATCCTTCGTTGTCGATCCTTGCCAGGCGGCAGGCGCATGTCGCCGCGCTGCGCGCGGAGGGACTTTCCTTCTTTGTCTACGGCGCCGGCGCGGTCACGATTCCGCTGATCCGGCTCGGCGTGATCCACCTCGGCGGCACCGGGGCGACGCCGCCGATCCTGGCCAAGGCGCAGGGGCTGGCGGTGGCCGCCTTCGGCATGTCCGAGCCGCGCCACGAGCGCGGCGGGCTGGTGGTGCGCGCCGATTCGCCGGCGCGCACGCTGGCCGACCTGCGCGGGCGCGGCGTGGCCTTGATGCCGATCTCCTGGCACACGCAGTTCCTGGCCGCCGAGCTCGACGCGGCCGGCCTCGACTGGCGCGAGGTGAACGCGGTCGAGCTGACCCCGGCCACGGCCCGGGACGCGTTCGTCGCCGGGCTGCTCGACGCCATCGTCGCCACCGATCCGCTGCTTGGGCAGATCGAGCAGGCCGTGCCGGTGCGCGTCCTCGCGCGGCCGGGCCACGCCTTCTCGAACCGCTCGGTCTACTGGGGCCGCCAGGACGTGCTGCGCGAGCGGCCCGCCGCGGTGCATGCCCTGGTCGACGCGCTGGCCGACTCGGACCGCTTGACGGCGGCCGACCCGGAAGCGGCCGCGCGCCTGCTCGACGGCGTCAACGGCAACAGCGCCGCGCAATGGCTGCCCGCGCTCGCCGCGCGCCCGTGGGGCGTGCACGTGCCGGACGCCGGGTTCGTGGCCGAGCAGCAGCGCCATGCCGACATCTTTGCCCGCTTCGGGCTCATTCCCGAACCGATCGACGTCGCCGACACGGTGACGGAGAACTATCCCGCCCTGGCGGCGGCATGACAGCGAGGACGAACTTCATGGAAGTCTTGTGGTATCTGACCGGCCCGGACGGGCGCTACCCGTGGCGCGCCGACGGCGCGCGCGCACTGAGTTATCCGTATTTCCAGCAACTGGCCCGCGCCGTGGACCATCTCGGCTTCACCGGCGCGCTGCTGGCCACGGGCACGCACGACGCGTGGGTGCAGGGGGCATCGCTGATTCCCTACACCGACCAGTTCCAGCATCTCATCGCCGCGCATCCGCCGCTGCTCTCGCCCACGCTGCTGGGCAAGATGATCACCACCTTCGACCAGTTTTCCAAGGGGCGCCTGCGCGTGAACATCGTCAACGGCGACGCCAAGCTGATGGCGCAGTTCGGCGTGCACCTCAGCCACGACGAGCGCTACGCCTATACCGACGAATACCTCACCGTCCTGCGCGGCCTGCTGCGCGGCGAGTCGGTGACGTTCAAGGGGCGCCACATCCACGTGGTCGACGCGGGCCTGCCGCTGCCGCCCTACGGCGGCCGCACGCCGGAGCTGTGGTTCGGCGGCTCGTCGCGCGCGGCGCACGAGGTCGCCGCCAAGCACATCGACACCTACCTGTCGTGGGGCGAGACGGTGGAGCAGGCCGACAGCAAGATCCGCGAGGTGCGCGAACTCGCGCGCGCGCACGGCCGCGCCGACAAGATCCGCTTCGGCATCCGCCTCTACGTCATCGTGCGCCCGACCGAGGCCGAGGCGTGGGCCGTCGCGCAGGACCTGTACGACCACATGGACGACGCGGCGATCGCGGGCGCGCAGGCCTATGTCGCCGGCATCGATTCGGTCGGCCAGCAGCGCATGTCGGCGCTGCACGGCGGCAAGAAGCCCAAGGACATCCGCGAGCTCGAGATCGCGCCGAACCTGTGGTCGGGCATCGGGCTGGTGCGCCACGGGCCGGGCACCGCGCTGATCGGCAGCCCGTCCCAGGTGCTGGCGCGCATCCGCGAGTACCGCGAGGCCGGCATCGACGTGCTGATCGTGTCCGGCATGCCGCTGCTGGAGGAAGCCTACCGCTTCGCCGAGCTGGTCCTGCCGCACCTGCCGGTGGACCGCCGCGCGGACGCTGGCGCCACATCCGCCTGGACCAGCGAGCGCGACGCGGGCTGGCGCACGCAGGCGTCGTGACGCCCGGCGCGGGCCGCGGGCTCCCGCTTCCCGGTTTCCCTTTCCATCGTTTCGCAACAAGCTACAAGACCAAGACTCCCATGTTGCCCATCAAGAAACATCTCCTAGCGCTCGGCGTGCTGGGCCTGGCCATCTCGACCGTCTTGACCATTCCGGCCGGCGCGGCCGCGGAAGTCGTCAAGATCGGCCTGGTGCAGACCACCACCGGCGGCTCCGCCGCGCTGTACGGCATCGAGCAGAAGAACGCGATCCAGCTCGTGGTCGACGAGGCCAACGCCAGCGGCAAGCTGGGCGACCTCAAGCTCGAGCTGATCCACTACGACGACGGCGCCGACCGCAACCAGACCGTCAACATCTTCCAGCGCCTGATCGCGCAGGACAAGGTATCCGCCATCCTCGGGCCGACGCTGGCGACCTCCGCCTACGCGGCCGACCCGCTGGCGCAGAAGGCCGGCATCCCGGTGGTGGCGTCGTCGAATACCGCCGCGGGCCTGACCACGCGCCTGGGCGACTACATCTTCCGCGTCAGCCCGCCCGAGGACAACGTCACGCCGAACGTGCTCAAGACCGTGATCGGCCGCTACGGCGTCAAGCGCGCCGCGCAGATCTACGGCATCGACGACCAGTTGACCAAGTCCGCCTACGGCGTGCAGAAGAAGGCGCTGGAAGACAACGGCATTCCCATCGTCGCCACCGAGACCTTCCAGCGCGGCGACGTGGACTTTGCCGCGCAGCTCACCAAGATCAAGGCGCAGAACCCGGACCTGATCGTGATCGGCGCGCTGGCCGAGGAAGCCGCGGGCATCGTGCGGCAGGCGCGCCAGCTCGGCATCTCGCAGAAGGTGGTGTTCGTCGGCACGCAGTCCGCCATCTCGACCAAGTTCTTCGAGCTCGGCGGCGCCGGCGCCGAGGGCGTGATCGTCGGCACGGCGTGGTTCGCCGAGCTGGACAATCCGGTCAGCAAGGCCTTCATCGCCAACTACGCCAGCCGCTACAAGCACCCGCCCGACATCTATTCGGCCTATGGCCACGATGCCGCGTCGCTGCTGGTGGAAGCCATCCGGCGCGCGCGCTCGGGCGACAGCAAGCGCATCCGCGCGGAGCTGGTCGGCATCAGGAACTATCCGGGCGTGCTCGGCCCGATCGGCTTCGACGCCAACCGCGACCCGACCGTGCAGCCCAAGATCCTGGTCGGCAGGAACGGACGGTTCGTGCCGTTCGAGGCGAAGTAAGGCCGCGGCATGAACGTATTCCTCCAGCAGACCATCAACGGCGTGGCGCTCGGCGCGACCTACGCGGTGTTCGCGGTCGGCTTCACGCTGCTGTTCGGCGTGCTCAACGTCCTGAACCTGGCGCAGGGCTCGATCCTGATGGTGGGCGCCTTCGCCGGGCTGGAGCTGACGCTGGCCCTGCACTGGCCGCTGCTGCCGTCGTTCCTCGCGGCGATGGCCATCGCGGGCGGCATCGCGCTGCTCAGCGAGCTGCTCGTGTTCGGGCCGCTGGCGCGGCGCGGCGCCAACCGCTGGATGGGGCTGGTCGCCAGCCTGGCGCTGTCGCGCCTGCTCATCGCCATCGTGCAGGAGGTGTTCGGCACCCAGGTGCGGCGCTTCCCGCCGGCGCCCTGGACCGGGCACGTCTGGCAGCTCGGCGCGGTGCGGGTGCAGAGCCTGCAGGTGGTGGTGATCGTCGCGGCGGTGGTGCTGATGGCGGTGCTGGCCTACGTGCTGCGGCGCACGCGCGTGGGCCTGGCGATCCGCACGATGGCGTTCCGGCCAAGCGTCGCGCAGCTGGTCGGCGTGCCGGTGGCGCGGCTGCGGCTGCTGACGTATTTCCTCACCGGCGCGCTGGCCGGCGCCGCCGGCGTGCAGCTTGGCGTGCTCTACGACGCCGTATCCCCGTTCATGGGAGAGAACATCTTGCTCAAGGGACTTTCGGCGCTGATCCTCGGCGGCCTCGGCCACGTGCCGGGCGCGGCCATCGGCGGCCTGGTGCTGGGCCTGACCGAGGTCTACAGCGTGGCCTACCTGCAGTCGTCGCTGCGCGACGCGGTGGCATTCGGCGCGATCTTCCTGGTGCTGGTGTGCCGGCCCTCCGGCCTGTTCGGCACCGCGACGAGGCAGCGCGCATGATCGAGTGGCTGCAATCGTACGAGAACGTCATCGCGCTCGTCTTCGTCAATGCCATCCTCGGCATCGGCGTGTACCTGATGCTCAGCGTGAACCGCTTCTCGCTGGCCACCGGCGGGCTGGTGGGCATGGGCGCCTACGTGTCGGCTCTCGCCACGCTGCATACCGGCCTGCCGTTCGCGGCCGCCGTCGCGCTGGGCACGCTGGCCGCGGCGCTGGTGGCGCTGCTGCTCGGCACGCCGGTGCTGCGGCTCGAAGGCGACTACTTCGCGCTGGGCACGCTGGCCTTCACCGAGGTGTTCCGCGTGATCGCGTTCAACTGGGACAGCGTGACCGGCGGCGCGCTGGGCCTGGACGCGATTCCGGTGCGCACCACGCTGCCGCAGCTCGCCGGCGTGCTGGCGGCGCTGGTGATCGCCGTGCTGGCGCTGCGCGGCGGCCGCCTCGGGCGCATCATGGAAGCCACGCGCCTGGACGACATGCCGGCGCAGTCGCTGGGCATCGACGTGGCGCGCGTGCGCCTGGCGGTGTTCGTGTTCAGCGGCGCGGTGTGCGGGCTGGGCGGGGCGCTGGCGGCGCACATGAATTCGTTCATCGGCCCCAACGACTTCGGCCTGCAGCGCAGCCTGGACGCCGTGGCCTATGCGGTGCTGGGCGGGCTGGGCCACGTCGCCGGCGCGATCGCGGGCGCGACGGTGTTTACCGTGCTGCCCGAGGTGCTGCGCTTCTCCGCGCAGGCGCGCGAGATCCTGATGGCGCTGATCCTGCTGCTGGCCATCGTGTTCCTGCCGCGCGGCATGCTGTCGGTCGGCGGGCTGGCGGCGCCGCGCGGGCGCAGGCGCGCGGCGCGTCCGGCCACCGCGGAGGCGGCGCGATGAGCCCGGTATTGTCGGTACGCGACGCGCGCAAGCGCTTCGGCAACGTCGCCGCGCTCGACGGGCTGTCGTTCGACGTGGCGCCCGGGACCATCACCTCGGTGATCGGGCCCAACGGCTCGGGCAAGACCAGCCTGATGAACCTGCTGACGGGCTTCTACCAGGCCGACGGCGGCAGCCTGCGCTTCAACGGCGTGGAACTGCGCGGCCTGCCGTCGCACCGCATCGCCCGGCTCGGCATCGGGCGCACCTTCCAGCAGATCCGCCTGTTCGCCGACCTGAGCGTGCTCGACAACGTGCTGATCGGCGCCGAGCGCCGCCGCGGCAAGGACGCGCGGCGGCGCGCGCAGGCGCTGCTCGAGCGGCTCGGCCTGCTGCACGCGCGCGACTGGCCGGCGCAGGCGCTGTCCTACGGGCACCAGCGCCGCCTCGAGATCGCCCGCAGCCTGGCGGCCGAACCCGCGCTGCTGATCCTGGACGAGCCCGCGGCCGGCATGAACCCGACCGAGAAGCGCGATCTGGAAAGCCTGCTGCGCGATGTGCGCGGGCAGGGCATCACGGTGCTGCTGGTGGAGCACGATATGGAACTGATCATGGGCGTGAGCGATTTCGTGGTGGTCATGAACGCCGGGCAGGCCATCGCGTCGGGGCTGCCCGCGCAGGTGCAGGACAACCCGGCGGTGATCGAAGCCTATCTGGGGGTGCGCCATGCCAAGCGTTGAGCGGGACGCCGCGCCGGCGGCGATGCTCGCGGTGCAGGGGCTGTCGGTGGCCTACGGGGTGCTGGCGGTGGTCCATGACGTCAGCCTCGAGGTGCGCGAGGGCGAGATCGTGGCGCTGATCGGCGCCAACGGCGCCGGCAAGACCACCATCCTGTCGGCGCTGATGGGGCTGGTGCCGGCCACTGCCGGGCGCATCGCGTTCGACGGCGTGCGCTTCGACGGCCTCGCGGTCGAGCGGCGCGTCGCGCGCGGCGTCAGCCTGGTGCAGGAAGGGCGCCAGACGGTGCCCGGCCTGAGCGTGGCGGAGAACCTGCGCATCGGCGCCTACCTGCGCCGCGACGCGCAGGTGGAGGCCGACATCGCGCGGATCTACGCGCTGTTCCCGCGCTTGGGGGAGCGCGAGAAGCAACTGGCCGGATCGCTGTCCGGCGGCGAGCAGCAGATGCTGGCGATCGGCCGCGCGCTGATGGCGCGCCCGCGGCTGCTGCTGCTCGACGAGCCGTCGATGGGCCTGGCGCCGCGCATCATCGCCGCGATCTTCGACATCATCGCGGACATCCGCTCGACCGGCACCACCATCCTGCTGGTCGAGCAGAACGCGCGCGAGGCGCTGGCGCTGGCCGACCGCGCCTACGTGCTGGAGCAGGGCCGCATCGTGCTGGCGGGAACCGGCCCGCAGGTGGCGTCCGACCCCGCCGTGCTGGCGGCCTATCTCGGCGGCCGCCACGCCGCGTGAGCGCGCGCGCCGGGGCCGCCGCGCGCTTTCCCGTTTGCTATGACGACATGCGAAATGCGTCGTTCGCGTTTGCCGGGCGCGCCAATAGAATTTCCGTTCTTTCAGACGAAGCTTTCAGATAAAGAGATTGCCATGACGGTGCCTGGACGTGTTTCATCTTCTGTTCCGCGTTCAGGCGCGGAGACCCGCCGGCATGCCGGCCTGCGGCTGGCCGCCGCGCTGCTCGCCGGCGTGGTGGCCTGGGGCGCGCACGGCATCGCGCAAGCGCAGGGCACGCCGCGCACCGGCGGCACGCTGGTGGTGGGGCAGTACCAGGAGCCGACGGTGTACGACCCGAACCGCCAGTACTCGTGGGAGACCTACCGCGTAGACAAGCATATCTACGAGTCGCTGGTGGCGGAGGATCTCTCGCGCCCGGCCAAGGACGGCCCGCCGCCGCTGGTGCCCGCGCTGGCCGAGAGCTGGCAGGTCAGCGACGACGCCCGCACCTTCACCTTCAAGCTGCGCCAGGGCGTCAAGTTCCACGACGGCACCGACTTCAACGCGCAGGCGGTGCAGTTCAACGTGCGCCGCTACACGGATCCGGCGTTCGAGTTCTACGACGTGCGCGCCGCGGCCACCATGAAGCCGGTCTACGGCAATCTGCAGGAAGTGAAGGTCGTCGACGACCACACCGTGCAGTTCGTCTTCAAGGCCCCGTTCGTCGATTTCCCGCGGCTGCTGCCGCAGGGCAACTACGTGTCCGGCATCTTCAGCCCGGCCGCGCTGAAGAAATACGGCCAGGACGGGCTGGCGCTGCACCCGACCGGCACGGGACCGTTCAAGTTCGTCGAGCGCGTGCACGGCGAGAAGACCGTGCTGGTGCGCAACGACAAGTACTGGGGCGCCAGGCCGTATCTCGACCGCATCATCTTCCGCCCGATCCCGGACGACGCCACGCGCCTGGCGGCGCTGCGCTCGGGCGAGATCGACATCCTCACGCGCGTGCCGGCCGACGCCGCGGACGGGCTGGAGAGCGGCGGCTACACGGTGCGCGACAGCACCACGGCCGGCCAGCTTTTCCTGGGCTGGAACTTCCGCAACGAATTCACCAGCAAGCAGGCGGTGCGCCAGGCGATCCTGCTGGCGATCGACCGCGAAGGGCTGGCGCGCACCATCTTCAAGGGCCGCGCGGTGCCGTCCTACAGCATCTTCAACATCGGCAACACCGCCTATGACGCCGCGCAGAAGGACTCCGCCTACGACCCGGCGCGCGCGCGCGAGCTGCTGAAGAAGGCCGGCTACAAGGAGGGCGACGTCCACTTCACCATCATCACCGACGTGGCCAACCAGCCCTCGGTCGAATGGATCCAGCGCGACCTGGGCAAGGTCGGCATCAAGGTCAACGTGATCTCGCAGGAGTGGCTGACCTACACCAGCAAGCTGGCCAATCTCGCGCCCGACACCGGCCTGTTCACGATGGAGTGGGGCTTCGTCACGCCGTACTGGCTCAAGCTCGCCTTCGACGGTTACGTGATCACGCGCGGCGGCGGCGAGAAGGTGGTGGACCAGGCCATCGCGCCGGCCATCGCCAAGGCCGCCTCGCAGACCAGCGAGCGCGCCGCGGTCGCCGCGTGGAAGTCGGCCAACGCGCTGGCGCAGCGCGACGCGGTGTTCCTGCCGCTGGTGACGTTCCGCAACCACTTCGCCAACAGCCAGAACGTGCAGGGCTTCAACGTGCCGGCGCAGAACTTCTACGATCTCTCCAAGGTCTGGCTGAAGAAATGACGCGCGCGATCGTCTACCGCTTCCTGCAGGCCATCCCGATCTTCCTGGTGGTGTCGGTGCTGGTCTTCCTGATCGCCCACGCGGGCGACGGCGACCCCATCACCAACGCGCTGGCCAGCACGCTGCCGCAGGAATCGATCGACGCGATCCGCAAGGAGTACGGCCTCGACCAGCCGGTGCTGGTGCAGTACGCGCTGTGGCTGGAGCACCTGATGGCGGGCGACTGGGGCACCTCGCTGGTGCTGCGCACGCCGGTGTTCGAGGTGCTGGCGCGCAGCTTCGGCAACACGCTGCTGCTGGCCGCCGCCGCGGTGGTGGTGTGCCTGGCCGGCGGCGTGGCGGTGGGCGTGCTCAGCGGCCTGAAGCGCGGCTCGTGGATGGACGGCGCGGCCATGCTGGTGATCCAGGTCGGCCACAATTTCCCGGTGTTCTGGTCGGGGCTGCTGCTGATCTGGGTGTTCGGCGTGCGGCTGCAATGGTTCCCGGTCTCCGGCATGTACGACATGCGCGGCGACCAGGACTGGCTCGACCTGCTGCACCACCTGGTGCTGCCGGCCATCGCCGCGGCGGTGATCTCGATGCTGATCCTGGCGCAGCTGGTGCGGGCCCAGGTCATCGACATCATGGGCTCGGACTACCTGCGCACGTTCCGCGCGCAGGGCCTGCCCAGGTCCCTCCTGCTGCGCCGCCACCTCGGGCGCAACCTGCTCTCGCCGGTGATCAACGTCACCGGCCTGCAGGTCGGCTACCTGCTGTCGGGCGTGATCTTCGTCGAGAACGTGTTCAACTGGCCCGGCATCGGCACCCAGCTCTACAACGCGGCGGCCGGCAAGGACTACCCGATGATCCAGGCCGGCGTGATGCTGGTGACGGGCTGCTTCATCGCCGTGAACCTCGCCACCGACGTCGCGCTGGACCTGCTCAATCCGCGCCTGCGCAACGGAGGCGGACCCGCATGAACCACGCCGTCACCACCACGGTCGCCGCCGACGACAACGACAACGACAACGACAACGACAATGACAACGACGGCGGCGGCCAGCACGCTTTCCGTTCCGCGGCGCGGGGCCGCTGGCACCGCCTGCGGGCCAACCGGCTGGCCCTGCTCGGGCTGGTCGTGATCGTGCTGGCGCTGGCCGTGAGCGCCGCGGCGCCGTGGCTCGCGCCGCACGACCCGAACGTGGCCGAGCCGCAACTGCGGCTGGCGCCGCCGGGCACGCCCGGCTACTGGCTGGGCCTGGACGCGCAGGGGCGCGACATCTTCAGCCGCCTGCTGTGGGGCGGGCGCCGCGCGCTGCTCGCCAGCATCCCGCCGGTGGTGGTGGCGGTGCTGCTGAGCCTGGCGCTGGGCCTGCTGGCCGGCTACCACCGCGGCCGCTGGCCGGCGCTGATCATGCGCGTGATCGACATCCTGTTCGCGTTCCCGATGGTGCTGCTGGCCATCGGGCTGGCCACCGCGCTCGGGCCCGGCATCTGGGCCGTGGCGCTGACCATCGTGTTCTCGGCCACGCCTTACCTCACGCGCGTGGTCTATGCCGGCGTGCGCGCCGAGCGCGACAAGGAATACGTGGAGGCGGCGCGCGCCTGCGGCGCGACCACGGCGGACGTGCTGCTGCGCGAGATCCTGCCCAACGTGGCGACCGCCGCGGTGGTGTACGGCACCACGCTGGCGGGCGGCATGATCGTGTTCCAGGCCGGCCTGAGTTTTCTCGGGCTGGGCACGCAGCCGCCGGACGCGGACTGGGGCCGCATGGTGGCCGAGGGCGCGCAGGTGCTGGTGCTGGGCGCGGCGCATGTGGCCACCGCGCCGGCGCTGGTCATCGTGGCGCTGGCGCTGGCCTTCAACTGGCTGGGCAACGGGCTGCGCGACGTGCTGGACCCGCGCGGCTGACGCGCGCGGCAGGGCGCGGCAGGGCGCGGGATATTGCGCCACACATGGCACCGGACATGGCGCCCCGATCCGGCGCCGGGAACAAGTTGATGAACCTACTCTCCATCAGAAATCTCGAAGTCGAGTTCGACGGCGCCGGCGGCCCGCAGCGCGTGATCCACGGCATCGGCCTGGACCTCGGCGCGGGCGAGGTGCTGGCGGTGGTCGGCGAATCGGGCTCGGGCAAGAGCGTGACCGCGGCCGCCATCCTCGGGCTGCTGCCGGAGCGCGACAGCCGCGCGCGCGGCTCGGTCCGCTTCGAGGGGCGCGAACTGCTCGGCCTGCCCGAAGCGGCGCTCAACGGCGTGCGCGGGGCGGGCATCGGCATCATCTTCCAGAACTCGCTGAGCTCGCTCGATCCGTCCTTCCGCATCGGCGAGCAGATGACCGAAGGCCTGCGCTTCCGCCACCGGCTCGATGCGGCGGCGGCGCGCGCCGAGGCCGCGCGGTGGCTGGATCGCGTGGGCATCCGCGACGTGCAGCGCGTGCTGCGCGCCTATCCGCACGAATTGTCGGGCGGCATGCGCCAGCGCGTGATGATCGCGATGGCGGTCATGGGACGCCCGAAGCTGCTGATCGCCGACGAGCCGACCACGGCGCTGGACCCCACCATCCAGAAGCAGATCCTGGACCTGCTGCGCGACATCAACCGCGAGGAGGGCACGGCGCTGCTGGTCATCACGCACGATTTCGGCGTGGTGTCGTATTTGAGCGACCGCGTGGCCGTGATGCGCGCCGGCGTGGTGGTCGAGCAGGGCGCCACCCGCGACGTGCTGGCGGCGCCCGCGCATCCGTATACGGCGGCGCTGGTGCGGGCCGTGCCCGATTCCGCCGAGATCCGGCGCGCGCAGCGGCAACTGGCCGCGGCGCCCGTGAGCGCCGCGACTCCCGCGTCCCCGGTCGCGTCCCCGATTGCGCCGGCGGACGCGCGCGACGATGCCGACGCGGTGCTGGTGCTCGAGCAGGTATCGCGCAGCTTCCGCCTGGGCGGCGGATTCTGGGGCAAGGGGACCGAGGTCGCGGCGGTGCGGCCCACGGACCTGCGCATCCGGCGCGGCGAGATCCTCGGGCTGATCGGCGAGTCGGGCTCGGGCAAGTCGACGCTGGCCCGCCTGGCCGCGCGGCTGATCGACCCTTCCGGCGGCACCATCCGCGCGCACGGCGTCGACGTGACCCGGCTGCGCGGGCCGGCGCTGAAGGCGTTCCGCCGGCGCGTGCAGTTCGTGTTCCAGGACAGCGGCGCCTCGCTGAACCCGCGCCGCCAGATCGGCGCGCAACTGGCCGACGCGCTGACGCGGCTGGACGTGGCCGCCAGCGCGCGCGCCGCGCGCGACCTCGCCGTGCAGGCGCTCGAGCGCGTGGGGCTGGCCGCGGCGCACCTGGAGCGCTATCCGCACGAATTCTCGGGCGGCCAGCGCCAGCGCATCGGCATCGCGCGCGCGCTGGCGGCGCAGCCCGAGTTCGTGATCCTGGACGAGCCGACGTCCGCGCTCGATGTGTCGATCCAGGCCCAGGTGCTGGACCTGCTGCGCGAACTGCGCGCGGAGCTGAACCTGACCTTCCTGTTCATCGGCCACGACCTCGCGGTGATCGAGTCGCTGTGCGACCGGGTGGCGGTGATGGAGCGCGGCACCATCGTCGAGACCTTCGACGCCGGCGCGCTGCACGAGCACACGCGGCACCCGGTCACGCGCCGGCTGCTGGAGGCGGTATTGCCGCTGCGCCGGTCCGCCGGCGAGGACAGGCGCTCCGCCGCGGCCTGAACGATGCAAAAAAGGAAATGCAGCACATGACAGGCCGGAAGATCATCTACAACGCGTTCACCCACGTCACGCCGTCGCACCAGACGCACGGGCAATGGCGCCGGCCCGAGGCCGGCGCGCAGCGGAATTTCTCGCGGCTCGAGCCGTGGGTGAAGCTGGCCCGCACCGCCGAGCGCGCGGGGCTCGACACCATCTTCCTGGCCGATACGGTCGGGGTCTACGACAAATACCGGCAAGGTTGGGCCACCGCCGCGCGCGAGGGCATGCAGTTCCCGTCCAACGACCCGGCCAGCCTGGTGTCGGCGCTGGGCTACGTGACCGAGCACCTGGGCTTCATCGTCACCAGTTCGATCCTGCAGGAGCATCCGTTCTCGTTCGCGCGCAAGCTCTCCACGCTCGATCACCTGACCGACGGCAGGGTCGGGTGGAACATCGTCACCAGCTACCTGGACAACGCCGCGCGCAACTTCGACCAGCCGGCGCTGACCGGCCATGACGAGCGTTATGCCTGGGCCGAGGAATATGCCGAGGTGGCCTACAAGCTGTGGGAGGCGAGCTGGCAGGACGACGCCGTGGCGGCGGACGCGGCCGCCGGCATCTATGCCCACCCGGAGCGCATCCACGCCATCGACCACGAGGGGCCGCGCTACCGCGTGGCGGGGCCGCACCTGCCGCAGCCTTCGCCGCAGCGCACGCCGCTGCTGGCGCAGGCCGGCGCCTCGCCCGCCGGCCGCGGCTTTGCCGCGCGCCATGCCGAGCTGACGTTCCTGCCGGCCATCACGCCGGCTTCGGCGCGCAACGACATCGCCGAGATGAACCGCCGGCTGGCGGCGCACGGCCGCGCGCCCGGCGACCTCAAGTACCTGGTGAGCCTGCACCCGGTCATCGGCAGCACCGAGGCCGAGGCGCGCGTGCGCTACGAGGAATTCCTCCACTGGCGCAGCGAGCCGGGCTACCTTGCGCATGCCTCGGGCACCATCGGCTTCGACCTGTCCGCGATCGACCCCGACACCCCGCTCGACGAAGTGAAGACCGAGTACATGCAGGGCGGCATCCGCGCGGTCATCGACGCCGCGCCCGACAAGCGCGCCCGCTTCGGCGACGTGATGCGCCAGCGCCTGAACAAGGCGGTGGCGGGCACGCCCGAGCAGATCGCCGACAGCATCGCCAGCTGGGTCGAGGCCGGCGTGGACGGCTTCAACCTGATCCCGGTCGTCATGCCCGAGTGGTTCGACGAATTCGCCGACGCGGTGGTGCCGGTGCTGCGCCGCCGCGGCCTGATGCAGTCGGGCTACGCCGAGGGCACGCTGCGCGAGAAGCTGTTCGGCCGCGCCGCCCATCTTCCCGATACCCACGCGGCGCGCCGCCTGCGCCCCTGGGCCTGAGCGCCGCCCGTCCCCGCACGGAAGGCGTCCCGGCATGGGGCATCGGTCCCGGACGCCGGCGGCGGCGGGTGCCGCGGGCGGCGCGCTGCGGTCCGCGGACCGGTCGCCGCTGTCTTTGTCATGACATTGAATCGTCAACTTGCTGAAACATTAGGCAGTCCGAACGGTTTGGCGTCGGCAAGCGGGTTTGCGGGTATCGAGGGGGTTGTTATCCACAGCAATTGTGGATAACACGGCCCAGAAAAACCGTCGTCCGGCACAGCGTTGAGGGGCTTGTCAAGCATCGTGTCGGGCTTTTTCCGTGGCGCTTTTTCTTGTGCCGCGCGGAGTCATTAGCCTATAGTTCCATTAATAGAACTAAACCAGCGCCCGAGCCAGCCAGCTGAGATGACCCGCCGGCGGCGCGCGCGGGCCTGAGCCGGACACGACAGAGGAGACAAAGCAGATGGATGCAACGACAAAGACCGGCCGCGCCGTGCGCATCGGCGGCGCCTCCGGCTTCTGGGGCGACAGCAGCGTGGGCGCGCCGCAGCTGGTGCGCCACGGCGAGATCGACTACCTGGTGTTCGACTACCTGGCCGAGCTGACCATGTCGGTGCTGGCCGCCGCGCGCCTGCGCAAGCCGGAGCTCGGCTACGCCACCGACTTCGTCGCCGTGACCATGAAGGGCCTGCTCAAGGAAATCGCCGCGCGCAACATCCGCGTGGTCAGCAATGCCGGCGGCATCAACCCGCGGGGCTGCGCGCAGGCGCTGGCCGCGATCGCCGCGGAGCAGGGCGTGGACGTGCGCATCGCCGTGGTGGAGGGCGACGACGTGATGCCACTGCTGCCGGCGCTGCGCGAGAGCGGTGTCGAGGACATGCAGAAGGGCCAGCCGCTGCCGGACAAGCTGGTCAGCGCCAACGCCTATCTCGGCGCGCTGCCGATCCGGCAGGCGCTGGACGACGGCGCGCAGATCGTCATCACCGGGCGCTGCGTGGACAGCGCGGTCACGCTCGGCGTGCTGATGCACGAGTTCGGCTGGCGGCCCGATGACTACGACCTGCTGGCGCAGGGCAGCCTGGCCGGCCACATCATCGAGTGCGGCTGCCAGGCCACCGGCGGCCTGCACACCGACTGGGACAGCGTGCCGGACTGGCCGAACATCGGCTACCCCGTGGTGGCCTGCCGCGCCGACGGCAGCTTCCTGGTGGGCAAGCCGCCCGGCACCGGCGGGCTGGTCAGCACCGCCACCGTGGGCGAGCAGATCCTGTACGAGATCGGCGACCCGGCCGCCTACCTGCTGCCCGACGTGACCTGCGACTTCACCGGCGTGACGCTGGCGCAGGCCGGCCCCGACCTGGTCGAGGTGCGTGGCGCGCGCGGGCGCGCGCCGGGCGACCGCTACAAGGTCTCGGCCACCTATGTCGACGGCTTCCGCTGCAACGCGCAGTTGTCCATCGTCGGCTTCGACGCGGTGGCCAAGGCCGAGCGCACCGCGCAGGCCATCCTCGCGCGCACGCGCGCGCTGTTCGCCGCGCACGGCTTCGGCGACTACAGCCGCACGCACGTCGAAGTGCTGGGCGCCGAGTCGTGCTACGGCCCCCACGCGCAAACGCGCCACACGCGCGAGGCCATCATGCGGCTGGCCGTGATGCACCCGGAGAAGGCCGCGCTGGAACTGTTCGCGCGCGAGATCTCGGCGGCCGGCACCAGCTGGTCGCCCGGCACCACCGGCTCGGGCGGCGGCCGGCCCAGCCCCTCGCCGTCGATCCGGCAATACGCCTTCCTGCTGGAGAAAGACAAGCTGTCGCCCACGGTGCTGATCGACGGCGAGCGCAAGCCGGTGGCCATGCCCGTGGCGGCGCCCGCGCCCGCGTCTCCCTCCGCGCAGCCCGCGCCCGATGGACTCGATGCGCCGCCGTCCGCCGGCGACTTCGAGGAAGTCCCGCTGATCCGCCTCGCCTATGGCCGCAGCGGCGACAAGGGCGACATCTCCAATATCGGCCTGATGGCGCGCCGTCCCGAGTACCTGCCGTGGCTGCGCGCGGGCGCGACGCCGGCGCGCGTGGCGCAATGGCTCGGCCATCTGGTCAGGGGGCCGGTCACGCGCCACGACCTGCCCGGCATCCACGCCGTCAACCTGGTGTGCGAGGAAGCGCTCGACGGCGGCGGCATGGCCTCGCTGCGCAACGACCCGCTCGGCAAGGGCATGGCGCAGATCCTGCTGGCCATGCCGGTGCGCGTGCCGCGCGGGCTGCTGCCATGAACCGCGCCGCGCCGGCATCATTGTCGGCATCACCGCCGGCATCGCCGCTGGCACCACCGCCCGCGCAACTGCCCGAGGACGGCGGCGGCGTGGCGCGCTACCGCCAGCTGGCCAGCGTGCTGCGCCATCGCATCGTCTGTGGCGAATGGCCGCTGGGCCACCGCCTGCCCACGGTGGAGCAGCTCGCGCAGAGCTACGGCATCGCCCGCGTCACGGTGCGGCAGGCCTTCGCCGTGCTGGCCGAGGAAGGGCTGGTCAGCAGCCAGCGCGGGCGCGGCACGCACGTCACCGGCCAGCCGCCCGGGCCCAGCGCGGGCATGCGCTCGGTCATCAACGACGAGCTGGTCGGCAGCAGCGAGCTCGAGATCCGCATCCTGGAAAAACACCGGGACGTGCGCCTGCCCGACGGCCTGCCCACGCGCGGCGCGGCGCTGGACAAATACGTGCTGCTGCGCAAGCTGCACCTGCACGACGGCGAGCCGTTCTGTCTGATCGAGCTGTACGTGGCCTCCGCGGTGTTCAACCGCTTCCCGCGCGGCGCCGAGAAGCAGCGCAAGATCGCGCGCCTGCTGCGCGAGGCCGTGGGCGAGCGCCTCGGCATGCTGCACCAGAGCATGACGGTGGAGCCGGCCGACTACGCGCTCGCGCGCGAGCTGGCCTGCGGCTTCGCCGCGCCGGTCGCCAAGATCGTGCGCACCACGCTCGACGTCGACGGCAACGTGCTCACGGCGGGCTGCTTCTGGTACCGCGGCGACCGCTTCATCCTCGACGTGGAATTCCCGGCCCGGCTTACCGAGCGCTACCCGGCGCTGGCCGTGCCCGACAGCCGCGGCTGACGACCGCGCGATTCCGCGCGATTCTCGCCATTCCTCGCCATTCAGGAACGGATCTCCAGGGCGTTTTCAAGCATGCGCGCGAGCGCGATCAGTTTCGGGGCAATGACATTCCTGTGCTCGGCGACCGATATCGATATCGCGGCCGAGCCGCAGTTGAGCGTGTAAGGAATGCTGCCGTCGGCGGCCACCACGGGCACGGCCACCGTGGTGTACGCCTTGTGGAACACGCCTTCGTTGAGCACATAGCCGAGGCGGTCGTAGTCGGCGAGCGCCTTGTTCATGGCGCGGCTGACCTCCGTCATGGTTGCCCGGTCCTGGGTGCGCAGCTCGTCTAGCAACTGGCGCCGCTGCGCGGTCGGCAGCCCGGCTACGTAGGCCCAGCCAAGCGCCGACGTCGCCAGCGGAACGGCGGAGCCGACGCGCAGGTTCATCAACAGCTGATTGTTTCCCTCGCAGCGCTCGACAAAGACCATGCGGTTGCCGTCGCGCGTGGCGAGCCCGCAGGCCGCACCGTAGCGCGTGGCGATTTCCTGCATGTGCGGCCGGGCCAGTTCCACCAGGCTCATCCCGGAAATGGCGCTGTACCCCAGCCGCAGGACGGGCAGGCCGGGGCGATAGCGCTCGCCGGCGACGACGATCAGCATGCCGGTTTCCAGGAGCGTGTGGCAGAGACGCCAGACGGTGGGCTGGGGAATGCCGGTGAGCTTGGCGATTTCCGATCCGCTCAGTTCGGGGCGCGCGGCCGAGAAGCACTGCAGAACCTGGATGCCGCGGGCAAGCGCGGCGACGAACTGCCGGTCCTTAGCGAGAGGGCGGGCTTGCGCCATGATCTGTCTTCCGGTAGTTTATTCGAAGGGCAATTATATAACTCGCATAGCGAATAATAAAGAGGCGCGGCACGGAATGTGTCCGGCGCCCGGGCCGCCCCGCTCGATGCGCCGTGCGACACAAGGAGACAAACGATGCAGGCGAAACTGTTTTCCCCGCTCCAGCTGCGCGGCGTGACACTCAAGAACCGGATCGTGCTGGCGCCCATGCTGACCTATTCGGCGCGCAACGGATTCATCTCCGACTGGCACCTGGTGCATCTCGGGAAGTTCGCGGTGGGCGGCGTCGGGCTGGTCTTCATGGAGTCCACCAAGGTCGACCCGCGCGGCTGCACCACGCCGAACGATCCGGGCCTCTGGAAGGACGACTTCATCGAGCCGCTGCGCCGCGTGACCGCCTTTCTGCGCCAGCATGGCGCGGCGGCCGGCATTCAGCTGGGGCATTCGGGGAGAAAGGCGCGCAATTCGCTGCCCTGGCAGGGCCGCGCGCCGCTGGCGGAGGCGCCGGGAGTCGACCACGGGGAGGCCTGGGAAATCATCGGCCCCAGCGCCATCGCGCATACGGCCGGCGCCAGCGTGCCGCGCGCCATGACGCCAGCCGACATGCGGGACCAGGTGCGCAGGTGGAGCGAGGCGACAAAGCGGGCCCATGCCGCCGGTTTCGATGTCCTGGAGATCCACGCGGCGCACGGCTATCTCCTGCACCAGTTCCTGTCGCCCGCCGCCAACCAGCGCACCGACGCATTCGGCGGCTCGCTGGAAAACCGGATGCGCTTCCCGCTGGAGATAGTGAGCGCGGTGCGCGCGGCCTGGCCGCAGGACAAGCCGCTGTTCTGCCGGATCTCGGCCACGGACGAGGCGGGCTGGACCATCGCCGACAGCCTGCGCTTCGCGCAATGCTTGAAGGCGCACGGCGTGGACATCGTCGATTGCAGCGCGGGCGGCATGACGGCGCGCTCCGTCGCCGATCCCGGCCCCTCGCCGTCCTATGGCTACCAGGTGCCCTACGCCGAGACGATTCGCCGGGAGCTGGACATCGGCACGATGGCGGTCGGCCTGATCATCCATGCCGAACAGGCGGAGGCCATCCTCCAGGCCGGTCAGGCCGACCTTGTCGCGCTGGGCCGCGAGCTGCTCTACAACCCGCACTGGGCCCTGGATGCCGCGGCCAAGCTCGACCAGCAGGATGCCTACGCCACGGTTCCGGCCAACTACGGCTACTGGCTCGAAAAGCGCGCCAACGCGGGTTTCGCGCGCTGCCTGTCGACGTGGCAGTCGGGGCGGCAGGCGCCGCGCTGAGCCGGCCCAGGCCGCAAAATTTTTTTTTGCCATTTCAATGAATTGATTATTCGCAGTGCAAATTAATCTATGACTACGGAACAGAAAGCGGGACCCACGGTGCCGGAAGCCGCGCTGGCGGGAATCAGGGTGGTGGAGATCGGCGTTGCCATGGCGGGGCCCTTCTGCGCCATGACGCTGGGCGACTACGGTGCCGACGTCATCAAGATCGAGCGCCCCGGCGAGGGCGACGACAGCCGCGCGTGGCCGCCGTATTTCCACGGCTCGATGGGCTACTACTACGCCTCGGCAAATCGCAACAAGCGCGGCATCGCCCTGGATCTCAAGCATCCCGAGGGTGTCGCGGCGGCGCGCGCGCTGATCGAGGGCGCCGACGTGCTGGTGACGAACTACCGCGCCGGCGTGCTGGACCGGCTCGGCCTGGGGTGGGCCGAGCTCTCCCGGGCCAATCCGCGGCTGATCTATTGCAGCATCAGCGGCTTCGGCAGCACCGGGCCCCTGGCGGCGCAACCAGCCAACGACCTGTTCATGCAAGCCTATTCGGGCGGCATGAGCATCACCGGGGAGGTGGGCGGGTCGCCGGCCAAGATGGGGATTTCGGTTGCAGACATCGGCGGCGGAATGTTCGCCGCGATCGGCGTGCTGACCGCCTTGCAGGCTCGCCATGCCACCGGCCTCGGGCAACAGGTGGACACGTCGCTGCTCGAAGGGCAGATCGCCATGCTCGCCCATTTCCTCACGCGCCATTTCGCCAGCGGCGAAGTGCCGGGCCCGAGCGGCAGCGGCGCGTTGAGCAGTCCCATCTACCGCGCCTTCCAGGGCAGCGACGACTGGATCGTGATCGCCGCGTTCAACCAGCGCATGTGGCAGGGCCTGTGCCGCGCGCTGGAGCGCGAGGCGTGGATCGACGACGAACGCTTCGCCGACGCGCGGGTGCGCTCGCTTCACCGGCAGGAACTCATTGCCCTGATCGCCGAGGTCGTGTCGCAACACCCGGTGGCCTACTGGACGGCGCGGCTGGCCGGGCAGGGCGTGCCGTGCTCCCCGGTAAACAAGATCGACCAGGTGGTGGCCCAGCCGCAGGTGCAGGCCGCGCATCTGATCGAGGACCTGGAGCTGCAGGGCCTGGGGCCGATGCGCATGGCCGGCCTGCCTTTCCGCCTGGGCGACACGCCCGGAGCAGTGCGCCTGCCGCCGCCGCGGCTGGGCCAGCACACCGCCGAGGTGCTGAACGAGCTCGGCTACACGGCGCAGCAGCTCGAGGAACTCGCGGCGCGCCGAGTCATTGGACTGGACCACGGCTGGCGGCAGTACGCGCCGGCGCAGCCCGAAGTCCAGGCGTAACCCATCCGGTCACCAGGAGGAGATTTCATGACATTGATTACCGACGAAGTCCGCCGGCACATCGGCATGCAGGGCGAGCGCAGGCCCGCCTGCGACGCCGTCGAGCGCGGCGCCGTGCGGCGCTATGCCCAGGCCATCATGGACGCGGATCCGGCCTATATGGATGACCGCCATCCCCGTCATGGCGGCGCGGTGGCGCCCCCGCTGTATCCGGCGTTCCTGTTCCGGCTGCCGTATGGCGCGGGCGACCCGCTGAGCGAGCGCGCGCAGGACCCCGATTTCGACGGCCTCGTCACCGCCGTCGGCAGCGGATTGCCGGAGCTGCCGCTCCACGGGATGGCCCTGCTCAACGGCGGCGCCGAGATCGAGCTGCTTCGCTACGCGCGCCACGGCGAGCGGATCTACCAGCAGTCGCGCTACGCCGACATCTACGAACGCGAGTCCCGCTCCGGTCCGATGATCATGGTGGTCATCGAGACCACCTATGAGACGGAATCCGGCGAGCCGCTGATGCGGGTGAAAAAAACGCTGATCAGGAGATAAGACCATGAGCTCTCGCAGGAACTTCGAAGACGTCGGCATCGGTGACGACCTCTCCCCGCTGATGAAAGGGCCGCTGACCACCGCGCACCTGATGCGCTGGTCGGCCGCGGTCGAGAACTGGCACAAGATCCACTACGACCTGCCGTTCGCCCAGCAGCACGACGAACTGCCCGGCTTGCTGATCAACGGTTCTCTCAAGCAGCAATTCATCGCCGAATACCTGAAGGCGTGGGCCGGGTCCGCGGGCTGGGTCTGGAAGATCGGCTTCCAGTTCCGCGCCATGAACCTGGTGGGCGAGCGGCTCGCCCTGTGGGGCAAGGTCGTGAACACGCGCCGCGCCGAGGCCTTCGGGTTTGTCGACCTGGAGCTGGGAATCCGCGACGAAACGCAGAAGGAATCCACGCCGGGCACGGCGGTGATCGCCTTGCCGTACCGCGACGGAGAACCCGTGCCTTACCCGTTCGTCGCGCCCGCCGAACCCGCGTCGGTGTGAATCCAAGAGCCATTCCCATGACCAAACTGAGTTACGAAATCGAGATCGCCTGCCAGGAGATCGATCAATTGGGCGAGTGCCCCATGTGGCATCCGACCGAGCACCGGCTGTACTGGGTCGACACCCGCCGCCCGGCCCTGCGCCGGCTCGAGGCCGACGGCACCACGCGTACGTGGGAGATGCCGAGCAACATCGGCTCCTTCGTGTTCGCGCGCGATGGCGGCATCGTGGTGGCGCTCAAGCAGGGCTTCTGCCGGCTCGATCCGGCGACCGGGGCGCTGACCACGATCGTCCACCCGGAACCGCAGTTGCCGGAGAACCGCCTGAACGACGGCCGCTGCGACCGGCGCGGGCGCTTCTGGTGCGGCACGCGCGACGCGGGCAATGAAAATCCCGGCGGCTCGCTGTACCGGCTCGATCCCGACGAGAGCGTGCACAAGATGGACAGCGGCTTCATCGTGTCCAACGGCATGGCCTTCAGTCCGGACGACAAGACGCTCGTGTTTGGCGACAGCCGCGGCGACACCATCTGGCGCTACGACTTCGATCTGGACACCGGCGCCATCAGCAACAAGCGGGTGTACCTGGATACCCGCGGCCTGCCGTGGCGCGTGGATGGCGCCACGTTCGATGCCGACGGCTATTACTGGTGCGCGCTCATCGGCGATGGCGCGGTGGGACGGTTCGATCCGCACGGCCGGCTGGAGCGGATGGTCCGGCTGCCCGTCAGCCATCCCACCATGTGCAACTTCGGCGGCGCGGGGCTGGACGTGCTGTACGTGACGTCGACCTCGGTGCTGGTGCCCGATGCGTCGCGCGCGTCGCAGCCGCTGGCCGGCGCGGTGTTCGCCATCCACGGGCTTGGCGCGCGCGGGGTGCCGGAGCCGTTTTTCTCCGGCTGAACCGGCATGGCCGGCGCGGTGCCGGATGGGTTCATCAGCAATCGATGCCAACAGAAACATTGCCGAGGAGTTTGAGATGTCTGATTTTCCGAAGTTTGTCCAGATCAACGAGGAGGGGCCCCGCGAGGGTTTCCAGATCGAGAAGGGAAACATCCCGACCGAGCGAAAGATCGCGCTGATCGACGCACTGTCCGAGACCGGGCTGAAGCAGATCCAGACGGTGTCCTTCGTCAACCCGCAGCGCGTGCCCGGCATGGCGGACGCGGAGGCCGTGGTCCGAGGGTTCCGGCGCAAGGAAGGCGTGCGCTACACGGCGCTCTGGCTGAACGACAAGGGATTCCAGCGCGCGCTGGCGAGCGGGCGGCTGGACTTCCGCGGCTCGATCTCCACCACCGCTTCCGCCCAGTTCCTGGCCCGCAATCAGCAGCGCACGCAGGAAGAGAACCTGGCCGCGCAGCGCGCCATGATGGCCTTGTTCAAGGCCAGCGGCGTGAACGTGGACCGCGGCAGCGTGATGGCCGCCTTCGGCTGCAACTACCAGGGCGAGGTCCCCATCGACGCGGTGCTGCGGCAGGTCGACGCGATCATGGACATCGGCCGGGAGCATGGCTGCGACATCGGCGAGGTCTCGCTGGCCGACACCATGGGGTGGGCGACGCCCGAAGCCATCAAGCGCGTCGTCGGCGCGGTCAGGGAGCGCTACCCGGCGCTGCGCGTCGGGCTGCATCTGCATGACACGCGCGGCATGGGAATCGCCAATGCCTACGCCGGGCTGCAGATGGGGGTCGACCTGTTCGACGCCACCATCGCCGGCCTGGGCGGCTGCCCGTTCGCGGCAAACCAGGGCGCCGCGGGCAATGTGTGCACGGAGGATCTTGCCTTCATGCTGGCCGAGATGGGCATCGAGACCGGGCTCGATCTCGACGCGCTGATCGCCGCGGCGGAGCTGGCCGAGGACATCGTCGGGCATCCGCTGCCGGGCAGCCTGAAAGTCGCCGGGAGTCTTGACGTGCTGCGCCGCCGCGTCGCCGCACGCGCGGAAAACGCGACGGGGGCGGCATGAGTGCGCCGGCGGAGGACTTCCAGCGGGCGCCGGTGAATGCGTTCAAGCGCCGCCTGCGTGCGGGCGAAACGCTGATCGGCATCTGGGCGGGCCTGGCGAGTCCGTACTCGGTCGAGATCTGCGCGGCGTCGGGCATGGACTGGGTACTCATCGACGGCGAGCATGCCCCCAACGACGTGCGCAGCATTCTCGGGCAGTTGCAGGCCGTCGCATCCCATCGCGCCGCGCCGGTGGTGCGCCCGCCCAGCGGCGAGGCCTGGATGATCAAGCAGTACCTCGACATCGGCGCCCAGACGCTGCTGGTTCCGATGGTGGACACGGCGCAGCAGGCCCGGGCGCTGGTCGCGGCAACGCGCTATCCGCCGCTTGGCGTGCGCGGCGTGGGCGCGGCCCTGGCGCGCGCCTCCTGGTTCGGCCGCCGCGGCGACTACATCGCAAGTGCCGACGAGCAGATCTGCCTGCTGGTGCAGGTCGAGACCTCGACCGCCCTCGAACACCTGGTGGATATCGCACGGACCGACGGCGTCCACGGCGTCTTCATCGGCCCGGCCGATCTGGCGGCCTCGCTCGGCCATCCCGGCAACCCGTCGCACCCCGCCGTGCAACAGGCGATCGAAGGCGCCATCGCCAGCATCGCCGCCGCCGGCAAGGCGCCCGGCATTCTGACCAGCGATCCCGCGCTGGCGCGCCGGTATCTGGAGCTGGGCGCCCGCTTCGTCGCCGTGGGCACCGACGTCACGCTCTTGGCGCGCGGCATCGACAGTCTGGCCGGCCACTTCGGCCGTGGAAGAGGAGGAGCGCACAACCCGCAAGGCACGTACTGATTTTCTGGTCCATCCCGCGCCTGTCCGCTCGGCAGACCAACGAGGCACCAAAGGAGACATAAATGAAATACAAAAGACTGGGAGTACTCATCGCAGCCACCACGCTTGGCGCCGCCGTCTGGTCGCAGGCGGCCATCGCGTCGGGCGCGTATCCGGACAAGCCCGTGCGGCTGATCATTCCGTTCGCGCCCGCCGGCACCACCGACGTGCTCGGGCGCATCCTGGCCAAGAAGCTGACGGAGGCCAGCGGCCAGCCGTTCGTCGTCGACAACCGTCCGGGCGCCGGGGGCAACATCGGCATGGACGCCGTGGCCAAGGCCGATCCCGATGGCTACACGCTCGGCATGATCATCACGTCGCACGCGATCAACGTCAGCATGCCGCCCAAGCCGTCCTACGACGTCCTGAAGGACCTGTCGATGGTCTCGGTGCTGACGCTCTCGAACAACGTGCTGGTGGTGGGGCCGAACGTTCCGGCGCATTCCGTCAAGGAGCTGCTGGCGCTCGGGCGCTCGGGCGCGCTGCAACTGAGCTATGCGTCGTCGGGCAAGGGCACGACGCCGCATCTGTCGGGCGAGCTGCTGGGGCAGATGAGCGGCGTGAAGATGACGCATATCCCGTACCGCGGCGCGGGGCCTGCGATGGTGGACGTCATGGCCGGCGTGGTGCCCATGATGTTCGACGCCATCACGACGGGCGAGCCGCAGATCCGCTCGGGCAAGGTCCGCGCCCTGGCGGTCACGGGCAAGGCGCGCTCGCCGCTGCTGAAGGACGTTCCCACGATGGAGGAGGCAGGCCTGCCGGGATATGTGGTCGACGGATGGCTGGGCCTGGCCGCGCCGGCCAGGATGCCGGCCGAGAGAATGAAATGGCTCAGCGAGCAGGTGAACCGGATCATGGCCTCCCCCGAAATGAAGGAGTGGGTGGAGAAGCAGGGAATGATTGTGGCCAATTATTCGCCGGAGAAATCGGCGAAGTTCCTGTCCGATCAGGTTTCCCAGTGGGCCAGGGTCGTGGCCAAGAGCGAGGTACAGAAATGAGCACGTCTACCACCGACGACACGCTGATCCCGGGGCTGGGCGAGTCCGTGGCCGGCTTCGCCACCCGCACGTTCTCGCCCGCCGTCCGGGAGAAGGCCAAGGCCTGCCTGCTGGACGCCCTGGGCCTGGCGCAGATCGCCCGCGACGAGGCCACCACGCTGGCCATGCGCGACGCGACCACGGCGCTCCCGCCGGACGCGGCCAGCCCCAGGCTCTGGCCGTACGGCATCCGCGCGGTGCTGTCCGAAGCGGTCACGGCCAACGCCGTCGCCGTGCACGCGCACTTCCACGACGATTCCGATCCGCACTCGTGGTGCCATCCGGGTTCCCTAATCACGCCTGTCGCGGTCGGCGTGGCCGAGGCGACCGGGGCCAGCGTGGAGCGCGCGGTGCGCGGCCTGATTGCCGGCTACACGGTGCTGAACTGGCTGGGCGACCACGAGCATGTCGCGCATGCCCTGATCCAGCGTGGCGTGCGCACCAGCCCGGCCCTCGGCACCATCGGCGCCGCGGCGGCGGCCAGTGTCGTCCTGGGCCTGAGCGCGGCCCGCACGGCGAATGCGCTGGCGATCGCGGCCAGCATCACGGGCGGTACGCTGGCGCCGCTGCGCTGCGGCTCCGACGAATGGCGCGCGCAAAACGCGCAGGCCGCGCGCGGCGGGCTGCTGGCGGCCCAGCTGGCGCAGCGCGACGTCGTCGGCGCGCGCACCGCGCTGGCCGGGCCCAAGGGATTGCTGCAGGCCCTGGCGGGACTCGATGCCGTTCCGCCGGGCTGGACGCTGCCGCTGCGCGACGACGCCATGCTCGACATCTATGCCAAGCCCTGGGCCACGCTGGGCGACAACATGGCGGCGGTCCGCGCGGCCAGGCTGATGCATGACGAGGGCATCGACACCAGCCGGATAACGCGCATCGAGATCCGCATCTGGCGCGCCTATGCGGAGTACCCCGGCACCCAGTACAAGGGGCCGTTCGACCTGCCCGTCCAGGCACTTGCCAGCACGGCGTTCGCAACCGCCGCGATGCTGGTGCTGGGCGATCTCGAATACGACGTTTCGCTGCATCGGCGTCATGACCCGGCGCTGCTGGCGCTGGTCGGAAAGACCCAAATCGTTCCCAGTGACGAGGGCACCAAGCTCGATGCCGTCCTGACGGTCCACTTCGAGGACGGCACCTCCCGCGTATGCCACGCGGCCGATGCTCCCAGGACCTGGCTCTATCACGACGCCGCCACGTCCACGCGGATCTTCGGGCAGCGGCTGGCCCGCTGCGGCCGGCAGCCGGGCACGGGCGAGGCAATTGGCGCCACCCTGTTCAGCGACGTGGCGGACGCGATGCCGATGGCTCAACTGCTCGACCGGATCATTCCGGCGTGAACGGCGTGAACGCCGCTCGCCATGTTTCCCCCCATCCTTTCGTTTGAGGAAATTCCCGTGAATTCAACACCCAGCACCGAAAACGTATTCAAGCTTCCCGACGACGTGCAGGAGTTCTGCAACGTCGCGGCGCGCATCGTCCGCGAGGAACTGCTCCCGCTCGAGCAGCAATACCTGGCAAGCTCCGAACATGCCTATGGCGTCAAGGAAACCATCAACCTCAAGAACGTGTTTGGCCCCGACGTGGTCGAGCGCCTGACGCGGATCTCGAAGGAAACCGGGCTGTGGAACCTGATGGTGCCGGAGGAGCACGGTGGATCGGGGCTTTCCATGCTTGCGCAGATCGCCATCCTGGAGCAGTTCAACTACACGCCGGTGCCGTTTCCGTTCGCCAACGTCCCGAACATTCTTTACCAGTGCCGCGGGGAGCAGGTGGAGCGGTTCCTCGAGCCGGTCGTGCGCGGCGAGATGACCACGTCGTTCGCGCAGACGGAGCCGAACGCCGGTTCGGACCCCGGCGGCATGATGCAGACGCGCGCGGTGCGCGACGGCGACGACTGGATCATCAACGGCACCAAGATGTGGATTTCGATGGCGGCCGAGTCCGACATCATCATGGTCCAGGCGGTCACCGATTCCGAAAAGCGCCAGCGCGGCGGCATCACCATGTTCCTGGTGGAGCGCGACAACCCCGGCGTGCACATCGAGGCATGCGGCATCCGCACGTGGCTCGGGCCGAAGCCGTCGCAATACGTGGTGCACTTCGACAATTGCCGGGTGAGCGGCGCGAATGTCCTCGGCGACGTGGGCGCGGGCTTCTCCCTCGGCCAGAAATGGCTGACCATCCACGACCGCCTGCTGCGCGGCCCGTATGCGCTCGGCAAGATGCAGCGCGCGCTGGACATGTCGGTGGACTGGGCGAAGCAGCGGGTGACATTCGGCAAGCCCATTGCCGAGCGCCAGGCCATCCAGTGGAAACTGGTCGACATGTCGATCGATATCGAAGCCCTGCGTTCGCTCACCTACTCGGTGGCCGCGCGCGCCGACGCCGGCGAGGATGTGCGGACCGAGGCCGCGATGGTCAAGCTGGTCTCGACGGAGTGGGGCGCGCGCTGCGTCAACGAGGCCATCCAGGTGCATGGCGCGATGGGCGAGGCCCTGGAACTGCCGCTGACGCTGTTCTACCGCTACCTGCGCCACGCGCAGATCGGCGGCGGCACCAGCGAGATCCAGCGCGTGCTGATCGCGCGCAAGCTGCTCAAGGGCTGACGCGCCTGCCGCGCCCTCGTGTCCGTGGCGGGCGCGGCCTCCGCCGGCCGGCGGGGCGCATCGGTTCCTCGGCCCTCCTGGACTGCTCGCTTCACGCTTGCAATGCAACTATGTTGCATTTATGATTGCCGTGCAACTGAGTTGCAAGAGAGCGTGGCTGGCGATGCGGTGGCGGCGGACCCGGAATCCGGTGCGCGGACGCGGCTTGCCGGTCCGCAGGGAGGCGCCGCGCGGCGGCGGCCACGCAGCATCGACCCCGTCCGAAAGGCACCAGCAGGCACAGCCCATGAATACGACCCCCCGCCTTCCCGTCACCGTCCTGTCCGGTTTTCTCGGCGCGGGCAAGACGACCTTGCTCAATCACATCCTGAACAACCGGGAAGGCCGCCGCGTGGCCGTCATCGTCAACGACATGTCGGAGGTCAACATCGACGCGGCGCTGGTGCGCGATGGCGGCGCCGAGCTGTCGCGCACCGACGAGAAGCTGGTCGAGATGAGCAACGGCTGCATCTGCTGCACGCTGCGCGAAGACCTGCTGCTGGAAGTCGGCCGCCTGGCGAGGGAAGGGAAGTTCGACCATCTGGTGATCGAGTCCACGGGGATTTCCGAGCCGCTGCCGGTGGCCGAGACCTTCACCTTCACCGGCGAGGACGGGCGCAGCCTGTCGGACGTGGCGCGGCTGGACACCATGATCACGGTGGTCGATGCTTACAACTTCCTCAAGGACTACGGTTCGCGCGACAGCCTGCAGTCGCGCGGCGAATCGCTTGGCGAGGAGGACCGCCGCACCGTGGTGGACCTGCTGATCGAGCAGGTGGAGTTCTGCGACGTGATCCTGCTCAACAAGGTCGACCTCGTCACGGACGCGCAGCGGGGCCGGCTGATGGCGATCCTGCAGCGCCTCAATCCCCGCGCCAGGATCGAGGTTTCGGAGTTCGGCAAGATCGCGCTCGACAAGGTGCTCGGGACCGGCCTCTTCGATTTCGAGGCCGCCTCCAGGGCGCCGGGCTGGCTCAAGGAACTGCGCGGGGAGCATACGCCCGAGACCACCGAATTCGGCATCGCCAACTTCGTCTACCGCGCGCGCCGCCCGTTCCATCCCGCGCGCTTCTTCGCCCTGATCGGCAGCGAATGGCCCGGCGTGATCCGCTCCAAGGGATTCTTCTGGCTGGCCAGCAGGCCGCTTCATGCGGGTTCGTGGTCGCAGGCGGGCGGCGTCTGGCGCCACGGGCAGGCGGGATACTGGTGGGCCGCGGTGCCGCCCGAGCACTGGCCGGCGGACCCCGAAGCCGTGGCGGCGATCCGCCGGAACTGGGATGAGCGCGTCGGCGACGCGCGCCAGGAACTGGTGCTGATCGGCATCGGCATGGCCGAGGCGGAACTGCGGCGCCGCCTCGACGACTGCCTGCTGCGCGACGCCGAGATGGCCGAGGGGCCGCCGGCCTGGCTCGGATACGACGACCCGTTTCCCGCCTGGGAATGACGCCGGCGGCGCCGGCCCCGCGTGGCCGGCCAGTCAGATCACCTGCTGGCGGATCAGCCGCGCGCGGCAGTGGATGCAGGCGTCGCGCACCATGAAGTTCACCAGCGTCGGCGACACGCCCAGCACCGCGGCGATCTCCTTCTGCGTCATGCCCTGCAGCCGGCACATCTCGAATGCCTGCTGGGTGCGCTCTGGCAGTTCGGCCAGCGCGCCCGACAGCGCGCACAGCGCCTGGCGGTCCATCGCGATCGTCTCCGGCAGCGTGGCGGGCGAGGGCGCGTGGATGCCGTCTTCCTCGGGCGCCATCCATTTCTGCTCCAGGCTCTGGCGCCGGTAGGCGTCGATGGCGAGGTTGCGCACCATCTGGAACAGGTAGCTGAGCTTGGCGCGGATGGCGGGCGTGTCGCCGTCCATGCCGCGCAGCCGCAGGAACGTGTCCTGCACCACGTCCTCGGCCTGGTGGCGCGAGCCGACGATGCGCGCGGCGGCGCCCACCAGCGCTGCGCGATGTTCCAGGAACAGGCCCAGCAGATCGCTGCCAGTGTCCCAGCCCAGCGGGGCGAGATTGGCGCGCAGGTCGGAAGCGTGGTTCACGGGAAGCTCCTGGAACGTTAGCGTTGGCGGTACGGGCAGGACAAGTTAATGAGAATGCGAATGGTTGTCAATTAAGAAAAAAGTAACGCTGTAGTTAGCATTCCTATATTTTCGTGCTCCAATTTCGTGGTGCGAAAAGCATTAAATTCCACGCTGTGATACTCGTCTAGGAGCATTCCTATTACGAAATCGTGTCGCTCCGGGGGCGATTCGGCGGCGATTCGGAGGCAATCCCGAGGCAGCCGCGAGGCAGTCCGGCGGCGGTTTCGTGTCGGCTTCGGCGCGGGCGAAGGCAGTCGGGCAAGCGTCCCTGGCGCGCCTCCGATGCTCATCCGGCGCTCATCCGGCGCTTGTCCGGCCGTTTGTCCGGCCGCTTGTCCGGCGCTTAAATTCGCGCGGGTCCCATCCGTCTCCCCAGTTCCGGGCCCGTCACGCGGCCCCGCCACCCAGGAGGCCGATGACCCCGCCAGCCGCCATGCCGCTCCGCGTGGCCAGTCCTTGCCCGGCGCTGGACCTGTGGCGGCTCGACCTGTCCGGCCGCGGCATGGCGCTGGCCGACGCGCTGCCCTGCCTGAGCGGCCCCGAGCGGGACCGCTGCGCGGCGCTGCGCCAGCCGGCCGACCGCCTGCGCTTCGCGGTGACGCGCGCCAGCCTGCGCATGCTGCTGGCCGAGCGGCTCGGCATGCCGCCGCGGGCGCTGCCGCTGGTCGCGTCCGCGCACGGCAAGCCTTGCCTCGACCTGCCCGGCGCGCCGGCCTTCAACGTCTCGCATGCGGGCGCGCACGGGCTGGTGGCGCTGGGAGAGGCTTCGGCGGTGGCGCAGGCAGGCGTGGACGTGGAGCGCATCGATGCCGCGCTGGACCATGCGGCGCTGCGCGGGATGGCGCAGATGTGCTTCACGCCGCGCGAGCGCGAATGGCTGAGGGTGCTGGCTTCCGCGCGATGGCCGGCGGCCTTTCATGCGCTGTGGACCGCCAAGGAGGCGCTGCTCAAGGCGCTGGGCGTGGGCATCGCCGCGCATCTGCAGCAGGTGTCGGTATTGCCCGGCGTGGAGGGGATGCGCTTCGGCCTGACGCCGGAAACGCCGGAGATGGCGGCCCTGCTGGGCGGCGGCATGGCGCCGGAGCTGCATGCGCTGCCGGCGCCGGCGGGCTACGCCGCCGCGGTGGCGTGGCTGGCGCAGCCGGGCGGCGGGTGACGCGGCCGGTGGCCGGCCGCCGGCGCGGGACCCGGGCGCGGCTGACGGAACCATGCGCGGAACCATGTGCCGCGGCCAGCGCGAACGCTCGCGCCGCCGGGCCTGGAAATTGCGTCGACCGGGCATGGCCACCAAACCACTGCCCGCCATGTCGGACTTCCCACAACGCTACGGTGTCTTCATCAACGTCGAGAATCCCGGCAACGATGCGCGCGACGCGCTGGCGCAGGCCGTGCGCATCGCGGTGGCGGCCGAGGCCCTGGGCTTTCACGAAGCCTGGGTGGCCGAGCATCACTACAGCCCCTTTGCCGTCGGCAGCGCGCCGCTGGTGCTGCTGTCCCACATCGCGGCCTGCACGGCGCGGATCCGGCTGGGCACCGGCGCCTCGCTGCTGGCCATGAACGACCCGGTCCGCGTGGCCGAGGACGTGGCCACGCTCGACCTGCTCAGCGGCGGGCGCGTCGAGTTCGGCGTCGCGCGCGGCGGGCCGTTTCCGCAGCAGTACCAGGTGGCGGGGTTGGCGTCGGCCGGCGAGGCGCGCGAGCGCATGCTCGAGGCGCTCGCGCTGATCCGGCAACTGTGGCGCGAGCCGGTGACGAGCTTCGCGGGACGCTTCCATCGCTGCGAGGGCGTGGCGCTGTCGCCGCGGCCCTGGCAGCAGCCGGTGCCCGTATGGCTGGCCAGCCTGAGCGGCGATGCGCTGCGCGTGGCCGCGCAGCACGGCTACGGCCTGATGGCGACGCCGTCGTCGGACCTGGCCAGCGTGGCGGCGCTGGTGGCGGCCGAGCGCGCGCGGCGCGGCGACTTCCCGTTCGCCATCGCGCGCTTCTTCCATTGCGAGAGCGACCACGGCCGCGCGGTGGCGCATGGCGTGGCCGGCGTGCGCGCCTATCCCGGCGCGATGCAGGTGCAGTTCGCCGCGGGCAACCTGCCGCCGATGTTCGCCGCGGACGCGAGCGACGACGTCATCATGGCCAATGCCGTGATCGGCGATCCCGCGCACTGCGCCGCGCAGGCGCGCAGGCTGCGCGAGCGCCTGGGGCCGCACCGCCTGCTGCTCAAGCCCGCCACGCACGATCCGGCCAGGGCGCGCGCGGCGCTGGCGCTGTTCGCCGAAGCGCTGGGTTTGGGAGAAACCTGACATCGTCGGCAATGTCGGCTTTCCTACAACGCGGCGGACCGGGCGCGCCCGGATGCCGGGATGGCTTCACGTATAATCACGCGCGGGCCGGTCTGGCCCGAATCGAATCGAATCGCGGGCCCGGATCATGGGCCCGAATCATGGGCTTGAGTCGCGCGGAAAAAGGCGCGCCGGCATATCTCGGTATGTTCGTGGCCAGCAATCGAAAGGACAGGGATCATGCCGCACGTCTGGCGCAAATTGCGCGCACGGGTTTCGGTTTGCGAAACCGGTAGCGGCGCGCGTGCCGATGCGCGCGCGTACCCCGGCGGCGCGGCGGCGCCTGCCCCGCGCCCCTTCTCATGCGGCCCCGGCCGCCATCTCCGTTGCCTGCCCTGAAAACGGGCGCGCGCCCGGCGCCTCCCAGGACATGGATGGATAGCTTCCTGCGCGGAAGCTATGGCACGCGCGTGCTCGGCTGCGGGCTCGGGTTTCTGTGCGTGGGGCTGGTGCTGCTGGAGCGGCGCGCGCCCTGGTGGTTCTGGCTGGGGCCGGCCCTGCACGGGGTCGCGTGGCCGCACGTCGCCCGCTGGCTGCGCGGCCGCGCCGCGGACCAGGTGAGCCCGGAGCGCCGCGCGCTGCTGGTGGACCATTTCGCCGTGGGCATGTGGACGGCCGCGACGGCCTTCAGTCTCCTGCCCGGCGTCCTGATGCTGTCTCTGAAGGCGATGGACAGCATGATCGCCGGAGGCTGGCGCCAGTTCGCGCGCGGCATGGCCGCGCATGCCGGCGGCATCGCGGCGGGCGGGCTCGTCTATGGCGTGGCGTGGCAGCCGGCGCCTTCCATGCCGGTGCTGTGGGCGTGCGCGCTGCTGCTGTTCGCTTATCTCCTGCTGGTCGGGCAGCGGGCCTACCGGGCGATCAGCGGCCTGCAGGCGCAGCGCGAGGAACTGACCCAGCTGAGCCTGCACGATGCGCTGTCGGGCCTGCACAACCGGCGGCACGTCGACGCCAGCATCCAGACCGAATATCTGAGATTCCAGCGCGGCGGCGATCCGGCCGCGCTCGCCATGATCGACTTCGATCATTTCAAGAGCATCAACGACGATCTGGGGCATCCGGTCGGCGACAAGGTCATCCGCCGGTTCGCGGCGAGGCTCAAGGGCGGCTTCCGCCGGTCGGACGTGGTCGGGCGCTACGGCGGCGAGGAATTCGTCGTCCTGATGCCGCATACGACCGCGCACGACGCGGGCCTGTTCATGAAGCGGCTGCAGGCGGAATTGCGCGACAAGCCGATCCTGGAAGGGCGCGCCGTGACCGTGAGCATCGGCATCGCGGGGCTGACGCCGGATCTCGCGAGCCGCGACGAGTGGATACAACTGGCCGACCAGATGCTCTACCGCGCCAAGGAGCAGGGCCGGAACCGCGTGGTCGTCGCCGGCCATCATGCCTTCGCCGATACCCAGTCCGCGCGCAAGAAGGGCGCGAAAGGCGAGCCGTCGCTGCCGCCCGGGATGCGGCTGATGGTCGGGCTGGAGCTGGGCGGCATCGCCGCGGCGATCTTCGATCCGTCGGATCGCCTGGCCTGGGCCAACGAAGTATTCCGCCGGCTGTACGGGGTGCTGCCCAAGACGCGCACGTTCAGCGACATCCTGTATAGCTGCTACCGGCGCAAGTGCGGCCCGCGCATCGAGACCGACGACATCCGGGTGTGGCTGTCGGTGGCCGACACGCTGCGGCGCAGCCAGCCGCAGCGGAGCATCTCGGTCGAGATGTATGACGGCGGGCATTATCGCGTCGAGGAAATCTCGATGGCGAACGGCTGGCTGCTGGTCCTGTGCCTGCCGCAGGAGGAAGCGCTGTTCGCGGACGCCGGGCCGGAGTCGGTGCCGGCGTTCGGACCGGCATTCGGGCCGGCGGCGGTCTGGTCAGCAGGGAGCGATCGCGGCGCCGTCGCGGCTGGCGAGAATCCAGGGGCCCGTTTCTGATTCCGGCATGGGCCGCGAGTACAGGTAGCCCTGCACCAGCGACCCGCCCAGTTCCTTCACGACGCGCATCTCGTCCCGGGTTTCCACGCCTTCGACCACGCAGCCCAGCCCCATGTCGCGGCTCAATGCCAGCAGGGACCTGACGATCTTGTAGCTGGTCGGATTGTCCTGGATGCCGGTCACGAAGCTCCGGTCGATCTTGATGCTGGTCAGCGCGAGGGCGTGCAGTTGCCTGAGGCTGGAGTACCCCGTGCCGAAGTCGTCGAGCGTGATGCCGCAGCCGAGCTGGCGCAGGCGGTCGGTGGCCCAGCGGGTCTGGTCGAGGTCGTACATCATGGCGGTCTCGGTGATCTCCAGGTCGAGGCGGCGCGGATCGAACGCCGCCGCCTGGATCAGCGCGACGAGATTCTGCACGCTTTCGACGGAGCCGAGATCGTGCGCGGACAGGTTGAGCGACAGCCGCACGTCGGCGGGCCAGCGCGCCGCCGCCGCCAGCGCCTTGGCCACCAGGATGCGCGTCAACTGGCCGATGATGCCCGTGCGCTCGGCCACCGGGATGAAGTGCATCGGCGGCACGCGCCCGAGCATCGGGCTGGTCCAGCGCGCGAGCGCCTCGAAGGCGATGGTGGCGTCGCTGCGGACGTCGACGATGGGCTGGAAGTGGACGGAGAGTTCCTGCTGGAGATCGGCCTTGCGCAGCGCCTGCTCGATGTTCGCGTCCCGGTGGAGCTGGTCCCGGTGGCTGGCGGAGAACAGGCTGACGGCGCCCCGGTTGCTGCGCTTGCCGTGGTAGAGCGCGTAGTCCGCGTATTCGTACAGCGTGGTCGCGTCGGCCGCCATGTCGGGGAAGGTGGCGAGCCCGGCCGACGCGGCGATGTGGATGGTGGTGTTGGCAAGCAGGAACGGCGCGTGCAGCACGGCGCAGACGCGCTGGCCGAAGGCCTGCAGCTGCGCGTCATCCGGCGCGTCGCCCAGGATCAGTGCGAACTCGTCGCCGCCCAGGCGGGCGACGTGGCTGTGCTCGTCGCACAGGCAACGCAGGCGCTGGCCGACCTCCGTCAGGAGCCGGTCGCCCAGCGCGTGGCCGTACAGGTCGTTGACCGGCTTGAATCCGTCGAGATCGATGATGGCGACCGCAAAGCGGTTGCCGCCGGCGCGCGCCTTGTCGCAGGCGGCGTTCAGGAGCGCGAAGAACTTCCGCCGGTTGGGGAGCTGGGTCAGGCTGTCCAGGTTCGCCAGCAGCAGGTTCTCGTTGCCGAGCGCTTCGGCCCGCACCTGCGCGTCGATCAGGCGGGTGAAGTCCCGGTAGTGGCTCATGACGATGGCCAGCATCGCCCCCGTGACCAGCACGATGTTGGCCGCGGTCGCGACGAACGTCGGGATGCCCGTGGCGAGGAAGAACACGATGAACGTGCCGTTGACGATCAGGGCCGTGGTGAGCGCGGCCGAGCGCAGGTACATCAGGCTGAAGATGCAGCTGATCACCGTGATGCCCATGTAGAAGGCGACGTGGGCGCGCGCGTAGTCGTCGCCGTAGGGGAACAGCAATACCGCCCAGACCGTGAAGCTGACCGCCACCGGGACGGAGAAGCGGTTGGTGAGCACCAGGGCCCGCCAGGCCATGTCCGCGGTCGGCTCGGTGTGCCGCATCCGGTGCCAGTAGGCGAAGCGCGCGACGCAGAGCGCGCTGAGCGCGATGGGGCAGTAGACCGCCAGCCAGCGCGGCGCGGCGTCGAGATGGGTGAAGGCCAGCGCCCAGCTGTTGACCAGCAGGACGAAATACATCAGCGGGATCTTCCGGGAGAACGCCCTGTACTGGGCCTTCAGCAACGCCGGGTTGTCGCGTTCGACCGACCAGAGCCGCCGAAGTCTTGCCAGCAACTGCAGTTGCATCATCTTGCTCCTCTCCCGTGCCGCGTCTCTTGTGCTTCTTCTGCGTGCCGTCCCCGGATGCCCGGCGCTACGGTTCCGGGGCGGGCGCCGGCGGGGATGCGTCGGCCCAGCGTTCGCGGATCTCCAGGATCGCCGGCAGGCATTGCTGGAACAGCGATACCAGCTCGGGATCGAGGTGCGAGCCGCTGCTGCGCCGGATGTGCTCCACCGCGTCCCCGATCGGCCACGCCGCCTTGTACGGGCGCACGCTCGTGAGCGCGTCGAACACGTCGGCCAGCGCGACGATGCGCGCGACGTGGGGAATCTCCTCGCCCCTGAGGCCGCGCGGATAGCCGCTGCCGTCCCACTTCTCATGGTGATTCTCGGCGATGACGCGCGCCATGTGCAACAGGCCGCCCGCCTCGTGCGTGCCGATGATCCGGCCGCCGATCGTGGTGTGCTCGCGCATGACCTGCCATTCCTGCTCGGTAAGCTTACCCGGCTTTTGCAGGATGGTGTCGGGGATGCCGATCTTGCCGACGTCGTGCATGGCCGCCGCATGCAGCAGGTCGTCGGCCGCCGCCTGGCTGTAGCCGGCGGCGAGCGCGAGCGTGTGCGCGTAGTAGCTCATGCGGATGACGTGCCGCCCGGTCTCGTTGTCCTTGTACTCGGCCGCCACGCCCAGGCACTGGACGATCTGCAGCCGGGTCTCGCGCAGCGCATGGACCCGTATCAGCGACAGGTGGTTGCGCACGCGCGCCTTGACGATGGCGGGGCTGAACGGCTTGTTGATGTAGTCCACCGCGCCCAGGTCGAAGCCGCGCTGCTCGTCGGCCTCCCGGGAAAGGGCCGAGACGAAGATGACCGGGATGCAGGCGGTCGCCGGCGACTGCTTCAGCACCTGGCAGGCTTCGTAGCCCGAGATGCCCGGCATCATCACGTCCAGCAGGATCAGGTCGGGCTGCTCGGCGCGGGCCAGCGCGATGGCCTTTTCCCCGTCCCTGGCGAAGAACAGGCGGTAGTCGTCCTGGAGCGTGTGGCGCAGCAACTGCAGGTTGGTGGGTTCGTCGTCCACCAGCAGCAGGGTCTGGCGGGGGTCGGTGAGTTTTCTCATATGGTGCTGCCGGACGGGCGCCTGGCCAGGCTCTCCAGGATTCGCCGCGCGAGGGCCGCGGCCTGCGCGAAGTCGAAGGCGTCGATGGCGTCGTTCAGCGCCTCGCACCGGGTGTGTTCGCCGCGCCGGCGCAGCCACGCGTTCACGGCGCCGAGGGCCGGTGCGTTCAGCTCGCTGCGCTCCAGGCAGGCGAGCAGGTCCTCCATCTGCCGGCACGTTTCCTCGTCGTCCGCCTCGTCGCAGGGACCGGGGGCGGGCGCCACGGGCGCGGCCGCCGAGGGCGATGCGGAGGGTGCCGGGGAAGGTGCGAGGGAAGGCGCCGGCGCGAGCGTGCCGGACTGCCGCAATTCCTCCGCGGCGTCGGCCAGCATGTCGCGCAGCCGGGTCAGCTGCGGCCGGACCTCTTCCCGCGCGCCGCCCCGGATCTTGTCCTCGAGCGTGCTCGCCAGCTCGGTGACGCGCGGCAGGGCGAGGTTGCCGGCGGCGCCGCGGATGCCGTGCAGGCTGAACATGGCGGCGTCCCAGTCGATGTGCGGCGCATTCTCGTCGGGCAGCGGATGCCGCGCCGCCGCCTCGGCCAGGAACGTGCGCAGCGCCTGCGCCAGGCGCGCCTGGCCGCCCCACAGCGAAACGCCCAGCGTCCAGTCGATCAGGTGGCGGTGCTCGTCCGGCTTCTGCGGGTCCGGCCCGGCGTGTGGCGGCGTGGCGTCCAGGCCGAGGGCGCGCGCGATTTCCGCCAGCAGCTTGGGCGGGTCGAGCGGCTTCGCCGCGAAGCCGTTCATGCCCGCTTCGCGCGCGGCGCGCCGGTCGGAGTCCATCACGCTGGCGGTCAGCGCGATGACGGGGGTGGGCGCGGCGTTCGCGGCCTGCTCGCGCTGGCGGATCAGGCGGGTTGCCGACAGGCCGTCCATGCCGGGCATGTGCATGTCCATCAGCACGAGATCGAAGCGGCGCGACAGCGCCAGGCGGACCACCTCGTCGCCGTCGCCGGCCGCCGTGACCTTGTGGCCGCGCCCGGCCAGCATCAGCGTCAGCAGCTCCAGGTTCTGCGGCACGTCGTCGGCAATCAGGATGTCCAGCGGCGGCAGCGCGACGGCGCCGGCGTCCGCCGGCTGCGCGCCCGGCCTCGCGCCGTGGCGCAGCGGCAGCAGCACGTGGAACACGCTGCCCTCGCCGGGCACGCTGTCGGCGTAGATCGAGCCCGCCATCAGCTCCACCAGCTGCCGGGCGATGGTGGTGCCGAGTCCCGAGCCGCCGAAGCGGCGGCCGATGCTGGCATCGGCCTGGGAGAACGGATCGAAGATGGTCTGCAGTTGCTGGCTGCTCATGCCGATGCCGGTGTCCCTGACCCGGATGTGCACGAGGCCGTTCTCGGGCCGGAACTCGACCGTGACCGCGCCGCGCTCGGTGAACTTGATGGCGTTGCCGATCAGGTTGGTCAGCACCTGCTGGATGCGCAGCGGGTCGCCCTTGAAATACCGCTCCATGTCCTCCGGGTAGACCATCGTCAGCGCCAGGTTCTTGGCCTGGGCGCTCAGGCGCAGCGAGGCCAGGATGTGCTCGGTGACTTCCTTCAGCGAGAAGTCGATGGTCTCCAGTTCGAGCGCGCCTTTCTCCAGCCGGGTCGTGTCGAGGATATCGTTGAGCAGTCCCAGCAGGGAGCGGGACGATTGCCGGATGGTGGTCAGGTGGCTGCGCTGCAGCGGCGTCAGCTCGCCCTTGAGGAGCAATTCGGTGAAGCCGATGATGGCGTTCATCGGCGTGCGAATCTCGTGGCTCATGTTGGCGAGGAAGGTGCTCTTGGCCGAGGCCGCCTGCTCGGCCCGCTCGGCCGCCTCGCGCAGCGATTTCTCGAGATTGCGGCGCTCGGCGATGTTGGTCACGAAGCCGACGAACAGCGGCGCGCCGGGCAGCTCGACCCGTCCCACGGCGAGCCGGATGGGGATCAGGGTGCCGTCCTTGTGCAGGCCCTCGACCTCGCGGCCCGAGCCGATGATCCTGGGCACCCCGGACGTCAGGTAATTGTCCAGGTACTCGTCGTGGCGGGACTGGTCCGGCTCCGGCATCAGCATCTTGATGTTGCGGCCGATGACCTCGTGTGCCTGCCAGCCGAACAGGCGCTCGGCGGACTGGTTGAACGCCTGGATGATGCCGCGGCTGTCGATGGTGATGATGCCGTCCACGGCGGTCTCGACGATGGCGCGGATGCGCGATTCGCTCTCGCCCATCTTGCGGAACAGCAGGCGATAGCGGATCAGGCCGTTGGCGGCGAACACCAGGACGGTGACGGTGATCGTGAAGGTGGACAGGGCCAGCGACGCGAACGTGGTGTCGAGGATCATGCCCGTGGCGGGCGTGCCCGGCTGGCCGATGAAACGGGCCGCCGACATGCCCACGTAATGGGTGCCCGCGATGGCCAGCCCCATGACGCCGCCGGCGGCCAGGAGGCGCTGCAGCGCGCCGAGGCGCGACCGGTTGAGCCCGAAGCGGATCCAGATCGCCAGGATCGACAGCCCGGCCGCCAGCACGACGGACAGCGCGAAGCGGAGCGGGTCATAGCGCAGCAGCGGGCTCATCTGCATGGCCGCCATGCCGCTGTAGTGCATCGCGGCGATGCCCAGGCCGACCAGCGTGCCGGAGACGCATACCTGCCGCGCCGTGACCTCGGGCAGCGAGAGCCTGCGCAGTGCGACCCATGACGCGGCAAGCGCGGGCACGATGGACAGCAGGGTCAGCCCGGTGCCGTAGTGAACCGCGGTGCACAGCTGGAACGACAGCATGCCGATGAAGTGCATGGTCCAGATGCCGCCGCCCAGCGAGATGGCGCCGGTGCCGATGGCGATGTGGCGATGCAGGGGGATTTCGGCGCCGCGGGCGATGTGGGCGATCTGCAGCGCCATGATGGACGAGAACGCCGCCACCAGCACCGACAGCACGACCAGCCCCGCGTCGTAGGTGCCGTGCAGGAACGGGATGTCCACGGACGGGTCGATAAAGATGTGCTTGAATCCTCCCATGTGCGGGAATCCTTTCCACTACGGTCGATGACGGGCTGAACGGGCCCGGCCGTCCATGTCGAGGCGAGTCGGGAACGGCCGGAATTCCGGTAATGCAAAAAAAAAGCGGCGTCTTCCTCCGTGAAAAATATCAACGGCAGGCCGGGCGGATTCTTTAGCTTCGGGGCCGGTCGCGCTAATCCTGCGGCGCCGGCTGCGCCGTCATCGCCTTGGCGACGACCGCACGTACCTGATTCCGGCCGGAGGACTTGGCCTCGTACAACTGTTCGTCCGCGATCGAAACCAGTTTCTCCGGGCTGCCGCCGTCGATGGGCCGGCAGCTCGCGCATCCGATGCTGAGCGTCAGCCGTCCCGTTTCGCTGCCGCGATTCGAGATGTCGAGGGCCTCGACATTGCCGCGGATCGTTTCCGCCACGCGCGCGGCGCCGTCGCGCCCGGTGCCGGGCAGCACGACCGTGAACTCCTCGCCGCCGTACCGGGCCGCCACGTCCACCGATCGCCTCACAGACTCGGCAATGCATTTCGCCACGGTGGCGAGAATTTCGTCGCCCGCGGCATGCCCGTACGTGTCGTTGAACAGCTTGAAGCGGTCGATGTCGATGAACAGGATGGACATCTCGTTCTTGTCGCGCACCGCGCGGTCCCATTCGCCCTGAAGCCGCTCATCCAGCGTGCGCCGGTTGTCCAGCCTGGTGAGCGGATCGGTGGTGGCAAGACGCGTCAGCTCGGCCTCCGCGCGCAACTTGTCGCGCAGCGTGTAGGCAAGCAGCCACGCTCCGGCGATCAGCACCATGCCCCACAGGCCGGCGACACAGGCCGTCACGACGAATTGCCGGCGCCATCGCCCGGCCACATCCTCCATCGACGGGGCGACCACGGCAATGAGCGGCAAGTCCGGAACGTGCCGGTACGTATACAGGCGCTCGATCGCGCCTGTCCCGGTCGCGATCACCGAACCGCTGCCGCGCGCGGCCATCGGCCTGAACGCCGGCAAGCCGGCCACGCTGGTGCCGACTCTACTCTCCGAGAACGGCTTTGCGGCCAGCACCGTGCCGTCGTCGAGCAGGATCTCGACGATCCCCGGCGCCACCACGTTTATCCTGTCGAACAGCCGCTGGAAGAATTCGAGGCGTACCTCGAAGAAGGCAATGCCCGCAAACGATCCGTCCGGGCCGTTGATGCGGCGCGTCAGCGCGATGGCCAGCTTGCCGTCGTTGATCCGCGAGCGGAACGGATGCGAAACGACCAGGCCCGCCGACGGGTTGTTCCGTTGCCTGAAGAAATAGTCGCGGTCGCTCAGCCGCAAGGCGGGGTCCGTTTCCTTGCCGTCCCATGAGGCGAGGATCCGGCCGGACGCGTCGACAATGAACTTGCCGTCGACATAGGCGCTGTCGGGCAGGCTGCGGAACAGCGCCCGGTCTTGCAGGCCGGTGGACAGTGGCCACGCCCGCAGCGCTTCCACGCTGCGGACCAGATCCTGGAGCTGAACGTCGTAGAACCGGAAATTGCGTTCGAGATCGAGCGCGATGATCGAATTCAGGTTCTCCGAGGTTTCGCGCGCGTGGTCGATGACCTCATGGCGGCTGACCGCCATCATCGCGAGCGGCACGATCATCACCACGACGGCGGCCAGCGTTCCCGCCATGCCCACCGCATACGGGTGGTTGCCGATCATCCGGGCCGCGCCGGCCATCGCCCGCGACAGCGGATGGCGCCGTGGCGATGCGGCAGGCGGGGCGGGAGCGTCCTTGACGGGAGCGTCCATGATCGGCCTCCGTGAAGCATGTCGAAAAACGTCGTTATGTCCGGGCCGGCGAATGCCCGCCGGCTTGCCTGGCGCAAAGACCGCCGCCGGCTGGCGCGCGTCGGGGCATGCCGCGGGTTGCGGGCAAGCCACTGCCGGAAGAGGGTCGTTCGATAACGTCCGGGGCACAAAGGCAACCAGCCAGCACTGTACCCGGTTGCCGTGGCGCCGTGTACGGCGGCGCGGCGGCCTGGGGCGCCGGAAGCCCCGCGCGGATTCGCGTCAGGCGTCGACCTCAGGCGCCGACATCGCGCCCGGCGAATGCGCGTTCACAGTTTTTCACAATTGCCTTCTAAGGGTTTCCACTTAGCTCTCCGTTAACTTGATAACGGAAGGGGACTTGCTCGTCAGGGCATCCCCTTTACCTTCTGGCCATCAAGAATACGCATGAACAGCGGCATTGCCTTTATCACTCCCCCGGCCCGCGCCGCGCTGCCGCGCGCCTGCGGCCCTCAGGCGCGCGTCCCGAGCCTGGCGCTGCGCGACATGGCGCGGCAGGCCGACGCCATCATGTACTTCACGCTGGTCTGTTCCGTCGTGGTGGCATGGCTGATCGGGCTGTACTACGCGCAGACGGGGCTGGCCCTGACCGGCGGCGGCTTGTCCCTGCTGGTGGGCAGCGCCGCGTTCTTCCAGGCGCGCGGCACGGCGCTGTCCCGCAGCCTGCTTACCATCTGCAATGTCGTTCTCGTGGCGCTGCATATCCAGCTTGCCCACGGGACCACCGAATTCCATTTCGGGGTATTCGTGCTGCTCGGGCTGCTCCTGGTCTACCGCGACGTGGGCGTGCTGCTGCTCGCGGCGGGGCTGTTCGCGGTGCATCATCTCGCGTTCGACCGGCTCCAGGCGCTGAACTTCATGGTGTTCTGCACCGAGAGCGCGAATCTGCCGCGCACGTTGCTGCATGCGGCCTATGTCGTCATGCAGACCGCCGTCGAGATGTTTCTCGCCCGGCGGCTGCGCGTCGCGGCCCTGGAGGCGGCGGAACTGTCGGCAATCGTCGGCCAGGTGGATCGCGGCGGCAGGATCTGCCTCGACGTCGGGCACATCCCGGTCACCGCGCCGATCGCGACCGTGCTCAAGTCCACCATTGCGAAGATGGAAATCGCCATGCGGGACGTCAGCGCCAGTGCCTCGGGCGTCGAACGGGCGGCAATGGAGATCGCCAGCGGCAACGCCGACCTGAGCCGGAGAACCGAAGTCCAGGCCGGCAGCCTGCAGGAAACCGCCGCCTCGATGGAAACGCTCGCGCGCATCGTGAAGCAGAACGCCGAACATGCCCAGGACGCGAGCCGGCTCGCCGACGCGGCTTCGACCGTGGCGCGCGAAGGCGGCGCCGTGGTCGCCCAGGTCGTCGATACCATGCAGGGGATCGCGCAGAGCGCGAAGGAGGTGGTCGACATCATCGGCGTCATCGAAGGGATCGCGTTCCAGACCAACATTCTCGCGTTGAACGCGGCGGTGGAGGCGGCGCGCGCCGGCGAGCACGGCCGTGGTTTCGCCGTCGTGGCGTCGGAAGTGCGCGGTCTCGCGCAACGCTCGGCCACGGCCGCCCGCGACATCAAGCATCTGATCGAGAGTTCCACCAGCCGCGTGGACACCGGCACCGTGCTGGTCGATCAGGCCGGCACGACCATGCGGGACGTGGTGGAGAGCGTCGGGCGCGTGACGCGCATCGTGGGGGACATCACCGGCGCCAGCCGTGAGCAGGCCAGTGGCATTGCGCAGGTGCACGAGACCATCGTCCAGATGGACGAGATGACGCAGCACAATGCCGCGCTGGTCGAGCAGGCGGCTTCGGCCGCGGCGTCGCTGCACGAATCGGCGGAGGTCCTGCGCCAGGTCGTGAGCGCTTTCGGCAGTGGTGCCGGAGGGATGCGGGAATAGCGTGCGGAAGCCGGCCATGCGCCGCGCCGCCGCCATCGACCAATTTCCCGCGACTTTCCGCGACCGGCCGCCCGGCGGCCTGGCCGCGGACGTCCGCTCAATGATGCGGGAAACGCCGCCGGCCGGCCGTTCCGCGGCACCCCCGGGCATGCCGGGGAGCACGTCGCGGCAGCCTAGGCCCGCAGCGCGCCCAGCTCGGCCGCGCGCGCGTGGCGTGCGGCGGCGCCGTCCTGGCGGCCCGGCGTCAGCGCGTCGTACAGCGCGCTGGCAATCTCCTCGGCGCGCGCCGGCAGCACCGAGAGCAGCGTGTCGCTCAGGCCGTGGCTGCTCTGGCAGAAGCCTTGCAGGTAGACCGGCACCGCCAGCTCGGGCGCGGCCTGCACGCGATAGCTGCGGTCCACGGTGAAATCGCCCAGGTAGGGCGCCAGCGGCGCCAGCAGGCGGCGGTGGTTCTCGCGCTCGTAGCCGGTGGCCAGCACCACCGCGTCGTAGCGGCGCGTCTCGGTGGCTTCGCTGCCGGCGGGCGCGGTGTCGGCGATGGTCAGCTCGATGCCGGCCGGCGCCGCGTGGGCGGCCACCACCGTCTTGCAGGTCAGCAGGTTGACGCGGAACTGGCCGCTGACCTTCTGCCGGTACAGCAGCGCGTAGATGCGCTCGATCAGGTCGGCATCGATCACCGAGTAGTTGGTGTTCAGGTATGCCTGGATCAGCCGGTCGCGCCCGGCCTGGGCCTGCTCGTAGACCACGTCGGTATAGGCCGGCGCGAAGATCTCGTTGACGAACGGGCTGTCGTCGGCCGGCTTGAGCGCGGCGCCGCGCACGATCAGGTCGGCCTTCACGCCGGGGTAGCTGTCGTGCAGGTCGATGAAGGCCTCGGCCGCGCTCTGGCCGGCGCCGATCACGGCGATGCGCATGGGCTTGCCGCTGGCGCACGGCTGGCGGCCGATCCAGTCGAGGTAGCCGGAATGGTGGCACAGCCGCGCGTCGCCCCGCAGGCCGGCGAAGACCTCGGGAATGCGCGGCGTGCCGCCGGTGGACAGCACGATGGCGCGCGCGTCGCGCGCGCGCTCGCGGCCCGCGGCGTCGGTGGAGACCACGCGCACGCGCGTGATGGCGTCGCCGTGGCGCTCGGGCTCGATGCGGGCCACTTCTTCGCCGTAGCTGCACTGCTCGGCGAAGTGGCCGGCGGCCCAGCGCAGGTAGTCGTCGTACTCCAGCCGGCTCGGGTAGAACGTGCGCAGGTTGATGAAGTCCACCAGCCGCCCGTGGCGGTGCAGGTAGTTGACGAAGCTGTACGGGCTGGTGGGATTGCGCATCGACACCAGGTCCTTGAGGAAGGAGATCTGCATCTCGCTCTGCGCCACCAGCGTGTTGCCGTGCCAGTGGTAGGTGCGCTGCTTTTCCAGGAAATGCGCGTCGAGCGGGCGGCCCGCGCCGGCCTGTTCCTGCAGGGCGATGGCCAGCGCCAGGTTGGACGGCCCGAAGCCGATGCCGACCAGGTCGTGGACGGCGGTGGATGCGTCGCGTAGCGTCATGAGTTCGGTCCTTGATGGATGGGTCACGGAAAGCGCAGCGTGGCGGCGCGGATCAGGCGCCGGGCGTGCTGGCACTGGCGGGGGCGGGGTTGGCGGCGGGCAGCAGCAGGTGCTCGCCGAAGAAACGTTCGCGCAGCAGCATCACCAGCATGGCGCGCTTGTGCGGGAAATCGAACTCCTTGATCTTGGAGAAGCCGGCCTTGTCGAGGTTGGCGATCTGGCGCGCGTGGTCGGCGCGCGGCTCGCCGACGATGCGCTGGGTGCGCGCGTCGTCCAGGAACTGGTAGTGCTGGATGGCGGGGAACCACGCCGTCAGGAACGACTTGCCGCGGAACGCCGGCTCGCCGATCAGCACGTGCCAGCCGCGGTCGTGGTCCTGCACGTCGTAGAACGGCGCGATGCGGTTCTCCCTGGCCCAGTACACCTCGAAGTAGCCGAACGGCTGGTCGTCGAACGCGGCGATCAGCGGCAGCATGTGCGGGTCGTCGAGCAGCCCCTGCAGGTAGGCGCGGTGCCTGGCCTCGTCGCCTTCCTCCTGCCAGAAGTAGGCCACGTCGGGGTCGTTCATCCAGCGGTGCAGCAGCGGCAGGTCCTGTTCCAGCGTGGCCGCGCGCAGCGTCAGCGTCCGGTCCAGCCACGGGATGTGGCGGGCGTAGACCACGCCGCCCGGTTTGGGCGGGCGCAGCGGATGGCGGCGGCCGGCGGTGAGCGCGTAGCGCAGCGGGTAGGCGCCGGGCGTGGGCGCCATCCACAGTTCGGGCAACTGCCACAGCATCTCGGCCAGCGCCACCGTGCCGCGCGCGGCGTCCCGCACCAGCGCGCCGCGCTCAAGCAGCGCGCGCTCGCAGCCGCGCGCTTCCAGCTGCACGGGCAGCGCGCGCGGCGCGCCGTGGGCGAAGCAGGCATCCAGCGCGGCCAGCGTGGCGCGCGCCAGCGCGTCATCGTCCAGCGCGCTTTCGCGCAGGCGCAGCGTGCCGCCGTCGAAGGCGAAGCTGGCCAGCGTGGCGCCATCGCGCGACACGGTGAGCCGCGCGCCGTCGAAGCGGCTCTCGCAGCCGCCGTCCGGCTGCGCGGCGAAGGAGCGGAAGCGCGCGAAGGGTTTGACGGCGTCGGGCGTGGCGTCGGGAGTAATAGCGGGCGTTGCGGCGGAAGTCGGGGTCGACATGGCGAATCCTGGCGATGCGATTGAATGCGGTGCGATGCGCTCGGGGCCGGCGCGTGGCGGCGGCATGCCATGCGCGCCTTCCCTACCGAGACGAGGCGCGCGCGCGCGAATTTAGTCCGGCCAGTCCGGCGGCCGGCGCGGTCAGGCCGCCCGCGCCACGGCGTCCGGCTCCGCGCCGGCCAGCCCGAACGCCTGCGCCAGCGCCCGCGCGATGTCGTCGTGCGCGTCTTCGGCCTCGCCGACGATATTGCCCATGCGCAGGAACTCGTGGACCATGCCCGGGTATTCGCGCAGCGTCACCGCCACGCCGGCCTCGGCGAGCTTGCGCGCATAGGCGCGGCCTTCGTCCAGCAGCGGATCGCACTCGGGCAGCACCAGCAGCGCCGGCGCCACGCCGCGGTGGTCGGGCGCCAGCAGCGGCGCGAAGCGCCAGTCGAGGCGGTCGCGCTCGTCGCGCAGGTACTGGCGGTAGAACCAGTCGATGGTCTCGCTGTCGAGCAGGTAGCCGTGGCCATAGCGCTGGTGCGAGGGCGTGTCCTGGCGCCCGCCCAGGCCCGGGTAGCACAGCACTTGCAGGCACGGCTGCGGCAGCGCCGGGTCGTCGCGCGCGGCCAGCGCCAGCATGGCGCCCAGGGTGCCGCCGGCGCTGTCGCCGCCGATGGCGATGCGCGCGGTGTCCAGCCCGAGCGCCGCGCCGTGCGCGCCGAGCCAGGCCAGCGCGTCCACCGCGTCGTCGGCGGCGCACGGGAAGCGGTGCTCGGGCGCCAGCCGGTAGGCCACCGACAGCACCGCGCACGGCGTGCGCGCGGCCAGCGAGCGGCACAGCGAATCGTGCGAGTCCAGGCTGCCCACGGTGAAGCCGCCGCTGTGGAAATGCAGCAGCACCGGCAGCGGCGGCCCCGCGTGCGTCGCGCGCGGCGCGAACAGCCGCGCGCCGATGTGGCCGCCGTCGCGCGTGGGCAGCGTCAGCGCTTCCACGCGCGCCAGCGGCACTGGCGGCAGGTCGAGCGCGCCGGACGCGTCGTCGAATTCGCGGCGCGCCCGGGCCGGCGTCAGGTGATGGATGGCGGGGCGCTTGCCGCTGGCGGTGGCGCTTTCCACCATGTCGAGCAGCGCTTCGAGGTCGGGATGCAGTGGCATGGGAAATCGGGTCCGTGGAATGGTGGAGCGGCGGCGCGGGCGCTCAGGCGGCCGGCGCCGCCAGGGCGTCGTGCCGATGCGCCGGCTGCGCCGGCGGGGCGGCCTGCGGCGCGGGCGTGCCGCCGTCGCGCGCGATCTGGCCGTTCTCGATCTTGATCACGCGGTCGGCCACGCCGAAGTAGCGGTCGTCGTGCGAGATCACCAGCACCGCCTTGCCCTGCGCGCGCAGCTCGGGCAGCACCTCGCGGTAGAAGATCTCCTTGAACAGCGGGTCCTGGTCGGCCGCCCATTCGTCGAGCACCAGCACCGGGCGCCGCTCCAGGCAGGCCACGATCAGCGCCAGCCGCTTGCGCTGGCCCTGCGACAGCGCCTGCGTGGTGAAGCGCCCGGCGCGCACGCTGACCTTGTGGCCGAGCTGGAAGCGCTCGATCAGGCGGTTGGCCAGCGCCTCGTCGCGCGGGTCGTGCGCCAGCAGGGTCTCGAACAGGTGGAAATCGGAGAACACCGCGGAGAACAGCGCGCGGTAGTCCGCCAGGTGGGCCGGGTCGACCGCCGCGCCGTTGTGGCGCGCCTCGCCGGCCAGCGCCGGGTAGAGCCCGGCCAGCAGCTTGGCCAGCGTGGTCTTGCCGCTGCCGTTGCCGCCCACCAGGAACACGATCTCGCCGGCGCGCAGCTCCAGGTCGAGCGGGCCCAGCGCGAAGAAGCTGTTCTCGGCCTCGTGGAAATAGCGGTGGCTGGCGCCGGCCAGCGCCACCGAGACGAACGGCGCCGCGGGCAGCGCGCGCGCGGGCGCTTCCGGCTCGGCGTCGGCGCCCAGCGCCTCGATGCGCGCGTAGGCCAGGCGCCCCATGCTCAGTGCCGGCAGCGCGTTGAGCAGCGACTCCAGCGGCGACATGATGTACAGGAACATGATGGTGAAGCCGGTCATCACCGCCGGCGCCAGCGGCGTGGCGCGCGGCATGAACAGCACGCCGCCGATCACCGCGAAGAACAGGAAGCTGCCGAAGCCCAGCGCCACGAAGAAGATCGACAGCCCGCGCGTGCGCGCGCCGCGCACCGCCTCCAGCGAGGCTTCCAGCCCGTCGCGCAGGAAGCTGTGCTGCTTGTCCTGGTTGAGCTTGAGCTCGCGCGCGCCCGCCACCAGCGCCTTGAACTGGCCATGCAGCGCGTCCTGCGCGGCGCTGGCCTGCTTCAGGTGCACCAGCGCGCGGCGGTGGTTGCGGTGGTAGAACCACGAGCCCGCCAGGATGATGGCGCAGGCCACGGCGAAGGTCTGCCACGACAGCCACGCCAGGTAGGCCAGGCAGCCCAGCACCACCATCGCGTTGGTCAGCACCACCGGGATCACCGACAGGCCGTTGGCCACGTGAGTGCTGTCGTCGGCCAGCGCGGCCTGCACGCGCGCGTTGCCGGTCTGCTCGATATGCGCGTAGGGCGCGCCGATGAAGCGCGCGCAGATCTGCGCGCGGATGCGCGCCAGCGCGCTCTGGCTGATCTGCACGAACAGCGTGGAGGCCAGCGTGCGGCACGCCAGCACGGCCAGCGCCAGCGCCGCGAACGGCAGCGCCAGCCGCGCGGCCTCGGCGCCCTGCGTGGCCAGCACGCGGTTGATGACCGCGATCATGCCCACCGAGCACAGGCCGGCGGCCAGGCTGGCTGCGGCGGCCAGGACGATGGTGAGGCGCAGCTTGCGCGGCAGGGAGGAGAGAAGCGTCATGGGGTCGCGGAGGTGGCGGAAGGTGGCGGGCACTGCTGGATAGACGTGCGGCGCGCGGCGAAAGTTAGCGGCGGCCGCGCATCGCCCGCGCGGCGGCGGCGCCTTAAATTTCCGGCGGCGCGCTTCGTCACGGTGACGTGGGCGGCCTTGCCGGCATGGCCGCGCCGTCACGTCAGGAGATCCGATGATTGCTTCGCTGGCCCCGTTCTTCGCCGGGGCCTTGCGCCCGTTCGGCGAGCGCGTGGGCGTGGCCGCCGCGCGGCCGGCAGCCCCGGCCGGCGGCGCGCCGTGGCAGGGCGCCTTCGGCCAGCCGCAGGCGCGCGACTGCCTCGCGCGGCAGGCGCGCGCGCTGGGCTGCGGCGACCTGCGCGCGCTGGCCGCCGCCTGGTTCCGCGACTACACGCTGGCGCTGCTGCCCAGCGCGCTGGTGGCGGCCGCGCTGCTGCGCCGGCAACTGCCGTTCGACGCGCCGCAGGCAATCTGGCACGGCGCGGCCGACGGCCTGCTGGCCTGCCTGCTGCTGCCGGACGAAGGCGAATGCCGGCAGGCGCCGCTGCCGGACCTGCTGGCGCCATTGGTGAACGCGCATCTGCCCGGCGTGGTGGCGGCGCTGTCGGCGGTGGCGAAGGTGTCGCCGCGCCTGCTGTGGTGCACGGGCGGGGTCGCCGCGGCCGGCGTGGCGCGGCAACTGGCCGCGCATCCGGCGCTGGGCGCGCCGGCGCGCGCGGAAGTGGCGGCGTGGATCGGCCAGGCGGTGTCGGACGGCGGCATCGCCAATCCGTACCACGGCGCCTTCCGGCCGGGCAGGGAACCCGGCACGCCGGGCGTGGCACCGCTGCGGCGCATCTGCTGCCTGAACCACCGGCTGCCCGGCGAGGGGCACTGCGGGACCTGTCCGCTGCCGCAGGCGCGCGCGGGGAAAATGGAAACCGTCGCGCAGACGGTCCCGGTGGCGGCCCGCTGATGCCGCGCCTGTCCGGCGTTATTCAGCGGCGCTATTCAGATTTCGGATCCTTCCACCTCATCGGCACCGGCATCGCCGCGCGCCGATACGCCTGCCGGCGCGCGGCGGCAGGCGCGGAACTGGCGCCACTGCCGCCACAGCAGCCGCGCGGTGACGCCGACCGGCACGGCCAGCCCCAGCCAGCACAGCCAGTCCCAGGCGCCGTCGCCGAAGATGCCCGCCGCCAGCCCGCCCAGCGAGAGCAGGCCGAGCAGGGCCGGCATCGGCCAGGTGTCGCGCATCAGGCGCCCGCCGTTGTGGTCGTTCACGTCCGTGTCCTTCATGCCTGGTCCCCCGAAAGCTGCGGCGGCTGCGGCTGCGGTGCGCGCGCGCCGGCGGCGCCGCGGCGCGGCCGCTTGAGCCAGAAGATGAAGCCGGTCACGGTGGCGCCGGCGGTGATGGCCGTGAGCAGCGCCCACAGCACCTGCAGCGGCCGCCCGGCGTAGTCGCCGAAATGGAACGGCGCCGACAGCAGCAGCACCTGCAGGTACCACGGCATGCCGCGCACCGCGGCCACCTTGCCGTCGCCGGCATCGACCAGCACGATGGCGTACACGCGCTTCTGCAGCTCGGTATGGCCGCGCAGCACCACGCCGTAGTGGCGGCCCGTGGAAAACTCGGTGCCGGGATAGAACACGAAGGCCGGGTCCTTGCCGGGCACCACGGCGCGGGCCGCGTCCAGCGCGCGGTCCACCGGCACCAGCGCGCCCGGCGCGGGGCCGGGCAGGGTGGCGATCAGGTGCTGCAGCTCGGTCTTCTGCCACAGGCCGATGATGAGCGGCGAGAACGACAGGAAGGTGCCGGTCAGCCCGACCACCAGCGCCCACACCATCACCACGATGCCGAACAGGTTGTGCAGGTCGGCCTGCACCACGCGCACCGGCTTGCCGAAGCGCAGCAGGCCGAAGGCCAGCTTGCGCATGAACGGGCCGTACAGCACCAGCCCGCTGACCAGGCTGGCCACCAGCAGCACGCCGATGAAGCCGATGAAGAACTGGCCCGGCAGGCCCAGGAACAGGTTCAGGTGCAGCTTGAGGATGAAGCCGCTGAAGGTCTCGCCGGGCGGGCCGGGCTTGCGCGTGGCGCCGGTGGCGGCGTCGAACTGGACGGTGGCGCCGTTGCGCAGCCTGGGCTCGCCGGGCGGGCCGACGCGCACGCCCACGGCGTCGGGGTCGTCGTCGCTGAACGAGACCGACTTGGGCGCCCAGCCGGGCCTGGCGGCGCGCGCCGCGTCCACCAGCGCCTGCAGCGGCGGGCGCGGCGCGCTGGCCGCCGCGCCGCGCTCGGCCGCCACGCTGCCGTGGTGGTCCTGGCCCAGCATGGCATCGATGTCTTCATGGAAGATCAGCAGCAGGCCGGTCACGCACAGCACCAGCAGGTTCAGCGTGCACAGCAGGCTGGTCCAGCGGTGGATGGCGTACCAGATGCGCAGCGTAGGCGCTTTCATGGGGGTCCTTTCTTATGCGTGCCGGTGCGCTGCCGCCGGCCCGTCCGTCGCCGGGCGGGCCGCGCGGTGCTTACCAGCGGTAGCTCAACGTGCCCACCACGGTGCGGTTGCGGCCGTAATAGCAGTTGGTGGCGCTGTCGCAGGCCGCCACGTAGGTCTTGTTGAACAGGTTGTTGACGTTCACGCGCAGCGTGTAGTGCTTGGCGATGGTGTAGCTGGCCGCCAGGTCGACCAGCGTGAACGACGGCACCGAAATCGTGTTGGTGGCATCGAAGCTGCCGCCCACGTAGCGCACGCCGCCGCCCAGCCACACGCCGGCCAGCGGGCCGCCGGAGAGGCGGTAGTCGGCCCACAGCGAAGCCATGTGCTTGGCCACGTAGGGCGGCACCTTGCCGGCATTGGGCGCGCCCGGGCCGGCCTTGGTCACTTCGGCATCGGTGTAGGTGTAGGACGCCAGCACGTTGAAGTTCGACGTCACCGCCCAGGTGCCTTCCAGCTCGATGCCGCGCGAGCTCACCTCGCCGATCTGCGAATAGAAGCCGTTGACCGGCGCGGTGGTCAGCACGTTGCGCTGGGTCAGGTCGAACAGCGAGATCTGCGCGAAGCTGCGCGAGTTGGCGGGCTGCCACTTGACGCCGGCCTCGTACTGGCGGCCGGTGGTGGGCTCGGGCGTGCCGCCGCCATAGATCAGCGTGCTGATGGCGGGCTCGAACGAGGTCGAGTAGCTGACGTACGGCGACAGGCCGAACGGACCTTCGTACAGCAGGCCGGCGCGGCCGGTGAAGCGGCCATCGTCGGTCTTGGTGGTGGAGGTGGCGTTGGTGGCGATGGTGCGCGTGTCGGTGTTGACCTTGGCCTTGTCGTAGCGGCCCGCCAGCTGCACCACGAAGCGCTTGTCGATCTTGACCTGGTCCTGCAGGTAGAAGCCGACCTGGTCGCGCGTGGTGTCGGTGTCGGTCTGGTAGGCCGGGCGCACGAAGTTGCCGTAGACCGGGTTGAACACGTTGAGCGCCGGCTCGTTGGCGCTCTGGCCGAACAGGCGGTCGAAGGTGGAGCGCTGGTAGTCCACGCCCACCAGGAAGGTGTGGTCGAAGATGCCGTGCGAGAGCTTGACCTGGGCCTGGTTGTCGATCGTAAACAGGCTGTACGACTCGTTCGAGATCAGGCCGATGCGGCGCAGGTTGAACGGGCCGGTGGTGTAGTTGGTCAGGCCGCCGTTGCCGCCGATGTCCTCGTAGCTCACGTGCAGGTGGGCGTAGCGCAGCTTCTGGCGCACCGTCAGCACGTCGTTGAAGCGGTGCGAGAACTCGTAGCCGACCATGTACTGCTCGCGCTTGAACAGGTCGAAGTCCGGCTCGCCGGTAAACAGGTCGGTGGGGATGCGCTGGCCGTTGCCGAGCCGGCTGACCGTGCCCACCGCGGGCAGGAAGTTGCCGCTGTTGCCCGAGCGGTCCTTGTAGGCCTGCGCGTAGAGCGTGAAGTTGGTGGCGTCGGTCGGGCGCCAGGTGATCTGCGGCGAGATGAACAGGCGGTTGTCGTCCACGTGCGGGGTCTGCGTGCCGCTGTCGCGCGCCAGCGCGGTGACGCGGTACAGCAGCTTGCCGTCCTGGTCGATCGGGCCGGTGAAGTCGCCGGAGACTTCCTTGCGCGCGTTGTTGCCCACGCTCACGTTGAGCTCGTGCTCCGGGGTGTCCTGCGGGCGCTTGCTGACCTGGTTGATCATGCCGCCCGGCGAGCTCTGGCCGTACAGCACCGACGCCGGCCCGCGCACGATGTCGATGCGCTCCAGGCTGTAGGGCTCCAGCTCCCAGCCGCCGTAGCCGCCGGAGTGGGGCAGCTTCAGGCCGTCCCAGTACTGGCCCTGCTGCGAGGCCAGGAAGCCGCGGATCAGGTAGTTGCCGCGGCGCGTGTCGTAGATCGGCTCGGTGCGCACGCCGGCGGTGTAGCGCAACGCTTCCTCGACCCGCTCCGCGCCCTGGGCGCGGATCTGGTCGGACGTCACCACGCTGATGGACTGCGGCGTCTCGGCGATGGTCGCGTCGGTCTTGGTGGCCGACACCGTGTTCCTGGCCCCGTAGACCGGCACGGCGGCGCTGTCGGCGCGCACGCTGACCGCCGGCAGCTGCGCCTCGCCCGAGGCTGCCGTGGTGGTGGCGCCGGACTGCGCGTGCGCCATCTGCGCCGATACCGCCAAGGCCAGCGCGCTCAGCGCAAGATGTCGGTGATTGGCCTGCGCCCTGCGCGACCCGACCGATTTGCCCGTTTTCATGTTTCTCCCCTAAGTCAAAAATCATCGCGGCGGCGGCGCGCGGCGCCGCGTGTTCCGCGATGGCGAAGCAGCACGCCACACGGCGCGCAAAACCCGCTGGAGGGCCGGGCCCGCGCCTGGCGGCCGGGCAGCCCGACAGATGGGCACGCCCCGGCGGGCCGGGCCGGTTCTGCGGCGGCGCGGCCTGCGGGTGGTCCCTGGAATTCCGTGATGGCCGCGATTGGCGATGGGGAGCCGGTGCGGCCCGCCCCGACGGCGCCGGCCCGCCTGCGAGGCAGGGCGGGCCGGTCCGGTGGCGCCTTGGCGCCGGGCGGTCATATCGACCGCAATTCTAAATGCAAATCATTAGTATTCGCATCCGAATTTTCGTTTTTACCCTACTCCGTCAGCAGGGTTGTGGTTTGCATGCCATTGCCCGCGCCGCCGGCAGTGGCATTGCCGGGGGCCTGCCGGTCCGGCGCCAGCGCGGCCAGCGCCTCGACCAGGCGGGCATCGCGCACGATGGCGTGATGGTCCACGCCGTCTAGCACGGCCTCGCGCAGCGGCGCGCCCTGCCATTGCGCCAGCCGCGCGGCGGCCCCGGCGCGGCCGGCGCGCCACCACACCGCCAGCGGCGCGCGCACCGGCGGCAGCGCGCGCAGCGCCCCGGCCAGCGTACCCAGGCGGTGGGCCGCCAGGAACATCTGCGCCAGCTCGTCGGCGCCCAGCGCCTGCTGCCGCGCCGGCGCGCCGGCCATCAGCGGCGCCAGCAGGGCGCGCACGGCCGCGGCGTCCGGCTCCGGCTCCGCGTCCACGTCCGCGCTGGCCGGCATCGGCAGCGGCGGCGCGTGCGGCAGCATGCGGCGGGCAAAATCGGCCAGCGCGGTCCGCCAGCGCGGCGCCGGCGCCGTGGCGCCGGCATCCGGCTGCGGCACGAACGGATCGACCAGCACCAGCCACTGCACCTGCTGGCCCTGCGCCTCCAGCTCGCGCGCCATCAGCGTGGCCAGCGTGGCGCCGAGCGACCAGCCCAGCAGCAGGTAAGGCCCCTGCGGCCGCGCCGCGCGCAGTTCGCGCACGTAGTCGCGCGCCATCGCCTCCAGCGAGGCGTCGCGCCAGTCCGGGTCCAGCAGCATGCGCGACTGCAGGCCGTAGACGGCGCGCCCGGCGCCGAGGCGGCGTGCGATCTCGTCGTAGTCGAACAGCGTGCCCAGCGCCGCGTGGACGCAGCACAGCGGCGCCGGCGCGGCGCCGGCCGGGCCCTGCGCCAGCACGCGCAGCGCGGCCGGCGGCGTGGCACCGGCCACCGGCGCGGCGGCGGCGTCCGGCAGCAGCTCGCCGATGGTCGGCGTGCGCATCAGGTCGCGCAGCTTCAGCGCCAGCCCCAGCGCCTTGTTGGCGCGCACGCGCGAAATCACTTTGAGGCTCAGCAGCGAGTCGCCGCCCAGCTCGAAGAAATGGTCGTCCAGCCCGACCCGCTCCACGCCCAGCACCTCCTGCCATACCTGCGCCAGCCAGCGCTGCGCCTCCGTGCGTGGCGCCACGTAGGGCCGCTCGCCCTCGGCGGCCGGCGCGGGCAGCGCGCGGCGGTCGAGCTTGCCGTTGGGCGTGAGCGGCAGCGCGGCGAGTTCGACGAAGGCGGCGGGGACCATGTAGTCGGGCAGTTGCGCGGCCAGCGCCGCGCGCAACGACGCTATGTTGATGGTGCTGCCTTCCGCTGGCACGACATAGGCAGCGAGCCGTGCGCCGGTCGGACTCTCCACCGCGATCACCGCCGCATTGGCGACACCCGCCTGCGCCAGCAAGCGCGCCTCGATCTCGCCCGGCTCGATGCGGAAGCCGCGGATCTTGAGTTGCTGGTCGATGCGTCCCAGGTATTCGAGTTGGCCGTCCGGCAGCCAGCGCGCGAGATCGCCGCTGCGGTAGAGGCGCGCGCCGCGGTCGGAGAACGGATCGGGCACGAAGCGCTCGGCGGTCATGCCGGGCCGGTTCAGGTAGCCGCGCGCGAGGCCCTCGCCACCGAGGTACAACTCCCCGGCCACGCCGGGCGGCACGAGATTGAGCTCGGCATCGAGCAGGTAAGAGCAGCGCGTGCCGACCGGGCGGCCGATCGGCGCATAGGTGCCGGCAAAATCGGCTTCCGGGCTGTCGGCGAGCACCTTCCATACCATCGGCGTGACCACCGTTTCGGTCGGGCCGTAGCCGTTGATGAAGGTGCGCGGTGCCAGCGCGCGGCGCGCCAGTTCGAAGGCGGGCCGCGGCATGGCCTCGCCACCGAAGGAGTAGAGCGAGACCTCGGGCCGCTGACCGCTCTGCGCGCACCACTCGGCAAGCTGCTTCAGGTAGGCGGGCGGAAAACCGGCGTTGGTGACGCGATGGCGGATCAGCGCTTCGCAGGTCTGCTCGGGCGTCCACAGCGCATCGTCGCGCAACACCAGAGATCCGCCACAGGCGAGCGCGCACAGCCAGCGCTCATGCGCGCCATCGAAGGCGAAGGACAGGAAATGGAGTTCGCGCGAATGCACACCCATTTCATAGGCTTCGATGGTGGCGGCCACGTGCATGGCAAGCGGTCCGTGGGAGACGCACACGCCTTTCGGCTGGCCGGTGGAGCCAGAGGTATAGATCAGATAGGCAAGCTGGCCGGGATGCACCGGCTGTTCAGGCAGCGCGGCGATGTTGTCGGGCACCATGTCGAGCGTCAGCACCGGCAGCGAAGCGGGCGCGGGCAGCGCATCGAGCAGGGCGGTCTCGGTGACGAGCAATGCAATCGCGCTGTCGCCGAACAGGTACGCCAGCCGCTCGGGCGGATAAGCCGGATCGAACGGCACGTAAGCCGCGCCGCTGCGCATGACGGCGAGCAGGGCGACGAGGATGTCGGGCGAGCGGGACAGCGCGATGCCGACGCGGCTCTCTGTGCCGATGCCGCGCGCGTGGAGCACGGCGGCGAGGCGGTCGGCGCGGGCGAGCAGTTCGCCGTAGCGCAGGGTCTGGTCGCCGCAGACCACGGCGATGGCGTCGGGCCTTGCGGCGGCATGGCGGGCGATGCGCTGGTGCACGGCGAGGCCGTCGGCGGGCGGCGCCTCGCCCTGGCCCAGCGCCAGCAGTTCGGCGGACGCCCGCGGGGCCAGCAGGCCCAGCGAGCCGAGCGCCTGCCCGGGCCGCGTGCTGATGGCTTCCAGCAGCGCCAGCAGCTGCGCGCGGATGCGCTCGACCTGGGCCTCGTCGAAGGCGCGCCGCATATAGGTGAAGCCTAGCCGCAGCGTCTGCCGCAGGCTCACTTCCACGTCCATCTCGTATTCGGTCAGGCCGGTGCTGGCGCGCGTCTCGATGGCCAGGCCGCTGCGCGCGGCCGGGGCCAGCGCGTCTTCCAGCGGGAAGTTCTCGAACACCAGGATGCTGTCGAACAGCCGCTGCCCGGGCTGGCCGCCCCAGCGCTGGATGTCGGACAGCGGCGTGTGCTCGTGCTCGCGCGCGGCCAGGTTGAAGCCCTGCAGCTCGCGCAGCCAGTCGCCCACGGCCTGCTCGGGGCGCGGCGCGGCGATCACCGGCAGGGTGTTGATGAACAGGCCCAGCATCTGCTGCGAGCCGGGCAGCTCCGCCGGGCGCCCGGCCACGGTGGCGCCGAACGCCACGCGGCGCTGGCCCGTATAGCGCTGCAACAGCAGCAGCCACGCGGCCTGCACCAGCGTGTTGACGGTGACTTTCTGCGCGCGCGCGAAGGCCGCCAGCCGCGCCGTCTGCGCGGCGTCGCATTCGTGCTGCAGGAGCCCGTAGCCGCTGCCGGCATCGGGCGCGGGCACGGCCTCGGCCAGCCGCGTCGGCGTGTCGAAGCCGCGCAGCTGCGCGCTCCAGAACGCCTGCGCCGCGCCGGCATCGCGGCCTTGCAGCCAGCCGATGTAGTCGGCGAAGCGGCCGGCGGCGGCGGGCACCGCCTCGCCGGCATACTGGCGCAGCACCTCGCCCAGCAGTTGCGCGGTGCTCCAGCCGTCGAGCAGCAGGTGGTGCACGGTCCAGACCAGGTGATGGCGGCGCGCGCCGGTGCGGATCAGCGCCAGGCGCATCAGCGGCGGGCGCTCGAGGTCGAAGCCGCGCGCGAGATCGTCGGCGGCGAAGCGGTCGAGCGCCGGCTCGCAACCGGCGGCGCGCGCGGACCAGTCCTCGTGCGTGACCGGCAGTTCCACTTCGCGCGCGACCCATTGCAGCGGCTGCTCGCCGCGCTGCAGGAAGCCGCTGCGCAGCGTGTCATGGCGCGCCAGCGCCGCGCGCCAGGCCAGCGCGAAGCGCGCCGCGTCCAGCCCGTCGATATCCACCCGCAACTGGTTCACGTAGGCGCCGCCGCCATCGGCCGCGCTGGCGCTGTGGTAGAGCATGCCGGCCTGCATCGGCGAGAGCGGATACAGGTCTTCCACCTCGGCGGGCGCCAGCCCCTGCGCCTGCAATGCGTCGAGCTGGTCCTGCCGCAGGCCTGCCAGCGGAAAGTCCTCGCTGCGCAGGCGCGTGCGCGGCGCGGCCGCGCGCGGCGCCGGTTGCGCGCTGGCGGCCGGCATGGCCAGCGGCACCAGTGCGGCCGCCACCGCGGCCAGCGTCTGCTGCTCGAACAGCTGCTTGGGCGTGAGCAGCCAGCCGGCGCCGCGCATCCTGGCCACGATCTGCAGGCTCAGGATGGAGTCGCCGCCCAGCTCGAAGAAATTGTCGGCGCGGCCCACGCGCGCCACCTTCAGCACCTGCGCCCAGGCCTCGGCCAGTTGCGTCTCGGCGGCGCCGGCGGGCGGCGCGAAGGCGGCGCTGCCGGCGAACTCCGGCGACGGCAGCGCGCGCCGGTCCAGCTTGCCGTTGGCGCTGACCGGCATCGCCTCCAGCACCAGCAGCGCGGCGGGCACCATGTAGTCCGGCAGCGCCTGCGCCAGCCACGCGCGCAGTTCGGCCACGTCCGGGCTGGCGCCGGCGGCGCCGACCACGTAGGCGGCCAGCCGCGCCGGACCTTCGCCGGCCGGCGCCACCACCACCGCCTCGCGCACGCCCGGGTGGGCCAGCAGGCGCGCCTCGATCTCGCCCAGCTCGATGCGCAGGCCGCGGATCTTGACCTGATGGTCCAGCCGCCCCAGGTACGCGATCTGCCCGTCCGCGCGGCGGCGCGCCAGGTCGCCGGTGCGGTACAGGCGCTCGCCCGCCGCGCCATGCGGATCGGCGACGAAGCGCTCGGCGGTCAGCGCGGCGCGGCCCAGGTAGCCGCGCGCCAGCCCCGCGCCGCCGAGGTACAGCTCGCCGGCCACGCCGTCGGGCAGCGGATGCAGCGCGCCGTCCAGTACGTGGGCGTCGACATTGGCGATGGGGCTGCCGATCGGCACCGCGCTGCCGCCGTCGTCGCGGCAGGTCCAGTGCGTGACGTCGATGGCCGCCTCGGTCGGCCCGTACAGGTTGTGCAGGCCGGCGTGCGGCAGCAGCGTCATGGCGCGCCGCGCCAGCGCCGCCGGCAGCGCCTCGCCGCTGCACACGATATGGCGCAGCGTGGCGCACGAGGCCGCCACCTCGTCGTGGGCGACGAAGGCCTGCAGCATGGCCGGCACGAAATGCAGCGTGGTCACGCCGTGGCGCGCGATCAGCGCGGCGATGCGCGCCGGGTCGCGATGGTCGCCGGGCGCGGCCAGCACCAGCCGCGCGCCGGTCATCAGCGGCCAGAAGAACTCCCACACCGAGACGTCGAAGCTGAACGGCGTTTTCTGCAGCACCGTGTCGCGCGCGCCGAGGCCGTATTGCGCCTGCATCCACCACAGCCGGTTGTGCAGCGCGCCGTGGCGGTTGCCCACGCCCTTGGGGCGGCCGGTGGAGCCGGAGGTGTAGATCACGTAGGCGAGGTGGTCGGGCAGCAGTACCGGCGCGGGGTCGTGGTCTGCGCCATCGGCTTCCTGCGCAGGCTGCGTCAGGTCGATCGTCTCGACCGCGCGCGGCAGCGTCGGCAGCAGGTCGGCGCGCTGCGTCAGCAGCAGGGCCACGCCGCTGTCGCCGATCATGTAGGCTAGGCGCTCGGCCGGATAGTCGGGATCGAACGGCACGTAGGCGCCGCCGGCCTTGAGGATGGCGAGCAGGGCGACGACCATCTCGACGGAACGCTCGGCCAGCACGCCGACCGGCACGTCGGGCCCCACGCCCCGCGCGATCAGGCGATGGGCGAGGCGGTTGGCGCGGCGGTTCAGCTCGGCGTAGCCGAGCTGCCGCGCGCCGAAGACCAGCGCAACGGCCTCGGGATGAGACGCGGCGCGCGCCTCGAACAGGCGGTGTACCGGCACCGGCGCCGGATAGGGCTGCGGGTTGCGGCCAAGCGCCAGCAGCGCGGGCTGTTCGGCGGGCGCCACCAGCGAGATGCCGCCGAGCAGCCGCGCCGCATCCTCGCTCATCTGCGCCATCACGGTCAGCAGCGCGCGCGCGAGGTCGGCGGCATGGGGCTCGCCCAGCAAGGCGCGGTCGAAGCGGCAGGTCAGGCGCAGCGTGTCGGTGTGGGCCAGCACCAGCGTCAGCGGGTAGTTGGTCTCGGCGCGGTTGCGCACGTCGGAGAATGCCAGCCCGCCCGGCGCGCAGCGCAGCGCGGCGTCCACCGGATAGTTCTCGAAGACGAGGATGGCGTCGAACAAGGCTTGCCCGCCTTGTCCGGCCCAGCGCTGGATTTCGTAGAGCGGCGTGTGTTCGTGCTCGCGCGTGGCGAGGTTGAGGGCCTGCACTTCGCGCAGCCAGTCGCCGACGGCTTGCTCTGGGCGCGGCGTGGCAATCACCGGCAGCGTGTTGATGAACAGGCCCAGCATCTGCTGGGAGCCGGGCAGGTCCGCCGGGCGCCCGGCGACGGTGGCGCCGAAGGCCACGCAGTCCTGTCCGGTATAGCGTTGCAGCAGCAACAGCCACGCGGCCTGTACAAGGGTGTTGAGCGTGACTTTCTGTGCGCGGGCGAATGCCATCAGCGCGGCGGTGCGGTCGGCATCGAGCGTGTGATGCTGCTCGGCATGGCCCTCGCCATGTTCGGGCGCGGGCAGCGCGGCCATCAGCCGTGTCGGGGTATCGAGCGCGGCCAGTTGCGCGGACCAGAAGGCGCGGCTCGCCTCCGCGTCGCGGCCTTGCAGCCAGCCGATGTAGTCGGCGAAGCGGCCGCCCGTGGCGGGCAGGGTTTCGCCGGCGTAGTGGCGCAGGACTTCACCGAGCAGTTGGGACGTGCTCCAGCCATCGAGCAGCAGATGGTGGACGGTCCAGAGCAGATGATGGCGACTGGCGCCGGTGCGGATCAGTGCGACGCGCATCAGCGGCGGACGTTCGAGGTCGAAGCCCTGCGCAAGCTGGCTATCGGCCAGCGTATCGAGCGCGTCGGCGATCCACGCCGGCTCGCGGTCCGACCAGTCCTCCATGACGACCGGCAGCGCGGCGTGGCGCGCGACCCATTGCAACGGCTGCTCGCCGCGATGGAGGAAACCGCAACGCAGGCTGTCATGGCGCGCGAGCGCGGCATGCCACGCGGCGGCGAAGCGCGTGGCATCGAGGCCGTCGATGTCGACGCGCAACTGGTTGGTGTAGGCGCTGCCCGCGGGCGCGTAGACGCTGTGGAACAGCATGCCCGCCTGCATGGGCGAGAGCGGATAGAGATCCTGCACCTGTGCCGGATCGAGGCCAAGGCCATCAAGCTGCGCCTGCGACAGCCGCGCGAGCGGGAAGTCCGATGGCGTGAAGCCGGCGGCCTCGTTCGACGCGCAATGCGCGATGACGGCAAGCAGTTCGGCGCGGTAGTCCTCGGCCAGCCGCTGCACGGTGGCGTGCTTGTGCCGCGCGCGGCTGAAGGCGAACGACAGCTTCAACTGCCCGCCGGACACCTGCCCGCTGATCGACAGCGGATGCGACAGCGGCGTTTGTTGGTCCTGGTTGGCGCCGGTTTCGCCGGTGCCCGGGCGCCAGGGGGTATCGCTGGCCAGGCTGGCGTCGAACTGGCCGAGGTAGTTGAACACGACCTCGGGCCTGGGCAGGGCGGCGATGGCGGCTTGCTGTTCGGCGGTGCCGAAGCGGCGCAGCAGGCCGAAGCCGATGCCCTCGCCGGGCACGGCGCGCAGTTGTTCCTTGACGGCCTTGATCGCGTCCGGCAGCGTGCCGGCGCCGTCGAGCGCAACGGGGAACAGCGTGGTGAACCAGCCCACGGTGCGGCTCAGGTCGAGCGCATCGTCGACACCGGCCACGCGGCCGTGGCTTTCGAGGTCGATCAACGTCCGCGCGTTGCCGCTCCAGCGCGCCAGCACGCGCGCGAGCGCGGTCAGCAGCAGGTCATTGATGCGGGTGCGGTAGGCGGCGGGCGCGTGCTGGAGCAGCGCTTGCGTGGCGTCGGCGGGCAGCGTCAGCGTGAGGCTGTCGCGTTCGGCGACGGTGAGCGAGTCGCTCGGGTCGTCGCAAGGCAGGGCAGCGGCCGCATTCGACAGCGCCTGCCAGTGCGGCAATTCCGACGCGCGCGAAGCGGCGTTGCGGCGCAAGGCTTCCGACCAGCGCTGACAGGAAGCGGTGCGCGCGGGCAGGGCGGCAGGCTCGCCGCCAGCCCGCTGCCGATACGCGGCCAGCAAGTCCTCGATCAGGATGCGCCAGGACACGCCATCGACCACAAGATGGTGAATCACCAGCAACAGTTGCCATTGACCCGCCGCGCCGTGCAGCGCGACGGCGCGCAGCAGCGGACCGTGCGCGAGATCGAGGCTGCGCTGCGCGGCCTCGCAATGGGCAATGCGCCCGGCGTCGTCGCCGAACTCGCGCACCCACAGCAGGTCCGGTGCCGCTTCCGCGTCCGCATAGGTCTGGACCCAGGCACCATCCGCCGGCGAGAACCGCAGCCGCAGCGCATCGTGATGGGCGACCAGATCGCCCAATGCCAGCGCCAGCGCCTGTGTATCGAGCGCCTCCCGGCAATCGAGCAAGACCGACTGGTTCCAGTGATGGCGCACCGGCATCGGCGTCTCGAAGAACGCGGCCTGGATCGGCAGCAGCGGCACGGCGCCGGTCGGCACCGTCTCATCCGCCACGCCATCGCGCGGCAGCGGCTGCGCGACGGTGGCGAGCTCGGCCAGCGTCTGGCGCTCGAACAACTGGCGCGGCGTCAGCAGCCAGCCGGCGGCGCGGGCGCGCGCGACGATCTGCAGGCTAAGGATGGAGTCGCCGCCCAGCTCGAAGAAATTGTCGGCGCGGCCCACGCGCGGCAGGCCGAGCACCTCGGCCCAGATGGCGGCAAGCGCGGCTTCCGCCGCGCCCGTGGGCGCGACGAATGCCTGCGTGCCGCCGAACTCGGGCGCGGGCAGCGCGCGGCGGTCGAGCTTGCCGTTGGGCGTGAGCGGCAGCGCGGCGAGCGCGACGAAGGCGGCGGGGACCATGTAGTCGGGCAGTTGCGCGGCCAGTGCCGCGCGCAACGACGCCACATCCACGACGCAACCCTCTGCCGGCACCACATAGGCAGCGAGTCGTGCGCCGGTCGGACTCTCCACCGCGATCACCGCCGCATTGGCGACACCCGCTTGCGCCAGCAAGCGCGCCTCGATCTCGCCCGGCTCGATGCGGAAGCCGCGGATCTTGAGTTGCTGGTCGATGCGACCCAGGTATTCGAGCTGGCCGTCGGGCAGCCAGCGCGCGAGATCGCCGCTGCGGTAGAGGCGCGCGCCGCCGTCGGAGAACGGATCGGGCACGAAGCGCTCGGCGGTCATGCCGGGCCGGTTCAGATAGCCGCGCGCGAGGCCATCGCCACCGAGGTACAACTCCCCGGCCACGCCTGGCGGCACGAGATTGAGCTCGGCATCGAGCAGGTAAGCGCAGCGCGCGCCGACCGGCCGGCCGATCGGGGCGTAGGTGCCGGCGAAATCGGCTTCCGGGCTGTCGGCGAGCACCTTCCACACCATCGGCGTGACCACCGTTTCGGTCGGGCCGTAGCCGTTGATGAAGGTGCGCGGTGCCAGCGCGCGGCGCGCCAGTTCGAAGGCAGGCCGCGGCATGGCCTCGCCGCCGAAGGAGTAGAGCGAGACCTCGGGCCGCTGACCGCTTTGCGCGCACCACTCGGCAAGCTGCTTCAGGTAGGCGGGCGGAAAACCGGCGTTGGTGACGCGATGGCGGATCAGCGCTTCGCAGGTCTGCTCGGGCGTCCACAGCGCATCGTCGCGCAACACTAGAGATCCGCCGCAGGCGAGCGCGCACAGCCAGCGCTCATGCGCGCCATCGAAGGCGAAGGACAGGAAATGGAGCTCGCGTGAATGCGCGCCCATTTCATAGGCTTCGATGGTGGCGGCCACGTGCATGGCAAGCGGGCCGTGGGAGACGCACACGCCTTTCGGCTGTCCGGTGGAGCCGGAGGTATAGATCAGATAGGCAAGCTGATCGCGGTGCACCGGCTGTTCAGGCAGCGCGGCGATGTTGTCGGGCATCATGTCGAGCGTCAGCACCGGCAGCGAGGCGGGCGCGGGCAGCGCATCGAGCAGGGCGGTCTCGGTGACAAGCAATGCAATCGCGCTGTCGCCGAACAGGTACGCCAGCCGTTCGGGCGGATAAGCCGGATCGAACGGGACATAGGCCGCGCCGCTGCGCATGACGGCGAGCAGGGCGATGAGGATGTCGGGCGAGCGGGACAGCGCGATGCCGACGCGGCTCTCGGCGCCGATGCCGCGCGCGTGGAGCACGGTGGCGAGGCGGTCGGCGCGGGCGAGTAGTTCGCCGTAGCGCAGGGTCTGGTCGCCGCAGATCACGGCGGTGGCGTCGGGCCTTGCGGCGGCATGGCGGGCGATGCGCTGGTGCACGGCGAGGCCATCGGCGGGCGGCGCTTCGCCCTGGCCCAGCGCCAGCAGCGCCGAGCGCTCGCCGGCATCGAGCAGCGCCACCGCGTCCAGCGCCACTTCGGGCGCCTCCGCCAGTTGCCGCAGCAGCCGCAGGTAGTGCGCGCCGAGCCGCGCCACGGTGGCGGCGTCGAACAGTTCGGCGGCGTAGTGGAAGCAGGCGCTGATGTGCCCGTCCGTGCTTTCGCGCGTGTCCAGCGTCAGTTCCAGCGCGGTGCTGCGCTCGCCGATGGGCGCGGTCTCCAGCACCAGCCCGGGCAGCTCGGCCAGCGCGGCGCGGTCGCTGCGGCGGTGGTTGTGCACCACCTGGAACAGCGGGTTGTAGCTCATGCTGCGCTCGGGCTGCAGCGCGTCCACCAGTTGCTCGAACGGCAGGTCCTGGTGCGCCTGCGCGCCGAGCACGGCGGCGCGCGCCTGTTCCAGCGCGGCGGCCAGCGGCTGGCGGCCGTCCAGGCGGCCGCGCACGATCTGGGTGTTGACGAACAGGCCGACCACGCCTTCGGTCTCGATGCGGTTGCGGTTGGCCACCGGCACGCCCACGCACAGGTCGCGGCTGCCGGCATGGCGGTAGAGCAGGGCCTGGAAGCCAGCCAGCAGCACCATGAACAGCGTGGCGCCGTGCGCGCGCCCGCGCTCGCGCAGCGCCTGCGCCAGCGCGTCGGGGATCCCGATGTCGAGGCGGTGAGCCTGGTAGACGGCGGCGGCCGGGCGCGGGCGGTCGGTGGGCAGCGCCAGCACGGCGGGCGCGTCGGCCAGTTGCGCGCGCCAGTAGGCCAGTTGCCGCTCCTGCTCGCCGGCTTCCAGCCAGTTGCGCTGCCACGCGGCATAGTCGGCGTAGCCGACCGGCAACGCCGGCAGGCTGGCGGCATCGCCCAGCAGGTGCGCGCGGTAGCAGGCCGCCAGCTCGTCGATCAGCAACTGCATCGACCAGCCGTCCGAGACGATGTGGTGCATCACCAGCAGCAGCCGGTGTTCGTCTTCGCCCAGCCGCAGCAGGCGCACGCGCAGCAGCGGCGCGCTGCCGAGGTCGAAGGGCTGGCCGGCCAGCTCGGCGGCGATGGCGTCGGCGCGCGCGGCGCGGGCCTGCGGCGTGGCTTCGGCCGCGCCGCCCTGGTACAGGTCCAGCAGCGGCATGGCCAGCGCGGCGGCGGGCAGTACGCGCTGGCGCACCTCGCCGGCGGCGTCGGCCACGAAGGCGGTGCGCAGCGCGGCGTGGCGCTGCGCCAGCGTGGCGAAGGCCGCGCCCAGCGCCGCCACGTCGAGGCGGCCGCGCAGGCTGACGCCGCTGCTGATGTGGTAAGCCGCGCTGGCCGGCTCGAACTGGTGCAGGAACCACTGGCGCTGCTGGGCGTAGGACAGCGGCGCGCCGGCGGCATCGTCACCGCCTTGCGGCAGCGCAGGAATCGGCAGTTGCGAGAAGGCGATGCCCTGCTCGGCCATCTTGTCGAGGAACGCGCGGCGCTGCGCCGGCGCCAGCGTGGCAAAGCGCGCGGCCAGGCGGGCCGCGGTGTTGGCTTCGATCATTCAGACTGCCTCCAGGGTATTGGCGAACGCTTCCAGTTCCAGCAGCGCGCTTTCGTCGGCGTGGCGGGTCTGGCCGTCCAGCGCGGCGGCCAGCTCGGCCAGCGTGGCGGCGCCGAACAGCAGGTGCAGCGGCGCGTCGATGCGCAGTTCGCCTTGGATTCGGGATAGAAGCTGCACGGCCAGCAGGGAGTGGCCGCCCAGCATGAAGAAGTTGTCGTGGCGGCCTACCTGCGGCAGGTCCAGCAGCTCGCGCCAGATCGCCGCGAGCCGCGTTTCCAGCTCGCCCTGCGGCGCCTGCGCGGCCGCATCGGTGGCGGCGCCCGTGCTGGCCGGCGGCAGCGCGCGCCGGTCCAGCTTGCCGTTGGCGGTGAGCGGCAGCGCGTCCAGCATCACGATGGCGGCAGGCACCATGTGCGCGGGCAGCGTGGCGGCCAGCGCCTGCCGCAGCGCGGCGGGCGCCGGCGCGTGGCCAGCAGCGGCGACGGCATAGGCGACCAGTTGTGGTCCGCCGCCATTGCCGATGGCTTGCGCCACCACCACGGCCTGCCGCACGCCCGGCAGCGCGCGCAGCCGCGCGGCGATCTCGCCGGGCTCCACGCGGAAGCCGCGGATCTTGACCTGATCGTCGATGCGGCCCAGGTAGGCCAGCATGCCGTCGGCGCCGCGCCGCACGCGGTCGCCGCTGCGGTACAGGCGCGCGCCGCCGTCCGAGAACGGATCGGGCACGAAGCGCCCGGCGGTCAGCGCGGCGCGGCCCAGGTAGCCGCGCGCGAGGCCGGGGCCGCCCAGGTAGAGCTCGCCGGCCACGCCGTCGGGCAGCGGCTGCAGCGCGCCGTCCAGCACGTAGGCGGTGGCGTTGCCCAGCGGCGTGCCGAGCGGCAGGCCCGGCGCCTGCGCGCCCGCCGGCGGCGCGCTGCCGGCCACGTGCAGCAGCACGCCCACGGTGCTCTCGGTCGGGCCATAGTGATTGACCAGCCGGCATTGCGGGCGCGCCGCGTGCAGGCGCGCGCGCAGCGCGGCGCCGGTGGCCTCGCCGCCCAGCAGCAGCGTGTGGGCCGGCAGCACGTCGGCCGCGCTGGCGCCCGCGGCGCCGGCGCCGTCCAGCAGCGCTTGCAGATGGCTGGGCACGATCTTCAGCACGTCGATGCGGTGGCCGGCCATGTAGCGCGCGAAGGCCGCGGCGTCGAACACGCAGCGGCGCGGCGGCAGGTGCAGCGCCGCGCCGCTGGCCAGCGCGCCGAACAGCACGGTGTGGCCGAGGTCGGCCGCCGGCGTCGACACCATCGCCATGCGCAGGCCGGGCGGCAGCGCGAGTGGCGCCAGCACGCCGTGCAGGTAGTTGCCGAGCGCGCCGTGGGCAATGCCCACGCCCTTGGGCTGGCCGGTGGAACCCGAGGTGTAGATCACGTAGGCGAGGTGGTCGGGCAGCAGTACCGGCGCGGGGTCGTGGTCTGCGCCATCGGTTGCCTGCGCAGGCTGCGTCAGGTCGATTACCTCGACCGCGCGCGGCGGCGTCGGCAGCAGGTCGGCGCGCTGCGCCAGCAGCAGGGCCACGCCGCTGTCGCCGATCATGTAGGCGAGGCGCTCGGCGGGGTAGTCGGGATCGAACGGCACGTAGGCGCCGCCGGCCTTGAGGATGGCGAGCAGGGCGACGACCATCTCGACGGAACGCTCGGCCAGCACGCCGACCGGCACGTCGGGCCCCGCGCCCCGCGCGATCAGGCGATGGGCAAGGCGGTTGGCGCGGCGGTTCAGTTCGGCGTAGGTGAGCGTCTGTCCGTCGGCTTCCAGCGCGATGGCGTCCGGCTGCCGGCCAGCGTGCGCCTCGAACAGGCGATGCGCCGGCACGAACGCCGGGTAGGCCTGCGGATTGCGGCCCAATGCCAGCAGGCGGGCCTGCTGGTCTTGCGGCACCGGCGCGACTTGTCCCAGCGGGCGGGCGCCGTCCTCGCTCATCCGCGTCATCAGCGCGAACAGGCTTTGCGCCAGCATTTGCGCATGCGGCTCGCCCAGCCTTGCGCGGTCGAAGCGGCAGGTCAGGCGCAGCGTGTCGGTGTGGGCGAGGACCAGCGTCAGCGGGTAGTTGGTCTCGGCGCGGTTGCGCACGTCGGAGAACGCCAGCCCGCCCGGCGCGCGGCGCAGCGCGGCGTCCACCGGGTAGTTCTCGAAGACGAGGATGGCGTCGAACAGCGCTTGCCCGCCTTGTCCGGCCCAGCGCTGGATTTCGTAGAGCGGGGTGTGTTCGTGCTCGCGCGTGGCGAGGTTGAGGGCCTGCACTTCGCGCAGCCAGTCGCCGACGGCTTGCTCGGGGCGCGGCGTGGCAATCACCGGCAGCGTGTTGATGAACAGGCCCAGCATCTGCTGGGAGCCGGGCAGGTCTGCCGGGCGCCCGGCGACGGTGGCGCCGAAGGCCACGCAGTCCTGTCCGGTATAGCGCTGCTGCAGCAGCAGCCACGCGGCTTGCACGAGGGTGTTGAGCGTGACCTTCTGCGCGCGGGCAAACGCCGCCAACGCGGCGGTACGGTCGGCATCGAGCAGATGATGCTGCTCGGCATGGCCTTCGCCATGTTCAGGCGCGGGCAGCGCGGCCATCAGCCGGGTCGGGGTATCGAGCGCGGCCAGTTGCGCGGACCAGAACGCGCGGCTCGCCTCGGCATCGCGGCCTTGCAGCCAGCCGATATAGTCGGCGAAGCGGCCGCCGGTGGCGGGCAGGGTTTCGCCGGCGTAGTGGCGCAGGACTTCACCGAGCAGTTGGGATGTGCTCCAGCCATCGAGCAGCAGATGGTGGACGGTCCAGAGCAGATGATGGCGACTGGCGCCGGTGCGGATCAGCGCGACGCGCATCAGCGGAGGGCGTTCGAGGTCGAAGCCTTGCGCCAGTTGATCGGCGGCAAGCTGGTCGAGATCACGCTGGCATTGCGTTGCATCGCGCTCCGACCAGTCCTCCGTGACGACCGGCAGCGTGACATGGCGCGCGACCCACTGCAACGGCTGCTCGCCGCGATGGAGGAAGCCGCAACGCAGGCTGTCATGGCGCGAGAGCGCGGCATGCCACGCGGCGGCGAAGCGCGTGGCATCGAGGCCGTCGATGTCGACGCGCAACTGGTTGGTGTAAGCGCTGCCCGCGGGCGCGTAGACGCTGTGGAACAGCATGCCGGCCTGCATGGGCGACAGCGGATACAGATCCTGCACCTGCGCGGGATCGAGACCGAGGCCGTCAAGCTGCGCCTGCGACAGCCGCGCGAGCGGGAAGTCCGATGGCGTGAAACCGGCGGCTTCGTTCGACGTGCAATGCGCGATGACGGCAAGCAGTTCGGCGCGGTAATCCTCGGCCAGCCGCTGGACGGTGGCGTGCTTGTGCCGCGCGCGGCTGAAGGCAAAGGACAGACGCAGCTCGCCGCCATGCACCTGCCCGCTGACCGACAGCGGATGCGACAGTGGCGCGCTGGCATCCTGGCCGGCGCCGGTGTTGCCGAAAGCGGGTTGCCACGGCGTGCCTTCGGCGAGGCTGGCGTCGAACTGGCCGAGGTAGTTGAACACGACCTCGGGCTTGGGGATCGCCGCGATGGCGGCTTGCTGTTCGGCGGTGCCGAAGCGGCGCAGCAGGCCGAAGCCGATGCCCTCGCCGGGCACGGCGCGCAATTGTTCCTTGACGGCCTTGATCGCGTCCGGCAGTGCGCCGGCACCATCGAGCGCAACGGGGAACAGCGTGGTGAACCAGCCCACGGTGCGGCTCAGGTCGAGCGCATCGTCGACACCGGCCACGCGGCCGTGGCTTTCGAGGTCGATCAGTGTCCGCGCGTTGCCGCTCCAGCGCGCCAGCACGCGCGCGAGCGCGGTCAGCAGCAGGTCGTTGATGCGGGTGCGGTAGGCGGCGGGCGCGTGCTGGAGCAGCGCCTGGGTGGCGTCGGCGGGCAGTATCAGCGTGAGGCTGTCGCGTTCGGCGACGGTGAGCGAGCCGCTCGGATCGTCGCAAGGCAATTCGGCGGCTGTGCCGGACAGGGCCAGCCAATGCGGCAGCTCATCCGCGCGCGATGCCGTATTCCGCCGCAGCGCCTCCGACCAGCGCTGGCAGGACGCCGTGCGGGCGGGCAGCGCGGCCGGCTGGCCGGAGCGGCGCTGCTGGTAGGCGGCCAGCAGGTCTTCGATCAGGATGCGCCAGGACACGCCATCGACCACAAGATGGTGAATCACCAGCAGCAGTTGCCATTGGCCCGCCGCGCCGTGCAGCACGACGGCGCGCAGCAGCGGACCGTGCGCGAGATCGAGGCTGCGCTGCGCCGCTTCGCAATGGGCAATGCGTTCGGTCTCGTTCGGGAACTCGCGTACCCACAGCAAGTCCGGCGCGGTTTCCGCGTCCGCATAGGTCTGGACCCAGGCACCATCCGCCGGCGAGAACCGCAGCCGCAGCGCATCGTGGTGCGCGACCAGATCGCCCAACGCCAGCGACAGCGCCGCCGTATCGGGTGCCTCGCGGCAATCGAGCAGCACGGATTGGTTCCAGTGCCGGCGGCGTTCCATCGGCATGGCGAAGAAATCCGCCTGGATCGGCAGCAGCGGCACGGCGCCGGTTGGCACGGCTTCTTCGGCCGCGCCATCGCGCGGCAGCGGCTGCGCGACGGTGGCGAGCTCGGCCAGCGTCTGGCGCTCGAACAACTGGCGCGGCGTCAGCAGCCAGCCGGCGGCGCGGGCGCGCGCGACGATCTGCAGGCTGAGGATGGAGTCGCCGCCCAGCTCGAAGAAATTGTCGGCGCGGCCCACGCGCGGCAGGCCGAGCACCTCGGTCCAGATGGCGGCAAGCGCGGTTTCCGCCTCGCCCGCGGGCGCGACGAATGCCTGCGTGCCGCCGAACTCGGGCGCGGGCAGCGCATGGCGGTTGAGCTTGCCGTTGGGCGTGAGCGGCAGCGCCGTGAGCACGACAAAGGCAGCGGGGACCATGTAGTCGGGCAGTTGCTCGGCCAGCGCCGCGCGCAACGACGCTACGTCGATGACCGCGTTCTCCGCCGGCACCACGTAGGCAGCGAGTCGTGAGCCGGTCGGCCCCTCCACCGCAATTACCGCTGCATTGGCCACGCCGTCCTGCGCCAGCAAGCGCGCCTCGATCTCGCCCGGCTCGATGCGGAAGCCGCGGATCTTGAGTTGCTGGTCGATGCGTCCCAGGTATTCGAGTTGCCCGTCCGGCAGCCAGCGCGCGAGGTCGCCGCTGCGGTAGAGGCGCGCGCCGCCGTCGGAGAACGGATCGGGCACGAAGCGCTCCGCAGTGAGGCCGGGCCGGTTCAGGTAGCCGCGCGCGAGGCCGTCGCCACCCACGTACAGTTCGCCCGCCACGCCCGGCGGCACCGGGTTGAGGCTGGCGTCGAGCACGCGCACGCCCAGGTCGGGAATGCACTCGCCGATGGGGCTGCGCGCGCCGTGGCGCGGGTCGAGGTCGGCCAGCGCGATGGGGCGGAAGGTCACGTGCACCGTGGTTTCGGTGATGCCGTACATATTGACGAGGCGCGGCGCGGCGTCGCCGAAGCGCTCCAGCCAGGGCCGCAGCGCCTGCGGCTCTAGCGCCTCGCCGCCGAAGATCACGTGGCGCAGCGCCAGCGGCTGCGCGCAGGCCTCGGGCTGGGCCAGCAGCGCGCGGAACGCGGACGGGGTCTGGTTGAGCACGGTGACGCGCTCGCGCCGCAGCAGCGCGAGGAAGTCCTGCGGCGCGCGGCTGACCAGGAACGGCACGATCACCAACTGGCCGCCGTGGCACAGCGCGCCGAAGATTTCCCATACGGAAAAATCGAAGGCGTAGGAGTGGAACAGGGTCCAGACATCGTCTTGGCCGAAGCCGAACCAGTCCTGCGTGGCGGCCAGCAGGCGCGACAGGTTGCCGTGCTGCAATTGCGCGCCCTTGGGGCGGCCGGTGGAACCGGAGGTGTAGATCACGTAGGCGAGATGGTCGGGCCGCACCGGCACGTCCGGCGCGTGTTCGGGCCAGTCCGCGCGCTCCGCTTCGGCGGCGTCGAGCAGCACCACCGGCAGGCCGGCGCGCCGCGGCAGCAGGTCTTGCAGCGCGGGCTGGGCGAGCAGCGCGGCGATGCCGCTGTCGTCGAACAGGTAAGCCAGCCGCTCGGCCGGATAGGCGGGGTCGAACGGCACGTAGGCACCGCCGGCCTTGAGGATGGCCAGCAGGCCGACGATCATCTCGGGCGAGCGCTCGGCGGCGATGCCCACGCGCACTTCCGGGCCCACGCCGAGCGCGATCAGGCGGTGCGCGAGGCGGTTGGCGCGGCGTTCCAGCTCGCCGTAGCTGATGGTGGCGTCGCCGTGGCGCAGCGCCACCGCGTCGGGGCGGGCCTCGGCCTGACGCTGGATCAGGCGGTGCGCGGGCGCGAGGCCGGCAAAGCGGCGCCGCGGCTGGCCGGCGGCGTGCTGCATGGCGAGCGCGGCGCGGTCGTCGGCATGGCCGTCCGCGTCCAGCAGCGGCGTGGCGGTCAGCGGCAGTTCGGGATGGCGCAGCATGCCGTCGAGCTGCGCGACGTAGTGGCGGGCCAGGCGCTGCGCGGTGGCGGCGTCGAACAGCGCGCTGTCGTATTCGAGGCTGATGTGGATGCTGTCTGCGTGCGTCCCGGCGTGCGTCCCGGCGTGCGTTTCGACGTCGAGGATCAGGTCGAACTTGGCGCCGGTCTCGCGGGCCTCGATGGCCTCGGTGCGCAGGCCCGGCAGCGCGAATGCCTGCGCGCCGGCGCGCAGGTTGAACATGACCTGGAACAGCGGGCTGCGGCCGGCGTCGCGCGGCACCTGCATGCTGTCGAGCAGCACCTCGAACGGCAGTTCGGCGTTGGCCAGCGCGCCCAGCGCGTCGGCGCGCACGCGCTCGCACAGCGCGCCGGCGCTGACGCCGGGCCCGGTGCGCGAGCGGTAGACGTGGGTGTTGGCGAAGAAGCCGACCACGTCGTCCAGCCCCGGCTCGCCGCGTCCCGCGTGCGGCACGCCGATGGCGAAATCGTGCTGGCCGGCATGGCGCGCGAGCAGCGCCTGCCAGGCGGCCAGCATCACCACGAACGGCGTGCAGCGCCGGGCCACGCAGAATGCGCGCACGGCGCCGGCCTGCGCGGGCGGCAGCGCCATGTCGACGCGGCGCGCGAGGTGCTGCGCGGCCGGCGCGCCGTGCGGCCGGTCGACCGGCAGTTGCAGCGCGGGGACGTGGCTGCCCAGGCTGGCCTGCCACCACGCGCGCTGCGCGTCGAGCGCGCCGCTGTCGAGCTGTTCGCGCTGGCGGCGCGCGTGGGCGGCGAAGGTGGCGGCGGGCGGCGGCAGTTGCACGTCCGCGCCGGACGCCGCCTGCGCATAGGCGGTGGCGAGGTCGCGCGCGATCACGGCGTTGGAGACCGCGTCGGAGACGATGTGGTGCAGCGACAGCAGCAGCACGTGCTCGTCGTCGGCGCGGGCCAGCAGCGTGGCGCGCAGCAGCGGCGCGCGGGACAGGTCGAAGGCGCGCGCGGCCTCGGCGTCGATGCGCGCGCGCAGCGCGGCTTCGCCGGCGGCGAGCGGCTCGTGGCCCAGCGCGAACGGCGGCGCGCTCTCCACCACCTGCCGCGGCGGCTGGCCCGGCGCGCCGTCGGCGGCGAAGCGGGTGCGCAGCGCGGGATGGCGGTCGACCACGGCGCGCAGCGCGGCGGCCAGCGCGGCGCGGTCGAGCCGGCCATGCAGGCGGAACGCGCGGGTCTGGTTGTAGGCGGTGCTGCCGGGCTCGTATTGCAGCAGGAACCAGAGCCGCTGCTGGGAGAAGGACATGGGGGACATGGGCGACGGCAAGGCGCCGCCATCGCCGCTGTCATTGCCGGCGGTGGCTTGTTCGGCCTCGTCTTCCAGCAGCAGCGCCAGCAGCGCGGCGTCCTGCTGGCGGGTCGGGGATTGCGTCATGGGGGCTGTCCTGTACGGTGAGCTTGGGCGGGGCGGGGTCCGGGCGGGATCAGCCGGCGGTGGCGGCGGGCGCGCCGGCCGAGGCGCGCAGGGCCGCGCGCGCCTCGGGCGACATCGCGGCCAGCGTGCGCTGCAGGCCGGCCAGCGTTTCCAGCTGCGCCGGGTCGGCGCTGGCGGCGCGCAGCGCGGTGGCCAGCGCGGCGGCGCTGGGCGCGTCGAACACCGCGCCGGGCGCGATCTCCTGCTTGAGCAGCTTGCGGATGCGCGCCACCAGCTTGATGACCAATAGCGAATGGCCGCCGGCTTCGAACAGGTCGTCGGTCACGCGCAGCGCGGGGGCGTCGAGCAGCTCGCGCATCTGTTCGAGCAGCAGCGCTTCGAGCGCGTCGGCCGGCTCGCGGGCGATGGCGCCGGCGGGCGCATCGTCCCCGGGCAGCGCGCGCGTGGCCAGCGCGCGCCGGTCGACCTTGCCGTTGGGCAGGCGCGGCAGCTCGGCCACCGCGATCCAGTGCGCGGGCACCATCGGTTCGGGCAGGCGCGCGGCCAGCGCCGCGCGCAGGGCGGCGCGGCGGGCGCCGCCGAGCGGGATGGCGCCGTCGTCGTCGGGCACCAGCCAGGCGGCCAGGCGCGTTTCGCCGGTGGCGCCGTCCGGCCCGGCCATCGGCACCACCGCGGCCTGGCGCACGCCGGGCAGCGCCAGCAGCGCGTGCTCGATCTCGCCGCACTCGATGCGGAAGCCCCGCACCTTGAGCTGGCCATCGGCGCGGCCGGCCAGTTCCAGGCCGCCGCGCGGCAGGTAGCGCGCGAGGTCGCCGCTGCGGTAGAGGCGCTCGCCCGCGCGGCGCGGATGCGGCACGAAGGCGTCGCTGTCGCGGCCCAGGTAGCCGCGGCAAAGCTGGGCGCCGCCGAGGTAGAGCTCGCCGGTCTCGCCGGCCGCGGCCAGTTCGCCGGCGGCGTTGAGCACGTGCGCCTCGCAATTGGCCAGCACGGTGGTGAGCGGCAGGCCGGCGCCGGGGTCGTTGGCGGCATCGCTGGCGTTGGCGGCATCGTCGGCATGCACGAGGATGCCGACCGTGGTCTCGGTCGGGCCGTAGTGGTTGCACAGGCGCGCGGCGGGCGCGCGGCGGCGCAGGCGGGCCAGCAGCGCGGGCGACGCGCTTTCGCCGCCCAGCACGATGGCGGCGCCGGCGGGCAGCGGCGCGCCGGCGCCGCTGTCTTCGTTGTCGTGCTCACTGTTGTCTTCGCTGCTGCCGAGCAGCGCGTCGAGGTGCGACGGCACCATCTTCAGGCAGTCCGGGCGTTCGCGCGCGAGGAAGCGGGCGAAGGCGGCGGCGTCCTGCGTGTCGGCGTCGTCGGCCACGCACAGGCAGGCGCCGTGCCATAGCGCGCCGAACAGCGTGGTGTTGCCCAGGTCGGCGGCCACGGTGGAGGTCAGCGCGAAGCGCTCGCAGCGGTCCAGGCCCAGCGCGTGGCCGGCGGCGGCGGCGTAGTTGAGCAACTGGCCGTGCTCGATCACCACGCCCTTGGGCGTGCCGGTGGAGCCGGAGGTGTAGAGCACGTAGGCGGGCTGGCCGGCGGCGATGTCCGGCTCGCCGGCATCGGCTGGCGCCGTGGCGCTGTCCGCCAGCAGCGCGGCCACGTCGACGTGCGGCGGCAGGTCGGCGGCGCCATCGGTGTCATCGGCGCCATCGCTGCCGCCGGGCAGGTGGCGCGCCCCGGCCAGCACCAGCGTGGCGCCGGCATCGGCCAGGATCCGCGCGCGGCGCGGCGCCGGCCACGACGGGTCCAGCGGCAGGTAGGCGCCGCCCGCGCGCAGCACGGCCAGCAGCGCCAGCACCAGTTCGCCGCCGCGCGGCAGCAGCAGGCCGACCGGCGCGCCGCGGCGCAGGCCGAGGGCGGGCAGGCGCGCGGCCAGCGCGTCCACGCGCTGGTTCAGCGCGCGGTAGTCCAGCTGCAGGCCGGCGGCGCTCAATGCGTTCTGGTGCGGACGCTCGCGTCCCCATTGCGCCAGCCGCTGCGGCAGCATCCGCGTGCCCGCGTCGAGCGGCGCGGCGTGCATGGCGGCGGCGCGCGCGGCGTCGGCGGCGGTGGCCAGCGGCAGCGCGCCGATGGCGGTGCCGGGCCGCGCGCGCAGCGTGTCCAGCAGCGTGCGGTACTGGTCCAGCAGGCAGCTCATGGCATCGGCGCGGTAGCGCGCGCCGTCGTAGTGGAGGGCGAACTGGCGCGGCGCGCCATGTTCGTCCTCGCGGATTTCCAGCGCCAGCTCGAAGCCGGGCAGCGCTTGCGGCGGCTGCGCCTGCCAGTGCGGGCCGCCGCGCGCCGGCATGGCCGGCGGCAGCGTGGCGAGGGCGAAGCCGATGCGGCCGGGCGCGCCGGCGGCGGCGTCGGCCGGGCAGTGCTCGCGCCAGTCCAGGTGGCTGCCGGCCTGCGCGGCAAGCTGCGCGAGCCAGTGCGCGAACGGCGCGTCCGGGTCGGGGCGCACCGCCAGCGGCAGCACCGCCTCGTAGCGGCCCACGGCGCCGGCCAGCGCGTCGAAGTCGCGGCGGCAGTCGTGCAGCCAGCCGGCGGCGAACGCATCGGCCGGGTCCAGGCGCCACAGCAGCAGCCACCAGGCGGCTTGCAGCGCGAGCGGCAGCGGCTGGCCGAGCGCCTGCGCCCAGGCTTGCAGCGCGGCGGCCTCATCGCTGCCGATCCGCGCGTTCAGCTCGGCCGGCGCCGGCGCCGCGTCCGGCGCGGCGCGGCGCCACGGCAGGCGCGGCGCGTCCAGCGCGGCGAGCGCGCCGGCGATGCCGTGCCAGTAGTCGTGGCCGGCCTGCGCGTTGTCCTGGGCCAGGCCGGCGGTCCATTCGAGGTAGTCGGCGTAGGCGAGCGGGGCCTCCAGCGGGTCCTCGGCGGCGTTGGCGTCTTCGCCGGCATAGGCCCGCGCCAGTTCGCGGTACAGCGTGACGAGGCTGGCGCCGTCGGCGGCGAGCGGGCTGGCGGCCAGCAGCAGCTGGTGGTGGTCGGGGCCGAGCGGCAGCAGCGTGGCGCGCAGCGCGGGCAGGGGAGCGGCGGGAGCGGCGATGGCATCGGCCGCCTCGGCTGCCTCGGCCCATTGCGGCGGCACGCCCTCGAAGCGCTGGCGCAGGCCGCGCAGCCCCTCGGCGTGGCCGAAGGCGAGGCCCAGGCTGGGGTGGCGCGCGGCCACGCGCAGCAGCGCGTCGCGCAGGCGCGGCACGTCCAGCGGGCCGCGCAGCGTGGCGGCGAGCGTGACCGGCGCGGTGGCGCGCGCTTCGAGCGCGCGCTGTTCGCGGCCCAGCGGCTGGGCCGCGGCGGAGAAGTCGTGGACGATGGCGTTCATCGCTTCAGCCCTCCGTGCCGGCGGTGGTGGCAGCGGCCGCATCGGCGGCGGCGCTGCCGGCGAGCGGGCGCAGCGCGTGGCGCTCGAACATCTCGCCCATCGCCACCACGATCTTGCGCGGGCCCTGGAAGGGGTCGCGGGCGTGCGCGGCGAGCATGTTGTCGAGCATCACCACGTCGCCCTGGCGCCAGTCGAAGCGCACCGCGCAGGCTTCGTAGAGCTCGCCGAGCAGCGCCATCACGTCGTCGCCGATGGGGCTGCCGTCGCCGAACGTGACCTGGCGCGGCATGCGCTCGGCGCCGACGATCTCCAGCAGGTCGCGCCGCACCTCGGGGTCCAGGCAGGCGGTGTGGTGCAACTGGACCTGGTTGAAGAAGCTGCGCTCGCCGGTCACGGGATGGGCGATCACCGCCGGGCACAGCTCGCGGGTCTGCAGGGTGTCGGCGTCGAGCCAGCGGAAGTCGGTGCCGGAGGCGCGCAGGCGCGCTTCGACCTCGGCGCGCTCGGCGGTCTTGAAGAAGTCGCGCCAGCTCACGTCGAGCTTGTCGTTGAAGGTGCGCACGTAGCGCAGCTGCCGGCGCTCGAACTGCTCGGCCAGCTCGCGCGGCAGGCGGCGGTACATCTCGCGGCAGTCGACGATGGGCGTGGCGCCGCCCACCGGCGCCGGCAGCTCGCAGAAGAACCACTGCTTGCGCGGCCAGCGCGACAGGTGGGCGCTTTCGTTGTGGTAGAGGATCATCTCGCGCTCGGGGTAGGGCGTGGAGCGGTAGGTGTTGCGCCCGCCTTCCTTCTTGGGCAGGTCGCCGTAGGCGCCGTACAGGCCGGGCTCGATGGCCTCGGCGAAGGCTTCGAACTCCTGCGGCGTGCGCAGGCCGAAGCCGCGCAGCAGGATGCCGCCGTGGCGGCACAGCGTGGACTCGATGTAGTCGCGCTGCGCGCGTGCCCAGCCCACCGCGTCGATGTCGCTGGTGCCGGGCTCGATCACGATGGGGAAGGTCTTGCCGAGGGCGAGGAAGGAGGTCGCCACCAGCGGGCGCGCGGTGGTGGCCACCGCGGGCGAGGCGGATGAGGCGGACGGGGCCGCCGGCGCGCGGCGGGTCAGTTGCTTGAGCTTGTCGAGCTTGCTGCTGGGACTTGGGCTGGGCGTCATGGCGGTATGGATGATGTCGTTGGCTTCGATGGAGCGGGTGGCGTGGCCGGCCGCGCCGGGCAGGGCGAAGGCGGGCAGCGGCCGGTCGGGATCGGCCACGGCCTGCGCCAGCACGGCGGCATAGGCTTCGGCCAGCGCCGCGGCGGCGGCGGGCGAGAACAGCGCGGTGGCGTAGACCCACTCGGCGCGCAGGCCGCCGGCGTGGGGCTCGAGAAAGACCGCGAGGTCGAACTTGGCGGCGTGCGCCGGCGCGGGCAGGCGGCTGGCGCTCACGCCGTCCATCGCCAGCGTGCCGGCGGGCGTGTTGTGCAGCACGAACAGCACCTGCACCAGCGGGTGCCAGCCGCGCTCGCGCCGCGCGGCGCCCTGGCCGGCGGCCTCGACGATGCGCTCGAACGGCAGCGCCTGGTGGTCGAACGCTGCCAGCGCGCGCGCGCGCACCTGCGCCAGCAGGTCGGTGAAGCGCAGGTCCGCGGCGCAGCGCGCGCGCAGCGGCAGCACGTTGACGAAGAAGCCGATCAGGCCTTCGAGCTCGCGGCGCGGGCGGCCGGCCACGTCGATGCCGACCAGTTGTTCCTCGGCGCCGCCCGCGCGGTGCAGCAGCAGGTGGAAGGCGGCCAGCAGCACCATGTAGCGGGTGGCGCCGTGGGCGTGGGCGAGCGCGTCGGCCTGCGCCAGCAGCGCGGCGGGCAGGGTGGCGTGGCAGGCGGCGCCGGCCGTGGATGCCACCGGCGGGCGCGGGTAGGTGGTTGGCAGCGTGGGCGCCCGCGGCGCGCCTTGCAGGGCGCCGCGCCAGTAGTCGGCGTCGGCGCGCAGCCGCGCCTGCCGCGCGGGCGCCTGCTGGTGGACCGCGTAGTCGGCATACTGGATCGGCAGCGGCGGCAGCGCGGCGGCGGTGCCGGCCCGCGCGGCGTTGTAGCCGGCGGCGAATTCGTCGAGCAGCACGCCGACCGACCAGCCGTCGCCGGCGATATGGTGCAGCGTCAGCAGCAGCGCGTGGTCGTCGGCGGCCAGGCGCGCGAGGCGCGCGCGCAGCGGCGGCGCGTGAGCGAGGTCGAACGGCTCGCGCGCCTGCGCCTCGGCCAGCTCGCGCAGGGCAAGTTCGCGCTGCGCCGGGCCGAGCGTGGCGAGGTCGCTGAGCGGCACCTCGAGCGCCAGCGCGGCGGCGATGCACGCATAAGGCTCGCCGTGGGCGTCGGCGCGATAGGCGGTGCGCAGGATCTCGTGGCGCGCCACCAGCGCGTTCAGGCTGGCGCGCACCGCGTCGGCGTCGAGCGCGCCCGTCAGGCGCAGGCCGCCGGCCATGTTGTAGGTCCAGCGCGCCGCGGCGCCGCCGATGCGGTCGACCAGCCACAGGCGGTGCTGGGCGGGCGCCAGCGGCATGTCGGGGTGGCGCGGGGCGGGGGCGATGGCGTCGTGGAGGTCGGCCGCGTTGCCGCCGGCCTTGTTGTCCGCGCTGCCGTCGATGCGGTCGATGCGGTCGAGCGCCCCGGCGCAGGCGGCCAGCGTGGGATGGTCGAACAGCAGGCGCAGCGGCACCGCCGCGCCATGCCGCTCGCGCAGCCGCGCCACCAGCCGGGCGGCGGCCAGCGAGTTGCCGCCGCTGGCGAAGAAATGCGCGTGGCGGCCGGCGGGGGCGTGGCCGAGCAGTTCCTGCCACAGCGCGGCCAGCGCCAGCTCGGTGGCGCCGCGCGGGAGCTCGGCCGGGGCTTGGTCGCCCGCATCGGCCGGCGCGCCGCCGCGCGTGAACGCGCCGTGCGCCCACACCGCGCAGGCATCGAGGCTGTCGTCGAGCCAGCCCTGGCGGCAGGCGGCGCGCTGCAGCTTGCCGCTGGAGGTCTTGGGCAGGGCGCCGGGATTGAGCAGCAGCGCCACCGCCAGCGGCTCGCCGCAGGCATCGCCCACGGCTTCGGCCAGCGCCTGCACCAGCGCGCCGTGGCCGACGCGGCGCTGCTCGGGGCGCGAGATTTCCACGGCGAGGCCGATGCCCTCGCCGTGGCCCGCCGCCACCGCGAAGGCCGCCACGCGGCCCGGCCGGGCGCTGGCCACGCGGGTTTCCACGGCGCGCTCGATGTCCTGCGGGTAGAAGTTCTGGCCGCGGACGATGATGAGATCCTTGCGGCGGCCGGCGATATAGAGCTGGCCGTCGCGGCGCAGGCCGAGGTCGCCGGTGCGCAGCCAGGCCGCACCGTCATCGGTGCCGGCGAAGCTTTCCGCCGTGGCCCGCGGGTTGCGCCAGTAGCCGCGCGTCACGCTGGCGCCGCGCACCTGGATCTCGCCCACGGCGCCGTCGGGCAGGGCGCGGCCGCCGGCATCGGCGATGCGCACCGCGTGGCCGGCGCGCGCGAAGCCGCAGGCCACCAGTTCGGTGGCGGCCGGCGTGGCGTCCTGGCCGCCGGCCACGTCGTCGCTGGCCGGCATGCCTTGCCCGCGCGCCAGCGCCGCGGTGTCGAAGCGCGTGCTGGCCATGCCCTTGCCGCGCTCGCCGCCGGTGACGAACAGCGTGGCCTCGGCCAGGCCGTAGCAGGGGTAGAGCGCGCCGGCGCGGAAGCCCGCCCCGGCGAAGCGCTGCGCGAACGCGCGCAGGGTGTCGGCGCGCACCGGCTCGGCGCCGGAGAAGGCCAGCGCCCAGCTCGACAGGTCCAGCCCTTCGAGCTGGGCGTCGCGCACGCGCTCCACGCACAGGCGGTAGGCGAAGTCGGGCCCGCCGGACACCGTGCCGCGATGGCGCGAGATGGCCTGCAGCCAGCGCGCCGGGCGCTCCAGGAACAGCCGCGGCGGCATCAGCACCACCGGCGTGCCGGTGTGGATCGGCTGCAGCAGGCCGCCGATCAGCCCCATGTCGTGGTACAGCGGCAGCCAGCTCACCATCACGTCGCCGGGCGCCACGGCCATGCCGGCCTGGATCGCGGTCTCGTTGGCCATGACGTTGCCGTGGCTGACCATCACGCCCTTGGGCGCGGCGGTGGAGCCGGACGTGTATTGCAGGAAGGCGAGCGTGTCGGGCGTGGCCGCGAACGGTTGCCAGCCGGCCGGCGGCGGCGCCAGCGGCGCGTCGGCCAGCACCACGCGCGCGCGCGGGGCGATGGCGGCCAGCGTGTCGCCGTGGGCTTCGGCCTGCGCGGTGGTGGTCAGCAGCACGCCGGCGGCGGCGTCGGCGGCGATGGCGCGCAGGCGGCTGACCTGGGCCGCGCGCATGGCGCCGGGCTCGAACGCGGGCACGGCCACGAGGCCGGCGTAGAGGCAGGCGAAGAAACCGGCCACGTAGTCGATGCCGCTGTCCATCAGCAGCAGCACGCGCTCGCCCGGCGCGGCGTGCCCGCCCAGGCAGGCGGCCAGCGCGCGCGCGCGGGCGTCGAGCGCGGCGTAGCCGTGGCGCTGCTCGCCGGCGTCGTCGAGGGTGATCAGCGCCGTGTCGCCGGCGCGCTGCGCGGCCAGGCGGCCGAGGTGGGCCACCAGCGTGGCCGGGACGTTCGGATCGGGCTGCATGCTTGGATCGGCTTTCCAGGAAAACGGTTGGCGTGGGAGGGTGGCGCCGCGCGCGGCGTTCAGGCGGGCACGGGGCGGGCTGCGGCGGCGGGCACGGCCGGCAGTTCGGCCAGTGGTTCGGCCAGCAGTTCGGTCACACGGGCCAGCACGGCGCCCTGATGCTGGTGGAGGAAGAAATGGCCGCCGGCAAACCAGTCCAGCGTGTGGCCGGCGCTGGTCTCCGGCGCCCAGGCCTGCAGCTCGGCGGCGCCGATGGCGTCGTCGCGCCCGGCCAGCACGTGCAGCGGCACCGGCAGCGGCGCCGTGTCGGTGTGGCGGAAGCTTTCGCAGACGCGGTAGTCGGCGTCGAGCACGTCGAGCGTGAGGCGCAGCAGCTCGGCGTCGGCGAACACCGCCTCGGGCGTGCCGCCGTGCTTGCGCAGCTCGGCCGTCAGCGCGGCGTCGCCGCGCAGCGCGGCCAGGCGCCGCGGATCGCGCCGGCTGGGCGCGGCGCAGCCGGACACCAGCAGGCGCCGCGGCAGCGCGTGGCCGCGCTCGCGCAGCAACTGGCAGACGCGGTAGGCCAGCAGGCCGCCCATGCTGTGGCCGAACAGGGCGTAATCGGGCGTTGTGCCCCCGCTTCTGTCGCTACTTGCGCCACGTCCGAGCCGCGCGCCGGCGGCGCCGGCGAGGTCGGCCGCCAGCGCTTCGAAATCGCGCAGCAGCGGCTCGGCCAGGCGCGCGCCGCGCCCGGGCGGCTCGAGCGGCACCAGTTCCACGCGGGCCGGCAGCAGCCGGCGCCAGCGCAGGTAGGCGGTGGCGCTGGCGCCGGCGTAGGGCAGGCAGAACAGCAGCAAGGCGGGCATGTTCAGGCGTCTGCCGCGGCTTGTTCCTTCGCTTGTTCCTCCATATGGCGGCGCAGGCTCAGCGGCCGCATGTCGGTCCAGGTGCGCTCGATATGGTCGAGGCACGCCTGGCGGTTGCCGCTGAAGCCGGCGGCGCGCCAGCCGCCCGGCACGGGCTTGTAGTCGGGCCAGATGGAGTACTGCTCTTCGTGGTTGACGAGGACCAGGAAGGTGGCGTCGTCGCGGTCGAAACTCATGGTGGCTCCCGTATCTGTCGTGGCGGTCATGCAATGCGCTATCGCGGCCACGCCGGCGTTTCGGGCGGCATGGCGCGCATCACTGAGTTGGACGAAGCAGGGGAGCGGAAATTTAGACGGGGACGCCGCGATGGGCAGAGAGAGCCGCCGGAGAGCGAAGCGGCGCCCAGCACGTTTGCCGGTTTGCCGCTAGCATGTAGCCCTGCGCGCCCCCCGGCCGGCCCTGTCCCGTGCCGGCACGCGGCGCCGCCGCGTCGTACCGGCTTCCTTTTCCCCCTATCCATGTCCTCCCAAGCTCCAGTTACCAACCGCCCCCTGGTCATCGCGGCCGTGATGGCGTCGATGGCGATGGTCGCGCTCGAAGCGACCATCGTCTCCACGGCCATGCCGCAGATCGTCACGCAGCTCGGCGGGCTGCGCCTGTATAGCTGGGTGTTCTCGTCGTTCCTGCTGACCCAGACCGCCATGACCGTGGTGTTCGGCAAGCTGGCCGATCTCTACGGGCGCAAGCCGGTCATCCTGGCCGGCATCGCGGTGTTCCTGCTGGGCTCGGTGCTGGCGGGCTTCGCCTGGTCGATGCCGGCGATGATCGTGTTCCGGCTGCTGCAGGGCGCCGGCGCCGGCGCCATCCTGCCGGTCACGCTGACCATCGTCGGCGACCTCTATCCCGCGCACGAGCGCGGCAAGGTGCAGGGCTACCTGGCCAGCGTGTGGGCGGTCTCGGCGGTGCTCGGGCCGATGGCGGGCAGCCTCATCATCGGCAAGCTGTCGTGGGCGTGGATCTTCTGGATCAACCTGCCGATCGGCGTGCTGGCCGCGCTGGGCTTCGTCGCTTTCCTGCACGAGCAGCCGTTGCGCAAGCGCCCGGCCATCGACGCCGCCGGCGCCGCGTATTTCACCGTGGCGGTGGCGGCGCTGATGATGGTGCTGACCGATGCCGGCGCGGCGGGCGCGGGCCGGCTGGCCGTGGAGATCGCCGTGCTGGGCGCGAGCCTGCTGCTGTTCGTGCGGCAGGAGCGCCGCGCGGCCGATCCGATGATCTCGTTCCGCCTGTGGGGCCACCGCCCGGTGCTGGCCTGCAACGGCGCCACGCTGTTCTCCGGCATGGCGCTGATGGGGCTGACCACCTTCCTGCCGATGTACGTGCAGGTGGCGATGGACCGCACGCCGGTGGTGGCCGGCTTCGCGCTGACCATGATGATGGTGGGCTGGCCCGCCGGCGCCACCATTTCGTCGCGCACCTTCCACCGCATCGGCCTGCGCCGCCTGCTGATCGGCGGCAGCCTGTTCCTGCCGGCCGGCGCGCTGGTCTTCGCGCTGCTCACGCCCGGGAGCAGTCCGGCGCTGGCGGGCCTGGGCTCGCTGGTGATGGGCTTCGGCATGGGCATCCAGAGCGTGTGCTCGCTGGTGCTGATCCAGGAGATCGTGCCGCTGGCCGACCGTGGCAGCGCCACCGCCTCCAACCTGTTCGCGCGCAACCTGGGCAACACGCTGGGCGCGGCGCTGCTGGGCGCGGTGCAGAACTTCGGCATGCACCATGCCGCGGGCCTGGGCGTGGTCAGCACCGAGCAGCTGCGCCAGGTGCTCGACGGCGCCGGGCGGCACCTGGCCGGCAGCGCGCCGGTGCGCGAGGCGCTGCATCATTCGCTGCACGTCACCTTCCTGGCGATGCTGGTGATCGCGCTCGGCGCCATCGCGGCGATGCTGCTGCTGCCGGGCATCGAGATCGCGCGCCGGCAGGAAGTGCCGGCGGAATAGCGCGCGGGGGCGGGCGGGACCTGCCCCGGGGGCGCGCGGCACCCGGGCGCCGGCGCACCGTGCAAGCATCGGGCATCGGTGCGATAATCGCGGTCTTTTCCGCGATTCTCCCGGGCGGCAGCCGTTCGTTTCGCCCTCCGCCTGCCCGTGCGCCACTCATGCTACCTGCCCTGAAGGCTTTCATCGTGCCCGTGATCGTCGCGTGCGCGATGTTCATGGAAAGCCTGGACGCCAACGTGATCGTGACCGCGCTGCCCGAGATGGCGCGCGCCTTCGGCCACGATCCGGTCACGCTCAAGATCGCCGTCACCAGCTACGTGCTCGGGCTCGGGGTGTTCATTCCGGTGTGCGGCTGGCTGGCCGACCGCTACGGCGCGCGCTCGGTGTTCCGCGCGGCGATCGGCATCTTCGTCGCCGGCTCGATCCTGTGCGCGGTGTCCACGTCGCTGCTCGCGTTCACGGTGGCGCGCTTCATCCAGGGCGTGGGCGGGGCGATGATGGTGCCGGTGGGCCGCATCATCATTTTCCGCGTGGTGGAGCGCTCGGAATACATCCGCGCCATGAACTACCTGAGCGTGCCCGCGATGCTCGGGCCGGCGGCGGGGCCGCTGCTCGGCGGCTTCATCACCACCTATCTCCACTGGCGCCTGATTTTCCTCATCAACATCCCGGTCGGCATCCTCGGCATCTATCTGGCCAACCGCTACATCAAGAACACGCACGAGCCGCATCCCGGCCCGCTGGACTGGACCGGCTTCGTGCTCTCGGCGGGCGGCGCGTCGCTGTTCCTGCTCGGCCTGTCGCTGGTCGACGGCGGCCTGGCCTCGGCCCGGGTGGCGCTGGCGATGGCGCTGGCCGGCGTGGCGATGCTGGCGGTCTACGCCTGGTACGCATACCGCGTGCCGCGGCCGCTGCTGGACCTGCGCTTCTTCCGCGTGCCGACCTTCCAGGCCAGCGTGCTGGGCGGCTCGCTGTTCCGCATCGGGCTGGGCGCGGTGCCGTTCCTGCTGCCGCTGGTGCTGCAGGAAGGGCTGGGCATGAGCGCGTTCCGCTCGGGGCTGATCACCTGCGCCTCGGCGTTCGGCGGCATGTTCATGCGCACGCTCGCGTCCAAGGTGCTGGGGCGCTTCGGTTTCCGCAACACGCTGATGTACAACGCGGCGCTGTCGGGCCTCGCCATCGCGGCGTGCGGCGCGTTCTTTCCGGGCACGCCGACGTGGGCGATCTGGCTGGTGGTGCTGCTGGGCGGCTTCTTCCCCGCGCTGCAGTTCACCAGCCTCAATTCGATGACCTATGCCGAGATCAAGAGCGCCGACGTGGGCCGTGCCACCAGCCTGGGCAGCGTGGTGCAGCAGATCTCGCTCGGCCTGGGCGTGACGATCAGCGGCATCGTGCTGGAGATCACGCGCACGGTGAACGGCCATGCGGCGCTGCAGTGGTCGGATTTCTGGCCGGCCTTCATCGTGGTGGGGCTGTGCTCGTTCGCGTCGATTCCCGTCACGCGGCGGCTCGCCCATGACGCCGGCGCCGACATCTCCGGCCGCGCGCGCGTCAATGCGCGGGCGGCGGGAAAGGCGTAGCGGCGCGCCTCAGAACTGCCTGCGGTACACCACGAAGCCCGATTTCTCGGCCACCGCGTCGTACAGGCGCATGGCGGTCTGGTTGGTTTCGTGGGTCTGCCAGTAGACCCGCTTCGCGCCGTCCTCCTGCGCGCGCCGGTAGACCGCCTCGATCAGCGCGCGGCCCACGCCGGCGCCGCGCGCGGCCTCGGCCGTGAACAGGTCCTGCAGGTAGCAGCTCGGGCCGATCTGGATGGTGCTGCGGTGGTAGAGGAAATGCACCAGGCCCAGCAGCCGGCCGCCGCGCTCGGCCACCAGCGCGTGCACGGGCTCGTAGGCATCGAAGAAGCGCGACCACGTCATGCGCGTGATGTCCTCCGGCAGCGCGGTCGGCCCGTGGCGGCCATAGAAGGCGTTGTAGCCATCCCATAGCGCTTTCCAGGCCGGGTAGTCGGCCTGGCTGGCGGGGCGGATCAGGAGCGGGTCGGTCACGGCGTCATCCTCGCGGCGGGGCAAAGTCCGCAGTATGGCACCGATGCGCGCGCGGCCCGCCGCGTTCTCGCGCTCACGCCTCGGTCGGCGAAGGGGCCGGCGTGTAGCGGGCCTTGCCGCCGCGCTTGGCCTCGTACAGTGCCATGTCGGCGCGCATGAACAGTTCGTTGGCGGTCTGGCCGTCCCGGGGGTCGTGCACGGCGAAGCCGACGCTGGCGGTCGCCACGATGGTATGGCCCTCGATGAAATGCGGGCGCCGCGCCGCGTGCACGATGGCCTGCGCGATGCGCTCCAGGCTTGCCGTGCCGGTGGCGTCGTCGAGCACGATGCCGAACTCGTCGCCGCCGATGCGCGCCACGCCGTCGCCGGCGCGCACGCAGGCCGACAGGCGCTCGCCGAAGGCCGCCAGCAGCTGGTCGCCCACGGCGTGGCCGTAGCTGTCGTTGATGGTCTTGAAGTCGTCCACGTCCACCAGCATCAGCGCGGCGTCGCGGCCGGTGGCGCCGGCGCGCGTCATGGTCTCGGCCAGGCACCGGTCGAAGCCCTTGCGGTTGAGCAGGCGCGTCAGGTGGTCGGTCAGCGTCTGCGCCTCCAGGCTGCGGATGCGCTGGCGTTCGGTGGTCACGTTGCGGGCGAACATGTACAGGCCCTGCACCGTGTCGCCGGCATCGTTCCAGGCCGGCTGGTAGGTGACTTCCATGCACTCGCCGCCGTCCTGGCCTTCGAGGCTGAACGTGGCCGAGGCGCCCAGGTAGGCCTGCGCCAGGTACGGCTGCGACGCCACGTAGGTCGGCGTGCCCCACAGCTCGCGCAGCGTGAGCCCCACGATCTGCCGCGCCGGCAGGCCGAAGCGCCGCGCATAGGCTTCGTTGACGAAGACATAGCGCTCGTTCACGTCGATGAACGAGACGAAGTCCGGCACGTGGTTGGCGATGGCCTCGATGCGCTTCTCGCTCTCGGCGGCCTGGTCGCGGGCGGCGTAGAGCGCGGCCTCGCGCTCGGCAAGCTGCCGCATCACCGTGCCGAAGGTGGTCGCCAGCTCGCCGATCTCGTCGTTGCGCCCGGTGGGCAGGGCGGCCAGCGCGGCCGGGTTGCCGGGCGCCTCGCCCACCACGCGGTGCAGCAGCTCCAACGGCGCCAGCATGCGGCGGATCACCAGCCACATCAGCAGCGCCGCCACCACCAGCGAGAAGCCGGCGGTCAGGATGGTCTTGCTGCGCACCTCCAGCAGCGGCGCATAGGCTTCCCTGGCGGGCAGCACGGACACCACCTCCCAGCCGTTGGTCTCCAGCAGGTGGCGCGCCACGATGGGCTGGCTGGGGCTCACGACCTCCCACGCGGCGCGCGGCGTCTCCAGCCCGCAGTTGTCGCCGATCGCCCTGGCCGGGGCCATCACCTTGCCGGCGTCGGCATGCATGGCATAGCGCGGGTTCTCGCCGGAAGACACCAGGCAATAGCTGCCGGTCAGCCCGATCCGGCTGCGCGCGATCTGGCCGAGGAAGTTGTTCTCCGAGAGGTTCAGCGCGCCGCCCACCACCGCCAGCAGCCTGCCGTCGGGCGCGCGCAGCGGCACCGCCATCACCACGCCGGGTGCGGCGCTCAGCCTGCCGCGCAGCAGGTCCGACACGGCAAACGCCGAGCCGTCCAGGACCTCGCGGAAGTAATCGCGGTCGCCCAGGTGGATGCGCTGCCCGTCGGGCACGGCGGTGCTGAAGGCCATCTCGCCGTCGGGCCAGACCAGGAACACCGCGTTGAAGTTCTGCGGCATGGACACCGCCTGCGCGGCAAAGCGCTTCATGACGGCGGGCGGCTGGCCGAGCATGGGCTGGAGCTGGCTCGCCAGGCGGCGCAGGTCGGTGGCGCGCGCCTCGAATTTCTCGTCGAGCTGTCCGGCGACCATCCTGACCAGGGTGTCCTGCTGGCTCTGGCGCAGTTCCGTGAGGCCCTGGAAGGCGTAATACTGCGCGAAGAGCGCGCGCGCCAGGACAATGAGCGTCACCACGACAGCCGTCGCAATGGCTACCCGATACTTTAAGGAGTGCCGCATGATTATCTTGTTATTGGTGTGCGGACCAGCCATGCTGCCCGGCGCGACTCCGCCGGGCTGCCCGTCCTCCGCCGCGAGCGACTGACCCGGTTCACAGGTTAGCAGAAGCGGTGCGCCGGCCCGGGCATGCCGCGGCGGCGCGATGCGATAAGGCCGCGCGATGCCGGTTCCCGGTGATGCAACCTGCCCACCCGGCCCGCGCGCGGGGCTAGAATGCGGCATTCTTCCAACAGTGCCCCAACCGTGCCGCCCGGCGTGTCTTGCCGGGCCGTCCCGTCCACCCCACCAAGCCGCCGCCCATGAGCCTCGAACCCGTCCTGCGCTTTCTCCACATTGCCGGCGTCACCCTGTGGGTGGGCGGCATGTTCTTCGCCTACGTCTGCCTGCGCCCGGCCGCCGGCGCGCTGCTGGAGCCGCCCCAGCGGCTGCGCCTGTGGCGCGCCGTGTTCGCCACCTTTTTCGGCTGGGTGTGGGTGGCGGTGGCCGTCATCGCCGGCAGCGGCGCCATCATGATCGCCCGGGCGGGCATGGCCGCCGCGCCGCCGCACTGGCACCTGATGCTCGGCACCGGCCTGCTCATGATCGCGATCTTCGTCTACGTGTTCGCCGGCCCCTACGGCGCGCTGCGCCGCGCCGTGGACGCGCAGGACTGGCCGGCCGCCGGCGCCGCGCTGGGCCGCATCCGCCGGGCGGTGGGGGTGAACCTGCTGCTGGGCGGGCTCACCATCGCGGTGGCGACGCTGGGGCAGTGGCTGCGCTGACGGGCGGCCTTTCGCGCTGGCGCCAACGACATGCTGATCGCCGCGCACGCGATGGCGCTGGACGCCGTGCTGGTCACGGACGACACCGCGGCGTTCTCCCGCATCGGCGGGCTGCGGCTCGAGAACTGGATCGCCTGAACGGAAGCCGTCCGCGGGGGCGCGGCAAGCCGCCGCGAGCCTGCCCGCGCTTCCCGGCGTTTGTCAGGCCGCCGCCTCCATCACCGACTCCACCCGGTTGCGGCCCGCGCTCTTGGCGCGGTACAGCGCGAGGTCGGCCCGCCCGACGGCGCCGTCGAGGCGGCGTTCGGCCTTGTCCACGCTCGCTACGCCGATGCTGATGGTCAGGTCGGCCACGCGCTGGCCGAAGAAGCGCGACGACGTTGCCCGCAGGCGCTCGGCCAGCGCCAGCGCCGCCGCCGGGGTGGTGCGCGGCAGCAGCACCAGGAACTCCTCTCCGCCGAAGCGGCCGGGATACGCGCCGGCCGGCAGCTCGCGCTTGAGCATGGCGGAGAAATCGGTCAGCACGCGGTCGCCTTCGGCGTGGCCCATGCTGTCGTTGATGTGCTTGAAGTGGTCCAGGTCGATCAGCAGCAGCGCCATCTCGCCGCCATGCCCGGCCATGTGTTCCAGCTCGCGCTGGCCGGCGTCATAGAGCGCGCGGCGGTTGAGCAGTTGCGTGAGCGGATCGGTCCTGGAGAGGATGTCGAGCTCCACGTGCAGGCGCCGCGTGATGACCAGCATGAAGGCGACTGACAGACCGAGGTCCATCAGCGTGTAGGAACCCAGGTAGATGGCCTGGATCAGGTCGTCGGACGCGAACAGCTTCTGCCCGGCCAGCCCCGAGAACAGGCTCGCCACGCAGCGCGCCAGCACCACCAGCGTCTGCACCGTCAGCAGGAAGCCGAAGAAGCGCGCGCTGAAATCGCGCCCGCCGTGGCGTAGCACCAGCAGCGCCTGCGTGCCGAAGAACAGGCCCATGACCAGGGTCACGATGGTGACGCGCGCGTCGTAGCTCTCGTGCCCGTAGACGAACCACGTCAGCGCCAGCGTGGCCAGCATGACCACGACGGCCGCAGGCGCGCGCGCCTGCGGGCGGCCGTAGAAGGCCTGCGTGCCCAGCGTCCACAGCGCCACCGCGGCGAGCAGCAGGCCGTTGCCCAGCACGATCGAGACCCAGTCCGGCGCGATGTCGCGCAGCCAGAACAGCATCGGCGCCACCACCAGCACCAGCGAGCCGGCCACCCACTCCCCGATGCCGCGGATGCCGCGCGGGAAACTGCGGTACGCCGACAGCAGCACCACCGACATCAAGGCCGACATGATCGATGCAAGGAAGACCGTTGTCTTGAGATCAAGCTGAAGCATCGTGGGCGGCGTATCCCAGGCAGGGGCAGGAGCCTATGCTACCAAAGACCCGCCGCAATGGCATCGCGTTGCCACCGCGCGCGGCGCCGGCGGTCTTCCCGTTTACCGCGCGCATGGGGTCCGCGGCAGCCCGGAGCCGTACTCGCGCGCTTTGTCATCTCCCCCTTGCGAGGGGAAGGGAAATGCCGCATGGCTGCTCGCTCGTATTGTTATAATTTTTATATCAAAAACGACCATCGCAGCGGGCCACGCGCGCTGGGCGCCCTGACACACACGGTGCGGGCAATTGCTGGGGAGCGGCATGAGCGACAGGGGAAATGGACTGCCGGCATGGTCCGGAACGGGGGCGTGGATGCAGTCATCCGCATGGCGGGAGGCGAGGGTTTCCGCCAGCCGGGCGCGCGCCGCGCCGGAGGACGAGCAGCGCGAAGCGGCGCAGGACAGCGTGGCGGTGACGGTCTCGCGCCATTGCCTGGATACCTATCTGGGGTCCTGCGCGGGCATGGAAGGCAATCCCGCGGCCAGCCTCTGGTTTTGCGATGTCCGCTCCAACAGCGAGCCCGTTGCGCCGGCCAGCATGCTGCTGCCGGTGGCGGCGCCGCTGGTGTGGGACGCGGCGTTCCGCCTGCGGCAGCGCGAGCTGCTCGCGCGCTCGGCCACGCAGCAGAAGATCGCGCGCATCGCCGCCGCGGTGCGCAACGCCGCGGGCGGCATGGCGCCGTGCGAGGCCAAGGAATACTTCGAGCAGCATCTCTACGGCCCCGCGGGCCGGGAGTTCAAGCTCACCCTGTTCCCGCTGCCCACCGGCGAGGCCGGCGCCAGGAACTGGACCCGCGTCTACGGCAACCAGCCGGCGCTCAACCCGCAGGAACGCTACCTCGAACTCTGCCGCGACGGCATGCGCTTTCGCGCCATCGGCGCGCTGCGCCGGCAGCGGCAGCCCAAGGTGATCGTCTGCCTGGGCACGCGCAACACCGATGACTTCCTGCGGGCCTTCGGCTTCGGCGGAACTTGCCCGACGCAGCACGTCCTGCAGCCCGCGGACCAGGGCAAGCCGATCCAGGTCTACGTGGACGGGCCCACCACCTTGCTGGTGTGCCCGCCGCTGAGCGGCGCCTCCGGGCTCAACTCCGACGTCCTGCAGGCCGCCCTGGGCAGGTTCGTCGCCGGTTTCATGTAAGGCGCGGGAACCGGCCGGGCGCAAGGCGCGCCCTTGTCGCGCTACGTTCGCGTACCCGCGGCACGCGCCGGCCACAGGCGCAGCAAGGCCTTCATCGCGTAGATCACGATCAGCGTGCCGGACAGGTCGCCGACGAACATCGCCAGGAAACCATGCGCCAGTGCCGCGCGATTGCCGCGCAGCGCGAACCAGATGTGGTGCAGCAGCGGATTCGTCACCGCATATGCCAGCACGAACGCCAGCAGCCGCGCCGGCGTCAGGTTGGTCAGCGACGTCCGCAGGCCGAACGCATGCCGGGCAAGCCGGTAGACCAGGTACGGCGCCGCGCTCGCCAGGATGGCGCCGATGACCGCGCGCGCGGGATCGTCCGGAAAAAGATAAAAGGCATTGACCAGCAACGAGGCAATCAGCAGCCCCGCCGCTCCCGCCGCGCCGAACAAAAGCGTGCATAGCAGCCGGACGCCCGCCGGTAAATAAATCCAATTAATTCCAGGCACAAATTCCAAATGCTGGAAAAGCCACTCATTTAGTGCCATCGCCAAAACAAAGAAAACAATTGTGACGAAGGCCATACTTAACTGGAGGCGAACATGGGGCATTGCCGTAAAATGCATCAGGGCATATAAAAAAAGGGCCTGATGATAGTCGATCCCGCGCGCCGGATACCGCGCTCCGTTTCCCGCAGGATGCCGTCGTGACGCGGCCGGCAGACATCTACCTGCGTTTTCTCCAGTTGGCCGAAGCAGTGCGGGGCTTGCCCTCGCTGCCGGCGCTCGACCCCCTCGAAGAACGGATTCTCGAACTGATCGCGCGTACCAGCCAGGCGCAGCAGCGCCTGTCGGTCAGGGACATGATGGCCCGCAGCGAACTGGGATCGCCCGCCACCCTGCACGCCCGTCTGAAGTCCATGCGCGAGAAAGGCTGGATCATGCTGACGGACACCGAGGACGCCCGCCGCAAGCAACTCGGGCTGACGCCCGAAGCGTTGCGCCATTTCGACAGGCTGTCCGAATGCCTGGTCAACGCGACGAAAAGTCCCTGAACGAAAATCCCTGAACGCCGCGGGCGCGCAATGCGCGCGGCGCCCCGGTGCCAGATGCACGCAGTGCCGTCAGCCCTTCTGCGATTCCCTGGCCGGGCCGCGCGCGTCGCGGCGCCGCAAGGTCTCGCTGGCCACCGATTCCGACAAGAACAGCCACAGCGTGCGCACGCGGATCACGCCATCGCCGGGGCCGTCGTGCGTCAGGCGGCCCGCCACTTCCTCCAGCCTGGCGAACATCTCCGGGCGCAAGCGCGCGCGCAGCGCCTTCAGCTCGGCGGCCGGCACGGCAACCTCGTCGCGGTTGCCGAACACCACGCGCCCGACGACGAACAGCACCGCGCCCAGCACCGCGGCGCCGATCCCCACGTTCTGGAAATCCTCGAGGTGGAAGCTGCTCGCCGCGAAGCACAGCACCGCCACCACCGCCGACAGCATGAAGGCCGCGCGCAGCACCACGAAGCCGCGCGGCTGCGAGATACGGCGAGTCAGCTCGCGCACGGCGTCGATTTCGTCTTGCTCCAGGACGTTGAGGACATTGGTGGTCGAAACTTTCATTGTTTTTACTAGGTCTCGTTTCGTCTGGGTACCGCCAGGCCGGCGCGCAGGGGCAGATGGGCAGCGCAGGTGCCCGGTAGGATGGTATTTCCGTATTTTGAGGCCGGGCGGCCATGCCGGCAATCGGGCTTTTACCCGGTATGCGCCCTCAGGAGAGGGGCCAAAAGGATGAATGGAGGGATATTCGGAGGGATATTTGGAGAGATATTTGGGCGGACGGCCGCCCGGCCGCGGCCACCGGCGTCAAAGCCCGAGGCTGGGCACGCGCGGCACTTGTTGCGACCGCACATTGAAATGCGGCTCGCCGAAGGCTTCCAGCAGGCGCGCAATCTCGCGGGCCGAATTCGCGCGCGTGGTGCGGATCTCGCTCAGCCGGCGCGGCGCCGCCGTGCCAGCCACCACGAAATGCCGCCGCACCGTCAGCAGCGACTCACGCGGCGGCGGAATCAGCACCGGATGCGCATCCTGGTCCTTGTAGCTGCCATAGGTCCAGCCCGACGGGGTCAGGTGCGCCTCGACCCAAACCTCGCCGGAAGCCAGCGCATCCGGCGCAGCCGCTTCGCCAATCGTCATCGCCTTGCGCATCGTCCCGCCTCTCGAACATCGGCCAGGCCAGCCGCCGGCATACCACCGCCAGGCCTGGCTGCCCGAAATCATTTCGCCCGCGCTCTGATTCTGGTTCGTGCGGCGGCGCGTCGGTACCCTGCCTTGGGGGGCATCGCGCAAACGCGGGCAAGCGGGCTGATGAAGCCGCCGCGCCTGTGGTGGCGCGGACATCGTGTTTCTTTCCCCACCAAAGCGTGGCTCCCACCGAAGCAGGGTAAGCGTGGAACCATGCGTCCATCAATAATCCAACCCGGCAAGTGTGACCCCTTGCTAATTCCCGATAGGGTGTAGGCACTCCCCGCGCCTACACCCTCTTTTTTTGCTTTGCGATACCAGATCGGAAGCCCGGGAAATCGGCGCGAGACATGGGGTGCCGGGCATGAGGCTACAATGTTGCGCTGCGTGTCGTCTTCATTCGCTCGAATGAGACAACGGGACATTACCGTCGAGTCCGGGCCAAGGTACTGTGGAACCGTCGCTGTAGATGCAATTACAGCGATCGGGTTTAGCAGCCCGGACACAGGTGGACGGTCGCCTTTGGCGACCGTTTGCGTCCGTCTTGCCTTTGCACGCCCTTATGGGCGGGCCTTGGCGGGGAGAGTCTTCGGGCTCGCCGATCCTGTGTCGGTCTGCTAACCCTGTCTTGCGCCCGCCCACCCGACTAGCAGCGGGGACGCGGGATTGATGTTCCGCTCACAGGAGGCAATCATCATGCCGAAGATCTTGTTCGCCCGTCCCGGGCAATTCCCGCTTTCCAACCATGCTCTCATCGCCATGCGCTCGTGCGTCTGGCAAGGGAGGGTACGTCATGTCTAAGCACGCTCGCTATGGCGTTACCGCGGAACACACCGGCGCCGACATGTTCGTCACCGCTCATACCCCATGCGAAGACCCGTTGAGCCTCGCCGGTGAGAGGGCCGCACAACTCCATGCGCTACTGACCGTCACCCGCGACAACGCCGCCGCCGGCATCGCGAGCGACCCGGCGCCAACCATCCAGGACCATCTGCTCTCCCTGGCCGCCGGCCTCGCCCACGAGACACTCGTCCTGAGCGAGCTCGCCGCACGGCATGACACCGGAGACCAGCACACCTCCGACTAACAGCCGACTAACAGCCGGCGCCTGTTGTCTCCCCTCTCCCGCTTGCGGGAGAGGGGCCGGGGGAGAGGGGCAGCGTCCCCACGAAGTCAGTCCCGTCAAGACTCCGCAGGCCTTCGCCCGCCTCGCCTCACCGCCCAGCCTTCCCCTTCCTTCGTAGGGTACCCGGATTCCGAAGAACAATAATCAAAAAACATCGACGAATTGGTGCGCAGGAAAACAAGAAAAGATCCGCAAATATCAGGAAAATTAATCAATAAATGGTGAATTAAATATCCTGAATATCGACGCAATTATCCAGCTTCACTAGGGTTCGAATTCTTCCGCAATACCCCTTCCGGGGGCATCCCCACCTTTGTTGGGTCCACCCTTCAGTAGGGATAGAAAACCCGGTAAAAACGCCAGTATTGCCTTGAAGATTGACCCCGAGCGGCCATACACTTCGCCGGTCCTCCTGCGGTGGTGCACTGCAAGAGAGACAGCAGGAGATGTCGCGAAACCACCGCCGCAAGGTCCATATCCGCCGGCAGCGCAAACAAGACGGAAAGACACCAACGAGTGCCATGACGGACAAGCGGATTCACCGCAGCAAGGCCCACCTGGAGACGGCAGGGCAGCGCGGAAATTTCGGGTATCAAGGAAATCATCAAGTCGTGTTCAAGCTTCCAAGCAAGCTGCCCGTTGGCAGAGCAGTACTGTGGCTGGGAATGATCCCGTTGCTGGCATCCTGCGCACTTGCGCCAGGCATGCGCTTCGATCCGCAGCGCCCCCTCGATCCCGACGATCCAGAGTCGGTGCCCAAAGTCACGTTGATCACGCCGGCGCTGGTGAAGGCGCTGAAGGCGGCGGCCAAGCCGGCGAATGCGGGTGTGGAGGAACTGTACGGGGAGCCGAAACCGTACATGGTTGGCGTTGGCGACATCCTCTCCATCGTGGTGTGGGATCACCCGGAACTGGTGTTTCCGACGCAGACGTATTCGATTGGTACTGCGTACGATATTCCGAACTACAGCGGTGCTGCCAATGTGCCCGGCTATGTGGTCAGCCCGAGCGGTACCATTCAATTTCCGTATGCGGGCAAGGTCGAGGTCGTCGGCAAGACACCCGACGATATCCGCGGTCAGTTGACCGCACAACTCAAGCCCTACGTGGCCATGCCCCAGGTGACGGTGCGCGTGCTCGCCTTCCGCAGCAAGCGCGTGTATCTGGACGGTGAGGTCAAGACACCCGGGCCGCAGAACATCGACGACGTGCCGATGACGTTGGTGGAAGCGCTCAACCGGTCGGGCGGGATCAATGTGCTGACCGGTGACAACAGCCGCGTCAGCATTGCACGCGGCGGGAAAAACTACATCGTCAACCTGCCTGCGCTACTCAAGCAAGGTGTTGATCCGGCTCGCATTCTGCTGCGCAATGGCGACATCGTTCGCGTGGAGCAGCGTGAAGACAGCAAGGTCTTTGTGGCCGGAGAAGTCGTTCGCCCCATGAGCGTCTTGCCGCGTAACGGCCGCCTTACGCTCAATGAGGCAATCGGTGAAGCCGGTGGCGTCAACCCTGTCTCAGCGGATGCCAAGGAGCTCTATGTCATTCGCAAGAGCGCGGACGGCGACGCCGAGATATTCCACCTTGACGGCAAATCTCCCGTCTCGCTGGCCCTGGCTGAATCCTTCGAGCTCAAACCGAAGGATGTCGTCTACGTAGACGCCGCCGGCGTGGTCCGCTGGAGCCGCGTGATCAATCAGTTGCTGCCAAGCGGCAACTTTGTCACTGGCGCTGCGAACGTCGCGAAATGATCAGGACCGTTCTCGTGGTGTGTATCGGCAACATCTGCAGGAGTCCTATGGCGGAAGGGCTTCTGAAGCAGGCATTGCCGGATATCAATGTCGTTTCCGCAGGGCTTGGTGCGCTTGCTGGCCAACCCGCCGATCCTCACGCCGTCGATCTGATGCGCGAACTGGGCATCGATATTTCCGCTCACAGAGCTCAGCAGATCGGCCGCAACATGGCCACCCACGCAGACTTGATCCTGGTGATGGATAACGCGCAGCGACAGGAACTCCAGCGTTTGTATCCCGCCACCACGGGGCGGGTATTCCGCATGGGTGAACTCAATAAGTTCGACGTGCCCGATCCCTATCGTGAAGATCGCCCAGCCTTCGAAAATGCACTGCGCCTGATCCAGCGTGGCGTGGAAGCCTGGGTGCCACGCGTCCAGGCTCTTCGATAACAGATTCGGTAGCAATGCAGATGAACCAGACTCCCCCTCCCGTTGTTGTAGCAGGTCCTCCGGAAGACGAGATTGATCTTGTCCGCTATCTGGACGTGATACTCGCCAGTCGCTGGCTGATCGCATCTATTGCCGGTGTGGTCCTGGCGCTTGGCGTCGCCTATGCCTTCCTGGCACGGCCTGTCTATCAAGCAGACATTCTTGTGCAGGTGGAAGATAGCCCGAATAGCGCCAATAGCCTGTTGGGCGATGTGTCCAGTCTGTTCGACGTCAAGGCGCTTGCAACGGCCGAGATCGAGATTATTCGGTCCCGTATGGTCGTGGGGAAGGCAGTGGACAACCTGCACCTCTATATCTCCGCCAGGCCCCGTTATTTTCCCTTTGTGGGAGCGTGGATTGCTAGCCGATCTGGCGGTTTGTCGGAGCCGGGTCTTTTCGGGTTTGGCGGATTTGCATGGGCGAAAGAGTCAATTGACGTCGAGCAGTTCGACGTGCCTGAGTCCGTTGAAGGTGAGAAATTCAAGTTGACAGCGCTGGGTGAAGGGCGCTATCGCCTTGAACAACCCAGTCTGGATACGCCGCTCGAGGGGCAGGTGGGGCAGGTCTTGAAGGTCAGTCAAGGCGTAGGCACCATCACCTTGCTCGTGACTGACCTAAAGGCTAAGCCGGGGATTGTATTCGACCTTATACGAAGCTCTCAATTGCAGACGATAGAAAGTCTTCAAAATCAGCTGAAGATTGCAGAGAAGGGAAAGCAAAGCGGCATCATCGGCGCTTTGCTGGACGGCACGAATCCCAAGCTCACGGCCAATATCCTGAATGAAATTGGCGAGGAGTACGTTGCGCAAAATATCAAGCGGAAAGCAGCAGAGGCTGAGAAGTCACTAGTGTTCCTGGGGGATATGCTGCCGCAGCTCAAGGCGGAACTTGAGCGAGCGGAAGTGAAGTACAACGAGATGCGCAACAAGCGCAATACGTTCAATCTCAGCGAAGAGGGGAAGGCTTTTCTGACGGAAAGTGTAGCGGCCGAGACCAGTCTGCTGGAATTGAAGCAGAAGCGCACCGAGCTGATGACGCGCTTTACTGCAACGCACCCCGGTGTCCAAGCGATTGATCAGCAAATCGCGACGATGAATGCCAAAGTGGCTGGTATGACTGTCCGCATGAAGACCTTTCCCAACGTGGAGCAGGACACAATGCGGTTGATGCGCGACGTGCAGGTCAACAATGACCTCTACGTGGGATTGCTCAACAACATGCAGCAGCTCAAGCTTGTCAAGGCGGGCAAGGTGGGCAATGTTCGTCTGCTCGACAACGCTCGGATTCCTGAGCAGCCCATCAAGCCAAAGAAAAGTCTGACCGTTTTGTTGGCAGCGATTGTCGGGCTGCTGGCAGGCGTTGTCGCAGCCTTCGTGCGCGATGCGTTGTATGGTGGTATCACCGATTCGCAGGACATCGAACAGCACACGGGCCTTAGTGTCTATGCCACTGTGCCGTTGTCGGTCACCCAAACCGCCCTTACAGAGGAAATTCGGCAGCGCAAGCCAGGCAGGTTCTTGCTGGCAGACCGCAATCCCAATGAGCCATCCATTGAGAGCTTGCGTAGCCTTCGCACCGCGTTGCAGTTTGCCATGCTCGATGCAGACAACAATCGAGTTCTGCTGACGGGCCCCACGCCAGGTGTTGGCAAGTCATTTATCTCGGCCAATCTCTCCGTGGTGATGGCAGGGGGGGGGAGGCGTGTGCTGCTGATCGATGCTGACATGCGCAAGGGGCATCTGAATCAATATTTTGGCAAGGACAGAAATAATGGCTTGGCGGATGTATTGATCGGTAATGTCAGCTTCGAACAGGCAGTGCATCGTGATGTCTTTGAGAACATGGACTTTCTCAGCACCGGCGGTCTGCCACCGAACCCTGCAGATCTGCTACTCAATGAACGCATGGTGAAGCTTCTTGACGATGTAGGGAAGCAATATGACCTCGTGCTTATCGATACCCCTCCCGTGCTGGCCGTGTCCGATACTGCTATCTTGGCTGCCCGTTGTGGCACGGTGTTCCTCGTAACCCGCTTCGAGAAGACCACTATCGGTGAAGTGAGCGAATCCGCTAAGCAACTGCGCCAAGCAAATGCCGATGTGAATGGTGTGGTCTTCAATGGCCTGGACCCGAATGCATATCGTTACGGATACGGATCGAAATATGGTCGATACCGCTATGCGTATTATGGCTACGCGCCGGATACCGCTGGCAAGAAGCTGACAGTCGAAAGCAATTGACGCGGCGAGTCTAGTGAGTAAGCAGGAATAGGGTCCACGTCGGAGATATATACCGACGACAAAGCCGGCAGACTGACCGGCCAGATAGCAGCCAGCTCCATGAAGCCGGCGAACTTGCGTGACGGGGTAGTAAGCACAGAGTCGTGGAGCGTGTCTGGCTACCACCTTCCCACCGACCGCCCGGTGATCGATTGGTGCATCAGCACCAATCCTGATCCGGGGGGATTTCTCCAATTGCAGGGGTAAGTCGCTGCCATCCGGCGGCGTGCCGTCTCACGCCGGTCTTCGGTGTGGAGAGGGCTGACGTTTGAATTGGCACAAGGAGAGGTCGGATGCAAGAGCCAGCCGTCATTATTCCCGTCGTCCTTTGCGGCGGATCCGGAACACGCCTTTGGCCGCTGTCGCGCGAAGGCTATCCGAAGCAATTTCTCAAGCTCCTGGGTGATCGCTCGCTGCTGCAAGACACATTGCTGCGGGTGCGTGAGATTGCGGGTATCGGCGCACCGCTGCTCGTGACGAGCCACGCGCATCGGTTCATGGTGGCCGAGCAAGCCCAGGAGATCGGTATCGACGACGGGGTATTCATGCTCGAGCCACATGCACGGAATACGGCCCCGGCGGCTGCCGCGGCTGCCCTGCGCGCGCTGGCAGCAGGGCACGATCCGTTGATGCTGGTGCTGCCGTCGGATCACCTGATCCAGGATACATCTGCGTTTGCCGACATCGTGAAACAGGGGGTTCCCGCCGCGCAGGACGGGGCACTTGTGACCTTCGGCATCAACCCCAACGCACCAGCGACCGGCTACGGCTACATCAAGGCCGGCGTGCCCTGCACGGCATCGAGCTTCGCTGTGGCGCGCTTCGAGGAGAAGCCATCGCTGGCGCGCGCCAACCAGTTCCTGGCTGAGGGGGATTACTTCTGGAACAGCGGCATCTTCCTGTTCCGCGCCTCGGCATTCCTGGCGGAGATGGAGATCTTCTCGCCGGAAATCCTGCGCGCGGTGCAGGAGGCCGTCAGTCTCGGAAAGACGGACCTCGATTTCTTCCGGCTGGACGAGGCTGCATTCGCGCGCTGCCCGAGCAATTCCATCGACTATGCCGTCATGGAGCACACCACACGCGCGCAAGTGGTGCCGTTTGCCACTGCCTGGAGCGATGTTGGCGCATGGGATGCAGTCTGGGAACACGGTACGAAGCAGGCGGGAGGCAACGTCACGACGGGTGACGTGCTGATGCACAACGCCAGGGATTGCCTGGTCCACGCATCGCACCGACTTGTCGCTGTCGCCGGCGTCGAAGACGTGATGGTGGTGGAAACGCCTGATGCCGTGCTGGTGGTGCACAAGGACCAATGCCAGGACGTCAAGGCCATTGTGGACATGGTGCGCAAGCAGGGGCGCAGCGAAGCCGCGGATCACCGGAAAGTGTTTCGCCCGTGGGGCAACTACGACTCGGTTGACGAAGGCCAGCGCTATCAGGTCAAGCGCATCACGGTCAAGCCGGGCGCCAAACTTTCCATGCAGATGCACTACCACCGTGCCGAGCACTGGATCGTCGTCAAGGGCACCGCACGCGTGACCTGCGGAGACAACACCTTCCTGCTCAGCGAGAACCAGTCCAGCTATATCCCGCTGGGTACGATCCACCGACTGGAAAACCCGGGCAGCGTCCCGCTGGAACTGATTGAAGTGCAGAGCGGAAGTTATCTGGGGGAGGACGACATCGTTCGCTTTGACGATGTGTACGGCCGCGCGCCGGCTTCTGGATCCAAGACCGAACTCGCCTGACAGACCCGAAATTCAGAACTGAGCGCCTACCATGACCAAGACAAATCAAAAGACTGCACTCATCACCGGCATTACGGGACAGGACGGGTCTTACCTGGCTGAATTCCTGCTGGCGAAGGGCTACATCGTGCACGGCATCAAGCGCCGGGCCAGTTCATTCAATACTTCCCGCGTGGACCACATCTATCAGGATCCCCATGTCAGCCACCGGAACTTCGTGTTGCACTATGGCGACCTGAGCGACAGCACGAACCTCATCCGCATCGTTCAGCAGACGCAGCCGGACGAGATCTACAACCTCGGCGCGCAAAGCCATGTGGCCGTGAGTTTCGAGTCGCCGGAATACACGGCGGACGTGGATGCACTTGGCACGCTGCGCTTGCTGGAGGCGATTCGCATCCTCGGCCTGGAGAAGAAAACGCGCTTCTACCAGGCATCCACCTCGGAACTCTACGGCCTGGTGCAGGAAATTCCGCAGAAGGAAACCACACCGTTCTATCCGCGCAGCCCCTATGCGGCGGCAAAACTCTATGCCTACTGGATTACCGTGAACTACCGGGAGTCCTATGGCATGTATGCCTGCAACGGCATTCTGTTCAACCACGAAAGCCCGCGTCGCGGAGAAACGTTCGTGACGCGCAAGGTTACGCGAGGTCTGGCCAATATCGCGCAGGGGCTGGAGAACTGCCTGTACATGGGCAACATGGATTCGCTCCGGGACTGGGGGCATGCGCACGACTATGTGCGCATGCAGTGGTTGATGTTGCAGCAGGAGCAACCGGACGACTTCGTTATTGCAACGGGCAAGCAGGTGAGCGTCCGAGAGTTCATCAGTCGAAGCGCCAAGCAACTGGGCATCACGCTGCGTTTTGAGAGTGAGGGTGTTGACGAGGTGGCACTGGTGGAAGCGATCAGTGGTGACACGGCACCGGCCCTGGCCGTTGGTGATGTGATTGTCAAGGTCGATCCTCGCTACTTCCGCCCAGCTGAAGTAGAGACACTTCTCGGCGACCCCGCGAAAGCCAAGGCCAAACTTGGTTGGGAGCCGGAGATTACGCTCGACGAAATGATCGCAGAAATGGTTGCCGGTGATTTGGATCAAGCACGCCGCCATGCGCTGTTGAAGCAGCATGGATTCGACGTCGCTGTCAGCGTGGAGTAAATGAAATGAATAAGAAATCAAGAATATATGTAGCAGGTCATCGAGGGATGGTTGGGAGTGCCATCGTTCGCTGTCTACAGAGAACCCCGGAGGCGGAGATTGTCGTCCGCAGTCATGCGGAGCTAGATCTCACCGAGCAACAAGCCGTCCGCGATTTCTTCTCTAAAGAGCGGATTGACCAAGTTTATCTGGCCGCCGCGAAGGTTGGCGGGATCTACGCCAATAACAGGTATCCTGCCGAGTTTATTCACCAAAATCTGATGATTGAGGCAAACGTCATTCATGAGGCTTGGAGGGCTGGAGTACAAAAATTACTATTTCTGGGCAGTAGCTGTATTTATCCAAAATTAGCGCGGCAACCTATGGCAGAAACCGCGCTGCTCAGTGGGGGACTTGAGGAGACTAATGAGCCTTATGCTATAGCAAAGATCGCGGGGATAAAACTATGCGAGAGCTATAACAGACAGCATGGGGTTGATTACAGGAGTCTGATGCCGACAAATCTCTATGGTCCCGGAGATAACTATCATCCTCAGAATAGTCATGTCATTCCTGCGTTGTTGCGTAGGTTTCATGAAGCCAAAGAAAAAAAACTGAACAGTATTTCCGTCTGGGGGAGCGGGATGCCTCGGAGAGAGTTTCTTCATGTTGATGATCTGGCGGAGGCAAGCATCTTGATCATGAATGTTGACAGATCAGAATACGAGTCTCACACAGTCACGATGAATTCTCATCTGAATGTGGGAACGGGAACTGATCTGAGTATTAGAGAACTGGCCGAGCTAATTGGTGCTGTAGTTGGATACCGTGGTGCCATCGAATTTGACTTGTCTAAGCCCGATGGTACACCGCAGAAACTGCTCGATGTTTCAAAAATTAACGCGCTAGGCTGGCGAGCCAAGAAAGATTTGAAAGAAGGGCTAATCGAAACATACAAATCATATTGCCAGTTCGAAGCAGAAATTCGTTAGGTTAATTTGATTTATAAGATTAGGGTTGGCAATTTTCACAGAGAACACTAACTAATGGTTTGGTAATTGTGCTGGCAAAAACTCTCTCCGCCACGCTGTGCATACAGATATTTACTCTGTTGCAAGGGGTTGCTATAGCAAAAATACTGGGCCCGGCGGGGCGCGGCGAATTCGCGGCTATTATTTTATGGGCGAATTTTTTTGCAGCGATAGGAGGCCTGGGAGGTGGCGTTGCACTAGCAAGAATCGCTGCAAAGAACAAGGGAGACGTCGCTGATCTAAAGCGGATAGCATTAATAGTCGGTTGTGTCACGGGTGGATTGACGGCATTGTTATGCAATATTCTAATCGGGGTACTATTGGAAGGTGGGGGCGCCCATCTGGTTGGGACGGCTCGACTGTACACCTTATTTATCCCAATAAATCACGTGATATTGGCGATGATGTCGGTAGACCAGGGGGCAGGAAATCTTGGGGAATTCAATCTGCGCAGAGTCATGTTATATCCGATCTATTTCGGTTTGGTCGCTGCGCTCTATGTGAGTGGGGCGAGAGATGCATCGGAATATTGTATCGCGCTATTGGTTTCTAATGTCCTTCTGTTGGTCTATATGATAGTTCGTGACCATAGCGCTTTAAGAATAAGATCAAATTCTTACTCAGCAATTAATATACTGCGGGCCGGCAGTAGTTTCGGAATCGCCGATATCATCGTTCCGATGACTCAGTACCTGGATAAAGCGCTTGTGCTCTGGCTTCTCGGTCCACTTAATCTTGGCATATACAGTGTTGCCGGATCCGCTAGTGGAATTGCTGCGGGAATAAGCTCAGCTATTGGCATCGTCGCATTCTCCGTTTCGGCGTCTCAGCATGAGGCAAGCGATTTTGGGAGAATAGCAAAGCTATTCAGGCAAAGTTTAATCGCCTGGGGTGTAGTAGGCTTATTTTTGATAATTTTAATGCCATTTGTCTTGCCCGCCTTATTTGGGAAGGATTTCAAGGGAGCCGTAATGCCGGCATGTGTTCTTGTGTTTGGCGTCGCATTTTCAGGGCAGGGACAAATCGCTGAGCAGGTACTCCGTGGTCAAGGTGTGGCGCTTGCCGGTATTTGGGGGCGACTGGTTGCCTTATGCGCACTGTGTGGAGTCGGTGTATTACTGGCTCGTGGCGAATTCGGGGTGACAGGGATGGCGATATCCTATTCCCTTTCGCAGGCAATTTATGCCGCTTTTTTATTGGCAATTATTTTTAAAAAATATGGTGTTAAATTCGGTGAAATAATTCCAGAAGTCTCGGATTGTCGCGATCTCATGGGCGCCGTGCGTGATAAAGCATATTCTTTTGTGAAAAGAAATGGAATCCGATAAAAAACATGGATCCGGTGTGTACGTGGCTATTCGTGGGTCCCGAATGCATTATGCAATCCCACGTCAGCTGAGCGAGCGAGGCCTGCTTTCTCAATTTTTCACTGACACATATTTTTACGATGGGATTGCCAGAGATATGATCCAAGGTATATCTCCGAGAATAATTCCCACATGGCTGAGACGATTGAGCGGCAGAAATGCTAATCTGCCAAATTCGATAGTTAAGTCGTATCCGTTGGATGATCTGCTGTTTCGTCTGAAAGTGAAGCGTGTTGAGGATCCTAACAAGCGTATTTCATTGCAGAGTGAAGCGGCAGCGAAGTTCAACCGGCGTGTTATCCGTGATCTGAACGCTGGATTGGGTAGCGCGATCTATTGCATCAACGGCGATGCACTTGAGATCTTTCAGAATTGCCGTGAAATTGGGATTCGATGTCTGCTTGAGCAATGCATCGTCCCGCAACGTACACAGTACGAACTTCTCTCAAGAAAGTTTATACGAAGTAGAGGGCATACTAGTTTCGGAGCATGGGACGTGGAGCGAGCAGCAGCTCGAGAAGAGGCTGAATGGAGACTGGCGGATCTCATTATTACTCCGAGCGAATTCGTCCGTGATTCAATGGTTACGCTTGGGGTACCTCCTGGAAAGATTGTGGTGGTGCCGTACGGAGTCGACACGGATGCATTTCCTTGTCGAGTACGAAAGCCGAAAAATCCACATCTTAATCTTCTTTTCGTTGGGGCAGCTACCGTAAGAAAGGGGATTTTTGAGCTGCTAGATGCCGCACGGAGGGTAGGTAGTTGCATAGAGTTGAGAATTATTGGTCATGCTGAGGAGCAAATTTCCCGTCTCGCTGGCGCAGAGAGCAATGTGCGGCTTCTGGGAAAGGTTGCGCGATCGGAAATTGTAGAGCATTTCGAATGGGCAGATATTTTTGTCCTTCCGACATTGATGGAAGGATCTGCCACTGTCATTTACGAAGCTCTCGCATGTGGAATTCCTGTTATCACAACACCGAATGCGGGATCGCTGGTCCGCCACGGGCATGATGGACTAATTGTGGAGCCTGGAGATACTGAAGGGCTTGTCAATGCCATTCTGGAACTGGCTTCGAATCATCTGGAAATAACAAGAATGTCGCTCAACGCTATTGAAGGCAGGGATAGGCTATCCGTTTCTAGTTATTCCGAGCGATTGATCAACGCTATCTCGGAGCATTGAAATGAGAAAGAAAGTTCTTTGGTTCACTAATAGCGTGATGCCTGCAGCGTTCCGAAATTTCAAGTTGCCAAACCGGGCGACTGGGCCATGGATGTGGTCTCTACTTGAGAGCTTGACTCATCGCAGTGATCTGGATATCACCGTTGCAGCGATATCGCCAGGGATGCCAGATACAACGTTTTCGGAGAATGGAGTCTCCTATCGACTTATTGGACAAGCAAGACGATTTCAGTACTGGACTGAGTCGACTGCAGTGATTGGTAAGATTCGCCAGGTGGTGGACGACGTTGCGCCTGATATCGTGCATATTCATGGAACGGAACTTCCATACGGAATGATAAGTCGCGATAAGGACTATCGAAGACCGACAATAGTCTCCCTGCAAGGATTATTAGGACCTTTGTCAAAAAAAACTGGTGACAGCCTGCATTGGAGAGATCAGGTAAGAGCGACAACCTTGCTGGAAGCAGTACGAGGGCTCGGTGTAATCAATCAAGCCGGTGCGTATGGTAGGCGGGGACGGCGGGAGCGCGCCATAGTCGGGAGTTGTAGATATTTTATGGGCCGGACTGCATGGGATCGCGCCTTTGTTGAGGCGAATCAACCAAGAGCGCGGTATTTTCATGTGGGTGAGGTGCTGCGTGGCAGTTTCTATGAGAGAGCATGGGAAATTGAGAATTGCGATCCTTTTACCGTTATTTTCACAAATGTCTCCGGGCCAATAAAGGGAGCGGATATATTATTGGAGGCGATTGCCATAGTGAAACGCGATTTCCCTCAGGTAAAACTCCGTTTGGCTGGACGTATCAATGATAAATCAGGGTACGGTAAATATTTGCTTGGTAGAATAAAGGATCTGGGGCTCTCGAATAATCTTGAGATCCTGGGATATCTCGATGAAGAGCAAATGGCAGGGATACTTCTCCGAACTAATCTATATGTTACCGCTTCCTATTGCGATAATAGTCCGAATAGCCTAGCCGAGGCACAGGTGATGGGTGTCCCATGCATTGCGACTGCCGTCGGCGGTGTCCTCGACATGGTAGATGATCGGCGTTCGGGCTTACTTGTCCCGCCGGGGGATCCAGAGATCCTCGCGTGGAAAATTAAGTCTGTTCTGCAGAATCCGGATCTAGCTCAAACCTTGTCGGCTAATGCTCGGGAAATAGCGCAACGACGACATAATAGGGAATCCATTGTTGAGTCTCTGATGACCGCCTATAGAGCGACTATCTCTGGAGAAACCGATGTCTAGTATTCATGTTGATGCGTTACCTCACAATCTCAGATGTGCGCTTCAGCGTGTTGAGGAAGTACTTACCGGTATATTGGTCAGAATCTATTCGTATTGGTGGGGTGTGGATCTTGGGGCTGGGGGCTCATTCTGTGGACTTCCAAGGTTTCGGCGCCCTCCTGCAGCGAGGATTCGTATTGGCTCACGATGCCGATTTCTATCTCGATTTTCTGCAAATCTGCACGGAATCAATCGACCGTGCATGCTAGCTGCTCTAGATCGAGGTGCTGTGATCCAGATCGGCGAAGATTGCGGCATGAGTGGAACAGTCGTATCCGCGAAAACTCGAGTCGAGATTGGAAATCGTGTTCTATGCGGGGCGAACACGACGATATCTGATACCGACTCTCACCCACTAGACTATCGGCAGCGAAATCCGACTTATTTTGGCCTTCAAATTGGTATGACGGATGGTACTAAGTCCTCACCCGTGAAGATCGACGATGATGTTTGGCTGGGGATGAATGTCATTGTCCTTAAGGGCGTACATATCGGGAAGGGAGTGGTCGTTGCAGCAAATAGCGTCGTTGCGACTTCGTTGCCAGACCATGTATTAGCCGGGGGGAGCCCTGCAAAGATCATTCGCAAACTCTCCTAACGATTTGAGTATGAAAATCTACCGACTGATAGAGGTTTCAATTCTATTGATTTGCCTTGGCGCTAGTCTAAGCGATTATGCGATAGAGAATGACTCGATCATCCTTAAAGCGGGGACTGCGCTGTCTTTTGTAATCGCATTCATATTCCTTTTTTGGTGGATTATTCGGTCAAATAGGGAGCGAACCAAATTTTCAGCGACATTTCGCTTGATTTTCTGGGCATTTATGTTTGTGAGCCTCATGGCGATAGCCAGAGCCATTCGGCCGGAGATGAAGACTTTGACGGATATTTTGTTTATCGGAACTAATGGACTGGCGCTGATTTCTCCATTTTGGGTATTTGTCGGCAGTAGTGTTCCTGCTGCAGGGCGCGTCGTCCGGTTGCTTCCGAGGATCTATCTGGTCGGGATTGCTTTGGTAGTATATTTTTATATCACGCGAAGTGCGGATGATTTTTCCACTGAATTCGTAAATCGAAATTTCCTATTTCCTGTCGGTTTCGTGATGCTGTTATGGCGGGTTATTCCAAGGTACTTATTGGGAATGACGGCTGCTGGGCTTGTTGCTTTCATCTTTAATGCGGCCTCCATGGGGAAGCGCTATCTGCTTGGCATTGCTCTGGCTTTTACCCTTGTTTTTATATTTTCGGTGATTTTCAACAAAGGGTCGCTAAAGTTCGGAAGGAAGAGAATATTGGCGGCATTTCTGGTTGTAGGGATGTTGTCTTGTTCAATGCTGTTGCTCTCTCAGTACGATGAGTATGGTGATGGCGCGGTATCCGCTGCGATAAACAGAGTAGCGGAGAAGGGATTAAATAATTCTCGTGACGGCTTGGTTGATGAATTCTTGGATGATCTCAGCCCCGAGGAGAAGATTCTAGGGCGTGGCGTACTGGGTGCTTACACAAGCAAGATCGTATTAACCGCAGAAGAGCGGGGAGGGCGAGGGGTAACGAATCTGAGGAGAAATATTGAAATTGGTTATCTGCAAATCATTCTGAAAGGTGGGTTGCTTCTACTAATTCTGTTTCTTGTTGTTAGCTTGCAGGCCCTGGGCAGAATTATTGGGAAAAGAAATAATTCGCTTGTCTTTGCTGCTGGGTGTGTGGTGGGTATCAAGCTGATGGAGATGTTTATATTCGGGTTGCCGAGTTGTAATGGGGATTACGTGCTGTTTTGGATCTGCGTCGGTATTTGTAGGAATCCTGCTATCGGCAGGATGACCGATGATCAAATCGCGCAACTATTGAAGATAGATAATTCATGGGTGGCATCATCGCCATTTAATTACCCGTTAGCACCGTTTCAAAAAGGGAAACTATAGCCATGATTGTAATCGTAGCTCCTTATGCACCGATTGGTCGTGCTAGCTTTCCCAACTTGGGTGCTTCGAGAAAAATTGAGATTATAATAACGCAACTTGCGGAATTGACATCTCGAGTGGTCCTTGTTAATACTGCGCATAATACAGACGAGGTGGAGGGGCTTGTTGTACGGGAGACAACTGTTGCGGGTGTGGTGATATCAGAGATCATCCCTCCAATTTATAGGAATAGACAGTTGGGGAAACTAATAAACTTGGTGCAGGTAGGAAAAGTCGTGAGCCGAGTTATGGAGATTGGATCCCCCAGTCTGGTGTGGCTATATAATGGCTATGCATTCGAGTCAATATTCGCTCACAAAATTAAGAGGCTGACGAGCTGCCCTCTTGTTCTCGAATTCGAAGATTGGCATTTTGCACGAAGACGTGGATGGAATCCAAAACCATATCTGGATTGGATTTTTTGGAGTCGAATTAAATCTGCGTATACACGCGTGTATGCCGTCAACGCAACGGTAGCAAGCAAGGCCAGCATGGAGGGCGTTGATGTTCGTTTGCTACCAGGCATAGTTCCACAAACGCTACTGGATACGTGTGCAAAGCGACAACCTTTCTCCGATCCCAGCCAAATTACTGTGGGCTATTTTGGTCGCTTGGTAGCAGAAAAAGGTGCTGATAAAGTTATATCTTTTGCGAAAGAGCTCGGTGACTCGTTTCAATTCGTAGTTTCCGGGGCTGGACCCTTAGAAGGCGCGATGGCCGATTTTTCAAAAAATAATCCGAAGCGACTAAAGTACTTGGGCCGAATTTCAGATGATGAGCTATATCAGCAAATATCAAGATGTGACATTTTGCTGAATCCTCACAAGGATATAAATCATTTGGCAAATGGCGTATTCCCTTTTAAGGTTGTGGAGGCAATTGCTTCGGGGCGTGTGCTTGTATCCAGTGCTCTTCCTCAGGAGGGATTTACCGAACTATTAAATACTGTTCTTTTCTTCGACGGTTCTATCGAGGATGGGGTGCAGAAGATACGAAAAGCACAACTATGGTATCAAAAGAAGGGAGAGGAGATCAAAAGTGCTGCCGACAGAGTTGTGGAAACCTATGGGGAAACATGCTTTGTCGATTCCGTGCGTGAGTTGATCTGATTGAATGCTATTGTTGGGACTGGCGCAATGAGAATTTTGCATCTTATTCACTCGGCTGACCCCAGGTTAGGCGGGCCGATTAATGGTATTGTTCAGAGAGGTCTCTTCCTCGCACGCCGAGACCATGTTGTTGATATCGCTAGTTTGGATGATCCGGGCAGCGAGTTCTTAGAAGGATTTCCCGTGCGTATTTTCCCTCTTGGTGGAGGGAGTGGAAAATATGGATTTAGTGCCAGATTCATATCATGGTTGCGAGAGAACTGTGTGCTTTATGATGCTGTCGTGATTAATGGAGTTTGGAGATTTAATAGCTTTGGCGCTTGGAGGGTTCTTCGGGAAAAGAATATTCCATATTTTGTTTTCCCGCATGGAATGTTGGATCCCTGGTTTAGGCGAAAATATAAGATTAAGTTTTTGGGGAAGTTGTTATATTGGTTGCTTGCTGAGCGAAAAGTTATTCGTGACGCTCGAGCTGTTATTTTTACAAGTGATGAGGAAAAAATCGCGGCTCGTCGCTCGTTCTGGCCATATAAGTGCAATGAGACTGTTGGGGCTTATGGCAGTGCAACACCAGATGAGGAGATGGGGACATTAAAGGAATTGTTTTATGACGAGTTTATGGACCTCCGGGAAAAGCGTGTTGTCCTATTCTTGGGGAGGATTCATGAGAAGAAGGGGTGCGATCTATTGATAAACGCATTTTCTCAGATCTGTGATTCGAATAGCGATCTCCATCTAGTTATTGCTGGCCCAGATGATTGTGCCTATGGTGAATCGATGAAGCGCTTAGTCGCTAGGGCTGGTATAGACGGGAGAGTCACATGGGCGGGAATGCTAAAGGGGCGGCAAAAATGGGCAGCATTCTGCGCAGCGGATGTTTTTGTTCTGCCGTCGCACCAAGAAAATTTCGGGATCGCTGTGACGGAGGCGTTAGCGTGTGGATGTCCTGTATTGATATCAAATAAGGTTAATATTTGGCGAGAGATCGAAGCCGCTCATGCAGGATTGGTGGGTGAAGATACGGTAGATGGGACTAAGGAAATACTTACCCAATGGCTTAACCTTGACAAGGTAGAGCAATCGAAAATGCGCCGAAACGCGGTCCGGGTTCATTCCGAACGGTTTACTATTAAGGCCATGGCAGACGATTTGCTACGAATAGTGGAGATTCATTCTTAAGGTGGCTGAAAGAACATGTCATTGAACGGCGCTAGACATGCGTTAGCGATGGTATGGCGTGTAAGCTGTCGATAGCGGCCAATGGAAGGCACTGGAGCCTCTATGCTGGCTTCCGTGCCATTGTCGAAAAGTAGGTGCCAAGAGTGGATGACCGGGTCGCGCCTAATGGCATCTTGTTCGTCCTACAGGCCTGTAATCCGTGGGAAGACTCCCAAGGGGGGGGCGATTTGTTCTGAGTGCGCCTGAGATTGGAGTTGGCTACACTGATTCGAGTCCCTCGGCTCGCGGCCAAGCTTGGTAGCAAGTGCCGCTTCGTTGTAGATCGGCGTGGCGTTGTGACCGGTGTCAATCGCCAAGACTCGATTGTCTTCGAGGTTTTGGTTGCTGTGTCTCTCTATGCCGAGGTTGTCTGGCTGGCCACGTTTTCGCCCCGAGAAAATGCCTGCTGACAAGGGAAACGACTTCGCACGCTGCCGTAGGCATCTGCGCAAGCGTGGCTCAGAATCACACATGGCGCGTCGTAGCGCAGAGAATCATAAGCGACAGCGACTCTCGGAAGCTGTACAGGGTTGTCGAATGGACTCACGCCTGGCTTGCTCGTCTCGTTGCCGGTGCCGCATCAATACTCATCGGGCCTCACTTGCCCTTGCTTGCACCCTCATCTGTTTCAGGTTTAGGGTACGTTTTTTGTTGGTCGGTATAAAAATCGATAGGCGACAAGTGCCCAATCTAAGTTGGTACTCTGGTGGTATTCCTGGAGGGTCGACATCTCGAAGGCGGTATTCCGGTGGGCTGAAGTACTTCTCGTATCGTTTTATGATGCGTGTTCGGTAGCTTTCTTGATCTGAGCCGATATTTCTCTGTTGGGTCTGGATATTTTGTTGGTGAGATTGCCAGAAAGAAAGTTGTCTGTGTCGGGTATTGAATAGGGTGTTTTTAGTGTGCTAAGTGAGAGTTCTTTTGTTTTTATTATGATGAAATACTCATAAATAGACTGAAGTGTGGCGTAGATGAAGCCTGCTCTCCCATCGAGGAAGCCGCGTTTTATTAAATATAGAGCGATGAATTTAGCGAACGGGCGAAAAGGGAGGCGATAGAATATTTCTTTTTGATGATAGCGCCTTTGGTGGAAATCTCTGCTGAACAGAGCCTTCCTAATGCTGGGTGCTTGAATCTGGCTTGAATTCGTGCTCTTATTTTTCGTGATTTGTATTGCTTCAAGCCTACTGTAGCTATTATGTTTGGCGATCCAGTGATCCAGTCCTTTGCTGAAGGGGAAATGGTCTAGATAACCGGACAGTTGGCCAATTAATCCATCGGGAATCAATACGGGATTAACGAGACGTTCGTATCGGACGCGCTCCGGGCGGAGCAATCGCAAATAGTACGGCGATGCCTGCACGTGGCGTAGCCAGGTGCCGAGCAGAAAGTCGCGTCGCTGTATGCGAAATACGACAATGTCTCCAGCGGCCTGTATGGCTTCTTTGGCATTATTTTCTAATTCGGGTGTGACGCGCTCATCAGCATCAACTACGAGAACCCAGGAATTCTTGAAAGATAGGTTGCGAAGTGCCCAGTTGCGGTGTGTGGCCTCGTCTCCGCCAAATGCCCCTAGAGAGGCATTATATGTGCGAGAGGTTACGGTCGCGCCAAAATTTCGTGCAATGTTAACGGTATTATCTGAGCTTCCGGAATCATATACGTGAATATCGTCCGACCAGGCCACGCTTTCCAGGCAGCCGGGAAGGTCCTGTTCCTCGTTCTTGGTCAGGATGAGGATAGAGATACCGGGGCTTTCATTTTTCATGCTGAGTTCTCTTGCCGATGGGTTTTGCCGGTACGCCGGCATAGACCGTCCAGGGAAATTCCAGGCTCTTGCTGACAACGGACCGTGCCGCAATGACGGCGCCTTCGGGTAGGGTCACGCCATGTGAAATGAACGCTTCAGCGCAGATCCAGACCCGGCAGCCCACCGTGATGGGTTCTGCGATGAGCTGAAAATTCGGGGAGTTGTAGTCGTGTGAGCCGCCACAGAGATGGACACCTTGCGATATCACGCTGTAGTCGCCAATCGTCAGCTGATTCATGTTGTAGAGCGTCACCCCGTCCGCAATGCCGACGTTGCTGCCGATCTCCAGATTCCAGGGGGCCCAGATCTTGACGGCCGGATAGACGTGCACGTGAGCGCCCAGCCGTGCGCCGAACAAGCGGAGCAGGAAGGCACGCCAGATGTGCAAGGGACGAGGGCTTGGGCGGAACAGAAAGAGCCATACCCAGTTCCACAATTGCCGGGCGATTCTGTTCCGCAGGGTGAAGGAGGGCTCGACTGTCGGGTCGTTTCCCTCGATGATCATCGTCGGGGGACTTGGAGCCTGTGCGTGCATGTTGTCCTTTGGCTGTTTATGCGCTGCGGGGGCGTTCGCCGGCAGGATTCTCGCGAAGGACGTCTGTGACGTGAGTCGTAAAACGCGTCAGCAGACTGTCCAGGGCCAGAGTTGTCTCCGCATACTGGCGCGCGGCTGTGCCAAGCGCTGTCCGGAGGGCTTCGTTGCCGGCCAGGGAAAACACGGCGTCGGCTACCGCCGAGGCATCTCCCGGGCTGACCGTGATGCCACGACCGCTGACTACGTCGGCCACCTCGGTGCCATCGGCTGCCGTGGCGACAATGGGGCGCCCACTCGCAAGCATTCCCGTCAGCTTGGATGGCATGACGAGATCGGCTGCATCTGCGCGTTGAGGCAGGAGATGAATATCTGCGCTTGCCAGGAGTGATGGCAGGCGCTCGATGGACTGCAGAGGGAGAAAATGCGCGCGATTCAGCCGCGCGCAAGTTTCTTCCAGCGCTGCTTTGCCGGGGCCATTCCCGCAAAAGACGAAATGGATGTTCTGCGAGTCCTGCAGCAGGTTGGCTGCCCTGCCAAGGATTTCCAGGCCCTGCTTGTGGCCCATGTTTCCGGAGTAGAGCGCGACCACGGCGTCGGCCGGAATGTTCAGTTCATCCCGAATCGCATGATCGTTGACTTCTGGGTGGATGGTCTCCACGTCTACCCAGTTGGGGAAATGAACAAGCCGGCTACGGTCGACGCCCTTTGCTTCCGCAAGTCGCATCATGGCTTGAGAGATTGTGGATACTCTGTCAAACCAGCGCAGCAGTCGGTTCTCAATGCGTTCAACGATGCGCTTGGCTCGTTCGTTCTTTAGTATGCCGAGCGCGAATGCGGCGTCGACTTCAAAGTCCTGAATATGCAACCATGTCTTGCTCCCGAACAGCTTGGCAAAAAGGAGGGTTGCAGGGGAGCAGAACAGGGGGGGCTCGACGACAAAGATGACATCGGGTTTCCAGCGCGCCTGCGCGAACAGCACAGGCATGCTGCTAACGGCGAACGTGGCCAGGTGGAGGAGGCGCTTGAGCCCCGAAGGCTTGGCCGGTACCCACAACGGGGCGCGCAGAACGGTGACGCCGTTGCGCATTTCCCGCTTGTAGGAGCAGGCTTTGTAGCCTTCGGAGACTTTCCACTCGGGATAGTACGGCGGCGCGGTAATGACACGTACCTCATGACCCTGCGCGACGAGCCATTCGGCCTGCTCAGCGGTGTATTTGCCTATGCCCGTCAGCTCGGGGGCATAGTTGAGGCAGTACATCAGGATCTTCATGGGCCTAGGCCTGGCGATAGTTGCTGGCCGCCGTGGCAGTGTCCTGTCGGCGCCTGGCAGCGAGCAGGGCAGAGGCTGCTTTCCGTCCAATGCCGTAGTACGTAAATCCCAGCTGGCTGAGCTCCGCCGGCTCATAGAGATTCCGCCCGTCAAAAATCACCGGCTCGCGCAGCGCGGCGGCAATGGCGGTAAAGTCCGGCGAGCGGAACGATTTCCACTCCGTCACCACGATCAACGCATTGGCGCCCTGCAGGGCGGCGGCCTGATCGACGGCGAAGTGGATGCGGGCAGCCGCGGTGCCTTCGTTGGCCAGATCCGCATGGATCGCGTGCCTGGCCTCTTCCATCGCCACCGGGTCAAAGGCCCGCACGCTGGCGCCGCGCGCCAGCAGTTCCTTGATGATCACGCGGCTCGGCGCGGCGCGCATGTCATCGGTGTTGGGCTTGAAGGCCAGGCCCCAGAGGGCGAAAGTCAGGCCGCTGAGGTCTTCGCCGTAGTGCCCGATGATCTTCTGCACCAGGATGCGTTTCTGGTCGTGGTTGACGGCTTCCACCGCGGCCAGGATGCGCGGGGTCTGTCCGTGCTCAGCGGCGGTGTGCTCGAGGGCCTGCACGTCCTTGGGGAAGCAGGAGCCGCCGTAGCCGGTGCCGGCGTAGAGAAAGCTGTAGCCGATGCGGGGGTCGGAGCCGATACCCTGGCGCACCAGTTCGATATCGGCACCGACCACGTCCGCGAGGTTGGCCAGTTCATTCATGAACGAGATGCGGGTGGCCAGCATGGCGTTGGCAGCGTACTTGGTGAACTCGGCCGACGCGATGTCCATGTTGAGGATGCGGTCGTGGTTGCGGGTGAAGGGGGCGTACAGCGCGCGCATGGCGTCACGTGCCTTCTGGCCGGCGGGGCCGGCATCGGTGCCGATGACGATGCGGTCCGGGCGCATGAAGTCTTCGATTGCTGCGCCTTCCTTGAGGAATTCGGGGTTGGACACGATGGCGAAGTCCAGCGCGGGCAACCCGCGCTCCTGCAACTGGGCGGCAATGCATTCGCTGACCTGGGTGCCGGTGCCCACGGGCACGGTGGATTTGTCGACCACGATCTTGGGGGTGGTCATGTAGCGGCCGATATTGCGGGCGGCCGCCAGCACATAGCGCAGGTCGGCGGAGCCATCTTCGTCCGGCGGGGTGCCCACGGCAATGAACTGGATATCGCCGAAACTGACGCTGGCTTCGATGTCGCTGGTGAAGCGCAGGCGGCCGGCGGCATGGTTGCGTTCGATGAGCTCCTTCAGGCCGGGTTCGTAGATGGGCACTTCGCCGGCGTTGAGCATCTCGATCTTGGTGGCGTCGAGATCCAGGCACAGGACGTCGTTGCCGAGTTCCGCCAGGCAGGTGCCGGTGACCAGGCCTACGTAGCCACTACCGATGATGGTGATTTTCATGAGCGCGTGTCGAGGGAGGTGAAGAGCGATCTGGGTTATTTGTGTCTTTGCGTGCCCTGGCGTTTGCCAGCGCATGAGCCAGCGAGAGCACGGCGATGGCAAGTACGGCAGCCGTCAGGTCCGTGAGCAGGTCTGCCAGGTCGGACGAGCGGTACGGAAAGAACGATTGGATGACTTCATCGAGGCCGCCCAGCACGGCAATGCCCGCCAGCGTGATGACGGCCTTGTGCCGGGAGAAAGCCAGATAGATGGCGGCGCCCAGGCAGGCATAGGCGCTCAGGTGCATGACCTTGTCGCCGAATTCCTGGTTGAGCGCCTGTGCCTTGCCGGGGAGGTTGCCCACCACCAGCATGGTCAGGTAGAACACGGCGGCGGCCGCGAGCCAGAGCCTGCCCGTGGGCGAGAACAGCGTCGCGGCGTTGCTGCCCGGGCGCGACGGTTCAATACGCATTCTGCCCAGTCCACCCCTTGAACGCCGTCCAGAAGATGATCCGCAGGTCCATCCAGAACGACCAGTTGCGGATGTAGAAGATGTCGTGCTCGACCCGCTTGGCCATCTTGTCCAGCGTGTCGGTCTCGCCGCGATAGCCGTTGATCTGCGCCCATCCGGTGATGCCGGGCTTCACGCGGTGCCGCAGCATGTAGAAGTCGAGCTGTTCCTTGTAGATGTTGTTGTGGGCCATCGCATGCGGCCGCGGTCCCACCACGCTCATCTCGCCGCGCAGCACGTTGATGAACTGCGGCAGCTCGTCCAGGCTGGTGCGGCGCAGGAACGCGCCGATGGGCGTGATGCGGCTGTCGCCCTTGGTGGCCTGGGTGACGGTGCCGTGCTCGGCGTGCATCTTCATGCTGCGGAACTTGTAGACGTGGATCACGCGGCCGTCCATGCCGAGGCGTTCCTGCTTGAAGAAGACGGGGCCGGGCGAGCCGCGCTTGATCAGGATGCCGATCACGGCGAACAGCGGCGAGAGCGCGAGCAGGACGAGGGCGGCGAAGGTGCGGTCGAACACGGCCTTGACGGCGCCGCGCACGCCGAGCGAGGGCGGGCGGTTCATTTCCACCGCGGGCATGCCGAGGAAGTTGCCGACGTTGTGGTTGAGCAGGTCGAAGTCCAGCACGCTGGGCATCCACTTGATGTCGATGAAGTCGTTGCGCAGGGAGAAGGCGATCTCCTGCATGCGGCGGGATTCGGAGAGGGGCAGCGTGAGCCAGATCTCGTCGATGCCGTGCGCGCGCGAGAACTCGGCGATCTCCGCACTGTCCTTGATGCGCGGGCGGCCTTCGGGCGTGGTTTCGCTTTCGGGCGCGTAGATGCCGCTGACCTTGTAGCCGGTGCGGTGGCTGGCGGTGGCGCGCTGATACATCTCCTGGCCGGTGCGGCCGTAGCCGACGATCAGCACGCGCTTGTGGTTGATGCCGGCACCGCGCACCATGCTGAGCATGGAGCGGGTGGCGAGGTGCAGGAGGAACAGGCCGGCCAGCGAGAGCGCGTACCAGTAGATCATCCACAGGCGCGACAGGGCATCGATCTGATGCATGAAGTAGCACAGCAGCAGGCTGATGAGCCAGACCAGGGTCCACGCGGCAACCAGGCGCGTGGCCAGCGCGGCGAAGCTGCGTCCGCGCCATGAGGCGTAGAGGTCGAAGCCGGGCAGCACGATGAACGCGACCGCGCAGCCGAAGTACTGGATGAACTGGTGAATCGGTGCCGCCGCCCCGGGATCGGCCGGGAAGCGAAGTTCGGCGGCGACGTAGCCGGCGATCCAGATGGCACCGACATCGAACAGGCGCACCATCAGTGCCAACTGATCGTGATGCCTGGCAAACATGTCGCGATAGACTCCCATGATTCCCCCCGAAGTGTTCGCGTAGCAGGCGCCCGCATGCGCCGTGCTTTTCCCCCCGCTGGAAATTGACCTTGTGTGGCAGCCGGTCGTGCCGGTGCCATGCACAGTGCCGCGGCGTGGCCGCGGCGAGACAGAGGCAAAGTCGTGCTGGACTGCTTCCGCGGCAGTCACTCCATGGCGGGTGTGGCGCGGTGGCTGACCTGAGCCACCTGCGGCGTCCTTTGCAGACTGCCCATTGGAGTTGCAACGCTTCGTGCCTGGCCGGCGGCGCTGGCCGCGGCGGCATGCTTCTGTCTCTGCATTGGTGCGGATAATGCGGTGCAGCGAAACCTACCGGTACCCTGCATGAGAAGGGAACGCGTGGGGATCGGTGGCGCGTGTGCGCGCCGGCCGCGATTTTTTGAGACGCACGGTCGAGCGCCGCGGCGGGAGCGGGCTACGCCGCGCATGCCGGCATTGCGCGCAGGCGCCCCGGCGATGGTGGCCCGTGGCGGCTGCCACGGCATTCATCAGCACGATGATCTGGCACGCATTCACCCGCTTCACCCGTAAGCGGCTCGACGCTTATCTTGCGTCTTTGCGGCACGTGGTGCCGCATGGCATCGATGGAGATGCGCGCGAGGCTGCGCTGCGGCGGCAGTCGGTGAAGAGCATATCGCCGGGCAGGTGGCGGTCGATGGCGTCGTGAAAGGGACCCGTCAGGTTTGTCGTGCGTCACCTCCAGGTCCATGACGTGGCCGACGCGTTCGCGCCAGCGCAGTATCTTGCCCGCGGCGTTGCCGCGCGGGCTGCCGGAGGGGCTCGCGCGCGGGCGTGACTGTAGCGAAATTCGCCTGCGCGCGCTGGTGTCGGCGGCCTCATCCTTTTAGGCGATTGCCTTTCCCCGCATGCGCATGCACGCAAGGTCCGCGCTGGTTGTTACCCTGCTCAAGAAGGGATAAATGAGTACAACGAATCCCTCCAAAGGGGGGCGCGCATCGAAAGATTCTCGCGCAAAATCTCGGTCCGCCTAGTTAGTGTTTCGCGCAAACGCGATCAGGTTTCCTTGGGGCGGCATCCGGCGGCACGCGGGTCGTATGGTATTGGCGCCGGAGAGGTTTTCCATGGGGAAAGACTGGTCCAGATTGGTTGCAGGAAGGTCAAATCCGTCGGGGCAGGCATTGCGTCGGGCTGGCTGCTCCCCCGGTACGAAGCGGGATGGGAGGTGCCGGATCGCCGGCGCGGCTCTGCTTCCCGGTCAGCGGATTGTCTCCAGGTTCTATTAGAGATTTGCCGATGCATTCGGGGCGTCTCCTTGCCCTTCACGTCGTACAGGTGAGTATTGCCTCTGCGTGTGGGCATCTTCAACTCCACCAAGCGGTAGAGGCAATGGAAATAGAACAGAAGACGGTATTTTCGCGAGAGCAGCTGGATGCGTATTTCGCATCCTACGTGGGTATGGAAGGCGGGAATCCTGCGGCGGCTGTGTGGTTTTGCGACAGCACGCCTCATCCGTGGGTCGAGTCGCTGGTGGCGCCGCTGGTGCCGCGCGAGCATCCCGTGTCATGGGATGACGCATACCGTGGCAAGCACCGCCAGAGCATGGAGCGCTGGCAGTCGCACCAGAAGATCGCACGGATCATGGCGGCGGCGCGTGCGCGCACCTTCGGCAGCTCGCTGAGCGAATGCGACTGGAAGCATTACTTCGACCACTATCTCTACGCGCCGCGCGGCGCGGAATTCAAGCTCAGCCTGTTCCCGCTGCCGGCTCACCTGATCGGGCAGACGCCGTGGTCCAAGGCGTTCCGCGGCCAGCCCGCGCTGGTGCCCAAGCAGCGCTATCTCGACCTGTGCCGCGGCGGCAGGCGCTTTGCGTTCATCGACGACATCCGCCGGCGCTGGCGGCCGAAGGTGGTGGTGTGCCTGGGCGAGCGCCATCTCGACGATTTCGTGCACGCGTTCTCGCTGGACGACGCGCACGCATCCGACTACATCCTGCAGCCCGCCGATCTCGCCAAGACGCTGCGGGTGCTCAGGCGCGACGGCACCACGTGGATCGTCTGCCCGGCGCTGGCCGGCGCATCGGGGCTGACTTCCGACGTGTTGCTCGAAGCGATGGGCCGGTACCTGGCGGGCTGGCTTGCGCCGGCCGATTTTCCCGCGCTGCGCGCTGTGCAGACGGTGTAGATGCAGCTGTAGCAATGCAGTGGCCGTTGTAGTTCTTGCATGCGGCCATTGTAAAAAAGACAACCTGCAAGGGGGCATCCGCGCGGCCGCAAAACGCCGAGCGAGAGCGGTTGGCGGCGTGCCGCCGCGGGCTTTCCCCCGCCAAGTAGGGGTGACACGGAAGTAGGGATTGTTTATCTAGTGTGCTGGCAGGACGCGGCAGTGCACTGCACCAAAGCGTTGTTGCCAGGTCCGCTTGCAGGGGGCAGCAAGGCCGCGCGATGCGCGGCAGGACCCGGTGGCGCAGGGCGCAGGTGACAGTGTGCGGCGATGACCAGGCGCATTGACCCACAGACCACGTATCGACGTAACGATCTCAGGAGCGAGAAGAGTGCAAACCAATATCAGGAATATCTTTACCCTCGGCATCATGGCGGCCGCGGCAGCGACGCTGGTTGCTTGCGGGGGCGGCTCGGATTCGCCGTCGACACCGTCGACACCGTCGGTCACTGTCAGCGGCAAGGCAGTCGACTTCTACGTGTCGGGCGCCACCGTGACCTTCCTCGACTGCAGCAACCAGACCGCGATCACCAACGCGACGGGTGACTTCACCTTCCCCGCGGGCTGCACCTCGAGCGCGCTGAAGGGATCCGGCGGCACCGACATCGGCACCGGCCAGCCGTTCACCGGCGTGCTGCAGTCGCCTGCCTTGCCCTACAAGGCAGGCGTGACGCCGATGCTCACGCCGCTGACCACGCTGCTGGCGCAACTCGGCGCCGGGCAGGCCGAGGCGCTGGCCACCAAGCTGGGCCTTGCCGGCAAGGACCTGACCTCGCTCGACCCGATGCAGGACGCGGCCGTGCTCAAGGCGGCCGTGGTGGTGCAGCAACTGGTGGAACAGGTCACCAAGACGCTGACCGGCGTGGCCAAGGGCGGCACGCTGAGCGCGGCCGATGCCGCGGCGGCGGCGGCCAAGGCGGTGGCCAGCGCGGTCGGCGCGGCGTCGGGCCCGGTTGACCTGACCAGCAGCGCGCTGGTGACGTCGGTGGTGAGCTCGGCCGTGCAGAACGCCAAGGCGGGCCTGCCGGCAAGCCTGCAGGCGAACATCGACACGGTGGCGGCCAACGTGGCCGCGCTGGCCGGCCCGGTGGTGGCGACCCAGGTGGCGAACGTGAGCGCGTCGCTGGGCAACATCGTGCTGGGCACCACTCCGGCGGCCACGCTGGCCGCGCTGCAAGCGAGCGGCGCGGTCAATGGCGTGGTGGACAGCGCCAAGTCCACCACCGCGAGCGCGCTGGTGTCGGCGGTGCCGGCGGCCACGCTGACCGACCCGGCCAAGACCGCGGGCCTGACGGTGCTGGGCGACGCGGTCGCGAGCGGCAACCCGACCAAAATCCAGAGCGCGGCCAACGGCCTGGGCAGCGGCGCGGTGGACAGTGGCGCCATCGACAACGTGGCCAATGCCGTCAAGCCGGCCAACTTCATCCAGCTGGCGAGCGTGACCATCAACGGCCAGACCTTCCCGGTCAGCGACGCGGTGACGGTGACGGGCGGCACGCTCGGCGCCATCACGGTGGCGGTGTCGAAGGACGGCGACCCGTTTGCCGGCGGCGCCGCGGACGTGCGCGCGGGGCTGAGCTACACCTACAACGGCAACACGGTCAACGTGATCATCGAGAAGGTCTCGCTGACCTTCAGCGGCTCGGCGCTGAGCGCCGTGCAGGTGCCGGTCAACACGACCTACTCGTTCAGCATCTCGGGCGCGACCTCGGCCAACGTCAGCCTGACCAACGCCGTCGCCGACAACCTGTTCAGCAGCGCCAACGGCGGCTCGCTGAGCCTGCCGTTCACCACCTTCCTCGGCAAGCTCAAGAGCGCCGGCGCGCTGAGCCAGGCGCAGATCGACGCGCTTACGCCGAAGGCGACCGCCACCTTCCCGGTGACGTTCGCGGTGACCGGCCAGGGCGGCAAGGAGGTGAGCGTGGGCACCCTGGTCAGCGGTACCGCGCAGAAGGCGCAGGTGCAGTCGGTGCAGACCGGCACGGCCACGGTGAGCGGCAACGCCATCAAGACCGCGGTCACGCTGAACCCCTGACCGGCGCGCAGCCGGCCTTCCGCCCGCACGGGGAAGGCATGCCCGGTCATCCGCCGCGCGCGCCGGCAGGCCAGCGCGGCGGGTGGCCGGCTTCTTTTTTGCGTGCAGTGCGCCGGTGCCCGCTGGTCAGGGCCGCGGCGCATGCCGTGCATGAGGCCAGCCCACGGCCTCGGAGTCTCCTATGCTGTTGTTTCGCTCGCGCCGGCTCGGCAAGGCCGGTGCCCTGATGGTGGGCTTGTCGTGCGCGGGCGCGGCCAGCGCCGCGCCCGACGACGTGTTCATGCAGGCCGAGCCCGCCACGGGCGAGTTCACCTCCGTGCGCGTGGAAGCCAGCTTCGACATGGTCAACCGCTCGATGGACGTCTTCAACCAGGGCGGCAACAGCCTGCCGGACAACGCCGGCGACTACCGCGGCGGGCGGTTGATGCTGGGCTACAAGTTCTCGCCGCGCTGGTCGGCCTCGGCCACGTACTGGCGGCGCGGCATCGACTACGGCCCCGACAACAACCAGATCGACACCTGGATGGTGGCGCTGCACTACGACCCGCTGGCCGAGCCCGGCGCGCGCGACCGCGTCATGATGCGCTTCTCGCTGTGGGGCGACCGCTCGGGCACGCTGGACCGCTCCGCCGCGCTGAGGGTGCGCAGCGCCACCTTCAACGGCGTGACCGTCAACGACGCCAACGACATCCAGGCGCAGGCCGACGTGATCTTCTCGGGCGAGCTGACCGAGCGCAGCCAGTTGACCGGCTTCCTCGGCCTGGGCGCGAGCCGCGTGACCATCGGCGGCATCAACACGCGCCTGCAGCAGGGCGGCTGCAATTTCAACGTCGCCATCGGCTCGGACAACATCGCCAACGGTTCGCTGGCCGCGCCTTGCCGCACGGGCAACGTCAACCTGCAGTCGGCATCGTTCTCCACGGACGCGAGCCAGTACGGGCTCAACATCAACGACGATTTCAACTACGTGGCGGGCTACCTGAACCTGGGCGGCGCCTACCGCTGGAAGTACAAGGATTTCGCCGCGCGGCTGGGCTACCAGTTCCAGTACCTGCTGCGCAGCAACGTCGACAGCCGCGCGCAGGCCTACGGCACTTCGCCGATCCGTTCGAACCATACGCTGGGGCTGGAGCTGTCGTACGCGGTGGTGAAGAACGTGGAGGTGTTCCTGCGCGGGCAGGCATCGCTGCACAACTTCGTGGGGACCATCCCGTTTCTCTACAACGCGGCGACCGCCGGCAAGCTCGACCGTTATTACGGCTACGGCTCGATCGGCATCCGCTTCTCGGGATTCTGATGGTGCCGGCGGGCGGCGGTTGCGCGCCGGCGTGGCTGCCGGCGAAAAAGAGGGGTGCAGGTGCAGGGCGCCCCTGCACCCCTTGAGTGTTTAGCAAGGGGTCAGTCTTGCCAAGGTGAATTGTGGTTGATGTTGCACCGCGTCAGTACCCTGCCTTGGGGGGTGGACCTGCTTCGGAGGGGAATCCGAAACGCCCGGAAGCGCTCCGGTGCTGAAAGAATGAGGTACTGGCGCACCGGCATGCCGCATCGCTCATTGCATCGCCTGCGCGCATCGCTGCGCGCAGGGTTGCCGTGCGCGAAAGCGGCAAGGCGGCAAGCGCGGGCGCACGTGGCGAACAGAACAAGAACAAAAGAAGAACGAGACGGGTGCGCAGAAAAACGAGAACGATCAGAACACCAAGAACAATGAATCGTGGTCAGGGTAGAGCGGACAGGTATGGCTTCCGGGAGCTTGAATTGCACTTCGCGTTAATCAGTGGCCAGGCTGGCGCCTGTCCGGGGCCGGACAGGCCGGACGCGTCCGTCACGGGGCCGGAGGAGGGCCCGCGCGACGCCTTGGCCGAACGCATCGCGCAACTGGGGCAGCGGCTGGGCGCGCCCGAGCTCGCGCCGCCGGGCGCGGAGGTGGTGGAGCGCAACCTGCAGACCGACGACCTGCTCGCGCTGAGCCGCGCCGAGCTGGTCGGCGCGATCGAGCTGGGGCATATCTATCCGGTGTTCCAGCCGCAGATCAGCGCGCGGCACGGCGGCATCGTCGGGCTGGAGGTGCTGGCGCGCTGGTCGGACAAGGGCTGCGAGCACGCGCCGGACAAGTTCGTGGAGAGCATGGCGGGCCACGGCGTGGAGACCCTGCTCATGGACCACTTCCTGTGCGCCTGCGCGCGCGTGCAGGCGCGCTTTCCGCGCTACCACGGCCGCTTCTCGCTCAACGTCAACCCGCGCACGGCGGCGGCGGTGGATTTCATTCCGGTGCTGCTGCGCGCGAGCATGTCGCACGGCCTCGACATTGCACGGGTGGTGCTCGAGCTCACCGAGCAGACGCGCCTCGGGTGCGAGGGCGAGGCGCGCCTGCTGGAGAACCTCAACGCGCTCTCGAACCGTGGCATGGTGATCTCGCAGGATGACTTCGGCGCGGGTTATGCCTCGCTGCAGGCGCTCGGCCTGCTGCCGTTCAAGCAGGTCAAGATCGACAAGACCATGCTGCACCGGGCCCGCCATGCCGAGCGCGCGCGCCGGCTGCTCTCGCTGTCGATGGAGCTGGCGCGCTCGCTGGAGCTGCAGACCGTGGCCGAAGGCGTGGAGAGCGACGACGACATGGCGCTGGCAAGGTCGCTCGGCGCCGACCTGCTGCAGGGCTTTGCCATCTCGGCGCCGGTGCCGCTCGAGCGGCTGGGGGAGCTGGCGCTCTAGCCCTGGCGCTGGTCCTGGCTGCCGCGCGCGTCGACGTGCGCGGCGAAACCGGTCCGGCCCGGCGCGATGCCGGGCCGCAGCGTGAGCGCCGGGATGTCGTAGGCGCCGGCATTCTGCGCGCGGAACGGGATCGGCGCGGTTGTCCCTAGGCCGTCGAGACGCTGGCCGAGCGCATCGCGGATGCCCGCGAAGCGTGCTTCGTCGACCCGGCCGGTCCGGTAGACCACGAACGGCGGCAGCACGTCGAAGCCGGGGTAGTACAGGATGCCGTGCTGGATCGGGAACAGCAGGTCGTCGATCGGGCCGTTGATGCCGCGCGGGCCGTAGTGCGACTCCCAGCCGCCGGCCGTGACCACCAGCATCGCGCGCTTGCCGGCCAGCGTGCCTTCGCCGTAGCGGTCGCCCCAGCGGGCGTCGGAATGTTCGCCCACGCCGTAGCCGAAGCCATAGGCGTAGACGCGCTCCACCCAGCCCTTGAGGATCGCCGGCATCGAGAACCACCACAGCGGGAACTGGAGGATGACGGCATTGGCCCAGCGCAGCTTGTCCTGTTCGCGCGCGATGTCCGCGCTCTGCGTGCCGTGCTCGAATGCGTGCCCGGAGTCGAGGGCGGGGTCGAAGCGCGCGCCGGGCTGGTGGTCCGTGTTGTCGTCCGCGTCGAGCGCGGCTTTCCACTTCATGGCATAGAGGTCCGAGACCTGGACCTCGTGGCCGGCCTCCCGGAGATGCCTGACCGTGAAGTCCCTGAGCGAGCCGTTCAGTGAGCGGGGCTCGGGATGGGCGTAGACGAGAAGTACGTGCATGGCTGGGCCTCGGGTTGCGGTGAGCCGGGTGGTGGCGAGAACAGCAAGGTAGGCCCGTGCCGGGTATATTGGAAATGAATAATCCATATGCCAGGTATTGCCATGAATAATCTGCGACGGCTGGACCTCAACCTGCTGGTGACGCTGGACGTCCTGCTTGCCGAGCACAACGTGACACGCGCGGCGCAGCGCCTGCATCTTTCCCAGCCTTCGGTCAGCGTCCACCTGGCCCGGCTGCGGGAGATCCTCGGCGACCCGCTGCTGCTGCCCGGGCCGCGCGGGATGCGGCCCACGGCCCGCGCCGAGGCGCTGCGCGAACCGCTGCGCGAGGCGCTCGCGGCGCTGGAAAGCGCGGTCGCGCCCGCCAGCCCGTTCGACCCGGCCACGGCCAGCCAGACGTGGCGCGTGGCGGCCTCCGATTACGGCGAGTCGACCGTCCTGCTGCCGGCGCTGAACGGCTTGCGCGCGGCGGCGCCCGGCGTCCGGCTGGCGGTGCTCGAACTGATGCCGCCACGCATCGCGAAGCAGGCGGAGCAGGGCGAGATCGACCTTGCCTTCCACGTCGGCGATGAGGCGTCGCCGGGCCTGCGCCACCGCACCCTGTTCACGGAGCGCTACGTGCTGGCGGGCCGCGCCGGCCATCCGCGCCTGAAGCGGCGGCCGACGCTGGCGCAGTTCTGCGCGCTCGACCACGTGATCGTGTCGCCGGACGGCGGGGGATTCCGCGGCGTCACCGATGACGCGCTTGCGCAGGCGGGCCTGACGCGCCGGGTGGTGCTGTCCGTGCCGCACTTCCTTTTCATGATGTCGGTGCTGGCGACGACCGACCTCGTGGCGATGCTGCCCGCGCGCCTCGTGCACGGCGTTGGTGCGCTGCAGGTGGTGGAGCCGCCCCTCGCGGTGCCGGGCTACGAGATGGCCATGCTCTGGCACGAGCGCAGCCACCGCGATCCCGCGCACCGGTGGCTGCGCGAGTACATCGCGGGCGCGGTGTGAGCGGGGCAGGGCAAGGTGGAGCGGGGCGGCGCCGGTTTGACTACCGTTATATACAACGCTATATTTCGGAAACCGGGCGCCGCCAGCCAGTCGCGGCGCCCGTCTTCACAAGGCCGTGCCGTGAACCAGTCGTTGCTGATCCTCGATGCGTTTTCGCTGTCTCCCGGCGAGCCCGCGGCGCGCGCGCTGGCGGGCGTGCTGGAGAGCGCCGACGCGGGCCGGCTGCCCCGTTTCGCGCAATGGCTCGGGCTGGACGAGGCGGAGTTCTGGCGCATGCTGGAGCAGTGCTTTCCGGGTGCCCGGGCGGCGGGATGGGCACCCGAGTCCGCCCCCGTCGACGCGGCCGCGCTGCCCTGCGAGTTTCCCGACCTGGTGGACATGCTGATCGCCTCGGGCGACGCCAGCCGCCCGGCGATGCGCTGGGCCGCCCACGCGCTGGCCAGCGGCTGCTTCGGCGGCTCGCACTTGTGGCAGGACATGGGCCTGTCCGGCCGGCACGATGTCTCGCGCCTGCTGCAGGAATACTTTCCCGCGCTTTATGCGGCCAACACCGCGGAGATGAAGTGGAAGAAATTCTTCTACCACGAGTTGTGCCGGCGGCTGGATCTGCATCCCTGTCCTGAACCGTCCTGTGCCGCCTGCGACAACTACGTGGCTTGTCATGGGGCGGAGACGGTGGCGGTGCTCTGGCGCTAGCGGCGGGATCTGGGCGCCTGCCCTCTCCCCCGGCCCCTCTCCCACAAGTGGGAGAGGGGAGCACACCGGCAGCAGTGCCAGCGCTTCACGAAGCCGCAGCCCCCAGCGCCAGCGACCCCGCGCCATCCTCCGCCACCGACAGCGGTGCCCGCTGCCCCGGCGCCACATAAGCGGCTTCCAGCAGCGCCCGCGTGTAGTCGTGCTGCGGTCGGTCGAAGATGTCGGCCACGCTGCCTTGCTCGACGATCCTGCCCTGGTGCATCACGACGATGCGGTCGGCCACCTCGGACACCGCGGCGAGGTTGTGCGAGACGAAGAAGCAGGCAAAGCCGTGCTGCGCCTGCAGTTGCCGGAACAAGGTCAGCACCTGTTTCTGGATCGTCATGTCGAGCGCGGACACGGGTTCGTCCGCGACCACCAGCGCGGGCCGGCGGATCAGCGCGCGGGCGATGGCCACGCGCTGGCGCTGGCCGCCGGAGAGCGCGTGCGGATAGCGCTCGCCCAGCCCGTCGAGCCCGACTTCGGCCAGCATGGCGTCCACGCGCGCGCGGCGCTGGGCGCGCGTGAGCGGCTCGCCGTGGTTGAGCGGCTCGGCCACGATGTCGCCGATGCGCTGGCGCGGGTCGAGCGACGAGTACGGGTCCTGGAACACCATCTGGCAGGCCAGCCGGAAGTCGCGCCGGTCTTGCCGGCCGCCGCTGCCGACCGGTTGCCCGCGGAACCGGATCTCGCCGCCGGCGAGCGGCAGCAGGCCGATCAGCGCGCGCCCGAGCGTGGTCTTGCCCGAGCCGGAGCCGCCGACCACGGCCACCACTTCGCCGGGCCGGATCGCCAGCGAGACGCCGTCGACGGCGAGCTTGTCCGCCTGGCGCGAGAACAGCCGGTGCGCGCCGGGGTAGGCCACGGCAACGTTGCGCGCCTCGATCACCGGCGGCGCGTCGGCCACGGCGGGGCGGCTGTCGTCGCGCCGCGGCAGCGCGGCGATCAGGCTGCGGGTATAGGCTTCGCGCGGGTTGCGCAGCACCTCGCCGGCGCGGCCGGACTCGACCTGGTCGCCGCGCTTGAGCACCAGCACCGAATCGGCATAGTGCGCGACCAGCTGCAGGTCGTGCGTGACCAGCAGCACGGCGGTGCCGCTGGTGCGCGTGAGGTCGGCCATGATCTGCATGACCTCGCGCTGGCTCAGGGCATCGAGCGCGGTGGTCGGCTCGTCGGCGATCAGCAGGCGCGGCTTGAGCAGCATGACGCAGGCCAGCATGATGCGCTGGCGCATGCCGCCCGAGAACACGTGCGGGTAGGACGCCATGCAACCTTCGGGGTCGGTGATCTGCACGCGCGCGAGCATGGCCACGGCGCGCTCGCGCGCGGCCTGCGCGGGGATCTTCTCGTGCAGCATCAGGCCTTCGCACAGTTGCGCGCCGACCGTCATGGCCGGGTTGAGCGAGACCATCGGCTCCTGGAACACCATGCCGGCGACCTGCCCGCGCAGCGAGCGCATGCCGCGGTCGGGCAGCGTGGCGACGTCGTGGCCGGCCAGCGTGATGGTGCCGCCGGTCTGGCGCACCTGTGACGGCAGCAGGCGCATCACGGCGCGCCCGGCCATCGTCTTGCCGCTGCCGGATTCGCCGACCAGCGCGAGCACCTCGCCCTGCGCGATGTCGAAGGAGATGCCGTTGAGGATGGGCGTGCCGGCGGCGCTGCGCAGCGTCAGGCCGCGCACGCTCAGCAGCGGGGCGCCCTGGCCGGCGGGGGGCGATTGGGGGACCGCGGGCATGCGGGCGTTCATCCTGGAATTCATCGTGGCTCCATGCGGGGGTCGAGCCAGTCGCGCAGCGCGTCGCCCAGCAGGTTGATGCCGAGCAGCGTCAGCGCGATGCACACGCCGGGCGCGATGCCCAGCCAGGCGGCGGATTCGATGTAGGGGCGGCCCGACGACAGCATGTTGCCCCAGGTGGGCGCGGGCGGCGGCACGCCGAGGCCGAGGAAGCTCAGCGCGCTTTCGGCCAGCACCACCCAGCCGAACATCGAGGTGCCGAGCACCATCAGCGGCGCGGCGCAGTTGGGCAGGATGTGGCGCAGCATGGTGACGAGCTCGCTGTTGCCGATCACGCGCGAGGCTTCCACGTATTCCTTCTCGCGCAGCGACAGCACTGTGCCGCGCACCAGCCGCACCACGGTGGGGGTGTAGGCCAGGCCCAGCGCCAGCACGATGCCGTACTTGTTGGCGCCGGTGACGACCATGATGCCGAGCGCGAGCAGGATGCCGGGGAAGGCGAGCAGCGCGTCGTTGAAGACCATCATCACGCGGTCGATCCTGCCGCGGAAGTAGCCGGCGATCAGGCCGAGCAGCGTGCCGAGCAGCAGCGCCACCAGCACGGTCAGCGCGGCCACCAGCAGGCTGGCGCCGGCGCCGGCCAGCAGGCGCGAGAGGATGTCGCGGCCGAATTCGTCGGTGCCGAGCCAGTGCAGGCTGCCGGGCGGCTTGAGCCGCATGCGCAGGTTCAGGCGCAGCGGGTTGTAGGGCGTCCAGATCACGGAGAGCAGCGCCATCGCCGTCACCGTGGCCACCAGCAGGCCGCCTATCAGCGCGTTGGTGCGTAGTTTCATGATGTCGCCACTCGCGGATCGAAGAGAGGGTAGAAGAGGTCCACGACAAGGTTGACCAGCACGTAGATGCCCGCGGTGAACAGCAGGCAGCCCTGCACCACGGGATAGTCGCGCGCGAAGATGGCGTCCACCAGCAGCCGGCCGAGGCCGGGCAGCGTGAACACGGTTTCCAGCACGGCGATGCCGCCGAGCAGGTTGCCCAGCACCAGCCCGATCAGGGTCCAGGTGGGCGCGAAGGCGTTGGGCAGCACGTGGCGCAGCAGCACGCGCAGCTCAGACAGGCCCTTGGCGCGCGCGTGGGTCACGTATTCCAGCCGCAGCGTCTCGATCGCGCTGGAGCGGGCCATGCGCGTGAGCACGCCCATCTCGATCAGCGTCAGCGTGATGACCGGCAGCACCAGGTAGCTGGCCGCGGCGCGCCAGTCCTGGCTGAAGGTGACGTAGCCGACCACCGGCACCCAGCCCAGCTTGAGGCCGACGAACAGCAGCAACAGCAGGCCCAGCCAGAAGCTCGGGATCGACAGGAAGAAGGTGGCGCCGGCGACGATCACCGTATCGGTCAGCGAGTTCTGCTTCCACGCGGCGAACAGCCCGGCCGGCACCGCCAGCAGGGTGGCCGCGCCCACCGCCACCAGCACGATGGCGGCGCTGACCTGGAAGCGCTCGAGCAGCAGCGGCAGCACCGCTTCGCCGCTGCTCAGCGAGTGGCCGAAGTCGCCGCTGGCCATGTGCGACAGCCACAGGCCGAACTGCACCAGGATGGGTTTGTCGAGGCCGAACTGGGCGCGCAGGTCGGCGAGCTGCTCGGCGGTGCCGGCGTCGCCGAGGATGAGCTGGGCCGGGTCGCCGGGGATCAGCCGCATCAGCACGAAGACCAGCACCGCCACCAGCAGCAGCGTCGGCACCGTCCACAGCGCGCGTCTAAGCAGGTACAGCAGGAAGGACGAAGACAAGGGGGGCTCCGGTTATGTTCATCTGGCTGTGATGCATGCGGGGCGGGAGCGGCGCTAGCGCCTGGCCAGCGACACGCCCCAGGCGCGCGGCTGGCCCATCGGCCAGCCCTTGTAGCCCTTGACGTAGTCGCGCGCGGCGCTGGTGCGCATCTCCGAGTAGAAGAACACCGCCGGCACGTCTTCGAGCAGGCGCGCGTCGAGGCTGTCGAACATGGCCTGGCGCTGCGCGCGGTCCGTGGTGTTCATGCTGTTGCCCAGCAGGCGGATGGCCTCGGGCGTGTCCCACACCTTGCGCGGCTGGCGGTCCTTGGGGCCGATGATCATCTCGTAGGAGAGCGAGGCGTCGAGCCGCGCGGAGTACGTGAAGGCCATTGCCTGGTAGTCGCCGCGGTTGTAGCGGTCGAGCATGGTGGCCCAGTCGAGCACTTCCACGTCCACCTTGAGGCCGGCTTCGCTGGCCATCGCCTGCGTCAGCACGGCCATGTCGAACAGCGAGTTGTAGCGCTTGGTGGCCAGGATCTTGATGGTCTGGCCGCGGTAGCCGGCCTCGGCCAGCAGCTTGCGCGCGGCGGCGATGTCGCGCCCCGGCATGCCGGACTGCGCGCGGCCGTAGAACGGGCTGGCGCGCGGGATCACCGAGCGGTTGGGCTGCGCGGTGCCCTCGGTGAGGGCGTCCACCATCTCCGGCACGTCGAGCGTGAGCGCCAGCGCGCGGCGGATGCGCACGTCCTTGAGCAGCGGGTCGCGGGTCTGGAACAGCAGGCCGTTCAGGCTCATGGTGGGCATGCTCTGCATCACCAGCTCGGGGTGCCTGCGGTATTCGGGCAGGTCGTTGTCTTCCACGTCGAAGATCAGGTCCACGCCGCCGGACAGCAGCGCGGCCTTGGAGGCGGCCACGTCGGGGATGACCACGAAGCGCACCCTGGCCACCTCGGCGGTCTTGTTGCCGGTGTTGCCGTCGCGCTTGCCGGGCAGGGCCGCGTAGTCGGGGTTGCGCACCAGGTCGATGTACTGGCCGCGCTTCCACTCGGCGAGCTTGAACGGGCCGGTGCCGACCGGCTCGCGCCACTTGCCGTCGGGGCCGACGGAGCTGCGGTGGTAGACGCCGGCGCCGCCGCAGTCGGGCCGCGCCAGCGTTTCCAGGAATAGCGCGGAGGGGCGGTCCAGCGTGTAGACCACGGTCAGCGGGTCTTTCGCTTCCACCTTCAGCACCTTGGCCTGGCCGCGCCCGTCGAACTCGGACAGGCAGCGCCAGTTGTTGGCCGGCGTCATGTAGCGGTGCCACGAGAACACCACGTCGTCGGCCGTGAGCGGCGCGCCGTTGTGGAATCTCAGGCCCGGGCGCAGCGCGAAGGTGTAGGTCAGGCCGTCCGGCGAGGTGGTCACGCTCTGCGCCAGCAGCGGGCCCACGGTGGTGTCCTCGCGGAACGCCACCAGGCCTTCGACGATGTGCGAAACCACCGCGTCGGTGTTGGCATCGCGGTTGATGCCGGGATCGGTGGAGCGGATGTCCGCGTTCAGGCGGATGCGCAGCGTGTCCTGCGCCGGCTGGGCATGCAGCGCGGGCGCGCCCAGGGCCAGGCACGCCGCCAGGGTGAAGGTGGCCGTCAGCAGCCGGGCCAGCGGCCGCGCGGCGTTTTTTCGTCTCGTCTCCATCTCTCCTCCGGCCGCGTCAGGCGGCGACTGCCCGCCGGTGGGCGGGGGCCGCGCCATCCGTGCGCGGCTGCTGGATTTCCATGTCCAGAGTGAAGGTGGCGAAGGTGGGATGCAGCGCGGGCAGCATCGACACTTCCATCACGCCCAGCTCCGGCTCCATCACGATCATCGCCACCGTGGCCGACAGGTTGTTGCTCGTGTTCGGGCGCGGCGGGCGGCACACCGAATACGGGGTTTCGAAATCGTCGAACAGCGCGCGCTTGATGGTGTCCACGGTGATGCCGCCCACGTGCGGCAGCACCAGTTGGCGCACGCGCTCGTCGCGGTAGAGCGAGTCCGGCATCTTCTGGATGCCGAGGTCGCGCAGCTTGGACAGCGCCACCGGGCTCTGCCAGTGGTTGGCGTGCACGATCACGCCCTGCTCGGGCAGCACCTGGAAGGTCTCGTCGGGCGCGCATTCGAAATCGATGGCCACGCCGCCGGCGTGGGCCACCATCATGTTGTTGGCCGCCGACTTGGCGCTCACGTACACCGACTGCATGGCGAAGGCCAGGCGCCGCTGTTCCAGCACCTTGCGGCGGATCAGCGCCAGCGGCACGCCGAGCGTGCGGTAGTCGCGCTCGCATTCGAGGTAGTTGGCGGTGATCGAGATGCCGGCCGCGTTCATGCCCGAGCGCGCCAGCGCGCCGGCCTCGGTGAAGGTGAGGTAGTCGGGGCCGTCTTCGCGGTGCACCTTGAGCACCACCGACGATTCGGCGCATTCCGCCTTCCAGTCCCAGTTCTGCGCGTGGATCACGCGGCCGCTGGCGGTGGCGCAGGGCAGCGCCACCACGCCGGTGCAGCCGTCCGGGTCCAGCGGCACCGGCTGCTGGTTGCGCATGCGGTCGGCCAGCTTGAGCACCTCGGTGCGCGCGTTGAGCATGACCACGGCGGCGTACTCCACCTGCGCGCCTTCGGCGATGCCCTTCATTTCCTCGATGTAGGTCGCGTCGAAGGCGGCAATGGTGGGCTCGAAGGTCGCCACGATCTTGCGCAGCTCGGGCCAGCCGAGCTTGTTGCTCTCCAGCTGCCGCGCATAGTGGTCGATGCCGCGCCGGATGCGCGCGGCGGCTTGTTCGCCGTATTGCCGGCCGCGCTCGCGCGGCGGCCCGCTGACCTCGATCAGCGGGCAGTGGGGAACGGTGTCACGGAAGGCGGAATGGTCGTCGGGATGGCTGGACATGGGAGGGAGCGTTCTCGGAGTCGGATATTGTCGCGGCAACGTGGTCGGGTCCGGGCGCTGTCGCTATGGTGTAACCGCGGTGTGCTGCGGGTTGTGTTGCGGTGAAGTGTATTTTGTTGATATAAAAAAATCAACGAATACTTGGGCGGCACGCCCGCTCCCCGCGGCGGTGCATGCCGACTGCCGGCCGGGCACCACCGGCGCGCTCGGCGAACCACCTGGCGGACGCGATTTCCCTTTCCCGGTGCGAGACCATCGGTATTTTCCCCAGGCGCGTGCGCGCTTGCCGCTATGCCGCGCCGCAGCGCCATCCTGCCACCGGCGCCGTGCCGGTCCGCGGCCCGCCCGGCGACCTCCGGACACCTTCGTCCGGACCCGCCACTGCAGACCCGGCCTGCTTCCTTCGCGCCGCCGCGCCTCGCCCCCTCCGATCTGGCGTTTCGCAGCATCCCGCACGCTAAATGTATTGTTTATGGTGTTTTGGATTAACAATAGACACTTCATATTGGCGTCGCCAGCTGAAACAATGGATGCGCCAATTGATGAAATTGTCGCCATTGCGAGGGGGTGGGCACGGTTTTGTGCTGTTCATGGCACAGGACGGGCCTTTCGTGTCTGCATTCCCTCGCGACCCGATAAGACATCCTGTCACACAAAAAACACATGACTCCGGGCTTCCGCCGGGGCCGTGGCGCTTGTGCCTGGACAGGGTTGGTACACGCCGGCACGAGCCAGACCGGCACTCGACTTTGACAACGAGGGGAAACCTGAAGCATGAAGAAAACAGCATTGGTGGTGGCGGCCCTTGCGGGGCTGCCCGGCAGTAGCGCGTTCGCGCAGTCGTCGGTGATGCTGTATGGCGTGGCCGACGTCGGCGTGGAGTTCGCCAATCATCAGAAGGGCGCCGGCGACAGCGTGGTGCGGATGCAGTCGGGCAACCTGTCCGGCTCGCGCTGGGGGCTGCGCGGCGCGGAAGACCTGGGCGGCGGCATGCGGGCCATCTTCGCGCTGGAGAGCGGCTACAACGTCGACGACGGCAAGAGCGGGCAGAGCGGGCGGCTGTTCGGGCGCCAGGCATGGGTGGGGCTGAGCACCGCCTATGGCTCGCTGACGCTGGGCCGCCACAACACGCCGATGTACGACATCGGCGTCCAGTACGATCCGATGGGCATTTCCACGCGCTATTCGATCGGCGTGCAGGACGACGTCTTCCAGTCGCGCGCGGACAATTCGCTCAAGTACACGGGCAAGTTCGGCCCGGTGACGGCCAAGCTGCTGTACAGCTTCGGCGCCGACGGCACCGCCGGCACCAATGGCGAGGTGCCCGGCCATTTCACGGTCGGCCGCGAATACGGCGCCAGCCTCGCCTACGAGAGCGGGCCGCTGGCCGTGGCTGCCGTCTATGACGAGCAGGACGGCGACACCGTGGCGAGCGAGGGCGACCGCACGCGCAAGGCGGCGCTGGTCGGCACCTACGCCATCGGGCCGACCAAGACCTACCTGGGCTACCGCTACGGACGCACCATGACGGCGCCCCTGAACCAGACGACGAACCTGTACTGGGCGGGCGTGCAGTGGGACATCACGCAGGCGTGGTCGCTGACCGGCGCGGCCTACTACCAGGACTTCCGCGCCTCCGGCGCCGATCCGTGGCTGTTCATCGTGTCGGGTGGCTATGCGTTCTCGCGCCGCACGGACGTCTACCTGAACGTGGCCTACACGCGCAACAAGGATGACTCGAACCTGGGCACCGGCGGCTTCGGCTCGACCGTGCCGGGCAAGAACCAGACCGGCGTGCTGCTGGGCATCCGGCACAAGTTCTGAGCGGCGCGAGGCAGGCGGGCCAGGCCCGCCGCGCCTTGCGCGCGGCGAGCGGCTACTCGTCCTTCACCTTGCTCAGGTAGGACGGCAGCGGCGGCTGCTTCATCCTGCTGACGATGTCGAAGCGCAGCATCCAGCGTTTCCTGGCCTCGTTGATGTGCTCGTACAGCAGGCTCGCGGTGCGCTGCGGGTCGTCCGAGAGCAGGGCGTCGATGATCTGCAGGTGTTCGGTGAAGGCGTCGTTGATCAGTTGCCCGGGAATCTGCAGGTACGGGTCGGCCAGATACCGGGTCGGCACGAACAGCACGTGCGTGCGCGCGAGCGCGACCGTCATTTCCTTGTTCGGGCAATACGACAGCAGGCGGATGTGCAGGTCCGTCTCCGCCTCGTCCATGTCCTTGGCCTCGCGCTGTCCGCTGGCGATCTGCGCGGCCAGCTTGTCCCGCACGCCTTCGAGCCAGGCGCGCGGCACGCGCGCGGCCGCCTGCACCAGCGCCACGGGCTCGACCAGGCAGCGCATCTCGAACAGGTGGCCGATGCGCTCCTGCGTCACGCGCTCCGCGATCCAGTGTCCGCCCTTGTCCTTCGACAGCATGCCGACGCTGTGCATGCGCGCCATCACGTCGCGCGCGACCGTGCGGCTGACGTCGAAGTGTTCCGCGAGGCGTTCCTCGGTGATGCGCACGGTGCCGAACAGCACGCGCGTGCACAGCTCCCGCTCGACGGCGGCATACATGCGCTGCCACTGCGGCTCGCCGGTCAGGTCGACCTGCTCGAGCGTGGCGACGCGGCCCGCGCATTCGCCCCGGGCCTTGCCCGCGACCCGGTAGCCGCGCCCTTCGTTCTCGACGAGCAAACGGTCCGAGCACAGCATGGCGAGCGCGATGCGCGCGGGCGAGCGGCCGATGCTGAACGACCTCGCCACCTGCGCCTCGAGCAGCTTTTCTCCCGGAGCGATGCGCCCGCTTTCGATCATCTCGCGCAGCAACTGATAGGTGCGATGCTGGATCGATCCGCCAACCTCCGCATCGTTGGATGCGGCGGGCGGGAAACTGGCGCTGGTGGACAACTGGCTCATGGGCAGGAAGAGTGGACGCGATGGTTGAACCATACTACCGCACTTGCGCCGCGTACAGCCGCCGACGCTACCGCCGCCTCCTCCATGCGCTCAGGCCAGGAACGTGCCGATTTCCCGGTCGATCCGGCCCGCCGTCTCCGGGTCCGCTTCGGACGCCGCCAGATGCCCGTCCTGGCTGGGCAGCTGGACGAGCTGGCAGTCCGCGATGTGCTGCGCCGCCCAGATGCCTGCCTCGACCGGGTTGTAGAGGTCGAGCCGCGGCACCGCGATCAGGGTCCGCGCCCGGATCGCGGCGAGCGCCCGCGCCGTGTCGCCGCCGAAGCCCGGCGTGGTGCCGACGTCGTGGGCGTCGTAGGCCCACGACTGGTAGATCCAGTCGAGGGGATCGGCCTGCTGCCGGCGCCACCATGCCGTGCGCCGCGCCAGCCAGTCGTGCATGCCGTCCAGCGTGGCATCGGCGACATCGGCGGCAAAGCGCGTGGGGCTGCGCATGGCCAGGATGTGCGTGACCGCGACCCACGCGGTCCAGTCGACCTCCGCCGATGATCCGGCGCCGCCCGCGCGCAGCGCGAGCCGGGCCGTCTCGTTGAGCGCCTGGGACCAGGGCGCGGTCTTCGCCATCGGCACCAGCGCGACGATGCGCGACATCGCATCCGGATACGACACGCCCCATTGCAGCGCCTGCATGCCGCCCATCGACGCGCCCGCCACCGCGTGCAGCGACGCGACGCCGAGCTGCTCGAGCAGCCGCTTCTGGCTGCGCACCATGTCGCGGATCGTGAAGCGCGGAAAGCGCTCGCCCGGCTGCGTGGCCGAGTTCGACGGCGACGAGGACAGGCCGTTGCCGAGCGCGTCGACGACGATGGTCGTATAGCGCGCGGGATCGAGCGCGCGGCCCGCGCCGATCAGGAAATCCAGCCGGTGGTGCGTGCTGCCGATGGCGCACAGGCCGAGCACGACCGGTTTCGACTTGTCGCCCAGGTCGCCGTGCACGACGTAGGACAGGCGCAGGTCGTCGATGGCCTCGCCCGATTCGAGCGGGAAGCGGCCGAGCGCCGCGCCGCGGTGCGGCGCGTCGATCCATCCGTCCTGCAGGGGAGGATGGCGCGGGATCATAGCTCGATCACGGCGCGGATGTCGCTGCCCGCCGCGAGCCGGTCGAGCCCCTCGTTCACCTCGCCGAGCGTGATCGTCGAGGTCACGTATTCGTCGAGCTTCAGCGTGCCGTCGAGATACGCCTGCGCCAGCGCCGGAAAATCGCGCGCCGGCTGCGCCGCGCCGTAGCTCGAGCGCACGATGCGCTTCTCGCCCATCAGCGCGCCCCAGCGGAACGCCATCTCGGCGTCGGCCGGCAGCTTGCCGAGCCACACCACCTGCCCGCCCGGGCGCACGAGGTCGACGCTGGCGCGGAACCCGGCCGGGTTGCCCGCCGCCTCGAACACATGGTCCGCGCCGCGGCCTTCGGTCAGCTCCAGGTGCAGCGCGCCGAGCGTGTCGTCGGCAACCAGCGCGTGCGTGGCCCCGAGCTTGCGCGCGACCTCGAGCCGCTGCGCCTGCCGGTCGATGGCGATGATGCGCGCCGCGCCGGCCATGCGCGCGCCCTGCACGGCCGACAGCCCGACCGCGCCGCAGCCGATCACCGTCACCGTCGCGCCTGGTTCCACCTGCGCGACGTGCGCCACCGCGCCGTAGCCGGTCATCACGCCGCAGCCGATCAGGCAGGCGCGCGCGAACGGGATGTCGCGCGAGACCGGAATCGCGCAGTCCTCGCTGACCACGCACAGCTCGGCGAAGCTGCCCGAATACATCAGTTGATGCACGGGCTGGCCGTCCCACGCCAGGCGCGGACGCCCGTCGAAATGGAACGACTGCGCCGCGTGGTCGCGGTAGGGCTGGCACAGGACATGCTGCTGGCGCCGGCAGTAGAAGCAGGTGTTGCAGTGCGGGTTCCACGACGTCACCACGTGGTCGCCGACCGCGACGCTGCGCACGCTGCGCCCAATCCATTCGACCACGCCCGCCGCCTCGTGCCCGGGCACGAACGGCAGCGGCGTGCGCAGGTCGCCGCGCACCGCTTCCAGGTCGGTGTGGCACAAGCTCGTCGCGCGCACGCGCACGACGACGTCGGTGTCTTCCAGCGCCGCCAGATCGAGCGATGCGACCCGAAGCGGGCTGCCCGCTTCGACCATGACTGCTGCATTGAATCCCAAACCGTCTCCCTCCGTTGATCGTTGCGCCCGGCCGCGCTCAGCGCTGCTGGGCCGCGCCCTTGTACAGGATCTTCCAGTTGCGCTCGCCGATCTGCTGGTGCAGCGCGACGAACGCCGGGTCCAGTTCCGCGGTCGGCCTCGGCTCGTGCTCGAACGTGTTGAAGGTGTCGGTGCCGCGCACCAGGGTGGCGCTGTCCTCGCCTTCGAGCTGGCGCACGTAGGTCGGGATGTAGCGGATCGCGTAGCCGATGCGCCGGTTGGCCGAGTCGTTGGGCGGCGAGCCGTGCACGATGCGCACGTGGTGCAGCGACATTTCGCCCGGTTCGAGCTCGATCGACACCGCTTGCGACGCATCCACCTCGACGGCGATTTCCTGGCCGCGCGTGAGCAGGTTGTTGGCCGAGAACGTGTCGCGGTGCGGTATCTGGTCCAGCAGGTGCGTGCCGGGGATGACCTGCATCGCGCCGTTGGCGCGGTTGCTCTCCGACAGCGCGACCCAGGCGGTCACCACGTCGGGCTTGGACAGGCCCCAGTAGGTGGAGTCCTGGTGCCACGACACGAAGGCGGGGTCGTGCGCGTTCTTGATGAAGAAGCTGCTGGCCCAGGCGAGCAGGTTCTCGCCGTAGAGGTCCTCGATCGCGTTGACCACGGCATCGCTGCCGACCAGTTCGTTGAGCCACGGGAACAGCAGGTGGCTCTTGAGGTTGAGCGCCTTCTTCACGAGCGGGCTGTCCGAATGCTCGAAATCTTCGAGCCGCTTGCGCAGCTCCAGCGCCTTCTCGACCGGCATCACGCGAATCGGCGCGACGTAGCCGAACTTCTGGAAGTGCTCGACCTGTTGCGGAGTCAGTGACTTCAACATGCAATCTTCTCCAGTGAATTGTTATGTGGGTTGTGTGACGTGGTGATAAATGGTGAAACAGTGGTGATGAACCGGTTGTCAGCCCGCCAGCGCGCGCGCCGGCGCGCCCGTGACCGTGACGTGCGGCACGCCGCGGGCCGGCATGCGGAACCCGCCGTCGAGCAGGATGCGGCCATCGGCTTCGCGCACGTCGGTGATGCCGCACAGCGCCATCGTCATGTCGAGTTCTTCGCGGATGATCTCGAGCGCGCGCGTCACGCCCGCCTCGCCCAGCGCGCCGAGCGCGTACAGGAACGCGCGGCCGATGTACACGCCGCGCGCGCCGCAGGCGAGCGCCTTGAGCACGTCCTGCCCCGAGCGGATGCCGCCGTCCATGTGCAGCTCGATCTCGCCGCGCACGGCCTCGGCGATGCGCGGCAGCATCGAGATCGTCGACGGCGCGCCGTCGAGCTGGCGCCCGCCGTGGTTCGACACGATCAGCGCGTCGGCGCCGCAGTCCAGCGCGATCCTGGCGTCCTCGGGGTCGAGGATGCCTTTGAGGATGAGCTTGCCGTTCCACTGGCTGCGCACCCACTCGATGTCCTTCCAGGTGAGCGTCGGGTCGAACTGGTTCTGCGCCCACTCGGCCATCGAGGCGATGCCGGTCACGCCCGGCGCGTGCCCGACGATGTTGCCGAACGTGCGGCGCGGCGTGCGCAGCATGCCGGCGCACCACGCCGGATAGCGCGCGAGGTGCGCGAGATTGCGCAGCGTGAGCCGGGGCGGCGCCGACAGGCCGTTGCGCAGGTCCTTGTGCCGGCGCCCCTGGATCTGCAGGTCGAGCGTCAGCACCAGCGCGGAGCAGCCCGCCACCTGCGCGCGCCGGATCAGGTCCGCGATGAACACGCGGTCCTTCATCATGTAGAGCTGGAACCAGAACGGCTTGGTGGTGTGCGCGGCCACGTCCTCGATCGAGCACACGCTCACCGTCGACAGCGTGAACGGCACGCCGAAGCGCTCGGCCGCGCGCGCGGCGAGAATCTCGCCGTCCGCGTGCTGCATGCCCGCGATGCCGGTCGGCGCCAGCGCGAGGGGCATCGACACGGCGTGCCCGGCCATCGTCGAGGTCAGGTTGCGCCGGCTGAAGTCGACGGCCACGCGCTGCCTGAACTTGAGCCGCGCGAGGTCGTCCTCGTTCGCGCGGTAGGTCGATTCGGTCCACGAGCCGGCGTCGACGTAGTCGTAGAACATCTTGGGCACGCGGCGTTTGGCGCGCTGGCGCAGTTCCTCGATGGTGGCGAAATGGGTCATGTCGGTACGGCTGGCAGGTTGGAATGAAGAGGCGAGGGCCCGGCGGCGCTCATGCGATGCCCGGCTCGAACCGCGGCTGGCGCTTGGGCGTGCGCACGCAGACCGCCACCAGGATCGCGCCGAGCGCGGCAATGAGGCCCGTGAGCAGGAACGCGCTCTTGAAGTTGCCCGACCACTGCACCAGGAAGCCCGTCAGCGCCGGCGCGACGATGCCCGCGAGGTTGGCGATGAAGTGGATGAAGCCGCCGATGGCGCCAACCCGGTCCTTCTCGACCGTATCGAGCACGATCGCGAAGTAGGTGTTGTACGAGGCGTACATGAAGAACACCCCGGTCGCCATCAGCGCCACGGCGCTGGTGAGTTCCGTGACGGTGCCCGTGGCCGCGATGCAGGCCGCGCCGGCGCCGAGACTGGTGATCAGCACGACCTTGCGCGCGAAGATCGCCCGGCCGGTGCGCCGGAACAGGTAGTCGCACACCACGCCGCCGGCGATCAGGCCGGTGGCGCCCACCGCCCACGGAATCACGCTGACCACCGCCATCTTCTGGATGCTCAGGTGATGCGCCATCGTCAGGTAGCTGGGGAACCACGACAGGAAGAAGTAGAGGATGTAGGCGTAGCCGAAGAACGCGAACGCGGTGGCGAGAATGGCGGGCTGCAGCAGGTACTCGCGCAGCGGCGTGACGGTGCCCGGGGTGGTCTCGCGCGGCGCTTCCGCGCTGGCCGTGGCGGGCTCGTCGGGCGCGACTTCGGGGTTGTCCTTGGCCATCAGCAGCCAGCTTATCACCCACAGCAGGCCGACCGAGGCGATGATGACGAACGACACGCGCCAGCCGACGCTGACCGCGAGGAAGCCGACGATCGGGCCGGCCAGCGCCGCGCCCAGCGACTGTCCCGAGTTGGCGATGCCGATCGCGCTGGCTTGCTGCGCGCGCGGGAACCAGTTCGAGACGAGCTTGTTGATGTTGGCGCAGAACGGCCCTTCGCCCATGCCGAAGACCACGCGCACGGCCAGCAGGCTGGCCAACCCGACCGTGGTCGCGGTGAGGCCGCAGAACAGCGACCAGACCAGCATCGACACGGTCAGCACGCGCTTCGGGCCGAAGCGGTCGGCCGCGTATCCGCCGACGAAGCAGAACAGCGCGTAGCCGACGAAAAAGCTGCTGAAGACGATGCCCAGTTGCGCCGGGTCCAGATGCAGTTCCTGCGCGACCAGCGGCGCCGTGATCGACAGCGCCGCGCGGTCGAGATAGCTGATCGCCCCGCCCACGAACAGCAACCATATGAGCGTCCAGCGCGAGCGTGTCTCCATGAGTGTCTCCTTTGTTGACTGCTTTGTTGACTGCTTTATCGGCAGATGCGCTGCCTGCGTCTTGATGTTATTTGGTACATTGCATCCAATGTGCATTCAGAGTAATGACGGGGTCGCGGGATGTCAATGTGGCGATGGCTAGTGATTACCCTTGGTGCGTGTCCGGATGCCTGCCGGGGGATGCCATGCGCCGTGGTTTGCGCGGTTTGCGCGGACGTGACGGAGCAGCGGCCCGCGCAGGTGCGCGGGCCGCCGCCGTTGTGCTCCCCCGTCCAGTTGTAGTCGTTTTGGCGGTTCTTGCCGCGTATTGCCGTATTGCCGTATCGCCGTATCGCCGTATTGCCGTGCCGGCGAGGTCAGCGCGCCACTGCCGCGCCGAACGCCACCACGGTCGAGCGCTGCTCGCCGAGGCCGGCGATGCCGACGGTCATGGTCTGTCCCGGCTGGAGATAGACGGGCGGCTTCAGGCCCATGCCGACGCCGGCCGGCGTGCCGGTCGCGATCACGTCGCCCGGCTGCAGGCTCATGAACTGGCTGATGTACGACACCAACTCCGCCGCGCCGAAGATCATGTCGCGCGTGCTGCCGTCCTGGCGCCGCACGCCGTCGACCTCCAGCCACAGCGCCAGCGCCTGCGGGTCGGGCACCTCGTCGGCGGTGACGAGCCACGGGCCCAGCGGGCCGAAGGTGTCCGCCGCCTTGCCCTTGTCCCACTGCCCGCCGCGCTCGAGCTGGAAGGCGCGCTCGGAGACGTCGTTCACCACGCAGTAGCCGGCCACGTGCGCCAGCGCGTCTTCCTTCGTCACGTAGCGCGCGGTCTTGCCGATCACGATGCCGAGCTCGACTTCCCAGTCGACCTTCTGCGCGTCGCGCGGGATCTCGACCGGATCGAACGGCCCGTTGATCGAGCTGGTCGCCTTCAGGAACAGGATCGGCTCCTTGGGCGCCGCCATGTTGGCTTCCTTCGCGTGGTCCGTGTAGTTCAGGCCGACGCAGACGAGCTTGCCGACCGCGCCGACGCACGGCCCGAGCCGCTCGCCCGGCGCGACCGCCGGCAGCGTGCGCGGGTCGAGCGCCGCGACGCGCGCGAGCGAGCCGTCCGCGAGCGCCGCGCCATGCCAGTCGTCGACCACGCCGACGAGGCTGCGCACCTGTCCTTCGTTATCCAGCACGCCCGGCTTCTCGGCGCCGGGCTGTCCCCACCGTACCAGCTTCATGTCCGCTCCTGTCTCTCTCTGTTGGTCTTTCGTGGCTTTAAATGTACATCGTGTGCAATGTGCGTTTCGAAGGTTATCGGCTGGAAAATCCGGTGTCAAGGAACATTTCGCGCGCGCTTCGCCGGACGGCATGTCGGCCAGCCCGGCCGGCCAGCCCGGCGGGCGATGCCGCAACGGCTTCTTAAGCATCGTTGATAAAGCTATTCATGGAATGTCATTGGACCGCCCCGACAGCGCTGCCTAGAATCCTGCCAACCGCAAGGCTTTGCGGCAAAAGACAGAGAACATGACAGAGCAGACATCCCAGAAGAACCAGGCACAGGCACTGGATGGCATCCGGGTCCTCGATCTCGGCACGTTCGTCGCCGGCCCTTTCTGCACGACCATCCTGGCGGAATTCGGCGCCGAGGTCATCAAGGTGGAGCCGCCCGGAACGGGCGATTCGCTGCGGCGCTTCGGCACCCATACCGACTGCGGCGACACGCTGATGTGGCTCAACGAGAGCCGCAACAAGAAGTGCGTGACGCTCAATCTGCGCGACCCCAAGGGGCAGGAAGTCCTCAAGCGCCTGGCCGCGCGCAGCGACGTGATCGTGGAGAACTACCGGCCCGGCGTGCTGGAGCGCTGGGGCCTGCCGTGGGAAGAGATCCAGCGGCTCAACCCGCGCGCCATCCTGGTGCGCATCTCGGCCTATGGCCAGGAAGGCCCGTACCGCGGCCGGCCGGGTTTCGCGCGGGTGGCGCACGCCTTCTCGGGGCTCGCCTATCTCGCCGGCGAGCCGGGCCGCACGCCGGTCACGCCCGGGTCCACGTCGCTGGCCGACTACGGCTCGGGTCTGTACGGCGCGGTCGGCGTGCTGCTGGCGCTGCGCGCGCGGGAGAGCACGGGCGTGGGGCAGGTGGTCGATCTCGCGCTCTACGAATCCATGTTCCGCGTCCTGGACGAGATGGTGCCGGTCTACCAGCAGACCGGCATGGTGCGCGAGCGGCAGGGCGCCGACACGGTGAACGTGGTGCCGCACAGCCACTACCAGACCCGCGACGGCAAGTGGGTGGCCATCGCCTGCACCAACGACAAGATCTTCGCGCGGCTGGCGGCGGTCATGGGCGAGCCGGAACTGGCGGCGCCCGAGCGCTGGGGCCCGGTCGGGCACCGCCTGGCGGAGCGCGCGGCGGTCAATGCGCGCGTGGCGTCGTGGGCCGCGTCGATCGATTGCGCCGACCTGCTCGCGCGGTGCGACGCCGGCGGCGTGCCGGCCGCCACGCTGTACAGCGTGGCCGACATCTTCGAAGACCCGCAGTACGCGCTGCGCGAGAACATCAAGACGGTGCCGTCGCGCGCGGGGCCGGTGGCGGTGCAGAACGTCATCCCCAAGCTGTCCGGCACGCCGGGCGGCATCAAGTGGCTGGGCCCGGCGCTGGGGGAACACAACGACGCGGTCTTCCAGGAACTGCTCGGCATGACGGCCGGCGAGCTCGACGCCATGCGGGAGGCCGGCATCATGTGACGCAGGCACGCGGCGGCGCCCGGACACATAAAAAAACATCAGGAGACAAACCATGAAGAGACGCAGGTTCATGCAGGCCACGGCCGCGGCGCTGGCCGCGCCGCTCGGCCAGTGGGCGGCGCAGGCGCAGACCTGGCCGGACAAGCCGGTCAGGCTGCTGGTTCCCACGCCGCCCGGCAACGCCCTCGACATCTCGGCGCGGCTGCTGGGCGACCGGCTGACGCAGCGCTGGAAGCAGGCGGTGGTGGTCGACAACCGGCCCGGCGGCAGCGGCCTGCCCGCCATGATCGCCGGCAAGACCGCCGCGCCGGACGGGTACACCATCATCGTGGCGCCGTCGTCCACGATGGCCATCAACCCCGGCCTCTATCCCAAGCTGCCCTACGATCCGCGCGAGAATTTCGACACGGTGGGCGGCATCTACCTCGCGCCGATCATGCTGGTGGCCGGCAATGCCTCGCCATACCATTCGCTGGCCGACGTCGTGGCCGCGGCGCGCAAGGAGCCCGGCAAGCTGGCCATCGCCATCGGCGGGCCGCCGGGCACCACGCAGCATCTCTCGGCCGAGCTGTTCCGCTTCCGCGCGGGCCTGCAGGTCATCAACGTGCCCTACAAGGGCAGCGGCCCGGCCATGCAGGACCTGCTGGGCGGGCAGGTCGGGCTGCTGTTCGACAGCGTGGCCTCGGCGCTGCCGCAGATCAAGGCCGGCGCGCTGCGCCCCATCGCGGTGGCCAGCGCGCAGCGCATGCCCCAGCTGCCGAACGTGCCGACCATCGCCGAACTGGGCTATCCCGGCTTCGAGGCGGTGAGCTGGGGCGGGCTGGCCGTGCCCAAGGGCACGCCGCGGGCCATCATCGAGCGCATCGGCGAGGACACCCGCGCCATCGTCAACGACCCGGCGGTGCGCGAGCAGATGCTCTCGCGCGGCCTGCTGCCCGACGCGCGCGGCGCGGCCGACTGGAGCCGCTTCATCGATTCGGAAATCGTCAAGTGGGGCGAGCTCATCAAGGCCGCCCACATCACCGTGGAGTAGCGCACAGACATGCCGGCCCAGCATTCCTTCCTGTTTGTCCCCGCCACGCAGCCGCAGCGTTTTCCCAAGGCGGCCGCGAGCGGCGCGCACGCCGTGATCGTCGACCTCGAGGACGCCGTGGCGCCGCCCGACAAGGCGCGCGCGCGCGCCATCCTCGCGGGCGAGGCCGCGGCCCTGCGCGCCTTGTGCGACGGTGCGGGCTGCGAGCTGCTGGTGCGCATCAACGCCCACGGCAGCGCGTGGCACGCGCAGGACGTGCAGGCCTGCGCCGGCCTGCCGGTGCACGGCGTGGTGGTGCCCAAGCCGGACGACCTCGTCGTGCTGGCGGCGCTGGCGCGCGCCGTGGGAGGCGCCCGCGCGCTCTACCTGCTGGTCGAGTCGGCCGCCGGCTTCCTGCATCTGGCCGACATCGCGCGCGCGCCCGGCGTGCGCCGGCTGATGCTGGGCGCGGCCGACCTGATGCTCGACATCGGCCTGCCCGACGACGACGCGCCGCTGCACTATTTCCGCTCGCAACTGGCGATGCATTCGCGGCTGGCCGGGCTGCCGCCGCCGGTGGACGGCGTCTGCCTGGCGCTGGACGATGCCCGGCGGCTGGAGCACGAGGTCGAGCGCGCCAAGCGCTTCGGCTTCGGCGCCAAGCTGTGCGTCCATCCCACGCAGATCGAGGCCGTCAACCGCGGCTTCCTGCCGCCGGCGGCCGAATGCGAATGGGCGCGCCGCGTGATCGAGGCGGCGGCCGGCGCCGGCGGGGCGGCGGTCAGGGTCGATGGCCGGCTGGTCGATGCGCCGATCATCGAGCAGGCGCGCCGCGTGCTGGCGGCGGCGGGATAACCGCCGGGCTGTCCAGCCGCCTGTTGGGGGATGCCCGGCTTTGCAGGCCCGGGAAGTTGTCCCAGAATGGCGCGCAGCGGTCCCGCGCGGGCGCTGCGCGGCACTTGCCGTGCCGCGCAGCGGCGCCGGGATCTTCCCGAACCGACTTCCGACATCTCCCTCCCGCATGGGAACGCCTGTGGACCTACAGCACTTACGCGCCTTCGAGGCGATCGCGCGTGAGGGCAATCTCACCCGCGCGGCCGAAAGCCTGCACCTGACGCAGCCCGCGGTGAGCATGCAGATCAAGAGCCTGCAGGAACTGCTGCAGGTGACGCTGTTCGTGCGCACCGGGCGCGGGCTCATGCTCAGCGCGCACGGCCGGGCGCTGGTGCCCGCGGCCCGCAAGATCCTGGAGGCCGTGGAGGAATTCGGCCGCGCCGCCGAGGCCATGCGCAGCGCCGCCTACGGCACGCTCGGCCTGGGCACCATCCTCAACCCCGAGGCCATCCGCCTGGGCGCCTGCCTGCAATACCTGGTCGAGCATCATCCGAACGTGCAGCCGCGGCTGCGGCACGGCATGTCGGGCTGGGTCCTGAGCCAGATCCGCGGCGGCGCGCTGGACGCGGCGTTCTATCTCGGCCCGCCGGGCGAGGTCGGCTCGGGCGACGACATCTGCGCGCTCAAGCTGCGCGCCATCCACTATTACGTGATCGCGCCGCGCGGCTGGGACGCGCGCGTGGCCGGCAAGAGCTGGGCCGAGGTGGCGCTGCTGCCGTGGGTCTGGACGCACGAGCATTCGACCCACCACCGCATGCTGAGCCGCAAGTTCGACGAGCTCGGCGTGCGCCCGCTGGTGGCCGCCGAAGTGGACCTGGAGGCGTCGATGGTGGACCTGGTGGTGTCGGGCGTCGGCCTCTCGCTGGCGCGCGACTCGGTGGCGCTGCGCGTGGCCCAGTCGCACGGGCTGGTGGTGGCGCAGACGCTCACGCTGACCGCCGATCTCTCATTCATCGCGCTGGCCAGGCGCATGGAGGACCCGGTGGTGAGCGCGGCCTTCGCCGCCGTGCGCGCCACCTATGGCTGAAGCGCGCCGGCGCCGGCGCCGCCCGTCAGTCCAGCCACACCCGGTTCAGCGCGCCCAGCGCCTCCACGATCAGCGCCTCCTCCAGCCTGGACGCCAGGCAGACGAACTGCAGCTCGCAGCCGATGCGGACCCGGTCCGCCACGGCCAGCCCTGACGTCTGGCTCTCGCGCATGGCGGTGGCATCGCGCACCAGGCTGAGCCCGACCCCCGACTTGATGAGATCGAGCATGGACGGCTCCTGGTCCACCAGCGCGGCGCGGCGCGGCGCCAGCCCGCGCGGGCCGAAGATGCCCGCCAGCAGGCGCGAATGCACGGATTCCGGCGGCGTCGCCAGCCAGGGCAGGGTGGCCAGCGCTTCCCAGTCGCAGCCCGTCACCTGCGGCCCCCAGCCGGCCGGCGCCACCACCCGGTACTCGAAGCGCGTCAGCGTGCGCACCGCCAGGTCCGGCTGCAACTGGTGCGTGGCTTCGCGGTCGGGGCTCAGGTAGAAGCAGACGTCCAGGCTGCCCTGCTGCAACTGGGCCATCACGCTGCCGCTCATGCCGTGGCGCAGTTCGGTCTCGATCTGCGGCGCCGACTGCACCAGTTGCCCGAGCCAGTCGCCCAGGCGGATGAACGACGGCTCCAGGATGGTGCCGATGCGCAGCTTGCCGCGCACGGTGCCGTGCAGCCGGCTCACGGCATTGGCCACGTCCTGGATGGCATGCAGGGCGCGCTCGGCCTGGGGCAGCAGCGCGGCGCCGTCGGCGCTCAGCACCAGCCCGTGGGCGGTGCGGTGGAACAGCGTCAGGCCCGTGATCTCCGCCATGCGCTTGAGCTGGAGGCTGACGGCCGGCTGCGAGCGGTGCATCTGCTCGGCCGCCTTGGAGACATTGCCCTCGCGCGCCACCGCGACGAACACCCGCAGCGTCTGCAGATCAAGATTGGCCGGATTCATATTTGTGAAACCTATATCTCAGATTGCCGAAACTCAATGGATTTCGGAATACCCCGGGAGGAAACTACGCGCACTCGCCACAACAATTTTAGCGCGGCAAATAAAGCTCGCGTTCCGGAGACACAGCGTCGTGACCCACAGCACCGATCCCGCTTTCGACTACATCGTCATCGGCGCCGGCACCGCCGGCGCGCTGATGGCCAACCGGCTCAGCGCCGACAAGGACCGGCGCGTGCTGCTGATCGAGGCCGGCGGCAAGGATGACTACCACTGGATCCACATCCCGGTCGGCTATCTCTACTGCATCGGCAACCCGCGCACCGACTGGCTCTACCGCACCGAGCCCGACGCGGGCCTCAACGGCCGCCAGTTGCGCTACCCGCGCGGCAAGACGCTCGGCGGCTGCTCCAGCATCAACGGCATGATCTACATGCGCGGCCAGTCGCGCGACTACGAGCAGTGGGCGCAGCGCACCGGCGACGACACCTGGCGCTGGGACAACGTGCTGCCGGCCTTCCGCCAGCACGAAGACCACTATCTCGGCGACACCCCGGAGCACGACGCGGCCTTCGCCGACTACCACGGCCACGGCGGCGAGTGGCGCGTGGAAAAGCAGCGCCTGCGCTGGGACATCCTCGACGCCTTCGCCGAAGCCGCGGCGCAGGCCGGCGTGCCGCACACCGGCGATTTCAACCGCGGCGACAACGAGGGCGTGGGCTACTTCCAGGTCAACCAGAAAGCCGGCTGGCGCTGGAACAGCGCCAAGGCGTTCCTGCGTCCCGCCTGCAGCGGCCGGCCCAATTTCGAACTGTGGACCGGCGCGCAGGTCGCGCGCCTGCTGGTCGAGCCGCGGGCCGACGGCAGCCTGCGCTGCACCGGCGCACGGGTGTGGGACGGCCGGCAGTTCGTCACCGTGCGCGCCGCATGCGAGGTGATCCTGTGCGCGGGCAGCATCGGCTCGCCGCAGATCCTGCAGCTCTCGGGCCTGGGCCCGGGCGCGCTGCTGCGCGAGCACGGCATCGAGGTGCTGGCCGACTTGCCCGGCGTGGGCGGCAACCTGCAGGATCACCTGCAGATCCGCGCCGTGTACCGGATCGAGGGCGCGGCCACGCTCAACGTGCTGGCGTCCAGCCTGTGGGGCAAGGCGCGCATCGGCCTGCAATACCTGCTCTCGCGCAGCGGCCCCATGAGCATGGCGCCGTCGCAGCTGGGCGCCTTCACGCGCAGCTCGCCGGAGCAGGCCTGGCCCAACATCCAGTACCACGTCCAGCCGCTCTCGCTGGAGGCGTTCGGCGAGCCGCTGCATGCCTTCCCGGCCTTCACGGCCAGCGTCTGCAACCTGAACCCCACCAGCCGCGGCACCGTGCGCATCCGCAGCGAGGACTTCCGCCAGGCGCCGGCCATCGCGCCCAACTACCTGTCCACCGCCGAGGACCGGCAGGTGGCGGCGGACTCGCTGCGCGTGACCCGCCGCATCGTCGCGCAGCCGGCGCTGGCCCGCTACAAGCCGCAGGAATACAAGCCCGGCCCGCAATACCGGACGGACGAGGACCTGGCGCGGCTGGCCGGCGACATCGCCACCACCATCTTCCACCCCGTGGGCACCGCGGCGATGGGCCGCGACGGCGACCCCGCGGCCGTGCTGGACAGCCGCATGCGGGTGCGCGACGGGCGCGGCGGCCGCATCGCCGGCCTGCGCGTGGTCGATGCCAGCGCGATGCCGTCGATCACCAGCGGCAACACCAACAGCCCCACGCTGATGATGGCCGAGAAGGCCGCGGGCTGGGTGCGCGCGGACGCCGGGCGGGGCTGAACGCCCGCGGCGCCGGTGGTCATTCCGGGGGGAGTGGCCGCCGCACCGGGCGAGGGGCCGGGCAAGGCGCGGTGCCGGGCATCCGGCGCAAATTGTGTCCAAGTCACCCCGCACCCGTGGGGTCGGGCCAGATCTGCAACACCGCGGGGGCGGCGCCCGCTAGAATGCAGGCCTTGTTCCGAGGATTTTCGACATTGCGGCCCGCCGGGCGGCAACGCCCGGATGCGGGCGCCGCGCGACCTCGACACGCCACGAAGCCCTGGCCCGGTGCCGCGCGCAGCGCTTGCGCCGGCGCCCCGTCCCACGATGCTAAAGATCCCCCTGCCAGCCTCGCCGCTGGAACGCCGCTTTGCGCTGCTCGCCGCCACCCTGGGCTTTGTCCTGCTGGCGCTGTCCATCTGGCTGTTTCGATACCAGTGGGTGGCTTATGCGAATGCCGAGCACGCGCTTACCGACCTGCGCATCTTTCGCGCGATCCTGCTCGCGATGGAGCAGGTCTCGGTCGAGCGCGGCCCCAGCAACGCCGCGCTCGGAGAGGCGCTGCCGCTGCCGCCGGCGCAAGGGCAGGCGCTGCTGGACGCGCGCGCGGAAAGCGACCGGCGCATCGCCGGGCTGCTGGGCCAGCTCGAAGCGCCGGAGTGCGGCAACTGCCTCAGCGAGCGCGACACGGTGCTGCGCGCGCGCGACGATCTCGCCCGCGCGCGCGCCGAGGTCGACGGCCTGCTGCGCCAGCCGCACGGCCAGCGCACCGGCGAGGCGCTGCACCGCGCGGCGGACGGCATGATCCGGGTGATGCCGCCGTTGTCCGCCATCGCCGACGTCAGCGCCGCCAGGGTCGACCGGGGCGTGCCCGGCGCGCTCAGCCGCCTGCTGGCGGCGCGGCTGGCGGCGCTGCTGCGGGAGCAGGCCGGGCTGCTCGGCTCGCAGCTCACGCCCGCGCTGGGCACCAACCGGCAGCTGAACAGCACCGAGCAGTTCGCCATCGAGCGCACGCTGGGCACCATCGCGCAGCTGCGCGCGCTGCTCCAGCCGCGCGTGCTGAGCGATCCGGAGCTGCCGCAAGGGGCGTTCCAGGTGGTGGAGCGGCAGTATTTCGGCGCGGGCCTGGAGTATTTCTCGCGCGTGCACGCGCTGGCGAGCCTGCCCGGCGACGCGGGCGTCTCGAGCGCCGAATTCGTCGATCACTATGTGCCCTCGATGGGCGCGATCACGCGCTTTCGCGACGAGATTCTCGATCTGGTCGAGCGGCAGGTGCGGGCTCAGCGCGACACCCGGCTGGCGTGGCTGGGCGGCATCGTCGCCATCCTCTCGGCGGTGATCGTGTTCCTGTTCCTCGGCGTGTGGCTGTTCCGCCGGCAGGTGGTCCGGCCGTTCGCGGACGCCGCGCGCGCGATCCGCGCCATCGCGGCCGGCAACCTCGCCGTGACGCTGTCGTCCAGACCGTACCGCGGAGAGATCCGCGAGCTGTTCGATGCCGTGCAGGTGCTGCGCGGCAACGCCGTCGAGCGCGCCAGGCTGGAGCGCGAGCGCCGCCAGTTGATCGCCGAGCTGTCGCGCATGGCGCAAACCGATGCGCTCACCGGGCTGTTCAACCGCGGCGCCTTCGACATCAGGCTGAAGGACGCCTGTTCCGGCGCGGGACGGCGCGCGGGCGGGCAGCTGCTGTCGCTGACGCTGTTCGACATCGATCACTTCAAGCGCGTCAACGACAAGTACGGTCATGCCACGGGCGACCGCGCGCTGCGGCGGATCGCCGAGCTGAGCCGCGAGGTATGGCGCGAGGGCGACATCGTGGCGCGCATCGGCGGCGAGGAATTCGCGGTGCTGGCCAGCGTGCCGGCCTGCCAGGATGCGCTGGACATGGCGCAGCAGCTGCGCGCGCGCCTGGCGGCGACGCCGCTCGTGGCCGACAGCGGCGAACGGTTCAGCATCCAGGCCAGTTTCGGCACCGCCTTCGTCATGCCGGGCGAGGCGCAGGACGCGGACGGGCTGATGCGGCGCGCCGATCTGCTGCTGTACCAGGCCAAGCAGGGCGGCCGCGACCGGATCGTGGCCGAGACGGTACCGCCGCGGCCATGACCGGCTGAAGCGGGCGGGGCTGTCCCGGCAAGACGACAAGAACGAGACCGGCCGGACCAGCCCGCACGGCACTTTCCGGCTAAGCTTGCGGCTGGCCGCCCTGTCCGCACGCGGATGGCGGGCGCGTGCCGCGGGCCAGGTTGTCCGCGCGGCGGTAATGTACAATTGTAAGTGTATTTTGATGAAACAAAAAAATAAATGAGCATGCCGAACGAGTCGGTGGGCCGCTCGCGCCTGGCGCTGCGGGACCGGATCGCCCAGTGGATCCGCGACGAGGCCCTGGCGGCGGGCGACCGCCTCAACGAGCAGAAGCTGGCGGAGTCGCTGGGGGTGTCGCGCACGCCGATCCGCGCGGCGCTGGACCAGCTCGAGGCGCAGGGTTTCGTCGAGCGGCGCCGCAACAAGGGCGTGGCGCTGCTGTCGGTGCCGCCGGTGGCGCAGGCCGACGAGACCGCGCCGGCCGACGAAGACCAACTGCTCACGCGCATCGCCCACGACCGGCAGCGCGGCGCGCTGGCCGACGAAGTGTCCGAGCGCGACCTGATGCAGACCTACGGCGAGACGCGCGCCACCATCAAGCAGGCGCTGGTGCGGCTGGCCGACCTTGGCATCGTCGAGCGGCGGCTGGGCTACCGCTGGAAATTCCAGGACGCGATGTGGCACCGCGAGGCGCGCATCGAGGGCTACCGCTTCCGCATGGTCATCGAGCCGGCGGCCATCCTGGAGCCGAGCTTCCAGCTCTCGCCCGAATGGGCCGCGCACATGCGGATCCAGCATTCGGCGTTCCTGACGCAGCCGTGGACCGAGGCCTCGCCGGTGGCGTTCTTCGAGACCAACGCGGCGTTCCACGAAGGGCTCGCGATGGCCTCGGGCAACCGCTTCTTCGTCGACGCGATCCGCCGCCTGAACCGCATGCGGCGGCTGTCCAACTATGACTGGAAGCACGGCCGCGAGCGCGTGGAAGTGAGCTGCCACGAGCACCTCGGCATCCTGGCGGCGCTGGAGTCCGGCAACCGCGACGGCGCCGCCGACCTGATGCGCCGGCACCTGGACGTGGCGAGCCGCCTGCGCCGCCCGGCTGCGAGCGAGGCCGCCCCGGCGGAAGAGGCGCCGCCGGCGGGGGCCTGACCGGTCCCGCCCGGCCGCGCAATCTCCCGGCCGCGGCCACGCCTCACGACAGCTTGTAGCTGGTCAGGTGGATGCTGGTCTCCGTCGCGCTGATGCCGCGGATCAGCCGCACGCGCTCGAGCACGGAGGCCAGCCCGTCGAGCGTGGCGGCGCGCACTTCGGCCAGCAGGTCCCAGCGCCCGTTGGTGTCGTGCAGGGCGACCACGCCGGGCTCGCCCAGCAGGCTGGCAATCACCTCCCGCGCCTGGTTCCCGTCCACGGCGATGCTCATCCACGCGGCAATCGCGTCGCGCCGCGCCGCCGGGCGCAGCTGCACCGTGTAGCCGACGATCACCCCCGCTTTTTCCAGGCGCGTCATCCGGTTGGTGATGGTGGTGCGCGCCACCCCGAGTCGGTGCGCCAGCAGGGCAACGCTGGCCCGGGCATCGGCGCGCAGCAGCCCCAGCAGCTTGTGGTCGAAGTCATCCATGTGTCGGAACCATGTGTCGAAATGAAAGTCGTTGTGCTCGGTTTGACGTGATGATAGTATTTTGTGCACACAATAACCACTTCATTTTGGGTGCCACGGCGGTGAGAATGGTCCGCAACTTTCCAGACCCGCTCACCGGAGCCACAGATGACGCCATTTCTTTCCACCCAGCACGTATCCCGCATCATCGCCGCGCGCGGCATCGCGCATGCCCTGCGCGGCATGGCCGGCTACATCGAGGACGACTTCCGCCGCTGGCGGGAGTTCGACAAGTCCGCCCGCTCGGCCAGCCACTCGCCGGCCGGCGTGATCGAGCTGATGCCCACGGCCGACGCCAGCCTCTACAGCTTCAAGTACGTCAACGGCCATCCGGGCAACACGCGCGGCGGCCTGCCCACGGTGATGGCGTTCGGCGTGCTGGCCGAGGTGGCCACCGGCATGCCGCTGCTGCTCAGTGAGCTGACGCTGACCACGGCGCTGCGCACGGCGGCCACGTCGGTGGTGGCGGCGCGCCGGCTGGCGCGGGCCGACGCCGCCACGATGGCGCTGGTCGGCAACGGCGCGCAGAGCGAATTCCAGGCGCTGGCGTTCTATCACCTGCTGGGCGTCCGCCGCATCCAGGCCTACGACGTGGATGCCGCCGCCACCGCCAGGCTGCGCCGCAATCTCGCCGACGTGCCCGGCCTCGAATTGCGCGTGTGCGCCAGCACCGCCGAAGCCGTGCGCGGCGCCGACATCGTCACCACGGTCACGGCCGACAAGGCCTACGCGACCATCGTCACGCCGGAGATGCTCGAGCCCGGCATGCACCTCAATGCCGTGGGCGGCGATTGCCCGGGCAAGACCGAGCTGCACCCGGACGTGCTGCGCCGCGCCAGCGTGTTCGTCGAATACGAGCCGCAGAGCCGCATCGAAGGCGACGTGCAGCAGATGCCGGCGGACTTCGCCGTGACCGAGCTCTGGCGCGTGCTCGAGGGCCAGGCGCCCGGCCGCCGCGGCGCCGGCGAGATCACGGTGTTCGACTCGGTCGGCTTCGCGCTGGAAGACTTCTCCGCGCTGCGCTACCTGCGCGACCAGGCCGCGCTGCTCCAGATCGGCGAGCGCATCGCGCTGATCCCGGTGCTGGACGACCCCAAGAACCTGTTCGCGCAGTTGTCGCAGGCACCGCGGGCGCCGGCGCCCGCCGCCGAGCTGGCCTACCCGCTGCCCTGATGACGCACTGCCGCCCCCTTGCCGGCGAGTTCCACTCCGGCGGCCTGACATACCGCTGCGTCGACCTGCCGGCGATGCTCGGCGAGCGGCTGCCGCGCCTGCCCGTGGTGCTGCGCCTGCTGCTGGAGAACGTCGCGCGCAACATGGCGGGAGCGGAGCGCGACGCCGCCATCGACGCCATCGCGGCGTGGCCGGACCACGGCACCAGCACGGCCGAGATCGCGTTCCAGCCGGGCCGCGTGCTGATGCACGACACCACCAGCACGCCGGCGCTGGTCGACATCGCCGCCATGCGCGATGCGCTGGCCGAGGCCGGCGTCGATCCCGCCGTGCTCAATCCCGGGCTGCCGGTGGACGTGTCCGTGGACCACTCGCTGGCCGTGGAAGCGTTCGCCCGGCCCGATGCCGCGGCGATCAACCTGGAGACCGAGGGCCGGCGCAACGCCGAGCGCTACGGTTTCCTGCGCTGGGCGTCGCAGGCGCTGCGCGGCGTGCGCATCCATCCGCCGGGCACCGGCATCATGCACACCATCAACCTCGAGCAGCTGGCCACGGTGGTGACCACGGTGCAGCGCGACGGCCAGGCCTGGGCCGTGCCCGACACGCTGATCGGCACCGACAGCCACACGCCGATGATCAACGGCATCGGCGTGCTCGGCTGGGGCGTGGGCGGGCTGGAGGCGCAGACCGTGATGTTCGGCATGCCGGTGATGCAGCGCCTGCCCGACGTCACCGGCGTGCGGCTGACCGGCGCGCTGCCGCCGTGGGCGCTGGCCACCGACCTCGCGCTGACGGTGACGCAGCGCCTGCGCGCGCTCGGCGTGGCGGGCGAGTTCGTCGAGTTCTTCGGCCCCGGCGTGGCGACGCTGAGCGCGGGCGAGCGCGCGGTGGTGGCCAACATGGCGCCCGAGTACGGGGCCACCACCGGCTTTTTTCCCATCGACGCGCGCACGCTGGACTACCTGCGCGCCACCGGCCGCGGCGAAGCCGGCGTGGCGCTGGTCGGCGACTACGCCCGGCGCGCCGGCCTGTGGTTCGAGCCGGATGCCGCGCCGCGCTACACGCGCGTGCTCGACCTCGACCTGTCGGCGGTCCGCATGCACGTGGCCGGCCCGCGGCGGCCGCAGGACCTGCTGTCCTATACCGAGACCGCCCGCGCGCTCGCGCCGTTCGCACCGGAGCCGGCGGGGCGGGAGCATGGCCTGCCGCGCCACCCGGTGGCCATCGCGGCCATCACGAGCTGCACCAATACGTCGGACCCGGCCCTGCTGATCGCGGCGGGCCTGCTGGCCCGCAAGGCGCGCGCGCTCGGGCTGTCGGCGCCGCCGTGGGTCAAGACCTCGCTGGCGCCGGGCTCGCCGGCGGCGGCCATCTACCTGGAGCGCGGCGGCCTGCTGGGCGATCTGTCGGCGCTCGGCTTCGACATCGTCGGCTTCGGCTGCACCACCTGCATCGGCAACGCGGGGCCGCTGACCGCGCCGATCCGCGACGCCATCGCGCGGCGGGCGGCGCGCCCGGTGGCGATGCTGTCCGGCAACCGCAATTTCCCGGGCCGCGTGCATCCCGATCTCGACCTCGGCTTCATCATGTCGCCGCCGCTGGTGGTGGCGTTCGCGCTGGCCGGCGACGCGGCGCGCGACCTGGGCCGCGACCCGGTGCAGATCGCGCCGGACGGCACGCCGGTGTACCTGAAGGACCTGTGGCCCACGCGCGCGGAGGTGGCGGCCTGCGTGGCCGCCGGCACGCAGGCCGCCGACTATCGGCCCGCGTTCGCCGCGGCTTCGCGCAACCCGGTGTGGGACAGCCTGCCTTTCGCCGACACGCCGCGCTATCCGTGGGACGCGCGCTCGACGGCGCTGCGCCGCCCGCCGTTCGCCGCGGCGGACCAGGGCACGCAGCTGGGCGACTACGGCGCCTATGCGCTGCTGGTGCTCGGCGACGACGTGACCACCGACCACATCTCGCCCGCCAGCGCGATCCCGAAGGACTGCCACGTCGCCGATTTCCTGGTCAGCCGCGGCGACGACCGCGACGACCTGAACGTGTTCGCCTCGCGGCGCGGCAACTGGGAAGTGATGGTGCGCGCGGCGTTCTACAACAAGACGCTGGTCAACCTGCTCGAGCCCGACGCGCCGGCCGCGCATACCGTCCACGCGCCCAGCGGCACCGTGCTGCCGGTTTTCGAAGCGGCCCGGCGCTACGCCGAGGAGGGCGACGCCGTGGTGCTGGTCGCCGGCGAGCGCTACGGCACCGGCTCGTCGCGCGACTGGGCGGCCAAGGGCCAGCGCCTGCTGGGCATCCGCGCCGTGCTGGCGTGCAGCTTCGAGCGGATTCACCGCGCCAACCTGATCGGCATGGGCATCCTGCCGCTGCGCATGCCCGCGGGCATGCATCCGCGCACGCTGGCCATCCGGCCCGGCGACCGCATCCACGTGGGCGCGCCGCCGGAGCGGCTGGCGCCGCGCTGCGCGGTGCCGGTGCGCATCGTGCGCGGCGACGGCACGGTGGCATCGTTCGACGCCACGGCCGCGGTGGAGACCCGGCTCGAAGTCGAACTGCTGCGGCACGGCGGCGTGATCCCGGCGATCCTGCGCCAGACGCTGGCACGGCACGGGCAGCAGGGCGGCACCGCCGCCGCGCCATGAGCGGGCATCCGCGCAAGCCACGGACCGAACATCAACCGCGCACATCAATCAAGCGCCAACCGAGCGACCCCATATGCAAAGCCAGATCCATCCCCTGATTGCCCCGGCGCCGGGCCTTGCCCTGCAACTCGCCAGCCACCATTTCGGCGACGCCGGCGCCGCGCGCAAGATCTACGTGCAGGCCGGCCTGCATGCCGACGAGATTCCCGCCATGCTGGTGGCCGTCACGCTCAAGGCCCGCCTGCGGGAGCTCGAAGCGCAGGGCCGCCTGCGCGCGCAGGTGGTGCTGGTCAGCGCCGCCAACCCGATCGGCCTGGGCCAGGCGGTGCTGGGCGGCTTCATCGGCCGCTTCGAATTGTCGAGCGGCAACAATTTCAACCGCGGTTTCCCGATGCTGTTCAAGCCGGTCGCGGCGGCGGTGGAGGACAAGCTCACGCAGGATGGCGCGCACAACCTGCGCGTCATCCGCGCGGCCTGGCGCGAGGCGCTGCTGGCGCAGCCGCCGGTGAACGCCTTCCAGTCGCTGCAGCAGGCGCTGATGCTGCTGGCGCACGACGCCGAGGTGGTGCTCGACCTGCACTGCTCGCGCGAGGCGGCCATGCACGTGTACACCGGCGACGCGATCTGGCCCGAGGTGGAGCCGCTGGCGCGCTATCTCGGCGCCACCGCCAGCCTGCTGGCGCTCGACTCCGGCGCGCACTCGTTCGACGAGGCGCACAGCTATACGTGGTGGCAGTTGCAGCAGGAGTTCGGCGCGCGCTTCCCGATCCCGCACGGCAGCATCGCCGTGACGGTGGAGCACCGCGGCCAGCGCGACGTGACCGACGCGCTCGCGCAGCAGGACACCCAGGCGCTGCTCGACTACCTGACCCACATCGGCGCCATCGCCGGCGAGGCGCCGCCGCTGCCCCCGCTGCCGCAGCCCGCCACGCCGCTGGCCGGCAGCGAGCAGCTGGTGGCGGGCGCGGCGGGCCTGCTGGTGTATCGCGCGCAGGTGGGCGAGCGGGTGACGGCCGGGCAGCCGCTGTTCGACATCGTCGATCCGGTCGAAGGCACGCGCGCCACCACCGTCAGCCATACCGACGGTGTGTTCTACATGGGACGGGAGGTGCGCTACGTGAAGCCGGGCGACCAGATCGGCCGTGTGTCCGGCGCGCGGGCGTTCCGCACGGGGAAGCTGCTGAGTCCGTGAGGAGGCCGGCGGCAGCCGGCGCGGGCGGATGATCCTGGCATGGCCATCCGCCCGTTGCGCCGGCTAGTTGACGCGCGAGGGGAAGACGCCGTCGACGCAGATCATGTAGGTCAGCCCGTTCGGCGTGACGGACGACAGGTTCGGCAATGCAAAATTGGTGACGCCGTCGCCGCCGAAGTTGGTGCCCAGCAAGCTGAACAGCGCCATATACGCGTTGATCGGCAGCAGCCGGCCATCCGCGGCCATGCCTTCTCCCACCGTGGCTGCTGTCAGCCAGACGGTACCGATCGTGCACATGCCGCTGCCATTGCCGTCGGCGGCATGACTTGGCGTGCCCAGGCCAGGCACGCTGCCCGTGGCGCCGGTCGCGCCGGTGGCGCCAGTTGCGCCGGCCGCCCCCGTAGGACCGGTGGCCCCCGTGGCGCCGGTCACGCCGGTCGCCCCCGTACTACCCTGGGCGCCGGTCGCCCCCGTGGCGCCTTGCGTGCCGGGAGAGCCCTGGGGGCCGGTGACGCCCGTCGCGCCGGTGGTGCCGGTCGGTCCGGTGACGCCCGTGCTGCCGGTCGCGCCGACCGCCCCCGTCGCCCCCGTGGGACCGGTCGCGCCGTTGTTGCCGCCGACGCCGGTCGCGCCGGTCGCACCGACCGGCCCCGTGCTGCCTTGCGGGCCGGTCGCGCCGGTGGCGCCCGGAACACCGGGCGCGCCGTCGGCACCCGTGGCGCCCGCCGCGCCGGTGGCCCCGGTCGCGCCTTGCGCCCCCGGCGCGCCCACGTCGCCGCGGGCGAGGTCCTGCGCCACCGTGGTCAGCGTGGCGTTGGTGGCCTTCAGGCGCACGATCAGCGCTTCGAGCTTGTCGTCGTAGGCGTCGCCGGCCTGGGGCTGGAACGCCTGGTTCATCAGGTTGAGCGTGTCCACCGAGACGCCGAGGTTGGCCAGCCGCTGCCTGGTCAGCGTCAGCGCGGTCGGCAGGCGGTTGATGGCGGCGTTGCCCGAGGTCGTGGAGAAGGTGTTGAAGAAGGCTTCGGTGTCCGGGTTCTGGGCGGCGCTCGCCACCACCAGTTCGGTGATGGGCGTGATGTTGGTGGTGCCGGGTCCGGTGATGAGCGTGTGCAGCACGCCGCTCGGGCCGGTCACGCGCGCCGCGCAGGGCACGGCCAGGCCGGCTGCCGAGACGCTCCATGCGCCGGTGGCGGAGGTGGTGGCGGTGGCCGTGCCGGCCGCGCACCGGATGTCGACCACGGCATTGGCGATGGGCGCGCCGGTGGCGGCCACGCCCGAGATGGTGGCCGGCGGCGGCGCGGTGCCGGCGGAGGCGCCCGCGGACTGGGCGCCGTCGTCGCCGCCGCCGCAGGCGCTCAGCACCGCGGCTGCGATGACCGACAGATAGATCGAACGTGTCCTGGCTTGCTTCATGATATTCCCCTGGTTTCCCGATTGGCTGCGCGCCCGGCGATCGAGGGCCGGACGTCTGTGTTCTTGCCGTGTTGGTGTTTGGCGCGCCGGGTGGCGCAGTGACCCTGCTGGGCCGGCAGTCCCGGACGGGGCTTCGGCCCGGAAGCCATCCGGCCCAGCAGGCGAAGCGGTGGGCAGGCGGCGTTCCGGGGCGGTATTCTATCGGCGCCGCCGGGCGCCATGATGAAATTGCGCCACATGGCCGCGCCGGCATCGACCGCGCGGCCCGCGAACCGTTGCGCCTGCCCGCTCGCGAGAATCCAATCCCCTCTTCGGTTGGGTGTTGGTCCGGCGCCATTGGCGCAAGTCCGGGCATCTTCGACGCAACCGCGCGGCCTGGCGGCACATGGCGCTACACTGCCGCCTGGCTCGCCGGCCGCCCGTGCCGGCGGATATTCCTGGTTCGTTCGTCGCTCGTTCAGCGCTTTTTTCCGCAGGCTCGCCATGCAAGGCACGGTTCCCGATCTTTCCCTTCCATCCGCCGAGGCCGCCGCAGCCGCCTCGCTTGCCATCGCGGCGCTCGAGCGCCAGGCCCGGCGCGTCGTCACCGAGGCCGGCGGCTGCCGCGTGGTGTGGCGCGGCTTCGGCCAGGGCCGCCCGCTGGTGCTGCTGCACGGCGGGCACGGCAGTTGGCTGCACTGGCTGCGCAATATCGAGGCGCTGGCCGCGCGGCGCACCGTCTGGGCGCCGGACATGCCGGGCTTCGGCGAATCCGGCGACGTGCCCAGCGAGCTGCCGGCGATCGTCGGCGCGCTGGCCGCGGCGGCCGGCCAGTTGCCGGGCTGCGCGGACGGCTTCGACCTCGCCGGCTTCTCGTTCGGCGGGCTGGTGGCGGCGCACGTGGCCGCCGCGCGCGTCGGCGTGAACCGGCTGGCGCTGCTCGGCCCGGGTGGGCACGGCGGCGCGCGCCGCCAGCAGCAGGCGCTGGTGGACTGGCGCCGCGCGCCGGACGACGCCGCGCTGGCGCAGGCCATGCGCCACAACCTCGCCGCGTTCATGATCGCCGACCCGGACAAGATCGACGCCGTGGCCTTGCACGCGCATACCGTGTCCTGCCGCCACACGCGCTTTCGCAGCAAGCCGATCTCGCGCGCGGGCGGCCTGCGCGAGGCGCTCGACACCTTCGGCGGCGACGTGCTGCTGGCCTGGGGCGAGCATGACGTGACGGCCGACCCGGTGCCGGCGGGCCAGGCCATGACGCAGGGCAGCGCGCGGCGGCAGGTGCGCATCGTGCCCGGGGCCGGGCACTGGGTCCAGTACGAGGCGCCCGCGGAGGTCAACGCGCTGCTGGACGGGTGGCTGGCGGCGTAGCGCCCGCCGCTGCTTCCGCCAGCCTCGAGATCGATTTCATCCTCAACCCGGCGCCGGCCGCGCCGGCCGCAACCTTATCCAACCCATCCAGGCGGAGGTCATCCCATGCTGTTCGTATTTCATCTGCTCGACAAGCCCGGCACCGGCGAACTGCGCGCCAGGGTGCGTCCCGAGCACAAGGCCTATCTGGGCGCCAAGGCGGACAGCATCGCCTTCGCCGGCCCGCTGCTCGGCGACGACGGCCAGACGATGGTCGGCAGCCTGCTGGTGATCGACTTTCCCTCGCAGGCGGAGGCGCGCGCGTGGCTGGCGGCCGAGCCGTTCACGCAGGCCGGCGTGTACGGGCAGTCCACCATCCACGCCTTCGCCAACCTGTGGCCGCAGAAGGTGGGTTTTCCGCCGGCCTGAGCGTTCCCGCGAGAAGGCCCCGGGTCTGCCCCGGGGCCTTGCCGTCTCCGCAGCCCCAAAAATATAACGCCGCGCCCATGCGAGAATCCCGCGGGTCCGCCGCAGCCGGGCGGACGCACGGACGAACGGCGCGGCCCCTTGCCCGTTCGACGACATGAATCCGTTCGCGAAAGCCGCCGCGGCCCCGTGCCGCCGCGGCCGATCGCGGCATCCAATGGAGACAGGACTTCTCATGGGCATCACAGAACTTCTCGCGCAGCCGGTCGGCAATCTGGCCGACTGCGTGCGGCTGCACGCCGCCGAGCGGCCCGCGCACGTGGCGGTGATCGACAGCCGCCGCACGCTGACCTACGCCGGATTCGACGCGCTGGCCGACCAGGTGGCCAGCGCCTTGCAGCGCGACGGCCTGCGGCCCGGCGCGGCGCTGGCGATCTGCGCGGCGGCTTCGATCGAGTACGCGGCGCTGCTGGTCGGCGGCCTGCGCGCGGGCGTGGCGCTGGTGCCGCTGGCGCCGTCCTCGACGCCGGCCAGCCTGGCCGGCATGGTGGCCGATTCCGATGCCCGGCTGCTGTTCGTGGACGCGGACGTGCTGCGCGAGCTGGCGCCGGTGCGCGACCGCATCGCGGTGCCGCTGGTCGGGCTGGCGGGCGCGCCCGCCGGGCAGTCGTTCGAGGCGTGGCTTGCGCCCGCGGGCAGCCGCCCGCAAGAGCGCCCGGTCGAGCCGGAGCAGGTCTTCAACATCATCTACTCGTCGGGCACCACGGGCACGCCCAAGGGCATCGTGCACGCGCACGCGCTGCGCTGGAACCAGATCCGCCGCGTGCAGGAAAGCAGCGGCTACGGCCCGGACGCCATCACGCTGATCTCCACGCCGCTGTATTCCAACACCACGCTGGTGAGCTTCCTGCCCACGCTGGCGCTGGGCGGCACCGCGATCCTGATGCCCAAGTTCGACGCGCAGCGCTACCTGGAGCTGGCCGCGGCGCACCGCGTCACGCACAGCATGCTGGTGCCGGTGCAGTACCAGCGCCTGCTGGCGCGCCCGGATTTCGACAGCTACGACTTGTCCTCCTACCGCATGAAGTTCTCCACCAGCGCGCCGCTGAGCGCCGCGCTCAAGGCCGACGTGCTCAGGCGCTGGCCGGGCGGGCTGGTGGAGTACTACGGCATGACCGAGGGCGGCGGCAGCTGCGTGCTGGCCGCGCATGAGTTCCCCGGCAAGCTCCATACCGTGGGCCGGCCGATGGAAGGGCACGACATCCGCCTGATCGACGACGAGGGCAGGGAAGTGCCGGTGGGCGAGATCGGTGAAGTGGTGGGCAGCTCCAGCACCATCATGAGCGGCTACCACAAGCAGCCCGAGAAGACCGCCGCCGCGCACTGGCGCGATGCCAGCGGCAAGCTGTTCATCCGCACCGGCGACGTGGGCCGCTTCGACGAGGACGGCTTCCTCACGCTGATGGACCGCAAGAAGGACATGATCATCAGCGGCGGCTTCAACATCTATCCGAGCGACCTGGAGGCGGTCCTGCAGCAGCATCCCGCGGTGGCGGATTGCGCCGTGGTGGGCGTGCCTTCGCCGCGCTGGGGCGAGACGCCGGTGGCCTTCGTGGTGCTGCGCGACGGCGTGGACGTGTCCGCCGAAGCGCTGATGGCATGGGCCAACGGGCAGGTCGGCAAGACCCAGCGCCTGGCCGCGCTGGAGCTGGTGGACACGCTGCCGCGCAGCGCCATCGGCAAGGTGCTCAAGCGCGAATTGCGCGACGCGTTCAGCCCGGCGCGCGTGCTGGACTGAGGCCGCGGCGCGGGCGCCTCGCGGTGCCCGCGCGCCCTGCGCGCATGGCGCAACGGCAAATGCCCGCGATCGCGGCCAGCGCGTATGCCCTCGCTCGTGTTCCGCTTTTGCCGAAACTCGCGCCGAAAATCCATCTCATCCTTAAAACTTCCAGAAACCCCGCCTTAGTGGGGAGAAAAACCTCTGGCTGCCGCATATTCTTTTGCATGTAAAGATAACAATTCTTTAATTGAATTGATTATCCGGTGCCGCGCAAAGACGGGCACGAAATGGCATGAGAAGCGACAGGAGGCGAATGGTGCTTTACTGATTGCGGTCGATGATGACGGATTGCGGGCGGGTGGATGAGCGAAGGGCCGACCGATAACGGCTCAGGTTCCAAAAATGAAACGACGGGAGAGCGGGGCGCAGGCCCGCCTCCCCGGCCGCCGGCCTCGCGGGCCGGCGGCATCCGGTCCGCCAGGAAGGCGCGCATGGCGCGGCTTCCGGCCGGCGTGCGGAAAACGAGCGCACGCTTTTTCACGCAATCCCGATGCCGGCAACGGGGCGGGCTTTTCGCCGCCGCCGGGGCCGCGCGCGCATGTCATCCTCACGATTTTCCGATTTTCGAACGCGGCAATGCCGGCGCGCGCCGGCTTTATTTTCCTCCGGAAAAATACAGGCAATGTCCGTGCCTGGAGATAAATCGAATTCCATGACGGATGCCGATTGTATTTTTCCGATTATCGCAGGGCATCGGGTCGAGCCGAGCCATAAGGGGCAGAGCATATGAGAACCGAAATCATTGGCCAGGGCACCGTGAATGCATTGCTGATCGAAGACAATGCATTGCTGCGGCTGGGATTGCTCCACATCCTGGGCAACATCGAAGGCGTGGGCGAGGTGATCTGCGTGGCGCCGGCCGAGCTGGCGATGCTGCGCGGCCCGGTCGGCGACATCGCGCTGGTGATCCTGGGCGTGCCGGCCGAGGCGGAGCGCCAGCGGTGGCTGCTGGAAACCGCCTGCGAGCTGCTGTCGCCGCAATGCCTGCTGCTGTTCGCCGATTCCATGCAGCCCGGCATCCTGCCGGCGGGGCTGGCGCGCGGCAGTTGCACGTGGCTGCCGCGCTCGGCGTCGCTCGGCGCGATCGAGGCGGTGATCCGGCTGGCGCTGGCCGGCAAGGCGCGCGGCCACGGCGAGGCCGGTCCGCAGCGGCGCCTGTCGCTGGCGACGCTGTCCCCGCAGGACGGCGGCCCCGACCTGATCGGCGAGGCCCGGCTGCTGCAGCTCACGCCGCGCCAGTACGAGGTGCTGGTGCTGCTGTCGCAGGGTTATCCGATCAAGACGGTCAGCCGCATGCTCAATATCTCGGTGGCCACCGTGAAAAGCCACGTGGCGCTGATCTACCAGCGCCTGCAGGTGCGCAACAAGACCGAGGCCATCTACGCCGCGCGCCAGCGCGGGGCCAGGCTGGAGGCCGACCGGCGCGAGTCGCGGGCGGTCAACGGCTGAACCGCGCCGGCGCGGCCGCCGGTGAACGAGGGAACGGACGAGGAACGGACATGCGCACGAGGTACTTTGCCTATCGCGGCTTCGAGGTCCGGGCGTTCGCGCAGCGCGGCGCCACGGGTTTGTGGATCAGCGTGTACGAGGCGTTCGCGGTCAGCGGGCCGGGCGCGATCGACCTGGACTCCGTGCTCTGCGGCAGGTTCGTCTGCGACGGCCTCGACCACCGGCTGGCGCTGGACGAGGACGAGGCCATCGAGGAAGCGGTGGCGCTCGCGCGCGCGGCCATCGACACGCGCGAGATCCTGGCGTCGTGGGGGCCGCGCGAATAGCGCCGGGCGGCACTGTTCGCACTGTTCGTGCTATTCGCAGCGGTCGGCCGCGGACGGCGGCGTGGCCGCGCGCAGGTCGAAATCCGCTTCGCGCAGGCCCTCCGGCGTGAGCGAGACCCAGTGCAGCGAGGTGGCCGAATGCGCGAGCCCGAGGCTGCCCTGGATGCGCCACGGCACCGGCGAGGGCTGGCTGCCGGCCAGCGCGATGGCATCGGCGGACAACTGGAGATGGAGCAGGCGGCCGTCCTGCGCCGGCGTGAAGGCCTTGTCGCCGATCACCGCGATGCCGGCCTCGCGCACGCTGGCCGGCATGCAGCGCAGCGAGGCGGTGACGCGGCCCGCGGTGTCCAGCAGATGGGCGAAGCCGCGGCCGCCGGCGCCGGTGCCGACCACGAGGAAGCGCGCGAGCGCCGGCACGTAGGCTACGCCGTAGGTGTAGTAGGCCAGGCGCTCGTCGAGCACCCGCGGCGCGCCGGGCGCGGCCGCGCCGGGCCGGTAGACCGCCGTGCGCAGGCGCGCGTAGGTGCGGCCCGGCACGAACTCCTGCCAGACCAGCAGCGCCTCGTTGTCCGAGGCGGCCAGCAGCGGCCACCACTGCCGCGTGTTCCTGGCCACGTCGGCGCTGCGCAGCAGCCGGCCGGCGCTGTCGTAGGTCTTGAGGTACACGCCGTTGCCGGTGCCGAGATCGTCCACGCCGCCGCCGTCGACCCAGTCGTCCGAGTAGAACACCACGAAGCGGTTGCCGACCGCGGCGACGTGGCCGGAATGGCCGCCGGCGCGCACGTCGCGCGCGCCGGCCTGCCGCGGGCGCAGGTCGGGGCCGTAGACCAGGTAGCGCTGGCTGACGTTGCGGGCGGTGTTCCAGCCGTCCTCGAAGCTGAGCATGATGCGGCCGTCGGCGGTCCGCGCGGCGGAGACCGGCTCCTGCGCCTCGTTGCGCGCGTACAGCACGCGCGGCTCGCCGAGCGCGGCCTGCCCGGGCTTCCAGCTGGCGACGTAGATGTCGTGGGTCCAGTTGCGGTCGCGCCCCGGGCCGCGCGGCGGCAGGCCCGAGCTGCTGAAGAAGACGTAGGTCAGGCCGGCGGGCCCCGCCACCGCGCCGATGCCGTGCATGTACGCGCGCGGGTCGGGGCCGGGCTTGGGGCCGACTGCGGGATCGACTTCGGGCCCGGCCGCCGCCGGCCCCGCGCACAGCGCGCCGGCCAGCAGCAGCGGCAGCAAACCGGACGGGCGGCGCATCGCTTGCCGGCGCATGCTCATTCCACCGTGACCGACTTGGCCAGGTTGCGCGGCTTGTCCACGTCGGTGCCGCGCGCGCACGCGGTGTGGTAGGCCAGCAATTGCAGCGGCACCACGTGCAGGAGCGGCGAGAGCCGGCCGTAGTGCTCGGGCATGCGGATGACGTGCAGCCCGGGCGCGCTCTCGATCATGGTGCCGGCGTCGGCGAACACGTAGAGCTCGCCGCCGCGCGTGCGCACCTCTTCCAGGTTGGACTTGAGCTTTTCCAGCAGCGCGTTGTTGGGCGCGACCGCGATGACCGGCATCTTCTCCGTCACCAGCGCCAGCGGGCCATGCTTGAGCTCGCCGGCCGGATAGGCCTCGGCGTGGATGTACGAGATTTCCTTGAGCTTGAGCGCGCCTTCGAGCGCGATCGGGTAGTGGATGCCGCGGCCGAGGAACAGCGCATTCTCGTGGCGCGACAGCACCGCGGCCCAGGCCTTGATCTGCGGCTCCAGCGCCAGCACGCCGTTGAGCGCCGCGGGCAGGTGGTGCAGCTGCTGCAGCATGACCGCTTCCTGCCACGCGCCGAGCCAGCCGCGGCACCTGGCCAGCGTGGCGGTGAGCACGAACAGCGCCGCCAGCTGCGTGGTGAAGGCCTTGGTGGACGCCACGCCGATCTCCGCGCCGGCGCACGTGAGAAAGCGCAGGCGCGCCTGGCGCGTGATGGCGCTGCCGGCCACGTTGCAGATCGCCAGCGTGTGGCGGTGGCCGAGCCGCTGCGCGTGCCGCAGCGCGGCCAGGGTGTCGGCGGTCTCGCCGGACTGCGAGATCGCCAGCACCAGGCACCGCGGGTTCGGCACGCTGTCGCGATAGCGGTATTCGCTGGCGATCTCCACGCTGGTGGGAATCTGCGCCATCGACTCCAGCCAGTAGCGGGCGGTCAGTCCGGCGTGGTAGCTGGTGCCGCAGGCCAGGATCAGCACCGAGTCGATGCGCGCGAACAGGTCGGCCGCATCGGCGCCGAACAGCGCCGGCTCGAAGGCGTCGAGGCGCTCGGTGGCATCGGCGATCACGGCCGGCTGCTCGAAGATCTCCTTGTGCATGTAGTGCTGGTAGGGCCCGAGCTCGACGGCGGACTCGGTGGCGGCCAGCTCGTGGGTCTCGCGCGTGGCCGGCTCGCCGTTCTGGTTGACGATCGCGATGCCGTCGCGCGACAGCGAGACCAGGTCGCCTTCCTCCAGGTAGATGAAGCGCCCGGCGTAGCCCGTGAGCGCCAGCGTGTCCGAGGCCAGGTAGTTGCCGTCCTCGCCCAGGCCGACCACCAGCGGCGAGCCGCAGCGCGTGCCGATCACCAGTTCCGGCTGGCTGCGCGCGAACACGGCGATGGCGTAGGCGCCGCGCAGCTGCGCGCGCGCGAGCTGCACGGCGCGGCACAGGTCGCCGTCGCCCTGCTGGTGGAAGCAGTGGTGGATCAGGTGGGCGATCACCTCGGTGTCGGTCTGCGACTCGAACGCGTAGCCGCGCGCGCGCAGGGTCTCGCGCAGCGCTTCGTGGTTCTCGATGATGCCGTTATGCACCAGCGCGATCTCGCCGCTGGAGAAGATCGGGTGGGCGTTGTGGGTGAGCGGCGCGCCGTGCGTGGCCCAGCGCGTGTGGGCGATGCCCACCGTGCCTTCCAGCCGGCTGCGGTGCACCTGCTGCGCCAGGTTGGTCACGCGCGACACGCTGCGCGCGCGCCGCGGCTCGCCTTCCTGCAGCACGGCGATGCCGCACGAATCGTAGCCGCGGTATTCGAGGCGCCGCAGCCCTTCGAGCAGGACCGGCGTCACGTTGCGTTGAGAGACTGCACCGACAATGCCACACATGATGATTTCCCCCGGATAGCTGAGTTCATGCTCGGTGAAGGCGCGCGCGGCCGGCGGCCGCGCGCGCGGGACGGGCCTCGCGGCTCAGGCGAGTTCCTGCTGCAGCGGCGCGACGCGCGAGATCAGGCCGTCGTCGTCGTGGTAGGCCACCAGGCGGCGGCTCGGCCCCACCGCCAGCACCACGTCGCGGGCCAGGTCCAGCGTCGTGGCGGGCACCGCGCGCGCCGGGCGCATCGCGCCGGAGACGCTCTGCTCGAGGCGGCGCACCGTGGTCCACAGCGTGAGCGAGGCGATCATGCCGAGCACCACCAGCACGTCCGGCACGATGCCGCGCAGCGTGAATTCGTTGCTGCCGGCCGAGGTGACGCACCAGCCGATGTAGAGCGCCGCCATGACCCAGATCGAGGCCACCAGCAGCGGCCGCGCCAGGCGGTACCAGAGATAGCGCCGCAGCGCCTCGCTGCGCGCGTGGCGCTGCAGGTAATGGCCGAGCGTGGCGTTCGATGCGTCGATGATCGGGTTTTCCATGATCGTTTCCTCCTCAGTGGTGCTGCTCGAGTGGCGCAGCGTGCGACGGTGCCGGCACGGGTGGCTGCGGCGGCGCGGATGCCGGCGTGTCCGCGCGGATGCCCCGGTCGGGGCTGACCCACCTGGCCCGGGTGCGGCGCTGGTGCAGCAGCACGCTGGGCAGGGCGATCACCGATGCGACCATGCTGATGGTCCAGAACGCGACCGGGTACCAGATCGTGTCCAGCAGATAGCGCAGCAGCCGCGTGTCGTAGCGGTGGTCGATGGCGCAGCCGACCAGGATCTGCAGGCAGCAGGTCAGGAACAGGAACACCCCCGCGCCGCGCGGCATGCTGGCGAAGCGCCAGGAGTCGGGCAGGGTGAACAGCGCGGTGGCGGCGGTCATGGCCAGCGTGAACAGCATGCAGTAGGCCCACACCACGCTGACCGAGTATTCGAGGAAGATCGGCCACAGCATCGGCCGCCGGCGGGCGACGATGGGCGCGGCGTAGCGGCGCAGCACCTGGATGCCGCCGCGCGCCCAGCGCAGGCGCTGGCGGAACAGGCCGCGCAGGGTCTCCGGCATCAGGATCCAGCTCAGCGCGCGCGGCTCGAAGTGCAGGCGCCAGCCGTGGACCTGCAGCTTCCAGCTGATGTCGATGTCCTCGGTGAGCATGTCGGGGCTCCAGTAGCCCACGCTGCGCAGCGCGCTCTTGCGGAACATGCAGATCACGCCGGACACGGTGAGCAGGCGGCCGTACATTTCCTGCGTGCGCTTGATCAGCCCGACGATGGAGGAGAACTCGCCGACCTGCATGCGCCCCAGCAGCGAGGTGCGGTTGCGGATGCGCGGGTTGCCGGTGACGGCGCCCACGCCGGGGTCCTTGAGGAAGTGGCGCAGCATCCAGCCGATCGCGTCGGGGTCGGGCAGCGAGTCGCCGTCGATGCACAGCAGGTACTCGGCATCGGTCAGCATGGTGGCCGTGGTCAGGCCGATGGCCTTGCCCTCGTTGTTGTTCTGGTGGATCACCAGCAACTGCGGGTACTGCTCGGTCAACTCGTTGAGGATGGCGCCGGTGGCGTCGCGGCTGCCGTCGTTGACGGCGATGATGTTGTAGTTGGGGTAGTGCAGCCGCGCCAGGTTGGCGATGACCTCGCGCACGTTGTCCTGCTCGTTGTAGCAGGGCACGATGACCGAGACCTTGGGGAACTCGGGCGGGTCGTCGGCGCGCAGCTTCTTGCGCTCGCGCCGCTCGATCAGGAAGTAGTGCAGCAGGCCGCCGGTCATCCACAGGTACGACATGAACAGCGGGTAGTAGAAGACGAAGTTCGAGATCAGGCTCGCGGTGTTTTTCATGGTATCTCCCAGCTTCGTTCGGTGGCCGCCTAGGCCCGGATGCCCGCGCGCGGCCGCACCAGGTTCTGCATGGACATGACGTCGCGCAGCACGGCGAGGTCGGGCTGGCCGGACATGAACTGGTCCGGGCAGTAGCCGAGGTGCTTCGCGCCGGCTACGCGCAGGCGCTCCATCTGCGCGCGCAGCGTCGTGCTGGGCACCGGCGCGTGCGTGCGCGCGTCCAGCGTGAGCAGCGCGAAGATGGTCCTGGCCAGCGCGCCCGGGTGCGCCGCCACGGCGGCGGCCAGGCTGTCCAGCCACGGCGCGGGCGGCGCGCCGCCGCCCGGGTCGGGATAGGCCAGCAGGTTGACGAAGTCGTAGTGCGCGGCGAACGCGTCGAGGTCCTGGCCCAGGCGCGGCGCCGCGCCGGGGCGCAGCACGGCGTCGGCCGGCAGGCTGCGCACGGTCAGCACGTTGCCGCCGCCCTGGTAGTCCTTGATGGCGTCGGCCAGTTGCCCGGTGAAGCGGACGAGGTGGTCGAGGCGGGCGTCCGACCAGCGCCGCAGCAGTTCGGGGTCGGCGTGGATGGCGGCGAGGTCGCGCGGCAGCCCCCAGTCCGCATAGGCCGCCAGCGCGGCTTCGCCGGCGTCTTCGTGCATGCCCAGGCTCGCGTCGTCGCCGAACACGATGCCGTTGAAGCTGGTGTAGCGCGCGAGGTCGTCGTAGATCTCGCGGATCGCACGCCGCGCGAGCGGGTCGAACGGGCTGAGCCGCGTGCGCTGGCGCGGGCCGCTGCCGTCCTGCAACGTGCCCGGCGTGGAGAGCACCAGGCGCGACGCCGCCGGATGGCCGGCCGGCAGCCGGAAGGCGAGCACCGGCATGGCGGCGTAGACCTGCACGCCGGCGCGCGTGATCAGCTGCCACGCGGCGCGCGAGAACAGGTCGGCGCGCACCGGCATGTGGCGGTTGGGGAAGTAGAGCGCCTGCGCCGTGCCGCTGCCGTCGGGGTCGTGGTAGGCCTGCAGGTAGACCGACTTCGGCTCCAGGTCCTTGATGCGGTCGAGCAGCCGCGACAGGCGCGCCTCCTGGCGCTCGGGGTCGGGGTCGTACACGTCGTCGAGCGCGACGTTGACCACGCGCTCGACCGGCTCGCTGTCGCCGCGGTAGGCCGACTGCTGGCGGAACTGGCCGAGCATGATGCCGGCGTCCCAGTCGTAGGAGACCAGCAGCCGGCGGATCTTGCTCAGCGGCACGTCGGGCGTGTTGGGGCCGTCGTCGAGCGTGAAATGCACGTGCATGCCGAGCTTGCGCGAGGCGCCGATCAGCACCGCGTTGTACATGCCGTAGGGCCACACCATCGAGCGCGGGCCGACGCCGGTGTTGGCGCGGATCAGCTCGGCGCTCTGCCGCAGGTCGGCGCCCACGCGGTCTTCGTACTCGGCGTCGGTCTCGTAGCGCCGCAGGGCGGCGAGATAGAGATGGGTGCTGGCCGCGGGCAGCTCGTTGCCCTGCGGGTTGGCCACCGCGCCGTAGTGCATGTCGTGCGTGTGCGAGGCGATCTCCACCAGCCCGGACTGCGCCATCTCGCGCAGGTTGCTCCAGCTCATGAAGTAGCCGCGCGGCATCAGCGACTTGTGGCTGATGCGCACCGGCCCCTGCGGCGACGCGTTGGTCCAGCTCGACACCACCGCCACCAGCGCCGGGTAGCCGTACTGCCGCAGCAGCGGGAAGGCCTTGCTGTACTGGCTTTCGTAGGCGTCGTCGAAGGTCAGCAGCACGGCGCGCGGCGGCAGCGGCGCGCCGCCGCGGCGCGAGGCGATGATCTGGTCGACGCTGACCGGATGGAAGCCGTTGCCCTTGAGCCAGGCGAAGATGTTGTTGAGCGTGGCGGTGCTGATCGCGCAGGTGTCGGCCACGGTGTCCACGTCGGCGCGCAGGTCGTCGCGGATGTCGTGGAAGGCGAGCACGCGGAAGGTCAGTCCGTCGTCGCGGTCCGGCGGCGGCAGCAGCGGCAGGCCGTAGCGGGCGTGGACACTCTGGGCCACCGACAGCGCGCCGGCGAAGCCAAGGAATTTTCGGCGATTGAATTGGCTCATGATGACCTATAGCGGAACGTTGAGGTTGAGGTAGATCAGCTTGGTGGTCTCGCGCGTGCCGTCGTAGCGCTTGCTGCCCACGCCGATGCCGTAGGCCAGCGACGCCTTGCGGCCAAGCTGCCAGTACTGTTCGAGGCGGGCCTCCCACAGCATGCTGGTGCCGAAGTCGTTCTGGCGGTAGCCGCCGACGGTGGCGTAGACGCGCTGGCTGAACGATTTCTCGGCGTAGCGCCACGGCGTCCACTGGTACATGGAGCGCAGCTGCGCGGTGTAGTCGCGGCGCGGGTTGAAGTACGCGGTGTCGGCCAGCGTGTTGCTGCTGGTGCCCACGTCGAGCCAGAACGAGACCTGGTGGCGCGGCTGGTTCATCAGCCGCTGGTACCAGGTGCCTTCCCACAACTGGTGCAGGTTGGTGTCGCTGTAGCGCCCGACGCCGTACATCACGTTGAAGTAGCGCGCGTCGTCCTGCATGTAGCGCGCCGAGGCGGTGGCGCTGCGGCCGGTGACGCCGGCCTGGTAGGCCTTCCACGGCAGCGTGTTGTCGTCGGAGTCCACGCCCGCGCCGAAGCGCCAGTGGTCGCTGGGGCGGAACGCCACCGTGCCGGTGCCGCCGGTGCGGCCGTTGCCGCCGGCGGACTGGTGCACCTCGGCGGCGGCTTCCCAGCCGTCGCGGCGGAAGTCGCCGCCGATGCCGTTGCGCACGCGGCTGACGCTCTGGCCGTCGCCGGTGCTGGCGCGCCCGGAGAACTGGTGGGCGAACACGCGCCAGTAGCCCGCCAGCGGCTGCGAGTAGAGCTGCGCGTCGATGCTCCAGGCGGTGTCGGCGAGCACCGAGTTGCCGTGCTCGACGCCGGCGTTGACGATGAGCTGCGGGCTGTCGTAGGCGCGGTACTCGCGCTGGAAGTTCTTGACCGCGTTGTTGTCGGGGAAGCTGGCGCCGAACGCCGTGGCCACGGCGCCGGCCTTGTCGTACTGATGGATCTGCAGCGCGCTCTTGCCGAGCCCGGCCAGGCTTTCGACGTCGCCGGGGTGGTCGGCCTGGGCCTGCTCGTAGAGCGCCAGCGAGCCGTAGGGGCGCTCCAGCACCAGCGCGCCGTCGGCGCGCGCGCTCAGCAGGGTGGGGTCGAACGGCGCGTCCTTGCGCAATGCCTCCAGCGCCGCCACGCCTTCGGCGACGCGGTTGGTGTAGAGCAGGTATTGCGCCTGCAGCTTCTGCACGCGGCCGTACTCGGGGTTGACCTTGTCGGCGTCTTCGGAGAGCGCGTCGTGCTGCGGCGTCTTGCCCGCCATGGTGGCGATCAGCGCGCGCGCGGCCTCGTAGTGGCCCTGGTCGAGGTAGGCGAAGAACAGGCTTTCCTCCACGTCCGGCAGCGACAGCGCGTAGGGCTCGGGGGTCTCCTTGAGCGGATCGACCTGGCTTTGCAGCGCCTGCTCGTAGGCGCGCGCGGCGGGGCCGGGCTGGTCGAGGTAGCTGTAGGCGTCGCCGGCGGCGGCGTAGGCGGGCGCCGGCAGTGGCGCCGGCGCCTGCGAGAGCTGCGCGTACAGCGCGGTGGCCTCCTTCATGCGCCCGCGCACGGCCAGCGCGACGAGGCGGTCGGTCAGCGCGGCGCGGCGCACCGCGTCGTACTCGGCTTCGTCGGGGATGCGGGCCAGCAGCGCGTCGGCGGCGGCCAGCGCGCGGTCGGCCGCGTCCAGCCGGTCGGGGTCGTTGGAGGCGTTGGCCTGCTGGCGCGCCCAGCGCAGTTGCTGGGCCAGGCGCAGGTGCTCGAGCAGCAGCAGGTCGCGCGTGCCGAACACGTCGGGCCGCGCGGCGGCCTGCTCCAGCGCCAGGGCCGGCGAGCCGCCCTCGGCGAGGTCGAACAGGCGCTGCCTGAGCTGGTCGGGTCCGTCGGGCGCGGCGGGCTGCGCCATGCCGGGCGCGGGTGGCTGGGCCGGCGCCGGCTGTCTTGCCGCGGCGGTTGCGCATTGTTCGCGGGCGAACAGCGCCAGCAGGACGGCGGTCGTCCTGAGCGTGGTTCGCAAGCGCTTGCGGCTGTGCTGCGATGAGTTCACGTTGTTTCCCCCGGAGTGCGCTGCGACTACAGAAAAAGCGTCCCCGTCGGTGCGCGGCATATGCTTGCCGGCGCCGCTGCGGTGAGGCGAGGGGACGGTGCTGGCCCGGCGGCGCGGCGTGCCGCCCGCGCTGCCGGACCATGACTGCTGGCATCGACCAGATGCGAAGGCGCCGCCGGCTGGTGCCGGCCACGCCCGTGTTTCCCATCCAAGGCCGGCGCGGCCCGCGCGCGCCCTGCATCGTGGCGCCGCGGGCAGTTGCCTGCCGCTTGCTGCTTGCCTGCCGTGCCTGCGTGATCGCTTGCCGCCCGTGGGCGGGTGTCACGTTGCTGGCACACGCGAAGCAGTATTTGGCGATGCGGCGGGGCAGCGGCAGAGGCCATAAGCACTAGGCTCGCGGATGGCTGGCACGGTGGAGGCGTCCGCGCGGGGCGGGCCGCGCCGGCGCCGTTGCCTGGCGCGGCGCCGCGGGCATGCCGGCCCGCCATCGGTGGCGGCGGTCCGGTGCCGGGGATGGTTGGCGCCGGGCACTCGGATGGTCCCGCGCCGGCGCCGGGGTGGAATTGTGCGGATGAGGGTCATCCGGATGGACTACCTGCCGGGAGGGCCGCCGTGTTTCAAAACCGTGGCGGTCGTGTGCTTCGCCTGAAGGAAATGCGCGGCGCGCGATGGCGGCGAGGTGAAAATCAAAAAAAATACCCCACCGAGCTACTAAGTTGTTTTACGGTAAATATTGGAAAAAATACGCGATCGGCATCGATGCCGATATCAATGCCGATGCCGGATCGGCATTGCGGCGCGCGCAATCCGTTGCCGGACCGGTTTGCTTCCGGCATGCCGCGCCGTGCCACCGGGCGGTGGCATGGCGGCATCGGTCGGGGGAGCGTGCGGGGGGGCTACGTGCAGCAGTGGCCGCCGGCATCCTCGGGCGCGGGCTGCCGCCGCGTCCCGCGCGCAGCCGGCGCGTCGCCGCGGGCGGCGCCGAAGCTGGTGGCCAGCAGCTTGCCGAACGCGTTGAGCAGCACGTCCGAGTTCAGGCCGTTGGCGCCGGCCAGCGCGGGGCAGATGATCCAGGTGGTGCCGTCGCCGCGGAACACGCGCAGCGACATCACCAGGTCGGCCGGCTGCAGCTGCCATTCGTCCGCCACGGTCTTGCCGAGCCCGAACGCGCGGATGAAGTCCTGCGTGTGGCGCTGGCCGAAGCAGACCACCACCTTGGGCTGCCAGCACGCGCAGATGCGGGCCAGGAAGCGAAAGCGCCCGCCGAAGCGGCACAGGTCGAGGTAGCGCTCCTTGGGCAGCAGCGCGGGCTGGCCGCGGAACACGGTCGACCACCGGGCGACGCCGTCGAGCTGGTCCGGCACGGGGAACAGGTTGAGCTTGAACTCGGCGCCGTCGGGGCTGAACAGTTCCTGCTCGAAATACGGCTTCCAGTCGGTGTCGCTCAGGCGCCGGCCCAGCACCTCGGCGCGAGCCGCGGCCATGATGCGCGCGATGCGCTGGTAGCTCAGCCATCGGGCCATGCTGTCGCGGTGCTCGGCGCGGAAGGCCGCGTCCCAGGCGTGCGGCGCCAGGCGCGGCAGCAGCGGCGCGCGCAGCGGCTCGGTCCAGCGCTGCGGGCTGCTGTCGCAGAACCAGACCGCCGCCGCCGGGTTGCCGCCTTCCATCCCCACGTAGGAGGAAAAATAGGTATCCAGTTCCTGGCTCGTGAACACGGTCGTATCTTTCATGCGTCTCCTCGGATGGCGTGGTACGGGCTGTGCGGGTTGCCGGCCGCGCCGCGCAGGCGGCCTCCTGGAAGTCGTTTCAAGATGAAGCGAAGCGGTCCTGGCCAGGCGCGCGGCCGCGGACAGTACAAGCGGTACTTGCCGTGCCGCGCAACGACGCCAGGATCTTCTTGAAGCGACGCCTTATGCAAGAAGCCCACCGGCGGTGGGCTCCTGGCGGCTCATGGCGAAAGCAGCGGGGGAAAGGCCGTGGCCCCGGGATCCGGCAGCAGCGAGCGCAGGCCGAGCTGGTCAGCGAGGTAGGGGCCTATCAGGCGGTTGCCCGCATCGCCGGGATGCTCGTCGTCCGCCATGTAGCCGCTGGCGGTGGCCTGCGCGAACGAGCCGAGCAGCGCGCGCAGGTCGACGTAGCCGGCGCCGGTCTGCGTGGCGACGCTCTGCTTGCGCGGCGCGAACGCGGCCAGCGCGGAGACCTGCCAGTCGCGCGTCTCGCCGGACTGCACCACCAGGATGCGCGTGGCCGGGCTGGCGGCGACGATGTCCTGGATGACGGCGAGCAGGTCGGACTCGTGCTGCTGCGCGGTGCGGGAATAGCGGTCGTTGAGGCCGCCGTTGAGCAGGTAGGCGGCGGGCTTGAGCGCGGCGAACCATTGCCGGCGCATGTCGCTGTCCTGCGCGGCCACCGCGGCTAGGCGCCGGCCGCGCTGGCCGGTGTTGCCGAGCTGGATGCCGAGGCTGCCGAGCGAGAACAGCGCGCCGAACACCGTCACCTTGCCGGTGATCTGGCTGCAGCCCACGCCCACGCCGCCACCGCCGGCGGCCGGCTGGTAGGCCAGGTCGATCCACGCCAGCGTGTTGGCGGCGGCGTCGGTCTGCACGGCCTGCCCGGCGTCGCCCGCGTTGGTGGTCCGGCACTGCATGGCGCCGCCGCCGGGCTGCCGGAGGTAGAACAGCCGCGCGCTCGACCACAGGCTGGGCGGGGTCAGCGAGAAGGCGGCGGTGCCGGTGCCCGCGTCGGTGGCGATGCCGCGCCCGTCGAGCGAGAGCCTGCCCATCGGGTCATGGATGTGGAGGCGGCGCAGGTCGGCGGTCCTGGTGGCGGCGAGGTCGTCGAACGGCAGGTAGCCGGGCCCGCCGTCGCCGAGGCCGCCGCGCGTGGCGGCGAGGAAATAAGCGCGCCACGTACTGCCGTGCGCGCCCGCGGTGAGCCCGTCGATGCCGGCGAGCACCAGGGTGTGCGCCTGCGCGTCGGCGCCGCCGGGCGGTGGCGTGGAAGGGGGATTGGCCGGATTGGCCGGGTTGGCGGGGTTGCCGGCGACGGGTGCCGGCGAGCCGCTGGCGTCGGCGGTGCCGGCGTGGCCGCCGCCGCCGCCGTCGCCGCCGCAACCGCCCAGCGCGGTTGCCGCCGCGAGCACGATGAATGCCAGAAGCCTGCTGAATTGCGCGTTCAATTGCATCTGTGTCTCCCCCGGTTCAATTGCGTCGGATTGCGTCGAATTGCGGTGGGCCTTTTAATGCAAGGCGGAATCCTGCTAATGACCAGATGATTTTGTCTGCAAAAAATCGTATTTCAAACAGATTCTAGTTTTAGGGTATTCGTGTAAAAAGCACATGCACCAGAAATCCCCACATACGAGTGGTATTTCATCTACGATGCCGGCGCGAGGCGGGAAGGAGAGAGGCGGGAAGGGGAAATGCGGGAGGGCGTGCCGGGAATGGCCGCGGTTTCAGCGGCGCCCGCCCGCCGCGATCATGTCGATGAAGTCCTGCATGTAGCCGCGCACGTACTGGTCCTCTCGCAGGCTGACCGAGGCCATCGACGGCGGGAACAGCTCGCCGGTGTCGATCACGGCGAGGTCGGTGTCGCGCCGCGGCTCCACCGCCATCTGCTGCACCACCGCCACGCCGAGGCCGGCGGCCACGTAGGCCTTGATCACGTTGGCGTCGGTGGCGCGCACCACCACGCGCGGCGACAGGCCGCGGCGCTGGAACTCGCGCGTGACCATCCATCCCGAATTGAAGTGCTCGTCGTAGGTCACGAGCGGATAGCGCGCGATGTCCTCCACGCTCACGCGCGCGAGCTTGAGCAGCGGATGGCGGCGCGGCACGATCAGGCAGCGCGGGATGGGATAGGCCGGCAGCGCGACGATGCCTTCGGGCGTGTTGTCCGGCAGCGTGGAGATGCCGAGGTCCACCGCGTTGTCGCTGACCCACTGCACGATCTGCGCGGGATGGCCCTGCAGCAACTCGAGGTTGACCGCCGGATGGGCCTTGCTGAAGCGGCGGATCACGTCCGGCAGGCCGTAGCGCGCGTGGATGTGGGTGGTGCCCACGCGCAGCGTGCCGCTGCCGCCGGCCTGCCCCGCGCCGGCCAGGCCCGCGAGCGCGCGCGTGTCGTTGAGCACGCGGCGCGACAGCGCCTGCGCTTCCTGGCCCGCGTCGGTCAGACCGACCAGCCGGTTGCCGCGGCGCACGAACAGTTCCACGCCGATCTCGTTTTCGAGCGAACGGATCAGCTTGCTGACCGCCGGCTGGGTGGTGTGCAGCGCATCCGCGGCGCGCGAGATGCTGAGCTGACTGGCGATGACCGCCTGCAGGCAGCGCAATTGCTGGAGGGTCATATCATGCCATTCCGGTAATGATTGTCTACGAACATGTCATTTTACAGAAAGAAGCCGGAAGCCCAGAATGGCCCCACCGATCGAGGAGACAAGGGCTTCCCGCCATGACAAGCAGCGTGTTCGACCAGCCGCTCCAGCAGCACATGTGGAGTACCGATGAAATGCGCGCGGTGTTCTCGGAAGAGAACCGCGTGCAGAAGTGGTTCGACTTCGAGGCCGCGCTGGCGGCCGCGCAGGCGGAGCTCGGCATGATTCCCGCGGCCGCGGCCGCCGAGATCGGCGCGAAGGCGCGCGTGGCGGACATCGACCTGCCCGCGCTGGCCGCCGAGACGCGCCGCGTGAAGCACCCGCTGGTGCCGGCGGTGCGCGCGCTGCAGCGCCAGTGCGCGGGCGGGCTGGGCGAGTTCGTGCATTTCGGCCCGACCTCGCAGGACGTCTACGACACCGGCATGATGCTCCAGGTGCGGCAGGCCCACGCCATCCTGATGCGGGACCTGACCGCGGTGTCGCGCGAGCTGTACCGGCTGGCCGACGAGCACAAGCACACGCCGATGGCCGGGCGCACGCACGGCGTGCAGGCCCTGCCGATTACCTTCGGCCACAAGTGCGCGATCTGGCTGTCGGAGCTGGGCCGCCACCACGAGCGCATGCGCGCGCTGGAGCCGCGCACCTTCGTCGGCCAGATGGTGGGCGCGGTGGGCACGCAGGCGTCGTTCGGCGAGCAGGCCGGTGCGCTGGAGGCGCGCCTGATGGCGCGCCTCGGGCTGGGCGTGGCGCCGATCAGCTGGCAGCCGGCGCGCGACCGCCTGGGCGAGTACGTGAGCGTGCTCGGCCTGATCGGCGCCTCGCTGGGCAAGATCGCCAACGAGATCATGAACCTGGAGGGCGACGAGACCGGCGAGCTGGCCGAGCCGTTCAGCGAGGGCAAGGTCGGTTCCTCCACCATGCCGCACAAGCGCAACCCGGCCGTGGTGGAAACCGTGGTCACGCTCAGCCGCGCGATCCGCTACAGCGTGGCGATGATGCACGACGCGCAGATGGCCGAGCACGAGCGCGACGTGGCCGCGGTGCGCATGGAGTGGAAGGCGGTGCCGGAGGCCTGCATGATGGCCGCGGCGATGCTGCAGATGATGCAGTACGCGCTGTCCGGCCTCACCGTGAACGCCGCGCGCATGCGCGCCAACCTCGACCTGCTGGGCGGCTTCCTGATGTCGGAGCGCGTGATGTTCGCGCTGGCCGACAAGGTCGGCAAGCAGAGCGCGCACGAGCAGGTCTACGCCGCCGCCATGCAGGGCATGGAGGGCGGCATCACCTTCGAGCAGGCGCTGTCGCGCGACCCGGCGATCCGCGCCGCGCTGGAGCCGGCCGCGCTCAAGGCGCTGCTCGATCCCGCCACCTACGTCGGCCAGGCGCCGCGCATCGTCGAGCGCTTCCTGGCCGAGACCCGGGCCAGCGGCTGGCTCGACTGACGGCGCGCGCCGCATCCAGACGACACATAACAAACACACGTCACACAGACAGGAGACACAACCATGAACCGGATTGCCAGGATATCGAGACGCATGGCCGCGCTGGCGCTGCTGTGCACGGGCGCCGCGCTGGCGGCCCCCGCGCAGGCCGACGGCTACCCGAACCACCCCGTGCGGCTGGTGGTGCCCTATCCGGTGGGCGGCGGCGGCGACACCGTGGCGCGCCCGCTGACGATGTACATGTCGGAACACATGGGCCAGCGCATCATCGTGGACAACCGCGGCGGCGCCAACGGCAACATCGGCATGGACCTGGTGGCCAAGTCCGATCCGGACGGCTATACGCTGGCGCTGGCGCTGACCTCGCAGCTTGCCGTCAACCCGAGCCTGTACCGCCACCTGTCGTATGACCCGGTCAAGGATTTCGAGCCGGTCTCGCTGCTGGCCTCGGCGCCGTATTTCCTGGTGGTCAATCCCTCCGTGCCGGCCAAGACCCTGGCCGAGTTCATCAAGCTGGTCAAGGCGAACCCGGGCAAGTACACCTATGGCTCGTCCGGCAACGGCAGCGGGCCGCACCTGTCGATGGAGCTGCTCAAGTCGATGGCCGGGCTCAACCTCGTGCACGTGCCGTACAAGGGCACGGGGCCGGCCATGCCGGCGCTGCTGGCCGGGGAGGTCAGCGCGATGTTCGCCAGCTACGGCGTGGCGTCGCAGCAGATCAAGGCCGGCAAGCTGCGCGTGCTGGCCGTGTCCACCGCGCAGCGCGCGGCCTCCATGCCCGACGTGCCGACCATCGCCGAGGCCGGCGTGCCCGGCTACGAGTCCAACGTGTGGTACGCGCTGCTGGCGCCGCGCGGCACGCCGCGGCCCATCATCGACAAGCTCAGCGCGGAGATCGCCGAGCTGATCAAGAGCTCGGACCTGCGCAAGCGCTTCATGTTCGACGGCATCGTGCCGGTGGGCTCCACGCCCGAGGCGCTGGGCGCCTACATCCAGTCCGAGAGCGTCAAGTGGTCGGCCATCGTCAAGCGCTCGGGCGCGACGATCGACTGAGCCTTGCCGCCCCGACATTCCTTCATACGAAAACATAGCCAGGATCAAAGGAATTCCAACAATGAAGATCGAACGCGTAGAGGCCATCGCCGTCCGCATCCCGCTCAACAAGGTGTTTTCCGGCAGCTCGTACAAGGTCGACAGCCGCGCCACGGTGATCACCCGCATCCACACCAGTTCCGGGCTGGTGAGCGAGGTCTACAACGGCGACCCGCGCGAGCACGGCCCCGAGATCGCGCGCATGATCGAGCAGGACATGGCGCCGCTGCTGATCGGCGAATCGGTGCATGCCAGCGAGCGCATCTGGGAAAAGCTGTTTCGCCTGACCATCCGCGCGGCCGACCGGCCGCTGGTGATGAACGCCATCGCCTGCGTCGATTCGGCGGTGTGGGACCTGGCCGGCAAGGCGCTCGGCATCAACGTGTGCCGGCTGATGGGCGGCTACCGCCAGGAACTGCCCATCATCGCCATCGCCGGCTATTACCTGCCCGGCAAGACGCCGGCCGACCTCGCCGGCGAGATGGCGTGGCTGCGCTCGGTGGGCATGGCCGGCTGCAAGGTCAAGGTGGGCGGCGCGACGCCCGAGGTGGACGCCGAGCGCGTGAAGTACGCGCGCGAAGGCGGCGGCGACGACTTCCTGCTGGCGGTGGACGCCAACCGTGGCTGGAGCGTGGAGGAAGCCACGCGCTTCGCCCGCCTCGTCGAGCGCTACGACATCGCGTGGTTCGAGGAACCGTGCCACTGGCACGACGACGTGCGCGGCATGGCCGAGGTGCGGCGCGCCACCTCGATCCCCATCAACGCGGGCCAGAGCGAGGTCAGCGCGGCGGGCGTGCGCCGCCTGCTCGACGCCGGCGCGGTGGACATCGTCAACTTCGACGCCTCGGAGGGCGGCGGCATCACCGAATGGCGCCGCGCGGCGGCGGCCTGCGCGCTGGCCGGCGTGCGCATGGCGCACCACGAGGAGCCGCAGATCGCCTCGCACATGCTCGGCGCGCTGCCGCACGGCATCTGCGTGGAGTGCTTCCCGGACCCGGACCGCGATCCGATCTTCCCCGGCATGTGGGCCAACCCGCCGCACATCAAGGACGGCATCATGGCGATCCCGCAAGGCCCGGGCTTCGGCATCGAGCTGGACTGGGACATGGTCAAGCGGTACCGCATCAACTGAACCATCGGGCGGCCGGCGGGCGATGTCATGCTGTGGGACAATCGCCGCGTGATGCACAAGACCACCACGCGGGAGCTGCCCGCCGCCATGCGCCACGCCATCTGTCGCATCACCGCGATGGGCGGGCGGCCGCCCTGGCAGCTCCCATGTCCATGAATCTCCCATGTCCATGAGCGAGTCCACCAGCCAGACGCCATTCCCGATGTCATCCGTCGCCAGCGCGGCGGGTATTGCCACGTTCGACAGCCTGCCGCTGGACGGCGGCGGCGCGCTCTCGCCGGTGCGCCTGGCGTGGTCGCGCTACGGGCCGGAGCCCGCGCAAGCGCGTTCGGTGGTGCTGCTGCTGCACGGCATTTCAGGCAGCCATCACGCGCTGCCGCCCGCCAGCGGCCCGGCGCATCCCGATGCCGGCTGGGCCAGCGCCTGGCTGGGGCCGGACGCGCTTCTCGACACGCGGCAGACCTGCGTGCTGGTGCCCAACGCGCTGGGCTCCTGCTTCGGCAGCAGCGGCCCGGCCGATTCTCCTGCCGCGTCTGCTACATCTGCCACGTCTGCCGCGGATTTCCCGCCGGTTTCCATCGCGGACACGGTGCGCCTGCAGGGGCTGTGGCTGCGCTCGCTCGGCGTGGCGCGCCTGGACGCCGTGCTCGGTTTTTCCTATGGCGGATACCAGGCGTTCCAGTGGGCGGTGGCCGGACCCGTGCCGGCGGCGCGGGTGGTGGTGCTGGCCTCGGCGCCGCGCGGCAACGGCACCGCGCAGGATGTGACCCAGCTGCGCCAGCTCGCCGCCGCGCTCGACGCGGGCGTGCCGGCCGCGCGCGAAGCCTGGGTCGCCATGCGGCGCGCGACCTTGCAGCGCTACGGCTACGCCGCGTGGCTCGCCGACCGTCAGCCGCATGACATGAATGCCGTGGAAGCCCGCCTGCGGGGCGAGGCCGAAGCCTGGGCCACGCGCTTTTCGCCGTGGTCGCTGGCGGCCCTGCGCGATGCCGCCCGCCGCTTCGACGCGAGCGCGGCGCTGGCGGCCGCGCCCATGCCGGTCCACTGGCTGCGCTGTACCTCCGACGTATTGTTTCCTCCCGACGACGATGCCGCGGCAGCGGCGGCCCGCGCGGACTATCCGGCCTCCGTCGTGCGCGCCACCGTGCACGGGCGCTACGGACATCTGTCGCCGTTGCTGGAAGCGGAGGCCTGGCAGGCGCCGCTGCGTCTGGCATTGCGGTAGCGCCGGTCCCGTCGCCGCGCCTGGCATGACTGGCCGCGCCCTGGGCGCGGCCTTGTTCATTTGTGCCTGGCCCGGGTCATTTCTGGTCCGGCGCATCCGCGGCATCCGCTGCATCCGCCGCATGGCCCGGCACGCGGCCGACCATCTCGGTGGCGCGCAGGAACGCGAAATCGCAGCCTTTGTCGGCCTGCGTGATCTGCTCGAGGAACAGCTTGCGGTAGCCGCGCAGGGGGGCCGCCGGCGCCGCCGGCGCGGGCTGCTGCGTCAGCGCCTCGCGGCGGCGCGCGAGTTCTGCGTCCGATACCAGCAGCGCGATGCTGCGCGCCGATACGCTCAGGCGGATGCGGTCGCCGCTGCGCACCAGCGCGAGCGGCCCGCCGAGCGCCGCCTCGGGCGTGACGTGCAGCACGATGGTGCCGGCCGCGGTGCCGCTCATGCGGCCGTCGGAGATGCGCACCATGTCCTTGACGCCGGTGCTGGCCAGCTTCTTGGGAATGGGCAGGTAGCCGGCCTCGGGCATGCCCGGCGCGCCGGCTGGGCCGATGTGCTTGAGCACCAGGATGTCGTCGGCGTGGACGTCGAGCTCGGGGTCGTCGATGCGGCTGGCGAGATCCGCCGAATCCTCGAACACCACGGCGCGGCCTTCGTGCTCCATCAGTTCCGGGTTGGCGGCGGACTGCTTGATGATGGCGCCGCCGGGCGCGAGGTTACCGCGCAGGAAGGCGATGCCGCCGGCCGGGTAGATCGGGTCGGCGATGGGCCGCACCACGGTCTGCGGGAACGGCCGGAACGCATCGATCTCCTCGCCGAGCGTGCGGCCGGTGACGGTCAGCGCGTCGAGATGCAGCAGCGGGCGCAGCTCGCGCAGCACCGCGGGCATGCCGCCGGCGAAATGCAGGTCTTCCATGTAGTGCTGGCCGGACGGCTTGAGGTCGACCAGCACCGGCGTCTCGCGGCTCATGCGGTCGAAGGCGTCGAGGTCCACCTCGAAGCCCATGCGGCCGGCGATGGCGGTCAGGTGGATGATGCCGTTGGTCGAGCCGCCGATGGCGAGCAGCACGCGCAGGGCGTTCTCGAACGCCTTGGCGGTGAGGATGCGGTCCGGCGTGAGGCCCGTGCGCGCGATCTCGACGGCCTGCCTGCCGCTGAGCTCGGCGATGCGGATGCGGTCGGAGGTGACGGCCGGCGGCGAGGCGCCGCCCGGCATGACGATGCCGAGCGCCTCGCCCAGGCACGCCATCGTGCTGGCCGTGCCCATCACCGAGCAGGTGCCGACGCTGGCCACCAGCTTGCCGTTGACCTCGGTGATCTCCTGCTCGTCGATCTCCTGGGCGCGGAAGCGCCCCCAGTAGCGGCGGCAGTCGGTGCACGCGCCCACGCGCTCGCCACGATGGCCGCCGGTCAGCATCGAGCCGGTGATGAGCTGCACCATCGGGATGTTGGCCGAGGCCGCGCCCATCAGCTGCGCCGGCACGGTCTTGTCGCAGCCGCCGATCAGCACCACCGCGTCCATCGGCTGCGCGCGGATCATTTCCTCGGTGTCCATCGACATGAGGTTGCGCAGGTACATGCTGGTGGGCGCGGAAAAGCTCTCGGCGATCGAGATGGTGGGGAAGTCGATCGCCAGCCCGCCGGCCATCATCACGCCGCGCTTGACCGCCTCGATCAGTTGCGGCGCGTTGCCGTGGCACGGGTTGTAGCCGCTGCCGGTGTTGACCACGCCGACGATGGTGCGGTCGAGCGCCTCGTCGGTGTAGCCGGCGCCCTTGATGAACGCCTTGCGCAGGAACAGGGAGAAGCCGGTGTCACCGTAGTTGGTGAGGCCCTTGCGAAGGCCGCGCGGCAGGACGACGGTGGTGCCGTCCTTGGGAGTCTGAGGCATGGTGAACGCTCTCCGGATAATTATCAATAATACTATTGACGGATTCTGGCACGAACGCCGGGGCTTGTCGAGCGGAGATCGCCGGGGAGCGGAATAGGGTGAGGGCTGGCGCGGCCAGCCGGCGTGGCCGGCGCGTGTGACCGGCGTGGTGTCAGGGGCGCGTGGTGCCGCGCGGTTTCAGGCGCCGGCGAACAGATGCCGGTTCAGCGCAAGGTAGGCGTCGCGCGACGGCGCGAGGTGATTGCGGCACAACGTGACGAGGTCGTCGCGGCGCCCTTCGCGCAGGGCGTCGATGATGGCCCAGTGCTCGTCGCGCGCGCGCGCGCGGTAGGCCGGGTCGACCAGCGAGCTGAAGCGGATCGGGTGCGTCTGGCGCGCGTATTCCTGGATCGCGCGCTGCAGCGTGGCGTTCTCGCAGAAGCCGAACAGCGTCTCGTGAAAGCGCTGGTTGCTGCGGAACACCGCGCGCGGGTCGTTCGCGGCGACGGCGGCATCGTGCTCGCGCTGGATCTCGATGAGGCGCTGCAGGCCTTCCTCGGGCAGCGGGCAGGGCAGGATGCGCGCGGCCTCGCTCTCGAGCAGCTCGCGCAACTGGTACAGCTCGGCCACTTCGCGCGCGCTGAACGCGCGCACCTCGCAGCCGATGTTCTTGCGGCGCTCGACCAGCCCGAGGCGGGCCAGCTCGGAGAGCGTCTCGCGCGCGGCGTGCCGCTTGAGGTCGAAGCGGCGCATCAGGTCGTCTTCGATCAGCCGTTCGCGCGGGTGCAGCCGGCCGAGCACGATGTCCTCTTCCAGTTCGCACACGGCGGCGGGAACGTCGAAGGGTTTGCTGGCGGATTCGATATGGCGGTTTTGCGCGACGGACATGAATGGATCGTAAGTAAGACGGGACAGGGCGCGGCGCCGCGCGCCGCGTCGCACGCCTTCCCGCAGGGACGTGGATCGCGGCAATTCTACATGCGCCCCGGAGAGAGGTTACGCGGGGCCGCGGCGGGCGGTCAATGCGGCGCGGCGACTGCGTCCATATTAATATCAATACTATTATTGACAATCAGATCGGGGCGTCCCAGAATCGCGGCACGGACGCCCCGCGTCCTCTCCACCCCGCCAGACCCGACCGGATGTCTTGCCAGGCATGAGCCTGCCGCGGCGCATCCCCGTCCCAACGATCCACAGAGAGGCATCATGTACAAGACACCCACACACTTCATCGACGGGGCCGAGGTCCTGGCCGCGGCTGTCGATGCCCCCGCCATTCCGGTCATCGATCCCGCCACCGAGACGCTGCTCGGCACCGTGGCCGGCGCCGGCGAGGCGGAAGTCGGCGCCGCGCTGCGGGCCGCGCAGCGCGGCCTGGAGCGCTGGAGCGGGACGGCGCCGTGGGCGCGCTCCGACGTGCTGCGGGAGGTCGGCCGCCTGATGCGCGAGCGCCAGGAGGAACTGGCGCGCCTGCTGACGCTGGAAGTCGGCAAGACGCTGGCCGAGGCGCGCGCCGAGGTGGCGGTCTCCGCCGAGCATTTCGAGTGGTGCGCCGACGAGGCCCGGCGCCTCTACGGCCTGGTGCTGGGCGGGCGCACGGCGGCCAGCCGGCTGGAGGTGCGCTACGAGCCGGTGGGTGTCGTGCTGGCGCTGACGGCGTGGAATTTCCCGGTCAACCTGGCCGCGCGCAAGCTGGCGATGGCGCTGGCGGCCGGCTGCGCGGTCATCGTGCGGCCGGCCGAGGAAGCGCCGGGCAGCGTGGCCGCGCTGGTGCGGTGCTGCCACGACGCGGGCGTGCCCGCGGGCGCGGTCAACCTGCTGATCGGCACGCCCGACGACGTGGTCGCGCCGCTGATGGCCGCGCCGGCGGTGCGCAAGATCAGTTTCACCGGCTCGACCCGCGTCGGCCAGTTGCTGATCCGCCAGAGCGCGGATACCGTCAAGCGCCTGACGATGGAACTGGGCGGGCATGCGCCGTTCATCGTCCTCGACGATGCCGACGTCGAGGCCGCGGCGGCGGCCGCGGTGCAGGCCAAGTTCCGCAACGCCGGCCAGGTGTGCGTGTCGCCGGGCCGCTTCTTCGTCGCGCGTCCGGTGATGGCGGCCTTCGAGGCCGCGGTGGTGGCCCGCGCCCGGCGCCTGCGCGTCGGCAACGGCCAGCAGGAGAACGTCGACATGGGGCCGCTGGCCACCGAGCGGCAGCGGGTGCGCACCGAGCGGCTGGTGCGCGATGCGCTGTCCCGCGGCGCGCGGCTGCTGTGCGGCGGGCGGCGTCCGCCCGAACTGGTCCGCGGCTATTTCTACGAACCCACGGTGCTGGCCGACGTGCCGGACGACGCCGAGATCCTCCACGAGGAGCCGTTCGCGCCGGTGATGGCGATCGTTCCCGTCGACGATGCCGACGAGGCCATCGCGCGCGCGAACGCGCTGGAGGCGGGGCTGGCCGCCTATCTGTACACGCGCTCGGCCGAGGCCGCGGACCGCGTGGCGAACGCGCTCGAGTCCGGCATGGTGGGCGTGAACACCACGGCGGTGGCCACGCCGGAGGCGCCGTTCGGCGGCATCAAGCAAAGCGGCTTCGGCCGCGAGGGCGGCGAGATCGGCGTGCGGGAATACCTGAACACCAAGTTCGTGCACCGGTACGCGGCGTAGGGCGACATAAGGCGGCATGGGGCGGCACAAGAGCGCCACAAGCTCGCCCAAGGTCCGCCACAAGAGCGGCATCGGGCACCGCCGCTTCCGGCCTTGCCGGGCCGCTGCGCAACGACCTTCTTTTTCCCCGCGGTATGTGCTACCCGCCCCGGCGCGACCCCGCCGGGCAGGCCAGGCTGTCGGCCCGTTAAATTATCGATTAGATTATTGACAATCCATGAGGGCACACCTAGACTTTCCGTGCTCACCTATAAAAACCATCCGGAGACATTCATGAAGCGCTTATTGGCCTGCGTGGCCATGCTGTGGGCCACCGTGGCCGCGGCCCAGTATCCCGACAAGCCGGTCAAGCTGGTGGTGCCGTTCGCGCCCGGCGGCAACATCGACTTCATCGCCCGCACCCTGCAATCGAAGCTGTCCGAATACCTGGGCGTGTCGGTGGTGATCGACAACCGGCCCGGCGCGGGCGGCATTCTCGGCGCCGCCTACGCGGCCCGCCAGCCGGCGGACGGTTACACGCTGCTGCTGGCCAATACCGGCGTCATCGTGATCTACCCGGCCATCTACAAGCAGCTTTCGTATGATCCGCTGAAGGATTTCGTGCCGGTGGCCCGCGCCACCACCAACGAGCTGGTGGCCGTGGTCAACCCCGGCGTGCCCGCGCGCGACCTGAAGGAATTCATTGCCTACAGCAAGTCGAGCGGCGGCAAGATCAGCGCGGCCGTGGCCGGCGTCGGCTCGTCGCAGCATTTCGCCATGGAGATGGTCAAGCGCAGCGCCGGCGTCGACATGCTGATGGTGCCGTACAAGGCCAGCGTGCCCGCGCTCAACGACGTGCTCGGCGGGCAGGTCCAGTTCATGGTCGACGCGCCGCCCGTGGTGCAGTCGTTCGTCCAGACCGGCCGCCTGCGCGCGCTGGCCGTCACCGGCAGCAAGCGGCTGGCCACGCTGCCCAACGTGCCGACCTTCACCGAGGCCGGCCTGCCGGGCATCGATGCCACCGGTTTCCAGGGCTTCCTCGCGCCGGCGGGCACGCCCGACGCGATCGTCAACACGGTGTCGCGCGCGGTGCTCAAGGCGCTGCAGCAGCCCGAGGTGGTCCAGCAACTGCGCGGCCAGGGGCTGGAGCCCGCGGGCATGGACGCCAGGGCATTCAATGCCTTCGTGCACACCGAAGCGCCCAAGTGGGCAAATCTCGCCAAAGCCGCCAACATCAAGGCCGACTGACATGAAAACACCTGAAACCCTGCGACCGAACCGCTTCAAGGAAGGCTTGCGCGAGGGGCGCAAGCAGCCCGGCCTGTGGCTCACGCTCGAAAGCCCCCACGTCACCGAGGTGGTGGCCGGCTCCGGCTACGACTGGCTGCTGCTCGACATGGAGCACGCCTGCGTCGACGTCTCCCAGGTCGTCGACCACCTGCGCGCCGCGCAGGGCGGCACGGCGGAACTGGTGGTGCGCATCCCGGCCAACGAGCCGGTCGTGTTCAAGCGCCTGCTCGACGCCGGCATCCGCTCGTTCATGGTGCCGTTCGTGCAGTCCGCCGAGGAAGCGCGGCAGGCCGTGGCCGCCACGCGCTACCCGCCGCACGGCATCCGCGGCGTGAGCGGCAACATGCGCGCCAACGGCTTCTCGCGCATCAAGGACTACGGCCAGCGCTACGCCGAGGCGCAGTGCATCGTGGTGCAGATCGAATCGCCGGCGGCCGCCGCGGCCGTGCGCGAGATCGGCGCGGTCGACGGCGTGGACGGCCTGTTCGTCGGCCCCAACGACCTGGCCGCCAACATGGGGCTGTACGGCCAGCCGGGCGCGCCCGAGGTGACGGCGGCGATCGCGCGCATCCTGGCCGACATCCGCGCGGCCGGCAAGGCGCCGGGCATCCTCAACTTCAACCCCGCGCAGGCGCGCGAACTGCTGGCGCAGGGCTACGACTTCGTCGCGGTGGGCTCCGACCTGTCGATCCTGGCGCGGCGCAGCGAAGCCCTGCTCGCGGAAATCACCGCCGCCTGAGAGCCATTCCCCATGAGCAGAAAGCGAATTGAACTGTCCCAGCTGCGCAGCCAGCGCTGGTTCGGCGCGGCCGGCCAGCCCGGCAACCACAAGTCGTACCGCACCAAGCAGATGGGCTACACCAGCGAGGACTTCCAGGGCAAGCCGGTCATCGGCATCCTCAGCACGTGGTCGGACCTCAACAGTTGCCACACGCATTTCCCGCAGCGCATCGAGGAGGTCAAGCGCGGCGTCTGGCAGGCCGGCGGCTTCCCGGTGGTGATGCCGACGCTGAGCGTGGGCGAGACCTACGTGCGCCCCAGCACGCTGATCTACCGCAACCTGCTGGCGATGGACGCGGAAGAGATCCTGCGCTCGCACCCGATCGACGGCGCCGTGCTGCTGGGCGGCTGCGACAAGACCACGCCGGGGTTGCTGATGGCGGCCGCATCGATGAATATCCCGGCCATCTTCGTGCCCGCCGGCGCGATGCTGCGCGGGCACTGGCGCGGCCAGCAGATGCTGGGCACCGGCTCCAGCACCTGGCAGGCCCTGGCCGACTACCGCGCCGGCAAGCTCGACGAAAAATCGTGGCGGCAGGTCGGCGAGGGCACGGCGCGCTCGCCGGGCACCTGCAACACGATGGGCACCGCCTCGACCATGACCAGCATGGCCGACGCGCTGGGGCTGACCCTGCCGGGCGCCAGCTCGATCCCCGCGGTCGACGCCACGCATTCGCAGATGGCGTCGATGTCCGGGCGCCGCATCGTCGAGATGGTGTGGGAAGACCTGCGGCCGAAGGACATCGTCACGCGCCAGAGCTTCCTGAACGCCGTGGTCACGGACATGGCGCTGTCGGGCTCGACCAACTCCCTCATCCACCTCGTGGCGATGGCGCGCCGCCTCGGCGTCGAACTGTCGCTCGACGATTTCTCGCGCGCCAGCGAGACGGTGCCGGTGCTGTGCAACCTGCAGCCCAGCGGCACCTACCTGATGGAGGACCTGTTCTACGCGGGCGGGCTGCTGGCGCTGCTCAAGCGCATCGCCGGGCACCTCGACCTGTCCTGCCAGACCGTCACCGGCCGCACGCTGGGCGAGAACATCGAGCAGGCCGAGGTCTACAACGACGACGTCATCCGCACCGAGGAAAACCCGGTCTACGGGGCCGGCGGGCTGGTGGTGCTGCGCGGCAACCTGGCGCCGCGCGGCGCGGTGCTCAAGCGCGCCGCCGCCGAGCCGCGCCTGCTCCAGCACACCGGCCCGGCCGTGGTGTTCCGCAACTTCCAGGACATGCTCGCGCGCGTGGACGACCCCGACCTCGCCGTGACCGCGGACAGCGTGCTGGTGCTGCAGGACAGCGGCCCGACCGGCGCGCCCGGCATGCCGGAATGGGGCATGCTGCCGATCCCCAAGAAGCTGCTGGCGGCCGGCGTGCGCGACATGGTGCGGATCTCCGACGCGCGCATGAGCGGCACCAGCTACGGCACCTGCGTCCTGCACGTCTGCCCGGAAAGCCGCGTGGGCGGGCTGCTGGGGCTGGTGCGCGACGGCGACCTGGTGCGCCTCGACACCGAAGGCCGCCGGCTCGACCTGCTGGTGGACGAGGCCGAGATCGAGGCGCGGCGCAAGGCCTGGGTCGCGCCGCCGCCGCACTACGAGCGCGGCTTCGGCCTGCTGCACATCGAGCACGTGCTGCAGGCGGACGAAGGCTGCGACCTCGATTTCCTCGCCAGGCAGGGCAACGTGCCCGATCCGGAAGCGCGCTTCTCGTAGCGCAAATCGGGCCGGGACACCGTTGCCGCGATGCCCGCGGCGGCTGTGTCCCGGCCGCCATCCCGTCACGATCCCGTCACGATCCCGCCACGATCCCGCCACGATCCCGCCACCGTCCCGCCGCGGGGCGGCGATCCCGGCACTCCCTGCTTCTCCCCCTTGCGTCCGCCGCGATACTGTATAAACATACAGTATTCGGAGATTCCGCCTATCCCGCCTTGTCCCACCTTATCCCGCCGCCTTGCCGCGCGGATAAGGCTGTCACAAGGCCGCAAGCATCACATGAGTTCCCTCGTTTCCTCCGGCTCGCACGCGCCGCCCGTTGATCCACCCGTGCCACCCGTGGCCCAGCCCGCCGAGGCCGGCCGCCAGGCGGCGCTGGAGGCGCTCGCGCAGCGCCATCCCGGCCTGTGGCGCGCCGGGCAGCTCGGCCGCGCGGGGCAGGCGGGCAGCGTGCCGGCGCTGGAAACCGGCCATGCGGCGCTGTCGGCCGAATTGCCGGGCGGCGGCTGGCCGCTGGGGGCGCTGACCGAGCTGCTGCTGGCCGAGCCCGGCGTGGGCGAGCTGCGCCTGCTGCGCCCGGCGCTGGCCGCGCTGGCGGCGGCGCCGCGGCGCCTGGCGCTGGTGGGGCCGCCGCACCTGCCGAACGCGGCGTGCCTGGCCGGCTGGGGGCTGCCGGCGCGGCAGGTGTTCTGGGTGCGCGCGCCGGCCGGCGCCGGCAAGGCCGCGGCGCAGGCCGACCTGCTGTGGGCGGCCGAGCAGGTGCTGCGCAGCCAGGCCTTCGGCGGGGTCGTGGTGTGGCTGCCCGCGGCGCGGCCCGAGGCGCTGCGCCGCCTGCAGGTGCTGGCGCAGGCGGGCGACGCGGTGGCGTGGGCCGTGCGCCCGGCCGGCGTGCTGCGCGAGTCGTCGCCGGCGGTGCTGCGCCTGCTGCTGGCGCCGGCACCGGGCAATGCGGTGTCGATCACCTTCCACAAGCGGCGCGGCCCGGTGCGCGAGCAGCCGCTGGTGCTGCCGCTCGACGAGATGGCGGCGGTGCCGGGCCGTCCGTCCGCGCCGCGGCCCGCGCCTGCGGAGGCGCCGTTGCCGCGGGTTTCACAGGCCGTTGCGGGAGAGCAAGACCATGTCGTACTGGATCGCGGTGCATCTGCCGCGCCTGTCGCTGGACGCGCTGCAGCCGAACTGGCCTGAGCCGGACGCTGCCGCCGCGGTCCCCGGCGTGCTGCATCACGGCGTGCCGGTGGCGGTGATGGAGCGCGAGCGCGTGGTGCTGGCCAATACCCCGGCGGTGGCGCTGGGCGTGCAGGCCGGCATGCGGCGCGGCGGGGTGCAGGCCCTGTCGGCGCAGGTGGTGCAACTGGAGCGCGAGCCGGCGGCGGAGGCGCAACTGATGACGGCGCTGGCGCTGGCGCTGCTGCATTTCTCGCCGCACGTGAGCCTGCACCCGGAGCCCGACGCGGCCACGGTGATGATCGACGCGGGCGCCAGCGTGCGGCTGTTCGGCGGGCATCGCGCGCTGTGCCGCGCGGTGTATGCGCGGGTGCGCCGGCTGGGCGTGTTCCTCCAACTGGGCTGCGCGCCGACCGCCTTCGGCGCGGCGTGGCTGGCGGCGCAGCCGTTCCGGCGCGACCGGCACGGCCGCATGGTGCGCCCGGCGCGGCGCGCGCTGCGCCCGGCGCGCATGGCGCGGCTGCTGGACCGCCTGCCGGTGGCCATGCTGCGCAACGTGGCCGACGAAGGCTGGCTCGACGGCATCGGCTGCCGCACCGTGGGCGAGGTGCGCGGCCTGCCGCGCGCGGGTTTGCAGCGCCGCCTCGGCGCGGACGTGCTGGCGCGGCTGGACCAGGCCTATGGCGAGGTGCCGGTGCGCTTCGCCTGGTTCGCCGCGCCGCCCGAGTTCGCGCAGCGCATGGAGCTGCCGGGCCGCACCGAATCGGTCCAGGGCGTGATGGCCGGCGCGCAGCGCCTGCTGCTGGCGCTGGGCGGCTGGCTGGCGGTGCGGCAGGCCGGCGTGACGCGCCTGGCGCTGCGGCTCGAGCATGAGCGCTACCGCCTGGGCTGCGAGACCCCGGCCACGCCGGTGACGGTAAGCCTGGCCGAGCCCAGCCGCGACCCGGCGCACTTGTGCCGGCTGCTGCAGGAGCGCCTGGACAAGGTGCAGTTCACCGTGCCGGCGGTGGGGCTGCTGCTGGTGGTGGAGGCCATGCAGGAATGCCTGCCGCGCAGCGAGGCGCTGTTTCCCGAGCCGGGCGGCACGCCGGCCGGGCTGGGCCGCCTGCTCGACACCTTGATGGCGCGCCTGGGCCGCGAGAACGTGCTGCAGCCCCTGCCGCTGGCGGACCACCGGCCCGAGCGCGCCAGCCGCTGGTGCCCGGTGGACGAGATGCCCGCGCGCGCGCCGGCGGCACCCGCGCAGGCCTGGCCCGCGCGCCCGCCGTGGCTGCTGGCGCAGCCGCTGCCGCTGGCCGTGCAGCGCCACCGGCCCTGCCACGGCGGGCCGCTGGCGCTGCTGTCGCGGCCCGAGCGCATCGAGTCCGGCTGGTGGGACGACGCGCTCGCCACGCGCGACTATTTCGTCGCCGAGCGCGCCGACGGCCTGCGCTGCTGGGTCTACCGCCAGCGCCCGGGGCGCGAGGAGGGCGGCGAATACCGCTGGTTCCTGCACGGGCTGTTCTGAGCCGGCTGCACCGAGCGCGCCCGCGCCGCGCGCCATCCGGCCCGGTCCGGTTGCATCCCGCTCCGTCTTGCCCGGCTTCGTTTCCCAGCTTCGTTTCCCGGCTTCGTTGCGCTTGGCTTCGTCCGGCTCCATCCGGCTTCATTTGGCTTCACCTCGTTCGACCTGGCCTCACCCTGTTTCATATCCGTCTTCGATCATGTCCAGCCTGCCCGCCGCGCCTTCGTTTTCCGCCCTGCCGCCCGCGCTCTCGGCGCTGCTGCCGGCCTTGCCCGATTACGTGGAGCTGCACTGCATCTCGAACTTCACCTTCCTCGAAGGCGCCTCGCATCCGGTCGAGCTGATCGAGCGCGCGTTCGCGCTGGGTTATGGCGGCCTCGCGCTCACCGACGAATGCTCGGTGGCCGGCACGGCGCGCGCGCACCACGCGCTCAAGGACCTGCGCGAGCGCGCCAGCGCCGCGCTCGCGCGCAGCGCGGCGCGGCTGGCCGCCGGCCTCGACGCGGGCGAGGAAGACGACGAAGACGAGGATGACCTCGAAGCCCTGGCCGCGGAGGAGGCGGAAGACGGCGAAGGCCACGACCCCGGCGCGCAGGACGTCCTGCTGCAAGCCGCCGGCCCCGGCGAGGCCGCCGAGGCCCGCCTGCGGCGCCATGAAAAACTCTCCGCCATCGCCGCCGCCGCGCAGGCCTTCCGCCTGCTGATCGGCAGCCGCTTCACGCTGACCGGCCAGGATGGCAAGGACGGTCAGAACGATGATCCGGCCCTGCGCCTGGTGCTGCTGGCGCAGGACCGCGAAGGCTTCGGCAATCTCTGCGAGTTCATCACGCTGGGCCGCCGGCGCGCGGAGAAGGGCGCCTACCGCCTGCGCCCGGAGGACATCGCCGCGCCCGCAGCGGAACACGCGCACCTGCGCGGCATGCCCCGCTGCGTGGCGCTGCTGTTGCCCGCGTACTGCCCCGAGCCGCAAGCGCTGCTGCGGCAGGCGCGCTGGATGCGGCAGGTCTTCGGCGAGCGCGCCTGGATCGCGCTCGAGCAACTGCAGGGCCATGCCGACGCGCTGCACCGGCAGCGGCTGGAGGACGCCGCGGCGCAGGCCGGCGTGCCGCTGGCCGCGGCGGGCGCCGTGACCATGCACGTGCGCTCGCGCAAGCCGCTGTCCGACGTGCTCAGCGCGATCCGCACCGGGCAGACGCTGGCCGAGTGCGGCATGGCGCTGGCGCCCAATGCCGAGCAGCACCTGCGCATGCGCCAGCGGCTGTCGCGGCTCTACCCGCGCGAGGCGCTGGCGCAGACGCTGCGCATCGCCGCCATGTGCGATTTCTCGCTGGACACGCTGCGCTACGAATATCCGGAGGAACTGGTGCCCGCCGGCCTGACGCCGTTCAGCTACCTGTACAGCGAGACCATGAAGGGCAAGGCGATACGGTTTCCCGACGGCCTCGATCCCAGGTGGGACAAGCAGCTGGCGGACGAGCTCGGCCTGATCCGGGAGAAAGGCTACGCGTCGTTCTTCCTCACCGTGCACGACATCGTGCGCTTCGCGCGCAGCAAGGACATCCTGTGCCAGGGGCGCGGCTCGGCGGCCAACTCGCTGGTCTGCTATTGCCTGTTCATCACCGAGGTCCATCCGGCCGACGCCAACATGCTGTTCGGCCGCTTCCTCTCGCGCGAGCGCGACGAGGCGCCCGACATCGACGTCGACTTCGAGCACCAGCGGCGCGAAGAGGTCATCCAGTACATCTACGGGAAATACGGCCGCGACCGCGCCGCGCTGGCGGCCTCGCTGATCACCTACCGCTCGCGCAGCGCGCTGCGCGACGTGGGCCGTGCGCTCGGCATCGACGCCAGCGTGATCGAGCAGGTGGTCAAGGGGCAGGCGTGGTGGGACGGCCCGCGCGGCTTCATCGAGCGCATCTCGCAATACGGACTGGACCCGGAGTCGCTGGCGGTGCGCCAGTGGGCCAGCCTGACCATGCAGTTGCGCGGCTTTCCGCGCCATCTGTCGCAGCACGTCGGCGGCTTCGTGATCGCGCGGGACAAGCTGTCGCGGCTGGTGCCGATCGAGAACGCGGCGATGGCGGAGCGCAGCGTGATCCAGTGGGACAAGGACGACCTCGAATCGCTCGGCCTGCTCAAGGTGGACGTGCTGGCGCTGGGCATGCTGTCGGCGATCCGGCGCGCGCTGGCAATGATCCCGGGGCCGTCGGGCGGGCCGATGCGCATGGCGGAGATTCCCCGCGAGGACGGCAAGACCTACGACATGATCTGCGCGGCCGACACCATCGGCGTGTTCCAGGTGGAGTCGCGCGCGCAGCAGTCGATGCTGCCGCGCCTGCGGCCGCGCAGCTTCTACGACCTGGTGGTGGAGGTGGCCATCGTGCGGCCCGGCCCGATCCAGGGCGGCATGGTGCATCCCTTCCTCAAGCGGCGCGAAGTGGTGCGGCGCACCGGCAAGCAGCCCGTGTACCACGACAAGATCATCCAGAACGTGCTGGGCCGCACGCTGGGCGTGCCGATCTTCCAGGAGCAGGTCATGCAGCTGGCCATCGACGCGGCCGGCTTCACGCCCGGCGAGGCCGACCATCTGCGCCGCTCGATGGCGGCGTGGCGGCGCAAGGGCGACCTGCGCAAGTACCAGGACAAGCTGGTCAGGGGGCTGACCGCCAACAAGTATCCCGAGTCCTTCGCGCTGGCCATCTGCCGGCAGATCGAAGGCTTCGGCGAGTACGGCTTCCCGGAAAGCCACGCCGCCAGCTTCGCCAAGCTGGTCTACCTCAGCGCGTGGATCAAGTGCCACCATCCGGCCGCCTTCCTGTGCGCGCTGCTCAACAGCCAGCCGATGGGCTTCTACTCGCCCTCGCAACTGGTGCAGGATGCGCGCCGCCACGGCGTGCGCACGCTGCCGGCGGACGTCACGGTGAGCGGCTGGGAAAGCACGCTCGAAGCGGATGCGGATGGGAGCGCGGAGGTGGGAGCAAATATGGACGCGGACATGGACACGGAAGCAGGCACACAAGCGGGCACGCAAGCGGGCAGCGCCCGCCCGGCCGTGCGGCTCGGCCTCGACCGCGTGAAAGGCATGAGCAAGGACGTGGCGCTGCGCATCGAGGCGGCGCGCGCCGGGCGGCCCTTCGCCAGCGTGGAAGACCTGGTGCTGCGCGCCTGCCTGGACCGCCACGACATCGACGCGCTGGCCGCCGCCGATGCGCTGTCCGCGCTCGCCGGGCATCGCCGCCAGGCGCGCTGGCAGGCCCGCGCCGCCGCGCTGCAGGCGGCCCACCGCGACCTGCTCTACGCGGCGCCGCCGGCCGAGAGTGCGCTTGCCTTGCCCGCGCCGCGCCTGGGCGAAGACGTGGCCGCCGACTACGCCAGCACGGGCCTGTCATTGAAGTCGCATCCGCTGGCGCTGCTGCGCCCGCGCCTGACGGCCATGAAATTCGCCACCGCGCGGCAGCTTGCGCAGTGCGGCAACGGCCGGCGCGTGCGCGCCTGCGGCATCGTCACCGTGCGCCAGCGGCCCGCCACCGCCAGCGGCACCATCTTCGTCTCGATCGAGGACGAGACCGGCGCCGTCAACGTGATCCTGTGGCCGGACCTGATCGAGCGCCAGCGCAAGGAAGTGCTGGGCGCCACCATGCTGGGCGTGATCGGCACCTGGCAGCGGCAGGGCGAGGTCAGGCACCTGGTGGCGCAGCAACTGGTGGACCTCAGCCCGCTGCTGGGCCGCCTGATGGTGATGAGCCGGGATTTTCACTGAGCGGCGCTTGCTGCGCGCCCGCTTGCCTGCTTGTCTGCCTGCCTGCTGCGTTTGCCCGCGCGGGCGGCGGCGCGCGCCGCCCGTCCGCGCGCATGCCGGCGGGAGTGCCGGCATGCCGCGTGCTACAGCGCCTGCGTGCCTTGCGCCCGCGCCTGCCACTGTGCTTGGCGCGGTACCTCGTCCCGCCAGCCCACCGCCTTCAGCACGGCGAAGCCATGTGCCGTGACGCGCGGGCAGCGATGCCCGCCCGTGCAATCCTCGAGCGACACCAGGCCGCGCTCGACCAGGGTGTCCAGATCGACGGGGTCGAGTTCCAGGCAGTCCTGCGCATCGCGGACCAGCAGCAAGGTGGCAAATTCGTGGGGACTCAGCATCGGTGACTCCTGGGTAGGGTAGCCCGCGCTCGCAGGCCTTCGAGGACAAAACTGCTGACCAAAAGACAGCATTGCCGCGAATAGGTTCAAGGTCTTTCGTGCCTCCCGGCGTGCCTCCTGGCCGGTGTGCCGCACCGGCTTCGCTTGGCTTCGTTGTACGTTTTCTTTGCGTCCGTTTTGTGTCCGCTTTGTTGGCCCTTTGCTGACCTTCTTGCCATCCTGCCGCCGGCTTACCCGTTTCCCGCGTCCTTTGCCCAATCGGTCCCTTCCCGCCAGCGCTTGCCAGCGCCCGCTTTGCGGGCATGCCGCACCGCGCCTGTGCCGTTCTCGCCCCGTCGTTGTGCGGCGAAAAAATAAGCTGTCATCAAGGCCTTCAGGATGCCGGCGCGCAGCCGATACAAGCCGCATGCGAGTATTTTCCCAAGGATTTTCGTGGTGTCTTTTCTTTCCCCCGCAGTGCGCCTGATGGCGCGCCTGAACATCATCCGCAAGCTCGCCTTGCTGGCCGTCCTGTTTCTGATCCCGCTGTGCGGCGCGCTCTACGCGGTACTGAGCATGTCGCTGCAGTCCGTCGGCGCCGCGCGCGACGAACTGCGCGGCCTCGTGATCGTCGACCGCGCGCTCGATTTCATGCGCGAGACGCAGGTCAGGCGCGGCGCGGCCAACGCCGTGCTGGCGGGCAACGCCGCCTTCCGCGCCACCTTCGACGCCGCCGATGCCAAGGCGGCGGCACACCTCGCGCAGCTCAGGCAGGACGCCGCCGCGAGCAGCGGCTTCGATGTGGTGCCCGATGCGGAAAAGCTCGCGCAGGCGTGGCAGGCCATGCATGAATCGGGCCTGAAAGGCACCGCCGCGCCGCTGTTCGAGCAGCACAGCGCCCTGGTCAAGCAGACCCGCCTGTTCATCGGCGACGTGGCCGACCGTTCCTCGCTCGCGCTGGACCCCGATGCCGGCTCCTACTACCTGATCAACCTGCTGGTCGGGCCCATGCCGAAGCTGGCTGAGCTCAGCGCGCTGGCGCGCGGCCGCGGCGCGGCCATCATCACCCAGGGCGGCTATTCCGACGCGGCGCAGCAAGCCGACCTGGCGGCGCTGGCCGAGCAGATTCATGACGGGCTGGAATCAGTGCGGCGCGACATCGGCCGCGTCCTGCGCGCCGCGCCCGACTACCGCGAGCGCGTGGACGCGGCGCAGGCGAAGCTGTCGGCGATGGATGCCTTCCACGGCACGCTCAGGGACAAGATGCTCGGCACCGGCGGCATTTCCATCGACGCCAAGGCGTACTTCGACAACGCCAGCGCCGCCATCGAGGCGGTGTCCTCGGTCAACAAGGAATTCTCGGACATCACGCACGCCATGCTGGCGCGGCGCATCGCCGCAGAGACCCGCCAGCTCGAAATGCTCGGCGGCGTGGCGCTGCTGGCCGTGGGCGCGGCGCTCTACCTGTTCGCCGGTTTCGCCGCCGGCATGCGCGGCGACGTGCGCGAGGTGGCGGGGATGGTCGAGCGCATCAATGCCGGCGACCTGGCCGTGCACGCGGAAGCGCGCGGCAAGGACGAGCTCAGCGAGGTCAAGCGTCACCTGCTGTCGCTGGTGCGGACCTGGCGCGTGCTGATCGGCGACACCAAGGCCGGCGCGCAGAACGTGCTGGCCGCCGCGGGAGAGATCGCGCAGGGCAACCTCGACCTGTCCCAGCGCACCGAGGAGCAGGCTTCCTCGCTGGAGCAGACCGCCGCCAGCATGGAGCAGCTCACCGCAGCGGTGCAGCAGAACGCCAGCAGCGCCGACCAGGCCAGCGTGCTGGCCGGCGAGGCGCGCGAGATCGCGCAGACCGGCGGCGCCTCGGTCGGGCGCGTGCTGCAGACCATGAGCGAGATCGAGGGCGACTCCCGGCGCATCGTCGAGATCATCGCGGTGATCGACGGGATCGCCTTCCAGACCAATATCCTCGCGCTCAACGCCGCGGTGGAAGCGGCGCGCGCCGGCGAATACGGGCGCGGCTTCGCGGTGGTGGCCACCGAGGTGCGCAGCCTGGCCCAGCGTGCCGCCAGCTCGGCCAAGGAGATCCGCACGCTGATCTCGCAATCGGTGCAGCGCGTGGAGGCGGGTTCCACGCTGGCCGGCGACGCCGCCGCGACGATGGACGACATCGTCGGCGCGGTCGGGCGCGTCACCACCATGATGGACGAGATCAGCCGGGCCTCGCGCGAGCAGAGCAACGGTATCGCCCAGGTCAACCAGGCGGTGGCGCAGATGGATCAGGTCACGCAGCAGAACGCCGCGCTGGTGGAGCAGGCCGCCGCCGCGGCCGACGCGCTCAAGGAACAGGCGCAGCACATGGAGCGGGCGGTGGCGGTGTTCCGGTTGGAGGCGTAGGGGAGAGCGGACCGCTGGCAATCGGGATGCGTCGGCAATCGGACGGCGCCATGCGCGCGGTCCAATTGCCGGCGGCGCCGGCTTTGCTACCTGTGGTCTCCCCTCTCCCGCATGCGGGAGAGGGGCGGGGGGAGAGGGCCGGCGCATCCACGAAGCGATGACCTTCATCATCCGCAAGCGCCGGTCCTCGCTCCAGACCCTTCTCCGTCAGATCCCGCGGCGCCCAAGAGCGCCGCCGCTGTCAGCCCGCCTCCGCAGGCGCGAAGGTCGGCACCGGCGGCCCGTCCTCGGTCGGCGTGAAGGTCAGCTTCACCTTCTGCCCGATGCGCACCGTGTCGAGGTCGCAATCCACGATATGGGTCATCATGGTCACGCCTTCTTCGAGCGTCACGTAGGCGATGCAGAACGGCGTCGGGCCCGCGCGGCGCGTGACGCTGAACGAGTAGATGGTGCCGCGCCCGGAGGCCTGCTTCCATTCGGTGTCGCCCATGCAGAACGGGCACAGCGTGCGCGGGTACCAGTGCGGCTTGCCGCAGGACTTGCAGTGCCTGACCAGCAGGCGGCCTTCGCGCGCGGCTTCCCAGAACGCGGTGTTGTCGGGCGCCACCTGCGGCGACTTGAGCGGCGTGGCCGTGTAGGGTGTGCTCATGGTGTTACTCCCGTTCCAGAATCACAGTGGCGCTGCCGTGGCGCGAGCCGAGATAGCCGCCCGTGCCCTGGGCCAGCGCCAGGTCGCAGTTCTTGACCTGCACGGCGGGGTGGGCCTCGCCGCGCAGCTGGCGCACGGCTTCGATCACCTTGGTGATGCCGCCGCGGTTGGCCGGATGGTTGTTGCACAGGCCGCCGCCGTCGGTGTTGAAGGGCAGCTTGCCGACGCCCGAGATCAGGTTGCCGTCGGCCACGAAGCGGCCGCCTTCGCCTTTCCTGCAAAAGCCCAGGTCTTCGAGCTGCATCAGCACGGTGATGGTGAAGCTGTCGTAGATCGAGGCGTACTTGATGTCGGACGGGCGGATGCGCGCTTCCTCGAAGGCGATCGGGCCGGAGATGGCCGCGCCCGACCAGCTCAGGTCGACTTCGCCGCCGAGCTGGCCCTTGACCGCTTCGCCGGCGCCGAGGATCTTGACCTTGGGGCGCTTGAGCCGGGCCGCGATTTCCGGGCGCGCCACGATCAGCGCGCCGCCGCCGTCGCTGACCACGCAGCAGTCGAGCTTGTGCAGCGGGTCGGAGATCATCGGCGAGTTCAGCACGTCGTCCACGGTCACGACTTCGCGCAGCATGGCGTGGGGGTTGTGCTGGGCGTGGTGCGAGGCCGCCACCTTGATCCACGCGAGCTGCTCGCTGGTGGTGCCGTACTGGAACATATGGCGCATCGCCACCATCGCGTACAGGTTCACGGTGACGGCGTTATACGGTGCCTCGAACGGCTGGTCGGGCAGGTTGGCGCCCCAGTTGCGCGCCTGCGTGCCGCTCGAGCCTTCCGAGCGCGGGCGGCCGGCCAGCGTGATCAGCGCCACGTTGCACTTGCCGGCGGCGATGGCCTGCGCGGCGTGCGAGACGTGGGCGATATAGGCCGAGCCGCCGGTGTCGGTGGAGTCCACGTGGCGCACCTTGAGGCCGAGGTAGTCCACCATGTTGATCATGCCGAGGCCGGGCGCGTCGCCCGCGCAGAAGTAGCCGTCGACGTCCTGCAGGGTCAGTCCGGCGTCTTCGAGCGCGCCGCGCGCGCATTCCGCGTGCAGCTGCGCCACGCTCTTGTCCGGAGCCTTGCGCGTCGGGTGCTCGTAGGCCCCGACGATGTATGCCTTGCCGTTGATGCTCATGGGTCTCCCTGGTTGTTCCGGGTACGGATGATGGAATGGATGGAATCCGCCGGCGGGTCTGCGGGTCTGCCGGTCTGCCCGCTATCCGGCCAGCGCGTTCTTGCCTCGCCCTGGATTGTGGCGCGATCTCACGGCGCGCGCCCGAAGCGCTCGCGCAGCTCGCGCTTGAGCACCTTGCCGATGGCGTTGCGCGGCAGCTCGCCGGTCAGCTCCAGCGCGGCCAGGCGCTGCATTTTTTCCAGCCGGCCGTTGACCCACTCCAGCAGCGCCTCGGCGCTGGCCGCGGCGCCGGCGCGCGGCACCACGAAGGCCACCGGCGTCTCGCCCCAGCGCTCGGAGGGCACGCCCACCACCGCCGCGTCGGCGACGTCGGCGTGCTTCAGCAGCACGGCCTCGATGTCGCTGGGGTAGAGGTTGAAGCCGCCCGAGATGACCATGTCCTTCTTGCGGTCCATCAGCACCAGGAAACCGTCGGCATCGAAATAACCGACGTCGCCGGTGCGGATGAAGCGCTTGCCGCGGGCGTCGAACCATTCCGCCTCGGCGGTCTTGGCGGGCTGGTTGTGATAGCCGGACATCATGCCCGACGAATGCCCCACGATCTCGCCCGGGGTGCCGGGCGGCGCGTCGGGCGGCAGCTCGCGGCCATCGTCGCCGAGCAGGCGCATGTCGGTGTCCGCCGAGGGGCGCCCCACGGTGTGCAGCTTGTGCGGGTGCTCGTGCGCGCGCAGCTCGCAGCGCCCGCCGCCTTCGGTCATGCCGTAATACTCGATCAGCGCGCCCGGCCAGCGTTGCAGCACCTCGGCCTTGAGCGCCGCCGGGAACGGCGCGCTGGTGCAGAACTTGTAGCGGAACGCGGACAGGTCGGTGCCGGCAAAGTCCGCGTGCGCGAGGATGCGCTGGTACTGCACCGGCACCAGGATGGTGTGGGTGGCGCGGTGGCGCGCCGCCAGCGCCAGGTAGCGGCCGGCGTCGAACTTGCCCATCAGCACCACCGTGCCGCCCAGCGCCAGCGTGGGCAGCAGGCTGACCAGCGTGGTGTTGGAGTACAGCGGCGTCGCCAGCAGCGCCACGCTGTCCGGGCCGTAGCCGCCCTGGGCGGCGCGCCGCACGTGCGAGGCGCGCATGCCGAACGGCTGGATGATGCCCTTGGGCACGCCCGTGGTGCCGGACGAATAGATCAGGTTGAAGGCCCAGTCCGGCCGGATCGCCACCGGCGCGGGCGGCGTGCCGGCGGGCGCCAGCCACTGGCTGAACGGCAGGCCGGCCGCGCTGTCGTCGAGCGCGATGCAGGGCGCGTCCGGCCCGGCTTGCGCGCCACCGCGCAGCGCCTCGCGCGTGGTGGCGTCGACGAACACGCGGCGCGCGCCCGCATCCCGCACCATCGTGCGCAGGGTGTCCGGATTCAGCGCCGGCGACAGCGGCGCCACCGCCACGCCCGCGCGCAGCGCGCCGAGGAACGCGGCAACGTAGCCGATGGACATCGCCGCGCAGATGGCGACGGTGCCCTGCGCGGGCACGCCGTCGCGCTGCAAGGCCGCCGCGACGCGGTCGGCCAGGCGGTTCAGCGTGGCGTAGTCGATGCTCTGCCCGTCCAGCACCAGGGCCGGGTGGCGCGGGCGCGAGGCGGCCTGCGCGTCGACCAGGGCGGGAAGGGGAACGAAGTCGGTACTTGTCATCGGGGGCGCAGCGAACTTCCCGCCGGAGCGGGAAAGCGTTGAGGAGAGCGTGGTCCGGGGCGCCCAGGGCGCCAGCCGCTGGGGAAAGAGTGTCGCGCCTGACGGCGGGTTCGACAATTTGGCTTTTTGGAAGTGAGCCTTGCGCGGCGGTTTTGTGCGCCGCACAAGCGGCGGCGCGGCGGCTGTGACGATGGCTGCGAGGACCATCGTCACGACCGCCGGCGCGGCGAGGAACCCGGCGCCGGCGGCGCCGGGCCGGGCGAGCCCGCTGCCTACACGGTCGCCTGCACGCGGTTCTTGCGGTACAGGATGATGGTGGCGGCCAGCCCGCACGCCGCGGCGAAGGCCATCCAGTAGCCCGGCGCGGCCTTGTCCTTGGTGACTTCGATCAGATACGTGGAGATGGCCGGCGTAAAGCCCCCGAAGATGGCGGTAGCGAGGCTGTACGCGAGCGAGAAGCCCGCCACCCGCACCTCCACCGGCATCACCTCGGTCAGCGCCACCACCATCGCGCCGTTGTACATGCCGAACAGGAACGACAGCCACAGCAGCACCAGCAGCATGCGCTCGAAGCTCGGCGCGCCGGCCAGCCAGGACAGCGCCGGGTAGGCCGTCACCAGCGCGATCAGCGAGATCGCCAGCAGGATGGGCCGGCGGCCGATGCGGTCGGACAGCGCGCCGCCGACGGGCAGCCAGATGAAGTTGGAGATGCCCACGCACAGCGTCACCGCGAGGCTGTCGGCCGTGCTCAGCTTGAGCACGGTCTTGCCGAAAGTGGGCGTGTAGACCGTGATCAGGTAGAACGTGGTGGTGGTCATGGCCACCAGCATGGTGCCGGCCAGCACGGTGCGCCAGTTGCGCAGCATGGAGTCCAGCACCTCGCGCGTGCTCGGGCGGCTGCGGCGCGCGCTGAAGGCCGCGGTCTCCTGCAGCGAGCGGCGCAGCACGAACAGGAACGGCACGATCAGGCAGCCGATCAGGAACGGGATGCGCCAGCCCCAGCTATGCAGCGCCTCGGGCGCCAGCCACTGGTTCAGCCCGAAGCCGAGCGCGGCCGCCACCACGATGGAGATCTGCTGGCTGGCCGATTGCCACGCGGTATAGAAGCCCTTGTGGCCCGGCGTGGCCATCTCCGCGAGATAGACCGACACGCCGCCCAGCTCCGCGCCGGCCGAGAATCCCTGCAGCAGGCGGCCCGTGAGCACCAGCAGCGGGGCCAGCACGCCGATGGTGGCGTAGCTCGGCACCAGCGCGATCAGGATGGTGCCGCTGGCCATCAGCGTCAGTGTCACGATCAGGCCCTTGCGCCGGCCCACCTTGTCGATGTACGCGCCCAGCATGATGGCGCCGAGCGGGCGCATCAGGAAGCCCGCGCCGAACACGGCGAAGGTCAGCATCAGCGAGGCGAACTCGCTGTCCGAGGGAAAGAACGCCTGGGAGATGTAGGTGGCGTAGAAGCCGAACAGGAAAAAATCGAACTGCTCGAGGAAATTGCCGCTGGTCACCCGCAGGACCGCGGCGAGTTTCGAGGACCCGGGTACGGCCGTCCCGGCCATTTGCGCTTGCATTGCCTGTCTCCTTGGGCACGGCGTGCGGCGTATGCGGCGCCCCCGGCGAGGCGCCGGCGGGCGACCGCTTGTGCGGCCCGCGCGTGTGGAGGTCAATATATGCGCTGCAAGCCTCCGGCGCCAGTCCCGCGGTTCGGTCCGGGCGTGGCCTGAACGTGGCTCAAGCGTGGCTCACGCGTGATTCAAGCATAGGCTCAAGCGCAAGCGCGGCCTAGGCATGGCGGAACGCGGGCGGGCGTTTCTCCACGAACGCGCTGGTGCCCTCGCGCGCATCGTGCGAGGCCGCGGCCACCAGGAATTGCATCGCCTCCACCGCCAGCCCCTCGTCGATCGGCAGGTTGATGCCGCGCGTGACCGCGCGCAGGCTGGCCGTCACCGCCACCGCGGAATGGCGGGCGATGCGGTCGGCCAGCCGCACGCAGGCGGGGATCAGGCCGGCCGCCTCCACCACCTCGTTGACCAGCCCGAGGCGCAGCGCCGCGGCGGCGTCGATGGCCTCGCCGGTGAGGATCATCTCGTTGGCGCGCTTGCGCCCCACGTGGCGCGGCAGCCGCTGCGTGCCGCCGAACGTGGGCGGGAAGCCCAGCTTGATCTCCGGCTTGGCGAAGGTGGCGTGAGCGGCCGCGATGGCCAGGCTGCAGGCTTCCAGGATCTCGCAGCCGCCGCCGAAGGCCAGCCCGTTGACCGCCGCGATGACCGGCTTGGGGAATGCCTCGATGCGCCGCGTCATGGCCTGCCCGCGCTGCAGGAAACGGCGCAGCGCCTGCTCCGGCGACGCCGCGAGGTCCGGCGCGAAGCCGGCGATGTCCGCGCCCGCGCTGAAGGCGCGCGTGCCGCTGCCGGTCAGGATCACGCAGCGCACGGCCGGGTCCGCCTCGATGGCGTCGAGCTTTTCCATCAGGTCGTCGATCAGCGCGTAGCTCAGCGCATTGAGCTTGGCCGGGCGGTTCAGCACCAGCAGCGCGTGCGCGCCCAGCGCGCGACATTGCACCGGCGCGTCGTCGTGGCCGCGCGCATCGTCGCCGTGCACTCCGTGCGTTCCGTGCGCGCCGTGGCGCGGGCTGGTCTCGTTCATGGTCGTTCTCCTGTCGTGGTTCGTGTCGTTCTGCATGGCCGGTGTTCAGGCCGCGTGCCCCACGGCGACGCGCGCCGGCCGCCCGCGAAAAGCGGAGACGAACACCACCGCCGCGCGGCGCGCGACGAAGCGCTCGCCGCACGCCAGCACCGTGTCGCGTCCGGCCGCCTCGGGCGCGGCCGATTGCTCCGTGAGCCACGCCGTGCCCTGCGTGCAGATCAGGTAAGATCCACAGCCAAGCGGGATCCGCAGCGCGGCCGGGCCGAGCAGCCAGACGCCTTGCGCGGCGGGGTGCTCTGTCGGGTTTGTCATCGGCATGATGGTCTCCGGGCAAGGCGTTCCGGACCGCGGGCAGCGTCCTGAACGTTGACTGCATTCTTGCCGGGTTCCGGCCAGCGCGGCCGGAAGGATTTTCATCAGCGGTATGCCTGGGCGTCATGTCGATCCTGAGCCGAGCCTCCACCGGCGCGCTGCGCGCCATGTCCCTCGAAGCCCTGCGCGGCTTCGAATCCGCCGCGCGCCACCTGAGCTTCACCGCCGCGGCAGAAGAACTCTGCATCACCCAGTCCGCCGTCAGCAAACAGGTCAAGAGCCTCGAAGACATCATCGGCGCCGCGCTGTTCCGGCGCGGCGGCAAAGGCCTGAGTCTCACGCCCGAAGGCCGCCAGCTCTACGAAGCCGCGCGCGCCGCCATCGGCCAGCTGGGCGCGGCCATCGACCGCCTGCTGGCGGTCGACCGCGTTTCCATCGCCGTCACCACCACGCCATCGTTCGCCGCGCTGTGGCTGGTGCCCAAGCTGGCCCGCTTCCAGGCCGCCGAGCCCGGCATCGACGTGCGCATCGACGCCTCCGAAGCCATGCTCAACCTCGAGCGCGAAGGCATCGACCTCGCCATCCGCCTCAACGCCCAGCCCCCCGGCCCCGGCGACCCGCGCCCGCTGCTGCGCGAGCGCCTGATGCTGGTGGCCGCGCCCGCCATCGCCGCGCGCATCGCCGAGCCGCGCCACATGCTCGACGCGCCGCTGCTGGTGTTCCACGACCCCGGCGCGCGCTTCGCCTGGATGTCGTGGACGCAGTGGTACCAGCGCCTGGGCCTGGCGCGCTCGTCCAAGCAGGCCTGCCTGTATTTCTCGCAATACGCCCACGTCCTCAACGCCGCCGTCCAGCAGGCCGGCATCGCCATCGGGCGCACGCCGATGGTGTTGCCGATGCTCAAGAGCGGCCAGCTTCAGGTGGTGCTGCCGGAGCATGCCGTCGACGGGCTGACGTACCAGATCGTTGCCGCCGACACCGAACGGCCCGGGGTGCGGCAGTTCCGGGCGTGGCTGGAGGGGGAGTTGGCGGGGGAGGTGATTGGGTGATGGGGGCGCGCGGGGGGCTGAGGCCGGTTTCCGCCGGTATTCAGGTGGCGTCAGGCCGACGCCTGCATCCGATGTCCATGAAATTCGGAAAATTCCGCAGTACAAACCAGACTTTGGGGGGGTGATCGTTTTCCCTCGCAGTGCCGTAATTCAGGGTCAACGGCGACAAATCGCATAAATGGCAGTTTCGGGAAACTTGACAGTTTCCGTGGAGATGCCGTGGCTGCGTGCGATCGCCGATCCACCAGGGTGCCGGCGCCATCGCGTCGCGCCCCGATCATGGCGCTGCAAACGCGAGGAAAACCAGGCGGAAAACACACGTTGAAGCCTTCAATTCGCCCGGATCCACCGGGGCCGTTTGCGCATAAGGTTGAGCGGAGTGCAAGCGGTGCAGGCAGTAAATTTCAGGGTTGGTGCAGGGATTTTCGCGGTGGCGGCGGGCTGGAGCCTGGCCGCCGTGGCCGCCGGCGTGACGCCCGACGGCGGCTCCGTCACCACCGTCACCACGGGGGCCGGCGGCCGCATCACGGTCGGTGTGGCGCAGGCGGTGGGCGGCGTCTCCACCAATACGTACCGCGATTTCAACGTGCCCCGCGCGGGTGTCGATCTCGACAACCGCGCCGCCTTCGCCCGCGTCATCCTCAATCAGGTCACGAGCACGAATCCGTCCGTGCTGGAAGGGCAGCTCGCGGTGCTCGGCCAGCGCGCCCACGTCATCATCGCCAATCCCAACGGCATCAGCGTGAACGGTGCTTCGGTGCTGAACGTGGGGAACCTCGCGCTGACCACCGGCCAGGTTTCGTTCAATGATTTCATCAGGCCGGACGGCGAGCTCCAGCGCAACGTCAAGCTGGCAACCACGGCGGGCATGATCGACGTCGGCCCCGGCGGCCTGTCCGGCGAGCTGCTCAATCTCGAGCTGGTGGCCAAGCAGATACGCATCGCGGGCAAGGTCGAGAACCGCTTCGACAATGCCAACGCGCATATCCGCGCGGTGGCCGGGACCAGCAACGCCGAGATCGATTCCAGCATTTCCCCCACCGACAACGCCAGCGAGTGGGTCAAGTATTCGGCGCCGGCGGTCAACCCGGGGCAGGGGTTCGCCGTGGACATCACCGCGGCGGGCAGCCTGAGCGCCGGGCGCATCGAACTGATGGTGACGGACCAGGGCGCGGGCGTGCGGCATGCCGGCGCGGCGTATGCCACCGCCGGCGATTTCGTCGTCTCGGGCACCGGCGACCTGCAACTTGCCTCCGGCCGGATCCAGGCCGCGCGGGACGTGCTGATCGGCAGCGGCGGTCTGGTCGGCAACGGCAACGTCGTGGCCGGCCGGCACCTGCAGGTGGCTTCCGACCGGGTCGACCTGGCGGCTTCCGCCTTGAGCGCGGGCACTCGCACCGCGGGCGACCTCGTGATCGGGTCGTCCGGGCAGGTGCATGCGCAGCCCGTCGCGCTGGCGGACACCACGCTGGCGGCCAGCGGCGGCATCGGCGTGTTCGACGCCGGCCCCGGCGTGCTGTGGCGCGGCACGCAAGCCACCGCCGGCGGGAATATCGTCCTTGCCGCCACCGGGCTGCAGACTGCACAGGGCGCGGGCCGCAGCGCCCTGGTCTCGAAGAACGGCGCCGTTTCCATCGAGGCCGCAAATGCCACGCTCGCGGGCACCGATATCGACGGCACGGCCGGCACGGCGATCCGGGCGCAGTCGCTGGCGCTGCAGGATGCCGACGTGCGTTCCTCCGGCGGCGCCATCGCGGTCACGGTCACGGGCGACTATGCCCAGCAGGACAGCACCCTGCTGGCCGCCGGCGATGTCCGCCTGCGCGCGGGCGCGGTGTCCATCGGCTCGGACGCCCGGCAATCGAGCGTGGTCGCCACCGGCGGCGGCGTGCTGGTGCGGGCCGACGGCGACATCGCCAACAGCGGCGGGCTGATCCAGGGGCAGGCGAGGAACGCCGACGATGCCGAGGCGGCCGGCGCCGTCACGCTGCGCGCCGGCGGCAACATCCTCAACACCGCCACGCCGCAATGGCTGGGCATCCTGTTCGGCGCCGGCGACGACGTCTCGGTGCAGGCCGGCGGCGACGTCGTCAACCTGCACGGCCGCATGCTCTCCAACGGCTATCTCGACGTGCGCGCCGGCGGCGACCTGCTCAACCAGATCACCAAGCAGGCCGGCGCCAACGGCGAGCAGCCCGATTTCCGCACCGCCTCCGGCAAGCGCTGGCTGTTCCTGACCAAGAGCACGGCCAGCTTCGACGTGGACTACGGCCAGGCCGACCGGCCCGGGCAGATCGCCTACCTGCTGTCGGACAAGGGCACCACGCTGACCGGCCGCAACGTGATCAACCAGGGCGGCGAGATCTATGCCAACAACGGCGACATCACCGTGCGGGCCGCCGATACCTTCAGCACGCAGGGCGTGGCCACCGGCAGCGCGCACTACGCGCGCTCGTGCCTGATCGTGTGCCGCGCCTCGGCATCGTCCACCACCACCGTGACCGGCGGCCTGCTGTCCGCCGGCGGCAACATCGACATCCAGGCGGGCAACGTGGCCGCCAACGTGGGTGGCCGGGTGCTGGCGCTGGGCGACCTGCGCGTCGACGCGCCCGTCACCTACGCCACCGGCATCACCGGCTACAGCGCCATCGCGCGGGACCGCGGCTTCAAGGCGTTTTTCGGCGACACCTGGGCCCGGCTCTACGCGATGGACGTGGGCGGCAGCTGGATGGCGGCGGGCCGCACCACCGTCACCGGCGACACCGTGACCAACGGCGGCAGCTTCGACGGCGACGTGGCCATCGCCGGCAACGCGGCCACGATCCGGCCGCGCCAGCGCGATCCGGTGTCCATCGACAACCGGCTGGGCCTTACGTCCTGGTTCTGGAAATGACGGACGTGAGCATGCGCGACTTCGACGGATTCCATGCCGTGGCGGCACTGGCCGCCGCGCTGGCGATGACGCCGGCAATGGCGCAGGTGCCGCCGCTTCCCATGCCGTCCGCGCCGGCGGTGCAGGAAGACCCGGCGCAACGCCTGCTGCGCGAGCAGCGCCAGCGCGAGCTGGAGCGCGAGGCCACCCAGCCGCCGGCGCAGATCCAGGCCGCGCCCGGGCTGGCGCCGGACGCGCCGGTCGAGGCCGTGCCGGAAACCTCCGCCACCTTCGAGATCCGGCGCATCCAGGTGCGCGGCAACACCGTGCTCTCCGAGGCCGAGGTCGATGCCATCACCGCGCCGTTCCTGGGCCACGCGCTCGGCACCAACCGCATCAACCTGCTGCTGCGCCGCTTCACCGAGGCCTTCGTGGCCCGCGGCTACATCACCACGCGCGCCTACCTGGGCGAGCAGAACCTGGCCAGCGGCGTGCTCGTCGTCACCGTCGTGACCGGCAAGGTGGAGTCGATCCAGCTCAACGGCCGCGTCATCCGCCCGGGCGGCGGCGGGCTGTTCGACACCGTTGGCGGCGGCCTGCTGACCGATGCCGGCACCGCGTGGCAGTTCCCGGCGCCGGACGACACCCTGCGCCTGCCCGACCTGGAGCAGGGCGTCGACCAGATCAACCGCCTGCGCCGCAACCAGGCCGAGCTGCAGATCCTGCCCGGCCAGACCCCGGGCAGCTCGGTGGTGGCGCTGACGAACCAGACCGGCGACCGCTTCCGCTTCAACGCGGGGGTGGACAACTACGGCAGCCGCAGCACCGGCATCGCGCGCACCCGGCTGGGCATCGACGCGGACAACGCGCTGGGCTTCCAGGAGTCCGTTTCCGCCAGCTACATCGGCACGGTGGACACCAACGCCGCCGTGCTGTCGGCGGCCGTGCCGTTCGGCTACAACACGTTCAGCTATACCGGCTCGCTCTCGGAGTACCAGAGCGCCATCGCCGACACGGCGCTGCTCTACGGCCGCAGCCTCGGCCACACGCTGGGCTGGAACCGCGTGATCACCCGCGACAGGACCGGGCGCCAGGCGCTGGACCTGACGCTGACCTATCGCAAGAGCGAGCGCGAGATCAACAACCTGCAGCTCGACCCCCAGCGCCTGACCGTGCTGCGCGCGGCCTGGAGCGGGCTGCGCCGCTTCGCCGCCAACGGGCAGCCCGGATACGCCACGGCGGAGGCCGGCATCTCGCGCGGCCTGACCTCCCTGAACGCGACCCGCGATCCGTCGGACATCCGCGCCGACGAAGCCCACGCGCAGTTCACCAAGCTGGACGCCAGCGCCACGCTGCAATTGCCGCTGCCGCGCCTGTCTGGCGGCGCGCAACTGGCCTGGCGCGCGCAACTCGCCGGCCAGTGGGCCAACGTCGCGCTGTTCGGCTCCGAGCAGATCTACGCGGGCGGCATGAGCACCGTGCGCGGCTTCCGCGAAGGCGTGATCGCGGGCGACCGCGGCGCCTACCTGCGCAACGAGCTGGCCTGGGCCAACGCCCCGGCGCTGGCCGGCGTGCGCATGGAACCCTATGTGTTTCTCGACGGCGGCCAGGCCGCCTATGTGGCAACGCGCAACTGGCAGTCCGTCGCCGGCACCGGCCTGGGGCTGCGCCTTTCCGCCCAGTGGGCCAGGCAGGTCTTCACCAGCGAGCTGATGCTCGGCATGCCGCTGGCGCAGCCCGCCTATCTGGGCACGAAGAGCGCGCTGGTGCTCGCCACCCTGAACTGGACTTACTGAACCCACGTTTTATCGGCTATCCCAAGGACCCGTCATGCAAGCACAGATCCGCCTCGTTCGCCTCACTCGCCTCGTTGCCGCCGCCGCGCTGGCCTGCGGCCTGCAGGCCGCGCAGGCCGCCACCGTCAACGGCGTGGCCGTGACCGACGAACAGGTCACGCAGGCCATGCAGCAGATGCGCATCGCCGACGCGCCGCAGGCACGCGAAGCCATCAAGCAGCAGCTCATCGCGCGCGAGCTGTTCCGCCAGGAAGCGGCCAAGGACAAGACGCTGGAGACGCGCCCCGAAGTCCAGGCCGCGCTGCGCGAGGCGCGCAACAACATCCTGACCCAGGCCTGGCTCAAGGACAGGATCAAGCCCGCGCCCGTCACCGACGAGCAGGTCAGGCAGCGCTACGACGCCATCGTCGCCAGCCTGGGCGAGAAGGAATACAAGGCCCGCGTGATCGAAGTCGCGGACGATGCGGCCGCCGGCAGCGCGCTGGCCCGCATCAAGGGCGGCGAGGACTTCGGCAAGGTCGCGCAGGCGGTCAGCCTGGCGCCCTCCAGGGCCAGCGGCGGCGCCTTGGAATGGATCAGCTTCAAGGTGCCGGCGCAGGAGGGGCAGACCCAAAGCCTGCCGCTGCCGCTGGCGCAGGCCATTGCGGCGCTGCCGGCCGGGGCGGTCAGCGCCGCGCCCATTGCCTGGAACAACCACCGTTTCCTGGTCAAGGTCGATGAAGCGCGGCCGACCCAGGTCCCGGCCTACGAGGCCGCCAAGCCCGGCATCCAGCAGGCCCTGCAGGCGCAGGCGCTCGAGCGCGCCACCACCGCGCTGGTCACGCAGTTGCTGACCAAGGCAAAGATCACCCAGTAAGGCGATCCGGCGCCGCCCCAGCGCAGGCGGCGAGCGGGACCAGCAGGCAGAACGAACAAGAAGACAGCCAGAACCGACCATGCACCACGACCGACCGGCCACGCCATCCACCGACACGCAGCAACCCATGCCGCCGCTCGCCGCCACCGGCGCCGCCGACGCGGACGCGCTGTCGCTTGCCGAACGCGGGCGCCGCAGCGTGCTGGCGCGCGCGGTGGCGGGGCTGGTCGCCATGACCTTGTGGCTTGGCCCCATGCAGGTCACGTTGCAGCAGGCGCAGCAGGCCGCCGGCGTGCTGGCCGCGGGCGCGGTGGAACTGCAGGCGCCGGCGGTGCATGCGGGCGCGGTACGGCAGAGCTTGCTGCGCTGGGCGGTCGCCCACCTGCCGGTGATGCTGCGCTTCGGCCCGGCGCAGGCCTACGCCGCGCCGATCACGGACCCCAGCGCCCCGGTACGCTTCACCCCCACCATCACCAGCACCACCGGCCCCGGCGCGCCGCAGGGCGGCGTGCCCGTGGTGGGCATCACCACGCCCAATGCGCAGGGCATTTCGCTGAACCAGTACCGCGCCTTCGTGGTCGACCCGGTCGGCCTGATCCTGAACAACAGCGCCACCGGCGGCGGCAGCTTCCTGGGCGGGCAGGTCGGCGCCAACGCCAACCTTGCCGCGTCGGGCCCGGCCAGCCTCATCATCAACCAGGTCACGAGCCAGTCGCCGGCGCAGATCAACGGCACCGTGGAAGTGTTCGGCGCGCCGGCCGGGCTGGTGATCGCCGCGCCGGGCGGCGTCTACACCAGCGGCGCCGGCTTCACCAACACCACGCAGGTCACGCTGACCACCGGCACGCCCCAGTTCCTCACGGCCGGCGGCGCGCCGACCAGCTTCGACACGGCGGCCGCGGCCGGCTTCCTGGTGCAGGGCGGGCGCGTGCAGATCGCCAACCCGGCGCCGGGCAACGCCAATGCGTCCGGCATCGAAGGCACGGTCGGCAACATCAGCCTGATCGCGGAGTCGATCGGCATCGACGCGGCCCTGCACGCCGGCAACCAGATCAACCTCGTGGCGGGCCGGCAACTGGTCACGCTCGACGCGGGCGGCTTCGCCACGTCCGCCGCGGGCGCCAACAACGCGGCCACGAACAGCTCCGCCACCGGCGGCCTGGCCATCGATGCCACCGCCTTCGGCGCCATGAACGCCGGCCAGATCAAGATCGTCAGCACGGCCGCCGGGCTCGGCGTGCGCGCCGATGGCAGCCTGGCGGCATCGTCCGGCAACCTGACGCTCGATTCGGCAGGCAATCTCAAGGTGGGCAACACCTACGCCAAGCAGCAGGCCGCGCTCACCGCCGCCAGCGCGGTCGCCGCCTCGGGCAATGGCCTCGGCGAGGCCGGCTACAGCATCAAGGCGGGCACGGACGCCACGCTTGGCGGCACGCTCGAATCCGGCCGCGCCTTGTCGGTGGCGGCCGGCGGCTCGATCACCGGCGCCGGCGGCGCGAAGGCGCAGGACGCCGTGACCCTGGCCGCGGGCGGCAGCGTCGATATCGGCGGCGTGGTCAGCGGCGCGCAGGTGGCGGTGCAGGCCGCCGGCAACGACGGCCGCGGTGACATCCGGCTGCGCGGCGACGTCACCTCGCCCGGCCAGATCCAGCTCCTAGCCGCGCGCGACACCACCATCGACGGCAACGCGATCTCCGCCGGCGACCTGAACCTGTCCACCCGGCGCAACCTGACCATCAACGGCGCGGCAGGCAGCACCTCCGGCAACGTGGCGCTGACCGGTGTCACCGGCAGCGTTACCACCGCCGGCAATGTCGTGTCGCCCGGCACGCTCACGGTGAACGCCGGCACCGACGTCAACCTTGGTGGCGAAGTGCTGTCTGCAAAATCCGCCACCGTGGTCGCCGGCAGCGGCAGCATCGCCACCACCGGCCAGATCGGCAGCAATGAGGATCTCACGCTCGTTGCCGCGCAGAACGTCACCGTGGGCGGCCAGGCGCAGAGCGCCGGCAACACCGCGATCACCGCCGCCGCGGGCAGCGTGGCCATCGACGGCGCGCTCACCAGCGACAAGGACGTCACCGTCACGGCCGGGCGCGATGCCGTGGTTTCCGGCAACCTCGGCAGCGGTGGCGCGGTCGCCCTGACGGCCACGGCCGGTTCCGCCACCGTGAACGGCACGCTTGGCAGCGTCGGCAATGCCAGCCTGGCGGCGGGCCAGGACATCCACCTCGCCGGCAGCGTGCTCGCCGGCGGCAACCTGGCCGCCAACGCCGGCCGGACCCTCGACGCGGGCCAGCTCACCTGGGTCGCGGGCAATGCCACGCTGCGCGGCAAGGACATCTCCATCGGCTCCGCGCCCGGGCAGGTCAACGCCGTGAGCGGCACGCTCGACGCCGCCGCCACGCGCAATCTCACGTTGACGGGCGACACCACGGCAGGCAACGCCAGCCTCGCCGGGCAAACGGTCGCCAACGGCGGCGCCACCATCGCCACGCAGCAACTGACCGTGCAAGGCGGCGCGCTCAGCAATACCGGCACCCTTGCCGGCAACCAGCTCACTCTGGCCGCCGACAGCCTCGTCAACCGCGGCACCATCGGCGGCCAGAACGTCACCGCCACCATTGCCGGTGGCCTGGACAACGCCCAGGGCCTGATCGCCGGCACGCAAAACCTGGCGGTCACGGCAGGCGCGCTCACGGCCAACCAGGGCGGCACGCTGTTCGCCGGCGACCTGAGCGGCCAGAACCCGGCCATCGGCGACCTGACATTCAGCGTGACGGGCGGCAACGGCAGCTTCAACAACGCCGCCGGCCAACTGCTGGCCGGCAACAACCTCACGCTCAACACCCCCAGCCAGGTATTCGACCCGTCCGCCGCCGCCAACGGCACGCTCAATGCCAATGGCACGCTGACGCTGGCCGCGCTGGCCATCAACAACACCGGTACCTGGAACGTGCCGGGCGGCAGGGTCGTGCTCAACGCCAGCCAGGGCATCACCAATACCGGCACCATCCAGAAGGCGGGCGACCTGTCGCTCGCCACCGGCGGCACGCTGGCCAACAGCGGCCAGATCATCGGCGGCGGCAACCTGTCCCTGTCGGCCGGCAGCCTCGGCAACACCGGCACCGTGCACGCCAATGGCGACCTCGCGCTGAACGGCGACATCGCCAATGCCGGCACCGTGGAATCGCTCGGCAATATCGCCATCACCGGCAGCAACTACGACAACCGCGGCGGCACCACGCAGGCCAATGGCGATCTCAAGATCGACATCGGCGGCACGGTGAACAACCTGGGCAGCGTGCTCGGCGCCAACGGCAACCTGCATATCGCGGCCGGCGCGGTCATCAACGACCGTGCCGGCCCGGTGGATGCGGGCAGCGCCACCAGCAAGGCCAGCAATCCGGGCCTGCTCGATACCGTGGTCATCGGCAGCTACGTGCCGTGGCTGCCCGGCGGCAGCTGCGACAGCTGCCCGGGTTTCATCCCCGGCACGCCGACCGAAGTCACGCTGGGCAATGTCATGCGCAACCCGGACGGCTCGGTGCGGCTGGTCCTGGGCAGGGAGAACACCACGAGCGGGGATGGCTTTGCGCAGGTCTATCTCTGGCACTTCATTCCCACCTCGGCGTGGGGCGGCACCATGCCGCCCGACTACCAGAATGCCACCGTGCGGGACATCGCCGCGCCCACGGTGGATCGCACCACGATACGGCAGGCCGACGGCGCGGCAGGACAGATCATCAGCGGCGGCAATCTCGACATTACCGCCGCATCCCTGTCGAACAAGGGAGGCGTCGTGTCCGCCGGCAGGGACGTCACGCTCAATCTCGGCAGCCTTGACAACGGCCGCTCGGCAACGCTGGTCAACAGCGTTACGGATACCGTCAACCAGGCCGACCTGTCCGCCTTCATGGCACGGCTTGCCGCGCTGACGACCGAGCTGGTGTCCCCGACCATGCCCGGCCCGCTGGTCTACGGCGTGCCGCCGGTCATCAGCGACTGCGACACCTGTCCCGGCCCGCCACCCTGGTCGCCGGTCGTGCTCGGCCAGACCGGCAGCGGCGCCCAGCCGGCGCTGCCCAGCCAGTCCACCGTGAGCTACCAGCTCGGCAAGGCCGGCCAGATCGTCGCCGGCGGCAACCTTGGCCTGACCGGCACCGGCGACCTGACCAACAGCGGCGACCTGGCGGCCGCCGGCAAGATCGCCATCGCCACGCCCGGCACCTTCACCAACCAGGGCCTGCACGACAGCCAGGTCATCACCACGCCGGGCTGCGTGCCCGGCGCTGCCTCCTGCCCGGGCGACAGCTATCAGCGCGTGGAGACGCTGGCGTGGCAGCAGACCCCCAGCACGGTCGCCGCGGGCCAGACGCTGACCATCGACGCCGCCAATATCCAGAACCTCAGCGGCACGCTGGCCGCGCAAGGCGACGTCAAGCTCACCGCCGGCAGCAGCGTCACCAACCAGGCCGGGGCCATCCAGTCCCTGAACGGCGACGTGTCGATCACCGCGCCCACGCTGGTCAACAAGACGCTGGACCCGGCACAGCTGCACAAGAGCTACGGCAGCAGCAACCCCGCCTACGCGGGCGGCTGCAACCCGGGCGGCAGCTACGGCAACAGCCAGTGCGCCGCCACCGAAGACACCGCCGCCGGGCCGGCCGCCGTCATCAGCGCCGCGCGCGACGTGCAGATCAACGGCGGCACGCTGACCAACAAGGGTGCCCTGATCACCGGCGGGCGCGACGTCACGGTCAGCGCCAGCGGCGCCATCGACAACAGCAGCCTGCCGCTCAATGCCGACTGGGTAGGCCGCTGGCAGGAAGACCGCTCGGGCGGCGACCGCTGGCACGACACCGGCGGACGCGCCACGCTCGGCAGCCTCGAATCCGGCATCCAGGCCGGCCGCGCGCTGTCCGTCACCGCAGGCGGCCAGGTGCTCAACACCGGCAACCTGATGGGCAGCACCGTCGACCTCACCGGCGCGGCGCTGGTCAACGGCTACACCAGCCCCAACCAGCCCACGCCGCCGTCCACCGGCGCGCAGCAGGTCATCTCCCTCGGTCCCGTGGCGGCACCCGACGGCGCCGTGCCGGCCGCCACGCCCGTGAGCGATCCCACGCGGCCCTGGCAGTTCAACCCCGTGATCGTAGCCGCGCCCACGGCGCCGGACGTCGGCGGCAAGCAGACCATCGACTGGCACTTCAACGCCAACCTGGGCGGCAACCCGGTCAGCGGCCCCAGCGTCAATACCGATCGCGCCCAGTACCTCAACAACAGCGCGGCCACCGCCGTGCTGGCCGGCGTCACGCCGGACAGCCTGCTGGCGCAGCTGCCGGCCGAACTGCGCCCAGGCAACGTCAACTTCTACTACGACCCCTACACCGAAGGCCAGAAGCTCCAGCAAGCCGCGCTGCAACAGACCGGACAAGCCAGCTTCATCAACGGCCTGGCGTGGGACAGCCAGAACCAGCTCTCGGTCACCGACCAGGAAAAGCTGGTCCTGTACCGCAACGCGGCGGACTACGCCAAGGAACACAGCATCGCGCTGGGCACCGCGCTCACGCCCGAGCAGGTGTCGGCGCTCGACGCGCCGATGCTGTGGTACGTGCAGCAAGCCGTGCCCGACCCGAGCTGCAACAGCCTGGCGAGCATTGCCTGCCCGACGGTCAACGCGCTGGTGCCGCAGGTCTACCTGCCCGAAGGTTACGCCCAGGCACTGACCAAGCCCACCGGTGGCAGCATCGCGGGCGACAACATCAAGCTGGACATCGAAGGCCAGCTACGCAACACCGGCACGGTGACGGCCACCGACACGCTGCAGGTCAAGGCCGGCAGCATCGAGATCGGCCCGAACGTGGTGGACATCGGCACCTCGGCGTACAAGGTGCAAGGCGGCTGGAACGAGATCACGGGCACGGTGGTGCAGCCGGGCGGGTTCATGAGCGCGATGCACATGGACATCGAGACCGAGCGCATCCACGCGGTAAACGACGCCTTCCTGATCCGCAACGCCGACGGCACGGTAGACGAAGCCGCGACGCTGGCGCTGGTGAACCAGTTGAAGGCCAACCTCGGGCTGAACTACACCGAGGATACGGTCAGCGACGATATTCATACGCGGTTCATTAAGGAGAAGAAGGGGTTTGGGCCGCTGGGGCAGATTGTGGCGCTGGTGGCCGCGGTGGCGATTTCGATTGTGACGGCGGGGACTGGCACAGCGATTGTCGGTGCGGCCTACAGTGCTGCGATGGGGGCCACGGCAGCGGCAGGGGCGGCATTTGCCGCCGCTGGCATTGGCGCGGCGATGTCGCTGGCGGTGACGGGGCTGGTAGCCGGCACGCTGTCGAGCATGGCAAGCCAGTTGATCTTGAACGGATCACTTGATATCGGCGCCGCGCTCAAGGCGGGCGTGGTGTCCGGCGCGACTGCCGGTCTGACCAAGGGCGTGACAGCTGGTTTGGACCTTGGCGGCGCAGGGCTTTCCAGCATCGGCGAGAACATCAGCCTTGGTAACTGGGGGGCGATCCAGGCCAATTTCGGCAGCTACATAGCATCCTCCGTGGTGCGCTCGGCGATCAGCGCCGGGGTGAACACCATTGCTTATGGCGGCAGCTTCGGCCAGGCGTTTGCCGGCGGCTTGGTTCGGGATGCGGCGGCGGGAGTGGCCAATGCGATTGGGGGGGGACTGCCGGGCATCGGCTCGGACAAGGCGACTGCGGAGACGATCCTGGCGAATGCGGCTGGTCATGCGTTGCTGGGTTGCGCTGCGGCGAGCCTGACGGGCGGTGACTGTGCGGGTGGTGCTGTGGGTGGCGCGGCCAGTGCCATTGTCGCCCCATTGATCCGGGATGTGGTCTACGCGGACAGTCCGGTGCTCAACTACAGCGATGACAAGATCCGGCAGGCGTTGACGGTCGGTCTGGCGACGCTGATCGGTGGAGTGGCCGGCGCGCTGCTCGGTACGGACGCGACGTCGGCGGCGTTGGCTGCGCAGAATGAGTCGTTGAACAATACGACTAGCAGTTGGCAGAACGTCAAGAATCCGCGTTTCCAGGCCAATGTGAAGGCGCTGGGCGAATGTCCTGCGCCAACTGTGTGTCAATCGAATACCGCGTTCCTGGAAAAGCAAATTGGTTTCTTGAGCGACGAGAACATCGCCGGAATGTGTGGCGCCAATGTGGAGTGCGTAACCGCGAGGCAGCAGGAACGCGATCTGTACCAAGATGCCTATGTCGAGGCTCTGGCCCGTCAAGATCCCCAAGTCGCCACACGGGATTTCCTTGCTCGTGCCAGCCAGGCACAAGGCAATGGCTATACGACAACACAACTAGACGCTGCTCTGCAGCGTTTCGATCAAGGGAAAAGTGATGCGAACAATCCCGTAGATGCCTTTGTGGTGAAGGCAATCACGGGAAATATTGCTGTTTTCGGCGCGATCAAGGGTGTTACTAGCATTGATTCGGATGGGGGTGGTAGTTCTCGCGGGCCCGTTGCTCAATCAATTCCTGGGCGAGTTCAGTCGAGGATAAACTTGGAAAGTGACGGTTGGACGCACGTTGTAGATCGCCACTTCGATAGCGCAGTGAATGCAAGTCAATTTACCATAACTCAAGCGGAGCTTAGGAACTTGCTTCAGAGTTCAGACGTGGTTACTGCACCTATAATTAAAATTAGGTCGAGCGTGGATGGACCCAGATTTGAGCGCGTGGTCGATTTAGGTCGAAGTATTGGAATAGATAAATTCTCAGGGGGATCACCCACGTCCGTCATCACGGTACTTACTGATCGCTTTGGGAATTTAGTGACAGTAACGCCAGGGAGAATAAAGTGAGACTCATTGGAAGCATGAGTGAGCAGAAGATCCGAGAGGAAATGCTTAAGGGGAAGGATGGGATCTTCTTGGGAGGGGAGGCGCCCCGATTGTTGAATGCGTTGCGTAAAATTTACCCAGGGCTGGGTAAGGCCTTTGTGCTTCATTATATACCGGAGCAAGATGCGGATATATATGATGTTTTGGTGGATAAGGATACTGTAATAAATATAGAAATTAATAATAATAATAATAATAATAATAATAATCTTTTTTATAAATTTAAGATTTTTGATGTTAATTGTTATTCATTGAAAAATAAATCAAGGATAAAAAATATAAAATTAATGGTGGCCATTGATTTGATGGGGTTGACCGATTGATTTTATGTTGGGGATTATTTGTAATTGTGTGTTGGTAATGGAGGCATCACCAGATGTCAATATCTAAAATTATCAGGCTGTATGCCAGAAGTCTATTTTCTAGTGTGTCCGAAAGATATAGATCCTTACTGGATGCGGAGTAAATTATTCGCAGTCACGGATCAGCCATTCCTGCATGGAGGATATGTCTGACAGGGTAGGTCGGTGGCTATCAAGGGTTGCTGGTGGCGTTTGGTATCACGGCGATTGTCGGCTATGACGCCTTGGTTAGCGACTATCAGCATTACGTTGGAATTCTTGAGCGTGATCCTGTTCAGATTCAAAGGTTCTTTGCCGCGTACGACCACGCCGCCGCGGCTACCTTTCTCTAAGAATGGGGGTTGATCTTGAGTGACCTATTGAGATTGAATGTACCTAGTGGATACCATTGGCTGCTTACTCGAGCTCTCGTGGGCTGCGAGCCTTTTACCCAACTGCAGCCGTGGCACTACTTGCCACCGGAGCAGAGCTTTTGGGCATCTGATCGGTGGTCCGGCATTACGGAGAAACGCTTGCTAACATTTGCGAAAAGGCAAGATTGTGACGACTTGGCGTGTTTCGTTGTCGGAACCAACGGTGCGGTTCAGGGAGTCGCCTTGATTCACGGCCGGACGGCGAATGGCTTTGAGACCTGTGCGGAGTACCCTGACTTCTGGGCGTGGTTGAAACATGTGGTGGAAGACATCGCCGACTGGGCGGCCGTAGGCACCTAACTCCTGGCGAGAGAGGACGGTTGGGCTGGGCTGCAAACAGCGCATAGCCGAGACAGGCGCTGTTCTGGTATGCAGCGAGGCGAACACGAAACCGGCGCTGACCGGGTTTCGTCGTCGCTGATGAGGCAGAGTCATCTGTGCGGTTCGAAGTTATGACGGGGGAGAACTCTCCTGTGTCTGGAGGCGTTGCGCTTACGGTTCCAATGGCGAGCCGGATATACCCTTCCCTTTCCCATTTAACGTCGTTGGTGCGTTAACGCATCCCTAGAGTGTTAGGCACTTTGCAGGATGGACGTGGCGTGAATGAGCGTGAGCATGGCGAAAACAACGAAGTGCAGGCCGGCCAGGGTTTCGGGCAAGCGCTCATAGTCGCATGCGAGTCTGCGAAATCGATTCGCCGAGCCGAAGCTGCGCTCCACGACCCATCGCCTGGGCAGGGGAACGAATCCCTTCTTGGAAAAAGTGAGAATAATGAATTTCCGATCTCTTGAAATTGTTGTCGGGAAAAAAGTCGTGGATGCGGACCTGACTCCGCAGGATGGCGGTCTCGTGTTTGAAGATGGGATTACTTTAAATATATACAATCGTTACACAGTATTCGATAGAAATCAGGTAGCAGTAGGGAAGATTTTGGTCGGGGCGATTGTTACAAAGGTCGAGGAAGAAAAGGATCATATCTTCATCATTTTTGGCGAGGAAATAAAGATGGAAATAGATTTAACCGATGATGCGTATTCTTCTCCGGAGGCTATGCAACTTCGGGTTCCGGGTAAATCTATAGTTATATGGAATTGAACGGCTTCTCAGGTAATTATTGCGTAGTTGGTGTCGTTGGCCGGCGAATCTCGGTCGAGCGACTTTCACAGAGAAAAATGAGCTTGAGAGGCGTAGGTCGGTCCGGGATACCGTATTTCGAGCGATGGCTCGTCATGGGTAAGTAGTGATGGTCTTCGAATTTATCGCCCGCCATCGGCCAAACCGAACAGTTCTTATGCCACAACTGGTGTGCAGGCTAATTTCGAATCGAAGCTGACACCCGGAAGCAGACCAATTAGTAATGGACATTTAAATATCACACCATGAAAGCCGAAATAAAATCATTATATTCCCTGCATTTAGAGGGCAAATTGATAAACTACTGGCCGGATGACGTGTCGAACTTCGGTACGTGGATTCGAGCTCATATTGGTCCCCAAGGCGAGGCGGGCTCAGAGGCATTCGATTTCATGTTTGTACGCCGGAATGGCTTAAGGCGCAATGTGCTGCCCTAGGGCCGATGTGGGGTAGGCATATGCTGATTGTCGATGCCTACAGTTACGATGCCATCAAGGCAATTATTGAGGGCTACATAGTGAACAGCGAGAGTGATTGCTGGTCGACGGTGGCCGCCAAGTTGAGCCGAATTGGTGCATGGGAATTTGAGGATTATCAGTCTTGATGACTGTATAGTGGTCTTCATTTGGCACACCCCGGGATTTGAAGCAAGGCTGGATTGCACTTGGGATGGAGTTGATTCCCAAGTTGATCTCCGGATAAGGGAGTCACTGTTTATTGGACCATCGGGTCAATCTGCAAAATTCAGAAGTACATTTCAGGTTCTTCCTGATGGAAGTAGGAAGTTTAGTGCGATCATCCCATTTAAGAGTGGGGAGTAATATGATTTTTCCTGGCAAAGAAGAATTTCTTAGGGAGTTTGGGCTGGAGCCAGTCGAAGAGGACTCTTCTATGGCGCTATGTCGTTATAGGGTTCGCTCCGAGCGGCGTGGTTTGGAAATTGATATTTCGTTTAGCGCGGTCCTTGAGTCATTCGAGGTTGTTGTCTATTGCAATGGCTACGAAATAGCAAGCCTAGTTAGTGAGAGAGTAAATAAAATTGAGATGCGAAATGACTCGTCTGGGTCTGGGATTCGGGCAGTCTTCGATATTCAAGGTGTTCGGAGCGAGGCTGTGGTGAATTTCGAACCGGAAATAGCATGTCGATGGTGGGCAATTCGTGTCTAGGAATGTGTATCTCGATGGCGAGGTTGGTAAAATCTGTCGAGATTTCTTGAGGGCGTTGTTAAAGATAGCGAGAGCGTGAAATAAGAAGGGCACGGAATTGTTATGGATGTCATCTCGGTGCCGAATGGTGCTACCGGCCCGGAGTTGACAGCGCCGAATCCGCTGGCGCCAGGTGGCATTAGATATGGTAGTGTAGCCACAAACAATGGTCAAACACCCTCCGGCTCATCGGTCGTTTGCCGGCGAGGTACATGGTTGGCAGAGAATTTTGCGAACGGGAGTGATGTCACTCAGAACCCCAATGGTTCGAACGAATACATTGTGCATGTGAGTCCCGTAAGTACTTGGAAATCAGTGAAATGAAATCCATTCGTCTGGGCGTGGTTTATGGCGGTCCGCCCATCTTCTGTGCTGACATTGACCAAATGGGGTATGTCGAGCCGGATTGCCTACCTCTGACGCCCCCATTGGTCGCTGATCTCAAAGCTTGGAATCAGGACTTTCAGGCGACCTTTTGTGAAGACTACCCGCCGGACTCAGGATTCCAGTCAGAGGACGAGCGGCTAGAGCACAATAAACGGGGAACGCAACTCTGGCTGCAGCTTCAACAGGAGCTGGGAGCCAATATGTTCGTTGAATTTATTCCGTTAAGGGAGTAAGCGGCTGCCGCCAGGATCGAGACTGCCGCCGAACTTCAAGACTTTCGACTTTTACGATGAAGCAACAGGTATCGCAACCAGTGCCAAGACTCTGGATACTATGACGGAGGCAAAGATAGCTAATCCGGCACAAATCTATTCATCGTTGAAAGGAAATATCGATGCGGTTGCAGATTTCACGCAAGCTAGTCTTGGCGGCGTGGTATTGAGAGAGAAAGCAATTGTCGCCCGACAACTGCAAGTGGCGGTTCCTTCTGGAACCACTCAGGTGCAATGGCAGCAGATTGATCGCGCCATTCAGTATGGCCAGAGCCTGGGAATCAAAGTGATCGTTACCCCGGTGAAATGATGGAAAGTGAACCGATTTGGGAAAAACTGGCAATGGCATTGGCTAATGAGAAGTTTATCTGTCTCGTGCCTCAATCAGGATATCGGATAGCGATGGCAGAGCCGACGGCAACGGAGCGTTTGTTGGTGCCAGATACTCCGGATAGTGTGTTGGGTGAGGCTATCCAGAGCGCAATAGCTGAAAGTAGATTCTTGAATCTCGAAGAGGCAAAGGCGTTGCGATCAACGGTCGATTCGCGCTACGCGGAATGGGTGCGATCCCTAATGGATCGTTACGGATACAGAACGAAGCAAGCATTGTTCAAGAAGATGAAGAGTTGCAGCATTGTGGTATCGGGCGATGAATTTGTTCTATCCCCAAGTCATCACGATAAGTTGGATAGTTGGAGTCGAAGCAAGGGCGATGGCATCGAGGATGTAATTATTCCATCCGGCAGTTCCATGGTAGATTTTGGCGCGGCTTTGCGTTTGGCGCTCAGTCGTTGCACGTAGTAGGTTTGTAACGACTTGTTATTGCATAAGTCACAAAATGAACATAGCTATGCGGTTGGACTCAATAGCGCCGGACTTGGTTGAATTTGCCGAAAGACTGTCGGAGAGCGAGAGAAATCCGATCGCTCACTTGGTTGCCTCTTGGGCTTGCCAGGAAGCAGATGCGATTGAGTTCTTACGTGAGATTCAAAGTACGTCTCCGAAGACCGATATTCATACGACCGCTGAGCAGGCCCGCAAACGTCTATCGGCGATAGTAGAGGATTTCGACAATCGTTACTTTGACATTGTGGAGTAGCACGATGGTCTAGATGACGCAGGCGAGGCTTTGCAGTGGTTTCGCAAAGCAAGAGCAGCAGCATCGTTGCTCTATTCGGTTGATGCCAATGTTGTGTGCAAGTTCTGCGAGACCCTGTATGAGGCTCATGCGGCGACAGGCGATCTTGATAGGCTCAGAGAACTATGTCTCAGCAAAGAGCAGAGTTAGAGCCCTTCTCTATCTATCGATTCAAACGGCTACCCGAATGAAAACGCCATTTCCTCTCTGATTTCGACGCTGTGGACTTGCTGCAGGAGCTTGCCTGGTGCTTCTGGCCTGATTCCAAGAGCGGCAGAGTAATTGTCATTGACTATGGCAAGATCAAACAATGAGCGAAATTGAAATGAGCGAATACGAGCAACGTCAGTTGGGGCTGATGCGTGACTTCCTTGTTGATTACACATGTCATGGGATCTCGCTGAAACGTCCGATCGATGTGATGGAGGGGCTATTGTTGTGCGTTCCCGACTTTCCCCTTAACTGGCGCACGGAATTCCATGAACATTGGTTCTCGTTGGAACAAGCTCGGGCAATAGTGCTAGATCGGGGCGAAGATGTGTCTTATTTTTCCACGGAAATTGACGCTGCCATTGCTATCTCAAGCAAGGAGATTAAGTTCTTGGGGGAGCGAAATGAAATGAAGATAAAGAATATAAAAGAGATCATTGAATGTTCGTTTGGGCTATGGATTTCAGTATTGTTCAGTGCTATTAGTGGCTGGAATCCAGGGATATCGTTCCATGAACAAAAGGGCGAATTTTTCTGTTTATTGGAAGAGCTTCTCAAGGAAGGGCGGGTAAAATTCTGTCCTCCAAATGAACTGTGGCGTGATGGTTATGATATTTGGGATGTTGATGTTACGACCATCCTTGAATATTTGCGGTCGCGCTGGCCGGATGCGGCGAGGTCAGAGAATGATATCGTCCTGGCCGAATATTTTTACGATATGCCGGCCATTCTATGGGTTGCTGAAGATGGAACGCTACGCGGGGCATAGTTCTTGCAGTTAACGCTGCGACCGCCTAGACGGGTACGCTGAAGAGCGTTGGTCTCTTGGGCATGAGACCCAAAAGATGCAAGACTACTCGATTGCTCTGCAAAAATGGTTGGATTCGAATCCAAATGCTCCGTTTGGAGATCGTTCAGCAGCTCAGAACGTCTTGGGAGGAAAATAATGCGTACCTGGCAAGAATTCGTTGCGGAACTGACCCAATGCAATGTGCTTAGTTCGGCCAGGAGACTGGCCTTTGAGGAATGGGGAGAGGACATTCCCACTACAGTTTTGTTTGGAAAACTTGGCAAGGCTCTCGCCGATCATGTTGACGAACTTGATCTTGAAACCAGAACGCATATCTTCCAAATCATCGAGAGTGGTCTTGCAAGCAGCAATGTGGCGCTCAAGGAACTTGTGGCGACGGGTTTACTAGAGGCCTTTTATTTGCGAGTCTCTGGCGTTTCTGGTCATTGGAATCGGACTAGAGATTATCTCGGTCCTCTATCTACTGCTTATCTGGTGGAGTGGGGGGGATAAATTTTTGACGCAGAAGAATCGAACCCGACCACAGTTGGGGTTGTCGTTTCTATGGAAAAATTTCTTCTGGCCTGCAGACGTTAGGCTTACGGATCCTGCGAGGATAATGGAAAATTCGTGAAGGACGGGACCCGTGATGGTGTCAGTATTCTTATCGTACTTGAGCCACCCAGCAAGGGCGGAATTGTTACTTATATGCGGGATAAGCGTCGACTGTTTGTTACCTCTCAAGCTGGGACACTGGTCAACATTACGTCCGCTATGCCCCGGGGAGGTGGCTAGTAAGCTATGGAAGTTCTCAACGTAAAATCAAGGATGCATTACATTATCGCCAAGTGACTATGACTGGATTTGATATGCTGAAGTGGGTACCTTGCGACTCCCGCAGCGACATGGAGGCGCGCGCTTCTGGGGAAAATGTGCTGGGACGCTGCTGACCTGCGATGCGAATACGTGGGGATATGTTCAAACGCCGGAAGGCTCGCATCTGAACGTTGGCTACGCGATCTCAGGTCTGGTGCCGCAGGGCCGTGCTCGATGGTCAACGTATGCTCGTGGGTATCAATGAATGTTTGGTCTGCTACGATTTGACGATCGGTATCAAGTGCTTCTCCTTCCGCATGCATTTGGTGTTTCACGAATTCATCGAGATTGGTGATCCGCTAATTGTTCGAGATGAGATGGGCTTTGTCGGCATTGCTCAAGATGGCACTGAGCTTTGGAAGCTTGGTATCGAAGGTATCGTTGAAAGCTATACGGTGACATCGTCCAAAATCAGCGGGCAAACGACTGAGGGGTCGCGTTTCTCATTTGAGCTACCTATGAGACGGCGGTAGCCTTGGCGTTTGTTTTGCGCCGAGTGATGCCCGACTACAGGATATCCACACGGCGACGCACCCGGCGCGGTTGGCGGCGCAGCCAGCGCGATCGCGGCGCCATTGATTCGGGATACGGTGTATGCCGATAGCACGGTTGCGAAATATAGCGACGATCTCAACCGGTTGGCTTTGACGGTTGGACTGGCGACATTGATCGGCGGCGCGGCTGGTGCTTTGCTGGGGACAAATGCGACGTCGGCGGCGTTGGCTGCGCAGAATGAGTCGTTGAACAACTCGGCTAGCGGGAAGCTACCAATCCTAATTCCTGTCCCGGGGCCTGGTGGTATGGTGACGTACATGCCATTGCCCAGGGGGCACGTCTACGCCGAATAATGGACCGCAGAAGACGGACCCGTTGACCACACCACTGGAGGCGCAGAATAGCAACGGCAACGCTATTACAACGCCGAATGATGGGCCTCAGGGCTCGACGTTGACGGGATCGCCGGTTGGCACGCCGCAGGGACCAACGATTCTGGGAAATCCTGGCTGCATATTTCTGCCTACGATCTGCGCGGGTCTGACTGCTATTGCGCAGGTAGTGGGGATGGGTGACGCTGAAACTGCAATCAGTGGCTCTGGTCCTGGACTATCAACAACACCAAGCCCGGCGCTAGCTGACAGCCCGTACAGTCCTTCTAATGTAGAGGTTCGCGTAAAGCCGCCATATCAAACCAATCCGGCGCACGACACGGGGAGTTCGTTGTATAAACCCGAATAAAACACCTGAGCCTTTTGACGCTCAGAGTGCATACAACGCTGGAGCAGTTCGGGGAGGCATGGGGACGTGGTATGCGTTGGGTGAAAACGGCTACTATCGGCATTTCTCGGACAATGCTGGTGCGGTGCATTTCAGTGGATCAGTTCCCAAATCACAGGTGCCAAATAGTGTTCTGAAACAGTTGGGGAAGTAGCCATGGAGTTTGGTGATAGATATAGATTTTCGATAGCGCTAGAGGTGGACCGGAACTGCGGTGGTCCATGGTTGTTCGGGAGATTTTGCTACTGGCTGGAAGGAAAAGTCGTTGGAGAATACGGCATGGGGGCTTCTCTGCGAGATATTCTTTTTCAGATGAAGTATATTATCGGTGATAGAGGAGGGAGATTATGTCCGAAGCTCCTTATGTTGCCGGGGGAAAAGATATTCGACATGATTTCGGATGCGCTAGACGGAGTCAGTGATGAAATTCTTGGCTATACACACCAGGATTTTTTGCCCGCGCGACTTGATGTGCGTATACCGGTCGATGTTTTTGATTGCTGGAAGATATATTTAGTCGAAGGTGTGAGCGAGGCGAAGCTCCTATATCGTAGCCTAAATTCGGATAAATTGAATGTGGCAACACTGAACTCGGGGGAATTCGATACAGTATTTGAGTCGGCATATAACTATCTTGAGCGTCTTTACCAAGAAATTGGTGATGAGGCCGGATAGTCGTTTCGCAGTGATAATAATGGCACATCCAGTGATGATTTTTTCGATGGGAGTTGAATTAATTTTTGAAAAATTCGGCTAAAGGGCGCTATCAGTCCTGATATCTGTCCCCGGGGCCTAGGGAAAGACTGATTTATTCAGAACGAAAGTCATCGTTGGGTGGCTTGTAAGCGTTGTCATATGCATGCCCAAGAGATGAGTCGGAGATGAAGCGACAGATCAGTTTTGCGGAAGCGGAAAGCCACGGTAAGAAGCGGGTGACGCGCCGCCAGCGCTTCCTGACGGAGATGGAAAGCGTGGTGCCGTGGTCGCGCCTGATTGCGGCGGTCGAGCCGTACTACCCCAAAGGCAAACGCGGACGGCCGCCGATCGGTCTGGAGCGGATGCTGCGCATTTACTTCCTGCAGCAGTGGTACGGGCTGTCGGACGAGGCACTGGAAGACGCGCTGTACGACAGCGTGGCGATGCGGGCGTTTGCCGGGATCGACCTGGCAGTCGAAGCGGTGCCAGACGCGACCACGCTCCTCAAGTTTCGCCGCATGCTCGTCGAGCATGAGCTGACGCGAAAGCTGTTCGACGAGATCGGCATCATGCTGTGCGAGCGTGGGCTGATGATGAAGGAAGGCACGATTGTGGATGCCACCATCATCGAGGCGCCACCTTCGACCAAGAACAAGGAGAAGAGCCGCGACCCGGAGATGCACCAGACCAAGAAGGGTAATGAATGGCACTTTGGCATGAAGGCGCATGTCGGCGTGGATGCGGCTTCGGGGCTGGTACACAGCGTGGTGGGCACTGCAGCGAACGCGTCGGATGTGTCGCAGGCGCATGCCTTGCTGCATGGTCACGAGGAGCATGCGTTTGGCGATGCGGGCTACACGGGCGTGGAGAAGCGCGACGAGATGCAAGGCAAGTCCGTGAAGTGGCAGGTGGCCGTCAAGCGCGGCAAGATTAAGACGATGCATGACGGCACCGTCAAGGACTTGCTGATCGCCGTCGAGCGGGCCAAGGCCCAGATTCGGGCGCGGGTCGAGCATCCGTTCCACGTCATCAAGAATCTCTTTGGTCATCGTAAGGTTCGCTACAAGGGCCTGGTCAAGAACACGGCGCAGTTGCTCAGCCTGTTTGGTCTGGCGAATCTGGTGCTTGCCAGGAAACCGTTGTTGGCCTCACGGGGGAGCAGTCCGTGCTGAGCGCGCCAAGCGCGCCAGGAGAGGCGCAAAACCCGGGAAAAACCGTGCTGAATTGGTCTTTCTCTCCCGCATTGCGAAAACCGAAGTCAATAGCCTGAGCAACATCACGCGCAAAGCTCATTGATCAGCATTTCCCTAGTGATACGGTGATGTAGAAGAGCCGTTGCCGTTGCCGGAGAAGCCTGAGGTAGTCCGACCATTCAGGTCCGACGGCAATTAGTGCAACCGGCCTTCGGATTGGCCTCACCTACAAAGACGGCCGCAGGCGGCCTCCTTGCTAGTTCGGCATTTGCTGCTTTGCGACGGCTGCGGTCGCGTGGGCGGCTGATGCAATGTGTCAGGACCAGATTGAATCGTCTCAGCGATTCAAGGGTGTCTACGACACGCAGGACAAATCCGGTACGCTTACCTCCAATGCGACTGGACCTAGCGCCGGTATTGACGGTGATGGGATGAAAATTGCCGGAACGCGTGTCAGCATCGACGATCTGCAGAAATGTGGATCGGTTGTAGCGCGGCCGGATGGCGCATGGGATTTCACGGGAACTACTAACTTGGACACGGGAAAGCCGTGAACATTGGCGCAAGCACTCAACAATGAAGGGGGCTGACGGGAGGGTTCCAAGGACTAGAAGGCACGCCTGCAAAATCACCATACTTACCAGGCACATTTACCGACAAGGTGTTGGCGTCTTTTGCTGGGCCGCATGATTTCCTTGGTAGCCTTACTGCTGACGACAGCCTTGGCAACCTGAAGGAGAGCATGACGTCGTTCCAGCGCATGATGTTCGAAATCCAGACGGATATTGACATCCCGTTGGCGGCGCCTTTCGCCGCAGTCACATTGCTGAATCAATATGGCATCGATTGGTCGATATTCCGTAACCAGGCACAGCAAAAAAAGGACAAAAAATGATGCGAGCTAAGTCATGTATTGTGGGACTGGCTCTTAGTTGTACTGCTTGTTTCCATTCCCCGCCGAACTACCCAGGTGCTGGAGGCAACAATCTTGATCCGGCAGAGTACGCGGCTGCACGTTGCCCGAATCTCAGTGGGCGATATGAAGGGATGGGTGAACTCATTGAAGGGGATGCAACAGCAAAACAAGGGGAGATGAGTTGGCGGCTATCAAATGTTTTTCCCTTCCGGGACACTCGTCAATTGAAAGACGTGCTAGCTACTTCCCAGTCAAGCGACGGTCGGTACCTCCCCCTTATTTACGCAAAAGTGAGGATGAGAGAGCGTCTTGTGACACTCGATCTGCAATATGAGGGCGGAAGATCTATTGAGTACGTTTCGTCCTTTGAGAACAAGGGCAGATTTGTCTGCACTGGCGAGAATGGAATCATTTCCTGGGGAGGGTCAAGTGATGGGGGGCGATCTGAGTTTGGGCCAAATCGTTCCGATTCTGTCGTCACTTTGTACCTGGATCCCTCTGGAAATCTCATCTTTGAACGTGGCATGCAAGTCCACATGAGTCTGCGCCTCGGCGCAATTCCCGTGGGGACAGCCAAGTACTTCGCTATCTATCGATTCAAACGGCTACCCGAGAGTATGAAATAAGGATCCACCTGTAATCCGTACATCAAAGTCTAGAAATTGCGGCCAGCCGCGCTAGAGCAGACTGGACAATGGAATCAAAGCGTAGGGGCGCGCCCGGCTGCTGACGGTGTGGTGTTCATAGGCAAGAGACACGGCCCGCAGCCGCGCCTCTCACCTTGGCGCTAGTACATCCCCTGAATCCGACCGACAGCCAGATCCAACTGCGCCTTCTGCGGCAAGAGCAGCGCATGCAGCCCCAGGCCAAACGTCGAGTCTTCACGCTGCTGGTCCAGCATGGCAAGGACCGATTCCAGCGCCGCGCTGACGCGCAACAGCGCATCGCAGCTTTCGAGCGTGGTGTCGCGCACGGTATCGCCGAGCGCGCCGAGTTCGGCGGTGATCTCTGAAAAGACCGGCCCGACGCGCGGCGCGTCGGGGTCGGCCATCAAGATCAGTTCCGCGACGAGATCCCGGTATCGCGAGGCCGCGAGGGTTGGAGTTTCGGTGCTGGGCGGATTGTGTTGCGTCGATGCTGGCGCGGGATTGGCGCCGGTGCCGATGTGGTCAGGGAAAGTGGTATGGATTTGCATGAGACCTCCGTGTATGGGTGGGAGGCGTGCATGACAGGCTGCTAAACCCGGTCGCCCGTTGTTTTGGATGACGAGCCGATTCTTCGCGATCAGCGAAGGGCTGTCAATACAACCGCGCAAGCAGAATGTTAACTTGTGCTGCCGTCCCGCCCCCTGAACGAAGCCCACACACGCCATCCCCGCACGTCACTACATCCCACCCGCCTGCGCCCTCAACAACCCCACAAACGCCTGCGCCTGCCGGCTCGGCGTATCGAAGCGCGAGCGCACCAGGCTTAGCGTCAGCGGAATGTGTTCGCGCAGCGGCCGCACCACGGTGCCGGGCCAGCCGGCGCGGCCGACCGAGAATTCGTCGACGATGGCCAGGCCCACGCCGGCGCGGACCAGCGCGCAGGCGATCTCGGCGCGTTCGATGTCGGCGCGCGCGCGCCACTCGACGCCGGCTTGCGCGAACGCCGCCGCCATCAACTGCCCGAACGGGATCTGGCGCGCGTAGAGCACCAGCGGGTGGGCGGCGACCTCGGCCAGCGTCAGCACCGGCGATGCGGCGAGCGCGTGCCCTTCGGGCAGGATGCAGACCATGCGGCCCTGCGCGAACGGTTCCACCACGAGGTTCGGATGTTCGATCGGCAGCACCGACACCGCCAGTTCGGCCTTGCGGCCGAGCAGCTCGAGCGCCATGTCGGCCAGCAGCGTGGTGCGCATGGTGAGCCGGACCTGGGGATGGGCGTCGAGGAAGGCGGCCATGATGGGCGGCAGGAAGTTCAGCGCGAGGCTCGGGCTGGAGCAGATTTTGAGCACGCCCTGGGGGTTGGTGGCGAGGTCGCGCGCGAATTCGTCGATGCGCAGCGCTTCTTCGTAGAGCGAGCCGACTTCCTGGAACAGCAGTTGCGCTTCGGCGGTCGGCCGCAGCTTGCCCTTGACGCGCTCGAACAGCCGCAGGCCGAGGCTCTGCTCGGTGTAGGCGATCAGCCGGCTCACGGCGGGCTGGGAAATGCACAGCAGGCTGGCGGCGCCGTTCATGGAGCCGGTCAGCATGACGGCCCGGAAGACCTCCATTTGTCTGAGTTTGAAGCGCATCGATAACAGATGGTTATAACCCACAATCACAAGAGCATACGACAAGTCACGGCAAAACCCATACGATCTGGAGCACATGCCGGGATACGGACGGCAAAAAAGACATAGGAAGAGAGGAGACCACATGCGCCGCAAGATCGGCTTTATCGGCCTGGGAATGATGGGCTTGCCGATGCTCGAAAACCTGGCCACGGCCGCGGACCTGGAGATCCGGGCCTTCGACACCGCCGACGCGCCCTTCGCGCGGCTCGCCGGCCATGCCGCCTGGGGCAGCACGCTCGCGCGCGCCACGGCGCTGGAGGCGCTGGCCGGCTGCGAGGTGGTGATCACGATGCTGCCGAACAGCCCGATCACCAACGCGGTCGTCGCCGGCGAGGGCGGCCGCGCGGGACTGGCGGACATCCTTGCCGCGGGCGCCACCGTGGTGGACATGGGTTCGTCCAACCCGGCCGATACGCGCCGCCTTGCCGCCACGCTGGCCGGGCGCGGCATCGCGCTGGTCGACGCGCCGGTCTCGGGCGCGGTGGCCAAGGCGCGCGCCGGCACGCTGGCGATCATGGCCGGCGGCGATCCGGCGCACGTGGAGCGCGTGCGCGCGCTGCTGGAGCACATGGGCGAGACGCTGATCGTGACCGGCGCGGTCGGCTCCGCGCACGCGATGAAGGCGCTCAACAACTACGTCTATGCGGCCGGATTGCTGGCCGCATCCGAGGCACTGCTGATCGCGCAGCGCATGGACCTCGACGCGGGCATCTTCGCGAGCGTGCTCAACGCGTCGAGCGGCCGCAACGTGGCCACGGAAACCAAGCTGGCGCAGTTCATCATCCCGGGCACGTTCAACGCGGGCTTCGCCATGCGGCTGCAGGCCAAGGACCTTGCCACGGCCGCGGGGCTGCAGGCCCTGGCGGGCGTCGAGGCGCCGCAACTGTCGCTGTGCGCGTCGCTGTGGCAGCAGGCCGCCGGGGCGCTCGACCCGCGCGCGGACAACACGGAGATCATCCGCTACCTGGACAAGCAGGCGTAGCACGGGCGGCCTCGCGCCGCCACGACAAGAACACAAGAGCACAAAAGCATAAAAGCACAAGAGGAGACAACAACATGAGCATTTACCGAGGCATTGCCGCCGCGGCAATCGGCCTGGCTTTCAGCATGGGCGCGCTGGCCGGCGGTTATCCCGAGCGGCCGATCCGGATGGTGGTGCCGTTCCCGGCCGGCAGCATCACCGACGTGGTTGCGCGCGCGCTGGCCGAGCCGATGTCGCAGGACCTGGGCCAGCCGTTCGTGATCGACAACAAGCCCGGCGCCAACGGCATCATCGGCACGCAGCAGGCCGCGCAGGCCAAGGCCGACGGCTACACGATCGTGATCGTCGGCGTGACCACCGCGGCGAGCAACGTGAGCCTGTTCAAGAAGCTGCCCTACGATCCGGTCAAGGACCTGCAGCCGCTCGGCGGCGTGGCGGAGACGCCTTACCTGCTGGTCGGCTCGCCGGACGCGCCGGGCAAGCGGGTCGGCGACGTGTTCAGCTACGCGCGCCAGAACCCGGGCAAGCTGACCTATGGCTACGGCTCGGGCAGCGCGCAGGTGTTCGGCGCGAAGCTCGCCCACATGGGCAAGTCGGACATCACGCAGGTGCCGTACAAGGGCGGCCCGCAGGCGCTGACCGACGTGATGGGCGGCATCGTCAAGCTGACCTTCACCGATTTCGCCAACGGGCTGCAGCAGGCGCGCGCCGGCAAGGTCAAGGTCTATGGCGTGAGCACGCGCGAGCGTTTTCCGCTGGCCGCGGACATTCCCACGCTCAACGAGAGCGGCGCGCCGGGCTTCGACCTGACGGTGTGGTTCGGCCTGATGGCGCCGGCCGGGCTGCCGGACGACGTGGCGCGGCGCCTGTCGGCCTCGCTCGACAAGGCGCTGTCCTCTGACGAGCTGGTCCGCCGCTTCGCGGCGCAGGGCCTGACGCCCAAGCGCCAGCCGGCGCCGGACTTCGGCGCCTTCGTCAAGGCCGAGATCGGCAAGTGGGCGGCCATCGTCAAGGAAGCCGGCATCACGCCGGAATAGGCGGTGCTGGCCGTGCTGGCTGCGCTGGCCGCGCGGTCGGCGTTGCCCGCTTTTTTTCTGTGTTTTCTGGAGAGTTTCCCGTGTCCCTGATCGAAATCCGCAAGCGCTGCCTGATCGTCGAAACCACGTATCACGAAGGCGGCCCGCCGCCCGAGAAACCGCTCAAGCTGGCGGCATCGTGCGCGGTGATCCGCAATCCCTACGCGGGCCGCTACGAGCCGGACCTGATGCCGTTCATGTCGGAGCTGCGCTCGCTCGGCTCGCTGCTCGCCGGCGAACTGGTCGACACGCTCGGCGGCAAGGACAAGGTGGAGGTCTACAGCAAGGCCGCCATCGTCGGCATCAACGGCGAGATGGAGCATGGCGCGGTGTGGCACGAGGCGGGCGGCTGGGCCATGCGCACCGTGCTCGGCGAGCCCAAGGCGATGGTGCCGGCGGTGAAGGCCGTGGCCTCGGCCGGCTACCGGATGATGGTGCCGGTGCACTACATCCATGCGTCCTACGTGCGCAGCCACTTCAACAGCATCGAGATCGGCATCCAGGACGCACCGCGCCCCGACGAGATCCTGTTCGCGCTGGTCATGGGCACCGGCGGCCGCGTGCATTCGCGTCTCGGCGGCCTGCTCAAGGAGAACGTCGTCGGGGCCGACGGGCAGCGGTAGCGCTCAGGCATCCACCAGCGCCTGCTCCCGCAGCCAGCCTTCCAGCGCCTGCGCCGACATCGGCCGCGCATAGAGGAAGCCCTGCAGCTCGTCGCAGCCGAGGCTGCGCAGGATGTCGGCCTGGTGCCGGCTTTCCACGCCTTCGGCGACCACGCGCAGGCCGAGGTCGTGGCCCAGTTCGACGATGGCCTTGATGACGGCGAGGTCGGCGGGCGCGTCGAGCATGTCGTGCACGAACGCGCGGTCGATCTTGAGCCGGTCGAGCGGGAAGCGGTTCAGGTAGCTGAGGCTGGAGTAGCCGGTGCCGAAGTCGTCGAGCGACAGCTTGACGCCGAGCGCGCGGATCGCGTTGATCGCGTCGAGATAGTTTTCCGCGCTGTCCATCAGCACGGTCTCGGTGATCTCCAGCTCGAGCCGTTCCGGCGCGACGGCGTGGCGCGCGAGGCTCGCGCGCAGCGTGGCGGCTAGGTCGGCGTCGCGCAGCTGGATCGCCGACAGGTTGATCGACATGCGGATGCCGGGCAGGCCGGCGGTGCTCCACTGCGCGAGCTGGCGGCACGCTTCGTCGATCACCCAGGCGCCGATCGGGATGATCAGGCGCGTGTCTTCCGCGATCGGGATGAACTGGGCCGGCATCACGCTGCCGAGCTGCGGATGGGTCCAGCGCAGCAGCCCTTCCACGCTGATGACGGCGCCGGTGATCGCGTCGAGGCAGGGCTGGAAGGCGAGGCGCAGTTCCTGGCGCTCGACCGCGGTGCGCAGGCAGGCTTCGAGCGTGAGCCGCTGGCGCGCGCGCTCGGCGATGTCGGGCGAGAAGAATTTCACCAGGTTGCGCCCGGCCGCCTTGGCCTGGTACATGGCCGCGTCGGCGTTCTGCATCAGGGTGTCGATGTCGGTGCCGTCGTCCGGGTACATCGCCACGCCCACGCTGCACGAGACCTGCAGCGTGGCGCCGCCGATCGCGTGCGGCTCGCGCACGAGCGGCAGCAGGCGGTCGTCGATGGTGCTGGCGACGTCCGCCGCGCCGCCGATATCGTTCAGGATGACGGTGAATTCGTCGCCGCCCAGCCGGCTCACGGTGTCGCCGCTGCGCACGGCCTGCAGCAGGCGCCGCGACACCGAGCGCAGCAGCGCGTCGCCGATGTGGTGGCCGAGCGAATCGTTGATGTCCTTGAAACGGTCGAGGTCGATGAACAGCACGGCCACGCGCGCCGGCGAGTTTCTCGCGCGCTCGAGCGCGATGCCCAGGCGCTTGGTGAACAGCGCGCGGTTCGGCAGCTCGGTGAGCACGTCGTGCTCGGCCAGGAACTGGATGCGCGCCTCGCTCTTCTTGCGGTCGGTGATGTCGATCAGCGTGCAGATGTAGTGCGAGACGTTGCCGCGCTTGTCGCGCACCGCGCTGATCATCAGCCAGGCCGGGTAGTCGCCGCCGTAGCGCCGTCGGATCTGCGCCTCGCCGTTCCACACGCTCGACAGGTCGACCAGCGTCGCCAGCCCCTCGATCAGCGGCGTGCCGCCCGCGGCCGCGACGACGAACTCGGGCAGCTTGCCGGTGACGTCTTCCGCGCGATAGCCGGTGGCGCGGTAGAACGACGCATTGGCCGTCAGCAGGCGCCGCTCCTGGTCGAGGATCAGGATCGCTTCCGAGGACGCCTCGAACACCTTGCCCCACAGCTCGAGCCGCTGCTCCATCAGCTTGATCTGGTTGATCGGCGTGAAGGCGGTCAGCACCGCGTCGCGCCCCTGGAACTTGAGCCGCCGCGCGGACAGCATGGCCCAGGTCGGCTCGGCGCTGGCTTTCCAGCGCACCTCGAATTCCTCCACCGCATCGCGGTCGGACAACTGCTGGAAGAAGCGCGCCCGCACGGGCGAATCGAGCGCGAAGGCCCACGGGTCGGCCGTGCAGCCGTTGAGCCAGTAGAGCGCGGGCTGGTTGGCGTGCAGCACTTCGTGGCCGGGGACCGCAGTCACCATCATCGGCACCGGCGTGGCTTCCACCAGCGCGTGCTGCGCGGCGGAGGCGCGCGCCGTGGCGGCGAGCTCCTTCTGCACGTCGCGCTCGCGGTCGAGCTGCTCCAGCATCTCGTTGAAGCCGCGCACCAGCTGGCCGATCTCGTCCTGGCTGTGCCAGCTCGCGCGCAGCGTGTGGTCGCCGGTGCGGCGCACGGTGTCCATCACGCGCGCCAGTTGCCGCAGCGGCCGCGAGATCTGCTGCGCGACGAAGTACACCATGCCGAGGATGCCGCACAGCAGGAACAGCGCGGTGCCCAGATGCAGCCACATGCGCGAGAACAGCCCGCGCACCCGCGCGTGGAGCAGGGTGTCGAGCTGCTCGCTGGTGTCGCGCCAGGTGTCGCGCACGCTCAGCACCAGCGCCTGCTGCGCGGTGTCGAGGTTGGCGAGCAGGGCGGGGTCGGTCTTGTCGCTGCCGTTCACCACGATGCGCGCGGCGTGCCGGTACGCTTCCACCGCGGCCCGCATGCGCGCCACGGAAGGCGCCAGCGCGGTGCCGAGCGCGCGGTCGGCGGCGCCGGCCTCGGCGAGGTCGGAGCGCAGGCCTTCCAGCACTGCGTCGAGCTGGCCTTCGAGCACGAGATAGCGCGTGCGCAGGGCCTCGCGGGATTCCTGCCCGTGCATGCCGTCGTGCAGGCGCCGGCCGATGCCGTGCACCGCGTCGACCAGTGCCGGATAGCGCAGGATCGACAGCGACATGGCGTAGTAGCTGTCGAGGTCGGGGTCGAGGATCAGGTTGGACTGGTTGCCGATGCGCGTGACGAGCTCGCGGCAGGCCTCCAGGGCCTCGCCCACGGTGGCGGGCGTGGGCTGCGGCTCGCGCGCGATGGCGGCGAGTGCCGCGCGCACGCGCCGGCTCAGCTCGGCGCTCTGCATGTGCGTGCCGTACTGCTGCTCGGCGTGGGCCAGCTCGGCCCCGATCTGCTCGAAGCGCGCGGCGGGCGGCCGCGCCCCGGCCTCGGTCAGCGCGACGTCGGCCAGCGCGTCGCGCACCGTGTGCAGGTAGATGTTGCCGCCGATCTCCTTGTTGGAGAAGTCGATGGCGATGTATTTCTCGTGGATCAGTATCCCGCTGATGTAGACCACCGCGCTCAGATCCAGCAGATAGATCAGCAGCAGCTTGCGGCCCACGCGCAGGCGCCCGAGAAACCGGAAGAAGGGATTGTCTTTCATCGTGCGCGCACCGTCGCGCATTATTTAGGGTGACTCATGGCGCACTCCAACGGACTGGCGGGAAAGAGGCAAGAAAGATGCCGGGCCTGGCTGGAGGGTTGGCTGGCATTCCCATATCGACGCCCGCGCGCCGCGGCTTTAGCGTTTGGCGGATATTCCCCGTGACGGTGCGTGCGTGCCGCGGGAGGGTGCGGGAAGCTGGCGGCCGGCACCATTGCGGCCCCTCCGCGTCACTGTTCGGGGCCATTGTTCCGACCCCTCGGATGCCACTCTTTGGTGGGGGGCATTTTTGGCGATACGTGCCGTTATTTGTCATTAACGACAATGTTGATCAACGATGACTGCTGCCATTGCGATCTGCGCGGCAGCCGACGCGGCATGCACCAATGACGCGGGCAACGCGCGGCCGCTGGCCGGCAAATATCAAGCAGACAGGAGAATTCATGGGGCGTATCCGTCTTGCCGGCGCATGGCTGGCGTTGAGCCTGTTTCTCGGCGCATGCGCGCCTTCGGTACCGATTTCGCAATCGAAGGTCGAGATATCCGGCCGGGAGGCGGCAGCACGGCGAATCCGGCTGCTGGAGCCGGCCGCCATCAAGCTCGATACGGGATATTCGCGCACGCTTGTCCAGGACTCGGTCTGGCTGTCCTTCGGGCGTCTTCCGCAGGGCCAGGTCTTCAGGCCGGTCGGCACGATTTTCACGATTGAAGGCCGCCAGGTGCATGAGGCGTACCTGGTGATCGAAGAACAAAAGCTGGTGGGATTCTATTTGCCCGGGGAAGAAAACTATTCCCCGCTTTCAACCGCGGTACCCCTTAAATTCGGAGATATCAAGTGATTCGTGCTGTACGGACTGTAGTGATGGGCCTGGCCCTGGCTGGTCTTGTGGCGGGCTGCGCTTCCGGCGTGAAGCATTCGGAAATGGCCGCATCCATACCTACCATCAAGCAAGGCGAGGGCCGTATCTACTTCCTGCGCTCGGCATCCATGTTCGGCGCGGCGCTCCAGCCGGATATTCGCCTCAACGACCAGGTGGTGGGCGAGTCCAAGCCGGGCGGCTTCTTCTTCGTCGATCGTCCGGCAGGCAAGTATGTCGCCGCCACCGCGACGGAGACCGAGAAGACGCTCAGCTTCGGTCTCGATGCGGGGGAAACGAAATACGTGCGCAGCTCGCCTTCGTTTGGCCTGGTGGTCGGCCGGATCGTGCTTGAGCTGGAAACGCCGGAAAAGGCCAAGGAAGACCTGCCGTCGCTGAGCTACACCGGCAATGCGCTGACGCCGCAAGCGAAATAAGGCTGCCGGGGGCGGTCTCGCGCGGCGCCCCGGCCCAGGCCGGCGGCATGCGCGCTCCCATATGCGAAAACCGCCTTTCCATAGCCGAAAAGTTGTCTATACAAGTAGCGGGCGGCCCGATAACATCGGTCTGATCTACAAGCGCGCGCGGTCCCGGCGCGCTTGTTGTCTTTCCATGTTTCCGGAGTCAGAAGTGAACCGTCTTGTCCGCCTGTTGGCCGATTCCCTTGTCATCCGCATCGCCGGCGCCGCCTTGCTGGCCTGCGCGAGCCTGCCGGCGCCGGCCGCGGGGCCGGCCGGGGCGGAAGGCTATCCGGCGCGGCCGGTCCGGGTGATCGTGCCGTTCGCGGCGGGTGGCGTGGCGGACGCGCTGCCGCGCCTGGTCGGGCAGAAGCTGGCGGAGCAGTGGGGCCGCCCGGTGGTGATCGACAACAAGCCGGGCGCGGCCGGCAATATCGGCATGGAAGCGGCGGCGCGCGCGCCGGCCGATGGCTACACGCTGGCGCTGGCGCCGGCGGGCAACCTGACGGTGAACCCGATTCTGTTTCCGAAGCTCGGCTTCGAGGTGAAGGACCTCGTGCCGGTCACGCTGCTGGCGACCTCGCCGAACGTGCTGGTGGTGAATCCGGGCCTGCCGGCGCACACGCTCAAGGCGCTGGTCGAATACGCGCGCGCCCATCCGGGCGAGCTGAACTTCGCTTCGCCGGGCAACGGCAGCGGCGCGCACCTCGCGGGCGAGCTGCTGAACCTGGAGGCGGGCATCAAGACCATGCACGTTCCCTACAACGGCATCGCGACGGCGCTCAACGACGTGCTGGGCGGGCAGGTGCAGATGGTGTTCGCGGGCGTGTCGAGCGTGCTCCAGCACATCCGCTCGGGCAAGCTGGTGGCGGTCGCGGTGGCCGGGCCGCACCGGCTGGCGCAGTTGCCGGGCGTGCCGACGGTGGCGGAGTCGTATCCGGGCTTCGACGTGACCTCGTGGTACGGGCTGGTGGCGCCCAAGGGCACGCCGGACGCGGTGGTGCGCAAGTGGCAGGCCGACGCGGCCGCCGTGCTGCGCCAGCCGGAGGTGCGCGAGAAGCTGCTGGGTCTCGGCCTGGAGCCGGTGGGCAGCACGCCGGAAGCGTTCGCCAGGACCATCTCCAGTGAAACCCTGAAATGGCGCGCGATCGTGCATCGCGCGAAAATCCAGCCGCTGCAGTCGTAGGCCGGAATCGGGCACCGGCACCAGCACCGGCACCAGTACCGGCAACCGTCCGCGCTCTCCGCGCGCCGGCTCGCGCGAGCCGGCGCCGTCTTTCCTCCCTCCCGCCTTCCCGCCCTCCCGCGTTTCCCCAGCCCCCGGCAGCCTCGCCCTAGGGTAATCCCCAATATGCCGTATCATCTCGCCCGGTGCATTGGCCGCCAGGGCAGGCCGCGTCGCGGGCGCGGCACATTTTTGTCTTTGCGCTGTCCAACGTGCCGGATTTCATAGTGAAACAGGTAGCGGATTCGCCATATGGCGGGTCCGGGGTGGCGGGGCGCCTTGTCGGGACGTCTGCCGCCTGTGATGCAGGAGAGGCTTTTGGCGACAAACGAAACCCAGCGCAGAACTGAGGTCGACCTGATCCGCGGCGTGGCGCTGATCTTCATCGTGGTGGATCACGTCAACGGCAGCGTGCTGGCTGACTACACCATCCGCAATTTCGCGTTCTTCGACGCGGCGGAGATCTTCGTCTTCCTGGCCGGCTATTCGGCCAGCTCCGCCTTCCTGGCGATGGAGGCGCGGCACGGCGCGGCCGCCGCGCAGAGCCGCCTGGTGCGGCGCAGTTGGGAGATCTACAAGGCCTTCGTGCTGACCGGGCTGCTGATGCTGGTGTTCGGCCTGCTGCTGGCGCTCGCGCGCGTGCCGGCGCCGGCGGTGGTGTCCACCGAGGCGCCGATCTTCATGGCGCATCCGTTCAGCACGCTGATCGAGGTGTTCAGCGTGGCGCGCCAGCCCTTCGTCTCGGACGTGCTGCCGATGTACGCGGTCTTCATCCTGTGCGCGCCGCTGTCGATCCGCATGGCGCGCGCGCGGCCGCTGACCTTCGTCGGCGCCAGCGCGCTGCTGTGGCTGATGGCGCCGATGCTCACGCCGCTGCTGCCGAGCAGCGACGGCAACGGCTGGAGCTTCAATCCGTTCGCGTGGCAACTGATGTTCGGCCTGGGGCTGATGTCGCGCCTGCGGCCGGACGTGATCCTGCCGCGCCAGCCGCTGGTGCGCTGGGTGGTGACGGTGCTGGCGGTGGCGATGACGCTGGCCGGCGTGCTGCTGGCTTACCTGTGGATGCGCCCGCACGTGTACGAGCCGTGGCTGCCGGCATGGCTGCCGACGATGGTGTTCCCGCTGCCCAAGAAAAGCCTGGCGGCGCTGCGCGTGGCGAGCTTCCTCGGGCTGGCGTGGCTGGCCTACCTGGCGGTGCGCGCGGGCTGGGTGGCGCGGCTGGCCTCGGTGATGGGGCCGGTGGTGCAGATCGGCCGCCACAGCCTGTTCTGCTTCGTGTTCGGCGCGGTGGTGTCGGTGGTGATCGAGGGCTTTACCTACGGCATCGCCGGCGGGCGGCCTTCGCGGCCCATCGCGCTGGGCGGCGACATCGTGGCGGTGGCGCTGCTGCTGGTGATCGGCGGCTGGTGGGGGCGGCGCAAGGAGGGGCGCAAGGCGGCGGTGGCCGCCCGGCAGTTGCGCGCGGTGCCCTGCGCGAACGGCCGCGGCCTATGAGCGGGCCGCGGCGCGCTGCCGCGTCCGCGGCTTCGGCGCGGCCGATGCGGCCGATGCCGCCTTCTCCCTGCCGGCGGCCAGCAGGCCGGTCAGCACGAACTGCTGCACGCCCTGCCGCCATTGCGCCAGCGCCACCTTCGGGCGCGTGGTGGGCCCGGTCGGCTTGGCGCTGAAGAACATGCTGACGCCGTGCATGGCGGACCAGGCGCAGCGCACCATCATGTCGTCGAACTGCGCGTCCAGTCCGTTCTCGCTGAAATAGTCCTGCACCGCGCCGTAGAGCAACTGGTAGGAGGCCGCGCCCGCTTCCAGCAGCTCGGGGTAATTCTCCTTGCCGACGATCTGCGGGCCGAACATCAGGTAGAACAGGGCGGGGTGCCTGACGGCGAATTCGATGTAGCCGTCCATCACCGTGAGCAGCCGTCCCTCGGCCGTCATGTCGGGCGACATGCGGGCGCGCCGTATCGCCACCAGCTCGCGGAAGCCGTCGGCGGCGATGGCGGCGAGCAGTCCTTCCTTGTCGGCGAACTGGTTGCGCGGCGCCCCGTGCGAGACCCCCGCGAGCCGCGCCGCCGAGCGCAGCGTCAGGCCGTGGACGCCTTCGGTTGCGAGGATCTCCCTGCCGCAGCGGATCATTTCCTCGCGCAGGTTGCCGTGGTGGTAGCTCTGGCGGGGCGGCGGGGTGGTGGCGTTGGTCATGGTGTTGCCGTGGGCGGTGTCGTCAGGCCTCCATGTTAGCGCCAACGGCAGCGCGCCCGCCCCGCATCCGCGCGCGCGGCGATGGTGATTGCTATTGCAGCGTGATGTGCTTTTCGGCGACCACCCTGGCCCAGCGCTCCGCGTCCTTGCGGATCTGCGCGTCGAACGCGGCCGGCGTGGTGCCGCTAGGCTCGGTGCCCAGCTCCTGCAGCCGGGCCTTGACCTCGGGCACCGCCACCGCCTTCGCGACCTCCGCGCTGAGACGGTTGACGATCGCGTCCGGCGTGCCGGCCGGCGCGAACAGGCCGAACCAGCCGACGTCGGCGAACTGCGGATAGCCCTGCTCGGCGAAGGTGGGCACGCTCTCCAGGCCTTTCCAGCGGCGCGGCCCGGTCACGCCGAGCGCGCGCACGGTGCCGGCCTGGATATGCGGCTTGATCGCCAGCGGATCGACGAACAGGCCGTTGATCTGGCCGCCGATCAGGTCCTGGATCGCCGGCGCGGAGCCCTTGTACGGCACGTGCATCATGTCGATGCCGCTGACCGAGGCCAGCATCTCTCCCCACAGGTGGGAGCCGGTGCCGGCGCCGAAGGAGCCGAAGTTGAGCCGCTCGGGCGACGCCTTGCCATAGGCCAGGTAGCTCTTGAGGTCCGTCACCGGCAGCTTGCGGTCCACCACGAACACCACGGGCGCTGCCGCGATCCCGGCCACGCCGCGGAAGCTCTTGATGGCGTCGTAGGGCAGGTCCTTGAACAGCGCCGGCTGGATGCTGTGCGCGGAGTTGTTGAGCAGCAGGGTGTAGCCGTCCGGCGCCGCCTTCGAGGCGATCGAGTAGGCCACCACCGTCTGCCCGCCGGGCCGGTTGTCCACCACGACCGGCTGCCCCATCTGCCGCGACAGGGCCGCGCCCACGGTGCGGGCGATGATGTCGGTGCCGCCGCCGCCGGCGTAGGGCACGATGATCCGGATCGGATGGGTGGGGTAATCCGCCGGCTTTTCGGCATGCGCGGGATGGGGCGCCAGCAGCAGCAAGCCGGCCACCCCGGCCGCGAGGCGCGCGGCCGTGTTGGACGTGGTCATGGTTGTCTCCTGTCTTGATCTGTTTTCGATCTGATTTCGATCTGTTCTCGGTTCCGCATTTCGGCTGGCTTTCGCCAGCCTTTCCGCGCTACTCGTACACCACCGAGTAGCGCGTGGTCAGCGTGGCGAAGGCGGTCTCGATGGTGGCCATCGCCGCGGCGCGCTCGGCTTCGCTCATGGCGGCGGGCAGCACCAGCGTGGAGGCCAGCCCGAGGTCGCCGCGGTCTTCCACGCGGATGTCGCGCACGGGGAGCGGCGCCCCGGCGGCGGCATCGGCCAGCATCTGCTGCTGGGCGCGCCGGATGGCGTCGCCGCGCAGCACGTTCTTCTGGATCTTGCCGACCGCGGTCTTGGGAATGGCGTCGACCAGATAGAACTGCCTGGGCACCGCCGCGCGCTCGGGAATCGCCTCGTAGGCGTAGTGCCTGAGGCGGCCGAGCGGATAGTCGCTGCCCGGCTTGAGCGCGATGTAGGCTACCGGCAGCTCGCCCGCGTGGGCGTCCGGGATGCCGACCGCCGCGGCGTCGAACACGGCCGGATGGCGGTACAGCGCTTCCTCGATCATGCGCGGGTCGATGTTGTTGCCGCCGCGGATGATGAGGTCCTTGGCGCGGCCGGTCAGCCAGAAGTAGCCTTGCGCGTCCATGTAGCCGAGATCGCCGGTGTTGAACCAGCCGCCGTCGAACCAGATGTCCCGGTTGTGCGCCGGGTCGAGGTAGCCGGCGAAGACGTTGGGCCCGCGCACCACCACCACGCCCGGCTCGCCGGGCTCGCAGTCGCGCACGATGCGCCGGCCGGCCACCTTGACCGCCTTCATCTGCTGGTAGGCCATGCGGAACCCGATCGAGCCCGTGCGCGCTTCGCCGTGGCGCGGGTTGCAGGCGCTCAGCGCGGTGCCTTCGGTGAGGCCGTAGCCTTCCAGGATGACCGAGCCGGTCTTCCTGCCGAAGGCCTCGGCGATGGCCGTCGACAGCGGCGCGGTGCCGCAGGTGGCGGCCTGCAGCGAGCTGATGTCGGCATCCTCGAGGGGGATGTTGAGCAGCATGTTGACCACGGCCGGCACCATGCTGAGCGTGGTGACGCGGAAGCGCTCGATGATGCGCCAGATGTTGCGGATCACGGAGGGATCGCGCCAGCCGCCCGAGGTCAGCATGACCACCGAGGCGCCGCGCGCGAGCGGCATCAGGCAGTTGGTCAGCACGCCGGTGACGTGGAACATCGGCACGCCGCACACGCGCACGTCCGCGGGCTGCACGTCGTACTGCATGCCGCTGGCCCAGGCCATGAAGACCTCGTTGCCGTGCGTGTGCAGGGCGAGCTTGGGCGTGCCGGTGGTGCCGCCGGTGTGGAACATCGAGGCGGTGTCCCCGGGGGCGATGCGCCGGCCGCTGTCGAGCGCCTCGGCGCCGAAGCGCGGCAGCTCGGCCAGCAGGTCGACCACGCCATCCTCGCTCGCGGGGCCGCCGCCGGCCTTGATCCAGTGGCGCACGCCGGGCAGCTCCCGGCGGATCAGCATGGCTTTGTTCCAGGCCTCGATGTCCGGGTCGGGGCCGTAGACGATCACCGCCTTCGCGCCGGCGTTGGCGAGCAGGGTGCGGATGATCTCCGGCTCCAGCATCCAGTTGACGGGGCAGGCGATGCCGGCCGCCTCGCTGCCCCAGAGCGCGTATTGCGACTCCGGCGCGACCGGCATGAGGATGCCGATCACGTCGGCCGGCCCCAGGCCGAGCGCATGCAGCAGGTTGGCGGTCTGGGTGATGCGGCCGAACAACTGGCCGTGGCTCACGGTGGTGGCGCGCTCCAGCTCGTCGCCGGAGGCGAAGTGGTGCAGCGCGGGCGCATCGGGCGCGCGGTCGCGCGCCAGGCGCAGCAGGTCGTAGGTGCTGGCCGGCAGGTCGCGCGCCGGCAGCGGGGTCTGCTCGAAGCGCTCGATGTCGCCGAGCGTGGCCACGCGCAGCCCGGGCTGGTAGAGGTCCCGCCGCGCGCGGGCGGCGGCTTCGATGGCGGCTTGTGTCATGGTCAGGATCCCCGGTAGGCCGGACGGCGCTTGTTCAGGAAGGCATCGCTGCCTTCGTGCATGTCGTCGGTGCTGAACAGCGTGGCGAAGGCAAGCTGCTCCATCATCAGCGCCGTATCCAGGTTGGTGTCCTGCCCGTTGTTGATCATCAGCTTGGCCAGGGCGATCGAGTGCGGCGATTTCTCCGCGATGCGGTGCACGTAGGCCTTGGCCTCGTCGAGCAGCTGCGCGGCGGGCACCACCTTGTTGACCAGGCCGATGCGGTAGGCCTCGTCCGGCTTGATGATCTCGCCGGTGAAGATCATTTCCTTGGCGCGCGTCGCGCCCACCAGCCGCACCAGGCGCTGGGTGCCCCCGCGCCCGGGGATCAGGCCGACGTTGGTCTCGGTCTGTCCCATCAGCGCGTTGTCGGCGGCCACGCGCAGGTCGCAGGCCATCGCCAGCTCCAGGCCGCCGCCGAAGCACGGCCCGGCGATGGCCGCCACCACCGGCACGGTGCTGTGATGGATCAGCGCCCACAGGTCGGACGCGCCGCTGGTGGGGCCGAACGCATCGAGCGGGCGGCGCTTGAGCATCTCGACCAGGTCGCCGCCCGAGACGAAGGCCTTGGTGCCGCCCCACAGCACGATGCCGCGGATGGTCTTGTCGGCCATCAGCGCCGACATCGCCGCGTGGATGTCGTTGCGCAGCGCGGCGTTGAGCGCGTTGTACTTCTCGAGCCGGTTCATCGTGACGATGCCGCAGCCGCCGTCGCGGTCGACGAACACGGTGTCGTATTCGGTGATGGGGGTGGTCGGGTTGGTTGTCATTGGCTTGTCTCCTGTCGGCGTGCGCCGTCTTGTTTGTTGGCTTTCCGGTCGTTCAGTGGATGAACTCGAACAGGCCGGCCGCGCCCATGCCGCCGGCCGCGCACATGGTCACGACGCCGTACCTGGCCTTGCGGCGCCGGCCTTCGAGCAGCAGGTGGCCGACCTGGCGCGCGCCGGTCATGCCGTAGGGGTGGCCGATGGCGATGGCGCCGCCGTTGACGTTGACGCGCTCCTCCGGCAGCCCGAGCTGGTCGATGCAGTACAGCGCCTGGCAGCCGAAAGCCTCGTTGAGCTCCCACAGGTCGATGTCGTCGACGGTGAGCGCGTTGCGCTCGAGCAGGCGCGGTACCGCGCGCACGGGGCCGACGCCCATCTCGTCCGGCTCCACGCCGGCCGTCGCCAGCCCGATGAAATAGCCCAGCGGCGCCAGCCCGCGCCGCTGCGCTTCCCGCTCGGACATCACCACCAGCGCGGCGGCGCCGTCCGACAACTGGCTGGCGTTGCCGGCCGTCACCTGGTAGCCCTCGCCCTTGACCGGGGGCAGGGCGCCGAGCTTTTCCAGCGTGGTGTCCGGGCGGTTGCCTTCGTCGGCTTCGAGCAGGCAGGCCTCGGTGGTGGTCTGGCCGGTCGCCTTGTCGGTCACGCCCTTGCGCGTGGCCAGCGGCACGATCTCGTCGCGGAACAGGCCGGCCTGCTGGGCGCGGTCGGTGCGCTGCTGGCTGCGCAGCGAGAAGGCGTCGGCGCGCTCGCGCGACACGCCGTAGCGCCGGGCCAGGATCTCGGCGGTGTCGATCATGTGCAGGTACACGTCGGGCCGGTGCTCGGCCAGCCACGCTTCCTGCTGGGCCACCTTGAGCGTGACCGGCTGCGACAGGCTGATCGACTCGACCCCGCCGGCCACCATGACCGGCACCTTGTCGACCAGCACGCGCTGCGCGGCAAAGGCGACCGCCTGCAGGCCGGAAGCGCAGAAGCGCGTGAGCGTGGTGCCGCTCACCGAGACCGGCAGGCCGGCGCGGATGGCGCCGGCGCGGGCCACGTTGCCGCCGGTGGCGGCGACCGGCTGGCCGCAGCCGAAGATGACGTCTTCCACTTCGCCGCCTTCGAGGCGGGCACGCCGCACGGCATGCTCGATGACGTGGCCCGCCATCGTGGCGCCGTGCGTCTGGTTGAAGGCGCCCCGCCCGGCCTTGCCGATGGGGGTGCGGGCGTAGGAAACGATCACTGCGCGAGACATGGGTTCTCCTTTGGTATGGGTATCCGCACGGGGACTTCCGGTCCTGGTGCGTGGCAGATATAGACAGTGGATAGATTTGGACGGAGCGATCCGGCTGGTTGCCAGGATGCCGCCGGTTTTCCGTGTGTCCAGCCACCTGCGCCAGGTGGCCGCCTCGGTGTATCCACTGTCTACATGCTAGTTAGCGGATTTCGGCAGGTCAAGCGCGCGGCGGGCTGGCGAGGGTTTACCTCGATGAAGCGGGAAGAGGAGGGAGGGAGAAAAAAAGGAGGGCCGGCGGCAGCCACATCACCGCGCGGAAATAATGGTTCGCATGCGAAGCGATGGTGCCGCACGGCGGTGCAACGCGCTCCGCGCGCCGCTAGCGGGACGCCTGCACGGTATCCAGGATTTCGGTGGACAGCGCCTCCGAGCGCACCGCGCGCGCGAGCACGAGGCCGCCGACCATCGTGGCGAGCATCAGGATCGCGTCCTTGCGCGACGACGCGCTGTCGTCGCCCGCGATCAGTTCGATCAGCGCCGCCACGCCGGCCTCGAAGCGCTTGCGGGTCCTGGCGTCGAGCCGTGACACGTCGGCGCCGAGCGCGGCGATGGCGCAGCCGCTGGCGGGCTTGTCGCGGTGCTTCCGGTTCATGTAGGCGTGCAGGATGGCGCGCTTGCGCTGCCGCGCGGGCGCCGCCGCGGCCGCCGCTTCGAGGAAGGCCGTGGTCTGGCCGAAGGCGGCGTCGACCGCGTCGGCGACCAGGGCATCGCGGGAATCGAAGTGCGCGTAGAAGCCGCCGTGGGTCAGCCCGGCGCTTTTCATCAGCTGCGCCAGGCCGACGCCGTCGATGCCATGCTCGCGGAATTCGGCCGCGGCGGCCTCGACGATCTGCTTGCGGGTTTCGGCCTTGTGTTCCGGCGAGTAACGCACGATTGGACTCCGTAGGTTGAAGGGCGGCGCTGATTGGATGACGATCATCATATCCGGATGATGAAGCGCCCGGCAGCCGATGCCACATCATGCCATGACGATGGCATGACGGTCATCATTCAATGACCGGACCACGTTGGCAGAAGTGGCGGATACGCCAGCATCCGGCGCTTCATCTTCTTTCCGGTTCTTTAGTATGATGATCATCATTCAATCGAATGACGCAAGGGCGGAACGTTCGCCCCAACCAGGAGCGATGTGATGAAAGCGAGAGACGTGGTGCTGTGCCATCCGGTGCGAACGGCAATCGGAGCCTATAACGGCGCACTGAAATCGACGCCGGCGACCGAGCTTGGCGCGGCGGTGATCGCCGAGACGTTCCGCCGCTCCGGGCTCGACCCGGAGCTGGTCGGCAGCGTGGTGTTCGGCAACGTGATCCAGGCCGGCAACAAGATGAACCCGGCGCGGCAGGCTGCGCGCGGCGCCGGCCTGCCGGTTTCGCTGCCGGCGATGACGGTCAACCGCGTGTGCGGCTCCGGCGCGCAGGCCATCGCCAGCGCGGCCGACGAGATCCGCCTGGGCTACGTGGACGTGGCGATCGCCGGCGGCATGGAGAACATGGACCAGGCGCCCTACCTGATGCCGGCCGGGCGCTGGGGCAGCCGCATGGGCGACGCGGTGCTGTACGACAGCATGCTGCGCGATGGCCTGGTGGATGCGTTCTCGGGCGAGCATTCCGGCTGGCACACCGAAGACCTGGTGGAGCGCAGCAAGCTGACCCGCGAAGACCAGGACCACTGGGCCGAGCGCTCGCAGCAGCGCTTCGCGCGCGCGCAGGAGCAGGGCCGCTTCGCCGCGCAGATCGTCGGCGTGCCGGTCAAGGCCAAGGGCGGCATGGCGACGTTCAGCGTGGACGAGGCGAACCGGCCGGACACCACCTTCGAGATCCTCGGCAAGCTGAAGCCGGCGTTCCGCAAGAACGGCACCATCACGGCGGGCAACGCGCCGGGGCTCAACAGCGGCGCGGCGGCGATGGTGGTGGCCGAGCGCTCGCTGGCCGAGGCGAAGGGCCTCGTGCCGATGGCGCGGCTGGTGGCCTACGGCGTCGGCGCGGTCGAGCCGGGCCTGTTCGGCCTGGGCCCGGTACCGGCCGTGCGCCAGGCGCTGCAGCGCGCGCAATGGGCGCTGGGCGACGTGGAGCGCGTGGAGATCAACGAGGCGTTCGCGGCGGTGCCGCTGGCGGTGGCCGGCGAGCTGGGCTTGCCGCTCGACATCATCAACGTGGACGGCGGCGCCATCGCGCACGGCCATCCGATCGGCGCCACCGGCGCGGTGCTGACCACGCGGCTGCTGTACTCGATGCGCGCGGACGGCATCCGGCGCGGCATCGTGACGCTGTGCATCGGCGGCGGCCAGGGCATCGCGCTGGCGCTTGAAGCGCTGGACTGAGGCGCCGGACTGAGGCGCCGGACCGACGCGGCGCTAGGCGGTCTTCTGCCGCAGCGCGAAGGCCCGCTGCGCCGCCGGCCGCGCCACGCAGCGCTGGTGCCACGCGGCCACGTTGGCGAGGTCCGCCGCGTCCAGGTCGGCCAGCCGATGCAGCACCGCGGCGAGGTTGAGGTCGGCCACGGTGAAGCTGTCGCCGAGCAGGTAGGGCTGGCGCGCGCAATGGGCGTCGAGCACGGCCAGCGGCTTGCGCAGCGCGGCCAGCGCGGCAACGGCCTGGGCCGGGTCGCGCTGCGCCGGCGGCAGCAGGCGGGTGTGCTGGGCGAGCTGGGTGGTGAGCGGCTCGACCATCGTGGCGGCCCACAGCGTCCATTGCAGGATGAGGGCATCCTGCCGCGCGGTGCCGTCCCACAGCACGCGGCCGGCGTGCCGGCGCGCGAGGTACAGGGTGATGGCCAGCGATTCGTAGAGGACCAGGCCGTCGTCGTCGATGGCCGGCACCATGCCGTTGGGATTGATCGCCAGGTAGGCCGGCGCCTTGGCTTCGGGCGAGGCGTAGTGCAGCGGAACGTGCTCGTAGGGCAGGCCGAGTTCTTCGGCCGCCCACAGCGGGCGGATGGCGCGCGAGGCGGCGATGCCGTAGATCTTCAGGGTCACGGATGGGGTTCCGGCTGGTGGGTTCGAGGGTTGGGAAGGGGCGGCGCCGGGCTCACTCGCCCAGCGCGATGCCGTCCTTGCGCTTGTCCGACGCGCCCAGCAGGCTGCCGTCGGCATCGCGCATGACGATCTGCGCGCCGCCGAAATCGCTGCGCCCGCCGAGTTCGCCGAGGCCGGCCGGATCGCCGTAGCCGGCGTCGCGCAGGGCCTTCGCGATGGCCGGCGGCGTGCCGGCTTCGATGGCGAGCGCGGTGTCGGACTCCAGCCGCCAGCGCGGCGCGTCGAGCGCGGCTTGCAGCGGCTGTTGCCACGCCGCCAGCCGCACCAGCAACTGCAGCTGGCCTTGCGGCTGCATCAGCCCGCCGACCACGCCGAAGCCGGCATGGAAGCGCCCGTCGCGCAGCGCCGCGCCCGGCACCACGGTGTGATACGGGCGCTTGCCCGGCGCCGGGCTGTTGATGTGGCCCGGGCCGGCGAAGCCGAAGCCGCGGTTCTGCAGCACGAAGCCGCAGCCCGGCACCGCGATGCCGGAGCCGAAGCGCTTGAAGATGCTGGTCATCAGCGTGACGGCGAGGCCGTCGCGGTCCACCACCACGGTGCAGACGGTGTTGCCGGCCGGGTCCGCCACGGTCTGCTTGGCGTATTGCATGGCGCGGCCCATCGCCCGCACGGTGCGCAGCACGGCGGCGGGATCGTCCTCGGCCAGCAGCGCCGGATCGAGCTGGCCGAGCTCGTCGAGCGCGTGCAGGATGGCCACGCCGTGCGTGTTGGGCGGGCACTCGAGGATGGTCAGGCCGCGGAACTCGGTGGAAACCGGCGTGCAGAAGTCCCCGCGGTGGGCCGCGAAATCCGCCGCGGCCAGCGCGCCGCCGGCATGGCGGCTGGCGGTCTCGGCCGCCTGCGCGGGCGCGCCCAGGTAATAGGCGTCGGCGCCTTCGGCGGCGATGGCGCTCAGTACCCTGGCCAGTTCCGGGTTGCTGAAGGTCTCGCCGGCCACGGGCGGGCGCCCGGCGCGGTAGAGCGCGGCGCAGACCGGGTCCTGGTGCAGCACGCGGTCGAACACGGCCCATTCGCGCGCGGCCACCGGCGCCACCGCGAAGCCGTCGCGCGCCAGCGCGATGGCCGGGGCGAACAGTTGCTTCCACTCCATGCGGCCGTAGCGGCGGTGCAGGTCTTCCCAGCCGCGCACCGCGCCCGGCGTGGTCAGCGAGAGCGCGTGGCGCTCGGGGATGCGCTGGTTGGGCAGACCGGCCAGCGCCTCTACGGGGAAGGCGGCCGGCGCGCGGCCGGTGCCGTTGTAGCTGACCGCATGGCCGTCGGGCTCGACGATCATGGCCAGCATGTCGCCGCCGATGCCGGTGGCCATCGGCTCCACCACGCCGAGGATGGCGTCGGCCGCGAGCGCCGCGTCCACGGCGCTGCCGCCTTCGCGCAGCACCCGCAGCGCCGCCTGGGCGGCGAGCGGGTGGCCGGTGGCGACCATGCAGTGCGGCGCGCGCACGCCTTCGGGCGGAATTGCGGTTGTCATGCGGTTTGCTCCATCGAGGTGAGGGGAATGGGGGCTTGCGTTTCGGCGTTGCGGCGTTTCAGCGCCACAGCACCACGGCGCACATCGTCGATACCGCCAGGCCGGCCAGCACCGGAACCAGCAGCGCGCGCACGGCGTCGAGCACCGGCACGCGCGCGAAGCCGGCGATGGCCACCAGCGAGGACCAGGCGATCAGCGTGCCGCCGCCGGTCCACACCGCGCCCATCTGGCCGACCGCGCACAAGGTGGCGGCGTCCAGCCCGACGGTCGGGCCGAGCGCGCCGGCCAGCGTGCCGGTCAGCGGCAGGCCGGCGAAGCCCGAGCCGTCGATGCCGGTGATCATGCCGACCAGCAGCACGCCGAAGGCCACCAGCACGTGGTTGCTGGGGATCCAGTTCTCGGCGCCCTGGATCAGCTCGAACAGCAGGCTGGGCGCGTGGCCGGCGCCAATCTGCAGGATGGCGCCGGCGGTGTCGCCGGCGCCGATGAAGAAGAAGCCGGCGATCGGCAGCACCGAGCCCATCGCCTTGAAGGCGAACACGAAGCCGTCGGTGATGTGCTCGGCGCTGGTGTCTAGCATCCTGCGCGGGCCTTCGGCGGCCAGCGTGCACAGGATCATCAGCAGCGCAGCGGTGCCGCCCACCAGCGCGGCGGCCTCGCCGCCCTTGAGCTCGGCCATGCCCAGGCCGAGCTTGGGCGAGACCATCAGCGCGATGACCGCGGCGAAGGCCAGCGGCGTGAGCATGGCGAAGGCCTTGGACCACTTGATGCGCCGCTGCTCCACCATCGACAGGCTGCGCGCGATGTTCGCATCGGTGCCGAGCGGCTCGCCGTGCGCGGTGCCGCGCGCCAGCTCGCTCTTGTCGAAGCTGCCGGCGGCTTCCACGCGGGCCAGGTCCGCGTCGGGCGCGCGGCCCTGCCAGCGCTCCAGCAGGCTGGCGCTGGCGGGGCGGATGTGGCCGCGGATGGACAGGTAGGCCAGCGTCAGCGCGATGCCGCCGGTGATCAGCGACAGCACCAGCGCGCGGTCCGCCACCATCGTGGCGCTGACCGCGGCGCCGGCGGCCTTGGCGCTGATGCCGGGCGCCACGCCGATCACGTAGTCGGACGACAGCGCCGTGCCCTGGCCGGCGATGGCGATGGCCATCGCGCCGGCCAGCGGCGGCAGCCCGGCGGCGATCGCGGCCGGCAGCAGGATGGCGGACACCAGCGGGATCGCCGGGGTGGGCCAGAAGAACAGCGAGATGGCGTAGGTGATGGCCGCCAGCATGAAGTAGGCCGCGTGGCCGTTCTTCATCACCGCGCGGAACGGCTCGACCATGCGCACGTCGGAGCGCAGCGCCTTGAGCGCATTGAGCAGCGCCGTCATCAGCGCGATCACCAGGAAGATGTTGAACAGCTCGCGCGCGGCCACGAAGCTGGCGTTGAAGATGCTGGCCAGCGCGCTGACCGGGTTGTGGGTCCAGGCCAGCGTGACCAGGAAGGTGGCGATGATGGCGGGCACCACCACGTTGGCGCGGAACACCATCGTGAGCACGATGGCGAACACGCCGGCGAGGTAGACCCAGTGGGCCGCGCCGAGGGCGATGTGTGAATCCATTTGGGGGCTTGTCTCCTGTGCCGGCGCGCCTGGGGGCTGGCGCTGCCGGTCCGTGCAGAGGCGGCATCGTAGCCGGCTTCGCGCCGGGGCGGCAACCCTGGCGCGGACCGGCGGCTGCCGGAGGGGCGGCGCGCGCATGTCCCGCGGCGGGCAGGGCGCCTGCCGCGGGACGGCGAACGGCGTCCGCGTGCCTATTCGGCGTCGGTGGTGCTGGCTGCCGGGGCGGTGGGCGCCGGCGCGGCCGCGGTGGGCCGCACGGCGATCGAGGGCGGCCTGGCGGGGTCGGCCTGCGGCTCCCACGACACGCTGATGTCGCCGTTGACGAAGGTCTGGCACGCCATGCGGTAGCCCTGCGCGAACTGCTCGTCGGTCAGGTGCCGGCGTTCCTTGGGCTTGATGGCGTCCGTGGATTCGCGCCCTTGTTCGATCCTGCACTTGCAGGTGCCGCACAGGCCGCCGCCGCACTTGAAGGGGATGCCGCCTTTCTCGCGCAGCGACACGCGCAGCAGGTTGCTGTTCTCGGGAGCGCTGACGACCTTGCTGCCGTTGGTGAGGAAGGTGATTTCAATCATGGGGCGGTCCGATTGCATGAGGGGGCTGCCCGGCGCCGTGCCGGTCATACTCGGGGTTTGTCGTGGGGCGGGCGGCGGGCTCAGCGCCTGACCAGCGCGATGTCCATGCTGCCGAAGCTGGCCAGGTGCCTGAGCTCCTGGCGCGCGTCTTCGAGCGTGTCGAACTTTTCCAGGAACTTGGAGGGCACGTAGTTGATCAGCGGCGGCGCGGCGCTGTCGGCTTCCGTTTCCTCCACCACCTTGAGCTTGACCGGATGCGCCAGCTCGGCGATCACGTACTGCGCCGTCTTGCGGCCGTAGAAGAGGTAGTCGTAGGCCTCCACGGCCACCAGCCCGTCGACGAGCTCGGTGCGGAACTGGCCTGGCTTGCTGCTGAGAATGACGTACATGACTGCGCTGCCTGCTGGATGCGGTGGGTTGCGGCGGATTGCCGGAGATTACGGATTGGCTGCCGGCACTATCGTGGCCGGCTGGAGCGCGGCGGCGGCGCTTTGCGCCGGCAGCTCGTCCTGCTCCAGTTCGATGTCATGCTCCAGCCAGAGCTGGCAGGTCAGGCGGTAGCCCTGTTCCAGCCGCTCGCCGAGCTGCTTCTTTTCCTTCCAGTTGGGCGGCGGCAGGTGCTCGGCGCCCGCGATCACGCGGCACGCGCATTTCGAGCACTTGCCCATGCCGCACTCGTAGCGCAGGTTGGGATACGGAAACTGCTTGATCCCGGCGCGCACCACCAGGTTGGTGTTGGGCTTGACCTCGTCTTCATAGGTCTCGCCGTTCTTGTGGAATACGACTTTCGGCATACGGCTGTCCCGCGGGCGGTCTCTCTGGTGCGGGCGGCATCGCGCGATGCCGCCCGCGTCATGGCAAATTCAACGCGCCTTCAGGCGGCGAGTTCGAGTTCGGGCAGGGGGATTTCTTGGGCGACGTAGTCGTGGTAGAGCGCGGTGGTGTAGAGCAGGCGCATCTGGGCGCCGATCTCGCAGATCTTCAGGCAGCGCTGCTGCAGTTCGGGCGTGTTGGCGTGCTCGAGCACGATCTGGTAGCCGCGCTCGCCGTGGATCTCGTCGGAGACGATGTGCAGGTCGAAGAACTCGACTTCCTCGTCGGTGAAGCCGTACTTCTCGCGCAGCGTGGGGGTCTGCTTGCGGTAGATGGAAGGCACCTGCGATTCCAGGCCGACCACGAGTCCGGCGACGGCGACGATGGGGTCCTCGCGCATGGCGACGGCGTAGCACCAGCTTTGCAGGCCGCGGGTGGTGGCGGACATGTTGTCGGGGTCGATGACACGCTCGCGGGTGGTGCCGCAGGCTTCGGCGAAGCGGATGAGCAGGTCGGTGTGGCGGTCGCCGCCGATTTCCTCTTCATACATATTGGCGAGCAGGAAGTCCTTGGCTTCGGTGAAGCGGTCGGGGGTGCGGGCGTAGATGTAGGCGAGGTAGTCGGCGAAGGGGCCGACGTAGTGGTAGTGGTTCTCGGCCCAGCGGGCGAGGTGATCGCGGGAGAGCTTGCCGCTGGCCCAGGCGATGCTGAAGGGGGCCTTGTTGGCGCTCTTGCCCTTGATGGCGTTTTCGAGCGCGGTGCGGAAGACTTCGCGGTTCATGAGTTCGGGCATTTGGGGGCTCCAGGGTTGGGATCGCGTTGGAATCGGGCCGCTGTGGCCCTGCCGGTGAATCAATGTGTAGATTGTATACTATCTACCGGGTTGACCAAGGTCAACCCGGTTTTCGGATTTTTTCGGCGTCCGGCGCGTTTTTCCGCTTCAGGCGACCTTGAGTTCACCCGCCTCGCGCACCTTCCGGTAGGCGAAGCCCGCCAGCGCCACATCCTCCAGGCCCACGCCGACCGACTTGTAGATCAGCACGTCCGCCTCGCTGGCGCGCGGCCGGACCTTGCCGGTCACGACGTCGGCCAGTTCGACGATCTTGTCGGCCGGCAGCGCGGCGGGATCGGCCAGCACGATGTCGCCGGCCTCGCGCATCGACTGTGGCCGCCACTCCACCACCAGCTTGCTGGCGCGCGCGAGCGCCACGTCGTCGAGTTCGCGGGTATGCGGCAGGCTCGAGCCGATCGCGGCGACGAAGGCGCCGGGCTTGAGCGAGCGGCCCGAGAACAGCGGCGTGGTGGAGCGCGAGGCGGTGACCACGATGTCGGCCTGGGCGACGGCCTCGTCCGGCTCGGCGAAGGCGACCGGGATGCCACACCACTGCGCCAGGCGCTCCGGCATGGCGGCATCGGCATACGGGTCGGACAGCAGGATGCGCTTGAGCGGCAGGGCCGCGGCGAGCTGGCGCGCATGTTGCACGCCTTGCGTGCCGGCGCCGAACAGCGCCAGCACCTCGGCGCCGGCGCGGGCCAGGTGGCGCGCGGCCAGCACCGAGCAGGCCGCGGTGCGCAGGCGGGTGATGGCGCCGGCATCGAACGAGGCCAGCGGGCGGCCGTCCTCGGTGGAGAAGATCAGGATCACGAAGGAGAACTGGCCGTCGATGGTGGTGTACACCTTGGCGCCTGCCACCTGCTGCTCGGGGATCACGGCGCCGAGCGTCGACAGCTTCACGCCGCCGGCCTCGGTGCGGATGCGCTCCTGCATGGCGGCCTTGCCTTCGCCGAAGCTGCGGAAGGCGTCCAGCATGACTTGCTGGACGTCGGCGGGGCTGACGTGGCGGTCGATCATCTCGTCGGTGATATGCAGCATGGTGTGTTTCCTCGGGTGGCGCGGGGGCGCGATGGGTTAATGGATTGGGTGGCGGTCGATCAGGTCGGAACCGCCTGCGTCGCAGCCGGTGAGGCGGCGGGCGCGCCTGTCCGGCTCACCGGCTGCGCGCGGCATCCCCATCGGGCCGGATGGCGGGGCGGTGACGCCGGCGGGAGGCGGAAATGCGGATGTCATGTGCGGTCGGGGCGGCGGGAACGGGCCGGCAACAGGCGCCGGCTGCGCTTTCTTACGTCTATTTGTATACAGTCTACATAAAATACGAGATGAAGGCATCTGCCGGAAACGCACATAACGTAGGCCTGCTCTCAAAAGGTGCTGGAAATCCCTGTTTTAGCGCGAAAATATAAGGGTTCGCACCAATCCGGGGGCATTCCCTAATCCTTTCAGATTTCGCTTGTTTTGACCTCGATCAAGAATATAGTATACGTTCATGGGGCAGCGATAGCACCCAGAGAAAACAGCACACAGGTCTCTACAGGCAAGGATCCAAGGGGAATACATGCAACACGAAGCAGTGATTGGCGCGGCACACTGGATCTATCTACTGGGCGTGGCGGTCATCGTCCTGACCATGATCCTGCGGGCCAACGTGGTCGTACCCTCGATTCTGGGTACGTTCCTGGTGGTGTTCGCGCTGACCGGCAGCCCGGTCTCGGCGCTCGGAGGCATTTTTTCGGCCAGCCTGGTGGCGGCCAAGGAGTTGTTCAACATCTTCCTGGTCATCGCCTTCATGACGGCGCTGCTCAATTCGCTCAAGACGCTGCGCTCGGACATCCGCATGGTCGAGCCATTCCGCGTGGTGATGAAGAACGGGCATTCCGCCTTCTTCATCCTGGCCGGCATCACCTACGTGATCTCGCTGTTCTTCTGGCCCACGCCGGCGGTGCCGCTGGTGTCCGCCATCCTGCTGCCGGCGGCGATCGCGGCCGGGCTGCCGCCGCTGGCCGGCGCGATGGCCATCGCCATCGCGGGGCAGGGCATGGCGCTGTCGTCGGACTACGTGATCGGCGTGGCGCCGGGCATCAGCGCCAAGGCCGCCGGCGCCGCGGTCAGCGCCGCGGTGGTGGCGGACCGCGCGCTGGTGCTGTCGATCATCACGGGCGGCATCGCGCTGACGCTGGCGTATCTGTCGATGCGCCGGCACATCGTGCCGGCCAGCGGCAGCCTGCTGACCAAGTGGCAGGCGCGCGCCAGCGGCACCGATGCCGAACTGGAGCATTCCGGCACCTTCGACAAGGCGGAGATCGCGCGCGGCACCGAGCATGAGGAGCCGCTCGTCACCGATTCCAACATCGAGCGCAGCCTGTCGATGGTGGCGCAGCGCCGCGTGAAGTGGTCGAAGTGCTTCGCCATCGTCACGCCGCTGGCTTTCCTGGCGGTGGTCGCGGTGATGGTGCTGCCCAAGATGGGCACCGGCCTGCCCGAGCTCAAGGGCGGCGACGCCGCGGCGCTGGTGGGCGGCGTGGCGGCCGTGCTGATGATGCTGGCGACGCTGGCCGCCGAAGGCCCGCGCAAGATGCTCGACGTCTGTCCCGAGCACATCACCGACGGCTTCGTGTTCGCCTTCAAGGCGATGGGCTCGGTGCTGCCGATCGCCGGTTTCTTCTTCGTCGGCGCCGGCGAGACCGCCGCGCAGATCCTGGGCGTGAGCGCCGACCGCGCGCCCAGCCTGCTGTTCGAGCTGATCCAGGCCTACCAGCACATGATTCCGGACAACCACGTGCTGGTCGCCTTCGGCGTGCTGGTGGTGGGCATGATCACCGGCATCGACGGCTCGGGCTTTGCCGGGCTGCCGCTGACCGGCACGCTGGCCGGCGCGCTGGGGCCGGTGGTCGGTTTCGATTCGGCCACGCTGGCGGCGATCGGCCAGATGGGCGCGGTCTGGACCGGCGGCGGCACGCTGATCGCGTGGTCCTCGCTGATCGCGGTGGCGGGTTTCGCGCGCGTGCCGGTGCTCGACGCGGTGCGCGCGCTGCTGCTGCCGGTGCTGATCGGGCTCGGTGTCTCCACGGTCTGCGCGATGCTGATCTGGCACTGACCTGACCACCTGACTGGCCTGAACGGGGTGGCTCCGGGCTGCTTCCTCGGGCTGCTTTCCTCGGGCTGCATCTTCGCCACTGCCTGTTTTCGAGGGCGGCCGTGCCTGCCGGCGCCGCCGCCCTCGTCGCTTTCGCGGCGCCTTCCTGCCTCGCCGAAAAAACCATCCCCGATTCCGCAAGAAACTCATTGACCTTGGTCAACCCGGTAGATAGTATACAATCTACACATTGATTCACCGGCAGGGCCACAGCGGCCCGATTCCAACGCGATCCCAACCCTGGAGCCCCCAAATGCCCGAACTCATGAACCGCAAAGTCTTCCGCACCGCGCTCGAAAACGCCATCAAGGGCAAGAGCGCCAACAAGGCCCCCTTCAGCATCGCCTGGGCCAGCGGCAAGCTCTCCCGCGATCACCTCGCCCGCTGGGCCGAGAACCACTACCACTACGTCGGCCCCTTCGCCGACTACCTCGCCTACATCTACGCCCGCACCCCCGACCGCTTCACCGAAGCCAAGGACTTCCTGCTCGCCAATATGTATGAAGAGGAAATCGGCGGCGACCGCCACACCGACCTGCTCATCCGCTTCGCCGAAGCCTGCGGCACCACCCGCGAGCGTGTCATCGACCCCGACAACATGTCCGCCACCACCCGCGGCCTGCAAAGCTGGTGCTACGCCGTCGCCATGCGCGAGGACCCCATCGTCGCCGTCGCCGGACTCGTGGTCGGCCTGGAATCGCAGGTGCCTTCCATCTACCGCAAGCAGACCCCCACGCTGCGCGAGAAGTACGGCTTCACCGACGAGGAAGTCGAATTCTTCGACCTGCACATCGTCTCCGACGAGATCCACGGCGAGCGCGGCTACCAGATCGTCCTCGAGCACGCCACCACGCCCGAACTGCAGCAGCGCTGCCTGAAGATCTGCGAGATCGGCGCTCAGATGCGCCTGCTCTACACCACCGCGCTCTATCACGACTACGTCGCCCGCGAAATCCCGCTGCCCGAACTCGAACTCGCCGCCTGAACGAGGACAAGGCACGACTGCATTGGCATCGACGGCCCCCGCGCGGGGCCTGACCGGACGAAAGGCTTGCACATCATGGCAGTAACCAAGACAGACGAATTCGCCAACCACATCAACGGCGAATGGACCAAGAGCGCCAGCGGGCGCACCTTCGACAACGTCAACCCCGCGGACACGGACGATATCGTCGGCCGCTTCCAGGCCTCCACGGCGCAAGACGCGCAGGCCGCGGTAGCCGCCGCGGCGGCGGCGTTCGAGGCGTGGAAGAAGACCCCGATCGGCAAGCGCGCGAAGATCCTCAACGGCGCGGCCGACTGGCTCGAAGCCAACGCCGCCCAGATCGCGGAGGAACTCACGCGCGAGGAAGGCAAGGCGCTCGGCCTGAGCAAGGACGAAGTCCTGCGCTCGGCGCAGACCATCCGTTTCTACGCCGTGGAAGGGCAGTCGTTCGCGGGCGAGACCTATCCGCAGGACGACCCCGACATGCTGGTCTACAGCCAGCGCGAGCCGCTCGGCGTGGTGACGGTGATCTCGCCGTGGAACTTCCCGGTGTCGATTCCCGCGCGCAAGATCGCGCCGGCGCTGATCGCCGGCAACACGGTGGTGTTCAAGCCCTCGTCGGACGCGCCGCTGAGCGGCTACCGGCTGGCGCAGGCGTTCGTCGAGGCCGGCATGCCCAAGGGCGTGCTCAATTTCATCACCGGCCGCGCCGGCGACGTGGGCCCGGCCATCACCGAGGCGCCGGCCGTGCGCGCGATTTCCTTCACCGGCTCGACCGCGGCCGGCCAGCACATCCACCGCTCGGTGTCGCTGAGCACGCGCACGCAGATGGAGCTCGGCGGCAAGAACCCGCTGATCGTGATGGAAGACGCCGACCTCGACCGCGCGGTGGACCTCACCATCAAGGGCGGCTTCTCGCTGAGCGGGCAGGCCTGCACCGGCACCAGCCGCGTGCTGGTGATGGCCTCGGTCAAGGCCGCCTATACCGAGAAGCTGCTGGCCAAGGTCGGCACGCTCAAGATCGGCAGCGGCATGACCCCGGGCATGGACCTCGGCCCGCTGGCCACGCGCAAGCAGCTCGAGACCGTGCTGGGCTACGTGGACATCGGCAAGGCCGAGGCCACGCTCCTGTGCGGCGGCGAGCGCCTGAGCGGCGGCGATTTCGACAAGGGCTTCTACGTCGCGCCGGCCATCTTCACCGACGTCACGCAGCAGATGCGCATCGCCCGCGAGGAAATCTTCGGCCCGGTGATCGCCATCATCGAGGTGAGCAGCTACGCCGACGCCATCGCCAAGGCCAACGACACCGAATACGGCCTGTCCGCCGCCATCGTGACCAGCAACCCGCGCTACGCGCACGAATTCGCCAGCGACATCCAGTCGGGCACGGTCAAGATCAACCGCACCACCACCGGCAACCTGGTCAACGCGCCGTTCGGCGGGCTCAAGCAGTCCAGCACCTCCACCTTCCGCGAGTCGGGCCGGGCCGGGCTGGAGTTCTATACGCAGATCAAGACCGTGTACCGCGGCTGCTGAGGCGGCGCGGACTCAACCCATCAAGCAGGAAGCAGGAGCAGGACATGAGAAAAGCCATCAAGCTGGAACTGAAGGAAGCCCGCCACATGGTGGCGGCCGCGATCCGCAAGTCGGAGGAAATCGGCGTGCTGGAAACGATCTGCGTGGTCGACGACGGCGGCTATCCGCTCGCGCTCGAACGCATGGACGGCGCCCGCATCACCGGCCCGCAGATCGCCTGGAACAAGGCCTTCACGGCCGCCGGCCACAAGCGCTCCACCCATCTGTTCAACCAGGTGCCCAATGGCCCCGCGCTGCCGGGCAACGAAGCGTTCGGCATCCAGTGGAGCTTCGAGGGCAAGTTCGCGGTGTTCGTCGGCGGCTTCCCGATCGTGGTCAACGGCGAGGTGATCGGCGGCATCGGCCTGAGCGGCGGCAACGGCGAGCAGGACACCGCCTGCGGCGTGGCCGCGCTGGCCGCGCTGCAGGAACTGCTGGCCGGCGACGACCTCAAGGTGCTGGTCGAAGCCGACATCAAGAAGTAAGCAGGAAACCGCCAAATCGGCCTGCCGACTGTTGTCTCCCTTCTCCTGCGTGCGGGAGAGGGGCGCAGACCGCCGGCAGCACGCCGCGCCTTCGCCTTTCACGCATTGCCGAGTCAGCCATGTCTTACCGTATCCATCTCATCGAATCCCAGCAATCGTTCGAAGTCGGCGCCGACGAATCGGTGCTCGACGGCGCCCTGCGCGCCAACGTGCAAATGGCCCACGACTGCCGCTTCGGCGGCTGCGCCACGTGCCGCGTCAGGCTGGTGGAAGGCACGGTGGCCTATGAGGAATACCCCATGAGCCTGACGCCGGAGGAAGAGGAGGAAGGCTTCGCGCTGGCCTGCCAGGCGCGTCCCACCAGCGACCTCGTGATCAGCACCGCGCGGCCCGGCGAGCCCGGCGTCGAGCCCGCGCGGCACACCGCGGTGATCCGCAAGATCGAGCCGCTGTGCGCCGACGTGGTGCACCTGACGCTGGAGCTGCCGCAGGCCGAGGCGCTCGACTACCGTCCGGGCCAGTACCTGAAGATCTTCACCGGCGACGGCGTGGCGCGCAGCTTTTCGATGGCGTCGGTGCCGAAGGACCGCATCGTGGACCTGCACGTGCGCCGCATTCCCGGCGGCTACTTCACCGAGCGCCTGCTGGCCGGCCTGCGCTCCGACGACCAGCTCGACGTGGAGCTGCCGCTGGGCGGCTTCTATTTCCGCAAGGACGACTACCGCCCGCTGGTGATGGTGGCCACCGGCACCGGGCTGGCGCCGATCAAGAGCATTCTCGAATCGCTGATGGACGACCCGGACTGCCCGCCGGTGTCGCTCTACTGGGGCATGCGCACCGAGGCCGATCTCTACCTGCACGACCAGATCCAGCAGTGGGGCGCGCGCCTGTACGACTTCCAGTACGTGCCGGTGCTGTCGCGCGCGGGCGAGGGCTGGAGCGGGCGCCGCGGCCACGTGCAGCAAGCGGTGGCCGAGGACCTGCCCGACCTGTCCGAGCACGCCATCTACCTGTGCGGCTCGCCGGACATGATCCGCGACGCGCGCGAGACCTTCATGGGCCTGGGCGCCAGCGGCGCGCACATCTACGCGGACAGCTTCACCTTCCAGCGCACCTGAACATGGACCAGCCCGGCGGCAGCCTCGGCGCGCGCCATTCGCCGCTGTTCGCGCAGGTGACGGATACCTTGCGCCAGCGCATCGTGGGCGGCGTCTACCGCCAGGGCGACCGCCTCGTGGAGCATGCCTTGTCGGAGGAGCTCGGCGTGTCGCGCGTGCCGGTGCGCGAGGCGCTGCGCGCGCTCGCGGCCGAAGGGCTGGTGCGCATCGAGCCGCGCCGCGGCGCCTCGGTGGCGCGGCTGTCGGAGCATATGGCGCGCGAGATGGTGGAAGTGCGCGCCACGCTGGAAGGGCTCAACGCCAAGCTGGCCGCGCAGCGCCGCGACCCGCGCCTGGTGACGGAGCTGCAGGCGGTATTGCGCGAGGGCACGGCGGCCGCGCGCGGCGGCGAGGAGGAGCGCCTGCTCGCGCTCAACTTCCGCTTCCACGAGGTGCTCGGCAACATTGCCGCCAACAGCGTGCTGCAGGAGATGATGCGCTCGCTGCGCGAGCGCACCGGGCTGGTGTTCGCGCCGGCGCACCGCCTGCGCGCGCAGCAGAACTGGGACGAGCACGCGCAGATCCTGCGGGCGGTCATCGCCGGCGATGCCGACCTCGCCGCGCTGCTGGCCACGCGCCACGTCTACAGCGCGGCGGACGACGCCACGCCGGTCGCGCCCGAGGTGCAGGCCGGCGCATGAGTCGCGCAGCCGCCTTCGCGCCGCGGCCGCGCTTCGCCTAGACTCAACGGAGTGGGCGCGATGCGCGCCGGCGCGCATCGCATGCCGCCGTTCCCCGTTCCCCGTTTTCCGACAGGAGAGTGCTCATGACCTGCAAGATCCAGGTGGTCTTCTACAGCATGTACGGACACGTCTACAAGATGGCCGAGGCCGTGGCGGCCGGCGCGCGCGAGGTCGACGGCGCGGAAGTGGCGCTGCTCCAGGTGCCGGAACTGGTGCCCGACGCGGTGCTGGAAAAGAGCGGCGCCAAGGCCGCGCGCGCGGCCTTCGCCCACGTGCCGGTGGCCGAGCCGGACAAGCTGGCCGACGCCGACGCCATTCTGTTCGGCACGCCCACGCGCTTCGGCAACATGTGCGCGCAGATGCGCAATTTCCTCGACCAGACCGGCGGCCTGTGGATGAGCGGCAAGCTGGTGGGAAAGGTCGGCAGTGTCTTTACCAGCACCGCCACCCAGCACGGCGGGCAGGAAACCACGATCACGAGCTTCCACACCACGCTGCTGCACCAGGGCATGGTGATCGTGGGCGTGCCCTACGCCGAGGCCCGGCTGCTCGACATGAGCCAGATCACCGGCGGCACGCCGTATGGCGCGTCCACGCTCACCGCGGCGGACGGCTCGCGCCAGCCCAGCGAGAACGAACTGGCCATCGCGCGCTACCAGGGCCGCCACGTGGCCACCATCGCCGCGAAGCTGGCCGCGCATTGAGCGCGCATAGGGAGGGCGCGCAGGGAGGGCGCGCAGGCGGCTAGTCCTGCGCGGCGCTCCGCAGGACCTCGGCCACGCGCCCGCGCAACACCGGCAGCAGGTCCTGCGCGAACCAGGCGTTGTGCTTGAACCAGCCCTGGTTGCGCGGCGACGGGTGGGGCAGCGGCAGATACGCCGGCCCGTGCGCGGCAAAGCCGGCCACCGTGGCCGTCACGCCCTCGCGCGCCGCCGCGCCGAGAAAATGCCGCTGCGCGTATTGCCCGACCAGCAGCGTCAGTTCGACGCGCGGCAGGCGCGCCAGCAGCGCGTCCATCCACAGCGGCGCGCATTCCTTGCGCGGCGGCAGGTCGCCGCTGGCGCCGCGTCCCGGATAGCACAGGCCCATCGGGATGATGGCGATGCGCGCCGGGTCGTAGAACACCGTCTTGTCCACGCCCATCCATTCGCGCAGCCGGTCGCCGCTCGGGTCGTCCCACGGGATGCCGCTGGCGTGCACGCGCGCGCCGGGCGCCTGCCCGACGATCAGGATGCGCGCGGGGGCAGCGGCCTGGACCACCGGGCGCGGGCCGAGCGGCAGCGCGCCGGCGCAGACGCGGCAGGCGCGGACCTGGGTGAGCAGGGCGGGAAGGTCGGGTTCGGTGGCTGGCACGTCGTGAAATGCGTACGGCATCGGGTCTGGCGGCGAAAGCTGCCGGTCGGCATTGTCGAGAGTCTATTCGCTATCCCGGTCGACGGGCGCGCGCCTGTCGCTCCCGCCGGAGTCGAGCGAAGGCGGCTGATCGGCAGGCTGGAGCCAGATGGATCCTCCACGACACATGCCGAAGATCCGCAATTCAACGAACGATCGATGACGCATCGGATGACTCGGCGATGCCCCATCGGGGGATCTCGTGCTGCCCCATCGAGAGGCAGACGTTCTTGATCTCGCAGAAGGTCTCCAGGCTTGCCGCGCCACCTTCGCGGCCGATGCCGGAATCCTTGATGCCGCCGAAGGGCTGGCGCAGGTCGCGCACGTTCTGGCTGTTGATGAAGACCATGCCTGCCTCGATGCCGCGAGCCAGGCGGTGAGCCTTGCCGATGTCCCGCGTCCAGACGTAGGAGGCCAGGCCGTAGCGGATGTCGTTGGCCATCCGCAGCCCGTCGTCTTCGGCGTCGAACGGAATCAGGCAGGCCACCGGGCCGAAGATCTCTTCCTGGGCGACGCGCATGCGGTTCTCGACGTTGGTGAGGACGGTGGGCTGGACGAAGTTGCCATGCCGCATGCTCGCCGGCAGCCCGGGCGGCACTGCGCCGCCCGCGGCGACGGTGGCCCCCTCTTGCCGTGCCATCTCGACGTAGCCCGTGACCTTTTCCCAGTGCTGTCGCGTGATCATGGCGCCGACATGAGTGGCCGGATCGCGCGGATCCCCCACTACCAGACGTTGTGAGCGCTTGGCGAAGGCGTGGGCGAAACTGTCGTAGATGCTGCGCTGGATGAAGATGCGCGAGCCGGCCGTGCAGCGCTCGCCGTTGATCGAGAAGATGGTGAACAGCGTGGCATCCAGCGCCCGGTCCAGATCCGCATCGGCAAACACCAGCACGGGGGACTTGCCGCCCAGTTCCATGGACAGGCGCTTGATGCCCGCGCGCTCGGCGATGCGGTGTCCCGTGGCCGTGCCGCCCGTGAAGGAGATCACCCGCACATCGGGGTGCCTGACCAGGGCATCGCCGGCCTCGGCGCCATAGCCATGCACGATGTTCAGCACGCCCGCGGGCACGCCCGCTTCCAGGGCCAGTTGGCCCAGCCGGTCGACGGTCATCGGCGACAACTCGGACATCTTCAGCACCGCCGTATTGCCCAAGGCCAGGCACGGCGCGACCTTCCAGGTGGCATTCATCAGCGGCACGTTCCACGGCGAGATCAGGCCGCACACGCCCGCCGGCTGGTACAGCGTGTAATTGAGCATCCGGTCGTCGGCCGGATAGGTGTGGCCGTTGGCGCGGGTGGCAACCTCGGCGAAGAAACTGAAATTCTCGCCGGCCCGGGGTACCAGTTGATGCCTGGTCTGCTGGATCGGCAACCCGGTATCGTCCGTCTCCATCGCGGCGAGCTCCGGCACATGGCGCTCGATCAGCGCGGCGAGGTCGCGCAGGATGCGGGCGCGTTCCCTGGCGGGCCGGCCCGCCCAGGCGGGAAAGGCTGCCTTGGCGGCGGCGACGGCCAGGGCAATCTCCTTCTCGGTGCCGCGGGCAACCTCGGCCAGGACCTTGCCCGTGGCGGGATTCAGATTTTCAATGACGGACGGACTTTCGACTGACCGGCCGTTGATCAGGTGGGAAATCATGGCTTGGCTTCTCGATCGGTGAGCGGGCGGGCGGTGCCGCATGGTGTCTTACGGGAGGCGCGCGCGATGGCCGGCACCGGCGGAGCCGACCGCGACGACGGCTTCGATCTCGATCTTCAGGCCGGGGCGGGCCAGTTGCGCCACGCCGACGGTGGAGCGCGCGGGCGGAGACTCGGGAAAGGTCCGGCGAAAGACGGCATTCATGCCCTGGAAGTCGGCATCCAGGTCGGTCATGAAGACCGTCAGCTTGGCGATGTCCGCCATGCTCGCCCCGGCGGCATCGAGTACCGCGCGGATATTGCGGAATGCCAGCTCGGTTTGCGCGGCAATGCCTTCGGGAATTTCTCGGGATACCGGATCGGACCCGGTATGCCCGGAAACGAACAGCAGGTCGTCGACGCGGATCGCGGGCGAGTAAGGGCGGTGCGGCAGCAGGCCCGTGGCAGGGATGATGACTTCGCGCTTCATGAGGATGCTGTTCTCCGTGCGGCGGATCGAGGGTTTCATTCGACGTAGAGGGGGATGGCGCGCGTAGTGGGTGCCTGTACCGGTTGGGGTTCGCCGGTCGCCAGGGAGGTCACGCGCATGGACTCCTCGAACCAGCAACGCGGCGGCGGCGGGCCCCACAGGCTTTGGCGGCGCGGGTTGTCGAGCTCCCAGCGCTTGGGCGGCTGGTCCCGGTCCACGGTAAGGTAGTCGCCGGTGTACAGCTCGAAGCGGTTGCCATCGGGGTCGCGGACGTAGACGAACAGGGCGTTGGAGATGCCGTGGCGGGCCGGACCGCGCTCGATGTTGTCGGCGTATCCGGCCGCGGCCAGGGCATCGCAGGCGCGAATCACGCCCATCGGTTCCATCAGGGAAAAGCCGGCATGGTGCATGGTCGGCCCCGGCCCGGTCATGACCGCCAGATCGTGCGTCGTGGGCTTGCGATAGAGCCAGGCGCCGTACACGTGGTCGTCGGGCGGAGCCGATTGCGTGTACTCGGAGCAGAAGAAGCCCAGCTCGCGGGTGTACCACTCGTAGCCGGCCTGCGCGTCCGGCATCAGGACGTTCACATGGTCCAGCCGCGTCGGACAACCGTGGCGATGCAGGTGGTATTGCTGCAGCAGCGATTCCACCGGCTGCTTGGTGGCGTAGTACTCGATCGGGAAGCCGAACGGGTCCTGTACCTGCAAGGTGCGCCCCTGGCCGCGCTTTTCCCACGGCTGGAGCCAGCGCATCGGCAACTGCCGGGCCTGGAACTTCCGTGCGAGCTGGTCCAGGTCTTCCTCGCGGGACACCCGAAAGCCAATGGCGCCGACGCCCGGCGTGCCGGACTGCGTCAGCACCATGCTGTGATGCTCGCGATCTTCGATGGCGCGCAGATACACATGCCGTTCGTCGCGCTCGGTCTCGAACAAGCCGATCGCGTCCACGTAGAAATCGCGCGAACGGGAGAGGTCGTCAACGAAGTATTCGATATGCCCGAGGCGAAGGATGTTGAAATTCATGTCGTCCATATTGCGCTCCATGTGGTTCTCCTTGTCCATGCCGCTGCCAGCGGCGATTCGATGTCATCGATTTTCTTGTGGTGGCTTGCGTGGCGCTGTATCCAGAGATACAGCGCCACTCAAGCGGCGAACGGGGCCAGCCGCAGCGGCAACACGCTCTCCAGCCACATCGCCAGGGCGAGCAGTCTTCCTTCCTGGTAGCGTGGAGCGACAAACTGGATGCCCGCGGGCAGATCGTCGCTGGCCGATGTCCAGAGCGGATAGGACATTGCCGGTACCTGCGCGCCGTTGAACGCCGGCGTATAGGGATTCCACGACATCCAGTCCGCCCCGGGCCAGTGCTCCGGCTGGTCCATCCCCGCGCGGAAGGCCCGGATCGGGACAGTGGGCAGCAGCAGCATGTCCACGCGCTCGAACAGCGCCTCCAGTGCGCCGGCGTGCGCATCCCGCTGCCGGCACAGGGCGTGGTACTCCGGCATCGACCCGCATCGGGTGGCGCCGGCAAACGCGACGAGCCCGGGGTCCAGCTTTGCGCGCTGGGCGGGCGGGACGCCCGCGACCGCGGCCGCGCACCCCAGCCGGTATAGTTCTGCGGCGGTCCGGGATGCCGCATGGATGTCGTAGTCCACCTCCTCGATGCAGGCGCCGCCGTCGGCCAGGAGGACGAGCATGCCGTGCATGGCCGCGTGGACGGCCGGTTCGCTTTCTGCCCAGCGTCGCGGCGCGAGCAGGCCGATGCGCAGCTTGCCCGGAGGCGTGCCCGCGGCGGATATCCGCAGCGCCTGGCCCAGGTTCGAGGTCCAGTCCGCCGGGCTGGGGCCGCTGACGACCTGCAGGGTTTCGGCGATGTCGCGCGCGTGCGTGCCGAGCAGGCCGGCATGCACCAGGTGCGAAAACGTACTGGGGAACGGCGCCAGCGGGATGCGGCCATGATTCGGCTTGAACCCGATGATGCCGCAGAAGGCCGCGGGGATACGCACCGACCCGCCGGCATCGCTGCCCAGCGAGATGCGGACCACGCCGGCCGCCACCGCCGCGGCGCAGCCCCCGCTGCTGCCGCCCGGCGTGAGCGCCGTGTTCCACGGATTGCGGGTGATGCCAAAGGCCGGGCTGTCGGTCACGCCTTTCCAGTTGAACTCCGGCGCGCGCGTCTGGCCCAGCAATATTGCCCCCGAGGCCAGCAGCCGCCGCACGAAGACCGTGGTGTCCGGGGCGGGAGTGTCGGCGGTGGTGGCCGATCCCCGGCGGGACGGCCATCCCCGCACGGAAGCGGACTCCTTGACAGTGATGGGCATGCCGTCGAGCGGCCCCAGCGGCGTGTCGTGCCGCCAGCGCCTGGCGGACTGCGCCGCCGCCACCAGGGCCGGCTGCCGATCGATCAGCGCAAAGGCATTCAGGACCGGATCGACCCGCTCGGCATGCTCCAGGGCCGAACGAACGACGTCGACCGGGGTCAGCGCACGGTCGCGGTACAACGCGCGCAGGCGCTGGAAACTGGCTTGGTGGATCATGCCGCCCGGCCCTGAACGGCGGAGGATTCGCATTCGTTCCGCCTGGCGCTGCCAAGGTAGCTGCGCAACAGATCGGGATCGTCGGCCATCGCCTGGCTGCTGCCGGACTTGACGATGCGGCCGAGTTCGATCAGATACGCCAGGTCGGCGTTCCTCAGGGCCAGGCGGGCGTTCTGCTCCACCAGGATGACGGTGAGCCCTTCCTCGCGGCGCAGCGCCACCACCACTTCCATGATCTGCTGGACGATCTTCGGCGCCAGTCCGATGGAGGGTTCGTCCAGCAGCAGTATCTTCGGGCGTGCGATCAGGGCGCGGCCAATGGCGACCATCTGCTGCTCGCCGCCCGACAATGTCCCCGCCAACTGGCCGCGGCGCGCTTGCAGGATCGGGAACAACGTGTAGATGCGCGCGAGCTCGCGCGCAAGATCGGTCCGGCGCCACCGGGTGTAGGCGCCCAGCAGCAGGTTGTCCTCGACGCGCATCGAGCCGAACAACGCGCGTTTTTCCGGGATCAGGCTCATGCCGCGGCGCACGCGCTCGACCACCGGCGCATGCCCGATGGCGGTTCCGTCCAGCGCGATGCTGCCCGAATGGATGGGCAGGCTGCCCATCAGGGCCTTGAGCAAGGTGCTCTTGCCGGCGCCGTTGGCGCCGATCAACGTCACCAGCTTCCCCTGTGGCACGTCGAAGCTGACATCCTCGAGGGCATTGACCCGGCCATAGGCCACGGTGAGATTGCGCACGGCCAGCGTACTCATGCCTCGGCTCCCAGATAGGCGGCGACCACGGCCGGGTCGCGCTGCACCTCGGCGCTGGCGCCTTGCGACAGCAGCTCGCCGTAGTTCAGGACAAAAAGGTAGTCGACGCAGCCCATGACCAGGTTCATGTCATGCTCCACCAGCAGGATGGCCATCCCCTGTTCGTCGCGCAGCCTGCGCATGAGGGCGACGAGCGCGCGCTTCTCCGGCTCGCGCAGGCCGGCCGCCGGTTCGTCCAGCAACAGCACGCGGGGATGCGCCATCAGCGCGCGGGCTACCTCGACCAGGCGCTGGCTGCCCAGGGTCAGCTCGGCCACCGGGCGCCCGGCCTCCGCCGCCAGCCCGACCTGCGCCAGCGCGGTATGAGCCGCCGCGGCCAGGGCGCGCTCCTCGGCCCGGTCCCGGCCCAGCGCCGCCGCCAGCAGGCCGGCGCGGCCGTGGATGTAGCCGCCGAGCATGACGTTCTCCAGGACGCTCAGTTCCGCGACCAGTTGCACGTGCTGGAAGGTCCGGGCCACGCCCTGGCGGACGACCTGCGCCGATGTCCTTGCCAGCGGCTCGCCGCCCAGGGTGATCCGGCCCCGGGTGGCGGGCAGCACGGCCGTCATGACGTTGAACAGGGTGGACTTGCCCGCCCCGTTGGGCCCGATCAGGCCGGTGATGCGCGCGGCGCCGATCTCGATAGACACGCCCTGCAGCGCTCTGAGGCCCCCGAAATGCTTCTCCACCGCCTCCACGCGCAGCGCGCGCGCCGGCAACCTGTCCGCCCCGGCAGGCGAGACCGCATGGTCTTCCATTGCCGGCGCGGCGGCAGAGCGGGGCACGCGCACCCAGGTCATCAGGCCGTTCGGCCAGCGCAGCAGCGCGGCGATGAGAATCGCACCGAACAGCATGCTCTCCATCTGTCCCGGCAGGTCGAGCAGACTGGCGACCAGGTACTGCGCGCCGATTTCCAGGCCGGTGAACGCGATGGCCCCCAGCAGCGCGCCGAGCGGATGGAGCACGCCGCCGAGAACCACCATGATCAGCAGGTTGAACGAGGCGCCGACGGAAAACGAACCGGGACTGAGGAATTGCATGTAGAACGCGTACAAGCCGCCAGCCAGCGCGGTCATGGCGGCGGACAGGACGAATATCCGGATCTTCACCGCGGCCACGTCGACGCCGAACGCGCTCGCCATCGTCGGATTGGACTTGATGGCCGCGGCGGCTCTTCCGATCCGCCCGCGATGGATGCGGCAGAAGGCGAGGAAGGACAATGCCACCACACCCCAGGTGAGCGCCGTCATGGCGCGCGTGCCCAGCACGGCGCCATGCAGGCTGAAGGCGGGGATGTCCGGCAGGCCGGAAGCACCGCCCGTCACCCCGGTCGCGGCACCGAAGCAGACATGGATCGCCATGCCCCAGGCCAATGTGGCCAGCGGCAGGTAATGGCCACGCAGGCGCAGCGTCAGGTGTCCGAGCAGGCAGGCCAGCGCCGCGCAGCCGGCCACGGCGGCAGCCAGGGCCAGCGGCGGCGGCCAGCCGGCGTCCCGGGTGAGAATGGCGGCGGCATAGGCGCCCGTGCCGAGGAACGCGGCATGGCCCAGGGACAACTGCCCGGCCGCCAGCAGGAACGACAGGCCAAGGCAGACGATCGCGTGGATGCCGGCCAGCGCAAGCAGCCCCGCGTAGTAGGTCGGCAATACCGCAATCATGGTCGCCAGGACCAGCGTGGAGCCGACAAGAATCGATTTGGTGGAATGCATGCGCTTTCGAGCCAGGGAGTTGTCAGGGGCGCGTCATTCGTCGTGCGCGGCGGCGCCGCGGTTGCGCCACAGCAGGATCGGAATGACGAGGGCAAAGACGAGTGCGTCGCGATATGCGCTGCTCAGAAACGACGCGAAGGATTCGAGCGCGCCCACGAGGAACACCCCCGCCACCGAGAGCGGATAGTTGATCAGCCCGCCCATGGCGGCGCCGACGAAGCCCTTGAGGCCAACGACAAAGCCCATTTCATAGTGCGCAGTCACCAGCGGGGCCAGCAACATGCCGCTGAGGCCGGACAGCGCGGCCGCCAGGAAGTAGCTGAGCCGGCCCGCGAACACGACCGGAATGCCGCAATACTCGGCGCCCTCGCGGTTGATGGAGGCCGCGCGCAATGCCTTGCCCGCCAGCGTGTGGCGGAAGAACAGATACAGCGCCAGCGCCGCGGCCAGCGAGATGGCGACGATGAACAGTGACTGGGCGCCCACGCCGATGCCGGCGAATGCGAGGCTCGCATCGCTGAGCGCGGGCACCGGCCGTGGGTCGGGGCCCCACAGCAGCAGCGCCAGCGGATGCAGGATCATCGCCACCCCCACGCCGATGATGACCAGCACCACCGTGGAACTATCCGGCTTTGGCTCCACGGTGAGGCGATAGACGATCGGTCCCAGCGCCGCCACCAGTGCCACGGAAGCCAGCATGCGCAGTCCGGCAAAGGGCAGCCGCAGCGACAGCATGCATAGCACCGCCAGCGCGAGGAAGGCCCCGAGATAGCCCGCCAGCGGGCGCAGCAGGCTGCGCTGGCCGTGGCGCGCGCGGCGCAGATCGAGCAGCAGGCAGACGGCGCCGCCGGCGGCCACCACATAGGCGACCGGCGCCAGCGTGCTTTCCAGGAAGCTCGCGTAGGTCAATGCGCCGAAGGTGATGTACTCGCCTTGCGCGATGTTGACCACGCGCGTGGTGGTGTAGACCAGCACCAGGCTCAGTCCGAGCAGGGAGTAGACGGCGCCGTTGGTCAGGCCATCCACGAGCAGAAACAGCGAGGTGAGCGCGTCCATGGTCATTTCAGCAGTTCGAACTTGCCGTTCCTGACGATGGCGAGGAAGGTGCTGCGCCCGTCCAGGCCGAGGTGGTCCTGCGGGCTGTAGTTGTAGATGCCGGTGACGCCGACATATTCCCGCGTCTGCTCGATCGCATCGCGCAACGCGAGCCTGGCCTGGGCCAGGCCGGAGGCCTTGCCGGCGGCAACGACCTGGCGATAGGCGGCGACCGGAATGTTCACGGTGTCGTAGGCCTGCGCGGCGAACAGGTCGGCCTTGCCCGCGCCGTACTTGCCCTCATACAGGCCGACGAAGCGCTCGACCACCGGCTTGATCGGGTGGCTGGCCGGCAGCTGCCGGTAGACGGTGAGCGCGGCCGTGCCGACCACGGCGCCCTCGATCGCCTTCTTGCCCACGGCGATGAGCGCCGCGGTGGACGAGCCGGCACCGTGCAGGATCTCGCCCCCGAAGCCGACCCGGCGCAGGCTTTCGTGCGCCAGCGCGGACGAAGGCGGGATGGCGTGGACGTACACGGCATCCGGTTTCTGCCGCACTACGCGCATCGCCTGCGGCGTGAAATTGGTGTCGCCCCGCGCGAAGCGTTCCGCCGAGACGATCTTCATGCCTTTCTCGCCGGCGATGCGCTGGAATTCGACCCAGCCGCCCTCGCCATAAGAATCCTCCAGGCCCATGAAGGCGACCGTGCGATAGCCCTTGCTGCGCAGGTAGTCGACGGTGCGGACGATCATCAGGCGATCGGTCAACGGGGTCTTGAAGGTAAAGCGGTGCTGATCGGCCGGTTCGATCACCGCGGCCGCCGAGGCCAGCGACAGATTCGGCGTCTTCTCCTCCTCGACCACCTTGTTGACCGCCAGCGATGCGGGCGTCGTCGTGCAGCAGATGACGAGATGAACGCGATCCTCCTGGATCAATTTGCGCGCGGCATTGACCGCGCGCGCCGGGTCGGAGCCGTCGTCGTACTTGACGAACGTGACGCGGAAAGGGAGTTCGGCGTCCTGGCCCAGCCGCTCCTGCATCAGATTGATGGTTGCCACGGCGCCGGCGGCGATGGCCGATGCCCCGCCGGTCATGGAACTCACCACGCCGATGCGCAGTTCCGGGCGCGTATCGGCGCTTGCCGCGTGGGCCAGCGCCAGGCCGGCGAGACTGAGCGCCGCGGCGGACCGCTTGATTCCCAACATGTCTTGTCCCCCTCGAAGATCCCGGCTCGCGCCGGCCGCGTTGCCACTCGGAGGCAAGCGCCGGATTGCGTGCTGGTGGAGAGGGCAGTCTCTCAGCGGGCGGCGCGTCACGCTGTATCTGGCGATACAAGAGGGGGGAAGCAGCCCTAGGGGTTTCCCCCGAAGGGGTGCCGTGCGCCCGCGCCGGCGTGTTTGCCTGGCGCTAGTGGGAGGGCTGAACGAGAGACTTCAGCAAGAGCACGCGCCGGCCGCTGAAGGCAATGACGCCGTCACGCCGGAAGCGGTTGAGGACGCGGGTCACGGTAACGCGGGACAGGTCGGTGAGATGGCCGATCTGCTCATGCGTGAGGTCGACGGCCACCGCGCGCCCCGGGGATTCGGGATGCTGGTGTGTTACCCGGAACTGCTCGAGGAACTGGACGATGCGTTGTTCGGGCGGATCGAACACGGTCTGCCGCAGCCGTTCGATGGCCTGGCGCTGTTTGATGCTGAGCAGGTACAGCATGGCCATGGCGAAGGTCGGATCACTCGCGACCATCGCCGGCATTCGCCGGATGTCGAACCGCAGCAGTCGCGAAGGCTCCATGGTGCGCGCGGACGCGCAGCGCGGGCGCTGCAGGAAGGCCGCGGCTTCGCCGATGACGCTGCCCGGCCCCATGATGTTGAGGATGGATTCCTGCCCGTCCTCGCTGAGCATGTGAACGTGGAGGCGGCCCTCCACCACCACGTAGAACGCCTGGTCGATCTGCCCCTGGCTGAACAGGCAGACCCCGCTCTCCAGACTGAGAGATTCGCCCAGGTGCGTCAGCGAACGCAGATAGGCAGCCTGCTCGCCTTGCGGGAGCCAGGTTTCCATCGCCAGGAACTGCGACAAGCCTTCAGCGGTGCCTTTGCTCATGGGGCCTTCCGTGGACATGTCCGACTACATGGCGGAAATTGTACGGCCACCATTGGGGACCGGCGCTGTCTTAAGGGTAATCCCTGGCCCCAACTCGCCGCCGGCCGCGGCAGCCCCGGAGCGCGCCCGCATCAGAACCGGTGCCGCATCCCCAGCCCGAAGCTGTCGCCGTGCGACTGGTCGGTCAGCTTGTCGTAGAAGTAGGCCACGTACACGTCGGTGCGCTTGGACAGGTTGTAGTCGTAGGCGAGGCCCGCGGTATTGCGCCGGAAGTCCGCCGCGTCGTTCCTGGTCTTGTCGTAGGCATACGAGACCAGCACGCTGCCCGCGCCGACCGGGATGGACGCGCCGATCTGGCCGTTGGTGTGCTTGATGTCGCCGGTGGCGTTGTTCACGCTGCTCTTGATGTACTGGCCCTGCGCGAACAGCTTGACCACCTTGAAGTCGTAGCTCACGCCGACCTGCACCGCGTTCTGCTTGTCGAAGCCGGCCAGCGTGGCGGGCGAGGTGACGTCGCCCGGCACGTTGCTGAACTTGACCTGCTGGAACGCCACGGTGGCGCCGAAGCCGCCGTTGAAGTAGAGCACGTTGCCGCCCCACTTGTTCTGGCCGTTGCTGCCCGGCTGCTCGCCGAAGGCGTAGATCGCGTTGGCGGTGAGGCCGCCGATGGTGGGCGTGGAGTACACCAGCGAGTTGCTCCAGCCCGAGTCACCGATGATGCCCGGGTCGAACACGCGGCCGTTGCTGGCGGTGAAGTAGGTGTGGAAGATCGACGGCGAGAAGGTGTAGGAGTCGATCAGCGGGTTGAACAGGATCGTCGAGATGAAGTACGGCGTGGTGTTGCGCCCGAGCCGGACCGCGCCCAGCTTGTCGCTCTGCAGGCCGACGAAGGCGTTGCGCGTAAACAGCGGGTCGCCGTCGAAGCGGCCCTGCTTGCCGGCGTCGGGGCGGAAGAAGCCGTTGAGGTCGAAGATCGCCTTGAGGCCGCTGCCGAGGTCCTCGGTGCCGCGCACGCCCCAGTACGAGGTCTGCATGCCGCCGCTGTCGACGCCGTAGGCGCGCTGGCCGCCGCCGGCCTTGCTGGCGCCGGCGAAGGCGTCGACCATGCCGTAGAGCGTGACGCTGGACTGCGCCATCGCGCTGCCGCACAGCAAGGCTGCGGCCATGATCGCCGGTTTGACCACCGGCTTGAACTTGTAATGCATGAAGACCTCCCTGGTTGATCCCGTTCTTGTCATTGCTGTGGTTGCTGGCTCTTGTGGTATGGCATCGCTGCATCCGGGCGCCGGCCCGGCGCGGGCGCGACAGGGCCCGCGGGGCGTGTGCGGGACACGTCCCCGTTGCATCTGGCGTCTTGCGGTTCGCTGGAAATGGCCGGGCCCAGGGCGGGCCCGCCGCTAGGCTGGCGGCCGCCGCGGGCCGGCCTGCGCGCGTCGTGGATGTTGCATCGGTTGGCGATGGATGGCTGCGATGGATGCAGTTTGCGGCAATTCGACCGCACGCAACCAGCACTTATTTCTTCTCATGGCGCGCGCAAAATGTGTGCGCTGGCGGAGCCGGCGCCATCGTCGCCCGGCGCTGTCGGCGCCATCGCCTCACGCGGCTTGCGCCAGCGGCTGGTACAGCCCCGCCAGCGCGGCCTTCAGGTGCTCGGAAAAGGCCGCCGCCGCCGGCGGCAGGATGCGGCCCTTGCGCGCGCCCAGCACCAGCCGGCCGGCGCACAGCTCGGGGTCCGACAGCGGGATGGCGGTCAGCGTGCCCTGGCGCGTCTCGCGCAGCGTGCCGGCCTGGAACTGGAAGCTGATGGCGCCGGTCTGGCGCGAGAAGCTCTTGAGCATCTCCACCGTGGTGGCCTCCAGCATGACCCGCAGCGACAGCCGGTTGCGCGCGCAGATGGCCTCGATCAACTGCCGGCTGCCGAAGCTCTCGGGCCCGAGCGCGACCGGGTAGGGCTGGCAGTCGGACAGGCGCAGCGAGCGCCGCTCCGCCAGCGGATGGTCGGGCCGCATCATGGCGCAGAACGGCTGCGCGGAGACCGACAGCTCGTGCAGGAACGGCGTGGGCGGCGGGTCGTGCGCGAGCAGCAGGTCCGCCTCGTCCTCGCGCAGCGCGGCCAGCAGCTCGCCGGAGTTGCCCACCGAGACGCGGAACTGCACGCCGCGGTGGGTGGCCTGGTAGCGGCCGATGACCTCGGGCAGGAAATCGGTGGCGACCGATTCCACCGTGGCCACGCGCACGGTGCCGCGCACCAGCCCGCGCAGCTGCTCCATCTGCGCGGCGGCGGCGTCCAGGTCGGCCAGGCTGCGCCGCACGGTGGCGATCAGCACCTCGCCGGCGGCGGTCAGGCGCACGCCGCGCGGCAGGCGCTCGAACAGCGCGGTGCCGACCTGCTGCTCCACCTCCAGGATCTTGCGGTTCAGCGCGGTGGACGCCACGTGCAGCTGTTCGGCGGCCTTGCGGATGGAGCCGTGGCGGGCCACGGCGTCCAGGTAGAGGTACAGGCGAGGCGGGTGGAGCATGGCGTGGGCGCTCGGGCGCTAGTGAGAACGATAAGTTCTCGCTAGCAAGGATCGTGCGCGCGCCAGGCCCGGAACGAGGGCGCGCTCAGGGCACCACCGACAGGAACAGGTAGGCCGCCAGCAGCACCAGGTGCACCACGCCCTGCAGCATGGTGGTCCGCCCCGAGTGCAGCGTCAGCGTGCTGACCAGCAGCGTGAACGCCAGCAGCACGGTCTCGGTCGGCCCCAGGCCCAGCACGAGCGGCTTGCCGACCACGATGAAGACCGCCGCCACAGTGGGAATGGTCAGGCCGATGCTGGCCAGCGCCGAGCCCAGCGCCAGGTTCATGCTGGTCTGCAGCCGGTCGGCGCGCGCGGCGCGCAGCGCGGCCAGGCCTTCGGGCAGCAGCACCAGCGCGGCGATCACGATGCCCACCACCGCGGGCGGCGCGCCGGCGCTGGCCACCGCGGCTTCCACCGTCGGCGAGAGCAGCTTGGCCAGCCCGACCACCGCCACCAGGCACACCAGCAGCATGCCGCCGCTGGCCAGCGCGACGCGCGTGGGCGGCGGCGGCGCGTGCACGCTTTCGTCGGAGTTGCCGGGCACCAGGAAGTAGTCGCGGTGGCGCACCGTCTGCACGAACACGAAGCTGCCGTACAGCACCAGCGAGGCGATGCCGGCGAAGGCCAGCTGCGACTGCGACAGCATCGGCCCGGGCACCGCGCTGGTGTAGTTCGGCAGCACCATCGTCAGTCCCGCCAGCGCGGCCAGCACCGCCAGCGCGGCGGTGGCGCCGGGCGCCTGGAAGGCCTGCTCGCGGTGGCGCAGGCCGCCCACCAGCAGGCACAGCCCGACGATGCCGTTGCATACCAGCATGGCCGCGGCGAACACCGTGTCGCGCGCGAGTCCGGCCTTTTCCGGGCCGGCCGAGAGCATCACCGAGACGATCAGCGCCACCTCGATCACCGTCACGGCGATGGCCAGCACCAGCGTGCCGAACGGCTCGCCCACCTTGTGCGCCACCACCTCGGCGTGATGTACGGCGGCGAACACGGAACCCGCCAGCGCCACGCCGGCCAGCGCCAGCAGCAGCGCCTGGCCGGGCAGCGCCAGGCCCGCCGCCAGGATGGCCCAGGCCGCCAGCGGCAGCCACAGCGTCCAGGCCGGCAGTTTCGTCGAAGTCAAAGTCATCCGTTCTCCCTTTTTTCGTTGGATCTTGCGATGGTGGCGCGGTTTTGTGCCGTATCGGGCCCGCCGGGCATGCCGCTGGCCGTTTCCTCCTTTGCGTCCTATTGTGGTTCAGCCTGGGCACGCAAGCCGCGCGCCAGGCGTGCATCGCGGAGATAAGGCAGGCCCGCGGGTAATTCGGTTCCCGATAATTCGCATGAATTGACAGAAATTGGTGGTGAATTTGCTGGAATTGCCGTTGCTTCAGCGAATTTCCGCCAGATGGCGCCGTCCCGGGTGAAGCCGGCGGCACCGGAGCGCGCCGGCGCCGCATGCGGCGCACGCGCGTGGCAAGCGGTCCGGGCGGGACGCGGTTCCGTCACATCATCGGCTCGGCGCAGGCCCTGCCGCAACCTTTTCGCTTTTCCTCGTGGGAGCACAGTCATGCAAAAGTATGGATCGGCCAGATGGCAGGGCGGCATCAAGGACGGGCAGGGCACCATCTCGGCCCAGAGCGGGGTGCTGAAGGACGCGCCCTACGGCTTCAAGGCGCGTTTCGAAGGCGGCCCCGGCACCAACCCCGAGGAATTGATCGGCGCGGCGCACGCGGGCTGCTTCTCGATGGCGCTGTCGCTGATCCTTGGCGAGGCGAAGCTGGTGCCGGAGAAGATCGAGACCAAGGCCACCGTCACGCTGGACAAGGACGACAGCGGCTTCACCATCACCGCGGTGCAGCTCGACGTGGCGGTGCGCGTGCCGGGCGCCGACAAGGCCGCCGTGGAGCGTTGCCTGCAGGCGGCCAAGGCGGGCTGCCCGGTGTCGAAGGTGCTCAAGGCCGAAATCAGCATGCACGCCACGGTGGAGACCTGAGCCCGCCGCGCCAACAGTCCGGGCACGCCCGGACTGGCTTCCTATAATGAAAACTGCCTGCCGCGCGCCGCACTCCGGCGCGCGGCGTAGCGTGCGTTCGCCGGACGGAACGCGTCTCCTATATCCAGACCCATTAAAGATAAGGCAGACATCATGCATAGCAGTGAAGCAGTCCTGACCCAGGCCCGGGCGGCCATCGCCCACGTGCCGTTCCACAGCCATCCCATCCATCCCACCATCCACCTGCGCCTGAGCGACGGCGCGCTGATCCTCGAAGGCGACGTCCCGGACATCGTCGACAAATCCCGCGTGGCCGCGATGGTGCGCCGCGTCGACGGCGTGCCCGAGGTGATAGACCATCTGCGCATTGCGGCCGAGGGCACGCCGGTGGGCGACGCGGAGCTGCGCAATGCGATCTGCGTGCGGCTGCTGCAGGCCATCGATTTCCGCAACTGCCGCATCTGCGCCCATGCCAAGGGCCGCGTGGAGCCCGTGCGCGAGGCCGTGGGCGAATCCAGCGGCGAGATCGCCATCGAAGTCACCGACGGCGTGGTCACGCTGCGCGGCCACGTGATCAGCCTGTCGCACATGCGCCTGGCCGGGGTGCTGGCGTGGTGGTCGCGCGGCTGCCGCTGCGTCGTCAACGAACTGGTGGTGGCCCCGGCCGAGACCGACCGCGACGACGAAGTCACCGAGGCGCTGCGCCTGGTGCTGGAAACCGATCCGTTCGTCGACGCCGACCGCATCCACGTGCAGACCCGCAACCGCGTCGTCACGCTCGAAGGCTATGCCACCAGCGAGACCGCCCGGCGCCAGGCCGAGCGCGACGCCTGGTACGTCCACGGCGTGGAGGACGTGGTCAACCGCATCGTCCTGAGCAACTGAAGTCCCCCGCGGCGGGCGCGGCGCGCTACGCCCCGCCCGTGGCGCGCGCCATGTCCTCCACGCGCCAGTAGCGCCGCTGCGCCCGCAGCGCGAAGCGCGCGCGGTAGTTCGACATGGACATCCCCGTGGCCCGCTGGAACAGCCGGCGGAACGCCGCCGCGTCGCTGTAGCCGCACGCCTCGGCCACCGCCTGCGCGCCGTGCAGCGTCACTTCCAGCAAGGTCTTGGCGCGCTCCACGCGCAGCGTGTGCAGGTAGTCGAGCGGGCTCATGCCGCTGACCTGGCGGAAGTGCCGCAGCAAGGTGCGCTCGCTGACCGCGGCGGCCTCGGCCACCTGCGCGAGCCGGTAGGGCGCGTCCACGTTGGCCTGCAGCCAGCGCATGGCGCGGTAGACCGGGCTGTCGGCGGTGCGGCTCAGCCAGCGCTGCGAGACCAGCTCCGGCGTCAGCTGCTGGCGCCCGGCCTGGTACAGCAGCAGCCGCGAGCAGGCCTGCGCGAGGTCGGGGTCGTGCAGGTGGCCCAGCACGCGCAGCATGAACTCGGTCTGGAGCGCCGGCGCCACGCAGCCGAACACGCGCTGGTGCACGCTCATGGGCTCGCTCGCGGAGAAATCGCAACGCGGATAGCGCCTGGCCATCCAGCTCTGGAACGGCCACGGCGCGCCCATGCGCGCGCCGTCGAGCAGGCCGAGCTCGGCCGGGAAGGCGATGCCGCATTCGCCGGCCGCGATCCAGCCGCCCGCCTGCGCGTGCCGCTCCAGCAGGCGCAGCGCCGGGCCGGCGCCGCTCACGATCTCCTCCAGGTGCGGCGCATTGCGCGCGTGCACGCCCGGCACCACCACCAGCGCGTTGCCGTCCTCGCCGCCGCGGCGGCGGCGCGACGGCTCCAGCCCGAGCGCGGGCAGCGACAGCGCGCGGCCGCCGGGGCCGATCACGCTCCAGCTCAGGCCGGGGTCGGCGTCGGGGCGCTGCAGGCGGGCCACGCCGGCCGCGGTGCGCAGCACGTCCAGCGCGCCGAACAGCATGCCCGGCATGGCATCGGGCAGCCACAGCAGGCGCACGCGCAGCGGCACGGCGCGCGGTGGCGGCGCGGCGGCGGGTGGAAGGGCGGTCGGGTCGGCGCAGGCGGTCATGGCGAGATCGGCATTCCAAATGGCGGGATCGATCCTACCCCGAGGCGCGCGCCCGGGCTAGCATCGTCGCTCGGCCGGCACCACGCCGCCGCCACGACAACAATGCCAACAGGAGACTTCATGCAGCCATCCCTGCGCCGACTTACCCATGCCGCCGCCGTGCTCGCCCTGGCGCTCGGCGCCGCCGGCAGCGCCCGCGCGGCCGACCAGCAACTGCTCGATGGCGCGCGCGCGGCCCAGCCCGCGGTGATCCAGTCGCTCAAGGACATGGTGTCGATCGAGTCGGGCAGCGCCAATGCTGCGGGCCTGGCGCGGATGGCCAGCTTCACCGAGGGCCGCCTCAAGGCGCTCGGCGCCACCACCGAGCGCATCGCCGTCACGCGCGGGCCCGGCACCATCGTCAAGGGCACCTTCACCGGCAACGGGCGCCGCCGCATCATGCTGATCGCGCACATGGACACCGTCTACGGCCCCGACACGCTGGCCACCCAGCCGATCCGGCAGGACGGCAACCGCCTGTACGGCCCCGGCATCGCCGACGACAAGGGCGGCATCGCCGTGATCCTGCATTCGCTGGCGCTGCTCAAGGCCGCCGGCTGGCAGGACTACGCCCGGCTCACGGTGCTGTTCAACCCGGACGAGGAAGTGGGCTCGCCGGGCTCGGGCGACACCATCGCCACGCTGGCCGAGCAGCATGACGTGGTGCTGTCCTGCGAGCCGTCAGCGGGCTCGGTGGTCATGAAGGGCCAGCCGCTGCTGCTGGCCTCGGCCGGCGTGGCCACCGCCACGCTCGACGTGAAGGGCCGCGCCGCGCATGCGGGCGCCGCGCCCGAACTGGGCCGCAACGCGCTCTATGAACTGTCCTACCAGATGCTGCAGACGCGCGACGTGGCCAGGGACGTGCCCGGCGCCGCGCTGATCTGGACCCGCGCCAGCGCCAGCGGCCCGCTCAACCAGGTCACGGAGCAAGCCGAGGCGGTGGGCGACGTGCGGCTGACCCGGCCCGGCGCGCTGGAAAAGCTGCAGGCCGCGCTGCAGAGCAAGCTGGCCACCGGCAAGCTGATCCCCGACACGGAAACCACGCTGACGCTGACCCCGGGACATCCGCCCTACGTGGCGGACCAGCGCGGCCGCGCGCTGGCGGCGCGCGCGCAGGCCATCTACCAGGAGATCGACCGCGAGCTGACGATGGTGCCGCAGACCGGCGGCGGCACCGACGCGGGCTACGCCGCGCGCTCGGGCAAGCCCACGGTGCTGGAGAGCTTCGGGCTGGCGGGCTTCGGCTACCACGCGCGCGACGAATACATCGAGATCGACTCGATCGTGCCGCGGCTTTACCTGATGTCGCGCATCCTGCAGGAGATCGGCCGCGACTGAGAGCCGCGCGCGATTGCGGCGCGGCGTGTTTCAGGCGGGCTTGCGGGCGGTGCCGAAAGCCTGCTCGCAGCACGCCAGCCACGCGCGCGCGGCGCGCGACAGGTAGCCCTCGCGCCAGACCAGGCCAAGCTCCCACACCAGCCCCGCGGCCAGCGGGCGGATCGCCACGCGCGCAGGGTCGAGCTGGCCGGCGACCGGCGCGGGCAGGATCGCCACGCCCACGCCGGCCGCCACCAGCTCGCCGATGAAGTCCCACTGGCGGCTCTGCCCGGCGATCTGCGGCGTGAAGCCGGCCGCCTCGCAGGCGTCGAGCAGCATGCGGTAGAGCACGAAGTCGTCCTCGTACATCACGAACGGCCGGCCGGCCAGATCCGTCAGCTTCACCGCGCCGGCCTTGCGCGGCGCGTCGCCGGCGGGGAACACCACGACCAGCGCGTGGCTGGTCACGGCCAGGCTGGCCAGCCCCGCCACCGCCGCCGGCAGCACGGTCACGCCGAGGTCCAGCTCGCCGGCGGCGACGCCTTCCTCCAGCGCGCGGCCGCCTTGCTCGCGCAGCCGCAGCTTGACGCCCGGGTACAGGCGCCGGTACGCGCCGATCACCGGCGCCATGTAGCGCCCGGCCATCGGCGGAATGCCGACCCGCAGCTCGCCGCGCGCCATGCCGTCCACCTCGGCCACTTCCTGGCGCAGGCGGGCCACCTCGGCCAGCACGGCCTGGCCGCGCGCGAACACCACCTCGCCGGCGTCGGTCAGCTGCACGGTGCGGCCTTCGCGCAGCAGCAGCGGGCCGCCCAGTTCTTCCTCCAGGCTCTTGACCATCTTGCTGATGGTGGGCTGGGTCACGTGCAGGGTCTCGGCCGCGCGGGTGAAGCCACCCTGGCGGACCACCTCGACGAAATAGCGCAGGGCGCGAATGTCCATTGGGCTGCCTGAAAGATTGCCAACTCCGATCGCCGTCGGATCGTGGTCGGATCGCCGCGCCGGATTGGTATTCCAGATTGGCATCGATTCGATAATTTATATTCATTTTATATATCGAAGTGCGCTTCGTACACTAGCTTCCGTCGCCATCCCCGGTTTTTCCCCGATCCATGCACAGCGCAGTTCCCTCCACGCCGGACGCCGGCCACCCGGCGCCGTCCATTCCCTCCCCGCGGCCCGCCGGCCGGCTGCGCAACGGCGCCGTGGCCGGCGCGCAGGTGGCCGCGCTGTCCGCCCTGTGGCTGCTGGCGGACTGGCTGCGCGTGCGCCTGGGCATTCCGCTGCCGACCGGCCTGCTGGGCCTGATGGCGCTGGCGGCGCTGCTGTTCAGCGGCGCCGTGCGCGGCGGCTGGGTGCGGCGCGGCGCCGACTGGCTGCTGGGCGAGATGCTGCTGTTCTTCATTCCCGCCGTCTTGGCCGTGGTGCAGTACCCGGACCTGGTCCGGCACCAGGGCCTGCGCATCTGCGCGGTGATCGGCGCCAGCACGGTGGCGGTGATGCTGGTCACGGCGCTGGTGGTGGAGCAGGTCTACCGGCTGGAGCTGCGCCTGGCGCGCCGCGCGCGCGGGCGCAAGCATCTCCGGCAGCGGCACCTGGGCAAGGAGCAGCATCGTCATGCGTGACACCGTGCTGGCGGCGCTGAGCTTCGCGGCCACCGTCGCCTTCTACTATCTCAACAAGCGCGTCTACGCGCGCCGCGCGCGGCTGTGGCTGATGCCGCTGCTGGCCACGCCGGTGGTGCTGATCGCGCTGGTGCTGGCCGCGCGCATTCCCTATCGCGACTACATCGCCGACACGCGCTGGCTGATGTGGCTGCTGGGGCCGGCCACCATCGCTTTCGCGCTGCCCATCTACGACCATCGCGCGCTGGTGCGCCAGCACTGGCTGTCGATCTCGCTCGGCGTGCTGGCCGCGGTGACGACGTCCGTGTTCAGCTCGGTCTGGCTGGCGCGCGGCTTCGGCTTGTCGGAGGCGCTGCAAAAGGGGCTGGCGGTGCGTTCCGTGACCACGCCGTTCGCGGTGGACGCGGTGCGCGCGCTGGGCGGCCCGCCCGATCTGGCCGCGGTGTTCGTGGTCATCACCGGGCTGCTGGGCATGGCCATCGGCGAGACCGTGCTCGCGTGCCTGCCGTCGGTGCGCAGCCGGCTCGCGCAGGGCGCCATCTTCGGCGCGGCGGCGCACGGCGCCGGCACCGCCAAGGCGCGCCAGCTCGGCGAAGTGCAGGGCGTGGTGGCCTCGCTGGTGATGATGATCGCGGGGCTGGTCAGCGTGCTGGCCGCGCCGCTGATCCGCGGCCTGTTCTTCTGACCTTCCGGCCTTTCGATCTTTCGACGCGGGGGGCGGCCCCGCGCCGCCCGTGCCGCGGTACGATGTGCGCTGTTTTTTCAACCCACGCCCGCCGCCACGCATGGACTACGCGCACATCCTCGAACGCATCCACCGCGACATCCAGCCCCTGCTCGGCCAGGGCAAGGTGGCGGACTATATTCCCGAACTCGGCAAGGTCCGCGGCGACCGCTTCGGCATGGCGCTGGTGTTCGCCGACGGCCGCAGCCACTGCGTGGGCGACGCCGCGGTGCCGTTCTCGATCCAGAGCATCTCCAAGCTGTTCGCCTGCACGCTGGCGTTCCAGCTGCTGGGCGAAGACCTGTGGCAGCGCGTCGGGCGCGAGCCTTCGGGCAACGCCTTCAACTCGCTGGTGCAGCTCGAATACGAGCAGGGCCTGCCGCGCAACCCGTTCATCAACGCCGGCGCGCTGGTGGTGACGGATGTCCTGTGCAGCCGCTTTGTCCTGGCCGAGACCGCGCTGGTGCAGTTCATGCGCCGCCTCAGCGGCAATCCCGCCATCGACTACGACACCCGCGTGGCGCAGTCCGAGTCCGAGCACGCGGAGCGCAACCGCGCGATGGCCTATTTCATGAAGAGCTTCGGCCGCCTGGAGATGCCCGTCGACAAGGTCATCGAGGCCTATTGCCGCCAGTGCGCCATCACCATGAGCTGCCAGGACCTGGCCCGCGCCGCGCTGTTCCTCGCGCACGGCGGCGTGGTGCCGTGGAGCGGCGAGCGCATCCTCGGCGCCAGCCCGGCCAAGCGGCTGTCCGCGCTCATGCTGACCTGCGGCACCTACGATGCGGCCGGGGATTTCGTCTACCGCGTCGGCCTGCCGGCCAAGAGCGGCGTGGGCGGCGGCATCGTCGCCGTGCTGCCGCACCGCTGGGCGGTGTGCGTGTGGTCGCCGGGGCTGGACCACAGCGGCAATTCGCTGGCCGGCGTGCAGGCGCTGGAATGGCTGACCACGCTCAGCGGGCACTCCATCTTCTGAGCATCTGCGTGCCGGCACGGCGCCGGCACGGTGTCGCCGGCGCAACAGCCGGCCCGACGCGGGCGGCGTTCGCGGCCAGCTTTGATAGGATAGTGACTAGGTTCCGGCACCCGCGCGCGCGGGCGCGGGTGACGCGCAAGCGCCATCGTTCGCCATCGTTCGCCAGCGGCGGCACCGGGACCGCCCCATAAGAACGGAGACAGTCATGCCCTATGAGATTGCCTGGAAGAAGCGTGTGTTCGAAACGCACGAGGTGCAGGTGCTGGTGCGCGCCAAGACGCCCAGCGCGTGGGACTACACGGTGCGCGTGTGCCGGCCCGGCACCAATATCCGGGCCGCGAGCACCCTGGTGGAGTCCGCCAAGCCCTCGGAGCAGTACTCGACGCCCGAGGCGGCCGAGGCCGCGGGCTTCGTGCATGGCAAGGAGATGGCGGCGCGCCTGCCGTAGCCGCCGGCGCGGCCTGGCCGGCGGCGGTTCAGGCCTGCGCGCGCCGGTACACCGCCAGCACGCCGGCCAGGCCGATCAGCGTCGCGCCGGAGACGCGGTTGAGCCAGCGCATGCCGCTGTCGCGGAACGCGTGCATCACGCGCGCGCCGAGGATGGCGTAGACCAGCATGGCCAGCAGGTTCAGCAGCGCCAGGATGGCCATGATGAGCGCGTATTGCGGCAGCAGCGGCGCGCCGGTGTCGATGAACTGCGGCAGGAAGGCGGACATGAACAGCAGCGCCTTCGGGTTGGTCGCGGCCACCAGGAAACAGCGCATGAACAGCTCGCGCGCGGGCGCGCTTTCCCGCGGGTGGCCGGCTTGCCGCGCGGCCCCGGCGGGCAGGTGGCCGACCCTGGCGCGCAGCAGCTTCCAGCCCACGTAGGCCAGGTACGCGGCGCCGATCCACTTGAGCGCGCGGAAGGCGACCTCCGACGCGGCGATCACCGCGCCCAGCCCGGCCGCGGCGGTGGCGATCAGCAGCATGTCGGCGCATACCGCGCCGGCCATGCCCCAGCAGGCCGCGCGCACGCCGAAGCGGGAGCCGTTGCTGAGCGCCAGCAGCACGGTCGGGCCGGGCGTGGCGATGGTGACGGCCGAGGCCAGCACGAACAGCAGCAGCGTGGAATGGGTCATGGCGGGTTCCTGATGAGATGCGGGGCGGAAGGCATGCCCGCCATTCTAGCGTCCGCGCGCGCGGTGGCCACTTTGGCTGTCATGGCCGCTTGCGCGGCTACTTCTGCGCCATCCAGCGCGCCGTGGCCTGCACCACCTGCGGCTCGATGCCGTTGAAGCCGTGGTAGGCCAGCGCCTCGCACGGATCCCCCTCGTTGCTGCCGCCGTCGAAGCGGATCAGGCCGGCCCTGGGCGCCTTCGCCAGCTTGTCCATCAGGCCCTGCACCTCGCCGAACGGGCACAGCTTGCAGCCGTCCTGCACGTGGTGCACCACCAGCACCGGCACCTTGAGCTTGTCGAGGTCCATCGCGGGCACGGCGCGGCCGCGCTCCTCGCGCAGGATGGTGGAGGTCAGCACGATGCCGTCGGGGCCGCCGCCGTCGGCCAGCCGGATGGCGATGGCGGCCACCGACTGGGTGCCGCGGCTGGTGCCGACCAGCCACACGGGCACCTTGGCGCGGCTGCGCATCCAGGCGATCACGGCCTGGGCGTCCTGCGCGTGCTCGGCGGTCTGGCGGAAGCCGTTGAGGAAGGGCGGCGCGAGGCGGTCGCTGGGCGCGTCGACCACCGCCACGGCCAGGCCGTTGTCGACGAACAGTTGCCGCGCGCGCACCAGGAAGTTGTTGGCGCCCCAGCCGAAGCTGCCGCCGGGCGCGATGCGCAGCCCGCCGTGGCCGCCCGCGTAGAGGATCACGGCGGCGGTCGGCTGCGCCGGCGCGAGGTAGATGAAGCGCTGCGTGACGCCGGGCCGGGTCGGGAGGTCGATCACTTCCGGCGCGCCTTGCGCGCGCGCAGGCGCGGCCAGCCACGCCTGGGCAAGCAGCACGGCGAGCAGCAGGGCCATCATCCATGCCGCGCCGGGCAGGCGGGCGAATCCGGAAGCGGGGCGGTTCGGCATGGTTGTCTCCATTGGTGGCGGGCGCCGGTTTCTTGTCGGGGTGCCGGGCGGCCGGCCCAAGATAGCATTGCCGCGCCCGCCCATCAAACGCGGCCCGCCCGCGTCAGGCCGCCGCGCGGATCCGGTACACGCAGCGGCGCGCGTTGCTCAGCAGATGTTCTTCGCGGTCGACGGTGGCGCCGGCGCCGGCGACCTCGCGGAAGATCTCCAGCTCGGCGCGGCAAAAGCCCTGGCAGGCCTGCGCCGCCGCGCAGATCGGGCAATGGTCTTCGATCAGCAGCCAGTCTTCGCCGTCGCGCTCGAGCCGCGCCATGTAGCCTTCGGCGCTGCGCAGCCCGGCCAGCGTCTCCAGCCGCCGGCCGATCTCCGCCTGCCCCGCCACTGCGGCGAGGTATTGCGCGCGGGTGTCGGCTTCGCGCCTGGCGATCAGTTGTTCCATGCCGGCTTCGCCGAACAGTTGCCGCACCGAGCCAATCAACTGGATGGTCAGTTGCGCGTGGGTGTCGGGAAAGCGGCCGTGGCCGCTGGCGGTGAGCACCCAGTCCTGGCGGGGCCGCCCGGCGCCGGCCGGGGTTTGCTGGCGGCCTTCGATCAGTCCCGCCGCCAGCAGCTTGTGCACCTGCTGGCGCGCGGCCTCGGCGGTGCCGCCGAGGGCCTGGGCGATCTGCGTGGTGGAAGCCGGGCCGCGCGTCTTGAGCAGGAACAGGATGCGATCACCCGGAGACCCGGCAGGGTTATCCAAGTTTTCTATTGCGTAATGCATGGTGGCGCCCTAATATCCAAAAACTTTCTTGGATATTAGGGCAGCCCGCGCGCGTTGTCGAGCGCGGCGCTTTGCTTCCGCCCTGTCCGGCATCCGCCGCATCCGCCACAGTCGTCAAGAGTCAAAAGGAGACCGCCCCATGCACGCCCCCGGCATCCGGCCCGCGCCGCGCCAGCTCACCATGCTCAACCCGCCCGGCCTGTACGATCCCCGCGCCAACGGCTATTCCCACGTGGCGATGATTCCGCCCGGCGCCGCCCTGGTCTGCGTGGCCGGGCAGGGCGGCGAACGCGCCGACGGCAGCCTGCCCGCCGGCTTCGCGGCCCAGGTGCGGCAGGCGCTGGACAACCTGTGCGTGGCGCTGGCGGCGGCGGGCTCGCAGCCGCGGCAGGTGGCCAGGCTCGCGGTACTGGTGGTGGATCACAGCGAAGCGCGCCTGGCGGTGCTGTCCGGCGAGCTGCGCCGGATCTGGGGCGACGCGCCCGCGCCGGCCTGCACGCTGATCCCGGTGCCGCGGCTGGCGCTGGACGGCATGCTGTTCGAGATCGAGGCGCTGGCGGTGGCGGATGCCCCGGCGGCCCGCCCGGCGTGATGCGGCCGCGCCTACGCCGCCAGCTTGGGCGGCTGCGCGGGGCGGCCGTCCTTGCTGTCGCCGAAATGCGGGTGGCGGGCGAACAGGTCGGCGGCCCAGTTGACGAACACGCGGACCTTGGCGGACAGGTGGCGGTTCTGCGGATACATGGCGGACACCGGCAGCGAGTCGGTGGGCCAGTCGGTCAGCACCTCGACCAGCCGGCCGCTTTCCACGTAGGGCTGCGCCATCATGCGCGAGATGCGCGCCAGGCCGTGGCCTTCGAGCGCGCAGGCCAGGTAGGCGTCGGCGTCGTTGGTGGAGATGGCCGAAGGCAGCAGCAGCTCGGTGCGCTTGTCGCCCTGGCCCATCGGCCACGGCATTTCGCGGCCGGTGCGGTTGGACAGGTAGTTGACCGCCCTGTGCTGCGCGAGGTCGCTCGGCTGCGTGGGCGTGCCCTGGCGGTTGAGGTAGAGCGGCGAGCCGTAGAAGCCCAGGCGCAGCTGCCCGATGCGGCGCGCCACCATCGTCTCGTCCACCGGGTCGCCCACGCGCAGCACCACGTCCACGCCTTCCTTGAGCAGGTCGATGGGCTTGCCGTTGATGGTCAGCTCCATCTTCAGCTCGGGATAGGCGGCGAAGAACTCGTGCAGCCCGGGGATCAGCACCATCTGCGCCAGCCCGGCGGAGGTGTCCACCGCCAGCGTGCCGCGCGGCGTGTTGTTCTGGTGGGTCAGCGACTGCTCGGCTTCCTCCACGTCGGCCAGGATGCGCACGCAGCGCTCGTAATAGGCGGCGCCGTCGGTGGTGACGCTGATGCGCCGCGTCGTGCGATGCAGCAGCTTCACGCCGAGGTGCGTTTCCAGGTTCTGGATCAGCCGCGTGAGGGTGGCCTTGGGCAGATCCATCGATTCGGCCGCCCGCGCGAAGCTGCCTATATCCACGACGCGGGTGAATGCCTGCATTGATACGAGACGATCCATGTTCACTCCCCGGGAAAAGGATACGGGCGGGCCTGGCTGGCGTGCCGGACTTCTTGTCGAGTCCGTCGGGCCTGCCGGGCCTGTTGGGATTACAGGGCCTGCTGGACTTGTCGGCCGCCCGGGCCAGACCTTTAGCGGCCGGGCCGGGAGCGCATCGCGCAGCGCGCGCGGCCGCGGAAGTGCGGGAGTGGATCACAAAACCAATGACCTTGCACGGCGCAGGGTTTCCCGCCGCGGGCGCGCCGGATTATTTCACGGCAGAAACAGTGCATTGGTAAAGCCTCGCTTTATCCCACCTTTATCAACCACCATAATTCGCTGCATCGCAATATGCAATGGAAGCGCCGTTAACACGCGGCGCATGTGATCGCCATGCCTTCCCGATCGAAAGCTGCAGCCGCAGCGTCCGCCGCCGAACTGGCCGTGGGACGCACGACCGAGCACGCCGTCGAGAGCTGCGGCCGCACGATCCTGGTGCGCCTGAGCTATCCGCCGGGCTATCCGGAAGGCAAGGGCGCCGCGCTGCTGCCGTGGCTGCTTTATCTGCACGCGGGCGGCTTCGTGGAATGCAGCGTGGAGAAATCCCAGCGCCTGGCCGCGTGGCTGGCGGCCACGATGCCGGCGGTGGTGGTGACGCCGGCCTATTCGCTGGCACCCGATTTTCCGTTTCCGGCGGCGCCGGAAGACGTATTCAATACCACCGCCTGGGTGCTGCGCCACGCGCGCCGCCTGAAGGTGGACAAGCTGCGCTTCGCCCTGGTGGGCGAGGAGGCCGGCGGCAACCTGGCGATCGCGCTGTCGCAGATGCTGCGCGACCGCGGCCTGCCCGAGCCGCGCGCGCAGTGGCTAATCCGGCCGGTGACGGACCCCTGCCTGGAGCACGCCTCGTGCGCGTTCGCGCAGGGCGGGCCGAGCGTGTCGCTGGAGCGGCTGCAGCGCCTGGCGGGTTTCTACCGCGATTACCTGCCGACCCCGGCCGCCAGCGTGCACCCGTATGCGGCGCCCGCGCTGGCCTCGCGGCTGGCGGGCTTGCCGCCCACGCTGATCCAGGTGGCGGAAGAAGATGCGCTGCGCGCCGAGGGCGAGGCCTTCGCCGCGCGGCTGCAGGCGGCCGGCGTGCCGGCCGAAGCCAGAATCATGCCCGGCGCCTGTGGCGACGGGGTGGAACAGACCCTCGACCGATGTCAGGTCTGGGTCAACGAAGGCGCGCATTACCTGCAAGGCTGCCTTGCCGGCGATGACGATGCCTCACCAAGGACCGGACGCGACCCGGGCGCCAGCTCGCCAGGCTGACCCGCGCGAACCACGACAAGCCGGCCTGCGCGAGCAGGCATACCGGGCGCGGCCCCTGGCGCGCCCCGGCGGCGGCGTTCGTCCTTTTTTTGCTTTCCAGTTGAAGAAAACCCGCTACGGAATACGGAGTGTAGAAAAATGAAGCAGCAATATCGACGCACCATGATTGCCCTGGCCATCGTCGCCGTGCTCGGCGCGGGCCTGGCGACCTCATTGCTCAAGCCCTGGCATGCCGGCGAGGCGCAGGCCGTGCCGGCACCCGCCCCGACCGCCGTGGACGTGGCCGGCGTGATCGGCAAGACCATCACCGAGTGGGACGAGTTCTCCGGCCGCCTCGAAGCGGTGGACCGCGTGGAGATCCGCGCGCGGGTGGGCGGCACCATCGACGCCGTGCACTTCCGCGAGGGCGCGCTGGTGAAGAAGGGCGACCCGCTGTTTACCATCGACCCGCGCCCCTACGCCGCCGAAGTGGCGCGCGCCGAGGCCGCGCTGGCCGCCGCCCAGGTGCGCGCCTCGCACGCGCAGACCGAACTGGCGCGCGCCCAGCGGCTGGTGCAGGACAACGCCGTGTCGCGCCGCGAGTTCGACGAGCGCGACAACACCGCGCGCGAGGAAGTCGCCAACGTGCGCGCCGCGCAGGCCTCGCTCGAAGTGGCGCGGCTGAACCTGACCTATACCCGCATCGTGGCGCCGGTGAGCGGGCGCGTCTCGCGCGCCGAGATCACGGTCGGCAACCTGGTCGCGCCGGGCGCTTCGTCGCCGGTGCTGACCACGGTGGTGTCGGTGTCGCCGATGTACGCCAACTTCGAGGTCGACGAGCAGACCTACCTGCGCTACACCGCGCCCGAGGCCGGCGGCACGGGCGGCGCCCAGGGCGCGCAGTCCAGGCTGCCCGTGTTCCTGGGCCTGGGCAACGAGGACGAATACCCGCGCGAGGGCCGCATCCAGTCGATCGACAACCGGCTCGACACGCGCAGCGGCACCATCCGCGTGCGCGCCGTGTTCGACAACCCGGACGGCCGCCTGCTGCCGGGCCTGTACGCGCGCATCAAGCTCGGCGGCGGCGCGCCGCATCCGGTGGTGCTGATCAATGACCGCGCGATCGGCACCGACCAGGGCAAGAAGTTCGTGCTGGTGCTGGACAAGGCCAACAAGCTGGCCTACCGCGAAGTCACGCTCGGACCGTCGTACGAAGGCCTGCGCGTGATCCGCCAGGGCCTGAAGGCCGACGAGAAGATCGTGGTCAACGGCCTGCAGCGCGTGCGCCCCGGAGACACGGTGTCGCCCAAGGCGGTGGAGATGGCCTACAAGCGCGAGCTGGACCAGCGCGCCGACGCCGCCGAGCGCAAGCAGGCCGCCGCCGACAAGGAAACCGACAAGGCCGCCGAGGGCAAGCCGGTGACCTGAGCCCCGAATGGCCGACATGAACCCGACATGAACGGAATCTGCTGAGGGTTTGCTCCCCTCTCCCGCGTGCGGGAGAGGGGCCGGGGGGCGAAACGCCGCCCCCCGGAAAACCGAGCCATTTATTTGCTTCCCCACGCTCCATATGGCGCCCGCCCCCGGGCCGCCAGGGGGAGCGCTTTCGCCGAGACTGAGATGAATCTCTCGAAATTCTTTATCGACCGGCCTATCTTCGCCGGCGTGCTATCGGTGCTGATCTTCCTGATCGGCGCCATCTCGATGTTCAAGCTGCCGATCTCGGAGTACCCCGAGGTGGTACCGCCGTCCGTGGTGGTGCGCGCGCAGTTCCCGGGCGCCAACCCCAAGGTGATCGCGGAAACCGTGGCCACGCCGCTGGAAGAGCAGATCAACGGCGTCGAGGACATGCTGTACATGTCGTCGCAGGCCAACAGCGACGGCACGCTCACGCTGACCGTGACCTTCAAGCTGGGCACCGACCCGGACAAGGCGCAGCAGCTCGTGCAGAACCGCGTCTCGCAGGCCGAGCCGCGCCTGCCGGAAGACGTGCGCCGCCTGGGCATCACCACCGTCAAGAGCTCGCCTGACCTGACGATGGTGGTCCACCTGGTCTCGCCGAACGACCGCTACGACATGACCTACCTGCGCAACTACGCGCTGATCAACGTCAAGGACCGCCTCGCGCGCATCCAGGGCGTGGGCCAGGTGCAGATGTTCGGCTCGGGCGACTACTCCATGCGCGTGTGGCTCAATCCCGAGAAGATGGCCGAGCGCCAGCTCGCCACCAGCGACGTGGTCAACGCGATCCGCGAGCAGAACGTGCAGGTGGCCGCCGGCGTGATCGGCCAGTCGCCCTCGCTGCCCGGCACCGACCTGCAACTCTCGGTCAATGCGCAAGGCCGCCTGACCAGCGTGGAAGAGTTCGGCGACGTGGTGGTGCGGACCTCGGCCGACGGCGCGGTGACCTACCTCAAGGACATCGCCCGCATCGAGCTGGGCGCGTCGGAATACGCGCTGCGCTCGCTGCTGGACAACAAGTCCGCGGTGGCGCTGCCGATCTTCCAGGCACCGGGCTCCAACGCCATCCAGATCTCGGATGACGTGCGCAAGACGATGGAAGAGCTCAAGGAGAACTTCCCCGACGGCGTGGACTACAGCATCGTCTACGACCCCACGCAGTTCGTGCGCCACAGTATCGAGGCCGTCACCCACACGCTGTTCGAAGCCATCGCGCTGGTGGTGCTGGTGGTGATCCTGTTCCTGCAGACCTGGCGCGCCTCGATCATCCCGCTGCTGGCCGTGCCGGTGTCGATCGTCGGCACCTTCGGCCTGATGCATGCGTTCGGCTTCTCGATCAACGCGCTCTCGCTGTTCGGGCTGGTGCTGGCGATCGGGATCGTGGTGGACGATGCGATCGTGGTGGTGGAGAACGTCGAGCGCAACATCGAGGAAGGGCTGAGTCCGAAGGAAGCGACCTACAAGGCCATGCGCGAAGTCAGCGGCCCGATCATCGCCATCGCGCTGACCCTGATCGCCGTGTTCGTGCCGCTGGCCTTCATGAGCGGCCTGACCGGGCAGTTCTACAAGCAGTTCGCGCTGACCATCTCGATCTCGACCATCATCTCGGCCTTCAACTCGCTGACGCTGTCGCCGGCGCTGTCCGCGCTGCTGCTGCGCGGCCACGACGCGCCCAAGGACTGGCTGTCGCGCGGCATGGACCGCGTGCTGGGCAAGTTCTTCGCCCGCTTCAACCGTTTCTTCGGCGCCAGCGCCGAGCGCTACGGCCGCGGCGTGAAGGGCGTGATCTCGCGCAAGACCGCCGTGTTCGGCGTCTACGCGGTCATGCTGGTGCTGACCTGGGGCGTGTTCCAGCTGGTGCCGAAGGGCTTCGTGCCGGCGCAGGACAAGCAGTACCTGGTGAGCTTCGCCAAGCTGCCCGACGGCGCCACGCTGGACCGCACCGAGGACGTGATCCGCCGCATGTCGGAGATCGCGCTCAAGCATCCGGGCGTGGAGTCGGCGGTGGCCTTCCCGGGCCTGTCGATCAACGGCTTCACCAACAGCCCGAGCGCCGGCATCGTGTTCGCCACGCTCAAGCCGTTCGAGGAGCGCAAGAGCGCCGCGCTATCGGGCAACGCGATCGCCGCCGACCTGAACCAGAAGTACGCGTCGATCCAGGACGCCTTCATCGCGGTGTTCCCGCCGCCGCCCGTGCAGGGCCTCGGCACCATCGGCGGCTTCAAGCTGATGATCGAGGACCGCGCCGCGCTCGGCTACGACGCGCTGTTCGACGCCACCAACGCGTTCATGGGCAAGGCACGCGCCACGCCCGAACTGGCCGGCATCTTCAGCAACTACCAGGTCAACGTGCCGCAGCTCGACGTCAAGCTCGACCGCGTCAAGGCCAAGCAGCTCGGCGTGCCGGTCACGGACGTGTTCGACACGCTGCAGACCTACCTCGGCTCGGCCTACGTGAACGACTTCAACAAGTTCGGCCGCACGTACCAGGTCAAGGTGCAGGCGGATGCGCAGTTCCGCAACCACGCCGAGGACATCCTGCAGCTCAAGACGCGCAACCGCGCCGGCGACATGGTGCCGCTGTCGTCGCTGCTCACCGTCAAGCAGGGCTTCGGCCCGGACAGCGTGGTGCGCTACAACGGCTTCACCGCCGCCGACATCAACGGCGGCCCGGCGCCGGGCTTCTCCTCGGGCCAGGCGCAGGCCGCGGCCGAGCGCATCGCCGCCGAGACGCTGCCCAAGGGCATCAAGTTCGAATGGACCGACCTGACCTACCAGGACATCCTGGCCGGCAACGCGGGGGTGTGGATCTTCCCGCTGTGCGTGCTGCTGGTGTTCCTGGTGCTGGCCGCCCAGTACGAAAGCCTGACGCTGCCGCTGGCGGTGATCCTGATCGTGCCGATGAGCCTGCTGGCCGCCATGACCGGCGTGTGGCTCACGCGCGGCGACAACAACATCTTCACGCAGATCGGCTTCATCGTGCTGGTGGGGCTGTCGGCGAAGAACGCGATCCTGATCGTGGAGTTCGCGCGCGAGCTGGAGCATGAAGGCCGCTCCATCGTGCAGGCCGCGATCGAGGCCAGCCGCCTGCGCCTGCGCCCGATCCTGATGACCTCGTTCGCCTTCATCATGGGTGTGGTGCCGCTGGTGATCTCCACCGGCGCCGGCGCCGAGATGCGCCACGCGATGGGCGTGGCGGTGTTCGCCGGCATGCTGGGCGTGACCTTCTTCGGGCTGTTCCTCACCCCCGTGTTCTATGTGGCGCTGCGCCTGCTGGCCACGCGCGGCGAGCGCCGCCGCGCCGCCAGCGCGGGCGATGCCCCGTCGGCGAGCCACAAGGCCATCGCCTCCGCAGAATAAGGACGACTGACATGACTGCATCAATCACATCCGGGACCCTGCCGCGCCTGGCCACGCTGGCCGTGGCCCTGATCCTGGCCGGCTGCTCGCTGGCGCCCACGTACAAGGTGCCCGAGGCTGCCACCGCCGCCACGCCGGCCTACAAGGAAGCCGAGGCCGCGCGGGCCGAAGGCAGCCAGTGGAAAGTGGCCACGCCCGCCGAAGGCGCGCAGCGCGGCGAATGGTGGAAGATCTTCGGCGACGCCGACCTCGACCGCCTGATCGCCCAGGCCAGCGAGTCCAACCAGGACCTCGCCGTGGCCGCGGCGCGCCTGAAGCAGGCGCGCGCGTTCACCGGCGTGGCCGAGGCCGACCTGTATCCGCAACTGAGCGTCGGGCTGGACCCGACCCGCACGCAGTACTCGGCCGCCTCGCAGGGCTTCCCCGACGGCACCAAGGTGCCGGCGCAGACCGTGTACAAGGCGCGCGCGTTCGCCAGCTACGAGCTCGACCTGTTCGGCCGCGTGGCCGACAACGTCAAGGCCGCGCGCGCCGAGGGCGCCGCCGCCGAAGACCTGTACCGCTCGGTGCAGCTCGCGCTGCAGGCGGACGTGGCGCAGGCCTACTTCTCGCTGCGCACGCTCGACAGCGAGCGCGACCTGCTCAACGCCACCATCGTGCTGCGCGAGGACGCGCTCAAGCTGCTCAAGCGCCGCTTCGACGAAGGCGAGACCACCGACCTCGACCCGGCCCGCGCCGAAGCCGAGCTCGGCACCGCGCGCGCCGACCTGGCCGCCATCGAACGGCGCCGCGCCAACCAGGAGCACGCGCTGGCGGTGCTGACCGGCGCGCCGCCGGCAGCGTTCACGCTGGCCGCGCGCCCGCTCGACGCCACGCTCATCACGGTGCCGGCCGGGCTGCCCTCGGACCTGCTCGAGCGCCGCCCCGACATCGCCCAGGCCGAGCGCCTGATGGCCGCGGCCAACGCGCGCATCGGCGTGGCGCGCTCGGCGTTCTTCCCGAAGATCACGCTGACCGGGCTGTTCGGCTTCGAGTCGAGCGACCTGTCGAACCTGTTCAAGTGGTCGTCGTCGGCATGGATGCTGGGACCGCTGGTCGGCAGCACGCTCGTCGCGCCGATCATCGACGGCGGGCGCAACCGCGCCAACCTCAACGCGGCCAAGGCCCAGCACGAAGAAGCGGTGGCAAGCTACCGCCAGAGCGTGCTGACGGCGCTGCGCGAAGTGGAAGACAGCCTCGCCGACGTGCGCTGGCTGAGCCAGCAGGCCGGCGCGCTGGACGGCGCGCTGGGCGGCGCGCGCCGCGCGGCGAAGATCTCGCGCAGCCGCTACGAGGCCGGCGCGGTGGACTACCTGACGGTGATCGACGCCGACCGCACGGTGCTGCAGTCGCAGCGCGACGCCAACCAGGTAGCCGGCCTGCGCGCCTCCGCCACGGTGGCGCTGGTGCGCAGCCTGGGCGGCGGCTGGGGGCCGCTGCCCGACGCCGGCTCGTCCGCGCCGCCGGCGCCGCTCGCGGCGAACCCGTGAAGCGGTAAGGCCGCGGCGCGCCGACATGGCCGCCGCCCCGATGGCGCAAACCTGAGGCGACTGACGAAGCCGCCAGAACGGGCCAAAGCCGCCAGAGCTGGCCCAAGCAAGGTGTCCTCCCTCTCCCCTCACGGGGAGAGGGCCGGGGAGAGGGGCGGTTTAGCTAGGAGCCACAAGAAGCGGGGCCAACGGTGTTGTCCAGCTTGGTGGCCAGCAACGAAGCCGCCGGTTTTTTCCAGCACGACAGCATTCGCAAGCGCCGGCCCTCTCCCCCGACCCCGCTCCCGCAAGCGGGAGAGGGGAGCACACAAGCGGCAGGCCGATGTCGTCGGCACCCCCAAAAGCGCCCCCAGGGCGCTTTTTTTTCGCGTCTAGGCCCGATGCGCCAGCTCGCAGGCGAACACCAGGCGCTGCAACTGCTTCTCGGTCTGGCCGTCGACATGGCGGAAGGCCCCGCCGAAATGGTGGACGGCCTTGCCGCCGCGCCAGGCAACGCGGTGCCTGACCACCTCCAGATCGACCTCGAGCGTGCCCAGGTCTGCGCACGACAGCCGGCACCGCCTGATGCGCGCATCGCGCAGCAGTGGCGGCGCGTCGGCCTGCGGGGCGCGCAGGCCGACGCCGGACACGGACAGGTCCGCGATGCGCAGATGCGCGAGCTGGCCGTCGTCGAGCGGGATCTCGCAGCGAAAGCCGCTGCCCGCGGGCACGCTGGCGCGGAAATGCCGGCGGCGATGCAGGTAATGGACGCTGGCCGGAAACGGCGTGACGAAGGCGGGCCGGTCGTCGAAGCGGGTGATGGCCGGCGTGCCGACCGGGAAGCGGACGGGTGCGCCGTTGAGCGAGCCCGAGAGCGTCAGCTCGCGGGCGTTCAGGATGGCGTCGAGCTCGGCGCCGTTGCGGCACCATTCCAGGATGCAGGCGCGGCTTGCCGGCTCGGCCAGCAGCAGCCGGGTGGCGATGGGATGCATGCCGGCGGGCCGCAGGCGCAGCGACGCGCCCTGGCGGGCCAGGCCCAGCAGGACGAGCAGGATCTGGTCCGGATCGGTGAGCCCGCCCTCGTGGTCGGGCGCCGGGGGCGTTCCGGTCTGCGGTGTCGTGGCTGGCATGTCGGTGTTCGTGGTATTGCGCCCGCGGCCCGGGCATGGGCCGCGGGCTGGCGCATGCGGGACCCGCGAGGGGCCGGCCAGCCCGTGATTATGCCAGCGCCGCCGCCGCGCCCGAATGCGCGGGACCGTTGCGCGGGCGCTCCCGCCGCGGCCGCAGCCGGGTTGTCCGCTCGGCGGTATACTTGGGGTGCAATCCAACCGGAGTCGATGGTGTCGGTACAAAACCCCGCGTCCACAGCAGCAGAGCGCAGCGCAGCCGCGCAGCCCGCGCCGCAGCCCGCGGCGGCCTTGCCGCCGCGGCCGCAAGCGCCGCTCGCGCCGGACATCAACGAGTGCTGCGGCAACGGCTGCGAGCCCTGCATCTTCGACCTGCACGCTGAGGCGATGGCGCGCTACCGCGCCGAGCTGAAGGCGTGGCAGGCCCTGGCCGGCGAGACGGCGGATGCCGCCGCCGCCGGCGGCCCGAGCTTCTGAAAGCGTGCGCGCCGCCTTGTCTTCCGAATCTCCCGAGTCTCCCGTACTCGCCGCCGGCCAGCCCGCCGTGGCCGATCTCCACGATTTCGTGCGGCGCCATCCGCGCCTGCTGGTGCTGACCGGCGCCGGCATCAGCACCGATTCCGGCATTCCCGGCTACCGCGACGCGCAGGGCAACTGGCAGCGCACGCCGCCGGTGCAGGCGCAGGACTTCTTCCGCTCGCACGCGGTGCGCCAGCGCTACTGGGCGCGCAGCATGCTGGGCTGGCCGGTGCTGGCCAACGCGCAGCCCAACGCCGCGCATTTCGCGCTGGCGCGGCTGCAGGCGGCCGGCCACGTGCGCCTGCTGGTCACGCAGAACGTGGACGGCCTGCACCAGCGTGCCGGCAGCCACGGCGTGATCGAGCTGCATGGCCACGTGGGCACGGTGGTCTGCCTGCAATGCGGCACGCGCCGTCCGCGCGCCGCGTTGCAGGCGCAGCTCGAGGCGGACAACCCGGCGCTGGCCGAACTGCGCGCGTTGCCCGCTTCCGACGGCGACGCCCATCTGGAACTGGCCAGCTTCGAGTCCGTGCGCATTCCCGCGTGCGGCCATTGCGGCGGCGTGCTCAAGCCCGACGTGGTGTTCTTCGGCGAGTCCGTGCCGCGCGAGCGCGTCGATGCCGCCATGCAGGCGCTGGCGCAGGCCGATGCCCTGCTGGTGATCGGCTCCTCGCTCACGGTGTTCTCCGGCTATCGCTTCTGCCTCGAGGCGCAGAAGCAGGGCAAGCCGGTGGCCGCCGTCAACCTCGGCCAGACCCGCGCCGACGCGCTGCTGGCGCTCAAGGTGGACGCCGCCTGCGCGCCCGCGCTGGCGGAACTGAACGCGCGGCTGGGCCTGACCTGAGCGCCGCGGGCGGCGTCCAGCCGCATCAAGCCTTCATCAGGCCTCCATCAGGCCTCCATCAAGCCGCCGCCTTGCGCACGATCAGCCTGTGCATCCGCTTGCCCGGCGGCGGGCCCGCCTCTTCCTGGTCGGACAGCACGCTGTCGCCGCGCCCCAGCGCGCCGGCCACCAGCGCCTTGTCGAAGGCCGCGTAGAAGCGGCCGTCCGGGTCGCGCCGCGAGACGTGGTCGGTGACGCGCCAGCTCAGGCACAGCGTGCCGCCGGGGCGCAGGATGCCGAGCAGGTGCCGCACGGCGCTGGCGATCATGCGTGGCTCCAGGTGCATGATGACGGCCTCGCACAGCACGTTCTGGTAATAGCCGCGCGGCACGCCTTCGAGTTCCGGCAGCGCGGCCTGCTCGAAGGGCAGGGCGGGGTAGCGCCGGCGCGCCTCTTCCAGCAGCGCTTCGCAGGGATCGAAGCCGCACGGGTCGAAGCCGTGCGCGGCCAGCCACGCCGTGTCGCGGCCCGCGCCGCAGCCGATGTCGGCGCTCGGACCGGGCGCGAATGTTGCAAGCAGCGTGGCGTAGAGGCCGGCCGGCGCGGGCTGCGCGTGCCAGTCCCTGGCATGGTCGGCGGCGGCGCGGTCGTAGGCTTGCAGTGTCGCGGTATCGGTGCTCACGATGTGCCCCCTGTGCGCAGTCGCCATGCGGCGCGGAATGCGCCGGGCCCGCAAGGCAAATCTAGCAGATTCCGGCGCCAATCCGGCCCCGCCGGCCCCGTCGGCGGCGCTGCGTGCCGCAACGCACGGAGCGCGCGCCGGCACGCAGCGCATAGTCCGGGCGGCGGCTGTCATGCTGCCGCGCTTGTGCCGCACGCCGCCGCCCGGCTAATATGGATCGCGAGTTCCCACGGAACATGGGAAAGTGGCGCGCAAGCCGCCGGTTGGCGCATCGCCGGTCTCATGAGGATGCCTGAATGTCATCGCAGATGAATCGCCTGTTCGTTCCCGGCGCGCGCTTTGGCGGGCTTGCGGCGGCGCCGCCCGCGATCGGGCTGGATACGATGGACAGCCCGGTGGCCGTTGCCGACGCGCGCGGCCGCATCGTCCAGGCCAATGCCAGCTTCGTGTCCCTGTTCGGCCCGCTGGCCGGCCCGGCGGGCGGCGCGGCCCTGTGGGCGTGGCTGCAGCCGGCGACGCCGGCCGGCGAGTTCCTGGGCCGGCTCGCGGCCGGGCAGGCGGTGCGCGGCGAATGCCTGCTGGACACGGCCGGCGGATATCCCCGCTGGTTTTCCGCGCTCACCAATCCGGTGCTCGACGACCACGGCGCGCTGGCCAGCCTCGTCTGCGTGCTGACCGACATCACCGAGACCAAGCTGCGCGACGGCATCCAGCGCACCGCGCTCGAAGCCATCGCGCAGGACCGGCCGCTGGCGGAAATCATGGACGCCATGTGCCGCGCGATCGAGCGCGTCACGCCCGGCGTCGCGGTCTCGGTGCTGCGCGTCGACGCCGAAGGGCGCCTGCGCCCGCTCGCCGCGCCCAGCCTGCCGCCGCGCTACTCCGCCGGCATCGACGGCGCGCCGGTCGGTCCGTGCAACGGCTCGTGCGGCACGGCGGCGTTCCGCGGCGAGCCGGTTGCCGTCACCGACATCTTCACCGATCCGCTGTGGGCGTCGTTCCAGGACATGGCCCTCCTGTCCGGCATGGCCGCCTGCTGGTCGACGCCGATCAAGTCCGGCGACGGCAGCGTGCTCGGCACCTTCGCGTTCTACTATTCCACCCGCCGCGGCCCGGACGCCTATCACTGCCGCCTCACCGAGATCTGCACGCATCTGTGCGCGCTGGCGCTGGAGCGCGACGCCGCGCGCGAGCGGATCCGCTGGCAGGCTAATCACGATGCGCTGACCGGTCTGCTCAATCTTCACGCCGTGCGCCGCCTGACCGAGGACGCCATCGCGCAGACGGACCGCGGCGGCGTGCCGCTCGCCGCCCTGTTCATCGATCTCGACGACTTCAAGCAGATCAACGACGTGCTGGGCCACCGGCAGGCCGACCTGCTGCTGGAGGAAATCGCCGGGCGCCTGCGCGCCCAGGCGCCCGCCGCCGCGCTGCTGGGCCGGCGCTCGGGCGACGAATTCGTCATGATCCTGCCCGGCCTGGACGCGCCGGCCGCGCTGGCGCTCGCCGAAAACCTGCGCGCGGCCATCGCGCGGCCGCTGGTGTCGATACCCGGGCGCAAGCTGAACGTGTCGGCGAGCATCGGCGCCTGCGTCTGCCCCGCGCACGGGCGCGACTGGGACACGCTGATGCGCCATGCCGACCTCGCCCTGCGCGAGGCCCGGCACGGCGGCCGCAACCGCGTGCGCCTGTTCGACGCCGAGCTGGGCGCGCGCGAGCTGGCGCGCGCCCGGCTCGAGCAGGCGCTCAAGGCGGCGCTGCTCGAGAACCGGCTGCAACTGCACTACCAGCCCAAGATCCGCCTGTGCGACAACAGCCTGGCCGGGGTCGAGGCGCTGGCGCGCTGGCACCACGGCGAGACCGGCAACGTTTCCCCGGACCAGTTCATTCCGCTGGCCGAGCAATGCGGCCTGGTCGTCGACCTGGGCTACTGGGCCCTGGACGAGGCCTGCGGGCAACTGGCGCGCTGGCGGGCCGCCGGGCTGCGGGTGCCGTCGGTGGCCGTCAACCTGTCGCCGCTGAACTTCCATCACCACGAGCTTCCCGACGTCATCGCCGGGATACTGCGGCGGCATCGCCTGGCCGGCAGCGACCTGACCGTGGAGATCACCGAGGGGCTGGTGATGGAGAGCAAGCCCGAGATACAGGCCACGCTCGCCGCGGTGCGCGGGCTGGGCGTGCGCCTGTCGATGGACGACTTCGGCACCGGCTACTCCAGCCTCGGCCACCTGCTGAACCTGCCGGTCGACGAGCTCAAGCTCGACAAGAGCTTCGTGCAGGGCCTCGACTCGCACCACGCCGCCGCCACGCTGGTGGACGCGGCCATCCGCATCGGCCAGAGCATCGGCCTGACCCTGGTCGCCGAGGGCATCGAGGAAGAGTCGCAGCGCGCCTTCCTGTGCGCGCACGGCTGCGAGATCGGCCAGGGCTACCTGTTCGCCATGCCGATGCCGCCGGCGGCGTTCGAGACGTGGCTGGCCGAGCGCGGCGTGGCGGAGCCGGCTGCCTGACGGCGGGCGGCGGGCGGCGCGCGCGGCCGCCGCCGCTGCGTCGGTCTCCCTGCTTGCCTTTTCGTCCGCTTTTTCGTTCGCCTCCGCGCTCGCCGCTTTCCTAGGGAATCCCACTACAGCACTGGTGCGGAAATTGCATGAGAATCGCCCTGCCATTACTGTGAAATTTCAGTTTATCGAACAGGGGGAACATGCGAATGACGGCATCCGGGGCGTTCCGGACATCCCGCGCGCCCGGGACATCCGGCGTGCCGGCGGCCACGGCTGTGGCCGCTGCGGTAGCCAGGCAGGCGCAGCTGGCGCCGCGCCGGCGCGGCGGAGGCGGCGCGCGCGGCGGGCACGGCGGCCGGCGCAGGTGCCGGCATGCGTGCCGGCGTGGGCGCGGGGCAGGCCCGGCGCCATGAACACGCGCTTCATCGAAGCCTTCATGTGGGTGGCCCGCCTGGGCAGCTTCCGCGCGGCGGCCGAGAAGCTGCACATCACGCAGGCGGCGATGTCCAACCGCATCGCCTCGCTCGAGCAGGAGATCGGCGCGCGGGTGTTCGAGCGCGAGGCGCGCGACCTGCGCCTCACGCCGGTCGGCCTGCGCCTGCTCGGCTACGGCGAGCGGCTGCTGGAGCTGCAGCGCGAGATCATGGTGCTCGGGCGCGCCGGCGACGCGCCGCTGGGGCTGGTGCGCATCGGCGCCATCGAGAGCGTGGTGCATACGTGGCTGGTCGATTTCCTGCGCCACCTGCAGACGCACTATCCCGGCATCGAGGTGCAGCTCACCTCGGAGACCACGCAGAGCCTGCACAACACCCTGCGCGCGGGCGGCATCGACATTGCCCTGCAGACCGATCCGGCGGTGGGCGAGGGCATCACCAGCACGCCGTGCCTGCCGATGGCCATCGGCTGGGTCGGCCCGCCCGGGCCCGCGCAGCCCGGCGAAGGCCGGCTGGCCACGCTGCTCCAGCATCCCACCATCACCATGAGCCCCGGCTCGCAGCCGCATCTCGCGCTCAAGGAGCTGTACCGCAAGGCCGGGCTGCCGGTGGGCAAGGTGCATTGCGTCAGCTCCATCGCGGCCATCGTGCGGCTGGTCAGGGGCGGCTTCGGCAACGCGCTGATGCCGCTGGCGCCGGTGCGCGAGGAAGTGGAGCGCGGCGAGTTGCGCGTGATCCCGTGCGACGTGCCCCTGCCGCACCAGCGGCTGGTGGTCAGTCACCTCGACCACGCCGCCTCCGAGGCGATCCGCCTGGTGGCGGAGCTGGCCTGCCGCGAATCCGACCGCTACGTGCGGTCGCTGCCTGCACCATTTGCGCCGGCATAGGGCGCGCGCGCGCCGTGCTGGTGCGCGCGCATGGCCGCATCGAACAGAAAAACTGATCGGAAACGCGAAGAAAAACCCGTTTGCCGCGCGCGCGGCCGGCGCCGATCATCTTCTCACCGCCCGCAGACGGCGCGGGCCACAGGAGAGAAGGATGAGCGAGATGCAGGAGAGGCACGATACGCAGGAAATGCGCGAGATGCGGCAAATGCGCGGGATGGCCGGAACGTCCGGCGTGGACGACGCGCCGGCGGGCATGGCGCCGCACGGCATGCTGTTCGTCGCCGCCAATGTGGACGCGGCCGACGAGGACGATTTCAACCAGTGGTACGACCGCGAGCACGTGGAAGAGCGCGCTCGCATCCGCGGCTTCATCTCCGCCGCGCGCTACGAGGCGGTGCAGGGCGGCCCGAAATACCTGGGCCTGTACCGCACCGAATCGCTGGCGGCCTTCACGTCCGCCGCCTACCAGGCCGCGTTCGGCCGCCAGACGCCGTGGTCGGTCGCCAACCTCGGCCGCATGCGCCAGCCGGTGCGCCGCGTGAGCGAAGTCGCCGCGGTGGTCGGGCAGGGCAGCGGAAGCTGGCTGGCCGTGCTGCCGCTGGCGCGGCCCGACGACGTGCCGGCGCTGGTCGACCAGGCCGCCGACGTGGGCGGCGAGCTCTCCGCGCGGCCCGGCTTCGTGCAGTCCTACCTGCTGGTGCCGGACGCCGCGCTGAGCCAGCCGCTGCCGCGCGAGAGCGTGGAGAACCGGCAACTGCGCCCGCTCCTGGTGATCGAGACCAGCAGCGAAGCCGCCGGCGCGGCCGCGCTGCGCGACGCGGCCGCGCGCCTGGATGCATGCGGCGCGGACGCCGCCGGCGCCGCGCGCTATGCGCTGCGGTGGAAGCTGTTCTCGCGGGAGGTGGCATGATGCGCGGCGCCGACACCGTTATCGCCACCGCCACCGCCGCGCAGGAGCCGGCCGGCGCGCAGGCCGCCACGCACCCGGTCGCGCACGCCGGCATGCAGGCCGGCACGCACGCCGCCGCCGGCAAGCCCCGCATGGGCCGGCTGGCCGCGGCCAGCACCATCGGCACCACGCTGGAGTGGTACGACTTCACCGTCTACAACCTGATGGCGGCGCTGGTCTTCAACGCCATCTTCTTCCCCTCGTTCGATCCGCTCACCGGCACCATCCTGGCGTTTTCCACCTATGCCGTGGGCTACGTCTCGCGCCCGCTCGGCGGCGTGGTGTTCGGCCACCTCGGCGATAAGCTCGGGCGCCGCTTCGTGCTGGTGGCCACGCTGGTCGTGATGGGCGTGGCCACCGGCCTGATGGGCGTGCTGCCGACCTACCAGTCGTGGGGCGTCTGGAGCCCGCTGCTGCTGGTGGCGCTGCGCTTCGTGCAGGGCGCGGCCATCGGCGGCGAGTGGGCCGGCGCGGTGCTGCTGTCGATGGAGCACGGCGCGCAGCACCAGCGCGGGCGCAATGCCTCGTTCACGCAGGTGGGGCCGTCGTGCGGCACGCTGCTGGGCACCGGCTTCATCGCGCTGGTGTCGCTGTGGCTGAGCCCCGAGGACTTCCAGGCGTGGGGCTGGCGCATTCCCTTCCTGTCCAGCGTGCTGCTGGTCGTGTTCGGGCTATGGCTGCGCCGCGGCGTGGAGGAAACCCCGCTGTTCCGGGAGATGGAAGCGCGCAAGAGCACGGCGAAGACGCCGATCAAGGACGTGTTCGCGGACCACTGGCGGCGCCTGCTCGTCGCCGGCGGCGCGCGCATCGGCTCGGACGTGCTCTATGCGCTGGTGGTGGTGTTCACGCTGACCTACGTGACCGGCGTGCTGCACCTGTCGCGCCCGCTGGCGCTGACCGCCACCATGATCGGCGCCGGCTGCAACGCGCTTGCCGTGCCGCTGTTCGGCAGCCTGTCCGACAGGCTCGGCCGGCGGTCGGTGTATGTCGCCGGGGCGCTGCTGGCGGTGGCGTGGGCCTTCGTGTTCTTCCGCCTGATGGACAGCGCGCAGCCGTGGCAGATCTGCGCGGCGGTGGTGGGCGGGCTGGTGATCCACGCCATGATGTACGGCCCGCAGGCCGCCTTCGTGACGGAGCAGTTTCCCACGCGGGTGCGCTACGCCGGCTCGTCGCTGGCCTACACGCTGGCGGGCATCCTCGGCGGCGGCTTCGCGCCGCTGATCATCGCCAGCTTGTACAAGGCGTATGGCTCGACCACCGCGATCTCGCTCTACGTGAGCCTGGCGCTGGCCGTCACGCTGGTGGCCTTGCTGGTGGCGCGCGAGACGGCGCGCAAGCCGCTGGAGAACTGACGGCGGCGTTGACTGCTGTGTTGGCGGCGCCCGCGTGGCGCCGGCCGGTCGCCCGTTAGCCGGCCGCTAGCCGGCCGCGCCGGTCATGGCGAAGACCGGCTCGCGGCGGCCCTGCAGCAGGGCCTGGCGGAACGACAGCACGTGGGCCGTCACCGCGCTGGCCGCCGCCGCGCCGTCGCCGTCGCGCAGCGCCTGCAGGATGGCGCGGTGTTCCTCGCCGACCTCGCCGAGGTGCCCCTCGGACGACAGCGAGATGGCCCAGAAGCGCTGCGAGCGCGCGTGCAGCACCTTCAGGATCTCGATCAGGATGGGGTTGCCGGACAGTTGCGCCACTTCCTCGTGGAACAGGCGGTCCAGGTTCGTCACCAGCGGCAGGTCGCGCCGCGCCACGGCCGCGTCCAGCTCGCGCAGGATGCCTTCCAGCGCGGCGATCCCCTGCGCGGTGACGCGCTCGGCGGCCAGCCGCGCGCACAGCGTCTCGTTGGCCAGCCGCACGTCGATCAGGTGCAGCGCGTCGTCGAGCGACAGCGGCGCGACCACCACGCCCTTGCGCGGCAGGATCTGCACCAGGCCTTCGTTGGCCAGGCGGTGCAGCGCCTGGTTGATGGGCGTGCGGCCGATCTCCAGGTCGTCCACTAGCGTGGAGATGTTGAGATGCTCGCCGGGGCGGTAGACCAGCGTGGTCAGGCGCTCGCGCAGGCCGGCATAGGCCCGTTCGTTCTCCGACACGGTCTCGGTCCGGGCGCGCGGCGAGCCGGCGCTGCGGCGTTCCACTGATGGCAAAACTCTCCCCCTGCTGTATGGCGTTGCGTGGCAAGGGCGTAATCGTACTACCAATCCGTGGCGCCGCCGCGGCGGGCGCCGCGCGGCTAGCGCCCGCGCAGCGGCTCCAGCAGTCCCTTGAGGCCGTTGTGGTCCAGCTCGTGCATCAGCGCCAGCAACTGGCCGATCTCGCCGGGCGGGAAGCCTTCGCGCGCGAACCAGTTCAGGTAGTTGCCCGGCAGGTCCGCGATCGCGCGGCCCTTGTACTTGCCGTAGGGCATGGTGCGGGTGAGCAGGAGCTGCAGGTGTTCGGGGTTCATGGCGCGGGCGTCGGATGGCGGCGGCAGCCCGATGGTAACAGCGTGCCGGCGGCACGGCGCCGGCAATGGCACTGGCAATGGCGCTGGCAACGGCAACGGCAACGGCAACGGCGCGCCGGTGCGCGGCCCGCGTCCGGCGGCGCCGATTGCCGCGCGCGGGCGCGGCGCGGTACGATCCCGCCTTGGGTCCGCGGCGCGTCCGGCAGGCCGGTTTCGACAAAGGAAAGGCAATATGGCAAAGCACGCAGCGGGAGGCGCGGGCCTGAAGGGCATCGCCCTGTTCGAGGCCGCCAAGGGCGCGCTGGTGATCCTGGCCGGGCTGGGGCTGGTCGCGCTCCTGCACCGCGACGCGCAGGCGCTGGCCGAGACCATCGTGATGCGGCTGCACCTGAATCCGGGCAGCCGCTATCCCACCATCTTCCTGTCGCTGCTGAACCATCCGAGCGATGCGCGGCTGTGGGCGATCGGCGGCTCGGCCGCGATGTACGCGGCGATGCGCTTCACCGAGGCCTTCGGGCTGTGGCACCAGCGCGTATGGGCAAGCTGGCTCGGCGTCTGGTCCGGCGCGGTCTACATCCCGGTGGAGGCCTACGAGGCCATCGCCCATCCGACGCCGGTCCATCTCGGCCTGGCCGTGGCCAACGTGCTGATCGTGGTCTACCTGGCCAACGGCATTCGGCGCGCGCCGGCCAGCGCGCGCTAGCGCCACTGGCGCCACCGGCGTTACCTGCGCCACCGGCGTCATTTGCGCCGGCGCCAGCGGCGTGGCCAGCGCCGCCGCCGCGCGATGCATGCCGCCCCGGCCAGCGCGAGGGCCGGCAGCGGGTCCACGGCGCCACCGCCGCCACTGCTGCCTTCGGCCGGCCACGCCAGCGCGCCGTTCTCCTGACTGTCCGCTGCCGGCGTTCCGCCGGCGGGCGGCGCGGCCTCGTCGCGCATCGCCACGTCGACCAGCACCGGATCATGGTCGGACGAGCGGTAGGCGTCGGCCGCGTAGAAGGATTGCCGCTGCGCCGCGCTCTTGCCGGCGAACGGGTAGGCCAGCGCCGCCGGCTCGTCGGCGTTGATATGCCAGTGGCGCGCGGCGCGGACGCGGCCGGCCGCGGCGGCATCGGCCAGCGCGTGGTCCAGGTAGCCGGCCTCGCCGCCGAACACGAAGCTGTACGGCGGCGCCACGGAAAAGCGCGCGATCATGTCCGCGTAGCCGCGTTCGGCCAGATGGCGGACGGGGTCTTCGCGCGCATAGCTGTTGAGGTCGCCGATCACCAGCTTGCCGTCGTCGGGCACGCCGGTGGGCGAGCCGGCCAGCCAGTTGGCCAGGCGCATCGCCGCCGCGATGCGCGCGCGGTTCCAGCAGGCCTGCCCGTCGCCCTGGTCGGCGTCGGCGCCGCGCGCGTCGGTGCAGCGCTTGGACTTGAAGTGGTTCACGGCCACGGTGAGCCGGCGCGCGTGGCCGGGCAGGCTGAAGGTGGCAGCCAGCGGCTGGCGCGTGCGCTCGCCGAACCACAGCGTGGCGGGCCGGCCCGCCAGTTGCACCGCGCGGCTGTCGTAGAGCAGCCCGACCGCGATGGCGTCGCCGCCGATGCTGACCCCGCCGGGGTCGACCACGCGCCAGTCCGGCCCCATCCGCGCCGCCAGCCGGTGGATGGCGCTGCCGGCGCCGAAGCCGTCGTTCTCGATTTCCATGAGGCCGATCACGTCGGCGTCGAGCGCGCGCAGCGCGGCCAGCAGCTTGGCTTCCTGGCGGGCGAACTCGGCCGCCGAGGCCGCGCCACGGTTGGCGGGGTCGTCGAAGCCGCCGCCCTTGCCGTCGCCGGTGAAGTAGTTCTGCAGGTTGAAGGCGGCCACGCGCAGGTCGCTGCCGGCCGCGCGCAGCGGCGCGCCGGCGCGCGGGTTGGCCGCCACGAAGCGCGGCGGCGGCGCGTCCGGCAGCGGCTGCACGCGCCAGCCGCCGTAGCGCCAGTCCAGCACGCCTTGCACGCCGGCCACCGTGGCGCCGGCGCGCAGCGTGTTGGCGGCGCTCAGGCCCGGCGCCGGATGGATGACCGTGGCCGGGTTCTGGCGGCTGGAGCCGTCGTCCAGCGCCAGCCGGTTCAGCGCGTTGGCGGCGGCCTGTGCCCGGGCGCCGTCGCCGGGCGCGGCGACGCTGGTGGGGATCGGCAGGCGGCCGTTGCTGAGCACCACGCTGCCGTAGCGGCCCAGCTCGTAGGTGTCGCTCACGGTGAGCGCCTGCGGCAGGCGCACCAGCATGCCCGCGTGGGCGGCCGGCGCCTCCGCGTGCGCGAACGGCAGCGCGATGTCCACCGGCGTGAGCGGCCGGTCCCGCGCGCAGACCGTGGCCGCGCCCGACAGGCGCAACTGCATCTGGCCGGCGCGCTGCTCGACGGTGCCCTCCAGCCGCACGAGGTCGCCGGCGCGCATGCCGGCGCGCGGCGCGGACACGAACATGCCGTCCGAGATGCCGGGGCGGCGCTGGCGCTGCGCGTCGTCCTGCTGGACGAAGAAGCCGGCGAAGCCGTTGCCGCCGGTGTAGTCGGCGCTGACCACGGCTTCGAGCGTGACGCGGCGGCCGACCGAGGACGCGCCGGCCGCGCGCAGCTCGGCGATGGCCGTGGCGGGCATGCCGCACTGGGCCGCGCGCGGCGCGGCATGGGCGGGCAAGGCAAGCCACGGCGCCGCCAGGCAGGCCCAGGCGAGGCCGGCGCGGGCAAGGCGCCGGAACGGAGACGACGCGGGCGGCGCGGGTGATTCTGGTGGCGCCGATGGTGTTGGTGGCGCCGATGACGACGGTGGCGCGGGCGGAAACGGCAGGGCGGACGGCGGAGGCATCGGGCGCATGGCTTGGGCCGGCTGGCGGCAGAGGTCGCGATGCCTTCAGCGTATGGCGCGCGGCGCGCCGGTTCGCTGAGAAAAATCTCATTTTGGTCCGCCGCACGGTTTGCCGTCGACAGACTCTGCGAGAATGCCTGCTATTCCGCTGACTTCCGCCCGCCCGGCGAGATCCCGTGACCGTCAATGCCGTCGTGTTCGATTTTGGTGGCGTCCTGTTCGACTGGAACCCCGAATACCTCTACCGCGAACTGATTCCCGATGCCGCGCAGCGCGCGCGCTTCCTGTCGGAGGTCTGCTCGCCCGCGTGGAACCTGCGCCAGGACGCGGGCCGCCCGCTGCGCGAGGCGACCGAGCAGCTCGTCGCCGAGCATCCCGCGCAGGCGGGCCTGATCCGCGCGTTCTACGGCCGCTGGCCGCAGATGCTGCGCGGCCCGCTGGATGCCGGCGTGGACCTGCTGGGCCGCCTGCATGCCGCCCGCGTGCCGCTGTTCGGCCTGACCAACTGGTCCGTCGAGACCTACCCGCACGCGCAGCGCATGGGCGATTTCCTGCACGTGTTCCGTGACATCCTCGTGTCCGGCGAGGTGGGCGTGGCCAAGCCCGACCCGGCCATCTACCGCCTCATGCAGGCGCGCGTCGGCAGGCATCTGCCGGGCATCGCGCCGCACGAGATGCTGTTCATCGACGACAACGCGGCCAACGTGGCCGCCGCCGCCGCGCTCGGCTGGCAGGCGGTGCACCATGTCGGCGCCGCCGGCACCGAGCTTGCCCTGCGCGAGGCGGGCCTGCGTTTCTAGCGGCGGGCTCGCGCCTTGCGAGCCATCGCCACATGCCAACGGACCCAGGAGCCCGCCAGGATGGCCTCGACACCGGAACGTCCCAAGCATTTCTCCATGCTGCGCGAGATGCAACTCGCCGACCTGTTCACGCTGGGCAATGCCGCCTGCGGCATGGCGTCGGTCTTCTTCGCCATGTTCTACGTGGCCGCGCGCGCGCCGGCGCATTTCTACGCGGCCGCCGCGCTGGCGCCCGCGGCATTCCTCTTCGACGTGCTGGACGGCCGCATCGCGCGCTGGCGGCACCAGCACTCGGCGCTCGGCCGCGAGCTGGACTCGCTGGCGGACATCATCTCGTTCGGCGTGGGGCCGGCCGCGCTGGCGTTCGCCGCGGGCATGCGCGGCGGCTGGGACATGGCCGCGCTGATCTACTTCGTGTGCTGCGGCGTGAGCCGGCTGGCGCGCTTCAACGTGACCGCCGAGATCTTGTCCGCGGGCGCCGACAAGGTGGCCTACTTCGAGGGCACGCCGATCCCCACCAGCGTGCTGCTGACCGGCGTGCTGGCGTGGTGCGCATGGCGCGACCGGCTCGGCGACGCGCTGTTCGGCGGGGTGTGGACCATCGGCCCCGCGGACCTGCATCCGCTGGCACTGCTGTTCGTGCTGTCGGGCTCGCTGATGATCAGCAAGACGCTGCGGATTCCGAAGATCTAGCGCGCGCGGTCGCAAGACGTGCGGCGCGGGGCGGGATATTCACGGCCGCGCGCGCCACTGCCCGCCCCGCTGGGCCGCCTACTGCCGCAGCGCCAGCCAGATCGCCTTGGGCTCGGTGAAGTTGTCGATGGCCGCGTCGCCGTGCTCGCGCCCCAGGCCCGAGTCTCCGGCGCCGCCCCAGGGCAGGCGCACGTCGGTGTGGCCGTAGGTGTTGATCCACACGGTGCCCGCGCGCAGCTCGCCGGCCACCTGGTGGACGCGGCCGATGTCCGCGCTCCACACGCCGGCGGCCAGGCTGAAGGCGGTGCCGTTGGCGATGCGCACGGCGTCGGCTTCGTCCTCGAAGCGGATCACGCTGGCCACCGGGCCGAAGATCTCTTCCTGCGAGATGCGCATCTCGTGCTCGACGTTGGCGAACACCGTGGGCGCCACGAAGTAGCCCTTGTCGCCGAGGCGCGCGCCGCCGGTGACGGCGGTGGCGCCCTCGCGCCTGCCGATCTCCACGTAGTCGAGCACGGTCTTCATCTGCGCGGCGGAGACCACCGGGCCCATCGTGGTGTCGGGCGAGGCCGGGTCGCCCACGCGGATCGAGCTGGCGCGCGCCGCGAGCTTTTCCACCACCTCGTCGTAGATCTCGCGCTGGGCCAAGATGCGCGAGCCCGCCGAGCAGACCTGGCCGGAGTTGAAGAAGATGCCGGAGGCGGCGGCGCGCACGGCGGCGTCCACGTTGGCGTCGGCGAAGATCAGGTTGGCGGACTTGCCGCCCAGCTCCAGCGTGACGCGCTTGAAGTTGGCCGCGGCGCCCTGCATGATGCCGCGCCCCACGCCGGGCGAGCCGGTGAAGGTGACTTTGTCGATGCCGGGGTGCGCCACCAGCGCGTTGCCCACCACGCTGCCCTTGCCGGTGACGATGTTGAGCACGCCCGGCGGCAGCCCGGCTTCCAGCGCCAGCTCGGCCACGCGCAGCGCGGTCAGCGGCGTGATCTCGGCGGGCTTGACGATCAGCGTGCAGCCGCAGGCCAGCGCCGGCGCGATCTTCCACATGCCGATCATGAGCGGGAAGTTCCACGGCACGATGGCCGCCACCACGCCGACCGGCTCGCGCACGGTATAGGTCAGCGCGCCGGGGCGCGCCGGCACCACCTGGCCGTTGATCTTGTCGGCCCAGCCGGCGTAGTAGCGCAGCGTGTCGATCACCGCCGGCATGTCCTGGCGCCGCACCGCGGCGAGCGGCTTGCCGGCGTCCAGGCTTTCCAGCGCGATGAGTTCCTCCTGGTGCAGCTCGAGCAGGTCGGCCAGGCGGTACAGGATGCGGCCGCGCTCGGCGGCGCGCATGCCGTTCCAGACCTTGAGCGCGGCGCGCGCGGCCGCCACCGCGAGGTCGACGTCGGCGGCGCTGCCCTGCGCCACCAGCGCGATGGGCGCCTCGGTGGCGGGGTTGAGGTCGGTGGAATATTCGCCGGTGCCGGGCGGCTGGCGCTTGCCGTCGATCAGCAGGTCGTGTCGGGGCAGTTCGGGCTGCGTGCTCATGGTCGCTCCTCGCTTGGGTCGGTGGAACCGGGCGGCACGGTGACGCGGGGCGCATGCGGCTTGCCGGAGCCCGTGCCTGCTGTCATGCATGCAGTGTGGGCGGGCGCCGGCTCTAAGTCCAATTAATAGGATGGATTGATTAATACGAAATTTGCATGAGTCGGGCGAGCACGCGCCGCGGCCGGCGCCGGCCCGCGCACCTTAGCCGCGCCGTTAGTCGTACCGCGGCGGCACCTTGGTCACACCTCGGCAGCACCTCGGCCGCGCACCTCAGCCATGCGCCCGCATGCCGGCCGCGCGCGGGATCTCGGGCCGCCAGCCGGCTTCGCTCAGCAGCGCCGTCATGGCCGTGTGCAGGTGCTGCGCCACCACCGGCTTGTGCAGCAGCGCCGCGCTGTCGGCATGGACGCTGCGCAGGCGGTCCGGCGCGGTGTCGCCGGTGATGATGACGGTGGGGATGGGCCGGCCCAGCCGCGCGCGGATGGCTTCCATCGCCTGGCTGCCGGTGCGCTCGCCGCGCAGGCGGTAGTCGGCCAGCAGCAGGTCGGGCTTGAAGTCGTCGAGCGTGTCCAGCGCTTCGTCCTCGGACTCCACCGCGAGGCAGGCGGCCTGCCAGCTTTGCAGCAGTTCGCGCATGGCGGTGCGGATGTCGGGGTCGTCGTCGAGCACCAGCACGCGCAGCCCGTTCAGCGCGGGCCGCGGCAGCAGGCCGGCGGCGATGTCGTCCGGCGCGTCCTCGGGCTGCGCGGCCTGCATGGCCTGCGTGGCATGGCCCATGAGCGGCAGGGCGAAGCGGAACACCGAGCCGCGCCCGGGGCGCGAGTTGAGCAGCACGCGGGTCGAGATGGTGCGCGCCAGGCCTTCCACGATGGCCAGCCCCAGCCCCAGCCCCTTGCGCTGGTCGCGCTCCGGGTTGCCGAGCTGGTGGAACTCGCGGAAGATCGCGCGCCGCTGGCCCAGCGGGATGCCGATGCCGGTATCCCAGACTTCCAGCACCGCCGTGTCCCGCCGCAGGCGGCACGCCACCAGCACGCCGCCCTGGCTGGTGTAGCGGATGGCGTTGGCGATCAGGTTGCGCAGGATCAGCTCGACGAGGTTGGGGTCGGCGAACACCGCGACGGTGGTGTCGCGCGTGCGGTAGAACAGGCCGCGCGCGTCGGCCTGCGGCGCGAACTCGTTCTCCAGCTTGTAGAGCATCGGCTGCAGCGGGAACAGGCGCGGCCGCGGCGTGATCACGCCGGCATCCACCTTGGAGAAGTCCAGCAGCGTGTTGAGCATCTCGCGCGCCGCGCCCGAGGCCGCCTCGATATGCGCCAGCAACTGGCGCTGCTTGTCGTTGAGCTCGGAGCGGCCCAGCGTGACCACGAACAGCCCGAGCGCGTGCAGCGGCTGGCGCAGGTCGTGGCTGGCCGAGGCCAGGAACACGGACTTGGCGCGGTTGGCTTCCTCGGCCTCGCGCTGGGCCGACTCGGCGCGCGCGGTCTGCTCGCGCAGGCGCGCGATCAGCTCGACGTTGGCGAAGCGCAGCGCGATGGCGTGGCGCGCCACGCGCGCGTAGTTGCGCGCGAACACCATCAGCACCGCCAGGTAGAGCGGCGCGCCGAGGAACATGGCCAGGTAGGCGGTGTCCCCGGTGGCGACGAAGACCGCCCACACCGGCACGATGGCCGGCACGAAGAACCCGATCGCCACCGGCAGGCACGCGGAGAACACCGCCAGCGCGGCGGCGCTCATGCCGGCGATCAGCGACAGGATGCAGATCACCGTGGCCGGGGAGCCGACGTCCATGTAGAGCCACGCGGCCAGCCCCCACAGGCCGCCGATCACCGTCAGCAGCGCCGTCATGCCGCGCGCGTAGGCGCCGGCGCCGGTTTCGCCGGTGCGGTCCGGCATGGCGCGCCGGCCGAAGTGGCCCAGCGCGCAGCACGCCGCCAGCGCGGCGGCCCAGGCGAACGCGCCGGGGTGGCGGTTGCCCACGCTCAGCCCCAGCGCGAGGATCAGCCCCGCCAGCGCGCAGCCCAGCATGGCGATGCCGAAGCTCTGGTCGATCAGTTCCATCTCCGCAGCCAGCAGGCGCGGTTCGTCATAGCGGGGAACGGGCAGCGCCATGGCTCACCTGCCGTTCTGGACCAGGCCGCGGCGCTGCGCCTCGAGCACCGCTTCGACGCGGCTGACCACGCCGAGGTGGTCGAGGATGGCCGCCACGTGGACCCGCACGGTGTTCTCCGAAAGGCCCAGGTGATGCGCGATGATCTTGTTGGAGCGGCCCAGGCTGAGCTGCTCCAGCACCTCCAACTGGCGCGGCGTCAGCGAGCTGGCCTGGTAGGCGCCGCCGCCTGCGCTGCCGGCGCCGCCCGCGCCGCCGGGGTTGCGGGACGCGCCGTCCGCGGTGCCGGCGCTGTCCGGCAGCGCGTCGAGGTCGGGGCCGAAATAGGTCTCGCCGCCGAGGACGCGGGCGATGGCCTGCTCGATCTGCACGCTGTCCGCCGATTTCGGCAGGAAGCCCGCGATCTCCTTGCGCGCCGCGTCCGGAATGGCGTCCAGCCCGGACGTGCCGGAGACGATCAGGATGCGCGCCGCCGGGAAATGCCGGCGCAGCACCTTGACGCCCTCGAGGCCGTTGAGCCCCGGCATCTGGATGTCGAGCAGGATGATGTCCACGGCCGCGCCGCGGTGGTCCTGCACCGCGCCCATGACCGAGCCGGCCTCGATGATGCCGGCCACGCTGGGGCTGTCCGCCAGCACCAGGCGCAGGCCGGTGCGGAACAGGGTGTGGTCGTCGATCAGCAGCAGTCGGGCGTTGAGCATGGGGGCGGTGGGCGGCACGGTGGCCGTGGCAGAAAGACTAAGCATAGCAAGCGCCCCGCCGCGAAGCCGCGCGCGCGATGCCGGGGGCCGAAGGGCGCATTGGACTCGATTCTTGCCGCACTGTCCATCACCCCTACCTTCGAGGGGAAAGGTTTCGCCGCCGGCCCCCGCCGATTTCCCGCCAGGCCGCGCCAGCGCTGGCTTCGCGGGGTGCCGGAGCGGCCCGGCGGCGGGCCGCACTAGTCCGGAAAGATTATTTCGCCGCCGGGGTCCCGCTGTCACCATGCAGGCGTGGGCGATTTCCGCGACTCGCTCATACCACTTTTCTTGCCCACAACCACCCGGCTGTGGGCTTTTTTTCGCCTGTACGATCCGTGCGCCTCGCGGGGTCGATCGGCGCCATCGGCGCCGCATGGCCGGCGGCGGCGCGCGCCCGATGCGGCGCTGCCCGCGCCCGTTGCCCTGCCTGCCCCGCATCGTCGTGTCCGCCTCCGGCCCGCTCAACCCCGTTCAGTCGATCAGTCGATCAGCTTGCCGGCCGCGTCGAAGAACGGATGGTCCGCGCCGAACTCGCCGATCACCGCCGCGTGGCTCGCCAGCCCGTGGGCCGGATGCCACCAGTGCAGCAGGTAGCCCGGCGGCTCCATGCGGAAGCGCGAGGCCGCGCGCGGGTCGAGGTCGAGCGTGACCTGGTGCGCCGGCCCCGGCGCGGTCATGGCGATGGTGCCGCCGAAGCGGTGCACGATATGGCGATGCAGGTGCCCGCATAGCACGCGCTCCACCTGCGGATGGCGGCGCACCACGGCTTCCAGCAGGCCGGCGTTCTCCAGCCCCTGCTGGTCCATGTGGCCGATGCCGGTGTGGAACGGCGGATGGTGCAGCATCAGCAAGGTCGGCCGCGCCGGCGCCGCCGCGAGCGTGGCTTCGAGCCACGGCAGCGCGGCCGGTTCGACGCGCCCGCCCGGCTGGCCCGGCACCGTGCAGTCGAAGGCCACCAGCCGCAGCGGGCCGGCGTCCACGCTGTAGTGGACGGGCGCGTCGCCGTCGCCGTTGGCGAACAGGTAGGCGTGGTCGGCGAACACGCGGCGCAGCGAGGCGCGGTGATCGTGGTTGCCCGGCAGCAGGTGCAGCGGCAGCGGCAGGCCGGCCAGCAGGCCGCGCAGGAAGCGGTATTCCGCCTCGCTGCCGAAATCGACGAGGTCGCCGGTGACGATCACCGTGTCGGGCCGCTGCGGCGCGGCCAGGATGGTGTCGATGCAGCGCCGCAGCGCGCCGGCGGTATCCACCATGCCGTAGGACAGCTTGCCGCCGGCCTTGATGTGCAGGTCGGTGATGTGGGCCAGCAGGTAGCCGCCGGCGTCGCTGCCGGGGGCGCCTGCGGCGGGGTCTTGGTTCGGGGTGTTCATGTGTGGCTTGTGCGGTGCGGATGCGGTGCCGATGCGGTATTCGTCGCCCGTTGCTTCAGGCGGCGCGCGCTTGCGCCAGCGTGATCAGGTGGCCGGTGTCGAGGCGCAGGCCGACGCGGTCGCCCGGGTGCCAGCCGTCGCGCCGCGTGGTGTCCACCACCAGCGGCGCCGGCGCGCCCACGTCCACCAGCAGGCGCGTGTAGTTGCCGAGGAACAGCGCCGTCACCACCGCGCCGCCCAGGTGCGCGTCCTCGGGCCGCGCCAGCGCCACGTCCTCGGGGCGGAACAGCAGTTCGGCGTTCTGCGCGGCGGCCACATTGGCCACATCGGCCGCGCACGGCACCAGGCCGCCGGGCACGCGCCAGGCGTTGCCTTCCAGCGCGGCCGGCAGGCGGTTCATGGTGCCGATGAAGTCCGCCACGAAGGCGTTGGCCGGCGCGCGGTAGATCTGCTGCGGCGTGCCGGCCTGGGCGATGCGGCCGCGGTCCATCACGATGATGCGGTCGCCCAGCGCCATCGCCTCGGCCTGGTCGTGGGTGACGTAGACCGCGGTGATGCGCAGGCTGCGCAGCAACTGGTTGATGTCGGCGCGCAGCGCATCGCGCAGCTTGGCGTCGAGCGCGGTGAGCGGCTCGTCGAGCAGCAGCACGCGCGGCTGCACGGCGATGGCGCGCGCCAGCGCCACGCGCTGGCGCTGGCCGCCGGAGAGCTGGTCGACGCGGCGCCCGGCGAACGGGCCGAGGTGCATCATCGCCAGCATCTCGTCCACGCGGCGGCGGCGCGCGGCGGCATCCACGCGGCGCACGCGCAGGCCGTAGGCGATGTTCTCCGCCACCGTCATGTTGGGGAACAGCGCGTAGCTCTGGAACACCATGCCCACGCCGCGCCGCTCGATCGGCAGCGGCGTGACGTCGTTGTCGCCGAACATGACCACGCCGCCGGCGTCGGGATATTCCAGTCCGGCGATGATGCGCAGCGTGGTGGTTTTGCCGCAGCCCGAAGGCCCGAGCAGGACCACGGTCTCGCCGGCGCCGATCTCCAGGTCGAGCGGCTCCAGCGCTAGCGTGCCGTCGGCAAAGGTCTTGCCGCAGCGGTGCAGCGTGATGGGAGTGGGTTCATGCATGGCGGGCCTCGGAAGCGGGAAGCGGATCGGCGCCGGCAAGGCTCTCGGCCACGGCGTCGTCGGCGGGCGGCCGGTGCCGGCGGGCGCGCGCGCCGAGCGCGCTTGCGGCCTGCATCAGCACCAGCAGCGGAATGATCATGAAGAAGAACACGATGGTGTAGGCCGAGCCGATCTCCAGCCGCATCGAGGCATAGCTGTCGGCCAGCCCCACGGGCAGCGTCTGGGTGGTGGGCGTGTGCAGCATCCAGGTCAGGTTGAACTCGCCCACCGACAGCGTGACCACCATCAGCGCGCCGGCCAGGATGCCCTGGCGGCAGTTGGGCAGCACCACCGTGAAGAAGCGCTGGACGCGCGTGGCGCCCAGGCTGGCGGCGGCGTCCTCGAGCGTGCGGATGTCGATGGCCGACATGATGGCCAGCACCGAGCGCACCATGAACGGCAGCGTGAACAGCACGTGCCCGACCAGGATGAACACCCAGCTGGTGCGGAACGCCTGCCAGCCGCCGTACAGCAGGATCAGGCCCAGCGCCGTGGCCAGCCCGGGCACGGCCACCGGCAGCATCAGCAGCTCCTCGATCAGGCGCGTCACGCGCCCGCGCCGCAGCGCCATGTAGTAGGCCGCGGGCACGCCCAGCGCCAGCGTGCAGGCCAGGCAGGCCAGCGCGATGCCGAGCGACAGGAAGATGGTGTTGCGGTAGAGCGACCACACCTCCGCCAGCCAGCGCGTGGTCAGGCCGCTGGCCACGCCGATGAAGATGTTGTTGGTCAGCCCGGCCAGCACCGACAGCACCACCGGCACCACCATGAACAGGCATACCAGCAGCGCCAGGGCAAGCTGCAGCCAGTAGGCGCCGCCGCGTCGTCGTGAATGCATCATGTGCGCGCTCCTCAGGCGGTGGCGGCGACGGCGTCGCCGGAGAACCAGCGCGCCAGCGCCAGCAGGGCCCACGTCACCGTGCCCAGCAGCACGGACAGCGCCGCCGCCATGCCGAAGTTGGCGTAGTTGGTGAACTCGTTGTAGATGGTCAGCGGCAGCACGTCGAGCTGCGTGGCCAGCGTGAACGCCGTGCCGAACGCGCCCATGCTGGTGGCGAAGCAGATCGCGCCGCTGGAGATCATGGCCGGCATCAGCGCCGGCAGCATCACGTCGCGCACCACGCGCCAGCGGCCCGCGCCGAGCGAGCGCGCGGCTTCTTCCAGCGAGGCGTCGAGCTTGGCCACCGCGGCCATCACGGTCAGGATCACGCGCGGGATGGAGAAATACAGGTAGCCGACGAACAATCCCGTCAGGCCGTAGGCAAAGGTCCAGCGCTCGCCGGCCAGCCAGTCGCCAGCCATCGCCAGCAGGCCGTTGCGCCCGCCCAGCATGATGACCATGAAGCCGATCACCACGCCGGGGAAGGCCAGCGGGAAGGTCAGCATGGCCACCAGCAGCGCCTTGCCCGGCACCGCGTTGCGCTCGAGAAAGGTGCCCGTGATGCCGGCGATGACCAGCGTGGCCAGCGTCACCGCGGCCGACAGCAGCACCGTGACCAGCAGGCTGTGCAGGTAGCGCTGGCTGGAGAGCACGGTCCAGTAGACGCTGGCGCCGTCCTTGCCGGCGATGCTGATGGCCAGCAGCTTCGCCATCGGCAGGCAGAAGAAGGCCACGAACACGATCAGGGCGGGCAGGGCGAAGAGGAGAAGAGGAAAGGGCTTCTTCATGGGCTGGGCGCGCCGCGGCGCGGGCCGGTGGAGGCGGGTTCGCGCGGCGCCGGCACGGGCGCCGCGGCTGGAATCGGTGGCGGGCCGGGAAGCCCGCCGCCGGCTGCGGCCGGAGCCCGCGCCGGCCCAATGGCTGGCATGGGCTGGCATGGGCCGGCATGGGCGGTCATGCCGCGTTCAGCGGACTTCCTTCAGGTAGGTTTCGCTGAACGCCTTCTGCGCATCGGCCATCTTGCCGAAATCCACCGGCTTGGCGCGCGCGTAGTCCGCCGCGGGCAGGAATTTCGCCTGCACTTCCTTCGGGATGCCGGCGCTGCGCACCGGGCGCAGGTAGGCGTTGGCCCACAGCGCCTGGCCGGCGTCGGACAGTACGAAGTCCAGCACCTTGCGGCCTTCGGCGTCGTGCGGCGCCTTGTTGACCAGGCTCATCACGTAGGGCACCACCACCGTGCCTTCCTTCGGGATCACGAAGGCCACGTTGGCGTTGTCCTTGTAGCGCGCGCGATAGGCGTTGAAGTCGTAGTCCAGCAGGATGGGGATCTCGCCCGACAGCACGCGCGCGTAGGCGGTCTGCTTGGGCACGATGGGCTGGTTCTTCTGCAGGTCCTTGAAGTACTTGAAGGCCGGGCCGAAGTTGTCCATCGAGCCGCCCATCGCCTGGTTGACCGCGACCGCGCCGACGTAGCCGACGAAGGCGCTGGCCGGGTCGAGGTAGCCGACCAGGCCCTTGTACTCGGGCTTGAGCAGGTCGGCCCACGACTGCGGCACCGGCTTGCCGCGCAGCGCGTCGACGTTGACCATGAAGCCGAGCGTGCCCGAGTGGATGGCGAACCAGTTGCCCTGCGGGTCCTTGAGGCCGTCCGGGATGTCGTTCCAGTGGGCCGGCTTGTAGGCGGCGGTGACGCCGTCCTTCTTGGCCTGGATGCCGAAGGTCACGCCGTAGTACACCACGTCGGCCACCGGGCTGGCCTTCTCCGCCACCAGTTGCGCGAGCGACTGGCCGGAGTTCTTGTTGTCGTGCGGCACGGTGACGCCGGTCTTTTCCTTGATGGCGCGGATCTGCGCGGCCCAGTCGGCCCATTCGGGCGGGCAGTTGTAGCAGATCGCGGTCTGGGCGGCCACGCCCTGGCTGAAGGCGGCGGCGCCGAGCGCGATGGCGATCCAGCGTAGCGGTTTGTGCCAGGAACGGCTTGCTTGCATGGTGAACTCCTTGGTTGCGGACTGGGGCTGGGGGAATGGGTCGGGGGTCATGCCTTGCCTCGCGCCGGCGCGGCGACCGTGCCGCCCAGGCGCAGCCCGTGCGGCAGCAGCGTGACGCGCGCGCCGCCGGGCGCGGCGGCGGGATCGAAGCGGGCCAGCAGGCGCGCCACGGCGCGCTCGCCGATCTCGGCATTGGGCTGCACCACCGAGGCCAGCGGCGGCTCCACCAGCGCGCCGAGCGCGATGCCGTCGCAGCCCAGCACGGAGATGTCGCGCGGCACGCGCAGGCCAAGGCGCTTGAGGTCGGAGATCACGCCGATGGCGAGCAGGTCGTTGGTGCAGAAGAAGGCGCTGGGCGCGTCCGGCCCCGTGGCCAGCGCGCCGATCTGTTCGGCGTTGCTGGCCGTATGGCTGGGCAGGCACAGCGCCGGCGCCGGCGCCAGGCCGTGCGCGCGCATCGCGTCGCGGTAGCCGTCGAAGCGCTGGCGCGCGCGGTCGGAGGCGGCGAAGGCGCCCGACACCACGCGGATGCGGCGGTGCCCGGCGGCGATCAGCGCCGCCACGCCCTCGCGCGCGCTGGCGCGGTTGTCGACCGACACCGAATGGCGCTGGCCGCGCGCGGCGGCCTGGTTGTAGGCCAGCACGTAGGGCACGCCTTCGGTGTCGAGCTGGTCGAGCACGGCGCTGCGCGCGGCGTCGGCCACCGTCAGCACCATGCCGTCGACGCGGTGGCGCAGCAGGTATTCGATGCGCTCGCGCTCGCGCGCGGGGTCGTAGGCGCTGGTCACGAGCATCAGCGAGTAACCGGCGGCCAGCGCGGTGTCTTCGATGCCGCGCCAGCAGTCGGCGAACACGGCGTTCTCCAGCGTGGGCAGCATCACGCCGATCATGCGGCTTTGCTGCGCGCGCAGCTTGCTGCCGAGCAGGTTGGGGCGGAAGCTCAGCTCGCGCGCGGCGTCGAGCACGCGCTGCACGGTGCTCTTGCGCACCAGGCCCGGGCTGTTGAAGGCGCGCGATGCCGTGGCCAGCGATACGCCGGCGGCCTGCGCCACGTCCACGAGGGTGGCGGCGGCGTCGTGCGGGACGGCGGGCGAGCGTTCCTGGTTGCGGTTCACGTTGATGGCGCGGGTCGGGTTCGGGGAAGGAGCCAAGACGTTTTCCAGAAATGAAAACGTTTTCATTCAAGTCGCAAAAAAATCGGGCAGCAAGCCTTTGTGATATTGCGGCGCGTGAGCGAAACCCGCGCCGGCAAGGCGATAACCCGTTACAGCGCGGATTGTGGGGATGGTGCGTGACAGCACGATGACAGCGCCGGGCGCGGCGAAAGCGCCGGGATGCGTCCGGCGATGCCGTGGGCGGCGTGACGGTGGCGGTGCCGGGCGCGGGCGTGACGCATGCCGGCTGCTGGCGCTGCGGCGGAGCGTCACAAACGTCACGTGGTGTTTGCCCGGCCGGCTGGTGGCCGACCGGGCGCGGGGCCGCCCGTGATGCCGCGCCCACGCAGGGAGCGCCCCGGCAACGGCGTGACCGGGGCGCGTGGCGCGCCGTCAAGTCGGCGCGCGGCTGGCGGCGTGAGACGTGATCCTGGGCGGCGCCTTTACGCGCCCGGTGGCGGCCAGGCCGGGTGAAGACCTGGCGCGGCGCTCATTGCGGCTTGCCGCTGGTCATCGCCGCGAGCACGCCGTCGCGCCGGATCAGCCCGTGGTACAGCGCCGCGGCGAAGTGCGCCAGGACGGTGGCGAACAGCAGGAAGGCGAGCACCGTGTGGGCCGCGCGCAGCGGCGCGTACAGCGCGGCGCTGTGCGGCAGGATCGGCGGCAGCTGCGCCTGCCCGTAGAGCACGATCGGGTAGCCGCCCGCCGACTGCATGCCCCAGCCGATCAGTGGAATGGCGAACATCAGCACGTACAGCAGCACGTGCGACAGATGCGCGGCAACGCGCTGCAGCGGCGGCAGCGAGGCCGGCAGCGGCGGGGGCGGGTGGATCATGCGGTTCACCAGCCGTAGCGCCGCCAGCACCAGGATGGCGACGCCGAGCGGGCGGTGGATCGACAGCAGCAGCACATAGCGGTCCGAGACCGTGGCGACCATGCCCACGCCGATGAACAGCATGGCCAGGATCAGCGCCGCCATCAGCCAGTGGAGCAGCCGCGACGGCAGCGAGAAGCCGGGAGCGTGGGGTCTCATGATTTGCCTCCTGCGTTCACTTCCTGCCGCGTGACCGCGCTCGGCGGCTTCTGGCCCCGCTCGTTCTCGCGCAGCGTGAAGGAGCGGGCATAGGCGGCCGAGCGGGCGCTCGGGATGTCGTCGGCGGAGGTGGTGATGCCGGCGGGCAGGATGGCCGGGTCGAAATTGATGTCGGTGCAGCTGCCGCCATCGCCGCCGCCGTCCTCGCTCGCCACCTTGTCGATCGTCACCGTGCCGATGTCGATCTTGCGCCGGCTGGCGGGCCAGGCCTTGTCGGGCTCGACCGGGTCCTGCGGCTCGCCGACCGTCACCACCATCTTCCACTGCGCGGGGTGCCGCGCCACGCCGGAGATCAGCGCGTCGAACAGGTAGTTCGGATCGGCGGGCTGCGGCTTGGCCGCCGGCTCGAACGGCGTGACCGCCTCGGCGGACCAGCGCACCGGCACCGTGGCGCCGGCCTTGTCGACGAACAGGAAGGTATCGAGCGCGTTGTAGGTGCTGTTGGCGAAGCCGGACGACACCGCGCGCTGGCCCACCACGCCGACCGCGGCCACGAAGTCCGGGTGCGCGTCGGCGAACGCCTTCATCCTGGCGGGGTCGGGCTTGCCGGTCTTCGGGTCGGGCACCGACGAGATCATCTGGTCGTAGAACGCCTGCACCGTGCTGAATGGAAACACGGGAATGTCCACCATCGCCGTGCGCCATTCCTGCGCGCCGGCGGGCTTGAACTGCAGGGCGAGGCTGCGCACCAGGCCCGGGCCGTCCGGCACGAACGGCATGCCGCCGGCGAAGGCGAAGCGCCCGGCCACGGGCACGCGGCCCGGCGCGAGCAGCGCCGCGCGGGAAAGCGCGGCGCCGGCGCCGTTGCTGTCGAACCAGCCGCTCGCGCACAGGCCCTTGGCGTGATTGCGGCGGAAGCCGGCGTGCTTGCCGTTCGCGGCCTCGAACCCGGAGATGACCCGGTCCTGGGTGAGCCGGCCCGGCGACAGCCATCCGCCCGCGTAGGCGAAGGCGCAGGCGAGCACGAGCGTCGCCGCCCCGATGCCGCCGTACCGGAGGGCGGCTGCGCTGGCGCTCAGCCGGGGTTTTCCAACGTCGTCGCTCATAGCCACTCCTTTGCCGTGCGGTGGGGGAAGTTCTCTGTCTGGTGGGGATTCTGCAGTATTCCCGCGCGGCGCCTTCTTGGTATCGCCTGCTGGTTTGCAGATTCGCACTGTGGCACGGAATGGCCCACGCCGTATGAGGGCGAGGGCGGGAATGGCGCACGTCACTTTTTCCGCGGGGCGCGCATGGCACGGTGTTTGCGGCGGTATCGGACCATGCCGCCGCCGGCGGCCATCCAAGAAAGGAAACCGCCATGACCCGATCACCCCGCAAAGAACCCGGCCACGCCGCCGGGCCCGCTCGCAGCGGCGGCGCCACGCGCGCCCAGGACGGCCTGGGCAGCCCGCAGCCGCGCCTGCCGCACGAGCACGACGAAAGCCACCACAGCCAGCACAGCGGCCCGCGCAAGGAAGTCCAGCAGGCCGGGCGCGACATCGAGCGCGGGCTGGAGGACACCGACCTCTACCGCACGCGCGGCAAGCGCGTCGGCAGGCAGCAATAGACAGCCGGGCGCTGCCGGGCGGGGGCAGCGCTTGCTGCGCGTATCGACATGTTGAAACGTCCCGGCAATTCGGGACGCGAGATGAAGAACCTGCATCCCATGCTGGTCCTGTCGCCGAAAGCATTCAACGAGCGAACCGGCATTGTGATCGGGCTACCGATGACGACGGCCGAGTTCAACGACACCAATCCGTTCGCGATCCAGTTCAAGGGGCCGAAGAGCATGACGAGCTACGTGCTCGCGCATCAGCCAAAATCATTCGACTGGCGTGCCCGCGGAGCGAAGGCCCACCCGTGGAAGCAGGTTCCCGCGGACGTTTTTGCCGCGGCGTGCGAGCAGTTGAACCAGATCATTGCCATCGGCGAATAGCGAAAGACGGTGTCGCAGAGTAGGCCTGCCCACTGGTGGACTGAGTGAAACGGGTGAAATGGGTGAAGCGGCCCGATGACAAGGAAGCCAGTCTGTTGAGCCACGATCGCCGGCGCACGACGGATCGTGTGCCGGCCGGTTCAATACGTGGCTCTGGATCGATGTGCACCGGACCGTGACCGAACAACGGCAACGCGGCGGGGCTTTCGCCCCGCTCCCGCGCCGCCGCGATGCCGTCAGCGTTGCCCGCCTTGCTGGCCGCTCTTCTGCCCTTGCTGGTTCTGCTGGCCGGCCTGGTCGGTCTTCTGGCCATGCTGGCCATGCTGGCCCTGGCCGCGGTCCTGTTGCTGCTGCTGGTCGCCCTTCTGGTCATGGCTGCCGGACTGGGAGCCTTGCTGACCCGATTGCTGTTGCTGCTTGCCTTGGTCTTGCTGGCCTTGGCCGGATTGTTGCTGTCCCATCGTGCTCTCCGTGGCGCGGCGGAATGCCGCGTGACGGGAAAGGGTGCAAGCCGCGTGCCACGCGCGGTGGCGCCCGCGCCGCCCGGCGCGCGCCGCATACCCGCGAGGCGCGCGCCGGCAAGGGATCGCCGCCGCGCGCAAAGGTCGCACAAAAGCAGGGAGGCGCCATCGGGCTGCGCGGAAGTCGGCGGGGCGTCATATGCGCGGCGCCACTTTCACGCACCCGCGCCGCGGTTTCCCGGCGTTTTTTACAACGTCCGCGATTTTTACTGGTGGCGCAGGGGTTGCCCGGTATTTGCGGTTGCAAGCCCGCGCGAAGGTCCGGGCGGGTGGCGTCGAGGCTGCGGCGCGGCTCAGGCCGCGAGATGGAGGCCGGGCAGGCCGAACGCCGCGCCGGCGCGCGGCGCTTCCGGCTCGCCGGCGTCGAGCAGCCGCACGGCGGCCGGGCCCACGGTATTGGCGCAGGCCGCCGCCAGCGCGCGCGCATGAGGCAGCCCGGCCTGCCGCGCCAGCCAGTCGCCGGGAATGCCCCGGCCGGTGGCCAGCAGGTAGAGCGCGTGCGCCACGCGCTGCTCGCGCAGCAGCACGCGCAGCGCCTCGCCCTCGGCGAACAGGCGCGCGCGCACCAGCCGCGGCGGCACCTGCCAGCGCTCGGACACCAGCGCGGCGTCCCACGCCAGCCGCGGCAGTTCGAACATCGCGCCGGCCAGCGCGCGCGACCAGCATTTCTCGGCGGCGCCCTGGCCGTGCGGCAGGCCGCCCAGCGTCATGCGCGGGCAGGCCGCGTCGGGCACCGCGCGCAGCGCCAGCGCCGTGTCCTGCCCGGTCCTGGGCAGCAGGTCGCAGTCGAAATAGGCGAAGGCCGGCACCACGAAGGGCTTGCCCGGCACCACCTCGCGCCGCGCGTTGGCGTCGCGCAGGCGCGCGCCGCCGCGCAGGGCGTCCACGCGCACGGCGAAGGGAAAACGCAGGTGGGACAGGCGCAGCTCGGTGCTGCTGACGAGGGCCATGCGAGGTTCAGGGGCGCGGCTGGCGCGCATGCCGTGGGCATGCCGCGCGCGGACGGAAAAGCCGCATTGTACGTGGGTCGGCGCGCCAGATTGTCGTCGCGGCGACCATTGTCCGCGCTACAGCTCCGACAGCCCGACCCGCCGCAGCCGCTCCAGGTCGGTCACGCGGATGCTCTGGTAGGAAATGTCGACCATGCCGTCGGCCGCCAGCCGGCGCAGCGCCTGGTTGACGCGCTGGCGCGACAGGCCGGTGAGCAGGCCGATTTCCTCCTGGGACAGCTCCAGCACGGCGTTCGTGCGCGGATAAAGCGCCGCATGGAACAGTTGCGCGATGGCCTGCGCCACGCGCGCGTCCGCGCCCAGCAGCCGGTCGTTCTGCACGGTGGCGATGAACTGGCCCATGCGCTCGTTGAGCTGGCGCACCACGAAGCTGGAGAAGGGCAGGCTTTCGGCCAGCAGCGTGTGGAACACCGTGTCCGGCACCAGCGCGATGCGCGAGTCGCGGATGGCGATCACGTCGTAGCGGCGCGCCTCGCGCTTGATGACGCTGCCCTCGCCGCACCAGCCGCCCGCCGGCACGCCCGAGAACGTGCAGCCGCGCCCGTCGGGCGTGTAGACCGCCAGCTTGATGAGCCCGCTTTCCACCCCGATCCAGTAGCGCGAGGGCTCGCCCCGGCGCGCCACGAAGGCGCCCGCGGCGAAGTCCTGCAACACCGTCTGCCGCGCGGCCAGCGCCTGGTGCTGCGGCGCCAGCGCCGCGAACCACTCGTGGCGGGCAAGCAGCACGGCGGGCGGCTCGGGTGTGGCGGCAGGCGTGGCGGCAGGGGCCGTGGCGGCGGGGGCGGCGGTCCCGGGCAGTCCGGCGGAGGCAGGGGGGAGGGGCAGGCTGGACATTGATGTGGGTCAAGCCCGGAGCGCTGGCCAGGCGGGCACTGTCATCCGGACGACAAAGCTTTGTCGTGTGGGATGATAGCCTTGCGCAGCAAAAAGTAACAGCGACCGGCGGCGCAGTCAGCGCCCGGCGCAAGCGGAGACCAGCAATGCCAACCGATTTCGACACCGGCCTGGGCAAGAACCCGGCCAACCACGTTCCCCTCACGCCCCTCGACTACCTGGCCCGCGCCGCCGCGGTCTACGGCGAGCGCCTGGCCATCGTGCACGGCCCGGTGCGCCAGACTTGGCGCGAAACCTATGCGCGCGCGCGCCGCCTGGCCAGCGCGCTGGCGCGCCTGGGCGTGGGCAAGGGCGATACCGTGGCGGCGCTGCTGCCCAACACGCCGGCGATGGTGGAAGCCCACTTCGGCGTGCCGATGGCGGGCGCGGTGCTCAACGCGCTCAACATCCGGCTCGATGCCTCCAACCTGATCTTCATGCTGCGCCACGGCGAGGCCAAGGTGCTGCTGGCCGACACCGAGTTCGCCGACCTCGCGCGCCAGATCGCCAACGAGATCCCGGGCCTGAAGGTGGTGGCCGTGATCGACGCGCTCGGCCCGCAGGACGCGCCGCGCTTCGCCGAGACCGACTACGAGGGCCTGCTGGCCTCGGGCGACCCCGACTACGACTGGCAGATGCCCGCCGACGAATGGGAAGCCATCGCGCTCAACTACACCTCGGGCACCACCGGCGACCCCAAGGGCGTGGTCTACCACCACCGCGGCGCGGCCATCAACGCGGTCTCCAACATCCTCGAGTGGGACCTGCCCAAGCATGCGGTCTACCTGTGGACGCTGCCGATGTTCCACTGCAACGGCTGGTGTTTCCCGTGGACCATCGCCGCGCGCGCCGGCGTCAACGTGTGCCTGCGCAAGTTCGAGCCCAAGCTGGTGTTCGACCTGATGCGCGACGAGGGCGTGACCCACTACTGCGCCGCGCCCATCGTGCACACCGCGCTGGTCAACGCGCCGCCGGCCTGGCGCGAGGGCCTGCGCGGCCCGGTGCGCGGCATGGTGGCCGGCGCGCCGCCGCCGGCCGCGGTGCTGGCGCAGATGGAGGCGATGGGCTTCGAGCTGACCCACGTCTACGGCCTGACCGAAACCTACGGCCCGGCCGCCGTGTGCGCCGAGCAGGACGACTGGGCCGCGCTGTCGCAGGAAGAGCGCGCCACCAAGAAGGCCCGGCAGGGCGTGCGCTACCACCTGCAGGCCGACGTCGCCGTGCTCGACCCGGACACCATGCAGCCGGTGGCCGCCGACGGCGAGGAAATCGGCGAGATCATGTTCCGCGGCAACATCTGCATGAAGGGCTACCTCAAGAACGAGCGCGCCACGCGCGAAGCCTTCGCCGGCGGCTGGTTCCATACCGGCGACCTGGGCGTGCGCACGGCGGACGGCTACGTCAAGATCAAGGACCGCAGCAAGGACATCATCATCTCCGGCGGCGAGAACATCTCCAGCGTGGAGGTGGAAGACGCGCTCTACCGCCACCCGGCCGTGCTGGCCGTGGCGGTGGTGGCCCAGCCGGACGCCAAGTGGGGCGAGACGCCATGCGCGTTCGTCGAGCTCAAGGACGGCGCCAGCGCCACCGCGGAGGAGCTGATCGCGCACTGCCGCACGCTGCTGGCCGGCTTCAAGGTGCCCAAGGCGGTCTACTTCGGCCCGCTGCCCAAGACCTCGACCGGCAAGATCCAGAAGTTCGAGCTGCGCCGCAAGGTCAAGTCGGATACGGCGATCGACGTCTGACGATGTTTTCCGAGCCGTGGCGCGTTCGGTAGCGCCCGGCGGGCTCGGCAGGGCTTGCCCGAAGCATTTCGAGAATGGGGGCTGACTTGGTCATGGAGCAGGAATTCGCGGGACTTGGCGTGCTGTTCGTTGCCGGTTTCGGTCCGATCAGCAAGGATTCGGAGAGCAGTCGCGCCCTTTACGTGGATACGCTTGGCTTGCCCCTCAAGCCTTATGGCGACAACAAGGACTACTTGCTGTCCGAGGCGGGCGCCTTGGAGGGAGTCAAGCATTTCGCGCTGTGGCCGTTGGCGCAAGCGGCCCGGTCCTGTTTCGGCTGCGAGACCTGGCCTGCCGATTTGCCGACGCCGCAGGCCTGGCTGGAGTTTGACGTCGAGAATATCGCCGTTGCCACCGAAGGATTAATGGCCAAGGGCTACCATTTGCTGATCTCCAACCGGGAAGAACCCTGGGGCCAGAAGGTGACGCGCTTCCTGAGCCCGGAAGGACTACTGGTTGCGGTGAGTGAAACGCCGTGGCTGCGAACTTCCTGACCGCCCCGGTGAGGCTCGAGGTGAACGGATAAGTCCGGCCCGCTGCCGCGCGCCCGGCGCGCGGCAGCGATGGCGCCGGCTGGCCGGTGGCGTCAGTGCGCCGCGGGCCGCGCCGCGGCCGGCGCCAGCGCGGCTGGCCGTGGCGCGCCCGCCGGCAGTTCGCCGGTGAAGGCGAAGTCCACCTCCGGCACGCGCCCGCTCACGATGTCCGCGATGGCGCGGCCCGAGCCGCAGCCGTGCGTCCAGCCCAGCGTGCCATGCCCGGTGTTGAGGTACAGCCCGCGCACGGCGGAGGCGCCGATGTACGGCACGTTGCCCGGCGTGGCCGGGCGCAGGCCGGTCCAGAACTGCGCCAGCTCGGGCCGGCTCATGCCCGGGAACACCTCCAGCGTGCGCCGCACGATGGCCTCGCAGCGCACCGGGTTGAGATCCATCGCATAGCCGTTGAGCTCCGCCGTGCCGGCGATGCGCAGGCGGTCGCCGAAGCGCGAGAACACCAGCTTGTACTCGTCGTCGGTCAGGCTCACGCTGGGCGCGCGCGTGGCATCGAGCACCGGCAGCGTGGCCGAGTAGCCCTTGGCCGGGTAGATGTCGAGCTTCACGCCGAGCGGGCGCGCCAGCATCGGGCTGAAGCTGCCCAGCGCCAGCACGTAGGCGTCGGCGCTCTCGATGCGGTAGGCGCCGGTCTCGTCGGCGATCTCCACGCCGCGCATGGCGCCGCCCTCGGCATGCAGGCGCTGCACCCGCACGCCGTAGCGAAAGCGCACGCCGAGCGCCTCGCAGCGCGCCGCCAGCGCGGTGGTGAAGCGGTGCACGTCGCCTGATTCGTCCTCGCTGGTATAGGTGGCGCCGGCCAGGCGCGGCGCGATGTGCGCCAGCGCCGGCTCCAGCCGCACCACCTCGTCCGGGCCGATCACGCGGCGCTCGCAGCCCAGCTCGCGCATGATGCGCGCCGGCTCGATGGCCGCGTCGAACTCTTTCTGGCTGGTGTAGAAGTGCAGGATGCCGCGCGTCAGGTGGTCGTACTCGATGCCGGTTTCGGCGCGCAGCGCCTGCAGGCTGGCGCGGCTGTAGGTGCCCAGGTTGAGCAACTGGACCATGTTGTGGGTGGAGCGCCGCGCCGAGCACTCGCGCAGGAACTTCAGGCCCCACGACCACTGCGCCGGATCGGCGCGCAGGCGGAACAGCAGCGGCGCGTCCTCGCGCCCCAGCCAGCGCAGCATCTTCAGCGGCGCGCCCGGGTTGGCCCACGGCTCGGCATGGCTGACGGAGATCTGCCCGCCGTTGCCGAAGCTGGTTTCGCGGGCCGCGCCCGCATTGCGCTCCAGCACCACCACCTCATGCCCGGCGCGCGCCAGGTACCACGCCGAGGCGACGCCGATCACGCCGGCTCCCATTACGATGACTTTCATTTCTCAGGCTCCGGATAGCAAAAAGGGACAGCCAGGCCATCCGGCCTGTCTGTCCCCACTGTCCTTTTACCTGAGAGATTCGCCGCACCCGGCATGGGTGGCGGCTTGCCCCTTCGGCGGCCGCGTGCCGCTCACCTTGTCGGTGCGGCCCGGCGCTCTCCAGTTCGTTCGGTTTCCAGTCTTTTGCACCTGAGCGTTTCAGGGGTACGCCTTCGGTAGAGGGGCCTTCCCATGCATGGTGAAGGCGCCTCGTTCTCCTGGAAGGCGCAAGGTAACACGGCTCGATCGGCGCCGGCAAGCGCCGCCCGCGCGGGTGTTGCGGCTTACGCGTCGAGCACCGTCGCCCAGAGCACCATCGCCCCGACGTTCAGCAGGACCGTGGCCCAGAAGGTGGCCTGGAACGACGCCTTGCGGTTCTTGTGCCGCAGCAGGTGCTGGGCCGCCAGCGCGCCCGGCCAGCCGCCGCACAGCGCGAGCAGGTGCAGCTCGTTCTCCGGAATGCGCTGTTCGCTGCGCACGGCGCGCCGCTTGTCGACGGCATAGCGCGCGAAGGCCGCCACGCTCAGCCCGAGGCTGGCCAGCGCCACGCCGCGCGGCAGACGGCCGGCGAGCGAAGCCGCGAAGATCGCCAGCAGCGCGAACGCCGCCACCAGCGCCGGCAGCAGGTTCGCCCGTCCCGCCGGCCCGGCCTGCCCGGGCGCGCCCGCGATCGAGACCTGGCTCGCCTGCGGGCGGCCGTCCTTGCCCGCCGACAATTCGAACGACACGCGGTCGCCGACCTTGGGCGCGACGGCGCGGCCCTGCAGCGCGCTGATATGGAAAAAAACGTCTTTCGACTGGGCGTGGATCTCGATGAACCCATAGCCCTTGTCGGCATGCCATGCCTTGATCCGTCCGCCTTTTCTCATCCCCGTGCCTGCATTCTTGTCGACAGAGAAGTGTAGCGGATGCGGCGGGACGGCAGCGCCGCGCACGGCCCGCCGGAGCAGGCCATGCGCCGGTGCCCTGGTCAGCCGCCGATGCCCAGCAGCTCGACCTCGAAGTTCAGCGTCGCGTTGGGCGGGATCGTGCCGGGCACGCCGCGCGAGCCGTAGGCGGTCGGGCCCGGGCAGACCAGCTTGGCCTTGCCGCCGACCTGCATCTTCTGCACGCCCTCGGTCCAGCACGGGATCACGCGGTTGAGCGGGAACGAGATCGGCTGGCCGCGCTTGTACGAGCTGTCGAACTCGGTGCCGTCGGTGAGCGTGCCGCGGTAGTGGACCTTGACCGTGTCGGACGCCTTGGGCGACGGGCCGGTGCCCTTGACGAGGTGCTGGATGGTCATGCCCGAGGGCAGCGTCTCGGCCGGGCCCGCGGGCGCGGCGGCGTGGACGGCGCCGGCGGTGGCGAGGGCGGCGAGGAACAGGGTGATCTTCTTCATCGTTGGCTTGGCTGGGTGGAAAAATCGGGTTCCGGCCGTAGCCGGAAAGCCGCATCTTAAACCGGGACGCGGGCTGCCCCGGCGTTTTCCTCCCGCGCGGGTCCCCGCGCCATCGATCCGTCAGGGCATCACGGGCGGACGATAGGGCAGCGTGGTCGCGAAGGCCCACAGCATGAACAGCACCAGCGGCGCGTGGACCAGCAGCTGGGTGAAGGTGAAGCCCACCACGTCCTTGGCGCGGATGCCGAGCACGCCCAGCAGCGGCAGCATCCAGAACGGGTTGATGAGGTTGGGCAGCGCCTCCGCGGCGTTGTACACCTGCACGGCCCAGCCGAGGTGGACCTGCAGCTGGTTGGCGGCCTGCATCACGTAGGGCGCCTCGATGACCCACTTGCCGCCGCCGGAGGGCACGAAGAAGCCCAGCACCGCCGAATAGACGCCCATCACCGCGGAGAACGATTCGCGGGTGGCCACCGAGACGAAGGCCGAGGCCAGGTGGTGCGACAGGCTCGCGCCGTCCACGCCGGTGGCCTTGGTCAGCATGAACGCGATGCCGCCGTACAGCGGGAACTGGATCAGCACGCCGGCCGTGGACGGCACGGAGCGCGCGACCGCGCGCAGGAAGCGCCTGGGCCGCCAGTTCAGCAGCATCCCCAGCATCAGGAACAGGAAGTTGTAGGTGTTGAGGTTGGAGATCGCCAGGATGGGGTCCTTGCTGGTGAATTCGTGCACCAGCCAGCCGGCGCCGAGCGCGACGATGACCACGGTCAGCAGCGGGCTGTATTCGAGCCATTCGCCGGGGCGCGTGGGGCGCGCGGTCACGTCGGCAGCATCGTCGAGGTCCACGCCCATGTCCTGCGCGGTGCGCGCGCGGTCGCCGGCGGGCGCGGAGAAATAGGCCACCAGCAGCGAGGCGGCGATCAGCACGGCGGTCATCGCCATCGACTGCCACAGGAAGATGGTCTCGGCGAACGGGATCACGCCGGTGATGTCGAGCAGCGACTTGGGCAGGCTGGCCGGGTTCGCCTGCAACTGCGCCGCCGACGAGCTCAGGCCGAGCGCCCAGGTGGCGCCCATGCCCAGGTAGGCGGCCGCGCTGGCGGCCCGGTAATCCACGCGCAGCCCGCTGCGGCGGGCGATGGCGCGCACCAGCAGGCCGCTGAAGATCAGGCTGATCGCCCAGTTCAGCAGCGAGGTCAGCAGGCTCACCAGCGCCACGAAGGCGACCGCGCCGCGCGCCGTCCTGGGCAGCGCGGCGAGCCGCGCGATCAGCAGCGACGCCGGCGGCGACGCCGCCACCACGTAGCCGGAGATGGCCACCACCGCCATCTGCATGGTGAACGGGATCAGGCTCCAGAAGCCGTCGCCGAAGGCCTGCGCCACGCTCTGCGTGGAGGCGCCGATGCCGAGCGCGCCGAGCGCGACCACCACCACCGCGATCGCGGCGAAGATGTAGGAATCGGGGAACCAGCGCTCGGACCAGTCGGTGACCTTGACGGCCAGGCGTTCCAGCCCGCCGCGGCTCGGGGGATCTTCGCTTTCCAGCGACAGGGGTGTGCTCGTCATTGCTCTCTCCTTACTTTGCCAGGGATATGGCGCGCGGCGCGGTGCCGCGCGGGTCTTCGAATCCTTCGTAGGCCATGACGGCCGCGGCCAGGTCTTCCAGCGCGGTGCCGACTGCCTTGAACACGGTGATTTCGCGCTCGTCCGCGCGTCCCGCATGGGCTTGCCGGCACAGCTCGGCGAGCGTGGCGCGGATGTCGGCGGCGCGCAGCACGCCCTGCCCGATGGGGTGGAGCAGGTCGCCCGCCTTGAGGATGGCTTCGCCGGTGTCGACGAACACCGAGGTGCCGCCGAAGCAGGCGTCGTCGGCCTCGCGCATCTCGGGCGTGAAGCCGCCGATCAGGTCCAGGTGCGTGCCGGCGCCGAGGAAGGCGCGCCGCACCAGCGGCACGGTGGCCAGCGTGGCCGAGGTCACGATGTCGGCGCCATCGCAGCCCGCCTCCACGGATGCCGCCACGCGCGCGTCGAAGCCGTCGGCGCACAGCCGGGCGGCCAGCGCGGCGGCCTGCCCGGCGTCGATGTCCCATACCGCGACGCGCGCCACCGGCCGCACCGCGCGGTAGGCGTGGGGCAGCAGGCTCGCCACCCGCCCCGCGCCGATCACCAGCATGGACGACGCCCCGGGCCGGCTCAGGTACGAGGCGGCCAGCGCCGACGCGGCGGCGGTGCGGCGCGAGGTGATCTCGTTGCCGTCGATCATCGCCAGTGGCCGGCCGGTGCGCGCGTCGTGCAGCAGGTAGGTCGAGTACAGGCCGGGCAGCCCGGCCTGCGTGTTGCCGGGATAGATGGTGACGGTCTTCACGCCGAGATAGGCGCCGGTCTGCCAGGCGGGCATCAGCAGCACCGTGCCCGTGCTCGTACCCTGGCCGGGCGCGCTGATGGCGTGGCTGTGCCGCTGCGGGACCTCGCAGCCGCGGATGAAGGCCTCGCGCAGGGCGGGGATGAGCGCGTCGAACGGCAGCAGCGCGCGGGTGGTATCGGAGTCCAGTGTCAGCATGGTCGCGTGATGAAGTGAGAAGGGAGGAAACGGTCGCTGGCGGCGGCTGGCATGGCGCGCCGCGCTCAGGCGTCGAGCACGAGGTCGCTGGCGGGGATGGCCTGGCACGCAAGGCACATGCCGGGGTCCTCGGGATCTTCGCCGTGCAGGTGGCGCACCTGGCCGGAGGTGACCGGCACCGCGCAGCTCTCGCACTGCCCGACGCGGCAGCCGCTGGGCAGCGCCACGCCCAGCCGCTCGGCGAAGCTCAGCAGCGGCCCGTGCGCCGAATGCCAGGTGCCGGCCATGCCGGACCTGGCGAACACCACGCGGAACTGCTGCGCGGGGCCGGCCGGCGCGCGCCCGGGCGCGCGGAAGACCTCGCGGAAGATGTCCGAGCGGTGCACGCCGAGCGCCGCCAGCCCGTCGGCAAACGCGGTCATCATCGGCGCCGGCCCGCACATGTAGACCAGCGGGCGCGCGGCCAGCCACGGCGCGGGCACGTGGCCGGCGCCGACGCGCCCGGCCACGTCGTAGTCGGTGCCGGGCCGGTCGTGGGGGTCCGGGCAGTCGTAGAAATCGATGATTTCCAGGCCGCGGATCTGCCGGCGCAGCGCGCGCAGGCGCGCCCGGAACGCGTGGGCCTGCCCGTTGCGGTTGGCGTACAGCAGCAGGATCCGGGGCGGGTCGTCGACGCCTTCCAGCGATTCGAGCAGCGAGAGGAACGGCGTGATGCCGATGCCGCCGGCCAGCAGCACCAGCGGGCGCCGCGTGCGTACCGGCATCACGAAGTTGCCGGACGGCGCCCGCAGCGCGACCGCGTCGCCCACCGCGAGGCGCTGGTTGATGTGGGAGGACACCAGCCCGGGCACGGCGCCGCCGGCGCGGCGCACCGAGATCGAATAGCCGCGCCGCCCCGGCACCGTGGCCGGGCCGGTGAGCGAATACGAGCGCACCGCGTCCTCGCCGCCGGGCTGCGCGGCGAGCTGGATCGTCACGTGCTGGCCGGGCAGGAAATCGGGCAGGCCGCCGCCGTCGGCGGGCTCCAGGAAGACCGACGTGACCTCGTGCGCCTCCTTGCGCAGGCCGGCCACGCGGAACGCGCGATAGCCCTCCCACGCGCGCCGCGCCACGTCCAGCCCCGGCTCGCGCTCGACGTTGCAGCGGAACGCGCGCAGCGGCACGGAGCCGCTCAGCGGGTCGATGCTGTCGGTGCCGATCAGCCCGTTGTAGTTGCTGTTGCCCGGCCCGGCCACCGGCAGCGGCGCCTGGGCCAGCGCGTCGCAGCGCTGCCACCAGCCGAACTCGCCGACCACCACGCGCGAATGCAGCCCTTCCCTGACCCGGGCGGTGAAGGTGGCGCTGCCGGCGGACGTGCTCACGCGGATGGCGTCGCCGCTGGCGATGCCGCGCGCGGCGGCCAGCGCGGTGGAGATCTCCGCCTCCGGGCGCGGCGCCTTGCGCCTAAGCGACGGCAGGCCGCGATGCTGGCTGTGGCAGTAGTAGCCGCTCTTGGCCGAGGTCAGCATGAACGGGAATGGCTCCAGGGCCGCGCCGGGCGCGCTGCTCGCCGCGGGCGAATGCTCCGTGGGCGACGACGGGCGTGGCAGCGCCGGGTAGCCGTGGCGCAGCAGCAGCTCGGAGTACAGCTCCACCACGCCGGTCTGCGTGTCGAACGCGCGCCCGCGCGGCCTGGCCGCGTATTTCCTTTCCACGTCGGCCACCGGCACGCGGATGCCTTCGGGGTGCTGGCGCAACTGGCTCACCGTCAGGCCGCTGGGCGCCAGCATGTGGTTCCAGCCGGCTTCCAGGCTGCCGCCGAAGAACGAGTCCGACATGCCCAGCCTGAGCGCGAGGTCGAACACGATGTCGTTGTCCGAGCGCGATTCGCCGCGCGGCGAGACCATGCGCTGGCGTAACTGCACCAGTTGCTCGGCTTCCGCGCTGATCTCGAAGCCGATGCGCAGGCCCTCGCGCTCCCACGGCGTGTTGACCGGCAGCAGGATGTCGGCGTAGCGCGCGCTGGGTGTCTCGAACAGGTCGCAGTGCGCGTAGAAGTCCAGGCTGCGCAGCGCGCGCGCGCCGTCCTCCACGTCGGCCTGCGACAGCAGCGGGTTGGTGCCGAATGCCACCAGCGCGCGCACGCGGTACGGCTGCGCATGGAGGATGGCGCGGTAGAGGTCGCGCGCGGTGATCCAGCCCTGCGCGGGCGGGCCCAGCGGCCGCTCGCCGTAGCCGAGCGCCTTGGCCTTCTGCTCCGGCGGCAGCAGGCCGAAGCCGCTGACCGGGTTGTAGGGCGGCTTCTGGTAGACGCGGTTGCCGCCGGCGCGGTCGAAGCTGCCGGTCAGCGCGTACAGGCAGGCGATGGCGCGGTCGGTCTGGGTCGCGTTGTCGTGCTGGCCCACGCCGGACCAGGCGTGATAGGCCACCGGCCCGGCGCTGGCGAACAGGCCGGCGGCCTGGCGGATGTCGCCCTCGGGTACCCAGGTCAGCTCGGCGGCCAGCGCCGCGGGGTAGCGCGCGCATTCCTCGGCATACAGGTCGAAGGCGGGCCGGCACGCGATCGCGGGCAGGCCGGGGGCGCCGGCGTCGCCCACGCTGAACGTGCCGCGCAGCGCGACGTGGGGGAAATCGGCGGGCCGCAGCCCGGACCAGGGCTGCGCCCGCGCGGCGCGCGCGTTCCACGCCAGGTAGGCGTCGCCGTCGGCCAGGCCGACGTCGCGCCCGCGCAGGAAGCGCCCGTTGTCGCTGCGCACCAGCAGCGGCCCGTTGGTCCACTGGCGCACGAAGTCCAGGTCGAAGGCGTTGGCCTCGATCAGCAGGTTGGCGATGGCCAGCGCCAGCGTGGCGTCGGTGCCGGGGCACACGCGCAGCCACTGGTCGGCCTGCGCGGCCAGCGCGGTCTCGCGCGGATCGACCACCAGCAGCCTGGCGCCGGCCTTCCTGCCCGCGCCGATGGCGTCGGCCTGCGACAGCCAGGTATTGGCCGGGTTGTGCCCCCACAGCACGATGAGCCCGGCCTGGCGGTAGTCCGCGGTCGGCATGCCGCAGCCGAAGGTGAAGGCGTGGGCGTAGTCCTTGTGCCAGTTGCAGATTTCGGTGGCGTAGCAGGTGTTGGGGCTGCCGAAGAGCCGGATGAAGCGCTCGATCCAGTCGATGCTGTCGCTCAGCGGCGTGCCGCTCGGCGTGGTGACGGCGAACGCCACCGATTCGGCGCCGCTCTCGCGCCGGGCCTGCAGCATGCGGGCGGCGATCTCGGCCAGCGCCTCGTCCCACGAGATGCGCTGCCAGCCGGGGTCCGGATCGGTCTTGGGGTTGGTGCGCCGCATCGGGTGGAGGATGCGCTCGGCGCTGTGCACCAGCTCGGGCGCGGACTTGCCTTTCAGGCACATGGCCTTGCCGGTCGGGTGGGCCGGGTCGGGCCGCACCGACAGCAGCGTGTCGTTCTCCACCACGTTGACCGTGCCGCAGCGCGAGCGGCACAGCGTGCAGTAGCCGTGTTTTTCCATCTTGCCCGGGGTGCTTCCCGGTACGTCGTGCGGTTCGTCGTTCATTGCCGGCCCATGCGTCTTGTCTCCAGGGCGGATGCTAGCTAGCATGGCCGGGTATTTCTAATTCTTAATTTTGAAGAAGCAATATCGGAAAAATCGATGCTCCCCACTTTGAAGCAGGTACAGCATTTCCTCGCGGTGGCCGAGTGCGGGCAGGTGTCGCGCGCGGCGCTTCGCTGCCATGTCTCGCAGTCGTCGATGACGGCGTCGCTCAAGGGGCTGGAGGAGGCGCTCGGGGCGCAGCTGTTCACGCGGCACGCCAGCGGCATCCGCCTGACCGACGCCGGCGCGCGTTTTCTGCGGCATGCGCAGCGTATCGAGGATTCGGTGCTGGACGCGGTGGAGGCCGTCGGCGTGTCTCCGGTGGAGATCAGCGGCACGGTGCGCCTGGGCGTGACCGAGACCATCACGGCCTACGTGCTGCCCGGCCTGCTGCCGTTAATCGAGCGGAAGTTTCCGATGCTGCGGCTCGAAGTGCTGGAGCGCGAGCGGCACGACCTGGAAAGCGGCATCCTGGAGGGCCGGATCGACATGGCGCTGCTGCTGGTGTCGAACCTGCCGGGCCTGGGCCATGTCACCTGCGAGACACTGCTGCGCTCGCCGCGGCAGTTGTGGGGGCACCCGGAGCATCCGCTGATGACGGCCGAGCGCGTCGGGCTGGCCGACGTGGCGCGGCACGACTACATCCTGCTGGACATGGACGAGCACATCTCCACGGTCGGCAAATACTGGGGCCAGTACGGACTGGCGCCCGCGGTGCGCTACCAGAGCTGCTCGATCGAGGCGGTGCGCAGCCTGGTGGCGGCCGGGCGCGGCGTGGCCATCCTGTCCGACCTGGTCTACCGGCCGTGGTCGCTGGAGGGCCAGCGCATCACGCGGCGCGGGCTGGCCGACAAGGTGCCGTCGATGGACGTGGGCCTGGTGTGGAAGCGCGAGCCGGCCACGCCCGGCAACGTGGTGGCGATGGCCGACTTCCTGCGCGGCGCGGTGCGCGAGAAGGCCAGGTTCTAGCCGGCGCGAGCGGGGCCATGCCGGCACGGCATCCGGGCCGTCCGGGCCGCTTCAGTCGATGCGCGCGCCGCTGGTCTTGACGATCGGCTGCCAGGCCTGGTACTCGGCCACCACGAACTTGCCGAACGATTCGGGCGTGTAGGTCATCGGCTCGGCGCCCTGCATCACGAACTTCTTGCGGATGTCGGGGCGGTTGACCGCCTCGGCCACCGCCTTGTTGAGCCTGGCCACGATCTCCGGCGGCGTGCCCTTGGGCGCGAACAGGCCGAACCACGCGCCGGTCACGAGGTTCTTCACGCCGGCTTCGGCCATCGTCGGGGTGTCGGGCAGGGCTTCGGCGCGCTTCGCGCTGGTCACGGCCAGCGGGCGCAACTGGCCCGCGCGGATATGGCTCATCACCGACGGGATGGTGGCGAACATGAACTGCACGCGCCCGGCCAGCAGGTCGTTGAGCGCATCGGCGCCCTTGTACGGCACGTGCACGGCGTTGGCGCCGGTGCGCTCGTTGAACAGCGCGCCGGACAGGTGGGCTGCGGTGCCCACGCCGGTGGACGCGAAGTTCATCTTGCCGGGATGGGCCTTGGCGTAGGCCACCAGCTGGCTCACGTCGGCGGCGGGCACGCCCGGGTGCACCACCAGCACGTTCGGCACGTCGGCGATCGGCGCGACGGCGGCCAGCGTGGTCTGCGGATTGACCTTCAGGTTGGGATAGAGCGTGGGGTTGATGGCGATCGGGCCGACCGAGGTGGCCAGCAGCGTGTAGCCGTCCGGCGCGCTCTTGGCCACGAATTCGGTGCCGATGTTGCCGCCCGCGCCGGGCCGGTTTTCCACCACCACGGTCTGCTTGAGGGTCTGCCCGAGCTGGTTGGCCACTTCGCGCGCCAGGATGTCGGTGGTGCCGCCGGCCGAGAACGACACGATCATGCGGATGGGTTTGTTGGGATAGCTGTCGGTGCCGGCGATGGCAGCGGTGCTGGTGAGAGCGCTGGCGGCGCCGGCCAGCAATAGCAATGCGGCGGCGTGCAGCCGCTTTGTCGGATTCATGTCTCGCTCCACGGTTCGAGGTGGTTTCGGCCCGCGCTGCATTGGCGCGGACCGTTGGAGACATCGTAGGGGCCTGGCGCGGCCCAGCGTTGATCAAAGAGAAACGCTGCTTTCTTTGCGCATGATGGCTGGCTGCGCCGCCGCGCAACGACGCCAGGATCCTTTTGAAACGACTTCTCAGCGCGCGCGCTGGTAGTGCCGCTCCATGCTGGCGCACTGGCCCAGGTAGTCCAGCAGGCGCGCCGTGCCGGCCGGCAGCGACTGGCGGTCGCGCACGCACACGTAGAAATTGCGCGCGGCCCAGGCGTCGGTCAGCGTCAGCAGGCTCAGTCCCATCATGCCCAGGTAGTTCCTGGCGATGCCCTCCGGCACCACGGCGATGCCCAGCCCCTCGCGCACCATGCGGCAGCGCGCCTCGAAGTTCGAGACCTGCGTCTTCACCGTGAGCGGGCGCGAGATGGTGCTGCTCACCAGCTGCAGGAACGCATCGAACGTGTGGCGCGGGAAATAGCCGAGGAAATCGTAGTCCAGCGCGTCTTCGAGCCGCAGCGAGCCGCGCGCCTCCAGCGGGTGGCCGCGCGGCACCACCAGGCCGACGCGGTCCGAGCGGTAGGGCAGCGAGAACACGCCGGGGCTGGGCGCCTCGGCGTGGTAGATGCCGATGTCGGCGTCGCCGTTGGAGACCATGCGCGGGATGTCGAAGCTGAACGACTCGATCAGGTCGATGCGGCTGTCGGGCGCGCTCTGCTGGAAGCCGCTGATGTCGGTGGGCAGGAACTGCAGGATGGTGGACGGGTTGGCCGCCAGCCGGATCTTGGCGGTGCCGTCGGTGGAGTACACGGTCAGCGCTTCCTCGGCCAGCCGGATGCTGCGCACGATGGCCTTGGCGCGCTGGTAGAGCATGGCGCCGGCCGGCGTGGGCTCCACGCCGCGGCCATGCCGCACCAGCAGCGCGGTGCCCGCCTGGCGCTCCATCTCGGAGACGCGCTTGCTGGCGGCCGAGGTGACGAGGTTCTCGCGCTCGGCTGCGCGGGACAGGCTTTTTTCCTCGACGGCGGCGATGAGGATTTCCAGGGAGGCGATGTCCATGCGGGGTAGGGAATGCGTGAGGAAAGACGGCAAGAAAACGAACAGGGGACGCGCGCGGGCGCCGCATCCGTTGCGCAGCAATGCTATGCATGCGCGCCGCCGCCGTCAAACCGGATTTTCCCGGGCGTGACGGCAACGCCGCCGCAGGCCCTCCGCCGGCGGCCTGGCGGGCCCGCGCACGCGTCGCTTCACGTGCCTGCTCACGAGCTTTCACCAAATTTCAAGTCTCGGTGCCGCGCGCTCCCTAACATTGGGCACCTGGACAGACACGCCGCGCAAGGCGGAAGAACGACAAGAGACAAGGAGCGACGCAGCATGGTGATCGAAGAACTGGCCGAGTATGTCGGCGCGCAGGGCCGGCGCGCGTTGCCGCCCGAGGTGGTGCACTACGGCAAGCGTGCCGTGATCGACTGGTTTGCCGCGCTGTTCCCGGGCACGCGCATGTCGCCCGGCACGAACCTCGTGCAGGCGCACCGCGCGGAGCTGGGCGTGGGCGCTGCCTCGGTGGTGGCGCACGGCACCACGGCATTCCCGGCCACGGCGGCGTGGATCAACGGCAGCGCGTCCCACGCGGCCGAGTTCGACGACATCTTCCGCGATGCCGTCTACCATCCCGGCTGCCCGACCATCGCCGCGGCGCTGGCGCTGGCCGAGTCGCGCGACGCCTCGGGCGAGGACTTCCTGCGCGCGGTGGTGGCGGGCTACGAGGTCTCCACGCGCATCGGCGCGGCGATCCAGCCCGCGCACTACCGCTATTTCCACACCACCGGCACGGTGGGCTGCTTCGGCAGCGCCGCGGCCGGCGCGCTGCTGGTGTCGCCCGGCGACGCCACCGTGGCGGCCGACGCGCTGGCCACCGCCGCCACCTTTGCCTCGGGCCTGCAGCAGGCCTTCCGCTCCGACGCCATGACCAAGGCGCTGCACGCCGGCCACGCCGCCCAGGTGGGCGTGCAGGCCGCGCAGGCCGCGGCCGCCGGCGTCAACGGCGTGCACGACATCCTCGAAGGCGCGGCCGGCTTCGGCGCGGCGCTGTGCGGCAGTCCCGACTGGACGGCCGTCACGCAGGGGCTGGGCACGGACTACAACGTGCTGCGCATCACGCAGAAGAACCACGGCTGCTGCGGCCATACGTTCGCGGCCATCGACGCGGCCATCGCGCTGGTGCGCGAGCACGGCATTGCTGCCGAGGCGATCGAGTCGGTCACGGTCGACACCTACCAGACCGCGCTCGACGTGACCGGCAACGCCACGCCGCGCACCGCGTTCGAGGCGCGCTTCAGCCTGCCCTACGTGGTCGCGCACGGCATCCTGCACGGCGCGGTGCGGCTCGATGCGTTCTCCGACGCGCGCCTGGCCGACGCGGGCATCCGCCAGTTGATGCGCGCGGTCGTGCTGCGGGCCGATCCCGGGCTGACCGCGGCGTTTCCGCGCCAGCGCGCGGCGCGTGTGGAAATCCTGCTCAAGGACGGCACGCGCCACGCGCATTTCGCGCCGTACCGCAAGGGCGACCCCGAAGCCCCGCTCGACGACGCCACGCTGGCGGACAAGTTCACCGAGCTGGCCGCGCCCGTGATCGGCGGCGACGCCGCGCGCGCGCTGCTGGCCGCGCTGTGGCAGCTCGATGCCGGCAGCGTGCGCGCGCTGCGGCTGGCGGAACTGGGAAGGGCCTGAAACGATGAGAAACGACATGAAAGAAGTGATCGAAACCGCCGCGCAGACGGGCGGTGCCGCCGGCGTGGAAGCTGGCAATAGCGTGGGCAATAACGCTGGCAATAGCGTCGGTGGCAAGCAGTCCGACACCACGCGCCCGGCGACCGGCGCCGCGCTGGCCGCCGCGCTGTTCGCGCCGCGCTCGGTGGCGCTGATCGGGGCCTCCAGCGACATCGCCAAGAATACCGCCCGGCCCATGCGTTTCATGCGCAAGCACGGCTACGGCGGCAGCCTCTACCCGATCAACGCCACGCGCGCCGAGGTGCTCGGCGAGAAGGCCTATCCGTCGCTGGCGGCCGTGCCGGGGCCGGTGGACCACGCCTTCGTCATGGTGCCGGGCAGCCAGGTCGAGGCCGCGCTGGCGCAATGCGCGGCCAGCGGCGTGAAGGTGGTCACGGTGTTCTCCGACGGCTTCGCCGAGACCGGCGAGGCCGGCATGGCCGCGCAGCAGGCGCTGGTGCGCAAGGCCGCGGAGGCGGGCGTGCGGCTGGTCGGGCCCAACAGCATCGGCGTGGTCAACGTGGCGGCCGGCGCGGTGCTGTCCGTCAACGCGGTGTTCGAGATGGACGAGCTCCATGCCGGCCCCATCAGCCTGGTCTCGCAAAGCGGCTCGATGCTCGGCGCGCTGCTGTCGCGCGGCGCGGCGCGCGGGCTGGGCTTCGCCAAGCTGGCGTCGGTCGGCAACGAGAGCGACGTCGGCGTGGGCGAGCTGGTCGACCTGCTGGTCGACGATGCCGAGACCGGCGTCATCCTGCTGTTCCTGGAAACCATCCGCGACGCCGCCGTGCTCGGCCCGGCGCTGCGCCGCGCGCGCGCCGCGGGCAAGCCGGTGATCACCTACAAGCTGGGCCGCTCGGCGCAGGGCGAGGCGCTGGCGCAGTCGCACACCGGCGCGCTGGCCGGCAACGACGCCGCGGTCGACGCGTTCCTGCGCAAGCACGGCGTGATGCGCGTGGAAATGCTGGAAACGCTGTTCGAGGCCGCGCCGCTGGCGCAGCGCTACGGCAGCCGCGTGCCCGCGCTGGCGCGCCCGCCGCGCGTGGCGGTGGTCACCACCACGGGCGGCGGCGCGGCCACCGTGGTCGACCGCCTGGGGCTGTCCGGCATCGAGGCGGTGGCGCCGCCCGACGCCTTCATCGCCCACATGGCGGCGCGCGGCGTGCGCATCCGCCAGACCCCCATCATCGACCTGACGCTGGCCGCGACCAGCGCGCAGTACAAGGACCTGGTCGAGCAACTGCTGCAGAGCGACTGGTGCGACGCCGTGCTGTGCGTGGCCGGATCGTCGGCGCAGTTCCATCCCGAGCTGGCCGTGCGTCCCATCGTCGAGGCCGCCGGCAGCGGCGCCGGCAAGCCGCTGCTGGCCTTCCTCGCGCCGGAGGCGGCGGCATCGCTGCGCGTGCTCCAGGCCGCGGGCGTGGCCGCGTTCCGCACGCCGGAGGCCTGCGCCGACGCGCTGGCGCAACTGTTCCAGGCGGCGCGCGCGCCGGCCGACAGCGGCGACGCGCCCGCGCCGCAGGCATGGCCGCGCGGCCTGCCGCTGGCCGGCGACCTGTCCGAATACGAAGCAGCCCAGGTGTTCGCGGCGCTGGGCGTGCCGATCGCGCCGCTGGCGCTGGTGCCCGCCGGCGAGGCCCATCACGGCATTCCCTATCCGGTGGTCGCCAAGATCTGCTCGCGCGACATCCTGCACAAGACCGACGTGGGCGGCGTGCGCGTGGGCGTGCGCGACACCCGCGAGCTGGAGCAGGCCGGCGCGGCGATCCTGGCCAGCGTGGCGCGCGCCGCGCCCGCCGCGCGCCTCGACGGCATCCTCGTGCAGCGCATGGAGGACAAGCTGCTGGAACTGATGCTGGGCTACCGCGACGACCCGCTGGTCGGGCCCGTCGTCATGCTCGGCGCGGGCGGCATCGCCGCCGAGCTGCACGCCGACGTGAGCCTGCGGCCCGCGCCGGTGACGCGCGAAGAGGCCGTGGAGATGATCGGCGAGGTGCGCAGCACGGCGCTGGTGCGCAGCTTCCGCGGCCTGCCGCGCGGCGACATGGATGCGCTGGCCGACGCCATCGTGCGCTTCTCGCGCCTGGCGGCGCTGCACGAGGTGCGCGTGCGCGAGGCCGAGATCAACCCGCTGTTCGTGCGCGCCGACGGCGTGGTCGGCGTGGACTGCGTGGTGCGGCTGGCGGAAGCGGACGCGCAGGATGCGCGGCATTGAGCCGCGGCATGGACAGGATTCACCGAAACAGCAAACGGAGACAACGATGGATTTCAAGCTGACCCCGGAGCAGGCCGAGTTCGAGCAGGCCGTGACCCGCTTCGCGCAGAAGGAGCTGCTGCCTGGCGCGGTGGCCCGCGCGCACACCGACGACTATCCCTGGGACGTGGCCCGCAAGATGAGCGCGCAGGGGCTGCTCGGCATCACCGTGGCCGAGGCCGACGGCGGCCAGGGCGGCAGCCTGATGGACGCCATCATCGCCATCCAGGCGGTGGCGGCGGTGTGCCCGCGCAGCGCCGACGTGATCCAGGCCGGCAATTTCGGTGCCATCCGCGTGCTGGCGGAGTACGGCTCGCCGGCGCAGAAGGACAAATGGCTCAGCCGCCTGCTGGCCGGCGAGGCGCTGATCTCGGTCGGCATGACCGAGCCCGAGGCCGGCTCCGCCGTGACCGAGCTGCGCACCACCGCCACGCCCGACGGCGACGATTTCATCATCAACGGCACCAAGGTCTTCACCACGCACGGCCCGCACGCCGACGTGATCCTGGCCTACGTGCGCTTCGGCCCCGGCGTGGGCGGCATCGGCTCGGTGCTGATCGACACCCGCCTGCCGGGCGTGCGCATCGGCCAGCGCTCGCGCTTCATGTCGGGCGAGGAGTGGGCGCAGATCTACTTCGAGGACGTGCGCATCCCCGCCACCGACGTGCTGCTCGGCGAGGGCGGCTTCAAGAAGCAGATCGCCGGCTTCAACGTGGAACGCATGGGCAACACCGCGCGCTCGCTGGCGCTCGGCCGCTACGCCTACCAGGTGGCGCGCGAATGGGCCATGCAGCGCCGCCAGTTCGGCCGCCTGCTGTGCGAGTTCCAGGGCCTGCAATGGAAGTTCGCCGAGATGAAGATCAAGCTCGACGCCGGCCAGTTGCTGCTGTACCGCGCCGCCGCCAACGCCGACAGCGGTTTTCCGTCGGCCGAGGAGACCGCCATCGCCAAGGCCTTCTGCAACCAGGCCGGCTTCGACGTGGCCAACGAAGCGCTGCAGGTGATGGGCGGCATGGGCTACAGCCAGGAAGCGCTGGTGGAATACTGCCTGCGCCGCTGCCGCGGCTGGATGATCGCGGGCGGCTCGATCGAGATCCTCAAGAACCGCATCGCCGAGTCGGTGTTCGAGCGGACCTTCTCCCAGCGGCCGGAAAAGCCGAAGGCGGCTTAGGCCATCCCGGCAGCTTGGATCGCCCGGGCGGCGGGCAGGGCATCGCCGCCGCCCGGGGTGCCTTCCTGTGTACAACGGAAGGCGCATGCTGGCAAGCGTGCGGCGCGCGGCCGCGCGCGCGGTGTGGCGCGCCGGGGCATTGCACCCGGTAGCGCACGCCGCGCCGCCCCCCGCGGCGCGAACTTGCGCTAGAGTGGGAACCCCGCACAGCTTGCGTTACCGATGAGGATGCCCATGGAAGCCCAGCGCCTGCAGTTTCCCGGAAGCGATGGCGAGCAGCTCGCCGCGCGGCTGGATCTACCGGCCGGCCCGGTCCGGGCCTTTGCCCTGTTCGCCCATTGCTTCACCTGCGGCAAGGACGTGCTTGCCGCCACGCGCATCGCGCAGGCGCTCACCGAGCACGGCATCGGCGTGCTGCGCTTCGATTTCACCGGCCTTGGCGGCAGCGGCGGCGACTTCGCCAACACCAATTTCTCGTCCAACGTGGCCGACCTGCTGGCGGCGGCCGACTACCTGCGGCAGCACTACCGCGCGCCCGCGCTGCTGATCGGCCACAGCCTCGGCGGCGCGGCCGTGCTGGCCGCCGCGGAAGGCGTGCCCGAAGCCAGGGCCGTCGTGACCATCGCCGCGCCCAGCGATCCCGGCCACGTGGTCGGCCTGTTCGGCGAAGAAGCCGCGCGCATCGCGGCCGAGGGCGAAGCCGAAGTGCAGCTTGCCGGCCGGCCGTTCCGCATCAAGCGCCAGTTCCTCGAGGACGTGGGCGAGCAGAAACTGCTCGAGCGCGTGTCCCGGCTGCGCCGCGCGCTGCTGGTCATGCACGCGCCGCAGGACACCACCGTGGGCATCGACAACGCCACCCAGATCTTCATCGCCGCCAAGCACCCGAAAAGCTTCGTCTCGCTGGACCGCGCCGACCACCTGCTCACGCGCAAGGAAGACGCCATCTACGTGGCCAACACCATCGCCGCCTGGAGCCAGCGCTACCTCGGCACCGAGACGCTCGACATGCCGCCCGCGGTGGCCGAGGAAGGTTTCGTGCGGGTGGAAGAGGCGCACATCGGCAAGTACCAGCAGCGCATCGCCGCCGGCCCGCACCGGCTGGTGGCCGACGAGCCGGTCTCGTTCGGCGGCCTCAACGGCGGCCCGGCGCCCTACGACCTGCTGCTGGCCGGGCTCGGCGCCTGCACCTCGATGACCATGCGCATGTACGCGGACCGCAAGGGCTGGCCGCTCGAACACGTGGCCGTGTCGCTGCGCCACGAGAAGATCCACGCGGCCGACTGCTCGGACTGCGCCACCACCGAAGGCAAGATCGACTGGATCGAGCGCGAGATCACCATGCAAGGCCCGCTCGACGACGCGCAGCGCGCCGCCCTGCTGGAGATCGCCGACAAATGCCCGGTGCACCGCACCCTGCATTCCGAGGTGGTGATCCGCACCCATGCAGCGGAGGCTGGGGCGAAGTAGGTTTCTTTGCTTGTAGTCGGTCGCTGGCTTTCCCCCTCTCCCGCTCGCGGGAGGGGCCGGGGGAGCGGGTCAGCGCTCGCCAGAGCGAAGTTGCCCGCATGCCCCAACCGGGCAGCGCCCCAAGGCTTTTCCCGATAACGTCCCCTACACCAACGTCGTCTCGATCCGCGACGCCGCCTTCAGGAACAGCGTTACCGGCGTGCGCTCGCAGATCTGCGCGAGCCGCTCGCGTTCGGCTTCGCCCAGGTCGGCGCCGCTCACCTTGACCTCGCGCCGGATGAAGCGCGCCTCGTCCTTGCCCTGGAACGCCGCCGTGACTTCCACGTCGGCCACCGGCCATCCCTTGTGCTGCATGTACATCTTCAGCGTGATCGCGGTGCAGGACACCAGCCCCGACAGCACGAAGGCGAACGGCGCCGGTCCCTGGTCGGTGCCGCCGAGGCCGGCGGATTCGTCGCCGGTCAGCGCGTGGCTGCCGGCCTGCAGGTGCACGAGATAGTTGGCGTCGGCGGGGCCCAGGCGGGCGGTGGCTTGTGAGTTCGACATGATGGGTCCAGGCAGGGGTTGCGGGGCGGCGCGTGTTTTCCGTTCTCGGATCAACGGCCCGGCGGCCGCGATGCGGCAGCGCGGGGCGCGGGCGGCGAAGCCGATTGTAACCATGCCCGCGCCCGCCCGCAAAAGGGGCCGGCCGGGCCCGGGGCGCTGCCGTGCGCCAAAACCATGCCGCTTTGCACCATGTGTTTCACCATGATTGTGCATTGCATCGCCTGTTTCGGTTTTTCCTGGGGAAATACGATTGTTTCATGGTTATCCATGATGGAACAAATGTTGCTCAGTGGCTAGCATCTGAAACGACGACGGATGTCCGTATCCGCCAGACAAGGAGCAATCGATGAAAGCACTGGAAGCAACGAAGGCAATGAAGATGGCGGCGGTGTGCGGCATGGCCGCGGCGGTGTGCGGCGTGCCGGCGGCCCATGCGGCGGATGCGCCGGCCGGCGCCACGCTGGCCAAGATCCGGGAGACCGGGACGATCTCGATCGGGCACCGCACCTCGTCGATACCGTTCTCGTTCTACGACGGCAGCCAGAAGGTGGTCGGCTTTTCCCAGGACATCTGCGACAAGGTCATCGCCGAGGCCGGCAGGCGGGCCGGCGTGGCCAGCTTGCAGGTGCACATGGTGCCGGTGACGTCGCAGAACCGGATCTCGCTGGTGCAGAACGGCACCGTGGACCTGGAGTGCGGCGTGACCACCAACCTGAAGGCGCGGCAGCAGCAGGTGGCGTTTTCCACCACCTTCTTCGTGGCGGGCACGCGCCTGCTGGTGAAGAAGGGCAGCCCGGTGCAGGACTTCGGCGACTTGTCCGGCAAGGCCGTGGTGACCAACGCCGGCACCACCTCCGAGCGCATCCTGCGCAGGCTCAACGATGAAAAGAAGGCCAACATCGCCATCCAGAGCGCCAAGGACTACGGCGAGTCCTTCCTGATCCTGCAGTCGGGCCGGGTGGCCGCCTTCATGATGGACGACGTGCTGCTGTCGGGCGTCAAGACCACGGCGCCGGCGCCGGCCGACTGGACCGTGGTGGGCACGCCGCAGTCGTTCGAGGCCTACGGCTTCATGATGCGCAAGGACGATCCCGAGTTCAAGAAGCTGGTCGACGGCGTCATTACCGGCCTGATGAAGAGCGGCGAGATCCGCGTCATGTACGACAAGTGGTTCAACAAGCCGATTCCGCCGAAGAACGTGAGCTTCGAGTTCCCGATGAGCGCCGCGGTCAGGAAGGCTTACGAGCAGCCGAGCGACGAGGCGTTCGAATAGAGCGATAGGGCGATAGGGCGGCGTTCAGCTTCCCTCAGCCTCTTCAGTTCCTTTTCGCCGCCACATACGCCCCGGTCTGGTGAAGCTGCCCCTCCGCCAGTTCGAGCGCCTTGATGGCGCCCTTGCCCTTTTTTGCCAGCAGTTGCTCGACCAGCGCCTCGGCCAGCGCCACGCCGGCGGTGATGGAGGGGAAGAAGGAGGGGCTGTCGAGCGAGAACAGCAGCGTGCAGTCGGCGTGCAGGGCGATCGGGGCGACGGTGCTGTCGGTCAGCGCGATCACGCGGCAGCCGGCTTCGTGCGCGGCGGTGGCCACGCGGATGCTTTCCTGCGAGTAGGGCGCGAAGCTGGCGACCACCACCGCGTCCCTGGGCGCGAAGGCGCGCAGTTCCATTTCCAGCGTGCCGGCGTCGCCGCGCACGAGGTGCACCGAGGCGCGGAACAGGCGGTAGAGGTAGTGGAAGGTGAAGGCGATCGGGTAGCACGAGCGGAAGCCCGCCACGTGCACGCTGGGCGCGGCGCTGATGAGCTCGGCCGCGCGCGGCATGGCGTCGGCGCTGGCGGTGCCGGTGCGCTCGAGGTTGCGGTGCTGGACTTCGAGCATCTCGGCCAGCATGCGCGTGGAGCCGCTTTCGCGCACCACCTTGCGGGCGCGCTTGGCGTAGGGCTGGGAGCCGCCGCGCAGCGAGGCCACGAACAGTTCGCGCAGGCCCTGCCAGCCCTCGAAGCCGAGGAACTGGGCCAGGCGTACCAGCGTGGCGGGTTGCACGCCGGCGTCGGCGGCGATCTTGCGCATGGACAGCATGGGCACTTCCTGCGGGTGGTCGAGCAGGTAGCGCGCGCCGGCCTGGAACTGCGCGCTGAGGGAAGCGAAGTGCTCGCGCAGGTGGGCCTGCAGGTCGTCCAGGGTCTGCGGCGGCTGGGGGCTTTCGGTCGGCATCGTGGGTTCGGTGTGAATGGATGCAACGATTGTTGCACAATCTTCGGCGGCGCGTTCCGGGCGGCTGGCCGGCGGGGTTCCGACAAGGTCGGAATCAAGTGAATCCATTAATCGTATTTGAGAAACATATGTTGCATGCGCGGCAGCGTTTCCTTATACTTGCCCGGGCCGGCATCTCCGCCCCGTTCCCGTACCGCACATCATGACCCACGTCTTCCACCGCAATCCGCGCCAGGCGCTTCCCGTGGCCGTCGCCGGCCGCGGCATCGAGCTGATCGACAACCACGGCAAGCATTATCTCGATGCGTCCGGCGGCGCGGCGGTGTCCTGTCTCGGCCACGGGCATCCGCGCGTGATCGAGGCGATCAAGCGGCAGCTGGACGGCATCGCCTACGCGCATACCTCGTTCTTCACCACCGAGGTGTCGGAGGCGCTGGCCGACACGCTCGCGCGCGCCGCGCCGGGCGATCTCGATCACGTGTATTTCGTCTCGGGCGGCTCGGAGGCGGTGGAGGCGGCGCTGAAGCTCGCGCGGCAGTATTTCGTGGAGACCGGCCAGCCCGCGCGCCGCCATTTCATCGCGCGCCGGCAGAGCTATCACGGCAACACGCTCGGGGCGCTGGCCATCGGCGGCAATGCCTGGCGGCGCGAGCCGTTCCTGCCGCTGCTGGTGCCGGCGCATCACGTCTCGCCCTGTTATGCCTACCGCGACCAGCGCACCGGCGAGACCGGCCAGCAATACGCGCAGCGGCTGGCCGACGAGCTGGAAGCGATGATCCTGGAACTGGGGCCGGACAGCGTGGCGGCCTTCGTGGCGGAGACGGTGGTGGGCGCCACGGCCGGCGCGGTGCCGCCGGTGGCCGATTACCTCCGGCGTATCCGCGCGGTGTGCGACAAGTACGGCGTGCTGCTGATCCTCGACGAGGTGATGGCGGGCATGGGCCGCACCGGCTACCTGTTCGCGTGCGAGGAAGACGGCGTGGTGCCCGACATCGTGACCATCGCCAAGGGCCTCGGCGCGGGCTACCAGCCGATCGGCGCGATGCTGTCGACTGGCCGCATCTATGACGCCATCGTGGGCGGCAGCGGTTTCTTCCAGCATGGCCATACCTACATCGGCCACGCCACCGCGTGCGCGGCGGCGCTGGCCGTGCAGCGCACGATTGCCGAGGAGAATCTGCTCGACAACGTGCGGGCGCGCGGCGAGCAGCTGCGCGCGGGCCTGCGCGCGGCGCTCGGCGATCACCCCAACGTGGGCGACGTGCGCGGGCGCGGGCTGTTCGTCGGCGTGGAGTTCGTGGCCGACCGCGCCAGCAAGGCCACGCTGGACCCGGCCCTGAAGACGCATGCGCGGCTCAAGTCCGCGGCGATGCAGAACGGGCTGCTGGTCTATCCGATGGGCGGCACGGTCGACGGCGTGCATGGCGACCACGTGCTGTTCGCGCCGCCGTTCATCTGCACGGCGCAGGACATCGACCGCATCGTTGCGCGTTTCGCCGACTCGGTGGCGGCGGTGCTGCCGGGCTGAGGCGCGCCCGGGGCGGGACCGGCGTCGGCAATGTCGTCTCCCGTCTACAGGACGGGCCGCCCGCCGGAAAGCGGCCCCCCCCGGTCGCGCGCCGCGGCCGGGCGCCATGTCGTCCCGGCACCGCTTGGCATGCGCCGGCGGCATGCCTGGCCGCTTTCCAGGGCGCCATGCTCGAACCTTCATCGTTTTGTCATCAGCGCCACCCAGAATGCGCTCACTGTTTATGCAAGTGATGATGCAAGGAGAGCGGGATGACGCATGCGATCGAAGTGCACGGCTTGTCCAAGTCGTTCCAGGCGGGACGCAAGGCGCTGGACAATGTCGGCCTCGCCGTCGCCCAGGGTGAAATGGTGGCGCTGCTGGGCGCTTCCGGCTCCGGCAAGTCCACGCTGCTGCGCCATCTGGCCGGTTTCGTGGCTGGCGACGCCGGCGCCGGCAAGGTCGTCGTCAACGGGCGGGTGATCCAGCAGGACGGGCGCCTGGCGCGCGACGTGCGCCGCGCCCGCGCCGAGATCGGCTTCGTGTTCCAGCAGTTCAACCTGGTGGGGCGCCTGCCGGTGATCACCAACGTGCTGACCGGCATGCTGCCGCGCGTGCCGCTGTGGCGCAGTCTGGTGCGTTATTTCCGGAATGAGGAAATCGACGCGGGGCTGCAAGCGCTTGCCCAGGTTGGTATAGACGACTATGCGTTTCGACGGGCTTCGACCCTGTCGGGCGGCCAGCAGCAGCGCGCGGCGATCGCCCGCACGCTGGTGCAGAACGCGCAGGTGATCCTGGCCGACGAGCCGATCGCCTCGCTCGATCCGGAATCCGCGCGCCGCGTGATGGAGCTGCTCGCGCAGATCAACCGCACGCGCAAGGTGGCGGTGGTGGTGTCGCTGCACCAGGTGGACGTGGCGATGCGCTACTGCCCGCGCGTGGTCGCGCTGCGCCACGGCCAGGTGGTCTACGACGGCCCCTCGGCGGCGCTGACGGCGGCCATGCTGCGCGACCTCTACGGCACCGAAGCGGACGAACTCCTGCCGCATGACGCCTTGCAGGACGCGCCGGCGCTGGCGCCTGCCGGGCTGGCGGCCGCCTGACGCCGCGCGTCCCGCACCGGTGCCGATGTCTTTCCCGTAGCGCTTTCGCCAGTCTTACCGCAAGCAATCCCAACCCAGCCTCAATCCCGTTTTCTCCCGGAGCCTTTACATGCTGCGCAGAACCTTTGTTGCCCTGATCGCGACCGGCGCCGCCAGCGCGCTGTCGCTGCCCGCCCTTGCCCAGGAAGGCAAGACCATCACGATGGGCTTTATCTCGACCGAGACCTCCTCCAACCTGAAGTCGGCCTGGCAGCCGGTGATCGACGACCTCAGCAAGCAGCTCGGCATGCAGGTCAAGCCGTTCTTCGCCTCCGACTACGCCGGCATCATCGAAGGCATGCGCTTCAACAAGGTGCAGGTCGCGTGGTACGGCAACAAGGCGGCGATGGAAGCCGTGGACCGCGCCAACGGCGAAGTGTTCGCCTCGGTGATCGACAAGGACGGCAACCCCGGCTACTGGTCGCTGCTGATCGTCAACAAGGACAGTGACCTGAAGTCGGTCGACGACGTCATCAAGAACGGCAAGTCGCTGAGCTACGGCGCGGGCGATCCGAACTCGACCTCCGGCACCGCCGTGCCGGGCCACTACCTGTGGGGCGCGCGCAATATCGAGCCGAAGACGCTGTTCAAGACCGTGCGCGTGAGCAACCATGAAACCAACCTGCTGTCGGTGCTGAACAAGCAGGTCGACGTGGCGGTGAACAACACCGAGAACTTCGAGCGCTATCGCATCAACACCGGCAAGAACGCCTACGACCAGGTGCGCGTGCTGTGGAAGTCGCCGCTGATCCCGGCCGATCCGCTGGTCTACCGCAAGGACCTGCCGGCCGACCTCAAGCTCAAGATCAAGACCTTCTTCGTCAACTACGGCAAGGGCGCCGACGCCGCCCGCGAGAAGGCCAACCTGGCCCCGCTGACGTACCAGGGCTTCCGCGCCTCGACCGACGCGCAACTGGTGCCGATCCGCCAGATCGAGCTGGCCAAGGAAAAGGCCAAGATCGAGTCCGACACCACGCTGGCCGGCGCCGACAAGGAAAAGCGCCTGGCCGACGTGAGCCGCAAGCTGGCCGAGCTGGACAAGGTCGCCGCGGCCAGCGCCCAGTAAGCGCCACCGCCAGCTTCACCGCAGCAACGTAGCAGCCGTACCGCAGCAGCCGCGCCGCCGCGCGCGGCCCGTCCCGCAGAACCGGGGCGGGCCGCCCGGGCGGCGCCGCAGTACTCACGCCCGCCTTTCCGGGCTTCCGGTTTTCTTGTCTTTATGCATCGTCCCGCCAACCCCGCCATGATCCCAGCCACCTCGCCCCGCGCCGCCCGTCCGCCGCGCACCAGCCTGCCAGTCCTGTTCGTGTGGGCCGTGGTGCTCGCGCTGCTGGCGCTGTCCTGGCAGGGCGCCGACATGCGCCCGCTCGACCTGCTGCGCGATTCCGGCAACATGGGCAAGTTCGCCGCCGACTTCTTCCCGCCGAGCTTCCGCGACTGGCGCATCTATCTCGACGAGATGATCGTGACGGTGCAGATCGCCATCTGGGGCACCTTCCTGGCCGTGGTGGCGGCGGTGCCGCTGGGCCTGGCGTGCTCGGCCAACATCGTGCCGGGCTGGGTCTACCAGCCGATGCGGCGCGTGATGGACGCCTGCCGCGCCATCAACGAAATGGTGTTCGCCATGCTGTTCATCGTGGCGGTGGGTCTGGGGCCCTTCGCCGGCGTGCTGGCGCTGTGGGTGCATACCACCGGCGTGCTGGCCAAGCTGTTCTCCGAGGCGACCGAGTCGATCGACCCGCGCCCGGTCGAGGGCGTGCGCGCCACCGGCGCCAACGCGCTGGAGGAAATCGTCTACGGCGTGATCCCGCAGGTGCTGCCGCTGTGGATCTCGTTCGCGCTGTACCGCTTCGAATCCAACGTGCGCTCGGCCTCGGTGCTGGGCATCGTCGGCGCCGGCGGCATCGGCACCGTGCTGTGGGAGATCATCCGCAGCTTCCAGTACGCCGAGACCTGCGCCGTGATGATCATCATCGTCATCTTCGTCACCGGCATCGACGTGCTGTCCGCCCAGATCCGCAAGGCGCTGGTCTGAGCGCGACGCCACCACGTCCGGCGCGCAACCCGGAAGACGCCGGCTTTTCCACTCGACACATCAGTTCATGACCATCCTCAGGCGCATCGAAATCCTTTTCTCCGGCCACGGCGCCAACTACTACGGCGGAGAAGCCATCACCCAGACCGAGCACGCGCTGCAATGCGCCCACCTGTCCGAGCAGGCCGGCGACCCCGAGCCGCTGGTGGTGGCGAGCCTGCTGCACGACCTCGGCCACCTCGTGATGGCCGAGGACAGCACCACCGACATGCGCCACCAGGAAGTCGGCGCCGACCTGCTCGCGGTCGGCTTCGGCCCGGCCGTGACCGAGCCGGTCCGCCTGCACGTGGCCGCCAAGCGCTACCTGTGCGCCATCGAGCCGGGCTACCAGGCCGCGCTGTCGCCGGCTTCGCAGCAGAGCCTGGCGCTGCAGGGCGGCCCGTTCGACGCGGCCCAGGCCGAAGCCTTCCTCGCGCAGCCCCACGGCGCGGAGGCGGTGCGCCTGCGCCGCTACGACGATCTCGCCAAGGTGGTCGGCCTCGCCACGCCGCCGCTGGAACATTACCTGCCGATCGTGGCGCGCTGCCTGCGCCGGCCGGCACAGGCGGCCTGACATGGCCGAGGACAATGCGCCGGGCCGGGGCGATGTCGTGTCCGCCGCGCCGGGCGCGCTGACGCTGCACGAAGTCACCGGCACCGACGCCGAGCTGGCGCAGGTGGCCGCGCTGCTGTCCGAGATGGACGGCGAGGCGCCGCTGCCGCTGCCGCGCATGCGCGCGCTGTTCGCCCGCGTGCGGGCCGTGCCCGACTACCGCTGCTACCTGATGCGCGATGCCGGCGGCGCGGCGCTGGGCACCTTCAGCCTGCTGGTGTTTCCGGTGCTGGTGCACGCCGGGCACAACGAGGCCGTCATCGAAGGCGTGGTGGTCACGCAGAGCGCGCGCGGCGGCGGCGTCGGCTCGGCCATGATGGATGCCGCCATGCGGCTGGCGCGCGAGGCCGGCGCGGACAAGCTGGCGCTGTCGTCCAACGGGCGCCGGCTGCAGGCGCACCAGTTCTACCGCCGGCTCGGCTTCCGCGAGCACGGCATCAGCTTCAGCATCGACCTGGCCGGAGGCTGAGCCGCCAGCCGGGCCGCCTGCCGTTCAGCCGAGCGCCGGATAGTCGGTGTAGCCGCGGCTGTCGCCGCCGAAGAAGCTGGCCGCGTCGGGCGTGTTGAGCGGGTGGCCGCCGCGCAGGCGCGCGGGCAGGTCGGGGTTGGCGATGAACAGGCGGCCGAAGGCGATCAGGTCGGCCCGGCCGCTGGCCAGCGCCTGCTCGGCGGCCTCGCCGTCGTAGCCGCCGGCCAGCATCAGCACGCCGCGGTAGGCCGCGCGCATCTGGCCGATGATGGCGTCGCGGCGCGGGTCGGCGCTCTCATCCTTCACGGTTCCCGCGATGGCCGGCTCCACCAGGTGGAGATAGGCCAGGTTCCAGTCGTTGAGCCGGCTGGCGATATGGCCGAAGGTGGCCTCCGGGGTGTCGTCGCCCATGCCCATGAAGCGCCCCATCGGCGTGAGCCGCACGCCGACGCGCCCGGCGCCCACTTCGTCCGTCACGGCTGCCACCACCTCCAGCAGCAGGCGCGCGCGGTTCTCGATGCTGCCGCCGTAGGCATCCTGGCGGTGGTTGCTGCTGCTGTTGATGAACTGGTCGAGCAGGTAGCCGTTGCCGGCGTGGATCTCCACGCCGTCCATGCCGGCGCGCATCGCGTTGCGCGCGGCGCGCCGGTAGTCGGCGACGATGGCGCCGATGTCTTCCACCGTGAGTTCGCGCGGCACCGGGATGTCGCCCCAGGCGCCCTTGCCCTGTTCGTCGATGATGAAGGTCTTGCCCGGCACGGGCAGGGCGCTGGGCGCGACCGGCAGCGCGCCGTCGGGCTGGAACATCGGGTGCGAGACGCGGCCGACGTGCCAGAGTTGCATGAAGATGGTGCCGCCCTGGCCGTGCACGGCGTCGCCGACCGCGCGCCAGGCCTCGACCTGCGCGTCGCTGTAGATGCCGGGCGTCCACGCATATCCCTGGCCTTGCCGCGAGATCTGCGTGGCCTCGGTGACGATGAACGCGGCGCCGGCGCGCTGCCGGTAGTATTCGGCGTTCATGGCGGTGGGCACGTCGCCGGGCTGGCCGGCGCGCGAGCGCGTCAGCGGCGCCATGACGACGCGGTGCTTCAGGGTGAGCGGGCCGAGCGCGATCGGCCGGAAGAGGTGCTGGTTCATGGTCTTGCTCCGTGGGGTGAGGGGGTGCCGCCGCGCGGCGCACGGCAGCCTGCGGCAGGGGTCAGGCGCGGGCCAGGGTGTCGTCGAGCCAGTCGAAGATGGTCTGGTGGGCGCGGTACATCGCGCCCATGTGGCAATGCTCGCCGGCGCCTTCGGCCTCGGTCAGCGTCACCAGCGCCTTGGGCGCGTTCAGCGCCGCGTGGATCGCCTGGGGCTGGCCCTTGAGGAACTGGTCGTTCTCGGCGTCGAGCACCAGCGTGGCGGCGCGGATGTCGCCGGCCACGCCGGCGAGCGTGTAGCGCCGCGTCAGGCGTACGAACTCGCTGGGCGAGGACGTGCCGAAGGTCCACATGCCGTTCCGCATGGCCCAGCGCGCGCCGGTCTTGGCGAGCATCAGCATGCGCAGCACCGCGTCGGCTTCGGCGTCCTTGTGCGCGCCGATCCAGTCCAGCAGGAACGGCGGCAGCATGTGCTCGAAGGCGGCGTGGAAGTCCAGGATGCCGTCGTCGAGGATGATCGCGGCGGGGCGGTGGTCGAAGGCCGCGGCGCGGGCGACCAGGTAGCCGCCGAGGCTGTAGCCGAACAGGGCGATCCTGGCGGGGTCGACTTCCGGGCGCGTGAGCGCGAAGTCGATGACCGGCGTGATGACGTGCTCCCAGTCGTGGCGGAACGGCAGCCCGGCGCGGCGGATCGCCGCGCCCTGGCCGGGGCCGTCGAAGGCCAGCACGTTGTAGCCGCGCCGCAGGGCCGCGGCGCCGATCGCCACGTACGACTCTTCCTGCGTCGAATCGAAGCCGTTGTTGTAGATGACGGTGGGGCGCGGCTCGCCGGTGCTGTCCGCCAGGAACAGGTAGCCGGGCAGCGTGGTGCCCTCGTAGGGGATCTCGACGATCTCGAACGGCGTGTCGAGCCGTTGCGCGGCCTGGATGAAGGTCTGCGTGGAGCGGCCCGACAGCCGCGCGACGTCGGCGTCGCCCACGGGCGCGGCGCGCTTGAAGAACTCCGCCGTGCGGTAGTAGTTGGAGGCGCGCAGGAACGCTTCGCGCGCGCTCACGCGGTGCCCCGCGGCGAGCGCGTTTTCGCCGATGCGGGCCACGCGGTCGGCGGTGGCTTCCCACTGCTTCAGCCAGGCGGCTTCGTCGCCTTCGGGAATGGCGCGCGCGGTGACGATGACCTCGCCGAGATCGGCGCCGCCGTAGTTGGCGAAGCCGGCGGTGCGCAGGGTTTCGAAAGAAAACGATTCGTCGTCGAAGAGGAATTTCATGGCATGGCTCCTTGGCTCGGGTGGAAAAAAAGACCTGGGTGTGGCGCGTGGGCGGCTAGCCCACGCCGACGGGATGGGCGGCATGAAACAGCAGGCGCTGGCCGATGTCGCGGCCGTGGTCGCGCAGGCGCTGGCCCAGCAGCACCTGCTGCGGCTCCCAGCTTGCCAGCGCGCGGTCGGGGTCGTCCGGGAAGGCGCGCAGGGCGGCGGCGAGCGCGATGGCGTTGGCGGCGGCCTTCGAGGTGCTGGCGGCGGTATGCGGGCGGGGAATCGAGGCGGCGTCGCCCAGCAGGATCACGCGGCCGTCGACCATGTGGTCCACCGCGAGGTCGCGGATGGCCTGGGCGAAGGGCTGCGCGGTGGCCCTGACCACCGCGCGGAACGGCGCGGGCAGCAGCGCGTCGGCCTCGCGGTAGACGTGCTCGCGCCACGCCGGCGCCAGCAGGCCTTCGGGAATGGCGTGGCCGCGGTGGCGCCCGGTTGCGTCGGTCATGATGCTGCGCAGTTGCGTGGCGCCGGCCACGCGGTACCAGACCCAGTTGTAGAGGCGGTGCCCGGGGCGCGTGTCGTTGCCGGGGCCGGGCACGAGATAACCGAGGATATGGGAGCCGCGGTTGTTGGCGAAGCCGAAGTCGCCATGCAGGGCCTCCCGGGCGACGGCCGGCATGGCGTCCTCGGGCAGCAGGCCGCGCCAGGCGAGGTAGCCGGCGTAGGACGGCTGCGCGAGCGGCCACAGTTGCCGGCGGATGCGCGAGTTGCCGCCGTCCGCGCCGACCAGCAGGTCGGCGCTTGCCTGCGTGCCGTCCTCGAAGATCGCCATGACGCGCCGGTCGGCAAGCTGGCGGACCTCGGCCAGCGCGCGGCCCTGGTGATAGTGCGCCGCGCCGAACGCCTGGCGCAGCGTCGAATAGATCAGCGACCACGAGGTCTGCGTCTGCGGCGCGTCCCGGCGGCTCTGGACCGAGCCGTCGGGGCGCAGCACCACGCGCGCTTGCGAGCCCACGCCCAGCGCGCTGTCCGGCAGCGTCACGCCGGACAGCCGGAAGGCCTCGACGACCTCGGGCTGCAGCACGATGCCGCCGCCGCGGCTGTCGAGGTCGCGCGGGGAGCGTTCGTAGATGTCGGCCTCCCAGCCGGCGCGGCGCAGCAGGTTGCCGGCGAACAGGCCGCCGAGCGAGCCGCCGACGACGAGCGCGCGCCGCCGGGACGGGGTCTCGGGGCGGGGAGGCTGGGGGCGGGAGGCTGGCATGGTCGGCTCCGGGGTGCGGTGGTGGTGTTGACGCCCTCACTTTAGGCCGTAGCGACGGCGCTGATAATCGGGTAAGGTTCGGCAGGTGCGTTGCGCTGTACGCAACGATAAACCGGACCCCGTGCATGGACACATTCGCTGCCTTGAAGGCTTTCGTGGCGGTCATCGAGGAAGGCGGCTTCGCGCCCGCGGCGCGGCGCATGGGCGTGGCCACGTCGTCGGTCACGCGGCAGGTGGACGCGCTGGAGACCAGCCTCGGCACGCAGCTGCTGAACCGCTCGACGCGCAGCGTGACGCTGACCAGCGTGGGCGAGAGCTACTTGGAGCACGCGGTGCGCATCCTGGGCGACCTGGAGAGCGCCAACCTGGAGGCCGGCGAGGCCGCCGGGCCGCCGCGCGGGCTGCTGCGGGCGAGCCTGCCGGTGGCGTTCGCGCGCTTGCACATCGCGCCGGCGCTGCCCGAGTTTGCGCGCATGTATCCCGGCATCCGGCTCGATCTCACCATGACCGACGACGTGGTCGACCTGGTGGCGCAACGGCTCGACCTGGCGATCCGGCTGGGCAGCGTCGACGCCCCCAGCTTGGTGGCGCGCAGGATGGCGCCGCACCGGCGGCTGGTGTGCGCGAGCCCGGACTTCCTGGCCCGGCGCGGCGAGCCGCAGGCGCCCGCCGAACTGGCCGGGCACGACTGCCTGACCTTCTCCTACGCGCGCGGCAGCAGCATCTGGCGCTTCTCGGGGCGCTCGGACGAGGCGGTGCGCGTCGGCGGCAGCCTGCGCGCGAACAATTCGGAGATGCTGCGGGAGGCCGCCATCGGCGGCATGGGGCTGATCCTGATGCCGAGCTGGCTGGTCGGCGCCGACATCGAGGCCGGCCGGCTGCGCGCCGTGCTGCCGGGCTGGGAGGCGGGGCTGGGCGCGGGCGGGGCGATCCAGGCGGTCTACCTGCCGAACCGGCGCGCCTCGCAGAAGGTGCGCGCGTTCGTGGACTTCTTCATCGAGCGTTTCGGCGCGCCGCCGTACTGGGACCGGCAGGGCAACGCCTGAATGGCGCGGTGGCGGCCGGCTGCGCGCCGCCGCCACTGCGTGACATTCAGGCGCGCCGCGCGGCCGGCAGCCCGGTGTCTCCGCCGGCGCCTTCCTGCGCTTCCCGCACGACTTCCAGCAAGCGCTGCGCCGCCGTCTCCAGCCTGCCGCTGTTGTCGATTTCGGTGAAGCGGCATCCCGCCGGCACGGCAAACGGCTCGGCCGCGCGCGCCAGGCGCCGGGCGATGTCGGCTTCGTCCTCGCGGCCGCGCTGGCGCAGGCGCTGCGCCAGGACCTCGGGCCGCACGCCGACCTGCACCGCGTGCAGGCCGGGGTAGCGCGCGTGCGCCTGCGCGAGGTATTCGCGCGAGCCGTTGACGACCACGCACAGGCCCTGCGCCAGCCAGTGGTCGAGCTCGATGCCGATGCCGTAATGCAGGCCGTGGCTGTCCCACTGCAGCGCGAAGCAGCCCAGCGCCGCGCGGCGCGCGAACTCGGCCGGCGTGATGGCGACGCTGGCCTCGTCGGCGCCGCTGGCGCGCGTGATGTAGCGGTGCGCGATCACCACGCGCTCGCCGGGGCGCAGGCGCTCGTGCAGCGCGCGCAGCAGCGAGTCCTTGCCGCTGCCCGACGGGCCCATCAGGTAGACCAGCTGGCGGCCGGCGTCGCGCGTGACATCGCTCGTGACATCGCTGATGCCGCTGCTCATGCCGCCTCCTCCAGCAGGGCCGCGCCGGCGGCGTCGGCGGTGCTGCCGTCGAAGCCGTAGTGGCGCGCGGCCACGAACGGCGCGTCGGGCGCGGGCTGGACGAACAGGCTCACGTCGCGCACGGGCATCGGCGTGGCCAGCAGGTGGCCGGCGTGCGCCTGCAGCAGCGCGGTGGCGGCGGCCTGGTCGGCCGCGTCGAGCTGGCCGCTGAGCGTGATGTGGAAGATGAAGGTCTCGAACGCATAGGGGTAGCCCCAGGCTTCGAGCATGCGGCGCGCTTCGGGCTGCAGCGCGTCGGGCTCGCGGCGCGCGATTTCCGCGCTGGTGGGCTGGGCGCGGAATGCGTCGAGCTCGCGCACTGCGGCGTCCGCCAGCGCGTGCATGCGCGCGTTGGCGGCGTGGTCGTCGCCCAGGCACCAGGCCAGGAAGCCGCGCAGGTTGCGCAGCGCCAGCGGCACCGCGAACGGATGGCGGTCGAGCGCGAATGCGCGCAGGGCGGCGTCGAGCGCGGTGGGCGTGCGGCCGGGCGCGAGGCGGAACGGCGCCTTGAGCGTGGCGTGCAGGCCGTAGTGCGCGGGCGCCTCGGTCCAGCGCGCGAGGCGCGCATCGCCGGCGAGGCGCTCGACCGGGGCGCCGGTCTCGGCGCTGCGGCCGAGCCAGCGCGCGCCGAGGTCGCGCCACGGCGCCGCGGGAGTGAGGTAGATGGCGTAGCGGTAGGCGGGCGGCTGCATCGGGCTGGGCGGGCGTGGGGTCAAGCGGCGCGGCGCTCGCCGCCGGCTTGCTGCAGCGGGAAGGCGCGCGTGGCGTGGTGCAGGACGCCGCCGACGATGGTGGCGCAGACCTGGGGCAGGGCGGGGTTGCGGTCGTCGACCAGGATGGCGTCGGCGCGCAGGCCGGGGCCGAGCGTGCCGCGGTCGGTCAGGCCGGCGGCGCGGGCCGGGTTGCGCGAGACCAGGTCCCACGCGGCCGGCAGCGGCAGCACGCCGAGCTGGGCGACGCGGAAGGCGGCCTGCAGCGGCGCCGGGTAGTAGTAGTCGGAGGCGAGCACGTCGCACAGGCCCGCGGCGATCATCTCGGTGGCGTCGGGCGCGCCGGTGTGGCTGCCGCCGCGCACCACGTTGGGCGCGCCGAACACGGTCAGGTTGCGCAGCGCGCGCGCCGCGCGGGCCACGTCCACGGTCAGCGGGAACTCGGCGACGAGGCAGCCCTGCTGGTGGAAGCCCTGGCGCGTGGCGGCGTCGCCGTCGTCATGGGAGGCCACCTGCAGGCCGGCCGCGCGCGCCGCGGCGATCAGGCGGGCCACGGTGGCGGGCACCTCGCCGGCGCGCGCGGCGGCCTGCTCCAGGCGAGCGCGGAAGGTGGCCGTGTCGCACTCGGCGCGCTCGGCGTAGCCGGCGAGCTTGCGCGTGTCCTGCATGCGCCGGAGCATCATCGGCAGGTGATCGTTGATGGCCAGGAAGCGCACCTTGCCGCTGGCGATCCACGCCAGCGCGGTGTCCAGCCCGCCCACGTGGTGCGCCTCGAAGCGCAGGTGCACGTGGTGCTGCGCGCCCAGCGCGCCGCGCATGCGCTCCAGCCCGTCGAACATGCGCTCGGCATAGGCCTCGCCGCGCAGTCCGCCTTCCCACGACAGCGTGACGCCGTGCAGCTCGGTGGTGATGCCGTGCGACAGCAGCTGGCGGTCCACGTCGAACAGCGCGCCGGCGTACGGGAAGCTGACGCCGGGGCGCGGCATCACCGCGCGCTCGAAGGCGTCGCCGTGGATGTCGACGATGCCGGGCAGCACCAGCAGGTCGCCGGCGTCGAGCGTGGGGCCGGCGGCGCCGGGCGCGCCGATGCAGCCGTCGCGGAACGCCAGGCTGGCCGGCGCGATGCCGCCGGCGGTGAGGACGCGCCGGCCGCTGAGGCCGGCGAGAGTGGGATGAGGGGCGAGAGTGGTATCCATGCTGGCGACCTTAGCGTGGTCAGATGACAAGCGGATGTCTAGACCAATTTTGTTGCTCGGGCGGCCATCGCATGATGCCGCAATGGCCTGGAAAACGATGCGGCTGCCCGGCGCCCGCGGCGCCGGTTTTCCTGTGCGGGCCTCTCAGTCCTGGTCGGCCACGGTCAGTTGCACCCAGTCGCCGGCGAAGCGCACCACGCTGTAGTGCAGCGGCGTGCCGGCGGTATCGACGTTGAGCGCTTCCACCTGCAGGATGGGCCGCGTCTTGGGCTGGTTGAGCTGGCGCGCCACCGGCGCGGTCGGCATGGCCGCGGTGATGCGCGACCACTTGCGGGTGTAGTCGGCCACGCCGAAATGCGCGAGCGCCTTGGAGATCGACTGGCGCGCGCGCAACTGCGCCTCGAGCTCGGGGAAGCGCGCCGCGTCGAAGTAGTGCTCGGCCACGTCGATGGTGCGCGCCTCGGCCTTGCCGAGCATCTGCACGCGCAGGATCGGGGCGTTGCGCGCCAGGCCCAGGTGCTTGGCGATCTCGGGCGCGCGCAGGGTCTGCGACTCGATCACCTCGACGTGGCCGCGCACGCCCTGGCTGGCCAGGTTCTGCGAGAAGCGCGTGCGCCGCCCGATGGCGTAGTCGATCGCGTGCTCCTGCACGAAGGTGCCGCGGCCCTGCTCGATGCGCACCAGCCCGTTCTGCTCCAGCTCGCCCATCGCGCGGCGGATGGTGTGGCGGTTGACGGCGAAGCGGCTGGCCAGCTCCGGCTCCGGCGGCAGGCGCTCGCCGGGCTCGTAGAGCTTGTTGCGGATGTCGAGCGCAAGGGCCTCGCCGATCTGGCGCCACACCGCGACTCCCGAACCCCGTTCGACTTCCTGTTCCAGCATCGTTTCCCGTCCCTTCGTCATCCAGCGTTCATCATCGGCATGCTTCAATGGAATGCGATTGTGCCTCAACGGCGCGCCGCGTGCGTCGATCCGGACAAGCTGGCGGGCCGTCATGAAAGATTCATCTGCCTGTGGTCTAGTTCGGTCGGTGGATGGTATTCTACATCTAAACGTATAGACGTATAGGGGATGTACAGATGGATCGAACCGATACCGAAGATACCGAACGCACCGCCGGCGCCCCGCGCGGCCTCGCCGCGGAGCAGGCGGCGCGCGCCGCCTGGCTGCGTGAGCTGGCGCTGGCCGCGCCGGAGGCGCTCGAGCGGGCCTTCGGCGAGCTCGGCACGCTGCCCGCCCACCGGCTGCTGCGCAAGCCCGAGAGCGGCATGGCGATGGTGCGCGGCCGTGCCGGCGGCGCCGGAGCGCAGTTCAACCTGGGCGAAGTCAGCGTCACGCGCTGCGCGGTGACGATGGCGTCGGACGAGGGCGGCGTGGTCGGCGTGGGTTATGTGCAGGGCCGCACCCACCGCCAGGCGGAACAGATCGCGGTGCTGGACGCGCTGCTGCAGCTGCCCGGCTGGCACGAGCGCGTGCAGGCCGCGGTGGTCGCCCCGCTGGCGCAGGCGCGCGCGGCGCGCGACGCGCGGCAGGCGGCGGTGGCGGCACAGACCAAGGTGGAGTTTTTTACGATGGTGCGTGGAGAGGATTGAGATGCCAGGCCAAGCGATTGCCGCCCCGGCGGCAGGTAGTGACAACGCGGCCGCGGGCCGTGCCGGCGCGGCGATGCTGCTGCCCGGCTTCGACGACGCGGTGACGTCGGCGCAGCGCACCTTCCGCGCCGCGCTGGACGCGATGTCGCGTCCCGGCAGCGTGCGCGAGCTGCATGAGCCTTGCGGCGTGCCGCACGGCCTGTCGCCGGCGCTGAGCGCGCTGCTGCTGACGCTGGTGGACGCCGACACGCCGCTGTGGCTGCCGCCCGGCACGCCCGCGGCGGTGCGCGCCTTCCTGCGCTTCCATTGCGGCTGCCCGCTGGTGGACGAGGTGGCGCGGGCGGTCTTCGTGGCGGTGCCGGCGGGCCATACCGCGCCGGACCTCGCGGACTGCGCCCAGGGCGATCCGGCCTACCCGGACCGCTCCGCCACGCTGCTGCTGGAAGTGGCCTCGCTGGCTAACGGCCCGGCGGCGACGCTGCGCGGCCCCGGCATCGAGCACGAGGCCACGCTGCGCGCGCAGGGCCTGCCCGCCGCTTTCTGGACCCAGTGGCGGGACAACCACGCGCGTTTCCCGCTCGGCGTCGACGTGCTGCTGACCAGCGGCCACGCCCTGAGCGCGCTGCCGCGCACCACCCAGGTGGAGGCCTGACATGTACGTAGCCGTCAAAGGTGGCGAACGCGCCATCCTGAATTCCTATCGCATGCTCGACGACTACCGCCGCGGCGACCGCGCCGTGCCGGAGCTGACGCTGGCGCAGGTGCGCGAGCAGATGCCGCTGGCGGTGTCGCGCGTGATGGCCGAGGGCTCGCTGTACGACCCGCACCTCGCCGCGCTGGCCATCAAGCAGGCCGCGGGCGACCTGATCGAGGCCGTGTTCCTGCTGCGCGCCTACCGCACCACGCTGCCGCGCTTCGGCTATTGCGCGCCGCTCGATACCGGCACCATGCGCCTGCAGCGCCGGATCTCGTCGACCTTCAAGGACGTGCCGGGCGGGCAGGTGCTCGGGCCGACCTACGACTACACCCAGCGCCTGCTCGACTTCACGCTGGAGGCCGAGCGCGACTCCGCGCCGCTGCCGCCCGCGCAGGCGACGCTGGATGCGCGCATGCCGCGCGTGACCGACCTGCTGCGCCAGGAATCGCTGATCGAGCCGGAGACCGTGCCGGCCGGCGACCCCGCCCCGCCCGACCTGACGCGCGAGCCGCTGGCATTGCCGGCGGCGCGCCCCGCGCGCCTGCAGAACCTGGCGCGCGCCGACGAAGGCTTCCTGCTGTCGATGGGCTATTCCACCCAGCGCGGCTACGGCAACTCGCACCCGTTCGCGGCCGAGATCCGCTACGGCCAGGCGGAGGTGGAGCTGTTCGTGGAGGAGCTTGGCTTTGCCGTGACCATCGGCGAGGTCGAAGTCACCGAGTGCCAGATGGTCAGCCAGTTCGCCGGTAACGCGCAGGAGGGGCCGAGCTTCACGCGCGGCTACGGCCTGGTGTTCGGCTACGGCGAGCGCAAGGCCATGTCGATGGCGCTGGCCGACCGCGCCATGCGCGCCGCCGAACTGGGCGAGGCCGCCGACGCGCCCGCCAACGACATCGAGTTCATGCTCTACCACAGCGACAACGTGGAAGCGTCCGGCTTCACGCAGCATCTGAAGCTGCCGCACTACGTGGACTTCCAGACCAACCTCGAACTGCTGCGCCGGCTGCGCGCCGAGCGCGCCCAGGCCGCGCCGGCCGGGCCCGAAGCGGACGCCCGGCCCGCGCAGGACGGCCCGCAAGCGCAGGAGGCACTCGCATCATGACCAACGCCAGCACGACCCCCAACGAGAATGCCGCGCCCGACGCCGTGGCGCGCGACGAGCACTACAACTTCGGCTACCTCGACGAATCCACCAAGCGCATGCTGCGCCGCGCGCTGCTCAAGGCGGTGGCGATCCCCGGCTACCAGGTGCCGTTCGGCAGCCGCGAGATGCCGCTGCCCTACGGCTGGGGCACCGGCGGCATCCAGGTCACGGCCTCCGTCATCGGCGGCGACGACGTGCTCAAGGTGATCGACCAGGGCTCGGACGACACCACCAACGCCATCAACATCCGCCGCTTCTTCGGCCGCGTCACCGGCGTGCGCACCACCGAGCGCACCGCCGAGGCCAGCATCGTGCAGACCCGCCACCGCATCCCCGAGACGCCGCTGGCGGCCGGGCAGATCATGGTGTTCCAGGTGCCTATCCCTGAGCCGCTGCGCTGGCTGGAGCCGAGCGAGACCGAGACGCGCACCATGCACGCGCTGGCCGAATACGGCGCCATGCACGTCAAGCTGTACGAGGACATCGCGCGCCACGGCCGCATCGCCACCACCTACGACTACCCGGTGATGGTGAACCGGCGCTACATGATGCGGCCCTCGCCGATCCCCAAGTTCGACAACCCCAAGCTGGACCACAGCCCGGCGCTGATGCTGTTCGGCGCGGGGCGCGAGAAGCGCGTCTACGCGGTGCCGCCGTACACCAGCGTCAAGAGCCTGGACTTCGACGACCATCCGTTCGCGGTGGAGACCTGGGCCGGCTGCTGCGAGCTGTGCGGCTCGACCGACAGCTATCTCGACGAGATCATCATCGACGACGCGGGCGGGCGCATGTTCGTCTGCTCCGACACCGAATACTGCGCCACGCGCCAGGAGCAGGGTCTGACCGGCCCGGCCAACGCCGCGGACAGCGCCGGTATCACCAGCACCAGCACCAGCACCAGCAAGGAGCCAGCATGAGCCGCACCGACCAGCCGCTGTTGTCCGTGCGCGGCCTGACCCGCACCTGGGACGGCGTGCACGGCTGCCACGACGTGAGCTTCGACCTGTTCCCCGGCGAGGTGCTGTGCGTGGTGGGCGAATCCGGCTCGGGCAAGAGCACGCTGCTGCAGGCGGTGTCGTGGCAGGCCGCGCCCGAGGCGGGCAGCGTCAGCTACGACACCCGCGAGCAGGGCCTGACCGACCTCGCCACGCTGTCGGACGCGCGCCTGCGGCTGCTGGCGCGCACCGACTGGGGCTTCGTGCGGCAGAACGCGCGCGACGGCCTGCGCATGCGCGTGAGCGCCGGCGCCAACATCGCCGAGCGCCTGATGGCGGTGGGCGGGCGCCACTACGGCGAGCTGCGCCAGGTGGCCGGCACGTGGATAGAGCGCATGGAGCTGGACCTCGGCCGCCTGGACGACGCGCCGGCCAGCTTCTCGGGCGGCATGCAGCAGCGCCTGCAGATCGCCCGCAACCTGGTCACGCATCCGCGCCTGGTGTTCATGGACGAGCCCACCGCCTCGCTCGACGTGTCCGTGCAGGCGCGCCTGCTGGACCTGCTGCGCGGCCTGGTGGCCGACCTGGGACTGGCCGCCATCATCGTCACCCACGACCTCGCGGTGGCGCGCCTGCTGGCGCACCGCACGCTGGTGATGCAGGGCGGGCGCGTGGTGGAAAGCGGCCTGACCGACCAGATCCTCGACGACCCGCACCACCCGTACACCCAGTTGCTGGTGTCCTCCATCCTGCAGAGCTGAACATGACGCAAGACTTCGACACCAATCTCGCCGCCAACGCTGCCGATGCCGGCGACCCGCGCCGCATCGCGGTGCGCGGCCTGGGCAAGACCTTCGTGCTGCACAACCAGGGCGGCACGCGCCTGCCGGTGCTGCAGGCCATCGACTTCGACGCCGCCGCCGGCGAATGCGTGGTGCTGGCCGGCAGCTCCGGCGCGGGCAAGAGCACGCTGCTGCGCTGCCTGTACGGCAACTACCTGGCCACCGAAGGCAGCATCCGCATCCGCGACGACGCCGAGTGGGTGGAACTGACCCGCGCGCCCGAGCAGCGCATCCTGCGGCTGCGGCGCGAGGTGATCGGCTACGTCAGCCAGTTCCTGCGCGTGATTCCGCGCGTGAGCACGCTCGACGTGGTGGCCGAGCCGCTGCAGCAGCGCGGCGCCAGCTTCGAGGAAGCGCGCGAGCGCGCCGCCGTGCTGCTGGCGCGGCTGCAGGTGCCGGGCCGGCTGTGGGCGCTGCCGCCGGCCACCTTCTCGGGCGGCGAGCAGCAGCGCGTGAACATCGCGCGCGGGCTGATCGGCGGCCATCCGGTGCTGCTGCTGGACGAACCCACGGCCTCGCTCGACGCCGACAACCGCGCGGTGGTGGTGGCGCTGATCCGCGAGGCGCTGGCCGAGGGCCGCTGCCTGGTCGGCATCTTCCACGACGAGGCGGTGCGCGATGCCGTGGCCACGCGCCTGCTGCCGCTGCACCCGGTGGCGGGCGCCGACGCGCCGGCCGGCCGGCTGTCCGCCGTGCCGGCCTGAACCTCCCGTTTTTTCCGTGCCTGACCCGTACCCGGAACCGACCATGCTTCCTGCCTACCTGACCCGCGCGCGCATCGTGCTGCCCGACGGCGTGCTGAGCGACAGCGCGCTGCTGATCGAGGACGGCCGCATCGCGGCCATCGAACCCGACGCCGCCGACGTGCCGCGCGCCGCCCAGGTCATCGACCTGCGCGGCCAGACCCTGATGCCCGGCCTGATCGACCTGCACTGCGACGCCATCGAGAAAGAAGCCGAGCCGCGCTCGCGCGTGATGTTCCCGCTGGACTTCGCCGTGGCCCAGGTGGACCGCCGCAACGCCGCGGCCGGCATCACCACGCCGTACCACGCGCTGTCGTTCGCCAGCACGCAGTTCGGCGTGCGCAACAACGAGACCGCCTCGCAGATCGTGCGCACCGTGGCCGCCTTCCGCGCGCACAGCCTGGTGGACAACCGCATCCACTGCCGCTACGAAGTCACCGACGCCAGCGCGCTGCCGGTGCTGGAGACGCTGCTCGAAGCCGGCGTGGTGGACCTGATCTCGGTGATGGACCACTCGCCGGGCCAGGGCCAGTTCAAGACGCTCGAAGCCTACGTGGCCTACATGATCGGCAACCACGACATGAGCCGCGAGGAAGCCGTCGCCGCGGCCGACAGGAAGGCCGCCGCGCAGCAGGGCGCGCTCGCGCGCGTGGAGCATCTGCTGGCGCTGGCCGCGCGTCTGGGCGTGCCGGCCGCCAGCCATGACGACGACTCGGTGCAGCGCATCGCCACCATGCAGGCGCTGGGCGTGCGCATGAGCGAGTTCCCGATCAACCTGGAGACCGCGCAGGCCGCCGTGGCGCGCGGCCTGCCGACCATCCTGGGCGCGCCCAACGTGCTGCGCGGGCAGAGCCAGAGCGGCTCGATGCGCGCCATCGACGCCATCCGCGCCGGCGTGGCCGACTGCCTGTGCTCGGACTACCAGCCCTCCACGCTGATCGCCGCGGCCTTCGCCGCCGAGCGCGAGGCGGAGCTCACGCCGTCGCAGGCGGCCGCGCTGGTCAGCGCCAACCCGGCGCTGGCCTGCGGCCTGTCCGACCGCGGCCGCATCGAGCCCGGGCTGCGCGCCGACCTGGTGGCGGTGGCCACGGTGGCGGGGCAGCCGCTGGTCACGCACACGTGGTCGTGCGGGCGGCTGGTGTTCTCGGCCGGTTATCCGGCCAGCGCCGTGAGCGCGGGCCATGCCGGCGCGGCGCCGGTGCGCGGCGAGGGGCGCGTGGCGGCGTGAGCGCCCGCGCGGGTTGCGGCGCGCGGAAGGCGGGAAAGAAGGCGGGGAGAAGGATGGGGAAGCGGCGCGGACGCTAGCGGCTGGCGGCGCGGCCGGCCGTGTGGCGCGGCGCGTGCCATTCGCCGGGGATGTCCGGCACCACTTCGCATTCGCCGCGCACGATCAGCTCCACCGTGGCGCATACGCCATTGACACCGCGCGGGCCGACGCAGACCAGGCTGCGTGGATGGTCCGAATGGTTGGGGATGGCGTAGACCCGCATCCCTTCCTGGTAGAGGGGATGTTCGGGCAGCCTGGCGTTCAGTATCTCGACGAACCTCGACGGGCTTACGATCGGCTTTTCCATCGCGCTCTCCCAAGGAGCGTGGGCACGGTATCCGGCGGCGCCGGATGGCCCGAAGGTGCCTGGCCGGCGGGAAGCGGGTGCTTTCCGGGCGATCTTGCAGGCACGGACCAGGATATGTGGCCCGGGAGCCGCGGCGGGGGCGGCATTGCGGCTCGGTAGCCGCTCGGCGCGCAGCGCGATGCCGGGGGCCACGCGGTAAGGTTAGGCGATCTGGCGGCAGGATCAAGGATTCTGGCCGTTCGCGACCGAAAGGGGATGCGCGCGGCACTCCGGCGCGCCGGCACCTGGCTGCACCGGCGGCGGCGCGCGCGCGGCCCTGATGTATATTTGCGGCCATAGCAGCATCCGCGCCGCCCCGAGCCGCCGCCGGTGCGCCTTACCGACCCGCCATCCGCATGAATGCCACCCCGAGCCTTGCCCCCGACGATGCCGCGTCCGCCGCTGCGTCCATCGCCGCGTCCGTCGCCGCGCTGCGCGCGCACTACGACGCCGCCGTCCTTCCCCTGTGGCGCGGCCCGGGCTGGAACGCCGCCATGCAACTGCCCTGCGAGGCACTGGGCGGCGCCGACCGGCAGCCGCTGCCGGCGAGCCGCTACCGCGCGATGGCCTGCGCGCGCCAGTTGTACGTGTTCTCGCAAGGCCCCGGCGCCGGAGATGCCGCCCATGCCGGGCAGTTGTTCGACTCGCTGCGCCGGCATTTCGCCGACGCCGCGCGCGGCGGTTTCGTCTACAGCATCGACGCGCAGGGCAAGCCGCTCGACACCACCAAGGATCTCTACACGCACGCCTTCGTGGTGTTTGCGTGCGCGGCCTATGCCGAGCGCACCGGCAGCGCCGCGGCGCGCACGCTGCTGGAGGACACCACGCAGTTGATCGAGGCGCGCTTCGCCACCGCGCACGGCCTCTACCACGCCGCGCTGGCCGAGGATTTCAGCCCCGCCGCCACGCCGGCGCAGAACCCCATCATGCATCTCACCGAAGCCTACCTGGCGGCCCACGCGCTGACCGGCGACAGCTTCTATGCCACGCGCCTGCAGGCGCTCGCCACGGCCGTGCTGGGTGCCTTCGTCGACCCGGCCACCGGCTGCATCGCCGAGCTGCCGCTGGCGCCGGGTGTGGCGGGCGCGGTGGCGCCGGCGGACAACCGCGTGGAGCCCGGCCACCAGTTCGAGTGGTTCTCGCTGCTGGCGTCGGCGCCGGCGCTGTTCGGCGGCTCGGCGCTGGCGCAGTCGCTGGCGCGCGCGTTCGACTTCGCGCTGGCGCACGGCGTGGACCTGGAGACGATGGGCGTGGCCGCCGCGCTGCATCTCGACGGCGCGCAGCGCGACGCCACCCAGCGCATCTGGGCGCAGACCGAGTTCGCGCGCGCGCTCGCGGTGCGCGGCGATGCCGCCGCGCTGGCGCACCTGCGCGCGTGGCTGCGCGCGTTCCCGGCGCGCTTCCTGCACGCCGGCGGCTGGCACGAGTGCCTGGCGCCGGACGGCACGGTGGCGCGCGCGGAGATGCCGTCGACCACGCCTTACCACCTCGCCACGGCGTACCAGGCGCTGGCCGAATCGTGCTGCTGACCGTGCAGTTGACGAGCAACTGACGAGCAACTGACGAGCAACTGACGAGCAGCGCCGCCGGCTACCAGCCGTACTTCAGCTCCACGCCGACGTAGTCGGCATTGCGCCCGCCCAGTTCGCGGATCGAGTCGCCGACCTGGAAATGCACCGCCTCGACCGCGCCGACCAGGTTGGCGGCCAGCGTGACCTCGGTGCGCAATTGCAGGTACATGCCGGTCCAGCGCGAGCCGCGCCCGGCGGTGCCGGGCACGGTGGCGTTGCCCTGCGCGTAGACCGCGTCGCCGGTGGTGGCGCGCCACTGGAAGCCGGCCGCGGCGAGCACCGACAGCTTGCTGGTCGGCTTGACCGTGATCGAGGGCTTGACGTGGATCAGGTTCGAATATCCCGTGTAGCCGGCCAGCGTGAAGTAGTAGCCGTTCGGGAACAGCGGGTTGAAGGTGCCGATGTGGCCGTCGCCGGGATGGCGGTCGCCCGAGGCGGCGTCGACCTGCAGGCCCGCGCGCGGCTTCCACGGCACGGTGGCGAAGGTGTAGCCGCCCAGCGAGCCGAGCGCCCAGGCGTTGATCGTCCGGTTGCCGACGTGCCCGGTCTGGACCATGCCCTCGACGTCCCAGTCGATGTGGTTCGCGTTGCCGGAATAGCGCGCGTCGAAGACGTTGCGGTGCTCGTCGCCGCCGCCGTCGAGGAAGCGCGCGTTGCGGCGGTTGTAGCGCGAGTAATAGGCCGACAGGTCGCCCGGGCCGACGTTCTGCCGCTCCACGCGCACGCCGCTGAAGGTCAGGTCGCGGTTGGACACGTCGTCGAACGACTGGTTGTCGCGGTACTGCACCGGCTGCGTGGCGTAGGCGATCAGCCGCCAGCGGTGGATTTCCCAGTCGGCCCAGAGCGCGTCGAACGCCTGCCGCACGTTCGGGCCGTCGCGCACCGAGACGAAGCGCTGCAAGTCGAACGCCATCTGCTGGCGCCCCACGCGTGCCTTGAACACGCCTTCGCCGAGCGGATGCACGACGGCGATGAAGGCCTGCTCGACGTCCGCCACGTTCTTGTCGGCCGGGCTCACCATGTCCTTGCCGAACGGCCGCGCGTCCTCCAGCTGGACGAACACCTGCACGTACTTGCCCAGGCGCGCGTCGGCGTGTACCTCCGCGCGCTGCAGCAGGTAGGTATTGGCGCGCGCGGCGCCGAGCCCGAACACCGGCGAGTTGTTGACCTCGACACGCTCGCGCAGGTTGGCGCCCAGCGACAGGTAGGTGTCCGGGTCGCCGGAGAACGGGATGTATTTCAGCGCGTCGAACGGCTGGCGCGGCACGCACGGGCTGGCCAGCACGGACCAGTCTTCCTGCCAGCGGTTGAACATGGCCGCGGGCCGCTTTTCGGCGCAGGCGGCGGCTGCGGTGGATGCGGCAGGCGCCTCCTGCGCGCCGGCCCGCTCCGGCAGCGCCGCGCACGCGGCCAGGCACAGCGCGGCGCGGGCGAGCCGCCGCGCATGGCGGTGGCGGGCGGCGCGGTCAGCGGGCGGCATCGCGGCTCTCCGTGGCCGGCGCGCCGGCGCCGGACCTGAACGCCAGCCACACGATCAGCGCCAGCGGCAGCGCCAGCGCGCCGAACGACAGGCGCACGTAGGTCGTGGCCCCGGCGATGGCGCCGATGCCGAAGCCGGCCAGCGGCCCGAGCGTGCGCATCAGGCGCTCGCGCGCGATACGCCGGGCGGCGGCGTCGGGATGCGACAGCAGCGCGTCGAGCGTGTCGAGCACGGCCTGCGTCACGTTGCCGGTCATGACCGTGTTGGGCACGCCCGGGCGGCCGACCAGCCTGGCGTGCGCGTTCTGCACGCCCATCGCCACCGCGCCCAGCAGCCCGCACAGGATGGCGGCGGGTGCCTGCGCGTCGCGCACCGGCGCGGCGTACAGGCCCGCGACGAGGAAGCCGGCCAGCAGCGCCGCCTGCAGCGCGTACAGCGGCCGCGCCGCGGTGGCCGGCGGCTTGCCGCCGCGCGCCCTGACCACGGCGCTGCTGAGCGCCACGCCGGCGATGAAGGCCGGGAACGCCAGCAGCTTCATCAGCACGCCTTGCCCCAGCCCCGCGGCCTCCGCGCCGATCAGCACGAAGTTGCCGGTGACGTGCGCGGTGAACAGGCCGAACAGCGCCACGAAGCCGAGCGTGTCGACGAAGCCGGCGACGACGGCAAGCACGGTGTCTTCATGTTTCATCCGGCGCCTCCCGTTGGCCGGGCCGGTTCAACGGCCGCTGGCCGCGTGGATCTCCGCCACGTAGCCGCCGGGAAAGCGCACGATGGCCGCGTCGCGCCCGTCGGCCGCGTAGGGCGGCACCAGCACCGACACGCCGGCCGCGGCCGCCTTGGCCAGGGTGTCGGCAAGGCTGGGGACCTCGTAGCCGGTCAGCTCGTGCCCATACGGATAGGGCAGGTGGCCGTCCGTCACCAGCACGGTGATCTTGCCGAAGCCGGATTCGATGCGCACGCGGCGGTAGGTATCGTTCGGCCGGCCGATCTCGACGCCGGGCGCGCGCGCGCTGTCCGACACCACCTTGCCGTGCGAGAAGCGCGCGAAGCCGCGGATGAAGGCGTCGGCGCGGTCGGCGGACAGGTAGACGCGGTTCTCGGGAATGGTCGCGAGCTTCGGGTAGTCCGGCGCCGTGGCGTGCCAGTAGAGCTGCATGTTGACGCCGCCCGGCCATTGCACGACGGCGTCGCGGCCGATCGGGTCGGGGAACGCCGAGACGATGACGTCGGCCCCCGCGGCGCGCGCCGCGGCGATGGCCTTGTCCATGTCGGTCACGAGATAGCCGGTGCGCTCCGCGCCGAACGGGTACGGGACGGGCGTCTTGAAGCCGAACACGGACAAGGTGCCGGCCGGCGTCAGCACCAGCTGCGACATGGTCAGGCTGGGCGTGGGCGTGACCGTGAACTCGCCCTCCTTCGAGGTCGTGCCGCCGAAGGTGGCGACGAGACTGTCGACGAAGCGGCTGAAATCGGCCGGGGCGACGTACACGTGGGTGGTGTCGTACTGGGGCCCGACCGAGACGGCCGCCGCCGGGGCCTGGGTCCGGGCGTGCGCCACGCTGGCGGCGGGACCGGCCACGCTGGCCACGACCAGCGCGGCGGCTGTCAGGAAGGTTCGGATCGAACGCATGAAAACCTCTTCTTGTTGAATCTGAATCGACGGGTGAGGAAACACGGGTGGCGCGGCCCGGGCAGCGGCCCGGGGCGGGCGCGTCAGCGCGGCTCGGCGGCGTCCTCGCCGGGCGGCGTCGCGGGCTGGTTCTCGGCCAGCATGCCGGCGGGCGTCGCGGCCGGCGTCGTGGTGGGCGTCCTGGGCGGCGTGCCGGTGATCTTGGGCACGCACTCGGAACTGAACCACGCCGCCGTGACCGGCTCGCCGGCGATCATGCGCTTGATGGGCGGCACCACCTGTTCGCCGATCAGCATGCCCAGCAGGCCGATCAGGGCCACCACCGGCGGCGCCGGCGAGCGGACCTGCAGCAGCGCGTAGATGATGCCGACCAGGATGCCGGCGGCGAGAGAGACGAGATAGAGCTTCATCGGGGGCTCCGGGAAAGGGATTGAGGAGAGGGCATCGGGCCTAGCGCTGCGCCGGCCTGCCACGCCGGATGTCTTCCCACGCCACCAGCAGGAAGCCGCCGGCCAGCCCGACATGCTCGAAGAAGGCATTGGCCATCATGAACTGCTCGGCGGGCGGCGCGGCCCAGAAGCGGTTCGCCAGGAAGCTGGCCATCAGCGTGAAGCCGGCCAGCGCGAGCGCGCCCAGCCAGCGCAGCCAGCCGGTGAGGATCAGCAGCGAGGCGCCCAGCTCCAGCGCGATGGTGGCCGCCGCCAGCGGCGCCGCCGGCGCCAGGCCGAAGTGCTGCATCTCGGCGATGGCGCCGCCGAAGTCGGCGAGCTTGGCCAGCCCGCCCTGCAGGTAGGCCGCGCACAGCGCCAGCAGCGCGAGCCAGCGCACCCAGGCCGGCGCGAGGCGCGCCCGCGCGCCGGCCTGGGCGGGCCCGGCGGCGGCAGTGGTCTTGCTCATGGTTGGCTCCGGTGTCCTGGGCGCGGCGTCCGGGCGCGCATCAGAACGCCCAGCACGAGCAGCCGAGCGAGCCCCAGAAGGTGCTCTCGTCCGCGGCCGGCACGTTCGACGCCCAGGCCCGCGCATGCGCGTGGCCGTGCACGCCGCAGGCGCTGGCGCAGGCGCACGCGGTGCGCAGCGCTGCCTGCGGGCGCGGCTGGTAGCCGCCGTGGTGGCGCGCCGGCGACCAGTCCGGCATGGCCGGCGGCAGCGGCGGGGCGAGCTTGCCGAAGTCGCCGTCGCCGTAGACCGGCTTGCCGCCCAGCAGCGTGAGCACCGAAGTGATGTCCTGGATCTCGTCGCCGGGCACGCTGAAGTAGTCGGCCGACAGCACCACGAGGTCGGCCAGCTGGCCGGCCTTGATCTCGCCCTTCTTGCCTTCTTCGGAGGAGAACCAGGTGTTGGCCTCGGTCCACAGCCGCAGCGCGGTCTCGCGGTCCAGCAGGTTGGCCTGCGGGTACATCGACAGCCCGCCCACGGTCTTGCCGGTGGTCAGCCAGTACAGCGACACCCACGGGTTGTACGATGCCACGCGCGTGGCATCGGTGCCCGCGCCGACCTTGACGCCGCGCTCGAGCATGCGCTTGACCGGCGGCGTGGCCTCGGCCGCGCGCGCGCCGTAGCGCTCCACGAAGTATTCGCCCTGGTAAGCCATGCGGTGCTGCACGGCGATGCCGCCGCCGAGCGCGGCGATGCGGTCGATGTTGCGGTCGGTGATGGTCTCGGCGTGGTCGAAGAACCAGTGCAGGCCGTCGAACGGCACGTCCCTGGCCACCTTTTCGTAGACGTCGAGCGCGCGCGAGATGGTTTCGTCGTAGGTGGCATGCAGCCGCCACGGCCAGCGGTTCTCGGCCAGCAGGCGGATCACGGGCTCGAGGTCGCCTTCCATCGAGGGCGGCATGTCGGGCCGCTCGACGCGGAAGTCCTCGAAGTCGGCCGCGCTGTAGACCAGCATCTCGCCGGCGCCGTTGTGGCGGTACAGGTCGTCGCCCTGGCCGGGCTTGACCTTGCCGGCCCAGTTCTTGAAGTCGTTGAGCTCGTCCTTGGGCTTCTGCGTGAAGAGGTTGTAGGCCAGGCGCACGGTCAGGTCGCCTTCCTTGTGCAGTTCCTCGATGATGCCGTAGTCCTCGGGGTAGTTCTGGTAGCCGCCGCCGGCGTCGATCACGCCGGTCACGCCGAGCCGGTTGACCTCGCGCATGAAATGCCGCGTGGAGTTCTTCTGGTACTCGGGCGGCAGCTTCGGGCCCTTGGCCAGCGTGGCGTAGAGGATGGTGGCGTTGGGCTTGGCCAGCAGCAGGCCGGTCGGGTTGCCGGCGCTGTCGTGCACGATCTCGCCGCCCGGCGGGTTGGGCGTGTCCTTGGTGTAGCCGACCGTGCGCAGCGCGGCGGCGTTGAGGATGGCGCGGTCGTACAGGTGCAGGATGAACACCGGCGTGTCGGGCGCCGCGGCGTTCAGTTCCTCGATGGTGGGCAGGCGCTTTTCGGCGAACTGGTGCTCGGTGAAGCCGCCCACCACGCGCACCCATTGCGGCGCGGGCGTGCGCGCGACCTGCTCCTTGAGCATGCGCATGGCGTCGGCCAGCGAGCGCACGCCGTCCCAGCGCAGTTCCATGTTGTAGTTCAGGCCGCCGCGGATGATGTGCATGTGGCTGTCGATCAGCCCGGGGATGGCGCGGCGGCCTTGCAGGTCGATCACCTTGGTGGCGGGGCCGGCAAGCTGCATGATCTCGTGCCTGCCGCCGACCGCGGCGAACTTGCCGTCGCGGATGGCGACGGCCTCGGCCTGCGGGTTGGCGCGGTCGAGCGTGGCGAACTTGCCGTTGACGAGGATCAGTTCGGGAGTGGCCGGTGCGTTCATGGGAGGCTCCTGCGAATAGGGGGCGCCAGCCGGGGGCGATGGCTGCGGACCGGCGGCGAATCCGCGGCCGCCCCGGCGGGCGGAAAGGACAGGGCGCCGGGACGCGGCCCGGCGCCTGCCCGCGCTGCGTGTTACCTGGCCGGCACCGGCGCCAGCACTTCGTGCGCGCCGGCCGCGCGCTGCGCCGCCTTGTGCACCATCGTGTAGGCGTAGTCGACACCCATGCCGTAGGCGCCGGAGTGCTCCTTCACCAGGGCCATCACGGCATCGTACGTATCGCGGTGCGCCCAGTCGCGCTGCCATTCGAGCAGCACCTGCTGCCACGTCATCGGCACCACGCCGGCCTGGACCATGCGCTGCATGGCGTAGTCGTGGGCCTCCTTGGAGGTGCCGCCCGAGGCGTCGGCCACCATGTAGATCTCATAGTCGCCTTCGGCCATCGCGCACAGCGCGAAGGTGTTGTTGCAGACCTCGGTCCACAGGCCGGCAACCACCACCTTCTTGCGGCCGGCGGCCTTGAGCGAGTCGCGCACCTTCTGGTCGTCCCAGGAGTTCATCGAGGTGCGTTCGAGCAGCTTGTGGCCGGGGAAGACGTCGAGGATCTCCGGGTAGGTGTAGCCGGAGAACGAGGAGGACTCGACGGTGGTGATGGTGGTGGGGATGTTGAAGATCCTGGCGGCCTTGGCCAGGCCCACCACGTTGTTCTTCAGGGCCTGGCGGTCCATGGACTGCACCCCGAAGGCCATCTGCGGCTGATGGTCGATGATGATCAGCTGGCTGTTCTGGGGGGTCAGGACTTCGAGCTTCGGATTGGTCATGGCGATTTCCGGTTGCGCACCATTGCTGGGGCGGGTTCGCAAGAGACAAGGACGACGTCGGGAAGCCGGCATCGGCGATCGACATCGGCTTGCAGCATTGGCGTGCCATGCATGGCGTGAGGCACGTCATTCTCCACGGGGCGGTGGCGAATCTGGTATCAACGAATCTAGTGCAAGCGCTTGCGCTTTACAAAAAAGGAATCAGGAAGCGGTGATGAAAATATTCGACTGCCCCCAGCGGCCCGCGTGGCGGGACCGTGGCAATGCCGCATGCACATATGCCGGCGGCGGGGCGATATATGGGTACGGAGATTATGGGATCGCCTGCGCCGTGTCTTGTACGAAAGGCAGCAAAGTTAGCGAAAAGTGTGGTCGCGTGGTGCGGCGCAGCGGAGGGCGCGGGAAACCGGGCCAGGCCGGACAAGGCCAGACAAGGCCGGCCGCGCGCCGGGGGGCGGGCGCGGCGATGGCCGGCGCGGGCTTGGGCGCGGGTTTCTGCGCCGGTTCGGGCACGCGCGCCGGCATGGCCCGCGCGCGGCCGGGTCACATCGTGGCCGCGATTATTCCGGTGATTATTTCGGGATTATGTCGGTGCCGGTGTCGGGGGAACTTGCCGGCGGCGTGGCGTTTATAGGTCGTTGCGATTCCGCCATTTTGCCGGCGGAATGCCGACCACCGCGCTGAAAATGCGCGTGAAATGGCTCTGGTCGGAAAAGCCGTGCAGCGCGGCGATTTCGGATATCGGCATGCCCTGGCGCAGCGATGCCTTGGATTGCTCGATGCGGTGCTCCAGCAGCCAGCGGTAGGGCGTGACCCCGGTATTCTGCTTGAAGGCCTTGATGAAATAGCTGCGCGACAGGTTGCAGTGCGCGGCCACCATCTCGATCGAGACGTCCTCGCCCGCGTGCGCGACCAGGTATTCCTTCGCCAGCGCTTCCTGCCGGCGCGACAGCATGGCCGTCTTCAGCATGTGCACCGAGGCGCTGCCGTAGTGCGCGACGAGGTGCGCCATCATGGTCGTGGCCAACTGGTCGAGGAACAGCCGCGAGGCCTGTTCCGGCGCCTCCAGCGAGGGCAGCAGCGCGCGCGCGAGCGAGAGCATCACGCCGTCGGCCTCGCCCTCGGGGTTGCGCAGGGAAATCGGCGCGCGCGCGCCGTGCTCGCGCGCGAAGGCCTGCAGTTCGTCGCAACTGACCTGCAGCCGCACGTTGTCGAACGACGCGCGATGATGGCAGCGCCAGCTCTGCTGCAGGCTGGTGATGGCCAGCGCGCCCTCGCCGTGGCCGCCGGCGAACACCTGCCGGCCGTCGCGCCACAGCGTATGGGCGGCGAACGGGCGCAGCTGGACGATGGCGGAAAACGCATCCTGCGAGGGAATGGCGGGCGCCGGCGGCAGCCCGCCGGGCGCGTCGCAGCGCATGCGCGCGATGGTGGCGTGGGTGGTGTCGAGCCGCTCGACGATCAGGGCCGGGGCCGCGGGGGAAGGCGTCCGTGCCGCGCTTTGCGTCATGGGTGTGCAGTGTCCTTGGCGAAGCGTTGCGGGCGGGCGGAAGGCCGCCCGGAAGATGCCAGTGTGCTATCGCCGCGCGCACGGCGCAATGGGCAGCGCGCCGCGCCGGGGCAAAAGACCGAAAAAGCGGCAGGGCGTCCCCTTTGGCCTCTTTGGCCCCTCTTGGCGCTTTTGCGCGGCGCCGGGCCGGGCACATGCGGCCGCCGGCGCGCGCGGGCCCGGCGCCAGCGTCATGCGTCCCAGTCGGGCGCGAACGGCGGCGTGACGTAGCGCAGGTTCTTCGGCAGCGCCGCGATGGCGCGCCGGTCTTCGTCGTCGAGTCGCAGCCCGAGCGCGTCGAGGTTCGCCTGCTGGCTTTCCCGGCGCTGCGCCTTGGGAATCGCCGCCACGCCGTCCTGCTCCAGCAGCCACGCTAGCGCCACCTGCGCGGCGCTCGCGCCATGCCGCGCGCCGATGCCCTGCAGCACCGGGTCGGCGGCGGCGCGGCCCTGCGCGAGCGGCGCGTAGGCAACCAGCGGGATGCCCTTGCCGCGCAGGTAGGCGAGCATGCGCGACTGGTCGAGGAACGGGTGGTACTCCACCTGGTGGCAGGCGATCGGCGCGCCGATATCCTCGATCGCGCTGCGCAGCATGGCCAGGTTGAAGTTGCACACGCCGATGGCGCGCACCGTGCCGGCCTCGAGGAAGCTCTGCATGGTGCCGAGCACGGCGCCGAGGTCCATGTCGCGCGACGGCCAGTGCACCATGTACAGGTCGACGTAGTCGACGCCGAGCTTGCCGAGGCTGGTGTCGAGCGCGTGCCGGATGGCATCGGGCCGCAGGTTCTCGTGCCACACCTTGGTGGTCAGGTGCAGGTCCTGCCGCGCCACGCCGGACGCGGCGATGGCGGCGCCGACGGCCGCTTCGTTCTGGTACATCTCGGCCGTGTCGACGTGGCGGTAGCCGAGCGCCAGCGCGCTCTCCACGACCGGCTGGCAGTCGCCGCCGGGCATGCGGAACGTGCCGAAACCGAGGCGCGGGATGCGGATACCCTGTGTCTGCAAGCATTCCATTTCAATGAACCCCAACTTGGTTGAAGCCTGCGCGCGAGCCCGCCGCAGTGCCGGCATGCAATGTCGCACGGCCGGGTTGCCGGATAAAGCGCGCGCCGCGCATTTCATTCATGATCGCGGGTCCGCATGGCAGGACCGGGGCGCTACTCGTCGAGCGAGGACCCGCGCAGGTCGCTTTTCTGCAGCAGTTGCAGCAGCGTCTCGGCCGGGCGGCTCAGGCGGCCCGCGCGCAGCGAGATGAATTCCACCTCGGGCAGCGCCGGCAGCGCGTCGCTGTTGACCAGCGGCGCGAGGCCGCGCCCGGACAGGTATTGCGCGCGCACCGTGATGCCCAGCCCGCCGCGCGCCGCGGCGATGCAGCCCGAGTGGCTGCTGCTGGTGCAGACGATCTGCCAGCGCGTGCCGGCCTTGGCCAGCGTGTCGAGCACGATGGCGCGCGTGACGCTGGGCTCCGTCACCAGGATCAGCGGCAGCGGCTGGCGCAGGTCGGCCACCGTGCCGGGCCGCGCCAGCCACTCCAGCTTGCCGCGGAACAGCGGCGCGCCGCGGCGGTCGCCTTCGCGGCGCTTGCCGATCATCAGGTCCAGCGCGCCGGCGTCCATCAGCTCGTAGAGCTTGCCGGTCATGCCGATGGTGATCTCCAGCTCCACGTCCGGGTGCGAGTTGCGGAACGCCGCCAGCACATTGGGCATGGTGCCGAGCACGAGATCCTCGGAGGTGCCCAGCCGCACGCGGCCCTGCAGGCGCGGCGCGTTGAACTGCGACTCGGCGCGCGCGATGGCCTCCAGGATCAGGCGGGCGTGCGCCAGCAGCGCCTCGCCGTCGGCGGTCATGGCCAGGGTGTGGGTGTCGCGCACGAACAGGCGGCGCCCCACGTGCTGTTCGAGGCGCCGGATGTGGTCGCTGACGCTGGATTGCGACAGGCCGAGCTGGCGCCCGGCGTCGGTAAAGCTGTGCGCGGCCGCGACGGTGGCGAAGGTCTTGACCCAGACAGGATTGAGCATGCGGCATTGTCATCGGATTGGCCGATGACAGTCAATATATCCAGCGGGGTTCCCGATTGGGCCGCCAGTCATTAACATCGACACATTCGTGGCGTTTTCCTGCGCGCGCCTTTTCCGCGTGCCGCCGGGCGCTGTCCTGCCCGGATGCCACGCCGGCCCCCGCCGGTTCTTCAAGAGATGTACCAGAATGCACAGTCAATCCTCGCAGAAATCGCACACGGCCATGCTGTGGATCGTCGCCGCCGGCTTTTTCATGCAGACGCTCGACACCACCATCGTCAACACGGCCTTGCCCGCGATGGCGCACAGCCTCGGCGAGACGCCGCTCGACATGAAGCCGGTGGTGGTGGCCTACACGCTCACGATGGCCATGCTCACGCCGGCCTCCGGCTGGCTCGCCGACCGCTTCGGCACGCGCCGCGTGTACTTCACGGCCATCCTGATCTTCGTGCTCGGCTCGCTGTTCTGCGCCACCGCGCAGAGCCTGGACCAGCTCGTGGTGGCGCGCGTGGTGCAGGGCATCGGCGGCTCCATGCTGCTGCCGATCGGGCGCCTGGCGGTGCTGCGCAGCGTCACCGGCGAGCAGTACATCGCGGCACTCGCCTTCGTCTCGGTGGCGGGGCAGGTGGGGCCGATCTTCGGCCCGGTGCTGGGCGGCTGGATCGTGCAGACGGTGGCCTGGCACTGGATCTTCCTGATCAACGTGCCGGTCGGCGCGATCGGCCTGCTGGCCGTGCTGCGCTACCTGCCCGACAACGCGCTGGCGCGCCCGCCCGCGTTCGACTTCATCGGCTGCGGGCTGCTGTCGCTGTGCATGGTGGCCTTCTCGCTGGCGCTGGACACCCCGCGCGAGGCCAGCCACGCGGCCTGGAGCGGCAGCCTGTTCGCGCTCAGCCTGCTGTCGGCGCTGCTCTACATCCCCTACGCGCGGCGCCGGACCAATCCGCTGTTCCGGCTGTCGCTGTTCCGCGAGCCCAATTTCAGCGTCGGGCTGGCCGGCAACCTCGTGTGCCGCATCGGCTCGGGCGCGGTGCCGTTCCTGATGCCGCTGCTGCTGCAACTGCAACTCGGCTACACGCCGCTGCATTCGGGGCTGATGCTGCTGCCGGCCGCGCTGGCCGGCGTGGTGGCCAAGCGCGGCATCGTGCCGCTGGTCAAGCGCTTCGGTTACGACAACTTCCTGCTGGTCAACACCGTCCTGGTCGGCGGCTCGATCGCCTCGTTCGCGGCGATCTCGCCGGGCTGGCCGCTGGCGCTGTCGATCGCGCAACTGGCCCTGTTCGGCGCCACCAACTCCATGCAGTTCGCCGCCATGAACAGCGTCACGCTCAAGGGGCTGAGCGTGGAAGACGCGGGCAGCGGCAACAGCCTGTTCTCGATGGTGCAGATGCTGGCCATCGGGCTGGGCGTGACCATCGGCGGCGGTCTGGTGAGCCTGTTCACGGGGCAGTTGGGGGAGGGCGGGACTGCGTACCGGCTGGCCTTTTTCAGCGTGGGGACGATTACGCTGCTGTCGGCGCTGGTGTTTCGGCGGCTCGATGTGGCGCAGTTCGATAAGGGGCGGCCGGCGGTGGGGGTGGCGGGGAGATGAGGAATGGTTGTTTGGGGAAGTCAAGTGGGCCTGTCGCCGTGGGCCAGCACACTTGAATCACTCCATAACCCCATTCTCCCGCAACAACCTCGCACACTCATCCAGCATATCGTGCGCGACCGCGGACTGATAATTGGGGTCAAGCGCTTCCATCATGTCGTGAGACACATACAGCCCCGCCTCGCGCGACAGCGTGCCCGCCAGTTGCCGCGCGAAGTCGTCGCTGAGCTGCGACAGCAGCCGGCGCTCGGCCAGCGCGAGCTGCAGTTTCGAGCGTGACAGCCAGAGCCCGGCCAGGGTCGCGCCCTGGCCATCGGTCATCCACTGGCCGTGTTCGTAATAGGCCGACAGGCGTTCCGCGGTCAGCGCGAACAGCAGCGCCTTGCGCGTATCGAAGTCGATGCGGGGCTGGGGGGGGGCGGGGGCGTCGGTGCCGGGTGGCGTGGTTTTCATCGGGTGGGCAAGAAAGGCAATGGCCGCGAGACTACCACGACGCGGCCGGCGCGGCTCCGGGTCAGGCCGCGGCCGCGGCGAAGCGCGCGTTCAGCCAGGCGCCGATCGCCGCGATCTCTTCCATGCAGACCGTATGCGGCATGGGATAGGCGTGCCATTCGACCGGGCAGCCGTGCTGCCGCACGGTGTCGCGCGCGAGCATGCCGAGCGGCACCGGCACCACGTCGTCCTCGACGCCGTGCGCGGCGAACACGGGCGTGGCGCGGTTGGCTTCGCTGAACTCCGCGGCCAGCAGCGCCGGCGACGGGATGTAGGTGGACAGCGCGATGATGCCGCCGAGCGCCTCGGGATGCGTGAGGCCCGCGGTGTAGGCGATGGCGCCGCCCTGCGAGAAGCCCGCCAGCACCACGCGATGGCTGGGCACGCCGCGCTGGTTCTCGCGCGCGATCAGCGCGCGGACGGCCTCGCGCGAGGCGCGGATGCCGGCCTCGTCGCAGTGGCTGCGCGCGTCGTCGAGCGAGGCGATGTCGTACCACGCGGGCATGACGTAGCCGCCGTTGCAGGTCACGGGGATGGCCGGCGCGTGCGGAAAGACGAAGCGCACCGCGGGGGCGGGGCCGAGTCCGAGGTCGGGCACCACCGGCGCGAAATCGCTGCCGTCGGCGCCCAGCCCGTGCAGCCAGATCACGGACCACGTGGGCGACGGCGCGCTTTCGATTTCAATGGATGGCAGCAGCTCGCTCATGTCGGGATTCCGGTTGGCGCCGCGCGGCGGCGATGGCGCGGCCCCGCCGCGCAAGGCGGCCAGTATCGCATGGCGGCGGCACGCGCCGGCGCGCCGCGCGCGCCATGACGGCACCGCGCACGACAATGCGCGACAACGCACGACGGCGGCGCGCCAGGCGTGGCGCGCGCCGGTGCGGACGCGGCACCGCGCATGCCGGCGCCGGGGCGCCGGCATGCCGCGCGTGTCAGGCTGCCGAAGGAACCGCTGGTATGGTGACGAGGCCCGGCGCGCTGCGCGGGGCCAGCGAGGGCTCGGCGCTGCCGGGGGCGCGCCGCTTGTCCACCACGTTCTCGACGCCGGTGGCGGACACATCTTCGAGGAAGGCGACCAGGTCGCGGTAGTAGTCGACCTGCATCTGTGCTTCGAGCAGGCGACGCTCGGCCTGGAACAACGTCAGGCGCATTTGCTGCAATTCTCTTGCTGCGATTTTCTCCGGGGTGGGCGGACTAAACATGTCTGCAAGCGAACGCATGGCATACCTCCCAAAAAACGGCCTCGAATTGAAGCGCCTGCCATTGCTTCCAATATAGTCAAGAAACACGCATTTCAGGTTTTGTCGCATGCCGTCCACAAGGTCGATTGCGGGCGCCATGCGGCAGGAGTAGATTTATTGGCCGGCTACCCGGGCCCATGTCCGGACGAATCGGGCGGGCTGCCGGCCCCCGCATCGGCCTCCGCATTGGCCTCGCATTGGCCCCGCATCGACTTCATATCGGCCCCGTATCGATCCCCGCATTGTGATCCCCGCATCGGCGCCTACATCGCCAGCGTGCCCGCCTCCGGCCGCGCCAGCCTGGCCAGGTAGGCATGGATCTGCGCCACCACGGCCGCGCCTTCGCCCACCGCCGCGGCCACGCGCTTGGTGGAGTTGGAGCGCACGTCGCCGATCGCGAACACGCCCGGCACGCTGGTCTCCAGCGCCGAGGCCGGCCCCGGCCCTTCATGCGGCGTGTCGGCGCCGGTCAGCACGAATCCCTTCTCGTCCACGCGCACGTTGCAGGTGCGCAGCCATGCGGTGTTGGGATCGGCGCCGATGAACAGGAACAGGTGGCGGATCGGCAGGTGCGTGACCTGGTCCGTGTCGCGCGAGCGGAAGCCGATGCCGGCCAGGCGCTCGTCGCCGGCCAGCGTGGTGATTTCCGCGCCCGTGTGCAGCTCGATGTTGGGCTGGGCCGCGATGCGCTCGATCAGGTAGCGCGACATGCTGGCCTCCAGGCCCGGCCCGCGCACCAGGATGTGCACGCGGCTGGCGTGCGCGGCCAGGAACACCGCGGCCTGCCCGGCGGAATTGCCGCCGCCGACCAGCATCACCTCCTCGCTGTTGCACAGGCGCGCTTCCACCGGCGAGGCCCAGTAGTAGACGCCGCGGCCTTCGAAGCGCTCGAGCGCGGCGATGGACGGATGGCGGTAGGCCGCGCCGCTGGCGATCACCACCGTGCGCGCGGGGATCTGGCGGCCGTCGTCCAGTTCGATGCGCTGCGGGTGTTCTCCGCAATGCAGCGCCACCACCTGCAGCGGGATGGCGAGGTGCGCGCCGAACTTCTGCGCCTGCACGAACGCGCGTCCGGCCAGCGCCTGGCCCGAGATGCCGGTGGGAAAGCCGAGATAGTTCTCGATGCGCGAGCTGGCGCCGGCCTGCCCGCCGGGCGAGAGCGAATCGAACACCGCCACCGAGAGGCCTTCCGAGGCGGCGTACACCGCGGTGGCCAGGCCGGCGGGCCCGGCGCCGACCACCACCACGTCGTAGACATGGTCCGGGTCGAACTCCGGCACCAGCCCGAGGCAGGTGGCAAGCTGGCCCGGGTCGGGCGCGCGCAGCACGGCGCCGCCGGGGCAGATCACGAGCGGGAAATCGCCGGGCGAGGCGCCGCTGAATTCGAGCAGGGCGCCGGCATCGGGATCGGTGTCGGCGTCGACCACGGTGTGCGGATAGCCGTTGCGGCGCAGGAAGGCCTGCAGGTGCAGCAGCTTGGGCTCGCTGCTGCGGCCCAGCAGCGTGGGGCCCTTGCCGCGCTCGATCAGGCCCACGCGGCGCAGGATCAGCGCGCGCATGATGCGCTCGCCCAGCTCGGCCTCGGCCACCAGCAGCGCGCGCAGCCGCTCGGGCGGAATCGCGATGGCCTCGACGTCCTCGATCGCCTCGCCGTCGACGATGGCCGGCTTGCCCGACAACTGGCCCACTTCGGCCAGGAAGTAGCCGGGGCCATGCTCGCCGACCAGGCTGGCGCGGTCCAGCGCGTCGCGCTGCTGGATGCGCACGCGGCCCTTGAGCAGCACCGTCATGCCATGCGCGGACTCGCCGATGCGGAACAGGAATTCGCCGGCGCGCCACTGCCGCACCGTGCCGAACTGATGCAGCCGCGCGATCTCCGCGTCCGTGAGCCGGGGAAACATCTGGTGGCGGCGCGACTCCATCGGGGAAAACGCCGCCGCCGCCGGGTCCGGCTCGAGGGCCTGGCCGGGCGGCGGCATGACCTGCGGATGGTTCGTCCCGATGCTGCCGGTGGAATGCTCTGCGCTCATGACGGTATGGCCTCCCGGGAGCGCCGCGGCATGCGCGGCGCGGATGGATGCGGGTGCTGCAGGTGCGTGGGGCAGTTTGCACGCGATGCCGCACTGCGGCAATCCCCCTTGGCGCCGATGTCTGCCCGCGCGCACCCGGTGCAGGCGGCGGAGGCCGGCGTGTCCGCCCCGGCGCTGCCTCGATGCCGCCCGACATGCCAAGCCTAGTACAAGCGGGCGAGGGCGGCGATGCCAGTTGCGCTGGCGCCGGCCCGGCGGCGAGCGGGAGGCGGGCGGAAGGCGGGCCGGCGCCGGCACTCCGGCCCGGGGCATGCCGGACGCGGCGCACAAAGCGTTGCCGGGCGCACCTGAAAAGGATTTCCAAAACAACCTGGTGAAAACCCTTGACTATCTACCTACAGATAGATAAGATTCGTCTCATGGATGCGGCGCCACGGTAACGGCAGTGCAGCAAGGCCCACCCGGCACCGGCGTCCAGTGCAGCAAACAGCAACAAAGCGGAAGTCATTTTTTTTGCCCTGCTTGTCTACCTATCAATAGATAAAGCGCGAATCGGGCAAGACGGACGGCTTCCCGGATAAATCCCGGTCCCCGCGGCCAGTGCAGACCCCCGGACCCATGCTTCGATTGGAGAACATCATGAACGCCAAGCTTCTTGCCAAGTCCCTGCTCACCGCCGCCACCCTTGCCGCGGCTTTCGCCACCGGCGCCGCGCAGGCCGGCACCGTCCCCGCCGACAAGTACGGCTACAACTACCGCGTGCGCGACGCCTATACCGACGGCGCGCGCAGCGGCAAGTTCGACCCGTTCACCGAAGGCGCCCGCACCGGCAAGTTCGACCCGTTCACGGAAGGCGCGCGCGCCAGCACCGTGGCCGGCCTCGACCGCAGCGGCGTGTCGGCCGAACCGGCCCGCAGCGCTGATCCGTACACCGACGGCGCCCGCATGGTGGCCGGCCTCGATCGCAGCGGCGTATCGGCCGAGCCCGCCCGCAGCGCCGACCTGTACACCGACGGCGCGCGCGGCAACGGCAAGCGCAACCCGTTCTACGACGGCGCCCGCAGCGGCAAGGCCGATCCCTACCTCGACGGCGCCAACGCCTGAGGCACCCGGCGGCAGGCAGGACAGCGCCTGACGCCGACCCCGATTCACCCCGTCGCGCCGCCCTGGCGGCGCGCGGATACCAGGAGCGCATCATGAGCCGTTGGCAGAGTTTCCGTCTGCTGGCAGGCTGGGCCCTGGTCTGTGTCGCCAGTGGCTCGATGGTCACTCTGGTAGCGCAGACTCTTCCCGCCTGACCTGCCTCGCCGCAGTCCCCCGACGGCGTGCCCTTTGCCGGCACGCCGTTTTTCTTGCGCCATTCTTTCGGCGCGGCGAATCCGTCGCGCGTTTTCCCGCCTCCTGGCCTGCGCGGGCCTGCCTCGTGATCCACGGAAGGCGCGTTCCATGCTCCACGCCGGGAACGTGCCCGGCGCGAAACGGCGCGCGCGCGTGACCGCCGTCCCCGGCCGCGGCCGGCCCGCCCCAGGGTAAATTTCCGCGGCGCGCTGCCGTTATCCCCCGTAGGCGACCGGCGCAAAGGCAGCGCCGGCGCGACCCTCCGCCTGCACGCGCAAGGGACTCGTCCCGCCAGGGGCGAGTGCGTGTCCGGGCGGCATAAACAGATAACGCCGACACCATTCATGCCGCCTATCCAAGGTCCGCCCGCCGAGACGGAACTCGTTCGCCTGCTCATCCAGGGCGTGACCGACTACGCGATCTACGCACTCGATCCGTCCGGCAGCGTCAGTAGCTGGAATGCCGGCGCGCAGCGCGCCAAGGGCTATGCGCGCGAGGAAATCCTGGGCAGCCATTTTTCCCGCTTCTACACGCCCGAGGACCGCGCCGCCGGCCTGCCCGGGCAGGCCCTGCAGCGGGCCCGCGAGCTGGGCCGCTGCGAGGTGGCCGGCGCCTGGCGCGTGCGCAAGGACGGCAGCCGCTTCTGGGCGCACGTGCTGCTCACCCCCATCCACGACCGCGCCGGCCGCCTGCTCGGCTACGCCAAGATCACGCGCGACATGACGCAGCAGAAGGCCGACGCCGAGCGCCTGGCCGAGGTCACGCGCAAGCTGGACCTGGCGCTGCAGAACATGTCGCAGGGCCTGTGCATGTTCGACGCGCACGGCACGCTGGTGCTGGCCAACCGGCGCATGGAGGCGATCTTCGGCACGGCCGCCGGCGGGCTGGCGCCCGGCGCCGGTTTCCTCGACGTGTGCCGCGCCATGACCGGCGCGCGCGCGAGCGAGGCCGCCGCGCCCGGCGCGCCGGCGGGCCGGCTGTCCACGCAGTCCACCGCGTCGGCCCAGTCCACCCCGTCCGCCCACGCCGTGCCGCCCGAGGCCCGCGCCGAGCCCTACGCGCAGGCGCTGGCCGAGCGGCACCTCGACATCCTGCGCCGGCAGCCGCGCTGGCGCAGCGTGGAAGCGCTGCCCGACGGGCGCGCTATCGCGCTGTCGCACAGCACGCTGGCCGACGGCGCCTGGGTCACGACCTGCGAGGACATCACCGAGCAGCGCCGCATCGAGGCCACCATCCACCACATGGCCCGCCACGACGGGCTGACCGGCCTGCCCAACCGCAGCTTCTTCATCGACCACCTCGACGAGGAGCTGCCGCGCGCGCGCAAGCAGGGCAGCCGGGTGGCCGTGCTCGGCATCGACCTGGACCGCTTCCGCGAAATCAACGACCTCTATGGACACGCCGCCGGCGACACCGTGCTGCGCGCGGTGTCCGGTCGCATCGCCGCGCAGCTCGACGCGGGCGAGTTCATCGCGCGCGTGGGCGGCGACGAGTTCATGGCCGTCAAGCGCTTCGCGCAGCAGCCCGAGCTGAGCGAGTTCATCGCGCGGCTGGTGACGTGCCTGAGCGAGCCGGTGCGCCTGGACGGCTTCGAGCTGACCGCCGGGGCCAGCATCGGCGTCGCGGTCTTTCCCGGCGACGGCACCCGCGCCGAACAGCTTGCCGCCAACGCCGGGCTGGCCATGCGCCGCGCCAAGGGCAGCCTGTCGGAGTCGATCTGCTTCTACGAAAGTCGCATGGACGAGGCCGAGCGCGAGCGCCGCACGCTCGCCGGCGAGCTGTGGATGGCCATCACCGCCGACCAGTTCGTGCTGGACTACCAGGTGCAGACCGCCATCGCCAGCGGCGCGGCGATCGGCTGCGAGGCCCTGCTGCGCTGGCGGCATCCCGCGCGCGGGCTGATCACGCCGGACAGCTTCATCCCGCTGGCCGAGACCTGCGGCGCCATCCTGCCGATCGGCGAGTGGGTGCTGCGCAGCGCCTGCCGCGCGGCCGCGCACTGGGACGCGCCGCGCAAGATCTCGGTCAACCTGTCGCCGGTGCAGATCATCCACGGCAACCTGGTCCGGCTGGTGACGGGCATCCTGGAAGAAACCGGGCTGGAAGCGGGCCGGCTCGAACTGGAAATCACCGAGTCCACCATCATCGACGACAAGGCGCGCGCGCTGGACATCCTGCGCCGCATCCAGGCGCTGGGCGTGACCATCGCCATCGACGACTTCGGCACCGGTTATTCGTCGCTGGACATCCTGCGCTCGTTCCCGTTCGACAAGATCAAGCTCGACCGCACCTTCATCGCCGAGATCGCCGCCGACCGGCAGGCCCGGGCCATCATCCGCGCCATCCTCGCGCTCGGCCGCAGCCTGGCCATCCCGGTGCTGGCCGAGGGCGTGGAAACCGACGACCAGTTGCGCCTGCTGCGCGCCGAAGGCTGCGACCAGGCGCAGGGCGTGCTGCTCGGCCGGCCGCTGCCGTTCGAGGACTTCCGCCGCGCCCATGCGGCGCGCGCCGGGCAACGCTGACGCGCGAACAGCATGGGAGTGATGCGGGAGTGATGCGCGAGGCGCGCCGCGCCGCCGTGCCTGCCGCGCCCGCCGGCGCGCCGGAACTCGCCCGCCGGGCCGCACTCTGATGCCTTATCGACGGCCGCCCGGGCCGCCGCGCGGACAAGCAGCGGGAGCGGGAATGCCAGCACGGATCACCAGCGCGCCGGAACGCGGCGGCGCAGGCCAGCCATGAAGAACCGTCCCCGCACCGCCGCCGCGGCCGGGCTGCCGCACGCGGGCCGCGTGCGCGAGGTGGCCGACCGCACCGGCGGCCACCATGTCGTCCCGCACCGCCTGCAGGGCTGTCCCCACGCCGATCCGCTCACCCCCGCCGACCGCTACCAGGAACTGTTCGTCGCCGTGCAGACGGGGCGCGTGTTCGACGACAGCAAGACCTTCACCGACGCCATGCCGCGCCAGGACCCGGCCGCGATCCTGGCGGCCTACCGCGCCCGCGCGGGCGCCGCCGGCTTCGACCTCGCGGCGTTCGTGCGGGAGCACTTCGCGCTGCCGCAGGTGCCGCGCAGCAGCTATGTCTCCGACCGGGCGCAGACGCTCGGCGACCATATCGACGGCCTTTGGGAAGTGCTCACGCGCCACCCGTCCGCGCACCCGCCGCAAGGCTCGCTGCTGCCGCTGCCCCATGCCTACGTGGTGCCGGGCGGGCGCTTCGCCGAGCTGTACTACTGGGATTCCTACTTCACCATGCTGGGCCTCGCCGCCAGCGGCCGGCACGGCCTGCTGCACGGCATGGCGGCCAATTTCTCGTACCTGCTCGACACCTACGGCGTGATCCCCAACGGCACGCGCACCTACTACCTGAGCCGCTCGCAGCCGCCCGTGTTCGCGCTGATGGTGGAACTGTTCGAGGACCACGGCGTGCAGCCCGAACTGGCCTACCTGCCGCAGCTGCGCAAGGAACATGCGTTCTGGATGCGCGGCGCCGAGCACCTGGCGCCGGGCCAGGCATGCCGGCGCGTGGTCCGGCTCGCCGACGGCAGCCTGCTCAACCGCTACTGGGACGAGCGTGACACGCCGCGCGAGGAGGCCTACATCGAGGACGTGGCCACCGCCGCGTCGTCGTCGCGCCCCGCGCCCGAGGTCTACCGCGACCTGCGCGCGGCGGCCGAATCGGGCTGGGACTTCAGCTCGCGCTGGCAGGACCCCGGCGGCGGGCTGGAGACGGTGCGCACCACGGCCATCCTGCCGGTCGACCTCAACTGCCTGCTGTACAAGCTGGAAACCAAGCTGGCGGAGCTGGCCGCCGCCGCCGGCGACCCCGACGCGCCGGACTTCCTGGCGCGCGCGCGGGCGCGGCGCGGCGCCATCGACCGCCTGATGTGGAACGAGGCCGCAGGCGCGTGGTTCGATTTCGACTGGCAGCGCCATTGCCCGCGCGCCGGCCTGACCGCGGCCACCGTGATGCCGCTCTACGTGGACGCGGCCAGCCCGGCGCAGGCGGCGCTGCTGGCGCGCACCGTGGCCGCGCGCCTGCTGCTGCCCGGCGGCATCGCCACCACCGAGCGCATCAGCGGCGAGCAGTGGGACCAGCCCAACGGCTGGGCGCCGCTGCAGTGGCTGGCCATCGGCGGGTTTGCGCGCCACGGGCAGCATGCGCTGGCGCGCGAGATCGCGCACCGCTGGCTGCATACCGTGGCCAGCCTCTACCGCCGCGAGTGCAAGCTGGTGGAGAAGTACGCGCTGCGCCCGGCGCCGCACGGCGCGGTGGGCGGCGGGGGCGGCGAGTATCCGCTGCAGGACGGCTTCGGCTGGACCAACGGCGTGGTGCGCCGGCTGATGGCGCAGCATCCCGTCCACGCGGCGTGCACCTCGCGCGCGGGCGAGCACGGTTGACCGGCCGGCGCTAGGCCGCGCCGGTCTCGCCGAGCCAGTGCGCCACGGTGGCGGCCAGCCAGGCCGGGTCGTCGTGCGGCAGGTCGTGGCCGGCCCACGGGTGCCAGCGGTGCCGCACGCCCCACGCCGCCGCCAGCCGCGCCGAGCAGGCCGGGTCCACCAGATGGTCGGCGGTCGACGACACCAGCAGCGTGGGGCAGGACGGCGGCGCCGCGCCGGCGCGGTAGCGCGCCGCCGCCCACAGTTGCCGCAGCGCGTTGCCGCGGCTGACCGGGGCGCTGGCGCGGATCGCGCTCCAGGCGGCCACGTCGGTCTCTCGCGTGGCGACGGCATTGCAGGTGAGGCGATGGATGGCGCGCTCGCAATAGGGGCCGTCATGCCAGCGCAGCGCCATGCCGGCCAGCGCGGGCCAGTTGCGCGGGCGCAGCCGCTGCGCCACGCTGCCGAACGGCCGCATGCTGGTGTTGACCAGCACCAGCGCGCCGATCTCCTGCGGATAGCGCCGTGCCCATTCCGCCGCCACCATCGCGCCCAGCGACATCGCCAGCACGCGGTAGGGCGGCGCCAGCGCCTGCCGGCGCGCGCCGGCGCGCACGTGCTCGACCATCGCCGCCACATCTGGCGGCGCGCGCACCGCCGCCTGCGCGCCGTTGCCGGGCAGGTCCAGCAGCGTCATGCGCGCGATGCCGCAGCGCGCCTGCAGCGCGGCGGGCAGGGCGCCCCAGTGGCGCGCTTCGCGCGTGAGGCCGCGCAGCAGGATCCAGTCGCTCATCGGGGTGGCCTGCCTTGCCATTGCGCGGTGGCCAGCGCCAGCAGCTGCGCGCGCCGCTCGCCCTGCGGCAGCCAGCGCTCGGGCGCGTAGGCCACGCGCCCGAGGAAGTCGAGCAGGTTGGCGTGGCGGCGCAGCACGCGCTCGGTGCGGTGCGCCTTGACCGGGTTGAAGAAGCCGTGGCGCGAGAACAGTTGCCGCGGGTTTTTCTTGATCCACAGCCACGAGCCCAGCTCGAGCGTCATCGGCAGGAAGATGTTGGGCGCCGGGGTGTGGTCGTAGGCCCAGTCCCACAGGTCGCCGTGCAGCAGGTACTGGTGGCTCTGCGGCTCGAAGGCGTAGCCGTGGTGCGGGTGGGCCTGCTCGAACATGGTCTTGAGCGCGAACATCTCCGGCAGGTGCGCCATCGGCGCCGCGGTGCGCGCGTAGGGAAACCAGATGCTGTCGCCCCAGCCGTAGCCCGAGTGGCAGTCCAGCGCGAAGCTCAGCGGGCGCTGCTGCAACTGCTGCGCCACCACGCGCAGCATGGCCTGGCTTTCCTGTTCCATCGGCGCGCCCAGCCTGCCGCGGTACCACGGCAGCCACGCGCCCAGCCGCTGGCCGCCGGCCAGCAGCGGCACGCGGCCATCGGCATCCTGCGGCGCGTTGCGCATCAGGTCCACGCCGTTGGGGTTGGCGCGCCGGTAGGCCCACATGCCGCCGGGATTGACGATGGGCATGAACAGCAGCCGCACCGACTGCAGCTGCCGCTCGAGCAGGTCGTCCCACTCCAGCCGCCACAGCAGCATGCGCATGTAGTCGAGCAGCAGGTGGGTGCCGATGCGCTCCAGGCCGTGGATGCCGGCAAAGAAGCCGATCGCCGGCGCGCGCGGGTCGTCCGAGCCGATGCCGGCGGTGTAGAGGGGGAAGCGCTGCCCGCCCGCGTCGACCTCGCCGACGCGGCAGACATCGAGGCGATGCGCGCCGGCTTCGAGGATGGCTTCCAGTTGCCGCATCTCGGCGAAACCGTCGGCGGCGGGCGGGGGCATGGGCGAGGGCAGATCCGGGTCCAGGCAAGCGGGCGTGCCTCCCATCATCCGCCGCGAATATGAAATCCCCGTGACGCCGCCGCGCGCCGGGCGCGGCGGCGTGCGGGTGGACTAGCCAGCCATTTCTTCCGCGAACAGCTCCAGCACCGCCCAGCCGCGCGCCGCGGCCAGCTCGCCCAGCGCCATGTCCGGGTTGGTGGCGACCGGGTGGCTCACCGCCTCCAGCAGCGGGATGTCGTTGCGGGAGTCGCTGTAGAACGCGGTGCGCTCGAAGCCGTCCCACGACAGCCCGAGCGCGGCCAGCCACTGCGCGACGCGCTCGATCTTGCCCGCGCCGAAGCTCGGCACGCCCTGCACGGCGCCGGTGAACTCGCCGCGCGCGTCGCACGCGGCCTCCACCGCGACCAGGTGCGCGACGCCGAGCGCCGCGGCGATCGGCTCGGTGACGAAGCGGCAGGTCGCGGTGACGATGCAGCACAGGTCGCCGGCCTCGCGGTGGCGCGCCAGCAGCGCGAGCGCTTCGGGGAGGATGGCCGGCGCGATGACCTCGCGCATGAAGCCGTCGCGCAGCGCTTCCAGGCGCGCGCGCGGATGGCGCGCCAGCAGGCCGAGGGCGAAGCCGGCGTGGCGGTGGAAATCGAGCCGCCCGGCGCCGTACTCGGCCAGCCAGAGCGCGTTGTTGGCCTCGACCTCGCGCGCGTCGGCGGCGCCGGCCGCCACCAGGTAGCGCGCCCATTCGTATTCGCTGTCGAGCGGTAGCAGGGTGTGGTCGAGGTCAAACAAGGCAAGGCAGGACATGCGCCGTCTCCGGTCGGAAAACCGGAAAGCATGCGCAGGCGCGGTGACTCGCCGATGATGCGCGGCGCAAGAATTCCGATACGGCTATCGGCGTATTTGCGGCGCGCCGGCCGCGCGTTCGCTCATGCCGCCGCGCGCGGCGCGAGGCACTCCAGGAACGCGCCGATCAGGCGCGTGTGGGTGCGGCCTTGCAGGCAGTACAGGTACTCGTGCAGGATCGGCGGCTGGCTGGAGAAGGGCACCGCGCACAGGCCGGCATCGCGCGGGACTTCGCCCAGCGGCACCACGCTCGCGCCGAGGCCCTGGCGGATGGCTTCGTAGATGGCCTCGCGGCTGCCGATCACGGTGCTCGACGGCAGCCGCAGGCCGGCCTTCTCCAGCGCGGTCTCGACCGCCTTGCGCGTCATCGAGCCGTGCTCGCGGATCAGCAGGTGGCAGGCGGCGATCTGCTCCAGGCTGACGCTGGGCGCGCGCGCCAGCGCGTGGCCGGGGTGGACCACCAGCACCATCGGGTCGGACGCCAGCGTGATGCGGGCCAGGCGCTCGTCGTCCACGGCGTGCGAGGACACCGCGACGTCGATGCGGTACTCGAACAGCGCGTCCAGCATCTGCTGCGAATTGCCGATGTCGAGGCTGATCTCGATGGCCGGATGGCGCTCGCGGAACGCCGTCACGCTGGGCAGGATGTAGTAGGGGCCGGTGGCGCCGATGCGCAGGTTGCCCAGGTGCAGGTTGCCGGCGTTGCGCAGCAGGAAATCCGCGCTGCCTTCGTGCTGCATGAGCTGCTCGACCACCGGCATCAGCGCCACGCCCACGTCGCTGAGGTCGACGCGGCCGGCGCGCCGGTAGAACAGTTCGACGCCGTAGCTCTCCTCGAGCTGGCGGATGCGGCCCGTGACGGTGGGCTGGCTGACGCGCAACTGCTTGGCGGCGGTGGTGATGCTGCCCTGCCGCGCCACTTCATAGAATGTCGTCAACAGGTCGCCGAGCATGGGGGAATCCGTGGGGAATGAGGCAAGCGCGCCAGTCTAGCGGCGCTTTGTGACAGTTCCGTGCAACGCCGCCGGACAGGGCGGCGCCGCACGGCGGGCCGGGGGTGGACCCGATAGGAGTCGCAGGGGGGGGCGGACGCGCGCCGGACGCGGGCCGGGGCGCGCTGCCCCGGCCCGCGCGGCGGGGCTCAGGTCACGATCTGCGCCGGCATGCCCAGCGCGGGATCGGACTTGCCGTCCGCGCCGGTTTCCAGGCGGCCGGCGAAGCGCCGCTGGAAGCCGCCCTGGGGCACCGTGACGACGAAGTCGTACCAGTTGTCCTGCAGGTTCAGCGGCCAGTGCTGGTCGAGCTGCTTGCCGGCCGGGATGTCGAACGACCACGGGCCGTCGGCGCGGTAGGCGCCCGGCTTGACGGTGAAGGTGCAGGGTGCCGCGCCGGTGTTGATCATGGTCAGGTAGACCGCGGCGTTGGCCACGTCGTAGCACACGCGGATTTCCGGCGCGGTGCCGCCGGCGGCCGCCACGGCGCTGACGTTGCCCTTGAAGCTGCGGTGGAAGCCGTTCGGGCCGGTGATCCACAGGTCGTACTTGCCGCCGTCGGCGGCGTAGACGTCCCAACTGTCGTGCAGTTCCTTGCCGGGCTCGACCGCGTAGCGGCGCGGCACGCGGTCCAGGTGCAGGCGGTCGTACACGTGGAACACGGCGGCGGCGGCGCCGCTGTTGCTGAACAGCAGCCACATGGCGCGCGACACCGGGTCCTCGCGCCCGCTCACGTGCAGTTCGTAGGGCAGCGCGCGCGACGGGCGCTGGCCGACTTCCTGGTTGGCCGGCGCGGCTGCCTGCGCGCTCTCGCTGGGCACCGGCACCTGCGCCTGCGCTTCCTGCGCGGTGCGCAGGGCGTCGGCGCCGGCCTTGGTGCTGGCCGGGATGGCCGGCAGCGCCGCGCTGTTCGGGCTGACGAAGTTGAAGGCCGAGAGCAGGTCGCCGCAGACGGCGCGGCGATAGGCGCTGATGTTGGCCTCGGCCACGCCGAAGCGGGCTTCGAGGAAGCGCAGCACCGAGGTGTGGTCGAACACCTGCGAGTTGACCCAGCCGCCGCGGCTCCACGGCGACACCACGTACATCGGCACGCGCGGGCCGGGGCCGTAGGGGTGCTTGTCGGTGTGGTACTCGCCGTCGGTGGCGATGGTGGACTTGCCGGCCAGCACGCCGTTGCTGTCGTAGGCGGGCGCGCACGGCGGCGGCACGTGGTCGAAGAAGCCGTCGTTCTCGTCGAAGTTGATCAGCAGGACGGTGCGGCTCCAGATGTCCGGGTTGGCGGTCAGCGCGTTGAGCACTTCCTGCGTGTACCAGGCGCCTTGCACCGGGCTGGAAGGCCCGGGGTGCTCGGAGTAGTTGGCCGGCGCCACGATCCACGACACCTGCGGCAGCGTGCCGGCGGCGATGTCGTCCTTGAACGACTGCAGGAAGCCGTTGTCGGGCATGGTATTGCCGATGCCCTTGATGAGCGGGTTGATGGCTTCATCGGTGGCCGCGCTGTACGCGGTGTAGGGGCTGCCGTTGGCCGCGTTGCCCTTGGCCTCGTTGGCCTTGCGGTACTGCACGAAGCCGGCCAGCGGGTTGTCGGTGAAGTTGTCCGGCATGTTCTGGTAGAGCTTCCAGCTCACGCCGGCGGCCTGCAGGCGTTCCGGGTAGGTGGTCCAGGTGTAGCCGCTGGTGGAGGCGCCCATCGAGTCGCCGCTGTTGTCGATCACGGGGCCGCCGCGGGCGCCGGTGGGATCGTTGGTGCCGGTCCAGTGGAACAGGCGGTTGGTGTTGGTGCCGCCGTGGAAGCTGCAGTGGTACGCATCGCACAGCGTGAAGGCGTTGGCCAGCGCGAACTGGAAGCCCAGCTCGGCCTCGGTGTAGTAGCCCATCGACTGGGTGTTCTTGTAGGTCGGCCACTTGTTCATGCGGCCCAGGTCCCAGGCGTTCTGCGCGTCGGGATAGCTGTGCGGGGTGCCGTTGACGCGCTGGGCGTTGCCCTGCGTGCTGTCCAGGTGGTACGGGCGCACGATGCGGTTGGTATAGCCCTGCTGCCACACGTCGAGGCCGCCGGCCAGCGGGATCGGGAACCGCTCGCCGAAGCCGCGCACGCCCTTGAACGTGCCGAAGTAGTTGTCGAAGGAACGGTTCTCCTGCATCAGGATCACCACGTACTCCACGTCGCGGATGGTGCCGGTGGCGTTGTTGGCGGGAATCGCCAGCGCGCGGCGGATCGACGGCGGGAAGGCGGCCAGCGCCGCGGCCGCGGCGGTGGTGCCGCTGGCCATCTTGAGGAAGTTGCGTCTGCTGTGAAGGCTCATCGTTGTCTGTTCTGGCTAGGCTGGTTCGGCGGATCGGTGCGTGCGATGGCGGCCCGGCGCGTGGCGCCGGGCAGGCGCATCAGGGCGCGCAGCGCAGTTTCGGCGTGACGGCGGGCTCCTGCCCCGGCTGCGAAGGCTGGGACGGTTGCGCGGGCTGCTGGGCGCCGGCGGGGCTGCTGTCGTCGCCGCCGCAGGCGGTCAGCGCGGCGCACAGCGCCAGGGCCGCCAGCCAGCCGGGCAGGGCGAGGATCGGTTTGGAAGGCTTCATGTGACGGGCTCTCTTGGGGGGAATCAGGGGTTGAGCGTGGACAGCGGCTGGCGCGAGCCGGTGATGGTCTGCAGTTCGGACAGGCTGAGCTGGCGCGTCCACATGGCCAGGTCGTTGAACTCCATCACGCCCTTGAGCGAGCCGCCGTTGTTGGGCACGTAGGCATGCGTGGCATCGTCGTTGATGCCCCACTGCCCGGTCGCCAGGCCACCCAGCTTGGTCACGTCGGTGTTGGCGATGGCCTTGTTCTCGGTCTTCTGCACGCCGAGCACCGGGTCGATGATGTAGGCGCTGAAGGTCTTGGCCGTGGCGTTGACCGACAGGGCCAGGTAGGCCCACTGGTTGGCGCTGAACGTCATGCCCTGGATGTCGTCGCGCTTGCCGCCGCTGCCGATGTTGAAGCGCACCTCGCAACTGCCGAACAGGCCGAAGGCGATGCCCGCGTTGGCGCCGGACACGTAGTTCTTGTTCGACAGGATCGGCTCGCCGGTGCCGTTGCCCTGCGTGCAGTCGGACTTGAACCAGAAGCCGATGGTGAACTGCGGCGACAGCGCGATGTCGGCGCCGCTCTGCTTGAGCACGTAGGCGTCGATGTTGGAGTTGACCTTCAGCGATTTGGCGCCGAAGTTGTCGGTGCCGAGCGAGCCGCCGTCGGTGCCGGCCACCCACGGGCCGATGGTGGTGGTGCCCTTGGCATCGAGCGCGGGCAGCGTCTCGAAGCTGTAGTACGCGGCGAGGTTGTTGCGCAGCGTGTCGGCCAGCACGATCGGCTTGACGTAGTTGATCTGCGCCTGCAGGGACACGGGCACGCCGTTGCGCACCAGCGTGTAGTTGTAGCGGTACAGGCCGCTGTCGGGCGGGTTGAGCTTGGTGTCCTCGTAGCTGGTGGTGCCGGCGGGCAGCGCGGACTCGATCACCACGCCGTCGCGCAGCAGCGTCATGGGGCCGCTCGCGGTGGTGGGGTTCTGCCAGGACAGCACCAGGGTGTTGCTGAACTGGCCGACCACCGAGCTCATGGCGCGCGCGCCGGCCTCGCCGGTCAGCGCGGCGCCGTCGATCTTGTACTGGGCGGCCGGCAGTGCGGTGCCGCTGTGCGCCAGCAGCGTGGGCAGCAGGTCGGCCTCGCTCGGCATGGCCGAGAGCGCGGCGGCGTTGGCCGGCGCCGCGGGCAGGTTGCCGGCGAGCGCGTTGAAGGGCTTGTTCAGCGCGATGAACGCGGTGCGGTTTTCCACCGTGGGCAGCGTGGTGGTGGCGCCGGTGGCGTCGAGCCCGTGGCTGGCGGTCACGGCGACCAGCCAGTCTTCGCCGGGGTTGGCCTGGCGGCGCGCCTGCACGGCGGCCAGCAGCTTGCCGAGCGCCTGGTCGAAGCCGCTCAGCGCGGTGGCGTAGGCGCCGCCGTTGAAGCCCTGGCTCGCAGCGGCCAGGTCGGGCGCGGTGTACTGGGCGAACACCACGTCGTAGCCGGACTGCACCAGCTTCACGCCTTCCTGCGTCACGCAGTTGTCGTCGTAGGCGCAGTCGCGCAGCGAATCGAGGTTGCCGGCGGCGGCGTCCGCCTTGAGCAGCAGCGGCAGCGCCGCCGCGCCGGTGGCCGCGCCCAGGCGCTGCCGGGTCGCGCCGGTGTTGGCCGCGCGCAGGTACTGGAACAGGCTCGGGGCCTTCAGGCCGGCCGCGGCGGCCTGGTCGTCGGTGACGCCGTGGCGGTCCTGCCAGTTGCCGGTCAGCACCGTGGCCCAGCTCGGCGCGTCGAGCGGCGCCTGTTCGCTGATGGTGCCCAGCCTGCCGCCCGTGGACGACGGCGTGATCGCCAGCGTGGCCAGGTTGGGCATGCCGTGCTGGATCAGCGCATTCTGCAACTGGCTGTAGGTGGCGCCGTCCACGCCGACCAGCAGGATCTTCTTGCCGGCCGCGCCCGGCGTGGCGCCGCCGCTGCCGCCCTGGTCCGGGGCCGCCGTCGCCGGCGCATCGCTACCACCGCCGCACGCGGCCACCACGCCCGCCAGGGCCAGGCTGCACGCCATGCGTGCCTGCTGTTTCCATGCCATGTCTGCTTCCCTCTTTTCCGTTGTTTCTCAAGCCGCGCGCCGCCATCGCGGCGCTGCCGATCACGCTCCCCGTGACGCGTTGGCAGAGTAAGAAAAGGGGTTGTCAGCCGGGTGACATGCAGGCAAAGAATGCTGATGCGCCCATTTGTATTCCTGATGGAACAGGCACGGGCCGGGTGCGGAGGCGATCCGGAAAAGCAAAACGCCCGCGCGAAGGCGGGCGTTGGGAGACGTTGGGTGGTGTTCAGGGGAGACCGGGCAAGGCGCCCGGCCCGGTCTCAGGCCTTGGCGGCCTGCACCTGCGCGCCGTCGTCGCGCACGGTGCGGCGCCCGGCGGCGAGCGCCAGCAGGGCCGCCAGCGCGCAGGCGGCGCCGGCCGCGTACAGCGCCGGGGTGTAGGTCAGCAGCAGCGTGCGCGTCAGGCCGGCGCCGAACGCCGCGGTGGCCGCGCCCACCTGGTGCGCGGCGAAGATCCAGCCGAACACCATCGGCGCGCGCTCCTTGCCGAAGGCCGCGCCCGCCAGCCGCACCGTGGGCGGCACCGTGGCGATCCAGTCCAGGCCGTAGAACATGGCGAAGATCGACAGGCCATACAGCGTGAAGGTGGAGTGCGGCAGCCAGAACAGCGACAGCCCGCGCAGGCCGTAGTACCAGAACAGCAGCTTGCGGCAGTCGTAGCGGTCCGACAGCCAGCCCGACAGGATGGTGCCGACGAAGTCGAAGGCGCCCATCATGGCCAGCGCCCCGGCGGCCGGCACCGCGGCCATGCCGAAGTCCGCGCACAGCGCGATGAAGTGGGTCTGGATCAGGCCGTTGGTGCTCAGGCCGCAGATGAAGAAGGTGCCGGCCAGGACCCAGAAGGTCTGGGTGCGGGCGGCGTCGCGCAGCACCACGAAGGGGCCGCGCAGCGTGAGCGGCGCGGGCGGCTGGGCCGGCGCGGCATGCACCTGCTGCGGGACTTCGCCGTAGGCGGCCAGGCCCACGTCGGACGGGCGGTTGCGCATGAAGCAGAACACCAGCGCGGCCAGCGCGGCGCAGGCCAGCAGCACCGGCAGCACGGCGGTGCGCCAGCCCATGTGCTCGATCAGCCAGGCCGCCACCGGCAGGAACGCCAGCTGCCCGGTGGCCGAGCTGGCCGTGAGGATGCCGATCACCAGCCCGCGCCGCGCGCTGAACCAGCGGCTGGCCACCACCGCGGCCAGCACCAGCGCGGTCAGTCCGGAGCCGATGCCCAGCATCAGGCCCCAGGCGATGAACAGTTGCCACAACTGCGTCGCCACCGTGGCCAGCGCCATGCCGCCGGCGATCAGCGCCAGCGCGGCCCAGACCACGTTGCGCACGCCGAAGCGCTCCATCAGGATGGCCGAGAACGGCGCCATCAGGCCGAACAGCGCGAAGCGCACGGCCAGGATCGACGAGATCTGGTCGGTGTCCCAGCCCATTTCGCGGGTGAGCGGCTTGAGGAAGGCGCCGGGCAGGCCGAGCGCGGCCGACGTGGTCAGCATCACGCCGAAGGTGAGGGCGGCGATCAGCCACGCATAGTGGATGCCGCGCCGGTCGAGCCGGCTGGAAAGCGCTTGAGCAAACATGAATGTTCCGGGGGCGGAGTTCGTTGTGGTTCGGGGTGGGTGCGCGCGTTATGGCGCGAGCGGGCCCAGCAGCATCTCGCGCGCCGCGGCGAGGATCTCGTCGGACAGCGCATCGCCGGCGGTGGCCCGCGCCAGCGTCATCGCGCCCAGCAGCATGGACAGCTCGGCCAGCGCCAGCTTGCGGCGCTCGGCCGGGTCGGCGTGCTCGACGGTCTTGATCCAGTCCTCGACCATGACCTTGAGGCCGTCCAGGTAGGCCTGGCGCACCGGCTTGTCCACGGGCTCGCGCGCCACGTCGCTGGCCAGCGCCACCGCCGAGCAGCCTTCGCCGGGCGCGGCGCAGTGCTCCTGCGTCAGGTAGGGCTCGACCAGGTTGGCGCGCATGGCGTGCTTGTCGTCGCCGGCGCGGCCCAGGCGGCGCGCCCAGCGCTGCGCCGATTCCTCGAAGCCGCGCCGGCACGCCAGCGCCACCAGTTCGTCCTTGGAGGCGAAATGCCCGTAGAAGCCGCCGTGGGTCAGCCCGGCCCCGGCCATCAGCTCGGCCACGCTGACGCCGTTGAGTCCGCGTTCGCGGAACAGCCGCGTGGATGCCGCCTCGATCGCTTCGCGGTGCTTTTCCGCCTGTTCTCGTGATGCGCGCGCCATGTTCGTTCTCCTGCCAAAACTTTGCTTGACCGGATTTTATATGACGACCATAATTTATTAAATAGATGTCGACCATCATTTAAGAAGCCGCGGCCCGCCCCCGGGCCGCGGCGCGTGTCCTCACCAAGGAGTGTTTGTCATGCAGAACCTGTTCGATCTCACCGGCCGCGTGGCCGTCGTCACCGGCTCCACCAAGGGCATGGGCCTGGAAATGGCCCGCGCGCTGGGCGCGGCGGGCGCCGCCGTGGTGGTGTCCGGGCGCGACAGCGCCGGCGCCGAAGCGGCCGCCGCCACGCTTGCCGCGGAAGGCATCCAGGCCCAGGGCATCGCCTGCGACATCGCCGACGTGGACAGCGTGCGCGCCTTCGCCGAGCAGGCGCTGGCCGCCTACGGCCGGGTCGACGCGCTGGTGCTCAACGCCGCGGCCGGCGCCACGCCCGGCTCGCTGCTGACGCAGGGGCCGGAGCTGTTCGACCAGGCGATGGGCGGCAACGTGCGCGGCAACCTGATGCTGGTCAACGCGCTGTCGCCGCAGATGATCGCGCGCGGCGACGGCGCCATCGTGTTCACGTCAAGCATCGCCGCCAAGCGCGGCTCGGCCTTCCTCGGCATGTACAGCATCACCAAGGGCGCGACCGACCAGGCCGTGCGCAGCCTGGCGCTGGAGCTCGGCCCGAAGGGCATCAACGTCAATGCCATCAACCCCGGCCCGGTGCGCACCGAGTTCTCGCGCGAGGCGCTGTGGGGCAATCCGGAGCAGGAAGCGCGGCTGGCCGCGGCGATTCCGATGCGGCGCATCGGCGAGGCGAAGGACGTGGCCGGGCTGGCCGTGCTGCTGGCCTCGCCGGCGGGCCGCTTCATCAGCGGGCAGAGCATCGGCGTGGACGGCGCGCTGTCGGTTGCCTGAACGGGTTGCCTGAACGGGTTGCCTGAGCGCGGCGGCGCGTGGCCCGCGCTTTCCTCCGGCCGGCTTCCCAAGCGGCCGCCGATGCGGCAAAGTAGCCGGATTCAAGCTACCGGACCGGACGCACGGGACCACGCCATGACGCAATCCTCATCCCCATCCGCACCCCAGGCCGAAGCCGACCAGGAGCGCATGCAGGCCGCGCTGGCCGAGGTCTTCGCGCTCGCGCGCGCCGGCGACGCGGCCACGCTCGCCGGCCTGCTCGAGCGCGGCCTGTCGCCCGACCTGCGCAACGAGAAGGGCGACAGCCTGCTGATGCTGGCCTGCTACCACGGCCACGCCGAGGCCGCGCGCGTGCTGCTCGCGCGCGGCGCGGCGCCGGACCTGCGCAACGACAACGGCCAGACCCCGCTCGCGGGCGCGGCGTTCAAGGGTTACGCGGAGATTGCCGCGCTGCTGCTGGACCACGGCGCCGACGTCGAGGGCGCCTCGCCCGACGGCCGCACGGCGCTGATGGTGGCGGCGATGTTCGACCGCGCGGCGATCGTCAAGCTGCTGCTCGCGCGTGGCGCCAATGCCGGCGCGCGCGATGCCGGCGGCGCCACCGCCGCGGCGGCCGCGGCCATGATGGGCGCGCGCAATGCCGCGGCGCTGCTGGCGGGGAAGGACGGGCAGTAGCGCGCTATGGCGCGTGTCGGCGCGTGCCGGCGCGCGGCCGTCAGGCGTGCATCCCCGCGAGCCGCATCACGCCCCGCAGCAGCAGCGCGGCCACGCCGAGCGCCGCCACGCTGGCGATCCAGATCGCCAGCAGCCAGCCCACGCGCGCCAGCCAGCCGCGCGGCGCGGGGCCGTCCTCGCGCCGGTTCGCGGCCATCAGTGATACCCCTCGCCGTGCCTGACCTTGCCGCGGAACACGTAATACGCCCACACCGTGTACATCAGGATGAACGGGATGATGAACAGGGCGCCGACCAGCGTGAAGCCCTGGCTCTGCGGCGGCGCGGCGGCGTCCCAGATCGAGATGCTGGGCGGCACGATGTTCGGCCACACGCTGATGGCCAGCCCGCTGTAGCCGAGGAAGACCAGCGCCAGCGTGTAGAGGAACGGCGCGATGCGCGCGTCGGCGCGCAATGAGCGCACCAGCCGGTACATGCACAGCAGCACCAGCAGCGGCACCGGCGCGAACCAGATCAGGTTGGGCAGGCTGAACCAGCGCGCGGCGATGCGCGGCTGCGCCAGCGGCGTCCAGATGCTGATCACGGCGATCACGCCGAGCAGGACCCAGGCCAGTCGGCCGGTGAGATGGAGCATGCGCCGGTGCAGGTCGCCCTCGGTCTTGACGATCAGCCAGGTGCTGCCCAGCACGGTGTAGGCCACCGCCACGCCGACGCCGCAGAACAGCGGGAACGGCTGCAGCCAGTCCAGCGGGCCGCCGGCGAAGACGCGGCCGCTGACGCGGATGCCGTCGATGTACGCGCCCAGCGCCACGCCCTGGAAGAAGGCCGCCGCCAGCGAGCCGCAGATGAAGGCCTTGTCCCACACGTGGCGCTCGCGGTCGTTGGCCTTGAAGCGGAACTCGAACGCCACGCCGCGGAAGATCAGCCCGAGCAGCATCAGGACCAGCGGCAGGTAGAGCGCGCTGAGCACCACCGAGTAGGCCAGCGGGAAGGCGGCCAGCAGGCCGGCGCCGCCGAGCACCAGCCAGGTCTCGTTGCCGTCCCACACCGGTGCCACGGTGTTCATCATCACGTCGCGGTCATGGCGGTCCGGCACGAAGGCATAGAGCATGCCGATGCCGAGGTCGAAGCCGTCCATCACCACGTACATCATCACCCCGAAAAAGATGATGACGGCCCAGATCAAAGAGAGGTCGACACCCATGTTCAGCTCCCGGAAGTGTTGATGGCGGGCACGTCGCCGCGGTCGTCGACGGCGGACAGCGGGCGCGCCGGCGTGTGCGCCGGATGGCCCGGACGGGCGGCGTCCTCGTTCTCATCGTCGTCGCCTTCGTGCATGACCGGGCCCTTGCGCACCAGCCGCATCATGTAGGCGATGCCCACGCCGAACACGAACACATAGGCCACCACGAACAGCGCCAGCGTCAGCGCGAGCTCGGGCGCGCCGTGCGGCGAGACCGCGTCGGCGGTGCGCATCACGCCGTACACCACCCACGGCTGGCGCCCGATCTCGGTGGTGAACCAGCCGGCCAGCAGCGCCACCAGCCCGGCCGGGCCCATCCACAGCGCCACGCGCAGGAACGCGCGGGCGCGGTAGAGCGCCTCGCCGCGGCGCAGCAGCAGGCTCCACAGGCCGAGCAGGATCATCAGCACGCCCAGCCCGACCATCACGCGGAAGCTCCAGAACAGGATGGTGGCGTTGGGCCGGTCCTGCGGCGGGAACGCCTTCAGGCCGGGGATCTGGCCGTCCAGCGTGTGCGTCAGGATGAGGCTGCCCAGGCGCGGGATCTCCAGCGCGAAGCGGGTTTCCTCGCGCGCCATGTCAGGCCAGCCGAACACGATCAGCGGCAGCGGCTCGTTGCCGCGGTTTTCCCAGTGGCCTTCCAGCGCGGCGATCTTGGCCGGCTGGTGGGCGAGCGTGTTGATGCCGTGCATGTCGCCGATCACGGCCTGCACGGGCGCGACCACCAGCAGCATCCACATCGCCATCGACAGCATTTTGCGGATGGCCGGGTTGTCGCGCCCGCGCAGCAGATGCCACGCGGCGGAGGCACCGACGAACAGCGCCGTGGCGAGGAAGGCCGCCACGCTCATGTGCGCCAGCCGGTACGGGAACGACGGATTGAAGATCACGCGCAGCCAGTCCACCGGCACCACGCGGCCGTCGATGATCTCGTAGCCCTGCGGGGTCTGCATCCAGCTGTTGGAAGCGAGGATCCACGTGGCCGAGATCAGCGTGCCGAGCGCGACCATCAGGGTGGCGAAGAAGTGCAGGCCGGGGCCGACCTTCTTCCAGCCGAACAGCATCACGCCGAGGAAGCCCGCCTCGAGGAAGAACGCGGTCAGCACCTCGTAGGTCAGCAGCGGGCCGGTCACGCTGCCGGCGAAGTCGGAAAAGAAGCTCCAGTTGGTGCCGAACTGGTAGGCCATCACCAGCCCGGACACCACGCCCATGCCGAAGTTGACCGCGAAGATCTTGGACCAGAAGTGGTACAGGTCGCGGTAGACCGGGTTCTGCGTGCGCAGCCAGCAGCCTTCCAGCACGGCGAGGTAGCTGGCCATGCCGATGGTGATGGCGGGAAAGATGATGTGGAACGAGATGGTGAACCCGAACTGGATCCGGGCGAGGTCGAGCGCACTCAGGCCGGGCATGGCGTGGTCTCCGTGAGGCGGGGGTGGGCCGGGGTGGCTTGTCCAAGACACCGGACGGCGCGTAGGGATAGCGTAGACCACGGCGCGAGCGCATTGAAGGGCGCTTGCGGGCGGGGGCGCACGCGATGTGGCGCGGATGCCGCGGGCGGGCGGCGGCGGGGGCGGAAGCCTGCCCGGGCGGGCAGGCCTGATGCGGGGTTGTCCATGTGCGGAGGCCGGATATTGGGCTTGCGCCCGGAGCGCGGACCGCGCCCCGGCGCATGCGATGGACCCCATGCTACCGGCGGCCCGGCGTGGATAACAGAAGCAAATGCGCTTAAAAAGACGGTATCAGTCTGCTGCGCTGCGGTATAACGCCGCAGCGCCCGGGCGCGGCCCGCCGTTTCAGCGGCTCAGCCCGCGTGCCGCCACCGGCCACACGCAGGCCACGGTGCCGCCGCGCACGCCGACGATGTCGTCGTACAGGTTGAGGGTGGGATCGCAATGGCCGGGCACCAGCAGCACCTGGCTGCCCAGCGCCGGCAGCAGCGGGGCGGCGCGCGCGCCCGGCGCCGGCAGCGCCTCGACGATGCCGTGCTCGTCGTTGGCGGCCACGTAGGCCAGCGCGAGGTCGTGGCCGTCCGCGCCCCAGACCAGCGGCAGGCCGGAGTCCACCGCCATCGACTTCAGCCCCGCGTCCAGCACCACGCGCGGCGTGGCCGGCGCGGGCGCCGTGGCGGCGGCCACGCTCATGACCGTGCTGGCGATGAACAGGCTGTGCTCGAAGCGCAGCGCGCCGCCGTATTCGTTGCGGCCGTAGTCGCCGTCCATGAAGACGTAGGAGCCGGGCTGGATCTCGGTGTAGACGCCGCTGGCGAGGTCGAACTCCACGCTGCCGCTGCCGCCGCCAGTGACCGTGGCGCAGGCCACGCCGGCTTCCGCCAGCGCGGCCACCACGGCCGCGGTGCGGGCCGCGGCCTCGGCCGCCGCGCGCTTGCGCGCGGCGTACTCGCGCACGTGCTGGATGCCGCCCTGGTAGGCCTGCAGGCCGCGGAACGCCAGCCGCGCATGGGCCTGGACGGCCTGCGCCAGCCGCAGCGCGGCGGCGGCGGCGGCCACGCCGCAGCGGCCCTGGCCCACGTCGATCTCGACGAACACGCCGATGGTGCTGCCGGCGTGCGCGGCGGCTGCGGCCAGCGCCTCGACCTGGCGCGCGTCGTCCACGCACACGCTCATGCGCGCATGCAGGGCGAGCCGCGCCAGCAGCGCGGCCTTGGCCGGCCCGGCGATCTCGTTGCTGATGTGGATGTCGGTCACGCCGGCCCGCACGAACGGCACCGCCTCGCTGACCTTCTGGCAGCAGATGCCGGCCGCGCCGCGCGCGATCTGCGCCAGCGCGATGGCCGGGCATTTGTGCGCCTTGGCATGCGGGCGCAGTTGCACGCCGGCCCGGTCGGCGGCCTGCTGCATGCGCGCGAGGTTGCGCTCGAAGGCGTCCAGGTCGAGCACCAGCGCGGGGGTGTCGATGGCGGTCACGGGCTGGCCGGGCTCGGCGGCGGGCGGCAACGGCAGGTCCGGCAAGGCGAGCGAAGCCGGCGAGGCGGGCGTGGCGTGGGTCATGGGGCGGGCGGTCCTGGGCTGGATGGCAAGGCGGAGCCTGGCCGTGCCTGCGATGATGTGGGGTGCGGGCCGGCGCTGTCAAATCGGCCGGCGGCGCCTCCCATGCGGACCTGTGCCGGCGCCGCCGCCGCGCGCGCCGCCGGCCTGGCGGCGGATGACAAGCGGGCCGATTCGGCGCATAGTTTGCGGCTTTCGCACGATGCGCCTCGCGCACTTGCCGCCAGCGGCATCCTGACTCCCGATGGACTTTCCTCTCCTGATCGTGGCGCTCGGCGCCGTGGTGGCCGGCTTCGTGCAGGGCCTGTCCGGGTTTGCCTTCGGCATGTTGGCGATGTCGTTCTGGGTATGGACGGTGGAGCCGCGGCTGGCGGCGGCGATGGCGGTGTTCGGCTCGCTCACCGGGCAGGTGGTGGCGGCGCTCACGGTGCGGCGCGGCTTCTCGCCGCGGCAGCTGCTGCCGTTCGTGGCCGGCGGCGTGCTCGGCATTCCCATCGGCGTGGCCGTGCTGCCGATGCTCGACGCCAACCTGTTCAAGGCCTGCCTGGGCGCGTTCCTGGTGATCTGGTGCCCGCTCATGCTGTTGTCCGCGCAGCTGCCGCGCGTGCGCTTCGGCGGGCGCCTGGCCGACGGCCTGGCCGGCACCGCCGGCGGCATCATGGGCGGCATCGGCGGCTTCAGCGGCGTGATTCCCACGCTGTGGTGCACGCTGCGCGGGCTGCCCAAGGACGAGCAGCGCGCCATCATCCAGAACTTCAACCTGGCCACGCTGGCGGTGACGATGGCGACCTACGTCGGCACCGGCATCGTCACGCGCGACATGGTGCCGATGTTCCTGGTGGTGGGCCCGGCCATGCTGGTGCCGAGCATCCTCGGCGCGCGGCTGTACATCGGTATCAGCGAGATCGCCTTCCGCCGCATCGTGCTGAGCCTGCTGACGGCCTCGGGCGTGGTGCTGCTGACCGCCTCGCTGCCGCGGCTGCTGGCAGCGGCGCACTAAACGCCGGGCGCCGCGCGCCTTCGGGTATGGAGGATGCCGCTGCCGCTGCGCGCGAACTGGCTCGCGGCGGCATGGCAAAGTCCCGCGCCGGCTAGCCTGCCGCGGCGAACGCCGCCACCGCCGCCATCGTCTCGGGCGCCGGCGACGCGCAGGCCCGCAGCGCGAGCGGGCGCTGTCCGGCCAGCGTCAGTTCGGCGGCCTGCCCGCCGAAGCGCAGCACGCCTTCTTCGAACACGCGCCGCTGCGGCAGCGGCGCACCGGGCTCCTCCGCCATCGACACGAAGCGCAGCGGCTGCGCGCGCGGCGGCGAGTGCGCGCCGTCCAGCCACAGCCACTGGTAGAGGCGCGCGCGCGGCGTGCCGGCGGGCAGGCCGAGCCGCTTGATCTCGAGCACGGTGCCCGCGTCCGCGCCGAACGCGAACAGGATGCGCAAGGCGGGCGCGGCCGGCGGGGAGGGCGGATCTTGTGTCATGGGCGTGGCCGGGTCCGGTGTCGCGGGGAGCGCGATTCTACCGGATTCGTCCGCCGCATCCGGATGCACGGGACGATGCGCGCGGCGACATGCCGCGCATATCGATAGGCGAACACCTTCATTCCGCGCCACAGGGCGCGGCGCTAACATCGCTGCCACGCGAGCCGGCGTCACGAGCGCCGGCCGCGCCCCTCACCACAGCGGCCGCTCCGGCCGCGACCAACCTTCGTGGAGACTGCATGCAGCGCCGTACCCTGTTCAAATCCATCGCCCTGGCCGCCGCCATCGCCGTGCTGCCGGGCTTCGCCGCGCAGTCCGCGCTCGCCGCCGACCAGGTGGTGCGCCTCGGCACCATGAGCGGCCCCGACGCGCAGATCTGGGAAGTCGTGCGCACCGTGGCCAAGCGCAGCGGCCTGGATGTGAAGATCGTCGAGTTCAACGACTACGCCCAGCCCAACGCCGCGCTCGACGCCGGCGACCTCGACGCCAACGGCTTCCAGCACCAGCCTTTCCTCGACAGCCAGATCGAGGCGCGCCACTACAAGATCGCCAACGTGGGCCTGACCTACGTGGCGCCGATGGGTTTCTACTCGAAGAAGTTCAAGTCGCTCAAGGACCTGCCCGAAGGCGCCAAGGTCGGCATCCAGAACGATCCCTCCAACGGCAACCGCGCGCTGCTGCTGTTGCAGAAGGAAGGCCTCATCACGCTGCGCGACGGCGCCGGCAAGAGCGGCAAGAACGCCACGCCGCTCGACATCGCCGCCAATCCGCGCAAGCTCAAGATCGTCGAGCTCGATTCGGCCATCCTGCCGCGCTCGCTCGACGACCTCGCCGCCGCCTCGATCAACACCGACTACGCCGTCAAGGCCGGCCTGAACCCCACGCGCGACGCCATCGCCATCGAAGACCTGCGCGGCCCCTACGCCAACCTGATCGCGGTGCGCACGCAGGACAAGGACAAGCCGTGGGTCAAGCCGCTGGTGTCGGCCTACCAGTCGCAGGAAGTGCGCGACTTCCTCGCCAGGCAGTTCAAGGGCGCGATCCTGCCGGCATTCTGAGCGCCGTTCCCGACTGGCATCCGGGCCGGCGTTCAGCGCCGGTCTTCTTGCCTTCGTTCCCCGGGCGGACCTCATCCGCCCGGCGCTGCCTTCCCGATTTTCCTCCCGCGATTTCCTCGAACCGCCGGCGCGTGTCGCTCCGCGACGGTTCGCTGTCGCCGATGAAGCCCGGCGCCGGATATGCCGCGAGCCGCCGCTTCGGTGGCCATCCCTGAGCGCGGGGTCGCCGCGCCTCTCCTGTTTCCGCTTGTCGTGTCGTGCGGGCGTGGCTCGTCACCCGGCGTGCCGGCGCATGCCGGCGTCAGGCAGGCCGGCCCGGCGCCGCGAATGCCATGACATTTGCATACATTCATGACGCTCTAAAGTGATATTCAAAGCATACATTTAGCCACATCCCTGTCACCTGCGGTGCCTACCATTCGGCGGCTTTCCGGGTCTTGCGCGTCACATGCGCAGGCCATTCCCGACGATTTCCGACGAAAACCACATTGCGAGCCGCCGCATGACATCCACCGCACCGCCTGTCTTCCGACCCGCCCGCCGCCTGCCCAGGCTGCTGGCCGCCTCGCTGTTCGCCTTCCTGGCCGCCTGCGGCAGCGACACCGACAACGGCCAGCCCACCGTGCCGCCCGCGGGCACCACGCCGCCGCCGCCGGCCGCGCCCGCCCAGCCGGCGCCGACGCTGGTCGCCTTCATGCCGGACATCCATTTCCACGATGTCTACGCCACGTTCCAGGACGGCTCGTTCCCGGGCATCCCGAACCAGAAGTCGGGCCGCAACGCCACCATCCGCCTGATGCAGGCGCAGATGACCTCCACGCGCCTGTTCAACGAGAACTACTTCGCCTTCATCGCCGCGCTGGACGACGCGGTGGCGCGCGGCGTCAAGCTGATCGCGCTGCCGGGCGACTTCTCCGACGACGGCCAGCCGGTGCACATCCGCGGCCTGAAGAAGGTGCTGGACGAATACGCCGAGAAATACGGCATCGAGTTCTTCGCCGCCCCGGGCAACCACGATCCCAACAAGCCGTTCGCGCGCGCCGGCGGCAAGAGCGACTACCTCGGCATCGACCCGAACCACGGCGATGTCGGCTTCCCGCAGCCGATCTACAGCCGCGGCGGCAACGGCGACTGCTCCAACCCCTACGCGGGCAGCTGGTCGAAGCAGAACTGGTCCTACTGCACGGAAGAAGTGCTGGAAATGGGCTACGCCGGCGTGACCCAGGCGCTGGAGCAGCACGGCTTCATGCCCAAGGCCAAGTTCCGCTATTTCGAGACGCCGTACAGCACCTACGACGCCAAGAGCTACTCGTTCCAGGTCGCCAAGGACCAGGCCGCGTGGACCAACCGCCAGTACGAGATCTGCAAGGAAGGCACCGGCGGCGCGTACAAGAAGGCCGGCTACACGCTGTGCAAGACCGTGCCGGACACCACCTACCTGGTCGAGCCGGTGGATGGCGTGTGGCTGGTCGGCATCGACGCCAACGTCTACATTCCCACCGGCGCCGGCACCACCGCCGCCGACTTCAACGGCTCGGGCGACGCCGGCTACAACGCCATGCTGACCCACAAGCAGCACGTGATCGCCTGGCTCAAGGACGTGGTCGCGCGCGGCCAGGCCGCCGGCAAGCAGGTGGTGGCGTTCAGCCATTTCCCGATGAGCGAGTTCTTCAACGGCGCCTCCGACGACATCATCGCGCTGCTGGGCGCGGGCAAGATGCAGATGGTGCGCCGCCCCGCCGAGAACGTGACCAAGGCGCTGGCCGAGACCGGGCTCAAGGTGCACGTGGGCGGCCACATGCACTTCAACGACACCGCCATCCGCAACTATGACGGCGGCCAGGCGCTGTTCAACATCCAGGCGCCGTCGATGGCGGCCTACGTGCCGGCCTACAAGCTGATGTCGATCCAGGCCGACGACAAGCTCGAGGTGCAGACCGTGCGCATCGACAACGTGCCGCGCTTCGACGAGCTGTTCGAGCACTACCGCGACGAGCACAAGTACTTCACCACCTACGGCTTCATGATCCCGGGCGGCGGCGAGCTGTGGAACCTCTCCATCCTCGACGCCAAGAACTACGCCGACTTCAGCTCGCGCTACATGGCCGAGCTGGTGCGCCTGCGCCTGCTCAAGGACGACTGGCGCTGCGAGATGCGCGAGCTGGTCAAGAGCCCGCTGTACGGCTCCGACCTGCTGGTGCTGTCGCAGCTGCAGACCAGCGTCACGCTCAAGGAACTGGCCAACACCGGCACCCACGGCCTGCTGACCAACGCCTTCTTCGCCTGCCTGGCCGACGGCGGCGGCACCAACGCGGCCAACCCGGCCTACGCCACCGACTACGCCGCGGCCGAAGCCCGCGCCCGCGCGCTGGCCCAGGCCAACGGCATGCGCCTCGAAGACTTCAACGACTGGAAGGCGATCGACCTGGCCGGCGACTTCGTGCGCCTGGCCAATGCCGGCGACCTGGCGTTCTCCGACATCCCCGAAGCGCGCGCCCGCCAGTACAAGCTGCTGGCCCAGGCGCTGCAGTCCACCTCGGCCACGCTCGCCATGACCGGCGACCAGGTCAAGGACAGCAACACCGCCGGGGCGCTGTTCCAGGCCCGCTTCAAGCCGCTGATGGCGATCCTGCTCAAGCTCGCCAACGGCGCGCCGACCAAGCACTTCGTCATCGACCTGAAGGCCAACAAGCTCACCGACCTGAGCACCGAGCCGTCCCTGTTCTGATGCCTGGCGTGGCGCGCAGGACCGGCCCGCCCGCGCGGGCGGGCCGGCTTGCCGCGCGCCTCCGACTCCCCATTCCTATCGTTGCGACTCCATGAGCCAATCACGCGAACATGCATTGCCCGACACCACGCGCCGCCAGCTGCTGCGCGGCGGCCTGGGCGCCACCACGCTCGCCATGCTGGGCGTGTCCACCTCCCTGCTGGCCGGCTGCGGCGGCGGCGACGATGCGCCGCCGGCCGCCGGCAGCGCGCCGGTGCCGCCGGCCACCAACCCGCCCGCGGTCACGCCCGAGGCCGAAGTCAAGGCGCCCACGCTGCTCGGCCGCGCCGTGCTGCCGGCCGACAGCTTCGTGGCCGGCCCCACCAGCGGCCAGTTCATCTCGGGCGGCGACTACGACCGCGCCACCAACGTCTACCGCTACGCGCTGCCGTTCAACGCCAGGCAGCCCATGCAAGGCTTCTCGGCCATCATCCCGGGCCCCAGGGCCGGCACGTTCTACGCGTTGCAGGACAACGGCTTCGGCGGCCGCGGCGCCTCGCCCGACGCGCTGCTGCACATCTACGCGGTGTCGTTCGACTGGGCCGCCGGCAGGGTGGTCCCGGTCCACTTCCAGACCGGCGCGCCGCTGGCCGCGTTCACTCCCGAGAGCTATATCCGCCTGAGCGACCCCGACCGCCGCATCGGCTACCCGATCGTGGCCGACATGGCCAACTATCCCGGCACCTCGGTCTCGCCGGCCGGCCAGACCATCCCGGTGGACAGCGCCATCGTCAACGGCCGCCTGCTTACCGGCTACGACATCGATCCCGAATCGATGCAGCTCGACGCTAGCGGCAACCTGTGGATTGGCGATGAATTCGGCCCGTTCCTGCTCAAGTTCGACAGGCAGGGCAGGCTGCTCGCGCGCGAAGTGCAGATGCCCAACCTGCGCCGGCTCGGCGCCAACCCGCTGGTGCAGACCCCGAACAATCCCTATCTCGTCGCCAACGGTACCACCGCGCAGGCCAACCTGGGCGGCTCCGGCGGCCTCGAAAGCCTGGCCATCAACGCCAGCCGCACGCGCCTGTACGGCATGTACGAGAAGGAAGTGGCCGGCGACGACGTGCGCAGCCGCATCATCAACGTCTTCAACCTGGGCACGCTCAACTTCGAGACCAGCTACCGCTACCGCGTCGGCAGCGGCCAGCGCCTCAACGGCGACGGCAACCTCGAGACCGAGTACTACTCGGTCAACGACATGGTCGCCGTCAACGACCGCGAGTTCCTGGTGGTGGAAAAGGACAGCGGCGCCGGCGACGTGCGCACCGGCAAGTTCGCCGCGTCGAACACCTGGCGCAACGCGGCGCGCTTCAAGCGCATCTTCAAGATCAGCCTCGACCGCGTCGACGCGGACGGCTTCCTGGTCAAGGAAGAAGTGGCCGACCTGATGCAGCTGCTCGACCCGACCAGGCTCGGCGCCAGCGACACCATCGACGGCGTGTTCGCCTACCCGATGGAGTGCATCGAAGCGATCGCCATCGTGGACGCGCGCACGCTGCTGCTGGTCAACGACAACAACTACCCGGGCGGCTCGCCCTCGCGCGTGCCCTCCGGCGTCGACGCCAACGAGTTCGTCATGATCCGCCTGCCCAAGCCGCTCGCCGTGGCCTGACGGGCGCGGGCGCTGCCGTGCCGCGGTATGGGCCGGCAGCGCCTGCGTGTCATGTGTGGCATGCGCGGCATGGCGCCGCCGCCGTCACGGCGTGATCGCCACCTTCAGCACGCCGTCGCGCTGATTCGCGAACAGTTCGTAGGCCTGCTCGATCTGGCCGAGCTTGTAGCGGTGAGTGACCAGCGGCCCGAGGTCGAGCCGGTCGGATTCGATGATGCGCATCAGCCTGCGCATGCGTTCCTTGCCGCCGGGGCACAGCGACGTGATGATGCGGTTGTCGCCGAGGCCGGCATGGAAGGCGTCGAGCGGGATGCGCAGGTCGCTGGAATACACGCCCAGGCTCGACAGCGTGCCGCCGGGCTTGAGCACGCGCAGCGCGGACTCGAACGTGCCTTGCGTGCCGAGCGCTTCGATGGCCGCGTCCACGCCGCGCCCGCCGGTGATGCGCAGCACTTCGTCCACCACGTCCACCTTGCGGAAATTGACGGTGGCGTCGGCGCCCATGCGGCGCGCGATCTCCAGGCGCTCGTCGATGCCGTCGATGGCGATGATCAGGCCGGCGCCGCGCAGCCGCGCGCCCGCCGTGGCGCACAGGCCGATCGGGCCCTGCGCGAACACGGCCACCATGTCGCCGATCTTGATGTTGGCGTTCTCCGCGCCGACGAAGCCGGTCGACATGATGTCGGGGCACATCAGAACCTGCTCGTCGGTGAGCGTGTCGGGGATCGGCGCGAGGTTGGCCTGGGCGTCGGGCACCAGCACGTATTCGGCCTGGGTGCCGTCGATGGTGTTGCCGAAGCGCCAGCCGCCCATCGGCTTGTAGCCGTGCCCGTGGCCCTGGCCGTCCTGCGAGGAGCAGCCGTCCTGGCATGCGTAGGAATGGAAGCTCGGGCAGATCGCGCCGGCGATCACGCGCTGGCCTTCGTGGTAGCCGGTGACGTTCTTGCCCAGCTTCTCGATGATGCCGACCGGCTCGTGCCCGATCGTGAGCCCCTGCGCCACCGGGTATTCGCCCTTGAGGATGTGGACGTCGGTGCCGCAGATGGTGGTGGTGGTGATGCGTATCAGGGCGTCGGAGGGGCCGACGTCGGGGATCGGCTTTTCCTGGAGCACGATACGGTTGGGTCCGAGGAATACCGCTGCTTGCATGGTTGGCATGGGATCTCCTTCGCTCGCGACCGTGTCCGGCCGCATGGTTGCCGCCGCCGGCCCGCCGGGCCGGCGGCGTTCAGTCGTCGCTTACCCTGCGCGATTTCCAGCTGCCGTCGCCCTGCTTGCAGAACCAGCTGGTCCAGTTGTCCTCCAGGCCGTCGCGCTGGAGCTGGGTGCGCAGCTGGCGGCAGGACTGGCCCTGGTCGGTCTTGGTGCGCAGCGGCGTGATCGAGCCCTCGATGGCGCGGCGCCCGCGCGTGGCGGGGTAGTTCCACGGCACGGCGGCGCCGTCGGCGCCGGTGTCGAGCACCTTGCGCACGTGCTGGGCCAGCGAGGCGGATTCCTTCTGGTTCATCTTGCCGACCACGGTCGAGTTGATGAAGTTGTCGAAGTACGCGAACGCGGGCGAGGCCGGAGCCAGCGCCAGCAGCGGGGCGCATGCCAGCGAGGCGCGGAACAACTGGCGCAGTGTCATGGACGGGTCCTTGTGCAGAGGTTACGAATCGGTTGTGACTTGATTGTGAATCGGACTGGCCGCGGCCTGGCGAGAGCCTCGGCATACCTCCCGCCGCCGCGTCCCGTCACGAAAGCATGCGCGCCGCTCCGGCCGCGGCGTGCCGGCCACGCGGGCGGCATTCACGCTACCGCCGCCGTTGCGGCGGTACCCGGTAATGATAGCCGCAGAAACTGGCGTCGGACCCACCTGAAAACTTGCGGCAGATCAAGGCCGCGCGCCACCAACCGGGCGGAGCGGGGCGCCGGCGCACGCACCTTGCGCGAGCCCGTGGCGGCGCGCTTTGCAGTTTCTTCGCCATCAAGTGCCGAAAAGTGTAAAAAAGACAAATATGACGGGATATGTCACCCGATCAGGTGATGGCGCACCCCGCTTCGCGCTCTATGATCCGGCCTTGGGCGGAACCCGCGACCCGCCTCTTGCCTTGAGCCCCTGACCACCCCGGCCAGGGGCTTTCTTTTTGCGCTTTTCTTCGCGACCGGTATTTTTTCCCTCGCGGCTTGCGGGGGCTGCGGCGGAAAACTGCAATGCTCGCCACCGGCCCATTCGCGGGCAGGATAGGGCAGCAGAACAATGGAATGTTCTCCTGATCTGGCTGGATTTGTGCTGCGCGGCGTGGAAGGCGGGCGAGGGGCCATCCGAAGGCACGTTATGTGGCGATAAAGGCGCATCTGAGCGGCAGGCGCTACGGGTACTGTCCGAGGGCTGTTGTACTAGCCAGCTTCGCTTTTCGGCACGGCTTGGGCTTCTTGCGGTCGTGTTGCCATGCCTCGCCGCAGGATCAATATCGTCGAAGCCACGATCATCCCGCCTCCGATGATGACCGGAGCCGTCAGCGCCTCGCCTAGGAAGGCAATTCCCCACACGATGCCGAAGAGCGGCGTCAGGAACGCGACCATCATGGCCCGCGCGGGGCCGATGTCGCGGATCAGCCGGAAATACAGGACAAAGCCCAGCGCGCTGCTCAGCAGTCCCAGGCAGAGCATGTTGAACACGATGACCGTGTCGACGGTCGCGTTTGGCGGTGCCGCGACCCAGAACGGAAGGAGTCCAACGGCGGCAACCAGTTGCGAGCAGCCTGCCGACCCGATGGGGTTGACGTCCGAGGCGAATTTCTTGATGTAGATACCGGCGCCGGCATAGGAAGCCGAAGCCAGCAGGCACGCCAGGATCGCCCAGGCAAACGCCGGCGAGGCGGCGGCTGTCATGCCGCCGCTGGTGAGGGTGCCCACGCCGGCCATGCCGAGCAGCAGTCCTGTCGCCTTGGTTCTCGTCAGGCGATCCTTCAGCCAGATCGCGGCAAACACCGCGCCGAACAATGGCGTGGTGGCATTGATGATGGCCGAGTAGGACGCCGGGATATGTTGCGCCGCATAGGAGAAGAGCAGAAAGGGCAAGCCGACGTTGAATGCCCCAATGACGAGATACTGACGCCGGTATGTCGTCCAGTTGGGATTGAAACGGATCACCGCGAAGTAGACCAGCAATGCCATGCCGCCGATGGCAACGCGCAGATCGGCGGTCGCCACCGGGCCAAGCACGGGAGCCAGAACGCGCATGAAGATGAACGAGGCTCCCCAGACAGCGCTGAGTACAAGCAGACGGAACCAATCTATGCTGCGCATCGGGCGGGGTCTCCTTGAGTCGGGTGCGCGGGCATGCCGATGTCAGACGATCCCGGCAAAGTCCAGGCGCGGTTTTCCGGCCTGCACCTGTCCCACGAATGCCTCGATGAACTGGCGCGCGGCCGGAACATCCGCCAGGCAACGCTCGATCTGAAGACTGAACAGGCTGCCCACGATCACGCCATTTGCCCCTGCCGCCCAGAAGTCGCGGACCTGATCGACCGTGCTGATGCCGAAACCGGCCACGATGGCTTTGTCTGCAAGCTTGCTGAGGTGTTCGATTCTGGCCAATGCCTGCTGTTCGAAGCTGGCGCTCGTGCCGGTTGTCCCGAAGCGGCTGATCACGTAGGTGAATGCCGATGAGCTATCGATGAGCTTTCGCGCCCGCTCGACCGGCGTATTCGGCGCCACCATCTGGATGCAGCCGATGCGGCTGTCGGCCAGTTGCCACATGTGCGTGGCACATTCCTCGAATGGCAGGTCGGAGCAGACCACCGCGTCGACGCCGATCGCGGCCAGCTCCTTGTATGCTCGCTCGCCGCGCATGAAGAGCAGGTTGTAGTAGAGCAGCAGCCCGATGGGAAGTGCCGGGTAGCGTTCCCTGAGCCTTTGGAGCATGTCGAGGCAGGTCGCATAGGTGGTGCCCGCTGCCAGGGCGCGTCGCATCGAGCGCTGATTGACCGGGCCGTCGGTGATGGGGTCGGAGAACGGGAATCCCAGTTCCACCGCGTCGGCGCCGGCGTCGACCGCGGCGCAGATCAGATCGAAGCTTGCTATGGCATTGGGATCGCCCAGCGTGAAGAAAGGGACGAACATCCGGCGATCCCGGCGAGTGAACAATCGTGCAAAACGATTCATGATCAGATCCCCCTGATGTTCCAGTATTGATCCAGGTCTTTGTCGCCGCGGCCGGACAGGCAGACCACAAATCGGCTGCCTGGCGAAAAGTCCTTGCAGCACTTCATGGCCAGCGCGAGGGCATGGGCCGATTCGAACGCCGGGATGATGCCTTCGAGAAGGGACAACTGTTCGAAGGCATCGAGCGCTTCCGCATCGCTGATCGCCACGAACGACGCGCGTCCCGTTTCCTGCAACGCTACGAGTTCAGGGCCGACGCCCGGGTAATCGAGTCCGGCCGCCACGGAATGGGTATTCGTGATCTGTCCTTCCTGATTCTGCAAGAACAGCGAGCGCATCCCGTGGAAGACACCTACCGATCCTTTGGTGAGCGTTGCGGCGTGCCTGTCCGTGCCGTCTGCGATACCGCCGGGTTCCGCGCCAAAAAGCGCCACCTCGGTATCGTGCTCGAATCCGGAGAACAGCCCGACCGCATTGCTGCCGCCACCGATGCAGGCGAAGACCGCCGAGGGGGGCCGGGGATCCAGGCACAACAGTTGATTACGTGCTTCCTTGCCGATCACAGATTGGAAATACTTGATCATCGAGGGATAGGGGTACGGTCCGGCTGCCGTTCCAAAGCAGTGATAGGTGCTTCCCACGTTGGTAATCCAATCCCGCATGGCCTCGTTGATCGCATCCTTCAGCGTTGCGCCGCCAGCTTCGACCGGATGTACCCTGGCGCCGAAGAGTTCCATGCGCTTGACGTTTTGCTGCTGGCGCTGGATGTCGAGCGCGCCTATGTATACCTCCACCGCCATGCCGAGCTTGGCGCCAGTCATCGCCGTTGCCACGCCATGTTGCCCGGCGCCCGTTTCCGCGATGATGCGGCTCTTCCCCATCCGCTTTGCCAGAAGCAATTGCCCTAGCGTGCTGTTCGTCTTGTGGGCGCCACCGTGAAGCAGATCTTCGCGCTTCAGGTAGAAATGCTGCCCAAATTTTTCGGATAGCCTTTCCGCATAGGTCAATGGCGTCTCCCGGCCAGCGAAGGTTGTCATTAACCGCCAGAGCTCGCCGAGAAACAAGGGGTCGCGACGCGCGCCGTCGAAGGCCTCTTGCACTTCCTGCAGGACGCTCACCAGGCTCTCGGAAATGAACGAGCCGCCGAACGCTCCGGGTCCAAAGTACTTGCGCAGTTCCACGTTGACAAACATCGTTCTCTCCCTGAAGAAGGCGTCCAACGCCGGTCAGAATTGGCTTCGACTCGCGCAAGACGAGCCATAGGCCCGAAACAGCTTTCACGGTCTTTTGGGGGAGAACGGGTGCCCCTGCTGCGTGCTGAATGACGCTTTCGCAGAGGGCCACGCGCGATCAGGTCGGGACATCCAACGCACGAGCACGAGGAGCCGGGACGGCGGCAACGTGCAATGAGTTCGGCGTGCCTTCGAAGTGCCGGGTGCAAGTGTCTGAAGCGTAGGCGATGAGTCGGCGTCGCCGTTATAGGACGAGTACCAAACTTGGGTGAGGAAATTTCCGCTTTTTCTCGTGGCACGTAACGGAAGGCAGGTGCTTGTCCTTCGGGGCGATGAACTCGTTGCCTTTGATCCGGAATGCTTGCTCTTGCGGTCCGGCCGGTTGCCTCGTTTGCGGTCGATGTGTCTCCCCTGCGGTTTCTTCCTTGACTTTATTACTTACGATATATATCTTAAGATATGTTTTCAGATACCAAGGAGCCGCTGCCATGCGTCACCACTTCTCGAAGGGCCTGATGGGCCACCACATGCTTGCCCGACTGTCTTCTCATTTCGCCTCGCATGCCGAGGGTTTCTTTGGCCACCACGCCATCGGCCGCCACCGCCACGGCGGCGGGCCCGGTGGTTTCTTCGGCGGCGGCGGGGACGGCTTCGACGGCGAGGGCGATACCTGGCGCCGCGGCCGCAAGTTCAGCGCCGACGACCTGCAACTGCTGCTGCTGTCGCTGCTGGAGGAAAAGCCCAGCCACGGTTACGAGCTCATCAAGGAACTGGAGACGCGCACCAACGGTTTCTACAAGCCCAGCCCGGGCATGGTGTATCCGGCGCTGACCTTCCTCGAGGAGGTCGGCTATGCCACCGTGGACAGCGAGGGCAACAAGAAGCGCTACCAGCTTGCCGGGCCGGGCCGCGCGCACCTGGATGCCAACCGCGAGCGGCTGGCGCTGATGCTCAACAAGCTCAAGCACGTGGCGCGCAAGATGGAGTGGGTGCGGCGCGCGCTGTCGGGCTCGGGAGACAACCCCGGCGACAACCCCGCCGACGATGCCGAGGCGCGCGGCGGCTGGCTGCCGGAGTTCGTCGAGGCGCGCATGGCGCTCAAGCGCGCGCTGCTGATGCGCACGGATGCCGCGCCGGACGAGCAGCGGCGCATCGCGGCCATCCTCGCGCGGGCCGCCGCGGAGATCGAGGCCGGTCCCGGCGCGGCGGGCGCGTAATGCTGATCGCGCGCATGACGCAAGTCAGCCAGCCGGACGCCAGCCAGCCGGGCGTGAACCAGCCAGACGTCAACCAACCGGACCCCATATCGATGACCACCCGAGACCTTACCGTTCAACGTGTCCGCCATGCCCTCAAGATGCGCCTGCTGCAGGTGGTGCGCACGCGGCAGGTGTCGCCGCAGCTGCTGCGCGTGACGCTGGCCGGCGACGACTTGAAGGACTTCGTTTCCGCTTCCTTCGACGATCACGTCAAGGTGTTCTTCCCCGCGCCCGGGCAGCCCAGGCCGGCGTTGCCGGAAGTCGGCCCCAACGGCCCGGTGTTCGCCGAAGGCGCGCCGCGGCCGGCCGCGCGCGACTACACGCCGCGCCGCCATGACCCCGTGGCCGGCGAGCTCGACCTGGAGTTCGTGCTGCACGGCGACGGCCCCGCCTCGACCTGGGCGGCGCAGGCCGCGCCGGGCCAGTACCTGGGCGTGGGCGGGCCGCGCGGCTCCTTCGTGATTCCCGACGGCTTCGACTGGCACCTGCTGGTGGGCGACGAAACCGCGCTGCCCGCCATCGGCCGGCGCCTGGAAGAACTGCCGGCCGGCGCGCAGGCGCTGGTGGTGGTGGCGGTGGACAACGCCGCGGCCGAGATCCCGCTGCCGAGCCGCGCCAGCGTCGAGGTCCGCTGGCAGCACCGCGACGGCGCGCCGGCCGGCGACGCCACGCTGCTCGAGCGGGCGCTGCGCGCCATCACGCTGCCGCGCGGCGAAGGCTACGTCTGGGCCGCCGGGGAGGGCGCGGCGATCCGCGCGGTGCGCCAGTACCTGGTGAGCGAGCGCGGCATCGACAAGAGCCGCATCCGCGCGTCGAGCTACTGGAAGGCGGGCGCGGCCGCCGTGCACGAGACGATCGACGACTGACGCGGCGGGTTGTCCGGGGCGCCGCGCGGTTTTACAATGCAACCGCTTCGCCGCGGGAGCCGCCATCGTCTGAGGCGGGCCACGCCGCGCGCCGCATCCCGCGGCGCGGCACCGGCGGCGTGTGAAAGGAGTGGCGCGATGGTGCGGCGAACCAGCCTGGAAGGTGCCGAGTGTCCGGTGGCGCGTTCGCTCGACGCGATCGGCGACTGGTGGTCGCTGCTGATCGTGCGCGACGCCTTCGACGGCCTGCGCCGCTTCAGCGAATTCCAGCGCAACCTCGGGCTGGCCAGGAACATCCTGGCCGACCGGCTGCGCACGCTGCTCGCGCACGGCATCCTGGAGCAGGCGCCGGCCTCCGACGGCAGCGCCTACCAGGAATACGTGCTGACGCCGCGCGGCCGCGCGCTGTTCCCGGTGGTGGTGGGGCTGCGCCAGTGGGGCGAGGCCTTTTTCTACGCGTCCGGCGAGGCGCATTCCGTGCTGGTGGATACCGCGGACGGCCAGCCGGTGCCGCCGCTCGAGGTGCGCGCCGCCGACGGCCGCCTGCTGGGGCCGGACGACGCGGTGGTGCGCAAGGTGCGCGAGGTGCGCGAGGTGCGCAAAGTCGACGAGCTGGCCGCGCGCTAGCCGCGGCATGCGCCGCATGCGGATGCGTGCTGCCGCGTTGCGAAAATCCTTGGACGCCGCGCGGGTTCGCCGCTAAGATCTTTCCCGTTCGGCCGCAAACAACGGCCGGCAGCGTCGCTCGGACGGTTCCGGGCGCTTACGTTCAAGGAAAAACATGTCCGCCTCCGCAGGCAAGCGCCGTTTCGCGCGCATCGATCGTCTCCCCCCGTACGTCTTCAATATCACCGCCGAGCTGAAAATGGCGGCGCGCCGCCGTGGCGAAGACATCATCGACATGAGCATGGGCAACCCGGACGGCGCCACGCCGCCGCACATCGTCGCCAAGCTCACGGAGGCCGCGCAGCGGCCCGACACCCACGGCTACTCGGCTTCCAAGGGCATTCCGCGCCTGCGCCGCGCCATCTCGCACTGGTATCGCGAGCGCTACGGCGTGGAGATCGACCCGGACACCGAGGCCATCGTCACCATCGGTTCCAAGGAAGGCCTGGCGCACCTGATGCTGGCCACGCTGGACCGCGGCGACACCGTGCTGGTGCCGGACCCGAGTTATCCCATCCACATCTATGGCGCGGTGATCGCCGGCGCCGACATCCGCTCGGTGCCGCTGGTGCCGGGCGTGGACTTCTTCGCCGAGCTGGAGCGCGCCATCCGCGGCAGTTACCCGAAGCCGAAGATGATCGTGCTGGGCTTCCCGTCGAACCCCACCGCGCAATGCGTGGAGCTGGACTTCTTCGAGCGCGTGATCGCGCTGGCGCGCAAGCACGACATCTTCGTGGTGCACGACCTGGCCTACGCCGACATCGTGTTCGACGGCTGGAAAGCGCCGTCGATCATGCAGGTGCCGGGCGCCAAGGACATCGCGGTGGAGTTCTTCACGCTGTCCAAGAGCTACAACATGGCGGGCTGGCGCATCGGCTTCATGGTCGGCAACCCGGAGTTGGTGGCGGCGCTCACGCGCATCAAGAGCTATCACGACTACGGCACCTTCACGCCGCTGCAGGTGGCGGCCATCGCCGCGCTCGAAGGCGACCAGCAGTGCGTGAAAGAAATCGCCGCGCACTACCAGGCGCGCCGCGACGTGCTGGCGCGCGGGCTGATCGAGTCCGGCTGGCCGGTGGAGATTCCCAAGGCGGCGATGTACATCTGGGCGCGCATTCCCGAGCCGTACCGCGCGCTCGGCTCGCTGGAGTTCTCCAAGCAGCTGCTGGCCAAGGCCAAGGTCTGCGTGTCGCCGGGCATCGGCTTCGGCGACTATGGCGACGAGTACGTGCGCTTCGCGCTGATCGAGAACGAAGGGCGCATCCGCCAGGCCGTGCGCGGCATCAAGGCGATGTTCCGCGCCGACGGGCTGGTCAAGGTACCCGTGGACGAGCACGCGGCGCACGGCCACGCGGCCAAGGCGCGCACTTAGGCCGGAGCGGGCCGGAACGGGCCGGGTCGGCAGTTGCCGGCTCCGGGCCGGCGGCAGAGTCAGCTTGCCGCTTGTGTTCGCCCCTCTCCCATTGCATGGGCGGGGGGCGCGAACCGTCGGCGCCGCAGGCGAATTCGGACTTGCCGGCGCCGGCCTCGGCTTCACTTTCCCTTTCCTCTTTCTCTTCTTCCTCCTCTTCTTCGCGCACGCTCCGGCACCATCGCCGTGCGCGCATGCCTTCTGGCGGTGCATTCCTGCCGGTCCGTCACACGCGGCCGGCAGCGCACGGCGGCGGCCCGCCGCCCGCGCAAAGCCCCGTCCTTCCTAGGTAAAAACGCCGATAGGCGTGCGTGCGCGCCGGGTGGCATAAATGTTGCGACTGAAACTGCAATCTAATCGTATCGCAGTGCGATATGAAGAGAGTGCAAGATTCGAGTGCAAGATCACAGGCCGCGCCGCACCGGGCGCCGGCCCCCACGCCTGAGAGGCCCGCATGCAAAGAGGTTCCCCGCTGTTCACCCCGGCCCTGCCGTTCATGAATGCACCCGCGGCGCGCGAGCGCCCGGCGCTGCCGCCGCTGGCCACGGTCATCGGCATTCCGTTCGATTGCGGCTCGCATGCGTTCCGCATCGGCGCGCGGCAGGGCCCGGACGCCATCCGCGAGCAGGCGCGCCTGCTGCGCCCCTACGACGTGGCGCCCGCCGGCGAGACCGACAACGCGTTCGACTTCCTGCGCCTGACCGACCTGGGCAACGTGGCGTGCACGCCGGGCGATGTCGAAGCCTCGTTCCCGCAGATCGAGGCGGCCATCGAGCAGGTGCAGCGCACCGGCGCGATGACGGTCACGATGGGCGGCGACGGCGCGGTCAGCCTGCCGCAGATGCGCGCCGTGGCGCGCCACCATCCGGACCTCGTGGTGCTGCATTTCGATTCGCACACCGACACCTACGACATCGGCGGCTACAACACTGCCACCACCTTCACGCGCGCGGCCGAGGAGAAGCTGGTCGACCCCGCCAACAGCTTCCACGTGGGCACGCGCGGCCTCACCTTCATGCCGGGCGTGATCCCGTTCGGCCGCTCGGTGGGCTACAACGTGGTGCCGTTCGGCGAGTTCGCGCCGCGCCAGGAAGAGGTGCTGGTGCGCATCCGCGAGCAGGTGGGCGACCGCCCGGTCTACCTGTGCTTCGACATGGACCTGTTCGACCCGTCCTGCGCGCCCGGCGTGTGCACGCCCGAGTGGGGCGGCCTGACCGCGCGCGAGGGGCTGAGCCTGCTGCGCGCGCTGCGCGGGCTGAACTTCGTCGCCTTCGACGTCAACACCGTCTCGCCGCCGCACGACGTGGGCGGCATGACGGCCTTCCTCGCCGCCACCGTGATGCAGGAGTTCCTCTGCCTCGCCGCGGAGACGGTGCGCGTGTTTCCGCAGCGCTTCGCGCACCTGATGCGCTGATTTTTTGCCGCTGATTTTTGCCGATCTGTTCCGCCATCCCCCATCGCACCACCCGGAGAAACGACATGAAACTGACCGCAGCCATCACCGCCGTCGCGCTGTGCGCCGCCGCCTGGTCGGGCCTCGCGCAGGCCCGCACGCTGGACGAGATCAAGGCCAGCAAGACCATCAACATCGTCACCACCGCGGCCAGCCCGCCGCACGGCTTCATGGACCCCGCCAGCGGCACGCTCAAGGGCGTGATGGTCGAGGTCGCGCAGGGCGTGGGCAAGCGCCTGGGCGTGGAAGTCAAGCTTAGCGACGTGCCGTTCGCCGGCCTGATTCCCACGCTGACCTCGGGCCGCGCCGACCTGATGTCCGCGCCGCTGTTCATCACCGAGGAACGCGCCAAGGCGGTGTCGTTCTCCACGCCGATCTACGGCTGGGGCGAGGGCGTGGTGGTCAGCGACAAGGCCGCCAGGAAGTACACCCGCTTCGACGACCTCAAGGGCGCCAAGGTCGGCGCGCTGGTCGACAGCGTGCAGTTCGCCATGATGAAGGACCTGCCGGGCACGCAGGTCTCGACCTACCAGGACTACCCCACGCTGCTGACCGACGTGCGCGTCGGCCGCGTCGACCTGGGCATCGTCGATCCGCCCAGCATCGCGTACCAGATCAAGTCCAAGGGCATTCCCGGCGTGCGTCTCGACGACAGCTACAAGCCGGTCAAGCGCTGGCTGGTCGGCATGGCGGTGCAGAAGGACAACGCCGCGCTGCTGGCCGCGGTCAACGCCGCGCTGCAGGACATGGAAAAGAGCGGCGAGATCGAAGCCATTCTCGGCCGCTGGGGCATCGGCGGGCTGTCCGGCAACGTCGCCGCCAAGTAGCAGGCATGCCGGGGCGCCCGCGCGCGGGCCGTCCCGGGTTTTTTGAATCGACTGGAGTTCGACCGTGGACCTGGCCACCCTGAAGATGTACCTGTTCCCGCTCGCCGAGGGTGCGAGCGCGACGATCGCCCTGTTTTTCCCCACCGCTTTCCTCGCGGTGGCGCTGGGCCTTGTCGTGTGTTTCTGCCGCATGTCCTCCAACGGGCTGGTGCGCGGCGTGGCCAAGGGCTACATCGAAATCATCCGCGGCACGCCGCTGCTGGTGCAACTGTTCTTCATCTACTACGGCATGCCCGAGATCGGCATCGTGCTGCCCGGCTTCGTGGCCGGCGTGATCGGGCTGACCATCAATCTGTCCGCCTACCTGGCGGAACTGTTCCGCGGCGGCATCCAGTCCGTCGACGCGGGCCAGTACGAGGCGGCGCGCGCGCTCGGCCTGACCCGGCTGCAGCGGCTGCGCGCGGTGATCCTGCCGCAGGCCGGCCGCATGATCTTCCCGGCGCTGGGCAACTATGCGCTGGTGCTGGTCAAGGAAAGCTCGCTGGTGGCCGTGATCAGCGTCTACGAGCTGATGCGCGCGGGCGAGATGCTGGCCGGCGCGACCTTCAAGTCGCTGCTGGTGTACAGCCTCGTGGGCGCGGTCTATTTCCTGCTGTGCAGCGTGGTGTCCGGCGCGTTCCGCTGGGGCGAGCGGCGCCTTGCGGTGCCCGGCTACTGGGACGGCGCGGCCGGCCACGATCATCTGTCCAAGGCATGAGGCGAACCGACATGAACACGACGCAGGCCGGCGCGGATGCCGGCAACGAGATCATCCGCATGACCAACGTCTCCAAGTGGTACGGCGACTTCAAGGTGCTCGACGACGTGTCGCTGCAGGTGCGCGCCGGCGAGAAGGTGATCCTGTGCGGGCCGTCGGGCTCGGGCAAGTCCACCACCATCCGCCTGATCAACCGGCTGGAGGAACACCAGGAAGGCGAGATCGTGGTCGACGGCATGGCCATGAGCGCGGGCATGGGCAACATCGAGCGCATCCGCGCCGAGGTCGGCATGGTGTTCCAGCATTTCAACCTGTTCCCGCACCTGAGCGTGCTGGAGAACTGCACGCTCGCGCCGATGATGGTGAGGAAGGTGCCCCGGCGCGAGGCCGAGGCGCGCGCGATGCGCTACCTGGAGCGCGTCAAGATTCCGCAGCACGCGGCCAAGTATCCGGGCCAGTTGTCCGGCGGGCAAAAGCAGCGCGTGGCGATCGCGCGCAGCCTGTGCATGGAACCGCGGATCATGCTGTTCGACGAGCCCACGTCGGCGCTCGACCCGGAGATGGTCAAGGAAGTGCTGGACACCATGATCTCGCTGGCCGACGACGGCATGACCATGATCTGCGTCACGCACGAGATGGGTTTCGCGCGGCAGGTCGGCGACCGCGTGATCTTCATGGACAAGGGGCGCGTGGTCGAATCGGCGGCGCCGGAGGACTTCTTCCGCGCGCCCGCCACGGCGCGCGCGCGCGAATTCCTCGGCCAGATCCTGCACGGCTAGCAGTCCGCCGGCGGCGTATCCATTAACATGCGGAGTTTTCCTTGTCAGCCAAGCCTGCCATGACAGACCCAAACAGCCCGGACGAGTCGCCCGAGGCATCGCGCCTGTTCGTCACCTCGCTCGCCCGCGGCCTGAACGTGCTGACCGCCTTCTGGGAAGGCAAGCCGTCGATGAACCTGGCGGAGCTGGCCGACGCCACCGGCATGACCAAGAGCGCGATCCAGCGCTTCACGCATACGCTGCTGGCGGTCGGCTACCTCAAGAAGGACCCGCTCACCAAGGAATACGCGCTGGCGCCGCGCACGCTCGAAGTGGGGCTGCGCTACCTGCAGACCAGCGCGCTGCTGAACTCGGCCACGCCGTATCTCCACGCGCTGGTGCGCACCTGCGAGGAAACCACCACGCTGTCCGAGCGCGACGGCCTGCACATGACGTACATCTCGCGCTTTCCCACGCACAAGGAGATGTTCGTCAACATGCCGCTCGGCATGCGCATCCCCATGTACTGCACGGCCGGCGGGCGCGCCATCATGTCGCACCTGGATCCGAAGGAAGTGACCGAGATCCTCGAGCAGAGCGAGCGGGTGGCCTACACGCCCACCACGCTGACGCGCATCGCCGAGATCCGCAGCGCGGTCGCGCAGGCGCGCGAGGACGGCTTCGCCTCGACCAACGGCGAGTACTACACCGGCGACATCACGGTCAGCGCGGCTATCCTCGGGCCGAGCGGGCAGCCGCTCGGCGCGGTGAACGTGTCGGCGCCGTCGAGCCGCTGGTCGTTCGAGGACGCGTGCGCCGGGCTGGGGCCGCAGGTGGTCGCCGCCGCGCGCGCGATCGGCTCCAGCAGCGCGGTCCGGCAGTTGCGCCGCCGCGGCAAAGCCGGCGGCGCGTAGGCGGCGGGGCGCTTTACCCCAGCGCCGCCAGCGGATGGGCCGCGGGCGGCCACGGGCTGTCGAAGAAGGACTGCACCGTGGCCTCGCCGACCGCCTCCGGCGCCTGCGCGCGCCAGCGCGGCGCGTTGTCCTTGTCCACGATCAGCGCGCGCACGCCCTCGATGAAATCGCCCTGCGTGAACGCGCGCGAGACCACGCCGAGCTCCATGCGGAAGCAGCTTGCCAGGTCGAGCTCCCGGCCGCGCAGCAGCAGCGCGCGCGTGACCGCCGTCATCAGCGGCGAGCGCTTGCGCAGGATGCCGAGCGTGTCGGCGGCCCACTGCGCGTAGCGCGGATCGGTTTCCGCCGCCAGCGAGGCGAACAGGCCGGCCACGCCGGCGTCGGCATGGAAGTGCCTGCGCACGGCGGGCAGCACCGGCTGCAACGGCGCCTGCCCGGCCGTGGCTGCCGCGGCATCGGCGGGCGGCTGCAAGGCCGCGCGCAGGTCGGCCAGCGGGTCGCCGCTCCAGCGGATGGCGGCCAGGGTCTGGTCCAGGTCGTCCAGGCGCGCGGCCGGCACGGCGATATCGGCCAGCCCGCACAGCAGCGCGTCGGCCGCGCCCAGCGTCGCGCCGGTCAGCCCCACGTAGAGCGACAGCGCCAGCGGCAGCCGGCCGAGGAAGAAGCTCGCCCCCACGTCCGGCACCAGGCCGATGCCGGTCTCGGGCATGGCCACGCGCGCGCGCTCCGTGACCACGCGCAAGCGCGCGGCCTGCGCCAGGCCCATGCCGCCGCCCATCACGATGCCGTCCATCAGCGCCACCACCGGCTTGGGATAGCGGTGCAGGCGGTAGTCCAGCCGGTATTCGTCGACGAAGAACTGGCGGTGCAGCGGCGTGCCGGCGTGGAAACTGTCGTACAGCGCGCGGATGTCGCCGCCGGCGCAGAAGGCCTTGCCGCCGGCGCCGCGCAGCAGCACCGCGCGGATGTCCGGCTGCGTGGCCCAGGCCGCCAGCCGCGCGTCGAGCGCGCCGATCATGGGGTAGGACAGGGCGTTGAGCTGGCGCGGGCGGTCCAGCGTGGCCACGCCCACGCCGTTGATCTCTTCGAAGCGCACTTCGGCCGCCGCTTGCGCGGCGCTGCCGGCGTCGTCCGGGTTCAGGCGCATGGCGTGTTCCTCAGGCATTGCGCCATTGCGGCGCGCGTTTTTGCAGGAAGGCGTTGACGCCCTCGCGCTGGTCCTCGCCGTCGAACAGGTCGACGAAGCGCTCGCGCTCCAGCGCCAGCGCGGGGCCGCGCGGCACGCCCTGGCGCGCCAGGTGGACCAGCTGCTTGCTGTAGGCGGCCGCGCGCGGGCTGACGTTGCAGGCGCGCCCGGCCAGCCTGAGCGCCGCGTCGAGCGCCTGCCCGGCGGGCACCACTTCCTCGACCAGGCCGATGCGCAGCGCGGTGGCGGCATCGACGCGCTCGCCGGTGAGAATCATGCGCTTGGCCCAGCCTTCGCCGACCAGCCACGGCAGCGTCTGCGTGCCGCAGCCGCACGGCAGCAGGCCCACGCCGGCTTCGGGCAGCGCCATCTGCGCCTGCTCCTCGACGATGCGCACGTCGCACGCCAGCGCGCATTCCAGCCCGCCGCCCATCGCATAGCCGTTGATGGCGGCGATCACCAGCGCCCGCGCGTTCTGCAGCGCCCCGAAGGCGGCGCCGAAGCGCTGCGCCATCATCCGTGCATGGGCGCGGTCGCCCTCGGCGAAGCCGTTGAGGTCGGCGCCGGCGCTGAAGAACTTGCCGCCGTCGCCGGTGATGACGATGGCGCGCACGCGCGCGTCGGCATCGAGCGCGCCGACCAGCGCGCGCAGCTGTTCCAGCCCCTCGGCGGTGAAGGCGTTGGCGGGCGGGCGCTTGAGGGTGAGGCGGGCCACGTGCCCGTCGATGACGTGCTCGATCATGCCGCGCGCTCCGTGTCCAGGTAGCGGCGGATCACGCCGGAGAAGTCGAGCTGGCCGTCGCCGGCCTGGCTCATGGCCTGGTAGACCTGCTGCGCCAGCGCGCCGAGGAACAGCGGCTGGCGCACGCCGCGCGCCGCGTCGGCGGCCAGGCCGAGGTCCTTGAGCATCAGGTCCGCGCCGAAGCCGCCGGTATAACCGCGCGAGGCCGGCGCGGTCTCGATCACGCCCGGGTACGGGTTGCAGGTATCGGCCGCCCAGCAGCGCCCGGTGGAGGTGTTGACGATGCCCGCCAGCACGTTGGCGTCGATGCCCAGCCGCACGCCCAGCGCCATCGCCTCCGACACGCCGATCATCGAGATGCCGAGGATCAGGTTGTTGCAGATCTTGGCGACCTGCCCGGTGCCGGTGTCGCCGCAGCTCACCACGTTGCGGCCCATGCCGGCCAGCACCGGCCGGATGCGCTCGAACAGGTCGGGCGGCGCGCCCACCATGAAGGTCAGCGTGCCGGCCTGCGCGCCGCCGGTGCCGCCCGAGACCGGCGCGTCGGCCATCGGGTTGCCGCGCTTGCCGGCTTCCACCGCCAGCGCCCAGATGGTGGCCGGGTCGATGGTGCTCGAATCCACCAGCGGCACGCCCGGCCGCACGCCGGCCAGCACGCCGTCCTGGTCCAGGTAGGCCGCGCGCACGTGGGCCGCGGCGGGCAGCATGGTGATGACGAAGTCCGCCGTGGCGGCGGCCTCGCGCGCCGACTGCGCCACCGTTGCGCCGTCGGCCCGCAGCGAGGCGAGCGCGGTGGGGTTGAGGTCGAACACGGTCAGGCCGTGGCCCGCCTTGAGCAGGTTGCGGGCCATCGGCGCGCCCATGTTGCCGAGGCCGATGAAGGCGATATGCATGTGTGCTCCTTGGTGGTGGCGCCGTTCAGCGCAGGCTGATGGTGGTATTCACCCCGTCGTTTACCGTCGCGTCGTCGAACCAGCGCGCCGTGACGGTCTTGGTCTGGGTGTAGAACTGCACCACCTGCTTGCCGTAGGGGCCGAGGTCGCCGAGCTTGGAGCCGCGCGAGCCGGTGAAGCTGAAATAAGGCACCGGCACCGGAATCGGGATGTTGATGCCGACCTGGCCCACGTCGATCTCGCTCTGGAACTTGCGCGCCGCGGCGCCGCTCTGCGTGAACACGCCGGTGCCGTTGCCGAACGGGTTGCGGTTGACCAGCGCGATGGCTTCGTCGAGCGTGTCCACGCCGATCACCACCAGCACCGGGCCGAAGATTTCCTGCGTGTAGATCGACATCTCCGTGGTCACGTCGGCGAACACGGTCGGGCCGACGAAGTTGCCGTCGGGATAGCCCGGCACCTGCACGCCGCGCCCGTCCAGCCGCAGGGTGGCGCCTTCGCGCACGCCGGCGTCGATCAGGCCGGTCACGCGCTGCTTCGCCGCCACCGAGACCACCGGGCAGACGTCGGTGCCGGGCTCGTGGCCGGCGCCGACCTTGAGCGTGGCGGCCTTGGCCACCAGTTCGGGCAGCCAGTCGCGCGCCGCGCCGACCAGCACCGCCACCGAGGTCGCCATGCAGCGCTGCCCGGCCGCGCCGAAGGCGGCGCCGGCCAGCGCGTTGAGGGTGTGCTCGCGGTGCGCGTCGGGCAGCACCACGGCGTGGTTCTTGGCGCCCATCATCGACTGCACGCGCTTGCCGTGCGCGCCGGCCAGCTCGTACACATGGGTGCCGACCGCGGTGGAGCCGACGAACGAGACCGCCTTGACGTCCGGGTGCGTGCACAGGGCGTCGACCACCTCGCGCGCGCCGTGCACCAGGTTCAGCACGCCCGCCGGCACGCCGGCTTCCAGCGCCAGCTTGACCAGCTCCACGGTGGACAGCGGGTCCTGCTCGGACGGCTTGAGCACGAAGGTGTTGCCGCACACGATGGCCATCGGGAACATCCACAGCGGGATCATGGCCGGGAAGTTGAACGGCGTGATGCCGGCGCATACGCCGATGGGCTGCTGCAGCGTGTAGGTGTCGACCGTGGCGGCCACGTTCTCGGCGAAGCCGCCTTGCTGCAGCGTGCCGATCGAGCAGGCGTGCTCCACCACTTCGAGGCCGCGGAAGATGTCGCCCTCGGCGTCGGCCAGGGTCTTGCCCTGCTCGGCGGTGAGGATGGCGGCGATGCGCTTGCTGTGCTCGCGGATCAGCGCCTGGTAGCGCAGCATGATGCGCAGGCGCGCGCCCAGTGGCGTGTGGCGCCAGGTGGCGAAGGCGCGCTGCGCGGCGCCGACCGCGGCATCGACCTCGGCCGGCGTGGCCAGCGGCACGCGCGCCAGCACCGCCTGCGTGGCCGGGTTGACCACGGTGCGGAACTCGGTGGCGGCGGATTCCACCCACTCGCCGTTGATCAGCAGCTTGACGGCGGGCGCTGCGGCGGCCGTGTTTGCGGATTGGGCACTCATCTTGTCTCCGTCGGTTCTGGTTTCTGGTTTCTGAATGCGGGATGCGGGATGCGGGTACTGCGCGGCTCAAAGGCTGCGCGCGATCAGCATGCGCTGGATCTCGCTGGTGCCTTCGTAGATCTGGGTGATGCGCGCGTCGCGGTAGTGGCGCTCGACCGGGTAGTCTTCCAGGTAGCCGTAGCCGCCGTGGATCTGCAGCGCCTTGGAGCACACGCGCTCGGCCAGCTCGGACGCATAGAGCTTGGCCTGCGAGGCCTCGGACAGGCACGGCAGGCCGGCGGTGCGCATGCGCGCGGCGCGGTGCACCAGCAGGCGCGCGGCGTTGAGCTCGGTGGCCATGTCGGCCAGCATGTTGGCGATGGGCGGATGCTCGCGCAGCGCGCGGCCGAACTGCACGCGCTCGGCGGCGTAGCGGCAGGCCGCCTCGAAGGCCGAGCGCGCGATGCCGAGCGCCTGCGCGGCGATGCCGATGCGCCCGCCCTCCAGGTTGGACAGCGCGATGCGCAGGCCCTCGCCGGGCTCGCCGAGCAGGGCATCGCGCGGCACGCGGCAGTCTTCCAGCGTGATGGCGCAGGTGTCGGAGGCGCGGATGCCGAGCTTGCGCTCGGGCGCGTGCACGATGAAGCCGGGCGTGTCGGTGGGCACCACGAAGGCCGACAGCCCGCGCTTGCCCTGCGCCGGCTCGGTGACGGCGAACACGATGGCCACGCCGGCGCGCTGGCCGTTGGTGACGAACTGCTTGCTGCCGTCGAGCACCCAGCCGTCCTCGGTTTCGCGCGCGCGGGTGCGCAGGTTGTGCGCCTCGGAGCCGGCCTGCGGCTCGGTCAGGCAGAACGCGCCGATGATCTCGCCGGCGGCCAGCGCGGGCAGGTAGCGCGTCTTCTGCGCCTCGCTGCCGTAGTGCAGGATCGGCCCGCAGCCGACCGAGTTGTGCACGCTCATCAGCGTGGCGCAGGCCGCGCAGCCCGCGGCGATCTCCTCGATGGCCAGCGCGTAGGCCACGTAGTCGGTATAGGTGCCGCCCCATTCCTCCGGCACGATCATGCCGAGCAGGCCGAGCGCGCCCATCTCCGCCACCACCTCGGGCGGCAGGTGGCCGGCGCGGTCCCAGGCCGCCGCGCGCGGCGCGAGGCGCTCGCTGGCGAAGGCGCGCGCGGTGTCGCGGATCATGGCTTGCTGTTCGGTGAATTCGTGTTGCATGGGCGGATCGCGGTGAGGATGGCGTGGCGCCGGCGGCGGGGAGGGGCGTGCCGGCAAGGGGCGTTGGCAGCAGTGTAGGAAGACGCCCGGGGCGGCGGTATGCCAGAATCCGCCAGATTTGCTGAACTCGTTTGCCAGTCTCCTGGTCCGTCCACGCCCGTCATGCCAATGGAAAAACACAGCGTCGCCATCTGCTTCGTCCATCACGCCATCGGCGGGCTGCGCGCGCGCGGCATCGCGCCGGAGCCGGTGCTGCAGGCCGCCGGCATCGCGCCGGCGCTGCTGTCGGTGCCGCAGGCGCGCGTGTCGGCGGCCAGCTACAGCGTCCTGTGGATGGAGGTGGCGGCCGCGCTCGACGATGAATTCTTCGGCCAGGATTCGCGCCGCATGAAGCGCGGCAGCTTCGCCATGCTGTGCCACGCGGTGGCGGGCAGCAAGACGCTGGCGCAGGGGCTGGAGCGGGTGGCGCGCTATTTCGGGCTGCTGCTCGACGACATCGGCGTGCGCCTGGTGCGCGAGGGCGAGGCGGCCGGCGCCGCGCTGGCCGCGCCGCGGGACGGGCATGAGCGGGTGCAAGAACGCGGGCACGAGCGCGCGGCGCTGGTGCTGACGGCGCCCTCGGGCCGCGCGCCGGGCGTGTTCGCGCAGGAGACCATGCTTATCATGCTGCATGGCCTGATGAGCTGGCTGCTGCGCCGCCGCGTGCCGGTGCTGCTGGCCGCGTTCAGCTATGCCGAGCCGCCCTACGCGGCCGAGTACCGCCGCATGTACTCGCGCCACCTCGCGTTCGGCCAGCCCGCCACGGCACTGGTATTCGACGCGCGCTGGCTGGCGCAGCCGGTGCACCAGGACGAGCGCAGCCTCAAGGCCTTCCTGCGCGAGGCGCCGCACAACGTGGTGGTCAAGTACAGCGACCGCGCCAGCGTCATGGCGCGCGTGCGGCGCCAGCTGCGGGCCCAGCCGCCGGAGCGCTGGCCGACCTTCGAGCAGCTCGCGCAGGGGCTGCACATGTCGGCGTCGTCGCTGCGGCGGCGGCTGATGGAGGAGGGCGGCACCTACCAGCAGATCAAGGACGAGATGCGGCGCGACCTCGCCATCGAGGCGCTCAGCCATTCCAGCCGCTCGCTGGCGGAGATCGCGGCCGGGCTCGGCTTTGCCGAGCCGGGCGCGTTCCACCGCGCGTTCCGGCGCTGGACCGGGCTGCGCCCCGGTGCTTACCGCGCCACCAGCGCCGCCGGCCACGCCGGCGCGCGCGCGTAGCCGCGCGCATGCCGGCGGGCGAAGTCGGCTACAATCGCGCCATGCTTCGCGCAGAACGCCCATCCTTCTTCCGGGGAGCGCTGCTGCTGCTGCTTTTCGCACTGCAACTGCTCGCCCCGCTGCTGCATGGCCACGTCGGAACCCCCAAGCTCCACGGCCTGCACGTACACACAGCGCTGCAAGGTGAGGTTGGTTCTTATTCTCCCTCCGATTCTCATCCCGCCGCCGGGCCGTCCGGCGCGCATGCCGACGGCGCGCTGAGCGCGGTCGAGCCGCTCGAGGTCGACGTCCAGACCGCCATCGGGCCGGTTGCCTTTTCCCTCCACGTGCAGGCCGCCGACATGATCGTCGGCATGGTCTTCGCGTTCCTGCTGTGCGCCGCGCCGCCACGGCAGGCACCGCGGCGCATGCGGTGGCGCGAACGCGCGCCGCAGCGCTGGCGCGGCGGCGACAGCCGGCCGCCGCCCGCGCACGCCCCTCCCTTCGCCAACTGATTCCCCGCCGGCCACGCCGGCGGAGCATGTCCCCGCGCGCGCGGCCGAGCCCGGCCGCGCGCGGGGCGTCTTATCCTGCTTCGGAGTCAGGCATGTTTTCCCATCGTTTCCTTTGCGCCGGCGCGCTGATCGCCTCGGCGCTGCTTCCCGTCGGCATGGCGCGCGCGCAGGCGCTGGCCTTGTCGGCCTCCCAGGCGCAGTCGCTCGGCGTGCGCTTCGCCCCGGTCGCCGGCGCGGCCGAGATCGAGCTCGGCGCCAGCGGGCGCGTGGTGCTGCGGCCCGACGCGCAGTACGTGGTGGCCGCGCCCTACGCGGGCATGGTCTCGCGCGTGCTGGTCGCGATCGGCCAGCCGGTGCGCGCCGGCCAGCCGCTGGCGGCCTTCGCCAGCCCGCAACTGTTCGAGGCCGGGCGCGCGCTGGCCGAGGCGCGCTCGCAGGCCAGCCTGGCGCGGCAGGCGCTGGCGCGCGACCGCGGCCTGCACGACGACGGCATCATCGCGGGCAGCCGCTGGCAGGCCACGCAGGCGCGCGCCGGCGAGGCCGCCGCCACGGTGCGCGCGCGCGAGGCCGAGATGGCCGCCGCGGGCATCGTGTTCGCGGGCGGCGCGGGCGAGCCGCAGCTGGTGGCCGGCCGCGCCGGGCTGATCGCCGAGGTGAATGCCGTGCCGGGCCAGCGCGTGGACGGCGCGGCGCCGCTGTTCCGCATCGTCGATCCGGCCGCGCTGGAACTGGACCTGCTGGTCGGCCGCGACCTGCCGGCGCCCGCCGGCGGCGAGCGCGTGGAGGTGCGCGAGCGCGGCGCGGCCGGGCGCGTGGCCGGGGTGGTGCCGGTCGCCGACGGCACCGCCGCGGTGCGCGTGCGGGCCGTGCTCGACCGGCGCGGCAGCCTGCAGGCCGGCGAGAGCGTGAACGTGGTCGTGTACCTGCGCGGCGCGCCCGGCGGCGACGCCCGCGTGCGCGTGCCGGCCGGCGCGCTGACCTACTGGCGCGGCGCGCCCGGCGTGTTCGTGGCGACCGCGGCCGGCGTGCGCTACCAGCGCGTGGCGGTCGAGGCCGCCGACGACACCACGGCCACCGTGCGCGGCGCGCTGCCGGCCGGCGCCCGGGTGGCGGTCGCCGGCGTGGCCGCGCTCAAGGGCATGCTGGCGGGAGGCGAATGATGCTGGCCGGCCTGATCGAATTTTCCCTGCGCCAGCGGGTGCTGGTGCTGATTGCCGCGTGCGCGCTGGCCGCCGCCGGGGTATGGGCCTACCTGCAGTTGCCGATCGATGCGTTTCCCGACATCTCGCCGACCCAGGTCAAGGTCATCCTGAAGATCCCCGGCATGACGCCGGAGGAGGTCGAGCAGCGCGTCTCCACGCCGGTCGAGCAGGAACTGCTGGGCATTCCGCACAAGACCATCGTGCGCTCGGTGTCGAAGTACGGCATCAGCGACGTGACGGTCGACTTCGAGGAAGGCGTGGACAGCTACTGGGCGCGCCAGCAGGTCTCGGAGCGGCTCGCCGGCCTGGCGCGCGACCTGCCGCCCAGCGCCATCGGCGGGCTGGCGCCGATCACCACGCCGCTGGGCGAGATGTTCATGTTCACGGTGGAGGGCGACGCCTTCTCGCTGGCCGAGCGCCGCCGCGTGCTGGACTGGGTGATCCGCCCGGCCCTGCGCACGGTGCCCGGCGTGGCCGACGTCAACGCGCTCGGCGGCGAGGTGCGCAGCTACGAAGTGATTCCCGATCCGGCGCGCCTGCGCGCCCGCGCGGCCACGCTGGACCAGTTGCGCCAGGCGCTCGACGCCAACAACCGCAACGACGGCGCGGGCCGCGTGGAGCAGGGCGACGAGAACTGGGTGGTGCGCGTGGAGGGCGGCGCGCGCGGCGTGGCGGACCTGCGGCAGATCGTGGTGGCCGCGCCGGGCGGCGGCGACGCCGGCGGCGGCATGCCGCTCGTGACCGTGGGCGACGTGGCCACCGTGCAGCTCGGCGTGGCCACGCGCAACGGCGCGGTCAGCAAGGACGGCCGCGGCGAGGTGGTGGAAGGGCTGGTGCTGGCCCTGCGCGGCGCCGACGCGCGCCGGCTGGTCGCCGCCGTGCAGGCCCGGCTCGACGAGCTGGCGCCGCAATTGCCGAAGGGCATGTCGACCCGCGTGTTCTACAACCGCGGCGAGCTGGTCACGCGCGCGGCCGGCACCGTGGTGCGCGCGCTGGTCGAGGCCAGCCTGCTGGTGGTGGTGACGCTGTACCTGTTTCTCGGCGGCCTGCGCGCGGCGCTGGTGGTGGCGGTCACGCTGCCGCTGTCGATGCTGGCGACCTTCCTGCTGATGCGCTACGTCGGCCTGACCGCCAACCTGATGAGCCTGGGCGGCCTGGCGATCGCGCTGGGCATGCTGGTGGACGCGGCGGTGGTGGTGGTGGAGAACATCGAGTCGGCGCTGGCGCGCTCGCACGACCACAAGAGCGATCCCGCGCTGCGCGGCGCGGTGATCCGCCACGCCGTGGCCAGCGTGGCGGCGCCGGTGCTGGCCGGAGTGTCGATCATCGCCATCGTGTTCCTGCCGCTGCTGTCGCTGCAGGGGCTGGAGGGCAAGCTGTTCGGGCCGGTGGCGCTGACCATCGTGCTGGCGCTGGCGTCCTCGGTGGTGATCGCCTTCACGGTGGTGCCGGCGCTGGCCTCGCTGCTGCTGCGCCCGCACGCGGGCACGATGCCGTACCTGATGCGCAAGGTGGCGGCCGGCTTCGCGCGCCTGCAGGACGGCAGCGCGCGCCATCCGCGCGCGGTGTTCGCCGCGGCCGGCGTGGCGCTGGCGCTGGCCGTCGCGCTCTATGTGTCGGTGGGCAAGACCTTCATGCCGACGATGGACGAGGGCGACCTGATCGTGCAGCTGCAGAAGGCGCCGTCGGTCTCGCTGACCGCCGCGGTGGACCTGGACCTGCGCGTGCAGCGGGCGCTGCTGGCCGAGGTGCCGGAGATCCGCTCGATCGTCGCGCGCTCCGGCTCCGACGACCTGGGCCTCGACCCGATGGGGCTCAACGAGACCGACACCTTCCTCGTGCTGCGGCCCAAGAGCGAGTGGCGCGGCAGCAAGGACGACATCGCCGCAGCCATCCGCGCCGTGATGGCGCGCTTTCCGGGCGTGGTCTATGGCTTCACCCAGCCCATCGAGATGCGCGTCTCGGAGATGCTGACCGGCACGCGCGGCGACGTGGCGATCAAGGTCTTCGGCAACGAGCTCGGCGCGATCGACGCCGCCGCGCAGGCGATCGCCGCGCGCGTGCGCAAGATCCCCGGCGCCGCCGAGGTGATCGCGCCGGGCAACGAGGGCGTGCAGTACCTCACGCTGGCGCTGGACCGCGCCGCCGTGGGCCGCGCCGGGTTCTCGGGCGATGCGCTGCAGGCGCTGCTGCGCGCGCAGGTGGAGGGCGAGCGCGTCGGCATCGTGCCCGAGGGCACCATCCGCACGCCGCTGATCCTGCGCGGCGGCGAGAGCCTGCGGCAGACGCCCGAGCGCTTCACCGCCCTGCAGGTGACGGCGCCGGACGGCAAGCCCTGGCCGCTCACCTCGCTGGCGCGGGTGCGGCGGGTGGACGGGCCGGTGCGCATCAACCACGAGGACGGCGGCCGCTTCGCCGTGATCCAGGTCAGCGTGGAAGGGCGCGACCTGACCGGCTTCGTGCAGGAGGCGCGCGCCGCGGTGGCCGGCCTGCCCGCTCTGCAAGGCATGTCCAAAGGGCTGCGGGTGGTGTGGGGCGGGCAGTTCGAGAACCAGCAGCGCGCCGCCGCGCGGCTCGCGGTGGTGGTGCCGCTCGCGCTCGGCGCGATCTTCCTGCTGCTGATGCTGACCTTCCGCTCGGTGCGCCAGGCGGCGCTGGTCATCGTCAATATCCCGTTCGCGCTGGTGGGCGGCATCGCCGCGCTGCGGGCGGCGGGCGAGTACCTCTCGGTGCCGGCCTCGGTCGGCTTCATCGCGCTGCTCGGCATCGCCGTGCTCAACGGCGTGGTGCTGGTCTCGCATTTCAACACGCTGCTCGAAGCCGGGCATCCCGTGGACGAGACCGTGCGCACCGGCGTGCGCGACCGCCTGCGGCCGGTGCTGATGACCGCCTGCATCACCGCGCTGGGGATGATCCCGCTGCTGCTGGCCAGCGGCCCCGGCTCGGAGATCCAGCGCCCGCTGGCCATCGTGGTCTCGGGCGGGCTGGTCAGTTCCACGGCATTGACGCTGCTGTTGCTGCCGCTGCTGTTCAAGCGCTTTGGCGTGACGCGCCAGCGCCGCGGGCGGCATGACCCCATGACACAAGGAGAGGCGCAATGAACCGCGCAGGCAAGAGGGCCATGAGCGCGGCGCTGGCCGCCGCCGTGGCCGGCATGATCGGCGCCGCGAGGGCGCAGGCCGTGCCGCAGGCGGAGGCGGGCGTGCTGCCCGCCGAGGCGGCGGTGCGCGACACGGTGGGCCAGTCGCCCGAGGTGCGCATGGCCGAGGCCGGCCGCGATGCGGCGCAGGCGCGCGCCGCCGGCATCCGCGCTGGCACCGCCGAGGCCGTGGTGCGCGCCACCGGGCAGGGCCGGCAGGCGCGCGCGCCGTCCGAGCGGCATGCCGAGGGGCAACTGACGCTGGAGCGGCCGCTGCGGCTGTGGGGCAAGTCCGAGGCCGACGGCGCGCTGGCGGACGCCACCGTGCAGTCCGGCCAGCTCGCGCTCATGGATGCGCGCCACGAGGTCTCGCGGCAGATCCTGGCGCTGTGGTTCGGCGCGCTGCGCGCGCAGCAGGCCAGGCTGGCGGCCCAGGGCAACGACGACCTCGCCGCGGAGCTGGCCGCCGTGACCGCGCGGCGCGTGCAGGCCGGCGACGCCGCGCGCATGGACCACGAGCTCTCGCTGGCCGAGCGCGCCCGCACCGCCGCCATGCTGGCCAGCGCCCGCGCGGCGGAAGCGGTGGCGCAGGCGGCGCTGCGCGCGCGCTTTCCGGGGCTGGGCGTGCCCGGCGGCCTGCCGGCCGGCATCGGCCCGCAAGGCTTGCCGGATGAACCGGCCGAGGCGCTGCGCACGCACTACGTGGAGGACAGCCATGAGTTCCGGCTGGCCCTGTCCGAGGAAGCGCAGGCCCAGCGGCAGGCGTACCGCGCCGACCTGGAGCGCAAGCCTGATCCGACCGTGGGCGTGTTCGTCGCGGTCGAGCGCGGCGGCGCCGAGCGCATCGCCGGGGTGAGCGTGAGCATGCCGCTGGGCTCCGCGCACCGGCGCTCGGCGGCGCTGGCCGCGGCGGCGGACGCGCAGGCCGCGGCGCAGCGCCGGCTGGTGGCGGAGCGCCGCATCGGCGCCGAGTTCGACGCGCTGTACCAGGGCCTGGCCGGCAAGCGCGCCGCTGCCGTGGCGCTGGCGCAGGCGCTGGCGCTGCAGCGCAGCGCCGCCGAGCGCACCGGGCGCGCGTACAAGGCGGGCGAGTCGGGCCTGGGCGAGCTGCTGATGGTCCGGCGCACGCTGGCCGACACCACGCTGGCCGAGCGCACGGCGCTGGTCGACGCGCTCGAGGCCGACAGCCGGCTGCGGCTGGACCTGCACCGCATGTGGGATTTCGACGAGTAGCCGGCGGGCGGCGCTAGCCCGCCGCCGCGCGGCTGCGCCCGTCGCGCCCGTTGCGCCCGCCCGCGGCCATCTGCGCGCGGTGGCCGGCCGTGTACGGCAGCATGCGGTTGCGCCCGGACAGCTTGGCCATGTAGAGCGCGGTGTCGGCGCGCGCGGTCAGCTGCGCCAGCGTTTCGCCGGGCTGCCACGCCGCGTAGCCGCCGCTCACGGTATAGCGCACCACGCCGGCCTGCCCGCCGGCGTGGCCCACGCGGCTGGCCTCGGCCTGCGCGCGGATGCGCTCGGCGGCGTGGCCGGCCTCGTCCAGCGAACTGCCCGGCAGCAGCACCACAAACTCCTCGCCGCCGATGCGGCCGATGCGGTCGGTGGCGCGCAGCGATGCCGCCGCCAGCCGCGCGAAGCCGGCCAGCACGGCGTCGCCGGTGGCGTGGCCGAAGGTGTCGTTGACCAGCTTGAAGTGGTCGATGTCGACGATCAGCAGCACCGGCGGGCCGTCCCCGCGCGCGGCGCGCGCCAGCTCGCGCGCGGCTTCGTCCTCGAAGGCCTTGCGCGACAGCACGCCGGTCAGGAAGTCGGTGTTGGCGATGGCCTCCAGCCGGCGCACCATCGCGTCGTGGATCATCAGCACCGCGCCCATCGTGAGCGCCGGGCAGGCGATCGCGCCCAGCACCAGGAAGATCGCGTTGAGCCCCGGCGACACCAGCGTGGCAGGATCGTCCATCACCGACAGCGCGGACAGGATGCCGCGCAGCACGTGCGCCGCCGCCAGGAAGAAGGCGAAGCCGGCGGTGGCCAGGTGGTGGCTGGCGGCATGCGCGCGCGGGCGCCCGCGCACCAGCGCCACGCCGGTGGCGGCGCAGAACCACGCATGGAAGGCCGACACGATCACCACGCGTGTGTTGAAGTCGGGGAACACGTAGCGCCACATCACGATGCCGGCCACCACGGCCAGCGTGCAGGCCGCCAGCAGCCGCCACGGCGGCGCGCGCCCGCAAAAGCGCAGCGTGCCGGCGTAGAACAGCGCCAGCGCCCAGGCGAGGGCGCCGTTGGCCACCACGATCCCGAGCACGTCGGGAATGGTGCCGCGCAGCGTAAACAGCATCAGCGCGCCCATCGCGGTCAGGTTGCTGTACAGCCACAGCGTCACTCCCGGCTGGCCGCAGCGGCGCAGCGACCAGACGATGCCCAGCATCATGACGCTGAGCAGCGTCGTGACGGCCAGCAGGGCGATCGGGTCGGACATCGGCCGGGTTCCTCCGGGGTGGCGTGGGCGCGCCGGCCGCGGGCGCGGCGGGCAGGCGAAGCCACGGAGAATACCGCATGCCGGGCCCCCCATTTCACCCACGCAGGTGGGGTGTGGGACGGCCGGCGGCGCGTGGAGGCGGGATATTAGATGGGATGCGGCCCGGACGCGGGCGCCGGATAGGGGCGATGGCGGGCCGGCGCATGGCCCCGCCACCACCGCCGGCTAGGCGGCCTGGGCCTCGGGCCGGGCCGCCAGCCCGAGTTCCTGCGCCAGCCGCGCCGACACCGCCGCGGCCTGGTTGCGCACGTCGATGATGGTGCCGGACTCCCACAGCGCGCCGCGCAGCGGCGCGCCCAGGGCGCTCAGGCCGGGCACGGCGCGCCCGCCGCGGTCGAACACCGTGCCGCGCGCGTCGCCGTCGAGGCCGGAGCCGGCCGCGGCGGGGCGCACGATGCCGCGAGCGAGCAGGTTGCGCACCAGCGGCCGCGCGTTGCCGGCGTGCCAGCCGTATTCCGCGCCGGTGCAGTTGACCAGCGCGTCGACCGCGGGCACCGCCGGCAGCGCGCGCGACAGGCGCAGCGCCAGCCGGCCGCCGGCGTTTTCCACGCCCGTGTCTTCCACCCCCGTCACCCGCGCCGCATGGACCTGCAGCCGGCCCTGCGCGCGCACCGCGGCGAGCACGGCATGGGTGGGCGGCGCCGCGCGGTGCAGCAGGTTGTCCCAGAACGGGCGCGCGTGGCGCAGGAAGCGCTGGCGCTCCGGCACGCTGGCGGCGGCCCACAGCGGGCCGATGTGCTCGCGCAGCGCGGGCGGCACGCTCTGCCAGTCCAGCCCCTGCGCGCTCAGCGCGCGGCACTGGTCGCGCACGCGGCGCACCACGCCGCGCGCGGTGGGGCTGACCAGCGCCGGCCCGGCGGCGCCGAGGAAGTCGTCGCACGGGCCCACGCCGTGGCGCAGCCACGGCAGCAGCGCGCGCCGCGAGAACGCATGGTAGGTGCCGGTGAAGCCGAGCCGCTCCAGCGTGGCCACCACGTCGAGCATGGTCAGGCTGGTGCCGGCCAGCGCGACGGCGCGCGCGCCGGCCAGCGCGGCCAACGCCTCGGGCTGCCACGGATCGGGCACGTAGCGGCCCTCGGCTTCCAGTGCCGGGTCCTGCGCCAGCGCCGGGCGGGCCGACTGCACGCCGGTGGCCAGCACGATGTGGTCGGCCTCCCACGCGCGGCCGTCGGCGCCGCGCACGCGGTGCGGCACGCCGATGGTCAGGTCGGTGATCTCGGTGCGGATGTGTTCCAGCGTGGCGCGCCCGGCGGCGCCGGCCAGCGCGCGCGCCAGCGTGTCCTGCAGGTAGTCGCCGTAGACGCGGCGCGGCGCGAAGGTATTGCCGGCATCGGCGGCGAGGCCGTGGCGCGCCAGCCAGTGCGTGAAGTCGTCCAGCGCTTCCGGGAACAGGCTGAAGTTGAGCGCGGGGCCGTTCAGGTAGTGGGCCGGGTCGGGCGTGCTGTAGGCCAGCCCGCGGCCGACCTCGGCGCGCGGCTCGAAAAGCTGGATGGCCAGCGGCGCGCTGGTGTCGCGCAGCAGGCGGATGGCGGTCAGGGTGCCGGCCATGCCGCCGCCGACGATGGCGATGCGGCGCGGCCCGGGTTCGGTGGCGGGGCGGAATCGGGTCATGGTGGTCTCAGGCTGCGGCGGGCGCCTCGGCGGCGGCCCGCAGGGCCTGCGCGCCCGCGCCCGCCAGGATGGCGTCGTTCTGCGGGGTGTGGATGCGGCTGCACAGCACGTTGCGGTAGTGGCGCTCGAGCGGGTTGCCGCGCGACAGCGCCGGGTTGCCGGCCAGCTTGAGCGCCAGTTCCACCGCGGCGATGGCGTTGTCGGTGACGTTGAGCTTGAGCAGGTTGCTGTCGGTGACGCTGGCCGGCGTGCCCGCGTCGGCGTCGGCGCTGAAGCGGTCGAGCAGCACGCGGTTGGCCAGCAGCCAGGCGTCGATGCGGCCCACCGCTTCCTGGAAGCGCGGCAGCGTGGCCAGCGGCGCGCCCAGGCTGCCCGGCGCGCGCAGGTTGAGCCAGCCGGCGAACCAGTCGCGCGCGGCGCGTGCCACGGCGTCGTAGAGCGTGCCGAGCAGCGTCGAGGACCACGCGGCCCAGGCCGGGTCGACGCGGTCGGCCCAGGCGGCGGGCAGGCGCAGGTCCACGGCGTGGTCGGCCGGCAGCGGGGTGTTGTCGAAGATCACCTCGTGGCTGCTGGTGGCGCGCATGCCGAGATGGTCCCAGGTGGGCAGCACGGTGATGCCGGGCGCGTCGCGCGGCACCAGGAACACGCCAGTGCGCGGGCTGGGCTCGTCGGTGCGGCCCCACACCGCCAGCCAGCCCAGCGCGGGGATGCCGGTGGCGTAGATCTTGTGGCCGGACAGCGCCCAGCCGTCGCCGTGGCGGCGCGCCACCGTGCCCGGCAGGCCGCCGCGCGCGGGCGAGCCCAGCTCCGGCTCCACGCGCAGCGAGTTGATCAGCGCGCCTTGCGCCACGGCGCTGCGCTGCACGGCCTCGCGCACGGCCCGCGGCCATTGCGTGTCGTTGGCCAGGCTGCGGTGGGTGAGCGTCTGCATGACCAGCACCAGCGCGGTGGACGGATCGCCGATGGCCACGTGGTGGATCACGCGGCGCGCCTCGGCCAGCCCGGCGCCGGCGCCGCCCAGCGCGCGCGGCACGGTGAGCGCGAGCAGGCCGAGCGCGTGCAGTTCGGCGATGTTCTCGTGGGCGAAGCTGGCGTCGCGGTCGTGCGCGGCGGCGCGCGCGGCGAAGCGGGCGGACAGCGCGCGCAGGGTGTCGTCGGTGGGCAGGGGGCGCGGCGTGGCGGCGGCATCCGTCTCGGGGCCGGCGGCGGCGAAGCCGCTGGCGCGATGCCACTCGGAGATCCGCTGGCGGCTGCTGGCGCCGCTCGATGACAAACTCATTGTTGCTCCTGGATGGTGTGGTGCTGCATGTGTGTCGTGTGTGCGCCGGCGCGGTTCAGTGGCAGATCAGCCCGCTTTCGACCAGCATCATGTTGAAGGCCGCGTCGCCGGCGGCGGCGTCGCGCCAGCGCGCCAGCAGGCCGTCGCGCCGCCGGCCGGCCAGCCATTGTTCGAGCCAGCGCGCGGACTGCGCGTCGGCGCGGGGCAGCGCGAGCAGCGCCCCGGCGCCGTCCACCAGCAGCGGCGCGGCGACGAAGAAGCGCCATTCGGGCAGGCGCATGACGCGCGCGGCCAGCGCGGCGTCTTCCGCCACCGCCGCGCAATCGCCGCGGCGGAAGGCCAGCAGCGTCTGCAATGGCGACGGATAGCGCCGCAGCGTGGCGCCGGCGCGGGCCAGCGCGGCCTGGTAGGGGCTGTCCTGGCTGACGCAGGCGGTCTTGCCGGCCAGCGCGCCGAGCCGGTCCACCGGCGTGAAGCGCAGCGTCAGCAGCGTGCCGGGCGCGATGGCGGGCGCGCGGACCTGGGCCGCGCGCGGTTGTGTGTGCGGTTGTGTGCGCGGTTGCGTAAAACCGCCGTTGCCGAAGGCGAGGTCGAGGCCGGCCGGCGGCGCGCCGTTGCCGTCGGCGGGCAGGTGGCGCAGCCTGACCGGCACGCCCAGCGCGCGGCCGAGTCCGGCGGCGAGCGCGGCCTCGGCGGGATCGGGTTCGGGCACCAGCGGCCGGCCCGGCGGCGTGGCGCGCGGATAGGCGTGCACGCCGACCACCAGCTCGCCGCGGGCCTGCGCCTGTTGCAGCAGCGGGCCGGGCGCCGGCTGGCCGCGCCACGGCAGGCCGGCCAGCAGCCACCACAGCGGCACGAGAAAGAGGAGGGCAAAGCCGGCAAGCCGGAGCGCGGCGCTTGCCGGACGTGCCGCCGCGGCGCGCCCCGGCAGCACGTCCGCGCCCAGCCACCAGGCGCCGTGCAGGTGCCAGAGCTCATCCGGCATGGCGGCTCCGCGCGCTTGCCGGCAGCAGTCGCGTGGGCGCGCCTACCATCCTTCGCCCAGCCCGAGCAGGCCGAGGATCTCGCGGCGCAGGCGGATCAGTTCGGGGTCGTCGCGGTGGCGCGGGTAGGCGCGGTCGATCTTGAGTTCGGCGGTGATGCGCGCGGGGCGCTCGCTGAACACGATCACGCGCGTGGCCAGCAGCAGCGCTTCTTCCACGTCGTGCGTGACCAGCAGCGCGGTGAAGCCCGAACGCTGCCACAGCGAGACCAGCTCGCCCTGCATGCTCAGGCGCGTGAGCGAATCGAGCTTGCCGAGCGGCTCGTCCAGGATCAGCAGGCGCGGCTCGTTGACCAGCGCGCGCGCCAGCGCGGCGCGCTGCGCCATGCCGCCGGAGAGCTGGCGCGGGTAGGCGCGCGCGAAATCGCTCAGGCCCACGCGCGCGAGCGCGTCGTCCACGCGCTGGCGCTGGGTGGAGAGCAGGCCGCGCGCTTCCAGCCCGAGTGCGGCGTTGTCCCACACGGTGCGCCACGGGTACAGCGTGGGGTCCTGGAACACCACCACGCGGCTCGGGTCGGGGCCGGTGATCGGCACGCCGTCCACGGCCAGCGTGCCGCGCCGCGGCGGCTCCAGCCCGGCCACCAGCCGCAGCAGCGTGGACTTGCCGCAGCCGCTGGGGCCGAGCAGGGCCACGAACTCGCCCGGCTCGGCGGTCAGGCTGACGCGGTTGAGCACCGGCAGGACCTGGTCGCGCAGGCTGAAATGATGACTGACCTGATCGATGGTCAGGCGCACGCCATTGCTGGCGGCGGCCGGTTCGGTGACGATGGCGGGAGCGGCGGCGCTTACCATTTGACGACTCCTTTCTGCCACGCCAGCAGGCGGTCGCGCGAGCGGAACAGCAGCGTGATGAGGCCCGAGAACAGGATCGCCATGACCAGCAGCGCGCCGTACATGCTGGCGTAGGCGGCCCAGCCCTGCGCCCATTGCAGATACCAGCCCAGGCCCGACTTGACGCCCAGCATCTCGGCCACCACCAGCACCGAGAACGAGGCGCCCAGGCCCATGAACAGGCCCACGAACACGCTCGGCAGCGCGGCCGGCACGGCCACCTTGAGCACCAGGAAGCGCTCGCGGGCGCCGAGCGTGCGCGCCACGTCGTAGTAGGCCGGGTCCACCGCGGCCACGCCGGACCACGTCAGCACCGTGACCGGGAACCACGTGGCCAGCGCCACCAGGAAGGTGGCCGCGCTGGCGCTGCTGGGAAAGGCGAAGAACACGATCGGCAGCCAGGCCGTGGCCGGCAGCGGCCCGAGCAGACGCAGCACCGGGTGGACCCAGTAGCCGGCGCGGCTGGACCAGCCGATCGCCACGCCGGTGAGAAAGCCCGCCAGCGCGCCGAGCAGGTAGCCGGTGGCCAGCAGGCGCAGCGAGTGCGCCACGGCGTCGGCCAGCTTGGCGTAGTCGTCCAGGAACACTTCGAGCAGCGCCTGCGGCGGCGCGAAGAACGGCCTTGGCAGCAGGCCGAGCTTGGCGGTCACCACCTCCCACACGAAGGTCAGCAGCGCCAGCACCACCAGCCACGGCCCGGAGCGGCGCAGCGCGGCGCCGGCGCGGCCCAGGCGGTGCTGCACGAAGGCCAGCACCAGCAGCAGCCCGGCGAACGCGGCGAACAGTTGCGCGGTCTCCTGCGTGAGCGGCCAGTCCTCGGCCTCGGGCCAGAACCGGACGGTGGCGGCCACCGCCAGCCAGCCGGCCGCGGCCAGCGCGCCGCCCAGCCACACGCGCGGCACCGCCGGCGCGGGCAGGGCGAGGAAGTCGTCGTGGGCGTCGAACGCCTCCGGCGTGCCTTGCTGCCCGTCAGCTGAGTACGTTGGCATAGATGCGGTCCGCGAACTTGGTGGAATCGGTGCCGGGTCGGATCACCGACACCAGCTTGAGCTCGTCCGTGTATTGCGCCAGTTCCTTTTTCAGGTCGCCGCCGGTGGGGTGGTGGCCGTGGGTGTGGCTCTTGAGCATGGCCACCACGTCGGCCTGCGGCACCTTGGCGAACTCGGCGAAGTGGCGCGCGGTTTCCTCGGGGTGCGCCACGGTCCATTCCTGCGCCTGCAGCACCGAATGCGTGAGCGCGGCCGCGGTGGCCTTGTCCTCGCGGATCAGGCTGCCGCGAATGCCCAGCACGCAGCAGGCGCGGTTGGCGTATTCGTCGGACAGGTTGGTGGCCACCTCGATCAGGCTGCGCTCCTTGCGCAGCAGGTAGGTGCGCGGGTCGCCGTCGGCGGCGGCCTGGGCCTCGCCTTTCTCCAGCGCGATGCCGAGCAGGTCGGCCGGGTACTGGCGCCATTCCACGTCGCGCACCGGGTCGATGCCGCGCTTGGCCAACAGGATGGAGAAGAAATTCTTGGCCGGGCTGGCCATGTCGCTGACCGCCACGGTCTTGCCCTTGAGGCTCTTGAGGTCGGTCACGCCGGAGTTGCGCGTGGTCAGCAGGCGCATGCAGCCGCCGTGGGTGGCGGCGGTGAGCTTGACGTCGAAGCCCTGCTCGAGCGGCTTGAGCCAGCGCAGCGCCATGCCCACGCCGGCATCGGCCTTGCGCGTGGCGATGGCTTCGAGCAACTGGTCGGTGGAGCCGCCGAAGTTGATCAGCTCCACGTCGAGGCCGTGGTTGCGGAAGATGTCTTCCTTGATCGCCGCGGCCACCGGCGCGAAGCACACCGAGCTGGCGTTCCAGGCCAGCTTGATCGGCTTGAGCTGCCCCGCGGCGCGGGCGCGCGGCGCCCAGACGAAGGGCGCCACGCCGCCGGCCACGGCCAGCGTGCCGGCGGCTTTCAGCCAGCCGCGGCGGCTCAGGGTGCCGCCGCCCGGTGGTGTCGCGGCGGGACGGTTGATGGCGGACGGCTGCTCGGGCTGGTGATGCATGGCGCTCCTCGGTTGGGCTGCCCGCTGGCGTGGTCGCGCGGGCGGCGGAATGGGGACGGATGGCGGAAGTCGGGTGGCCAGATCGGTGGTCAAACCGGTGGCCGGACCGCGACGGCATGCACCATGCTAAGAAATGGTTCAGCGCAACAGAACGAATTTGTTGGCGCAAGCTTGCACGCGCAGCGCTTTAGGCGGTGGGCGCATAACCTTCGAAGGCGGGTGCGCGCCGGGTTAAGATCGGCGCTTTGATTGCGGACGAGGCCGATGCAAGCGCAGCCGAACACCGCCCCGCGGCGGGTGGACATCGTGGTGTACCCGGGATTCAAGGCGATGGAGGCGGTCGGCCCGATGACCGTGTTCGACTACGCCAACGTGCGGCTGGCCCAGCGCGGCCAGCCGCCGGCCTACGCCACGCGCGTGGTGGCGCTGGAGACCGGCCCGGTGCGCTCGGACACGCTGATGACGCTGGAGGCCACCGCCCGGCTCGACACCGTGCTGCTGCCGGACATCGCGCTGATCGTGGGCGCGCGCGACATCGAGCGCGCGATGGGCGAGGCGCACGGCATCGTGCCGTGGGCGCGCGCGGTGGCGCCGCGCATCGGCCGGCTGATCGCGCTGTGCTCGGGCACCTTCTTCCTGGCCGCGGCGGGCCTGCTCGACGGGCGCCGCGCCACCACGCACTGGAGCGTGGCGGCGCTGCTGCGCCAGCGCTTCCCGGCGGTGGAGGTCGATGCCGACGCCATCTTCATCCGCCAGGGCAACCTGTGGACCTCGGCCGGCGTGACGGCGGGCATCGACCTGGCGCTGGCGGTGGTGGAGGAAGACCTGGGCCGCGAGCTGGCGCTGGACCTGGCGCGCGAGCTGGTGGTCTATCTCAAGCGCCCGGGCGGGCAGTCGCAATACAGCCTGCACCTGGCCAGCCAGGCCACCAGCCACGCCGGCATCCGCGGGCTGCAGGACTGGATCCTGTCCGACCTCGCGCGCGACTTCACGCTGGCCGAGATGGCGGCGCGCGTGGCCATGAGCGAGCGCAATTTCCGGCGCGTGTTCGCGAAGGAGACGGGCGCGAGCCCGATGGCGTTCATCGAGTCGGCCCGCATCGAAGGCGCGCGCCGCCTGCTGGAGCAGGGCGACCTGCCGCTCAAGGCGATCGCCGCGCGCACCGGCTTCGGCTCGGACGAGGGGCTGCGGCGCGCGTTCCTGCGGCAGATGGGCATCACGCCGCGCGACTACCGCGAGCGCTTCGGGCCGGGCGGGCGCTAGGCCGGCCGGCGGCTAGTGCGGGCGCGTGGCGGCGCGCTGCGGGAACAGCAGCAGGCAGGCGGCCATGAAGGCCAGCAGCGCGGCCGAGGCGGAGAAGCGGCTCAGCGCGAGGCCGCCCGCGTGCAGCGGCTTGTCGAGAAAATCGCCCACCACGGCGCCGAGCGGGCGGGTCAGGATGAAGGCGGCCCAGAACAGCGCGGTGCGCGAGACCGAAGTCCGGTAGTACGCCGCCGCCAGCGCCGCCAGCAGCGCGCCGAACACCGCCATGCCGCCCAGGTAGCCCAGCCCGGCGCTGTCCGCGGTCCAGTCGCCCAGCGCCGTGCCCAGCGTCTGCGAGAACATGATGGTCACCCAGTAGTACATCTCGGCATGCGGCGATTGCACGGCATGCACGGAGACCGAGCCCAGCCGCCAGTGCCACAGCGCCAGCGAGGTGGCCAGCAGCAGCGCCAGCATGGTGGTGCCGCCGGCGTAGCCGACGCCGAGCGAGCGGTCGGCGAAATCCGCCAGCGTGGTGCCGACCGTGGTGGTGGCGATGATGGTGGTCCAGTACAGCAGTGGATGGAAGCGCCGCGCCGAGACCTGCGCCGAGACGGCCAGCAGGAACAGCCCGGCGAAGATCGCCGTGCTCAGCAGGTAGCCCAGGCCGAGCGACATCGACAGCGCGTCGCCGCCGGTCTCGCCCAGCGTGGTGGCGGCGATCTTGGTGATCCAGAAGGCCAGCGTGACGGCCGGCACCTTGCTGGCCGCCGCGTCCGGCGGCGTCGGGGATGCGTTCACGGTGTGCTCCTGCGTGCCATCGGCGCGGGCCTCAGTTGGCCGAGTCGACCAGGGTGCGGGCCTCGACGACCTTGCCGCGGTAGGCCTCGAAGATGGCGCGCAGCGCGTCTTCCATGCTGACGGCGGGTTTCCAGCCCAGTTCTTCGACGGTGTTGTCGATCTTGGGCACGCGGTTCTGCACGTCCTGGTAGCCCTTGCCGTAGAAGTCGCCCGAGGACGTCTCGACGATCTGGGTCTGGCGGGCGAGTTCGGCGTATTCCGGGTAGTCGGCGGCCATCTTGAGCATCATCTCGGCAAGTTCGCGCACCGAGTGGATGTTGGCGGGGTTGCCGATGTTGTAGATCTTGCCGGTGGCGACGCCTTGCGGGTTCTCGATGATGCGCATGAGGGCGCTGATGCCGTCGGTGATGTCGGCGAAGGCGCGCTTCTGGGCGCCGCCGTCGACCAGCTTGATCGGCTCGCCGCGCACGATGTGGCCGAGGAACTGGGTGACGACGCGGGAGGAGCCTTCCTTCGATTCGAAGATGGAGTCGAGGCCGGCGCCGATCCAGTTGAACGGGCGGAACAGGGTGTAGTTGAGGCCCTGCTCCATGCCGTAGGCGTGGATGACGCGGTCCATCAGCTGCTTGGAGCAGGCGTAGATCCAGCGGGGCTTGTTGATGGGGCCGCAGATCAGCTCGGAGGTCTCGGGGTCGAACTCGTCGTCGTGGCACATGCCGTAGACCTCGGAGGTCGAGGGGAAGACGAGGTGCTTGCCGTACTTGGCGGCGGCGCGGACGATGGGGAGGTTGGCCTCGAAGTCGAGCTCGAACACGCGCAGGGGCTGGCGCACGTAGGTGGCCGGGGTGGCGATGGCGACGAGGGGGAGGACGACATCGCACTTGCGGATGTTGTACTCGATCCACTCCTTGTTGATGGTGATGTCGCCCTCGAAGAAGTGCATGCGGGGGTGGTCGATCAGGTCGCCGAGGCGGTCGCTGGCCATGTCCATGCCGTAGACCTCCCACGGCGTGGTTTCGAGAATGCGGCGCGTCAGGTGGTGGCCGATGAAGCCGTTGACGCCGAGGATCAGGACTCGCTTCATGTGATGATTCGGATGCTGGGCGGCGCGAGCCGCGCGGTGGGCGGGCAAAGGCGGCCAGTGTAGGGGCCGCTGCCTTAAGGAAGTCTTAAGCAGGAAGTCTTAAGCGGGAAGTCCCGGGCCGGAAGCCTGGGCCGCCGGCGCCGCGAACAGCACCGACACAGTCAGCCCGCGGCCGCCGGGGCCGTCCTCCAGCACCACCGTGGCGCCGTGGCGCACGGCGATGTTGCGCACGATGGCCAGGCCCAGCCCGCTGCCGTGCGCGTCGCCGGACTCGCCGCGGTGGAAGCGCCGGAACACGTTCTCGCGCTCGGCCGGAGGGATGCCCGGGCCGGTGTCGCTCACGCCCAGCGTGGGCACGCCGTCGCGCCGCTCGATGCGCAGGTCCACGCGCCCGCCCGGGCCGGTGTAGCGCACCGCGTTGTCGGCCAGGTTGCGCAGCAGGATGAACAGGTCGGCCGCCACCGCGCGCACGCGGCAGTCCGCCTCGCGCGCGTCCAGGCCCAGGTCCACGCCCTTGGCCTCGGCCATCGGCAGCAGCTCGCGCACCACCTGCACCGCCACCTCGCGCAGCGATACGTCGGCAAGGGCGGCGGTGGCGGCCGGGGTGCCGTCCTCGCTGCGCGCCAGCGTCAGCAACTGGGCCACCAGGTGGGTGGTGCGGTCGAGGCGCTCGCCGAGCTTGACCAGCGCCTGGCGCTGCTTGTCCTCGCTGTCGGCGCGCAGCGCCAGCTGCAGTTGCAGCTTGAGCGCGGCCAGCGGCGTGCGCAGTTCGTGGGCGGCGTCGGCGACGAAGGCGCGCTGCGTGTCCATCGCCTGGCGCAGGCGCGCCAGCAGGTCGTTGAGCGCCGCCACCACCGGCACCAGCTCGGGCGGCCAGCCGTGCGCGGGCAGCGGCTCCAGGGCCTCGGCCGAGCGCTGGCTCATGGCGCGCGCGATGTCGTCGACCGGGCGCAGCGAGCGCCTGACCACCAGGTGGATCAGCAGCCCCAGCACCGGCACCAGCGCCAGCACGGGCAGCAGCGCGCCCAGCGCCAGCGAGGCCGCCAGCTTGCTGCGGAACGCCGCCGACTGCGCCGCCTGCACGTAGCGCCCGTCTTCCAGCAGCCCGTACACGCGCCATTCGTGCCCGGCCACGCGCATGTCGTGAAAGCCGGCCAGCCTGGCGCGCGGCAGCGTGAGCGGATGGGAAGCGAAGGTCAGCCGGCCGTTGTCGTCCCAGGACTGCACCACGATCTCCTCGTCGAGCTCGTGGCTGCCCAGCGGCGGCGTGGCCTGCGGCGCGATCTCGCGCGGCAGCATGCGCGCGGCCTGCTGCAGCTGGCCGTCGAAGACCTCGCTGGCTTCGTGGCGCACCTTGAAGTAAGCCGCGGCGCCGGCGACCAGCGCGCACGCCAGCATGGTGACGAGCAGGCCGGCGAGCAGCTTGGCGCGGATGGTCCTCATGCGGCGTTCCCGGCCGCGTTTCCGGCTACATTCCCGGCTACATTCCCGAGCTTGTAGCCGATGCCGCGCACGTTGCGGATGAACTCGGCGCCGAGCTTCTTGCGCAGCGCGTGGATGTGCACTTCCACGGTGTTGCTGCTGATTTCCTCGTTCATGTTGTAGACCGCCTCGCGCAGGCGCTCGTGCGTGACCACGTGGCCGGGCTGCTCCATGAGCGCCTGCAGCACCATGAACTCGCGCATCGACAGCGCCACGATGTCGCCGCCGCAGCGCACTTCGCGCGTGGCGGGGTCGAGCCGCACGCGGCCATGCGCCAGTTCCGTGCCGACCCGGCCCGCGCTGCGCCGGATCAGCGCGCGGATGCGGGCGAACAGTTCGTCGAGGTCGAACGGCTTGACGAGATAGTCGTCGGCGCCGGCGTCGAGGCCGCGCACGCGGTCGGCGGTGGCGTCGCGCGCGGTCAGGATCAGCACCGGCATCGCCATGCCGCGCCCGCGCAGCAGGCGCAGCACGTCCTCGCCCGAGCGGCCGGGCAGGCCCAGGTCGAGCAGCACGGCGTCATAGGTGTCGGGCACGTTGGCCGTGAGCGCGGCCGCGGCGAGGCGGCCGTCGTTGACCCAGTCGACGGCGTAGCCTTCGCCGCGCAGGCCTTCTTCCACGCTTTCCCCGATCATCGGGTCGTCTTCCACCAGCAGCAGGCGCATGGTCCGGGTTCCTCGGGTTGGGGCATCAGCGCCGCCGCAGCCGGTCCAGGCGCAGGCGGTGCCGCTCGTCGGTCAGGCGCCGCGCCGCCAGCGTGGCGGCCAGGACCGCGCCCAGCATGCTGCCGCCGGCGAGCAGGAACATCAGCAGGATCTGGTAGCGCGCGGCGGCGAGCGGGTCCATGCCGGCGAGTATCTGCCCGGTCATGATGCCGGGCATGGTGATGATGCCGGCCGCGGCCATCGTATTCAAGGTGGGCAGCAGGCCGCTTTTCACCGCCTGGCGCACGATGGGTCCCAGCGCGGCGCGGCGGTCGTCGCCCAGCGCCAGGCGCGCGTCGATGGCGGCGCGCTGGTGCCAGGCCGCGGTGAAGGCGCCGTCGAGCGCCAGGCTGGCCGCGTTCATCGCGTTGCCGAGCACGATGCCGGCCAGCGGGATGGCGTGGCGGGCATCGTACCAGGGCGACGGGCGCAGCGCGGTGGTCAGCGCCAGCACCGTCACCGCCAGGGTGGGCACGCTGACCGCCGCGGTGCCGATCAGCGCCTGCCACGGGCCGGCCAGGCGCCGCTCCTGGCGGCTGCCGGCCTCGCGCGCGGCGGCTGCGATCATGGCGGCCACCACCAGCGCGGTGACGAGCGGCGACGACCATGCGAACACCGCGCGCAGCGCCAGGCCGACCAGCAGCAGCTGCACGATCATGCGCGCGGCCGTCCACAGCAGCGCGCGGTGCACGCCGAGCGAGAGCGCCAGCGAGGCGCCGGCGCCGGCCAGCACCAGCAGGCTGGCGATGGCGAGGTCGTAGAGCGACAGCGGAATCGGCGTCATGCGGGCAGCGCCTCCAGGCCGGCGGCGCCCAAGAGGTAGTGGCGGTTGCCCAGGCGCGCGGCCTGCTCCGGGTTGTGCGAGACCACCAGCAGGCCGAGCCCCAGCTGCTGGCGCGTGCGCAGCAGCGCCTCCACCGCCAGCGTGCTGTCGCGGTCCAGCGCCGAGGTCGGCTCGTCGAGCAGCAGGAAGCGCGGGCGGCGCACCAGCGCGCGCACCAGCGCCAGGCGCTGGCGCTCGCCGGTGGACAACTGGCCGACCGGCGCGCGCAGGATGTCGGCCGGCAGCCGCAGCGGGGCCAGCATCGCCGTGGCGGCGGGCACGTCCTCCATGTGTTCCAGCACGTGGTCGCTCCACCAGCCGGACTCGGCCGCCACGTACATGACCTGGCGGCGCCAGGCCGGGCCGCCGAAGCGCTCGCGCGGCATGTCGCCGAGGCTCACCTGGCCCTGGCTGGGGTCGAGGTCGGCGATCATGCGCAACAACAGGCTCTTGCCCGTGCCGGAGGCGCCGGAGACGATCGCGCACGTGCCCGGCGCCACGCACAGGCTGAACGGGCCGCGGCCCGCGCCGCTCACGGCGCGCACGCGCAGGCTGGCCGGGCCGGCGAGGTCGGAGAGGCCGGCGAGCGGGGCGCGGGCGGGCATGGGCGTCAGCGTGGGAGCGGCGTCGGTGTCTGTCATCGGTAGGGCCATCCGCGCGCGGGTGGCGCGCGGTCGCGCCGCCGGCGGGCGGCCGGGATGGTGGCGGGCAACGCCGCAAGGATAGGGCATGGCGGCTTAAGGAAGAATTAAGAGGCGCCGGCGCGGTGGCGGCACCGGGTTCGGGCGCGCCGGCGGCGGTATCGGTGTTTTTAGTAGTTGACTAGATTTTTCATGGGGATAAAATTTAATTCACAAACATGAAAAACAGCATGCCGGACCCGGCCCGCCCGCCAAGCGCGCGGCGGCGGCCCGGCCGGCAAGGAGACCATCGATGGCCGCAGCACCGGCGCCCGCCTATTTCGTCCGCACCGAGGAGGTCGCGGGCTATCACCCCGCCAACCACGTCGGCACCCTGAACCGCCGCATCATCGGCCGCGAGAACGTGGGCGCCACGCAGCTGGAGGTCATCCACGGCACCATCGAGCGCGGCAAGGGCGCCTTGCCGCACGCGCACCCGGGCATCGAGCAGGTCTGCTACGTGCTGGAGGGGCGGGCGCGCGCCGAGGTCAACGGCCAGTCGCGCGAGCTGGGCCCGGGCGACTGCTGCTTCTTCCCGGCCGACGCCATGCACGTGTTCACCGTGATCAGCGACGAGCCGGTCAAGCTGCTGGTGATCTATGCCCCGCCGTACGAGGAATCGCCGCAACGCGTGATCCGTCCGGCGTGAGCCCCGGCGCACGCCGCGGGCGTGCCCTTGCGACGTTCGTAGTCCAAGCCTGGAGGAGATGCAGATGATCTTGTGTTCCCGACGCCGCTGGCTGTTGTGCGCCGCGCTCTCGGCCGGCCTGCCGGTTACCGCGTGGAGCGACGCCTATCCCAGCAAGTCGATCCGCATGGTGGTGCCCTACGCGCCCGGCGGCGCCACCGACGTGGTGGCGCGGCTGGTCTCGCAGAAGCTGTCGGAGGCCCTGAAGCAGCCGGTGGTGGTGGAAAACCGCCCGGGCGCCAACGGCATTATCGGCACCGACGCGGTGGCGCGCGCCGCACCCGACGGCTACACCATCCTGCTCAACACGGCCGGCGCGCAGACGCTCAGCCCGGTGCTCTACAAGGCGGGCTACGACCCGCTCAAGAGCTTCGCGCCGGTCAGCCTGATCAGCAGCATCGGTTTCGTGATGGTGGTGCATCCGTCGGTGCCGGCCAAGACCGTGCAGGAATTCGTGGCATTGGCGCGCAGCAAGAGCCGGCCGCTGAGCCTGTCGGCCGGCAGCAGCATGATCGAGCTGATCGGCGAGACCTTCAAGGCCACCGCCGGCACGCCGGACATGGTCAGCGTGTCCTACCGCGGCACCGGGCCGCAGATGCAGGCGGTGGTGGCCGGCGAGGTGGACATGACCATCGACCCGTTCAACGGGATGGCGATGATCCGCGCCGGCCGGCTGCGGCCGCTGGCGGTGCTGTCGCCGAAGCGCTCGCCGGCGCTGCCCGAGGTGCCGACCATGCAGGAAGCGGGCATCCAGGGGCTGAACTTCAATTCGTGGGCGGGCCTGCTGGCGCCGGCCGGTACGCCGAAGGAGATCGTGGAGCGGCTGAACCAGGAAATCGTGCGCATCGTCGCCGAGCCCGAGATCAAGGCGCGGCTGGCGGCGATCGACTACGAAGCGGTCGGCAGCACGCCCGAGCAGTTCGCCGCCGTCATCGCCGACGACGCGGCGCGCTGGGCCAGGCTGGTCAAGGACACCAACTACAAGGACAAGACCGCGCCGTGAGCGCGGCGGCCCATCATCAACAGCCGGCGCGACCAGGACAGCCGGCGGCAACAGGAGACAAGACACATGGCAATGCTTACCACGCTGCGGCGCGCGGCGCTTTCCTTCCCATCGCTGGTGCTGGCGTCGCTGGCGCTGGCCGCGCCGCTCGCCACCGCCGCGGATGCCTATCCCAGCAAGCCGATCCGGATGGTGGTGCCGTTCGCGGCCGGCAGCGGCACCGACGCGGTGGCGCGCATCACCGCCAAGGAGCTCGGCGACGCGCTCCGGCAGAACGTGGTGGTGGACAACCGCCCGGGCGCCAACGGCGCGATCGCCGCCGAGATCGTGGCGCAGGCGGCGCCGGACGGCTACACGCTGTTCATGACCACCAACACCACGCATTCGGCCAATCCGTCGCTGATGAAGAAGCTGCCGTACGACCCGATCCGCGACTTCACGCCGGTGGCGCGCATGGGCAACCTGCCGTTCATGCTGGTCATCAACCCGAAGCTGCCGGTGAAGACGGTGCCGGAGTTGATCGCCTATGCGCGCACGCACCCGGGCATGTCCTACGCCAGCGGCAACAGCACCGGCATCGTCTCGGGCGCCACCTTCGCGCGGCTGACCGGGCTGGACCTGCTGCACGTGCCGTACAAGAGCACGCCGCCGGCCATGACCGACGTGATCGCCGGGCAGGTGCCGATGATGTTCGTCGACGTGGCCGCCGGCATCGCCAACGTCAAGGCCGGCAAGCTGCGCGCGCTGGCGGTGACCACCGCGCAGCGCAGCCGCCTGCTGCCGGACCTGCCGCCGCTGGCGGACGCGCCGGAACTCAAGGGATTCGACATCACCTCGTGGAACGGCGTGTTCGCGCCCGCGCACGCGCCGGCCGAGGTGGTGGACAAGCTCAACCAGGCGCTGTCGCGCATCGCCGCGAGCAAGGAGGTGGCGCCGCGCTTCGAGGCGCTGGGCTTCGAGGCATTCGGGCAGTCGCCCAGGCAGTTCTCCGGCTTCGTCGCGGGAGAGCTGGTCAAGTGGACCAAGCTGGTCAAGGACGCCGGCATCCAGCCGGAATGAGGCAGGCATGAACTTTGAAAGAACCCCGGAGCAGCGCGCCATCGTCGAGGCGGTGACGCAATTGTGCGGCGACTTCGGCGCCGACTACTGGTCGGCGCTGGACGAGCGGGGCCGGTTTCCCGAGGCCTTCCACCAGGCGATGGCCAGGGCCGGCTGGCTCGGCATCGCCATGCCGGAGGCCTATGGCGGCGCCGGACTCGGCATCACCGAGGCGGCGCTGATCATGCAGGCGGTGTCGCGGTCGGGCGCCGGTTTCTCGGGCGCCTCGGCCATCCACATGAACGTGTTCGGGCTCAACCCGGTGGTGGTGTTCGGCAGCGCGCGCCAGCAGCAGGCCGCCTTGCCGCCGCTGATCGCCGGCGCCGAGAAGGCGTGCTTCGCCGTGACCGAGCCGGACGCCGGGCTCGACACCACGCACCTCAAGACCCAGGCCGTGCCGTCGGCCGACGGCACGCACTACCGCGTCGACGGCCGCAAGATCTGGATCTCCACCGCGCAGGTGGCCGACCGCATGCTGCTGCTGGCGCGCACCACGCCGCTGGACCAGGTGGCCAAGCCCACCCAGGGCCTGAGCCTGTTCTACACGGCGCTGGACCGCCAGCACGTCGAAGTGCGCGAGATCCACAAGATGGGCCGCGCCGCGGTGGACTCCAACATGCTGTTCATCGACGGGCTGCGGGCGCCGGTCGAAGACCGCATCGGCGAGGAAGGGCGCGGCTTCGAGTACATCCTGCACGGCCTCAACCCCGAGCGCATCCTGATCGCGGCCGAGGCCGTCGGGCTGGGCCGCGCGGCGCTGGAGGCGGCCACGCGCTACGCGAAGGAGCGCACCGTGTTCGGCCGCCCGATCGGGCAGAACCAGGGCATCCAGCATCCGCTCGCGCAGGCGTGGATGGCGCTGGAAGCGGCGGACATGATGGTGTGGAAGGCCGCGTGGCTATACGACCAGGGCAAGCCGTGCGGCGCCGAGGCCAATACCGCCAAGTACCTCGCCGCCGAAGCCGCGCACCAGGCCTGCCAGACTGCGGTGCTCACGCTGGGCGGCATGGGCTACGCGCGCGAGTACCAGGTGGAGCGCTACCTGCGCGAGTCGTATATTCCGCGTATCGCGCCGGTCAGCGCCCAACTGATCATGTGCCATATCGCCGAGCGCGTGCTGGGGCTGCCCAAGTCGTACTGACCGCGCCGGGCAGGGCGACTCTTTAGCGGTTGCCTCGCAATCCCGTCTCCGGGGCCGCCATTCTTTCAGCGATGAAAATAATGAAAAACGCGCCGCCGTCGCCGGCGGCGCGTTGCGTGTCGTGTCCTGCGTTGGGTTCCAGGTCCCGCTAGCTACAGGCGGCCCATCAGCACGAGGATCACCACGATCAGCACGACCAGGCCGAGACCGCCGCTGGGGTAATAACCCCAGCCGGTGCTGTACGGCCACGCCGGCAGCGCGCCGATCAGCAGCAGGATGAGAATGATGAGCAGGATCGTGCCGATCGCCATGATGGGCTCCTTTCCGGTTGGATGTCTGCGCCGGGCGGGCTTACTTGCCCAGCTCGTGGCCGATGACGGCGCCGCCCACGGCACCGCCGATGGTGGCCGCCGTATTGCCGTGGGAGAGTTCATGCCCCGCCACGCCGCCGGCCACCGCGCCCGTGGCGGTGCAGCCGTTCAGGCCGATCAGCAGGGCCGCGCCCGCGGCGAGCGCGCTTGCGAGTCTCAACATGGTGGTCTCCTACATGCCTGGTTGGTGCCTTCCTGGTGATGGGCGTGGCGCGCAGGACGCGCCCGCCATGCTTCGAGGATAGCCGGGCAGGGCGCCGCGCCCTGCGGGGCGGGCGCTGATATGGCTGTAGGAATCGGACGACGCCGCGGGTGCGGCGCCGCCGGCGCGGGAGGCGCGCGAAGGAGGGAGGGGGCTGAGGGGGCTTAGCGCAGCCGCTTGATCAGCGACGAGGTGTCGGCGCGGCCGCAGCCGTCCTGCTGCAGGTCGGCGTAGAACTGGTCGATCACGGCCGTGACCGGCAGGCTGGCGCCGTTGCGGCGCGCCTCGTCCAGGCACAGGCCGAGGTCCTTGCGCATCCAGTCCACCGCGAAGCCGAAATCGAACTTGTTCTCGATCATGGTCGGGCCGCGGTTTTCCAGTTGCCACGAGCCGGCGGCGCCCTTGCTGATGACGTCCAGCACCACCTTCATGTCCAGCCCGGCGCGCTCGCCGAAGGCGATGGCTTCGGACAGCCCCTGCAGCAGGCCGGCGATGCAGATCTGGTTGACCATCTTGGCCAACTGGCCGGCGCCGCTGTCGCCGATGCGGGTGACGGCGCGCGCGTAGGCACCCAGCACGGGTTCGACGCGCTCGTACACGGCTGGGTCGGCGCCGCACATGATGGTGAGGATGCCCTTCTGCGCGCCCACTTCGCCGCCGGAGACCGGCGCGTCGACGAAATGCAGGCCGCGCTGCGCGGCGGCGGTGGCGAGTTCGCGCGCCACGTTGGCGCTGGCGGTGGTGTGGTCGACGAACACGCAGCCGGCCGGCGCTTCGGTGAAGGCGCCGTCGGCGCCGGTCATCACCGCGCGCAGGTCGTCGTCATTGCCCACGCAGGCGCAGACCACTTCGGCATCGCGCGCGGCCAGCGCCGGCGTCGCGGCCGACTTTCCGCCGAACTCGGCGACCCAGCGCTCGGCCTTGCTGGCCGTGCGGTTGTAGACCGTGACCTGATGGCCCTTGGCGGCGAGATGGCCCGCCATGTGATAGCCCATGACGCCGAGGCCGATAAATGCAACACGCATGACTGGAAAGCTCCGAGACCGGCAGGCCGACGTTGCGCGCCTGCGCGTGGTGCGGTGCGGCCGTGGCGGCCCGCACGCGCATGAAGAACCGGGCGGCAAGCCCGCCGAAGCAGCGAATGCTGCCATTCTTGCACTGCAACGTCAACCGCGCCGGCGCAGGCGTGCCGCTGACGGTCCGCCCGGCTTCGCGGGGCGCCGCGCCGGTCTCGATGAACGTGCGCGCGCGCATGCCGCCGCGGCGCCGATGCCGATGGTGGGACGGCGCTCACAGGCCCGCGCGGCGAGGTTCCCCGCGCGCGGCGCCGGTGCCTATGCTTAAGGCGTAGTAAGGCAAGCCGCGCCCGCACCGACGCGGCGGCGGCATGCCGATGCCTGGCGCGGGCATTGCGCGCTGGCGGTTGTGCAGGAGGGTGTATGAGAACGCTGGGCTTGCTGTTGGCCACCTCGGTGGCGATGGCGTTGCCGCTGCGCGCGGGCGCGGCGGGTTGTCAATATGACATGCAGTGCAAGGGCGAGCGGATCTGTCAGCAGGGACAGTGCGTCGCGCCCGACGACGACACGGACGGGGACCAGGCCCGCCCGCCAGCGTCCCGATCCGCCCAGGTGCCACCCGCCACCGCGACCCCCGCCTCGGCCCGCGCTAGCCGGAGCGCGCCGCCGGCCGCCGACGATCCGCTGTTCTGCTGCACCGTGGCCGGCAAGCTCCGCCCATACGGTAGCCTGCCCGCCGACACCGCCGTGGGCGGCGCCTGCCAGGGCGCGACCAACTCGGGCAAGCCGGTGCCGGGGACCGCCTGCCATTGAGCGCCATCGGGAAGGAAGCATGTTTCGCGCGGCCGCCGGCGGTACAAGTCAGGTGGCATCTGCCGCGCCGCGCAGCGACACCGGCATCGTCCTCTCGGCAGCGCTAATCAGGCCGGCGCCGCGCCGTCGCCGGCAGGGGCCGGCAGCAGCGGCGCGGCGCCGGGCAGGCAGGCGGTGACCCATTGCGTCATCGCCTCGCCCACGGCCGGCAGCGAGGTGCCTTCGGGCAGGAAGTCGCGGCCCATCACGCAGAACTGGAAGGGGTCGCCGCCGGTCATGAAGGCGAACTGCTGCTGCACGCCTTGCGCCCATTGCTGGTGGGCCGCATGGAGGATCTCGTTGAGGCTGGTGACATAGGCGGCAATGCGCTGCCCGATCACGTCGGTCATCTCCGGCCGGAACATGCCGAACGAGAATGGCCGCGCCGCGGTTTCGGCCGCGTACTCCGCGCCTTCGGCGAACAGCGCCGCCGCCGTCTGCGCGTTCAGCGCGCCGATCTTCTCCGCCGCCTGCGCCCACATGTCCGAGAGGCCCAGCAGCGGGCCGCGGTACGACAGTTCCGCCTCGACGGCAGCGGAGCGAGAGGGTTGCGCCATGAATGTCTCCGGGAATGCGACAAGCGGCGCCCGGAAGGATTCCCGGGGCGGCATGGTGGCCTGCTGCGCCGCAGCATCGCTGCTAGTCAGCATAGGCGGATTCGACCCGGAGTCAAGACGTGAAACGCGCCGGCGCGCGCGCAGCGGCCGTCACACGGGGTGGCGCCAGCGGGACGGCTGGCGATGCCGCGGAGGTTGCCGGCGCCAGCGCTAGTAAGGCTCGCGCGTTTCCGGCACGGGCTGCTGCTGGGGCCGCGGCGACGGCGCCTGCGGCGCGCTGGTGCCCGCCGGCGCCGCCGCGGGCGCGGCGTCCCATGCGCTGCGCAGCGGCGGGCGCGCCAGGTTGGCCTGCCAGGCGCGCCGGATGACCTGCGCGATCTGGTTGTAGGCCTCCTTGGAAATCACGTTCTCCTCGCGCATGGCTTCCAGCGAGCGTTCGCCCTTGCGCAGCGCGAACAGCATCAGCAGGCGTTTTTCCAGCGCCAGCGTGTAGCCGCCGAACTGCGTGCGCATCTCGTCCAGGCCGGCCAGCACCGCCTTGTTCCGTTCGGCCAGCACGCCGTCCAGCACCGTCGCCAGGCGCACGCCGAACACCGGCGTGAGCAGCGAGCGGTTGTACTGGCGCAGGCGCTCGAGCACGGTCTGGCGGCATACCAGCAGCTCGAAGCGGTCGGCCAGCGCGCGCGCCAGCGGGCGGTCGACCGACAGGCGGCGGTGCAGGAACAACGCGATGCGGTAGCCCAGCTGGTAGTCGAGGATATGGCGGGCGGCGCGGTTGTAGCCGAGGCGGCCCTGCTCGCGCGCGGCGTCGATCATGCGCGTGGTGTTGCGCACCATCGCGTCGAGGTTGGCGACCGAGATCACGCCGTCGCCGTATTCGGGGATCAGCTCGCGCTCGCGCGTGGCCAGCGTGACCAGGCCGATGCTGAGGCGGTCGCGCTCGGACAGCGCGGTGTCGAAGTCGAACTCCACCGAGCCGAGCTCGATCTCGCGCCGGTAGTGCAGCGCCACCTCGCGCGCCGCCGCGGGCGGCAGCACGAAGGTCTCGGCGATGTGGTTGAGCGTGGTCTCCACCTCCTCGGTGGAGAGCTGGATGGCCTGGCGCTGCAGCGCCAGGTCCTGCGGCGAGAGCCGGTCGAGGCCGAGCTGGTGGATCAGCCAGCGCAGCGTGGTGCCGTTGAGCAGCAGGCTGACCAGCACGAAGCCGGTGGCCAGGATGGCGATGAAATGGCGCGATGCGTAGGGCAGCGACGCATTCTCGGCGATGTCCAGCGCCAGCACCAGCGTGACGGCGCCGCGCAGCCCGCCCCAGGCGATGGCCAGCTTGTAGGCGCCGTTGATGGGCGTGCTGAGATTGAGCCAGGACAGCAGCGGCAGCAGGCCGAACAGCGTCAGCAGGCGCGCGGCCAGCGCCGCCAGCACCAGCACGGCCAGCATCAGGCCGTGGTGCGGCGTCACGCCGGCCAGCAGCGACGGCACCCGCACCGCCGCCAGCAGGAAGACGATGGCCCCGGCGATGCCGGCGAACTGCTCCCAGATCATGCGCAGGTGGCCCCAGTTGCGCGGGCTCAGGCGGGTCGGCCCGAGCGCGCTGACCATCAGGCCGGCGCATACCACCGCCACCACGCCGGACACGCCCAGCATCTGCTCGGCCAGCAGGTAGAGCGGGTAGGGCAGCGCCAGCGTGAGCGCGCCCTCGGCCATCGCCAGCCCGGCCAGGCGCGGCAGCAGGTCGGCCACCAGCCGCCCGGCCACGGCGCCGCACAGTACGCCGCCGGCGAAGGACCAGCCGAGCTGGCGCAGGCCGGCGGCGAGCGTGGCCTCGGTGCCGTGGCCGGTCAGCATGGCCACCAGCACGCCGGCGATGGCGATGGCGGCCGCGTCGTTGAGCAGGCTCTCGCCCTCGACCAGCCGGATCAGCCGGGCCGGCGCGCCCACGTCGCGGAAGATGGCGATCACCGCGGCCGGGTCGGTGGTGGCGACCACCGCGCCGAGCAGCAGGCACACTACCAGGCTGGTGCCGCTGGCCAGCGAAGTGACCAGCCCGATCACGCCGGTGGCCACGATCACCGCGACGATGGCCAGCAGCAGCACGGGCGCGGCGTCCGGCAGCATGTTGCGCACGTCGGCCGTCAGCGCGGCGTGGAACAGCAGCGGCGGCAGGAAGATCCACAGGTAGGCCTCGGGCGGCAGCGCCGGGTCGATCAGCGGATGGAGGAAATGCTGGGCGAACTGCGGCGCGGCGGCGTCGATGGCCACGTAGCCCGCGCCGATGGCGATGCCGATGGCCGAGAGCAGCGTGGACTCCGGCAGCGTCAGCCTGGCCGCGGCGACCTGCACCACGGCCACGATGGCCAGCAGCGCGCCGGCCAGGATCAGCACGTCGACGACGATGTTCAAGCGCGCCTCCGTGCCGCGGCGGGAAGGGCGGCGAGAATGGCGGTGGAGATGGCGGCGGCAATGGAGGCAGGCATGGCGGCGGGCATGGCGACGGACATGGCCGCGCCGGCGGCACAGACAAGGGGTACGGCGGGGATTGTGGCTGGAGATGTCACTGCGGGTTCCTCGGGCGGCTGCCGGTTCAGACCATACCGCGAATTGCCGCGCACATTCAAGCGCCGCGCGGCCCCGGCGCGCGTCAGTTCGCCTCGCGCACGCCGCCGCCGGCCTGCGCCAGGTGCTCGCGCAGCACGGCCACCAGCGCGGCCGCGGCCGGCGACAGGCTGCGGTTGCGCGGCGTCACCAGGCCGATCGAGCGCTCGGTGACGGGCTCGGTCAGCAGCCGCTCGACGATGCCGGGCTGGCGCACCGTGCCCGCGGCGATCTCCGGCAGCGCGGCCACGCCGAAGCCGCACTCGACCATCGCCGCGATGGTGGCCAGGTGCTCGGCCTCGAAGCCGGGCTGGAAGCGGATGCGGTTCTGCAGGAAGGCCCACTCGGCGTACTGGCGCACGCTGCTGGGATGGGTCATCGAGACATGCTCGGCGTCGAGCGTGTCGGCCCAGCGCAGCGGCCCGGCGCCTTGCGCCAGCGCGTGGCCGGCCGGGATCAGCAGCACGAAGCGGTCGGACATCATCGGCTCGTAGTGCAGGTCGGCCTGCTGCGGGTCGGCGGCGGTCAGCGCGAAGTCCACCTCGCCCGCGCGCACCAGGTCGAAGGCGGGGCCGGACAGCGTGTCGCAGACCTTGAGCGCCACCGCCGGGTGGCCGCGCCGGAAGGCCATCAGCACGCGCGGCAGCAGGCGCGCCGCGAGCGAGGGCAGGGCCGCCACGGCAACCTGGCCGCGCTCGGCGCTGGCGATGCCGCCGACCGCGTCGATGGCATCGCGGAAAGCGGCCTGCAGCACGGCGGCCTGCTGCTGGAAGACCTCGCCCGCGGCGGTGAGCCGCACCGTGCGGGTGGTGCGGTCGAACAGTCGCACGCCGAGCGCTTCCTCGATGCGCAGGATCTGCGTGGACAGCGCCGACTGCGACAGATACAACTGGGCCGCAGCCTGGCGGAAGTTGAGGGTGCGGCCGAGCACCAGCGTGGTCTCGATGTCGCGCATCGACAGGTTGATTTTCATGCGATTGATCTCGTTTGTAGATCAGTTTATCCGTAAATACTGATTCATCAATCAAAGCGCCTTGTCTACACTTGGCGGTCCGATTCGGAACGCCGGCGGACAACCCCAGCGGATACCGCCAGCCACAAAACGCCAGCCACGACAGACAAGGATTCCCTCCCATGCCGGACACCCCCGCAACTTCCCCGCTCGCCGCACCCGGCAAGGCCCACGCCGTGGTGGCCGGCGGCGGCACGATGGGTGCCGACGTGGCCGTGGTGCTGGCGCGCGCGCATTGCCGCGTCACCGTAGTGGAGCCCGACGCCGGGCGTGCCGCGGCGGTGTCGGCCCGGGTCGGCGCCAACCTGGCCGCGATCGGGCCGCATGCCGAGGCCGGCATGGCCGGGCTGGCCGTGGCGGCGTCGCCCGAGGCCATCGACTGGCGCGCGGTGGACCTGGTGATCGAGTGCATTCCCGAGCGCCTCGACCTCAAGCGCGCGCTGTTCGCCGACCTCGTGCGGCGGGCGCGCCCGGATGCCGTGCTGGCCAGCAACAGCTCCAGCTTTCCGATCAGCGCCATCGGTGAGGGACTGGCCACGCGCGAGCGCATGTTCGGCCTGCATTTCTTCATGCCGGCGCACCTGGTGCCGCTGGTGGAAGTGGTGATGGGCGACGACAGCGACGAAGCCGGCGCCGACGCGCTGATCGCCTTCATGCGCCGCTGCGGCATGGTGCCGGTCAAGGTCAGGAAGGACCTGCCCGGCTTCCTGGCCAACCGGCTCCAGCACGCGCTGTCGCGCGAGGCCTTCGACCTGATCGACCGCGGCATTGCTTCGCCCGAGGACGTGGACGCGGCGGTGCGCTTCGGTTTCGGCTTCCGTTTCCTGGCCGCGGGCCCGGTCCTGCAGCGCGACCATGCCGGCATCGACGTGCACGCCGCCGCGGGCGCCACCATGTACCCCACGTTCTGCAACGCCGCCGAGCCGGCGCGCTGCCTGAGCGAGCGCGCCGCGGACGGTCGCCACGGCATGAAGGCCGGCGAAGGTTTCTACCCGTGGACGCCGCAGTCGATCGCGGCCGAGCGGCAGCGCTATGACCGGCTGCTGCGCGCGGGGCTGGACCTGATCGCGCCCGAACTGCCGAAGATCGAACCCTGAGCCGCAGCCACGTTCCCCACGCTCCCCACACCATCCCTACCGAAGCCACATGACCGGACAAGCCCTGCTGGCGGATTCGCCGCTGATCATCACCGTCGCGCCCAACGGCGCCTACAAGACCGCCGCCGACCACCCGGCCGTGCCGCTGACCGCCGCGGCCCTGGCGGCCGAGGCGCGCGCCTGCCTGGATGCGGGCGCCGCCATGATGCACATGCACGTGCGCCAGCCCGATGGCCGCCACTCGCTCGACGCGCAGCTTTACCGCGAGGCGCTCGCCGCGGTGAAGCAGGCGGTGGGAGACCGGTTGCTGGTGCAGGTGACGAGCGAGGCCGCCGGCATCTACCGCGCCGCCGAGCAGATCGCGATGGTGCGCGAACTGCGGCCCGAGGCGGTGTCCATCGGCCTGCGCGAGATCGCCGTGCCGGACATCCCCGAGGCCGAGCTGGCCGCCTTCCTGGCGTGGCTCGCGCGCGAGCGCGTGATGACGCAGATCATCCTGTACGACGCCGCCGACGTGGCGCGCTGGCAAGCGCTGCGCGCCCGGGGGCTGGTGCCGCCGGGCGCGTGGTCGGTGCTGTTCGTGCTGGGCCGGTACGCGGCCGGGCAGGTCTCGTCGCCGCGCGACCTGCTGCCGTTCCTGCAGGTGTTCGATGGCTCGCTGCCGTGGGCGATCTGCGCCTTCGGGCAGGAGGAGCATGCCTGCGTGACTACCGCGGCGGCGTTCGGCGGGCATGTGCGCGTGGGTTTCGAGAACAACCTGAAATTGCGCGACGGCAGCATCGCGTCGGGCAACGCGGCGCTGGTCCGGCAGGCCGCGGAAGGGGCGCGGGCGCTGGGCCGCCCGCTGGCCTCGGCCGCCGAGGCGCGCGGCCTCTACGGCGCGATCCGCTGAGCCGGGCCGCACGCCCCGCGTGGGCGCCGGCTTCAGGCGCCGTCGGTGAACGGATCGCGCGGGCCGTTGCGGGAAGCGTCGACGTAGACGTCGCGCGGGCTGATGTTGCCGCCGCCGTCGGTGTACGGGTCGCGCGGGCCGTGCCGGTTGGCGCCCTGCGAGAAAACGTCGATGCCCTGCGCGGTGGCGGCGCCGTCGAGGTAAGGGTCCGCGCTGCGCGGCGCGGCGCTGGCGAGGCCGGCGGCGCCGGCCAGCGTGGCGGCAGTGGCGGTGAGCAGAAGGGCTTGCCTGAGCTTGAGAGTACGCATCGTTGTTCTCCTTGGGATTTGCCGATCGCCATCGATCGACCACGGAAGCGAGTCTAGGAACGGCGCGCCCACGACAACATGACTCCGGCATGACAATGCTGTCATGCATCAATGGCCGCCCGCGATACGCATCGCGTTTTTCCCGCAGCTTCGCGCAACGCCCGTCTTCCGGCATTCCGGATTCGCGTACTGGCCGGCATCTTCGCTCAAGGGGGCGGCAAGGCGGCCGGGCCTCCGCGCAACTGTGTCGAAAATGTGCCAAAAATCTCGTAAGTTCTTAATGATTGGCGGAAACGCACAATCCGGCTATGCTTGGCCGATTGTCGGGCTTTGCGCACCCCCGCAAGGCGCCCCGGGAGGCAGGGCGCTGGCATGGCGGTAGCCAAACCATGCTGGTGATCGTGACGGACAGACCAAGAACCATAAGGCCCCGGCGGACGCCGGAAAGGCCCCGAACATGACGCTTTATCAGATCAAACCTAAATTCCAGGCGCTGCTGCGGCCGCTGGTGAAGCGCCTTGCCGCGCGCGGCGTGACCGCCAACCAGGTCACGCTCGCGGCCGCCGGCGGCTCGCTGGTGGCGGGCGCGCTGACGGCGGCGCTGGCGTGGCTGCCGGCGGTGTTCCTGCTGATGCCGCTGTGGCTGTTCCTGCGCATGGGCCTCAATGCCATCGACGGCATGCTGGCGCGCGAGCATGGCCAGCAAAGCGTGCTCGGCGCCTATCTCAACGAACTCGGCGACATCGTTTCCGATCTGGCGCTGATCCTGCCGTTCGCTGCCGTGGCGCCCTTCGGCGCCGGCGAGGTGGTCGGCTTCGCGCTGCTGGCGGTGGTGGTCGAATGCGCGGGGCTGATCGGGCCGCTGGCCGGCGCCAGCCGCCGCTACGACGGCCCGCTCGGCAAGAGCGACCGCGCGCTGGTGCTCGGCGCGCTCGGCCTGTGGATCGGGCTGGGCCTGGGCGTGGCGCCGGCGGCCCACTGGCTGTGGGGGCTGCTTTCGCTGCTGTCCGTCGCGACCATCGTCAACCGGGTGCGCCACGGCGTGGAGGAGGCCGGGCAGGCCCGCCGCGCCGCCACGCCGCCGCCCGCGGAACCGTCTTCGCAACCCGTGGAGTAAAGCTACGTGGACAGTCTGGATAGTCAAACCGGGCGCACCGCCGTCGAGGCGCAGTTCGAGACGCATGATGGCCAGTCGCTGTTCTACCGCCACTGGCCGGCCAGCGGCGGCGCGGCGCAGGGCGCCGTGGTGCTGTTCCACCGCGGACACGAGCATTCGGGCCGCATCGCCCATCTGGTCGACGAGCTCGACCTGCCCGGCCACGCCTTCTTCGCGTGGGACGCGCGCGGCCACGGCCGCTCGCCCGGCGAGCGCGGCTACAGCCCGGGCCTGGCCACCTCGGTGCGCGACATCCAGACCTTCGTCGACCACATCGCCGCCGCGCACGGCATCCCGGCCAGCCGCATCGCGGTGGTGGCGCAGAGCGTGGGCGCGGTGCTCGCGGCCACCTGGGTGCATGACTACGCGCCGCCGATCCGCGCGCTGGTGCTGGCCTCGCCGGCGTTCAAGGTCAAGCTCTACGTGCCGCTGGCGCGCCCGGGTCTGAAGCTGCTGCACAAGCTGCGCGGCAAGTTCTTCGTCAACAGCTACGTCAAGGCGAAATTCCTCACGCACGATCCCGCGCGCATCGCCAGCTTCGAGCAGGACCCGCTGATCACGCGCCCGATCGCCGTCAACGTGCTGCTGGACCTGTACGAGACCGCCGAGCGCATCGTGGCCGATGCCGCCGCCATCACGGTGCCCACGCAGCTGCTGATCTCGGGCGCCGACTGGGTGGTGCACCGCGCGCCGCAGGACGCCTTCTTCGAGCGGCTCGGCTCGGCCGTGAAGGAACGCATCGTGCTGGACGGCTTCTACCACGACACCCTCGGCGAGCGCGACCGCGCGCAGGCGGTGGCGGCGGCGCGGCGCTTCATCGCGCGCGAGTTCGCCTCGCCGACGGCGCCGGTCTCGCTGCTCGACGCGGACCGCCGCGGCGCGTTCAAGGAGGAGTCCGAGCGCCTGGCCCGGCCGCTGGCGGCGGCCAGCCCCGCCGGCCTGTACTGGGCGCTGACGCGGGCCGGCCTGAAGTTCGGCGGCCTGCTGTCCGAGGGCGTGCGGCTCGGCCACCGGACCGGCTTCGATTCCGGCTCCACGCTGGACTATGTGTACTGCAACCAGGCGCGGGGCCGCTTCGGCATCGGCGCGCTGGTCGACCGCGGCTACCTGGACGCCATCGGCTGGCGCGGCATCCGCCAGCGCAAGGTGCATGTCGAGGAACTGCTCGGCCAGGCCATCGGCGCGCTGCATGGCGCGGGCGTGCCGGTGCGCATCGTCGACATCGCCGCGGGCCACGGCCGCTACGTGCTGGAGGCGCTCGCCGCCCGGACGTTCAACGGCTCGGCCGCGCAGCACGTGCAGAGCATCCTGCTGCGCGACTACAGCGACATCAACGTCGCGCAGGGCCGCGCGCTGATCCGCGCCAAGGGGCTGGCGGACATCGCCCGCTTCGAGAAGGGCGACGCCTTCGACGGCGACGGCCTCGCCGCGCTGGACCCCGCGCCCACGCTGGCCATCGTCTCCGGCCTGTACGAGCTGTTCGGCGACAACGCGCTGGTGGCGCGCTCGCTGGGCGGGCTGGCGCGCGCGGTGGCGCCGGGCGGCTACCTGGTCTATACCGGGCAGCCCTGGCATCCGCAACTGGAGTTCATCGCGCGCGCGCTGACCAGCCACCGCGCGGGCTCGGCCTGGGTCATGCGGCGGCGCCCGCAGGCGGAGATGGACGAGCTGGTGCGCCAGGCCGGTTTCGAGAAGATCGCGCAGCGCATCGATCCGTGGGGCATCTTCACGGTCAGCCTGGCGCGCCGGGTCGCGTGATGCGGCAGGCAGCCGAAGGCGGCCGCGCGCGCGGAGCGAGTGCGGCATCGGCCGGCGCCGTCGCTCCGGCCGATGCCGCCGAGGGCCGTCCCTGGGCGCTGGCGCTGGTACTGCTCGCCGGCATGGGCGCGCTGTTCTTCTCGTCCTACGGGCTGGCCAACTGGCTGGCGAGCCAGCGCGCGGCGGTGCCGTACTTCCATTTCGCGTGGGAGCGCCATATTCCGTTCGTGCCGTGGAGCATCGTGCCGTACTGGTCCATCGACCTGCTCTACGGGCTGTCCTTCTTCCTGTGGCGCACGCGCGCGGCGCTCCTCACGCACGCGAAGCGGCTGCTGGCGGCGCAGCTGATCTCGGTGGCGTGCTTCATCGCGTTCCCGCTGCGCTTCGCCTTCGAGCGCCCGGCCGCCGACGGCCTGCCGGGGCAGCTGTTCACGCTGCTGGGCGGCTTCGACAAGCCGTTCAACCAGGCGCCGTCGCTGCACATCAGCCTGCTGGTGATCCTGTGGGTGGCCTATGCCATGCACGCGCGCGGCGCCTGGCGCTGGCTGCTGCATGGCTGGTTCGCGCTGATCGGCGTCTCGGTGCTGACCACCTACCAGCATCACGCCATCGACGTGCCGACCGGCTGGCTGGTGGGCTGGCTGTGCGTCTTCCTGTTTCCATTCGGCGCGCGCCACGCCGCGGCCGAACCGGCGGCGCGCACGCGCCGGCTTGCGCTGCGCTACGCCGCCGGCGCGCTGGCGGCCGCCGCGCTGGCCTGGCTGGCGCTGCCGGGCTCGGTGCCGGCGGCGCTGCTGCTGGGCTGGCTGGCGCTGGCGCTCGGCTGCGTCGCGGCGATCTACCGGCAGGGCCTGCCGGCGCTGTTCCAGAAGCAGGCGGACGGCAGCATGCCGATGGCCGCGCGCTGGGTGCTGGCGCCGTACCAGCTCGGCGCCTTCGCCAATTCGCGCTGGTGGACGCGCCGCCGGCCGCAGGCCAGCGAGATCGCGCCGGGCGTGTGGGTGGGCCGCTTCCCCAATGCGGCGGAACTGCGCCGGCTCGGCGCCGACGCCGTGCTCGACCTGACCGCGGAGCTGCCGCGGCTGGCGCCCGCCGCCGTGGCCTACCGCTGCGTGCCGGTGCTGGACCTGACCGTGCCGCCACCCGCGCAACTGGACGAAGCGGTGGCCATACTGGAGGCATGGCACGGCCAGGGCCGCAAGGTGCTGGTCTGCTGCGCGCTCGGTTATTCGCGCAGCGCGCTGGTGGCCGCCGCGTGGCTGGCCGCGCGCGCCACGGGCGAGCCGCTGGCGCTGCTGCGCGAGCGCCGCCCGCAGGTGGTGCTGGGAGCGGACAGCGTGGCGGCGCTGGCGGCATTCATCGGCCGCAGGCAGGCCGCGCAGTTTTCGGGAGAGGCAAGCGATGCCGGACGCATTGAATAACGAGGACGACGACAGCCGGCGCGACGCCGAGGCCGCGCGCTGGGTGGCGCTGGCCGCGGTGGGCGGCCTCGACGCCGCGGTCCGGCTGACCTGGGCCGGGCTGGTGCTGGCGCTGATCAACGTGCTGCTGGCCGGCACGCTGTCGCCGGCGGGCACGGTCTACCTGGCGCTGGGCATCGTCGCCGCGCTGGCCGGCGCGCTGCAACTGTGGCTGCTGGTGCGCGTCACCATCGACCGGCCTTTGTTCGCGGCGCTGGCGGCGGACCCCGCGCCCGGCGCGCCGCTGGCGGCGCTGGATCATGCGCTGCGGCAGCTGGGCTGGCTGCGGCGCGCCGCGCCGGGCGAGCCCGGCCGCAGTCTCGCGCAGCGCGCCCGCGGCGCGCTGCGCTTCCTTCCGTGGGCCGCGGCGCTGGCCGCGCTGCAATTGCTGGCGGCCCTGCTGTTGCTTCTGCTGAGATAACGAGCCATGTGGTTTTCCAAGCTGGTGGCGCGCGCCATCATCCTGTTCGCGCGCCTGCTCACGGGCATGCAGGCACGCTGGAACGGCTGCCTGCCGGCGGCCGTGCAGCGCGTCTATTTCGCCAACCACAGCAGCCACGGCGACTTCGTGCTGATCTGGGGCTGCCTGCCGCCGGACCTGCGCCGGCTGACGCGGCCGGTGGCGGGCGCGGACTACTGGAACCGGTCGGCCGTGCGCCGCTTCATCGGGCGGGACGTGTTCAACGCCCTGCTGATCGACCGCAGCGGTGGCGGTCACGAGGGCGGCGGCGCCGACCCGGTGGCGCTGATGAAGGCGGCGGTGCTGCGGGGCGACTCGCTGATCCTGTTTCCCGAGGGCACGCGCAACACCACCGACGCGCGGCTGCTGCCGTTCAAGAGCGGCATCTATCACCTGGCGCGCGTGTGCGGCAACGTGGAGTTCGTGCCGGTGTGGATCGACAACCTCAACCGCGTGATGCCCAAGGGCGAGGTGGTGCCGGTGCCGCTGCTGTGCACGGTGACGTTCGGCAAGCCGCTGACCCTCGGCGCGGAAGAAGCCAAGGACGATTTCCTGGCGCGTTGCCGCGCGGGCCTGCTGGCGCTGGCGCCGGCGCTGGAGTAAGGACCATGATGCATTCGTATCCGGCTGTGCTGCGCGAGACCTGGCTGCTGTTCGCGGCGGTGTTCGGCGTGCTGGTGCTGGCTTCCGCGGTGACGGCGCTGCTGCGCTGGCGCGTCGCCGGCGGCCGCCCGCACGCGGTGATCGACAACCTCGGCGCGCGCGTGTCGGCGTGGTGGTGGATGATCGGCGTGTTGGGCGTGGCCTTCGTGCTGGGGCGCACCGCCATCATCGTGCTGTTCTACCTGCTGTCGTTCTTCGCGCTGCGCGAGTTCGTCACCATCACCACCACGCGGCGCGGCGACCACCGCGCCATCGTGGCGGCGTTCTTCGTGTTCCTGCCGCTGCAATACGTGCTGGTCTACATCGGCTGGTACGGGCTGTTCTCGATCCTGATCCCGGTCTACGCCTTCCTGATCCTGCCGATCCTGTCGGCGCTCTCCGAGGAAACCACGCGCTTCCTGGAGCGCTGCGCGGGCGTGCAGTGGGCGGTGATGGTGTGCGTGTTCTGCGTCTCGCACGTGCCCGCGCTGCTGACGCTGCCGATTCCCGGCTTCGAGGACCGCAACCTGCTGCTGATCGCCTTCCTGGTGATCGTGGTGCAGGGCAGCGACGTGCTCCAGTACGTGTGGGGCAAGCTGTGCGGCCGGCGCAAGATCGCGCCGCTGCTGTCGCCGTCCAAGACCGTGGAAGGGTTTGTCGGCGGCGTGGCCAGCGCCACCGCGCTGGGCGCCTCGCTGTGGTGGATCACGCCCTACGGCTCGCCGTGGAAGGCCGGCCTGATCGCGCTGGTGATCGCGCTGATGGGCTTTCTCGGCGGGCTGGTGATGTCGGCCATCAAGCGCGACCGCGGCATCAAGGACTGGGGCCACATGATCCAGGGCCACGGCGGCATGCTTGACCGGCTCGACTCGGTGGTGTTCGCCGCGCCGGTGTTCTTCCACATCACGCGCTACTGGTGGGTGCCCTGAGGCGCCGCCGGGATTTTGCCGGCCTGATGTCTCGCGGGGCAATTCCCTGCCGGCGTCAGGGAAATCAAGGGCAACTGGCGCCATTGTGGTGCAACCACCGGCGCGCCTTGGCCCGGCCATGCGGGCGCGGAACCTGTCGTGAAATAATCCGTAGGAATTGTCTCTGCCAGCATTGGCGCAAGACCCTGTAAAATCTCGGGCGACAGGCGGCACGACCCGCCGGATTACCCCCCTTCCTTCGCTTTGCCGGCCCATCCTTGCCGGCAAGGTCAATTACGAAAGTCCATGTCAGAGTCTGATGAAGCCAGAATAGCCGCGGCGGCGTGGGTCCGTGAGCAGATGGATCGCCACGGCCTCACGTTCGACGATTTGGTTGAAGCCGGCTGTTTTGCCGAAGCGCAGCCGGACGAGGGCGACGAGCCCGATGCGCCGAGTGCGCCGGCGGCCGGCGCGGCGGAAGCGGCCACGCTCCCGGCAGCCCCGAAGCCGGCCAAGCCCCTCTACCGCAACGCCCTCGGGCAGAGCTGGGACGGCACCGGCGAGCGCCCGGAATGGCTGCAGCGCGCGGTAAACGCCGGCCAGTCGGTGGAGTTCTTCCGGGTCGAATAGCCGCCGGCAGCCACGCGCCGCCAGATAATCGGCGGACAATCGCCGGACAGCCGCCGGTTCGCGCGCGGCAAGGCGCGCCTATTGCGCCGGCGCCACCTCCAGCGCCGTGACCGTCAGCGCGCCGTCGACGCGCTCCACGGTGAATCTCACGCGGTCGCCTTCCTTGACCCGCCCGATCATGGCGGGGTCCCGCACGCGGAAGATCATGGTCATGGCCGGCATGTCGAGGTTGACGATGGGGCCATGCCTGATGGTCAGCTTGCCCGCCGCGGCATCCACCTTGCGGATTTCGCCTTCGGTCAGCGGGGTTTGCGCCTGCGCGGCGGCGGTGGCGTCAGCGCCGGTGTTGCCGGCTGCGACGGCGGGCAGCGCGGCGGCGGCGCCGAGCAGCGCCAGCAGGGCGATCAGGTATCGACTGGTCTTCATGTCGTGTTTTCCTTGTGTGTTGATATTCAGCAGGCGCGGCCCGATTCAGCGCACGCGCACTTCGCCGCGCATGCCGGCGTCGTAGTGGCCGGGCTGCAGGCACGCGAACGGCACGCGGCCGCCCCGCGGGAAGCGCCAGACCAGCTCGCCGCTCTGGCCGGCATCGAGCGTGACGGCGCCGGGATCGGCATGCTCCATCTCCGGCATCTTCAGCATGGCGGCGTAATGGGCCTTGAGGTCGGCCTCGTCGGCGATCACCATCTCATGGCGCAGCCGGCCGGCATTGCGCACCACGAAACGGATCGTTTCGCCGGCGCGGACCTCGACGTGCGGCGGCGAGAAACGCATGTCGTCGCCCATGTCGATGGCGATGGTGCGCGTGACCCGGGCGGCGTCGCCGGGCTGGCCGGCGGTGCCGGCATCGTCATGGCGGCCGGCATGGTTGCCGGCGGCCAGCGCAGAAGACAGCGTGGAAGACAGCGCGAGCGCGCCGGCCAGCGCCAGCAGTGCGCGGGCCGCGCGGGATTTCGGTCGGTTCATGTCGGGTCTCCTGGTCAGGGGCGTCGCGCCGGCTTGCCGGCGGACTCGGTGTATTCGAAGGCAACCGTGCCCTTGGGATGGCGGTACCAGCCCGGGTCGCGGTAGTCGTTGCGGCCCAGGCCGGCGCGCACCTTGAGCACGCTGAACATGCCGCCCATCTCGATCGGCCCGAACGGGCCTTGCCCGCTCATCATCGGCAGGGTGTTGTCGGGCAGCGGCATCTCCATGCTGCCCATGTCCGCCATGCCGGCCTCGCCCATCGACATGTAGTCCGGCACCAGCGCGCTCATGCGCTTGGTGAGCTCTTTTTGCCGGACGCCGATCATGGTGGGAACCTGGTGGCCCATCGCGTTCATGGTGTGGTGCGACTTGTGGCAGTGGAAGGCCCAGTCGCCCGGGTTGTCGGCCACGAACTCGATGGCGCGCATCTGGCCCACGGCCACGTCGGCGGTGACTTCGGGCCAGCGCGCCGACGGCGGCACCCAGCCGCCGTCGGTGCCGGCCACCTCGAAGCGGTGGCCGTGCAGGTGGATCGGGTGGTTGGTCATGGTCAGGTTGCCGAAGCGGATGCGCACGCGGTCGCCGAGCCGCGCGGGCAGGCTGTCGATGCCGGGGAACACGCGGCTGTTCCAGGTCCACATGTTGAAGTTGGTCATCTCGGCCACGCGCGGCGTGTAGGAGCCCGGATCGATGTCGTAGGCGGCGATCAGGAAGACGAAGTCGCGGTCGACCTGCATCTGCGCCGGGTCTTTCGGATGCACCACGATGAAACCCATCATGCCCATCGCCATCTGCACCATCTCGTCGGAATGCGGGTGGTACATGAAGGTGCCGGCGTGCTTCATCTCGAACTCGTAGACGAAGGTCTTGCCCGGCGGGATGTGCGGCTGCGACAGGCCGCCCACGCCGTCCATGCCGGCCGGCAGGATGACGCCGTGCCAGTGCACGGTGGTGTGCTCGGGCAGCTTGTTGGTGACGAAGATGCGGACCTTGTCGCCTTCCACGCATTCGATGGTGGGGCCCGGGCTCTGGCCGTTGTAGCCCCACAGGTGCGCCTTCATGCCGGGCGCGAACTCGCGCTCGACCGGCTCGGCCACCAGGTGGAATTCCTTCCAGCCTTGCCGCATGCGCCACGGCAGGCTCCAGCCGTTGAGCGTGACCACGGGGTTGTAGGGCCGGCCGGAGGCGGGCTGGAGCGGTGCCTGCGTGGCGGGGCTCGATTGCAGCGCGGCTTCGGGCAGCGCGGCGGCGCCGGCGCGCGACACCAGCGCCGCGCCGAGCATGGCGGCGCCGGAGCCATGCAGGAATTGTCTTCGGGTGACCATGTTCAGTTTCCTTTGGGCTGGGCGGCGGCCGGGGCGGACCCGGCGGGCGGCGGGGAGGGCGGGGGCGCATCGGCGCCGGGCAGGCGTCCGCCCAGCGTGGCCTGCAGGTCGGTCTCGGCCAGCCAATATTCGCGCAGCGCGTCGAGATAGCCGTTGACCGCGTTGACCTGCTCGCGCGCGTCGGCCAGCAGTTCGAACACGCTGACCAGCATGCCGTTGTAGCGCAGCAGGTCTTCGTCGGTGATGCGCTTGCGCAGCGGCACCACCTCGTCGCGGTAGTGCCGCGCGATGTCGTAGCGCGCCTGGTAGCCGGCATAGTTCTCGCGCACTTCCGAGCGCGCGTCGACCGCGCTTTCCGCCAGGCGCGCGGCGGCCTGCATGTAGACGGCCTCGGCCCGCGCCACGCGCGCGCCGCCCCAGTCGAACAGCGGGATCTCGATATTGATGCCGTAGCCGCTCTCGGTGGGCTTGGCCGTCTCCGAGTTGCGCAGGTAGGCCACGTCGATCACGCTGACGAAGCGCGTGGCGCGCGTGAGGCCGAGCGAGCGCGCCAGGCTTTCCAGCTGCACGCGGCCGGCCTGCAGGTCGAGCCGGTTGCCGATGGCATAACCCTCCAGGTCGGTGAGCGCGGGACGGGCCTTGGGCAGGTCCGGCAGGCGTTCGGGCAGGCGGTATTGCGCGCCGGTGCCCCACAGGCCGAGGCGGCGCGTGAGCTGCTCGCGCGCGGCCAGCGCCTGCTGGCGCGCGCGCGCCAGCTGCGCGGCGGCGTCCGCATAGAAGGCCTGCTCGCGCGCGTGGTCCAGCGCGCTGACGTTGCCGGCGCGCGCGAGGTCGCGCGCGAACAACGCGCCGGTCTCGGCGGCGTGCCTGACCTGCTCGGCGTAGCGCGCCGCCTGTTCCGCCGCGACCGCGTTGACGAAGGCGCGGCGGGTGGCGAACGCCTGCCGCAGCAGCGTATCGGCCACCGCCAGCCGGGCCTGCGCGAAGCGGTCCTGCTCGATGCGCGCCACCAGCGGCAGCGTCAGCAGGTTGACCAGGCCCACGGCGATGGCGCGGTCGATCTTGAGGTCGTCGCCCTGGCGCGTGCGGCTGAAGGAAAAGCCGGGGTTGGGCAGGCGCGTGGCCTGCACGTATTCGGCTTCCGAGATGCCGAGCTCGGCGAAGGCGGCCTGCAGGCCGGCGTTGTTGAGCAGCGCGATCTGCACCGCGCTGTCGGCATCGAGCGGCTCGGCCAGCAGCGCCTGGGTGCGGCGGTAGGCCTCGGCGCGGTCCTGGTCGGAGCGCACCCAGAGCGCGTCCTGGCCGAGCCGCTGGCGCGCGGCCTCGGCGGCGGTGCCGAAGCCGCCGTCATCGGTGAAGCTGGCGCAGCCGGCCAGCAGCAGCGCGCAGGCGGCCGCGGCCAGCCCCGCCCTGGATGCCGCCGGGCGCCCGGGAAATGGAAAAGACATGCGGCTTCCTCAGTGATGGTGGGTGTGCCCGCCGGGCGCCGGGGCAGCCGCGCCGGCATTGCCCGGCGCGGCCGGCATCGGCATGGCGCCGGTGTCGGGCGCCGCGTTCCCGGCCGCGCCGGGCGTGACCTGCGCATTGGTCTGGCGCCACGGCGCGACCGGCTGCGCCTGGAACGGCAGATAGCCGGCCAGCACGTCCGGTGACGGCAGCGGCGGCACCGCGGCGCCGGGATCGAGCGGATCGCCGGGCGTGGCGGCGGGGCTGGCGGACGGATCGACCGGCTTGTTGGCGGATTGACCGGCGGACGGACCGGCAGGCGTCGCGGCGGGCGCGCCGCCGGACTGCGCCGACGCCAGGGCCGGCCCGAGCAACAGGCAGGCCGCCGCCAGGATGCGGACGTATTGCATGACAACCTCAGTGTTCGTGGGGTGCGCCGCGGTCGGCGCGGGAAGGGCCGACCCGGAAGATCAACCCTGGAACGGACTTCGGCGAGCGTGCGATGGACGCACCTCGGGTGTCAGCAGCGTGCGGCGGGCGGACGGTCGGAGGGGGCGGGGAGGAAACCCGCGAAGGCGGCGAGCGCCGCCTGCGGCGCGGCATGGCCGTGGCTGGCCAGCGCGAGTTCGGGGAGGATGGTGGGGATCACCGCGCCGGCGGCGCAGGCCGCGCAGGCGCTGCACGTGCCGCCGGCGCCGTGACCGGCGTGGTGGTGGCCGGCGTGCGGGTCGGCGGGATGCAGCGCGAGCGGCCCGGCGGCGGCCATATCGTCGTCGTCGGCAGCGGCGGGCATCTCGTGCGCCGCCGCGTCGTCATGGCAATGCTCGCCGGCGAGCGCCGCTTCCGCCGCCGACTTCATGGCGGCGTGGCGCAGCATCATCGACTCGATGGCCGGCGAATCGACCGAGATCGCGGCCATCGCCGCCGCCGGCATGGCGTGGTGGTGCGGCGCCCGGATCGACTGCGCGGTGCTGCATACCATCATGACCGCCGCCGCGATGCTCTGTGCGGGCAGCGCGATCATGGCAAGGCACAACAGGAAGCAGCGGAGGGCGCGTTTCATCGAAACCGGGCAAAAATGGATGCGGTATTGTACCCGCATTGAAAGCCGCCTGAGCGTGACGCGAACATGACAATGTTGACATGTTCGGCCGCGGCCGTGCTTCCTCGTATAGCGTGTCGGCTTGGCGGGGCCGGGCCGATGGCGGCAAACGGCCGCACGCCGGCCCGGAGTGAACGGAAATGCGCATACTGATCGTGGAAGACGAGCCCAAGGCGGGGGACTACCTGCGCAAGGGCCTGAGTGAATCCGGTTTCGTGGCGGATCTGGCGCGCGACGGCGTGGACGGCCTCGCCCACGCGCGCGGGCAGGAATACGACCTGATCGTGCTCGACGTCATGCTGCCCGGCATGGACGGCTGGACCGTGCTGCAGGAACTGCGCCGCGAGCGCGACACGCCGGTGCTGTTCCTGACCGCGCGCGACGAATTGTCCGACCGCCTGAAGGGCCTCGGGCTCGGCGCCGACGACTACATGGTCAAGCCCTTCGCCTTCGCCGAGCTGGTCATGCGCATCCGCACCATCCTGCGGCGCGGGCCGCTGCGCGAGAGCGAGCTGATGGAGGTGGCGGACCTGCAGATCGACACCGTCAAGCGCCGCGTGACGCGCGGCGGGCAGAAGCTCGAGCTGACCTCCAAGGAATTCGCGCTGCTGCAACTGCTGGCGCGCCGCCGTGGCGAGGTGCTGTCGCGCTCGCTGATCGCCTCGCAGGTCTGGGACATGAACTTCGACAGCAACACCAACGTGGTCGACGTCTCCATCCGCCGCCTGCGCGCGAAGGTCGACGACCCGTTTCCGGCCAAGCTGATCCATACCCGCCGCGGCATGGGCTACGTGCTCGACGAAGAGGACGCCCGATGAACGGGGCGCCAGCGCAGGACGGCGGCCTGGCGCGCGCCGTGATGCGCCTGCCGGCCTCGCTGACCGCGCGCATGGCGCTGGCCTACGGCGCGGCCACCGTGGCGATCCTGGTGGCGGTCAGCACCTACCTGGCCGGCGCGCTGGCCACCCAGCTGCAGGACCGCGACGAGGGCGAGTTGGTCAGCGAGGTGCTGCTGGTGCGCCACCTGCTGCGCGAGGTCAGGTCGGAGGCCGAGATCCGCGCCGACACCCATCGCTTCGCCGACCTCGCGCTCGGGCACGAAGGCCTGATCCTGCTGGTGCGCGACAGCCTGGGCGAGCCGCTGGTCACGCTCAACCCGCGCCACGAGCCGGTGCCGGCGCTGCCGGTGCTGCCCGCGGCCACCACGCCGGACAAGTCGCGGCTGCATACCTGGTATCCCCGCAACGGCGTGGCCTCGCGCGGCATCGCCGCGCTCGGCCAGCTGGGCGACAGCGAGCGCACCGTCGAGATCGTGGTGCTGCGCGACGCCGGCTACCGCGCCGCCCTGATGAAGGCCTACCAGTCGCAGATGCTGTGGGCCACGCTGTGCGGCGCCGCGGCCGCCGCCGGCCTCGGCTGCGTGCTGGCGCGGCGCGGCCTGCGCCCGCTGCGGCGCATGGCCGAGGACGCCTCGGCCGTGACCGTGAGCCGGCTCGCCACCCGGCTCGATGCCGGGCAGGCGCCGTCCGAGCTGCGCGTGCTGGTGGACGCGCTCAACGACATGCTGGCCCGTCTCGAAGACGGCTTCCAGCGCCTGTCCGACTTCTCCGCCGACCTCGCGCACGATTTCCGCACGCCCATCAGCAACCTCATCGGCCAGACCCAGGTCACGCTCGGGCAGAACCGCACGGTGCAGGAGTACGAGAGCCTGCTCGAATCCAATCTCGAGGAATACGAGCGCCTGGCCCGCATGATCGAGAACATGCTGTTCCTGGCGCGCGCCGACCATGCCCAGGTCGCCATGAACGTGCGCGAGCTCGACGCGCGCGCCGAGCTCGACAAGGTCGCCGAATACTTCGAGGCCGTGGCCGCCGACCGCGACATCAAGCTGCGGCTGAGCGGGCAGGGCACGGTGCGCGCCGACCAGACCCTGCTGCGCCGCGCCGTGACCAACCTGGTCGACAACGCGCTGCGCCACGCGCCGGCCGGCAGCGCCGTCGACATCCGCGTGGCGGCTGGCAGCGCCGCCACCACCATCCGCGTCGGCAACGGCGGCGCCGGCATCCCGCCCGAAGCGCTGCCGCACGTGTTCGGCCGCTTCTACCGCGGCGATCCCGCGCGCAGCAATTCCTCGTCCTCCGCCGGCCTGGGGCTGGCGATCGTCGACACCATCATGCGCCTGCACGGCGGCAGCGTCAGCGTGCGCAGCCTGCCCGGCGAAACGGTGCTGGAACTGTCGTTCCCGGTCGTGAACGTGCTGGCGCAGCGCGTGGGCGGGTAGGGCGGGGTTGAAACGAAGGCGAGGCGTCGCTTTGGCTCGGCGCTGTCGACAAGACCGGCCCACCGGCTGTGTTCTCCCCTCTCCCATTGCATGGGAGAGGGGAGCAAACCTTCGGCATGCGGAGCGCTGCTGGCAGTCGGGAGCCGCCTTGCGCGGCCCCCCACGCCGTCACGCCGTCACGCTGGCAACCGCGCCGCGCCGGTTTCCGCCTCGCCGCCGCCGTCCTGCTGTCCCACATCCTGTTCTCCCTCCTGCTCCGCCTCGCGCCGGTGCGCCAGCCGGTACAGCACCGGCAGCACCAGCAGCGTGAGCGCGGTGGACGACAGGATGCCGCCGATCACCACCGTGGCCAGCGGCCGCTGCACTTCCGCGCCGGTGCCGGTGGCGATGGCCATCGGGATGAAACCGAGTGAGGCCACCAGCGCGGTCATCAGCACCGGGCGCAGCCGCGTGAGGGCGCCGGTGTGGATGGCTTCGTCGAGCGGCTTGCCTTCCTCGCGCAGGCTGCGGATGAACGACAGCATCACCAGCCCGTTGAGCACGGCCACGCCGGACAGGGCGATGAAGCCGACCGCGGCCGAGATCGACAGCGGGATGCCGCGCAGCCACAGCGCGAGGATACCGCCGGTCAGCGCGAACGGGATGCCGGTGAAGACCAGCAGGCCGTCGCGCACGTTGCCGAACATCGCGAACAGCAGCACGAACACCATCAGCAGCGCCACCGGCACCACGATCTGCAGGCGCGTGGTGGCGGACTGCAGCTGCTCGAAGGTGCCGCCCCAGGTGATCCAGTAGCCGGCCGGGACCTTGACCTGGCGGTCGAGCGCGCTCATGGCCGCGGGGACGAAGCTGCCCACGTCGCTGCCGCGCACGTTGGCGCTGACCACGATGCGGCGCTTGCCGTTCTCGCGCGAGACCTGGTTGGGGCCGGGCGCGAGCGTGAGCGTGGCGATCTCGCCGAGCGGGATGTAGCTGGCCGGCGCGGCCTCGCCGTTGCGCGCGGCGCCGCCGCGCGGCAGCGGGATGGGCAGGCGGCGCAGCGCCTCGACGTCGGCGCGGATGCCTTCGGGCAGGCGCACGCCGATGTTGAAGCGGCGGTCGCCCTGGAAGAAGATGCCCGCGTCGCGCCCGCCCACGGCGATGGCCACGGTGTCCTGCACGTCGGTCATGTTGAGGCCGTAGCGCGCCGCGCGGGCGCGGTCCACGTCCACCGTGAGCACCGGCAGGCCGCTGGTCTGCTCGACCTTGACCTCGGCCGCGCCGGGGATGCCGCGCAGCACGCCAGCGACCTTCTGCGCGGTGTCTTCCAGCACCTGGTTGTCGTCGCCGAAGATCTTGACGGCGACGTCGCTGCGCACGCCGGAGATCAGTTCGTTGAAGCGCAACTGGATCGGCTGCGAGAACTCGTACTTGTTGCCGGGGATCGTTTCCAGTTCGGCCTCCATCTGCGCCAGCAGCTGCTCGCGCGTCTTGCCCGGATCGGGCCACTGCGCGCGCGGCCTGAGCATGATGTAGCCGTCGGACGCATTGGGCGGCATCGGGTCCGAGGCGATCTCGGCGGTGCCGGTGCGGGCGAAGACGCGCTCGATCTCGGGGAATTTCTCCTTGAGCCGGGTCTCGATCTGCTGCTGCATGGCGAGCGACTGCGTCAGGCTGGTGCCCGGGATGCGCAGCGCCTGCACGGCGAAGTCGCCTTCGTTGAGGTTGGGGATGAACTCGCTGCCCAGGCGCGTGGCCACCAGCCCGCTGAGCAGCACGGCCACCGCGGCGAAGGCCAGCACCACCGGCGTGTTGGCCAGGGTCTTGCCGAGCAGCGGCGCGTAGGCGCGCCGGGCCCACAGCATCAGGCGGTTTTCCTTCTCGGCCACCTTGTCGCCGATGAACAGCGCCACCGCCGCCGGCACGAACGTCACCGACAGGATCATCGCGCCGGCCAGCGCCAGCACCACGGTCATGGCCATCGGGTGGAACATCTTGCCCTCCACGCCGGTGAGCGCGAAGATCGGGATGTAGACGATCATGATGATGAACTGGCCGAACACCAGCGCCCGACGCGCCTCCTGCGAGGCCGCGAACACTTCGTGGAAGCGCTCGCCGCGCGTGAGCGGCCTGCCGTGGCGCTGGCGCGCGTGGGCGAGGCGGCGCACGCAGTTCTCGACGATGACCACCGCGCCGTCGATGATGATGCCGAAGTCCAGCGCGCCCAGGCTCATCAGGTTGGCGCTGATCTTGTACGTCACCATGCCGGTGAAGGTAAACAGCATCGACAGCGGGATCACCAGCGCGGTGATCACCGCCGCGCGCAGGTTGCCGAGGAACAGGAACAGGATCACCACGACCAGCGCCGCGCCCTCGATCAGGTTCTTCTTGACGGTGGCGATGGCGCGGTCCACCAGCAGGGTGCGGTCATACACGGTGACGGCCTTGACGCCCGCCGGCAGCGAGCGGTTGATGGCCGCCATGCGCTTGTCCACCGCCTGCGACACGGCCCGGCTGTTCTCGCCGATCAGCATGAAGACGGTGCCCAGCACCACCTCGCGCCCGTTGTCGGTGGCCGCGCCCGTGCGCAGCTCGCGGCCGATGCCGACCTCGGCCAGGTCGCGGATGCGGATCGGCTGGCCCTGCGCGCTGCCGACGATGATCTCGCGGATGTCGTCGACCGACCTGACCTGTCCCGGCGCGCGCACCAGGTACTGCTCGCCGCGCCGCTCGATGTAGCCGGCGCCCACGTTGGCGTTGTTCTTCTCCAGCGCGGCCACCACGTCCTGCAGGCTCAGGCCGTAGGAGGCCAGGCGCTCGGGGCTGGGCGCCACCAGGTATTCCTTGGCGAAGCCGCCGATGGAGTTGATCTCGGTCACGCCGGGCACGGTGCGCAGCTGCGGCTTGATGACCCAGTCCTGGATCTCGCGCAGGTCGGTCGGCGTGTAGGCGCCGCCGTCGGGCTTCCTGGCGCCGTCCTCGGCTTCCACGGTCCACAGGTAGATCTCGCCGAGGCCGGTGGAGATCGGGCCCATCTGCGGCGCCACGCCCGGCGGCAGGTTGCGCGCGGCCTCCTGGATGCGCTGGTTGACCAGCTGGCGCGCGAAGTAGATGTCGGTGCCGTCCTTGAAGATCACCGTGACCTGCGACAGCCCGTAGCGCGACAGCGAGCGGGTCTGCTCCAGCCCGGGCAGGCCGGACATGGCGGTCTCGATCGGGTAGGTCACGCGCTGCTCGGCCTCCAGCGGCGAATAGCCGGGCGCGGCGGTGTTGATCTGCACCTGCACGTTGGTGATGTCGGGCACGGCGTCGATCGGCAGCCGGCTGTAGTTGTACGCGCCGAGCGCGGCGATGGCCAGCACGGCCAGCAGCACCAGCCAGCGCTGCGCGATGGCGAAGCGGATCAGTCGTTCGAACATATCGGTCTCCGCTTAGTGGCTGTGTTCGGCGCCGGCCTTGCCGAGTTCCGCCTTGACCATGAAGCTGTTGCCGGCCACGTACTGCCAGCCGGCCCGCATGCCCTCGGTGATCTCGACCAGCCTGCCGTCGCCGCGCCCGGTCTTGACCGGCTGCGCCAGGAAGCCGCCCGGCACGGCGACGAACACCACCTGCTGGTCGCCGTGGCTCTGCAGCGCCTGCGCGTCGATGGCGACCGGCACCTCGGCGCTGGAATCCGTCACGCCCACGGTGACGAACAGCCCCGGGCGCCAGGCCATCTTGGGGTTGGCCAGGGTCACGCGCGCGGTGGCCGTGCGGGTCTGCTGGCCCAGCAGCGAGCCGACGTAGGAGACCGTGCCTTCGGCCTTGCCGTCGAACGCGGTCGAGGCGATGCGCACCTTCTCGCCCACGCGCACGCGGTCGAGGTCCTTGGGCGCGATCACGAACTCGGCCCACACGGTGCTCAGGTCGGAGATGGTGAAGACGTTGGCGTCGGCGGCCACGGCTTCGCCGAGCGCGAGATGCTTTTCCACCACGGTGCCGTCGAACGGCGCGCGCAGCTCGAAGCGGTTGAGCGCGCGCGCGTTGTCCGTGCTGCCACCCGCGCCGCCGCCCGCGCTGCCGGACGCGCCGATGGCGGTGAGCTTCTGCGCGGCATTCTGCGTGGCGATGCGGGCTTCCTGCAGCGCGGTGCGCGCGGCCAGGTAGTCCTGCTCGGCGGAGATCCTGTCCTCCCACAGCTTCTTCTCGCGCCGGAAGGTCGTCTCGGCCAGTTCCAGGCGCTTCTGCGCGGCCAGCAGCTCGCTGCGCTGGTCCGACAGCGTGGTGCTGGCCAGCACCGCCAGCAGGTCGCCCTTGCGCACCTGCTGGCCCAGGTTGGCGGACACGCCTTCGACCACGCCGGCCACGCGCGGCACCACGTGCGCGGTGCGGTCTTCGTTGAAGCGGATCTCGCCGGGGAAGGACACGGTGCCTTCGATGCGGGCCGGGCCGGCGCCTTGCAGCGTCAGGCCCGCGCCCTGGATCTGCGCGGGCGTCATCTCGACCAGGCCTTCCTCCTTGCGCAGCTTGATGGCAAGCGGGGCGCTCGCGCCGGGCAGGGTCACGTCGAGGCTGGCTTCGAAAGCGTGCGGCTCGCCGATGGCCGCCGCGCTTTGCAGGTAGGCCTGGGCCGGCGCGAAGGCGAGGCGCTCGCGCTCTCCGGTCAGCCGCCGCAGTTCGCCGGCGGCCTTGACGCCGGCGGGCGCGAGCGGCTGGCCCGCGCGCGAGGCCCAGAGCCGCAGGCGCGAGCCGCCTTCGCCGGGGCCGGCTTCGGCCACCAGCACTTCGACGGCGGCGTCGCCCTGCCGGAACAGCTGGCCGCCGTTGGGGCCGGCGGTGCTGTCGTGGTTTTCGCCGTTGCCGTCGCTGTCGCCGTGGGCGGCGGCTTCCGCGTGGGTGTCGCCGCCGTGCGCGCCGGTATCGCTGCCGCGCCCGGCGAAGATCAGCGCCGCGCCGGCCAGCGCGCCGCCGGCGAGGATGACGGCGACGGCGGTTTTCTGCTTTGTGTTGATTGCCATGATGGGGTTCCTTTGGCGCTAGCGGCCGAGAATGCGGTCGATGGTGGTGGCGGCCTGGTAGGCGCTGGCGACCACGCCGAGATAGCGCACGCGCGCCTGGAACCAGGTGCGCTGCGCATCGAGCACGTCGAGGAAATTGAACTTGCCGGCCTCGAAGCCGCGCGTGGCGGCCTCGTAGGCCTGCTGCGCGGCGGGCAGCACGGTGCCGCGCAGCGCCTGCGCCGAGGCGCGCGACACCGTCAGCTGCTGCGCGGCCTGCTGCAGTTCGCCGGACAGGCGCACCTGGGTGGCGCGGTATTCGTCGGCGGCCTTGTCGGCCTGGCGCGTGGCGGCGTAGAGATTGCCCTGGTTGCGGTCGAACAGCGGCAGCGGCAGGGCCACGCCGACCACCGGCATGGTGCCGCGCTGCGCGCCGTTGTCGCGCTTGCTGCCCAGGCTCAGGGTCAGGTCGGGGTACTGGCGGCTGCGCTCCACGCCGATCACGGCCTGGCGCCGCTCGAGTTCGAGCCGGCTGCTGAGCAGTTCGGGCGCGCTGTCGAGCGCCTGCATCAGGCTGGCGGTGTCGGGGCGCGCGGGCAGCGCGTCGAGGTTGCCGGCGGCCTCGCTGAAGCGGGCCTCGCCGCTGCCCCACAGGTTGGCCAGCGACAGGCGCACGGCGGCCAGCCCGGCCTCGGCGTCGGCCACCTCCAGTTCGGCGTTGGCCTGCTCGACGCGCGCCTTGCTTTCCTCCAGCGGGGCGATCTTGCCGGCCGCCACGCGGCGCGCCGCGGCCTGCGCGCCCTTGGCGGCGATCTCGGCGGCGCCGCGCGCCAGCTTGAGGCGCTCCTGCGCGACGACCACGCCGAAAAAGCCGCCGACCACGGCCGCGCGCAGGCCGGCATGCGCCGCGCCGAGCCGGGACTGCGCCAGCTCGCGCGCCTTCTGCGCCGCGCCGATGCGCGCCGCGCGCTTGCCGCCGAGCTCGATGGGCAGGTTGATCTGCGCGGTGGTGGTGCGGGTGTCGCGGCGGTTGTCCTCGAGCAGGACGGCGACTTCGGGGTTGGGCAGGACGCGGGCCTGCATGATGCCGCCCTCGGCGGCATCGAGCTCATGGCCGGCGGCCGACAGCGTGAAGCTGCGCGCGCTTGCCAGCGCGAGGGCGTCGTCCAGCGTCAGCGGGCCGGCGGCTTCCTCGGCCTGCGGCGCCGGCAGCATGGCGGGCATGGCGGCGGGCGCCGCGCCCTGGGCGGGCACGGCGGGACTGAGCAAAGCTGCCGCCAGCCCGAGCGGCATTACAAGTGTTCTCATCGAATTTCACCGGAAAAAGACCAGGGAAGCTCGGCGAGACGGGAGTCTGGAAAGGAGTGGGGTCGTCTCGCCGGTCAGGCGGACGGCCACTGGGGGCGGTCGGGCGTGGTGCCCGGCGCGGAGAGGAAGGACGGGGCCAGCGCGTGGTAGCTGATCGCTACCCCGAAGTGCGCGCCGGCGCCGGAGAAGTCGGGCAGCACGAGCTGCGCGCCGGCGAAATGGCAGACCGCGCAGTCGAGGTCGGGCAGCTTGGTCTTGCCGCTGCCGTCCTGGCTGTCCTTGTCGCCGGCGGCGCGGTGGTCGGCGGCTTCGCCGTGGTGGGCATGGCTGTGATGGCCGAAATGCCACTTCGCGCCGATCGCGTCGGCGCGGTCCTGCTGGCCGTCATGGCTGCAATAGGCCGCGGCGCCCGCCCAGGCGAACTGGAGCGGCAGCAGGAGCACGAACAGCAGGATCAGGAAACGGCGCATGCGGCGGATTATATAGGCAGCGGCTTTGACCGGGATACGGCCAGGATATGACCAAGATGCGGCCGGGGTCTTGTCCCCTGGCTGGCGGGAATGGCGGGTTTGAGCGGGAAACGTGGCGAGGGTTCCCCGGCAGGCCATGCGGCAGGCAATTCACTTCCGGCGCTTGACCCTGTAGCCGCTCCAGGGTCTTAAATGGACGGCAAGCACAACAAAGCAGGGAGCACCGCCATGTCCAACGCCACGCCAGACCACGCCGCCGTCCGCGAGCGGGAGGGCGACAGCCATGACCATGCGCACGATCAGACGGAAAACCGCGCGCATGGCCATGCGCATTGCTGCGACCACGACCACGACAGTAACCACGGCCAGGACCATCAGCACGCGCACGACCACGCGCACGACCACGCGCACGACCACGCGCACGACCACGCGCACGACCACGCACACGACCACGCACACGACCACGCACACGATCACGCGCAAGGCCAGCCGCACGGCCATGCCAGCGCGTCCGCCTGCTGCGGCGGCGGATGCGCCTCGGCCGGCATGGCGCCCGCGCCCGCCGCCAACGTGCCGGCCGGCGCCGCGATGGCCACCTATCGCATCGACGCGATGGACTGCCCGACCGAGGAAACCCTGATCCGCAACAAGCTCGGCAGCATGGCGGGCGTGGCGGGGCTGCAGTTCAACCTGATGCAGCGCGTGCTGACGGTGCACCACACGCTGGATTCGCTGGACCCGGTGGTGCGCGCCATCGAAAGCCTCGGCATGAAGGCCGAGCCGCTCTCGGAACAGGCCGCCGAGCTCGCCCCGCAGGCCGCCAGGCCGTGGTGGCCGCTGGCGCTGGCCGGCGCGGCGGCGCTGGGCGCGGAAGCGGTGGGCTGGCTGCAGGTGCCGGGGCAGGACTGGCTGGCGCCGGTGCTGGCGCTGGCGGCGGTCGCCATCGCCGGCCTCGGCGTGTACAAGAAGGGCTGGATCGCGCTGTCCAACGGCAACCTGAACATCAACGCGCTGATGAGCATCGCCGTGACCGGCGCGATGCTGATCCGCCAGTGGCCGGAAGCGGCGATGGTGATGGTGCTGTTCGCGCTGGCCGAGCGCATCGAGGCCGCCTCGCTGGACCGCGCGCGCAACGCCGTGCGCGGCCTGATGGCGATGGCGCCCGAGCAGGCCACGGTGCGGCAGGCGGACGGCAACTGGCAGGCGGTCGACGCGCGCGCGGTGGCCGTCGGCGCGCTGGTGCGGCTGCGCCCGGGCGAGCGCGTGGCGCTCGACGGCCGCGTGCTGCGCGGCCAGTCCACGCTGGACCAGGCGCCCATCACCGGCGAGAGCGTGCCGGTGGACAAGGGCGTGGGCGACGCGCTGTTCGCCGGCACCATCAACCAGGCCGGCGAACTGGAATACGAAGTGACCGCCGCCGCCAGCGGCTCCACGCTCGCGCGCATCATCCACGCGGTCGAGGCCGCGCAGGGCAGCCGCGCGCCCACGCAGCGCTTCGTCGACCGCTTCGCGCGCGTGTACACGCCGCTGGTCTTCCTCGGCGCGGTGCTGGTGGCGGTGGTGCCGCCGCTGGCGCTGGACGGCGACTGGAGCGCGTGGATCTACAAGGCGCTGGTGCTGCTGGTGATCGCCTGCCCGTGCGCGCTGGTGATCTCCACGCCGGTGACGATCGTCAGCGGCCTGGCCGCGGCGGCGCGGCGCGGCATCCTGATCAAGGGCGGGATCTATCTCGAGCAGGGCAAGGACCTGGCCTGGCTGGCGCTGGACAAGACCGGCACCATCACGCACGGCAAGCCCGCGCAGACCGACTTCCAGCCGCTTGGCGAGATCGCCGCGGGCGGCGCCGCGGCAAGCGCGGCGGCGCGCGCGGTGGCGGCCAGCCTGGCCGGCCGCTCGGACCATCCGGTGTCGATGGCGGTGGCCAGCGCGGCGCGCGCCGAAGGCATCGCGCCGCTGGACGTGCGGGACTTCGCGGCGCTGCCCGGCTACGGCGTGAGCGGCACCGTCAACGGCCGCGCGTATTACCTCGGCAACCACCGCCTGATCCATGACCGCGGGCTGTGCTCGCCCGAGTTGGAGGCCACGCTGGAAGCGCTGGAGCGGCAAGGCAAGACGGTGGTGGTGCTGGGCGCCGACCACGGTGTCGAGGCTCTGTTCGGCGTGGCCGACACGGTCAAGGACCACAGCCGCCAGGCCGTGGCCGAGCTGCACGCGCTGGGCGTGCGCACGCTGATGCTGTCGGGCGACAACCCGCACACGGCGCAGGCCATCGCCGCGCAGGTGCAGATCGACGAGGCGCGCGGCAATCAGTTGCCGCAGGACAAGGCCGATGCCATCGCCGCGCTGAGCGTGAAGGGCGGCGAAGGCGCCGCGGGCGGCGCCGGGCGCGTGGTGGTGGGCATGGTCGGCGACGGCGTCAACGATGCGCCCGCGCTGGCGCGCGCGGACATCGGCTTCGCGATGGGCGCGGCCGGCACCGACACCGCCATCGAGACCGCGGACGTGGCGCTGATGGACGACGACCTGCGCAAGATCCCCGCGTTCATCCGGCTGTCGCGGCGCACCTCGGCCATCCTGAAGCAGAACATCGCGCTGGCGCTCGGCATCAAGGTGATTTTCCTCGCGCTGACCGCGGCGGGCCTGGGCACCATGTGGATGGCCGTGTTCGCCGACATGGGCGCGAGTCTGCTGGTGGTGTTCAACGGGCTGCGGCTGGCGAAGGCGGGGCGGGGGTGAGGGATTAGCCAGCCGGGGAATTCGCTTTGCCGCACGGAGTTTCCCCTCTCCCATGAAACGGGAGAGGGGAGCAAACCGATGGCAATGCGGATGCGTTGCCGGTATTCAGGGCTGCACGATCAATTCGCCGCTGCGGCCTTCGATGGCGCCCCACGTGACCGGCGCCAGCGGCAAGGCGGTCCGGTCGAGATGCCGGTAGAGCGTGGCCATCGACACCAGTTCGTGGCCTTGCGCGCGCCAGCCGTCCAGCAGCCGGTTGAACACCGGCGCCAGCTTGCCGCCTTCGAGTTCGGTATGGAGCGTGAAGACGTGGTCGCGGCCGTCGCTGCTCAGGCGCAGCACGGCTTCGTGGACGTTGTCCTCGGTCAGGCCGTCCACGCCGATGAGTTCATCGAGTGTGGGCAGCGTGGTGGGCATCTGCACGTGGCGCAGCGCCACGCCGTCCACGGTGGGGATATACGGCGCGGTGCCGCGCCCGTCGGAGGCGTAGGCCATGCCCCAGTCGTCGATCTGGCGGAACGCTTCGTCGTTCATCTGCCAGCCGGCCGCGCCGTGCGTGGGCGGGGCTTCGCCGAAGATGTCGACGTAGCGGTCGAACGCGCTCTGCATCTGGCGCCGGGTCCAGGCCGCGTCGCGCGCGCGCACGTTGTCCTGCCAGTACACGTGGTCCCAGGTATGGATGCCGCACTCGTGGCCGGCCGCGCGCGCGGCGCGCATCTCGGCCGCGGCCTTGCGGCCGATGTCGGGGCCGGGCAGCAGCACGCCATACATCAGCGTGCGCAGGCCGTAGTTGGACACCACCGAGGTGCGCGAGACTTTCTGCAGGAAGCCGGGCCGGAACACGCGCCGCAGCGCCCAGCCGGTGTGGTCCGGGCCGAGGCTGAACAGGAAGGTGGCCTCGGCCCGCACGCGGGCCAGCATGGCGAGCAGCGCCGGCACGCCTTCGCGGGTGCCGCGCAACGTGTCGACGTCGACCTTGAGGGCGATGCGTGCCATCGGCGCGGGCCTCAGTTGGCCGAGTCGACCAGGGTGCGGGCCTCGACGACCTTGCCGCGGTAGGCCTCGAAGATGGCGCGCAGCGCGTCTTCCATGCTGACGGCGGGCTTCCAGCCGAGCTCTTCGATGGTGTTGTCGATCTTGGGCACGCGGTTCTGCACGTCCTGGTAGCCCTTGCCGTAGAAGTCGCCGGAGGACGTCTCGACGATCTGGGTCTGGCGGGCGAGCTCGGCGTATTCCGGGTAGTCGGCGGCCATCTTGAGCATCATCTCGGCGAGTTCGCGCACCGAGTGGATGTTGGCGGGGTTGCCGATGTTGTAGATCTTGCCGGTGGCGATGCCTTGCGGGTTCTCGATGATGCGCATAAGGGCGCTGATGCCGTCGGTGATGTCGGCGAAGGCGCGCTTCTGGGCGCCGCCGTCGACCAGCTTGATCGGCTCGCCGCGCACGATGTGGCCGAGGAACTGGGTGACGACGCGGGAGGAGCCTTCCTTCGACTCGAAGATGGAATCGAGGCCGGCGCCGATCCAGTTGAACGGGCGGAACAGGGTGTAGTTGAGGCCCTGCTCCATGCCGTAGGCGTGGATGACGCGGTCCATCAGCTGCTTGGAGCAGGCGTAGATCCAGCGGGGCTTGTTGATGGGGCCGCAGATGAGTTCGGAGGTATCGGGGTCGAACTCGTCGTCGTGGCACATGCCGTAGACCTCGGAGGTCGAGGGGAAGACGAGGTGCTTGCCGTACTTGACGGCGGCGCGGACGATGGGGAGGTTGGCCTCGAAGTCGAGCTCGAACACGCGCAGGGGCTGGCGCACGTAGGTGGCTGGGGTGGCGATGGCGACGAGGGGGAGGACGACATCGCACTTGCGGATGTTGTACTCGATCCACTCCTTGTTGATGGTGATGTCGCCCTCGAAGAAGTGCATGCGGGGGTGGTCGATCAGGTCGCCGAGGCGGTCGCTGGCCATGTCCATGCCGTAGACCTCCCACGGCGTGGTTTCGAGAATGCGGCGCGTCAGGTGGTGGCCGATGAAGCCGTTGACGCCAAGAATCAGGACCTTTTTCATCGGTGTTCCTCTTTGGACGATGCGGTAAGAAATGTAGAAAGTGCGTCGGGCGAAACGGCCTGTGCCGGCGCGCCCGCGTCGAGTAATTCGCGGATCAGGATCACTTCGCCGTCGCCGCACAGGCCGACGATCTGCCCGCCGGCCACGTGCAGGCCGGGCCGGGCGCTCGCCGGCAGGGCGGGCGCGGCGCCGTGCGGGCGGCGCGCCTGCGCCACCACGAAGCGGCGCGCGCCGACGTCGGTGAAGGCGCCGGGGTAGGGCGGCGCCACCGCGCGCACCAGGTCGTAGACCCGGGCGGCGCCTTGCTGCCAGTCGATGCGGCCGTCTTCCGGCTTGCGGCCGGAGAAGTAGCTGCCTTCGGCAAGGCGGTTGGGCAGCGGCACGATGTTGCCGGCCATCATGGCGGGCAGCGCGCGCCACAGCGTCTGCTCGGCGGCCACCGTGACCTTCTCGAAGACTTCGCCCGCGGTGTCGTCCGGCAGGATCGGCACGGCGGTCTGGTCGACGATGTAGCCGGCGTCCGGCTTGGCTTCCATCGCGTGCAGCGTGGCGCCGGTCTCGGTCTCGCCGTGCAGCACGGCCCAGTTCACCGGCACGCGGCCGCGGTACTTCGGCAGCAGCGAGCCGTGCATGTTGAACGCGCCGCGCGGCGCCAGCGCCAGCACGGCGGTGGGGATCATCGCGCGGTAGTAGAACGAGAAGATCATGTCCGGGCGCGCCGCGGCCACCGCCTCGGCCAGCGCCGGGTCGGCGGGGTCTTCACCGTAGATGAAGGGCACGCCGAGTTCGGCGGCGGTATCGGCGACGCGGCGGAACCAGATGTTCTCGTCCGGGCGATCGCGGTGAGTGACGACCAGCGCCACCTCGATGCCACGCGCGTGCAGCACGCGCAGGCAGCGGTCGCCGACGTTGTGGTAGGCGAAGACTACTGCGCGCACGATGGCTCCGTGGCCGGCTGGCCTTTCTGTGTTTCGGGGTTGCCCTCTAGCACCGCCTGGATGCGGTAGCGCGGGCGGTTGCGCACTTCCTGGTAGATGCGGCCGATGTACTCGCCCAGCAGGCCGATGCCGAACAGCATGATGCCGACCAGGAAGAAGTTGAAGGCCAGCAGGGTGAACACGCCCTGCACTTCCGCGCCGAGCAGGAAGCGGCGCACCAGCAGCACCGCCACCAGCCCGCCCGAGGCCAGCGACAGCAGCGTGCCGATGGCCGAGAACCATTGCAGCGGCACGATCGAGAAGCCCGTCACCAGGTCGAAGTTCAGCCGGATGAGCTGGAACAACGAGTACTTGGATTCGCCGGCGTGGCGCTGCTCGTGCTCGACCACGATCTCGACCGGGTTGGAGGAGAAGGTGTAGGCCAGCGCGGGAATGAAGGTGTTGACCTCGCGGCACGCGTTGATGGTGTCGATCACGTTGCGGTCGTAGGCGCGCAGCATGCAGCCCTGGTCGGTCATCTTGATGCGCGTGATGCGCTCGCGCAGCCGGTTCATGGCGCGCGACGCCACGCGGCGGAAGGCCGTGTCGTTGCGCTCGCGGCGGATGGTGCCGACGTAGTCGTGCCCTTCGCGCATGGTCGCCACCAGGCGCGGGATTTCTTCCGGCGGATTCTGCAGGTCGGCGTCCAGCGTGATGACGATCTGGCCGCGGGTCTGCTCGAAGCCGGCCAGGATGGCCATGTGCTGGCCGAAGTTGCCGTTGAACAACACCACGCGCGTGACGTCCGGGCGCAGCCGGTACTGGCTGGCCAGGATCTGCGCGGAGCGGTCGCGGCTGCCGTCGTTGACGAAGATGATCTCGTAGCTGCAGGCGAGGGCGTCGAGCGCCGGGTAGAGGCGGTCGAACAGGGCCTGCAGGCCGTCTTCCTCGTTATAGACGGGAATGACGACGGAGACCTCGACGGGGCTCATTTGAGGAGGCGTTTGCATGTTTCGCTGAGGGTTGCGCAGACCCGCTCCACGTCGGCGGCCTGCATCGCAGGGAACATCGGCAGGGTGAGGATGCCCTGTCCGATGCGCTCGGCATGGGGCAGCATGCCTTCGCGCCAGCCAAGGGAGCGGTAGTAGGTAAACAGGTGCAGGGCGGGATAGTGCACGCCGGTGCCGATGCCGCGCTCGCGCATGGCGTCCATCACGGCGGTGCGCCCGCCCGCGATGCGCGCGGCCGGCAGCACCACCTGGAACATGTGCCAGTTGGTGGTGGCCAGCTCGCCGTCGCGCGGCAGCGGCAGCTCGATGCCGAGTCCGGCCAGGCCGTGGTCGGCGGCACTGCGGAAATACGCCTCGGCCAGCTCGGCGCGGCGCGCGGTGACGTGATCCAGGTGCGCCAGTTGCGACAGGCCGATGGCGGCGTTGACGTCGGTCAGGTTGAACTTGCCGCCGGGCTCCTCCACGTCCATGCCGTCCGGGCCGCTGCGGATCACGCCCTGCAGGCGCAGGCGCTCGGCGCGCAGCGCTTCTTCCGGCGAGTTCATCACCAGGCAGCCGCCTTCGACGCTGGTGATGTTCTTGTTGGCCTGGAAGCTGAAGCTCACCAGGTCGCCGAAGGCGCCGATGCGCTGGCCGCGCCAGCGCGAGTCGATGGCCTGGGCGGCGTCCTCGATCACGCGCAGGCCGTGCTTGCGCGCGATGGCGTAGAGGCGGTCCATGTCGACCGGCAGGCCCGACAGGTAGACCGGCATGATGGCGCGCGTGCGCGGCGTGATGGCGGCTTCCACGGCGTCGAGGTCGAGGTTGCGCGTGCGCGGGTCGACGTCGACGAAGACCGGCTTGGCGCCCACGGTGACGACCACGTTGGCGGTGGCCACCCAGGTGATCGGCGTGGTGATGACCTCGTCGCCGGGGCCGATGTCGGCGATGCGCAGGGCGATTTCCATCGTCGCCGAGCCGTTGGCGAAGGTGCGCACCGGGCGGCCGCCGAACAGCGCGGACAGCGCGTCCTCGAACGCGTGCATCCTGGGGCCGGACGTGATCCAGCCCGAGGCCAGCACCTTGCCGACCTCGGCGATGGCGTCGGCGTCGATCGACGGCTTGACGAAGGGCAGGAAGGCTTGGGCAGCGGGTGCGGTCATGACGGTCGGGCCTTGCGGTACGTTGGGATGGCGCTCACGAGCGGGCGATCAGGAACACGCCGGCCAGGATGAGCAGGATGCCGGCCACGCGCAGCGGGCCGATCATCTCGCCGAACAGCCACCAGGCCGCCAGCGCGTTCACCACGTAGCCGAGCGACAGCATCGGGTAGGCGATCGAGACGTCCACGCGCGACAGTCCGACGATCCACACGCCCACGCTCACCACGTAGAGCGTCAGCCCGGCCAGCACCGGCCACTGCGTCAGCACGCGCAGCGCGGTGGCAAGCAGCGTGGCGCGCTCCAGCGTGATGGCGCCGATGGCGTTGGTGCCGGCCTTGAGCAGCAGTTGCGCGCAGGCATTGAGCAGCACGCCGGTGAAGATGAATGCGAAGGTGGAAAGCGTCATGGGGCGCGGTTCGGTTCTGGCTGTGCGGAGGGCTGTGCGGCCGCCGGCGCCTGGCCCGGCAGCGGGAAATTGGCCACCGCCACGCGGCGCTTGTCCTGCGCGATCTTGTACATCGGCACGTTGCGCTCCTGCAGCAGGCGGTAGGTCGCGGCGGACATGATCCCCACGGCGCGCTGGCCATCCTGCCATTTTGCAATAAAGGCATCCAGCGTGGGCAGCCATTTCTGCGGCTCCTGCTGGGTGCCGAACTCCAGCTCGTCGGGCCATTCCACCATGATGGTGGTGCGGCGCAGGTAGTACGGCAGGGTGTGGTCCAGCATGCGCACGCCGTAGATCGGCATGTCGTCGGTCAACACCGCCTCGATGGCGGGCACCATGTCCACGCCGGAGGTCGGCCGGCCCATCACTTCGTGGCCGAGCAGCGCCACCGTGAAGCTGCCGAACAGGCCCACCGCGTAGACCGTGATGCTGACCATCAGGCCCTTGCGGGCCAGCAGCCAGCGCGCGGCGAAGATGGTGACGATCATCAGCGCGAAGGCCGCGCCGACCCACACCGCGAACAGGCGGTACAGCTCGTTGGGGGTGTTGTCGGAATTCAGCGTGGCCACGTACGGGCTGGCCAGCAGGCCGGCCACCGCGATCGCCAGCATGCCGTTCATCTGGCGGCGCCAGCTGCGGTCGTCGATATGCTGCAGCGCCACGCCGGCGAGCATGCCCAGCGCGGGGAAGATCGGCACGATGTAGCCCGGCAGCTTGGAGCCCGACAGGCTGAAGAACACGAAGATGGCGATGGCCCACACCGCCAGCAGCAGCGACGGCTGGAACGGCCGGGTGCCGGTGGCGCGCGCCGCCGCGGCGCCGCCGCGCACCACCTGCCACATGCGCGGCGCCAGTCCCAGCCACGGCAGGAAGCCGGCCACCAGCAGCGGCACGAAATACCAGAGCGGGCCCTTGCGCGAGTGCACCGTGGAGGTGTAGCGCTGCCAGTGCTCGTGGATGAAGAAGAAATGGAGGAATTCGGGGTTGCGCTCCGACACCAGCCAGAACCACGGTACCGTGACGATCAGCATCAGCGCGATGCCGCTGACCAGATGCAGCCGCTTCCACAGGCCGAAGTCGCGTGCGATCAGCGTGTAGATCACCAGCACCAGCCCCGGCAGGGCGATGCCCACCAGGCCCTTGGTCAGGATCGCCACGCCCATCGCCACCCAGCACGCCCACATCCAGTAGCGGCGCGCGGCCGGAGTGGCGGCCGGGTGCTGGGCCAGCAGCATGAACGCCAGCACGCAGGCCATCGCGCCGGACAGCGTCATGTCGAGCGAGTTGAAGTGCGAGGCCACGCTCCACATCGGCGCGGTCACCAGGACCAGGCCGGTCAGCAGGGCGGCGCGGGTGCCGTACCAGCGCGCCGCGGCCTTCATCGACACCACCAGGCCGAGCATGCCGGACAGCGCCACGCACAGCCGCGCCTGCCAGTCGCCCACGCCGAACAGGGTGTACGACAGCGCCGTCACCCACATGTGGAAGGGCGGTTTCTCGAAATACTTGAGCGCGTTGTAGCGGATCGTGACCCAGTCGCCGCTGGCGAACATCTCGCGGGCGATTTCCGCGTAGCGGCCTTCGTCCGAGCGCAGCAGGTGGCGCGCCTCGAGCGTGCCGAACCAGACCAGGAGAATAAGCAGGCTGACCAGGATAATCGCGCCCAGCGGCAGGCCGGCGGATTGCGAAACACCCTGCGCGGTGTTTCGCGAAGCATCTCGCGAGGTCACGGAACTACGCATACATCTCCTGGAAACGGTCGGATGGGCGTCATGGCAATGATGACGGGCGATCCCCGGCGGGGCACGGCATGGCGCCGTGCCGCCGGGTGCGCCGGATCGGCCGTGGGTGTGCCAGTGCATCGCGTGCCGGTGGCCAGCCCGGATCGGGCGGATTCGGGGGCGGCTCGCGTGCAGGAAACACATCACAACGCTGCAGCGGCCGCTTCGGTGGACAACAAGCCGAAGCCATGCCGGCGCAGGCCGCCCGGGCGGTACTCGCCAACGGCAAACCGCGCCCTCTTGTGGCGCGGCGCGCAATGTTAGCACGACCGCCGGGGTTCCCCGCCTGCGGCGGGGGCGGGCGGCGCCCGCGAGGCCCGTCGCGCGCGGCCCGTCAGCCCGGAAGTGGCGCCGCCGGCCCGTTGCGGGCGCCGCGCAGGCGCAGCGCCACGCCGATCAGGAGCACGCCCCAGACCAGCGCCCAGGCCCCGATCAGCCACAGCAGCGCGAGCGCGCCGGCCAGCGGCTGCCACAGCAGCAGGAACGCAAAGACGATGCTGGCCACGCCGGCCAGCACCAGCCACCATTCGTTCGGCATGTCCTTGCGCAGGCGGATGGCGGCCACGATCTGCAGCACGCCGGTGGCCAGCGTCCAGGCCGCGATATACAACAGCAGCGAAAATGCCGTGACCACCGGGCTGAACCACGTCAGCAGCCCCACGCCGAGGCCGAGCAGGCCCTGCAGCGCCAGGATGCCGCGGTCGCTGGCCTCGCGCTGGCTACCCGAGATGGCCATTGCCAGCGCGGTCACGCCGTCGGCCGCGGCAAAGGCGCCGAACACCAGCACCAGCGCGGCCAGCGTGGCAATGGGCGCGAACAGCGCGCAGATGCCGAACAGCAGCGCGAACGCGCCGCGCAGGCCGACGACCCACCAGAGCTTGGCGTAGTAGTGAAGCATGGAAACTCCCTGACGAACGGCAGGCTGCCGCGGCGGGCATGTGGCCTGCATCGACGAAGACCGACAAGACAAGCCAGCGAAAAAGCGCTACTTTCTAGTGTCCCGATGCCGGAGCCCGCCGAACCGGCGGACGCGGGATTCAGGGCACTTGCCAGTACATTGGTCCAGCGCGGGCGCACACGCCTGCCCGCCCTGGCGCGCGGTGCCTTGCCGGGACCAGCGGGGGCGTGAAATCATTCTAGACAGGAATCATGTGAGGACAAAGGCGCAACTGGCCGGGGTGGCCGCCCTGGCGGCGGGACTGCTGGCGCACGGCGGCCCCGCGCTCGCCCAGGCCGCGCCGCAGGGCCAGGCCGCGGCGCAGATGCCGATGGAAGCCGTGGCGCGCTCCGCGGCGTTCCTGTGCGACGCGCCGTGGTTCCGCTCCGGCGCGCGCGTGCAGATGGAAGGCGACGGCGACATGCCCACTTCCATCACCATGACGCTGCGCCACGCCACCAAGAGCGCTGACGGCTGCCGGGCGCAGCTCGAAGTGCGCTCCAAGTCGGCGCTCTCCGCGCTGATGGGGCCGCCGGTCATCATGGACCAGATCCACATGGTCAACATCGAGCGCCGCGCCAGCACGGCCCGGACCAGCATCGAAAGCGAGCATGCCGTGATCAACGCGCAGGGGCGCTATGCCCGCATGTACGGCGAGGCGGCGTTCCGCGGGCAGGGCGTGTTCAACTACGCCGGGCAGGACATTCGCGAAGGCGGCACGCTCGACGGCGAGACCTTCGAGTCCAGCGTCTCGCTGCAGATCTATCCGCTGGGCCGGGACGAAGCCATCGGCAACATGCGCGCGCTCTATGCGTCGATCAACGTCGGCACGCGCCACGTCGGCAAGCGCCAGATGATCGACACCGTGCTGGGCCGCAAGGAATGCATGCCCATCACCTACGAGAAGCGGACCTCGCTGGGGCCGCTGATGGTGGACGAGGAAGTGGTGCAGGTGGAGCCCGCGGTGTTGAACGTCACCGACTGGTACTGCCCGGCGGAGGCCTTCGTCTTGCGCACCGAGGTCCGGCAGCGGGACAAGCAGGACAACAAGGAAAGCAAGGTCGAGCGCATCGACGTGACCGCGCTGGAACTGGGCGCGCCCTGAGCGCTGCCGCACGGTCCGCCATGACCCCGCGCACGAATGCCTGAAAGCATGAAGCCCGCCGGCTGGCGGGCTTCATGCGGTGCGGCCGGCTGCCGCCGGTCAGCTTGCGGCGGCTGCCGAAGCGGCTTTCTTGGTCTTCTTGCCCTTCTTGTGCGATTTCTTGGCGGCCGGTGCCGAGGCGTCGCCGGTCAGGTCGGCGCGCGTGCTCTTGTTCGCGCCCTGGGTGTACGGGTCGAACTTGTCGCCGGACTTGGCGCCCTGGGTATACGGGTCGAACTTCTCGCCCGACTTGGCGCCCTGGCTGTACGGGTCGAACTTCTTCCCGCCGGTCTGGGCCTGGGCAGCCACGGAAACGGCGCCGATGCAAAGCGCGATGGCTGTCGCGACGAACTTGTTCATGGTTTCTCCTGGAAAATGCCGCCTCGCGGCGGTTCGAGTGCGCGGAAAAATCGCCGTGGGGAGATGCGCCTTGCCTGAGCCTGGCCGCCCCTGCCGGTTTGTCCGCTCGGGCCCAGTGTCGCCAACATTTCGCCGGCTTGTCAACTTGCGGCGGTCGGCGTTGTATTGCCGGGAACACGGTTGATGCCGGCCTATGGAAACCCGCTATTGCCGTAGCCGCCGGCTCTTGCTTGCCGGCCGCCGCGAATGTGCGTCGTGCTCCATGCGGAGGGCGCGGCATTGCGGAATTGTGCGTCGCCAGGCGCAAAAAAAATCCCGCGAGCCTGCCGGCTGCGGGATTCCTCGGGGGCGGGACGGACGGGCGCGCTTATTCGGTGGCGACGTCGGAAGGGTGCTTCCACGCCTCGCGCACCTGCGCGCTCGGCGCCAGCGCGAGATTGATGCCGCGCGCCCCGATCGGCTGCTGGAACCACTGCTTCTGCAGCGCCACCACCTGCGGGCCGGCAAACACCGAGGCCAGGGTCTGGTCCACCAGCTGTTTCCATTCCGGGTCGGCGCGCGACATCATCAGCGCGTTCTGCTCGGTCGACAGCGCCGGGCCGACGATCACGTACTGCGACGGATCCTTGGCGCGGGCGCGCAGGCCGGCCAGCAGCACGTCGTCCATCACGAAGGCCTGGGCGCGGCCGGATTCGAGCAGCAGGAAGGACTCGCCGTGGTCCTTGGCGTAGACGTCGTGGAAGCCGTACTGGCCCTTGAGGCGGCGCACGTGGCGGTCGCCGGTGGAGCCGGCGCTGGTCACCACGGTCTTGCCGCGCAGGTCGTCGAACGACTGGATGCCCGAATCCGCGCGCACCAGCATGCGCACCGTCGAGATGTAGTGCGACACGCTGAACGCCACCTGCTTCTGGCGCTCCAGCGAATTCGTGTTGGGCGCGCAGTCCAGGTCGACCAGGCCGTTGACCACGGCCGGGATGCGGTTCTGCGGGGTGAGCGGCATCCAGCGCACCTTGATGGCGTTCAGGCCCAGCTTGACGCGCGCGGCCTCGGCGGCGCGCAGGCACAGGTCCACGGCGTAACCGGCGGGCTGGCCCTTGTCGTCGGCGAAGGAAAACGGCAGCGCCGATTCGCGGTAGCCGAGCACGATGGTGCCGGTGCTGCGGATCTTGTCGAGCACCGGGCTCGCGCCCTGGGCCAAGGCGGCGTGGGGAGCGGCGGCGACGGCGCCGGCGGCAAGCGCGAGCCCGGCCAGCAGGCGGGAAGCGCGCGCCGCGCCGGCGCGGCGGAGGGTGGCAAACGGCAGCATCGTGGCGAAATTCTCAAAAAAACGAAGGCTACGCGCGTTGCCGCAGTGCACAAAGTACATCTTGGTCATAAGCAAATTCGCCGCCGTGAAGGCCAGGCCGGGCTTGGACTGTCTGGCAGGAATGAGCCGGTCGGCTCGATTTCGGCCCGCTTCGCGACACGCGCATCACGGTAGGTGGCAGTCATGGGCGTTCCGGGCGATCACGTTGCCGGAACTGCTGGGCGCTCGGCGGCCTGCCGATCTTGAGAGGGCTGTGCCGAGGCTGCTAAGATCGCCGCCGTGGATGCCAGAGATGATATTACCAAGGCACATTTCAACGGGAAGGTCGATGTTTCATATGACCCGTCCGTCTCTGAAGATACCCGTGCCGCCATGCAGCCTGCCCAGATAGCCCGGCTCGCGGGTGCTATGGACGATTCCCGCATCCAGGTTGCCGAATCCGCAAAGGCCATCTTCCTCACGGTCAGGCACAGGATGCTCACCGAGATGATTCGCGAGATCCGAACGGGAGAAGACGGGCTGGTATTGATCGTCAATGAGTCCTTCTTGTTGAAGACGGAATATCAGAACCAGGGGCTTGGGGTCAGGAGTTTCGCAATCGAGGCCACCGAGGCGTCGGCGCAAGACTTCTCGAAGATCGTCACCGAAGCTGTCGGCAGCCGCGACAGCGCCCACTTCAATGGCTACTACACGTGGCCGCGGCTCGGCTACGATGCCGAACTGGAACCTGGCGAGCGGGCAAGGTTGCCCGAGCCTCTGCAATACGCCACGACGGTCCTCGATCTGATGGACTCCGAGGAGGGACGCGCCTGGTGGTATGAGAACGGGGCCGGCAGATTGATGGAGTTCGACCTGAAGCCTGACAGCCGGTCGTGGGCTATACTCAACCGATACATGCAGGAAAACGGAATTCGGTTATGACGGCGCTTGCCAGCATGCTAGCGAAGAAATTGCGCCCTTCGACGCGCCAGGAGATTGAACGTGCCGCAAAGGGCACGGGAAGGCGTTCGGACCTTAGCTTTGAAGAGGCCGGATTGGCGGGGGAGGTCGAATCCTTGCGAAAGGGCGCGGTGCTTGCCCGCAAAGCAGCCGGGAAGGACAAGACCGTCGTGGTCGTCAGGAAAGGCAAGGCAGCGTAAACGCCAGCAAGAATCGAAGGGGCCGCGCCACAGCGCGGCCCCTTTTCATTTGGACGATCTCATTTGGACGATTCGACACCAAGGTGCGAATCGCCAACGCCCGCCCGGCTCTGCCGCGCGGGCATTTTCTTGCCCGCGGGCGGCATCATCGTGCCGACTGTGTGACAGACAGAGCCGGATCTATCACAAATTTTCACAGCGCCCCGCTTGCGAGGGGATCGATGTGCACGGTACGCTACCGGGCGCGCCGCGTTCGTGACGTAGGGCGACCAAGAGTAGGGCGACCAAGAAAACGGGAAGGGGACCATGAAGATGTCGCGCAGGAAAATCGCGCTTGGCGTGGCCGCGCTGGCGGTTGCCGCGGGCGTGGCGGTGCAGCTTGTCTGGCATCCTTTCGGCCGGCCGTGGAAGGGCCAGCCGCGGCAGGTCGAGCTCGATTTCGGCCGCCCGGACGCGCTGGTCGACAGCGAGAGCCTGTCCAGCCTGCCGCGCGACATGCTGCGCGTGCCGCTGCTGCGCGATGTCCTCACCGAGGACTTCGTCAACTATTACGAGGACAACGAGGGCCGCTTGTCGGTGGCCGGCGCGCTGCGCCGCATCGCCTTCGAGCATGACCTCGACTGGTCCGACAGCCTGCTCAAGCGCGTGTTCGACGAGCCCGGCCGCCTGATGGCGTGGCGCGGCGCCGACGGCACGCTGCGCTACTGGGCGCTGGCGATGGAGCGCAACGGGCTGGCCAAGGTGCTGCAGGCACTGGCCACCGTGGCGCCGGTCGATGCCCAGCTCACGCGCGCCGGCGAGATCGACGGCACGCCGCTCTACACGCTGCGCATCGGCGCCGCGCGCAGCCTGCTGATCGCCGGCAAGGGCGACCGCCTGGTGGTGCTGTCGGAGGCGGGCATGCTGCTCGATGCCGAGAGCAAGCCCATCGGCGCGCGCGCCAAGGCGGTGGCGGCGTGGCTGTCCGACGATGCCGCCGCGCGCGAGGCGCCGCTGCGGTCGTTCGCGCTCGAGCCCGCCAAGGGCGCGCCGAAGGGGCACCGCGCGGTGGTCGGGGTGAACTATCTCTCGTTCGGCTACCAGGCTTTCTTCCCCGGCATCGAAGCGCTGCGCTTCGATTTCGCCGGCGCCGATACCAAGGCCGCCGGCGGCGGCGCCGACTGGAGCAGCGCGGTGCTGGTCGACGGCGCCCGCCTGCCGGACCAGTGGAATGCCGCCGCGCTCTGGCAGGCCCTGCCGGCCGATCCGGCCGCCTGCGCCACCTTGCCGGTCAACTGGCAGGCCGCCGGCAAGATGCTGCAGAAGGTCAGCGGCGCCCAGGACGAACTGGCCGCGCAGGTCGGCCAGGCGTTCGAAGGACCGGCCGCGGTGTGCTGGTACAGCAAGTCCGCGCTGGTCGCGCCGCTGTTCATGGCGCGGCTCAAGTCGGCGGCGGCGGCGGCCGCGCTGCGGCCGCTGCTGGCCAGCCTGTTCGCGCAGGTCATCGGCGCCTACGAGCCCAAGGCCGCCGCCGAGCAGGGCGGCTACGCGCGGCTGCCCGTGCAGGCCAGCAAGGGCGCCGGCGGCGCGGACCTGTGGTCGCGCCCGGTCAGCTCGCCCTACGGCACGCGCGAAGCCAAGGGCGCGCCGTTCGCCGAGCAGTTGTCCGCGGGCGCCTATTTCCCCGTCACGCTGGCGCTGGCCGGCGATACCGTGCTGTTCTCGCCGGACGCCACGCTGGTCGACGACGCGCTGGCGGTGCGCGGCAAGCGCTTCCCGGCGGCGGCCGACACCATGCCGCGCGAGCAGCAGGCCCGCACGGTGCTGAGCTTCACCCCGTCCACGCTGGCGCCGCTGGTGCGGCGCGAGGCCACCAAGGCGCTGCCGGCCGAGCAGGAAGCGCTGTTCCTGAACGCGGCGCGCGCCCATCTGTTCCCCAAGCTCAAGGCGCTCGGCGCCTATCCGGCGATGTCGCTGGTGCTGGCCGACAGCCTGCCCTCGGGCCGCGCCTGGGTGCCGGTGACGTGGCGGCAGTCCGGCGCGCCGCGCGGCGTGCTGGCCAGCGCGGCGCAGCCGCGGGCGGCGGAGGCCGCGCAGTGACGGCAGCGTTGCGCGGCCGGCGCGCCGCGCTGGCGGTGCTGGCCGCCGCCGGCCTGCCGCTGGCCGGCATCGGCCGCGCGCTGGCGCTGTCGGGCCTGGCGCCCGACGTGCCCGCGGCCGATCTGCTCGATCCCGCGCAGTCGGCGGTATTCCGCGCGTGGTTCGTGCGCATCGTCGGCGAGCAGTTGCGGCAGGGCCCGACCCCGCGCTGGTACCAGCGCGACTGCGCCGGCCTGGTCCGCTTTGCCGTGGGCGAGGCGCTGCGCGTGCACGACGCGCGCTGGCTGCGCGCCAACGGCATGCAGGGCGCGGCCTCCGCGCGCCAGCTTCCGCCCGAGCTGAATCTCACCGCGGCCCAGCGCACGCTCGGCCAGCGCTGGACGCGCGCCGACGGCAGCACCGGTGCCTATGCCTCGGCGCTCGCGCTGGTGCAGGGCAACAGCCGCTTCGTCGCGCGCAACGTCAATCTGGCGCTGCCCGGCGACCTGCTGTTCTACGACCAGGGCGACGAGCAGCACCTGATGATCTGGATGGGCCAGTCCCTGGCCTACCACACCGGCACCGTGACCCGCACCGACAACGGTCTGCGTGCCGTCACCCTTTCCCGCTTGATGCAATGGAACGATTCGCGCTGGCAGCCGCAGGACGGCAATCCCAATTTCATCGGCGTATTCCGTTTCGCTTTTTTGTCGAGGTAAAGACGATGCCTGTCGTCATGACGCGCACCCGCGCGCTCCTGCGTTCCGTGACCGCCCGCCTGCTGCTGGCGCTTGCCCTGCTGGGCGCGGCCCACGCCGCCAGCGCCGAAGGGCAGCCGGGCGCCACGCTCGACACGGTGCCGCCCAGCGGCTACGCCGCGTTCCAGGGCCAGCCGTTCTTCCTGCTCTCGGACGCCAGCTTCGGCAGCGACCAGACCGCGCAGGTGCGGCTCGAAGCGCCGGGCCGCGAGTACAAGGCGGAACTACAGCGCTACGGCGGCGCCGACATCCTGGTCTACCGCGTGGCCGATCCGCTTGCTTTCCTGCGCGCGCAGAAGAACCTGCACCGCATCGACGTCAAGGCCAGCTACCGCGGCGAAGGGCTGGCAAACACGCTGTCCTACCTGTGGGACAGCTGGTACAAGCAGGCGCGCCGCGCGTGGCAGCGCGTGCTGTCGTTCGCCACGCGCAGCAAGGCGGTGGAGGACGCGCCGCAGTTCAGCATGGGCGACCAGATTGCCCAGCCCACGCGCTTCGAGAACAACCCGCAATATGAGCCGCTCAAGGGCTATGACGTGGTGGCGCGCTTCCGCTACCCGATCTGGGACGCCAAGGAGATCGCGCCGCCCAAGGACGTCAAGCTCGAAGGCAGCAGCAGCGAATTCCTGCCGCGCGACGCCGGCAACGTGATGGTGCCGCTGGGCAGGCTCAAGCCGGGCCTGTACATCGTCGAAGGCATCATCGGCACCTACCGCGCGCATACGCTGCTGTTCGTCTCGGACACCGTGGCCATCACCAAGAGCACCGCCGACGGCATGCTGGTGTGGGCCGCGCAGCGCAAGAGCGGCCGCCCCGTGAGCGGCGCCAGCCTGGCGTGGACCGACGGCCTCGGCGTGCTGCAAAGCGCCACCACCGGCGCCGACGGCGCGGCGGAACTCGCGCACGCCAGCCCCGAGCGCAGCTACCTGCTCGGCGTGGACCCGGCGGGCGGCGCCTTCATCTCGGAAAACTTCTACTACGACAGCGAGATCTACAACACCAAGCTGTTCGCCTTCACCGACCGGCCGCTGTACCGCCCCGGCGACGAGGTGCGCGTCAAGTTCATCGGCCGCAATTTCCGCAGTGCCACCGAGTCGGCGCCCGCCGCCGCCGGCGACATCAAGCTCGAGGTGCTCGACCCCAACGGCGCGCCGCTGGCCTCGCTCGGCACCGTGCTCAACGCCGACAACGGCGCCGACGCGCGCTTCACGCTGCCGGCCAACGCGCTGGCCGGCGGCTACACGCTGCGCTTCGACTACGGCGGCAACACCTATGGCGGCGCTTTCCGCGTGGCCGAATACATCAAGCCGCATTTCGACGTCAACCTCGCGCTCGATAAGGCCGACTACGCCACCGGCGAGGCCGTCAAGGGCAAGATCCAGCTGCGCTATCCCGACGGCAAGCCGGTCAAGGACGCCAGGCTGTCGGTCAGCCTGCGCGCGCAGCAGGTGACGATGGTCGAGGGCGAGCTGCGCTACGCCGGCCTGTTCCCGGTCAAGCTGGAGCAGCAGGAACTGACCACCGACGGCAGCGGCAACGCCACGCTCGCGCTGCCGGCGGCCAGGGAGCCGAGCCGCTACGTGGTCACGGTGTTCGCCAACGACGGCGCGGCCTACCGCGTCAAGGTCACGCGCGAACTGCTGATCGCGCGCGGCGCCACGCCGTACAAGCTGACCGGCCCGGCCAACTTCACCAACGCCGGGCAGAGCGTGACCTTCACGCTGCAGGCGCTGGCCGCCCAGGCGCCGGCGCCGGCGCAGGCGCCCGCCAGCTGGGAACTGGTGCGGCTCGAATCGCGCGCGCGCACCGAGGGCAAGCTGGGCGCGGCCGCCAATGGCGCGCTGTCGTTCCCGGTGAAGTTCGACCAGCCGGGCTCGTACACGCTGTCGGTCAAGGACGCCGCGGGCAACCTGCTGGCGGCGGCCAGCCACTGGGTCGCGGGCGAGGGCCTGCAGACCGTGCCCGGCAATATCGAGATCGTGTTCGACCGCGACCGCTACCACCTCGGCGACACCGCCGAGGCGCTGGTGACGTTCCCGCTGGCGGTGGAGGACGCGCTGCTCACGCTGGAGCGCGACCGCGTCGAGCGCCGCGGCCTGCTGTCCAGGGGCGGCGACTGGCTCTCGCTGGAAAAGGTCACGGACCGGCAGTGGCGCGCGCGCATCAAGGTCGGCAACGGCTTCAGCCCCAACATGACGTTTTCGGTGCTGTACGTGAAGGACGGCGACTACGTGTTCCAGAACGCCGGCATCGCCGTGGTGCAGCCGACCATCGACCTGGCGGTCAAGAGCGACAAGCCGGTCTACGCGCCCGGCGAGACCGTCACGCTGGACCTGAGCAGCGCCTTCGGCGGCAAGCCGGTGCCGGCCAACCTCACGGTCAGCGTGGTCGACGAAATGGTCTACGTGCTGCAGCCCGAGATCGCGCCGAGCATCGTCGACTTCTTCTACCATCCACGCCGCAACAGCGTGCGCACCACCTCCAGCCTGAACTTCATCGGCTACGACCTGGCCGTCTCCGGCCAGCAGGGCGGCGCCGGCCCCGAGCGCGGCCGCTACAACGAGCGCGGCGTCAAGGTGCTGGAGCGCCCGCGCCGCGACGAGAAGGACACCGCCGCGTGGGAAGCCAGCCTGCGCACCGGCGCCGACGGGCGCGCGCGCATGACCTTCACCATGCCGGACTCGCTCACCCGCTGGCGCATCACCGTGCGCGCCATCGCCGCGGATGGCACGGTCGGCCAGCGCACCGCCAACATCCGCTCGGACAAGGCGCTGTACCTCAAGTGGACCGGCCCGCAGCGCTACCGCGCCGAGGATGCGCCGCGCATCGACATGGTCGCCTTCAACCAGGGCGAGCAGGACGTCGCCGCCGACCTCGTGGCCACAGGAGCGGGCCTGAACGTCAGCCAGAGCGTCACGCTCAAGCGCGGCGCCAACTACGTGCGCCTGCCGGTGGCGCCGGGCGCGCTGCGCAGCGGCACGGTCAGCGCCGAGATCCGGCAGCAGGGCAAGGCGGTGGACCGCCTGCAGACCACGCTCACGGTGGAGCCCACCGGCTGGCTGTCGCAGCGCGAGCTGACGCTGCCGCTGTCGGGCGCCAACGCCGCGTTCAAGCTGCCGGCCGACGCGCAGGACGTGCGCCTGCGTTTCGTCGACAGCGCCGCCAGCCAGTTCGCCCGCGTGGCCGACGACCTGCTGGCCTATCCCTACGGCTGCACCGAGCAGACCGCCAGCCGCCTGATTCCGCTGGCGCTGGCCCAGCGCAGCCTGGCCGCGAGCGGTGCCAATACCGGTGGCGACACGCAGGGCCTGGACGCGCTGGTGCGCACCCAGCGCCAGCGCCTGGCGCTGCTGGCCGGCGTCAACGGCCAGTTCGGCTGGTGGGGCGACACGCTCGGCAACAGCGCGCTGCTGACCGCCTACGCTTACTACGCCGACTGGCTGGCCGCGCGCGCGGTCGGCGTCAGCCTGCCGCCCGACCACTGGAAGCGCACGCTGGACGCCTACAAGCAGAGCATGAAGGAGCCGCCGCTGCACCGCGTGCTGGCGCTGTGGTTCATCAACGAAATGGGCCTGCCGGTGGCGACGCAGCTGGGCGGCGTGTCCGCCGAGCTGGGCCGGCCCGGCGGCGATGCAAGCGCCGCCGTGGGGGCCGGCGACAGCCTGGTCTTCGCCGCGCCCGATTCGCCGCAGGGTCGCCGCGTGGCCACCGTGCTGGCCGCGCAGCTCTACAAGCAGATCGGCCAGCCCATGCCCGAAGGGCTGGCAAGCGCGGCCGACGCCGCGCGCCAGGCGCTGGCCGCCGATCCTTCGCCGCTGGTGCAGAGCCTGCTGCTGATGGCCGGCAAGGGCGCCGCCGCCTCGGACGTGCAGGCGCTGCTGTCGCGCGCCGGCGCCGCCAGCCCGACCATCGATCGCGCCGTGACCCTGGTGTGGCTCGACAAGGCGCTCGGCGGCGGCCTTGGCCGCGGCCTGTCCGGCGAGGCCGGCGCCGCGCCGCGCGCGCCGCAAGGCAACTGGCAGGCCGCGCGCGGCCCGCTCGGCCTGCCCGAATGGCGCTGGGCCGGCGCGCAGTTGCCGGAGGCGCTGACGCTGGCCGCGCCGCCGAACATGGACGCGGCCTCGCAGTCGTACAACACCAATGCGGTGGTGTCGTACCGCAGCCGCGCGCAGGAGGCGCCGGGCCTGCCGGTGGGCATCGAGCGCAAGCTCTACCGGCTGGTGCCGGGCGGGGACGAGGGCAAGACCGACAAGGCCGACAAGGGCGGCAAGCCGGCCGATCCCGCCGCCGCCGGCACCGCGGGCCTGGCGTTCTCGGCCAGGCCGGTCAAGCCGGGCGACAAGCTCGACAGCAATACGCTCTACGTCGACGAGATCGTGCTGAGCCCGCGCCAGGGCACCTACCGCTACGGACTGGTCGAGGCGCCGCTGCCGCCGGGCGGCGAAGTCGAGGGCACCACCTGGGGCCTGCGCATCGAAGGCCTGCCCGACCCCGACAACAAGGCCACCGGCCTGCAGCCGTTCCAGCGCGCCGTGACCTACGAGATGGGCATGCTGTCGTACCACCAGCCGGTGGTCGCGCTGGAGCGGCCCGTGGTGCTGCGCCAACTGGTGCGGTTCTCGCTGCCGGGCAAGTTCAGCCTGCCGCCGGTGCGCTACTTCCGCATGTACCAGCCGGAGGCCAAGGCCCTGCAGGGCGACGGCAAGACCGCGGCCTTCCCGCTGACGGTGGAGTGAGGCCGGCATGCGCGCGGCCGTGACGGCAGGCAGGGCGGGGCGCCGCGGGGCGCGCCGCTTGGTGCATTGTCTTGCGCTGCTGATTTCCTTGTCCTGCGTCGCGCCCGCGTTCGCCGCGGCGCAGGCGCAGGGCGGCGAGCCGCTGCGCTTCGCGCGGCTGGCCGGCGGCGAGGCGCGGCTCTACCGCCTCGGCGGCGGCGGCGAGAGCGCGCCCGCGCCGTTGCCCGCCGGCCTGCGCACGCCGCTGGGCAGCGTGTGGAAGCTGTTCGTCTACAGCTACCTCGTGGGCCGCGACCAGCGCACCGAGGACTACACCTGCCGCGGCGGCGACCCCGAGGAAGTCTATTGCTGCACGGCCGGCCAGGGCATCGACCGCGAGCATGCGCTGGTGCGGTCGTGCGGGCGCTATTTCGAGCCGCGCCGGCTGGGTCTGTCGGGCGCCGACTGGCGCCGCTTCTGGCAGGACGCCGGCGCGCCCGCCTGGCTGCAGGACATGCAGGCGATGCGCCCGGAGCATGCGGTGCCGGTGGCCGAGCTGCTGGCGGCGCTGCACGCGGTGCCGCCCGCCGCGCAGCAGGCCGCCTCGGCCACGCTGGTGTCGGTGCTGACCGTGGGGCGCGGCGAGGGCACGCTGGCCGACTACGGCAGCCTGCTGCGCGCCAAGACCTGGACCATGCCCGATCCGGCGCGGCCGGGCGCGTCCATCGGCGGCGCGGCCGGCTGGCTGGCCGACGGCAGCCCGGCGTGGCTGGGCGGGCAGGGCGCCAGCGCCAGTGTGCTGCGGCGCGCGGCGCCGCTGCTGCGGCTGCTGCTGGCCGCGGTGCCGGTGCCCGACGACGGCGCCTGCGTGCTGGTCGACCTGTTCGAGCGCTACCCGCTGCGCGATGTGCGCGGCGCCGATGGCAAGGCCGCGCCGGCCGGCCCGCTCGACGGCAGCTTCCGCGCCGAGTTCGCCAACGGCAACAGCGCGCGCGTGGCAAGCCGCGGCGAGCTCAGCCTGCTGCGCCCGGCCGGCGCCGCGCCGCGCGTGGTCGGGCGCTTCGGCCTCAACGACTACGTGGCGCGCGTGGTGGAGCGCGAAGGCGACACCGCCGAGCCCGAGGCGGCCCGCGCGCTGGCCGTGGCCGCGCGCAGCTACCTGGTCCAGCAGGCCGCGCGCGAGCAGGGCTGCTTCCGCATCGCCGACAGCAGCCGCACCCAGCGCGTGCTGCCGCGTCCCGCAGGCGCCGCCGCGCGGCGCGCGGCCGACCAGACCGACGCGCTGGTGCTGTCCGGCGTGGCCGTGCGCTACCACCACGATGCCGGCGGCCAGGGCCGCATGGCATGGACCGAGGCCCGGCGCGCGGCCGCGCAGGGGCAGGCGTTCGACGCCATCCTCGCGCGCTGGTGGCCGCAGGCCACGCTGACCTCGTTCCAGAGCCCGGTGGCCGGCGACTGCCTGGCGGTGGCCGGCGCGCGCCAATGGCTGGCGCAGCGCGCGCCGCAATGGCAGCGCCGGCTCGGCGCCGAGCCCGGCTTCGAGGCGCCGCCGCTGCCCGCCGTGTGCGAGGTGCGCGAAGGCCGGCCCTATGCCGACGCGCGCCGCAACCGGCTCTACATCCACCGGCTCGCCAGCGAGGACGACCGCATCGCGCTGGCGCACGAATACCTGCATCTCGCATTCGCGCGCCATCCGCGCGGCCAGGACGAGTCGTTCGTCGAAAGCCTCGCGCGCCGGCTGGTGCGCACGGAAGATCCCTCATGACCCGCCACTCTCTTTTTTCGCGTTGCTGGCGCCGCGTGGCGCTGGCTTGCGCGCTGGCGCCGCTGGCGGCCACGGCCGGTCCGGTGGCCGACCTCGACGGCCCCGCCGGCGGCTGGCGCCACAGCGGCCTGTCCAGCGAGCTGGAGCGCTACACGGCGGCCTATCCCAAGCCGCCGGTGGACCGCGGCGCGCAGAAATACCGCACGCTGATCGAAGGCCGCCTGCGCCAGGCCGGCAGCGCAGGCCGCAAGCCGCCCACGCTGGTGGTCAACGGCAACGCCATGCCGCTCTATGCCGACGAGCAGGGCCGCTTTGCGCGGCCGTGGGCGTTCGGGCGCGGCTCCAACAGCGTGGAGATCATTTCCGCCGACGGCGCCGCGCGCCAGCGCCTGCAGTTCTACGAGGCCGACGCCACCAAGGTCCAGGCCAGGCTGCGCGCGGTGCTGACGTGGGACGATCCCAAGGCGGAAGTCGACCTCCATGTGATCTCGCCCGAAGGCGGGCACGCTTTCTGGGCCAGCCCGCTGCTGGCCGAGGGTGGCGGGCTCGACGTGGACAGCGTGGACGGCGCCGGCCCCGAGATTTTCTCCAGTGCCGCGCCACGCCCCGGCGTGTGGCTGTTCTACGTGAACTACTGGGGCAACTTCGGCGCGAGCGGCTACAACTTCCAGTCCGGCGCGAACGCGCGCGACCTGATCACCGCCAAGCTCACGCTGATCTACAACGAAAACACCCTCAACGAAAAGCGCGAGACGCTGGTGATGCCGCTGCGCAAGCTGGGCGAACTGGCGCTGATGAAGTCGGTGCGCTTCTGAAGCCCGCCGCCGGGAAAGACAATGCCCGCAAGGGCGATGGGACCGTGGATATGCATCGCAAGCCGAACCTCGTTCTAGCCAGCCTGATCCTGCCGCTGCTGGCCACCGCCGCGCACGCCGGCGACGCCATCGAGTTCACCACGCCGCGCAACGGCTGGCGCAACGCCGCCGGCGACACGGCTGCCTACACGCAGGAGGTCCACTATCCGGCGGTGTCGGTGTCCACGCCGGCGGGGCAGCCCGCCAGCGCGATGATCGCCGGGCGCATCCGTGCCTCGCCCAAGGCCGACGCGGGCGATGCTGGCGATGCGGCCGGCGCCGCCGCGCCGGCAGCCCGCGGGCGGCGCGGCGCCGGCCAGGTCGCCACGCTGGTGGTCAACGGCGTCGCCATGCCGCAGCGGGTGGAAGAAGACGGCAGCTTCTCGCGGCCCTACGCCTTCTCCGGCGGCAGCAACAGCGTGGAGATGCGCACCGCGCAGGGCGCCGGCAAGCGCGTGCAGTTCTACGACGGCTACCAGGGCCGGACCCGCCCGCGCCTGCGCGTGGTACTGTCCTGGGACAGCGACGCGACCGATCTCGACCTGCACGTGGTGGCGCCCGACGGCCAGCATACCTTCTACGCCAACCGCGTGGCCGGCAACGGCGGCGCGCTCGACGTGGACGTGACCACCGGCTACGGGCCGGAGATCTACTCGATCGCCGCGCCGCCGCCCGGCACCTACCTCGTCTACGTGAACTACTACGGCAGCGGCGCGGGGCCCGAGGCGATCACCGTGGCGCAGGTGGCGGTCATCACGGACGAGAACACGCCCAACGAAAAGCAGCAGGTCTTCCGCGTGCCGATGCGCAAGCCCGGCGAGCTGACCCTGATCAAGTCCTTTGTCATGAAGTGACCCGGAACCGATGCCCCCGATGCCGCCCCCGCCGCCGCACAAGATCCTGTTTCTCAGCGTTTCCGCCGGCGCCGGCCACATGCGCGCGGCCGAGGCGCTGCGCCTGACCGCGCAGGCCGAATTCCCCGAGGTGCGGACCCTGCATCTCGACGTGATGGGCTACGTGCCCGCCACCTTCCGCAAGCTCTACACGGATTTCTACATCAAGCTGGTCAACAGCTATCCGGCCCTGTGGGGCATGCTTTACGCTCACACTTCCGAGGCCGATCCGGCCGCGCCCATGCAGAAGCTGCGGCGCGCCGCCGAGCGCCTGAGCACGCGCGCGCTGCGCCGCGCGATCGACGAGTTCGCGCCGGACGCCATCGTCTGCACGCATTTCCTGCCGGCCGAGATCCTGATGCACGAGGTGCGCCGCCAGCGCCTGGCGGTGCCGGTGTGGGTGCAGGTGACTGATTTCGACCTGCACGGCATGTGGGTGATCCCGCATATGACCGGCTACTTCGCCGCCAGCGAGGAGATCGCCTTCCGCATGCGCGCGAGCCGCATCGAGCCGGACCGCGTCCATGCCACCGGCATCCCCGTGGTGCCGGCCTTCACCGCGCCGCAGGACCGGCAGGCCTGCGCCGCGCACTTCGGGCTGGACCCGGCGCGGCGCACCATCATGCTGATGGGCGGCGGCGCCGGCCTCGGCGGCCTGGACGAGGTGGCCGGCGCGCTGCTGGGGCTGGACCACGACTTCCAGCTGATCGTCATGGCCGGGCGCAACGAGGCCGCGCTGGCGCGCCTCGGGGCGCTCGCCGCCGCCCGGCCGGGCCGGCTGTTCCCGTTCGGCTTCACCGACGAGGTGGCGCGGCTGATGGCCTGCTCCGACCTCGTCATCACCAAGCCGGGCGGCCTCACCACCTCCGAGTGCCTGGCGATGGGCGTGCCGATGATCGTCAACGCGCCGATCCCCGGGCAGGAAGAGCGCAATGCCGACTACCTGCTGGAGCAGGGCGCGGCGCTCAAGTCGGTGGACCTGGTCTCGCTCGAATACCGCGTGCGCCTGCTGCTGGCCGAGCCGGCGCGGCTGGCGCAGATGCGCGAGCGCGCCCGCGCGCTGGGCCGACCGGCGGCGGCGCGGCGCGTGCTGCAGACCGTGCTGGCGCAACTGCCCGGCCGGCCGCAGCCGGCGCCGGCGCTGGCGGGGGCGCACTGATGCGCTCCCTGAACCTCTCGGCCCTGCCGCGGCAGGCGCAGGCCTGGCCGCCGCGCCATCCGCTGGCGCTGGTGCTGACGGTCGGCTGGACCCTGCTGATGGCGTACTTCTTCGCCAACGTCGAGATCCAGATCGAAGGCGCCGCCGGCTGGGCCGCCAACCTGCCGACCTGGCGCATCGAGCGCCACTGGCTGCTGGACATCTTCTGGGGCGGGCGCCCCATGACCGGCTATCACGCCTGGGTGTTTCCGTGCGTGGCGCTGTTCTTCCATTTCCCGCTGCTGTTCGCCGGGCGCTGGAACTGGCGCGCCGAGGCCCGGGTGCTCGCCTGCATCATGCTGTTCTGGATCACGGAGGACTTTCTCTGGTTCGTGCTCAACCCGGCCTACGGCGTGGCGCGCTTCGCGCCGGCGTTCGTGCCGTGGCATGTCCACTGGCTGGGCGGCGCGCCGACCGACTACTGGGTCGGCCTCGGCGCGGCGGCGGCGCTGCTGTGGTTTTCGTGCCGGCGGCCGGGCTGAACCGGGCTGAGCCGGGGGAGCGCACGAGAACGGGGAATCGGGCAGTGGCGGGAAAGTGACGCGGCGGGCGGGTACCGCACCGCGGCGGTGCGCCATGCACACATAGGAGTAGAATCACGCCTCCTGCACTTTGTCGCATTCTTATAACAAATAACGATGAGCCCCCGTCCTTCGCGCATGGCGTGCATTGACGCACTCAAGGCGATCAGCTCGCAGCTGATCGTGCTGCATCACCTTGCTTTCTACGGCCCGATGTCGGATGTGGCCCACGTGCTGGCCCCCGACCTGCTCGACTGGTTCTCGCAGTACGCGCGCATCGCGGTGCAGGCCTTCCTCGTCATCAGCGGCTTCCTGGCGGCGCGCAGTCTCGCGCCCGGCGGCCACCTGATGGTGCCGCATCCGCTGCTGGCGATCTGGCGGCGCTACCAGAAGCTGGTGGTGCCCTACACCGTGGCCATCCTGATCGCCATCGCCGGCGCCGCGATCGCGCGCACCTGGATGCATCACGATTCCATTCCCGGCGCGCCGGGCCTGCACCAGTTCCTGGCGCACGTGCTGCTGCTGCACAACGTGCTCGATTTCGACGCGCTCTCGGCGGGCGTCTGGTACGTGGCCATCGACCTGCAGCTGTTCGCGCTGCTGATCGTGGCGCTGTGGGCGGCGCGCCTGTGCGCGCGCCGGCTGGAAGCGGGCGGCGCGGCGCTGGGCATGCTGGCGGTGTCGGCGCTGGCGCTGGCGTCGCTGTTCTGGTTCAACCGCGATGCCGCCTGGGACATGTGGGCGATCTATTTCTTCGGCGCCTACGGCATGGGCACGCTGGCGTACTGGGCCTCCGCGCCCGAGCGCTCGCCGGTGGCGCTGCTGGTGCTGGGCGCGGCGGTGGCGGCCGCGCTGATCGTGGATTTCCGCCTGCGCATCGCGGTGGCGCTGGCGGTGGCGCTGCTGCTGGGCATGGCGCGCCGCGGCGGCTGGCTGGAGCACTGGCCGCGCGCCAGCGCGCTGGCATTTTTCGGGCGCATTTCCTACTCGGTGTTCCTGGTCCACTTCCCGGTCTGCCTGGTGGTCAACGCGGTGGTGTTCCATCTTGCGCCACAGCAGCCGGTGCTCAATGCGCTCGGCATGGTCGCGGCATGGCTGCTGAGCAACGTGGCCGGCACGCTGTTCCATCGTTATGTGGAAAGCGGGGCGCCGCTGGGCGCGATGCGCCAGGCGCTGTGGCCGGCCCGCGCCGGGTCCGCGGCGCGGCGCCAGCCGGTGGGGCGCGAGCGCTCCACCTGAGCTGCCGGCCGGCAGGCCCGGCTTCCTGCGCGGCGCGTTCCAGGCGGCGCCCGGCCCACCCAGGCCGGGCGCCGCTTTCACATGGTGCCGCTGCACCACAAGCCGGCGGCGGGCCGCACGCGCACGGTGCGCCCGGGCGCCGCGCGGCAGGGTTGGCCGCGCAACATACGGTAAAAACGAGCATTGGGATATGGCATGAAGGTTGCCTACTATGGAATCGCAAACCTGACCGTTTGGTCAGGATTCCTGTTCCGAGGCTGCCATGTCCGATCATATCGTCCTGACCTCGCACGCACGCCGCGACAAGCCGGCGGAGCCCATCCACTGGGGTGCGGCCACCGCCGCGGAGCGCGGTCCCGTGATCGCCAGCCTCACCAATCCCGCGCAGCGCAACGTGATCGGCACCCACTCGGGCGCCTACGCGGTCTATCGCGCGCTGGCGGTGGCCTCGGGCAAGCTGCAGCGCGACCACCGCGCCGACCTGACCGACACCGCGCCGGCCGAGGTGATCGGCCCGCATCCGCAGTGGGCCGACCCGGACAAGATCGTCTCGCTGGACCCGTGGGGCCACCTGGTTTCCACCGCGTTTGCCGACCGCATCGCGGCGGGCATCGACATCCGCCCGTCGATCGCCATCACGCGCGCCCACATCAACATGCCGGAGCTGGCCGGCGCCATCGCCGCCGGGCGGCTGGTGCCGGACGGCCAGATCCTGCACGCCAACGGCGACGTGCGCGTCACCAAGGCCGCGATCGACCCGGTGTGGTACCTGCCGGGGCTGGCGCGGCGCTTCGACATCAAGGAAAGCGTGCTGCGCCGCGCGCTGTTCGAGCAGACCAGCGGCATGTTCCCGGAACTGGTGACGCGGCCCGACCTGAAGGTGTTCCTGCCGCCCATCGGCGGCATGACGCTGTATTTCTTCGGCGACGTCGGCAAGCTCGGCAAGCCCGAGACCCGCGTGGCATGCCGCGTGCATGACGAATGCAACGGCTCCGACGTGTTCGGCTCCGACATCTGCACCTGCCGGCCCTATCTCGCGCATGGCATCGAAGTCTGCATCGAGATGGCGCAGCAGGGCGGCGTGGGCCTGGTGGTCTACAACCGCAAGGAAGGCCGGGCGCTGGGCGAAGTCACCAAGTTCCTGGTCTACAACGCGCGCAAGCGCCAGGTCGGCGGCGACCGCGCCGAGACCTATTTCGCGCGCACCGAATGCGTGGCCGGCGTGCAGGACATGCGCTTCCAGGAACTCATGCCCGACGTCTTCCACTGGCTCGGCATCAAGCGCATCGACCGCTGGGCCTCGATGAGCAACATGAAGCATGGGGCGCTGACCGCGCAGGGCATCGAAGTGGTCGAGCAGGTGGCGATTCCCGATGCGCTGATCCCGGCCGACGCCCGCGTGGAAATCGACGCCAAGGTAGCGGCTGGCTACTTCACGAGCTATACCCCGCCCGACGCGGAAGAACTGGCGCTGGCAAAGGGTAGAGGACTGGACGAATGAACGAGACACCTGAAGCGGGCGCGCCGGGCGGCGCGTCCGGCGGCTTCACCGATGCGCCCGGCTGGGCCAGCCCGGTGCCGCCGGGGCATCCGGCCGCGGCGCTGCTGACCGGCCAGGCCGTGCGCACGCGTTGCGCGGCCGTGACCGGGCACGTGGCGGCGGGCGCGTCCGAGCTGTTTACCTGGCACCCGGACCGCATCCCGGCGGTGGCCGACTACGTGGCGGCCACCATCCGCCAGCGCTATCCGGACCTGAACGTGCCGTATCACAGCCGCTGGCGCCATTTCGAGAGCGGCCAGGGTGGCGAGCGGCTGGACCGCTGGCAGATCCTGTGCGAGCGCGGCGGCTTGTCCGGCGAGGCGGACCGCGAGGAACGGGCCCGCATCGGCATCGACCTGGTGATCCCCAGCGTGCTGCTCGACGCCGGCGCCGGCCCCGACTGGCGCTACCGCGATCCGGCCAGCGACCTGCTGCTCACGCGCTCGGAAGGGCTCGGCGTGGCCAGCTTCGACCTGTTCGCGCGCGGCGGCTTTTCCGCGCAGCTCGGCCAGCCGCTGCGCGCCGATGCCGAGCGGCTGATGCGCATCGATGCATCCTCCATCGCCACCGCGTTCCAGGTGGCGCAGCACAACCCGCTGGTCGGCCTGGAAGGCCGCGCCGGGCTGCTGCGCCGGCTGGGCGAGGTGGCGCAGGCCACGCCCGCCGTGTTCGGCACGCCGGCGCGGCTGGGCAACCTGTACGACTACCTCAAGGCGCACGCCGTCGACGGCCGCATCGAAGCCGGCTTCGTGCTGACCACGCTGCTGGTGGCGCTGGGGCCGGTGTGGCCCGGCCGCGTCAAGCTGGAGGGCGTCTCGCTGGGCGACTGCTGGCATCACCCGGCCTGCGCCGACGGCCTGGTGCCGTTCCACAAGCTCACGCAATGGCTGACGTACTCGCTGCTGGAGCCGCTCGAGGACGCCGGCCTGACCGTGACGGGGCTGGAAGTCCTCACCGGCCTGCCCGAATACCGCAACGGCGGCCTGCTGTTCGACTTCGAGCTGATGGTGCCGCGCGATCCCGCCTTCGCCAGCGTCACGCATACGGTGGACGAGCCGGTCATCGTGGAGTGGCGCGCGCTCACCGTCACCGGGCTGGACCTGGTGGCGGCGTCGGTGCGCGAGGCGCTCGGGCTGTCGGCCGAGGCCTTTCCGCTGGCGCGCGTGCTGGAGGGCGGCACCTGGGCGGCGGGACGGCGCATTGCCGCCAAGCGCAGGCCGGGCGGCGCGCCGCCCTTCGCCATCGACAGCGACGGCACGGTGTTCTAGCCGCCGCGCCGCGCGCTTTCCCGCCGCGCGCGGCACGACCTTTTCGCGATTCGCCTCCCGAGGAGCGCAACATGACCGACCTTTCCGCCGTACCGCCCGTCACGCCTTCGGTGATGGTGGTGGACCATCCGCTCGTGCAGCACAAGGTCACGCTGGTCCGCAGCGAGGACACCACCACCGACAATTTCCGGCGGCTGGTGCGCGAGATCAGCCAGTTGCTGACCTACGAGGCCACGCGCGACCTGGCGATGGAGACCATCGCCATCAAGACGCCGATCGCGCCGATGGAGTCGCCGGTGCTGTCCGGCAAGAAGCTGTGCCTGGTGTCGATCCTGCGCGCCGGCAACGGCTTCCTGGACGGCATGCTGGACCTGCTGCCGGCCGCGCGCGTGGGCCACATCGGCCTGTACCGCGACCCGGAGACGCTGGAGCCGATCGAGTACTACTTCAAGATGCCGGAGGACATCCACGAGCGGCTGGTGATCGTGGTGGACCCGATGCTGGCCACCGGCAATTCCGCCATTGCCGCGCTCAACCGCCTCAAGGAAGCCGGCGTGAGCACGCTCAAGTACGTGTGCCTGATCGCCTCGCGCCAGGGCTTGCGCGCGCTGCAGGCGGCGCATCCGGACGTGGCCATCGTCACCGCGGCCATCGACGAGGAGCTCAACGAGCACGGCTACATCGTGCCCGGCCTGGGCGACGCGGGCGACAGGCTCTACGGCACCAAGTGATGGGCGCGCCGGCCACGGCGCAGCCGCCATGCTTCCCGCCGCGGCGGGAGGCGGCTGGCGGGCGCATCCGCCAGGAGAACGAGGCGCTGATCCTGCGCGCGGCCGAATACGTGTTCGCGCGCGCCGGGTTCGCCGGCGCCACGATGGCGGAGATCGCCACGCGCGCGGGCGTGCCCAAGTCCAACCTGCATTATTACTTCCGCACCAAGCAGGCGCTGTACCGCGCGGTGCTGGCGCACACGCTGGCGCTGTGGCTGTCCGAGACCGACATCATCGACGCCGGGCAGCGCCCGCAGGTGGCGCTGGAGCAGTACATCCGCGCCAAGATGCGGCTGTCGGCCAGCCACCCGGACGCCTCGCGCGTGTTCGCCAACGAGCTGCTGCACGGCGCGCCGGAGATCCGCGACGTGCTCAGCGGCGCGCTGCGCGCGCTGGTGCTGCGCAAGGCCGGCGTCATCAAGGAGTGGATCGCGCGCGGCGAGATGGCCAGCGTGGATCCGCGGCACCTGTTCTTCACGATCTGGGCCGCCACCCAGACCTATGCCGATTTTGAGTCGCAGGTATGCGCCGTGCTCGGGGTGAGCCACCTGGGCCAGCGCGATTTCGAACAGGCCACCGACCACCTGGTGCGGCTGCTGCTGCGCGGTTGCGGGCTGGAACCGGCCGGCCTGGCCGTGGAGTTATCGTCAACAAGGGGAGAAAACCATGAGGTTTGAGGGCAAGCGCAGGACCTGGTTGAAACTGGCGGCCGCCGCCGCCGGCGCAAGCGCGCTGGCCGGCGTGCAGCCGGCATGGGCGCAGGCCAGGGTGAAGGTCGCGGCCGTGTACACGGTGCCGGTCGAGCAGCAGTGGGTGTCGCGCATCCACAAGGCGCTCAACGAGGCCAAGGCGCGTGGCGAGATCGACTACGTGTTCTCGGAAAGCGTGTCCAACGCCGACTACGAGCGCGTGCTGCGCCAGTATGCCGAGCAGGGCTCGGCGCTGATCCTGGGCGAATCCTTCGCGGTCGAGGCGGCCGCGCGCAAGGTGGCCAGGGACTATCCCAAGACCGCCTTCCTGATGGGCTCGTCCGGCAAGCCCCAGGCGCCCAACTTCTCGGTGTTCGACAACTACATCCAGGAGCCTTCCTACCTGACCGGGATGATCGCCGGCGGCATCACCAAGACCAACCATATCGGCATGGTCGGCGGCTATGCCATCCCCGAGGTCAACCGGCTGATGCACGCCTTCATGGAAGGCGCGCGCGAGGTCAATCCCAAGGTGAAGTTCACGGTCAGCTTCATCGGCTCGTGGTTCGATCCGCCCAAGGCCAAGGAAGCCGCCTTCGCCATGATCGACAAGGGCGCGGACGTGCTCTACGCCGAGCGCTTCGGCGTCTCCGACGCGGCCAAGGAGAAGGGCCGGCTGGCCATCGGCAACGTCATCAACACCCAGCCGCAGTATCCGGCCACGGTGGTGGCCTCGGCGCTGTGGAACATGGAGCCCACGGTGGCCGCGGCGCTGGCCAAGGTCAAGTCGGGCCAGTTCAAGAACGAGGACTACGGCTCGTATTCGCTGATGAAGTACAAGGGCGCCGAGCTGGCGCCGCTGGGCACCTTCGAAGGCAAGGTGCCGGCCGACGTGATGGCCAAGGTCAAGGCGAAGGAGAAGGCCATTCTCGACGGCAAGTTCGTGGTGAAGGTGGTGGAGACGGAGCCGAAGTCGACGCAGTGAGGCTGGCGTTGGTAGCGCCGGCCCCGTCTTTCTCCCCTCTCCCGCTTTGTGGGAGAGGGGAGCGAACCATTGGTATTCCTGATGCTCCGCATTTCGTTTCCATGCCAACTCCCATCCTCCGCCTGAACGGCATCACCAAGCGCTTCGGCACGCTGCTGGCCAACGACGCCATCTCGCTGGAACTCCGGCGCGGCGAGGTGCTGGCCCTGCTGGGCGAGAACGGCGCGGGCAAGAGCACGCTGGTCAGCATCCTGTTCGGCCATTACGTGGCCGACGCCGGCACTGTGGAGGTCGACGGCCGGCCGCTGCCGCCGGGCCAGCCGCGCGCGGCGCTGGCCGCCGGCATCGGCATGGTGCACCAGCATTTCACGCTGGCCGACAATCTTTCCGTGCTCGACAACATCCTGCTCGGCACGCAGCCGCTGTGGCAATGGCGGCTGGAGCGCCGCGCCGCGCGCGCGAAGGTGCTGGCGCTGGCGCATCGCTTCGGCCTCGCGGTGCGGCCGGGCGCGCGCGTGGGCGAGCTGTCGGTCGGCGAGCGCCAGCGCGTGGAGATCGTCAAGGCGCTGTACCGCGGCGCGCGCGTGCTGATCCTCGACGAGCCCACCGCGGTGCTGACGCCGCACGAGGCCGAGACGCTGTTCGCCACGCTGGCGCAACTGATCGCGGAGGGCTTGTCGGTGATCTTCATCAGCCACAAGCTCGATGAAGTGCTGCGCGTGTCCAGCCGCATCGCCGTGCTGCGCGGCGGCAAGCTGGTGGCGCAGCGCGAGGCGGCGCAGACCAGCAAGGCGGAACTGGCCGAACTGATGGTGGGGCGCGCGGTCGCCATGCCGGAGCGGGCCGCCGGTGCCGCGGGCGATGCCGCGCCGGTGGTGCTGGCGCTGGAGCAGGCCGGCGCGCGCGGCGCGGACGGGCGCATGCGGCTCGACCGGCTCAGCCTGCGGGTGCGCGCCGGCGAGATCGTCGGCATCGCGGGCGTGTCCGGCAACGGGCAGGCGGCGCTGGCGGAACTGCTCAGCGGCACGCTGGCGGCCACCGAAGGCCGCGTCACGCTGGCCGGCCAGCCGATGCCGGCGCGCCCGCGCGCGTGGATCGGCGCGGGTGTCGCGCGCGTGCCGGAGGACCGCCATGCGGTCGGCGTGGTGGGCGACCTCGCCGTGTGGGAGAACGCCGCCAGCGAGCAGCTTGGCCAGCCGCGCTTCTCGCGCGCCGGCGTGATCCGCCGCGTGGCGGCGCAGCGCTTCGCGCGCGAACTGGTGGCGCGCTTCGACGTGCGCACCGCCGGCATCGAGGTGCCGGCGCGCACCATGTCCGGCGGCAACATGCAGAAGCTGATCCTGGGCCGGGCGCTGTCGGTGCGCGGCGAGGGCCGCGCGCCGCTGTTGGTGGTGGCCAGCCAGCCGACCTGGGGACTGGACATCGGCGCGGTGGCCTACGTGCGCGCGCGCCTGCTGGAGGCGGCGCGCGAGGGCGCGGCCGTGCTGCTGATCTCGGAAGACCTCGACGAACTGCACGCGCTGGCCGACCGCATCGCGGTCATGCACGCCGGCCGCCTGACCGAGGCGCGCCCGACGGCGGACTGGACGCTCGCGGCGCTCGGCCTGGCGATGGCCGGCGCCGGCGGCGGCGCGCCGGGCGGCGCCGGCGACGCGGAGGTGCTGCATGCGGCTTGAACCCCGGAGCGGCGTGTCGCGCGTGGCCATGCTGGCCGCGCCCGTGCTGGCCATCGCGGCCACCTTGCTGATCTGCGCGGTGCTGGTGCGCTGGGCCGGCGCGCCGGTGGGGCGCGCCTATGCGCTGCTGCTCGAAGGCGGCTTCGGCTCGCGCTTCGCGTGGTCGGAGACGCTGACGCGCGCCACGCCGCTGATCCTGACCGGGCTGTCGGTGGCGGTGGCGTTCCGCGCGCGGCTGTTCAACATCGGCGCGGAGGGGCAGCTGTACCTCGGCGCGCTGGCGGCGGTGGCCGTGGGCGGGCAGGTCGACGGCGCGGTGGCGCCGTGGGCGGAGCACCTGCCGGTGGCCGTGCATTTCGCGCTGATGGTGGCGGCCGGCATGCTGGCCGGCGCCTTGCTGCTGCTGGGCGCGGCGTGGCTCAAGACGCGGCTCGGCGTGGACGAGGTGGTGACCACCTTGCTCGGCAACTTCATCGTGCTGCTGTTCGTCTCGATGATGCTGGACGGACCGATGAAGGACGCCACCGCGATGGGCTGGCCGCAGTCGGTGCCGCTGGTGCCCGAGCTGGAACTGTCGAAGCTGATGGCGCGCTCGCGCGTGCACAGCGGCCTGCTGCTGGCGTGCGCGCTGGCGCTGATCCTGTGGGCGGTCAACCGCTTCACGGCGTTCGGCCTGCACATGCGCGCGGTCGGCGCCAACGCGCGCGCCGCGGCTTTCGTCGGCGTGCCGGTGCGGCGCGTGACGATGTGGACCGCGCTGCTGTCGGGCGCGCTGGCGGGGCTGGCCGGCGTGGTGGAGGTGGCGGGCCGCACCAGCTACCTGACGCTGGACATCTCGCCGGGCTACGGCTACGCGGGCGTGGTGATCGCCATGCTGGCCGGGCTGCATCCGCTGGGCGTGGTGGCGGCCTCGGTGTTCGTGGCCGGCGTGCTGGTCGGCGCCGACGGCATGAGCCGCGCGGTGGGCGTGCCCAACACCATCGCCGACGTGATCGTGGCGGTGGCGCTGCTGTCCATGCTGGTGGCGACCATGCTGGCACGCTACCGCATCCGCTTCGACGCCCTGCGCAAGGTGGCCTGATGGAACTGCTCGACATCCTGGCCTCGGCGCCGTTCTGGATCGCGGTGCTGCGCGTGGCCACGCCGCTGGTGTTCGGCACGCTCGGCGTGCTGCTGTGCGAGCGCGCCGGCGTGCTCAACCTCGGCATCGAGGGAATCATGGTGGCCGGCGCCTTCGGCGGCTGGCTGGCGGTCTATCACGGCCTGCCGCTGTGGGGCGGCGTGGCGGTGGCCGCGGCCGTGGGGCTGGCGTTCGGCTTGCTGCACGGCTGGCTGACGGTGAGCCTGGCGCTGTCGCAGCACGTCGCCGGGCTGGGCGTGACCATGCTGGCCACCAGCTTGTCCTACTACGCCTACCGGCTCGGCTTTGCCTCGGTGTCCACGCCGCCCACCATCGTGCCGTTCGCGCCGATGCGCTGGATGGCGGAGGTGCCGCTGCTCGGTCCGGTATTGGGCCCGGTGTTCGGGGAAGAGACCGCGCTGACCCTGCTCGCGCTGGCGCTGGTGCCACTGGTGGCCTGGCTGCTGTACCGCACGCCGCTCGGCCTCGCGGTGCGCATGGTCGGCGAGAACCCGGCCGCGGCCGAGGGGCAGGGCATCCGCGTGGGCGCCATGCGCATCGGCGCGGTGATGGCGGGCTCGGCGCTGATGGCGGTGGGCGGCGCCTTTCTCACGCTGTCGGCCTTCAACGCCTTCTTCTTCAACATGATCAACGGCCGCGGCTGGATCTGCGTGGCGCTGGTGGTGTTCGCCTCGTGGCGCCCGGGCCGCGCGCTGGCCGGCGCGCTGCTGTTCGCCGCCTTCGACGCGCTGCAGTTGCGCCTGCAGCAAAGCGGCGCCAGCCTGCCGGGCCTGCCGGCGCTGCCATACCAGCTCTACCTGATGCTGCCCTACGTGCTGTCGATCCTCGCGCTGGTGCTGGTGGCGCGGCGCGCCACCTATCCGCAGGCGCTGATGAAGCCCTATCGCAAGGGCGAACGCTGATCCATCCCGTCTCCCAGAAAAAGAACCCGCCATGCTCGACCTGATCCTGCGCAACTGCACGCTTCCCGATGGCCGCACCGGCATCGACGTCGGCATCACCGGCGACCACATCAAGGCGGTGGAGCCGGCGCTCAAGGCGCACGCCGCCACCGAGGTCGACGCCGCCGGCCAACTGGTGACGCCGCCGTTCGTCGACGCGCATTTCCACATGGACTCCACGCTGTCCTACGGCCAGCCGCGCATCAACCAGTCCGGCACGCTGCTCGAGGGCATCGCCCTGTGGGGCGAGCTCAAGCCGCTGCTGACGCAGGACGCCATCGTCGAGCGCGCGCTGGCCTATTGCGACTGGGCCGTGGCCAAGGGCCTGCTGGCGATCCGCTCGCACGTGGACGTATGCGACCCGCGCCTGCTCGCCACCGAAGCGCTGCTGCACGTGCGCGAGAAGGTCAAACCCTACCTCGACCTGCAACTGGTGGCGTTCCCGCAGGACGGGCTGCTGCGCGCGCCCGGCGCGCTCGACAACCTCAAGCGCGCGCTCGGCATGGGCGTGGATGTGGTCGGTGGCATTCCACATTTCGAGCGCACCATGAGCGATGGCGCCGACTCCGTGCGCATCCTGTGCGAGCTGGCCTGCGAGCGCGGGCTGCGCGTGGACATGCATTGCGACGAGACCGACGACCCGCTGTCGCGCCATGTCGAGACGCTGGCCGCGCAGACCGTGCGGCTGGGCCTGGAGGGCAGGGTGGCCGGCTCGCACTTGACCTCGATGCACTCGATGGACAACTACTACGTGTCCAAGCTGATCCCGCTCATGCATCAGTCCGGCGTGGCCGCCATCGCCAACCCGCTCATCAACATCACGCTGCAGGGCCGGCACGACACCTATCCGAAGCGGCGCGGCATGACGCGCGTGCCCGAACTGATGGCCGCGGGCGTGCCGGTGGCGTTCGGCCACGACTGCGTGATGGACCCCTGGTACGGGCTCGGCTCGGGCGACATGCTGGAGGTTGCCCACATGGGCCTGCACGTGGCGCAGATGACCGGGCAGGACGCCATGCGCGCGTGCTTCGCCGCCGTCACCGAGACCCCGGCCCGCATCCTCGGGCTGGAAGGCTACGGCATCGCGCCGGGATGCCGCGCCGACCTCGTGCTGCTGCAGGCGCGCGATCCGGTGGAGGCGATCCGGCTGCGCGCCACGCGGCTGATGGTGCTGCGCGCGGGCAAGGTGGTCGCCAGCACGCGTCCGGCCACCGCCACGCTGCATCTGCCGGGCCGGCCGGGGCAGGTGTGCTTCCAGCCATGAGCGCCGCCGGCGCCAGAAAATGCGTGCGGGGGTATTGACAGCCGAATCCGAACTTGCCATAATGTTTTTCTTCGCAGCGCTGCAGCAGTTCACGCAGCAAGACGAAGCCCAGATGGCGAAATTGGTAGACGCACTAGGTTCAGGTCCTAGCGGTGGCAACACTGTGGAGGTTCGAGTCCTCTTCTGGGCACCAAGACTCGATGAGAAAGGCCGTTGCAGATGCAGCGGCCTTTTTCTTTTTGCGGCGCTCGTTTTGCGATGAGACTCCGATGGCGAGGCGAGCTTCCGGCGGCACGGTCCTGGTCCGCGGGTACGCGCCGGCTTCGCGCCTTCAGCGCCGTTTTGTTTCAGGTTTGCATCGTCCGCCAAGCCGGTCCATGCGGACCCGCCATCGCGCATCTCTCTGCGCCAGTCCTCGTTTCCTCGTTTCCTCTTCGCGCGCCGGCAAGCGCGGAACCCCCTCGCATTGCCGCCGTGCGGTGGCACACGCAGATGCGCGCGGGCGCCCACGGAGCGCCCTTACGGTCGCGAGGGCTTTGACCTATGCTCAAGCAAAGCCGTAGCGGATTTTCAAGCCAGAGGTGCGGTCATGGCCAGGGGCGCGTGGTCTCCGAGCAGGGCGCAGGTCGGTGCCAGCGGGCATTGCCCGGGTATTCACGATCGCCATCTCCATCCCCATCCGTGCCGCCAGTGTTGTTGCTCGATACTCGCCATGATCGTGGCCAGCCTCGCCCAGGGCGAGGAAAGGCCAGCCGGCGGCGGCACCTTCGGCTGGGACCAGCTCGAAGGCGAACCGCCCGCGCAGGTCTCCGGCAGCGATGCGGTCATCGTCGCCGCCAATACGCTCGGCGCCGCGCCGGCCGGCATGGCCGCCGACACGGTTGCCACGGCGCCGGCCATGCCGGCCGGCGCGGCGCGCGGCGGCCAGCCTGTCCTGGTTGCCTCGCTCGGCGGCTGGGGCCGACCCGCCACCACGCATTCGTCCGGCACGCCCGCCACGGCTTACAACGACGCGCCAGGCCCGCTGCCAGCCTACGCGGACCCGGCGCCGCGCGCCGCGTGGCCCGCCGTGTCGGTGCACCTCGACGACGCCACCTCGGCCACGGGCCATGTCGGCAACCGCGTGCAGAGCATGGCGCTGTCGCTCGACACCGTGCTGCCGCGCAGCGGCGGCCTGACGATCCAGCCGCGCGTGCAGCTCGCCTACCAGCCGGCCCTCGACCGCAGCGGCACGGGTTTCCTCGGCAGCCAGCCCGCGGACGCGAGCGCGGCCGAAGTGCTGGTGCGGCTCTACCGTACCCAGCCGACCCGGCTCAACGGCGCCAACGGGGTCTACCCGTTCGTCGAAGCCGATCTCTGGCAAGACCACAAGCAGGCCATCAACATCAACGGCACACGCATCGACCCCGACATGCTGCGCGGGCTGCTGTCGGTCAACGTCGGCGCGCACGGCAGCACGAACGGCGGCGTCAAGCTGTGGATCAAGCTCAAGGCCGGACGCAACCCGGGCGGCACGCTGGGCGCGCGCTATCGCTGGTAGGCCCCGCAGCGGCGGGAAAACGGCCTGACACATGGCTGTAAAAAACGCTTGCATTCAGGCATGGCTGCGCTACAATTGCGACCTCGCGTGCGGCTGTAGCTCAGTTGGATAGAGTACTTGGCTACGAACCAAGGGGTCGTGGGTTCGAATCCTGCCAGCCGCACCACCTTATTTGAAGGGCTTCCGTTTCCGGGAGCCCTTTTTGCATTGTCTTTTTCATTGCCCTGTCCGTCGTCGCGCGCATTGCCCGCGCTGTCGCATTGTCACGGGCCGCCATCTGCCGCGAAGCGGTTCCAGCGGCGGCGCACGAAAGTCCGGGTGCGATCCGCTATTGGTCCAGGGACTGGCTTACCATCCCTCCCATAGCCAATCCCAATCGTTGATCCCGATGCTGCTCCGCCATGTCCGCTACTTTCTCGCCGTTGCCGAATGCGGCAATTTCACCCGCGCGGCCGAGGCGCTGCATGTTTCGCAGCCGACGCTTTCGCAGCAGATCCGGCAACTGGAGGACACGCTCGGCGTGCAGTTGTTCGACCGCTCGGGCCGCAGCGTCCGCACCACCGATGCCGGGCAGGCTTACCTGCTCTATGCGCGGCGCGCGCTGCAGGATCTGGAGGCGGGCAAGCGGGCGGTTCACGATGTCCAGGAACTGACGCGCGGCAGCTTGCGGCTGGCGATGACGCCGACGTTCACGCCTTATCTGGTCGGGCCGCTCGTGATGGATTTCAATGAGCGCTATCCCGGCATCGTCTTGAGCGTGCTGGAGATGCCGCAGGCGCAGATCGAGCAGATGCTGCTGCAGGACAGCCTCGACATGGGCATCGCGTTCAAGGACGTGCGGCTGGCGGACATCGACACGCAGCCGCTGCTGCTGGAGCCGCTGGCGCTGGTGGTGGGCGCGGGGCACCGCTATGCCAGGCGGCGCACGCCGCTCACGCGCAAGGAGATGCAGGACGAGCCGTTTGCCTTGCTGACGCAGGAGTTCGCCACGCGCCACTACATCGACAATTATCTTGGCCGGCAGGGCATCGTGCCGCAGGTCGCGCTGGAGGCGAACTCGGTCAGCGCGGTGGTCGAGGCGGTGCGGCGCGGCCGCCTGATGACGGTGCTGCCGGCCGCCATCGCGCAGGACAGCGGCGACCTGCGCAAGGTCAGGCTGGAGCCGCCGCTGCCGCCGCGCGAGGCCGCGCTGCTCCAGCGCAGGGGCGCCTACCGCAGCGCGGCCGTGCGGGCCTTCGTCGCGTTCGCCCAGGAGGTGCTGCCGGCCTGGACGCCAGCGCCGGACGCTCAGGCCGGCGTGGCCGGGCGCCGGTAGCCTTTCTGGTAATGGACCGTGAATGTGCCGAGCGCTTCGAGGGCCGCGCGGGGATCGTGGCTGGGTTTGATGGCGAAGCTGTCGAAGCCGCAGCGCGCCATGTAGTGCACCGTGTCGATCATCACGTCGCCCACCGCGCGCAGCTCGCCGGTCCAGCCGTATTGCGTGCGCAGCAACTGCGCCAGCGAGTAGCCGCGGCCATCGGTGTAGACGGGGAAGTCGATCGCCAGGTGGGCGATGCCGGCCGGGTCGATGACGTTCGCGCCGGGCTCGAGCAGCAGTTCGGGGTCGGCGTCCGGCGCGAGATACACGGCGACCGGATGCGCGCGCTGCCGCAGCCGGGCTTTCATCGCCAGCCAGGTGGCGGCGGTGACGAGCCAGCCGTCCTCGTCGGGCGGCAGCGCGGCGGGCGCATCGGCGCCGTCGCCTTTTCCAACTTCACCGCCTTCACCGTCATTGGCAACGAAGGCGCGCCACTTGTCCGGCTCGAGCGCGCCGTTGCGGATGACGTTGGCGACCGGGTTTGTCATGCGGGCCTCAGACACGTGCGTTCTCCGCCTGCAGCTTGCGCTGGACGATCCGCGCGTCGGTGTAGACCGCGGTCTTGAACGGTTCGATGCCGGTGCGCTCGACCACGTCGATGAACCGTTCCTCGTCGTCCTCGCGCAGCGAGAGGTAGGTCTGCACCAGCAGTTCCACCACGTCGGGGATTTCCTCGCGCGCGAACGACGGGCCGATGATCTTGCCGATGGCCGCGCCGCCGGCGCCGTCTTCCATGTCGCGCCGCTCGCCGGACAGCGCGCCGTTCTGGCGGCCGCCGATGGTGACCTGGTACCACTCCTCGCCGGCCTTGTCGACGCCGAGGATGCCGATGTGGCCCACGTGGTGGTGCCCGCACGAGTTGATGCAGCCGGAGATGTTCAGGTCCAGCTCGCCGATGTCGTGGAGGAAGTCGAGGTCGTCGAAGCGCTGCTGGATGGCCTCGGCCAGCGGGATGGAGACGGCATTGGCGAGCGAGCAGAAGTCGCCGCCCGGGCAGGCGATGATGTTGGTCAGCAGGCCGATGTTCGGCGTGGCCAGCCGCAACGGGTCCAGCCGTTGCCAGACCTGATGCAGGTGGACGCGGCGGATGTCGGCGAGGATGAGGTTCTGCTCGTGCGAGACGCGCAGTTCGCCGAAGCCGTAGGTGTCGGCGAGGTCGGCGACGGCATCCATCTGGTCGGCGGTGATGTCGCCCGGCGGGCTGCCGGTGGCCTTGAGCGATACCGTGACCGAGCAATAGCCGGCCACGCGGTGGGCATGGACGTTGCTGCGCAGCCAGCGGCGGAAGCGCGGGTCCTGTTCTGCCAGCGCGGCCGCGGGGTCGTCGTCGCCGGCCGCGGCGGGATCGTAGGCCGGCGTGGTGAAGCGGCCGGCGATGTCCTGCACGAACTCGGCGCTGACCGTGTCGGGGCCGCCGCGGATGCGCTGCCATTGCTCGTCGACCTGCTGCGCGAACACGGCCGGGGTGAGGTCCTTGACGAGGATCTTGATGCGCGCCTTGTACTTGTTGTCGCGGCGGCCGTGCAGGTTGTAGACGCGCAGCGTGGCCTGCAGGTAGGTCAGCAGGTCCGACCAGTGCACGTATTCGCTGATCAGCTTGCCCACGATCGGCGTGCGGCCCATGCCGCCGCCCACCCACACGCGAAAACCGGTCTCGCCGTCGCGGCTGACGGCCTGCAGGCCGATGTCGTGCACGCCCACCGCGGCCCGGTCCGTGCGCGCGCCGCTCACGGCGATCTTGAACTTGCGCGGCAGGAAGGCGAACTCGGGATGCAGCATCGACCATTGCCGGATGATCTCGCACCAGACCAGCGGGTTGACGATCTCGTCCGGCGCGATGCCGGCGAGGTGGTCGGTGGTGGTGTTGCGGATGCAGTTGCCGCTGGTCTGGATCGCGTGCATCTGCACCGTGGCCAGCTCGGCGAGGATGGCGGGCGCGTCTTCCAGGCGCGGCCAGTTGAACTGCATGTTCTGGCGGGTGCTGAAATGGCCGTAGCCGCGGTCCCAGCGGCGCGCGATATGGGCGAGCTTGCGCAGCTGCCGGCTGGCGAGCATGCCGTAGGGAATCGCCACGCGCAGCATGGGCGCGTGGCGCTGGATGTAGAGGCCGTTCTGCAGGCGCAGCACGCGGAATTCATCTTCCGTCAGCCGGCCGTCCAGGAAGCGCGTGGTCTGGTCGGAGAACTGGGCGACGCGCTGGTCGACCACCTGCTGGTCGACGGTGTCATACGAGTACATGGCAAAGATCGCGGCAGCCGCTACCCGGGGGGCGGGCGCGGGCGGCTTGAGTGAGGAGAGGGCACAAGGCTAGCCGGTGGGCCGCCGGCCGAACAGGATCAGTTCCGGCGAATTCGGTCATACCAGGTGACGGATGCGCGGCGGGGGTTCCGTTTGCCGGGCCGAATGGGGGCATCGCAGAGCCGGCGCGGTACCGGCGCCATGCCCCGGCTTTACAGAGACAGGTCTGTCTGCAATACTGAGTTGTCTATCTCATTTCAAGGAAGGGCGCCATGGCACAGCCCTCGGCCCGGGACCGGATTCTCGACACGGCGGCACGGCTGTTCTACCAGGACGGCTTCCGGGCGACCGGCATCGACAAGATCATTGCCGAATCCGATGTGGCGAAGATGTCGCTCTACCGGCATTTCGCCTCCAAGAACGAACTGATTTCCGCCTTTCTCGACTGGCGCCATGACTTCTGGATGCACTGGTTCACCGAGGAGGTGGAGGCGCGCTTTGCCGTCTCGCCGGGCCTCGGCGTGATCGCCGAAGCCCTGGGCGCGTGGTTCGCGCAGGACACCTTCCGCGGCTGCGCCTTCATCAACGTGGTCGCCGAGGCGGGCAGCACCGGGGTGCCGGAGCATCTGCAGCAGGCCGTCGCGCACAAGGCGTCGCTTAGCGCGTACCTTGCCGACATCGCCGGGCGGCTGGGGCTGGCGGAACCCGGCGAGGTGGCCGAGGAAGCCATGCTGTGCCTCGAAGGCATGATCGTCCGCTACCAGATGACCGCCGATCCGGCCGTGGTGGAGCACGGCAAGCGCCTGCTCGCGCGCCTCGAGCAGAGCGTCGGTGTCCGCGCGGCGAGCGCTGCCGCGGCCTGAACCTCAAGCAGCGGAATAGCGGCTGCGCCTGGCGGCCGGGCGGCGCGATGCGGCTGCGCGCGGCCTTGCGCGGTTCCGCTCAAGGCTCGCAGGCCGTCTCCTGCAGCGTGGCGTAGTGGCGCTCGCCGCGCGTGCGCAGGCACAGCGTGACGGGACTGAGGAATTCCATGCCTTCGGCGATGCTGAAGCTGATGCGCGCGCCGTCGCGCTCGAACGCCAGCGCGTCGATGGTCCACGGCAGCGCCTTCAGGGCCGCCGTGTCGATGCCCGAAAGGTACAGCGTGGCGCCGGCGGCCTGCGCGGCCGCCTCGGCTTCGGGATTCCAAGTGTCGGCCGTGAGCAGCGGGTCGTCCACCGTCAGGAGCGGGCAGCGGATCGACAGCCGGGCCGCGGCGGGGCGCTGGCTGTACAGGTAGAGGGTGCCGGGATCGCAGCTGAACATGATTTCTTGGCCTCATGTGATACTGTATGGATATACAGTATAGCGTGCTTTTCGCAGATTGCAGGCCGCCGGCAAGAGGGGGATGCCAGGGCCTTGCCGCGGGGGCGCATGCTAGGATGCGGCGCAGGATTCGCCCCGCGGCGAGAACGGACGGGCACGCCAAATGGACAGCGGCACCAAGGAGTACAAGGCGGAATACAAGGGGTACGTCATCCACGTGTTCTGCAGAACCATCAAGGCCGGCCTGCACATGGCGTCGTGCGCGATCTGGGAGGATGGCGCCATCGTCCAGGACGCGCGGGCGATCGGCAGCCAGCACGCCACGCCTGACGAGGCGAAGGCGGCGGCCTATGCCTGGGCAAGGAAGTGGATCGACGGCAATAGCTGAAAGCGAACGCTGCACTGCTTCGCCACCACGTCACCGCGCTGCCGGGCACTCCGCGCCGCAAACGGGCCGCCGGGCTAGGCGCTTTTCCGGTTTTTTCCCGCCCAGGGGTATCCAGATGCCACCGATCCGCGTATATTTCGGCCCGCGGGGTGGAGCAGTTGGCAGCTCGTCGGGCTCATAACCCGAAGGTCGCAGGTTCAAGTCCTGCCCCCGCAACCACATTCCCTACATCGACACCCGCGCCGATACGCCAGCTTTGCGTCAGGCCAATCGGCGGTGCGGTCATCGGTCACTCGCCGAAGCAGGGCGCCGCCGTAGCCGCAGCGCAGGCTGGCCGGCGAAGCGCTCCTCGATCCAGTCACTGGCCTTACCGGCCGCATCCCTCGCAGTGAAACGGCTTTGCCTGTCGTGGCTGGCAACGCAATGGCCGGCTAGCGCGCCGTATCGATATTCAGCAGCGCCTGTCCCGTTTCGGTGAGGTAGGGCGAGAACAGGCTCATCACCTGCGACGCGCCCCAACTGATGTGTTCGCGCCGCAGCGCGTCGATGCCGTGGCGCGAGCGCAGGTAATCGATCCAGTACGTCGACACGATCCAGCTATTGACCACGAGGTGGTCGAGCTGCGCCGGCGTGGCGCGCAGCAGGCCCGCCGCTTCCATGCTGGCGAACACGCGCCGCACGTGGCGCTGGCCGTCGTCGGCGAGCGCCTCGGTGCGCGCGCGCAGGGCGGGGGCGAGCGCGCGGATCGCGGCCGCGTCGCGGTAGAAGAAACGCCATTCCCACATCAGGCTGAACCAGCCGCTCAGGTAGCCGGCAAAGCGCTGCGGCGCGTTACCTTGCGCGAGGTCGGCCACGGCGGTGTCGCGCAGCGCGTGCTCGAACGCGTCGAACAGCGCTTCGAGAATCTGCTCCTTGCGGTTGAAGTGGTAATGGAGATTGCCTTCCTTGATGCCGACCGCCGCGGCGATCTCAGCCGTGGTCACGACCATCGGCCCGCGCTCGTTGAACAGGCTCAGGCAGGCCGCGAGGATGCGCTCGCGGGTCTTGGGCCGCCGCGCCGCGGCGCTGTCCGCGCTCATGGGCGGCGCTCCGCGCGGGTGGCCGGATCGGGTCGGCGGTGTTTGGCATGCAGCATGTCTTGCGTGGCGCGCGAGGCCAGGGCTTAAGGGAAAGCCCGGGTTCGGGCGATCCCGGTTGATTAATTAGGGTGAACACCCTAGTCTAGTCGGAAGTCGGCACGCGGGCACCACGGCAATGCGCAAACGCGCAGACGAGCGAGACGCAGGAAATGCGATGCCGAGGTGCCCGGCCACGACCGGCCAACAGGAACAGGAGACAACCGATGCTAGCAGGCAACGCAGACAAGGCGCATCCCCCGGCGCGGCAGGCGCCGCAAGAGCAGGTCCACCATTTCGATGTGCTGGTCGTGGGCGCCGGGCTGTCCGGCATCTGCGCGGCCTACCACCTGCAGACCAGTTGCCCGGGCAAGCGCTACGCCATCCTGGAGGGCCGCGACGCCATCGGCGGCACCTGGGACCTGTTCCGCTATCCCGGCGTGCGCTCCGACTCGGACATGTACACGCTGGGCTTCAGCTTCCGGCCGTGGCGCAGCGACAAGTCGATCGCCGCCGGCGACGCCATCCTCGAATACATCCGCGACACGGCCAGGACCTTCGACATCGAGCGCCACATCCGCTTCGGCCACCGCGCCACGCGCGCGTCGTGGTCGTCCGAGACGGCGCGCTGGACGGTGGACGCCGCCGTGGGCCCGCAGGGCGAGCCGGCGCGCTTCACCTGCAATTTCCTCTACCTGTGCAGCGGCTACTACGACTACGCGGACGGCTACATGCCGGGCTGGCCGGGCATGGAGCGCTTCGGCGGCCGCGTGGTGCATCCCCAGCACTGGCCCGAGGACCTCGTCTACGACGACCAGCGCGTGGTGGTGATCGGCAGCGGCGCCACCGCCGTGACGCTGCTCCCGGAGATGGCCAAGCGCGCCGCGCACGTGACCATGCTGCAGCGCTCGCCGACCTACATCGTCGCGCGCCCGTCCAGCGACGCGGTGTCCGCCTGGCTGCGGCGCAAGCTGCCGGCCGGCATGGCGCATCGGGTCACGCGCTGGAAGAACGTGCTGTTCGGCATGTACTTCTACCACCTCGCGCGCAGGAAGCCGGAACTGGTCAAGCGCAAGATTCTCGAGGCCGCGCGCGCGCAGCTCGGCCCGGACTACGACGTCGACAAGCATTTCTCGCCAGCCTACAAGCCGTGGGACCAGCGCCTGTGCCTGGTGCCGGACTCGGACCTGTTCAAGTCGATCCGCGCGGGCAGGGCGTCGGTGGTGACCGACCATATCGAATCCTTCACCGAGACCGGCCTGCAGCTGCGCTCCGGGCAGACGCTCGACGCGGACGTGATCGTCACCGCCACCGGCCTGCAACTGAAGGTGGCGGGCGGCATGCGGATCGAGGTGGACGGCGAGCCCGCCGATCCGGCGCAGGCCTTCATGTACAAGGGCATGATGTACAGCGACGTGCCCAACCTGGCGGTGGCGATGGGCTACGTCAATGCGTCGTGGACGCTGAAGGCGGAGTTGTCGTCGATGTACGTCTGCCGGCTCATCAACCACATGGAGGCCAACGGCCATGACTGGTGCGCGCCGCGGCGCGGCCACGCCGCCGGCGACGACGAGCCTTCGCTGTCGCTGACCTCGGGCTACGTGCAGCGCGCCAGCGGCATCCTGCCCCGGCAGGGCAGCAAGCGTCCGTGGCGGGTCCACCAGAACTACCTGTTCGACCTGATGGCGCTCAAGTTCGGCAAAGTGGAGGATGATGCGATGGAATTCGGCCGGGCCGGCCCGGCCGCGCCGCGCGCGCCGGCGCCCGCCCGGGCGGCGGAATCGGCGCACGGTTGAGGAAAGGACGCCATGACCATACTGATTGCCTGCATCGCCATCGTCGCCGCCGTCATCGCCGGCCTGGTGGCATTCACTGCGTTCATCGCGCGCAAGGTCGAGAAGGCGCTGCCGCCGCGCGGCAAGTTCATCGAGATCGACGGCGCCCGCCTGCACTACATCGACCAGGGCCAGGGGCCGGTGATCGTGATGGTGCACGGGCTGGGCGGCCAGACCGGCAATTTCTCCTACGCGCTGCTGGAGCGGCTGACGCCGCGCTTCCGCGTGATCCTGGTCGACCGGCCCGGCTCGGGGTATTCGACCCGTCCGGCGGGCATGTCGGCGCGCCTGCGCAAGCAGAGCGAGGTCATCGCCCGGTTCATGCGGGCGCTGGACCTGAAAGACCCGCTGCTGGTGGGGCATTCGCTGGGCGGCGCGGTCGCGCTCGGCGTGGCGCTCGATCATCCGGGCACGGCCGCCGGCCTGGCGCTGATCGCGCCGCTCACGCATCCGGTAGCCGGCCCGCCCGCCGTGTTCCGCGCGCTGGCGGTATCGCCGGCCGCGCTGCGGCGCGTGGTTGCGTGGACGCTGGCCATCCCGCGCTCGATCCTGCGCGGGCGCGACATGCTGGAATTCGTCTTCAGCCCGGAGCGCCCGCCGGCGGATTTCGGCACCGCCGGCGGCGGCCTGCTCGGCCTGCGGCCGGGCGCGTTCTATGCCGCGTCGTCCGACATGACCAGCCTGGAGGAAGACCTGCCCGCGATGGCCGGGCGCTATGCGTCGCTGGCGCTGCCGGTCAGCATCCTGTACGGCACGGCCGACGCCATCCTCGACTGGCGCGCGCACGGGCAGGCCATGAAGGACAAGCTGCCGGCGCTGGAACTGGAACTGGTGCCCGGCGGGCACATGCTGCCGGTCACGATCCCGGACCAGGCCGCGGCCTGGCTCGCGGCGGCGGCCGAGCGCACGCGGCTGGCCGGCGCGCCGGCCTGACCGCCGCCCGCATTCGGATTGCATCCGGGCAGCATCGCTACCGCGTGACCGGCCCCGGCGCCGGTCCACGCCAATGCCTCCCGCTCAAGCCACGCATGGGCGGTGCGACCGCCGCTGCATGGTCATGGACGTTCGGCATCCGGCGGAACCGCGCGATGTCCTCGCCACGGTGTTCCGTGCATGGTGCCGTGGGCGGCGCGCCGCAGGGCGCGGCCCTCAGGACACGGAGAAGGTGCGCACGAGCTTGGTCTTGAGCGGCCACGGTCGCGCCGCCAGGATCCAGATGCACAACAGCGGACCCATCAGCGGGATCAGCGACAGGTAGGCATAGGGTGCGCCGAAGTGCGCGGCGCGGAAGACCTTCCTGAATGGAAAGAACCACATGGCTTCGAAAGCCAGGAACCCCAGAAGATAAAACGTCATTGCGGTGCTTCCTGTGTAATTCCTGCTCCGTATCGCGCCTCTGAGAGACTCTGAAGGTCCCTGCTGGTGTTGCCGTATGGCATCGGGCAGCGTTTCCGGTGTGGCATCGGTGTTGTGCAGCGGGATTGTAGTGCGCAACCGCGCAGGTACAATCCCGCCCCTTCGGGGGATTCCTATTGATCGGAAGGTTCCTGTTAGCTTGCCGCCATTTCCCGTCGTCTACGGCAGGTAGGTATTGTTTTCCGCGACCAGCCCCGAAACGGGGCGTCCGAGATACATGGCGCGATATTGGGCGCCCGTCACGATGTCGGCGCTTCTGCTGCCGGAAAAGGTATTTCCGCTCACCGTATTATTGTCGTCCTCCACGATCACGCCCTGCCGGACATTGCTGAAGCGGTTGCTTATCACCCGGTTGTCCTGCGCATAATCGAGGAAATAGCGGCCGGCATAGTAGGAGGGATCGCCGCAATTCCAGTTGCTCAGGTCCCGGCTCTGCCGCGACGCGATCCACACGCCCACGCTCTGCGCGGCGAAATCGTTGTCCTGGATCAGGTTGCGGTCCGAGTGCTGCCAGCGCGTCGGGCCCTGGTTCTCGCCGCAGTTCTTGTAGAGCGCGATGGCGGCCAGGGCGTTGCCGCTGAACTGGTTGCCCGCGATCACGTTGCCGGCCGAGGAGTCGATGGCGATGGCTTCGCGGGTGCGCGGCACGCCGTTGCCGGTGAACGTGGAGTCCACGATCCGGTTGTCGCGCGTCGAGGCGTCCAGGTACACGCCCGGGCCGCGCGAGCCGGTCACGGTGACATGGCTCAGCGTGATGCCGGAGGCGTAGGTCTCGATATAGATGCCGGTGTCGCCCGCGCCTGCCACGCTGACATTCTCGATCAGCACCTGCTGCGGCGTGCGCGCGTAGATGTCGTCGCGGGAGTAGGTCTGCAGCCTGGCCGCGAGCGAGCCGCTCCAGCCGACCGCGATGCCCGCCGAGGCCTGGTCCTTGAGGCGGCAGTTGCGGATGGTGACGTTGCTTAGCGGGTTGCCGCGCGAGTTCACGTAGATGCCCTTGGCGTCGGTGCCGCGGCCGTCGATGAGCGCGCCGCTGCAATCCAGCGTGACGCCGGAGCGGGTGATGGTGAAGGCCTGCCTGTAGACGCAGGCGCCGTCGAGCACGGTATCGGCGGCGACTTCGGCCGGCGCCGTGCAGGTGGGCGCGCCCGGCACCGCGGATGGCATGTTGTCGCTGGCCGGGCCATCGCCGCCACCGCCGCAGCCGGGCAGGAACAGGAATAGGGGCAGGACGATGCCCGGGCCAAGACGATAAAGAAAGGGTCGTTTCCAGTTGGACATGAGGGCGCCTCCGGTGCGGGTGCAATACAGGTGTTATGGATCCGCCGGACAAAAGGCGGCCCCGCGCCCGCGGGCCGGCCGCGGGTGCCATTTTTCTGATCGAATGAATCTGGTTATCCCGCGATTTTCGCGGGCAGTAATATCGGACAGTAGCCGGGCAGGGGCCATTGATTATTCAATGGTCCCGCTGTCTCGATCCGGATAGTCTGGTGTTTCCCCGTTGGATGATTTTCCCGTCTTGTTTTTCTCTCCCCGTGTTGAGATGGTTCCGTGGCTGACGTAGGAAATTTCTCTGCCAGCGATGAGAGAATTCTAATTACGGTTTTTGGAAATTAATATAAGAATGCTCTTATTTTTGACGGTATTTAATGGCCGATCAGAGGGTGGTTTACCCTCTAATCCTGGCGGAAAGGCAGAACCGGATGGCGCGCCGGCCCAGGCGCGTCAATGCATCAATGGCCGGGCGGCCCGGTGGCCGCGCGGCGAGCCGGGGCGCGAGCCGGCCGGGCCGCGCGGGCGCGCTCCCGCAAGAATCATGCGGACGCAGGCGGCGCCGGCCGACGCGGGGTCTCGTCCGGCCCGCCGGCGCACCGGCCATAAGGCCGGCCGTTGGTGCGCTGCACCGCATTAATTCAGACACGCGAATTGACAAGCCCGGACTCGCCAGCCCATCATCGTTCGAATAAAATCACACGTTCGTGCGGGAAAATATCTCCGCTTCAGCGGTAACCGGCACGACGGGTAGTCAAACCAAAAAAGGGATCGGGGTCATGAGTTTTTCGATTCGCCAGATCGCGGGCGCGGCGGCCCTCGGCCTGCTGCTGGCAGGTTGCGCCGCGGGACCGCAGAAGGCGCAGGCGCCGCAGGGCGCCTCCAGCCAGCCGGATGCGACGGTCAAGGCCTTGTCGGCCCAGGTATTCACCTACGCTTATCCGCTGGTGCTGATGGACGTCACGCGCGAGGTCATGACCGCGCGCACGCCGGCCAATACCTTCGCGCACATGCGCGGCTTTCCCGATGCCACGTTTACCGACGTGGTCAGCCCCAACGCCGACACGCTCTATTCCACGGCATGGCTGGACCTGAGCGAGGAGCCGCAGATCCTGTCGCTGCCCGATACCCGCGGCCGCTACTACCTGATGCCGATGATGGATGCGTGGACCAATGTGTTCGCCTCGCCGGGCAAGCGCACCACGGGCACCAGGAAAGCCGTGTTCGCCATCACCGGCCCGCGCTGGACCGGCACGCTGCCGCCCGGCGTGAAGGAAATCCGCGCCCCGACCGAGATGGTCTGGCTGATCGGCCGCACCCAGACCAACGGCAAGAAGGACTACGCGGCGGTGCGCCGCCTGCAGAGCCAGTACCGCCTGATGCCGCTGTCGGCGTGGCAGGGCGGCGGCAAGGCGCGGTCGCAGGCGGCGCCGGCGGGCAATGCCGTGGACACGGAAACGCCGCCGGCCGAGCAGGTCGCGGCGATGGACGCGCAGGCCTTCTTCACGCGCTTCGCCGCGCTGCTGCCGGCCAATCCGCCGGCGCCGGCCGACGCGGCGATGGTCGAGTCGATCAGGAAGCTCGGCATCGTGCCCGGCGCGCCGTTCTCGGTGACGGCGCTGGAGCCCGCCACGGCCCGCGCCGTGCAAGAAGGCGCCACCACCGCGCTGGCCGGCATCGCGGGCGCGGCCAAGCGCGCCGCCGATACCGGGGCGGAATGGACGGTCCGCCCCGGTATCGGCAACTACGGCACCGCCTACGGCAAGCGCGCACTGGTCGCGTGGGTGGGGCTGGGCGCCAACCTGCCCGCCGATGCGGTCTATCCCGCCACGCGCGTCGATTCGGCCGGCAAGCCGCTGGACGGATCGAAGCGCTACGTCATGCATTTCGACAAGAACCAGCTGCCGCCGACCAATGCGTTCTGGTCGCTCACGCTCTACAACGACAAGCAGGCGTTCGTGGCGAACCCGCTGAACCGCTACGCCATCGGCGACCGCGACCGCCTCAGGTACAACCGCGACGGCTCGCTCGACATCGCCATCCAGAACGCGCGCCCGCCCGGCAGCCAGGTATCCAACTGGCTGCCGGCGCCGCCGGACGGCTTCAACCTGATGCTGCGCGTCTACTGGCCCGGGCAGTCCGTGCTCGACGGCACCTGGGTGGCGCCGCCGGTGGAGCGGATCGACTGACCGGACGCGCCGGGGCGGCGGGTCTCGCCGCTCCGGCCGCGGTCTCTCAGAAGCGGTACCTCACCCCGGCATAGAACGCGCGCCCCGTGCCGGGATAGAACACCGCGGTGTTCGCCGTGCGCGCGTCCGTCACGGTGCTGAAGTCGCTCACGTAGCGCTTGTTCCCCAGGTTCCTGGCATCCAGGAAGACCGTCACCCCGCCCCGGAACGCGTAGCTGGCCTGCAGGCCGAACAGCGCGTAGCCCGGCGTGCGCAAGGTATTCGCATAGTCCACGTAGGCGCCGCCCGGCACCCAGTCGATGGTGCCGGCCACGCGCAGTCCGCCCGCGCGGCTGTACGCGACGGTGGTGCGCAGCACGTGCTCGGGCACGCCCGCGATGCGGTTGTTGCCGTACTGCGCATCGTTGTCGAAGCGGAAATCGCTGTAGTTCCACAGTTGCGACAGCGTGAGCGCGTCGCCGGCGCCGAACACATTGCGCAGCACGTCGCCGGACACGCCCAGCTCCACACCCTGCAGCGTGGTGCGCCCGGCGTTGAAGGTGGAGGCGGGCACGTCCGGGTTGGTGGTGTATTGCAGCAGCTGGTCGCGCACCAGCGAGCGGTAGGCCGTCACGTCCCAGGCAAAGCGCTCGCGCTTGCCGCGCGTGCCGATCTCCATCGTCCAGCCATGCTGCGCGGCCAGCGGCACGAAGCGCGTGGTCGCGGCGATGGTCTGGCTCAGGTCGGTGAAGTCCGGCACGTCGGTGCTGCGCGTGATGTCGGCGAAAGCCTGCACGTCGCGCGCGGGTTCCCACAGCACGCCGAACTTGGGATTGACGCCACTGAAGGTGGCGCGGTCCGACCTGGCCGCCGGGTTGGCGGGCAGGCCGCCGTAGTCGTGGTAGTCGCGCACGCTGCGGTAGGCCTTGGCGCCGGCCATCAGCGCGAACGTGGGCGTGACCCACAGGCGGTCTTCGAGATAGGCCTCGTAGTTGTAGGCGTCCTGCGCCGCGTTGAGGGTCTGCGCGCCGCGGTTGCCGGCGTTGTTGACGAACTGGCGCGCATCGTTGTTGCCGCCGAAGAAGCGCGCGCCGGCGATGACCTGGTTGCGCAGGCCGCCGATGGTGTGGGTGCCGGTGTAGCGCGGCGCGAAGCCGTAGGTCCAGTAGTCCTGGTCGACGACCTGGAAGATCGGGTGGTACAGGCTCTTGTGGATGACCCAGGTGCTGAAGTCGAGCTGGCCGCTGTCGAGCTTCACCGTGGTGACGTTGGCCACGCGCTCGGTGCGCGTGTCGCGCGCCTGGTCGCCCGAGAGCGCGCTGGCGGAAGCCTTGCGCGGGCTGCCGAGCGCGTCGCCGAGCGAGAGCGAGCCCGGCAGCTGCTGGTCGACGACGTAGGCGCCGAGATAGAAGCGTGTCTCCACCGCGGGGCTGAAGCGGTAGCCGAAGTTGGCGTTGAACTGCTCGTACTGGCCGCGCTCGTGGGCGCGGAAGCCGTCCGCGTGGTTGACGCTCAGGCTGGCCAGGAAATCGAACGCGCCGATCTGGCGCGAGACCTGGCCGCTGGCGCGCGCCGTGCCGAAGCTGCCGCCGTCCACGCGCACCTCGTTGCGCGCCTCGGCGGTAAACGCCGTGGGCGTGGTGAAGTTGAGCGCGCCGCCGAGCGTGGTGCTGCCGTAGGCCAGCCCGTTGCCGCCTTTGTAGACTTCGGCCGCGCTCAGCGCGAGCGGGTCGATCTGGTAGTAGTCGCCGCTGCCGTCGGCGAAGTTGGTGGGCACGCCGTCCTGCAGGATTTCCAGCCCGCGCACGTGATAGCCGCGCGCGATGCCCGAGCCGCGCACCGACAGGCGCAGCTCCTGCCCGTAGCGCTCCTGCACGTACACGCCCGGCGCGTCCTTGAGCACGTCGCGCAGGTTGCTGGCGTAGCTGTCGCCATACGCGGCGGCGTCGACGAAGCCGACCGAGCCGGCGGTGCCGAACAGCGTTTCCTTCTGCTGGCTCACGGCGGGCACCGTGAGCGAGCCTTCGGCGCGGGCGGTCACGGTGGCGGCCGGCAGCGTCACCGTGACATCGGCGCCGGCCTGCGCCAGCGCGGCCGTGGTGAATGCCGCGGCGGGCAGCGCGGCGGCGCGCCGCCTCCAGTATCTGCTTCGTTTCATCTTCTTCCCTTGTGGCGGCGGTCCTGCGTGGGACACGCGCCTCGTATCGTGCTGGACAAGCCGCGTACGATACGAAACAAGGCTTGCCGCACGCTATGTGACACAGCGACGCAAGGGAAGAAAGCCGGCGGGCAAACGGCGGCGCCAGCCCGCCCGCGCGGCGGGCCGGCGCGCCGGTTCAGCGCGCGTGGCCGGCGCAGTCGCAGGCTTGCGTGGCGTGATGCGCCGCCTGGCCCGCGGCGCCGGCACGCTGCCAGCGCGCGGCGCCGTCGTTGCCGACGCGCTCGCGCAGCGCGCGCGCGGCCGCCACCATGTTGGCCAGCGCGGCCTCGGTCTCCGGCCATGCGCGCGTCTTGAGGCCGCAGTCCGGGTTGACCCACAGCCGCTGCGGCGGAATCACCTCGCAGGCGCGCTCGAGCAGATGCGTGATGGCCTCCACGCTGGGCACGCGCGGCGAGTGGATGTCGTACACGCCCGGCCCGATCTCGTTGGGATAGTCGAACTCGCCGAAGCCTTCGAGCAGCTCCATCGCCGAGCGCGAGGTCTCGATGGTGATCACGTCCGCGTCGAGCGCGGCGATGGCCGGCAGGATGTCGTTGAACTCCGCATAGCACATATGGGTGTGGATCTGCGTCTGGTCCGCCACCGAGGCGGCCGAGATCTTGAAGGCATGCACGGCCCAGGCGAGATAGGCGGCCCAGTCGCCCTTGCGCAGCGGCAGGCCCTCGCGCAGCGCGGGCTCGTCGATCTGGATCACGCGGATGCCGGCCTGCTCGAGGTCGCTCACCTCGTCGCGGATCGCCAGCGCGAGTTGCAGCGCGGTGGCCGAGCGGGGCTGGTCGTCGCGCACGAACGACCATTGCAGCATCGTCACCGGGCCCGTGAGCATGCCCTTCATCGGCCGCTCGGTGAGCGACTGCGCGTAGCGCGTGGTCTCCACCGTCATCGGCTCGGGGCGGTACACGTCGCCGTAGATCACCGGCGGCTTGACGCAGCGCGAGCCGTAGCTCTGCACCCAGCCGTTGGCGGTGAACGCATAGCCGCACAACTGCTCGCCGAAATATTCCACCATGTCGTTGCGCTCGGCCTCGCCGTGCACCAGCACGTCCAGGCCCAGCGCTTCCTGCTTGCGCACGGCGGTCTCGATCTCGGCGCGGATGCGCTGCAGGTATTCCAGCGCGCCGATGTCGCCGCGCTTGTAGGCTGCGCGCGTCTGGCGGATCGCCGCGGTCTGCGGGAACGAGCCGATGGTGGTGGTGGGCAGCGCCGGCAGTTGCAGCGCGTCGCGCTGGCGGGCGATGCGCACGTCGAACGCGCTGTCGCGCTCGGCCATGTCGGCGGTGATGGCGGCCATGCGCGCCTGCACCTGCTGGTTGACCACGCGGCGCGAGTTGCGGCGCGAGGCCAGCGCGGCGTCGTTGGCGGCAAGCTGCGCGGCGACGGCGGCTTCGCCTTCGTCGAGCGCGCGCGCCAGCACGTTCACCTCGGCGAGCTTCTCGGTGGCGAAGGCCAGCCAGCTCTTGATCTCGGCATCGAGCTTGTGCTCGGCCGCGAGCGACACCGGCACGTGCAGCAGCGAGCAGGACGGCGCCACCCACAGGCGCTCGCCCAGCTCGGCCCGCAGCGGCGCCAGCACGGCCAGCGCGCGGCGCAGGTCGGCGCGCCAGATGTTGCGGCCGTCGATCACGCCGGCCGAGAGCACCGCGCCGGCCGGCAGCACGCGGCGCCATGCGTCGAGCTGCTGCGGCGCGCGCACCAGGTCGACGTGGAAGCCCTGCACCGGCAGCGCGGCGGCGCGCGCGGCGTGGTCGGCGGCGGTGTCGAAGTAGGTGGCCAGCAGCAGCTTGACGCCGCTGCCGGCCAGCGCCGCGTAGGCGCTGTCATAGGCGTCGAGCCAGGCCGGCTCCAGGTCCAGGCACAGCGCCGGCTCGTCGATCTGCACCCACTCGATGCCGCGCTCGCGCAGGCGCGCCAGGATGCGGGCGTAGGCGGCCGCCAGCGCCGGCAGCAGGCTCAGGCGGTCGAAGCCCTCGACGTGGCTCTTGGACAGCCACAGGTAAGTGACCGGCCCGATCAGCACCGGCTTGGCGGACAGGCCCAGCGCCAGCGCCTCGTCCACCTCGTCGAAGAACCAGTCCACGCCGCCGTCGAAGCGCGTGTCGGGTCCAAGCTCGGGCACCAGGTAGTGGTAGTTGGTATCGAACCACTTGGTCATTTCCAGCGCGGGCTGCGCCTTGTTGCCGCGCGCCAGCTCGAAATACTGCGCCAGGCTCAGTTGCTTCGCGTCGAAGCCGAAGCGCGCGGGCAGGGCGCCGAGCAGCGCGCTCGTGCCGAGCACCTGGTCGTAGTAGGCGAAGTCGCCCACCGCCACGCTGTCCAGGCCCGCCTCGGCCTGGGCCTGCCAGTGCTGCCGGCGCAGGCCGGCGGCCACTTCGCGCAGGTCGGATTCGGCGGTCTCGCCGCGCCAGAAGGCTTCCTGGGCGAATTTCAGTTCGCGCTGGGCGCCGATGCGGGGAAAGCCCGCGATATGTGTCCGTGCCATCTGGTACTCCGTATGTGGTGTGTGACGATGGCGCCCAGTGTCGGATCCGGCGTAGAATGAATCAAGCGATAAGATTTAATCAACGTATGAATCAGTTTCATATCAGGTTTCATATCAGGCGGAGCGGCCAGTCATGATCGAAGTCAGGCACCTGCGTTCCCTCGTGGCGATCGCCGAATCGGGCAAGCTCGCCACCGCGGCCGAGCGCGTGCACGTGAGCCAGTCGGCGCTGTCGCACCAGATCAAGGGCATCGAGTCGCACTACGGCCTGCCGCTGTTCGACCGCACCCGCCAGGGGCTGCGCTTCACGCCCGCCGGCGAGCGCCTGCTGGCGCTGGCGCGCGAGACGCTGGCCGCCATCAGCACGGCCGAGCGCGACCTCGCGCGGCTCAAGGGCGACACGCGCGGCGAGCTGCGCATCGTGCTCGAATGCCATACCTGCTTCGACTGGCTGATGCCGGTCATGGACGAGTTCCGCCGCCGCTGGCCGGAAGTGGAGGTGGACCTGGTGGCGGGCTTCCACGCCGACCCGCTGGCGCTGCTGGCCGAAGGCCGGACCGACATGGTGATCGGCTCGCTGCCGCCGGCCAAGCGCGGGCTGGCGGTGGCGCCGCTGTTCCGCTTCGAGATCCTGGCGGTGATCGCCAACGAGCACCGGCTGCGCAACAAGCGCCGCATCGAGGCGCAGGACCTCGCCGGCGAGACCCTCATCACCTACCCGGTGCCCGAGCAGCGCATCGATCTGATCCGCGAGGTGCTGGAGCCGGCCGGCATCAAGCTGCAGCGGCGCACGGCCGAACTCACGGTGGCGGTACTGCAACTGGTGGCCAGCCGCCGCGGCGTGGCCGCGCTGCCGAACTGGGGCGTGAAGAACTACGTCGACCACGACTACGTGCTGGCCAAGCGCATCGGCGCGCGGGGGCTGTGGAGCGAGTTGTACGCGACCACGCCGGCGGCGCTGGCGCAGCGGCCCTACGTGCGCGACTTCGTTTCCATCGTGCGCGACACCTGCGCCGCCGAACTGGACGGCATCGAACTGCTGCCGGACAACCGGTAGCGTCCCGGTGGCGGGTCAGGCGGAGCGCGGAGCCGCGCCGCGCGGCGCGGGCGGCGGCGCGGGCGTGCCGGCCACGCTGTCGTCGATCGGGAAATGCAGCAGCGCCGCCACCAGCCCGGCCAGCGCCGTGGCGGCCCACACGAGCGAGTAGGAGCCGGTCAGGTCGAACATGAAGCCGCCCAGCCAAGCGCCGAGGAAGGAGCCTATCTGGTGGCTGAGGAAGACCACGCCGAACAGCGTGCCGAGATGGCGCGTGCCGAACACCTTGGCCACCAGCCCGCTGGTGAGCGGCACCGTGCCGAGCCACGTCAGGCCCATCACGGCCGCGAACACCATCACCGAGGTGGCGCTCTTGGGCAGCAGCAGGAAGGCGGCGATGGCCACGCCGCGCACGAGGTAGAGCCAGCCCAGCACGTATTGCTGGCGGAAGCGCCCGCCCAGCCAGCCGCAGGCCCAGCTTCCCGCCATGTTGAACAGCCCGATCAGCGCCAGCGCGGTCGCGCCCAGCCCGGCGGGCAGGTGGCACAGCGTCAGGTAGCCCGGCAAGTGGGTGCCGATGAACGCCAGCTGGAAGCCGCAGGTGAAGAAACCGAGCGTGAGCAGCCGGTAGCCGCGGTGGCGGCTTGCCAGCGCCAGCACCGGGCGCAGCGGCTCCGCCGGCGCCTGCCGCGCGGGCGCGCCGCCGGCGTGGCGCTTTTCGAGCATGAGGCCGAGCGGCGCGGCCAGCAGCATCACCGCGGCGAGCACGAACAGCGAGGCGCCGACGCCCGCGCCCGCGCGCACCGACTGCGCCAGCGGCACCACCAGCACCTGCCCGAGCGAGCCGCCCGCGCTGGCGATGCCCATCGCCATGCTGCGCTGCGCGGGCGTGGCCACGCGGCCCACCGCGCTCAGCACCACGCCGAAGCTGGTGCAACTGATGCCGATGCCGACCAGCACGCCCATGCCGATGACCAGCATGGCGCCCGACGGCGCCACCGCCGCCAGCCCGAGGCCCGCCGCGAAGGCCGCGCCGCCGAACGCCACCACCGGCGCGCAGCCGTGGCGGTCGGCCGCGGCGCCGGCGAACGGCTGGGCCAGGCCCCATACGAGGTTATGCAGCGCGATGGCGAACGCGATCAGCGTGACCGGCATGCCGCGGTCGAACGACAAGGGGCCGAGGAACAGCCCGAAGGTCTGCCGCACGCCCATCGCCGCGCTGAGGATCAGCGCGGCCGCGATCACTACCGGCAGCGCGGGGTTGCGCAGGGAACCCCTGCGCGGGTCGTGGTGGTCTTGGGCTGGCGCCGTCGGCATGGTGGTGTTCCTCCTGCGCCAATACTGGCAGCGGGCGGCACGCGCGACAAAGGAAAAGAATTCGGCTGCGCGTGAGGCGGGCTCACCTGTGCCCGCGCTCAGCGCAGGGCCGGCGCCGGTGCCGCCGGTTGCGCGACGGGCTCCGCGCAGGCCCGCGCCTCGGCCAGCAGCCATTGCCGGAAGCCGGCGAGATCGGGCCGGCCCCGGGTCTCGGCGGCGCCCTCGGCGCTGACCAGCCAGTAGGCCGTGCGCGCGGCCAGCGGCGGCGCGCCGAGCGTGACCAGCGTGCCGGCGGCCAGTTCGCGGTCCACCAGCGGCCGCCGTCCCAGCGCCACGCCCAGGCCCGCGGCGGCGGCTTCCAGCGCGAGCTGGATGGTGTCGAAGCGCAGGTTGCCGGCCGGCGCCGCGTCCGGCATGCCGGTGGCGGCCAGCCATGCGGGCCAGTCCTCGCCGGCGGTGTCCACATGGATCAGCGTGGCCAGGCGCGGATCGAAATGGCCTTGCGCGTCGAGCGTGCCGGCGCGGCAGGCCGGGCTGCATACCGGCAGCAACTGCTCGCCGAACAGGCGGTCCCACGCCGTGCCGGGCACCGGCGCGCGGCTCATGCGGATGGCGAAGTCGAAGCCGTCGGCGGGGAATCCCACCAGCCGCCGCGAGGTATCCACGGTCACGTTGACGTCCGGCCAGCGGCGGCGGAAATCGTGCAGGCGCGGCAGCAGCCAGCGCGACGCCAGCGTCGGCGCGCAGCTCACGGCGATGGTGCGCCCGGCGCGGCGGTCCGGCAGGCGCTGCGTGCCGGTGGCGATCAGCGCGAAGGCCTCGGAGATGTAGGCCAGGTAATCCGCCCCGGCCGGGGTCAGCGCCAGCCCGCGCGGCTCGCGCACGAACAGCGCCACGCCGAGCGCCTGTTCCAGGCCGGTGATGCCGTGGCTGACCGCGCTCGGCGTCACGTTCAGCTCGGCGGCGGCGAGCTTGAAGCTCTGGTGCCTGCCGGCGGCTTCAAAGAAGCGCAGCGCCGAGAGGGGTGGAAGACGAAGCGGCATGAGACGTTCCCGAGGGCAGCCTGTTGGCGGCCTGAGGATACCGAGCCGGCGCGGCGGCGGCAAGCGCGGGGGCGGGCGTAGCCGCGGCGACCTCGCGCACTTCCAGCACGTCCACGCCGTTCCCGAGCCGCCTGACGAACAGGTCCAGCAGGTCCGCGTCCGCGGCGGCGACCGACAGCGTCAGCGCCCACGGCGCGGCGGCATCGAAATCCATGCCGGCCAGGGTCAGGCCGGTGCGGCGGGCATTGGCGAGCGTCCATTCGATGGCGCCGAAGACATCGCCGCGGTCGAGGCGCAGCGCAAGATTCAGGGTGGGCATGGGGAGCATGGCGGGGCTGGAAAGCGGCGTCGGATTCATGCGACAAATTTACCAGCGGCGGTGCGGAATGGGCTTCTTTATTCCCTGCCATTCCCACGAATATGGAGATGGATTATCCGTGAATGATAGGATCATGGGTGAATCCTTCTTTCGGTCACGCAAAGTCATGGCAAGCTCTCCCAAACTCGACGAAACCGACCGCCGCATCCTGCGCGCGCTGCGGCGCGACGGCCGGCTCTCCAACCTCAAGCTCGCGGAGCAGGTCGGCCTGTCGCCCACGCCGTGCTGGAACCGCGTGCGCGCGCTGGAAGACAGCGGGGTGATCGAGGGCTATGCGGCCTTGCTGAACCAGAAGGCGCTCGGCCTGCCCGACACCGTGCTGATCGAGGTCACGCTCGACCGGCACGACGACGACATGCTCGACCGTTTCGGCGAGGCGCTGGCCGAATTGCCCGAGGTGATGGAGGCCTACCTGCTGACCGGCGAGTACGACTACCTCATCAAGGTGGCGGTCGCCGGCACCGAAGGCTACGAGCAGTTCCTGCGCCACAAGCTGTACAAGCTGCCCGGCCTGCGGCACAGCCATTCCACCTTCGTGCTGCGCACCATGAAGCGCGAGCCCTCCGTGGCGCCTTGAGGCGCGGCTCAGGACGCCGGCGCGTCCCAGCCGTCCGTGGCCACGAACGCCGCCAGCGGCCGGCCGTGGCGCCAGTTCTCGATTTCCAGCATCGGCGCCGGATAGAACGCGCGCACCGGCCCCAGGCACAGGATGGCGATGGGCTGCGCGCCCGGCGGCATGCGCAGCCGCGCGGCCAGCGCCTCGGGCGCGAACATCGAGACCCAGCCCATGCCGAGGTTTTCCGCGCGCGCGGCCAGCCACAGGTTCTGGATCGCGCAGGCCGCCGAGCACAGCGCCATCTCGCGCGGCATGGTGCGCCGGCCGAACACCGTGCCGTCGTCCGGCGCCAGCGCCACCACCAGCAGCTCCGCGCATTCGCGCACGCCTTCCACCTTCAGCCGCAGGAACTCGGCATCGCGCTCGCCCAGCGCCAGCGCGGTCCGCTGCCGCTCGGCCTCGACCAGCGCGGCGATGTCCTCCCGCACGGCCGGATCGGCGATGCGAATGAAGCGCCAGGGCTGCATCAGGCCGACCGAAGGCGCCGCGTGCGCGGCCCGCAGCAGGCGCAGCAGCACGGCTTCGTCCACGGTCGCGCCGGCGATGAAATGGCGCATGTCGCGGCGCGCCGCCACGAGGTCGTAGAAGCGCTGCTGGTCGTGGGGCGTGAAGACGGCGTCGGCGTGGTCGGTCATGGGCGGATGCAGGTGGGCAGGCAGGTCCCGCTCAGTCGTGCCACGGGTTGACCACGGTCAGGCCGATGCCGCCGAAGTCCTTGCCGTTGCGGGTGGCGAGCACGGCGCCGTGCCGCAGGCAGATCGCCGCGATCTGCGCGTCGGCCATGCTGATCGGGCGGCCGGCCCGGGTGCGCATGGCGACGATCTCCGCATGGCAGCCCGCGGCCTCGGCGTCGAACGGCAGCACGGCGCCGGTGAATTCCGCGTCGAGCATGCCGGTCGCCGCCGCGTAGAGCCCGGCCTTGCGCCGGCCATCCGCGAGCAGGGCGATGCCGGTGAGCAATTCGGCGACGGTGACGGCCGTCACCGCGAAGGCCTGCTCGGAAGCGCGGTCCAGCCACGCGACGACCGCCGCGTCCGGCGCCGCGCGCATGAGCTCCGACAGCACGTTGGTGTCGAGGACGATCATTCCGGCAGGTCCGCCGCGCGCGGCGGCTCGTCGCGGGGAGGCAGCGGCACGCCCGGGTCGGACAGGTGCGCGAAATGCGTCCGGATCCGGCTGCCCAGCCCCTCCGTGCGAGACGGCTTGCTCAGCGCCTGCCGCAGGATGGCGCGCACCTCTTCTTCCATCGAGCGCCCGTGCTGGGCGGCTTCGAGGCGCAGGCGCGCCTTGAGCGCCTCGTCGATATTGCGGATTGTCAGCGTTGCCATGCCGGCTCCCGTGCTTGCGTTGCATGCAATGCTAGCACATGGGCGGCGCGTGTCATCGGTGCTGTTCGCCGCCGCCGCCGCCGTCGCGGTCGCGGTCGATGCCGTATGCGGCCATCCGCGCCATCGCCTCGAAGCCCCGCGCGAGGTCCGCGATCAGGTCGTCGCTGTCTTCCAGCCCGATATGCAGCCGCACCACCTGTCCGCGCGCCGACCAGTCGGTCACGCTGCGCGCGCCGCGCATGTCGGCGAGCACCGCCAGGCTTTCGAAGCCGCCCCACGAGGCGCCGATGCCGAACAGCGCGAGGTTGTCGATGAAGTGCCCGGCGGCGCCCGGCGCGGCCTCGCGCAGCGCGAACGACAGCAGCCCGTTGGTGCCGTGGCAGTCGCGCCGCCACAGCGCGTGGCCCGGGTCGCCGGGCAGGGCGGGGCAGAACACCTCGGCCACCTCGGAGCGCGCCTGCAGCCAGCGCGCCACCGCGAGCGCGCCGCGCTCGTGCTGGGCCATGCGCGCGCCGAGCGTGCGCATGCCGCGCTGGACCAGGTAGGCGTCGTCCGGGCTGACGGCGATGCCGAAGGCGTCGGCCACGCCGGCCAGCGCGGGCCAGGCGGCCTCGGTGGCGCAGACCGTGCCCATCATCACGTCGGAATGGCCGGACAGGTATTTGGTGGCGGCCATCAGCGAGATGTCGGCGCCGAGCGCCAGCGGGCGGTAGAGCAGGCCCGAGCCCCAGGTGTTGTCGGCGGCGACCAGCGCGCCGTGGCGGTGGGCGATGCCGGCGATGGCGGGCAGGTCGCACATCTCGTAGGCCAGCGAGCCGGGCGTTTCCACGTAGACCAGCCGCGTCTCGGGCCGCAGCCGGGCTTGCAGGTCGTGCCCGTCGCCGGCGTAGAAACTAGCCGCGATGCCATGCTGGGCGAGAAAACCCGTGGCCAGCCTGCGTACCGGCTCGTAGACGCAGTCGGGCAGCAGCACGTGTTGGCCCGGGCGCAGGCAGGCCAGCAGGGTCATGGCCGCGGCGGACAGGCCGGTCGGAAACAGGCGCGTGCGGTAGCCGCCCTCGAGTTCCGTGACCATGTCTTCGAGCGCGAAGGCGGTCGGGGTGCCGCGCGCGCCGTAGGTAAACAGGCGCTCGCTGCCGCGCCGGCCGCGCATCTCGCGCATCTGCGCGGTGGAATCGAACAGCACCGTGCTGGCGCGCACCAGCGGCGGATTGACGGGCCGGCCGCCGTCCACGGCGGTGGCGCGGCCGCCGTGGACGAGGCGGGTCAGGGGGCGGTGTGTCATCGTCGGGCCTCAGTCCACGTGCGCGCCGGACAGCTTGACGATCTGCGACCAGCGCGCGATGTCGCCCTTGAGCTGGGCCGCGAACGCATCGGGCTTGCTGGCCACCACGTCGCTGCCGCCGTCGTTGATGAGCTTGACCACCTCCGGCATCTGCAGCACCTGCACGATGGCGCGGTTGAGCAGGGCGATGCGCTCGGGCGAGGTGCCGGCCGGCACGAACACGCCGTACCAGTCCTCGAAGCGGGCATTGCGGTAGCCGAGCTCTTCCAGCGTCGGCACCTTGGCGAACACGCCCAGCCGGCGCGGGCTGGTGACGGCCAGCGCGCGCATGCGCCCGCCCTGGATGAAGCCCGCCACCGACGAGGTGGAGGTGATCAGCACGTCCACCTGGTGGCCCAGCAGGTCATTGATGGCCGGGCCTGCGCCTTTGTAGGGCACGTGCTCCAGGGCGACGCCGCTGTCCTTGTCCAGCACCACGCCGACCAGGTGCGAGAGCGTGCCGTTGCCGGGCGTGGCGAAGGTGATCTTGTGCGGCTGGGCCCTGGCCTGCGCCGCCAGTTCGGCAAAGCTCTGCCACGGCGCGTTGGCGGCCACCACGATGGCCAGGGGCGCGGCGTTGATCTGCGTGACCGGCGCGAACTGCTTCACCGGGTCGAAGCCGGGCGCGCTGTAGAGCGAGGGGTTGACCGCCATCACGGAGACCTGCGAGGTCAGCAGGGTATAGCCGTCCGGCTTGGACTCGGCCACGAAACGCGTGCCGATATTGCCGCCGGCGCCGCCGCGGTTGTCGGTCACGGCGGTCTGCCCCAGCACCTCGCCCAGGTGGGTGGCGACGATGCGCGTGACGGCATCGTTGCCGCCGCCGGCCGGGAACGGCGAGACGATGCGCAGCGGCTGGGCCGGAAAGCCGCCGACGGGCGCGAGCGGCTGGGCCGCCGCGAGGCCGGCGCACAGCACGGCGGTGGCGGCGAGGGCGCCGGCGAGGACTTGCGTGGGGCGAGACATGGGGACCTCCTTTTCTGGCTTTGGGCGTGGAGCGATGTCTGAAGCGAACAAGTGGACGAGTGGACGAGCGGACGAGCAAAAACCGCGACCCGGCGCGGCGGATCAGGCGAAGCGGAAAGTGGCCAGCTCCTGCTCGTCGAGCTGGCCGATCAGGTTGGTCTCCCACGCCAGGTAGCGGCGGGCGGCTTCCTTGTTGCCGTCGTGGCGGTCGTGCACGAAAAACAGGAAATCGATGCAGCGCGCGTCGGGCAGCACCGCCGCGCCGGCATCGTCGGCAAGCGCCAGGCCGGCGGCCTGCCACGCCCGCATGCCGCCGTCGAGCAGGCTGACGTCGCCGAAGCCGAGCGCGGCCAGCTCGGCCGCGGCGAGCAGAGCCACGCCGTCTTCGTCGCCGATCAGCGCCAGCGGCATGTCGCGCGGCACGCCGGCCAGGTCGCGCGCCAGCACCGGGCGGATCGACCAGCGGCTGCCGGGCACGTGGCCGGCGCGGTAGGCCATGCTGGGGCGCACGTCGAGCGCCAGCAGCCGGCCCGCCGCCAGCCCCGCGGCGAGGTCGCGCGCGCCGATGCGCGGCAGCGCGCCGGCCGGCGCGCGCGGGCCGGCGGACGCGGCAAGCCCCGCCGCCAGCGCGGCGCCGAGCCCGCCTTCGAGCACCACCGCGTCGTGTCCCATCTGGCGCAGCCAGCTTGCCGCCACCGGGGCGCGCACGCCGTCGGCGTCGATCAGCACCAGCCGCGCGCGGCGCACGCCGACGTACTGGTCGGTGGCCTGGACCAGCTGGCCGCCCGGCGTGTTCTGCGCGCCCGGCACCGAGCCGGCGGCGAATTCCTCGGGCGTGCGCACGTCGCACAGGTAGGTGGTGCGCGCGGGGTCGCGCAGCCAGCCATCGACCTCGCCGGCGCCGGCGTGCGGCACCGCGAAGCGCGTGGCCAGCGCGCGGGCCGCGGCGCGCGCCTCTGCCAGCCCCGCCGGCGCGGCATTGTCCGGATAGCGCCGCGTGCCGCCGTGCTCCAGCGCGAAGTCGTTCAGGTACCAGCCCTGCGTGCCGTTTTCCAGCGCGAACACCGGGTTGGGCACGCCGAGGTTGATCAGCGTCTGGGCGCCGATGATGCTGCGCGTGCGCCCGGCGCAGTTGATGACGACCGGCGTGGCGGGGTCGGGCACGAGGTCGCGCAGCCGGTAGGCCAGCTCGCCGTTGGGGCAGCAGACGGCGCCGGGGATGTTCATCTTGCGGAATTCGCTCGCGGGCCGCCCGTCGAGCACCACCGGCGGGCGCTCGCCGGCCAGCATCGCGGCCAGCTCCGGCGCCGACACGCGCGGCGTGCCGTAGTGATGCTCGGCCAGCTCGCCGAAGGTCTTGGAGGGCACGTTGACGCCCGCGAACAGCGCATGGCCGGCGGCCTGCCAGGCCGGCACGCCGCCGTCGAGCACGAACACGGCCGCATAGCCCAGCCCGGCCAGCGCCCGCGCCGCGCGCGCCGCCACGCCGTCGCCGTCGTCGGCCAGCACGATGCGCGCGGCCGCGTTGGGCGCCAGGCGGCCGATCTCGAGCTCGAGCCGGCTGTATGGCAGCGGCACGGCGTGGAAGGGATGGCCTTCGCCATACTGGCCGTGCTCGCGGACGTCGAGCAGGGCGATTTCGCCGGGGCCGTGCAGCCAGGCCTTGAGCGTGGCGGGATCGACCAGGGCGGGATGGGCGGAAAGTGGCTGGGGCATGCGGTTGGTCCAGGCAAGAAGGGGGCCTGCCTCGTGGCCGCGCGAGCGCGGGAGGCAAGGGGAAATGCGTCGTAACGGGAAAAGCGGGGAAAGCGGGAAGCCCCGGGGCGGGCGCGGGCCGGCGCGACGGCCCGGCCCGGTGCTGCCCGGCGGCGGTCAGCGGCGCGTCTTGACGCCCACGTTCATGATCTGGCAGCGGCCGGTTTCGAGGTCGAAGGACAGGCGCTCGGTCAGGGTCTCCAACGAGCGGCCGTACATGTGCAGGTGGCGGATCACGCTGTCGCCGCGGATCTCCACCGAATGGATGTCGTCGGGCAGCAGCGCGATGCCGCTGCCCGGCCCGACCTCCACCGTGCGCGCGTGCGCCAGCGTGCCCACGCCCGGCTGGCTGCCGTCGTCGGTGCGCAGGTAGACGTCGTTGAACTCGGTGCCGACCACGCCGGCCACGCAGGCCCAGGTGGTGTGGTTGTGCGGCGGGATGCGCTTGCCGGGCCGCATCACGTTCAGGTACAGCGCGAAGGTCTGGTCGGCGTCTTCGGCGATCAGGTAGCGGGCCTGGCGCTCGCCGTCCTCGGGCGGCGCGAACTCGTCCTGCGCCCACAGTTGCGGCTGGGCCGCCAGTTGCTTGACCTGGCCCAGCACGGCGTCCAGCGAAGCGCGGGTGACGCCGCCGGCGGCGACGATGTCCTTGATGGAACGGATGGCGTCCCCAACGGCTTGCTGGCGTTGTTGTGCGATCGACATATCTCTAGAATCCTTGCTCAGTCTTATGGTTCTCGGGTTTGCGGGGCGCTCGGAGGCGTTGTCTGGCCTCACTTTAATGAACCTTGCCGGCCAAAACCACTTAATCACCGATAAAAACACTTAAGCAAGTCTGATGAATGCGTAATCTCGACCTGGACCTGCTGCGCACGCTGGTGGCCATTGCCGACCGCGGCACCTTCGGCGCCGCCGCCGAGCACCTGCACCGCACGCAGTCCGCCGTGACCCAGCAGATGCAGCGCCTCGAGGAGCAGGTGGCGCTGCCGCTGTTCGAGCGGCAGGGGCGCGGCAAGCAGCTCACGCGGCACGGCAACAAGCTGGTGGAATACGCGCGCCAGTTGCTGGGCCTGAACGACGAGGCGCTGCGCGTGCTGCGCGAAGGCGACCTGACCGGCTCGCTGCGCATCGGCGCGCCGCACGACGTGGCCGACACCATCCTGCCGCCGCTGCTGTCGCACATCGCGCGGGCGTCGCCGGCGCTGCGGCTGGAGATCCACGTGGGGCGCAGCCCGTTCCTGATGGAGTCGCTGCGGCGCGGCGAGATCGACCTGACGGTCTCCACGCGCGAGGACGCCAGCCTGGACGGGCTGGTGCTGCGCACCTCGCCCACGATCTGGGTGTGCGCGGCGGATTTCGCCTACGAGGCGGGCAGCCCGGTGCCGCTGATCCTGGCCGACGAGCCCAGCCTGTTCCGCCGGCTGGCGCTGGAAGCGCTCAAGGAAGCCGGCGTGCCGTGGCGCTCGGCCTACCTGGCGCCGAGCCTGATCGGCATCAAGGCGGCGATCCGCGCCGGGCTGGGCATCACCGCGCGCAGCATCGACCTGCTCGGCGCGGACATGCGCGTGCTGGGCGACAAGGACGGCCTGCCGCGCCTGCCGGACGTGACCTACTACCTGTGGGCGCGGCCCAACGCCGCCAACCCGGTGGCGCGCCAGGTGTTCTCGATGCTCAAGACCACCTTGCAGCGCGGGCTGGCGGCGTAGCCGGGCAGGGGGCTCACGCGGCCGGCGCCAGCCGGAACGCGCCCACCGCCTCGGCCAGCTGGCGCGCCTGCGTCTCCAGCGAACCGGCCGCCGCCGCGGCCTGCTCGACCAGCGCGGCGTTCTGCTGGGTGACTTCCTCCATCTGCGTCACCGCGCGGCTGACCTGCACGATGCCCGCGCTCTGCTCCAGCGAGGCGGCCGAGATGTCCTCCACGATGCGGGCCACGCGCTGCACGGCCTCGACCGCCTCGTTCATGGTGTGGCCGGCCTGCGCCACCAGCGCGTTGCCGGCGGCGACCTTGTTGGCCGAGTCGTCGATCAGGTTCTTGATCTCGCGCGCGGCCTGCGCGCTGCGCTGCGCCAGCGCGCGCACCTCGCCCGCCACCACCGCGAAGCCGCGCCCGGTCTCGCCGGCGCGCGCCGCTTCCACGGCGGCGTTGAGCGCCAGGATGTTGGTCTGGAAGGCAATGCCGTCGATCACGCCGATGATGTCGGCGATACGCTGCGAACTGCTGCTGATGTCGCCCATCGTCTGCACCACGCCGCGCACGTCGTCGCCGCCGCGCGTGGCCAGCCGGGCCGCCTCGGCGGCCAGCGCGCTGGCCTGGCGCGCGCTTTCGGTGTTGTTGCCCACGGTGGAGGTCAACTGCTCCATGCTGGCCGCGGTCTGCTCGAGCGAGGCGGACTGCTGCTCGGTGCGGCCGGACAGGTCGGCGTTGCCGGCGGCGATCTCGCGCGCGCCGATGTTGACCGAGTCCGAGCTGGCGCGCACCTGGCTGACGGTGCGCGTGAGCGCCGCCTGCATGCGCGCCACGGCGCCCAGCACGCGGCCGACTTCGTTGCCGCTGGCGGTTTCGGCGCGCTGCGTGAGGTCGCCCTCGGCCACGCGGTCGAGATGCTCGGCGGCGGCGGCCAGCGGCGCCACCACGAAGGTGCGCAGGCCCAGGTGCACGGCCACGATCAGTGCCAGCGAGGCACTGATGCCCACCGCCACCAGCTTCACCACCAGGCGGTAGCGCGTGCCGCTGGTCTCGGTCTCGTGCAGCGAGAGCGCGCTGGCCTGCTGCTGGAATTGTTCCAGCGCGGTGGAGAAGTCCGCGCCCGAGCGCGTGATGTCCTGGTCGTTGATGGCCGCGTAGGCGGCCGGGTCGCCGGCGCGCAGCGCGGCCGCGGCGCGCTCGATGGCGCCGGCGTGCTGCTGGGCGGCCTGCGCGAGCTGGCGGCGCTGGCCGTCGGCCTCGCCGTCCTGCGCGGGCGCGGCGGCGAAGCGCTGCATCCGCTGCGCCGCGCTGCCCAGCGACTTGGCCGCCGCCGCCAGCGCGTCGGCATTGACGCCGCCGCCGCCTTCGCGCGCGGAGGCGTAGGCGCGCGAAAGCGCGGCGCGGGCGCGCGTCATGTCCTTGTAGGCGTCGTTGAGCAGCAGGGTGCTGGCCGAGAGTTGCTGTACGCGCACCGTGGCCTGGTTGGCGGCGCCGAGCGCGAACACGCCGACTACCGCGCCGAATACGATCATCAATGCAAACGTCACCAGAATGGCCAGCAGGGCAATGCGTACGCTCAGGTTTTTCATCTTCGCGGCAGTTATGAAATTGGGATGTCTACGCTAACGGACTGTCGGGCCCGGACTTGACGCGCGCGGCGCCGGATATTGAGCAAGATCAAATCCCGGCCCGGGCCATCGCCGCGTTCCGCGTCCAGGCGCCCGGCGCGCGGCCGGCGGCCATGATGCTGCACGCGCACTTTGTGCGTCAGGCCGCATTAGTCTAGGGTATACGTTGTGACGGAGGCGCCCGATTGGTGCCATCGTTGCCAGCAGGCGGCCAGTGCTGGCCGACGCGCCGGGCATGCCCCGGTTTCCTTGCGGGACGGACCTGAAAGCGGACCTGAATCGTGCGACGACGTCTCTGGCCCAGGCTCGTGATGCTGGCCCTGCTGGTGGGGGGCGGCTATGTCCTGTACGCGGTCGTGGCCGAGGAGCTGTCCACCTCGCGCCTGCAGGCCCGCTACTTCTCGGCGCGCGTCAGGGACGCGGGCTACGCCGACGCGGCCGGGCCCAGCGACCGCATCCGCTTCCCCGACGACGGCCCCTACGACCTGCGCTTCGGCTACAGCCGCCTGCCGCAGTTCACCGAGCTGCTGGAGGCGCGCGGCTACAGGCGCGAGCGCCAGGCGCGCTGGTCCGCCCGCCTGCTGGAGATCACCGACTCCGGCCTGTTCGCGCCCTACCGCGAGAAGACCCGGGCCGGCCTGGCGCTGCTCGACTGCAACGACCAGCCCTTCGGCGCGGCGCCGGCGCCGGACCGCGCCTACGCCAGCTTCCGGGACATCCCGGCGGTGCTGGTGAATGCCTTGCTCTACATCGAGAACCGCGACCTGCTCGATCCCGAGTTCCCCACCCGCAACCCCGCGCTCGACGTGCGCCGCTTCACGCGCGCGGCGATGGACCAGGGCGTGCGCCTGTTCAACGACCGCCACGAGGCGCCCGGCGGCAGCACGCTGGCCACGCAGATCGAGAAGTACCGCCATTCGCGCGCCGGGCGCACCGGCTCGCCGCACGAGAAGCTCCGGCAGATGGCGAGCGCGTCCATGCGGGCCTATCTCGACGGGCCGGACACCATCGGCGCGCGCCAGCGCATCCTGCTCGACTACCTGAACACGGTGCCGCTGTCGGCGCGCGCCGGCGTGGGCGAGATCAACGGCCTGGGCGACGGGCTGTGGGCCTGGTACGGCCAGGACTTCGGCGAAGCCAATCGCCTGCTGGGCGCGGCCGGCATGGGGCCGGGGCCGGGCAGGGGCCCGCTGCCGGGCGAGCAGGGCGCCACCCAGGCGCGCGTGTTCAAGGAGGCGCTGTCGCTGATCATCGCGCAGCGCGGGCCGTCGCATTTCCTGCGGCGCGACACCGCCGCGCTGGCGGCGCTGACCGACAGCTACCTCCGCCTGCTGGCCGCCGCCGGCGCCATCCCGCCGTGGCTGCGCGACGCCGCGCTGGCCCAGCCGCTCAGGCTGCGCGGCGAGGACGCCGGCGCGCAGGACCGCCCGGAGATCTCCTTCGTCTCGCGCAAGGCCATCAGCGGCGTGCGCACCGACCTGCTGCGCTATCTCGGCCTGGGCAGCAGCTACGAGCTCGACCGCCTCGACCTGACCGCCCACAGCACCATCGACACCGGGCTGCAGCGCGTCGTCACCGATGCGCTGCTCAAGGCCGGTACGCGCGACGGCGCCCGCGCCACCGGGCTGTACGGCCGCAACCTGCTGCGCGACGGCGACGACCCCGGCCGGCTGGCGATCAGCTTCACGCTGTACGAGCGCGCCGGCGGCGCCAACCTGCTGCGCGTGCAGGCCGACAACCTCGACCTGCCGTTCGACCTCAACCGCGGCGCGCGCCTCAACCTGGGCTCCACTGCCAAGCTGCGCACGCTGGTGACTTACCTGGAAATCCTCTCCGAGCTGCACGAGGCGTTCTCCGCCATGACGCCCGCGCAGCTCAAGGCGGTCACGCCGGCCAGGCTCGACGCGCTCAGCCTGTGGGCGCAGAACTACCTGCTGACGCAGCCCGACAAGAGCCTGCGCGCGATGCTGGAGGCGGCCATGCTGCGCAAGTACTCCGGCGGCGCGGGCGAGGCCTTCTTCACCGGCGGCGGCCTGCAGACCTTCTCCAACTTCGAGCGTTGGGAAAACCTGAAGATCATGCCGGTGCGCGAGGCCTTCGAGCATTCGGTCAACCTGGTGTTCGTGCGCCTGATGCGCGACATCGTGCGCTACGAAACCTACCGGCTGCACCCGGACGCCGACGCATGGCTCAACAACCCGGCCGCGCCCCAGCGCCGCGCCTACCTGGTGCGCTTCGCCGACCAGGAAGGCAGCGACTACCTGCGCGCGTTCTACGGCAAGTACCGCGGCAAGACCTGGCCGGAGCGGTTCCGGCGCGCGCTGGAGAACCGGCGCTTCAGCCAGGTCGGGCTGGCGGTCACGCTGCGCAGCATCGAGCCGGACATGGACCTGGAACAGTTCGCCAGGATCATGCGCGCCACGCTGCCGAAGATCGCCAAGGCGCCGCTGACCGACGAAGCGCTGGCCAGGATGTACGGCAAGTACGGCCCGCGCAGCTTCAACCTGAACGACCGCGGCTACCTCGCGCGCGTGCATCCGCTGGAACTGTGGCTGCTGGACTACCTGCGCCAGCATCCCGACGCCAGCCTGGACGAGGTCCTGCGCGACAGCACCGCGCAGCGCCAGGAGGTCTACGCATGGCTGTTCAAGACCCGCAACCCGGGCGGGCAGACCCGGCGCATCCGCGGCCAGCTCGAACGCCAGGCCTTCGGCGAGATCGCGCGGCGCTGGCAGCGGCTGGGCTATCCGTTCGGCGCGATCACGCCGTCCTACGCCTCGGCCATCGGCGCGGCGGGCGACCGCCCGGCGGCGCTGGCGGAGCTGGTCGGCATCATCCAGAACGGCGGCGTGCGCGAGCAGGCCACCGCGCTGCGCCGCCTGGACTTTGCCGAGGGCACGCCGTATGCCACGGTGTTCGGGCTGGACATGCACGGCAAGCGCCTGCTGAGCGAGGACCTGGCGCAGGTGGTGCGCGCCGCGCTGGTGGGGGTGGTGAACTCGGGCACGGCCGGGTCGCTGCGACCGGCGCTGGCGGGCAGCGGCATCGTCGCCGGCGGCAAGACCGGCACCGGCGACCACCGCTACGAGGTCTACGGGCCGGGCGGCCGGCTGATTTCGTCGCGCGTGGTCAGCCGCTCGGCGACCTTCGTGTTCTTCCTCGGCGAGCGCTATTTCGGCAACGTCACCGCCTACGTGCAGGAGCCCTATGCGGCGCGCTACGCCTTCACCAGCGCCTTGTCGGTGCAGTTGCTCAAGTCGCTGGCGCCGGCGCTGCTGCCGCTGGCGCGCGACGGCGGCGCGCGCGTGCCGCTGGCCTGCCAGCACTGAACCGCCGGGCCGGGCTCAGTCCCAGCAGTGGCGCAGGGCGCTGTAGCGGTCTTCGGAGTCGCGCGCTTCGCGCTCGTATTCGGCGATGACCTGCAAGGTGGCGCGCTGAAGCAGGGACCCGGCGGTCAGCAGGGCCGCCAGATCGCGCAGGCCCTGCAGGCAGGTCACGGTGGGGATGTCGGCGTCTTGCTGCATGATGCGTTGCTGGCTCGGGACAGGCGGCTCGTGCCGCTCGATGATTCGAGTGTAGTGAGCCGCCGGGCGCCCGAATGCAAGGCAATGTGTCCGCGCCAACCTTTTGCCGGCCTTTTCGTGCCGGGGCCTGCGAGCCGTCACATCATGGCCGGCCGAAGTGGCGGGCAAGCAGCGCGCCGGTCAGCACGGTGACGCAGATCCACAACATCACGATCACCACCGCGGCGATCCGGCTGCGCGGGCGTTGCGCGGCGGCCACGGCGGCCGCGCGGTATTCGCGCATCAGCTCGGGCGGCACCATCCGCACCGCCAGCAGCACGCCCAGCGGCACCAGCACCACGTCGTCGAGATAGCCCAGCACGGGGATGAAATCCGGGATCAGGTCGAGCGGCGACAGCGCGTAGCCCGCCACCAGCAGCGCCACCACCTTGGCATACCAGGGCGTGCGCGGGTCGCGCGCGGCCAGCCACAGCGCATGTACGTCGCGCAGCACTTCGCGCGCCCAGACGCGGCAGCGCACCACCGCGCGCCGCAGGTGGCCGCGCACGTCGTCGGCCACCGGCACCACCGCCAGCGCCAGCAGCAGCGCCGCCAGCGCCAGCGTGGCGCTGAAGCCCAGGTGCTTGAACCCCAGCGCGCCGATCACGCCGCCGCCGAAGAACAGCCCCACCAGCGTGGCCAGCATGCGCAGCCGGGAGCGGTTGGCCAGCACCACCGGCTTGCCGGCGACGGCGCCGGTGGCGTTCCAGTAGAACAGCTTGCCGAGCTCGATGCCGATGTCGGTCACCATGCCGGTGACGTGGGTGGTGCGGATCTCGGCATTAGAGATCTTGGTGATCATGGCGTTCTGCAGGCCCATGATGAAGCACAGCACGATCACGGTGGCGGTGCCGAGCGCCCAGCGGTGCATCTCCAGGTTGCCGCCCATCAGGCCGAAGCACAGCAGCAGCACGGCCTCCAGCAGCAGCGGCAGCGCGTATTCGCTGTGCAGGTCCTCGCGCCGCGCCCAGTTGATCAGCACGGCCGAGGTGGCGGCGCCGGCCAGGAAGGACAGCAGCGCGCCCAGCCCCTCCAGGAACAGCCCGGCCTCGCCGAGCGCGAGATGGTCGGCCATCGCGGAGACGATGCCGCTCATGTGCGAGGTGTATTGCTGGACCGCGAGATAACCGCCGGCGTTGGCGGCGCCGGCGACGAAACTGAGGTAGCAGGCGAGCTGCCGGTTGGCTTGCGGACTGCGCTGGCGCCCGGCGAGGCTGCGCAGGTAAGGGATGGGCATGGCGACGGATTCCGTGAGCGGCCGTGGGTGGAGCAAGGTGCAATGGATGGAATGGTAATCCACGCGGCGCCGTGCCCGCGGCCGGCGGCCCGCCCGACACGCTTGCATGACGCGCGGCGAGGCCCGCGCGGGGCGCCGGACCGGCGCTTTCCGGGGCCAGCATGCGGCGAAATGGATATGTACTAAATTTGTTCAAAATACAACCAGGCTGCCGGCAATATTTGCGCGCGCCCGGCTTCGGGGCTACCATCGCGGCTCTCGTCCGGCCGTGCCGCTTGCGCGCCGGCACGGCTTGCGCCACCGGCGCCACCCGATCCCACTGTCCATGCCCGCTTCCAGCAAACCGGCCTCGCCGCTGCAGATCGACCTCGCGCGCCGCATCGCGCGGCAGGTGGCCGAGGGCGAGCTGGCGCCCGGCGCGCACCTCGCCGAGGAAACCCTGGCGAGCCATTTCGCGGTGTCGCGCACGCCGGTGCGGGCGGCGCTGCGGCTGCTGGCCGGGCACGGCCTGATCCGCTACCGCGCCAACAGCGGCTATTTCGTCGAGGCGCCGGCGCACGGCGCCGCGGTGCCGGACTTCGGCGAGTCCGGCATGGGCGGCGACGAGCTGTACCGCCAGCTGGTGGACGGCCGCGCCCGCAAGCAGCTGCCCGACACGCTGACCGAGAAGGAGCTGCTGCGCGCCTATCCGGTGTCGCGCAGCCTGCTGGCCAAGACCCTGACGCGCATGGTGGCGGACGGCCTGATCGAGAAGCGCGCCGGCCACGGCTGGCGCTTCCTGCCATCGCTGGAGACGCCGGAGGCGCTGGCCGAGAGCTACCGCTTCCGCATGATCGTGGAATGCGGCGCCTTGCTGGAGCCGGCCTTCGAGGCCGACAAGGCGCAGGTCGCGCGCTGCCGCAAGGCCTACGAGCAGGTCATCGCGGACGGCGGCGCGAGCCTGTCGCCGGCCGGGTTCTTCGCGCTGAACACGTCGTTCCACGAGATGCTGGCGCGCTTTTCCGGCAACCGCTTCATCGTGCAGGCGGTGCAGCAGCAGACCCAGTTGCGCCGGCTGGAGGAGCACGCCGCGTTCTACCGCGAGATCGACCTGGTCGAAGCCTGCCGCGAGCACCTGCAGATCCTCGACGCGCTGGAGCTGGGCGACCGCGAATGGGCGGCCGCGCTGATGCGCCGGCACCTGCTGAGCGCGCGCGCCCACAGCAACTGAGCGGCCGCGCCGCCGCTTGTCACGCGGCTTGTCACACGGCCTCCCTTCCTCCGAACGCATCGCAATGCGCGGCCGTGCCGGGCGCGGTCCGGCTATGCGCGCGCCTGTCCCGCCGGCATGGGCCGTATCCGTGCAACATTGTACTTTGTTAATATTTAGTACAAAATGGCCGGGACCGTGCCTTACCGCAACGCCACTTCGACGAGCCCCGCCATGACCGCCCACAGCGTATTGCCCGCTTCTGACTCCGCTTCCGCTTCCATTTCTGTCTCCGACGCCGATCCCGCCGCCGCGATGGCCGCGTACTGGATGCCATTCACGTCCAACCGCCGCTTCAAGCAGCAGCCGCAACCGCAGATGTTCTCGGGCGCCGACGGCATGTACTACCTGCGCCCGGACGGCAGCCGCGTGCTCGACGGCATGGCCGGGCTGTGGTGCGTCAACGCCGGGCACCGCCGCCCGGAGATCGTCGAGGCCATCGCGCGCACGGCCCATGAGCTGGACTACGCGCCGTCGTTCCAGATGAGCCACCCGCTGGCCTTCGCGTTCGCCGAGGCGCTGGTGGCCGAGGCGCCGGCCGGCCTGTCCAACGTGTTCTTTTCCAATTCCGGGTCGGAGGCGGTGGATTCGGCGCTCAAGATCGCGCTGGCCTATCACCGCGCGCGCGGCGAGCCGCAGCGGGTGCGCCTGATCGGGCGCGAGCGCGCCTATCACGGCGTGGGTTTCGGCGGGCTGTCGGTGTCGGGCATCGCCGGCCACCGCAAGCCGTTCGGCAACCTGCTGCCGTGGGTGGACCACCTGCCGCACACCTACGACCGCGCGGCGATGGCGTTCTCGCGCGGGCAGCCGGCGTGGGGCGCGCACCTCGCGGACGAGCTGGAGCGCCTGGTCGCGCTGCACGACGCATCCACCATCGCCGCCGTGATCGTCGAGCCGGTGTCCGGCTCCACCGGCGTGCTGGTGCCGCCGGTGGGCTACCTGCAGCGCCTGCGCGAGATCTGCGACAGGCACGGCATCCTGCTGATCTTCGACGAGGTCATCACCGGCTTCGGCCGCGTGGGCGCGCCGTTCGCCGCGCAGGCCTTCGGCGTGGCGCCGGACCTGATGACCAGCGCCAAGGGCCTGACCAACGGCGCGGTGCCGATGGGCGCGACGCTGGTGGGCGGCCATGTGTACGAGGCCCTCATGCAGGGCGCGCCGGGCAGCATCGAGCTGCCGCATGGATACACCTATTCGGGCCATCCGCTGGCCTGCGCGGCCGGGCTGGCGGCGCTGGACATCTACCGTCGCGAGGGGCTGTTTACGCGCGCCAACGATCTGGCGCGGCAATGGGCCGACGCGGCGCACGGCCTGCGCGGCCTGCCGCACGTGGCGGACGTGCGCAATATCGGCCTGCTGGCGGCCATCGAACTGGCGCCGCTGCCGGGCCAGCCCGGCCAGCGCGGTTATGCGGCGCACCTGGCCTGCCTGGCGCGCGGCTGCCTGATCCGCGCGGCGGGCGACACGATGGTGCTGTCGCCGCCGCTGGTCATCGCGCCGGCGCAGATCGACACGCTGTTCGGCACGCTGGCGGAGGTGTTGCGCGCATCGTGACGCGGGCCGCCGCGCCGGCCTAGCGCAGCGAGTGGTTGGGCTGCGGGGCCGCGCGCTCGGCCGGGTGCTGCGACTTCATCCACTGCGCCGCGGCGTCGGCATCGAGCGGGCGCGAGAACAGGTAGCCCTGGCCCATGTGGCAGCCCTGCGAGAGCAGGAACTGGCGCTGCGCGTCGTTCTCCACGCCTTCGGCCACCACCGCGAGCTTCAGGCTGTCGCCGATGCGGATCACGGCGCTGGCCAGTTCGCGCGCGGCGGCGTCGCTCTCCAGGTCGATCACGAAACTCTTGTCGAGCTTGAGCTGGTGCACCGGCAACTGGCGCAGGTAGCCCAGGCTCGAATAGCCGGTGCCGAAATCGTCCATCGACAGGCGCACGCCCTGCGCGTGGATCGCGGCGACGGTGGCGGCGATGCCGGCATCGTCCTCCATCAGCAGGCCCTCGGTCATCTCCAGCACCAGCGCGTGGGCGGGCAGGCCGTGGCGCGAGAGCGTCTCGGCCACGTCGGTGGCCAGCGCCGGGTCGCGGAAGCTGCCCGGCGAGATGTTGACGGAGATGGTCGGCACCGGGATGCCCTCGTGGCGCCAGGCGGCCAGCTGCGCGCACGCGCGCTCGAGTACCCAGCGGTCCAGCGTGCCGATCAGGCCGGCGTCCTCGGCCAGCGGCACGAAGCGGTCGGGCGGCACCTTGCCGAAATGCGGGTGGTGCCAGCGCACCAGCACTTCCAGCCCGTACAGGCGCCCGTCGCGCAGGAACACCTGCGGCTGGAAGTTGAGGTGGAGTTCCTCGTTGAGCAGCGCGTCGCGCAGCGCCGACTCCAGCGCCAGGCGCTCCTGCGCGGCCCAGTTCATCTCGATGCTGAAGAGGCGGAACAGGTTGCGCCCGGCCGCCTTGGCGTCGTACATGGCCATCTCGGCGCAGTGCAGCAGGTAGTCCAGCGTGTCGCCGTCCGACGGGAACAGGCTGATGCCGATGCTGGCCGAGGGCGCGATGCTGGCGTGGTCGATGCGCAGCGGCTGGCGCATCGCCACCAGCAGGCGCTGGCCGGTGGCGATGGTGCGGGTGCGGTCGGCGCCGGGCAGCACCAGCGCGAACTCGTCGCCCGACAGGCGCGCCACCAGCGCGCTCTCGCCGGCGTGGGCGACCAGGCGCTTGGCCACCTCGCGCAGCATCTTGTCGCCGCCGCTGTGGCCGAGCGAATCGTTGATGTACTTGAAGCGGTCCAGGTCGACGAACAGCACGCTCAGCGCGGCGCCGGCCTGGCGCGCCGCCAGCAGCAGCTTGCCGGCCTGGCGCTGCAGCTGGCTGCGGTTGGGCAGGCCGGTGAGGGAGTCGTAGTGGTCGAGCTGCTGGATGCGCTCGGCGGCGTCGTCGCGCTCGAAGGCCAGCTTGCACAGCCAGGCGCAGACTTCCACCACCTGCTGGTGGAAGGCGTCGGGCTCGCGCACGCTGCGGAAATAGAAGGCCAGCGTGGCCAGCACGCGGCCGTCGCCGGCCTTGATCGGGTACGACCAGCAGGCCGCCAGGCCCAGCGGCAGGGCCAGGTGGCGGAAGTCCGCCCAGCGCGGGTCGGTGGCGATGTCGCTGACCACCACCGGCTCGCCCAGCCAGGCGGCGGTGCCGCAGGAGCCCACCGCGGCCCCGACCGGCACGCCGTCGAGCGCCGCCGAGTACTCGGGCGGCAGCGCCGGCGCGGCCAGCGGGCGCAGGCGCCGCTCGCTGTCCACGCGCAGCACGGAGGCGACCACCGAGGGCGCCACGCGCTGCACTTCCTGGCAGATCAGCTCCATCACCGCCGGCAGCGGCTGATCCATCACCATCGCGTGCAGCACCTTGCGCTGGAGCAGCTCGTAGGTTTTCTTCTGCGTGATGTCGGACAGGATGACGATGCCGTGGTGGTGCCCGCCCACCGTGCTGACCAGGTGGCGCACCGTGACCGACACCCACAGCGGGCTGTTGCCGCGCGCGTAGATCAGCGCCTCGTGGCGCTCCACCGCGGGCGCGGCGCGTTGCGCCTGCGGGCGCCGCATGGCGGCGGGGTCGGTGAACTCGCCGGCCAGCACGTCGGCGGGCGTGCGGCCGAACATGTCGCTCGGCGCGTAGCCGAGCAGGCGCGTCAGGCCGGCGTTGACGTACACGATGCGCCAGTCGGTATCCACCACCAGCACCGCGCTGTCGATCTCGTCGGCGATCACCGACAGCAGCGGATGGTCGTCGCGGCCGACGCCGGCGCCGTCCGGCACCTTGACCAGCAGGGTGCGCAGCGCGGCGCCGCCCGGCGTGGCGACGGCTTCGGCCAGGAAGCCGAAGCGCCGGCCGCCGTCCGGGCGCAGCACCTGCACCGCCGGCAGCAGCTCGCCATGCTCGCCGGCCGGCTGCGGGCCGGCGCCGGGCAGCGGCTGCACCAGCGTGTCGACGTGCCGGCCGAGCACCTGCGTGCGGCAGGCGCCGCAGAGCGTCTCGGCCGCCGCGTTCAGGAAGATCACCTGGCCATCCGCGTCCACCACGAAGACGGCATCGGTGGCCTGTTCGAGCGAATTGCGGAATAGCAGATGGGGGTCGGCTATGCCGAGCGCTTTGTCTCTGTCTGGCATGGGTGAGGTAAACGTCGCTAACGACCGATAATGCCTGCCCGCCCCGACGGGGCCCTGCGTGACAATGACTCGGCTCTGGCATTGCTATCGGCATGGCGGCCCCGATCCTGAAGTTATTTTTTCGGCGCTCACCGGGCGCGCGCCGGCGGGGCTGCCAAGGCACGCCCGGGCTTGGCATAATTGCGGCGCGGCCATTCGCCGCCTTTGCTGACTGTTCTTCCACCGTTTTTCCACCGTCCTCTGCCCGGAGCCCGAGACATCATGGAATTCAAGACCCTGCTGGTCGAACTTGGCCCGGACCCGGGCTGCGCCGACCGGGTCCGCCTGGCGGCGGAGCTGGCGCGGCACAGTGCCGCCCACGTCACCGGCGTGACCGCGACCGGCACGCGCCTGGAGCCGTTCCGCGGCGCCGGCGACGACGCCGGCCGCTACGCCGAGCTGGCCCGGCGCCAGTTGCTGGCCCAGGCCGCGGCGGCCAGCGCCGACTTCCACCGCGTCATGCAGGAAACCGCGCCGGAGCTGGGCTGCAACCATCGCCTGATCGAGGAAGAGCCGGGCTGGGCGCTGGCCCGGGAAGGGCGGCTGGCCGACCTGATCGTGCTGGCCCGGCTGCCGGGGCTGGAGTCGCTGCCGGTGCTGGTGGCGCAGACCCCCGAATACGTGATGCTGGAGGCGGGCCGGCCGGTGCTGCTGGTGCCGCCGGGCGTGCGCCGGCTGGACTGCGGGCACGTCGCCATCGCCTGGGACGGCGGCCGCGAGGCCGCCCGCGCGGTGGCCGACGCCATGCCGCTGCTGCGCCGGGCCGCGCGCGTGAGCGTGATCAGCGCGCCGGGCGCCGACAGCGGCGCGCCCGAGCCGCATGCCGCGCCGGCCGCGCTGTGCGAGCACCTCGCGCGCCACGGCATCGTGGCCGCCATCCATGCCGCGCCGGGCGGCCAGCGGCCCGGGCCGCTGCTGCTGGGCGCGGTGCGCGAGCTGCGGGCCGACCTGCTGGTCGCGGGCGGCTACGGACACGCGCGCCTGCGCGAGCTGGTCACGGGCGGCACCACGCGCACGCTGATGCGGCAAGCAGAGATTCCTGTGCTGATGTCGCATTGACTATCCCATCGACTACCGCATTGACTACCGCATCGACCATCCCGTCGACCGCGGCATCGACCGTCGCGTCGGCGCCGGGCGGCGCGCGGCCGGCGGCACCGGCACCATCCGCGGCACGGCGGGCCGGGAACCCCACAAGACCATCATGACAATCGACTGGACGCATTTCACGCCGCTGCCGGCACTGGCAGGCGGCCTGCTGATCGGGCTGGCCGCGGCGCTGTTCATCCTCCTCAACGGGCGCATCGCCGGCATCAGCGGCATCGTCGGCGGCCTGTTGCGCCCGGCGCGCGGGGACGTGGCCTGGCGGCTGGCCTTCGTGGCCGGGCTGGTGGCGGCGCCGTTGTGCTGGCGCCTGTTCGCGGCGCTGCCGGAGATCCGCATCGAGGCCGGCACCGGCGTGCTGGCCGTGGCCGGGCTGCTGGTCGGGCTGGGCACGCGCTACGGCTCGGGCTGCACCAGCGGGCATGGCGTGTGCGGGCTGTCGCGGCTGTCGCCGCGCTCGCTGGTGGCCACGCTGGCCTTCATGGCCACCGGCTTTGCCACGGTCTACGTGGTCCGCCATCTGGTCGGGGCTTGAGATGGCCACGCCCATGACGACTCCCGATACCGCGTCCCACGGCGCCGCGCGCGTGGCTTCCCCGCTGTCTTCCCCGCTGTCCTCCCTGTTGTCGGCGCTGCTGGCCGGGCTGGTGTTCGGCCTCGGGCTGATCCTGGCCGGCATGGCCAATCCCGCCAAGGTGCTGGGCTTTCTCGACCTCGCCGGCGCCTGGGACCCGTCCCTGGCGCTGGTGATGGGCGGCGCCATCGCGCTCGGCCTGGTGGCGTTCGCGCTGGCGCGGCGCCGCCGCGTGTCGCTGCTCGGGCTGCCGATGCGATTGCCAGGCGCGCGCGGCATCGATGCGCGCCTCGTCGGCGGCAGCCTGCTGTTCGGCGCAGGCTGGGGCCTGGCCGGCATCTGCCCGGGCCCGGCGCTGGTGCTGCTCGGCGCCGGCGCGTGGCAGGGCGCGGTGTTCGTGCTGGCCATGCTGGCGGGCATGATGCTGTTCGAATGGCTGGAGCGGCGCGGGCGGACTAGCGCCGCGCCGGCGCGATGAGCGCCGTGGGGCCCGGCGAGGGCCGCGCGAGGGCCGAGGCGCGCATGGCCGGCGAGCACGACGGCGCCGGCGCGCCGACCAAGACCGAGGAGGCGCGCCGCAGCACGCTGGTGAGCGTCGGCGTCAATCTGCTGCTGACCGGCATGCAGATGGCGGCCGGGCTGTTCGCCGGCTCGCAGGCGCTGATCGCCGACGCCGTGCACTCGCTGTCCGACCTGATCTCCGATTTCGTGGTGCTGTTCGCCAGCCACCACAGCCGCAAGGGCGCCGACGCCGACCACCAGTACGGCCACCAGCGCTTCGAGACCGCCGCCTCGCTGGGCATCGGCATCCTGCTGCTGGCGGTCGGCGTGGGCATGCTGTGGACGGCGGTGAGCAAGCTGGAGCATCCCGAGCTGATCCAGCCGGTCAAGGAGATCGCGCTGTGGGTGGCGCTGGGCGCGCTGGCGGCCAAGGAACTGCTGTTCCGCTACATGCTGGCGGTGGCCCAGCGCGTGCGCTCCGCCATGCTGGCGGCCAATGCCTGGCATGCGCGCTCGGACGCGGCGTCCTCGCTGGTGGTGGCGCTCGGCATCGGCGGCAACATGCTGGGCGTGCACATGCTCGACCCGATCGCGGCGCTGGTGGTCGGCCTGATGGTCAGCCGCATGGGCTGGAAGTTCTCGTGGGAGGCCATGCACGACCTGATGGACGGCGCCGTGGACGCGCAGACCGTGGCGGCGATCCGCGAGGCCATGCTCGGCACGCCCGGCGTGCACGGCCTGCACGGGCTGCGCACGCGCAAGATGGGCGACTTCGTCCTGGCCGACGTGCACCTGGAGATCGACGGCGCGCTCACGGTGGAGGCCGGCCACCACATCGCCCTCGAGGCGCGCCGGCGCGCGATGGAAGTGACCGACGTGCTCGACGTGATGACGCACATGGACCCGGTGCACCTGCCGCGCTGAGCCGCCCGGGGCGGGCAACGGCCGGCGCCGATGCCCGGTATCATGGCGCTTTCGCCCCGGCGCCAGCCCGGGCCGCCGCCAAGATCAACCCTCCCCGACGCCGGACGGCATCCCGCCAGTCCGCGCGCGCCAGTCCATGACAACCATGCAAAGCCAGTCTTCGATGAGATTCCTGCCCTATCTCGTCGCCGCCACCTTTTTCATGGAGTACCTCGACACCACCGTGATCGCCACGGCGCTGCCGCAGATGGCGCAGTCGTTCGGGGTCGGGCCGAACGACCTCAGCCTGGGCATGACCGCCTACATGCTGGCGCTGGCGGTGTTCATCCCGATCAGCGGCTGGATCGCGGACCGCTACGGCTCGCGCACCGTGTTCGGCGGCGCCATCGTGGTGTTCACGGTGGCCTCGGTGCTGTGCGGCGCGTCCAGCGGGCTGGCGGAGTTCACCGCGGCGCGCGTGCTGCAAGGCATCGGCGGGGCGATGATGGTGCCGGTGGGGCGCCTGATCGTGGTGCGCAACACCGACAAGCGCGACCTCATCAAAGCCATCTCCACCATCACCTGGCCGGCCATCGCCGCGCCCGTGGTGGGGCCGCCGATCGGTGGCTTCATCACCACCTATGCGTCCTGGCGCTGGATCTTCCTGCTCAACGTGCCGTTCGGCATCGCCGCGCTGGTGGCCACCTTCATGATGATCCGCAACGCGCGCGCGGCCGAGCGCAAGCCGCTCGACGTGATCGGCTTCCTGCTCGGCGGCGCCACCCTGACGCTGGTGCTGTACGGCACCGAGCTGGCCAGCCAGGACGGCGCCAGCCTGGCGCTGGCGGGCGGCTGCGTGGCGGCGGGGCTGCTGTCCGGCGTGCTGACCGTGCGCCACGCGGCGGGCCACCCGCATCCGCTGCTCGACTTCACCACGCTGCGCGTGCCGACCTTCTCCGTCACGGTCATTACCGGGTCGTTCACGCGCGTGGGCATCGGCGCGGTGCCGTACCTGATGCCGCTGCTGTTCCAGGTCGGCTTCGGCCTGTCTGCGTTCCGCGCGGGGCTGCTGCTGCTGGCCAGCGCGGTCGGCAACCTCGGCATGAAGGCGCTCACCACGCCCGTGCTGCACCGCTACGGCTTCCGCTCCACGGCGATCGTCAACACCGCGCTCGCCGGCGTGTTCATCGTGGCCTGCGGGCTGCTCACCTCGGACATGCCGCTGGCGCTGGTGCTGTTCGTGGTGTTCGTGTACGGCGTGACGCGCTCGATGCAGTTCTCCACGCTCGCCTCGCTGGCCTATGCCGACATTCCGCCGGCGCAGATGAGCGGCGCCAACACGCTGTGGAACGCCGCCCAGCAGATGACCATCGGCCTGGGCATCGCGTTCGGCTCGCTGTCGCTGCGCGTGGCCGCGGCGCTGCGCGGCGAGTCGGCCCAGCCGGGCGGATTGCCGCATTTCACGCTGGGCGATTTCCGCTGGGCCTTCCTGTTCGCCGGGGTGCTGACGCTGGTCTCGCTGATCGGCTACGTCCGCATGGCGCCGGACGCGGGGCGGCACCTGGCGGCGCAGCGCAAGACCGCCTGAGCGGGGCGCCCACGGCAGGTCCTGGCCGACCGGCGGGATCGCCGGCGCCATCGCCAGCAGGGCGTCGGCCTGGCGCCGGACCCGCGCGGCAATGGCGCGCGCCATGTCGCGTTCCGCGCCGGCGTGGATACGGAAACAAAGACTGCGCCTCGGGCTTGGCGCCAGTCATTTCGATCACCGGCCGCGGGCGCATGACAGACCGGGTATACATATCTTGACCAGGCAAATGATAATCATTATTATTTATTGTCTCAGGTTTGTGACACGATCTGAGTCAGCAAATGGGTTTCCGGACACCGACGTGTCCGGATTTTTTTCGCCATGCGGATACCGCGTGGCGGCCGCGCCGCATTCCCTTCCCGCCATCCTTTCCTTCTTTCCGCCAGCCCGCCCATCCCCGCCGCGCGGCGTTGCGGTAGCATCGCTTCCAGCATCTCCCGCGTGACGGCGCCCACCGTGTTGCCGCCGTTGCCGTTCCACCCCCGCAGATCCGACCGACGCCAAGGCGCATGGGAAAGCCAATGACGGAAGCCACCGTTCCACCGCCCGGCGATGCCGTGCCCGCCGGCCGCCGCTGGGAGTGGCTGCCGGCGCAGGGCAGTTGGGGCTACTACGCGCTGCTCGGCGCGGTCGGGGTGCTGGTGCTGGGGCCGCTGGGCGGGGTCGCGGCGGCCTACATGAATTTCTCGCTCGGCTTCTTCGTGGGCGGGCAGGTGCTGGCCGGCATCCTGGGCTCGACCATCACCTACGGCTACGGCGCGCAGGGGCGCCACGGCGCCAACTACATCCAGACCATTGCCGCCTCGGTGGCCGGCATGAGCGCGATGGCGGTGGTGATCCAGGCGATGACGTGGATGGGCCTGCCGGAGCCGCCGCTGTGGCAGCTGATGCTGTACATGCTGTGCGTGGGCATGTTCGGCGTGGGCGTGGGCATGCTGTACACGCCGGTGCTGGTGGACCGCCTGCAACTGACGTTTCCGTCCGGGCTGGCGGTGGCCAACATCCTGCGCGCGCTGACCGATCCGGTGCTGCTGCGGCTTTCGGTTGCGCGGCTGGCCGGCGGCGCCGCGCTGGGCGTGGCCTGCGGCGTCGGCGCGGCGCGCGTGGCGCTGCTGGCGGCGGTGGACCTGTCGGCCTCGACCTTCGGCGCGGGCATGATCGTGGGCGCGCGCATCGGGCTGGCGGCGCTGGCGGCCGGGCTCGCGAGCCAGGCGCTGGTGCCGTATTTCATCTCGATCGGCTGGCTGGCGCCGGGCGACCCGTTCCGCAAGATCACGTTCCTGATCGCGCTGGGCATGATCATGGGCGCGGCGCTGGTCGACATGTCGCTGCTGCTGCGGCGCGCCTGGCGGCAGGGCCGGGCGGTCCGCGAGGCGCGCGCATCCCAGCCGCGCGCGCCGGGCGGCGCGTCGTGGCGGCTGCTGGCATGGGTGGTGTTCTGGGGCGCGGCCATCGTCGCGGTGGGATCTGGCCTGCTGGGCCAGCCGCCGGGCTACCTGCTGCTGGCCGTGGTGCTGGTGTTCCTGTTCGCGATGGTCAACGGCATCTCGGTCGGCATGGTGGACCAGAACCCGATTTCCTCGGCCTTCGTGCTGTCGGTGATCCTGATGGCGGCGCTCGGCCTGAAGGATCCGCAGGTGGGGCTGATCGCCGCGACGGTGCTGCTGGTGTCCACCGGCCAGGCCTGCGACATGCAGCAGGACCGCTCCACCGGCTGGCGCCTGGGCACGGACCGCACCGTGCAGTTCCGCTTCCAGGTGGCCGGCATCGCCGCCGGCGCGGTGCTGGCGGTGCTGTTCGCGCGCCTGTTCATGCGCGCTTATCCCGAACTGGCGCTGGACCAGACCATGCTGGCCGCCGACGCGCAGCCGCACCGCTGGGCCTCGGCCATGACCTACAAGATCGTCGGCGCGCTGCGCGGGCTGGCGCAGGACCTGCCGCACCAGCGCACCGCGGTGGCGCTGGGGATCGGCCTCGGCCTGGCCACCGCGCTGCTGCGCCTGCTGGTCAGGTCGCGCGCGGGCTACCAGCGTCTCGTCGCGGCCGGCGGCAAGGGCCGTGTGCTCGATTTCCTGGTCGATACGGTGCTGCTGCCTTCGCCTTATGCGTCTTCGTTCGGCGGCTTCGTCAACCTGCCGACCTCGGCCTGGTTTGCCGCCGGCGGCGTGGTGGCCAGCGTGGTCGACGCGCTGCCGGGCCGGCGCGCGGCGGCGGACCCGCTGCCCGCCGACATGAGCACCACCTCGCTGGTGGGCGGCGGGCTGATCGCCGGCGATGCGCTGGCCGCGGTGGGGCTGGGCATCGCCGGCCTGCTGTTCACGGCGATGGGCTAGCCCTGTTCCCAGGCGCTGCACCAGCCCGCCGCCGCGACCTGCTTGTCGCCGAACAGCACGCAACTGCCGGTGGCCGGGCTGCTGCCTTCCTGGAACAGCTGGCAATTGGCGCAGGTCTGGCTGGCCGCGTGCTTCGGGTACTTGGCCTGGTCGACCTTGCGGGTGTCCGCCTTGTAGCCGAGGCCGACGGCCTGCGGGTCCTGCTCGTCGAGCAGGGCCGCCGCGGCGGGCGCGGCGGCGGTGGCCGCCAGGCCCGCGGCCAGGGCGATCGGCACGGTCTTCAGGAACTCACGGCGGGAGGGCATGCTGCTTCCTTTTTCTGGCTGGAGGAATCGGGATCGCGGGTGGGTGATGCCGGCGGCCGCCGGCGGGAATTGTGTTTCATGGGGAGGGCGGCGCGGCCCGCGTGCAGGATTGTGGCACAGCGCCCCGCGCGGTGGCTCGGCGCGCCGTATCTGTGGCAAACTCGCCGCTGCCTTCCGAATGCCACATCGTCGTCATCTTCTCCGTCTTCCGCCTCTTCCGCGTCTTCTCCCTTCCTTTCCTATCCACGCCATGACCGCTTCCACCAACACCGACACCCTGCGCCAGGCCCTGCAGGAGCCGCTGCCGCTGCAACTCTCGCCGCTGATGGGCGCCGGCTTCCTGGACGGCGCCGAGGCCGGCCGCTTCGCCATCTACACCGAACCGCCGCAGGCGCCGGGCCGCGAGGAAGTGCTGGCCGGGCTGCGCGCGCAACTGGCCGCGCAGGGCGGCGCGCAGGCCAGCGGCGAGGCGCTCGACAGCGACGACTGGGAGCCGGGCCAGGCCTTCGAGATGGACATGGACAGCGACGAAATCTGCGGGCAGGTGCTGTTCTACCGCCTGATCCTTGCGCGCGACCTCGATCCCGTGGGCTATTGCGCGTTCGAGATCAATGCCGACGAAACCGGCGTGATCTTCGTCACGCTGGTGGAATCGTGGATCCGCGCGTCCTACGTCGCGCTGGGCGTGCAGCGCGGCTTCGTGCGGCAGATGGCCGGCGCGGTCTACGCGGTGCTGGCCGAACTCGACGCGCGCCTGCAGGCCGCGGGCGAGCACGATGCCGCGTTCGAGGTGCTGCTGGGGCTGGATGAGGAAACGGAGGACAACGGCGCCTTGCTGCACGCGCTGCGGGACACGCTGCGCGGCTGGACCGGCGCGGACGCCGCCGGCGACGCCGGGCGCGAGCCGCTGGGCATCGTGGCGGTCAACGTCTCGGTGATCGGCGCGGGCGCGTGATGGCGCGGCGGCGCGGCGGCATCCGCGAGCAGGGAACGCATCTTGCTTGACTTCCGCAGGCCGTCGCGGCAATGATTTCCCCGGCTTTGGGGATGGACAGACGCGGCGTGGCGCAGGGATTCCGCTCCCGGCGCCGCCAATATGCAATACGCAATATGCAATACGCAACGCCGCAAGACGTGACGCGCACGCCATCGACGGACACACGTCGAGGCAACGCAGGAGAATCGTTTTTTTCGCAGCACCGGGGTGCGGGGAGTGCTTTGCAATGCGAAAAGACGAGATTCTTCTGCGAATGCGCCAGGGGGCCACGCTGACCCTGGCGGTCAATCCCTGGGGCGGGCGGATTCCCGCGGCGATACTGAAGCACCCGCCGTCGCTCGAGCACGACGTGCACATCGCCTGGTGGCAGATCCAGCGCCTGCTCGATGCGCAATTGCTGGCATTCGACGGTGCCACGCTTGAAAAATCCACATCCCTGCGGCTGACCCGGCTGGGGCTGCGGCAGGCCGGCGCCGAGGGCGCGCGCGACCCCGCTTGAGGCGCGCGCGCCGCCGCCCGCTCAGGCCACGCCCAGCAGCGACTTGGGCTCCATGAACGCTTCCAGCCCGAAGGTGCCGTACTCGCGGCCGATGCCGGACTGCTTGAAGCCGCCGAACGGCGCGGCCGGCTCGTGCGCCAGTGTGTTGACCAGCACGCGGCCGGCCTCGATGCGCTGCGCCACCGCGCGGGCGCGCGCCGCGTCCGTGGACAGCACGTAGCCCTGCAGGCCGTAGCTGGTGTCGTTGGCGATGGCGATGCCTTCCTCGGTGTCGCCGTAAGGCAGGATCGCCAGCACCGGGCCGAAGATCTCCTCGCGCGCGATGGTCATGTCGTTGCGCACGCCGCTGAACACGGTCGGGCGCACGAACCAGCCGTCGCGCGTGCCCTGCGGGCGGCCTTCGCCGCCGGCCAGCAGCCGCGCGCCTTCGCCGATGCCGATGCGGATGTAGCGCTGCACGCGCTCCCATTGCTTCTGGCTGACCATCGGGCCGATGGCGGTCTCGGGGTCGCGCGGGTCGCCGCTGCGGATGCGCGCCACCTCCGCCACCACGGCCGCCTCGAATTCGGCCAGGCGCTGCCGCGGCACCAGGATGCGCGTGCCGGCGATGCAGGCTTGGCCGCTGTTCATGAAGCCGGCCTGCAGCGCCAGCGGCACCGCCTGCGCGAAGTCGGCGTCGTCGAGCACCAGCACCGGCGACTTGCCGCCCAGCTCCAGCGTGACGCGCTTGAGCGTGTCGGCGCCGGCGCGCAGGATGGCCTTGCCGACCGCGGTGGAGCCCGTGAACGACACCTTAGCCACGTCCGGGTGCGCGCTGATCTCGGCGCCGACCACCTCGCCGCGGCCGGTCACGATGTTGAACACGCCGGGCGGCAGGCCCGCCTCGTGCAGCGCCTCGGTGACGATGCGGGTCTGCACGGCGCTCATCTCGCTGGGCTTGATGACGGCGGTGCAGCCGGCCGCCACGGCCGCCGCGAGCTTGCCGCAGATGAAGCTGCCGTTGCTGTTCCACGGTGTGATCAGCCCGGCCACGCCGAGCGGCGTCATGATGACGTCCGCCGTGCCCATGCGGCGCGTGAAGGCGTAGTCCTCCAGCACGCGGGCCGCCTCCAGCAGCACGCTGGCGGCATGCTGCGCCATCCAGCGCCCGCGCGACACCGGCGCGCCGTACTCCGCGACGATGGCCTCGAACAGCTCGTCCTCGCGCGCCTGCACCGCGGCGTGCATGCGCCGCAGCCACTCGATGCGCTCGGCCTTGCTGGTGCGCGAGAAGGCGGGAAACGCGCGGCTGGCCGCGGCGATGGCGCGCCGCGCGTCGTGCGCGTCGGCCAGCCGGACCTGGCCGCTGGGCGCGGCGGTGGCGGGGTTGTACAGGTCGAACCATTCCTCGCCGTGCGGGGTGACAAAGGCGCCGTCGATGTAGATCTGTTCGATGCGATGCATGGGAACTCCGGGAATGCGCAGGATGCGTAGGAACATGGGGCAGAAGATAAGCCCGCGGCATTGGCCGGTCTAGCCATATAATTCCGCACGAACTATTGAGTAATTTAGGACAATGCAGACTTCCGGACTCGGCGAGCTCGAAGGCGTGGCCGCGGTGGCGCGCCTGCGCAGCTTCCGCGCGGCGGCCACCGAGCTGGGCGTCTCCACCTCGGCGCTCAGCCATGCCATCGCCGCGCTGGAGGCGCGCATCGGCGTGCGGCTGTTCCACCGCACCACGCGCAGCGTGTCGCTGACCGAGGCCGGCGCGCAGTTCGTGGCCGGCATCGCGCCCGCGCTGTCGGCCATCCGCGGCGCGATGGAGCAGGCCGGCAGCCACCGCGACACGCCCTCCGGCACGCTGCGCATCAATACCTCGTCGGGCGCCGCGCGGCAGGCGATGCCGCTGTTCCTGGCGTTCCTGCGGCGCTATCCCGAGATGCGGCTGGATATCGTCACCGAAGGGCGCCTGATCGACATCGTGGTGGCCGGCTTCGACGCCGGCATCCGGCTGGCCGAAAGCGTGCCGCTGGACATGGTGGCGGTGCCGCTGGGGCGGCCGCAGCGCTTCGCCGTGGTCGGCAGCCCGGCGTACTTCGCCGCCAACCCGCCGCCGCGCGCGCCGGCCGACCTGCTCGCGCACCGCTGCATCCGCACGCGCCTGCCGAGCGGCACGCTCTACCGCTGGGAATTCTCGCGCCACGGCGAAGCGCTCAGCGTGGACGTGCAGGGCGAGCTCACGCTGGACGATCCTTACCTGATGCTCGACGCGGCGCGCGACGGCATGGGCCTGACCTATCTCACCGAGTGGAGCGTGGAGGCGGACCTCGCCGCCGGCACGCTGGTGCGCGTGCTGGAAGACTGGACGCCGCCGTTCGACGGGCTCAGCCTGTACTACCCGGGCCGCCGCCACGTGCCGGCGGGGCTGCGCGCGCTGATCGAGATGATCCGCGAGGACGCGCAGCCGGCGCCGCGGCGGCCGGGCAAGGCGCGCGGCAAGCGCTGAAGGCGGCGCGCCCGGTCAGCCGGACCGCAGGTTCAGAGGCTTTCGTGCAGCACGCGCGGCGGCGCCGCGTGTTTCGTGTCCGCCGCTGGCGCCGCAGTCTCCGCCACCGCGTCGGCGAACCGCACGGCGATCGCCTCCATCGGCGTGCCCGGCCCGAACAGGCCGCGCACGCCCAGCCCGAGCAGCAGGCGCGCGTCGGCGTCCGGCACGATGCCGCCGGCAAAGACCGGCGTGCCCGGTTGCCGCTGCGCCAGCGCCCGCAGGAAGCGCGGCAGCAGCGCGAGGTGCGCGCCGGCCAGCGTGGAGATGCCGATCGCGTCGTAGCCGCCGCGCGCGGCCTCGGCGGCCACGTCCTCGGGCTGCTGGAACAGCGGGCCGAGCGTGACGGCGAAGCCGGCGTCGGACAGCGCCGCGGCCACCGCCTTGGCGCCGCGGTCGTGCCCGTCCAGCCCGAGCTTGGCGATCAGCACGCGCGGCGCGCGGCCCAGCCCGGCGGCCAGCGCGCGCACGCGGGCGCAAGCCTGTTCCCAGGCGGTGTCGGTGTCGCCCGCGTTGCCACGCGCGCTGCCGTATTCGCCGGCGGCGAACACCGGGCTGGCCTGATGGCGCGGCCAGACCTGCTCCAGCGCGGCGGTGCATTCGCCCACGGTGGCGCGGCAGCGCATGGCCTCGATGGCGAGCGCGAGCAGGTTGCCGCCGCCGTCGCGCGCCGCCGCCGTCAGCGCGGCCAGCGCGCGTTGCAGCGCCGCCGGGTCGCGCGCCTGCTTCAGCGCGGCCAGGCGCTGCGCCTGCGCGGCCTGCACCGCGCGCCCGTCCACCATGAAGCAGGCCGGCTCCTCGTCCGGCCCGCGGAACTGGTTGACGCCGATGATGGCCTGCTCGCCCGAGTCGATGCGGGCCTGCGTGCGCGCGGCGCCGCGCGCGATCATGGCATGCACCCAGCCCGATTCGAGCGCGGCGAGCACGCCGCCGCGCGCCGCGATCTCGGCCATCAGCGCGCGCACGCGGCGCGCCACGTCGTCGGTCAGCGACTCCATCATGTAGGAGCCGGCCCACGGGTCGGCCACTTCGCACAGGCCCATCTCGCGCTGCAGGATGAGTTGGGTGTCGCGCGCCAGGCGCGCGGCGTCGGCGCCGGGCAGCGCCAGCGCTTCGTCGTAGGCGTTGGTGTGCAGCGACTGGGTGCCGCCGAACACCGCCGCCATCGCCTCCACCGTGGTGCGCACCACGTTGTTGAGCGGCTGGCGCGCGGTCAGCGACCAGCCCGAGGTCTGGCAGTGCGTGCGCAGCGCGCCGGCGCGCGCGCTGGTGCCGCCGGCGGCCTGGATGATCTCCCACCACAGCAGGCGCGCGGCGCGCAGCTTGGCGATCTCCAGGTAGAAATCCTTGCCCACGCCGAAGAAGAAGCTCAGCGTGCCGCAGAATTCGTCCACGCCGATGCCGCGCGCGCGGATGGCCTCGACGTAGGCCTGGCCGTTGGCCAATGCCAGCGCCAGTTCCAGCACCGGGTCGGCGCCGGCTTCCTGGAAATGGTAGCCGGAGATCGACATGCCGTTGAAGCGCGGCACGTGCCGCGCCAGCCACGCCACCACGTCGCCGACGATGCGCATGGACGGCGCCGGCGCGAAGATCCACGCATTGCGGACCATGTACTCCTTGAGGATGTCGTTCTGGATGGTGCCGCTCAACTGGGCCAGCGGCACGCCGCTTTCCTCGCCGGCCACCAGGAACGCGGCCAGCACCGGCAGCACCGCGCCGCTCATGGTCATCGACACCGAGACGCGCTCCAGCGGGATGCCCGCGAACAGGCGCTTCATGTCCTCGACCGAATCGACCGCCACGCCGGCCATGCCCACGTCCGCCTGCGCCAGCGGGTGGTCCGAGTCGTAGCCGCGGTGGGTGGGCAGGTCGAATGCCACCGACAGGCCCTGCGCGCCCTGCGCCAGCGCGGTGCGGTAGGCGAGGTTGGACGCGGTGGCGTCGGCGAAGCCGGCGTACTGGCGGATGGTCCACGGCTTGCCCGCGTACATGGTGCGGTGCACGCCGCGCACGAACGGGGCCTCGCCGGGCAGGGTGCCCAGATGGGCGATGCCGTCGAGGTCGGCGGCGGTATAGACGGCGCGCCGGGGCACGCCGTGGTGGCCGTTGCTCATCGCGTTCTCCAGTGCTTGCGCGTGACCACGTCGGCGATCTTCTCGCCGTCGCTGGCGCGGCGGATCTCGCACCAGTGCGCCAGCCCGCCGGGGCCGCTGTGCACGGCGCTGAACGATAATTCCAGCGCGTCGCCCAGGTTGACGTTGCCGTGGAAGAACAGGTCGCGCTGCGACACCGCGGGCGGTTCCTCGAAGCGCTGCCACTGCCACTCGGCGCGGTCGACGATGGCCTGGAAGCTGGCGAAGTAGAGCAGGTCGGCGCCGTTGAAGTCGGTGTACGGGCAGGGCAGGTATTCGGCGGTGTGGCGCGCGGGCGCCAGCGTCTGCGCCAGCCCGAGGTGCGCGCCCCAGTCGCCCGCGCGGAAGCGCTTGGCCAGCGCCGCCATCTCGGCGGCGGCGGGCAGCGGCGCCTCGGGCGCGGGGCCGAAGGCCGCGCGCACCACCGAGCGGTTGTCGCGCTCGCGCTCGCGGCGGATGAAGGTGGACATCATCGTCACCTCGGCGCGGCGCGCCTCGCCCGCCATCACGCGGTGCGTGCTGTGGTGGCGCGCGCCGGTCACGCGCTGGAGCTCGCTGTCGATGGCGAATGCCGCGTGCTCGCCCATCGTCTCCAGCGCGGCCTCGCGCACGCGGATCGCCAGGAAGGCGGCGTAGGACTTGTGCCCCCCGGCGTCGCGGAACTCCGGCACGGCCTGCCCGGCCAGCGCGGCAAGGCCCTGCCAGTGCAGGTCGCCGCAGGTCTTGAGCAGCCAGTTCTCCGACAGCCCCGTGTACGACAACTGCGGCATGCCCGCCACGTAGTCGGTGCGAGCGCGGTGCATGTCAGGCCGCCAGCGCTTCTTCGCCGGTGCGCGCGGCGATCACCTTGCCGGCCAGGAACTCGGCGTCGCGCGCGATGCCGGAGAAGCGGCCCGAGCCCCAGGTGTGCAGCCACGGCAGGCCGAGGAAGTACAGGCCGGCCTGCGCGGTGACGCCGCGCACGTGGCCGGGATAGCCGCGGCCGTTGAAGACCGGCACTTCCAGCCAGCTGAAGTCCGGGCGGAAGCCGATGCACCAGATGATGCTGCCGATGCCGGCGCTGCCCAGGTCCAGCGCGGTGCGCTCGCCGGCGGGCCGCCACACCGGCTCGTAGACGCTGGCCGGCGGCGCCGCGATGCCTTGCTTCTCGATGTACTTGTCGATGCCGGCGTTGATGCGGTTGTAGGTGTCGTCGGCGTCCTGCAGGTTGGCCGCCAGGTTGGGCGCGAAGCGCAGGTGGCCGTCGCGGTAGTCGTCCAGCACGCCGTACAGTTCCATGCCTTCGCTGGCGAACTTGCGCAGGTCGATGTCGCGCCCGCCGTCGCGCCCGGTCACGTAGTGGTTGGTGTTGTCGCGCACGCCTTCGCGCAGCGGGTGCTCTTCCACCGGCATGTCGTAGTACTGCATGTCGGCCAGCCAGTCCACCACGTCGCGGCCGCGGTAGAAGCGCGCGCAGCGCGGCGCCTCGCCCACCGCCAGGTAGACCTTGCGCCCGGCCAGGTGCAGGTCTTCGGCGATCTGCGCGCCGGACTGGCCGGAGCCCACCACCAGCACCGCGCCTTCGGGCAGCGCCTGCGGGTTGCGGTACTCGGACGACTGGATCTGGCGGATGCCGGCCGGCAGCCGCTCGGCCATGCGCGGCACGATCGGCGCGTGATAGCCGCCCGAGGCCACCACCACCTGGTCGGCGGTGAAGTCGCCGTTCGAGGTGAAGACCTCGTAGCCGCCGTGCTCGCGCGGCCTGACGCGGCGCACCTCGGTGTGCTCGAGCACCGGCGCGTCGACCATGCGGATGAAACCGTCGAGATAGGCCTCGATCTCGTCCTTCTTCATGAAGCCGTGGGGGTCGCTGCCCCGGTACGGGTAGCCGGGCAGCGCGCATTGCCAGTTGGGCGTGACCAGGCAGAACGCATCCCAGCGCTGGTTGCGCCAGGTGTGGGTGATGGTGTGCTTTTCGATCACGAGGTGGTCGATCCTGGCCTGCTGCAGGTAGTAGCTCATGGACAGGCCTGCCTGGCCGCCCCCGACCACGATCACGCTGTAGTGCTTGGCGGCTGCCCCGCCGGGTTGGCTTGCGCCGAGAGTATTGGACATGATGGTTCCTTCGTAGATAGCGGTGATGCGCGAATGACTGGCGTGCTGCCCGGGCCGCGCTAGCGCCCGAAGCCGAGCACGCGCACGGTGGCGTCCGGCTGGGCGCTCCACCTGGCGGCGGTGTTTTCGATCTGCTCGAGCTGGTCCATCGCCGAGGAGCAGGCGTAGCCGTACTTGGCCCGCACGCGCTCGGAGGCGCTGCCCAGCGCCTGGCGCGCGCGCGCGAGGAAGTCCTCGAGCGGATAGTCCTGCCCGGCGGCGAAATACTCGGTGACGACCGACGAGGGCGAGTAGCAGGTGGCCTGGCTGTTGTCCGGCCATTGCACCCGGAAATGCGTGACGGGCATGGGTAGTCCTTATGCGGTAAGCGGTTCCGTGCCGCGCGGCACGATGAAGGCGTCGCTGGCGAAGTCCCACAGCACGGCGCGCTCGCCGTGCCGCTCGACCCGCACCGTGCGCGTGGCATCGATGGCGCCGATGTCCGCGCACGCGATGCCGCGCGCGCGGAAGCGCGCGCCCACGGCTTCCACGTCCTGCTCGTCCACGGCCAGCAGGAAACCGAAGCTGGGGAAGGCGCTCAGCCAGCGCTGCGGGTCCACGCCGGGCGGGGCGGGGATGCGCGCGAGGTCGATGACGGCGCCCACGCCGGAGCACTCCAGCAGCATCAGCGCGGTGCCGAGCGTGCCGGCCATGCTGATGTCCTTGGCGGCGGCGCACAGGCCGTCCTCGGCCAGCGCCGGCAGGATCTCCAGGTCGCCGCGCAGGCGCTGGGCGGGCGCCTCGGTGGAGGCGTTCCAGTACGGATACGGCTCGACGAAGGCGCCGCGCAGGTCCACCGCCATCAGCAGGCGCTGGCCGGGACGCGCGGCGAAGCTGGAGAGCAGGCGCGTGGCGCGCCCGAGGATGGCCACCGCGAGCTGGGCCTGGTCGGCGCGGGCGTTGCTGTGCCCGCCCACGATCGGCACGCCGTAGCGCGAGGCCGCCGCCGCCATGCCCTTGAAGACCTCGGCGGCATCGTCCACGCCCTGGCTCCAGATCGCGTCGACCACCGCCAGCGGGCGCCCGCCCATCGCGCACACGTCGCTGATGTTGACCATCACCGCGCTGTAGCCGGCGAACCACGGCATGGTGCGGATGAAGTCGCTGACCATGCCTTCGATGGCGAACAGCAGGTAGCCGCCGCCGTCGGCGATGGCGGCGCAGTCGTCGCCCACGGCCACGGCCTGGTCGAGGTCGCGCGCGCCGCCGGGCAGGGCGCTGCCGAGCGAGGACAGCATGCCGGCGATGTCGGTCTTGTGGCCGAAGCCGCGGCTGGCGCGCTGCGCGCGCACGAGTTCGTCGAGCGTCATCGCGCGGCCCTGCCTTCGGCGACGAAGCCTTCGCGCGGCGTGTGGCAGGGCGGATACATGTTCAGGTCCGCCTGCATCAGGTGATGCGGATGGCCGAGCAGCGTTTCTTCCGACAGCACGCTCCAGTGCAGGCGCCGGAACAGCGGCACGTTCTGGCTCTGCACGTGGGCCAGGAAGCGCTGGCAGCCCAGCGCGTTGGCGCTGCTCACGGCCAGGCGGATCAGCGTGGCGCCGATCTTGCCGTGGCGGCGGAAGGCCGCGTCCACCGCCAGGCGCGAGCCGAACCACACGCCGGGCTCGCTCTCGTGGATGCGCACGGTGCCGACCACCTGCTCCGGCTGGCCGGGCCGGGATACCACGGCCACCAGCAGCTGGGCCACGTCGTCGACGGCATCGCGGTCGTCGCCGGCGAAGATGCCCTGCTCGTCGCAGAACACCGCGCGCCGCAGGCGGTAGGCCTGCTCGCTTTCCCAGGCCGCGTCGGCCCAGCGCACGCGCAGGACCTCGGCGGCCGGCACTTCGACGCAGAGATCGGCTTTCATGCTGCCAGCCCTTCGTAGGACGACAGCGACGAGCAGGCGCCGCACTTGCCGCAGCCGGCCTTGATGTCGGCCGAGCGCATGCCGGCCGCGGCGACCATCGCGCCGAGCGGCTGCAGCACCGACTTCATGAACTCGGGCGTGGGCGCCGGGTGGTCTTCCAGCGGCGTGCCGGAGATCGGCACGAACGGCACCACGAACGGATAGACGCCGAGGTCGAGCAGCTCGCGCGAGATCGACAGGATGGCCTCGGCGGTGTCGCCCAGGCCGGCGAGGATATAGGTGCTGACCTGGCCGCGGCCGAACACCGCCACCGCGGCCTTGAACGACTCCATGTAGCGGGACAGAGGCACCGAGGCCTTGCCCGGCATGATGCGCTCGCGCACCGACGGCGTGACCACTTCCAGGTGCATGCCGAGCGTGTCGATGCCGGCCGCGCGCATGCGGCTGAACCAGCGGTCGTCGTCGGGCGGCTCGCACTGCGCCTGGATCGGCAGGTCGACCGCGGCGCGGATGGCGAACGCGCTGTCGCACAGGATGCTGGCGCCGCGGTCCGGCGTGGGCGGCGTGCCGGTGGTCAGCACCATGTGCTTGACGCCGTCGAGCAGCACCGCGGCGCGCGCCACCTCGGCCAGTTGCTCGGGCGTCTTGCGGGCGATGGTGCGGCCGGCCGCCAGCGACTGCCCGATCGAGCAGAACTTGCAGGTCTTGCGCCGGCTTTCGTAGCGGATGCAGGTCTGCAGCACCGTGGTGGCCAGCACGTCGGCGCCGTGCAGCGTGGCGATGTGCGAGTAGGGCACGCCTTCCATCGTCTGCATGGCGTAGAAACGCGGTGTCCTGGGAAAGCTGATGCTGGCGATCGGGATGGTGCCGCGCGTGAGCCTGACCGCGCCGCTCGCGTCGGGCGCGGAGGCGACGAACGGCGAATCCCAGGCCGTGCTGGTATGCACCGGCACCATGATGGTCACGCCGTCGATGGTCACCGCCTTGTGGTCCGACGGGCCCGCGCCGCCGCGACGGCTGGCCGCCCCCGCGCGCGGGTCTTCCAGGCGCATGCCGACGGATTGAAGCTCAGTCATCAACTGCCGGCTCGAGGCCGGCGTCGTCTCGCTGGAGTGCATGTTGGGGGCTCCCGTTGAAGTTGGCGAATGCGGTGCTCATGGCCGAGACCGTGGTGGCCGGCCGGTCGTTGATGGCGAGGCTCAGCAGCTCGGGGCGCGCGTAGTGCCCCACCGAGTCCATCATGCGTTTGCGCTTGGTGATGAGCGACATGTCCAGGTCGGCGATCACCAGGCCTTCGCCCTCGCGCAGCGGCGTGGCGAGGTGCTTGCCCTCGGGCGAGATGATCGCGGTGTTGCAGCCGCCGCGCAGGGCCTTCTGCAGCTCCGGGTCGGTGGTCACGGAGGCGATCTGCTGCTCGGTCAGCCAGCCGGTGGCGTTGACCACGAAGCAGCCCGATTCCAGCGCGTGGTGGCGGATGGTGACTTCGATCTGGTCGGCGAAGACCGGGCCCACCAGCGAGCCCGGGAACTGGCTGCAGTGGATTTCCTCGTGCTGGGTCATCAGCGCGTAGCGCGCCAGCGGGTTGTAGTGCTCCCAGCAGGCCAGCGCGCCCACGCGGCCGACGGCGGTGTCGGCGACCTTGAGGCCGGCGGCGTCGCCCTGGCCCCAGATCATGCGTTCGTGGTAGGTGGGGGTGATCTTGCGGCGCTTGAGCACGAGGCGGCCGTCGGCGTCGAAGATCAGCTGGGTGTTGTAGATGGTGCCGTGGTCGCGCTCGTTGACGCCGAGCACCACCACCATGCCGTGCCGGCGCGCGCGCTCGGCGACGGCGTGCGTGACCGGGCCGGGTACCACCACGGCTTGCTCGTACAGGCGCATGTGGTCGGCGCCGGCCTGCACCGGCGGCCGCACGAAGGAAAAATACGGGTAGTACGGCACGAAGGTCTCGGGGAAGACGATCAGTTGCACGCCCTCCAGGGCGGCCTTGTCGATCGCCTCGCAGACCTTGCCGAGCGTACCCTCGCCGTGTTCGAGGTCCGGGGAGATCTGGACCGCGGCTGCGCGCACGATGCGTTTCTGTGACATGGTGATACCCGCCTCTCTGTGCTTAAACCGTCCAGGTGTCGATGATCAGCGCGTTCTCCTTGCGGTGCAGGAGCTTGAGGTCGAGCACGTCGAGCGGGTTGATCGGGCGCACGCCTTCGATCAGCGAGGCTTCGCCGTGGCCGTACAGCGCCTGCAGCGCGAAGCGGCAGGCGTAGACCTTGCCGCCTTCGTCCATGAACTTGGTGAGCTGCTTGTTGAAGTTCAGGTGGCCCGGGAAGGCTTCGTCGCCCAGCGTGGGGAAGCCGCGCTGCAGGCCCAGCGTGACGCCCGGGCCATACAGCAGGATCGAGGTCTCGAAGCCCTTGCGCTGCAGGCGGGTGGCCTGCAGCATGTTGACGAAGCCGATCGAGCCTTCGAAGGCCACGGTGTGGAAGGTCACCAGCGCCTTCTCGCCCGGCTCGGCCTTCACGTCCTCGAAGACCTTCTCTTCGTAGTCGACCAGGAAATCGCCCTTCTTGTGGGCCGGTTTGTTCACTGCGGGCATGTTTTTGCTCCAATTCGTTGGGGTTCAGTCGATCAAGCGATCCGTCGATCGATCGATCGGCCGGGGGGCCGACGTGGAACCTTGTGCAACCGGTATGCCATCCGCGCGGCATGGCCATGCGATCAATCTGCGATCTGGCAGGCGCAGCCGCATTGATCGCATCAGTGATCGGCAGCGATTCGCGCGCGGCGAGTACCGCGATTGCCACCTCGCGGCCATGCGCCGGCTGGCCGGAATGCACCGCGGCGCGGCCAGCGGGGCGATCGCATGCGCTCAATCGGTGCAATCAGGCTCGTTCACGCACCATCATGCTGCGCGAATTGATGCAATCAATATTGCTTGGGAAAAGCAATCGCTTGGTGCTAGCCTTGAGGCTCGAATCCAGCTACCGGAGCCCGCCTTGTCTGGCCTGACGAACCATTGGGAAAAGCGCATCGCAGAGAGTCCGAAGCCGGCCTATCTGATGATTCCCGACCTGATCGAGGAGGCGCTCGCCAGCGGCCGCCTCCAGGCGCGCGACCGGCTGCCCGCGCTGCGCGACCTCGCCGACGCGCTCAAGCTCAACTACACGACGGTGGCGCGCGGCTACAACGAGGCGCGCAAGCGCGGCCTGATCGACACCAAGGCCGGCAGCGGCACCTACGTGCGCGGGCGCGCGCCGGCGCTGCCGCTGCGCGCCGGCACCGGCGCCGAGATGACCATGAACATGCCGCCCGAGCCGCCGGCGCTGGCCGCGCGGCTGCGCGAGTCGATGACGCGCCTGATGGGCGCCACCGATCCGTACACGCTGCTGCGCTACCAGGACTTCGGCGGCACGCCGGCCGACCGCGCGGTGGCCACCGGCTGGCTGCGGCGGCTGGTGCCGGCCTGCAGCGCGGAGACCGTGCTGATCGCGCCCGGCATCCACAGCGCGCTGGTGGCGCTGCTGTCGCAGTTGTCCCGGCCGGGCCAGGCGATCTGCCTGGACACGCTGGCCTATCCCGGCATCAAGGCCATCGCCGCGCAGCTCGGCGTGCAGCTGCAGGCGCTGCCCGGCGACGAGGACGGCCCGCTCGCGCCGGCCTTCGAGGCGCTGTGCAAGACCCAGAAGCCGGCCGCGTTCTACTGCAACCCCACGCTGCAGAACCCGAGCACGCGCACGATCCCGCAGCGCCGCCGCGAGATCCTCGCCGACATCGCGCTGCGCTACAGCGTGCCGATCATCGAGGACGACGCCTACGGCATGCTGCCGCACAGCGTGCCCGATGCGTTCGCCACGCTGGCGCCGGAACTCACGTACTACGTGACCGGGCTGTCCAAGTGCTTCGGCGCGGGCCTGCGCATCGCCTTCATCCACGGCCCCAACGCGCGCCAGACCCAGCGCCTGGCCGGCACGCTGCGTGCCACCACGGTGATGGCCAGCCCGTTCAACACGCTGCTGGCCACCGCGTGGATCCAGGACGGCACCGTGGACGACATGCTCAAGGCGATCCGCGCCGAGAGCGTGGCGCGCCAGGCGATCGCGCAGCGCATCCTGGCGAGCCGGCCCTACGACGCCGATCCCGGCGGCTTCCACCTGTGGCTGCCGATCCCCGGCGAAAGCGTGTGGAGCCCGTCCGAGCTGGCGCTGCACCTGCGCTCGCGCAGCATCGGCGCGGTGTCCAGCGCGGCGTTCTCCACCGACGGCAACCCGCCCGACGCGGTGCGCATCTGCCTGGGCGGCCCGAGCGACCGCGACGAGGTGGAGGAATCCCTGCAGATCGTCGCCGACACGCTGGACGACCCGCACCACCTGCACTCGGCCATGCTCTGAGGCGGCGGCGCCGGTAGAATGTCCGGTGGCCGCGAAGGCCGGATTTTCCAGGGCAGCGAAGGCAACGACAGGGTGGACCGACTACTACAAGAGGGTTTTCTTCTGACCCGGCACTGGCGCGACACCGCGGCCGGCGCCGAGGTCGAGTTCTGGCTGGCGACCGACGACGGCCCGCGCCACGTCCGCCTGGCCCCGCAGCAATCGGTGGCCTTCATCCCGGCCGAGCACGGCGAGCGCGCCACGCAGGCGCTGCGCGGCGAGCGCGGCTTCGAGCTCAAGCCGCTGCCGCTGACCGACTTCCACCAGCGCCCGGTGCTGGGCCTGTACTGCCCGCAATACCGCCAGCTCGGCAAGCTGGAAAAGCTGCTGCGCGAATACGGCGTGGACGTCTACGAAGCCGACATCCGGCCCACCGACCGCTACCTGATGGAGCGCTTCATCAACGCGCCGGTGTGGTTCGGCGGCGAGCCGCCCGCGCCCGGCACCGCTGGCCCGCTGCTCAACGCCCAGATGAAACCCGCGCCGGACTACCGGCCGCGCCTGAAGCTGGTCTCGCTCGACATCGAGACCACCGCCCACGGCGAGCTGTACTCGATCGCGCTGGAAGGCTGCGGCCAGCGCCAGGTGTACATGCTCGGCCCGCCCAACGGCAACGCCGACGGCATCGATTTCGACCTCGAATATTGCGCCAGCCATGCCGACATGCTGGAGCGGCTGAACCAGTGGATGGCGCGCCACGACCCCGACGTCCTCATCGGCTGGAACGTGGTGCAGTTCGATTTGCGCGTGCTGCAGAAGCACGCCGACCGCTACCGCGTGCCGCTGCGCTTCGGGCGCGGCGGCGGCCTGCTGGAGTGGCGCGAGCACGGCTTCAAGCAGGAGCATTATTTCGCCTCCGCCGCCGGGCGCCTGATCGTCGACGGCATCGAGGCATTGCGCTCGGCCACCTGGAATTTCCCCTCGTTCAGCCTGGAAAGCGTGGCGCAGACGCTGCTCGGCGAAGGCAAGTCCATCGACAACCCGTACCAGCGCATGGCGGAGATCGACCGCCGCTTCGCCGAGGACAAGCCCGCGCTGGCGCGCTACAACCTCAAGGACTGCGAGCTGGTCACGCGCATCTTCGCCAGGACCGAGCTGCTGCACTTCCTGCTCGAGCGCGCCGCCGTCACCGGCCTCGCCGCCGACCGCAGCGGCGGTTCGGTGGCCGCGTTCAGCCACCTGTACATGCCGCTGATGCACCGCCAGGGCTACGTGGCGCCCAACCTCGGCGACGTGCCCGAGCAGGGCAGCCCCGGCGGCTTCGTCATGGACTCGCGGCCGGGCCTGTACGACTCGGTGCTGGTGCTCGACTACAAGAGCCTGTACCCGTCCATCATCCGCACCTTCCTGATCGATCCGGTCGGGCTGGTGGAAGGCATGCAGCATCCGTCCGACGCCGATTCGGTGCCGGGCTTCCGCGGCGCGCGCTTCTCGCGCGGCAAGCACAGCCTGCCGGCCATCGTCAGCCAGATCTGGCAGGAGCGCGAGGCCGCCAAGCGCCAGCGCAACCAGCCGCTGTCGCAGGCGCTCAAGATCATCATGAACGCCTTCTACGGCGTGCTGGGCTCGAGCGGCTGCCGCTTCTTCGACCCGCGCCTGGCCTCGTCGATCACCATGCGCGGCCACGAGATCATGCACCGCACGCGCGAACTGATCGAGGCGCGCGGCTACGAGGTCATCTACGGCGACACCGACTCCACCTTCGTCTGGCTCAGGCACCCGCACTCGGAGCGCGACGCGCAGCAGCTCGGCCGCGCGCTGGTCGAGCACGTCAACCAGTGGTGGCGCGGCCACCTGCGCGCGGCCTACGGACTCGAAAGCGCGCTGGAACTCGAATTCGACACCCACTACCACCGCTTCCTGATGCCCACCGTGCGCGGCGCCGAGCAGGGCAGCAAGAAGCGCTACGCCGGGCTGGTGACGGACGAGCACGGCAACGAGGAGATGGTGTTCAAGGGGCTGGAGACCGTGCGCACCGACTGGACCCCGCTGGCCCAGCGCTTCCAGCAGGAGCTCTACCAGCGCGTGTTCAAGAAGCAGCCCTACCGCGAATACGTGCAGGACTACGTGGCGCGCACGCTGGGCGGCGAGTTCGACGACCTGCTGGTCTACCGCAAGCGCCTGCGCCGGCCGCTGGAAGCCTACCAGCGCAACGTGCCGCCCCACGTGCGCGCCGCGCGCGCGGCCGACGAGTTCAACCAGCGCGAAGGGCGGCCGCTGCAATACCAGAACGGCGGCTGGATCAGCTACGTGATGACCACCGCCGGCCCCGAGCCGCTGGAGACGCGGCGCGGCGCGCTCGACTACGACCACTACCTGGAGCGCCAGCTGCAGCCGGTGGCGGACGCGATCCTGCCGTTTCTGGACGAGGATTTCTCAAGGCTGGTGACGGGGCAGCGGGATTTGTTCTGAGGCGGCGGAGAGAAGCCCGCGCACGGCTCAATGCGCCGCGGCCGCCGCGTCCGACATCGGCCCCTTCACCGGCCCTTTCACCGGCCGCGTGAGCCAGACCAGCGGCACGATCATCACGAAGATCACGCCCGAGATCCAGAAGATGTCGTTCAGGCCGAGCATGATCGCCTGCGCGTTGAGGCCGCGCTCGAAGTAGGCCACGGCCTGCTCGGGGCTGAAGTTGAGCGTGGACTGGATCGATGCGAGCGCGGCGTGGTAAAGCGGGCTGGTCGGGCTGGCCTGCTCGGCGAGCTGGCTGTGGTGCAGGACGCTGCGGTCGTTCCACGCCGTGCCGGCGATCGACGTGCCGGCGGCGCCGGCGAACACGCGCGCAAAGTTGGACAGGCCGGCGGCGGCGGGAATCTTTTCCGGGGGCAGGCCGGACAGGATGATGGAGGTCAGCGGCACGAAGAACAGCCCGGTGGGGATGCCCTGCAGCAGCGTCGGCAGCACCAGCGTCCACGTATCCACGCCGGTGGTGTAGTGCGAGCGCATGAAGAAGACGGCGGCGAAGCCGAGGAAGGCGGCGGTGGCCCACACGCGCAGGTCGAGCCGGGGCAGGCACTTGCCAAGCACCGGCGTAAGCAGCACGGCGAAGATGCCCAGCGGCGCGGTGGCCAGCCCGGCGTTGACGGCCGGGTAGTTCAGGTACTGCTGCATCCATTGCGGCAGCAGCACGAGGTTGGCGAAGAACACCGCGTAGGCGACCGAGATGGCGACGGTGCCGCCGAGGAAGTTGCGGCGCTTGAACAGGCGCAGGTCGATCACGGGGTTCTTCTCGGTCAGTTCCCAGATCACGAAGAAGGCGAAGCCGAGCAGGGCCACCACCGCGAGCGTGACGATCACCGGCGAGCTGAACCAGTCGAGGTCCTTGCCCTTGTCGAGCATGATCTGCAGCGCGGCGACCCACAGCACCAGCGCGCCCAGGCCGACCACGTCGATCGGCAGCTTGCGCGGCGGGGTCTCGCGGTCGCGGTAGATGGCCCAGGTCACGGCGGCGGCGAACAGGCCGACCGGGATGTTGATGTAGAAGATCCACGACCACGAGTAGCTGTCGGTCATCCAGCCGCCCAGCGCGGGGCCGGCGATGGGGCCCACGGTGGCGGTCATGGCCCACAGCGCGAGCGCGGTGGTGCTTTTTTCCTTGGGATACGAGCCGAGCAGGATGGCCTGCGAGAGCGGCACCAGCGGGCCGGCCACGGCGCCTTGCAGGATGCGCGCGGCCAGCAGCACGGTGAGGTTGGGCGCCATGCCGCACAGCCACGACGACAGCACGAACAGCAGGATGGCGCCCACGAACAGGCGGATCTGGCCGACGCGCTGGGTCAGCCAGCCGGTCAGCGGGATCGACACCGCGTTGGCCGCGGCGAACAGCGTGATGACCCACGTGCCTTCGTCGATGGAGACGCCGAGATTGCCGGAGATGGTGGGAATGGCCACGTTGGCGATCGACGAATCGAGCACGTTCATGAAGGTGGCCAGCGCCACCGCGAAAGTGGCCAGCACGAGCTTGCCGCCGGTCAGCGGCGGCGGTGGGGCGAGAGGTTGGGATTGGGCTTGCATGGGGCGCTCCGGCGCGGTCTCGGTGGATGCCGGCGGCTGGCCGGCATCTGCTGATAAGTCAGATCGTTGCTCAAAAAAAAGATCAGGCGCCTGCGCCGGGTTTCGCCGAGCGCGCCGCCTGCGTGGCCTGCGCGCCGGGGCCGCTACCGCCGTTGCTGCCGCTGTTCTGCGCCACGATGCGCGCGATCTCGCCGTCGGCTTCCGCGCCGTAGCGTTCGAACACGTCGGTCTTGTAGACGGTGCGGTAGCCGGTGCCGGCGCCGTCCGCGGCGGGCGCGAGATGCGAGCCGCCGGCGTTGCGGGTGTCGACGTCCACCTGCATCGACAGGCCGATCTGCAGCGGGTGCGCGCGCAGTTCCGCCGCATCGAGCGCGATGCGCACGGGCAAGCGCTGCACCACCTTGATCCAGTTGCCGGTGGCGTTCTGCGCGGGCAGCGCCGAGAACGCGCTGCCGGTGCCGGCGGAGAAGCCGACCACCTTGCCGTGGTAGGTCACGCCGCTGCCGTACAGGTCGGCGTGCAGCGCCACCGGCTGGCCGATGCGGATGTTCTTGAGCTGCACTTCCTTGAAATTGGCGTCGATCCACACGCCGTCGAGCGGCACGATGGCCATCAGCGGGTTGCCGGGCGCGACGCGCTGGCCTACCTGCACCGAGCGGCGCGCCACGTAGCCGGCCACGGGCGCCGGCAGGCTGTTGCGCGCGTTGGCGAGGTAGGCGTCGCGCACTCTGGCCGCGGCGGCCTGCACGCTGGGGTGGCTCGACACGCTGGCCTGGTCGGTCAGCGCGCGGTTGGCGGCGAGCTGCTGGCGCGCGGTCTCGAGCGCGGCGGCGGCGGTCTTGACGGCATCGCGCGCGTGCGCCACGTCTTCGGCGGCCACGGCGCCGCTCTCGCTGACCTCGGTGCGGCGGCGCAGGTCGTCGCGGGCGCGCGCCAGGTCGGCCTCGCGCTGGGCGATGGTGGCGGCGAGCACGCCATTGTTGACGTAGAGCGCGCTGACCTGGCGCACGGTCTGGCCGAGCATGGCCTCGGCGTTGGCCAGCGCCACGCGGGCATCGGCCGCGTCGAGGCTGACCAGCGGCTCGCCGGCCTTGACGATCTGCGTGTCGTCGGCGTTGACCGCGATCACGGTGCCGGTGACTTGCGGCGTGATCTGGACCAGGTTGCCGTTGACGTAGGCGTCGTCGGTGTCTTCGTGGAAGCGGGCCACGGTGTAGTAGTAGGCGCCCCAGCCGGCGGCGGCCAGCGCGGCGGCGAGGCCGAGCACGGCCAGGGAGCGCCTGCGCGCGTTGGCCGCGGGCCGGGCCGCGGCTTGCGGGTTGTCTTGCCGGGGGCTGGGTTCGGTCTGGTTCTGGGTAGTCATGGCGGCACCTGTGTGCGGAAGTCGCGGTGAATGGGGTTGACGATTTGCGGTTGGGTGAGCGGCGGCGGCGGGCCGGTTCAGCGGGCCAGCGCCACCTGCGCGGCGCCGTCCGGCGTGTCGGCGTAGCCGCCGCCGAGCGCCGCGGCCAGCGCGATCTGGCGGTCGCGGCGGGCCATGCGCAGGTTGGCCACGGCCTGGGCGCTGGCCAGCGCGTTGGTCTGCGCGTTGAGCACGGTGAGCTGCGTGGTCAAGCCGGCCTTGTACTGCGCCAGGGCCAGCGCGAGCGCGCGCCGCGCGGCTTTGTCGCTGCGCACGGCGTTGGCGATCTGGGCGTCGGTGGCGCGGATGTCGGCGAGCTGCGTGGCGACGTCGGCCAGCGCGTTGACCAGCGTTTCGTTGTAGCTGGCCACGGCGAAGTCGAACTCGGCGTAGCGGCCCTTGAGCTGGGCGCGCAGCGCGCCGCCGTCGAAGATCGGCAGGTGGATGGCCGGGCCGGCCGCCACGGTGCCGCTGGCCGCGCGCAGGAAGCGGCCGAAGCCGAACGCGTCGAGGCCGATGGCGGCCGACAGGTTGATGTCCGGGTAGAACTCGGCCTTGGCCACCTTGATGTCGTGCAGGGTGGCGTCCACGCGCCAGCGCGCGGCCACGATGTCGGGGCGGCGCGAGACCAGGTCGGCGGGCAGGTTGTCGGGCAGGCGCACTTCGTCGCCGGCGCCCAGGCTCGGGCGGGCGATGGCCAGGCCGCGGTCCGGGCCCTGGCCGAGCAGCGCGCCGAGCTGGTAGCGGGTGCGCAGGATGCTGCCTTCCAGCGCCGAGACGGCGACCTCGCTGGTGGCGAGGTTGGCCTCGGCGGTGCGCTTCTCGACCTCGGTTTCCAGGCCCATCCGCACGCGGCCGTCGGTCAGGCGCAGCACGGCGGCGCGCTGGGCCACCTCGTCGCGGGCGATGTCGAGCAGCGCGTACAGGCGCGCCAGTTCGTTGTAGGCGCGCGCGACCGCGGTGCCGAGCGTGAGCCGGACCTGCTCCGACTCGGCCTCGCTGGCGCGCAGGGCGGACACCGACGCGCGCAGCGCTTCGCGGTTCTTGCCCCACAGGTCCAGTTCATAGCTGGCGCCCAGCACCGCCTTGTTCTCGGTCTGCCACGAGCCGCCATACGGCGGCGGCGTCATGGCGTTCGCGGAAAAGCGCTGGCGGTTCCACGAGTAGCCGAAGCCGACCTGCGGCAGCGTGCTGGCGTTGGCGCTTTCGCTGACCGCGGCGGCGGCGGCCACGCGCGCGCGGGCCTTGTCCAGCGAGGGGCTGCCCTGCAGCGCTTCGGCAAGCAGGGCCTTGAGCTGCGCGTCGCCGAACTGGCCGGCCCAGTCTGGCGACGGCCAGCGGCCTTGCGCGGTGGGGATGCTCTGCGTGGCGGCGTAGTCGCCGGCGCCGGCGATCTGCTTGTCGCTGTGGATGCCGGCGTAGTTGGCGCAGCCGGCCAGCGCGGCGACCATCAGCGCGGAGAGGGCGAGGCCGGCCGGGCGGGCAAGGCGGCGCAGGCGGCTGGCCGGATTTGTATGCTGATTTCTCATTTTCTGACCTATCAGTTAATTGGGCGAAAAAAAGCGGGCTCAGGCGCCTGCGAACTTGACCAGCAGCCGGCGGAACTCGGCGAACTCTTCGCGCGAGAACGCGGCGAGGCGGGCATTGAGCACGTCCGGCGCGATCTCCGCGGCGCGTTCGGTGACTTGCCGGCCCGCCCCGGTCAGCGCCAGGTTGACCACGCGGCGGTCGTCCAGGCTCCGGCTGCGGCACAGCAGTCCGCGGGTCTCGAGCTTGTCGAGCATGCGCGTCATCAGGCCGGTGTCCACGCCGAGCCGCCTGCACAGCCCGAACGGCGTGGCGTTGCCGTGGCGCATCGACAGCAGGATGGCCATCTGCTGGCTGTTGATGCCGAGGTCCTTCAGCGCGGCGTCCAGTTCTTCCATCAGGCCGTTGCGGGCGCGATTGAGGAAGTACCCGACGCTGTGGGTCAGCGGGTAAGTTTCCCTGGTGTAGTGGTTCACGGCTGCCTCCCGTTCTTGATTGATCGAACAGTAGCTGACATGTCAGATAAAGACAAGAGGAATTTGCGGGCGGAAGTTCGAGCCGGAAGGCAAGAGGCGGGAGCGGCGCGGTTCCCGCCTGCCTTGCCGGAGCGTTCGTGCGGGCAATTTCCTCCTGTCGGGGTAGGTCCGGGCCGCATGCGGTGACGGCAACGCGACTTGCGCCTGGCGGCCTTGAGCGTGCTCCCTGAGGGCGGGGCGGCGGCATCGGGCATGTGTGCCGCCTCACGCACGGCGGCAAGCGCGGTTACGATGTCGGCGACAACAACGGCGATCACAATCAAGGGAGTGCAGCGGTGGAACTCAATCTGCGGGACAAGCTCGTCATCGTCACGGGCGGCAGCAAAGGCATCGGGCTGGCATGCGCGCGGGCCTTCGCGCGCGAGGGCGCGCGCGTCGCCATCATCTCCAGGGACCCCGGCAACGTCGAGCGCGCGCTGGCCGGACTGGCGCAGGAGGGCATCCGGGCCGCCGGCTACGCGGCCAACCTGTCGGCGTACGAGGACGCGGCCAGGGTGGTGGCGACCATCGAGGACGAGCAGGGCGCGGTCGACGTGCTGATCAACAGCGCCGGCGCGGCCAAGCGCTACGAGCCGGAGGCGCTCGACGGCAATGCGCTGCGCGCGGGCATGGAGGACAAGTATTTTCCCGTCGCCAATGCGCAGGAGGCGGTGCTGGCGCGCATGCGGCCGCGCGGCAGGGGCGCCATCGTCAACATCATCGGCACCGGCGGCAAGATGCCGACCTCCACCCATCTCTCCGGCGGGGCGGCGAACGCGGCGCTGATGCTGTCCACGGTGGGCCACGCGGCGCACTATGCCGCGCTGGGCATCCGCATCAACGGCATCAATCCGGGCCACACGCTGACGGGGCGCGTCGAGCAGTCCCTCGCGCTAGAGGCCAAGCGGCTCGACATCAGCCGCGACGAGGCCTTCGCCCGCACCGCGGCCGACGTGCCGCTGGGCCGCTACGGCCGGCCCGAGGAGATCGCCGATGCGGCGCTGTTCCTCGCCAGCGAGCGCGCCAGCTACATCGTCGGCGCGATCCTGTCGGTCAACGGCGGGCGCGGCCCGGTGATCTGAAACCGCCGCCCAGGCGGAAGTCGCGCACGTAGGTGAAGCGTCCGGCCAGCTTGGCCGGCAGGTCCACGCGCGGCACGCCCTTGCCAACCAGCGCATGCGCGGCCGCGCCAGCCCGACGTCGGGCTCCTCGGCCACCATCTGCGCCAGCGCGATGCGCGCACCGGTGCCGAGGTCGACCTTGCCGCTGTACACCGTGCGCTGTACACCGTGATGCATGCGACCAGCCGCCGCGGGAACAGGAGCGGGGCGCGCGCATTTCCACGGCACGGAAATACCGGGTCGTTTTTGCCGGCACATCTCTTAAACTCGGCTGGCATCAAGGCATGCCGCAGCGACGGCACACGAGAAAAAAGGAGACATTGGCATGGCCCATATTTCTGGCCGCCGCCGGGCGCTGCTGCTGGCCGCGCCGGCGGCGCTCTGCGCAGGCTGGCTGCCGCGCGCCCACGCCACGGCGTACCCGGACAAGCCGGTGCGGCTGGTGGTGCCGTTCGCCGCGGGCGGTCCCGTGGACGGCATCGCGCGCATGCTGTCGCGCCAGATGGGCGGCGGGCTGGCGCAGCCGGTGGTGGTGGACAACCGGCCCGGCGCCGGCGGCGTCATCGGCCTGAGCGCCATCGCCAGCGCGCCGGCCGACGGCTACAGCATGGTGCTGTCGTCGATCCAGCTGGTGACGAATCCGGCGCTGATGCCGTCGCTGCCGTTCGTGGTCGAGCGGGATTTCGCGCCGGTGACGGTGGTCGGGTTCATCCCGCACGCGCTGGTGGTGCGCGGCGACTATCCGGCGCGCACGCTGCAGGATCTCGTCGCGATGGCGCGCAAGGCGCCGGGCTCGATGAACTACGGCTCGTCCGGCAACGGCACCTCGGCCCATCTGGCCGGCGCGATGTTCGCCGAGCGCGCCGGCATCCGCGCCGTGCACGCGCCGTACCGCGGCGCCTCGCCGGCGCTGACCGACCTGCTGGGCGGGCAGATCCAGTTCATGTTCCTCGACGTGCCGACCGCCTTGCCTTACCTGAAATCCGGCAAGCTGCGCGCACTGGCGCTGGCGCCCAGCAGCGGCGCCTCGGTGCTGCCCGACGTGCCGACCATCGCCGCCTCCGGTTATCCCGGCTTCGACATCCACGCGTGGTACGGCCTGCTGACGCGCACCGGCACGCCGCCCGAGATCCAGCAGCGGCTCTACCAGGAAACGCGCCGCGCCATCCAGAGCGAGGCAGGGCGGGCGTACCTGAAAGCGCAGGGCATCGAGCCCGGCGGCATGCCGCCGGCCGAGTTCGGCGCGCTGATCCGCGCGGACCTGGCAAGCTGGCGGGGCGTCGTCGAGCGCCTGCACATTTCTCTGTCCTGAGCCTTCCTCGGAGTTTCCAACCATGCGAATTGTCATTCCCGACGACTATCAGGGCTGCGTCCGGGGCCTGCACTGTTTCTCCACGCTGGCCGGCCACGACGTCACCGTCTACGAGGACAACGTCAAGTCCCTCGATGCGCTGGCCGAGCGCTTCCGCGACGCCGACGCGCTGGTGCTTACGCGCGAGCGCACGCAGATCACGGCCGCGCTGCTGGACCGCCTGCCGCGGCTGCGGCTGATCAGCCAGACCGGCAAGGTGGCGGGGCATGTGGACGTGGATGCCTGCACCGCGCGCGGAGTCGCCGTGGCCGAAGGCTCGGGTTCGGGCGCCGCCACGGCGGAGCTGACCTGGGCGCTGATCCTGGCGAGCCGGCGCCATCTCGTCGCCGAGGTCAACCGGCTGCGCGGCGGCCAGTGGCAGGGCACGCTGGGGCAGGAGCTGCGCGGGCAGCGGCTGGGGATCTGGAGCTATGGCCGCATCGGCAGGCAGGTGGCCGCCTACGGGCGCGCCTTCGGCATGAAGGTGTGGGTGTGGGGCCGCGAAGGTTCGGTGGCGGATGCGCGCGCCGACGGCTTCGAGGCCGCGCCGTCGCGCGAGGCTTTTTTCGCCGAGAGCGACATCGTCAGCCTGCATGTCCGGCTCAACGCCGAGACCGAGGGCCTGATCGGCGCCGCCGACCTGGCGCGCATGGGCCCGGCCGCGCTGCTGGTCAACACCAGCCGCGCCGAGCTGGTGGCGCCCGGCGCGCTGGTGGCGGCGCTGCGCGCGGGCCGCCCGGGCTTCGCGGCGGTCGATGCCTATGAGCAGGAGCCGGTGCTGGGCGCCGCGCATCCGCTGCTCCAGCTGGACAACGCGCTGTGCACGCCGCACATCGGCTTCGTCGAGCGCGACAACTACGAAGCGTACTTCGGCACCGCCTTCGACAACATCAACAGCTTCTTTGCCGGCGCGCCGAAGAACCTCGTCAACCCGCGGGCGCTGGAGGTGGCGCGGCGCTGAAGCCGGCCCCGCCGCCGGCGCCTAGCTGGTCTCCCTGAAGCCGAAGAGGAAGACCGATGCGATGACCGCGCCGTACAACACCATGCCGAGCGCCGAGGCGGCGAAGAACGCGACCAGCGAGCCGGTGAGGTGGATGGCCAGCCATCCGCCGCCGACCGCGACCAGCAGCCGCAGCAGGCCGGCCAGCAGCGGCCATTTCAGGCGGCGCGCGCCCTGCGAGGCGAAGTACAGCGCGAATCCCAGCCCGAAGAAGCCATAGAAGGGGCCGACCACGCGCAGGTAGGTCGTGCCCGTCGCGAGCATGCCCGGGTCGGTGCCGAACAGCCGGAGCCAGCTCAGCGGCCAGATGGCGGCGCACAGGCCGATGGCCTCTGTCACCGCGAACGACATCGCGCCGCCGATGAGCGCGATCTGGCGCACCCGCGCCGGCTGGCGCGCGCCCAGGTTCGAGCCGACCATCGCCACCAGCGGCGCGCCGATGCCGAAGGCCACCGGAATGACGAGATATTCGAGCCGCACCCCGGTACCGTAGCCGGCCAGCGCCGACACCCCGAAGCTCGCGCCGACCATCGCGGTGGTGGCGCCGATCATGGTGTTGGTGATGAACGGGTTGATCGCGGCCACGCCGCCGACCGAGAGTATTTCCATCGCCAGCGGCCAGCGCAGCGGGCCGCGCTGCAGCTTCGCGGCGTTGCGCCCGCTCAGGCAGTACCAAGCCAGCACGGCGGCGCCGAGCGCGTAGTAGATGAGCATGGCGACGCCCGCGCCCGCGATGCCGAGCTCCGGCATCGGGCCCCATCCGAAGATCAGGCTGGGCGACAGCGGGATCAGCAGCAGCGCGCCGCCGCAGATCACCGCGCCCGGCGTGACCATGTTGCCGGTGCCGCGGATCACGCTGGCCAGTGCGTTCATGACCCACATCATGACCGAGCCGGCGAAGACGATGTCCGAGTAGGTCAGCGCCGCGTCCAGCGCGGCGCCGCTGCCGCCGAGCGCGCGGTAGAGATACGGGCCGGCAAGCAGCAGGGCGGCGGACGAGACGATGCCCAGTCCCGCGTTGATGGCCACCGCGTGCAGGGCGAGGCTGCTGGCTTCGGCATGCCTGCCGCCGCCGAGCGCGCGCGACACCGCCGCGGAAATGCCGCCGCCCATGGCGCCGCCGGCCATGTTCTGCAGCAGCATCAGCACCGGCAGGACCAGCGCCATGCCGGCCAGCGGCGCCGTGCCCAGGCGCGAGACGAACCAGGTTTCGATCAGGCCCGTGCTCGACTGCGCCAGCATCATGGCGAGGTTGGGCCAGGCCAGCCGCGCGACCGTCGGCAGCACCGGCCCCTTGAGCATCGCCTGCAGCCGCGGGTTGGCCGCCGCGCTGGCGGCATGCGGCGCATTGGATGCCGCGGGAGTCGTCATTCTGTCACCTCGGAGGGATTCGCACGGTGACTGGCACACCGCCTCGGCCGATGCCACATGCAGGCATATGCAAGTAGCCGGAAACGCAAAGGTATGTGCATATGCAATCAATGTCAAGTGAGGTAAGCTCGCCGCATCACGTCCACTGCCGCGGCCAGGACCGCCAAGCCACAATGACATCCCTCCGGAGCGACGCAACCCTGTGCAATGGCGGCGCGCTGCGCAAGGCAGCCCGCCGCGTGTCCCAGCTCTACGACGCCGTGCTGGCGCCGTGCGGCCTGAAGCTGTCGCAGCACGCGATCCTCGCCCACGTCGACCGCGCCGGGGCGCCGCCGTCGATGGGGCAACTGGCGAAGGCGCTGGTGCTCGACCGCTCCGCGCTGGCCCACAACATCAAGCCGCTCGAACGCGACGGCCTGATCGAACAGTTGCGGGACCCGGAGGACGGCCGCAGCCGCCTCGTCGCGCTGACCGACGCCGGCCGGAGCAAGCTCGTCGAATCGAAGCGGCTGTGGCGCCTGGCGCAGGCGCGGTTCGAGCACGTCTACGGCGAGGACGACGCGAAGGCCCTGCGCAGCGCGCTGGCCAGGATTCATTCCGATGAGTTTGCCGAGGACTTCGTGGCCGTTGGCGACTGAACCGGCCACGCGCGGCCGGCGGGGGCGGGGCGCCCGGTCCGGCCCGGCAGGCGCGGGGAGGGCGGCGATGCCCTCCACTGCCGGAGGGCTTATTTGGACGGTGGAGCGGGCGGCTCTGGGACGGCGGCTCTGGGACGGCAACAGTGCGATCCCAGGCGATATTCCGGCAGCGGCGCATGCGCCCGCCGGACGGCGGCATGCGGCTATCGGCTGCTTTCCCTGACCGAGCCGACCTTGGGCCGCGTCGCATAGTCGACGCCGTGCTGTTCCAGATAATCGCGGATCAACTGGCGCACGACCTGCGATGGCGTCTGGTCCTGTGCCGCGCACAGCGTCTCGAAAGCTTTCTTCTTCACCGGGTCAATCAACACGGTAAGCCGTGCGGTCTTGGTTTCCATGCGTTTTCCATGCGTATCAGAGTCGCATCGTATGATAATGCTATTATCATAGTATACAACCTGACAGCCGGAGTACAGGCCCGCTGGCTCAGGCTGGCCGTGCCGCCCCGGGACCGATTCCGGGAGGCCCGCACAAGCTGCCTGCCCCTGCAAGCCCACGTCATCAAGATGGATCCATCCCGCGCCTCGTTCGAAGCGTATTTGAAGTTTCTTGCCGAAACGCCCGATGACGGCAAGCCGGTGATCCTGGAAACCGATCACGCGCTGTCGCTGCATTTCGACGTGCATGCCACGCAAAGTCTCATGTCGCGGCGCGACCCCGACAAGCTGGTGCTCGGTTATACCCGGACCATGATGGGCTTCCTGCTGCTGCGCCCGGCGCCGGCCCGCATCTCGATGATCGGCCTCGGCGGCGGCTCGCTGGCCAAATACTGCTACCGCCATCTGCCCAACGCCAAGGTCGTGGCCATCGAGATCGATCCGGCCGTGATCGCCTTGCGCGACACCTTCCATATCCCGCCCGACGACGACCGCCTCGAAGTCATCTGCGCGGACGGCGCCGAGTACGTCAAGGGCCAGGACGCGCGGCCCGACGTGATCATGGTCGACGGCTTCCTCGCGCACGGCATGCCGGCCCAGCTGGGAACGGCGGATTTCTACGGCGCCTGCCACGCGCGGCTGGCCGACGACGGCGTGCTGGTCGCCAATTTCCTCGAGAGCGACCAGGACATTCCGTTCTACCTGGAAGAGGTCCGCTCCGTGTTCGGCGAGTCGTTCGCCGTGTCGCTGTCGGAAGACAGCTGCAACTACACGCTGTTCGCCTGGAAAGGCGCGTGGACGCTGCCGTCCCTCGAAACGCTGCTCGCCCGCGCGCGCATCCTGGAGACCGCGCACGCACTGAACCTGCGCTCCGCCGCGCGGCGCCTGAAGCAGGGCAAGCGGCTGGCGTCGGACTGGCGGTTCTGGCGGAAACTGGAGGGATGACGGAGCGTGGCCGGGGGCAGCAACGCCGGCGGCGGTTGGGGGGCGGCTGCAGGCCTGTCTGGCGGGCCGGCGCGGCGCGGATTGCGGCCCCCGGTGCCGCAGCCATCTGACGGAAGTAAATCGAATATGCGTAGACGATAAAGTTCGTTGGGTGCGCACGGAGACCGCCTTAGCCTGACTGTCGATCCTGCTTTCCGCCAGATAGTCCCTCATGATCCTCTCCTGCAGCAAGTTCCTTGGTACCCGCTCGCGTGGTGCCGGCGCCGTCCATCGCGGCGTCTCACCGACCACGGCCGTCATGCGCCGGCCTTCCGATGCAGGCGTGGTCAGCCCGGACGGGGCGGTACAGCCATGAAGCTGCGTCAGGCGAGCCGCACGCTGATCCGCACGGCGTGGCAGGCCGTGCCGACGGTCATTGGCGTGATCCTTCTCAATTTCATCCTGATGCAGCTGATTCCCGGCGACGCCGCCGACGTGGTGGCGGCCGAGTCGGGCTCCGCCACGGCGGAGAGCATGGCGCAGCTGCGCACGCATTTCGGCCTCGACCTGCCCGTGCTCCAGCAACTGGGTGCCTACCTGAACAACCTCGCGCATTTCAGCCTGGGCGTTTCGCCGCGCTATAACATGCCGGTGGTGGCGCTGATCGGCGCGCGGCTCGGCAATACGCTGCTGCTAATGGTGACGGCGCTGACGTTGGCGCTGGCCATCGGCATCGCCGCGGGCACGGTCATGTCCACGCGCGTGGGCCGCTGGCAGGACCGCACGCTTTCCGTGCTGGCACTGCTGCTGTATTCCACGCCGGGTTTCTGGCTGGGGCTGATGGCCATCGTACTGTTCTCGGTGCACCTGGGCTGGCTGCCCACCGGCGGCAGCGAAACCATCGGCGCGGGCTATGCCGGCTGGACGCACGTGGTGGACGTGGCACTGCATCTGGTGCTCCCCGCGCTGGCGATGGCCGGCTTCTATATCGCGATCTTCTCGCGGCTCACGCGCGCCGCGATGCTCGAGGTGGCCCGGCAGGACTTCGTGCGCACGGCCGAAGCCAAGGGGCTGCATCCGTGGACGGTGAACCTGCGCCACATCCTGCGCAATGCGCTGATCCCGGTCACCACCGTGGCCGGCATGCATTTCGGCACGCTGCTGGGGGGCGCGGTGGTGGTCGAGACCGTGTTCAGCTGGCCCGGACTGGGACGCCTGGCGTTCGACTCGGTGGCCGGACGGGACTACACGGTGCTGCTCGGCGTCTTGCTGATGTCGTCGATGCTGGTCATCGTCGCCAACATGCTGGTCGACCTGCTGCATGCCTGGCTCGATCCGCGCATCCAGGTGCGATGAGCGTCCCGCCGCGGTCTTCCCGTCCGTCTTCCTTTCTCTCCCTGTTTCCGAACAACCAGGCTTCAACGCGTTCGATGTCCACACCGCTCTCATCCGATTCCGCGCTTGCGTCCCCGCCGGTGCCTCGCTCCGAACCCGCCTTGACGGCAACCGCGGCCGCGAAGGTCGGCGCCGGCGCCAGACCGGTCTCCAGCCGCCATGCCGCGCTGCGCGCCTTCCTGCGCAATCCGGCCGCCGTGGCGGGCGTGCTGCTGCTGGCGTTCATGCTCGTGCTGGCGCTCGCCGCGCCGCTGCTCTATCCGGGCGACCCGCTCGACATGGTCGCGCCGCCGCTGTTGTGGCCGGGTCATGACGCGGCCTTTCCGCTCGGCAGCGACTCGCTGGGCCGCGACGTCATCGCCGGCATCGCCCACGGCGCGCGCGTGTCGCTCGCCGTGGGCGTGGTCGCCGCGGTGCTGAGCCTGCTGATCGGGGTGCTGGTCGGGGCAAGCGCCGGCTACTTCGGCGGCCGCATCGACGACGCCCTGGTACGCATCACGGAGCTGTTCCAGACGATGCCGTCGTTCCTGTTCGTGATCGTGGTGGTGGCCATCGGCCAGCCTTCCGTGCCGGTGATCGTGCTCGCGATCGGTCTGGCCTCGTGGCCGGTGATCGCGCGGCTGGTGCGCGCCGAGTTCCGCGCGCTGCGCGAGACGGAGTTCGTGCTCGCCGCGCGCAGCCAGGGCTTCAGCCACGCGCGCATCATCTTCCAGGAGATGCTGCCCAATGCGTTACCGCCGGTGATCGTGACGACGTCGGTGCTGGTGGCCAGCGCCATCCTCATCGAGTCGGCGCTGTCCTTCCTCGGCATGGGCGATCCGAACGCGGTGTCCTGGGGCAGCATGATCGGCCAGGGCAGGGAGCTGCTGCGTACGGCGTGGTACCTCACGGCGCTGCCGGGCGCGGCCATCGTGCTGACGGTGCTGGCGCTCAACCTCGTGGGCGACGGGCTCAACGATGCATTCAACCCGCGCCTGAGGGGGCGCCACTGACATGGCGGCAAACCACATCAACCAAGACGCGCCGCTGCTCGACGTGCGCGGCCTCGATGTCTTCTTCCACGGATCGAATGGTCCGATCCAGGCTGTCCGCGGGCTGGACCTGACCTTGCGGCGCGGCGAGACGCTCGCGCTCGTGGGCGAATCCGGCTGCGGGAAGTCCACCACCGCACTCGCGCTGCTGCGCCTGCTGGCGCCCGGCGCCGCGCTGCGCGGCAGCATCCGTTTCGATGGCCGCGACATCCTCGCCTTGTCTCCCGCCCAGCTGCGCGAAGTGCGTGGCCGCGAGATCGCCATGATCTTCCAGGAGCCGATGACCTCGCTGAACCCCGTGCACACGATCGGCGCGCAGATCGGGGAGACGCTGCGCAGGCACGAAAGGCTTTCGGCCCCGGCGGCCCGCAGGCGCGCCATCGAACTGCTCGACCTGGTGCGCATTCCCGAGCCACACCGGCGTATCGACGACCACCCGCACAACCTGTCCGGCGGCCAGCGGCAGCGCGTGATGATCGCGATGGCGGTGGCCTGCAATCCGCGCCTGCTGGTCGCGGACGAACCCACGACCGCGCTGGACGTCACCATCCAGGCGCAGATCCTCGCGCTGCTCGACGGCCTGCGCCGCGATCTCGACATGGCGCTGCTGCTCATCACGCACGACCTGGGCCTGGTCGCGCAATGGGCCGATCGCGTGGCGGTCATGTACGGCGGCGAGAAGGTCGAGGAGGGGCCGGCCGCGAGTTTGTTCGAGGCGCCCGCGCACGCATACACCAAAGGCCTGCTCGGCGCGTCGCTGCACGCGGGCAGCGCGCTGCATTATGCCGAGGCGCGGCTGCCCGAGATACAGCCTCGCCTCGATCCCGTCACCGGCGCGCGCGAGTTCGCCTTGCATGTGCCCGCGGCGAAGCCGCTCAGGCGTGTGCCGGCGGGCGCGCCGCTGCTGTCGGTACAGGCGCTGCGCACCGACTATCCCACGCGGGGTGGCGGCGTGCTGCACGCGGTGGACGGCGTGTCGTTCGACATCCGCGCGGGAGAGACCGTGGGACTCGTGGGGGAGTCGGGCTGCGGGAAGTCCACGCTGTCGCGCACGCTGCTGCGTCTCGTCGATCCGGCGGCGGGCCGCATCGTGTTCGACGGCACCGACATCGCGCCGCTCGCCGAAAAGGCGCTCAAGCCGTGGCGCCGCCGCGTGCAGATGGTGTTCCAGGACCCGTATGCCTCGCTGAACCCGAGGCGCAGCGTGTTCGACATCATCGATGCCGTGCTCAAGGTTCATGGGGTGAGCGACCGTGCCGAGCGGCGCAACCGCATCGCGGCAATCCTGGAGCGCGTGGGCTTGCCGGCCGATGCGGCGCGCCGTTTTCCCAATGAGTTCTCGGGCGGACAGCGCCAGCGCATCGGCATCGCGCGCGCGCTGGTGCTGCGGCCCTCCCTCGTGGTGCTCGACGAGCCCGTGTCGGCGCTGGACGTGTCGGTGCAGGCGCAGATTCTGAACCTGCTGGTGGAGCTCAAGGAAGACTTCGGGCTCTCGTACCTGTTCATCTCGCACGACCTTTCGGTGGTGCGCTATATCGCCGACCGCGTGATGGTGATGCATCAGGGAAAGATCGTCGAGACCGGCAGCCACCGCGAGATCTGGGACCGGCCGCAGCATCCGTACACGCGCAGCCTGATCGCGGCCGTGCCGGGCGCGCAGCAGCGCAAGGCGGCGTGATCGCCCTGCCACGGGCATCCGCCGCCGGAGATCCGCAAGCGCCTGCCGGCCTGACGGCCGGCAGGCCGGCGCCTACTTCTTCGGCGCGTCCACCCACACGTCCGCCAGATTCGACTCCACGCCGTCCGCCGTCAGCGAATGGTCATGCACGCGCTGGTTGGCGATCGTGATGAACATCGGCTGGTAGAGGTTCAGGTCCGGCACGTCGCGCGCCACGGTGTCCTGGAACGTCTTGAACAGTTTCAGGCGCGCGGCGGGGTTGTTTTCCACCGCCGCGTCCTCCAGGAGCTTGTCCACCACCGGGTTCTGGTAATGCGTGCCGTTGGAGAAGGGCACGCCCTTGATGAAGTTCTTCGACCAGTACAGCCGCTGCACGCCCACGGTCGGGTCGAACAGGTTGCTCGCGCCGTTGGTGGTGAACGCGAAATCGCGGTCCGTGTAGATGCGCTTGATGAACGCGCTCGGATCCTGCGAGCGTACCGTCACCGCGATACCCACGCGTGCCAGCGCCGCGCGGAGGTAGTCCGCCAGGCGCGCACCGTCGCCGGCGATGGGGTTGTAGTCGAGCGGTACGCTGAAGCGGACGCCGCCGGCCTTCTTCGGATAGCCTGCCTCGTCCAGCAGCGCATTGGCCTTCTTCAGGTCGAGCGCGTAAGGCGAGGGCGCCGGATCGTGGAAGGCCTTGAGGCCCGGCGCGATCGGCGAGTAGCTTACCTGGCCATAGCCGTAGTTCACGACCTTGACGATGACGTTTCGGTCCACCGCATGGGCCACGGCCTGGCGCACCTTCTCATTGCGGAAGTACTCGTTGTCGAGGTTGAACTCCAGCCGCGTGACATTCGACGAGTAGCTGTTGCCCTTGGTCTCGAAGCGCAGCGAGGGCACCTTCTTGAGACGGTCGAGGTCGGCCAGTGGCACCGGCGTGCGGTAGCCGAGGTCCACCGCGCCGGTCTCGAACGCCACGGCGGCGGCGGCGGGGTCGGTCACGAAGCGTACGATCAGCTGGTCGACGAAGGGCTTGGGCTTGTCCCAGTAGTCGGGGTTGCGTTCGTACACGATGTGGCTGCCGCGCACCCATTCCTTGAACCGGAACGGGCCGGTGCCGATGGGCGCGTTGTTGTTCGGATTGCTGGCGGGATCGGTCCCCTCGTAGAGATGGCGGGGCACGATGGGCGTCTCGGTCGCGACCAGCGCGCGGATGAGGTATGGCGCGGGCCTGGACAGCCGCAGGATGGCGGTGTACTTGTCGGGCGTGTCGATGCCGACGAGGTTGGCGAACGTGTTGCGCCCGCGCGGGTGGATCTTCTTCAGCAGTTCGATGGAGTAGGCGACGTCGGCCGACGTGAAATCCTTCCCGTCATGCCATTTCACGCCGTGACGCAACGTGAACGTGTAGGTCAGGCCGTCGGGGCTGATCGCCCATCTGGTGGCCAGTTGCGGCTGCGGGTTGACGTCGTAGTCGTACTTCAGCAGGCCTTCGGTCACCTTGGCGCTCACGCTCAGGATGGGCGTGGCGACGTTGCCGATGGTGACGAGCGCGGTCGGCTCGCTGGTGGACAGCAGCGTAAGCGTGCCGTTGTGGTTGGGTGGCGCGGCGAAGGCGATGCCGCCGGCATTGGCCGCGAGGCCGATGGCGAGCAGCGTGGCGAGGAAGGTGCGACGCAGGGGCAACGAGGGCTTCAGGAGGTGCATGGAGTAGGACGCAGGATCAAGGTGGAAATGAGTCAGGAGGTGGCTTCGGCCGGCATGTCGTCGTCCGTCTTTGCCACCGGGGTTTCGGGCGAAACCAGCCCCTCGCGCAGGTCGCGCGCCGCCAGCGCGGGGTCGCGCCCGGCGGGGTCGCCAAGGCCGCCGCCGCCCGGCGTCTCGACGATCAGGCGGTCGCCGGCCGGCACGACCTGGCGGCCCTTGGCCCGCAGCGTGGCGCCCGAGGCCAGCCGCAGCCGGCCAGGCGCGCCGTCGCCGCCGCCGAGCGCGCCGCGCGCGGGGTTGGCCACGCGGTCGAACGCCGCCGCGATCAGCATGGCCGCGTCCTCGCGCGCATGGCGTACCTCGATCACCTGGCCAAGGCCGCCGCGCGTGGCGCCGGTGCCGCCCGAGCCGATGCGGAACTCCTTGCGGTCGAAGATGATCGGGGCCTGGGTTTCCAGGATTTCGAGCGAGACGTTGCGCACGCCGCTCGGATAGGCCGTGACCGAGAGGCCGTCCTTGCCGGGCCGCGCGCCGGTACCGCCGGTGGAGAAACTGATCACGTTGAAACGCTCGCCGCGGCGCATGGCCTCGGCATCGGCCTGGCTTGCCCCTGCCAGCACCTCGCCGCCAACGAGCTGCAGGTTCCACAGCGACGAAGCGCCCTCGGCCGGCACGCGATCCGCCCGCGCCTGGCGGAGCGCGCCGAACACGGCGTCGGGCAGCAGTTGCCCGAGCACGTGGCGCGCCGTCACGGCGGCGGGATGCAGCGCGTTGAGGATGCAGCCGGCGGGCGCCTCGACGCGGATCGGCGCCAGCGATCCGGCGTTGTTCGGCACGTCGGGCCCGACCAGGCAGCGGATGCCGAACGAGGTGTAGGCGTCGGTGTAGGCCTTGGGCACGTTGATGCCGCGCGCCACGCTGCCCGAGGTGCCGGCGTAGTCCACCGTGATGCCGTCGTCGGCGATGGTCACCGAGACCTGCAGCGTGATGGGCGCGTCGTAGCCATCCGCTACCAGGGTGTTGTGCCAGGTCCCGCGCGGCCAGCCGCGCAGCGCGTCGCGCATCGCCCGGGCCGAGCGCGCGATGACAAATTCGCCCAGTTCCTCGAGATCGGATAACTTGAACTCGCGCAACAGCGTGCGCAGCCGCCGGCCACCGACCTCGTTGCACGCGATCAGCGCGAAGAGGTCGCCCTCCACCTGCTCCGGGTCGCGCACGTTGGCGCGGATGATGGCCCGCACGGCCGGGTCCACCGTGCCGCGGCGCACGAAGCGCAGGATGGGGAGGAACAGGCCTTCATGGTAGATCTCCAGACCGTCCGGGCTGGAGCCGATGCCGCCGATGTCCACCACATGCAGCGTGGAGGCGAACAGCGCCACCGGGCGCGCCGTCCCCGGCTCGCCGTCATCGCGCTCGCCGTGGTGGAAGACGGGCGTGACCATCGTCATGTCGAACAGGTGGCCGGTGCCTTTCCACGGATCGTTGGTGAGGAACACGTCGCCGTCTTCCATCGTGTCCAGCGGAAAGCGCCGCAGGAAGTGCTTGACCGATTCGGCCATCGAGTTGACGTGGCCCGGCGTGCCGGTCACGGCCTGCGCGATCATCCGGCCATCGGGCAGGAACACGCCGGCCGACAGGTCGCCGGCCTCGCGCGTGGGGGTGCCGAAGGCCGTGTGGACCAGCACCTGCGCCTGTTCCTCGACCACGGAGAGCAGACGGTTCCAGGCGAGTTGGTGGCGGATGAGTCCGCCGGGTCGGGCGGCCGGACCGGGCGGACTGGTCGGGACGTCAGCCAGTGTCCTGGCAGCGGGTGTCTTGCTCATGCGGCGGTTCCTGCGGGATCTTTGGTAGGGGTGGCGGCGTGCTTCGTGACCAGGCCCGCCTCGATGTCTCGCGCGAGCAGGGCAGGGTCGCGCTCGGCGGGGTCGCCAAGGCCGGCGCCGCCTGGCGTCTCGACCACCAGCACCTCGCCGGCCGGAATGACCTGCCGGCCCTTGCCGCGCAGCACGGTACCGGCGTGTCGGAGCCGAGCCGTGCCGGGCGCGCCATCGCCGCCGCCGAGCGCGCCGCGCGCGGGAAAGCGCACGCGGTCCCAGGTGGCGGACAGCACCATCGGATCGCCGTCGGCGTTCTCGATTTCGATGACCTGCCCGAGGCCGCCGCGCGACGCGCCGACGCCGCCCGAGTCCGGGCGGTACTCCTTGCGCCGGAACAGCAGCGGCGCCTGCGTCTCGAGGATTTCGAGCGACACGTTGCGCACGCCGCTCGGATAGGCCGTGGCCGAGAGGCCGTCCTTGCCCGGGCGCGCGCCGGTGCCTCCGGTGGAGAAGCTCACGATGTTGAAGCGCCGCGCGCGGCGCAGAGCGTCGTTCGGCCCGCCCTCGATCGGCTGGCCGCCGAACAGGCGAACGTTCCAGAGCGACGAGGCGCCTTCGGCGGGCACGCGGTCGGGCCGCGCCTGGCGCAGCGCGCCGAATACCAGGTCGGGCAACATCTGGCCGATCGCCGCGCGCGCGGCGACGGCGGCGGGCGGCAGCGCGTTCACGATGGAGCCTTCCGGCGCCACGACCCGGATGGGCGCGAGCGAGCCCGAGTTGTTGGGCACGTCGGCGCCGATCAGGCAGCGGATGCCGAACGAGGTGTAGGCGTCGGTGTAGGCCTTGGGCACGTTGATGCCGCGGGCGATGCTGGCCGAGGTGCCCGCGAAGTCGACCACGATGCCGTCGTCCGACACCGTGATGGCCGCATGGAGATCCAGCGGCGAGTCATAGCCGTCCACCGTCATGTGGTTGTGCCAGGTACCCTTGGGCCATGCGCGCAGCGCCTCGCGCATGGCCAGCCGCGAACGTTCGATGATGTAGTCTCCCTGCGCCTGCAGGTCGCCGAGCCCGAACTCGCGCAGCATGCGCCGCAGTCGCGTGGCGCCCACGGCGTTGCAGGCCACCAGCGCGTGGAAGTCGCCCTCCACCTGGCCGGGCTCGCGCACGTTGGCGCGCACGATGTCCAGCACCGCTTCCTCGATCACGCCCTCGCTGACGAAGCGCAGCGGCGGCAGGAACAGTCCCTCCTGGTAGATATCCAGCGCATCGGGGCCGGCATTGACGCCACCGATGTCGACCACGTGCACGGTGGAGGCGAACAGCGCGACGAGGCACTTCGCGCCGTTTTCTCCATCGCCGTCGCCATCCCCGTGGAAGACCGGCGTGAGCATGACCACGTCGAACAGGTGCCCGGTTCCCTTCCACGGATCGTTGGTGACGTAGACATCGCCGTCGCGCATGGTTTCCACCGGAAACGCGCGCAGGAAATGCAGCACGGAATCGGCCATCGAATTGACGTGGCCTGGCGTGCCGGTCACGGCTTGCGCGATCATCCGGCCATCGGGCAGGAACACGCCGGCCGACAGGTCGCCGGCCTCGCGCGTGGGAGTGCCGAAGGCGGTGCGGATCAGGGTCTGGGCCTGTTCTTCCACCACCGCGAGCAGGCGGCTCCAGACCAGTTGCCGGCGCAGCGCCTGACGGCCAGCAGCGTTTGTCATACGGCCTCCGCTTCGGCCGCGGGCGCGCGCTGCCGGCGCGCGGCGGCGGTGTCGTCGAGCACCAGCGCGCCCAGCTTGCTCACGCGCGCCTCAAAGCCCGAAATGACGTGCGTGGTCGTCTCGTCTTCCACCACCAGTGCCGGGCCTTCGATCCACTTGCCCGCGCCGAGCGCGGCACGCTCGAAGACTGGCACCTCGCTCCACTGCCCGGTCTCCGCGTCGTACAGCCGCCGGGTGCCGGAGGGCTGGGCGCGGTGCGCGTCGGCCACGATTTCGTCCGGCTCGGGCGCCGCGCGCCCGCCGGCTTCCACGGCGACCGACCAGCTCACCGCCTCCGCCGCGATGTGCGGCAGGCTGCGGCCGTAGAGCGCGGCATAGCGCGCCTCGAAGCGCTCGTGCAGGGCCTTGCCGCTGGCCACGTCGAACGGGCCGTCCGGCAGTTCCACGGGAATCTCGTGGCCCTGGCCCGCGTACCGCATGAAGGCCTGGCGATGGCGTACCAGCGAAGCGCCCGGCGCGGCGCGCAGCACCACGTCGTCAGCGGTGGCGGTGAGTTCGGCAAGCAGCTTGTCCACCGCCGCGTGGTCGATGCGATCGAGCCGCTGCGCGAGGCTGCGTACCGTCTGGTAGGCCACCGGTGCCCACAGGAAGCCCAGCGCCGAACCCACGCCGGCGGAATTGGGAATCACCAGCCGCGCCACGCCCAGCTTGCGCGCCAGCAGCGCGGCATGCAGCGGCGCGGCACCACCGAAGGCAATGACGGTGCTGTCTTCCGCCACCTTGCCGAGCTCGGAGGCATGCACGCGCGCCGCGTTGGCCATGTTTTCCGTGACGATCTCGATCACGGCCTGCGCGGCCGGCTCGATGTCGAGGCCCGTTTGCGCGGCCAGGCCCCGCAGCAGCGCGTCGCGTGCGCGTTGCGGGTCCAGCCGCACCTTGCCGACCGCGAAGCGCGCCGGGTCGATGGTGCCGAGCGCGGCGTGCGCATCGGTCACGGTAGGCAGTTCGCCGCCCAGCCCATAAGCCGCCGGGCCGGGCGAGGAACCCGCGCTGTCGGGGCCGACCTGGACCACGCCAAGGTGGTTGACGCGCGCGATGGAGCCACCGCCGGCGCCGATCTCCACCATCTCGATGACCGGGATACGGATCGGCAGGCCGGAGCCCTTGAGGTGCCGGTGCACGCGACCGAACTCGAAGCTGCGGCTTATCTGCGGCTGGTAGTCGTCGATGAAGCAGATCTTGGCCGTGGTGCCGCCCATGTCGAACGACAGCGCGCGCGCGGCGCCGATCTGCTCGGCGACCTGGCGTGCGAGCACCGCGCCGCCGGCGGGGCCGGATTCGACCAGGCGCACCGGTTCGTCGATGCCGGCCTGCAGCGTGGTGATGGCGCCGCCCGAGGTCATCAGGAACGGCTCGGCGCGCAGGCCGCGCGCGGCCGCTCCTTCCTGCAGGCGGCGTAGGTAGCCCGCCACCTGCGGCTGCACGTAGGCGTTGGCGCTGACGGTGGACAGTCGCTCGTACTCGCGGATCTCGGGGCATACGTCCGAGGCCAGCGACACCCACAGGCCGGGTGCGTGCTCGCGCAGCAGGTCGCGCACGCGGCGCTCGTGCGCGGGATTGGCGTAGCCGTGCAGGAAGCAGACGGCCACGCTCTCGATGCCGTCGGCCAGCAGTTGCCGCGCCAGCTCGACCACCTGCGCCTCGTCGAGCGGCGTGATCACGCGGCCGGCCGCATCGGTGCGTTCGACCACGCCATGACGCCAGTGGCGCGGAACCAGCGGCGCGGGCTTGTCGAGGAACACGTCGTACTGCGCGAAACGGTCTTCGAGGCCGATTTCCACCAGGTCGCGGAATCCGTGCGTGGTGAGCAGCGCGGTAGGTGCGCCTTTGCGCTCGATCAGCGCGTTGGTGGCCAGCGTGGTGCCGAGGATCAGCAGGTCGACGTCGACCCAGCCGGCACCTGCCAGTCGCAGCACTTCTTCGACGCCGCCAAGGACGGCTTGCTCCGGCGCCGTCGGCGTGGTGAGTACCTTCAGCGTGTGCTTCTCGGTGCCGCGCAGCAACACCACGTCGGTAAAGGTGCCGCCGACGTCGACGGCGACACGCAGGCGCGGGTCATGCGCGGCGGAGGGGGAGGGGAGTTGCGAAGACATGAGGGAGAAGCTCTTTGAAAGGGTCGGCGCTCGAATCCGCTTGGCGCCGGCCGGCGAAGCAGATGCAACCGCGCTGGCGGCGCACGCTTTCGCCACGGCACGCGCCGTGGGGCAGGGCCATAAGCCACGCGGAGGAAACCGGTCATCTTGCGCGCGTGCGGCGGCCTGGGCAACGAACGCGTTCGACTATCGTTATGCACTGCGCTGCCCGGCCCGCGGCACCCGGTGGCCGGAGCGGCGGCGCGCGCCTGCCATCGGGCGGCGCGAGGCGGCCGTCCTATCCCGCCGGCTGCTCGTCGTAGCCAGGCGGCGCGACGAAGCCGCCGTAGGCCTGTTCCAGCAGGTGCGCGAAGTGCAGGGTGGTGCGATCTTCGAGGTAAGGGCCAACGGCTTGCGCGCTGATGGGCAAGCCTTGCGCATCGAGTCCGAGCGGAAAGCTGGTGGCCGGCAGTCCCGGCAACACCGGCAGGCCCGCCCAGTAGAACAGGTCGAGGAAGCGGACCTGGCGGGTGCCGTCGGCGAACTCGACCGGGAACGTGCGCGCGTCCTTCGGTTCGCGCTGGTCGTGCGCGAAGGCCGGCAGCGGCGCCACCGGCGTCACCACCACGTCGAAGCGTTCGAACAGGCGCTCCCATTGGTGGCGCAGTGCGAAGCGCGCTTCGTTGTCGCGCAGCCAGTCGGCATGACGCAAGGCCGGCGCACGCAGCCAGGCGGCATCGGCGCTGTCGTCATCAGGCGAGAGTGCCGCAAGGCGTTGGCGCGCGGCCTCGCTCTGCGCGGGCGGCGACGCCAGCGAGGAGCCCAGCAGGCTGCGGTACACACGGTGCTGCAGCACCAGGTCGGGCAGGAGGCCGGACGGCACGTCGGCGATGTGGCTCACTTGCGTGCCCTGAGTGCGCAGGCGTTCCACGAGGCGCTCCACCACCTGCTGCTCGTGCAGGCTGCGTTCGGTGCCCGGCCACTGGTCGATGACCAGCACCCGGAAGTCCCGCAGCCGTGCGTGGCGCGCAGGCGGCAGCGCGACCTTCCAGGCCTTGGCGGCGATCGGCTCGCGGTTGAGCAGCAGGTCGAGCGCCAGCTCCAGGTCGGCGGCGGTGCGTGCCAACGGACCCGCCACCACCAGGTCGCGGTCCGCCAGGCGGCCCGAGGGCACGCCGGTGCCGCCCAGCGCGACCAGGCCCGCGGTCGGCTTGTGGCCGTAGACGCCGTTGAAGTGGGCGGGAATGCGGATCGAGCCGCCGATGTCGGTCCCCAATTCCAGAGAGACATAGCCAGCCGCCAGCGCGGCCGCCGAACCGCCCGACGAGCCGCCCGGGGTACGTGCAAGATCCCATGGATTGTTGCTCGTACCGTGGATGGCGTTATAGCTCTGCAGGTCGGCCAGCGCGAGAGGAACATTGCTCTTGCCGACGATCACGGCACCGGCCTCACGCAGCGCCGCGACGGCCAGCGCGTCGGTTGCGGCGACGTTGTCGGCATAGGCGGGGTTGCCGTTGCTGGTGACAAGTCCGGCCACGTCGAACGATGCCTTTACCGTGATCGGCACGCCTAGCAGCGGCTGGCGTTCGCCGCGAGCCAGGGCAGCGTCGGCCGCGCGCGCGTCGGCGCGGGCTGCTTCGTCGTTTCGCACGACGACGGCGTTGATCGCTCCGTCGAGGCGGTCGATGCGCGCCAGTACGTGTTCGAGCAACTCGACAGCCGTTACGTGGCCGTCAGCGAGCGCCTGGGCCTGTGCGCTCGCGCTCGCAAAGGTCAGCGCCTGCAAGCGAGACTGCTGGATGTCCTGCGTCGTCATGCTGGATCCCCGGGTGTCGGCATTCATTTGCGCGGCTCGATCCAGGCGTCCGAGAGATCGCCCGCCATCAGGTCGATGCTGTTATTGAGGTTGTGTACGCGCACGCTGTACACCTGGACAAATGGAACGGTGACAAGCGGCAGCACCGGCAGGTCGCGCCCGACGATCTGCTGGATCTGCTTGAAATGACTTGCGCGCCTGCCAGGGTCGACCTCCACGGCCGCCTGGCGAAATAGCTCGTCGACCTGCGCATTGACATAGTGCGAGCCGTTGATCCAGACCAGCGGGTTGCGCACACCGTCGCCCCAGTAGATCCGCTGCACGCCCACTGTCGGGTCGAACAGGCGCCCGAGGCCGTTGATATTGATGTCGAAGTCGCGCGTGGTGTAAACGCGTTTCAGAAAGGTGGGAAGGTCGCCATCCACGACTTCCACCTTGATGCCGACGCGGCCGAGCGCCGAGCGCAGATAGTCCGTGGTCCGCTTGAATTCCGCCCCGGGGATGTAGCTCAGTCGGAGGGCAAAGCGCTGGCCGGTGGCCGGCTTCGGATAGCCCGCCTCGTCAAGCAACCGGTTCGCCGCCGCGACATCGAACGGGTACTGGAAGGTACTGTCGTCATAGTAGTCAGACAAGACGCGCGGAACAGGGGAGTTCACCAGCTCTGTGCGCTTGTAGTAGATGGCATTCCGGATGAAGTTGCGATCGATCGCCTGTGCAATGGCGTGGCGTACCTTGACGTTCGCCAGGATTGGATTCTCTACATTGAATTCCAGGAACGACGCGTTGTTGAGGAAGCCATCGTACGTGTCGTCCGTCCTCAGCTTCGGGTTCGCGGCCAACCGCTCCAGGTCAGCCAGTCCGACCCCCTGTGCCGCATCGACCTCGCCGGTTTCCACCGCGGTCGAAATAGCGGCCGGATCTCGCATGAACTTCAGGATCACCCGGTCGAGGTGCGGATAGCCCTTGCGCCAGTAGTTCGGATTCTTGCGAAGCACCACGTGGCTGCCGCGGACCCACTGCTCGAATAGGAAAGGCCCGGTGCCAACAGGCGCATTGCTGTTCGGGCTGCTCAGCGGCGCACCGTCACCATAGCGATGCGCAGGCACGACGGGCAGCTCGGCAGACGACAGCGCCTTGAGGAGAAAGGGCGCCGGTCTGGACAGGACAATGACCGCGGTAAGCGGGTCAGGCGTGTCGACGCGCTCCACATTGGCCAGCGTGATGCGTCCGCGCGGCCCCTGCTTTTTTTGCGCAAGCACCGAGTACCGGACGTCCTCGGCGGTAAAGTTGGTGCCGTCGTGAAATTTGACGCCCGGCCGAAGCTTGAAGGTGTACTTCAGGCCATCGGCACTGACTTGCCAGGCCGTAGCCAGTAGCGGCTGGGGGTTGAACTTCGCATCATAGCGAAGCAAGCCTTCCGTGATCTTGCCGCTGACGTTGCGATTGTCGGTCTTTGTGTCAAGAAAGGAGACGAGTGCCGTAGGCTCTTGCGAGAGGGCGTATGTCAGTGTGCCACCTTCCACGGGGGACTGTGCATTGCTCGGCGCAGTGACAGCGAGTGGCAAGGCTGCCAGCACGAGATGAAGATACCGGCGGTCGAACTTGAGAGTCCTAAGCAAGGATGGGAGCATGACATGCAGCGTGGATCGCAGCGTCGTTGAATAGGCATTCGATTGTCTTGGAATTTCGCGAACGCACTTAGCATTTGTTCGCGCATTGAAATGCGACGCGGCTGCATGTCGACATGCAGCCGCGATCAAATGGCGCTGGATCGGGTAGGCGCAACGAGAGCGGTGCGAATGGGGTGTGATCTCGCGCTGCGTGGCCTGGCTACAGCACGCGGTGCGTCATATGCAAGAGGATTTTTCGTCTGTCGAGCCGCGCCGGGGCTGGGTTTCAGTTCCGGATTGCATATTTAACATAACGATAATTATGCGCGCATCAGATGTACAGGCCGAAAGCCGCCACGCGATCACCTAAGCCCTACTTGTCGCCGTAATGCAGGCGACAGGCGATGATGGTCAGTTCGTCGTCGCTGGCGAAATAGATCAGGCGGTTGGTGTCGTCGATGCGGCGCGACCAGTAGCCCGACAGATTGCCTTTCAGGGGCTCGGGCTTGCCGATGCCCTCGAACGGCTGGCGTTGTGCGTCCTGGATCAGCGCGTTGATGCGCTTGAGCGTCTTCTTGTCCTGGCCCTGCCAATACACATAGTCTTCCCAGGCGTCAGGCGTGAAGGCCAGCGGGCGCGTCATTCAGCGTCCGGGTCGATCAGGTCGTGCTTCTCGGCCATGCCGGCGCGGTGCTGCTGAATCGAGCGCATCAGGCGCCCGGCGTTGGCCGGCGAGTTGAGCAGGTGCATCGTTTCCATCCAGCTGTCGTACTGCTCCTGCGACATGATGACGGCATTGGGTGCGTCGCGTCGTGTGATCAGCACGGCGTCGTGATCGGCGATGGCCTGGTCGATGACCGCCTTCAGGTTGTTGCGGGCATCGGAGAAATGAACGGTGCGCATGGGCTCCCTCCGTCAGACTTGTTCAACTAACTGAACAAGTATAGCACCGGGAAGTTCGGCATGCGCAGTTGAAATGTCCAAATCCGGACACCACACCGCCCCCGCAAAAACAACCGCACCCCGGAGGTCGACCGACCATCCGGGGTGCGTTGTCCTGCGTCGGCCTTCTTACTTGCCGGGCGAGCCGACCTCGGTGGCGTCGCCAGGCGCGGCGAAGGCATTCAGTTCACCGGCCACCGCCGCCTTATAGGCCGGCGCCGAGGTGGAAACGCCGTCCCAGACCGCCGAGGTGTTTGCCGTTCCGCCGAACGCGGCGCCGGCATGGCTGGCCGCGGTGAACGTCACGCCGGTGGAAGGCGCCGAAGTCGGGACGCTGACCGTCGATCCGTCCGCCTGCGTCGTCGTGACCGCCGAGCCCTTGTAGTTGAAGGCCGTTACCACCTTGCCCTGCTGGTCGAAGAGAACCACCATGTCCTCCTTGCCCAGGCCGATGCCCTTGGCGCCCATTGCGATGACCGGCGTGGTCGCATCCAGGCCCCAGGCCGTCTTGAACGCGGTGGCGTCAGTCGTGTTGACCACGACCAGGCGCCCGCCCGCGGGAATGACCGTGCCGGAGGGGAACAACTCGAAGTTGTTGGCATCCGTGGCGGTCGCGTGGTCGTCGCTCCACTTCCAGCCGGACAGATCGGCCACTGCCGTACCGTAGTTGTAGATCTCGAAGAAGTCGACGCCGGAGGGCGTGCTCTCGTTCGAGTTCACTTCGCTGACCAGCACGGTCGGGACCACGGGGGCCAGCGAGACGGTGCTGAAATTGAATGCCGTGGGCGAACTGATGCCGTCGAAGGCATTGCCCGAGGTATCCAGGACGGCACCGGCATCCACGCGGACATCGTAGTTGATGCTGTTCTGCAGCGGCGTGCCGGGCGTGACGATGACCGACGAGCCGCTGAACTTGACCTGCGCCGTGTCGGTGACCGGAATGGTGCGCGTATCGCCGGCGCTTTCGATCACGATGTTGCCCACTCCCCTGCTCACCGTCTCGTTGAAGTTCAGCGAGATCGAGGCGTTCGCGGCGACATTGGTGGCATCGTCGGCCGGCATGGTGCTGGCGAGCTGGGGCGCCACGTGGTCGGCTTCGCCCACGGTGGTGAAGGACAGCGCGGCGGCGTTGGAGACGGCCGGCGCGCCGTTGATGACGCCATCGGCGTAGCTGATGGTGTACTGGGAACCCGGCGCCAGATCGACGGCGGGATTGATCTTCACGACCTTGCCGCTGATGGTCACCTGCGCGTCGCGCACGGGAATCTTGCGGACATCCTTGGCACCGTTGCTGAGGACCACGAAGCCGTCGCCGGCGGTCACGTCCTGCGGGAAAGTCAGGTAGAGGTTGCTGCCGACGCCGACCGCGTCCTTGTTCTTGGTCGGCGTGAAGACGGCCAGTTCGGGACCGGTGCCATCGCCCTTCTCGCCCACGGCGTAGAGGTTGCCGGCCGGGTCCATCGTCACGCCTTCGTTCTGGGCGGCGCTGCCCACCGCCAGGCTGCTGTGGACGTTGCCGGCCCGGTCGACCTTGACGACTTCGCCGTCGGGCCCGCTGATGACGACGAGGTTGTCATAGTCGGGCGCCGTCGACGGCAGGATGTTCGACAAGGCAAACACGTCGTTGTGCGAGGACAGCCCGGTCTTGGTGGGATCGAACAGGTCGACCGAATTGTCGGTGGTCGGCGAGCCGTTCGACGCCGTGCCAGCAGCGAAATCGATCGTGGTCTGGAACAGCCCGATGGGCTGCTTTTCCTTCGCGAAGATATAGCCGCCCGTCATCGGGTCGTAGCTGACCCCTTCCAGGCCGATGTTGCCAATGGTCGTGCCCAGCTTGACGGTCTTCGCGCCGGTGCCGTCCAGAACGGTGTTGGGAACATAGCTGAACTGGTCGACTTGCCGGAAGCGCTCTTCCACCAGCACGAACTTGTTGCCGCCGACCCAGGAGATGCCTTCGGTGTCGTAGAAATACGTGCCCTGCGGCTTGGTCGCGTCGGCGGCCAGCTGCATGGAGTCGATCAACTGGCCCTGCTTCGTGACCTGCGTGATCGAGGTGCCACCATCGCCGATGACGAACAGCGTCCCGGTGTCCTGGTTGTAGGTCACGCCGGACGCCTCCGCGGCCAGCAGGTTGGCTCCGGTCCCTACCGGCAGCGCGTACTTGCCCGTCGAGTAGTAGTTCTCCAGCTCGTAGGTATCTTGCGCAGCCGCGAAGGAAAGCGCCGGCGCGCTGGCCGCGGGAGTCTGGGCGCTGGGGCCTGCCGGGGAGGAGGACGGGGAGTCACTGCCGCACGCGCTCAGGGCAAGCGCGAGCGCGGTCAAGGGGAAGACCAGTCTCCGGGTTTTGAATTGTTTTTCTGGGGTTGCCATAGTCGGGATGGGAGCGGTTGTTACAATTGGAAACAGGCATATTAATGGTCTTATATGTCACTTTTGCTTCAGGGAAACAGAATGGCGCCCGACCGCCTGAAGCCCGCCTGCCTGAGTGGCCACCTGACTGGGGGCACAACGGAAGACCGGCATCGCAGTGAATCCGCTCCCATCCCGCTCCCATCCTGGTCGCATCAGGCCCGCGTCACCACCGCCCTGCACCACCCCCACGACGGCGCCCGGATGCCCCGGCCGCCAATGCCCGCCTCGCCAAGTGTGCAGCACGCCATATTTGTCAACTCCACCTTTGGCGGGGTATCAGGTCGAAAACCGTTGCGCGAGACTCGACGCCGCCTGGCATTGGCCTGACAGCCCGTGCCGGCCGGAGCGCACGCCAGAGCCAAGGGAGTCAAGGGTCGGGAACCTCCCGGTGTGCGCGACAGAAATCAACCAGATAAGAGACATTCAGGGATGAAATCGAAACTTGTTTTGGCGGGGCTGGCGGCTGCCGTGCTTTCCGCATGCGGCGGCGGTTCGGGGGATAGCGCAGCAACTGCGCCTGCGCCCATTACCACCAAGGTCAGCGGCACTGCCGCGGTGGGCGCGGCACTGGCCAACGTCACCGTGCAGGCCAAGTGCGCGGTCGGCGGCGGCAGCGCCACGACGGCCGCCGACGGCACCTTCACGATCAACATCGCCGACGCCAAGCGCCCCTGCGTGCTGAGCGCGGTGGCGCCGGACGGCACGGTGCTGCATTCGGTGGTGGAAGCCGGCACGGACACCAGCGTGGTGGCCAACATCACGCCGCTGACCGAACTGGTCACGGCCGCGCTGGCGCAAGGCAGCACGAGCACGTTCTTCGACCAGTTCGACGCCAATGCCCAGGCACGGCTGACCGCCGCCAACCTGTCGACCTCGACCGATACCGTGCGCCTGGCGCTGACCGGCCTGGTCGACATCTCCGGCACCGACCCGCTCAAGGGCGCGCTGGTGGCGGCCAGCGGCGGCAAGGCCGGCAACGCGCTGGACCAGTTGCTGGACCAGTTGGCCGCGCGCCTGGCGACGTCCAAGGCCACCGTGGCCGACCTGTCCACGGCCATCGGCAGCAACGCGGGCCCGGTGGCCATCGGCACGATCCTGCAGAAGGCCTCCGCCACCTGCGCGGGCCTGCGCACGGGCAAGTATTTCGGGCTGCGCGCCGGCTACTTCTCCTCGCTGACCGTCGATGCGGACGCGCTGACCCTGACGGACAATTCGCCGCTGACCAGCATGATCTCGGCTTCCGTCGTGAATCCGACGTGGCCGCTGGCGCCGGCCGTGAACGATGCCTGCCGCTTCGACGTCACCGGCACCCCTTCCAGCCTGCTGGTCTCGAAATCGGGCGTGTCGCTGCTGATCCCGAGCGCCGGCGCCGTGGCGGCGCCGAATGGCCTGCTGGGCTTCGTCGTGCCGGCACAGCAGCTGCCGCTGGCCGACCTCGCCGGCAACTGGAATGCGCTGGCTTTCCAGAGCGCCGACAACGGCAACACGTACGGTACGTCACGCCTGACCTTCACGCTGGACGCCAACGGCAAGATGACGGCCGCTTCGAGCTGCGACGACGATAACGCCTGCACGAGCTGGGGCGCCGGCGAGCTGGCCACGCTCACGGCCAACAACGACGGCTCTTTTGCGGCGACCAGCAACGCCGGCACTGGCCGGGCGGCGGCGTTCAAGGGCACGGACGGACTGGTGTCCGCGGTGATCGGCCAGTCGAACGGCCTCATCGTCGCCACCAAGCAGGTCGTGCGCGCCCTGCCCGTTGCCGGTTCGACCAACTCGTACTGGGACTATGTGGCATTTGCCGACCTCGCCAGCCAGTTTGGCGTCTGGAGCACCACGATCACCAGCGTCGATCCCAAGACCAGCACGTACACGCGCACCCGCATCGACGACAAGCGCGTCGACGCCTGGACGCAGAACGTTCCGGTAAACGGCCTGCGCTATCGCGCCAAGGGCAGCGCCGCGGACGAACTGATCGCGATGTCGCTGGGCAACACCGGCGTGGGCGTGAACATCGGCCTGCACGTCACGAAGCCGTACCTCGACATTTCGGTGAATCGTCCGTGATGTCCTGCCCGGCGGCCATGCGCCGCCGGGCGGATTCCACATGGACAGGCTGGACAGCCCGCTGCGAAGCGGGCTTTTTTTCGCCGGGCCGGCGCGGACCGCGCTAGTCCTCGGAAAGCTCGCAGAAGCGCAGGCGATTGCCGAATGGATCCGCCACCTGCAGTTGCCGTCCCCAGCCGAGGGCTTCGATGGCGGGCTTCGCATATCGATACGGCTTCGATTCCAGTTCGCGATGGAGCGCATCGATGTCATGGACCGGCACGAACACCGTCGATCCGGGCGTCGCGTCGCCGTGGTGCTCGCTCAGGTGCAGCGTCAGGCCGGAGCGCCTGACCTGCATGTACAGCGGAAAATCGTCGCCGAACCGATGCTCCCACTCCAGCGAGAAGCCGAGGTAGTCCAGATAGAACTCCCTGGCCTTGTCGATCGAGAAGATGCGGAGGATCGGGATGGCGGCGGACAGATTCATGGCTTCAGCGGATCGGGAGACTGGCGGACTGGCGGACTGGCAATGATGGATGCGCGCCGGGAACCTGCAAAGCCCGGGCAGCGCCCGGGCGCCCGCGCCCGGTCTTGCGTCACCTGCCTGCCTCATCGTTCTCCCAGCTGCCGCAGCCGCGCCCTCAGCGTCTCGATCTGCTCCAGCAGGTCGAGTACCACGGCGGTGCCGCCCACGCTCAGTTCGAGGTCGTGCATCAGCCGCAGCGCCGTGCGCGTGCGTTTCAGGGCCGAGCCGTCGAAGCGCCATTGGCGCGGGTCCTCGCCGTGCGCGGGGATCACGCCCTCCGCCACCAGCGCGGCCACCTGATCCGTTTCGGCCCGGCAGGCCACGCTCAGTTCGACCAGCGTGAACTGGACCTCTTGCTCCACGAGAACGCCCTGCAAGCCGGGCATGCCGTTATCGCTCATCGCATCAAGCCTCCAGTGAACGGCGCGGGGCAAAGCCGTCGAAGGTCTTCGCCATCTCCCGGTAGGCTGCCTTCGCCTTGTCCGTGTCCGCCGGCGGCAGGGCGATCGACAGCACCGCGTACAGGTCGCCGGGCTGGCCGCCGGGAATGCCCTTGCCCTTGAGCCGCAGCTTGCGGCCCGACGCCGAGCCGGGCGGCAGTTTCATCTGCACGCTGCCGTCCGGCGTGGGGATGATGACGTCCGCGCCGAGCGCGGCTTCCCAGGGCGCCACCGGGATGTCGACGTAGACATCGCCGCCGTCCACGCGGAACAGCGGGTCCGGCGCGAACGCGACTTCGAGGTACAGGTCGCCGGCCGGCGCATCGCCGATGGCGGGGCCGCCCTGCCCGGCGAGCCGCAGGTGCTGGCCGCCGCGGATGCCCTTCGGGATGCTCACGTCCAGCTGCCGCTCGCGCATGCGCACGTGCCCGTCCGCGTCCATCTGCGGCACGCGCAGCGAAATGGTGCGGCGGGCGCCCCGGTAGGCGTCGCGCAGGTCGATCTGCACCTTGGCGTGATGGTCGCTGCCGGCCATGTGCGTGCCGCGCGTGCTGCGCGCGCCGGCCGCGCGGGCGCCGAACAGCGTCTCGAAGAAATCGCTGTGGTCCATGTCGGCGCCGGCATAGCCATCGCCGCCGCTGTACTCGAAGCCGCTGTCCCAGCCCGGCGGCGGGGTGAACTCCCGGCCGGACTTGTAGCGCGCCTCGACGTCGTCGTAGGCGGCTCTTTTCTCGCTGTCCTTCAGCGCCTCGTATGCCTCGGCCACGTCCTTGAAGCGGGCCTCCGCATCGGGTTCCTTGTTCAGGTCGGGGTGGTACTTGCGCGCCAGCTTGCGATAGGCACGCTTGATGTCGTCCTGCGTGGCCGTGCGCTCCACGCCCAGCGTCGCGTAGTAATCCTTGAACTCCATGCGGGCTCCCGGCAAGGGACTGCGAGATGCGGCCGGCACTCGCGGCCGGCATCCGCTCAAGTATAGCCAAGGCTCGGGGCGCGGCGTGTGATTCTCCCGTGGCGGGGCGCGCGCCCCGCCCTCCCCGGCGGCTTGCCGGTCATGCCAGCGCATGACCGCGGCAATCCGCGCCGGGGGCGCTACGCGGGGGTATTACTTGCTCAGCGCGGGTTCGCTGGCGGGGACTTCGATCGGCTTGCGCGGCTTCTTGCGGCCGCGCCACACCGAGTACGTGACGCCGAGCAGCAGCAGCGCGGAGGCGATGACGAAGGTGCAGCTGATCGGGCGCTGCACGAAGATCATCATGTCGCCGCGCGACAGCAGCAAGGCGCGGCGGAAGTTCTCTTCCACCATCGGCCCCAGCACGAAGCCGAGCAGGATCGGCGCCACCGAGAACCCGAGCCACATGAACAAGGCCCCGATCAGGCCGAAGGCCATGACTTCCCATATCTGGAACAGGCTGTTCTGCGTGCTGAAGACGCCCACCACGATAAAGAACATCGCCGAGGGGAACAGGTAGCGGTATGGCACCTGCAGTAGCTTGACCCACACGCCGATCAGCGGCACGTTCAGCACGATCAGCAGCACGTTGCCGATCCAGAAGCTGGCGATCAGGCCCCAGAAGATGTCCGGGTGCTCGCCGATCAGCTGCGGGCCGGGAGAGATGCCCTGGATCATCAGCGCGCCGAGGATCAGCGCCATCACCGCGTCGCCGGGGATGCCCAGGCTCATGGTGGGGATGAAGTCCACCTGCGTCTTGGAGTGCGACGAAGCCTCCGGCGCGGCCACGCCCGCGATCATGCCGGTGCCGAATTTCTCCGGCGTCTTGGAGATCTTGCGCTCGAGCGCATAGGCGATGAAGGTGGTGATGGTGGGGCCGGTGCCGGGCATGGCGCCGAACACGGTGCCCACGCCGGTGCCGCGCACCATCGGCCAGAATGCCTCCTTCAGCTCGGCCATCGACGGCCGCATATCGCGGATGCGCAGCGAGCCCTTGTTGTGCACCACCGCCATGCGGTTGACGTTGAGCAGGAAGTCCGCCACGCCGAACAGGCCCATCGCGATGGCCACCAGTTCCAGGCCGTCGCTCAGCTCCGGGATGTCCAGCGCGAAGCGGAACGTGCCGGTGTTCACGTCGGTGCCGACCACACCGCAAAGCAGGCCGAACAGCGTCATCGCCACGCCCTTGAGCGGCGAGCCGCGCGACATGGTGGAACCCGCCAGCAGCCCCAGCAGCATGATCGAGAAGATCTCGGTCGGGCCGAACTTGAACGAGATTTCCGTCAGCAGCGGCGAGGCGAAGATCATCACGATGATGCCCACCGAGGCGGCGAAGAACGAGCAGATCATGGTGATGCCCAGCGCCGTGCCGCCCTTGCCCGCCCGCGTCATCGGGTAGCCGTCGAGGCAGGTCACCGCGTGCGGCGGATGCGAAGGCAGGTTGAGCAGGATCGCGCCGATGGCGCCGCCGTACTGCGAGCCGTAGAAGATGCCGGCCAGCATCAGCACCGCGGGCACGGGGTGCATCGCGTAGGTCAGCGGCAGCAGGATGGAGATCGCCGACAGCGCGCCCATGCCGGGCAGCACGCCGATCAGGTTGCCGACCAGCACGCCGAAAAAGGACCACATCAGGTTCGTGCCCTGGAAGGCAACGCCGAAGCCGAACCACAGGTCATGCAAAGCACTCGAGACCATGATGATCAGCCTCCCCAGGTAAACAGCGGCAACTGCAATTGCAGCGCCCACCAGAACACCACCGCGGCGATGACGCACATCGCCAGCGCCAGCACGATGGCCTGCTTGATCGTGTTGCTGCGGTCGCCCAGCGCCGAGATGAACACAATCGCGAACGTCGCGGGAATCAGGCCGCCGTACTTGCCCAGCAGCAGGAACGCCAGCACGCCCAGCACGATGCAGACGCAGCCGCGCAGGTCGGGCAGGCCGTGGCTGTGGTCATGCCCCGGCACCGGCGCCGCCGCGGCCTTCTCGCCGCGCGCGGACAGCGCGATCATCACGCCGACCAGCGCCAGCAGCGTGCCCACGGCGACCGGAAAGAAGCCGGGCCCCATGTGGGCCAGCGTGCCGGTGCGGTATTGCAGCCCGGCCGTGACCGAGGCAAGCCCGACCAGCGTCATCAGGGCGCCGCCGTAGTAGTCCTTCTTGAATTGGGAGGGTGTGCTCATTGCGCGGCTCCCCGGATCGCTGGCAGCGAGGGGGGCACCGCCGGCCGTGTGGCCGCGGGGCGGTATGTGTGGGTGTCTTGGTACATAGGCTGGTCCTTTCGTCTCCTATTTCTGCACCACCGCGCCGCGAATGAATCGCGGATGCCGTGGCGTGTGGAGACTCTATGAACGCAGCCTTCCAAACCGCTTACCGTCGCCTTGCATTCGGCTTTCGTCCGAATGAAATTCCGGGGAAAAATCAATGTTTCTACTTTGTACAAATTCCGATACAAAATAGATCACTACATGACGCATGCGCGGACGGAACTTTCCGACGGCGGGCCCATACACGGGCGGCCCGCCGCCGCGCCTACGCAACCTGCTCCAGCAGCGCGATGATTTCCTCCGGCCCCGTGAACTTGCGCGGATTGCTGTGCGTCCAGCGGTCCAGCAGCGCGTTCCTCGCCACCAGCTCGAAGTCCTTGCGCTCCACGCCGACCTTGTGCAGCCGGTTCGGCATCTCCAGCGCGTCGATCAGCTCGGCCACGAGGTCGGCCGTCTCGCGGTTCGCGTCGCCCAGCGCCGCGCTCAGCAGCTTCTGCTTTTCCTCCGTCACCGGCTTGTTGAAGCGCAGCACGCCCGGCAAGGTCACGCAGGTGCAATGGCCGTGCGGCACGTGGAAGGTGCCCGCGAGCACGTGGCCGATGCCGTGGCTGGCGCCCATCGGCACCAGCGACCACATGCCCATCTGCGACAGCCACATGCCGGCCTGCGCGTCGGCGCGCGCTTCCATGTCGCCGGGGTCCTTCCTGGTGCGCTTGAGCGCATCGGGCAGCGTGCGCAGCGCCTGCAGCGCGGTGCCGTCGACGAACGGGCTGCCGTAGGGCGAACAGAACGACTCCACCGCGTGGTCGACCGCGCGCATGCCGGTGGACAGCCACAGCCCGAGCGGCGTGTGCCGCGTCAGCACCGGATCGAACACCACCGTGCGCGGAATCATCAGCGGGTTGCGGATGCTCTGCTTGAGTTTCCTGACCGGGTCGTTGGAGCCGCCGCTCTGGTGGAACTCGCCGCCCGATAGCGTGGTCGGCACCGCGATCTGGCGCACCTTCGGTCCGCGGAACACCGGCGCCTCCACCACGCCCGTCGCCGGGTCCGTCTTGAGGCGGAACGGCTCGAACTGGTCCAGCTCGGTGATGTCGTGCTCCAGGCACAGCTGCACGTTCTTGCCGGTGTCGGTGATCGAGCCGCCGCCGACCGTCACGATCAGGTCGGCGTCCGCCGCGCGCGCGACCGCCGCCGCGCGCAGCACCGCATCGCGCGGAATGTGCGCGGGGATGTCGTCGTGGATGGCGGCGAACCTCGGGCCCAGCGCGTCGCGCAGCTTGCCGATCTCGTCGGTCTTGTTGTTGAGCGTGTTGCTGACCAGCAGGAACACGCGGCGCGCGCCGAGCCGCTCCACTTCCTCCAGGACCACCTCGACGAACGGCCGCCCGAAAAATACCCGTTCCATCGGCGGAATGCTGAATGAACCTTGTCTCATCGTGATCCTTCGTTATGTTGGCCGGGCAGCCCGGCGGTGGCATGACACGGCGCGAGGCCGCCCCGGCCGGGCGCTGGCGCCCGGCCTCGGTAAATCAGGAAGGGAAGGCCCGCGCGGCGGGCCGGCTCAGGTGGCCAGTTCGGTGGCCAATCAGGTGGCCGGTCGGGCGGCCAGTCAGGCAGCCAATACTGCCGCCTCGACGTTGCGCACCACGTTGAGCAGGCGCGGGCCCCATTTCTCGACCAGATCGCCGGGCGTCAGCTGGTAGGCTGGCCCGCAGCAATTGAAGCCCAGCACCGCGGTGCCGTCGGCCGAGCGGTAAGGCACGCCCACGGCGTTCACGTCGGTCTGCCATTCGCCCACGGACAGGCAGAAGCCCAGTTCGCGAAAGGACTTCAGGCCGGCTTCGAGCGAGTCGCGAATCTGGCCGAACTCGGACGGCGCGCGCTGCGACAGCTCGGCCAGCAGCCCTTCCCGCTCGTCCCCGGTCAGGCCGCAGTAATAGGCGCGGCCCATCGCCGAGGTCGCCAGCGGCACGCGCGAGCCGATGTTGAGGCGGAAGTTCTGGTTGGCCGCGCTGGCCGCATTCTCGACATAGAGCATGGTGTGGCGGTCGCGCATGCCGATGCCGACCGAGGCCGAGCAGCCATCGGCCAGCTCGCGCATCAGCGGCCGCGCCAGTTGCCGCACGCGCATGGCGCCCAACACGGAGAAGCCCAGCGAGACCACCCGCGCGCCCAGGTAGAACTTGGCCTGCGCCTGCGCGTATTCGAGATAGCCGTTGGCCAGCAGCGTGTAGGCCAGCCGCGACACGGTGGCCTTCGGCAGCCCCGTGCGCTCGACCAGTTCCTGGATGCCGAGGAAGCGCTCCTGCGAGCGGAAACAGTCCAGCAGCATCAGGCCGCGCGCGAGGGCGGAAACCTGATCCTTGTCGGCGTCATCGGGGTCGGGGGTGGTCGCGGTCCTGGTGTTCACGCTGCGGATATTTAAAATGGAACATTAGGTCCATTATATTCAGAGAAAATGGCAATGCAAGTGTCGCAGCAGGCGTAAATTCGAAAGACCAAAGAAAATTTGACTTTCTCGTTCCGTGCAATCAAAAATAAACGGAACTCATGTTCCATAAAATTAGAGACACTTCCCTCCATGCCCACCGCATCCACCAGCAACGTCGCCGCCCGCGAAGACATCCAGCGCGCCTGCAACGCCGTCCTCGACGCCTTCATGCAGGCGCTCAACGACCACGACGCCGCGGCGATGGACCGCTGCATGCACTTCCCGCACACCCGGCTCGCCAACGGCACCACCACGATCTACGAAGCGCCCGGCAGCAACCCGATGGACCTGTTCAAGCGGCTCGAAGAAGCGGACGGCTGGTCATACAGCCGCTGGGAATCGCGCGAGGTCGTGCAGTGCAATGCCCGCAAGGCGCACGTGCTGCTGAGCTACACGCGCTTTCGCAAGGACCACAGTGTGATCGGCGTCTATGACTCGATGTACGTCATGACCCTGGAGGCCGGCGGCTGGGGCATCCAGGCCCGCTCGAGCTTCGGTCCCTGAATCCGGTCCCTGAATCCGGTCCCTGAATCCGGTCCCTGAGCGCCGCGCGGGTGCCGTGGCGGGCATGCGTGCCGGGAAAGGGCGACAAAGGGAGACAAAGGGCGGGCAAAAGGAGAACAAGGTGACGTGCCGGGCTGCGTCGCGGCGCGCCGGCGCAAGTACAATGCGGGACGCGCCCGCGGCCGGTCCGCGCTGTCGCGCTCCGGCCAGCCTCGATCCGTCTCCGTCAAGTCTCCGTCAGCCCAGCCAGTCCCCTTATTCCTGATCCATGTCCAATCTCATCGTGCACGGTGGTACGCCTCTGCGTGGCCGCATCATCCCCTCCGCCAACAAGAACGCGGTGCTGCCGGTGCTGTGCGCCACGCTGCTCACGGCGGAGCCGCTGCGCCTGCACGGCGTGCCGGACATCACCGACGTGCGCAAGATCCTCGACATCTTCCGCACGCTCGGCAGCGACGTGCGCATGGACCACGCCACCGGCACGCTGGAGCTGCACCACCGCGACACCCGCTTCGACGCGGCCAGCCACCGGCTGCCCGAGGAGATGCGCTCGTCCATCATGCTGGTGCCGCCGCTGCTGGCGCGCTTCGGCGTGGCGCGGCTGGAGGACAACGTCAAGGGCTGCACGCTGGGCGTGCGCGAGATCGATCCGCACGTGGACGTGTTCCGCCGCTTCGGCGGCCAGATCGAGCGCGCCGACGGTTCGCTGCTGGTGCGCAGCGCCGGCCGCCTGACGCCCAACGATCACTGGCTCGACTACGCTTCCGTCACCACCACCGAGAACTTCGTGCTGTGCGCGGCCGCCGCCGATGGGGTTTCCACGCTGACCAACGCGGCGTCCGAGCCGCACGTGCAGGAATTCTGCCGCTTCATGGAGATGCTCGGCGTGCGCATCGAAGGCATCGGCACCTCGCGCGTGACGGTGCACGGCGGCCATGCGCTGCGCGGCGGCGAATTCCACTTCGACGAGGATTTCCACGAGATCACCACCTTCCTGGCGCTGGGCGCCATCACCGGCGGCGACGTGGTGGTGCGCAACAGCGCGCCCGGCAATTTCCCGCTGATCGACCGCACCTTCGCCAAGTTCGGCGTGCAGATCACGCACGAGGACGGCTGGTCGCGCGCCACCTGCCCCGGCCCGCTGGAAGTGCAGACGCCGTTTACCAGCAACGTGCTGACCAAGGTGGAAGCCGCGCCGTGGCCGTATTTCCCGGTCGACCTGCTGCCCATCTTCATCGCGCTGGGCGTGCGCGCCAAGGGCAACGCCATGTTCTGGAACAAGGTCTACGACGGCGCGCTGGGCTGGACCGGCGAGCTCTCCAAGTTCGGCGCCCACGTGTTCTCGTCCGACCCGCACCGGCTCATCACCTTCGGCGGCAACCCGCTCACGCCGGCGGTGGTGGAAAGCCCGTACATCATCCGCGTGGCCATCGCCCTGTTCATGGTCGCGGCCAGCATCGACGGCCGCTCCGAGATCCGCAACGCCACGCCGATCCGCCGCGCCCATCCGCGCTTCGTGGAAAACCTGCGCAGCCTGGGCGTGCAGGTGGAGTGGACCAGCGAGGAATAACCGGGTCCGTCCGGCTCAGGGACAGGTGGCCAGCATTGCCTGGTCGCGCATGACGAAGCGGTCGCGGCCGTTGCGCTTGGCCTCGTACATGGCGGCGTCGGCCTGTTCCAGCAGCGCCTCCAGCCGCGGCGAGGCCGGTATCTCGCACACCGCGCCCACGCTGATGGTCACGTAAGGGTGCTCGGGCCAGCCGCCGTGCGGCAGGCGCAGCGCGCGCACCGCCTCCAGCAGGCGCAGGCCGGCGGCGCGCGTGTCCGGCGCCGCCGCCGATGGCAGCACCACCACGAATTCCTCGCCGCCCACGCGCGCGCAGAAGCCGCCGGCGCCACCGGGACTGCCGAGGCCATCGCGCAGCGCGCCGCCGATGGCGCCCGCCACGCGGCGCAGGCATTCGTCGCCATGCACGTGGCCGTGCAGGTCGTTGTACTGCTTGAAGTAATCCACGTCGATCAGCAGGAAGCCCACCGGCAGGCCGCGCTCGCACGCCGCGGCCACCACCGCGGCCGCCTCGCGCTCGAAGAAGCGCCGGTTGTAGGCGCCGGTCAGCGCATCGCGGTACAGGTCCGCCTCGATGCGCGAGAGCTTTTCCTCGGTCTCGCCCAGCCGCTCCGCCAGGCTGGAGTTCTCCACCGTCAGCGCCTGCTCGCGCGAGCGGAAGCGCGTCACGTCGCGCAGGAACACGATGATGCCCACCGCCCGCCCGTTCAGGTTGCGCACGGACTCCACCGTCAGCTCGTAGTCCACCCGCTCCTCGGAAATCAGATGGGACCCGCCGCCATGCGCGCCCGCGCGGCTGGCCTCGACGGCATGCCGCCACGCGCGCGGCACCGGCTGGCCGCGCGTCATGTCGGCCAGCAGGCGCCGCGCCGCCGGGTTGGAGTCCACGATGACATCGTTGGCGTCGGCGATCACGCAGCCTTCGTGCAGCGAATCGAACACCCGCAGCCGGGCGTAGTGCCCCACGTCTTCCAGATGGCCGCGCAGCGCGCAGAACCACACCAGCACCGTCATCACCGAGAACGTGGCCGGCGTCAGGTCGCCGCCCAGCGGCCCCGTGTGCCGCGTCAGGTAGGCCACGTTGGCCAGCAGCGGCAGCACCAGCCCGCCGGCCAGCACGGCACGGCCGCCGCGCGTCAGGCTGCTGCCCGGCACGGGCGCCGTCGCCAGGAAATAGAGGCTGACGAACAGCAGCAGGTAGGTGTACGCCGCCAGCGCGGCATAGGCCGGCCCGTGGGTGAAGACCGCGCCCGGCGGCGCCCCGCCCGGCACCAGCGCGATCGCCGACCAGATCAGCCGGTGCTGCTCGTTGGTGAAGACCAGGCCCAGCGTCACCACGCTGACCACGGCGTGCATCGACAGCAGCCAGCGCGGGACGGCGAGCTTCGGCCGGCTCAGTTGCAGCATGGCGCAGAACCAGCCGATCGGCACCGCCAGGATGCCGACGTACTGCAGCTGGGCCCACAGCACGCGCGCTTCCAGCTCGGCCGAACTCAGCTCCAGCAGGCGGCCCCCGCTCCACAGCGCCGTGCCGCCGGCTAGCACCAGGAAGGCCTTGACGGTGGGATCGTCGCGCCGGGTCCAGGCCAGCAGGGCCATCGTCAGGCTGCCGACGACCGCGAAGGTCAGACAGAGAACTAAGGGGTACGAAGGCATTCGGCCGGTTCCAGGGTACCCGCCCGGCGGCAGCGCCGGCGGGGGACGCCGCCGATTATATAAGGCGGCATGCCGCTATATTCCGCCCGGCATGCGCAGGCGTTCGGACATTTCCTTGACCGGCATGGCCAGGATCGCATTCAGGATCCGGCTTTCCCCGCCATCCGGCATGGCCTCGGCCTCCACCTCCGCCCGGACGGGATTCGCGTGCTCCGTGACGGCGGCGATCACGGCATCGAGTTCGAAGGCGGCGGCGGCCCGGCTCAGGCCCAGTTCCTGGCCGGCCTGGATCACGTCCACGCGCCGGAGGTCGCGGTAGTGCCGGGTCGCGCCGATCTGCATCGACAACTCCGAATCCGGCCAGTACGGCGCGTTGTCGCGGTGGTTCCTGGTGTCGTAGACCACGGTGCTGACGATGTCGTAGAACGGGGCCAGGCTGTAGCCGTCCGGGTCGGCGAAGAACGACAGGTTCTTCATGTGCGCGTCGCCGTTGCCCACCAGCAGGTTGAACACCACCCAGCGGTAGATGCCGAGGCGCGCGGCCGCGCGGGTCCGGGTCAGATCGATCAGCGCGCGCAAGGTCTGCGTGGATGCGTGCGTGTACTTGAGCGTCCGGCTCCTGCCGCGCAACTGCATGCCGTCGATCACATGCCGCCGCCGTACCGCGTCGCCGCTCGCGTCGCGGTCGAAACGCGCGATGGCGAAGACCGGCGCGGGCACGCGCAGGAATTCGGTGGCCGGCACCGGCAGGCCCGCGCGCGCCGCCAGCCGCATGCAGAACAACTCGTTGATGGCGGCATGGGGCCACGCGGTGCCTTTGGCTTCCGGCTTGAGAATGTGGGTGGACGGTTCGGCGCCGACCGGTTCCAGCAACTGGCGGGCGCCTGGCTTGCCCACCAGGATGGCCGCCAGCTTGTGCTGCGCGCCGCCGACCGACATATGCTTGGGCGCCCTGGCGTCGAGCGGCCGGCCCGGCAAGTCCTGGATGCGCTGATGCAAGTCCGCGAAGGACAGCGGCACCCGGCTGCGGGCGGGTTCCTGCTGGCCCGGCGCGAGCAGCGTGATCGCGCCCGCCGACTCGGCGCCGTAGAACGCCAGCATGCCCCACGCGTCTTCGATGTCGAGCCGGGCCGCGCCGGCCAGCAAGGCGCGCTGCCCTTCTTCGGGCAGGAGGTTGTCGAAGAAATACTGCACCGGCCGGTCGGTGCTGCTGTCGACCAATGCCTGCGGGCCGAGCGGCAGGCTCGGGCAGAGCGCGAAACGGCCCGGCTCGCGCAGCCAGCCGGCGTCGTAGGCAAAGCGCCAGACGCCGTTGCTGTCGGTGACTTCGCCGATCTTGATGCCGTTCGCGTAGGCGGCAAGCGTGCGGTCCTCGCTCATTTGCGCACCCGCCGGCGGGCAAGCCCGCCCTGTTCGGCCATCAACGCCTGCACGTCCGGTGCTTCGCCGTACAGCCGCACGCCGAGCTCCTGCAGCAGCAGCAGCACCTTGCCGACCTGCGCGGTTTCCTTGCCCCGCTCCACCGCGGAGATGAAGGCGGGAGACAGGCCGGTGGCGCGCGCGAGCTCGTCGCGCGTGAGCTTTTGCGCCATGCGCGCGGCGCGGGCGAGTTGCCCGAGATTCGCGGGTGCCGAGATGGGATGCTGCATCGGTGACGGGAAGGAAATAACGTATGCGGACGAAGACAGTATAGTGCCTCCCAGTCTTGCAAGGCATATACCGTCTTCAATCGGATACGTTACCGGGCGGCCACCTTGTTTCGCCTCATAAAAGTCACGAACGAATACGCTATTGCCGTTCCTGCCTCAAAACTCCTGCCTCAAAACCCGAGCTGCCGCGCCGCCAGGTCCTTCATGATCTCCTCCGACCCGCCGCCGATCATCATCACCTTGACCTCGCGGTAGACGCGCTCGCTCAGGGTGCCGCGCATGAAGCCCATGCCGCCGAGGATCTGCACGGCCTGGTCGGCGCAGAACTGCATGGCCTGGGTGGCCTGGATCTTGGCCATGCAGGTGCGCGCGACCAGTTGCGCGGGGTCGCCGGCTTCGTGCTGGACGCGGTAGGCCAGGTCATAGACGAGGTTGCGCGCGGCCTCGATGCGCAGCGCCATGTCCACCAGCTTGTGGCGGATCACCTGCCGCGCCACCAGCGGCTGGCCGAAGGTGTGGCGCTGGCGCGCCCAGTCGAGCGCTTCGCGCAGGCAGGCTTCGCCGTAAGCGTAGGCGCTGGCGCTCATGCCGAGCCGCTCCGCGTTGAAGTTGCGCATGATGAGCGGGAAGCCGCGGTTTTCCTCGCCGATCAGGTTGGCGGCGGGGATGCGGCAGTTGTCGAAGCGCAGGTGGGCGGTATCGGAGGCGAGCCAGCCCATCTTGCGCAGCTCGGTGCGCGCCAGGCCGGGCGGGTTGCCCTCCACCAGCAGCAGCGAAATGCCGCCCGCGCCCTTGTTGGCGGGGTCGGTGCGCACGGCGGTGGTGATGAAGTCGGCGCGCATGCCGGAGGTGATGAAGGTCTTCTCGCCGTTGACGACGTAGTGGTCGCCGTCGCGCACGGCGGTGGTGCGCAGGCTGGCCACGTCGGAGCCGCCGCCGGGCTCGGTGATGGCCAGCGCGGCGATCTTCTCGCCGGCGATCACCGGCGGCAGCACGCGCTGCTGCAGCGCCGGGCTGCCGGCCGCGACGATGGGCGGCAGGCCGATGGTGTGCGAGTTGAGCGAGGCGTTGACGCCGCCCGAGCCGCTGCGGGCGAATTCCTCGGCCTGGACGATGTGGTAGAAGAGGTCGCCCGGCGTGCCGCCGAACGCCTCCGGGTAGCCCAGCCCCAGCAGGCCGATCTCGGCGGCGCGGCGGTAGAGCGCGCGCGGGAAGGTGCCGGCCTCGTCCCACGCGCCGGCGAACGGCGTGATCTCGCGCGCGACGAACGCGCGCAGCGTGCCGCGGAACTGTTCGTGCTCGGCGGTGAAGTAGTGCGGCAGTGGCGGCAGGGTCGGGAGGGGCATGCGCAATCCGGTCTGTGGCGGGTGGCTGGGAGTCCCGAACATAGGCCGCGCCGCCGCGGTTCGTCTTGCGCTAAGTGGTCGGCGCCGCCGCCCGCCTCCCCTACCGCGCCGGCATGTCCGCCAGCAGCCGCGCCGACGCCGCCAGCCCGCCCAGGATGCTGTCCGCCACCTTCTGCGGAAAGCCCGCCGGCAGCGCCGCGTTCACCTGCGCGATCACGGCCGGGGTCCGCGCGACCAGCCGGCCGATGATGGCCTCGGCGTCCGGCCCGTGGAAGCACTTCGCCGCCATCGCGTTGAAATGCCGGCGCTGCACGTCCTTGAACAGGTAGTGCCGGTTCTTGCCGGCCACCGCCATCGCCAGCTTGGCCTTGTGCCAGGACCACTGGTTGGCGCCGTTGCCCACCACCGGCCAGATCGACATCACGTCGTACAGCGGCGTCATGCGGAAGCGCCCGCCCGGCAGCAGGCGGATGCTGAAGTTCTTGGCGTGCCCGTCGGGCGCCGCCAGCATCCAGAACAGGACCTGCGTGGCGAGGAAGGTTTCCAGGTCGGCGTCCGCGTCGACGGACTGGCGCAGGATCTGCGCGATGTCGCGCATGCCGGGGCCGCCGTCGGCCTCGTACTTGAGGTGCGGCGGCACGCCCAGCACCTGGCAGAAATCCTCCTGCGGCAGCCGCAGGATCCAGTTGCCCGACGAATGCATCTGGCGGTCGAAGCGCTGCACGGCCAGCACCTTCTGCCCGTCGAACGCGTGGATCTCGCCGCGCGCGGCCGGCAGCCCGTAGGCGGCCAGGATGGCCAGGCACAGCCATTCGTTCTCGACCGAGGTGCCGAGGTCGGCGCGCTTGTTGCCGACCAGCCCGAGCGGCAGCTTGAGGATGTGCGTGGTCGGCGTGGCGCCGTGCGGCTTCAGCCAGCGCCCGCCGTGCCACAGCAGCGCGGTCTTCTCCTGCGCGCCGGCCAGCGAGATGCGGAAATCGTCGTCGTCGCGCGCGCCGGGCGCGGCCGGGCCGACGGTCTGCCGCAGCAAGGCGGCGATGTCCGCATCCGACAGCGGCGTGCCGTCGATGCGGTCGTGGCCGGCCGGCTGCGCGTGCTCCGCCAGCAGTTGCACGGCGCCCACGCAGTCGCGGCCGATGGCTTCGAGCAGGTCGAAGGCGTCCGTGCCGGCGGTCTGGAAGCGCGTGGCCAGCCGCTTGCGGATGGTGTCGCTGTCGGGCAGCAGGTTGTCGAAATAGTTGCGCACCCGCTCGCCCCGCAGCGGCGCGGCGTCCACGCCGAACGGCAGCGACAGGGACAGCGGCCGCCCGGCCGGCGAGGCCATCCACGCCGGGTCGTACAGCAGCTCCATCTCGCCGCGCGCGGGGATGCGCCACGTCCCCACGCGCTCGCCGTTGGCCCATAGCGACAACGCGCGCGCGTGCGACCTGCGGCCCATCGCTACCACTCCACCGCGGGCGCCGCGGCGTCCGCCGCGCCGCGGTCCTGCACCACCAGTTCCAGCCCCAGCACGCTCACCAGCGCCAGCAGCTGGCCGGCGCTGATGGTGCCGGGGTTCAGTTCCATGTGGGAGATGCGGCTCTGGCTGACGGCGAGGCGCGCGGCGAGGTCGGACTGCGACAGCCCGGCGGCCCGCCGTGCGGATAGCAGCACCTGGCCTAGCTGCGTGGCGGTGGAAAGCTGTTGTTTCATGGTCTTGCCTACGACATGGGTAATGTCACTTTACAAACAATATGGGTATTTTGCAAATACCAATGAAGTGGGTATTTATCATTTACGCATGTCATTCGTAAATGGCGGCGCAGCCCCGCACGCCGCCGGAGGCCCGGCCAGCCACTTTCCGCAAGCCTTGCGCCGCCGCGTTGGCTACGCTCCTGTGCTCAAGCTGCCGCACAAGCGCATTTCCCTTCCCCCAACGGAGAATCCGCATGGTCCCGACCCAGCCGCCCGCCACCATCGGCGCCGCCCTGCAGCAAGCCAGCGAGCGCTGGGACAAGCGCACCGCCTACCTGTGCGGCGAGCAGGCGCACAGCTTCGGCGAGGTCGAGGCCGCCTCGGCGCGGCTGGCCTGCGGCCTGCTCGGGCTGGGGCTGCGGCATGGCGACCGCATCGGGCTGATCGGCCTGAACCAGATCGAATGGCTGCAGCTGTTCTTCGCCGCCACCCGCATCGGCGTGGCGGTGGTGGGCCTGAGCGTGCGCTACCGCGACCACGAGATCGAGCACATGGTCAACGACAGCGGCGCCAAGGCCGTCTTCACGGTGCCGCGGGCCGAAGGCTTCGACTTCCTCGGCATGCTGGGGCGCCTGCTGCCGCGCATGCCCGGGCTGCGCCACGTCATTCCCATCGACGCCATGCCGGAGCCGCTGCCCGGCGTGCCCGTCTTCGCGCAACTGCTGGACACGCCGCCGGACCGCGCCGCGCTGCGGGCGGCCGAGGCGCGCGTCGCGCCGGACGACCTCGCGATGGTGATCTACACCTCCGGCACCACCGGCCGCCCCAAGGGCGCCGGCCTGTTGCACCGCAGCCTGCTGGCCTCGGCCTGGGCGCAGGCGCGCCACACGCGCGCCGGCGAGCACGACCACGTGCAGATCGCCCTGCCCTTCAACCACGTGGGCGGCATCACCTGCGGCGTGCTGAGCTACCTGCTCGGCGGCGGCACCTGCGAACTGGTGCCGGTATTCAAGGCCGACACCGTGCTGGCCATGATGCGCCGGCACCCGCCGACCATCTTCTCCGGCGTGCCGACGATGGCCACGCTGCTGCTGATGCATCCGGACGCCGCCGGCATGGACTTTTCCTCGGTGCGGCTGGTGATCGTGGGCGGCGCCACCGTGGACGCCGCCCTGCTCGAGAAGCTCCAGGCGCGCATGCCGCAGGCCGCCGTGATGAACCTGTATGGCCTGTCCGAAGCCTCGGGCGCCATCGTCATGACGCCGTGGGACGCCGCGCACGAAGACCTGATGGCGTCGATCGGCCGCGTCTTCGACACCGCCGAGGTGCGCGTGGTCACGCCGGCCGGCGAGATCGCCGCGCCCGGGGAAATCGGCGAGCTGTGCTTTCGCGGCGCCGGCGTGTGCGGCGGCTACATCGGTGGCGCCGGCGGCGCGGGCAATGCCGACGCCTTCGGCACTGATGGCTGGCTGCGCTCGGGCGACCTGGGCTACGTGGACGCGCGCGGCTACATCCAGCTCAAGGGCCGCAAGAAGGACATGTACATCCAGGGCGGCTTCAACGTCTACCCGGCCGAGATCGAAGGCGTGATCGCGCACCATCCTGCGGTGATGATGGTGGCCGGCATCGGCGTGCCGGACCCGGTGCTGGGCGAGATCGGGCGCTACTACATCGTGCCCAGGCCGGGCAGCGAGATCACGGAACAGGAGATCCGCGCCTATTGCGCGAGCCGCCTGGCCGACTACAAGGTGCCGCGCCAGGTGGTGGTGCGCGGCACGCTGCCGATGACGCCGGCCGGCAAGATCCACAAGGCGGCCTTGCGCGAGGAAAGCGCGGCGGGCTAGCTGGCCTTCGTTGGCCTTCATTGACGTTCACTGGCCAGCCGGCTAACCGACCACGACCCGCCGCTCGCCGATCAGCGCCAGCTTGCGCGAGCCGGCGAAGATGTCGCTGGGCTTGAGCCCGTAGACCTGCCGGATCGAATGGCTGAAATGCGTGGAGTCCGGGTAGCCGGTATCGAGCGCCACGTGCGCGAGGTTGGAATCCTGCGTGACGTAATGCAGCAGGCTGCGCGCGCGCTTCCAGGTGCGGAAGCTGCGGAACGGCGTGCCGACCTCCTCCTTGAACAGGTGCAGGAAGCGCGAGAACGACAGATGCGCCGACGCCGCGCAGGACTCCGCCGTGGCGGTGGCCGACGGCGCGCCGCGGATGCGCTCCACCACCGCCTCGATGCGCGGGTCCAGCCGGCGCCGCGCCAGCGCCTGTCCGAAGAAGATCTGGTCGAAGCTGCCGGCCTGCAGGTCGAGTTCCCTGCCGTGCCGGCTCAGCCAAGCATGGGCCTGGCGCACGTGGCGCGCGAAGGCGGCGTCCTCCACCGGGCCGGCCTGCCCGCGGATCACGGCGGGCAGCCGCTCCAGGTCGATGCTCTCGGCCTCCAGCCCGAGGTCGCAGATCATGCGGTCGTCGCAGGCCACCGAATGCGGCATGTAGGCCGGCACCACCGCGAGCTCGGTGCTGTCCCAGCGCGCGCCGTCCAGGCTGATGCGGATCGGTGCGCGCAACGCCACGTAGATCAGCAGTCCGCCCATCGTCCGCACCGACGGCGAACCGAGCAGGCCCGCATAGAACAGCCGCTCCGGCGTGACCCACATCACCCGGCCGCCTCCGTCCGCGGCACCTGGCGCCGGGGTCGTGGCTGGCGGGCACGCAATGCTGCTTGCCTGCATCTGCATGTCCTTTGTCTCCTGCCGGCGCCATCCGCGCGCCCGTGGGTGCGTCGCCGGGCCGGCTTGTGTGTGGTGGCGGCGCCGCACGGAGCGGCGCGCCAGGGGCAGCATAGCCGGCAGGGCCGCCCGCGTCTTGCGTCAGGTGGCTACCTGACCGCTACCTGACCGCTATCGGATAGCGATCGGGTAGCCGTGCCAGCCGCCTCATCGTAGTGCCCCTGGCGGCGCTGGCGCAACCCGAATTTCCCGATCCCGCGGTCGTTTACGTTCGGAGGCCGGCATCCCGGGCTACAGCTTCGGCGGCGGCAGCAGGTCGCTGGCGGGAATCCACTTGTCGCCGGCCACCTGCATGATGCGGATGCGGTCGTTGCTCAGCCGGTTGGCGGCCGAGACGTTGAAGCCCGGGTTGCCGAGCGCGTCCTGCGGCAGCTTGGTGGCTTCCATCGCCGCGTTGAAGGTCTCCGGCGTCAGGTTGCGCCCCGCCTTGTCGGCGACGATGGCGAAGGTGGTGTAGGCGTAGTAGCTGAACATCGCGTACACGTCCGGCTCCTCGCTGAAGCGCTTCTTGTATGCTGCCGCCCATTGCCGCACCGCCGGGTTTGCGTCATCCGCGTAGGGCAGCATGATGAAGGCCGCCGCGTGCAGCCCCTGCGCCGCCTGGCCGCCCAGCTGCGGCACCTGGCGCGAGTAGTTGGCCGTGGTGCCGGCGAAGACCGGGGCGAAGCCGATCTTGCGCGCCTCCTGCGCCGAGGCCACGTACTCGCGCATGGTGGAGGCGTTGAACACGAGGTCGCAGTTGGCCGCCTTGAGCCGCGCCATCTGCGACGAGAAATCCGTCGCCCCGCGCTTGTACGAGACCTTTTCCACCAGCGTCATGCCGCGGGACTTGAGGTAGGCCACCACGCCCTCCACGGATTCGCGCCCGTAGTCGTCGTCCTGGTACAGCGCGCCCACGCGCTGGTAGGGCTTCTGCGTCATGAAGTAGTCCATGATGGTCGTCGACATCAGGTAGTTCGACGGCCCCAGCGCGATCTTGTACGGGCTGGCCGGCTCGTACATGTCGCGCGCCGCGCTCTGCGGCATGAAATTGAAGACCTTGCTCTGCAGCAGGAACGGCAGCGTGGCCATGTTGGGCGCGGTGCCCAGGTGGCCCACGATGGCGAACACGCCGTCCTGCGTGACCAGCTTCTGCGCGGCCAGCACGGCGCGCCTGGGCTCGTAGCCGTTGTCTTCCACCACCACGCGGATCTTGCGGCCCTGCACGCCGCCGCGCGCGTTGATTTCCTCCACGGCCAGCGTCATGCCGTTGCGCGACTCCTTGCCGTAGTTGACGATCGGCCCCGACATGTCGGTGATCAGGCCGAGCACGATTTCCTTGTCGGTGACGCCGCGCGTGTCGGCGTGCGCGCCGGCGCCGAGCGCCAGCACCACGGCGGCGAGGATGGTTTTCCGGATCATGGTTGTCTCCTTGTATCGTTGTTCGTTGTTCGTCGTCATTCGTCGTTGTTGGCCGTGCTGCTTCAATGCACGCTCTGCGGCGGCTCGAGTCCCGAATGGATCGCGGCCGGCGCGGGCTGGTCGGGTGTATCTGGCGCATGCGGCATATCGCGCGGACGGGGCCGCGGCGACCACGCCGACAGCCGCTGCCCGCCGCGCGCCAGCGCCGCCAGCAGCGGCGACACGTCCCAGTAGTCATAGGGATTGCCGCGCTGCCGGGCATAGCGCTCCAGCCCCGCCACCACGCGCGCCAGCCCGATGCTGTCGGCCAGCCACACCGGCCCGCCCAGGTAGTCCGGGAAGCCGTAGCCCGCCGTCCACACCAGGTCGATGTCGCCGGGCCGGCAGGCCACGCCCTCCTCCAGCAGCTTGGCCGCCTCGTTGATGAGCGGGTAGAGCAGCCGCTCGGCGATTTCCTCGTCGCCGACGTCGCCGCGCCGCGCCATGCCGTGCGCGCGGCCCAGCGCGCCGCACAGGCGCGCCACTTCCGGGTCCGCCACCGGCGCGCCGGCGGGATAGCGGTAGAAGCCCGCGCCGCTCTTGCAGCCGAGCCGGCCCAGCATGAACAAGGTGCGCACCACCGCGCGGTAGGCCGGGTCGGGCGGCAGGCCGCCCGCCTTGCCGTACTCCAGCACGATGCGCGCGGCCACGTCGATGCCGGCCAGGTCCAGCATCCGGCACGGCCCCATCGCCATGCCATAGGCTTCCATCACGGCGTCGAGCCGGGCCGGGCTCACGCCTTCCATCATCAGGAACTCGCTCTCGCGCAGGTAGGCCTCGGCCATGCGGTTGCCGATGAAGCCGAAGCACACGCCGGACACCACCGCCGCCTTGCCCAGCCGCCGCGCCAGTTGCATGGCGGTGGCCAGCACGTCAGGCGCGGTGGCGCCGGCGCGCACCACCTCGATCAGCCGCCCGCCGTTGGACGGGTTGCGGAAATGCAGCCCCACGAAATCCGCGGCCCGCCCGCTGGCCTCGGCCAGCACTTCCACGTCCAGCGTGGAGGTATTGGTGGCGAGGATGGCGCCCGGCCGGCAGATGCGGCCCAGCCGGGCATGGACCTGCTGCTTGAGCGCCATGTCCTCCACCACCGCCTCGATCACCAGCCCGCAGCCGGCCAGCGCGCCGTGGTCCGGCGTGCCGGCGATCAGGCGCAGGCGCCGCGCCACCTGCGCCGGGCGCAGCCGGCCGGCGCGGAGGTCCGCGTCATACTGCGCGCGCACCGAGGCCAGCCCGCGCGCCAGCGCCGCCTCGCCGGTGGCCACCAGCGTCACCGGCAGGCCCGCGCCGGCCAGGCTCATGGCGATGCGGCTGCCCATCGTGCCGGCGCCGACCACGCCCACCGCGTGCAGCGCGCGCGGCGCCGTGCCCGGCGGCAGGCCCGGCACGCGCGCGGCCTGCCGCTCGGCCAGGAACAGGTGGCGCCGCGCCCGCGAGACCGGCGACACCGCGCTGTCCTTGCCGCGCGCGCCGCCGGCGCCGGTGATGCCACCCACGCCGCCCACGCCGCCGGCATTGCCGGTATGGCTGGCGGGGCCGCTGCCGCCCGTCTTGCCGGAATGGCCCATCGCGCCTCCTGTGCAGGCCGCCGCCGGCGGGCGTCAGGCCACCTTGGCCGGATACATCGACTCGATCAGCGCGCTGTACTTGTCGTTGACCAGCTTGCGCTTGAGCTTCATGGTCGGCGTCAGTTCCTCGTCCTCGGCGCCCAGGCGCGTCTCCAGCAGGCGGAACGCCTTGATCTGCTCCACGCGCGCGAACTGCTTGTTGACGCGGTCGATCTCCTGCCCGATCAGCGCCACCACCTCCTTGCTGCGGCACAGCGAGCCGTAGTCGGAGAAATGCACGTCGTGCTCCTGCGCCCACCGCTCCACGTTGTCCTGGTCGATCATCACCAGGCAGCTCAGGAACGGCCGGCGGTCGCCGATCACCACCGCGTCGGTCACGTAGGGGCTGAACTTGAGCTGGTTCTCCCATTCGGACGGCGTGACGTTCTTGCCGCCGGCCGTGATGATCAGGTCCTTCATGCGGTCGGTGATGTAGAAATAGCCGTCCTCGTCCACGCGGCCGATGTCGCCGGTGCGCAGCCAGCCGTCGGTCATGGTTTCCGCCGTCCTGGCCGGCTGGTTCAGGTAGCCCATGAAGACCTGCGGCCCGCGCACCAGCAATTCGCCCTCGTGGGAAATCCTCACCTCGGTATGCGGCAGCGCCACGCCGATGCTGCCCGGGCGCGTGCGGCCCGGCGGGTTGCAGGTGGCCGCGCCGGTGATCTCGGTCATGCCCCACAGCTCGTGCAGCTCGATGCCCAGCGCCATGTACCAGCGGATCAGGTCCGGCGAGATCGGCGCCGCGCCCGTCACCGCCAGCTGCACGCGGTTCAGGCCCATCATGCGGCGCACGTTGCCCAGCACCAGCGCATCGGCCAGCCACAGCCTGATCCGCGCGCCAGGCGACAGCCGCCGCGCCTGCCCCGGCTCCGGCACGCGCGCCTGCCCGGCGCGCAGCGCCCAGGCATAGGCCCGGCGCTGCAGCGGCGTGGCCTCGCGCACGGCGATGGTGATGCTGGAATACAGCTTCTCCCACACGCGCGGCACCGCCAGGAAGGCATCGGGCTGGATCTCGCGGATATTGTCGAAAATGGTGTCGGGGTTCTCCACGAAGTTGGCCACCGCGCCGCACAGGATCGCGTAATACTCCCCGAAGAGGCGCTCGGACACATGGCACAGCGGCAGGAAGGCCATGCGCTCGCCGATGGTGGTGGCCGGCAGGAATTCGCGCTGCGTCAGGCAACTGCGCAGCACGTTGCGGTGCGACAGCATCGCGCCCTTGGGCCGCCCCGTGGTGCCGGACGTGTAGACCAGCACCGCCAGCGCGTCGGCGCTGCCCTCGGCGCGCATGGCCGGCAGCCAGCCCGGCTGCCGCGCGCGCGCCTGCCGGCCCAGCGCCAGCAGCGCGTCGAAGCTCATCACCGCGGCATCGTCGAAGCCCGACAGCCCTTCCATGTCGAACACCACCACGCGGCGCAGGTCCGGCACGCGTTCGCGCACTTCCAGGTATTTGTCGAGCTGCTCCTCGTTCTCCACGAACAGCACCACGGTGCCCGAGTCCTGGCACAGGTATTCCACCTGCGACGGCGAATCGGTCGGGTAGATGCCGCTGACCACCGCGCCCGCCGTGAGCGCGCCCAGGTCGGCCCACACCCATTCGCGGTTGGTGTTGGACAGCACGGAGACCACCTCGCCCGGCCGCAACCCGAGCTCGGCCAGCCCCACCGCCACGTCGGCCACGATCTCGCCCACTTCGCGCCAGGTATAGCTGCGCCAGATGCCGAGGTCCTTCTGCCGCATCATCACGGCGTCGCCACGCACGTCCACGGCGTGCCAGAACATCTGCGGCACGGTCTGGAACGCGGCTTCGGACAAGGGCTGCATGGCGTGCGCGGCGGGTCTGGCCATTGGCGGGTCTCCGGGCTGGATCTGGTGGTCGGGTGGTCGGGGCGGGCGGCTAGCGCCAGGTCTTGCGCTTCTTCCAGCGCCGCTCGCCGCGCACGCCGCTGTCCTTCATGCCGAGGTAGAACTCCTTGACGTCGTCCTTCTCGCGCAGCGCCGCGCAGGTGTCCTCGGCCACGATGCGGCCGTTCTCCAGCACGTAGCCGTAGTCCGCCGCGTTGAGCGCCATGTTGGCGTTCTGCTCCACCAGCAGGATGGTGGTGCCGCGCTCGCGGTTGATGCGCACCACGATCTCGAAGATGTCCTTGGTCAGCTTGGGCGACAGTCCCAGGCTGGGCTCGTCGAGCAGGATCAGCTCGGGCGCGGCCATCAGCGCGCGCGAGATCGCCAGCATCTGCTGCTGCCCGCCGGAGAGCAGGCCGGCGTCCTGCGCCGCGCGCTCGCGCAGCACCGGGAAATAGCCGAACACCGCCTCCATGTCGCGCGCCACGCCGTCGCGGTCGCGCCGGGTGTACGCGCCCATCATCAGGTTGTCGCGCACGGACAGCAGCGGGAACACCTCGCGCCCCTCGGGCACGTGGCTCAGCCCGCGCCGCACGATCCGCGCCGGGTCCAGCCCGGTGATCGGCTCGCCCTGGAAGGCGATGCTGCCGCGCGTGGGATCCAGCACGCCGGAGATGGTCTTCAGGATAGTGGTCTTGCCCGCGCCGTTGGCGCCCAGCACGGTGGCGATGCTGCCCGGCGCCACCGCCAGGCTCACGCCGCGGATCGCCTTGACCGGCCCGTAGGCGCTCTCCACGTTGGCCAGCGCCAGCACGGGCGCCGGTGCCATGCCGCGCTGCGCGGCGGCGGCGTCGATGGCGGCCGGGTTCATGCCGCCCTCCGCAGCGAGGCCACGTCGTCCACCGTGCCCAGGTAGGCCTCGATCACGCCCGCGTGCGCCTGCACCTCGGCCGGCGTGCCCTGCGCCAGCACCTGGCCCTGGTTCATCGCCAGCACCCGGTCGGACACGCGCGAGACCAGGCTCATGTCGTGCTCCACCATCAGCACGGTGATGCCCAGCTCGCTGCGGATGTCGCGGATCCACCATGCCATGTCCTCGGTCTCCTCCACGTTCAGCCCGGACGACGGCTCGTCCAGCAACAGCAGGCGCGGCCCGCTGCACAGCGCGCGCGCCAGCTCCACCACCTTGCGCACGCCGTAGGGCAGCCCGGCCACCAGCGCGTCGCGGTGCGCCTGCAGGTCCAGCAGCTCGATCATTTCCTCCGCCTTGCGCCGCGCGGCCAGCGCCGAGCGGCGCGCGGCCGGCGTGAACAGCAGGTCCGCCCAGAAGCCGGCGGCGCGGTGCGTGTGGTGGCCGATCAGCAGGTTCTGCAGCACCGTGGCCTGCTCGAACAGCTCGATGTTCTGGAACGTGCGCGCAATGCCCTGCGCGGCGATCGCGTGCGGCGGCATGCGCGTGAGCGGCTCGCCCAGCCACAGGATCTCGCCGCCGGTGGGCGGGTAGATGCGGCTGATGAGGTTGAAGACCGTGGTCTTGCCGGCCCCGTTGGGGCCGATCAGCGTGAAGACCTCGCCGCGGCGCACGTCGAAGCTCACGCCGTCGAGCGCCAGCACGCCGCCGAAGCGCACGGTCAGCTCGCGCACGCTCAGCAAGGTATCGGATTGGCTGTGGGTCATGGCGCCCTCTCCTTATTTCAGGCGCTCGGAGCGCTGGAACGCCTTCTGGCGCCGGAACATGCCCTGCCGGTAGAACGGAAACAGCTCCAGGTAGGTGCGCACCTTGCACCAGCGCCCGTACAGGCCCATCGGCTCGAACAGCACGAACGCCATCAGCACCAGCCCGTAGACCAGCGCCTGGAGGCCGCTGGCCTGCGCCACCGCCGGCGGCAGCCAGTCCTTGGCCAGCACGATCAGCTGCGGCATCACGATCAGGAAGGCCGCACCCAGGAACGCGCCGTGCACCGAGCCCAGCCCGCCCACCACCACCAGCAGCAACAGGTCCACCGACTGCCCGATGCCGAACTGCTCCGGCGAGATGTAGCGCAGCTTGTGCGCGTACAGCGCCCCGGCCAGCCCCACCAGCGCGGCGGACAGCGCGAACGACAGCGTCTTGTAGCGCGCGAGGTGGATGCCCATGCTCTGCGCCGAGATCTCCGAATCCCGGATCGCGATGAACGCGCGCCCGGTGGCGCCGCGCAGCAGGTTCAGCACCCCCAGCGTGGCCAGCACGCACACCGCCAGCCCCAGGTAATAGAACGCCACCGGGCTGTCCAGCGTGTAGCCCGCCACCTGCGGCGCGCCCACCGCCAGCCCGGCGTTGCCGCCGGTCACGCTCTCCCAGCGCGCCAGCACCTCCTCCACGATGAAGCCGAAAGCCAGCGTGGCGATCGCCAGGTAGATGCCCTTGACCCGCAGCGCCGGCAGCCCGACCACCACCCCGGCCAGCGCCGACAACGCCGCCGACAGCAGCAGCGCCGGCACGAACGGCACGCCGCGGCTGGTCAGCCACGCCTGCGCATACGCCCCCACGCCGAGGAATGCCGCGTGCCCGATCGACAGCAGCCCGGTGTAGCCGGACAACACCATCAGCCCCAGCCCCGCGATGGCGTACACCAGCACGAAGCCGAGCTGCGCGATCCAGTAGCCGCCGGCCCAGCCCGGCGCCACCAGCAGGCAGGCCAGCAACAGCGCGTACCACAGCCGCTGGCCGGGCTGGCGGGCCAGGCGCAGGTCCTGGCGGTAATCGGTCTTGAAGAGGAATCGCATCGCGCCGCTACACCTTTTTCCGCAGGTTCTCGCCAAACAGGCCGTTGGGCCTGACCGCCAGCATCACCAGCACCACCACGTAGGCCGCCACGTCCTTGAAGCCCTCCGGCAGGTAGAAGCCCGCCAGCGACTCCACCACCCCGATCACCAGCCCGCCCACGATGGCGCCCGGCAGGCTGCCGAAGCCGCCCACCACCGCCGCCGGAAACGCCTTCAGCCCCAGCAGGCCCATGCTCGCGTGCACGAACGTGATCGGCGCCAGCAGCAGCCCGGCCAGCGCCGCCACCGCCGCCGACAGGCCCCACACCAGCCCGTTCAGGCGCCGCACCGGAATGCCCATGTAACAGGCCGCAAGCTGGTTCTGCGAGCTCGCCTGCATCGCCACCCCGATCCGGCTGTAGCGGAACACCCCGTACAGCAGCACGCACAGCCCCGCCGTGGCCACGATCACCGCCACCTGCTCCACGCTCAGCACCAGCCCGCCCGCGCGCCACACCATGCCCTGGTACGGCACCGGCAGCGTGTGCGTGCCCGCGCCGATGCCCGGCACCATCGTGATCGCCCCGCGCATCACGTAGCCCATGCCGATGGTCAGCATCACCACCGTGAACTGCGGCTGCCCGAGGATCGGCCGGATCGCCAGCCGCTCCACCAGCATGCCGAACCCCGCCATGCCCGCCACCGTCAGCGGCACCGCCAGCCACAGCGGCAGCCCCATCAGGGTCAGCACCACCCCGGCGAACGCGCCCAGCATCATGAACTCGCCCTGGGCGAAGTTCACCGTCTCGGTGGCCTTGTAGATCAGCACGAAACCCAGCGCGATCAGCGCATAGATGCAGCCCAGCGCGATGCCCGAGATGGTGAGTTGCAGGATCTCCAAGCTTGTCTCCTGTGCTGGTGCCGCGGATGGGATTGGCGACGCGCGATGCGATGTGCCCGGCCGGCGCCGGCCCGTTCGCCAGTCGTGCCACCGTAGCAAAACTATCGGGGTGGCTCTTGTGCGGACTGGCTACGGAGGGGTTGGGGATTACCCACGGGAGGGCGCGGCGCGAGGCCGGCGCGGGCGGCGCGGGTTGAACGTTCTCCGGCGTGGATGGCGCCGGACATCGATCCTCCCGGCGGACGGCCGGACAAGGACGGCCGCCCCGCAGGCATCCCGCAACCCGCCGTTGATACAATGAGCACCCCTTCAGCCCCCGACCTCACGGCCAGCATGCCCAGCCCCGACCAGCCCGACAGCCCGCTGCAAGCCGCCTTCCTGCCGCACCAGGAAACCCTCGCCCCGCCCGGCCGCGTGTTCGGCGACGACGACAGCGCCGTGTACCGGACGCTGCTGGAGTCCACCAAGGCGATTCCGTGGAAGATCGACTGGGCGAGCATGGCGTTCACCTACATCGGCCCGCAGATCGAGGCGCTGCTGGGCTGGGCGCCGTCGAGCTGGAAGACCGTCAACGACTGGGCCGAGCGCATGCACCCGGACGACCGCGCCGCGGTGCTGGAATTCTGCGTCGCGCAGTCGAAGGCCGGCACCGACCACGAGGCCGACTACCGCGCGCTCACGCGCGACGGCGGCTACGTCTGGCTGCGCGACGTGGTGCACGTGGTGCGCAACGCGCAGGGCGAGGTCGATTCGCTGGTCGGCTTCATGTTCGACATCAGCGAGCGCAAGCGCACCGAGGAAAAGCTCGCGCGATTGCAGAAGGAGCTCGAGCACCTGTCGTTCCGCGACGGCCTGACCGGCGCCGGCAACCGCCGCATGTTCGACGACGTGATGGCCCGCGAATGGACGGCGGCGAAGGCAACCGGCAAGCCGCTGTCGCTGCTTATGATCGACATCGACTTCTTCAAGTCGTACAACGACTACTACGGCCACCTGCAGGGCGACGCCTGCCTGAAGCGGGTCGCCGCCATCCTGGACCGGGTGGCCGGCGCGGACAACTTCCTCTGCCGCTTCGGCGGCGAGGAGTTCATGCTGGTGCTGGCCGACACCGACGCGGAAGCCGCCATGAAGACCGCCGAACGCTGCCGCGCGCTGATCGCCGAGGAAGCCATCGCGCACGTGCGCTCGCCGTACAACCAGTGCGTGACGGCGAGCTTTGGCGTGGGCACCATCGTGCCGACCGAGCGGATGGACCAGACCGCATTCATCAACCTGATCGACGCGCAGCTCTATCACGCCAAGGACAACGGCCGCAACCGCATCGCCGCGGTCGACCGCGCCGGCATGCAGGGCGAATCGTTCAAGCTGCAATCGCGCTGAACGGGCGGGCGCCGCGTGGGGCCACGGATGTGGCCACGGACGCGGCGCCCGCCGGATAGCTTCGGCGCCACAAGCTATGGCATCATCGCGCCAAACCACCGCGCGAGGCCAACGATGTATCCACCGAGCAATCCCCAGGGAGACACGCACAGCAAGGTCATCGGCTACCTGCTGTGGATCTTCGGCTTTACCGGCTCCCACCGCTTCTACTACGGCAAGCCGATCACCGGCACGATCTGGTTCTTCACGCTGGGCCTGCTCGGCATCGGCTGGCTGATCGACGTGTTCCTGATCCCCGGCATGGACCGCCGGGCGGACTACCGGTTCACGGCCGGCCGCACCGACTACAACGTGGCGTGGCTGCTGCTGACCTTCCTCGGCGTCTTCGGCGTGCACCGCATGTATATCGGCAAATGGATCACCGGCCTGATCTACCTGCTGACCGGCGGGCTGTTCCTGGTCGGCGTGCTGTATGACTTCTGGACGCTGAACGAGCAGGTCTCGGAGCGGAACCGGATGCCGTGAAGGGCGCGGCGGCGGCATGACAAACGCCGCTCAGGCGGCGTTCAGACGGCATTCAGCGAACCCGCGTCGCGCGGGCCCGGTCCGTCTTGCGGACGCATCCCTTCGTGCTCGAGCCACGCGCGGAACAGCACGACGAGCGCATCCCCGGACTTCCCGTCCGGGACGTAGGTGCAATAGCTGCGCGACGGCAGGCGCGGCCCGGTGAACGGCATCACGAGCCGGCCGGCGGCCAGATCGTCCGCCACCAGCGCGGTCGGCCCCATCGCGATGCCGATGCCGTCGATGGCGGCCTGCAGCGTCAGATAGAAGTGGTCGAACGTCAGCGCCGCGGCGGGCCGGAGCGCGGCAATCCCCGCCTGCGCCAGCCAGTCCGGCCAGAGCCGCGGCAGGCTCGACGTGTGCAGCAGCGTGTGCTGCCGCATGTCCTCCGGCTTGCGCAGCGGCACGCGCCGCAACAGCGCGGGACTGCAGACCGGCACTCTCTCCTCGCACAGGAATGGCCGCATCGCGTAGCCATAGAAGGTATCCGGGCCGCCCCGGATGATGAGGTCATGGCTGTCCGTCAGGCTCTCCACCGGCTCGTTCGACGTCTCCACCCTGACGTCCACGTCGGCATGCCCGGCGCGGAATTTCGCCAGCCTCGGCACCAGCCAGCGCAAGGTGAACGTCGCCGGCGCATTGACGGACAGCGTCCGCGAGGCCGCCTCGGGCAGGCCATAACCGGCGGTGGCCTGCGCGATCTGCTCGAACAGCGGACCGATTCGTGCCAGATAGGCCCGCGCCGCCGGCGTCAGCGCCACGCGCCGGTTGTGGCGCGCGAACAATGCGGCGCCCAGCCATTCCTCCAGCAAGCGCACCTGCTGGCTCACCGCGCCGTGGGTCACGTGCAGCTCGGCGGCGGCTTCCTTGAAGCTGCCGAGCCGGCCGGCGGCCTCGAAGGCGCGCAAGGCATTGAGCGGCGGCAATATCCGTTTCATTCACAAGAGTTTATCTAACGCGAATCCCCAATTTATCTGGTTTGCCGGGCAGCCACAAGATAGATATTCTTCCCGCTGCACGGCCGGTCCTGCTTTCGGCGGCCACAGGCCGGCCGCGCGCGCTCCATGCCGAAATCGACGGCATCGGCGTGCGCTTGGCCCGCGGACAGGCGATCATCCATACCGCGTAGTGGAAACGCTGGCTGGCGTGCGCGGCCGTCGCGGGTGAGACGGTCTGCCTGGGGCCTTGGCATTGCCTGAAAGGATGGATTCATGCTCAAGAGAATTGCGACCGACCTGCTTGATATTGCCTATGACGAACAGGGCGATGCCGACGGCTGGCCGGCCGTCCTGCTGCACGGCTTCCCCTACGACATCCATGCGTACGAAGACATCGCGCCACGCCTGGCATCCCGGGGAGCCCGCGTCATCACGCCCTTTCTCCGGGGATACGGGCCGACGCGCTTCCTGTCAGCGGCAACACCGCGCTCGGGCCAGCAGGCGGCGCTGGCGGCAGACCTGCTGGCGCTGCTCGATGCGCTTCGGATCGAGCGGGCCGTGCTGGGCGGCTATGACTGGGGCGGCCGGGCCGCATGCATCGTGGCCGCGCTGTACCCGTCGAGGGCGCGTGGACTGGTTTCGGTCAACGGCTACAACATCCAGGACATCGCCACCGCCATGCGGCCGGCCAGCCCCGAAAAAGAGCATCGCATGTGGTACCAGTATTATCTTCACGGCGAACGCGGCCGGGCCGGACTGACGGAAAACCGGCGCGCGTTCTGCCGGCTCCTGTGGTCATTGTGGTCGCCGAGTTGGCGCTTCGGCGACGACACCTACGCGCGCTCGGCAGCCGCGTTCGACAATCCGGATTTCGTCGACGTCGTGGTTCATTCGTATCGGCACCGTTTCGGGCTGGTCGATGGCGATCCCCGCTTCGACGACATGGAACGCCGCCTGTCCGCCATGCCGCCGATCACCGTGCCCACGATCACCCTCGAAGGAGACGCGGACGGCGTCACGCCGCCGGGCGGCAGACAAGCGGACCGGAAGCACTTCACCGGACGCCATGAAAACCGCGTGGTGCCCAATGCCGGCCACAATCTTCCGCAGGAGGCGCCGGAAGCGTTCGCCGCCGCGGTTCTGGATATCGACGCCTGGGCCGATTGATGCGCCTTGGCCCAAGGCCGGCCCCGGCCGCTGCGCGCGGCGAAAACACTGCCCCTCGACGCACGAAACATCCCCTTCCTGAAGGCACGCCCTGGCCGCGCGCAGTCCGTGAGCCCGCGAGTGCCCTCTTCGCCCGTTCTGAATCTCCGTGAGGAATACCGAAATGCCAAAGACTCCCGACCACGCCCCCCAGGCGCCGCTGATGCTGATAACGGGCGGCAGCCGCGGCGTGGGCGCGGCGACTGCGCGGCTTGCCGCCGAGCAAGGCTACGACGTGGCGATCAGCTTCGTCTCCAACGAATCCGCCGCCCTCGCGGTGGCGGCCGACGTGGAAGCTGCCGGGCGCCGGGCCCTGCCCGTGCGCGCGGACAGCGCGGACCCGGAGCAGGTCGCCCGGCTGTTCGCCGCGATCGACCGGGAGTTCGGCCGCATCGACGTGCTGGTGAACAACGCCGCGATCCTCGCGCGGCAGTCCCGGCTCGAGGATCTCGAATTCGAGCGCATGCAGCGCGTCTTCGCGGTCAACGCGATCGGCCCCATCCTCTGCGCGCAGCAGGCGGTGAGGCGGATGTCCCATCGCTACAACGGGCGCGGCGGCGTCGTGATCAACATCTCGTCGGCCGCGGCCCGGCTCGGCAGTCCGAACGAATATGTCGACTACGCCGCGTCGAAAGGCGCCGTCGAGACCTTCACCACCGGCTTCGCCAAGGAAGTCGCGCGCGACGGGATTCGCGTCAACTGCATTCGCCCCGGGCACATCTACACTGAGATGCATGCCAGCGGCGGAGAACCGGGACGGGTCGATCGCGTCAAGGACTCGATCCCGATGGGCAGAGGCGGCCAGCCCGAAGAGGTGGCGCGGGCGATCCTGTGGCTGGCCAGCGCCGAGGCTTCCTTCATCACCGGCACGTTCCTCGACGTCACCGGCGGCAAGTGAGCAAGCGGGCGCGGCATGGGCCGCGTCGTCTCCGCCAGGCCGCCGAACCTGTGCCAATGCCCGATTTCCCAGGAGACACGACATGACCAGCAAGAACACGATCTGCCTGTGGTACGACGGCGGCGCCCTCGACGCCGCGAACTTCTATGCCGAAACCTTTCCCGACAGCGCCATCACGGCCGTGCATCGCGCACCGGGCGATTATCCCGACGGCAAGCAGGGCGACATCCTGACGGTCGAATTCACCGTCGCCGGCATTCCCTGCCTCGGGCTGAACGGCGGCCCGCATTTCAGGCACAGCGAGGCGTTCTCGTTCCAGATCGCCACGGACGACCAGGCCGAGACCGACCGCCTGTGGAGCGCCATCGTCGGCAACGGCGGCCAGGAAAGCGCATGCGGCTGGTGCAAGGACCGCTGGGGATTGTCATGGCAGATCACCCCGCGCGCGCTCACCGCGGCGGTGTGCGACCCCGACCGCGCGGCGGCCAAGCGCGCTTTCGAGGCCATGATGACCATGAAAAAGATCGACATCGCCGCGATAGAGGCGGCACGGCGCGGCTAGCGCCCGCGTGATGCCGGCGAGACTCCCGGCACCGCCATCACCGCTGTCACCGCTGTCACCGCTGTCAGCGCCGGAACCACAGCATCGACAGCACGCAAGCCGCCACCAGCAGCAGCACGGAGATGCCCGCCAGCAGCGCGCCCACTTCGGTTTCCTTGCGCTCCAGCGCGAAGCGCGCGCTCAGCTGGCGATACACCCGGCTCAGGTCGGCGGCGGAGCCAGCCTGGAAATACTCGCCGCCGGTCAGCGCCGCCACCGCGCGCAGCGCGGTTTCGTCGAGCTGCATGTAGAAGGACAGGTTCGATTCGTCCGCCCCGCCCTGCGGCGAGCCAAAACCCACGGTATAGACGCGCACGCCGCGCTGGGCGGCCATGCGCGCGGCGTCCGCGGGGTCCGGGCCGGTGGTGCGGCGGCCGTCGCTGAGCAGGATCACCGCGCCGTGCTGGTACGAGCCGGGCTGCGCCGCCGGCCGCTCCTGCGCGCGCTTGCGCGCGGCCTCGGCCGCCGCGGCTTCGTCCAGCGACGGCGCCTGGCGCTCGGCGCGGCCGGACGCGCCGTTGAACAGGATCGCCTCCAGGTCGATGCCGTCGTCGGGAAACAGCACCGCCAGCGCCTGGTACAGGCCGCTGCCGGTCGCCGTGCCGCGCTGGAGCTGGAAGCGGTCGAGCGCCTCCAGCATGTCATGGCGGTTGTCGGTCGGCGGCAGCACCACGGTGGCGGTGGAAGCGAAGGACACGATGCCCAGCCGCACGTTGGCCGGCAGCCCGACGATGAGATCGCGCGCGGCCTGCTGCGCGGCGCTGATGCGCGTGGGCGCGACGTCGGTCGCTTCCATGCTGCGCGAAGTGTCCATCGCCAGGACCAGCGTGACGGCGTCGGACGGCAGCGTGACGGTGGCGCTGGGACGCGCGCACGCCAGCAGCGCCGCGGTCAGCGCGAGCAGGAACAGCAAGGGGGGAATGTGACGCCGCAGCCGTTGGCCGGGCCCCAGCGCTGCGCGCGGCAATGCCAGGCTGGCATAAAGCAGGGCGGCTTTCTTGCGCCGCGAGATCAAATATAGATAGGCGGCTGCCAGCAGTGGGACCGTCAGCAACAGCCAGAGCATCTGCGGCCAGAGAAACTGCATGCCCTGCTCCTTGGCGCGTGGGTAAGAGGATGGTACTGTATTTTGCAGTGCGGGACCTCGGGGGCTGCGATGAGACGGGTGTCGATCTACTGGTGGGTCTCGGCCGCGGCCGCGCTGGTCTTCGCAGCGGGCGTGGGCGCCGCCTGGCTCCTGCAGCCCAAGTGGCGCGCGCTCACCCAGGCGGACATCGACTCCGCCGTGCTGCATACGCTGCAGACCAAGAATTTGCCGTCGCGCACGGCCCGCGCGGCCGAGGCGGTGCGCGAATCGGTGGTGGAAATCCGCGGCTTCGTGCCCCCGGAAAAAACCGCGGAAGCCGCGCCCCCTCGCCCGCCCAGGCGGGACCCGACCGCCAGGCGCCCCAAGTCCTCTGCGCCCGCGCCCTCCGCACCGTCGTCCCCGGCTTCCCCGCGTGACGAGCTCGCCACGGGCGGACCGCCGCGCGGCAAGGATCCTGCCGCCGGCAAGAACCCGCCCGAAGCCAGGGCCACGCCCCCGGCCAGGCCCGAGGGCCGCCAGATCGGCTCGGGCGTGGTCGTGACCGAAAGCGGCATGATCCTCACCAACTACCACGTCATCGCCGGCGCCAGGCGGCTGGAAGTCACGTTCTTCGACGGTTCCACGTCCGAGGCCTCGGTGGTGCAGTCCATTCCCGAGAAAGACCTCGCCATCATCAAAGCCAAGACCATCCCCGACGACCTGCCGGCAGCCACGCTCGGCTCCAGCCGGGATCTCGCGCCCGGCAGCGAGGTGGTCGCGGTCGGCTTTCCGTTCGGCATCGGGCCCTCGGTGTCCGCCGGCGTGGTCTCCGGCCTCGACCGCGAATTCATCTCGCCGGACAACAAGCAGAACCTGGACAAGCTCATCCAGTTCGACGCCGCGGCCAACCCGGGCAACTCGGGCGGGCCGCTGGTGAACATGAACGGGGAGGTGGTGGGCATCGTCACCGCCATTTTCAGTCCCCACGAGAGCGGCACCTTCGTCGGCATCGGCTTTGCCATCACGATCGAAAGCGCCGGCAGTTCCATCGGATCTTCTCCTTTCTAGACAGACGCGGAGGCCTATGAACGACCAAGCCCGGGACGCTGTGGACAGCGCCAACCTGATGGAACGCCTGCTGTACGAGGTGAAGCGCGTGGTGGTGGGACAGGACCACTTTCTCGAACGGGTGCTGGTGGCCATCCTCGCCGGCGGCCACCTGCTGGTGGAGGGCGTGCCGGGGCTGGCCAAGACGCTCACCGTCAACACGCTGGCCAAGACCATGAGCGGCTCCTTCAAGCGCATCCAGTTCACGCCCGACCTGCTGCCGGCCGACCTGGTCGGCACCCGCATGTACAACCAGGGCACCGGCGAGTTCTCCACCGTGCGCGGGCCGGTCTTCGCCAACCTGCTGCTGGCCGACGAAATCAACCGCGCGCCGGCCAAGGTGCAGAGCGCGCTGCTGGAAGTCATGCAGGAGCGGCAAGTCACCATCGCCGGCGAAACCCATCGCGTGCCCACGCCCTTCCTCGTCATGGCCACGCAGAACCCGATCGAGACCGAAGGCACCTACCCGCTGCCCGAGGCGCAGGTCGACCGCTTCATGATGAAAGTGCTGGTGGGCTATCCCACCGAGGAAGAAGAAGTCGTCATCGTCAACCGCGTCACCGGCCCGCGCATCAGCGTCAGCCCCGTCGCCACGCCCGAGCACCTGACCGGCCTGCAGGAACAATGCCGCAAGGTCTACGTCGACCCCGGCCTGATCCAGTACGCGGTGCGCGTGGTGGCGGCCACCCGCAAGCCGGGCGGCTACGGCCTGGCCGAGCTGGACCGCTACGTCTCCTTCGGCGCCAGCCCGCGCGCCACCATCGGCCTGATCGAAGGCGCGCGCGCGCTGGCCTTCCTGCGCGGGCGCCACTACGCGCTGCCCGACGACGTGATCGACCTCGTGCCCGACGTGCTGCGCCACCGCGTGACGCTCTCCTACGAAGCCATGTCCGACGGCATGACGGCCGACCAGCTCATCACGCGCATCCTGCAAGCGCTGCCCGTGCCCGAGCGGCCGCTGGAATCCCATGTTCGGGCGGCTGCGCGCTAGGCGCCGGGGCGGCCCGGACGCCGCGCCCGCACAGCCCCCCGCCGGCACCGCGCCTGCCGACGGACCGCCCGCCCGCGTCGGCGCCAGCCAGACCGAGGCCCTGCTGCGCCGCCTCGAGTGGACCGTGGTGCGCCGCCTCGACGGCCTGCTGCAAGGCGACTACCGCACCCTGTTCCGCGGCTTCGGGCTCGACCTCGCCGACCTGCGCGAATACCACCCCGGCGACGACGTGCGGCACATCGACTGGAACGTCACCGCGCGCCTGCAAACGCCCCACGTGCGCGAATTCCAGGAAGACCGCGAGGTCTGCGCGTGGTTCCTGCTCGACCTGAGCGGCTCGATCGACTTCGGCTCCGGCGAGGTGCGCAAGCGCGACCTGCTCAGCGACTTCACCGCCGTCATGGCCAGCCTGCTCACGCGCTATGGCAACCGCGTCGGCGCCGTGCTCTACGGCGGGGCGGCGGACACCGCCGCCGCCGTGGTGCCCGCGCGCTCCGGGCGCCGCCACCTGCTGCATCTGCTCGACCGCATCCGCGCCACGCCCGCCGCCTCCCCCGGCGACACCCGCCTGCGCGACCTGCTCGAGCGCGCGCGCGCCGTCGCCAAGCGGCGCTCGGTGCTGTTCGTGGTCTCCGACTTCATCAGCGCCCCCGGCTGGCAGGCCTCGCTCAGCCTGCTGGCGCGGCGCCACGAAGTCATCGCCGTGCGGCTGGTCGACCCCCTGGAAATGGCCCTGCCCGACCTTGGCCTGGTCGTGCTGCAGGACGCCGAAACCGGAGAGCAGATGTTCGTCGACACCCACGACCCCGCCTTCCGCAAACGCTTCGCCGCCGCCGCCGAAGCGCGCGAGACCGAGCTGCGCCTCGGCTTCGAGCGCGCCGGCGTGGAATGCCTGACGCTGTCCACCTACGCGCGCCTCGACCTCGCCCTGCTCCACTTCGCCCGCCAGCGCCACCACCTGCAAAGCGCCCAAGGTGTCCAGAGCAACGCCAAGGGGGCCGCATGACCGACGCCCTGACCGGCCTGCCCGCCTTCAGCTTCCAGTGGCCCAGCATGCTGTGGCTGCTCGCGCTGGTTTTCCTGCTGACCGGCGCCTACGTCTGGCTCGATGCCCGCCGCCGCCGCGCATCGGTGCCCTACCCCACGCTCAAGACCGTCGGCCTCGCCATCCAGGGTGGCGCGCGCTGGCGCCGCCACGTGGCGCCCGCGCTCATGCTGCTGGCCCTGACCGCGCTCATCGTCGCCATCGCCCGGCCCCAGGCCGTGATGATGCTGCCCTCCCGCATCGAAACCGTGGTCCTGGTCATCGACCTGTCCGGCAGCATGCGCGCGCAGGACGTGCAGCCCAGCCGCATCCGCGCCGCCCAGCGCGCCGCCAAGACCCTGCTCGACGCCCAGCCCGCCGGCGTCAGCGTCGGCGTGGTCGCGATGGCCGGCACCGCCGCCCTGGCGCAAGCCCCCATCCGCCGCAAGGAAGACGTGGCCACGGTCATCGACAACCTGAAGCCCCAGGGCGGCACCGCCATCGGCAACGGCCTGCTCATCGCCCTCACCACGCTGCTGCCGCAACTGGGCAGCGACGCCGCGCAATTGCTGGACGACGACGACTCGCCCGCCAAAGCCGCCGCATCGCGCAAGGCAGCCAAGGGGCAGCAAGCCTCGCCCGGCAGCACCGGCGGCGCCGACGCCGCCAAGCCCGGCTCCTACGCCGCCGGCGCGATCGTCCTGTTCTCCGACGGTGAAAGCAACGCCGGCCCCGCCGCCATGCAGGCCGCGCAACTCGCCGCCGCGAATGGCGTGCGCGTGTACACCGTGGGCGTGGGCACCACCGACGGTGTGGTGCTCACGGTCGACGGCTGGTCCGCCCGCGTCAAGCTGGACGAGCAGGTGCTCAAGCAAGTCGCCGACGCGACCGGGGGCGAGTACTTCCGCCTGGAAGATGCCAACAGGCTCAAGCAGGTGTACCGCGCGCTCAATGCCCGGCTGGCCTTCGACAAGCGGGATCAGGTCGAGATCACTGCGTTCTTTGCTGCGCTGGGGGCGTTGCTGGCGGCTTGCGCGGGGATGCTGTCGCTTTGGTGGTTTGGGCGGGTGGTCTAGGCGGCAGTTCTTTAGTGCGGGCCTCAATACAAGGCTTGAACACGGTCCACCGCCTGATCCAGTTGCTGTTTCAGCGGAGTCAGCAAGGCGTGCAGGCCATTGTTGGCTGCCTGCTCTTCGGCCTGTAGCTCCAGCAGGTTTAGGAAAGACTCCAGCCCGGCGCTGACGCGCAGCAGGTCATGGCAGGTTTGCTGGATGGTCTCGTGGTTACGGTGGGCGCCCAGGGTGGATTCGTGGGCGGGGAGCAACGGGGCGGCGATTGGCTTGGCTTCTTTTGCGGATTGTTTGGCTTCGGCGGCCGTGCGGGGGTGGCGTTGGCGGGCGGTCATGGGTGGTTCCTTTGGGACGTAGATGGTGTATTGATATGTTCGTTCCACGAGGATTGGAGCGCCACGGACGGAATTACCCATCGGGGGGATTTGTTTTTGCTGGAGTTGGAGAGAGGCGGTTTTCTTCGCTCTTTCGGTTGAGCAACGTTGCGCAGCCGATGGTGGATTCCGGAGTCGCCGGCCGGTGTTACCCCCCGTGGCCATCTCACTGCTTCGAAGCAGAGTGTCTGTTTGGCCACAGAGCTAACGCTATGTTGAGCGGAGTTGGACGGTTATTGCTGATCCGTTATCACCGTTCGGACCGCCACGACAGTAACGGCCGTCTTCGAATTTCTAACAGTCCTTGTTACCGGATCGCCTGCCCTTGTTGACTAAAGTGGCGACTCCCTTATCAACATTAGCATAACTGCTGTAATCTGCAGGACGAAGGCCACCGCCGTGCTTTTCCCACCGGTGAATGGTACCCCACTGATGTTAAGAGACTCAGTCAAAAAAAACAGGGAGAATCGGCTCTCTGTTTTCAGACTGTTACTCTGTTACTCTATCTCTTCGAAGTTTTGATGACGCTAGAAGCGTTGCGCGAGCCCCGCTATTTGCTTGGCGGTCGTTGCAATCTCCGTCGAATCGCCGTTGCGCCAGTACACGTCGTCCCCATAGTACGAAAGCTCTTCCTGCGGTGGCACCGTGAATACGATCACTCCCAGCCCATAGAACGAATTGTAGTCGATGTGAGAAAGAATGGAATCACGAAGAACGGGAGATAATGGCGAATTTTTGATTGCCTCCTTCCACTTGGTATAGTAGTCCTCGACCGAGAGACCAAGCACTTTTGCCTCTCGAACTACACCGACAATATAGCGTTTCCCAACCTTCTTTGGTTCGATGCCGTCCAGCTGTTTGACCCTAGTCGCGTCAGCATTTTTGTCGGTTACTCCGATCAATACCTTTCCAGCACGCTGTGGGCCATTATTTGCGATTGCAGATAAAGTCTTTAGCACTTTGTCGATCAGAGCATCATCTATTTTTCTGTCGTTACCGAGCATCAACATTCCCTGTTTCAACTCATAATCAGAAAGCTCGATTTCCGATCGACGAATGGCAGACTCGATATCCACGGTCGCGTGGTTTCCGTAAATCAATTTAGTCACTTCGGCTCTGATGAAGCCACTAAGGAAATGCTGATCAATGAGCTTTGCGCGTGATGTTGCTCAGGCTATTGACTTCGGTTTTCGCAATGCGGGAGAGAAAGACCAATTCAGCACGGTTTTTCCCGGGTTTTGCGCCTCTCCTGGCGCGCTTGGCGCGCTCAGCACGGACTGCTCCCCCGTGAGGCCAACAACGGTTTCCTGGCAAGCACCAGATTCGCCAGACCAAACAGGCTGAGCAACTGCGCCGTGTTCTTGACCAGGCCCTTGTAGCGAACCTTACGATGACCAAAGAGATTCTTGATGACGTGGAACGGATGCTCGACCCGCGCCCGAATCTGGGCCTTGGCCCGCTCGACGGCGATCAGCAAGTCCTTGACGGTGCCGTCATGCATCGTCTTAATCTTGCCGCGCTTGACGGCCACCTGCCACTTCACGGACTTGCCTTGCATCTCGTCGCGCTTCTCCACGCCCGTGTAGCCCGCATCGCCAAACGCATGCTCCTCGTGACCATGCAGCAAGGCATGCGCCTGCGACACATCCGAGGGATCATGCCAAGATGCGGCCAATCGGCGATCATAAGCCCTGGGGTTATATAGATAAGCAAAAACATTTCGGTTAGTTATAACTCTGGTCTGGAACTTTGCCATCGTCCTCGGCTAGACTGGCTGGCCCTTCAGAGATTGCCGAGATCCTGTATGGCCACCGTCGAGCGTACCGCCTACCCGAGTTTCCCGAAGGTTTTCTCCACCAAGGAGTTACAGGCGTGTTACACGCCGGATGCCGAGGAACTGGAGTGGGCCACCCGCTCAACCCGTGGACAAGGTCCGCGACTTGGCTTGCTGGTGCTGCTGAAGGTCTTCCAGCAACTGCATTACTTCCCCAACCTGGACAGCATTCCCGTCGTCGTGATCGACCATGTGCGCGCCAGCGCTGGTCTGGCGCTAGATGCCGCATTTGGCTATGACCGCAAGCTGTCCCCCACGCTGTACCGGCATTACACGGCGGTACGCGAATTTCTCGGCGTCCAGCCCTATATTGGCACGGATGCCAACGAGGTCACGATCCGCGCCGCGCGCGAAGCCGCGGAAACGATGGACCAGCAAGTGGACATCATCAATGCCACCATCGATGCGCTGATCCTGCGCCAGGTCGAGCTGCCAGCGTTCTCCACCCTAGACAACATCGCCGAGCAGATTCACACCCGCACGCAGACCGCGCTGTTTCGACGCGTCGCAAGGCGCTTGTCGGATGAGGAACGGCAGCGGCTGGACCGGCTTCTCACCCGGGAATTCACCAACCGCCTGACCGCCTACAACAACATCAAGCGCCACGCGCGCCGTCCATCACGCAAGCATCTCAGCCTACTCATAGAACACCTGACCTTACTCGACGGTCTTGGCGATTTCTCTCGCGCAATCGCAGGCGTGCCCGCCTCGAAGCTGCGCTCGCTGGCCAGCCAGGCCATGAGCCTGGACGCGGCCAATCTACGGGAGATCCTGCCTGAGAAGCGCTACACGCTGATCGTCGCCTTGCTTAACCATATGCGCGTGCGCACCCGCGACGATCTCGCGGAGATGTTCATCCGTCGCATGGGCACCATCCACAAGCGGGCGCGCGATGAGATGGAGCGCATCCAGTCCCGTCAGCGCGCGCAGATGGAGAAGCTGGTCACCTTGCTCGACGGCGTGGTCGATATCGTCGCCGATGGCCAGGACGACGCGCTGATCGGCCGGCAGGTGCGCCGCTTCCTCGCGCCGTCCGGCGATCTGGAGCCGCTGCGCGAGAGCTGCGCCGAGGTGCGGGCCTTCAGCGGCAACAACTACCTGCCGCTGCTATGGCGGCATTTCCGCGCGCACCGCTCCGTGATGCTGCGCCTGGCGCAGGTGCTTGAATGGGAGTCGACCAGCCAGTCGCGCACGCTGCTGGCGGCACTTGCGGTGGTGCTGGACAACGAATCCCTGCATCGCGAATGGATTGCCGCCGACGTCGATGTGAGCTTCGCCTCGGAACGCTGGCGAAAGCTGGTGCGCCGCCCCCACGACCAGGGCGCCCCCACCAATCGGCGCTACCTGGAACTCTGCGTGCTCTCGCATATGGTCAACGAGCTACGCTCCGGCGACCTGTGCGTGGTGGGGTCGGATGCCTTTGCCGATTACCGTGCGCACCTACTGCCCTGGCGGGAATGCGAACGGCGCCTGCCCGAATACTGCGCCAAGCTGGACATGCCGGCCAACGCGCAGGACTTCGTGGCGCATCTACGCCAGTGGCTGACCGACACGGCGCGTACGCTGGATGCCAGTTTTCCCGACAAGCGCCAGCACGTCACCATCGGCCAGGACGGCGAACCCGTGCTCAAGCGGACGATCGCCAGGGAGATCCCGGCCAGCGCGGTGGCCCTGCAACAGGCGCTGATCCGGCGCATGCCCACGCGCAATCTGCTGGACGTGCTGGCCAACATCGAGCACTGGACCCACTTCACGCGGCACTTCGGCCCGCTCTCCGGCAGCGACCCCAAGATCCGCAATGCCGCCGAGCGCTACCTGCTGACTATCTTCGCCATGGGCTGCAACCTGGGGCCCACCCAGGCCGCCCGCCATATGGGGGATCGGGTCACGCCGCACATGATGTCGTTCGTCAACCGCCGGCATCTGAGCCTGGAGCGTCTCGAAACCGCGCAGCGGGAATTGATCGAACTGTATCTGCGGCTCGACCTGCCCAAGCACTGGGGGGATGGCAAGACCGTCGCGGCTGACGGCACTCAGTACGACTTCTACGACAACAACCTGCTGGCCGGCTACCACTTCCGCTACCGCAAGATGGGCGCGGTGGCCTACCGGCACGTGGCCGACAACTACATCGCGGTGTTCCGGCATTTCATTCCGCCCGGCGTGTGGGAAGCCATCTACGTGATCGAGGGTCTGCTCAAGGCCGGCTTGAGTGTCGAGGCCGATACCGTGCACGCCGACACCCAGGGCCAGTCGGCCGCGGTGTTCGCCTTCACGCATCTGCTGGGCATCAACCTGATGCCGCGCATCCGCAACTGGCAGGATCTGAAGCTTTACCGAGCCGATGCCAACACCAAATACAAGCACATCGACCGGCTGTTCTCGGACATCGTGGACTGGGAGCTGATCGCCTTCCACTGGCAGGACCTGATGCAGGTAGCGCTATCGATTCAGGCCGGAACAATCTCCTCGCCGCTCCTGCTGCGCCGGTTCGGCTCGGAAAGCCGCCGCAACCGCCTGTTTCTGGCGGCGCAGGAACTCGGCAAGGTCGTGCGCACAGCGTTCCTGCTCGAATGGATCGGCAGCCGCGAGTTGCGCCAGGAGATCACCGCGACCACCAACAAGATCGAGTCCTACAATGGCTTTGCCAAATGGTTCTCATTCGGCGGTGACGTGCTGGCCGAAAACGACCCCGACGAACAGCAGAAGCGCCTGCGCTACAACGACCTGATCGCCTCGGCCGTGATTCTTCAGAACACGGCGGACATGATGCAGGCCCTGCGCGCGATGGTGAAGGAAGGGATCAAGGTCGACGTGGCCGACATCGGCTTCCTGAGTCCCTACCTCACCAGCAACATCAAGCGCTTCGGCGACTATAAACTCAATTTGGAGCGGTTGCCGGAAGCCTGGATTCGCGACAGCCTCTTTGCCGGCCCCGCCCATTCCGTCCGCAAACCGCGTCATGCCTGACACCGATACCCCTTACGGCAGGGTCGACGCCGAGGCGTTGCAAGCGCTTCGGGACACGTTCGACACGACCACCATCCTGCGCGTGGTGGACCAACTCGATGCGATCCGCGCGCGTTGCTGTGAGCCAGCCGGGCTGCGCGACGATCTGCTGTGCTTGCACGGCATGGCACATACTCTGATCAACGGCGCCGCATTGTCGTATCCAACCACTGGTCCGACCCTCGTGGACCAAGCCGAGGCCATCATAGAAGAACTGGACGACTGGATCGTGCTGCTCAAGCGCGCCGTGCATGCGCTGCGCCCACTAGAGCCGCTGCGCCCCCGCGACGATGTCTGACTCGGCCAGGTCGCTTGCCCGTCGAGACGGCACATGTGAGGCCGGCTGCGACGAAGCGGCAGAAGCAGAAGCCGGAACGAGCTGGAGCAGCGTAGCCGCATCCACTACGCCCTTTGGCGAACTTTTCCCGCTAGCAGCGATGCGATCAGCGGGCAGGATACGTTGCCCTGGCGGGCATGGCAGGCGCACACCAGCTCAGACAGCACGGCCTCCATGCGTCTCAGGTCGGCAAGCTTTGCGCGCACGTCGTTGAGCTTGCGCTCGGCCAGGCTGCTGGCTTCCGCGCAATGAGTGCCGTCCTCCAGGCGAAGCAGTTCGCCGATTTCTTCCAGACTGAATCCCAGCCGCTGGGCCGATTTCATGAAGCGCACCCGGACCACAGCCGTTTCGCCATAGCGACGAATCCCGCCGGCGGGCTTGTCTGGCTCTGGCAGCAGCCCCTTGCGCTGGTAGAACCGGATGGTCTCCACGTTGACACCAGCCGCCTTGGCGAAGGCGCCGATGGTCAGGTTCTCCAATTCGCTCCACATATCGCTTTGCTCCGTACATTAGTACGGAAGTAAGGTTACGCTATCCCTTTCCTACTTCGAAAGGACAAACGCATGCCGCAACCGCAAGCCGGGCGCCGTGCGCTCTTCGCCGGCGGGCTCGCCGCCATCCTCGCCTCCACCTGCTGCCTGGGGCCGCTGGTCCTGATCGCGCTTGGTTTCAGCGGGGCCTGGATCGGTAACTTAACGGCGCTGGAGCCATACCGGCCGCTGTTCCTCGGCACCGCAGTGCTGGCGCTGTTCGTCGCCTGGCGGCGCATTTTCCGTCCGCCGCAAGTCTGCAACCCGGGGGAGGCCTGCGCCATCCCGCAGGTACACGCCACCTACAAGCTCATGTACTGGCTCGTCGCCCTGCTGGTTCTGGTCGCGCTCGGATTTCCCTACGTCACGCCATGGTTCTACTGATCAGGAGTTCGCCATGAGAAAGCTGTTTGCCGCCCTCGCTCTCGCCGCCGCCGTCGCTCCCGCATGGGCCGCGATGCAAACCGTCACATTGTCCGTGCCGGGCATGACCTGCGAGACCTGCCCGATCACGGTCAAGAAAGCGCTCTCCAAGGTCGACGGCGTAAGTAAGACCAGCGTGAGTTTCGAGAAGCGCGAGGCCGTCGTCACCTTCGATGATGCCAAGACCAGCGTGCAGAAACTGACCAAGGCGACCGAGAACGCGGGCTATCTGTCCAGCGTCAAGCAGTAAGCCACGGGAGCGAGGGAGCGACGCCATGGGACTGATCATGCGCATGGTCAACAAGGCCGGTGCCCTCGGCAGCGTCGTCTCGGCGATGGGTTGTGCGAGTTGTTTTCCCGCTATCGCCAGCTTGGGCGCGGCCATTAGCCTGGGCTTCTTGCGTCAGTACGAGGGACTGTTCATTCGTATCCTGCTGCCGGCGTTCGCTGGCATCGCGCTGCTCGCCAATGGGATCGGATGGCTTAACCATCGGCAGTGGCAACGGACCGCGCTCGGCGTGATCGGCCCGCTCCTTGTGCTGGCCGCGGTGTATTTGATGGTTGGCTGGTGCAGCGAAGCGCTGCTCTATGTCGGCCTGGCCTTCATGGTCGGGGTATCGATCTGGGACTTCGTCTCGCCGGCGAAGCGCTGCGGCGCACCGGACGCCTGTGAACTGCTGGCCAAACGCGGCTGACGCGCGTTGGCCATGATAGAAGGAACTGTGGCATGACCCACCTGAAGATCACTGGCATGACCTGCGACGCGTGCGCCGTCTACGTCAAGGATGCCTTGGAGAAGGTGCCGGGCGTGCGGTCGGCGGTCGTGTCCTACCCGAAGGGGACGGCGCGGATCGCTGCCGAGCCCGACACGTGGCCGGATGCGCTGACCGCGGCCGTGGCCGGACTCGGCTACCGGGCCATGCTCGCCGAGGCCCCGCCGGCGGAAAATCGCGGCAGCCCGCTCGACAAGGCCCTAGGCTGGCTGGGCGGCGGCGACAAGGGCGGGGACCAAGCCAGCGCCCTGCGCATTGCCGTCATTGGTAGCGGCAGCGCCGCGATGGCGGCGGCGCTCAAGGCCGTCGAGCGAGGCGCGCGGGTGACGCTGATCGAGCGCGGCACCATCGGCGGCACCTGCGTCAATGTCGGCTGCGTGCCGTCCAAGATCATGATCCGCGCGGCCCACATCGCTCATCTGCGTCGCGAAAGCCCGTTCGACGGGGGCATCCAGGCCACGCCACCGGCGATCCTGCGCGAGCGCCTGCTCGGCCAGCAGCGGGGGCGTGTCGATGAGCTGCGCCACGCCAAGTATGAGGGCATCCTGGCAGGCACGCCTGCCATCACGGTGCTGCGCGGCGAGGCCCGCTTCCAGAACGGGCACACCCTGAGCGTGCGCGTGGTCGAAGGCGGGGAGCGCGAGGTGGCGTTTGACCGCTGCCTGATCGCCACTGGCGCCAGTCCGGCGGTGCCGCCGATCCCCGGTCTGAAGGACACCCCGTACTGGACCTCGAACGAGGCGCTGGCCAGCGACACCCTGCCGAAGCGGCTGGCCGTGATCGGCTCGTCGGTGGTGGCTGTGGAGTTGGCGCAGGCCTTCGCTCGGCTCGGCAGCCAGGTCACGATCCTGGCGCGCAGCACGCTGTTCTTCCGCGAGGACCCGGCGATCGGTGAGGCCGTCACGGCCGCCTTCCGCGCCGAGGGCATCACAGTGCGGGAACACACGCAGGCCAGCCAGGTGGCCTACGCCGACAGCGAATTCGTGCTCACTACCGGACACGGCGAGATCCGCGCCGACCAGTTGCTGGTCGCCACGGGCCGCGCGCCCAACACGCGTGAGCTGGCACTGGAGGCGGCGGGTGTGAGGGTCACCGCGCAGGGCGCCATCGTCATCGACAATGGCATGCGCACCACGGCGCCGCATATCTACGCCGCCGGCGACTGCACCAACCAGCCGCAGTTCGTCTACGTGGCGGCGTCGGCCGGCACCCGCGCGGCGATCAATATGACCGGAGGCGATGCCGCGTTCGATTTGAGCGCATTGCCGGCGGTCGTGTTCACCGACCCGCAGGTCGCCACCGTGGGCTACAGCGAGGCGGAAGCCCACCACGACGGCATGGAGACCGATAGCCGGCTGCTGACGCTCGACAACGTGCCGCGCGCGCTCGCCAATTTCGACACGCGCGGCTTCATCAAGCTGGTCGCCGAGGCAGGATCGGACCGCTTGATCGGCGTGCAGGCGGTGGCGCCGGAAGCAGGCGAACTGATCCAGACGGCAGCATTGGCGATCCGGGCGCGGATGACCGTGCAGGAGCTGGCAGACCAGTTGTTTCCGTACCTGACAATGGTCGAGGGCCTGAAGCTCGCGGCGCAGACGTTCAGTAAAGACGTGAGCCAGCTATCCTGTTGTGCCGGATGACGAGAAAGGGAAACACTTTGCCGGCATCAGCTGGCATTATGAGAGACAAAGCGTGAACAAATCGTCAATTTGGAAAGTCATCTTGATTGTGTGCGCTGCCATCGGCGTGCTTGCCATCCTTGGTGTGGTAGGCATGCTTTTGATGCATCAGCGCATGATGGGTGGCCTGAGCTGTTGCTAGCCCGGATGCAAGCAAAGTAGCGGCGGCCTGGGCACCGACGTCGCCCATACCATGATGATTCAATGGAAGCCAAGCCCCCACCCGTGCGCGCCGTAGCGGCAAGCAGGTAACCCGTGGACGCCCCCTTTCCGACCGCTATTTACGCCGTCTCGTCGACCTCCTGGTGCGCTTGCGCGAGACCGTGCCATGCTGGTTGGGGGTTCGCCGGCGAGAGCCGTGCTGTCGTCGCAGATACCAAGCAAACAGTCCGAGCATACCAAGGATGATTGCCAGTGAGCTCAGGACGACGACGAGGACATCGTGGGGCAGATCAAAAGGGTTGTGGCGCACGGTCTGATTTCGATTCGGATTTGGCTAGCCAGGATCGTTGCGCAAAGGCGCCAATGCCTACCGGCTTGACGTTGCTAGGCCCTGCCGGCGGGTCAGAACGCGCACGGCCGTTGGCAGCAAGCCGTACGCGCATGGCGCGGATTATTTGCGCTGCATGTCAACGACCGTCGGCGCGCCATCCACCTTGTCGAAGGTCACCGACACGGCATCGCCTTCCTTGAACTTGCTAAGCGAGGCGCGATCCTTGACCGGAAACGCCATGGTCATGCCGGGCATACCCAAGTTCTCAATCGGGCCGTGCTTGAGCGTAACCTTGCCGGTCTGCGCATCGATCTTCTTGATTTCTGCGGACACCGGCCGAGCCGCTTGTTGTGAGGCAGCGGGTGCAGCGGGTGCCTTCATGTCCATGCCGTCCATCGAACCCACGGCGAACACAGCCGGTGCGGCAATGATGGCCAGGGCGGCGGCGAGGGTCTTGAGGTGTTTCATTGCGATTCCTCCTGAGGTGTGAGGTTGGGGGAAAGGGAAGTTTGCTTGATCTGACGGCGGCGTAGCAGCAGATACACCGCCGGGACCACAAACATGGACAGCAGCGGCGCCGTCACCATGCCGCCGACCATTGGCGCAGCGATGCGCTGCATCACTTCTGAGCCGGTGCCGTGCGACCACATGATCGGCAGCAGGCCGGCCAGAATCACAGCGACGGTCATCGCCTTTGGGCGCACACGCAGCACGGCGCCTTCCTCGATGGCATCGAGCAGGGCCGCGAGATTGCTTTGCCCATCCTCGAGCCGTGCTTGCCAAGCGTGTTTCAGGTAGAGCAGCATGATGACGCCGAATTCCGCAGCGACCCCGGCGAGTGCGATGAAGCCGACAATCCCCGCGACCGATAGGTTGTACCCCAGCAGATAGAGTAACCAGAAGCCGCCGATCAAGGCCAGCGGCAGGGTGCCCATGATGAGCAGTGCCTCATCCAGACGGCCGAATACCAGATAGAGCAGGACGAAGATGATCAGCAGCGTGAACGGGACCACCACCTTCAGCTTCGCGGTGGCGCGCTCGAGATACTCGAACTGCCCCGACCAACTCAGGGAGTATCCGGCTGGCATCGGGACGGCTTTGGCGACCGCCGCCTGCATGTCCTGCACGGCAGAGCGCAGGTCCCTGCCGCGAATGTCGACGTAGATCCACCCGGAGAGTCGCGCGTTTTCACTGCGCAGCATGGGCGGCCCTTGCACGACCTGGATGCGCGCAACGTCGGCCAGCGTGATTTGCAGCCCCTTGTCGGTCACGATGGGCAGGCTGCGCAGTTGCTCGATGGAGTCCCGATAGTCACGCGGATACCGGACATTGATGGGAAAGCGCGCGAGCCCGTCGACCACTTCGCCGACGTTTTCGCCACCGATGGCCGATGAGACGATCGCCTGAACGTCTTCAATGTTCAGGCCGTACCGACCCGCAGCGCCCCGATCGATATCGACGTCAATGTACCGGCCGCCCGTGAGCCGTTCGGCCAGCGCGGAAGTGACCCCCGGAACCGTCTTGACGGCCTCCTCGATGCGCGTGGCCAGGCGATCGATTTCCTTCAGGTCGGTACCGGCGACCTTGATCCCCACCGGGCTTTTGATGCCGGTGGCGAGCATGTCGATGCGGTTGCGGATCGGCGGCACCCAGATGTTGGACAGCCCTGGCACCCTGACGACCCGATCCAGTTCCTCGACCAGCTTGTCGGTGGTCATGCCGGCACGCCATTGGTCCTTGGGCTTGAACTGGATGGTGGTCTCGAACATCTCGATCGGCGCCGGATCGGTGGCGGTATCGGCGCGGCCCGCCTTGCCGTACACGGTCGCCACCTCCGGCACGGTCTTGATGAGCCGATCGGTCTGCTGCAGGAGCTGGGAGGCCTTGCCTGCGGAGAGGCCTGGCAACGCCGAGGGCATGTAGAGCAGATCGCCCTCATCCAGGGGCGGCATGAATTCGCCGCCAATGCGCATAATGGGCCACGCGGTGGCGATGAGCAGCACGGCGGCGATCGCCAGGGTGGTCTTCGGATATGCAAGGACCTTGCCGAGCAGCGGCTGGTAGCCGCGAATCAGCCAGCGATTGAGCGGATTGGCCTGCTCCGACGGGATCTTGCCGCGGATCATGTAACCCATCAGCACCGGTACCAGGGTGACGGACAATCCCGCTGCGGCCGCCATGGAATAGGTCTTGGTAAAGGCGAGCGGCGAGAAGAGCCGGCCCTCCTGCGCCTCCAGTGTGAACACCGGAATAAACGACAGCGTGATGATCAGCAGCGAGAAGAATAGGGCAGGCCCAACCTCGGCGGCAGATTTGCCGATGACGCGCCAGTGTTCATGGGCGCGGAGTTCGCGCTGCGGATTGTCGGCATGCCAGTGCTCGAGATGCTTGTGCGCGTTCTCGATCATGACCACCGCGGCATCGACCATCGCGCCGATGGCGATGGCAATGCCACCCAGCGACATGATGTTGGCATTCACCCCCTGGTAGCGCATCACCAGGAAGGCGGCCAGCACGCCCAGCGGCAGCGAGACGATGGCCACCAGCGCCGAGCGCAGGTGAAACAGAAACACCAGGCAGACCAGCGCCACGACCGCAAATTCCTCGATCAGCTTGGTGGTGAGATTGGCCACCGCCCGCTTGATCAGTGCCGAGCGGTCGTACGTCGTAACGATCTCGACGCCCTTGGGCAGGCTCTTCTGTAAGGTGGCGAGCTTGGCCTTGACCGCTTCAATGGTCTCCAGGGCATTCTTGCCTGAGCGCAGCACGATGACGCCGCCGGCCACTTCGCCCTGGCCATTCAGTTCGGCAATGCCACGCCGCATCTCGGGGCCGAGTTGCACGGTGGCAACGTCGCCCAGCCATACCGGGATGCCAGCGTCGCTCGTCACCAGCGGAATCTGGCGAAAGTCGTCCAGCGTTTTCAGATAGCCGGTCGCCCGGACCATGTACTCGGCTTCACCCAACTCCAGCACCGAGCCGCCGGTTTCCTGGTTGGCGCCCTTGAGCGCTGCCAGCACCTTGGCTTGCGACAGGTTATAGGCGCGCAGCCGATCCGGCATCAGCACGATCTGGTATTGCTTGACCATGCCGCCGAGCGAGGCCACTTCGGCGACGTTGGGCAGCGATTTGAGCTCGAAGCGCAGGAACCAGTCCTGTAGCGCCCGTAACTGGCTGAGGTCATGCTGGCCGGTCTTGTCGACCAAGGCATACTCATAGATCCAGCCGACGCCGGTCGCATCGGGTCCGAGCGCGGGCTTGGCTGCCGCGGGCAGCCGCGATTGCACCTGGTTCAGGTACTCGAGCACGCGTGAGCGCGCCCAGTACAGGTCGGTGCCGTCTTCGAACAGCACATAGACATAGGAGTCACCGAAGAACGAGTAGCCGCGCACGGTCTTGGCCCCGGGCACCGACAGCATGGTCGTGGTGAGCGGATAGGTGACCTGGTTTTCCACGATCTGCGGCGCCTGCCCAGGGAAGGGCGTGCGGATGATCACTTGCACGTCGGACAGGTCTGGCAAGGCGTCGAGCGGCGTACTCTGTACCGCCCAAAGTCCCCACGCGGTCACCATGACGGTGGCGAGCAGCACCAGGAAGCGATTGCGGATGGAGGCGAGGATGAGTCGGGCAATCATGGCTTCGCTCCCGCAACGGCGGCAGCCGACTCGACCGCGGACAGGGTCGCCACGCCGTCCTTGTCCAGTCGGAAGCGGAACCGGACCTGATCCCCCGGCTTGAATCCCTTGGGCATGCCGGCTGGCGGCGCGCCAAACTCCATCGTCATGGCGCCCCACTGCGCTGACGGAATGGGCCCGTGGGAGATCGTCATGCTCTGCTCGGTGACGGCCTCGATCCGGCCGACGCCTTGATGTTCTGGCCCGGGCGCTGCTGCGGCACCAGGGGCCGACGCGCCGGCTGCCGACGCGGCCGTGGGCGCGGTCATGCGCTGTGCAGTGCCGCGCAGACTCGCCTCCGAGTCGATCAGGAACTGTCCGGAAACGACCACCTTCTGGCCCGCTTTGAGACCCTCAATGATTTCGGTTTGGCCGCCCGCAGCCGCGCCGGTCTTGACCTCCACGGGGCTGAATCCGCCTTGGCCGGATGCCACCATGGCGACCGTGCGCGTGCCGGTACGGATCAGCGCCTCGGTTGGTACCAGCAGGCGATCCGGTCCGGGGGCGGCGTCAAAGCGCACCGAGACAAACATGCCGGGCAACAGCTGGCGTGCCTTGTTCGGCAATTCGATGCGCACCTTGACCGTGCGGGTACCGGCGCTGATATCCGGCAGGATGGCATCGACCTTGCCCGACAGCGTCTCGTCGGGCAAGGCTGCGGCGGTGGCCGACACCGTCTGTCCGGGCCGCAACGGGGCGGCCTGGCTCTCAGGCACCTCGGCGATGACCCATATGGTCGCAAGGCTCGCGATGCGAAAGAGGGTCGTTCCCGGTGAGACCGTCATGCCGTCGCGCGCACCGATTTCGGTGACGATGCCGTCCACCGAACTGGTGATCGTCAGCCGCGGCTGCAGTTTGCCGGTGGACTGTACCAGCCGGATATGGCTCTCGGTCATGCCAGCCTGACGCATGCGCGCAATGGCGGCCTCGCGCAGCTCGCGCTGTAGGCTGCCATCCATCCGGTTGACCGCCAGGTATTCTTCCTGCGCCGCGACCCATTCCGGCGCATAGATTTGCGCCAGCGCTTGACCTTTTCGGACCGGATCGAGGGTGGTCCGGGCATACGCGTGTTCTACGAATCCGCTGGTGCGGGCCTGCAGCACTTCGATGCCGCGTTCATTGATCGCGACATTGCCCGGTACTTGCAAGGCGGCCTCCAGCCGGCCGGTCTTCACCTCGGCCGTGCGGATGCCAAGGTTCTGTGTCATGCGGCTGTCGATGGTGACGGCCGCGCCGCCGCTGGCTTCTTCGTACACCGGCGACAACGGCATGTCCATGTACGGCGACTTGCCCGGCTTGTCAAAGCGCTGTCCTGGCACCATCGGGTCGTGCCAGTAGAGGAGGCGCTTGCCAGTTTTCGGGTCAATGTCGCCCGCCTTGAGGGCGGCACCGCTGGCGCCGCCGCCCGCGGTTGCCGACGCGGGCGACTGCTGGCGCCCTTGTTGTTGACCGAGGTAATAGGCAGCCCCAACGCTTGCCACCACCATCAGGCCTGCCACCGTCCGTGCAATCGTGGTCTTGTTCATGGTTGAGCTCCTTGCAGTGACGTGGGCTGGACTGCGGTGGGTAACGGCATCAGGAAGGTCAGGTCCGCCCAGAGTCGGGCGGTGGCAGCCTCAAGCTTCAGGCGCTCAAGCGAAATATTGAGCGCCTTGCGGCTGGCATCGGCCACAGCGGTCAGGGTGCCGGCGCCCGCTCGATAGGCGGTCAGGGCTGCCTCGGTCTGTGCCTTGGCCAGCGGCACGGTGGTGCTCCGATAGCGCTCGAGCCGCGCCTGGCTGAGCGCCAGCTCCGCCTGCTTGCCGCGCAACTGCCCGAGCAAGCCGCGGCGTACGACCTCGGCTTGCGCGCGCGCAGCGTCGGCCTGCGCAAGCCTTGCGGCCAGTTCCCGATCCTGGCGATGCTTCTGGTCCCAGGGCAGCGGCAGTGAGACGTTGAGCGAAACCATGTTGGAGTAGGCGGGGCCGCGCTGGCTGTACATCAGTTCCACGCTCACATCCGGGATCTTGTTCTCCCGAGCGACCCGGCTTTCCGCCTCGGCGACGCCCACCTGTGCCTCGGCCGCCGCCACGTCCGGCAGTTGCGCCACGCCGTCGGCGTCCAGGGTGTTGAGCCAGGCCGGCGCCTCGAGGCCAGGGCGTTCGGCCAGGGGACGCTCTGCGGCCTCGCCCACCCAGCGGCGCAGCATCGCTCGGGCTGACCCCAGTGCGGCGCGGGCCTCGTCTTCGCGATCCTGCAGTTGCCGGAGTTCCAGTTCGGCGGCCAGGATGTCCGCACGGGAGCCGCGGTTGCCGCGATAGGCAGCCTGCGCCGCCTCCACCATCAGCTTGATGGACTGCGCCTGCTCGGTGAGCACGCTGTAGGCACGTTCGGCGTACCAGCGGTCCAGCCAGGCCGTGGCGGCGCCACGCTGCACCGTCGCCAGCGCCGCCGTACGCTGGGCCTCTGCCGACGAGGCCTCAGCCTCGAAACGCTGAGCGCGGGCCTCGCGCTTGGCCGATCGGGTGAATTCCTGCATCAGGCTGATCGAGCGCATCGTCATCGAGTCTGTGCCGAGGGAAAACCCGTCGCGGCCATCAGCCGGCACGTTATTGACGCCGACCTTCAGGACCGGGTCTGGCAACTGTCGGCCAGCCACCGCCATCTCGATGGCGGACTGGACCGCTGAGCGCGATGTTTCGGCATCCGTCGAGCGGGAAGACGCGAGCGCCACGGCTTCCTGCACGGAGAGTGCGGCCGCGGGCTGCGCCCATCCGGGATGGGCAGCGGCGAACAGCGTAAGGGCGAGCGTCAGCCGGCACCCATACGCAAAGGGAAAACGCAAATGCATAAAGCCTCCGCAAAGCAACGACCACCCTGAAGACTATGGTTCAGGGCACGATAGTAGGCGTTGCTGCGGAGGCTAGTTTCGGAAACAGCAGTGGAGGATGGGCAGGGGGCGAGGGGGCCCGCGTGGCACCGCGTCGGCGTAGGCCGCTCGCTGGCTGACGACTACCGGTACCAACGCCGGCTCAACCAGATTGACGAGCACGGGCTGGAACGCAGGAATCTGCGCGCTGGGGTGGTCGGCCGACTTGGAGCCAAGCTGGCAGTGCTCCAGGCACAAGCCATTATGGGCAGCCGGCGCTTCGGCCTTCTGCGTCATGTCCGGACAGGACTCCGTCATGCCGGCCATGTCCGCCATCCCTTCCATCGAATACCGGCTGCCCGCGCAGGCGTAGGCGGCCGCTGCCAGCTGAACTGTCAGGAATGTACTCAACAGGAAGGCGGCAAGCCAAAGCCGGCGAAAACGGGTACGCACGTGGAAGACTCGGTTTGAGGCGAATGGTAGCAGCGTTTGGGCTCTTCCGGCACATCGTGCGGTTTGCCCCAGATCTAATGCAGACGGGGTAGCCCATCCGGGGGAGCGCTCCGGCGAGCCACGCGAACGCAGGCACCGGAGCGCGGGCTCGGTTACTTGGGTTGACCCATCATTTCGCGACACTTTTGCATCATGGCGGCATGGTCGCGCATCATCGCCGCGTGGTCCTCCGTCTGCTGTTTCTGTTGTTGCGCCTCAGCTCGCTTGGCGGCACGAGCCTTTTCGATCACATACCAATCAGGTCCGGCGACGGCCGATAGCGAGAGCGCCAGGGCGACGGCGCCCACAAGAGCGTGAAGCAGGGATTTCATGATTATTCCTCGTTCCGTATAGGCAGGGACCGCCTAAACCCCAAGAGCGGGCGGCAGGCAACACTGCAAATGGCTAAGTCAGACAGGAGCACGCGTGGCGCGGAGGCGCCAGCTGCGGCAACGCTGTGTGGCGGGATTGCGCTACAGACGGACGCGTTTCGGCGGGCGCTCGAGGCGAGCCGGAACGACGGAGAGATACGCGAATTCCGGATGGGCGACCAAAACGCTGGTCCATGCATCCGTGGTGGACCCGGTTGCTAACGGCGTGCCAGCGAAGACCGCACAAGCGGAGGACGTGCAGGGAATACGAGACGGGCCGCTGGCATGCCGGTCGCCGGCACAGCTGTGACTGACGCAGTCATGCGGGCTGGCGGTCTCGACACTGGCCTGCGCCCCTTGCACAGGCATATGAGCAGGCATGTCAGCCAGGCCGGCGACACAGCAACTGTCCAACGGCCCGGCTTGCGCCCGCAGGGGCAAAGCCAGCGCCAGGGTCAGCAGCATGACGACACGCCAAAACTGTTTCATATGCTTACGCATTGGGCGCTCCGAGCCGACGCGCGGTAGCGCCGTCGCGGATCTGTCTTCAGTATAGGTCTTCATCATGCTCGAGCCACCGGCGGTTCCGGCGTCGCCCGGCCCGCAGAACCGGGCGACGCGAACGACAGGTAGACCTCGTCGAGCAAGCGATTGTCCCCGCCGGCCAATCGCTCCAGGGCGGCTAGCAGGTGCTCGGCCACACCGTACTGCTGCTGGTCGCATGCCCGCCGGAATACCGCGAACACACCTATCAAACTTGGTTTCTCTGGCCCGAGCGTCTCAAGAATTTCCGTTCCATCCGGCGCGGCATCGGGGCCGTCGTCGACGAGATCCAGGGAGGAACATTCGGCAATGCGTACCGTGGGTCGTCCCTGGAGACCGTAGTGTCCTCGATCGCTGAACAGCGTCAGATTTTCAAAGGCGCGGATCACGCCTTTCTGTGGAGTAGCGAAACCCGCGCATCCCGGACATCTATGAGAACGCCGAGAACCAGCGCGCCGTGGCCCACACCTGCAATTGCTGTGACACCGAGCTGGAAGTCCTTAACGCGATTCGCCAACTCAGCAGCCTCGGCATTAAAGGGCTGGGGCCGGCCGCTGCCAACCTGCTCTATTTTATTCATCCCCTGACGCTGGTCGTGCCGTTCAATACGGCGATCGTCAACGGATATAACGCGCTGACGGGATCGTCGGTCAAGCTTGGCAAATGGGACCACTATCTGGCAATGCGCGAAGGGGTACTGGCACTGAATCAGCGCTATCGGGACCTGCTGTCCAACGATCTTGGCGCCATCGCGGGCCTGCTTTTTGACCTCGGCATGCAACGCTATCCGCTGCCACCGCGGCAAGCGCAGGCAGGCGATGTGGCCGCATGGCAGCAGGAACTGGCCGAGGTGCGCGAGCAGGCCGCCGCGCTTGCCAGGCAGATTCAACTGGGGGCGAAACCGAAGACGCCACCCATACCGAGGTGCAGGGATGGCTGCGCGATCTCGGCAAGTCGCTCGGCTTCGCAGTCTGGATTGCCACGAACGACAGAAGCCGCTTGTACAACGGGGAACCCCTGAGAAGGGTCGAAACTTTGCCGCCGGCGCTGCTTGTGGCGGGTGGCGATACCGTTCCTCTCATCGACACCGTCTGGCTGAACGCCACGAACACTGAGGTCGAGGCAGCTTTTGAAGTCGAACATACCACCTCGATCTATTCCGGGATCGTGCGCTTACTGGACCTGGCGCTGGGTTCCGACCAGTCCGCCCACAAGCACCTCTTTCTGGTCGCGCCGGATGATCGGGAAGGCGATGTGCGCGCGCAGTTAAGCCGGCCGGCCTTCAGCCGCGTGTCGGCGCTCAATATCCGATACGTCCCCGACTCCAGCCTGCGCGAGCATCGCGAAAGCATCGCGCGCTTTGGCAGCGGCCTGAAGCCGATCGAAGCCATCGCGAGACAGCTCTGAAATTGGCACTTTCTAGGAAAAAGCGCCGGGCGACACGACGCCGTTACAGATGGCAACGGCGTGTGGGCCGGCGATGGAAAACATCATCGCGCCTAAGGCGCGATGATGAGCCGCTGGGCCTTGGTCAGAGCCAGACCCTGGGGCATGCGCGTGAGCACCTAGGCGGGTATCGGGCTAATCCCCCGATACCCGCACCGCGGCAAGGTACCCGCCAGCCGGGCGACCCATCCGTCCCGGCGAGACGGTGCGGTGCCGAGGTCAGGCGCCGTCGCTGAAGGTGTCCCGCGGGCCTACGGCGTGGCTGCCATCCGTGAACGGATCACGGGTGCCCATGGCGTGGCTACCGTCGGTGAACGGATCACGCGTGCCCATGGCGTGGCTGCCATCGGTGAAAGGATCGCGCGTGCCCATCGCGTGCCCCCCAGCGGTAAAGGGATCACGCGGCGAATTCACGCCGGCTTGCGCGATGCCCGCGACGCTGCCAAGGGTTGCCAGGGTCAGTGCCACAAGGGCAGTCTTCTTCAACGTACGCATTATGTTTCTCCTTGCTTCCATAGTGGCTCGGTGAGCCTGCACTTACAGTGTGTAACTGTGTAGCCCACCAGGGCCTGACGACGAAATGACAAATCTGTCATGTCGGCACTCCTGACAGTCTGGGATCTTCAGCCGCCGGTATAGAGCTTGCTGCGCTCGATATAGACGCGTACGCCCCGGGCGTTGGGCAGCGCCTGGTACAGATGCCAAGATCCACGGATGAGCCGTGAACGAATTCGGCGAATGTCCAGGTGGCTTCCTGCGCGCCACTGCGGAAGGTGACCGTGTCGCCCGAGGCCACATTGACAGACTTCAGGCCTGGGCCGAGCGTCACCGCACGCGAGGTCGTGTTCGCCGGCGCCAGGCTACCGAAGAGCGCCGCCTGCGGCCCCAACGGTGTGGCAGCCCCCGCTTCGGCCATCGCGCTGGGAGCCGCGCCGGGCAACTGCGCGCGGCGCAGGCGCCGCCGGCTTGTTCAGCGGCTTGCCGCTGCACGTGCTGCGCCCAGTTGTCCCCTGCATTGGTTCTGGTCTGGCTGCGCTCCACGCTGGCGAACCCAACAGCACGGAAAGGGCCGACAACGCCAGTGCGGTAAAGGCGGTCTTCTTGGTATTCATGATGCTCTCCATTGACGTTTCGAGGCAGAACCTCTTAACTGCCATGGTAGGTAGCCACCGCTCACCGAGACGTTACCCGGCAATTACATCCATGTAAGCTCCCTCGCCTCGGTCCCACGCCTGGCGCAGAAATGGGTACGCCAACGTCAGCTTGGCGACCTAACCGGGCTTCAGAGACGCGAGACTCCCAGCCCGCCGCGCCGCGACGCGTTGCCGTTGCAGCGCTCGGCATACCGGAACAACGCCTCGCAATGCCGCGTCGGTTGCTGCAGACGTACTGATTTCAACGGCCGATGGCAGCCGGTGCGGTGCAGGTGCTTGTCCTCACGTGACGTACCGGTCAACGAGTGGCTGCCGTTCCTCATGATGTCCAACCCTTCTTCCTGGCCACCACCAGCAGCGAGCCGCCCGCTGCAAAGCGCAGGCCGGCTCGAAGGCTGTGCTCAATGGTGCAAACACCGCCTAGCACGCCGTTCAAGGCCGCCCCGATGCGAAAGCCGTCATCCATGGCGTCGCGAGGCGGCTTGGCGCGCTGCCGCAGCCGGGAGATGGCCATGGCAGGCAAAAGCAGCGTCATGAACGAGGTGACGTCGACAATCTCGAACCCGCCTGACTCGACCTTTGTCACCAGGTCCCGGCGCGATAGCGCCGCTTGTGCTTGGCCACTTCGTCCATGTGGCTCCACAGCGAGGGATGTTCGGCACCGTCAAGATAATCCCCCATCTGCCCTGCACGCACGGTACATCTCTGCCAAGACCAGGGCGTCGTCCTCGACGTGTTCGATGACGTCAAACGCCCCCATGACGTCGAACGCGTCGGTGAAGGGAATCGCGCGGGCATCCATCTGCAAGAACTGGGCTTTGCATTTGCGCTGCCCCGTCATCAGTGCGTGCATCGATGCCTCGCCGCCCACCAGGCGTGCACGCGGAAAGCGCGCCTGGATCGCCCGCAGGTTCTCGGCGGTCCCGCACCCGACATCCATGAATGACCGCAGGTCAGGCAAAAGTAGCGCTGCAGCGCAGCCAGGATCAGTTGGCGACGATAGACAAACCAGAAGTGCTTCGCTTCGAGTCCCTCGTACTCAACAAAGAGCGGTTCGTGAAAACCATCATGGTCGACGATCATGGCTGGCGCCAGGCAAACCACGCCCGCGTGGACACGGGGTTGCCAACCGCAGGCGGTGCAGGCCCACACGTCTATCTTGAGCGGGGCCTTACATTGATTACAGATACGCATCGCTGTCTCCAATATTGTGCGAGCGCGACCGCAGGGCGAAATCAAACGCTGCACCATAATTGCCTGCCTTGCCATCGCGAGCGCGCGAGTGCAGGCAGGGTTCGCCCTCGGTCAACCGAAGGACGACATCTATGAACGGGGTGGAGATGGCCGGCGAACGGAACGGCGTCGGCGGCCTCAGAGATGCCGGGAAGGCGGGCGTAGCAACGTCTCAGGCGTCGTGCTGGAAAATGCCGTGTTCGGAGAGGTAAGCGGTATGCCGGTTGTTAGGCAACGCTTGTGCCGACCAGAAGGCCATGGTTAGCGGCGAAGCCGCCGTGCAGGAGGAACAGGCATGACAACCGCGCGCCTTGCCGCGTTCCTTGCTGGCCAGGCAGTGATGCGATGTGGTGTCGCCAAGTGCGTCGGTATTGTCGGCGCTCGCCTCCTCAGCGGCGTCGAGCACGGCGCCGGCGACCCGCCCCTGCTGCAGCTCGGCGCAGGAGAGCGTTGCCGCCGCGCCAACGTTCTGGATTGGCAATGCAAGCACAACTAACCAAAGCGATAGGTGGCGCAAAAGCCTTCATCCGGCGACAGCAGGCATCGATTGAATGCGGAGTTTATAGAAGCGGCCTGACGGCAAAATGACAGGGGCATGACAGACGCAGCGCCCATCGCACCACGGCGGCTCTGCCGCGGATCAGCCTGGGGCATGGTGGGCCGCCGTTACCGAAGGGCATGACGGCGTCCCGGCGGGCATGCGAGCGAATTTCTGCAGCGGCGGAGTGCCTCGGATGAAAGGGGTCGCACCGTGCTGCCTGAGGCACCATCGCGCGCCGGCCTCCCATTGGGCTCGGCACGCCGATCCGCGGGAGAACGGCTGGCGCCGTCCACAAGTGACCGCGCGGACCGTAAGCGTATGGGTTGTGATGGCGCCGCTCATGCTCCCGTCGCCCATGATCCATGCCGTGGCGCGATTCACGATGGGGCTCGCGCACCGCGGCGCCATGGCCATACGAAGCGTGGGAGTCGTGCACCAGCGCCACGGCGGGCACGGCATGCACCTCGGTATGCGCAGCGCGTGGCGGGATGATCCCTCCTTGACCATGCCCATCATGCGGGTAGGCATGCGTCTGCGCATTGGCGTAACTGAATCCGATGAGTAGGACGGTGCCGACCAGGACCGGAAGCTTATTCATGTTTAACGCCTTGCGGGTAAGGAACAGCATACGACTTCGGCATTGAAGGGAGTGTTCGTGCTATACAAATGTGAACGCTTGTAACGCTGCTATCCCGCCGGCAAGCAAAAGCCATCGAGAATTACCCCCGCGTAATGGTCGCGTAATAAGAGCCGGCGCCGTGCCGCAATTCCGGCGCAAGGGAAATTCTTGGCGCGATCGCAACGAGAACCTAAATTCACGGTAACGACATCGCCGTTGGCGCACCCGCTTCGCTGGTTTGCCGGTCGGATCCTTGCCAGACGCCCGGTGCAGCCGATGAAAGCGTCCCGACGCCATGAGTGACGAAGGAGAATTTCATGCGTGTCTTATTGCTGATTACGATCATGCTGGGTGGGCGTGCGCGACGGTCGCCGAACGTACCGCGCAAGCCGAGCGTGACATGGAGGCATCGCTACAGATTCAGGGACCCGCTTGGAAAAGCTCGGCTATCAAAAAGATTCGGATCCGTGGCGTGACTGCGTTTTACGCCTCAGCGCCGCAGCGGGCCCTGTATGCATCGACGGCTCTGAATCCGATAGCACCGCGTACGGCGGCGCTCCACCGCTGGCTCGACTCCGCCGCCTGGCCCGATCCCCGCGAAAGTAACGGGGTTGCGTACCGCAACTCGGGCTCATTCGCCGCATGCGCCCTCGAGCAAAAGTACTGCTGGACCTTACCCCCATGGGAAGGTCCATAGTGTAATTGAGGACGGCATGGCGGCGACAGCGCCATGGCCACACAGTGCATTAAGCGGGGCAAGCCATGAACACTGCGACGCAATTGCTATTTGATGACGTGTTCGCGGTATTCCGGCGGGCATGCGACCAGCAGCAGTACGGTGTGGCCGAGCACCTGCTAGCCGCCCTGGAGCGATTGGCCGGCGGGGACAATCGCTTGCTCGACGAGGTCTACCTGTCGTTCGCGTCGCCCGGTTCTGCGGGCCGGGCGACCGCTGGAACGGCGGTGGCTCGAGCATGATGAAGACCTATACGAAGACAGATCCGCGACGGCGCTACCGCGCGTCGGCTCGGAGCGCCAATGCGTAAGCATATGAAACAGTTTTGGCGTGTCGTCATGCTGCTGACCCTGGCGCTGGCTTTGCCCCTGCGGGCGCAAGCCGGGCCGTTGGACAGTTGCTGTGTCGCCGGCCTGGCTGACATGCCTGCTCATATGCCTGTGCAAGGGGCGCAGGCCAGTGTCGAGACCGCCAGCCCGCATGACTGCGTCAGTCACAGCTGTGCCGGCGACCGGCATGCCAGCGGCCCGTCTCGTATTCCCTGCACGTCCTCCGCTTGTGCGGTCTTCGCTGCACGCCGTTAGCAACCGGGTCCACCACGGATGCATGGACCAGCGTTTTGGTCGCCCATCCGGAATTCGCGTATCTCCCGTCGTTCCGGCTCGCCTCGAGCGCCCGCCGAAACGCGTCCGTCTGTAGCGCAATCCCGCCACACAGCGTTGCCGCAGCTGGCCGGCCTCCGCGCCACGCGTGCTCCTGTCTGACTTAGCCATTTGCAGTGTTGCCTGCCGCCCGCTCTTGGGGTTTAGGCGGTCCCTGCCTATACGGAACGAGGAATAATCATGAAATCCCTGCTTCACGCTTGTGGGCGCCGTCGCCCTGGCGCTCTCGCTATCGGCCGTCGCCGGACCTGATTGGTATGTGATCGAAAAGGCTCGTGCCGCCAAGCGAGCTGAGGCGCAACAACAGAAACAGCAGACGGAGGACCACGCGGCGATGATGCGCGACCATGCCGCCATGATGCAAAAGTGTCGCGAAATGATGGGTCAACCCAAGTAACCGAGCCCGCGCTCCGGTGCCTGCGTTCGCGTGGCTCGCCGGAGCGCTCCCCCGGATGGGCTACCCCGTCTGCATTAGATCTGGGGCAAACCGCACGATGTGCCGGAAGAAACCAGACGCTGCTACCATTCGCCTCAAACCGAGTCTTCCACGTGCGTACCCGTTTTCGCCGGCTTTGGCTTGCCGCCTTCCTGTTGAGTACATTCCTGACAATTCAGCTGGGCAGCCGCTGCCTACGCCTGCGCGGGCAGCCGGTATTCGATGGAAGGGATGGCGGACATGGCCGGCATGACGGAGTCCTGTCCGGACATGACGCAGAAGGCCGAAGCGCCGGCTGCCCATAATGGCTTGTGCCTGGAGCACTGCCAGCTTGGCTCCAAGTCGGCCGACCACCCCAGCGCGCAGATTCCTGCGTTCCAGCCCGTGCTCGTCAATCTGGTTGAGCCGGCGTTGGTACCGGTAGTCGTCAGCCAGCGAGCGGCCTACGCCGACGCGGTGCCACGCGGGCCCCCTCGCCCCCTGCCCATCCTCCACTGCTGTTTCCGAAAATAGCCTCCGCAGCAACGCCTACTATCGTGCCCTGAACCATAGTCTTCAGGGTGGTCGTTGCTTTGCGGAGGCTTTATGCATTTGCGTTTTCCCTTTGCGTATGGGTGCCGGCTGACGCTCGCCCTTACGCTGTTCGCCGCTGCCCATCCCGGATGGGCGCAGCCCGCGGCCGCACTCTCCGTGCAGGAAGCCGTGGCGCTGGCGTCTTCCCGCTCGACGGATGCCGAAACATCGCGCTCAGCGGTCCAGTCCGCCATCGAGATGGCGGTGGCTGGCCGACAGTTGCCAGACCCGGTCCTGAAGGTCGGCGTCAATAACGTGCCGGCGATGGCCGCGACGGGTTTTCCCTCGGCACAGACTCGATGACGATGCGCTCGATCAGCCTGATGCAGGAATTCACCCGATCGGCCAAGCGCGAGGCCCGCGCTCAGCGTTTCGAGGCTGAGGCCTCGTCGGCAGAGGCCCAGCGTACGGCGGCGCTGGCGACGGTGCAGCGTGGCGCCGCCACGGCCTGGCTGGACCGCTGGTACGCCGAACGTGCCTACAGCGTGCTCACCGAGCAGGCGCAGTCCATCAAGCTGATGGTGGAGGCGGCGCAGGCTGCCTATCGCGGCAACCGCGGCTCCCGTGCGGACATCCTGGCCGCCGAACTGGAACTCCGGCAACTGCAGGATCGCGAAGACGAGGCCCGCGCCGCACTGGGGTCAGCCCGAGCGATGCTGCGCCGCTGGGGGGCGAGGCCGCAGAAAGTCCCTGGCCGAACGCCCTGGCCTCGAGGCGCCGGCCTGGCTCAACACCCTGGACGCCGACGGCGTGGCGCAACTGCCGGACGTGGCGGCGGCCGAGGCACAGGTGGGCGTCGCCGAGGCGGAAAGCCGGGTCGCTCGGGAGAACAAGATCCCGGATGTGAGCGTGGAACTGATGTACAGCCAGCGCGGCCCCGCCTACTCCAACATGGTTTCGCTGAACGTCTCACTGCCGCTGCCCTGGGACCAGAAGCATCGCCAGGATCGGGAACTGGCCGCAAGGCTTGCGCAGGCCGACGCTGCGCGCGCGCAAGCCGAGGTCGTACGCCGCGGCTTGCTCGGGCAGTTGCGCGGCAAGCAGGCGGAGCTGGCGCTGAGCCAGGCGCGGCTCGAGCGCTATCGGAGCACCACCGTGCCGCTGGCCAAGGCACAGACCGAGGCAGCCCTGACCGCCTATCGAGCGGGCGCCGGCACCCTGACCGCTGTGGCCGATGCCAGCCGCAAGGCGCTCAATATTTCGCTTGAGCGCCTGAAGCTTGAGGCTGCCACCGCCCGACTCTGGGCGGACCTGACCTTCCTGATGCCGTTACCCGCAGTCCAGCCCACGTCACTGCAAGGAGCTCAACCATGAACAAGACCACGATTGCACGGACGGTGGCAGGCCTGATGGTGGTGGAAGCGTTGGGGCTGCCTATTACCTCGGTCAACAACAAGGGCGCCAGCAGTCGCCCGCGTCGGCAACCGCGGGCGGCGGCGCCAGCGGTGCCGCCCTCAAGGCGGCGCGCAACATTGACCCAAAAACTGGCAAGCGCCTCCTCTACTGGCACGACCCGATGGTGCCAGGACAGCGCTTTCACAAGGCGGGCAAGTCGCCGTACATGGACATGCCGTTGTCGCCGGTGTACGAAGAAGCCAGCGGCGGCGCGGCCGTCACCATCGACAGCCGCATGACACAGAACCTTGGCATCCGCACGGCCGAGGTGAAGACCGGCCGGCTGGAGGCCGCCTTGCAAGTACCGGGCAATGTCGCGATCAATGAACGCGGCATCGAAGTGCTGCAGGCCCGCACCAGCGGATTCGTAGAACACGCGTATGCCCGGACCACCCTGATCCGGTCCGAAAAGGTCAAGCGCTGGCGCAAATCTATGCGCCGGAATGGGTCGCGGCGCAGGAAGAATACCTGGCGGTCAACCGGATGGATGGCAGCCTACAGCGCGAGCTGCGCGAGGCCGCCATTGCGCGCATGCGTCAGGCTGGCATGACCGAGAGCCATATCCGGCTGGTACAGTCCACCGGCAAACTGCAGCCGCGGCTGACGATCACCAGTTCGGTGGACGGCATCGTCACCGAAATCGGTGCGCGCGACGGCATGACGGTCTCACCGGGAACGACCCTCTTTCGCATCGCGAGCCTTGCGACCATATGGGTCATCGCCGAGGTGCCTGAGAGCCAGGCCGCCCCGTTGCGGCCCGGACAGACGGTGTCGGCCACCGCCGCAGCCTTGCCCGACGAGACGCTGTCGGGCAAGGTCGATGCCATCCTGCCGGATATCAGCGCCGGTACCCGCACGGTCAAGGTGCGCATCGAATTGCCGAACAAGGCACGCCAGCTGTTGCCCGGCATGTTTGTCTCGGTGCGCTTTGACGCCGCCCCCGGACCGGATCGCCTGCTGGTACCAACCGAGGCGCTGATCCGTACCGGCACGCGCACGGTCGCCATGGTGGCATCCGGCCAAGGCGGATTCAGCCCCGTGGAGGTCAAGACCGGCGCGGCTGCGGGCGGCCAAACCGAAATCATTGAGGGTCTCAAAGCGGGCCAGAAGGTGGTCGTTTCCGGACAGTTCCTGATCGACTCGGAGGCGAGTCTGCGCGGCACTGCACAGCGCATGACCGCGCCCACGGCCGCGTCGGCAGCCGGCGCGTCGGCCCCTGGTGCCGCAGCAGCGCCCGGGCCAGAACATCAAGGCGTCGGCCGGATCGAGGCCGTCACCGAGCAGAGCATGACGATCTCCCACGGGCCCATTCCGTCAGCGCAGTGGGGCGCCATGACGATGGAGTTTGGCGCGCCGCCAGCCGGCATGCCCAAGGGATTCAAGCCGGGGGATCAGGTCCGGTTCCGCTTCCGACTGGACAAGGACGGCGTGGCGACCCTGTCCGCGGTCGAGTCGGCTGCCGCCGTTGCGGGAGCGAAGCCATGATTGCCCGACTCATCCTCGCCTCCATCCGCAATCGCTTCCTGGTGCTGCTCGCCACCGTCATGGTGACCGCGTGGGGACTTTGGGCGGTACAGAGTACGCCGCTCGACGCCTTGCCAGACCTGTCCGACGTGCAAGTGATCATCCGCACGCCCTTCCCTGGGCAGGCGCCGCAGATCGTGGAAAACCAGGTCACCTATCCGCTCACCACGACCATGCTGTCGGTGCCCGGGGCCAAGACCGTGCGCGGCTACTCGTTCTTCGGTGACTCCTATGTCTATGTGCTGTTCGAAGACGGCACCGACCTGTACTGGGCGCGCTCACGCGTGCTCGAGTACCTGAACCAGGTGCAATCGCGGCTGCCCGCGGCAGCCAAGCCCGCGCTCGGACCCGATGCGACCGGCGTCGGCTGGATCTATGAGTATGCCTTGGTCGACAAGACCGGCCAGCATGACCTCAGCCAGTTACGGGCGCTACAGGACTGGTTCCTGCGCTTCGAGCTCAAATCGCTGCCCAACGTCGCCGAAGTGGCCTCGCTCGGCGGCATGGTCAAGCAATACCAGATCGTGCTGATGCCGGATCGGCTGCGCGCCTATAACCTGTCGCAAGCCAAGGTGCTGGCAGCGCTCAAGGGCGCCAACCAGGAAACCGGCGGCTCGGTGCTGGAGTTGGGTGAAGCCGAGTACATGGTCCGGGCGACCGGCTATCTGAAAACGCTGGACGACTTTCGCCAGATTCCGCTGGTGACGAGCGACGCTGGCATCCCGGTATGGCTGGGCGACGTTGCCACCGTGCAACTCGGCCCCGAGATGCGGCGTGGCATTGCCGAACTGAATGGCCAGGGCGAAGTGGCCGGCGGCGTCATCGTGCTGCGCTCAGGCAAGAATGCCCTGGAGACCATTGAAGCGGTCAAGGCCAAGCTCGCCACCTTACAGAAGAGCCTGCCCAAGGGCGTCGAGATCGTTACGACGTACGACCGCTCGGCACTGATCAAGCGGGCGGTGGCCAATCTCACCACCAAGCTGATCGAGGAATTTGCGGTCGTGGCGCTGGTCTGCCTGGTGTTTCTGTTTCACCTGCGCTCGGCGCTGGTGGCCATCGTCTCGCTGCCGCTGGGCGTGCTGGCCGCCTTCCTGGTGATGCGCTACCAGGGGGTGAATGCCAACATCATGTCGCTGGGTGGCATTGCCATCGCCATCGGCGCGATGGTCGATGCCGCGGTGGTCATGATCGAGAACGCGCACAAGCATCTCGAGCACTGGCATGCCGACAATCCGCAGCGCGAACTCCGCGCCCATGAACACTGGCGCGTCATCGGCAAATCTGCCGCCGAGGTTGGGCCTGCCCTATTCTTCTCGCTGCTGATCATCACGCTGTCGTTTATTCCGGTGTTCACACTGGAGGCGCAGGAGGGCCGGCTCTTCTCGCCGCTCGCCTTTACCAAGACCTATTCCATGGCGGCCGCAGCGGGATTGTCCGTCACCCTGGTACCGGTGCTGATGGGTTACATGATCCGCGGCAAGATCCCGTCGGAGCAGGCCAATCCGCTCAATCGCTGGCTGATTCGCGGCTACCAGCCGCTGCTCGGCAAGGTCCTTGCATATCCGAAGACCACCCTGGCGATCGCCGCCGTGCTGCTCATCGCCACCGCGTGGCCCATTATGCGCATTGGCGGCGAATTCATGCCGCGTCAGGGCGATCTGCTCTACATGCCCTCGGCGTTGCCAGGCCTCTCCGCAGGCAAGGCCTCCCAGCTCCTGCAGCAGACCGATCGGCTCATCAAGACCGTGCCGGAGGTGGCGACCGTGTACGGCAAGGCGGGCCGCGCCGATACCGCCACCGATCCGGCGCCGATCGAGATGTTCGAGACCACCATCCAGTTCAAGCCCAAGGACCAATGGCGTGCCGGCATGACCACCGACAAGCTGGTCGAGGAACTGGATCGGGTCGTCAGTGCCGACGGCTGTCCAACATCTGGGTGCCGCCGATCCGCAACCGCATCGACATGCTCGCCACCGGCATCAAAAGCCCGGTGGGGATCAAGGTCGCCGGTACCGACCTGAAGGAAATCGATCGCCTGGCCACGCGCATCGAGGAGGCCGTCAAGACGGTTCCGGGGGTCACTTCCGCGCTGGCCGAACGGCTCACGGGCGGCCGGTACATTGACGTCGATATCGATCGGGGCGCTGCGGGTCGGTACGGCCTGAACATTGAAGACGTTCAGGCGATCGTCTCATCGGCCATCGGTGGCGAAAACGTCGGCGAAGTGGTCGACGGGCTCGCGCGCTTTCCCATCAATGTCCGGTATCCGCGTGACTATCGGGACTCCATCGAGCAACTGCGCAGCCTGCCCATCGTGACCGACAAGGGGCTGCAAATCACGCTGGCCGACGTTGCGCGCATCCAGGTCGTGCAAGGGCCGCCCATGCTGCGCAGTGAAAACGCGCGACTCTCCGGGTGGATCTACGTCGACATTCGCGGCAGGGACCTGCGCTCTGCCGTGCAGGACATGCAGGCGGCGGTCGCCAAAGCCGTCCCGATGCCAGCCGGATACTCCCTGAGTTGGTCGGGGCAGTTCGAGTATCTCGAGCGCGCCACCGCGAAGCTGAAGGTGGTGGTCCCGTTCACGCTGCTGATCATCTTCGTCCTGCTCTATCTGGTATTCGGCCGTCTGGATGAGGCACTGCTCATCATGGGCACCCTGCCGCTGGCCTTGATCGGCGGCTTCTGGTTACTCTATCTGCTGGGGTACAACCTATCGGTCGCGGGGATTGTCGGCTTCATCGCACTCGCCGGGGTCGCTGCGGAATTCGGCGTCATCATGCTGCTCTACCTGAAACACGCTTGGCAAGCACGGCTCGAGGATGGGCAAAGCAATCTCGCGGCCCTGCTCGATGCCATCGAGGAAGGCGCCGTGCTGCGTGTGCGCCCAAAGGCGATGACCGTCGCTGTGATTCTGGCCGGCCTGCTGCCGATCATGTGGTCGCACGGCACCGGCTCAGAAGTGATGCAGCGCATCGCTGCGCCAATGGTCGGCGGCATGGTGACGGCGCCGCTGCTGTCCATGTTTGTGGTCCCGGCGGTGTATCTGCTGCTACGCCGCCGTCAGATCAAGCAAACTTCCCTTTCCCCCAACCTCACACCTCAGGAGGAATCGCAATGAAACACCTCAAGACCCTCGCCGCCGCCCTGGCCATCATTGCCGCACCGGCTGTGTTCGCCGTGGGTTCGATGGACGGCATGGACATGAAGGCACCCGCTGCACCCGCTGCCTCACAACAAGCGGCTCGGCCGGTGTCCGCAGAAATCAAGAAGATCGATGCGCAGACCGGCAAGGTTACGCTCAAGCACGGCCCGATTGAGAACTTGGGTATGCCCGGCATGACCATGGCGTTTCCGGTCAAGGATCGCGCCTCGCTTAGCAAGTTCAAGGAAGGCGATGCCGTGTCGGTGACCTTCGACAAGGTGGATGGCGCGCCGACGGTCGTTGACATGCAGCGCAAATAATCCGCGCCATGCGCGTACGGCTTGCTGCCAACGGCCGTGCGCGTTCTGACCCGCCGGCAGGGCCTAGCAACGTCAAGCCGGTAGGCATTGGCGCCTTTGCGCAACGATCCTGGCTAGCCAAATCCGAATCGAAATCAGACCGTGCGCCACAACCCTTTTGATCTGCCCCACGATGTCCTCGTCGTCGTCCTGAGCTCACTGGCAATCATCCTTGGTATGCTCGGACTGTTTGCTTGGTATCTGCGACGACAGCACGGCTCTCGCCGGCGAACCCCCAACCAGCATGGCACGGTCTCGCGCAAGCGCACCAGGAGGTCGACGAGACGGCGTAAATAGCGGTCGGAAAGGGGGCGTCCACGGGTTACCTGCTTGCCGCTACGGCGCGCACGGGTGGGGGCTTGGCTTCCATTGAATCATCATGGTATGGGCGACGTCGGTGCCCAGGCCGCCGCTACTTTGCTTGCATCCGGGCTAGCAACAGCTCAGGCCACCCATCATGCGCTGATGCATCAAAAGCATGCCTACCACACCAAGGATGGCAAGCACGCCGATGGCAGCGCACACAATCAAGATGACTTTCCAAATTGACGATTTGTTCACGCTTTGTCTCTCATAATGCCAGCTGATGCCGGCAAAGTGTTTCCCTTTCTCGTCATCCGGCACAACAGGATAGCTGGCTCACGTCTTTACTGAACGTCTGCGCCGCGAGCTTCAGGCCCTCGACCATTGTCAGGTACGGAAACAACTGGTCTGCCAGCTCCTGCACGGTCATCCGCGCCCGGATCGCCAATGCTGCCGTCTGGATCAGTTCGCCTGCTTCCGGCGCCACCGCCTGCACGCCGATCAAGCGGTCCGATCCTGCCTCGGCGACCAGCTTGATGAAGCCGCGCGTGTCGAAATTGGCGAGCGCGCGCGGCACGTTGTCGAGCGTCAGCAGCCGGCTATCGGTCTCCATGCCGTCGTGGTGGGCTTCCGCCTCGCTGTAGCCCACGGTGGCGACCTGCGGGTCGGTGAACACGACCGCCGGCAATGCGCTCAAATCGAACGCGGCATCGCCTCCGGTCATATTGATCGCCGCGCGGGTGCCGGCCGACGCCGCCACGTAGACGAACTGCGGCTGGTTGGTGCAGTCGCCGGCGGCGTAGATATGCGGCGCCGTGGTGCGCATGCCATTGTCGATGACGATGGCGCCCTGCGCGGTGACCCTCACACCCGCCGCCTCCAGTGCCAGCTCACGCGTGTTGGGCGCGCGGCCCGTGGCGACCAGCAACTGGTCGGCGCGGATCTCGCCGTGTCCGGTAGTGAGCACGAATTCGCTGTCGGCGTAGGCCACCTGGCTGGCCTGCGTGTGTTCCCGCACTGTGATGCCCTCGGCGCGGAAGGCGGCCGTGACGGCCTCACCGATCGCCGGGTCCTCGCGGAAGAACAGCGTGCTGCGCGCCAGGATCGTGACCTGGCTGCCGAGCCGAGCGAAGGCCTGCGCCAACTCCACAGCCACCACCGACGAGCCGATCACGGCCAGCCGCTTCGGCAGGGTGTCGCTGGCCAGCGCCTCGTTCGAGGTCCAGTACGGGGTGTCCTTCAGACCGGGGATCGGCGGCACCGCCGGACTGGCGCCAGTGGCGATCAGGCAGCGGTCAAACGCCACCTCGCGCTCCCCGCCTTCGACCACGCGCACGCTCAGGGTGTGCCCGTTCTGGAAGCGGGCCTCGCCGCGCAGCACCGTGATGGCAGGCGTGCCTGCCAGGATGCCCTCATACTTGGCGTGGCGCAGCTCATCGACACGCCCCCGCTGCTGGCCGAGCAGGCGCTCGCGCAGGATCGCCGGTGGCGTGGCCTGGATGCCCCCGTCGAACGGGCTTTCGCGACGCAGATGAGCGATGTGGGCCGCGCGGATCATGATCTTGGACGGCACGCAGCCGACATTGACGCAGGTGCCGCCGATGGTGCCGCGCTCGATCAGCGTCACCCGCGCGCCTCGCTCGACGGCCTTGAGCGCCGCCGCCATCGCGGCGCTGCCGCTACCAATGACGGCAATGCGCAGGGCGCTGGCTTGGTCCCCGCCCTTGTCGCCGCCGCCCAGCCAGCCTAGGGCCTTGTCGAGCGGGCTGCCGCGATTTTCCGCCGGCGGGGCCTCGGCGAGCATGGCCCGGTAGCCGAGTCCGGCCACGGCCGCGGTCAGCGCATCCGGCCACGTGTCGGGCTCGGCAGCGATCCGCGCCGTCCCCTTCGGGTAGGACACGACCGCCGACCGCACGCCCGGCACCTTCTCCAAGGCATCCTTGACGTAGACGGCGCACGCGTCGCAGGTCATGCCAGTGATCTTCAGGTGGGTCATGCCACAGTTCCTTCTATCATGGCCAACGCGCGTCAGCCGCGTTTGGCCAGCAGTTCACAGGCGTCCGGTGCGCCGCAGCGCTTCGCCGGCGAGACGAAGTCCCAGATCGATACCCCGACCATGAAGGCCAGGCCGACATAGAGCAGCGCTTCGCTGCACCAGCCAACCATCAAATACACCGCGGCCAGCACAAGGAGCGGGCCGATCACGCCGAGCGCGGTCCGTTGCCACTGCCGATGGTTAAGCCATCCGATCCCATTGGCGAGCAGCGCGATGCCAGCGAACGCCGGCAGCAGGATACGAATGAACAGTCCCTCGTACTGACGCAAGAAGCCCAGGCTAATGGCCGCGCCCAAGCTGGCGATAGCGGGAAAACAACTCGCACAACCCATCGCCGAGACGACGCTGCCGAGGGCACCGGCCTTGTTGACCATGCGCATGATCAGTCCCATGGCGTCGCTCCCTCGCTCCCGTGGCTTACTGCTTGACGCTGGACAGATAGCCCGCGTTCTCGGTCGCCTTGGTCAGTTTCTGCACGCTGGTCTTGGCATCATCGAAGGTGACGACGGCCTCGCGCTTCTCGAAACTCACGCTGGTCTTACTTACGCCGTCGACCTTGGAGAGCGCTTTCTTGACCGTGATCGGGCAGGTCTCGCAGGTCATGCCCGGCACGGACAATGTGACGGTTTGCATCGCGGCCCATGCGGGAGCGACGGCGGCGGCGAGAGCGAGGGCGGCAAACAGCTTTCTCATGGCGAACTCCTGATCAGTAGAACCATGGCGTGACGTAGGGAAATCCGAGCGCGACCAGAACCAGCAGGGCGACGAGCCAGTACATGAGCTTGTAGGTGGCGTGTACCTGCGGGATGGCGCAGGCCTCCCCCGGGTTGCAGACTTGCGGCGGACGGAAAATGCGCCGCCAGGCGACGAACAGCGCCAGCACTGCGGTGCCGAGGAACAGCGGCCGGTATGGCTCCAGCGCCGTTAAGTTACCGATCCAGGCCCCGCTGAAACCAAGCGCGATCAGGACCAGCGGCCCCAGGCAGCAGGTGGAGGCGAGGATGGCGGCGAGCCCGCCGGCGAAGAGCGCACGGCGCCCGGCTTGCGGTTGCGGCATGCGTTTGTCCTTTCGAAGTAGGAAAGGGATAGCGTAACCTTACTTCCGTACTAATGTACGGAGCAAAGCGATATGTGGAGCGAATTGGAGAACCTGACCATCGGCGCCTTCGCCAAGGCGGCTGGTGTCAACGTGGAGACCATCCGGTTCTACCAGCGCAAGGGGCTGCTGCCAGAGCCAGACAAGCCCGCCGGCGGGATTCGTCGCTATGGCGAAACGGCTGTGGTCCGGGTGCGCTTCATGAAATCGGCCCAGCGGCTGGGATTCAGTCTGGAAGAAATCGGCGAACTGCTTCGCCTGGAGGACGGCACTCATTGCGCGGAAGCCAGCAGCCTGGCCGAGCGCAAGCTCAACGACGTGCGCGCAAAGCTTGCCGACCTGAGACGCATGGAGGCCGTGCTGTCTGAGCTGGTGTGCGCCTGCCATGCCCGCCAGGGCAACGTATCCTGCCCGCTGATCGCATCGCTGCTAGCGGGAAAAGTTCGCCAAAGGGCGTAGTGGATGCGGCTACGCTGCTCCAGCTCGTTCCGGCTTCTGCTTCTGCCGCTTCGTCGCAGCCGGCCTCACATGTGCCGTCTCGACGGGCAAGCGACCTGGCCGAGTCAGACATCGTCGCGGGGGCGCAGCGGCTCTAGTGGGCGCAGCGCATGCACGGCGCGCTTGAGCAGCACGATCCAGTCGTCCAGTTCTTCTATGATGGCCTCGGCTTGGTCCACGAGGGTCGGACCAGTGGTTGGATACGACAATGCGGCGCCGTTGATCAGAGTATGTGCCATGCCGTGCAAGCACAGCAGATCGTCGCGCAGCCCGGCTGGCTCACAGCAACGCGCGCGGATCGCATCGAGTTGGTCCACCACGCGCAGGATGGTGGTCGTGTCGAACGTGTCCCGAAGCGCTTGCAACGCCTCGGCGTCGACCCTGCCGTAAGGGGTATCGGTGTCAGGCATGACGCGGTTTGCGGACGGAATGGGCGGGGCCGGCAAAGAGGCTGTCGCGAATCCAGGCTTCCGGCAACCGCTCCAAATTGAGTTTATAGTCGCCGAAGCGCTTGATGTTGCTGGTGAGGTAGGGACTCAGGAAGCCGATGTCGGCCACGTCGACCTTGATCCCTTCCTTCACCATCGCGCGCAGGGCCTGCATCATGTCCGCCGTGTTCTGAAGAATCACGGCCGAGGCGATCAGGTCGTTGTAGCGCAGGCGCTTCTGCTGTTCGTCGGGGTCGTTTTCGGCCAGCACGTCACCGCCGAATGAGAACCATTTGGCAAAGCCATTGTAGGACTCGATCTTGTTGGTGGTCGCGGTGATCTCCTGGCGCAACTCGCGGCTGCCGATCCATTCGAGCAGGAACGCTGTGCGCACGACCTTGCCGAGTTCCTGCGCCGCCAGAAACAGGCGGTTGCGGCGGCTTTCCGAGCCGAACCGGCGCAGCAGGAGCGGCGAGGAGATTGTTCCGGCCTGAATCGATAGCGCTACCTGCATCAGGTCCTGCCAGTGGAAGGCGATCAGCTCCCAGTCCACGATGTCCGAGAACAGCCGGTCGATGTGCTTGTATTTGGTGTTGGCATCGGCTCGGTAAAGCTTCAGATCCTGCCAGTTGCGGATGCGCGGCATCAGGTTGATGCCCAGCAGATGCGTGAAGGCGAACACCGCGGCCGACTGGCCCTGGGTGTCGGCGTGCACGGTATCGGCCTCGACACTCAAGCCGGCCTTGAGCAGACCCTCGATCACGTAGATGGCTTCCCACACGCCGGGCGGAATGAAATGCCGGAACACCGCGATGTAGTTGTCGGCCACGTGCCGGTAGGCCACCGCGCCCATCTTGCGGTAGCGGAAGTGGTAGCCGGCCAGCAGGTTGTTGTCGTAGAAGTCGTACTGAGTGCCGTCAGCCGCGACGGTCTTGCCATCCCCCCAGTGCTTGGGCAGGTCGAGCCGCAGATACAGTTCGATCAATTCCCGCTGCGCGGTTTCGAGACGCTCCAGGCTCAGATGCCGGCGGTTGACGAACGACATCATGTGCGGCGTGACCCGATCCCCCATATGGCGGGCGGCCTGGGTGGGCCCCAGGTTGCAGCCCATGGCGAAGATAGTCAGCAGGTAGCGCTCGGCGGCATTGCGGATCTTGGGGTCGCTGCCGGAGAGCGGGCCGAAGTGCCGCGTGAAGTGGGTCCAGTGCTCGATGTTGGCCAGCACGTCCAGCAGATTGCGCGTGGGCATGCGCCGGATCAGCGCCTGTTGCAGGGCCACCGCGCTGGCCGGGATCTCCCTGGCGATCGTCCGCTTGAGCACGGGTTCGCCGTCCTGGCCGATGGTGACGTGCTGGCGCTTGTCGGGAAAACTGGCATCCAGCGTACGCGCCGTGTCGGTCAGCCACTGGCGTAGATGCGCCACGAAGTCCTGCGCGTTGGCCGGCATGTCCAGCTTGGCGCAGTATTCGGGCAGGCGCCGTTCGCATTCCCGCCAGGGCAGTAGGTGCGCACGGTAATCGGCAAAGGCATCCGACCCCACCACGCACAGGTCGCCGGAGCGTAGCTCGTTGACCATATGCGAGAGCACGCAGAGTTCCAGGTAGCGCCGATTGGTGGGGGCGCCCTGGTCGTGGGGGCGGCGCACCAGCTTTCGCCAGCGTTCCGAGGCGAAGCTCACATCGACGTCGGCGGCAATCCATTCGCGATGCAGGGATTCGTTGTCCAGCACCACCGCAAGTGCCGCCAGCAGCGTGCGCGACTGGCTGGTCGACTCCCATTCAAGCACCTGCGCCAGGCGCAGCATCACGGAGCGGTGCGCGCGGAAATGCCGCCATAGCAGCGGCAGGTAGTTGTTGCCGCTGAAGGCCCGCACCTCGGCGCAGCTCTCGCGCAGCGGCTCCAGATCGCCGGACGGCGCGAGGAAGCGGCGCACCTGCCGGCCGATCAGCGCGTCGTCCTGGCCATCGGCGACGATATCGACCACGCCGTCGAGCAAGGTGACCAGCTTCTCCATCTGCGCGCGCTGACGGGACTGGATGCGCTCCATCTCATCGCGCGCCCGCTTGTGGATGGTGCCCATGCGACGGATGAACATCTCCGCGAGATCGTCGCGGGTGCGCACGCGCATATGGTTAAGCAAGGCGACGATCAGCGTGTAGCGCTTCTCAGGCAGGATCTCCCGTAGATTGGCCGCGTCCAGGCTCATGGCCTGGCTGGCCAGCGAGCGCAGCTTCGAGGCGGGCACGCCTGCGATTGCGCGAGAGAAATCGCCAAGACCGTCGAGTAAGGTCAGGTGTTCTATGAGTAGGCTGAGATGCTTGCGTGATGGACGGCGCGCGTGGCGCTTGATGTTGTTGTAGGCGGTCAGGCGGTTGGTGAATTCCCGGGTGAGAAGCCGGTCCAGCCGCTGCCGTTCCTCATCCGACAAGCGCCTTGCGACGCGTCGAAACAGCGCGGTCTGCGTGCGGGTGTGAATCTGCTCGGCGATGTTGTCTAGGGTGGAGAACGCTGGCAGCTCGACCTGGCGCAGGATCAGCGCATCGATGGTGGCATTGATGATGTCCACTTGCTGGTCCATCGTTTCCGCGGCTTCGCGCGCGGCGCGGATCGTGACCTCGTTGGCATCCGTGCCAATATAGGGCTGGACGCCGAGAAATTCGCGTACCGCCGTGTAATGCCGGTACAGCGTGGGGGACAGCTTGCGGTCATAGCCAAATGCGGCATCTAGCGCCAGACCAGCGCTGGCGCGCACATGGTCGATCACGACGACGGGAATGCTGTCCAGGTTGGGGAAGTAATGCAGTTGCTGGAAGACCTTCAGCAGCACCAGCAAGCCAAGTCGCGGACCTTGTCCACGGGTTGAGCGGGTGGCCCACTCCAGTTCCTCGGCATCCGGCGTGTAACACGCCTGTAACTCCTTGGTGGAGAAAACCTTCGGGAAACTCGGGTAGGCGGTACGCTCGACGGTGGCCATACAGGATCTCGGCAATCTCTGAAGGGCCAGCCAGTCTAGCCGAGGACGATGGCAAAGTTCCAGACCAGAGTTATAACTAACCGAAATGTTTTTGCTTATCTATATAACCCCAGGGCTTATGATCGCCGATTGGCCGCATCTTGGCATGATCCCTCCGACGCGTTCGCTGCAGTGCCCACCACGCTGTGTACCAGCCCCGAAGCCGCATCCACGCCGACATGCGCCTTCATGCCAAAGTGCCATTCATTACCCTTCTTGGTCTGGTGCATCTCCGGGTCGCGGCTCTTCTCCTTGTTCTTGGTCGAAGGTGGCGCCTCGATGATGGTGGCATCCACAATCGTGCCTTCCTTCATCATCAGCCCACGCTCGCACAGCATGATGCCGATCTCGTCGAACAGCTTTCGCGTCAGCTCATGCTCGACGAGCATGCGGCGAAACTTGAGGAGCGTGGTCGCGTCTGGCACCGCTTCGACTGCCAGGTCGATCCCGGCAAACGCCCGCATCGCCACGCTGTCGTACAGCGCGTCTTCCAGTGCCTCGTCCGACAGCCCGTACCACTGCTGCAGGAAGTAAATGCGCAGCATCCGCTCCAGACCGATCGGCGGCCGTCCGCGTTTGCCTTTGGGGTAGTACGGCTCGACCGCCGCAATCAGGCGCGACCACGGCACCACGCTTTCCATCTCCGTCAGGAAGCGCTGGCGGCGCGTCACCCGCTTCTTACCGTGGCTTTCCGCTTCCGCAAAACTGATCTGTCGCTTCATCTCCGACTCATCTCTTGGGCATGCATATGACAACGCTTACAAGCCACCCAACGATGACTTTCGTTCTGAATAAATCAGTCTTTCCCTAACAATCAACCCCTTAACCGTGTCGATATTTCTTCGCCGTTCAGCAGGAGAAGTCGCACCTCGACTGGTGTCGATGCGATTGTACAATCCGGTAAGGGCTTTCTTTACAGCCAAGGGATCGGACATAACCATTCCGTCTTTCACGGTCAACTCGTGAAAAGCGACAAGGATAATCGCAAATACCGCTGGAAACGCGTTGGTCGTCCCTCTCGTGAAGATAATATTTCGAAGCTTGGATCGGCCATTCGCCTCGCAAACGGTGAGTATCTGATCGAGGCAGAACTTGAATTCTTGAGAAAATTTATCGGCACCATATACTTCAAGGGCGTTGTTCACCCGCTCACTCTCAGCGGTCGCAGAGTCGTATATTGCGTCGAGTGCATCTTTTGAACGTTCAATTAGTTGGCCGCCTACGATGCATGCCGCGATGTCAGCGATGCATTGCTCGTCCATGCTATCCCGCAGGTCTGTTGAGCGAAGCACACCTTGCTCGACCCACACTACCTCGTCCGCCTTGACTTCGTAACCATGCTTTACCATGGGCAGATCAATGCTAATACTTGGCATCGATTTGAGAGGGAGTATATCTGCCGAAGCGTCCCCGCGGACACCGCAAGCTATCAGTCTAACCATCTGAGAAAATTCGTTTTCGACGCCAGCTTGGCGGCGCTCTTGATCGCTGAGACGATGGCCATATGTATTAATTCTACCGAATACATCATTCACCTCCTCATCCGTCGCATTTCTCATGACGGAAAGTGCAAGCGTATAATCAAGAACGGCGCTTACATCCTTTTGACTAATCCAGTTTTGAGTATCTGTGATGGAGAAAAGGCCAGCATCAGCACTCGCCTTCGCTGTCGGGAAGTGTTTGACGTCAAAAAAGTCACCATCCAGTGATGAAAAGCCAGTCTCGATAAAGGAAACAATCGCGTGCAATCGCTGGAGACCGTCAATTATTTCATAGCCATCGCCAGACTTCCTCTCCGCTATCAGGATTGCTGGAATCGGATAGCGTTTCACGATCGATTCGATGAGGCGCTGCTTTTCTTCCAGCGTCCAAACCAGTTTTCGCTGATAGCGACGATTTACGAACAGTTTGTCTTCGCGGTACATTGTGTACACGGACTGGATCGACGTCGGTTGAGATGCGAGTTCTGACATGATGCCTCGACGGAAAAAAGGCCATCTTAAACTATCTCAGGATCCCAGCGAGCCAGATATCACAATGAGCAATGCTGGCCTTTCCAGCGATCGTGCAGGATGTTCACGAATGGTAAACGGCATCCCCCACCCCTCAGAAGTCAGGGATGAGGGATGTGCCAATGACCGAGCGATCCTCCCGCCCCAAGCCCGAAAGAAGCCCAACGCCCTGCTACCGCAACGACCTAAACCCAGCCCGCAAGTCCTCAGTAAGCGCCTCCGGCTGCTCCCAAGCCGCAGAGTGCCCCCCTTCTCCGCCCAGCTGTAGTACAGCAGATTCGGGAACGCTTTCTCCACCCAGCTCCTGGGCGCCTGATAAAGCTCGTCCGGGAACGCGCTGACCGCGACCGGGATCTTTATGCCCTTGGGGACGAAGAACGCAAACTTGTTCTCCCAGTAAAGGCGTGCCGAAGACACCGCGGTGTTGGTGAGCCAGTAGAGCGTGATGTTGTCCGGCACGTCGTCCCGCGTGAGGCCTTCAGGTTTGCCGTCAAAGACGCGCGCGATGTCACGAACTGGGGCAAGGCGTTGAGCTTCGCCTCGGCTTTGCGCCAGTCGTAGTCGGTCGACCAGTATTGCGCGAGCTTGCGCATCGTCTCCAGTTGCACGCCTTGTTTCGCGTCGTTGACCAGTTCGCGGCCTGGCCATTTGGTCGCGGCGATCCGGCGGAGCAGGTCGGCGAGCTCCTTGTCGGAGGCGTGGAACCGGAACGGACGGATGGCGGTGTCGCTGGCATACTGCGCGTCCGAGGATGCTTTTGCTGCGCCTGCCGGGGCTGCCGCCGGCGTTGCGGTTGCGGCGTGGGACGCCACGGGAAAAAGAAGCGCTATCGCGCCAGCCAGCGCTGAAGTGACGAGCAGGCGCCTGTAAGCGGGAGTCTTTACGTAGGTCATCGTGATCCACCTTATGCTGTTGCTGTGCAGGTGGACGGAATACTAGATGGCGGATGTATCTCCGGTGTGTGGCTTTGTATCTCTGTGTAGCCCCCGGGGCGCGGATCTATTGTTCTGCGGGTGACTCTTGCGGTGGCGTGTTTCGCGGCGGTACGCTTTCGTCACCTTCGATGCGCAGCCTCGGCAAAAACTGCGGATACTCCCGCTGCATGAAATCAATCAGCCCTTCCCGCACCACGCAGCGCAAATCCCACGCCAGCCCCGAAGAAGCCGCGGTGCACAGCACCCGCAGCTGCATCGTCCGCTCCGTGGCATCGGCCACCACGAGGTTGAAAAAGCGCTGGTCCCACTGCGGCGCCGCGCGCACGATGCGCTCCAGTTCCGCGCGCAGCGGCGCCAGCGGCATGCCGTAGTCGACATAGAAGAACACGGACCCCATGATCTGGGCGTTGTTGCGGGTCCAGTTCTGGAACGGCTTTTCGATGAAGTACTGCAGCGGGATGATGAGGCGGCGCTCGTCCCAGATGCGCAGCACGACGTAAGTGCCGGTGATTTCTTCCACGCGGCCCCACTCGCCTTCGATGATGAGCACGTCGTCGAGCCGGATCGGCTGGGTCAGCGCGAGTTGCAGGCCGGCGATGAGGTTGCTGAACACGGGCTTGGCGGCGAAGCCGGCGATCAGGCCGAGCACGCCGGCGGAGGCCAGCAGGCTGGCGCCGACCTGGCGGGCGCCGGGGAAGGTCATGAGCAGCATGGCGGCGCCCATGACCACCACCAGCGTCATGGCGGTGCGCGCGAGCACGCGGGTCTGCGTGTGGATGCGGCGCGCGTTCATGTTGTCGGCCACGTCCACGGGGTGGCGGTCCATGATGCCTTGCGCGCAGCCGGCGATGATGCGCGCCACCAGCCAGGTGGTGGCGGCGATCATCAGCAGGCCGTTGAGATGGCGCACGCTGTCGATCCAGCGCAGTTCGTCCGGCGCGGCCTGCCAGACCGTTTGCAGCGCCAGCAGGGGCAGGACCACCGTCGACGGCGCGCGCGCTTTCCTGACGACGGCGTGCAGCAGCGGCGCGTGGCGGGTGATGCGCAACAGCAGCAGGCCGCCGAGGCGGTGCGCCAGCAGCGCAATGGCCACGGCGACCACGGCCGCGGTCCATGTGCCGAACCAGGGATGGGCGAGGAGGATTGCCATGTTCATCGGTCGGTCGTCCTGTGTCGTCGCGACTGCGGCGATTATGCAGGGAAGGACACGGGGATGGCACGGAAGTTTCGCCCGCCCCCTCGGGGCGGGCCGCCGCAGTCACGTGGGTCCGTGCGCGCGGCAATACCGGGGCAGGCCGGCGCGGGCGCCGTGGCAGCCGCGCGCCGCGCCGCGTTCAGCCTTCGGCCAGGATCTGGCGGATGGCCTGCTCGAAGGCTTCCACCGGCTGCGCGCCGGTCAGCAGATAGCGCTTGTTGAAGATGATCGACGGCACGGACTGGATGCCCATGCCCTGGTATTCCTGCTCTTCGGCGCGCACTTCGCCGGCGTAGTCGCCGTGTTGCAGCACCTGGCGCGCCTGCGCGGGGTCGAGCCCCGCCGCCTGCGCGGCCTCGACCAGCACGTCGTGGTTGCTGGGGTCCTTGCCGTCGCTATGGTAAGCGCGCAGCAGCGCGAGCTTGAGCGGCAGTTGCTTGCCGTGCAGGCCGGCCCAGTGCAGCAGGCGGTGCGCGTCGAAGGTGTTGTAGACCTGTTCGCGCGGGCCGAAGGCAAAGCCGACGGCGGCGCCGCGCTCGCGGATCATGGCCTGGGTCTCGGCGATCTGCGCGGGCGTGCGCCCGTATTTCTTGCCGAGATAGTCGACGATGGCTTCGCCGTCCGGTCCCATCTGCGGGTTCAGCTCGAACGGATGGAGCACGATCTCGGCGTCCACGGCGTCGCCAAGCCGCGACAGCGCAAGCTGGAGCGAGGACAGGCCGACGGCGCACCACGGGCAGGCGATGTCGGAGACAAAATCGATTCTGAGCGGCTGTGTCATGGCGGATCTGGTGGCGCGGCCTGCGGTGCGGCCGGCCCGATAGAAGGTCAGGATGGCCCGACAGGGTAGCCCGAATCGCCGATCCTTGCAGGATGGCGATTCGGGCATGTCCGCCGCCCGCTCAACGCCCCCAGCGCAACACCAGCGGGTCCAGCCGGCGCGCGATCTTGAGCAGCCCCGCGCGCGTGGCCGGGTACATCGGCTGGAGCGGATGGCGCACCGCGTCGGAGGCGATCACGCCGCCCTCCTTCATCAGCACCTTGCTGGTGGCCAGCCAGCCCTGGCGGTTCTCGTAGTTGATGAGCGGCAGCCATTGCTGGTAGTGGTCGGCGGCGCCCTCGGCGTCGCCGGCCTGGTAGGCATCGACGATGCGGCGGATGCCGTCCGGGAAGCCCGCGCCGGTCATGGCGCCGGTGGCGCCGGCGTCGAGGTCGGCCATCAGCGTGATGGCTTCCTCGCCGTCCCACGGGCCGACGATGGCGTCGCCGCCGAGCGCGATCAGCTCGCGCAGCTTGGCCGCCGATTGCGGCACCTCGATCTTGAAATACGACACGTTGGCGATTTCCTTCGCCATGCGCGCGAGGAACGGCGCGGACAGCGTGGTGCCGCTGACCGGCGCGTCCTGGATCATGATGGGGATGTCGATGGCGTCGGACACCGTGGCGTAGAACGCATGGATGGCGTGCTCGGGCACGCGGATGGTGGCGCCGTGGTACGGCGGCATCACCATCACCATCGCGGCGCCGGCGTCCTGCGCGGCGCGGCTGCGTTCGGCGCAGATGTGCGAGCTGAAGTGCGTGGTGGTGACGATCACCGGCACGCGCCCCGCCACGTGGTCGAGCACCGTGGCCATCAGCGTGCTGCGCTCGGCGTCGGTCAGCACGAACTGCTCCGAGAAGTTGGCCAGGATGCAGATGCCGTTGGAGCCGGCGTCGATCATGAAGTCGATGCAGCGGCGCTGGCCATCGAGGTCGAGGCCGCCCTGCTCGTCGAAGATGGTCGGCGCGACCGGGAATACGCCCCGGTAGGCGGTTTGGCGGGCTGGCTGGGTCATGTCTGTCTCCTTGTCGTGCGCAGGGGCCGTGTTCTTGTCTCGGGTGCTTGCGCAATATAAGAGCGTCCGGCGTCCGATGTATATTGAAACCTTTCCATCTGGCGATCGCTTTTACGACTCACTGGCCCGCCGGACAAGACCTGACCCTGGACGCCGCACGCCCATGAGAGCCACCCTCGACGTACTGATGTCGCGCCTGCGCATGAAGCAACTGCAGTTGCTGATCGCGCTGGACGACCACAAATCGCTGCACCAGGCGGCATCCGTCATGGCCATGACGCAATCGGCCGCCAGCAAGGCCCTGCAGGAACTGGAGAGCATGCTGGACGCGCCGCTGTTCGAGCGGACCCGGACCGGCATGCAGCCCAACCCGTTCGGCCATTGCGTGATCCGCTATGCGCGGCTGCTGGCCACGGACCTTACCGCGCTGTGCCAGGACATGGCCGAAATCCGCTCGGGCACGGCCGGGCGGCTTGCCGTGGGGGTCATCATGGGCGCCGTCACCGGCGTGCTGGCGCCCGCGCTGGCCAGCCTCCAGGCTGAGCAGCCCAACCTGTCGATCGAGATCGTGGAAGACACCAGCCTGCGCATGCTGGGCCTGCTCGACGACGGCCGGCTGGACCTCGTCATCGGCCGCGCGCTGGTGAGCGACCAACCCGCCCGCTACCGCTACGAGGCGCTGGGCAACGAGCCGATCTCGGTGGTGGTCGGCCACGCCCACGCGGCGCCGCGCGCGCGCGAACTCGCCTTTGCCGACCTGGCGAGATACCGCTGGGTCATCTATCCCGCCCAGATGCCGATGCACGCGCTGCTGCTGCGCGAGCTGGACCTGGCCGGCATGAGCATGCCGGCCAACGCCATCACCACGGCCTCCACGCTGGTCACGGTGGCCTTGCTGCAGGGCAATGCCAACCTCGTGTCGCTGCTGCCGACCAGCGTGGCCGAGCCCTACGCGCGCCAGAAGATGCTGCGCATCCTGCCGGTGAAGATGCAGTCGCGCAACGACACCTTCGGCATCGTCACGCGGCGCGGCGGCACGCTCTCGGCGGCGGCCCGGCGGCTGATCGCGGCGCTGCGGGCCGGCAAGCCGGATTGAGGTGCCGCCCGGCGGGATGGCCGGTCAGCCGCCGCGCGCGCGGCGCGCCTCGTAGGCCTTCAGGCTGGCCAGCGCCATCTGCAGCGTCGGCGCCGGCACCGGGCCGCGGCGCGCCAGCAGGTCGCCCACGATCTGGTCGGATTCGATGGCGCCACCGCGCTCGAGGTCGCGCAGCATCGACGCCGTCATCGGCGAGCCTTCCTTGAACAGCGAGGCCGCCGCCTGTTCCAGCGCCGGCGCGCGCGCGGGATAGCCGTTGGCCGCGGCGATGGCGGTGCACTCGTCGAGCAGGGCCGCGATCACGTCGCGCCCGTGCGGGGCGGCCAGGATGTCGCCCACGGCGGCCCGCATCAGGCAGGTGGACGATGCCAGCGTGGCCAGGAACAGCCATTTCTCCCACATGTCCTGCAGCATGGCCTCGCTGCGCTGCACGTCGAAGCCGGCGCCCCCGAACACGGCGGCCAGGGCCTGCGCGCGGTCGCTGCTGCCGGACGGACGCTCGCCGAAGGACAGCACGTGAAAAGCCGAAAGATGGAGGATGGTGCCCTGCTCGTCCAGCGTGCTGGAAATCAGGCAGCGGCCGCCCATGACCCGTTCGGCGCCGAAGCGGGCATCGAGCTTGTCCAGATGCTGCATGCCGTTGAGCAGCGGGATGATGACCGTGCCCGGGCCCACGGCGGGCGCGAAACCGTCCATCGCGCTGTCGAGGTCGTAGGCCTTGCAACTGAGCAGCACCACGTCATACGGTTGCGCGATCTGCCCGACCTGCACCAGCGGCGGGTTGGGGAAATGCAGGTCGCCGTGCTGGCTCTTGACCTTCAGGCCGTGCTCGGCCAGTTGGGCGGCGCGCCGCGGGCGCACCAGGAACGTCACGTCGCGCCCGACCTGCAACAGCCGCGCGCCGAAATAGCCGCCAGTGGCGCCCGCTCCGACAACCAGAATACGCATCTTCGACTCCAGAATCCGGCCCGGCGGGAGGCCGGGCGATGCGCCATTGTAGTGGCTGGCGGGCGAGGCTGCCGGCACGCCAGCGGCCACCCGGCGGGGCCCGCGGCGCGCTGCTGCCAATCCATCAACAGCCTGTGAGTATTCATCGATAGCGGCGCTTGCCGGTCTCGCCCAGAATGGGATCTGCTCAAGCCATCTGGAACCTTTGTGAACGACATCGCGAATAGCGCCCTGCAGATCCCGACGCCCATCGGCGGCGCCCTGCCCGCACCGAAGGCATTCGATTCCCTCGACGCCACGCGCCGGGACCGCAAGCTGCGGCTGGCCGCCGCGTTCCGCATCTTCGCCCGCTTCGGGCTGGCCGAAGGCATCGCCGGCCACATCACGGTGCGCGACCCGGAGCATGCGGACCGCTTCTGGGTCAATGCCTATGCGCAGCATTTCTCCGCCATCCACCCCGACGACCTGATCTGCATCGACGAGCACGGCAAGGTCCACGCGGGCACCGGCCCGGTGAACGCGGCGGCGGCAGCGATCCATTGCGGCATTCACGGCAGCAATCCCGACGTGGTTGCCGCCGCGCACACGCATTCCGTCTATGGCCGCGCGTTCTCGGCGCGGCACCGGACGCTGCTGCCGATCAACCAGGAGGCCTGCCTGTTCTTCGAGGACCAGGTGGCGTTCCAGGGCGACGTGCTGGTGCTGGCGGCGGACGAAGGGCGGCGCATCGCGCAGTCGATGGGCGACCGGCGGGCGGCGGTGCTGGTCAATCACGGCCTGCTGACGGTCGGCACCTCGGTCGACGCGGCGGCCTTCCGCTTCGTGGCGATGGAACGCTGCTGCCAGATCCAGCTGCTGGCCGAGGCGGCCGGCGAGTTCAGCGTGCTGTCCGATGAGGAAGCGCGCTCCGTGCGCCGCCAGATCGGCTCCGACTACGTGGCGTGGCTGGGTTTCCAGGGCCTGTTCGAACAGTTGCTGCGCGAGAGCCCGGACCTGCGCGCCTACCAGGCGGCCATCCGGTAGCCGCGGGCCCGCTTCAACCGGCGCCCTGCACGCGCCGGACGTAGCTGGCCGCCGCGTCGATCAGCCATGCCTCGAACCGGCGCACGGGCTCCCAGTGGCGCCGCTGCTCGGGAAACGCGAAATAGATGTTGCTCGGGCTCGGCACGAAGTGCGGGTGCGCGATAACCAGCTGCCCGCTGGCCAGTTCGCGGTCGACCAGGCTGCGCGGCAGCAGCGCCAGACCCTGCCCCGCCACCGTGGCGTTGATGGACATGACGAACATGTCGTAGTGGGGCGTCGGCGCGTCGTGCTCCAGCGGCCGCCCGACCAGCGATTCGCCCCAGTCGGTCCAGGCCGCCGGGATGTCGCGCGTGTAGATCCACGGCGCCGCGGCGATGCGCTCGAGCGGCAGCTCGCGCTGCCCGTCGCACCAGACCGGCGCGCACACCAGCACCAGGCGGTCGTCGCTGACCAGCGCGGCGCCGGTCATGCCCGCCCACAGATGCTGGCCGAAATAGATGGTCGCGTCGAAATTGGAGTCGTCGAAGAAGTTCGGCTGGTCCCGCCCGATGATGTGCAGGCGGATGTCCGGGTTCAGGTCATAGAAACTCTGCAGGCGCGGCACCAGCCACTGCGCGGCGAACGAGACGCCGACGGCCACGTCCAGATGCAGTTCGCTCTCCGAGCGGATCAGCTCGATCGTGTCGCGGCGGATCTGGTCCAGGTGCACGCGGATGCGGCGCGCGTATTCGGCGCCGGCCGGCGTCAGCACGAGGCGCTGGCGCACGCGGTGAAACAGGGCCACGCCCAGGTCTTCTTCCAGCTCGTTGACCTTCTTGCAGACGGCCCCGTGGGTCTGGGCCAGTTCCGCGGCGGCCTTCGAAAAGCTCTCGTGCCTGGCGGACGCCTCGAACGCCTGCAACGATCCCAGGCTTGGTACGCCACGACGCATTGTTTACTCCTTGCCCTGGTTGGCGGCCCTTCGGCTTGTCCGGTACGGGCAGATCAAAGGTAAAACGGGCGCGGTCCGCCGGACCGCACCCTTAGGCTGCCGACAAGGTCAGCTTACCGCTTGTGGCCTTGCCGCCGCCCCCGGCGCCCGGCTGCTCTCCAGCGCCACGACCACGCAGGCCGACACCAGCATCAGGGCGGAGACGCCATAGAACGCGATGGCGAAGTGGCCCGAGACGTCCTTGGACCAGCCAATGAAATAGGGCAGCACGAAACCGGCGCAGACTCCCAGGCTGGTGATGAGCGCGATACCCGCCGCGGCGGCGCGCTCGGCCAGGAAGCGGCTGGGCAGTTGCCAGAAGGTCGTCATTGTACAGAAGCAAGCCGCCGTTCCCACCGCGAAGGCGGCGATGGTGCCGTAGGGCGAGCGCATCCACATGGCGACCGTCAGCGCGGCGGCGCACACCAGCAGCGGCCCGGCGATGTGCAGGCTGGTGATGCGGTGCCGCTTCACGATGCGGCCCCACACCAGCATGCTGGCCACCGCGAACGCGAAGGGGATGGCGGTGATCATGCCGATCTGGGGAATCGTGTACTTGACGCCGAGCGTCTTCTCGAACGAGGCGACCACCTGCGGCAGGAAATACAGCAGGGACACGATGCCGGCGTTGATGCCGAAGTACACCACGCCCAGCGCCCAGACCCGCCCGTTGGCGATGACGGCGGCCAGGCCGTGGCCGGCCCGCGTGCTTGCCGAGGCCTGTTCCTGCGCCAGCACCGCGGCGATGGTCGATTGCTCGGACGCGGAGAACCAGCGTGCCTTGGCCGGGCTGTCCGGCAGGTAGAAATACACCACGATGCCGAGGACCACGGACGGCAGGCCTTCGAGGAAGATCATGGCGCGCCAGCCCGACAGCCCGAACACCGTCACGTTCTCCATCAGCCAGGTGGAAACCGGGGCGCCCAGCACGCCGGTCAGCGGGATCGCGGTCACGAACAGGGACATCATCCAGACGCGGTCGCGCGTGGGCAGCCAGAGCGTCAGGTAATAGACCATGCCGGGGAACAGCCCGGCCTCGAACACGCCCAGGCAGAAGCGCGCCACGTAAAGCCACTGGGCATTGGGCACGAGGCTGGTCAGCGACGACGCCACGCCCCAGGTCAGCATGATCCGCGTCATCCACAGGCGCGCGCCGAAGCGGTACATGCACAGGTTGCTGGGCACCTCGAACAGGACATAACCGAGAAAGAACAGGCTTGCCGCGAGGCCGAACTGGGCCGCCGTCATGCCAAGCTCATGGTTCATGGTCAGCGCGGCGTAGCCGATGTTGGCACGGTCGAGCTGGTTCGCCATGTACATCAGGATCATCAGCGGCGCCAGCCGCCAGGCGATCTTTCTTGCAATCTCGGGCGGCATCGCAATGGGGGCAGTCATGTCAATCCATCCTTTTTTCTGTATCTCGGACCACGAGTTGCACCAGAATCTACGTGGTGCGGCCGGGACCCGCTACGGACAAAAGATGAACGGCTTATGACGGACTTTCACAATGCGCCAGCTTGGTTAGGAAAAGCCGGCAACCGGATCTGCATTGGTGCACACGAAGCGATAGAGACGCCATCTGCGGCGGAAAATCCCGGAAATGGGGCGGTTCTGGCCGGGGAAACGCGCTTCGGTATTTACCCGGATATTGCCTGACCGGCGCGGCGAATCAACGAGCCGCGAGCCTCACGGCGGCTAGCCGCCCTGCCCGCCCTGCTCCCGCAGCCGGATCTTCAGCACCTTGCCCGTCGGATTGCGCGGCAGCGCCGCCACCATCCGCAGTTCGCGCGGCAGCTTGTAACGCGCCAGCCGCGGCTCGGCGAACGCCTGCAATGCTTCCAGCGTCAGGCTGGCGCCGGGCTTGAGCGCCACCACGGCCACCACGTGCTCGCCCCATTGCGCATCGGGCGCGCCGATCACGGCGACTTCGGCGATGGCCGGGTGGTCGTACAGCACGCTTTCCACCTCGGCCGGGTAGACGTTCTCGCCGCCGGTGATGACCATGTCCTTGAGGCGGTCGCAGATGTAGTAGAAGCCCTCCTCGTCGGTATAGCCGACGTCGCCGGTGCGGAACCAGCCGCCGGGGTAGAACGCGCCGGCGGTGGCGTCGGGGCGGTTCCAGTAGCCTTTCATGACGTTGCCGCCGCGCACGCAGATCTCGCCGCGCTCCCGCGCGGTGGCAACGGGAGCGCCGTTGAACGCGCGGATGCAGACTTCGGTGAGCATGGCCGGCGTGCCGCACGAGCCGAGCTTGTCCGCGCCGCGCTCGGGCGCGAGGAAGGTGGTGGCGGCGGCGGTCTCGGTCAGGCCGTAGCCCTGGTTGACGGGGATGCCGCGCGCGGAGAACAGGCGCAGCAGCGGCTCGGGCATGGGCGCGCCGCCCACGGAGATGCCGCGCACGCTGGAGAGGTCGGCGCGCGCGAAGTCCGGATGCTGGCTGATGAACAGCAGCATGGCGGGCACGGCGAAGCTGAGCGTCACGCGGTGGGTGGCGATGTCGCGCATCACGGCGGCGGGGTCGAAGCTGCGCTGCAGGACGAGGTGGCCGCCGGCCATCAGGATCGGCAGCGTGATGCAGCACATGCCGCCGACGTGGAACAGCGGCGCGAAGTTGAGCCCGACATCGGTGCTGGCGATGTCGCTCATCATGGTGACGTTGAGGTTGTTGATCCAGAAGTTGCCGTGCGTGAGCATGGCGCCCTTGGGGTTGCCGGTGGTGCCGGAGGTGTACATGATGGCGGCCACGTCGTCGGGGCGGGTGGCGGCCAGCGGCGGCGCGGCGTTGTGGTGCGCATTGCCGTGTGCGTTGCCGCCGCCGGCATCGGCCAGCAGCGCGTCCAGCCCTTCCCAGCCGGGCGCGGCGGCGCGGGCCAGGTAGCGCCGGCACTCCAGCCGGCCGCGCACTTCGTCGATCACGTCGGTGTAGCCGTCGTCGGCGAACAGAGTATGCACGCCGGCGTCGTTGAGGATGAAGGCCAGCTCGGGCCCGGTCAGGCGGAAATTGAGCGGCACGAAGATGGCGCCGAGCCAGCCGCATGCGAACTGCGTGACCAGGAACAGCGGGTCGTTCAGGCCGAGATAGCCCACGCGCTGGCCGGGCCGCACGCCGCCGGCGGCGAGCACGGCGGCCATGCGGCCGGCGCGGGCGACGAGTTCGCCGTAGCTCCAGGTCTGCCCGCCGCTGGTCAGCGCCGGGCGCTGCGGGCCGCGCGCGGCGCGGCGGCACAGCCAGTCGGCCATGCCGAGGGCCAGCATGCCGGCGCTGTCGCCGTCTGGTGAGGATGATGAGGCGGTCATGGTGTCTCCCATACGCGATGTCCCCTGTCTCGCAAGCTGCCGGTCGCCGCCGGCATGGTCATGTCGTCACGCTGTCATACCGCCATGTCGCCAGATCGCTATGCCGCCATGCCGTCACTTGCCGGTCCACACCGGCTTGCGCTTCTCGTTGAAGGCGGCCAGCCCTTCGCGCGCGTCCTCGGTCATGGCCAGCAGCGCGATCTGGCTTTCCGTGTAGGCAATGCCCTCGCCGAAGCTCATCGAGGCCATCGCCTGCATGGCATATTTGCCGCGCCGGATGGCGGTGGGCGATTTGTCGGCCACGCGGGCCACGAGCCAGTCGGTGCGCGCATCCAGCTCAGCGGGCGCGGCGAGGTAATTGAGCAGGCCGGCGGCCCGGGCCTCGGCGGCGGTAAACGGCTCGCCGCCGATGCACCATTCGCGCACCAGCCGCGGCGGCACCAGCGCCTGCAGCAGGCTCAGCACCTGCATGGGGAACACGCCGACCTTGACCTCGGGCAGGCCGAACAGCGCGGTGTCCGCGGCCACGGCCATGTCGGTCATGCACAGCAGGCCCATGCCGCCGGCCATGCAGGTGCCGTTGACGCGGGCGATGGTCGGCAGCGTGGCCTGCTGCGACTCGCGCAGCATGTCGGCGTAGTCCAGGTTGGGCCGGGACAGGTCGAACGCGAAGCCCTTGCCGGGCTGGAGGTCGGCGCCGGCGCAGAAGGCCTTGTCGCCGGCGCCGGTCAGCACGATGGCGCGCACGGCCGGGTCCGCGTGCGCGGCGCGGTAGCCGGCGCGGATGCCGGCGATCACGTCCTGGTTGAGCGCGTTGCGCTTGTCGGGCCGGTTGATGGTGATCCAGAACGCGGCGCCGCGCTTGTCGTGGAGGACGGCCGGGGTGTCGGCTTCGCTCATGGGTGGTCTCCCGGGATGGCGGCGCTCAGGCGGCGCGCGCTTCGAATTCGATCTCGGCGATCACGCGCATGGCGGCGGCCTGGTCGCCGACCTGCACGTGCACCGCGCCCACGCGGCCGGCGGCCGGAGCCACGTGGATGTGCTCCATCTTCATGGCCTCCAGCGTGACCATCGGCTGCCCGGCTTCCACGCGGTCGCCGGCGGCCACCATCACGTTGACCACGCGGCCGTTCATGGAGGCGCGCAGCTTGCCGTCGCCGGCGCCGGCATCGGCGCGCTCGGCGGCGGCGCGGGTGTGGTCCCGCACCCGCGCCGGCTCGCCGTCGTATTGCAGCAGCAGCGTGTCGCCGTCGCGGTGGAAGATGGCGGTCTCGGTCACGCCGTCGCAGGTGAAGCGCACCGAATGCTCGCCCAGCGCGATGGTTTCGAAGGCGTGGCGGGCCTCGCCCAGCGTGACCTCGAAGCGGCTGGCGCCCATGAACGCCAGCCACGCCTGATGCTCCGCCCCGCCGACGCGGTAGCGCAGGCCGATCGGCAGCGCCGGCGCCAGGCTGGCGGCCGGGGCACCCGCCACGCGGCCCGGCGCGGTCTCGTACAGCAGCAGCGCCGCCAGCGCCGCGGTGCGCGCGCGGCGCGCCGGGTCTTCGCGCAGCAGCGCGTCCTGGTGCTGGCCGATGAAGGCCGTGGTGGCCTCGCCCGCCACGAACGCGGGATGCGCGAGGCAGCGGCCCAGGAAGGCCTGGTTCGTCGTTACGCCGAGCGCCACCAGATCCTCCAGCCCGCGCGCCAGCCGGCGGCGCGCTTCGTCGCGGTCGGCGCCGTGGCTGACCACCTTGGCGATCATCGAGTCGTAGTACGGCGGGATGGCCGCGCCGCTGCACAGCGCGTGCTCCGTGCGCAGCGCGGGCGGCGCCTGCCACAGCGCCACGGTGCCGCTCTGCGGCATGAAGCCCTGCTGCGCATCCTCGGCGCACAGGCGCACCTCGATGGCGTGGCCGGCAAGGCGCACGTCTTCCTGCGTCAGCGGCAGTGGCTCGCCGGCGGCGATGCGCAGTTGCAGCGCCACCAGGTCCAGCCCGGTGATGGCCTCGGTCACGGGATGCTCCACCTGCAGCCGCGTGTTCATCTCCATGAAGTAATAGTTGCCGTCGCGGTCGAGCAGGAATTCCAGCGTACCCGCGCCTTCGTAGCCGATGGCCTTGACCGCGGCCACGGCGGTGGCGCCCATGCGCGCGCGCAGCTCGGCGCTCACCGCCGGCGACGGCGCTTCCTCGATCAGCTTCTGGTGGCGGCGCTGCACCGAGCAGTCGCGCTCGCCCAGGTGGATGGCGTTGCCGTGGCGGTCGGCCAGGACCTGGATCTCGATGTGGCGCGGCTCCACCACGGCGCGCTCGAGGATCACCTCGGGGTCGCCGAAGGCACCCAGCGCCTCGGAGCGCGCGCTGCGCAGCAGTTCGGCGAACGCGCGCGCGTCCGGCACCAGCCGCATGCCGCGTCCGCCGCCGCCGGCGGTGGCCTTGATCATGACCGGGAAGCCGATGCGCGCGGCCTCCGCCGCCAGCCGCGCGTCGCTCTGGTCCTCGCCCTGGTAGCCAGGGATGCAGGGCACGTCCGCCGCCATCATCAGGCGCTTGGCGCCGGCCTTGTTGCCCATCGCCAGGATGGATTCGGGCGACGGGCCGATGAACACCAGCCCGGCCTCGCGGCACGCGCGCGCGAACGCGGCGTTCTCGGCCAGGAAACCGTAGCCGGGGTGAATGGCGTCGGCGCCGGTGCGGCGCGCGGCGTCGAGGATGGCGTCGATGCGCAGATAGGACTGCGCCGGCGCGGCCTCGCCGATGTGCACCGCCTGCCCGGCTTCGGCCACGTGGCGGGCGCCGGCGTCGGCGCTGGAATAGACCGCCACCGTGCGGTAGCCGAGCGCGGCGGCGCTGCGCATCACGCGCAGCGCGATCTCGCCGCGGTTGGCGATCAGGATCTTGTGGAATGGCGTGGACTTCATGGTGCCCCGGTGTGGATGGTGTTCTCTCGATCCGGCGCCGCGCCCGGCGGGCGCGAGGCCGGCGTGCGCGCCGCGCTTACCTGCCCTGCGGGAACGTGCCCATGAACTTGCACAGGATCTGCAGCATCACCTCGTCCGCGCCGCCGCCGATGGAAGTCAGCCGTCCGTCGCGGAAGATCCGCGAGACCGGGCTTTCCATCACGTAGCCCATGCCGCCCCAGAACTGCAGGCTGCGGTCCGACACTTCGCGCACCAGCCGCCCGGCCTTGAGCTTGGCCATCGTGGCCAGGCGCGTGGCATCCTCGCCGCGCACCATCGTCTCCACGGCGCGCCAGCACAGCGCGTGCAGCGCTTCCACCTCGGTCTGCAGCTCGGCCAGCGTGTAGTGGACCCACTGGTTGTCCAGGATCGAGTGGCCGAACGCCTTGCGCTCGCGCGTGTAGTCGATGGTCAGGTTGATGGCCTTCTGGCACACGCCGCAGGTGTTCAGCGCGCCCCACAGCCGCTCCACCTGGAACTGCTCCATCTGGTAGGTGAAGCCCATGCCTTCCTCGCCGATGCGCCAGCGCTGCGGCACGCGCACGTCGTCGAAATACAGCTGCGCGGTGTCCGACGAGTCCATGCCGATCTTGCGGATCTTCTTGGCAACCGACACGCCGCGCGTGTTCATCGGCACCACGATCAGGGTCTTGTTGCGATGGGGCGCGCCTTCGGAGGTGTTGGCCAGCACGCAGCAGAAATCGGCCTGGGTGCCGTTGGTGGTCCACATCTTGCCGCCGTTGATGACGTAGTCGCCGCCGTCGCGGCGGGCGGTGGTCTTGATCGAGGCCACGTCCGAGCCGCTGCCGACCTCGGACACGCCCAGGCAGGCCACGTACTCGCCGCTGATGGCCGGCGCCAGGAACTCGCGCCGGACTTCGTCGCTGCCGTGGTGGGCCAGCGCGGGCGTGGCCATGTCGGTCTGCACGCCGATGGCCATCGGCACGCCGCCGCAGTTGACGTCGGCCAGCGTCTCGGCCAGCACGGCGCTGTAGGAATAGTCGAGCCCGGCGCCGCCGTCGGCTTCCGGCTTGGACAGGCCCAGCAGCCCGAGCGCGCCCATCTTGCGGAAGACCTCGTGCGCGGGGAAGATCTCGGCCTCTTCCCAGGCGTCCACGTGCGGATTGACCTGCTCGGCGATGAAGCGCTTGATGGTGGCGCGCAGCGCCTCGTGTTCGGGGGTGAGTTGCATGTTCCGGTTCCTGGTATGCGGTATCTGGTATCGGATGGATGGCGTGCGGTGGATGTGCTGTGACGGTGCGACGGCTGCGCGGTTCAGGGCCGGGCCACGCCGAACTGCATGGCCTGCGGCGCGCGCGCGTCGCCCTCGCGGCAGACGGCCAGCACGCCGGCCAGCACGGCGCGCGTGTGGCGCGGGTCGATCACGCCGTCGTCCAGCACGTGGGCACTGGTGACGAACACGCTCATCTGGCGGTCGAAGCGTTCGACGATGCCTTTCTGCAACGCTTCGAGCTGCGCCGCATCCACCTCCCCGCCCTTGCGCTTCATGGCCGCCTCGGAGACGATGGCCATCGTGCGCGCGGCCTGCTCGCCGCCCATCACGGCGGTCTTGGCGTTGGGCCACGAGAAGCAGAAGCGCGGGTGGAAGCCGCGCCCGCACATGCCGTAGTTGCCGGCGCCGAACGACGCGCCGCAGTAGATGGTGATCTGCGGCACGGTGGCGTTGCTCACGGCCTGGATCATCTTGGAGCCGTGCTTGATGATGCCGCCTTCCTCGTAGCTGCGGCCCACCATGAAGCCGGTGGTGTTGTTCAGGTACAGGATGGGCGTGCGCGACTGGCAGCAGGCCTGGATGAAGTGCGTGGCCTTGGTGGCGCCGGCCGGATCGATCGGGCCGTTGTTGGTGATGATGCCGAGCGGCCAGCCTTCGATGCGCACATGGCCGCAGACGGTGGCGCCGCCATAGTTCTCGCCGAATTCCAGGAAGTCCGAATCGTCGGCGATGCGGGCGATGACCTCCTTCATGTCCACCGGCCGCTTGTGGTCCATCGGCATGATGGCGAGCAGTTCCTCGGCGTCATAGCGCGGCGGCTTGAACGCGCGCGGCGCCGGTTGCTCGCGCGGCCAGTCGATCTTGCCGAGGATCTCGCGCGCGATGCGCAGCGCGTCGCGGTCGTCCTCGGCGAGGTAGTCGCCCAGGCCGGAGACGCTGGTGTGCATCACCGCGCCGCCGAGTTCTTCCTCGGTGGCCACCTCGCCGGTGGCGGCCATCAGCAGCGGCGGGCCGGCCAGGAACGCGCGGGAGCGGCCGCGCACCATGATGATGTAGTCGGACAAACCGGTCTGGTAGGCGCCGCCGGCCGTGGACGAGCCGTGCGTCACCGTGACCACCGGCAGCCCCGCGGCGGACAGCCGCGCGAGATTGCGGAACAGGTTGCCGCCGCGGATGAAGTCCTCCACCTTGTAGGTCATCAGGTTGGCGCCGGCGCTTTCCACCAGTTGCACGTAGGGCAGCTTGTTCTCCAGCGCGATCTCCTGCACGCGCAACTGCTTGTCCAGCCCCTTGGGCTGCAACGCGCCGGCGTTGATGCCCGAGTCCGACGCGCTGATCATGCAGCGGATGCCCGACACCACGCCGATGCCCGCGATCAGCCCGCCGCCGGGCACGCTCTTGTCGAGGTCCGGGTTGTCCAGCCCGAGGCCGGCCAGCGAGCACAGCTCGATGAACGGCGCGCCCGGGTCCAGCAGCAGCGCCAGCCGCTCGCGCGGCAGCAACTGGCCGCGCTTCTCGAAGCGCTCGCGCGACGCGGCGGAGGTGTCGGCGGCGCGCTGCTCGAACGCGCGGATGCGGTCGAGCAGCACCAGCATGCCGGCGCGGTTGGCCTGGGCGGCTTCGCTGGTCGGTGAAATTCTGGATTCGATATGGGCCATGAGCAATGTGCTTGACGATCCGCCGCGGGTGCGCGCCGGCTTGAAAGCATGGTAGGGGCGGCCCTGGCGCGGGTCTTGCGAGAACTGGCTGTTGCTACGCGGGCTGCGGCTGCGGCTGCGGCTGCGGCGGCTGGAGCGTGCGCGCGAGTCAGTCCGTGCGCAGCGTGACCCGGTACTTGGGCAGCAGCGCGCTGGGCGCATACGACTGCTTGGTCTGGCGGAAGTTGTCCAGCCCGAGGTCCTGCTCGAAGTTCAGCCACGCCACCGGCCGCGCAAAGGCGGTGCAGAAGTGGTGGAACATGTACTGGTAGATGCCCTTGTACGCATCCAGTCCCTTGGCGAAGCGCATGGCGAACACGGCCGGGCGGATCTCCTGCGCGAGCACGAAACCGACCGGCTGGCCGCCTGCTTCGTAGAGAAAGCCTTCCAGGCCGAGCCGCTCCGCCTCGCGCAGTGCCTCGGCGCACGGCGCGTCGTCGGCCTCCCCTTGCGCCTTGCGCTTGGCCGCCATCCACTGCGCATGGACAGTCATGGCCTGCCGCGCCAGCCCGGCGTGATAAGGCCGCGCGGTGACGGCATGCGCGGCCAGCAGCTGCTTCATCAGGTTGCGCTTCCTGGACAGCGTAGTGCCGCGGTAGCCGGCGAAGTTGGCGGCCGGATAGAGATAGTCGGCATCGGCGCGCACCGCGCTCCAGTCGAACACGGCGGGATCGAGCCGCGCCACCTGCGCGGCGGAGAGCGGGTAGAAGCAGTCGTGCCCGCGCAGCAGCGCCCGCAGGAACGCGCGCGGCGCGGTGTCGAGCGCGAACAGCGGCAGCACGTGGCGCGCGCCGTCGTAGGTCAGGCCGGTGACGCGCGGATGGCTGCCGGCGACGAAACGGTAGTCGTGCGCCTGCCGGAACAGGTAGAGGTTGGCGAAGGCGTGCTCGGACAGGCAGGTCTCGCCGGGGTCCGCGCCGCACGCGCGCAGGGCGGCGTCGATGCCGGCTGCCTGCGCGATGGCCAGCGGCGCCCCCGCCTGCGCGGCCAGCGCCAGGGCGGGGCCGTTCACCCGGCCCGCGCCGCGCGCACCACGCGCGTGCCGGCCGCCGGGCCGGTGGCGGGCGGGCCGGCGAAGCACTGCGCCTGCGCCAGCCACATCTGCGCGGGGCCCGCGCTGTATACGAGCGCGGTGTCGTCGAGGTGGCGGCGCTGCGTCACCAGCAGGCAGAAATCCTCGGCGCTGCCGCGCACGAAGTTGTCCGGCTGCGGGTCATTCCAGGTCCACGTCTGGCCGTCCGGCGCGGACAGCGCGACATGGGGCGCCGGCCCCGGCACCGCCTCGCCGCGGTTGACGAAGGTCCAGCCGTAGGTGGTGGCGCCGATATGGGCGATATGGCGCAGCCGCGCCGTGGGCTGGCGTATGCGGCCGACGGTATCCCACACATCCTGTCCGTGCGCCCAGGTTTCCATCAGGCGCGCCGTGGCAAAGCTGCGCGCGCTCATCGGCGGACCGTACCAGGGCTGCCGGGCCTTGGGGTCCAGCGCCGCCAGCGTGGCCGCCAGCCGTTCGTGGACAGGCCGCCAGTACGCCAGCAGCGCGGGGCCGTCGAGGTGGCCGTATTGCTCGCGCGCCACCGCGCTGATATGGCCGCCGGCCGCCATCAGCGCGCCCAGCGCCTGCGCGCCGCGCAGGAAGGCTTCGGGCTCGGTGGCGGACTGCAGCGCGGTCTGGTCGAAGTAGCACAGGTGGGCGATCTCATCCCACGCGCTCCAGCCGTAGAAGGCGCCGGGCTGGCGCCACTGGGCGGCGTTCAGGGACGCGGCCAGCGCGTCGAGCTCGCGGTATTCGGCCAGCAGGTCCTGGCAGGTGTCTTTCATGGGCGGTCTTGGTGGACGGTCTTGGCGGGCGGCCGGGCGGGCTGGCGGTCGCTACGATTGTGCGCCCCGGGCCAGCCAGCGGTCTTGCGCCAAGTGGTTGCGCGCGGCTTGCCCGCACGGCATGCCATATGCGCCATATCAACGCTGGCGGGCGGCAACCCCGGCCGCCGCGCATATGCACAATGCGATTGGTTATTTCCCAAAAAGCGGCCTGCCGCTTATATTCGAGGGTTTTGACCGGCCGGCGCCATGCCGCCCGGTTTCCCCCTTTTTTCCCTTTTCTCGCCGTCGGAGCATTGCCTTGAGTCACGTCCTTACGCTGAGCGACACCCTTTCCTGGCCCGCGCGCTACCTGCCGCGCAAGACCGCGCTGGTCGCCGGCATGGGCGCCGCGCGCCGCGCCTGGACCTATGCCGAGATGGAAGCCGAGGTCAACCGCCATGCCCACGCGCTGCGGTCGATCGGCATCGGCCACGGCGACGTGGTGGCGGCCTTCCTCTACAACACCCCGGCCTTCGTCTTCAGCATGCTGGCGGTGGCGCGCGTAGGCGCGATCTTCAACCCGGTCAACTACCGGCTGGCGGCGCAGGAGCTGGCGTTCATCCTCGAAGACGGCAAGGCCCGCGCGCTGCTGTTCGAGGAAGAAGGCGCGTCCGTGGTGCAAAAGGCGGCCGAGCTGGTGCCCGGCACCACGCACTGGATCTATGCCGATCCCGGCCCCGCGCCGGCTTTCGCCACCCACCGGCTGGACACGTTGACCGCCGCGCAGCCGGACCACGCGCCCGGCATCGCGGTGGACGAGAACGATCCCTGCATCCTGATGTACACCAGCGGCACCACCGGCCGGCCCAAGGGCGTGCTGCACACCCACCGCAGCAAGCTGGCGCACAACGCGATAATGCACCAGGTGATGACGCTGTCGCGCGAGGACGTGGGCCTGTCGATCGCGCCGCTCAACCACACCGCCGAGCTGCACACCAGCTTCCTGCCGCGCCTGCACCTGGGCGCCACGCAGGTGCTGCTGCGCCGCTTCGACGCCGGCGAGGCATGGGCGCTGGTCGAGCAGGAAAAGGTCACGCACTTTTTCGCCGCGCCGACCATGATCACCATGATGCTGCACCACCCCGACGTCAGCACGCGCGACGTGTCCTCGCTGCGGCTGGTCGAGTATGGCGGCGCGTCGATGGCGCCGCACCTGATCCGCGAGTGGGACCGCACCATCGGCGCCGGCCTGGTCCAGGTCTACGGCACCACCGAGATGGGGCCGTGCATGTCGGTGCTGTATCCGCACGAGCAGCTCAGCCACGCCGGCTCGGCCGGCCTGCCCTCGCTCAACCACGACCTCGTGGTGGCCGCCCTGAGCGACGACGGCGCCCCCACCGACCCGTCCCAGCCGTGCGCGCCCGGCGAAGTCGGCGAGATCCTGGTGCGCGGGCCGTGCATGATGGCCGGCTACCTCAACCGCCCGGACGCCAACGAGCGCGCCCTCGCCTACGGCTGGTACCACACCGGCGACCTCGGCAGCCTGGACGGAGACGGCTATCTCTGGGTACGCGACCGCATCGACTACATGATCAATTCGGGCGCCGAGAACGTATACCCGCGCGAAGTCGAGGATGCGCTGATCGAACACCCCGGCGTGCTCGAAGCCGCCGTGATCGGCGAGCCGGACGAAACCTGGGGCCACATCGTCACCGCCTACGTGGTCGCCAAGCCCGGCGCCGAGATCGGCGCCGAAGTGCTCGATGCCTTCCTCGTGCACGGCGACCGGCTGGCCGCCTACAAGCGTCCGCGCCGCTACTACCTGCTCGACGCGCTGCCCAAGACCACCAGCGGCAAGATCCAGAAGCATTTGCTGCGGAAGAGTTGATTCGCGGTAAATCGCATTTTAATCAGCAGGTTGCAGGTCATTTCTGGAAATGACTTGAGGTTTCACCGCCACGGAGAAACAGATGACTGACGATGTGCGCGTGCGCCGGCTGAGCGCCGACGAAGCGGCAGCCAACGTGCCGGCCCTGGCCGACGTGCTGGTCGATTGCGTCGAAGGCGGCGCCTCGGTCAGCTTCATGCTGCCGCTGCCGCGCGACAAGGCCGAGGCATTCTGGCGCGGCGTGGCCGAGGGCGTCGCCCGCGCTGAACGCGCGCTGCTGGTCGCCGAAGACCACGACGGCGGCATCCTCGGCACCGTGCAACTGATCCTTGCCCAGCCCGACAACCAGCCGCATCGGGCCGACGTTGCCAAGATGCTGGTCCACCGCCGGGCACGCCGCCGCGGGGTTGCGCAGCGGCTGATGGCGGCCGTCGACGCGGTGGCGCGCGCGGAAGGCAAGACCGTGCTGGTGCTCGATACCGTTACCGGCGGCGACGCCGAGCGGCTATATCAAAGGGCGGGATGGGAAGCGGTCGGCACCGTGCCGAAATATGCCCTGATGCCGGATGGGGCGTTTTGCGGGACGACGTTTTTTTATAAGCATCTGGATTGAAACTGGCGGCTGGCTGACGTCTGCGCCCGTGCGATTCACCTTGCCGACGGCGGTAAATTGCCGCTTGTTATCTCTCCTCTCCCATGAAGGTTGGGGGAGAGCGGGCGCTGGCAGATGGCGAAGGCCGGCACTTCGTGGTGGCGCTGGCCCTCTCCCCCGGCCCCTCTCCCGCAAGCGGGAGAGGGGAGAAAACCGGTAACGTATTTCTTTTATTTTCACCATCAAAATCAGTAGCTTATATTCTGATTTCGATGTTTCACCTGAATATTTATCCTTTCATATCTTCACCCGTGGCGCCCTAGCCGCCCGTAACTGACGACTCCTTGCCACACCCGGCCGCACCGCGCGCTGGGTCTCCGGCACAGCACCGCCACGGCTCTCCAGCAACTGCCGGTATTCCGTCAGCATCCCCTCCTGCTGCCTGAGCCGTTCTTCCAGCACCGCCACCAGATTGCCGAGCCGCGTCGCCTCGCCGGCCTGACGCGCGGCGGCGTCCGCGGCTTCGGCCAGTTTCTGTTGCGCCGCGCGGCGTTCGCCCTCCAGCAGTCGCTGCCCTTCTTTCGCCGCCACGCGCGCGGCATCGAGTTCCAGCGCCATGCGGCGCTCGTTCGCGCTGGCCCGCTCGGCCATCGTTTCGCGCTCCTTGTCCCAGGCGGCGCGTTGGCTGGCGGCTTCGGTTCGCTGGGTGTCTTTCTCCTGCTGGGCTTGCGCCAGCCGGTCGCGCAATGCTGCGTTGTCGGCCTCGCGGGCCTGCAATTGCGATTCGGCGCGAGCGGCGCGCTCGCCGGCTTCGTCGCGGGCGCGGGCCAGTTCGGCCAGCGCGCTGTCGGCGGCTTGCAGGCGGGCTTCCAGCACCGCGCGCTCCTGCGCCAGGGCGCCCCGCTCCGTTTCCAGCGTCTGCTCCGCGGCCTGCAAGGCGGCCTCGCGGTCGGCGAAGCCGGCTGCTGCCGCGGCGCGGGCTTCGGCCTGCGCGGCTTCCCAAAGGTAGCGGGCCGCCTGGTTCACCGGATCGGGCAGACTGGCCGGGGCCGCAAACGCCTGGGGGTCCTGCAGGCGCGCGCCGAGGCCGGCGAACCAGGCGTCGAGGTGCGGGCTGACGGTATTGGGCGAGCCCCGCCCCAGATGGAGGCGGATGCGCTCGATGGTCGGGCGCTGGCCGGCCAGCAGCAAGGCGTCGGCGGCCTGCCAAACGTCTTCGCGGGTGATGGCGCGAGCGCGGGTGGCGGCGGGGAAGTCGGCGTTTTGCATGGTCGGGGCAATCGTCCTGGCGGTGTTGGCGGTAGACAAGCAGATAAGGATCGATAAGGAATAGTTATCGCGCCTTATCCTGCCTTGATGTATAATTTAATACAGCTTACATCATATTTAATATGATTTACCGTAAAACGCCCCCTCATCTTGGCCGGAGCCCGGAAAACGCAGCGAAGAATGCCGCCGATGCCGCGCCGCAAGGCGTGGCGGGCCGGTCCGATCCTTCTTCCGCCCTTTCCGATGTCGACTTCCCCGCGCCGCTTCGTCCGTCCGAACTCGATCCGCTTGGCCGCCAGGCCGCTGAAGCGCTGTACCGCGAAGGCGAATCCGCCAACACGGTGGCCAGCTATCGTTCCGCACTCCGCTATTGGGCGGGCTGGTTCGCCCTGCGCTACGGTCAGCCGGTCGCCCTTCCCCTCCAGCCGGCGGTCGTCCTCCAGTTCCTGGTAGACCACGCCACACGCAGCACGCCGCAGGGCCCGGTATGCGAGCTGCCGCCGGCCATCGACGCGGCGCTGGTCGCCGGCGGGCTCAAGGCCCGGGCCGGCCCGCCCGCGCTGGCCACGCTCGCGCACCGGCTGGCGGTCATCGCCAAGGCGCATCACCTGGAGGGCCATGCCAACCCCTGCGCCGACCCGGCGGTGCGCGAACTGCTGTCCCGCACGCGCCGCGCCTATGCCCGGCGCGGCGAGCGGCCGGCGCGCAAGGCGGCGCTGACGCGCGAGCTGCTGGCGCGGCTGCTGGCTACCTGCGACGATTCGCTGATCGGCCTGCGCGACCGCGCGCTGCTGCTGTTCGCGTGGTCCAGCGGCGGCCGGCGGCGCTCGGAGGTGGCCGGCGCCACGCTGGCCAGCCTGACGCGGCTCGGGCCCGGTGAATTCGTCTATGAGCTGGGCTGGTCCAAGACCAACCAGTCGGGCGCCGACCTGCCTGACAACGCCAAACCGGTGATCGGCGCGGCCGGCGCGGCGCTGGCGGCCTGGCTGCGGGCGGCCGGGCTGAGCGAGGGGGCGATCTTCCGGCGCGTGCGCCGCGGCGGGCACGTGGGCGAGGCGCTGTCGCCCGCGGCGGTGCGCAAGATCGTCCGGCAGCGCTGCGAGCTGGCGGGGCTGGAGGGCGACTTCTCGGCGCACTCGCTGCGCTCCGGCTTCGTCACCGAGGCGGCGGCGCGGCAGGTGCCGCTGGCGGAAACGATGGCCATGACCGGCCATACCAGCGTGGCGACGCTGGTGCGCTATTTCCGCGCGGCGGACGCGCGCCGCTCGGTGGCGGCCGACCTGATCGGCACGGTGGACGGCGGCGAGACGTGAGCGCCCGGGCGGCACCCGGGCTCGGCACCCGCGCAACGTGTCGCGGCCGCCCAACGGGGCTGGACAAGCAGCATGCGCGGCATAAGAATGCCGGGCAGGCCATACGCGGACAACACAGACAAAGCGACCAATCCGCGCAGCGACCGATGCGCGCGACAGCGCCAGCGCGTGCGGCCATCCGCGGCAACCGGATGCGCCCGTGCTGGGGCGCCCACAGGAGACCCCATGCGGCACCGGCTTGTCCTGCTCGCCCTGAGCCTGAGCATCGGCGTTGCCCACGCCGGCAAATGCGTCGACGCCGGCAAGACCCTCTACACGGATACCGCCTGCCCGCCGGGATGGCGGGCCGCCGAGGTGGGCGGCAATCTCTCGCGCATCAGCCCGGAACCGGCCACCGAGGCGGCCAACCAGCAGTTCCTGAAGAAACGGGCGGCCGAGGAGCGCGCCTACCAGGCGCGCCTGGCGCGCGAGCAGAACGAGCAGGCGCGCACCGCCGGGCTCGACCAGTGCGCCACGCTGGCGCGCCAGATGCGCGATCTCGAGGCCGACTACGCGGCGCGCCGCAGCGCGCGCCTGCCCGAGGTGGAGCATTACCGGGGACGCTACTTCTTCCTGCGCAACCAGATGGAGCGTCGGCGCTGCTGAGCGCCGCGCGGCGGCCGCCTCCGGCGGGGATGGCGGCCTTCGGGCAAGGAGATGGGCGTGCGCGATGACGCGGGCGATCGAAGCGGCCGGCATACATTTCGCGCCGATTGCGCCGTTATCACTGCATGCGGCATGCCGCCAGCCCCCACTTCCGTCGCCGAAACCTCATGAAGGTACCTTCGATTCCCGCCGATGAAACGACCCGCCTGCAGACATTGCGGTCCCTCAACCTGCTCGACACCGCCGCCGAGGAACGCTTCGACCGCCTGACGCGGCTGGCGCGGCGCCTGTTCGGCGTGCCCATCGCGATGGTCACGCTGGTCGACGCCAACCGCCAGTGGTTCAAGTCCTGCATGGGCATGTCGGCCACCCAGACCTCGCGCGACATCTCGTTCTGCGGGCACGCCATCCTCGACGACGACATCCTGACCGTGTCCGACGCGCTGCTCGACGAGCGCTTCCACGACAACCCGCTGGTCACGGACGACCCGGGCATCCGCTTCTACGCCGGCTGCCCGCTGTCGGCGGCGGGCGGCTGCAAGCTCGGCACCCTGTGCCTGATCGACATGCAGCCGCGCCACTTCGGCGACGACGACCGCGCCCTGCTGCGCGACCTGGCGAGCATGGCCGAGCACGAGCTGGCGGCGCTGCAACTGGCCACCACCGACGAGCTCACGCAGTTGTCGAACCGCCGCGGCTTCTCGGCGCTGGCGCAGCACACGCTCGATGTCTGCAAGCGGCTGGGCAAGCCGGCCACGCTGCTGTTCTTCGACATGGACGACTTCAAGAGCGTCAACGACCGTTTCGGCCATGCCGAGGGCGACTACGCGCTGGCGGCCTTCGCCACCGAGCTGCGCCGCGCGCTGCGCGACTCCGACGTGATCGGGCGGCTGGGCGGCGACGAGTTCGTCGCGCTGCTGACCGGCACCGATGCCACGGCCGGCGCCCACGCGCTGGCGCGCCTGCGCACCGGCGTGGCGTCGCACAACCGCCGCGCCGCGCGTGGCTACGACATCGAGTTCAGCGTGGGCGCGATCGCGCTCGCCCCGGCGCGGCACGGCGACGTCGCCGCGCTGCTGGCGGAGGCCGACGCCGCCATGTACGCCAACAAGGCCCTGCGCAAGGCCGGGCAGCACTGATCCGCCGGGCGGCTGCCGCGGGCGGGGAACGCACCCGCCGGGCGGCCGCCCCGGTCCCGCCGCGCCGCGCTGCCTGCGCTCCCGCCGCCCGGACGGCACTGCCTATACTGGCAGGCGAGCGCGCCGCGCGACAAGAACAGGGAGAAGGGATATGCAGAACGAACAATTCCTCGCCAGGCAGGAGGACCGCCGCAGCGGGCTGCGCGCGTTGCGCGCCGCGCTGCTCAAGGCGCACAAGGAACTGATCATGCTCAGCCGCGCCGAGTACGAGCGCCTGTATGGCCCGATCCCGGCCGGGCTGTTCGTGCAGATAGTGACCGAGGAGCCGTATTTCCGCTGGCTGGACCCGCTCTCGCGGCTGATCATCGAGATCGACGAAGAGCTGGAGGCTCCCGAGCACCACGACCAGACCTGCCGCGCCGTGGCCGCCGCCGCGGAAAAGCTGTTCGGCCCGCAGAGCGAGCCCGCCTTCCGCGAGCGCTACCAGCAGGCCTTGCAGGACGAGTCGGGCGTGATCGTCGCCCACGGGCAACTGATGAAGGTCATCGGCCAGCTACGGCAGCTGGCCTGAGCGCGGCCTTATTCGAGCGCGGCCTTATTTGTCGGGCCGGTCGGGGTCCACGGCGATCGGGTCGCTGGCGGGGAAGGTTTCGCGCAGCGCTTCGTCCAGGTCGTCTTCCTGCTGGTCCTCGCCGGGTGCCGGCGTGGCGGGATGGGGCGGCGCTGGCGGCTTGGGCGCGGCGGGCTTGGTCATGGCCTGGTCCTGGACGAGGTGGATATATCTTGATCTTAGGGGGCTTTGCGGCGGGATGCCAGACGGCGCCGGCGCGCCGCCTCCGCGCATGGCGGCGGCGCGCCGTGCCGCCGCCCACCCGGAGCGGCGGCACGCGCTCGCCGTCCGGCCGGGCTGCCGCCGTAGCATCTGACGTGGACAGGTCCGCTCAGGCCGCGCGATAGCGATTGCGCAGGTCGCGGATCAGGTCGTGGTTGCGCAGCACGCCCTGGTACTGGCGCTCGATCAGCGCGCGGATGTCGAAGCTCAGTTCGCTTTCCTGCAGCGCATCCGCGTACTTCTTCTTGGCCACGTCCTCGCCCTTCTCGGTTTCTTCGAGGATGGCGAGGTCGTTGCGGTCGGCCACCGCGGTGCGCAGGCTGATCCAGCCGCGATGCAGCGCGCCGGACACGCTGCCGTGGTCCTCCGGCTTGCCCCCCAGCGCCGCCACCTGCACCTGCAGCTCGTCCACCGCGGCGGCGATCTCGCTCGCGCGGCTGGAGAACAGCGACTTCAGCTCCGGGTTCTGTGCGTCTTCCGCGGCCTTGCGGAAACCTTGCTCGCCGTCGCGCGACACCTCGATGAGGTCATTGAGTACGGAAACGTTCTTGTCAGCCATGTCAGCTCCTTGGAAGGATTCGTGTTCGACAGAGGAATGACGCCGTGAAGACGACATACCGGTCACGCTGGCCCGCGGCGGGACACCGGGACACCGATGTATGCCGCCCCGCGCCACCTCTTCACGATATGGAAGCCGGGCGGCCCCCGCTGTAGGGTGGCCCCCGGAAACGCTGTCGGCGCACGCCTACAGCGCGCGCCGGCCGGCTTGTTCCTGCCGGCATGAATGGCGCGCGCGATGGCCTGAAGGCGCCGCCGTCATGGCGGCGGCGCGCTGCGCCGAAACGCCGCTGGCGCCGGCGTCGGCGGCACCGAGGCGCCTGCGCGCATCATTCTGTGGCTTTACAGCCACTTCCCTGCGATCCCGGCGTCACAAGTGCTGACAAGCGGGCGGGAGAATTCCCCGTCCACACGGCAGAATAGCTTGTCGGCGCAACACGCGATCAGTCTCGGGCAGTCCGTTCCCTCCATCCCATACGTTGCAAACAATGGATGCGGACCGCGCTCGCGTTGCGGCGACGTTCGCCGGCCGCCTGGCAACCCTGTCGCCTCGGCCGGCATTTTCGTCGGAGTGATTCCAAGGGGAATGTAATGAACAGAATGGATACGGGTTGTCTGGAACGGGGTCGTGCAGCGGGTCAGGCGGCGGCCACACCGGCACCTTCGGCCGCGGCATGGCCCGACTTCATCACCTCGCGCGTGGCGGGGCACGAGGTCGAGCGGGTGCAGAAACGCTGGGGCGGCAGCCACCTGCTGCACGGCCGCCAGCCGGGACCCGACGCGGTGCATTTTTCCAGCAACGACTATCTGAGCCTGCTGGGCGAGCAGGAGCTGGTCATGGCCCAGACCGCCGCCATGCGCGGGCCGGACAGCGAGCTGCTGATGTCGGCCGTGTTCCAGTACGGCGACAACCCGACCAGCCGGCTCGAGCGCAAGCTGGCCGCCTTCGCCGGCGCCGAGGCCAGCATCCTGTGCCAGTCGGGCTGGGCCGCCAACGTGGGCCTGCTGCAGAGCATCGCCAGCGAGCGCACGCCGGTCTATCTCGACATGCTCGCGCATATGTCGCTGTGGGAAGGCGCCCACGCGGCGCGCGCGCGCGCGGTGCCGTTCATGCACAACGACGCCGAGCACGCCGAGCGCCAGATCCGCAAGGAAGGCCCCGGCGTGCTGGTGGTGGACTCGGTCTACAGCACCAACGGCAGCCTGTGCCCGCTGGCCGATTTCGTCGAGGTGGCGGAGCGCACCGGCAGCGTGATCGTGGTCGACGAATCCCACTCGCTCGGCACGCACGGTCCCGGCGGCGCCGGCCTGGTGGCCGCGCTGGGGCTGTCGGGCCGCGTCCATTTCCAGACCGCCAGCCTGGCCAAGGCCTTCGGCGGGCGCGCCGGTCTGGTCACGTGCCCGGCCTCGTTCAAGGGCTACTTTGCCGCGGAGTCGCGCCCCGCGATCTTCAGTTCGGGGCTGCTGCATCACGAGCTGGCCTGGTTCGACGCCGCGGCGGATTTCATCGCCAGGGCCGACGCCCGCCGCGCCCGCCTGCACGCCATTTCCGCCTACGTGCGCGGCGCGCTGGCCGGGCTTGGCTACAACGTGTCGGCGGGGTCGGAGCAGATCATCGCGCTGGAGTCGGGCACCGAAGAGCAGACGCTGGTGCTGCGCGACGCGCTGCAGTCGCGCGGCATCTTCGGCGCGGTGTTCTGCGCGCCGGCCACGGCGCGCGACCGCGCGCTGATGCGGCTGACCATGAACGCCTGCCTGACCGCCGTGGAAACCGACCGGCTGGTCCAGGTATGCGCGGAGATCCGCGACGAAGTGGGCCTGGCCGGCTGGCGCTCCAGCCAGCGCCGGCAGCGCGCGCCGGTGGCGCGCCAGGCCGCGCCGCGGCAGCCCGTGGACGGCGGCGTGCTGGAAGTGGCGGACAGCGCGGCCTGATCGCGTGGTCTGACCGCGCGGGTCACTCCGCCGCCGCGGCCTCGCGCCGCGGCGTGGCCGGCGGGAACTCCAGCACGAATTCGGTGTACTCGTGCTCGACCGAATCGCAGTGGATGCGCCCGCCCCACGCCTCGATGGTTTCCTTGCAGAAGGCCAGCCCGATGCCGGTGCCCTCGTTGCGCGGATAGGTGTGGAAGCGCCTGAAGATCGCCCCCAGCTCGCGCTCGGGAATGCCGGTGCCGGTGTCGCGGAACACCAGCCGGTTGCGCCGGGGGCCGCGCTCCAGGCGCAGGCGGATCTCGCCGTGCCCGGCGCGGGCCAGCGCGTGCAGCGCGTTCTTGATGAGGTTGAACAGCACCATCACCAGCAGCTTCTGCTCGGCCCGCACCAGGAAATCGTCGTCGAGATCGGCATGGACCCGCTCCCGCTGCCCGGCCTCGAACGGGTAGCGCGCCAGCGCTTCGCGCACGGCCGCGCCAAGCGGAAACGGCTCGCCGGGTTCGCGGTCGGCGCCGCCGCGCGCGTTGACCAGCAGCACGTCGATGCCGTGGTTCATGCGCTCCACCTCCAGCTGGATGCGCGGCAGCGCGTCCTTCATCAGGCCGAAGTGCGCGCGCGGCAGGTTGAGCGAGTTCTCGGGCGTCTCGTTCTCTTCATAGAAGCGGATCAGGCCCGGCAGGTAGCGGCCCATGCCCAGCGCCGTCGAGCCGATGCTGCGGATGGGCGTGCGCAGCTCGTGGGCCACCGTGCCCAGCGCGATGGCCATGCCGTCGAGCTTTTCCTGGATCAGGATGCGCTGGTCGATCTTCAGCACGGCGATCGTGCAGATGGTGAAGCCGATGATGGGCAGCTCCACCGGCCAGTTGACCTCCAGCAGCCCGGCCGGCGGCGGCGTCACGTAGGTATAGACCAGCCACGCCGCCGCCGTGCCCACCACCAGCGAGGCCGCGCCGCCCACCCAGCCGCTGAAGTTGAACAGGATGATCACGGCGATCACCAGCGACTGCGACCACACCAGGTTGCCGTGGTTCATCAGGTACAGATAGACGAAGAAGAACGACAGGCAGTAGGTCAGCGTGAACAGGAAATACGCCGGCAGCCACTTGCGCTCGCGCAGGTCGCGCGTGACCAGCAGCGGCAGGCACATGAGCATGGCCACCAGCCGCAGCACCAGGCTTTCGTAGGGCTGGGGGAAGCCGAACGTCCACACCGCGTAGAACACCGGGAAGCCGATGAAGGCTAGCCAGCCCAGCAGGCGGATGCGCTTGATCTGCGCCGGCTGGCGCACGTCGAGGTGGACTTCCCTGGCAAGCACCCGGCGCAGGCGCACCGCACTTTCACCGCAACTGCGTTGAATCTGGGCAAGCATGTTCAAAACCGGCTGATGATGGCGTCGAGACACGAGTGTATCTGGAGAGCCGGACATGCCGGCCAGTTTTGTGCGTCTTTCGTGGCTTTTACGCATCGCGCCGGCCGTGGCGCGGCGGCGCGCTCAGTCCAGCAGATGCCCCATCCGCACGCGCTTGGTGGCGAGGTATTTTTCGTTCTCGGCGTTGGACGGGATGACATGGCGCATCTGCTCCACCACCGTGATGCCGGCGGCTTCCAGCGCCTGCTTCTTCTTGGGGTTGTTGCTCATCAGCCGGATCGACTTCACGCCCCACTGGTGCAGCAGGTCGGCGGCGAAGGCGTAGTTGCGGGCGTCGATTTCCTGGCCCAGCGCCAGGTTGGCGTCCACCGTGTCCAGCCCCTGGTCCTGCAGCGCGTAGGCGCGGATCTTGTGGCCCAGGCCGATGCCGCGCCCTTCCTGGCCGCGCAGGTACAGCAGGATGCCGCGCCCTTCCTCGGCGATCTTCTTCATGGCGAGCTCAAGCTGCTCGCCGCAGTCGCAGCGGCAGGAGCCGAACACGTCGCCGGTCAGGCACTCGGAGTGCAGGCGCGTCAGCACGGCTTCGCCGGCGATGTCGCCCACGCTCAGCGCCAGGTGTTCGATGCCCGAGACCGCGCCCTTGAAGGCGGTGGCGGTGAATTTGCCGAAACGTGTCGGCAAGCGGGCCGAGCCGATCAGCTCGATTTCTGTGTCATTCATGTCAGTCGGTATTGGCGCCGGTGCTGGCCTGGCAGGGCAAGGCGGCGCGCTTTGGCAGCATCCAGCCCGCTAAGGTAGCACGAGCGCGCTCCCATCGCTGGAGAGCCGCGGCCGGCACCGGCGTCCGGCGGTCCGCCAGCACGGCGCGGAACGAGCCGGAAGTCTGGCCGGTTTCACTTTCCCGCACGCCGCGGCAAGCATGCCGGCGCCCGTCCGTTGCCGGACCGGGACGATGCGCGGCCCGCCCGCGCGGGACTGCGCCGCGGCCACGGTCCCGCCCACGGGCACGGCTCTTGCCCCTCGTCCCCGGTGCGGGCCGCGCGCCGCGCCGGCGGGAAAACCGGCCCGGCCGCGCCCGCCGCCGCAAACCGTTGCCGGCCGGCGGCCATCGCCGGGACCGGCATCCGAGGGGGGGAAACCGTGGCGCCCACGCCGCATGCAGAAGCTACCGGTCAAGGTCCGGGCTTCCCGGTAGTTCTTACAAACGAGACGGACCCGTTGCCGGCAGAACGGGACGGTCCGGCCGCGCCATCCGATGCCCGCTATCGCTGAGTTCGCCATGAACACGCCATGAACACATCATCACGCCCCCACGCCGCCGCGCGGCCCCTGATCCTCAACGTCGACGACAGCGACGGGCCGCGCTACGTCAAGGGCCGCATCCTGCAGCGCGCGGGCTTCGCCGTGCTGGAGGCGGCCAGCGGGCACGCCGCGCTGTCGCTGGTGCGCCAGCACGCGCCGGACCTGGTGCTGCTCGACGTCAAGCTGCCCGACATCGACGGCCTCGAAGTGTGCCGCCTGATCAAGAGCGACCCCGGCACCGCCGGCACGCTGGTGCTGCAGACCTCGGCCGCGCTGACCGAGTCGCGCCACCGCGTGCAGGCGCTCGACGGCGGCGCGGACAGCTTCCTGATCGAGCCGGTGGAAGCCGAGGAGCTGGTCTCCAGCATCAACGCGCTGCTGCGCATGCGCCGCGCCGAGGAATCCGCGCGCCACACCTCGCAGGCGCTGCGCGAGAGCGAGGAACTGCTGCGCCAGCTTGCCGAGAACCTGTCCGACGTGCTGTGGATACTCGATCCCGCCGGCGGCGAGTTCCTGTTCGTCAGCCCCGCCTTCACCCGGTTGTGGGACCGGCCGCTCGACGAGTTCAGGCACAATCCCGGCCGCTGGCTGGACTGGGTGGCACCCGCCGAGCGCGCGCGCATGGCCGCCGCGCTCGACACGATGATGGCAAGCGGCCACATGGACGCCGAGTTCCAGCTCGTGCGCGGCGACGGCGAGACGCGCGAGGTGCGCGCGCGCGCGTTTCCGGTCTCCGACGCGGCCGGCAGGTTCTACCGCGTGGCCGGCATCTACCAGGACATCACGCGGCAAAAGCGCGCCGAGCGCATGCTGCTGGAAGAAGACCGGCGCAAGGACGATTTCCTCGCCATGCTCGCCCACGAGCTGCGCAACCCGCTCGCGCCGATGCGCAGCGCGGCCGACCTGCTGATGCGCTGCGCGCCGACGCGCGAGGACACCTTCAAGGCGCGCGACATCATCGCCCGCCAGTTGCACCACCTCACGCGGCTGGTGGACGACCTGCTCGACATCTCGCGCTTCACGCAGGGCCGCATCGTGCTGCGCGACGACGTGGTGGAGCTGCGCACCGCGCTCGGCACCGCGGTGGAAGCCGTGCGCCCGCTGATCGATTCGCGCGGCCACACGCTGCGCCTGAGCGTGCCCGAGGGACCGATGCCGGTGCGCGGCGACCTGGTGCGGCTGACGCAGATCTTCAGCAACCTGCTGCACAACGCCGCGCGCTACACCCAGCCCGGCGGCCAGCTGGCGATCGAAGTCGCCAGCGACGGCAAGCTGCTCACCATCAAGGTGCGGGACAACGGCCCCGGCCTCTCGCCGCAGGCCCTGCTGGACATCTTCGACCCCGCCACCGCGCATCACGGCGACAAGCCCGCCGCGGCGGGCGGCCAGGAAGGCATGGGCATCGGCCTGTCGCTGGTGCAGAAGCTGGTCAAGCTGCACGGCGGCGAGGTGCATGCGCAGAGCGCCGGCGCCGCGCTGGGCTGCACCTTCGCGGTCACGCTGCCGGCCCAGCCCTGGCAGAGCTGGCAGCCGGAAGCCGGCCGGCCGCGTCCCCGGCCCGGCACGCCGCGCACGGTGATGGTGGTGGACGACAACATCGACGCGCTCGAGGCGATGGCCCTCACGCTCGAAGCGATGGGCCATACCGTGGTGACGGCCATCGACGGCCCCGCCGCCATCGTGCGCGCGGTCAAGGCGCAGCCCGACGTGATCCTGCTGGACCTCGGCATGCCGGCGATGGACGGCTTCGAGATCGCGCGGCGGCTGCGCGCCATCCCCGAACTGCGGCGCGTGCGCCTGGTGGCGCTGACCGGCTACAGCCAGCCGGCGGACCTGCGGCGCACCAGCGCGGCCGGTTTCGACCGCCATCTGGTCAAGCCGGTCGACCTGGAAGCGCTGGCGAAGATCCTCGAAGAACTGGACGAGGCCGCCTGAGCGCGGCCCCGCCGACGAACCTGGAGAGAACGATGACGGCACAGCGCCTCCACATCACGCCCGAACCCGATCCCGCGCCGCCTGCGCCGGAGATCCCGCCGCCCGAGGTGCCGGACCCCGACCCGCCGGCACCGGTCAGCGACCCGCCGCCGGGCGACCTGCCGCCGCCTCCGCCGCAGCGGGCGCGGTCCGCGCAGGAACGGCGGGCCTTGCGCCTGCGCGGGTAAGGACTGTCTCCCTGCCATCCCGCCTTTCCGCCGGCGCCGCATGGCGGGACCGGCCGTGGACCGATGCGTCCCGTTGCCCCCGAAGCTGCCCGCCCCGGGGCTGCGATCTCGGCTCCAAACCATAAGATATTATTATTGATAATCTTATTGATCAAAACAGGGTCGGCCTCTATACTCCACGCGACACCGTTTTGCCCACGGTGCAGACCTCGCCAACAACAAACACAAACACCGCCGTTTCACACAGGTGGGGACATGGAGACAACCCCGGATGAACCGCAAGCGATTTCTGGCTGCCCTCGCAGCGATCCTGATGTCGATGACCGCGCCGGCGATGGCGCAGCAGGCGTGGCCGGCCCGCCCCGTGACGCTGACCGTCATGTATGGCGCCGGCGGCTACATCGACCTGCTCGCGCGCGCTTTCGCCCAGCGCCTCGAGACGGCGCTCGGCCAGCCCGTCGTCATCATGAACCGGCCCGGCGCGCAGGGCGCGCTGGCCCTGGACCTGGCCAGGCGCCAGGCGCCCGACGGATACAACCTGACGATCGTCACCGGATCGTCGATGGCCGTGCTGCCGCACCTGATGGCGGTGAACTTCACGATCGACGACTTCGCCTATGCCGGCGCGTTCGCGATGCCGCGCTACGGCGTCGCCGTGCAGGGCAAGTCGGCGTACAAGACCATGGATCAACTGATCGCGGCCGCCAAGAGCGGGCCCGGGGTGTTCATGGGTTCGTCCTCCGCGCTCAACACGCTGATCCTGGCCGACATGAACCACCGCTTCGGCACGCACTTCGAGGTCGTTGCCTACAAGTCCGCCCCCGAGGTATCGAACGCCCTGCTCAGCGGCCAGGTCGCGGTGATCGTCAGCAACCCGCCGGACATCGTGCCCTACCTGAAGGACGGCAAGATGCGCCTGCTTGCCTCGGCGAGCCCCGCGCGCTGGCCGCACACCCCGGAGGTTCCGACCCTCAAGGAACTCGGCTTCCATTCCATCGATGCCGATTCGTGGGTCGGCCTGGCGGCGCCCAGGGGAACGCCGAAGCCGGTCATGGCCAGACTGGAGGCCGCGCTGCTCGACATCTGCAAGAACAAGGAATTCCGCGACGTCCTGGAAACCCGCGGCACCGACGCGCTCTGCGCGAACGGCGCCGACATGGACAACTACCTGAGAAAGCGCCGGGTCGAATGGGGAGAAGCCATCCAGCGCGCCAACCTGCCAAGAGAGGAAGCACCACGATGACAACCCGCCCCCGAGCCATACTCGTCACCGGCGCATCCAAGGGAATCGGCCTGGCCCTCAGCCACATGCTGGCGGCGGGCGGGCAGCAAGTCGTCGGACTCGCGCGCACCCGGCCGAAGGATTTCCCCGGCGATTTCTGGTCCTGCGACCTTGCCGATCTCGCCGCCACGGCGGAAGTCCTGGCGGCCGTCAACCGCAGGCATTTCATCACCGGCGTGGTCAACAACGCCGGCATCGCCCTGCCCCAGAGCCTGGCCACGCTCGACTTCTCCAGCCTGGCCACGGTGCTCGACACCAACCTGCGCGCCGCCGTCCAGGTCACGCAGGCCTGCCTGCCGTCGCTGCTCGAGGCAAACGGCGGGCGCATCGTCAACGTCTGCAGCCGCGCCATCCGCGGCGCGGCGGACAGGACCGCCTATTCCGCGGCCAAGAGCGCGCTGGTCGGATGCACGCGCACGTGGGCGCTGGAGTTCGCCCGCTTCAACGTCACCTCGAACGCGGTCTCGCCCGGGCCGACCGAGACCGCGCTGTTCCGGCAGAAAAGCCAGTCCGGCAGCGAGGAGGAGCGGCGCATGCTGGCCTCCATCCCAATGGGACGGATCGGCCAGCCGGAAGAGGTGGCGTCGGTGATCGCGTTCCTGCTGTCGCCGGCGGCGGCCTACGTGACCGGGCAGGTCATTGCCGTCGATGGCGGCGGGAGCCTGGGCGGACGGCCGTCGGCGTGAAAGAGATCGGGGCACGGTAGACGCCTCGGTTTCCTCCCCGCTCCCGCCTGCGGCGAGCGGGATGTCGAACGGCCGCATGCGCCCGCGCGGCGCCGTGCAGTTTATGCCGCGGCCGGTAAAAACTACGGGGTCGCGGCGCCCGCTCAGGCGCGCGGCGCCTGCACCGGAAAGCACACGGCGATACACACCGAACCGGTGTCCGGGCCGCCGCCCGCCCCTTCGGCCTCGATGCGCGCGCCGTGGGTTTCCACCAGCCGCCGCACCAGCATCAGCGCGGTGCCCTGGCGCGCGCGCGCCGCGCCGCCTTCGGGCGGCGGGCGCCGCAGGAAGAAATCCGACAGCACGGCAATGCGCTCGTGCCGGCGGGTTTCGCTGGACAGGCGGCTCTCGGTGATGCGCAGCGTGACGTGGTCCGCTCCGGCATGGAGCGCGGCCTCGACGGCATCGCCGGTGCGCGCGTGGCGGACGCAGTGGATCAGCAGGTGCCGCAGCAGCGGCGGCAGGCGGCGCGGGTCGGCGTCGATGGCCACCGGCGCGGATGCCGACGCGGATGCGGGCGCTGCCCCGGGCGGATCGGGCAAGTCCACGCCGCGCGTCTGCGCGAACGGGCGCACCGCCTCGATGGCCGCGCGCAGCGCCGCGTCCAGGTCGGTGCGCTGCCACTGCGGCGCGCTTTCATCGGCCAGCAGCGCCACGGCTTCTTCCATGTGCTCGATCAGCGCGACCTGCTGCTGCATGCCGGTGCGGATGCCGGCCAGCGCCCGCTGCGCACTGGCCGGCGGCGTGTCCAGCGTGTGGTCGAGCACGTAGGCCCAGCTCTGCACGCCGTTGAGCGCGGAGCGCAGGTCGTGCGCGACCTGTCCGATCAGGCCGGCCACCTCGGCGCTGCTGCTGACCTCACCGGGCGTGTGCGTGTGCGCGGGCGCATCGCCGTCGTTGCCCCGGGCGCCGTCGGAAGGAGAATGCGGTTGCGACATCGATGTTTTCCGGGCTGCATGCCCGCCCCCTTGCCATCACGCAATAAGCATGCCGCCTGCGTCCGCATTACCGCAGCAGCACTAGCCCGGCGGCACCGCACCGCTGCCGTTGGCGCGCAGCGATTCGGGCAGCTCGCCGCGCGCGGCGTATTCTTCCAGCCGGTTGTAGAGGGTCTTCAGGCTGATGCCGAGGATCTCGGCGGCATGCTTCTTCACGCCCGCGCATTGCTCCAGCGTGGCGAAGATCAGCTGGCGGTCCGCCTCGGCCAGCGACATGCCGACCGGCACCGACACCATCGCCGTGGCCGACGAGGTGGTGGCCGCCATCTGCAGCGGCACGTGGGCGTCGGCGATCAGGTCGTGGTCGGCCATGATGTAGGCGCGCTGCACGAAGTTGCGCAGCTCGCGCACGTTGCCGGGCCACGCATGCAGCAGCAGGCTGTCGAGCAGCTCGGGCGCGAAGCGGCGCTGCGTGCCGTGCTCGCCGTTCATCTGCGCGAGCAGCGTGTTGGCGATCTGCACCACGTCGTCGCCGCGCGCGCGCAGCGGCGGCAGCTCGACCGGGAACACGTTGAGGCGGTGGTAGAGGTCGGCGCGCAGCTTGCCTTCGGCCACCGCTTCCTCGGGATTGCGGTTGGTGGCGGCCACCACGCGCACGTCGGCATGCAGCTCGCGGTGGGTGCCGACCCGCATGAACGCGCCGGACTCCAGCACGCGCAGCAGCTTGACCTGCAGCTCCACCGGCATCTCGGTGATTTCGTCGAGGAACAGCGTGCCGCCGTTGGCGCGCTCGAAATAGCCTTTGTGCTGGCGCTCGGCGCCGGTGAAGCTGCCGCGCTCGTGGCCGAACATCTCGGACTCGATCAGCGTGGGCGAGATCGCGCCGCAGTTGACCGCGAGGAACGGCTGGCGCCGGCGCGCCGAGAGTTCGTGCAGGGTCTGCGCGGCGAGTTCCTTGCCGGTGCCGCTTTCGCCGACCAGCAGCACGGTGGCCTCGGTCGGCGCGACCCGGCTCAACTGGTCGTAGACCACCTGCATCGCCTCCGAGCTGCCCAGCAGCCGGCCGAAGCGGCCATAGCGGCGCAGCTCGCCGCGCAGCGAGTGGATCTCCGCCTTGAGGTCGCCGGTGGTGGCGATGCGCTTGAGGATGGTGCGCAGGCGCGTGACGTTGATCGGCTTGACGAGGTAGTCGGTGGCGCCCAGGCGCAGCGCGTCCACGGCGGACTCCACGCTGGCGTAGCCGGTCATCAGGATCACTTCCACGCCGGCGGTGCCGACTTCGCCGAACAGGTCCATGCCGCTGCCGTCGGGCAGCTTGAGGTCGGCCAGCACCGCGTCGGGCATCTGCCAGCCGACCTGCAGGCAGGCTTCGCGCAGGTCGCCGGCGGTGGCGGAGGTGAAGCCCTCGGCCGCCACGATTTCCGACAGCGCGGCACAGGTGTTTTCGTCGTCGTCGACGATCAGGATGTGGGGCATATCGTCCGTAGGGGAGCCATCGGCCAGCGCGCGGCTGCCGCCGGGAGGCGCCGCCGGCACGGCGGCGGCCGGGCCGGAGCAGGTCACGGCGCCAAGGGGGAAAACCGGGGTATGAACCATTCTATGCGGGGGCGGCGGGCGGCGATGCCGGTGTCTGTCTGACAACGCCACGCCTTGACGAACAAGTTCGCACTCTGGCCGCAAAAGGGTGGCCTCGGGCTTCCGCAAGCGATAGCATTGGGCCAGATTGCCGCCCTGCCCCCGCCGATGCCAAGCAGCCAGCCCGACACTTCCGCCGCCCCCGTCCCCGACCGTGCCCCGGCACCGCCGGTGGACGGCGGGCCGCGCGTCGCGGTCCCGGGGCCGGCGGCGCTGCTGTGGCAGAGCGCGTCGCCGGCCATGCGGCGCCTGCTGGCCCAGATCGAACGCGTGGCCGCCACCGAAGTGACCATGCTGGCGGTGGGCGAAAGCGGCACCGGCAAGGAACTGGTGGCGCGCGCCGTGCACGAGCGCGGCGCGCGCCGCGGCGGCCCGTTCGTGGCGGTCAACTGCGGCGCGATCCCGGCCGCGCTGATCGAGTCCGAGCTGTTCGGCCACGAGAAAGGCGGCTTCACCGGCGCCGTGCAGCAGAAGGCCGGTTATTTCGAGCAGGCGCGCGGCGGCACGCTGTTCCTCGACGAAGTCACGGAAATGGCACCCGACATGCAGATCAAGCTGCTGCGCGTGCTGGAGACCCGCACCTTCCACCGTGTCGGCGGCGACACCCAGATCGCGTGCGACGTGCGCATCCTCGCCGCCACCAACCGCGATCCCGTCGAAGCCGTGCGCGACGGCCGGCTGCGCGAGGACCTGCTCTACCGGCTGGCCGTGTTCCCGCTGCACATCCCGCCGCTGCGCGAGCGCGGCGAGGACATCGCCCTGCTGGCCCGGCACTTCCTGGCCGAGTTCAACGCCATCGAAGGCACCGACAAGACCTTCTCCGCCACCGCGGTGGAGCGCCTGCGCCATTACGGCTGGCCCGGCAACGTGCGCGAGCTCAAGAACACGGTGTACCGGGCCTTCATCCTGGCCGACCGCGTGATCGACATCGCCAACCCGAACATCGCCAGCCAGCCGCCGCGCCCGTCCACGCTGGACGGCGTGGTCAACGTGCGCATCGGCACCTCGCTGGCCGACGCCCAGCGCGAGATCATCCTCGCCACGCTGGCCCGCCACGAGGGCGACAAACGCCAGGCGGCGCGGTCGCTCGGCATCAGCCTCAAGACGCTCTACAACCGCCTGGACAGCTACCGCGCCGGCTGAAGCCGCACGCCGAGGCCGGCGGGTCGCATGCGTCGCCTCGTTCGCATCTTCCCGGACCGCCCTTCCCGTCCGGCGGCGTCCTGCGCGCGGCGCGCACCCGAAACCACCCCCCTCGCCAGGGGGGAAGCAATGCGGCGCCGAACTGCGCAGACTCAGGATTCCATGCCATCGAGCCAATGCGCCCGGCGCGCGGAACCCCCGCAATGACCCCAAAACAACAAGATACCTGCCCCCTCTGCGGCATGCCGGCAGAAACCCGCATCCGCCGCGGCAGTTACGGGCAATGGGTGCTGTACGGCTGCCGCAACCCCCAGTGCGGCCCGACCGAGATCAGCACCGGCGCGCGCCGCAACCTGCGCGAGCCCGCCCGCCAGGCCGAGCTGCGCGCGCTGGCGCGCACCAGCCGCGAGCACGGCAAGCTGCCGCGCCTGGGCTATGACGGCCCGCGCGGCGAGATCTACGTGGAGTTCGACTAGCCACGGTCCGGCGCCGCGCCATGCGGCGTACTGGCAATCCTCGTGATCCGCCGTTACATTCCAGACAGTCCGTGACGGCACGGATACGCGCGCGGGCGGAACGCACCGGGCGCGGCGGCGGTCACTATGCCTACTGGCAACGCGAGGACAGACCGATGCAATTCAGCACCCACGATCTTCTGGCGCTGCTCTGCGCCAGCGTGCTCACGGTGATGGTGGTCGTCATCCACTACGAGGCCCTGCGGCTGCTCTCGGCGATGAGCCCGCACCGCTGGTCGGGGCGCGTCAACGTGGGCGTGCTGATCCTGTGCATCATCGTGGCCCACTGCCTGGAAGCCATCGTGTTCGGCGCGGGCTACTGGGTGGCCGGCCACGTGCTCGGCCTCGGCGGGCTGGGCGGGCCGCAGCCGGTCCAGCCCATCACCTACATCTACTTCTCGCTGGAGACCTACACCACGCAGAGCCTGGGCGACATATCGCCGATCGGCGCGACGCGGCTGATCGCCAGCATCGAGCCGCTGGTGGGCCTGATCCTGATCGGCTGGTCGACCTCCTTCACCTACATCATCATGCGCCGCGACTGGCCTACCGCCGTGGCCTCGCAGGCGACGCAGGGCGACCTCTGAGCGCCCGCCGCTCGCCGCGCGACGGTGCTGCGGCGGCGCTACAGGATCGGCGCGAACAGCGTGGCCACGTGCATGGCCACGCGCCGCAGGCGCGACCCGCCCAGGTATTCGTCGGGCCCGATGCGGCGCGCCTGGGCGAAATCCGCCTCGAGCATGGCGGCCACGCCGGCGGCGAAGCCGCGGTCCGCGGTCATCACCATCAGCTCGAAGTTCAGGCGGAACGAGCGGTTGTCCAGGTTGGCGCTGCCCACCGCGGCGGCCTCGTCGTCGATCAGGATCACCTTCTGGTGCAGGAAACCCGGCTGATAGCGGTAGATCTTCACGCCCGCGCGCACGGCCTGGTAGGCGTACAGCGTGGAGGCGGCGAACACCACCAGGTGGTCCGGGCGCGCCGGCAGCAGGATGCGCACGTCCACGCCGCGCAGCACGGCCAGCCGCAGCACCGCGAACACGGCCTCGTCGGGCACGAAGTACGGGCTGGTGATCCACAGGCGCCAGCGCGCCGACTGGATCGCCTCGACGAAGAACAGCGAGCAGGTCTCCTGCGCGTCGGCCGGACCGGACGGCACCACCTGGCAGGTCATGCCGCCGGCGGCCGCGGCCGGCGGCGGCAGCAGCAGCGGCACCTCGCGCGCGGCCCAGTACCAGTCCTCGGCGAACACCATCTGCAGGTCCAGCACCGCGCTGCCGCGGATCTCGATATGGGTGTCGCGCCACGGCGCCAGCGGCGGCTTCAGGCCCAGGTATTCGTTGCCGACGTTGTGGCCGCCGGTAAACGCGCGGGCGCCGTCGACGATCACCAGCTTGCGGTGGTTGCGGAAATTGAGCTGGAAGCGGTTGACGAAGCCGCGCCGCGTGGCGAACGCGCGCGCCTCCACGCCGCCGGCCAGCAGCCGCTTGACGTAGTGCCCGGGCAGCGCGTGCGAGCCGATGCTGTCGTAGAGGAAATAGACCTTCACGCCGGCCGCGGCGCGCTCGCACAGCAGGTCCTGCAGGCGCCGGCCGAGCGCGTCGTCGTGGACGATGAAGAACTGCACAATCACCACCTGGCGCGCGGCGGCGATGGCCGCGAAGATCGCCGCGAAGGTGTCCTCGCCGTCGACCAGCAGGCGCACCGCGTTGTTGGCCAGGCACGGCATGCCGGTCAGGCGCGGCAAGGCGCGCAGGCAGGCCTGCTCGGGCGCGTGCACCACGCAGGCGTCGCGCGCGGCGCGCTCGCCGGGGTCCATGTCGTGCGTGACCTCGCGCAGGCGGTCGTTGTTGAAGCGGCGCGCGTTGACGTAGCCGGCGAAGTTGCTGCTGCCCAGGATCAGGTAAGGCACCAGCGTGAAGTACGGCATCATCACCAGCGAGCCGGCCCACGCGATGGCGCCGGGCGCCGTGCGCACCGTCATCACCGCATGCAGGGCCGCGAGCACGCCGAGCGCATGGAAGGCCAGCACGATCACGGCAATCAGGGAAGGACTCGGCATGGCCGTCGGAGAGCGCCTGGCGGCGGCGGATCGCAATGCCCGCCATTCTGGCATAGGCCCGGCAGAATTTCGCGACTAGCGTTAAGCTGTAGCGCTTTTCGTTCCGCCGCAGTACCGCATCGTCAAGGAAGACCGCAATGTCAGAGTTCAAGATGGAATACCGGCGCCTGGGCGCCAGCAACCTGAAGGTATCGGCCCTGTGCCTGGGCACCATGATGTTCGCCGACCAGACCGACGAGGCCGAAGCCGGCCGCATCGTCGACAGCGCGCGCGCGCATGGCGTCAACTTCATCGACACCGCCGACGTCTACAGCAAGGGCGCCTCCGAGCGCATGGTCGGCCGCCTGCTGGCCGGCGACCGCCACGACTGGGTGCTGGCCAGCAAGCTCGGCAACCCGATGGACGCCGCGCCCAACCGCTCGCACTACTCGCGCACCTGGATCCTGCGCGAGTCCGAGGAAAGCCTGCGCCGCCTGGGCACCGACTACCTCGACATCCTCTACCTGCACCGCGACTTCCCCGGCGAGAACCTGGAAGAGCCGGTGCGCGCGATGGGCGACCTGATCCGCGCCGGCAAGGTCCGCTACTGGGGCGTGTCCAACTTCCGCGGCTGGCGCATCGCCGAGATCGCGGCGCTGTGCGACCGGCTCGGCGTGCCGCGCCCGGTGGTCTGCCAGCCCTACTACAACCTGCTCAACCGCATGCCGGAAGTGGAGATCCTGGCCGCCTGCCAGCACTTCGGCCTGGGCGTGGTGCCCTACAGCCCGATCGCGCGCGGCGTACTCACCGGCAAGTACCTGCCCGGCCAGCAGCCGCCGCAGGATTCGCGCGCGGGCCGCGCCGACCGCCGCATGATGGAAACCGAGTTCCGCGAGGAATCGCTGGTCATCGCGCAGACGCTCAAGCAGCATGCCGAGGGCCGCGGGCTCCAGCTCGGGCAGTTCGCCACGGCCTGGGTGCTGGCCAACCCTATCGTCAGCTCGGTGATCGCCGGGCCGCGCACGCTGGCGCAGTTCGAGGACTATTTCGGCGCCGTGGGCGTGGCGCTGTCGGCCGACGAAGAAGCACTGGTGGACAGCCTGGTGCGCCCGGGCCACGCCTCCACGCACGGCTACAACGATCCCAACTACCCGCTGACGGGACGGCCGATCTCGGCGTTCTGACCCTGCCGGCCGCCCCGGCCGGCACTGGCACCACCACCGCACCCGCCGCCCGGCGGGTGCCGCCGCGCCCGCGCGGCCTCGCCGCGCGACTGCCCAAGATTTAGGCAGGCCGGCATCCTTCCGCCCCCATTGGCCGCGCGCCCCGCGCGGGCCCCGCTTATCCACACATCCTGTGGATAACGTCGGGCGGCGCTTTCGGACAAATCATGTATGCGCGCTGCGGCGGGCGCGCCCGCGTCCGCCGGCGCGCCCGCCGCACAGGATGAGTCGCCGGGTATTTTGGGAATGCTCTGCCTGGGCTTGCGGACAGCTCCGATCAATATCCGGCCCGGCGCGGACTATGCTGCCCGCATCGCCTTGCGGGACAGGCCCAGCCCATCCCGGTCCAGCGCATGGCTGCCCGTCTGGCCGGGCGGCGGATGCGCGCGCCCGCCCGCCATTTGCCCAAACGCCAGTTGGACATTCCCCCATGAAGATCGCACTGCTAGCGGACCGCTCGGTTCAGGCCGAGGCCCTGTCGGATTCCCTGCTCCGCGCCGGCATGCATTGCCACACGTACCATGCCAGCCGAGACCTGTTCCAGCGCATCGACCGCTCGCGCTACGACGTCCTGCTGATCGACCACGAGCTGGCCGACATGCCGGCGGTGCAGGCCGTGCGCGCGGTGCGCGCGGCGTGGAGCGGCGAGCTGCCGGTGATGGTGCTGTCCGACCGGCGCGACGAAGACTCGGTCGTCAACACCCTGCAGGCGGGCGCCGACGACTACATGATCCGCCCGCTGCGCGCGCGCGAGCTGGTGGCGCGGCTGCACGCGCTGCGCCGCCGCACCGGCGCGCGCGAGACGGCCCCCGGCCCCGCCATCGCGATGGGGCCCTACACGCTGGACTGCCTGTCGCGCCGTGCCGCCTTCCGCGGCCAGCGCGTGGCGCTCACGCCCAAGGAGTTCGATCTCGCCGCGCTGCTGTTCTCGGGCGCCGGGCGGGTGATGCCGCACGCGCAGATCGAGCACGCGATCTGGGGCTACGCGCTGCCGCCGGGCTCGCGCGCGCTGGCCAACCTGGTCTCGCGCCTGCGCCGCACGCTGGCGCTGCACCCCGGCAACGGTGTGGTCCTCTCGGTGGTCTACGGGCAGGGCTACCGCCTGGAGGAAACCGCGGCCGGCGTCAGCCGGCGCAACCGGCGCGCCGGGAGCTAGGCGCGCACCGCCGGGCCGGCCGCGCTCAGGCGCCGAGCCGCCCGTCGCGCATCAGCTCGCGCAGGTCGATCACGACGAAGCCGCTGCTGGCCTTCTTGGCCTCGCGCTTGGCGGTGGCCGCGGCCGCGCCGATATGGCTGCTGTCCAGCCGCCACGGGCCGGGCCCGCCGGCGGGCCCGGCGGCCGGCCGCGGTCCCACGCGCACCGCGCCGGCGGCCATCGTCACGGCCGGAAAAAAGGTCTGCTGGCCGAGGCGGTCCTCGCCGTGGATGCCGCCGGCCTCGCGGTCGGCGCTGGTGTACAGCTCGCGCGCGGCGCGGTTGAAACCGGCGATGGCCGTGCGCGTGCGGGTTTCCCAGTCGGGGCTCTGGTACAGCACCAGGAAGTCGTCGCCGCCCACGTGGCCGAGGAAGTCGCGCGCGGGGTCGCACGCCTGCGCCAGCAGGGCAGCCGCGCCCTTGAGCATCTCGTCGCCCTTCCAGTAGCCGTACTGGTCGTTGTAGGGCTTGAAATGGTTGAGGTCGACATAGCAGGCGTGGAACTCGGCGCCGGCGTCGAGCAGGCGGTCGATATGGCGGTTCAGCGGCATGTTGCCGGGCAGGAAGGTCAGCGGGTTGGCATAGCGCGCCGCCTCCATGCGGATTTCCGTGACCGCGCGGATCAGGTCCGCGCCGGTGCCCAGCCCGGCGTAGCGCCCCTGCTCGGTCACGATGAAGCCGTCGGCCAGCGGGCGCTGGTCCTCGCCGGCGAGCGCGCGCGCCATCTCGTCGATGCCGGCGCCCTTGTCGAAGCACAGCGGCGCGCGGCTGGCCAGGCTCATGCCGTTCTTCTTGCCGTACAGCTCGCGGTGGAACGGCGCGGTGAAGCGGTCGAGGAAATAATGCCGGTTGACGATGGCCAGCGGCGTGCCGTCGTCGTTGACCACGGCCACCGCGTGCAGGCCGGGGCGCGCGTGGAACAGGTCCAGCAGCGCGTTGTTGGTGATGCCGGCGCGCACCGCCGGCGCGGGCCGCATCAGCTTGCCCGCGGTGACGCCCGGGCGCGCCGAGCGCACCGTCTGCGGGAACACCGCGATCTGCTTGGACCCCAGCGCCTGGCGCGCCTGCGGCGCGACCGCCATGACCGGCTGCGCCGCTGGCCGGCCCAGGTAGTAGCCCTGCCCGAACGGCACGCCGAGGTCGCGCAGCACGGCCAGCTCGTCGGCATCCTCGATGCCTTCGGCGATGACCGCGCAGCCGAGCGCCTTGGCCAGCGCCAGCATGGTGCGCACGATCTCCAGGCGCCGCGGGCTGGTGCCGATGCCGCGCACCAGCGACTTGTCCAGCTTGACGTAGTGCGGCGTCAGGTGGATCAGGCGGTCGAGGTTGGCGTGGCCGGTGCCGAAATCGTCCAGCGCGTACTGCATGCCCAGCTCCTGCAGCACGCCCATCGCCTGCCCGAAGCGCTCGGCATGCTCGATCTGCGCCTGCTCGGTGATCTCGATCACCACCCGCGCGGGGTCGATGCTGCCGGCCACCAGCGCCTTCATCGCGCGCCCGCCGTCGGCCAGCAGGCAGCGCAGCGCCATCGTGCTGAAATTCAGGAACAGGCTGCCCGGCAGCGCGAGCGCGGCGCTGGAGGACAACGCCGTGCGCGCCGCCTCCAGCTCGATCTGCACGGTGTCGTCCTCGTTGCGGGCGAGGCGGAACAGCGCATCGGGCATGGCCAGTTGCGAGCCGGTCGGGCCGCGCACCAGCGCTTCGTATCCGAGGATCTCGCCGGTGCCGAACGCAACGATGGGCTGGAACACGGTGTGCAGCGGCGGCAAGCGAAGCCGCGGCAAGGTCACGCCGGCCAGGGGGGAAGCGTTGGACATGAACGGATAACGGACGGGCGTGACGAAACGTGAGCGGGAGGCGAGATAAAACGCGGCGAATGGATGGCGATTGGGCGGCGGCTGGTGGTGGAGGCGGACGCGGCGCGGGGAGGCCGGTGTGGCGCACACGTATTTCATGTCAGCTATATGACACGCCGATGACAATGGGTATTACCCCAATGGCCGGTCAGGGTGTCACGGTTTTGTCACAGAGGTATCCCAGCATGCGCGGCATAAGAGAAGTCGCCGCCGGCGGCCGCCGGCGCACGGCGGGCCGGATCGCGGCGACCAGGGTCAGTATGCGGGCCGCGAGGCCCATCGGAGTCCTCACCGTGTTGCAAGCCGCCGTTCCACTCTCCCCCGCCCGCCGCGCGGGCCCGCGCCTGCCCGCCTGGCTGGGCCGGCTGCCGCTGGCCGCGCGCCTGTGCATCGCCTTCGCGCTGGTCTATGCGTTCGGCGCCGCGGTCGGGCTGACGGGCATCGTCAGCCTGGTCTCGGTCAAGCAGATGACCGACACCCTGTACCAGCGCGACATGCGGGGCGCCATCGCGGCCGAGCGCGCGCAGTCGGCGCTGGCCCGGCTGGAGCGCGCCCAGCTTTCGCTCACGCTGGCCACCAGCGGCAGCGAGCGCGACGCGGCCGGCGCCGACATCGACAACGCCCTGGCGCGGCTCGACCAGGCCCTCACCGTGGTGCGCGCGGCCACGCCGGCGCAGGCCGAAGCGCTGCGCAAGGAACGCGACAGCGCCGCCACGCTGCTGGGCAGCTACGTGGCGCTGCTGCGCAAGCAGCCGCTCGACCCGCTGCAGTTCGACAGCGCGGTTTCCGTGGACGGCCATTTCCTCGGCGAGCAGTTGCAGAAGCTCGCCACCGTGGTGGAGGCCGCGCGCACCCGCCAGGAGCGCCAGGCCGCCGACACCGTGGCCGCGGTGACGTCCAGCCAGTTGCGCGCGCAGGGCCTGATGGTGGCCATGCTGCTGGCCAGCCTGGCCGCCGCGGCGGCGCTGGCCTGGTTTGCCGCGCGCCAGTTGCTGTCGCAGCTCGGCGGCGAGCCGGCGGACGCCGCCGAGGTGGCCAGCCGCATCGCCTCCGGCGACCTGCGCCAGGCCGTGCCGCTGCGCCGCGGCGACACCCGCAGCCTGATGTGCATGCTGGCCCGCATGCGCGACCAGCTCGCCGGCGTGCTGGCCGACATCCGCCGCTCGTCGGGCGAGATCGCCGCCACCAGCGCGGGCATCGCCGGCGGCAACCAGGACCTGTCGCGCCGCACCGCCTTGCAGGCCAGCGCGCTGGCCGCCGCCACCGACAGCGTGGCGCGCCTCGCCACGCTGGTCGGGCAGGCCCGCGAGCAGGCCACGGAGTCGAGCGCGATGGCGCGCCAGGCACGCCAGGCCACCGACGCCGGCATGGGCGTGGTCAGCCAGATGAGCGGCGCGATGGACGCCGTGCACGGGCATTCGCGCAGCGTGGCGGAGATGGTGGGGGTAATCGAGAGCATCGCCTTCCAGACCAACATCCTGGCGCTCAACGCGGCCGTGGAAGCGGCCCGCGCCGGCGAAGCCGGGCGCGGCTTCGCGGTGGTGGCCGAGGAAGTGCGCGGGCTGGCCCAGCGCAGCGCCACCTCGGCGCGCGAGATCCGCGCCACCATCGGCCAGGCCACCGCCGAGATCGCGCGCGGCGCGCAGCTGAGCCAGGAAGTGGTGAGCGCCATGAGCCGCATCGAGCAGGCGGTCGGCCAGAGCCACGCGCTGTCCGAGCGGCTGTGCGGCGTGGCCGACGAGCAGGCGCAGGGCGTGTGCGCGGTCGGCGAAGCGGTGGCCCAGCTCGAGCAGACCAGCCGGCAGAACGCCGAGCTGGTCGAAGCGGTCACGGCGCAGGCGGCGAGCCTGGACGAACAGGCCGCCGGGCTGGCGGCCGGGGTGGCGCGCTTCCGCTTCTGACGTTCGGCTTCTGACGTCCGGCTTCTGGCGTCCTCCCATCCATGTTCCGCAATGCAGAACATGGGTTCCACGGTGCAGTTGACGGGCACGGCGATCGATGGGACTATTGCCGCCATCGAACAAATCCGGCGGCCACGCCGGAAAGCCTTGCCCGGAGACATTGATGAGCACCACCACGCCCGGCGCGTCCGCGCCGGCGGCGGAATCGCGCGCCGATTCCATCGCCGCCACCCCCGCCACCTCCCCCGCCACCGCGTTCACCCGCCTGCACCAGACCATCGCGCCTTGGGTGCGCAGCCATCCGGAGCGCCTGGCCCTGGTCGATGCCGAGCGCTCGCTGCGCTACGGCGAGCTCGACGGCGCCATTGCCGGCACCGCCCGCGCGCTGGCGGCGCTGGGCGTGCGCGGCGGCGACCGCGTGGTGCTGGTGACGGAGAACTGCGTGGGCTGCGCGGTGCTGATCCTGGCGCTCAGCGCGCTCGACGCGTGGGCCGTGCCGGTCAACGCGCGCCTGTCGCAGCGCGAGATCGGCAACATCGTCGAGCATGCCGGCGCCCGCGTGGCGCTGTACCTGGACGGCGCCCATGCGGAAGCGCGCGAGCACGGCCTGGCGCGCGGCGCGCAGCCGGCGCAGTGGCCGCACGTGGGCCGCCTGCTGGTCGGCGCGGTGAACGCGGCGGCGGTGCCCGAGCCGGTCGAGCCGGCGGCGCGCGACCAGGTCGCCGCGCTGATCTACACCACCGGCACCACCGGCGCGTCCAAGGGCGTGATGCTCACGCATGCCAACATGATGTTCATCGGCCGCTCCAACCGCGCGCAGGGCCGCGTGCAGCCGGGCGACCGCGTCTACGGCGTGCTGCCGATGTCGCACGTGTACGGCCTGTCGGTGCTGCTGGTGGGGCCGCTGTCCAACGGCGCCACGGTGTTCTACGAGGCGCGCTTCCGCCCCGAGACGCTGGCGCGGGCGCTGGCCGAACAGCAGCTCACCGTGCTGCACGGCGTGCCGGCGCTGTACGCCAAGCTGATCGAATGGAGCCGCGCGCAGGCCACGCCGCTGCGCGCGCCCGCGCTGCGCATGGCGCAGTCCGGCGGCGCGCCGCTCACCGAGACGCTCAAGGCCGCCTTCGAAAGCAGCTTCGGCATCGTGCTGAACAACGGCTACGGCATGACCGAGACCTCGCCCACGGTGTGCCAGACGCGCGTGGAGTCGCCGCGCGCGGACTGCTCGGTCGGCCCGGTGGTGCCCGAGGTGGAGATCCGCCTGGGCGACCCGCTGCCCGACGGCAGCGGCGAGCTGCTGGTGCGCGGCCCCAACGTGATGAAGGGCTATTACCGCCGCCCCGACCTGACCGCGCAGGTGATCGACGCCGACGGCTGGCTGCATACCGGCGACCTCGCGCGCATCGACGCCGACGGCGCGGTGTTCATCGTCGGCCGCTCCAAGGAAATCATCATCCACTCCGGCTTCAACGTGTACCCGGAGGAAGTCGAGCAATCGATCAACGCCTTCCCGGCCGTGCTGCAGTCCGCCGTGGTAGGGCGCGCGGTGGAGGGCAACGAGGAAGTCGTCGCCTTCGTCGAGGTGCGCGCCGGCATGGCGCTGGACCCGGCCGCGCTGCGCGCGTTCCTGCGCGAGCAGTTGTCGCCGTACAAGATCCCGCACGAGGTGCGCGTCGTCGAGCACCTGCCGGCCGCGCCGTCCGGCAAGATCCTCAAGGCGAAGCTGCGCGAGATGCTGGCCGCCGCCGGCTGATCCGCATCCACGGCCCCGCCAGTCACCGCCCGCGCATGGACAACCTCGACGATCCGGACCCGCCGCCGCCCGACGACGGCGCCCAGCCCAAGGAAGACCGGCATTTCGTCACCGCGCTGGCGCGCGGGCTCGACGTGCTGGCGTGCTTCCGCAGCTACGAGACGCGGCTCGGCAATGCCGAGCTGGCGCAGCGCTGCGGCCTGCCCAAGTCCACCGTGTCGCGCCTGACCCATACCCTGACCGAGCTGGGCTACCTGCGCCTGGACCCCGAGCAGGCCAAGTACCAGCTCGGCAGCTCTGCGCTGGCGATGGCGCCGGCGGCGCAGCAGGGCGTGGACGTGCTGGAGGTGGTGCGCCCCTTCATGCGGGCGCTGGCGGACCTGTCGCAAGGCGTGACCTCGCTGATCGTGCGCGACCGCGCGCAGATGCTGATCTACGAGAACTGCCAGTCGGAGTCCTACCTGACGCTGCGCGTGGCGGCGGGCACGCGCATCTCGGGGCTGACCACGGCCGCCGGGCGCGCCTATCTCGAAGCGCTGCCGCCGGCCGAGCGCAAGCAGGCGCTGGCCGCGTTCCGCCGCCACGACGGGCTGGACGCCGCGCGCGCCGAGGCCATCGTGGCGCACGGCGGCGCCGAGGTGCGGCGCATGGGCTGCACCACGTCGTTCGGCGAATGGCTGCCCGACATCAACTCCATCGCCGCCGCGTTCCGCCCGGGCCGCGCGCTGCCACCGATGACGCTGTCATGCAGCGGCCCCACCGCCATCGTGCCGGCCGCGATGCTGCTGGAAACGGTGCGCCCGCTGCTGGTGGAAAGCGTGCGCGGCATCGAGGCGGCGCTGCAAGCGCAGGCGCGCTGAGCGGCGGGCAGGAAGACGGACGGATAGACGGACAGTCAGACCGACGGACGGCAGACCGGCAAAAAGGCGAGCAAGGAGGCGGGCAGGAAAGCGCCGCGCCGGCTCAGCTTTCGTCCAGGCCCGGCGGCATCGCGCGCGGGTTGCCGCCCTGCTCGCCCTGCCTGCCTTCCGGGCCGTGGCCGCCGAAGTCGCGGTGGCGCTTGTGCTCGCGCAGCAGCGCTTCTTCCTGCCGCAGGCGCCGGCGCAGGCCGCGCTCGAAGCGCCCGCCGATCAGGAGCAGCAGCAGCCCCAGCGCCAGCGCGATCGCCACGATGGCGTAGTACCCTGCCCCGCACGCCGCGCCGACGATGGCGGCCAGCCAGATCGCCGCCGCCGTGGTCAGGCCCTGGGGCTTGTCGTCGTTGCTGTGGCGCGAGATCACGCCCACGCCGAGAAAGCCGATGCCGGTCAGCAGGCCCTGCAGCACGCGCGACATGGCATCGGGCGGATGGCCCGACACCGTCACCACGCACACCGCGGCGGCGGCGCCCAGCGACACCAGCCCCAGCGTGCGCACGCCCGCCGGCTTGCCGTGCAGGTTGCGGTCCAGCCCGAGCAGGACCCCGCACAGCAGGCCGGAGAAAAGGCGGAGGAACAGGTCGAGGCTGAAAGCTTGCATGGATGGCGGCGGACGATGGCAGGCGGATGCCGGATTCCGCGAGCTTACCGCACGGCGCCGGCCGCCGGCCAGCGCCCCGGTCTCACGCCAGCGCCGCGGGCGCGGCCATGCCGTACTTTTCCAGCCACGGCGCGAGCTGCGGCAGGATCGCCGGGTTCAGCGCCACGCCCTCGCGCAGTTGCCGCGCCTTGCGCTCGAGCGCGCCCTGCCCCGGCAGTCTGACCCGGTCCACGCCGGGCCGCGGCGGGTTGCCGGTGCTGGCGCGCGCCACCCAGCCCATCTGCGTGGCGAAGGCTTCCTCGCCGGCGAACGCGGCCGGGTCGAGGATCTGCAGGAACACGGTGTTGCCCCAGCGCTTGCCCGGGTCGTCGCGGCCGTGGCCGGTCAGGCCGGCGGTCAGCGCCTCCACCATCAGCGACAGCGCGAAGCCCTTGTGGCCCACGTCGAGCCCGCCCAGCGGCAGGATCGAGCCGGCGTGCGGGGGAAACAGCACGGCCGGGTCGTCGCTGGCGTTGCCGTGCTCGTCGATCAGCCACTGGTGCGGCAGGCGCTTGCCTTCCTTGTACAGGCGGCCGGTCAGGCCGTTGGTGGTGATGGAGGTGGACACGTCGATCAGCACCGGGCCCTCGGGCGTGGGAAACCCGACCGCCAGCGGGCTCGGCGAGAACACCGCGCGGGTGCCGCCGAACGGCGCCACGGTGGCCGCGCCGGGCGCCGACGAGAACAGCAGCATGACCAGCCCGGCCCGCGTGGCGCGCTCCAGGTAGGCCGCCAGGCAGGCGATGTGGTGCGAGCGGCGGATGGTGACGGTGCCGGTGCCGTAGTCGCGCGCGCGCGCCATCGCGCTTTCCAGCGCGCGCAGGGTCAGCCACGGGCCAGGCAGGCGCTTGCCGTCCCAGGTGGCGACGGCGGCGCGCTCGGAGATGACGTCGTAGTCTTCCGTGACCGCCATGCTGCCGCTCTCGATCTCGGCCAGGTAGGTCGGCAGCAGTTGCAGGCCGTGGGTGTCGTGGCCCATCAGGTCGGCCTCGATCAGGATGTCGGCCACGTCGGCGGCGCGGTCGTCCGGCATGCCGGCGCGCGCGAACATGGCCTGGGCCATGCCGCGCAGCGCGGCGGCGTCATGGCGCGAAGTGGCAGGGCGCGGAGTGGCGGGGGCGGGATTGCTCATGATGATGGTTCCTCGATGGGGGCGCGCCCGGCGCAGCCTGCCGGGCGCCGGTTTATTCGTCGACCGAGACGCCGGCCGCCTTGACGACCTTCTCCCAGCGCACCTTCTCCGCCAGCGCGAAGGCCTGGAATTCGGCGGCGGGCTTGGGGTCGGGATCGGCGCCGGCGGTCACCAGCGCCTCGCGGAAATCGGGGCGGGCCGAGGCCGCCATGATGATGTCGCTCAGGCGCGTGACGATCTCGCGCGGCGTGCGCGCCGGCGCGAACACGCCGAACCACGAGCCGGTGACGAAGCCCGGCAGGCCGGCTTCTTCCATCGTCGGCACGTTGGGCAGCGCGCTCATGCGGTGCGCGCCGGTGACGGCCAGCGCCTTGAGCTTGCCGGCCTTGACGAACGGCAGCGAGGTCGGCGCGTTGTCGAACATCAGCTGCACCTGCCCGCCCATCAGGTCGGTCACGGCGGGCGCGCTGCCCTTGTAGGGCACGTGCACCATCGACACGCCGGTCATGACCTTGTACAGCTCGCCCGAGAGATGGATCGAGGTGCCGGTGCCGGACGAGGCGAAGGTGGTGCTGCCGTTGGCGCGCTTGACGTACTGGGTCAGCTCCTTGACGCTGTTGGCCGGCACGCCGGGGTTGACCACCAGGATGTTGGGCACCGAGGCGACCATCGCCACCGCGGCGAAGTCCTTGACGGTGTCATAGGGCATCTTGCGGTAGAAGCTGGCGTTGATGGCATTGGTGCCGACCGTGCCCACCAGCAGCGTGTAGCCGTCCGGCGCGGACTTGGCCACGGTGTCGGCGCCGATGTTGCCCGAAGCGCCCGGGCGGTTGTCCACCACCACCGCCTGCCCCAGCGACTTCTGCAGCTCGCGCGCGACCAGGCGCGCCACGATGTCGGTGTTGCCGCCCGCGGTGAACGGCACGATCAGGCGGATCGGCTTGGCCGGCCAGGTCTCGGCCCGCGCCGGCAGCGCGCCGCAGACGGTGGTGGCGGCCAGCGCGGCCAGGGCCAGCAGCGAGGCGCGGCGGCCGCGCTTGTGCGTTGCATCTTGCATCGGTGTCTCCTGCTCTTTGCGAGCTTTGTGGTTCGGCTTTCTTCGGGGCTTCTTCGAGCCTTCCCTGGCCTTCCTCGGGCGTTCTTCTTGCCTTCTGCGGGCTTTCTTCCTGCCCTCTGCGGGGCTTTCCCGGTTCGCCTGTCAGCGCGGCGGCAGCAGCCGGCCCGGGTTCATCAGGCCGTGCGGGTCCAGCGCCTGCTTGATCCTCTGCATTAGCGCCATTTCCACGGCGGACTTGTAGTGCGCGTTCTTCCCGACCTTGAGCTGGCCGATGCCGTGCTCGGCGGAGATCGAGCCGCGCACGCGCGCCACCGCCTCGTACACCAGCGCGCTGACCGCCGCGCCGCTGGCCTGCACGAACGGCGCCTGCGGCTGGCCGGCCGGGGCGCTGACGTTGTAGTGCAGGTTGCCGTCGCCGAGATGGCCGAAGGCCAGCACGCGCGCGCCCGGATGGGCCGCCACGATGTCGGCGCTGGTGCGCTCGATGAAGGTGGCGATGGCCGAGATCGGCACCGAGATGTCGTGCTTGACGTTGTCGCCGCCGTCGAGCGACTGCGCCTCGGGCAGGTGGTGGCGGATGCGCCAGAGCGCGTCGGACTGCGCCAGCGAGGCGGCGATGGCCGCGTCGGCCACGATGCCGGCCTCGAAGGCTTCCTCCATCAGCTCGCCGAACGCCTGCGTGGCGTGCGCCTCGCTGTGCGGGTCGCTGCTTTCCAGCAGCACGTACCAGGGATGGTCCTGCTCGAACGGCGCGCGGCAATCGGGGAAATGGCGCGCCACCAGCGCCATGCAGGCTCCGCTCATCAGCTCGAACGCGGTCAGCGTGGCGGCCAGCCGGCGCTGGGCCAGCTCCAGCAGGCGCAGCGCGGCATGCGGGTCGGCCACGGCGGCCAGCGCGGTCATGCGCGCGGCCGGGCGCGGATAGAGCTTGAGCGTGGCGGCGGTGATCACGCCCAGCGTACCCTCGGCGCCGATGAACAGCTGCTTGAGGTCGTAGCCGGTATTGTCCTTGCGCAGCGCGCGCAGGCCGTCCCAGATCTCGCCGTCGGGCGTGACCACTTCCAGCCCCAGGCACAGCTCGCGCGTGTTGCCGTAGCGCAGCACCTGCACGCCGCCGGCATTGCTGGCGAGGTTGCCGCCGATGGTGCAGCTGCCTTCCGCGCCGAGCGAGAGCGGATAGAGGCGGTCCGCCTCCTGCGCGGCCTGCTGGACGTTGGCCAGGATGCAGCCGGCCTCGGCGGTCAGCGTGTTGTTGAGCGGGTCGATCTCGCGGATGCGGTTCAGGCGCGCGGTGGACAGCACCAGCGCGTGGCCGCCGCCGTCGGGCACGGCGCCGCCCACCATGCCGGTATTGCCGCCCTGCGGCACCAGCGGCACGCGGTGCGCCGCGCACCAGCGCACCACCGCGGCCACGTCCGCCGTGGTGTCCGGCTGCGCCACGGCCAGCGTGCGGCCGGTGAAGTTGCGGCGCCAGTCGGTCAGGAACGGCGCGGTGTCGTCGGGCGCGGTCAGCAGCCGCCCGGAGAAATGGCCGCGCAGGCCATCCAGCGTGCCAGTGGTCATGCGAAGGGTCTCCTGTTCTGCGTTCTTGTTATGGATCTGGTGCGAGGCGTGCCGTATGCGGCACGCCGTATATCAGGTGCCGGCGGCTGTCCGGCGTCATGGGTCCGGCCGGTCTTGTGTTCCTTGTCTTCCGTGTCTTCCCATGCCCGCCGGACACGCGCCGCCGTCAGCCGGCGATGCGCATGGCCGGGGTGATCTGGCGCGGATCGGTGGTCAGTTCCAGCACGGCGGGCTTGCCCGCCGCCAGCGCGCGCTCGAAGGCACCGGCGAAGTCCTCGGTGCGCGTCACGCGCTCGGCCCAAGCGCCGCACGACTGCGCCATCGCCACGAAGTCCGGGCTGGGGATGTCGGTGCCGCTGACGCGGCCCGGATAGCGCTTTTCCTGGTGCATGCGGATGGTGCCGTACATGCCGTTGTTGACCACCACCACCACGAGGTTGGCGCCGTAGGCGGCGGCGGTGGCGATCTCCTGCGGGTACATCAGGAAGCAGCCGTCGCCGGCGAAGCACACCACCGTGCGCTGCGGGTCGCGCAGCTTGGCGGCGATGGCCGCCGGCAGGCCGTAGCCCATCGCGCCGCAGGTGGGCGCCAGTTCGGTGCGCGGCTGGCGGTAGGCGTAGTAGCGGTGCAGCCAGACCGTGTAGTTGCCGGCGCCGTTGCTGAGCACGGCGTCGGCCGGCAGGGTCTGGTTGAGATGGTCGACCACCGCGGTCATGTCCACGCCGCTGAGTTCGGCGTGCGGCTTGCCCGGCGTGACGAAGGCGATGTGCGCGGCGCGCGCGGCGCCGGTCCAGTCGCCCCAGGCCACGCTGGCCGGGGCCGGCAGCGCGGCCAGCATGGCCGCGCCGGTCTCGGTGCCGGCCTCGATGGCGAGTTCGGGCTGGTAGACGCGGCCCAGCTCGGCGCTGTCGGCGTGCACGTGGATCAGGCGCTGGCGCGGCGTGGGTGCCTCCAGCAGCGTGTAGCCGTCGGTGGCGATGTCGCCCAGGCGCGTGCCGAAGGCGAGGATCACGTCGGCGGTGCGCACGCGCTCGGCCAGCGCCGGGCTCACGCCCAGGCTCAGGTGGCCCACGTAGTGCGGGTCGCGGTTGTCGAGCACGTCCTGGCGGCGGAACGCGCATGCCACCGGCAGGTCCCAGCGCCGCACGAAGGTGGCGAAGTCCGCCGCCGCGCGCGGGCTCCAGTTGGCGCCGCCGGCGATCACCAGCGGCCGCTGCGCGCCGGCCAGCAGCGCGGCCAGCGCCTCGGCGTCGGCCGCGCGCGGGGCCGCCGCCACGGGCTGGTAGCGGGGGGTGTCGGCAACCTCGCACAGGCCGTCGAGCACGTCCTCGGGCAGCGCGATCACCACCGGGCCGGGCCGGCCCGAGGTGGCGCAGCGGAACGCGCGCGCCACCAGTTCCGGGATGCGCGCGGGGTCGTCGATCTCCACCACCCACTTGGCGATGGAGCCGAACATGGCGCCGTAGTCCACTTCCTGGAACGCCTCGCGGCCCTTGTGGCCGCGCGCGATCTGGCCGACGAACAGCAGCATCGGGGTGGAGTCCTGCGCGGCGATGTGCACGCCGATGCTGGCATGGGTGGCGCCCGGCCCGCGCGTGACGAAGCAGATGCCCGGGCGGCCGGTGAGCTTGCCGTCGGCCTCGGCCATGTTGGCCGCGGCGCCTTCGTGCTTGCACACGATCAGGTCGATGGCGGGCTGGTCGTGCAGGGCGTCGAGCACGTCGAGGAAGCTTTCGCCGGGCACGCAGAAGATGCGCTCGGCGCCGTGGATGCGCAGCGCGTCGACCAGCACGCGTCCGCCCGTGCGGGCGGCCGGCGCGGCGGAAACGGAATGGGTGGACGCGGTGGCGGCAGGAGTCTGGGTCATGTCGGTCTTCGGATGATGCACTGCGGTCAGGTCTGCGCCGGCGGCTGGTGGCGCGATTCGTATGGCGATTCACGGCGCGATTCACAGCACGATCACGGCGCGATTGTTGCGGCGCGGGACGCGAGCGGCGGCGGCGGATCGGCGGCAAGGCCGGGCAATGTGGTGATTGTTATGGCCGCCCCCCTTGCGCGCCCGGCATATGGCGCATTTCTGCTATGCGTAAAACGCAAGGCTGTGCCGTGCCGGTCGCGTGTAGATTGTGACCAAGGCGATCCCGCCCTGCCCCACCTTGCCGCTTGCCAGATGATAGCGGCCCGCGCGGGGCGGCGGAAAGAAGGATGGCCGCACAACAAGCCAGGAGACCAGCATATGCCTACCCACCGCCGGCCGCAGCGGCCCGCCCGCGTCCAGTTTCCCCAACATTTCCGTGCGGCACCGCTGTCCGCGCCACGCCGCGCCCTGCGCGCCCTGGCCGCCGCCGGCGCGCTGGCGCTGCTGGCCAGCGGGCTGGCCGCCCATGCGCAGGACGCCTGGCCGACCAAGCCCGTCAACTACGTGGTGCCGTTCGCCGCGGGCGGCACCACCGACGTGCTGGGCCGCCTGATCGGCCTGCGCCTGTCGCAGATGATCGGCCAGCCGGTGGTGGTGGAAAACCGCGCCGGCGCGGGCGGCAACATCGGCTCGGACTACGTGGCCAAGGCGGCGCCGGACGGCTACACGCTGGTCGGCGGCACCATCAGCTCGCATTCCATCAACGTCAGCCTGTACCCGAAGATGCCCTACGACCCGGTCAGGGACTTCAAGCCGGTGGCGCTGATTGGCACCCTGCCCAACCTGCTGGTGGTCAACGCCGGCAGCCCGTGGAAGAGCGTGCAGGACGTGATCGCCGCCGCCCGCGCCAAGCCGGGCACGGTGTCGTTCGGCTCGGCCGGCAACGGCACCTCGCAGCACCTGGCCGGCGAGCTGTTCGCCAGCATGGCCGGCGTCAAGCTGCTGCACGTGCCGTACAAGGGCAGCAACCCAGCGGTGCAGGCGCTGCTGGGTAGCCAGGTCGACGTGCTGTTCGAGAACAGCGTGGCGGCCATGCCGATGATCCAGGCCGGCAAGCTGCGCGCGCTGGCCACCACGGCGGCCACGCGCGCGCGCGAGCTGCCGGACGTGCCGACCGTGGCCGAGGCCGGCGGGCCGAAGCTGGCCGGCTACGAGATCGTCTCGTGGCAGGCGGTGTTCGCCCCGGCCGGCACGCCGCAGCCCATCGTCAACCGGCTCGGCGCCGACATCGGCAAGATCGTGCAGGAGCCGGACATGCGCGCGCGCTTCGCCACGCTCGGCATCGAGCCATCCGGCGCGGGCCCGGCCGAGCTGGGCGCGTTCCAGAAGCGCGAGGTGGCCAAGTGGGCGCAGTTGATCAAGAGCGCCAATATCCGGCCGGAATGACGCGGATGCATGGCCGGCGCCCATTGCCGGGTACCCAAGCGGGGCCGGGCGGCTTATGATGGTGGCCGCCGCCGGCCCTGCCGCCGTTTTCTTGCGCCGGTTTTTGCGCCGGTTCTTTCGCTATCTTCTGCCGCCTGTCTCGTCCGCCCCCTCCTTCCGCTATCCCGCTACCCGATCCCATGAGTGAACACCGCATCCCGACCGCCGCCCTGCATCAGTGGGTATCCGACCTCTGGCTCGCCGCCGGCTCCGACGCGCGCGAAGCCCGCCTGACCGCCGACCACCTGGTCGGCGCCAACCTGTCCGGGCACGATTCGCACGGCGTGGGCATGATCCCGAAGTACGTGCTGTCCTGGCTGGGCGAGCAGCTCCAGCTCAACCAGCACGTGAGCGTGGTGCACGAGTCCGGCGGCATCCTGAGCCTGGACGGCAACCGCGGCATGGGTCAGGCGGTCACCGAGGAGGCCATGAACCTGGCCATCGGCCGCGCGCGCGAGCATGGCGTGTGCGTGCTGGGGCTGCGCCGCTCGCACCACCTCGGCCGCGTGGGCCACTGGGCCGAGCAGGCCGCCGCCGCCGGCATGATCTCGATCCACTTCGTCAACGTGCTGTCCCGGCAGATCGTGGCGCCGCACGGCGGCTACGAGGCGCGCTACGGCACCAACCCGTTCACCATCGGCGTGCCGGTGGCCGGCGCCGCGCCGCTGGTGATGGACTTCGCCACCAGCGCGATCGCGCTGGGCAAGGTGCGCGTGGCCAACAACAAGGGCGTGCCGGTGCCGCCGGGCTGCCTGCTGGACGCCGACGGCCATCCCACCAACGACCCCGCCGTGATGTTCCCGCCCGCGGGCCAGCCGCATGGCGCGCTGCGCTCGTTCGGCGAGCACAAGGGCTACGTGCTGGCGATGATGTGCGAGCTGCTGGGCGCGGCCGTGACCGGCGGCCACACCATCCGCCCGGAGACGCTGACCCACGAGCACGCGGTCTGGAACAACATGCTGGCCATCGTGTTCGACCCGGCGCGCCTGGGCAGCAGCACCACCTTCGGCCACGAGGTGCAGTCCTTCGTCGACTGGGTGCGCTCGTCGAAGCTGCAGCCCGGCACCGAGGCCATCCTGCTGCCCGGCGAGCCCGAGCGCGCCTGGCGCCGCGCGCGCGCCGAGCACATTCCGGTGGACAGCGGCACGCTGGCCCAGCTCGACGACGCCGCCGCGCGCGTGCAGGCCGCGCGCGGCAAGTCGCCCGGCCCGCTGTCGCCGCTGGCGGTGGACTGAACCGCCCCCTTTCGGCAACCCGTCACCGGAACCACCATGCCCCATCTCATCATCGAACTCACCGAAAACACCCGGCTGGCCTGCTCGCAGGAAGAGCTGATGGACCAGGCCAACGCCGCGCTGCTGGCCTCCGGCCAGTTCAACGAGCCGGACATCAAGTCGCGCTGCGTGACGCTGACCGCCTACCGCCAGGGCACCGAGGCGCGCGAGCGCGCCTTCGTGCATGCCACGCTGCGCATCCTCGACGGGCGCGAGCTGGCCGTGCGGCAGGCGCTCGGCAAGGCCGTGTGCGAGGCGATCGCCGAGCAGGTGCGCCCCGGCCAGGCCGGCGAAAGCGTGCAGGTCAGCGTGGATGTGGTGGAGATGGAGCGCGCCAGCTTCGCCAAGCAGGTCGTCGGCGCATAGCCGCGCCCGGCAGGAACGCAGCACCGATGGCCTCCGCGCCGCGCCGCCGCCGTGCCTTCCGGGCACGCGCGGCGCGGCCGCCACGAGAGGCCACGCAGAAAGACAATCAGTGAAGATGCCCACAGGAGACAGCGTGACCACCACCAGCCCCGCCACCGCGCCCGCCGCGCCGGTCATCCGCCTGCACGCGCAGGACAACGTGCTGATCGCCCGCACCGAACTCAGCATCGGCACGCCGGTGCCCGGCGAGACCTTCACCATCCGCAGCCAGGTACCGGCCGGCTACAAGATCGCCGCGCGCCCGATCCACAAGGGCGAGCCGATCCTGAAGTACAACACCACCATCGGCTTCGCCGGCGCCGACATCGCGCCGGGCGCGCTGGTGTCCGGCCACAACATCGAGTTCCGCGAGTTCGACCGCGACTACGCCCATGCGCGCGACTTCGTGCCGGTGGCGCTGCTGCCCGAGGTCGAGCAGGCCAGCTTCGACGGCATCGTGCGCGACGACGGCCGCGTGGCCACGCGCAACTTCATCGGCGTGGTGGCCACCGTCAACTGCTCGGCCACCGTGGTGCACAAGATCGCCGAGTGGTTCACGCCCGAGCGGCTGGCGGACTTCCCCAACGTGAACGGCGTGGTGGCCTTCGCCCACAGCACCGGCTGCGGCATGGAGATGAGCGGCGAGCCGATGGCGATGCTGCAGCGCACGCTGGCCGGCTACATGCGCCACCCCAACCTGGCCGCGGTGCTGGTGATCGGCCTGGGCTGCGAGCGCAACCAGGTCAACGCCCTGCTCAAGGCCGAAGGGCTGGAGACCGGCCCGCGCCTGCACGCGTTCACCATGCAGGACACCGGCGGCACGCGCCGGACCATCGAAGCCGGCGTGGCCGCGGTGCAGGCGCTGCTGCCGGACGCCAACCGCGCGGCGCGCCGGCCGGTTTCGGCCAGCCACCTGAGCATCGGCCTGCAATGCGGCGGCTCGGACGGCTTTTCCTCGATCACCGCCAACCCGGCGCTCGGCGCCGCGATGGACATCCTGGTGCGCCACGGCGGCACCGCCATCCTGTCGGAGACGCCCGAGATCTACGGCGTGGAGCACACGCTGACGCGCCGCGCGGCCAGCCGCGAGGTGGGCGAGAAGCTGGTCGAGCGCATCCGCTGGTGGAAGGACGTGTACGCCGCCGGGCGCGACGTGCAGATCAACGGCCGCGTCAGCCCCGGCAACCAGGCCGGCGGGCTGGCCAATATCTTCGAGAAGTCGCTGGGCTCGTCGATGAAGGGCGGCACCGGCCCGCTGATGGACGTGTACCGCTATGCCGAGCCGATCACGCGCAAGGGCTTCGTCTTCATGGATTCGCCGGGCTTCGACCCGGTCTCCGCCACCGGCCAGATCGCCAGCGGCGCCAACCTGATCTGCTTCACCACCGGGCGCGGCTCCATGTTCGGCGCCAAGCCGGTGCCGTCGCTCAAGCTCGCCACCAATTCGCCGATGTACCGGCGGCTGGAGGAAGACATGGACATCAACTGCGGCGAGATCCTCGACGGCACCGCCACCATCCAGGAAATGGGCGAGCGCATCTTCGCGCAGATCCTGGCCACCGCCTCGGGCCAGCGCAGCAAGAGCGAGCTGCTGGGCCTGGGCGACCATGAATTCGCGCCGTGGCAGATCGGCATCACGGGCTGACGCCCGCTTGCGCCCGTTTGTGCCCGACTCCCTCCGACTCCGCCCGTACCCGACAAACTGCGCCAGGACACACCGCCTCATGCCTTCGTTGCCGACCCCGTTGCCGAACTCGCTGCTGCCCTCGCCGCTGCCCAACCGCTTCCGCGCCGACATCCTCGCGCGCCGCCGCCTGATCGGCTGCTGGTGCTCGCTGGGCAACGCCACCACCACCGAGATCCTCGGCCTGGCCGGCTTCGACTGGCTGCTGCTCGACGGCGAGCATTCGCCCAACGACGTGCTGACCTTCATCCCGCAACTGCAGGCGCTGCAAGGCAGCGTGAGCGCGCCGGTGGTGCGCCCGCCGGTCAACGACCCGGTGCTGATGAAGCGCCTGCTCGACATCGGCTTCTACAATTTCCTGATCCCGTTCGTGGAAAGCGCCGAGCAGGCCGGCCGCGCGGTCAGCGCCACGCGCTACCCGCCGGCCGGCGTGCGCGGCGTGTCGATGTCCCAGCGCAGCAACCGCTACGGCACGGTGCCCGACTACTTCAGCCGGATCAACGACAATATCTGCGTGCTGGTGCAGATCGAAAGCCAGAAAGGCGTGGATGCCGTGGACGAGATCTGCGCGGTGGACGGCGTGGACGGCATCTTCATCGGGCCGTCCGACCTGGCCGCCGCGTGCGGGCACATCGGCAACCCCAACCACCCGGACGTGCAGGCGCAGGTGGCGCGCATCTTCGCCGCCGCCAATCGCGCCGGCAAGGCCGTGGGCACGCTCACGCCGGTGGAGGCCGACGCACGCCGCTACCTCGACATGGGCGCGGCCTTCGTCGCGGTGGGCGTGGACCAGGGCATCTTCCGCAACGCGACGCAGGCGCTGCGCGACCGCTTCGCCGGCTGAAGCATCCTGACGACCTGAGGCTGCATGGCGTGGCGCCAGGCAGCGCACATGAAGAGAGGACAGACATGAGCAAGATCGGATTCATCGGCCTGGGCGTGATGGGCACGCCGATGGCGCAGCACCTCGCGGCCGGCGGCCACACGCTCTACGTGCACTCGCGCAGCGGCGCGCCCCAGGCCCTGCTCGACGCCGGCGCGCAGGCGTGCGCCAACGCCGCCGAGGTGGCGCGCCAGAGCGAGGTCGTTTTCCTGATGCTGCCCGACACGCCGGATGTGGAAAAGGTGCTGTTCGGCGACAACGGCGTGGCGCAGGGGCTTTCCAAGGGCAAGACCGTGGTCGACATGAGCTCGATCTCGCCGATCGAGACGCGCGTGTTCGCCGGCAGGATCGAGGCGCTCGGCTGCGACTACGTGGACGGCCCGGTGTCCGGCGGCGAGGTCGGCGCCAAGGCCGCCACGCTGTCGATCATGGCCGGCGGCAGGCAGGAGGCGTTCGACCGCGTGCTGCCGCTGCTCAAGCTGATGGGCAAGAACATCACGCTGGTGGGCGGCGTGGGCGACGGCCAGGTGGCCAAGGTGGCCAACCAGGTCATCGTCGCGCTGACCATCGAGGCCGTGGGCGAGGCGCTGGTGCTGGCCGCCAAGGCCGGCGCCGACCCGGCGCGCGTGCGCGAGGCGCTGATGGGCGGCTTTGCCAGCTCGCGCATCCTGGAAGTGCACGGCGAGCGCATGATCAAGCGCACCTTCGACCCGGGCTTTCGCATCGAGCTGCACCAGAAGGACCTGAACCTGGCGCTGTCCACCGCGCACAAGCTCGGCGTGAGCCTGCCCAACACCGCTTCGTGCCAGCAGCTGTTCAACGTGTGCGGCGCGCTCGGCGGCGCGCGCTGGGACCACTCCGGCCTGGTGCGCGCGCTCGAGCACATGGCCGGCCACGCCATCGGCGACAAGCCGGCGGCCAAGGGCTGATGGCGGCGGCGCGATGACGGCAAGCACGCTGAACTCGGAAGACCTGGCCTGCTTCGTCTGCGTGGCCAACACGCAGAGCATCTCGCGCGCCGCGCTCGAAATGGGCGCCGACCAGTCCACCGTGAGCCGCCAGATCGCGCGGCTGGAATCGGCGCTGGACACGCGCCTGTTCCACCGCAGCGGGCGCGGCGTGGTGCTGACCGAGGCCGGCCAGACGCTGATCGTCTACGCGCGCCAGGTCGCCGCCACGCTGGCGGAGGCGCGCGAGGCCATCCGCGCGTCGTCGGCGCAAGGGCCGGCGCAACTGGTGATCGCCGCGCAGCCGACCATCGCCAACACCGCGTTCGCCAGCATCGGCACCGCGCTCAAGCAGCGCTTTCCCGCCACCAAGGTACGCTTCGTCGAAGGGCTGGCCAGCCCGGTGCTGGCGTGGCTCGCGGCCGGCGAGATCGACGTCGCCCTGCTCTACCTGCCTGAGCAGCAAGGCGCGCTGAAGGTGGACATCCTGCTAGAGGAAGACCTGACCCTGGTCACGCCGACCTCGTGGAGCCATCTCGGCCCGACCTTTGCCGTGCGCCGGCTCGCCGAAGTGCCACTGATCCTGCCCAGCACCGGCCACGGCCTGCGCGTGCTGGCCGAGTCGCTGGCCGCGCGCAGCGGCACCGCGCTGCAGCTCGCGCTGGAATGCGATGCCTCCAACACCGTGGCGATGCGCCTGGTGGAAGACGGCTGCGGCGCCACGCTGCTGCCGTTTGCCGCGGTCGCCGACCGCGTGGCGCAGGGCCGGCTGCACTCGGCCCGGCTGGTGGATCCGGTGGTCACGCGCCAGGTGGCGCTGGCGACCGCGCGCAACCGCCCGCCGGTGCCCGAACTGTGGGACATCATGCAGACGGTGCGGCAGTCGGTGCGCAATATCGTGATGTCCGGCGCGTGGCCGGGGGCGCGGCTGATCTGAGCCGGGCCGGGTCCGCATTGCGCGGCCGGCACGGCTCGGGAGGGGAAGTGCCGGCAGAAAAGCGCCGGCAGGGAATCGCCGACGGAAAGGCGCCGACAGGGAGGCGCCGGCCGGCGCCTCCCGCCACGCTTACGGCAGCAGCGTCGAGACCGGCCGGCCGGAGGCGTAGATGCTGCGCACCTCGTCCGCGGTCAGCAGCCTGTTCCACAGCCCGATGTCGTTATAGTCGGCCTGGATGCGCGGCGAACCCGGCTGGTTCTTGGTGGTGTAGAACTTCCCGGAGCCGTCCTCGTTCAGGCTGAAGCCATTGCCCAGCCCCGCAACCTTGCTCGCCACGTTGGCGCTGATGCTCAGGTTCGTGATCTGGGCGCCGTACACCGGATCGAACAGGTAGGCCGACGCCGTCCTGTTGACGGTATCCACCGCCAGCGCGATGTAGACCCACTGCCCGTCCGCGAGGTGGCTGTTGGTCGCGTCGGCGCGGTCGCTGCCGCTGCCCAGGTTGAAGCGCACTTCGCACCCGGAGAACAGGCCAATCGTGATGCCGGCATTCTGGCCCGAGGTCCACAGCTTGTTCGACAGCATCGGCACGGCGGAACTGAGGTCCCGGGCGCAGACGTTCGTGACCCGGTACCAGAACCCCACCGTGAACTGCGGCGAGCCGGTGATGTCGCCGCCGCCATTCTGGATCAGGCGATATCCGGCCTGGCCAGTGGTCGCGCCGACCACGGCCGCGTCCACGCGCAGCGCCTGGGTCTGCCACGCATCGAGGAAATTGTCCGCCGGCAGGACGGAGCCGCCGTCGGCGGTGCTGTCCCACGGAACCAGCGAGGTCGCGCTCCTGGCATCAGCGAGGAAGGCGCCCGACAGCGACGCGCCGACGAACGGGAAGTAGCTGGTCAGCCCGGTGGTCAGGCTGCCGGCGAGCACCACGGGCTTCACGTAGTCGAGCTGCGCCGGGAACGATGCGAGCGCGTCGTCGGCCTGGATGGCATAGCTGTATTTCAGCAGCCCGCTGGCGGCGGCCGTGATGCCGGTGTCGAGGAACGTGCGCGCATCCGCCGCCAGCGTGGCAATCACGTTGCCGTCGCGCCAGACCTTCAGCGGGTTCGCTGGCGACTTCGTCAGCGACCAGGAAAGCGCGATGCTGGCCTTGTCGCCGCCGGCGGCGAAGCCGGTCGGCCGGATGCCCATGCCGGCCGCCAGGTTCTGGCCGTCGAAGTAGTAGTTCTCGGCGATCAGCGGCACCTGCAGGCGGTTCAGGATGGTCGGCGCGATGTCCGTGATGGCGCCGTGCTGGTAGAGCGCGCCCAGGTCGGCAACCAAATGCTCATCGGTTCCCGGCAGCGACGGCAGGCTCTCGCTGCTAGCGATGAACACCGTCTTGTTATCGAGCGACTGCCAGCCGCTGTTCGAGCCGAACTGGTCGAGGCCGTAGCCCGACGTCAGCAGCACCAGCCACTTCTCGTTCGGATGCGTCTTCTGCCGCTGCGCAATCTGGGCGCGCAGCGTGCCGACCGCGCTGGCCACGTCCGCCAGGCCGATGGCGGGCTGGTTCGCCGCCGCGCCCAGTTGCGCCACCGTGAGGTCGTATCCGCGCGACACCATGTCGGAAGCGCGCGCCGTCACGCAGGCCGCGTCTCCGGCGCAGTTGGTCAGCTCGTCGAAGACCCCCTTCGTGATATCCCCGTCGAGCAGGGCCAGGTCGGGGTCGCTGACCCCGGCCACGCCGATATGGACATTGGCGCGCGCCGCCTTGAGCATGGCGAACATGGTGTCGGCTTTCAGCGTCTCGCCGGCATCGTCGTCGGTATAGACGCCGTGCCGGTAGGCCCATTTCCCGGTAATCAGGCTCGCCCAGCTCGGGCGCCCGAGCGTGCGCTGCTCGGTCAGGCCGCCGGCCGTGCCGCCCGTCCACGCCGGTGCCACGGAGAGTCCGTCCAGCCCCGCGGCGGCATGGGCATCGAATGCCGCGCGCACGGCGCTGAAGGAGATGCCGTCTGCCTCCACCAGCAGAACCTTGGTGCCGGCATCCTGGGAAATTGCGACCGGCGTCGCGGGGGAATCCGCCGCAGCCGTGCTCGTATTCGAGTCGCCCCCTCCGCAGCCCGCGACGAGGCTTGCCAAGAGCAGGCTGGGAAACAACGCGATGACATGAATCTTGCGCATGAGAATTGATTGGCTCTGTGATGATTGATCGTGGACCGAAGGCCAGTCCACGCATCGGACTTCAGTCGGGACACCAGCGGGAATCGGCCAGCCGCCGGCCGGCACAGGACCAGCACTGCTGGCCTGCGCGGGCGCGGCGGTTTCGATCCGCTGGTGCAAGGACAAGGCCGGTTGCTTGCCGGCAAGGCGGCTGCGGCCGGGCGCGGCGAGGCATGACCGCCCGGCCGCGCCCGCCGCAGCCCGGTGCTTACTGGGCTCCCATCCCCATTGCCGGGTCGGAGATGGAGTCCTTGGCGATCTCCATGCGTCCGGCAAAGCGGCGCTTGAACGCGGCCGACGCATCGCAGGTCACGACGAAGTCGTACCACTGGCCGCTGCCGGCGATCTGCCATTCGAGCGAAGCGACCTGGCCCGGCTGGACGGTCGCCGACCACGGCCCGTCGGTCCGGTATGCCTGCGCGGCGACGCTGAACGTGCATGCGGAGCTGCCGCCGTTGTGCAGCTTGACCTGCACCGCGGCTGCGTCGCACGGGACGTAGCAGACCTGGATCTCCGGATTGGCGCCGGCCAGCTCCGTCACGTTGCCGGCAAATTCGCGGTGAAAGCCGTTGGGCCCGAGCACCCAGAGGTTGTACTGGCCGGCGTCGGCCGCGAGGTCCCATGCGTCGTCGAGCGTCTTGCCGGCCTCGACGACGTAGCGCCTGGGAATGCGATCCAGGTGCAGCTTGTCGTAGACGTGGAATACCGCCCCGGTGTTCGCGCTGCTGGCGTTGGCGAACAGCAGGCGCACCTGGTTCTGCGCCGCGTCGGCGCGCGCGCTGGCATGCAGCTCATACGGCAGCGCGCGCGAAGGCCGCGCGCCCTGCGGCACGGCGGGCAGGACCTGGTTGGCCGGCACGGCGATGCTTGCCTGCGACTGCTGCCAACTGGTGAGGCTGTCCGCGTCGTCCTTGGTGGTGCGTCCGGCAAGGGTCGGCAGCGTCTGGCTGTTCGGCGTGGCGAAGTTGAAGGCCGAGGTCAGGTCGCCGCAGATCGAGCGCCGGAAGGCGCTGATATTGGGCTCCTTGACACCGAAGCGTTCCTCCAGGAAACGAAGCGTCGAGGTGTGATCGAACGTCTGCGAATTGACCCAGCCGCCGCGGCTCCACGGCGAAACCACCCACATCGGCACGCGGATGCCGGGCCCGAAGGGGCGGCCGTCCGCCGGCGACTGGTTCGTGGTGGCCGGCGAATAGTTGTGGTATTCGAACGCCATGTCGCTGTCGGAAAGCGTGAACTTGCCGGCCAGGGAGCCGTCGCTGTTCCTCGACGGCGCGGACGGCGGCGGAAGGTGGTCGAAAAAGCCGTCGTTCTCGTCGTAGCAGATGATCAGCGCCGTCTTGCTCCATACGTCCGGCGACGCGGTCAGCGCGTCCAGCACGGCCTGGGCATACCAGCCGCCCTTGGCGGGGCTCGAGTCGCCCGGATGCTCGCTGTAGGCGCCCGGGGCGATGATCCACGACACCTCGGGCAACTGGCCGTTGGCGACGTCGTCGCGCAGGCTTTGCAGGAAGCCACCGTCCGGCATCGTGTTGGCGAAGCCCTTGGCCAGCGAGCTGTATTGATCGTCGATGTCGGCGTTGTAGGCCGGGTTGAAGCCGGTGGCCACGTTGTTCGACACCTGCCTGCCCGACGGCATCTTTTCCATCTCGGCACGCCAGTGGCGGAAGCCCATCAGCGCATTGCAGCCATAGTTCCCCGGCATGTTCTGGTAGATCTTCCAGCTGACGCCGGCCGCCTGGAGCCGCTCGGCGTAGGTCGTCCACGTCCACCCCTGCGTGGACGGGCCGACGCCCGCGCCCGCGTTGAATTCATTGATCGTGGCCGCGACGTTGTCGCCGGACGGGCCGTTTGTCCCGGTCCAGTAGAACAGGCGATTGGGGATGGTCCCGGTGTGCATCGAGCAGTGATAGGCGTCGCACAGCGTGAAGGCATCGGCCAGGGCATAGTGAAACGGCACTTCCGCCTCATCGTAGTAGCCCATCGACAGCGTTCCCTTCGCGACCGGCCATTGATTCATGCGGCCGTGGTCCCACGCCGCCTGGCAATCCGGCCAGGTGTGCGGCGTGCCGCCCGCGGCCTGGGCGTTGCCCTTGGTGAAGTCGAGGTGATACGGAAGCTCGGTCGTGCCGCCCGAACGGGTCTGATAGAAGACGTTCTGCCCATTGAGCAAGGGGATGGGAAACCGGTCCCCGAAACCGCGGGCACCCTTGAACATGCCGAAATACCCGTCGAAGGAGCGATTCTCCAGCATGAGCATGACGACGTGTTTTACGTCCTGGATTGTCCCGGTGGTGTTATTCGCCTCGATGGCGAGTGCCCGGCGAATACTTTGCGGAAAACCGGCCATCGCGGCAACCGCGGCCGTGGTCCCGAGGGTGGTTTTCAGGAACTTCCGTTTTGATTGATTGAATGTCATGACGTCTTTATCAGGAATTGGGGGCGGCCGAACCGATCGGTGATTATGGTGCGCAATGCGCCGCGCAAACGGAATTGCCGGTCCCCGGCGCAGCCGGCGTGGTTGGCGAGGCCGGCGAAGTGGATGCGCTTGTGCCGCCCGCGGTCTGATCCGCATCGTCGCCGCCGCAACCGGAAAGGACCAGCACGAGAGAAAGCGCGGCGGCACCCAGTAATGATCTTTTCGTGCCCGACATGGGGGAAAGTATTTTTTTCATGGCTTCAATCAATATCAATGGTAAAAAATGCACGCACCACTGCTCCGATAAAGTAGAACCGGTCAACGAAATTGACGGCAACAATATCCCCACACACCGAAAAACCCACGGGGAGTCGTTGGATGCGGCGGTGAGCAATGAGCGCGCCTGGCGGACTTCCGAAATACTGTTGCTGCGACCTCACCCTGGAATGGATTGCCTGGCGGAACGACGCGATGGCCGAGGCTCCCTCGCAAGACCACGAACAGCGGGCAGCAAGGTGCTCAGCGGCCGGCAGGCGGACTTGCCTGGCGCGATCCCCGGACACGGCAGTGATCTGACGGCAGCCTCCGCGGGCTGCTCCTGGTGCTCGGGCGCGGTGAAGCTGCGCCCGTCAGGACTCGCGCCGCCTTGCCCTGGCTGGCTTCCAGGGCGGCGATGCGCTGCCGTGGCCCCAGTGCGGTCGGCAGAGAAGAGGCTTCGCCGGGTGGACGCCGGTTCCGCCATTGCGCAAGGCATCGGCACGGATTCCCGCCGGCACCGGCGCGTGTTCGAGGCAATTGCCAGCCACCACGCCGGACGTGGCGACAGCCGCGGACATGCGGGGAGCGCGATCTCCGCAGGCGGCCGTTGCAGCGGCAGCCGCCAGGGGATAGTGCTTCAGGGCTCGGTACATGGGTTCTTCCGTTTCGACATTTGCGAAGGGGTTTTCTTGGGCACCCCTCAATGGCGGACGCATTTTCACGGCGCAATATTTCAGGTTGATGATTTTTTTGTTTCATTTCACCTTTTGCGCCAGAAAGGCAAGAACCATATCGGATTATGGATTTATTCATATTCTATGGATATGGCGCGCCATATCGTATAGATCTCCACACCAATTTCTGTTTCTGGCCAAAATCAATCAGGCGATGAAATAGATACGCCTCGTTAATACCAGTCGCAACGATCCTTGCCAGCCAGGCCTCAAATAACTATTTCATGAAATATCGATAAATCACATCGATATAATCGTCGCAAGGCAACAAATTAATCATCCATGCAAATATCGACGCAATCCATGATTTAATCCGCTACACAATGAAACCGAAAAATACTCCGTACCCGCTCATAGACTACACGGCGGCTCCACGCGATAATGCGTGGCAACTGGAGAGGGTAATTCCGGACGCGTGCCCGGAGGGATGTCGCGGGGCGCGAGTCTCCCGCCGGCGGAGCCCGCCGGAAATCGTTTCCGGATGGCGTCCGCCGGCGGTTCCGCTTATGCCGGCTTGATGTTCTGGTTGTGCCGGAACAGGTTGCCCGGGTCGTAGCGCCGCTTCAGTTCCGCCAGCCGCGCGTAGTTCGGCCCGTAGGCCGCGCCCACGCGGTCGCCCTCGTCCTGCGTGAGGAAATTGACGTACACCGTGCCCAGCGCATAGGGCGCGGCCGCCGTGAAGACCTCGCGCGCCCAGGCGACGCAGGCGGCGTCGCTGGCCGCGTCGTCCCAGCGGCCGTGCACGTTCATGATGAAGTTGGCGTCGCGGTTGGCGTAGGCGGTGGCGTCCGGCGCCACGCGGTTGGTCTGCCCGCCCATCGCGCCGATGAAGATCTCGGTCTGCGGCGACGGCAGCCGGGTGAGGCACGCCGTCAGCACCTCGATCAGGCCGTCGTCGAGCCCGGCGAAGTTGTGCGACTTCCAGTAGTTGCGCGCGCCCGGCACCAGCATGGGATCGAATGCCTGCTGCCACGAGGCGAAGCGCATCGGGCCCAGGTGCTCGCCATAGGGCGTGCCGAGATTGCGCAGCGGCGCGGCGAGCTGCGGGCCGTTTTCCACCGGGCCGATGTAGCAGACCGCGAGCGCCACGACGGGCTTGCCGTGCACCTCGGGCGGCAGGAACGGCAGCGGCGGCGCCTGCCGCAGCACCGCCCACACGGTGAGCTCGTCGGGCATGCCGGGAAAGCGGTCGCGCAGGCCCTGCAGCACCGTGCCCGCCTGCTCCAGCGGATAGACGATCAGCCCGCCGTAGATCTCGGGGCCGACCGGATGCAGCGCGAACTCGAACATCGTCACCACGCCGAAATTGCCGCCGCCGCCGCGGATGGCCCAGAACAGGTCGGCGTGCTCGCCCGCGCTGGCGCGCAGCAGCTTGCCGTCGGCCGTGACCACGTGCGCGCCGGTGAGGTTGTCGACCGAGGCGCCGAACTTGCGGCTGATCCAGCCGAAGCCGCCGCCGAGCGTGAGCCCGGCCACGCCGGTGGTGGAGTTGATGCCGAGCGGCGTGGCGAGGCCGAAGGCCTGCGCCTCGTGGTCGAACTCCGCCAGCGTGGCGCCGGACTCGACGTGGGCGCGCCGCGCCACCGGGTCGATGCGGACCGACTTCATGCCGGACAGATCCAGCGTGATACCGCCGTCGCATACCGCGTGGCCGCCGATGTTGTGGCCGCCCGAGCGCACCGACAGCAGCATGTTCCGGTCGCGCGCGAACGCCACCGTGGCCATGACGTCGGCCGCGCCGGCGGCCTTGACGATCAGCGCGGGGCGCCGGTCGATCATCGCGTTCCAGATCGTGCGGGCCTCATCGTAGCCCGCTTCGCCGGGCAGCAGCGCCTTGCCGCGCAGCCTTGCCCTCCATTCTTCCACCAGTTCACCGGACAGGTCAGCCATGATGCACCTCGCGACGTGAGTCCCCGGTTCGGTAGCTGGCCACGCGGCCGGCAAACGCGCGCACGGCATGCCCCCGCCGAAGCGTCATGTCGGCGGGAAAAGCGGCATGGCGAAGCGAACGGAGCAACGCGGTGGCGGCAGGCCGGGCGCCTGCCGTGGCGGCGCCCTTTGCCTTGTGCGGCTGGTTTGTGCGGTGTGTTGTCGCCGCGGTGGGGAACGGATCCTTCCCCAATTTAAGGTTGGCGCCGCGCCAATGTAAAGGCGTCCGGGACGCGTGCCCCGGACGCCGGCGGAAACCGGCCGCGCGGCGGGACTCAGGTCACGGGCGCCGGGTTGAACAGGGCCAGCGCATTGTGCAGCTTGTGATGCTCGGCCCAGGTCTTCCTGCGTCCGCTCGCCACGTCCAGCATCAGGAGGAAGAGCTCCCAGCCCACGTCCTCGATGGTGGCCTCGCCGGTGGCGATGCGCCCGGCGTTGACGTCCATCAGGTCGTGCCAGCGGCGCGCGAGGTCGCTGCGCGTGGCGACCTTGATGACCGGCACCTCGGCCAGCCCGTAGGGCGTGCCGCGGCCGGTGGTGAACACGTGCAGGTTCATGCCGGCGGCAAGCTGCAGCGTGCCGCAGATGAAGTCGCTGGCCGGCGTGGCGGCGTAGATCAGGCCCTTCTGCGTGAGCTTCTCGCCCGGCGACAGCACGCCGGTGATGGCGCTGGTGCCGGACTTGACGATCGAGCCCATCGCCTTTTCCACGATATTGGACAGGCCGCCCTTCTTGTTGCCGGGCGTGGTGTTGGCGCTGCGGTCCACGCGCCCCTTTTCCAGGTAGCGGTCGTACCAGTCCATCTCGCGGATCATGGCCTGCGCCACCGCGGGCGTGGCCGCGCGCGCGGTGAGCTGGTCGATGCCGTCGCGCACCTCGGTGACTTCGGAGAACATCACCGTGGCGCCGGCGCGCACCAGCAGGTCGGTGGCGAACCCGACCGCCGGGTTGGCCGTCACGCCCGAGAAAGCATCGCTGCCGCCGCACTGCACGCCCACCACCAGCTCGGAAGCCGGGCAGGTCTCGCGGCGGCGCTGGTCCAGCCTGGCCAGGTGCGTGTGCGCCATCGCCATGATGGAATCGATCATGCTCTCGAAGCCGACATGCGCGTCGTCCTGCAGGCACACCACGCCGACGTCGAGGCTGCCGGCGCCGGCCTGCGCGGGCAGGGTGCCGGCCGGCATCAGGCGCTCGGGCTGGAGCTTCTCGCAGCCCAGGCTCACCATCATCGCGGTGCCGCCGAAATTGGGGTTGAGCGCGATGTTGCGCAGCGTGCGGATCGGCACGATGGCGTCCGGCGCGTCGATGGCGACGCCGCAGCCATAGGTGTGCTCCAGGCCGATCACGTCGTCCACGTTGGGATACTGCGGCAGCAGCTCGGCCTTGATGCGGCGCACCGCGTGCTCCACCACGCCCGACACGCACTGCACGGTGGTGGTGATGGCGAGGATGTTGCGCGTGCCGACCGAGCCGTCCGGGTTGCGGAAGCCCTCGAAGGTGTAGCCCTCCAGCGGCGGCAGCGGCGCCGCGGCGCGCGTGCCGACCGGCAGGTCGTGCAGCTCGGGCGCGACCGGCATCTCGATCACGCGCTCGTTGACCCAGCTGCCGCGCGGCAGGTCCTTGAGCGCGTAGCCGATCACCACGTTGTAGCGCACCACCGCGTCGCCTGCCCTGAGGTCGGCCAGCGCCACCTTGTGGCCCTGCGGCACGCGCTCGCGCAGCGTCAGCCCGTCCGCGAACACCGCGCCTTCGGGCAGCCCGCCGTCATTGGCAACGATGGCCACGTTGTCCTGCTCGTGGATGCGGATGTACAGCGGGGCGCCCTGCGCCTGCGCGCCCGCCGGCGCGCCGCCTGGTTGTTCAATCTTGATATCGATCACCGACATGACCTTCCTTGTTCCTTGCCAGATACGTGCCCAGATGCGTGCCGCGCGCCGCTCAGGGATGCCTGAGCTCGACGCGCCCGATTTCCTTGACGATCACCAGATAGCTGATCACCGTCACCAGCGCGTTGGCGCCGACGAAGACCAGCGCGCCGTTGAACGAGCCGGTGGCGCCAAGGATATAACCGATCACGATCGGCGTGACGATGCCGGCAATATTGCCGAACATATTAAAAATACTGCCGGCCAGCCCGATCACTTCCTTCGGCGCGGTATCGGCCACCACGGCCCAGCCCAGCGCGCCGATGCCCTTGCCGAAGAAGGCCAGCGCCATGAAGCCCACCACCAGCCATTCGCTGTCCACGTAGTTGCAGGCCACCATGCTGACCGACAGCAGCATGCCGGCGACGATCGGCACCTTGCGCGCCATCGTGAGCGAATGGCCGCGGCGCAGCAGCGTGTCCGAGATCACGCCGCCCAGCACGCCGCCGAGAAAACCGCAGATCGCCGGCAGCGAGGCCACGAAGCCGGCCTTGAGGATGGACATGCCGCGCGCCTGCACGAGGTACACCGGGAACCACGTCAGGAAGAAATACGTAAGCACGTTGATGCAGTACTGGCCCAGGTACACGCCCAGCAGCATGCGGTTGGACAGCAGTTGCTTCACATAGAACCAGCGCGCGCCGGCGGGCTCCTTGCCGGCGCGGGCCTTGCCGCCGTCGCCGCTCATCTCGATCAGGCCGCCGCCCTGCCGGATGTGCTCCAGCTCGGCGCGGTTCACCGCCGGATGCGTGGCCGGGCTGCGCACCACCTTGATCCACAGGCCCGCCAGCACCATGCCGAACGCGCCCATCCACATATAAACGTGATGCCAGCCGAGCGCATGCGTGAGCCACGCCATCAGCGGCGTGAACAGCACCGCGGCGAAGTACTGCGCGGAATTGAAGATGGCCGAGGCGGTGCCGCGCTCGGCCGTGGGGAACCAGCTTGCCACGACCTTGGCGTTGGCCGGGAACGCCGGCGACTCCGCCAGCCCCACGGCGAAGCGCAGCACGAACAGCGTGGTGACGGCCGCGCCGACCGTGGCGAACACGCCGATAAAGCCCTGCAGCAGCGTGAACAGCGACCACAGGAAGATGCTGCACGCATAGATGCGGCGCGCGCCGAAGCGGTCGAGCAGCCAGCCGCCCGGGATCTGCGCCATCACGTAGGCCCAGCTGAAGGCGGAGAAGATGAAGCCCATCTGCACGGCGTCGAAGCCGAACTCCTGGCGCATGGCCGGGCCGGTGATGGAGAGCGTGGCGCGGTCGGCGTAGTTGACCGTCGTCACCACGAAGATCATCAGCAGGATCCAGTAGCGGACGTTGCTGCGGCGGGTGGCCTCGCCGGCCACGGTGAGGGTGTTGCTGGGATTCATGGGGTCTCCGGCAGGCCGGCCGCGCGCGTGGAGGCCCCCTTCCAACCGGTGCCGGCCACATCGAGACTGCCGCCGGCCTCGTGATATGTCATCGTATGACTGGAATTATAAGCACCTGGTTTCGGATGCGAAGCTAAGTGTTTACCCGATGTCGGGCTGCAGGACCGATTAGTCGCCGGGCGGCTTTGCCGATGGGACATGGCGTGCGGGAGAAGGCGTCCGAAGCGCTACCGCACCTGTCTTTCAGCGAGCTTTCAGGCATCCGTCGGGTATTCAGCGGACATTCGACGCGGAGCGGCGCATCGAAGCCGGTCCCCTGCCCGGCCGGCCAGCGCCGCCGCTTTCCGCCATCGCCACCTCCCACGGTCGCCCTCATGACAAATCCGCTTGCATAAACCCGGTCACAGTTGTACGATGACATATCTCAAGAACGAGTGCTCCCCACGGGAAGCACGGAGCCAACTGACCTAAACCTTGCCCTTGCGGCGCTCAGGACCAGCCATCATGACCACACCACAAGAACTCAAGCAGATCATCTCGGAAGGCCTGCTCTCCTTCCCCGTGACCGACTTCGACGCGCAAGGCGACTTCCGTCCCGACACCTACGTGGAGCGCCTCGAATGGCTGGCGCCCTACGGCGCCACCGCGCTGTTCGCCGCCGGCGGCACCGGCGAGTTCTTCTCGCTGACGCCGGACGACTATGCCAACGTGATCCGCACCGCCGTGGAAACCTGCGCCGGCAAGGTGCCCATCCTGGCCGGCGCAGGCGGCCCGACCCGCATGGCCATCGCCTACGCCAGGGAAGCGCAGCGCCTGGGCGCCAAGGGCATCCTGCTGCTGCCGCACTACCTGACCGAAGCCAGCCAGGAAGGCATCGCCAACCATATCGAGGAGGTGTGCAAGTCGGTCAACATCGGCGTGATCGTCTACAACCGCGCCAACTCCCGCATCAACGCGGAGATGCTGGAACGGCTGGCCGACCGCTGCCCCAACCTGATCGGCTTCAAGGACGGCGTGGGCGAGATCGAGCCGATGGTGCGCATCCGCCGCAAGCTGGGCGACCGCCTGTCGTACCTGGGCGGCCTGCCGACCGCGGAAGTCTATGCCGCGGCCTACAAGGCGCTGGGCGTGCCGGTGTATTCGTCGGCCGTGTTCAACTTCATCCCGAAGACGGCGATGGACTTCTACCGCGCCATCGCCGCCGACGACCACGCCACCACCAACCGCCTGCTCGACGAGTTCTTCCTGCCCTACCTGGACATCCGCAACCGCCGCGCCGGTTATGCCGTGAGCATCGTCAAGGCCGGCGCCAGGCTGGTCGGCCATGACGCGGGCCCGGTGCGCGCGCCGCTGACCGACCTGACCGAGCAGGAATGCGAGCAGCTCGACGCGCTGATCAAGAAGATGGGGCCGCAGTAAGCGGGCCGGCCGGCGGGCCGCCTCCGGGCCGCCGGCTGTCTTGCGCGGAGCCCGTCCCGGCTCCGCTCGCCGCCGCCGTTCCTTCCGCATCCTTTGCTTCCTCCGTCTCCTCCTCCCCCCTGCCGGCCCAGTTCCCCGCCTCGCGCTCCAGCCGCGCCCGCATGAAATCCATCAGCGTGCGCGTGGCCAGCGTGGGAAAGCGGTTGGGCGCGGTCAGCATGTAGATGCTGTCGCCCACGCCTTCGGGCTCGTATTCCGGCAGCACCGCCACCAGTTCGCCGCGCGCGATCTGGCGCCACACCGCATAGCGCGGCAGCAGCGCCACGCCGAGGCCGCCCGTCACCGTCTCGACCAGGAACGGGTAGTCGCCCGACTGGATGCGCGGCGCCACGCGCAGCATCAGTTGCGTGCCGGCCATCTTGAGCTTGAGATCGAAGCGTCGCCCCAGCGAAGCCGGGGAGATCAGATCGCAGCCCGCCAGCGCCTCGGCGCTCGCCGGCGCGCCGTGCCGCGCCAGGAAGTCCGGCGCCGCGCACAGGGTCCAGCCCACCGCGCAGATGCGGCGGGCCACGTGGTCGTCCGGCGGCTGGGAGGTGATCTTGAGCGCCACGTCCACCTCGGCGGACACGAGATCGCCGATGTAGTCGTTGATCAGCACCCGCAATGAGATGGCCGGATACTGCCGCGCGAACTCCAGCAGCACCTGCGCCAGGTAGAGATGGCCGAGGCCGGTCGGCAGGCGGATGCGCACGTCGCCGCGCACGGTCTGGCCGAGGCTGTCGATCGAGGTGCCGGCGGCCTGCAGCTCGTCCAGCATGCGCACGCCGTGGGCGTAAAGCAGGCGGCCCGCCTCGGTCAGCTCCACGTGGCGCGTGGTCCGCCGCATCAGTTGCGCGCCCATATGCTGCTCGAGCGCCTTGAGGCGGCGCGAGACGTTGGAGCGGGTCATGCCGCCGCGCTCGGCGGCGGCCGTGAGCGTCTTCGATTCGACCAGCGTGACGAACAGGCGGATCAGGTTGAGATCGAGATGTCCGAGGGTATTGTCAATCATGGATCAACACGGTTGGCACAGTCAGGCGGATTGTTACCGCGGGAGATGCGCCGTAGCATAAGCCATCCCCAGCCACCTGACGATTCCGCGTTCGATACCGATGGCCCAGACCCAGCCCCCGCACACGACTCATCCTTCCGCTTCGCCTGCCGACCTGCCCTTCGCCGGGCTGCGCGTGCTCGACATCAGCCAGGGCATCGCCGGGCCGTACTGCGCGCATATCCTGTGGCAGCAAGGCGCCGAGGTGGTCAAGGTCGACCCGCCCGCGGGCGACTGGGGCCGGCACGTGGGCGTGGTGCGCGGCGAGCACAGCGCGCTGTCGGTAGCCTACAACGGCGGCAAGCGCAGCGTCTGCGTCGACGCGGCCACCGATGCCGGCAAGACCCTGCTGTTCGACCTCGCGCTGCGGGCCGACGTGGTGGTGCAGAACTTCCGCCCGCAGGTGGCCGAGCGCCTCGGCGTGGGCTACGCCGCGCTGGCCGCGCGCGACCCGGCGCTGGTCTATGTGTCCATCAGCGGCTACGGCGCCGACGGCCCCTATGCCGACCATCCCGCCTCGGACTCGGTCATGCAGGCCGACAGCGGATTGATGTTCGCCAACCGCCTCGCCGACGGCACGCCGCGCCGCATCGGCATGCTGCTGGCGGACGCGGCCACCGGCCTGTACGCGGCGCAGGCGTGCGCCGCCGCGCTGTGCCGGCGCTTCCGCACGGCGGGCACCGGCGCCCACGTGGAATTGAGCCTGTTCGACGCCTGCTGCGCCTTGCAGGCCAACAACATCCTCGAATACGCCATCCAGGGCACGGCCGCGGCCGGCCCGGTCAGCGCGCCCAACGGCGTGTTCCCGACCCGCGACGGCAGCATCACGCTGCTGGCCCTCAACAATGCGCAGTTCGGCCGGCTCTGCCAGGCGCTCGGCCAGCCCGGCTGGGCCGCGGACCCGCGCTTTGCCGACAACGCCAGCCGCATGGCCCATGCCGGCTGGCTGCGCGACGCGGTCACCGATTGCCTCGCGCGCGAGCGCACCGCGCACTGGCTCGATGTGTTCCAGGCGCACGACGTGCTCCACGCGCCGGTGCGCGACCACCGGCAGGTGCTGGACCATCCGCAGGCGGCGCAGCAAGGCACCTTCCAGCAGATCGAGCAGCCGGGACTGGGCACGCTGCCGTTCGCCGGCATTCCCGCCCGCGGTCTGCGCCGCCCCACGGGCGCCGCGCCCCGCATCGGCGAGCACACCGAGGCCGTGCTGCGCGAATGGGGAGTCTCCCAGGACGATCTCGACCGCTGGCTGGCGGCCGGCGTGGTGCGGCAGGCAGCGGGAGCCGCGGCATGATGCGCGCCCTGCTGTGCGACCGGTTCGGCCCGGCCGAGGACGTGCGCGTGGCGGACATCCCCGCCCCCGCAGTTCTCGACCCTGCCGCACTCGACTCCGCTGCGCTCGACCCGCATGCGGTGGTGATCGCCGTCGAATACGCCAGCGTCAGCCACGCCACCGGCCTCATGGTGGCCGGACGCTACCAGACCAGGCCGCCGCTGCCCTTCGTGCCCGGCACCGAGGCGGTGGGCCGCGTGGTCGCCCGCGGCAGCGCGGTCACGCGCCTGCGCCCCGGCGACCGCGTGGTGGCCATCGCCGACTGGGGCTGTTTCGCCGAGCAGGTCTGCCTGCCCGAGTACACGGTCTACCCCATACCGGATGCGGTCGACACCCTGCGCGCGCTGCCGGTCCCGCTGTCCTACGGCACCGCCTACTGCGGGCTGGTGTGGCGCTGCGCGGTGCAGCCCGGCGAGACCGTGCTGGTGCTGGGCGCCGGCGCCGGGGTCGGACTGGCGGCGGTGGAGATCGCGCGCGAACTCGGCGCGCAGGTCATTGCCTGCGCCAGCACCGAAGCCAAGCGCGAGGAGGCGCTGCGGCGTGGCGCGGCGCACGCGCTGGCCCCCGAAGACCTCGCCGCCGCCGTCAAGCGCGTGACCGGCGGGCGCGGCGCCGACGTGGTGGTGGACCCGGTGGGCGGCGACCTGTTCGACCAGTCGCTGCGCGCGGCCGCCGCCAACGCCAGGCTGCTCAGCGTGGGCTTTGCCAGCGGGCGCATCCCGCAGGCGCCGCTGAACCTGCTGCTGGTCAAGAACCTGACGCTGCACGGCTTCTTCGTCGGCCGCTATATCGGCTGGACGCCCGCCAACGAGCGCGCGCAGCACGCGCCCGCGCTGCAGGCCGTGATGCAGACGCTGCTGGCGTGGGCCAGCGCGGGAAAAATTCGGCCGACCGTGTCGAAGGTGTACCCGATGACCGGGCTGGCCGAGGCGCTGCACGCGCTCGAAGCCCGCCAGGTGGTCGGCAAAGTCGCGATAAAAATCCAGGAGACAGAACCATGCACCACCACGCCGGCCGCAGGGCCGCAACCGGGCTAGCGCTGCGCGCCGCCACCCTCGCCACCGCCACCGTCGCCATCGCCATCGCCTGCGCCTTGGGCGGGGGGGCCGCGCGCGCCGCCGACGACTACCCGCAGCACCCGATCCGCCTGGTGCTGCCCTATCCGCCGGGCGGCCCCACCGACCTGCTGGCGCGCGTGGTCGCCGTGCGCATGGGCGACACGCTCGGGCAGACCGTGGTGGTGGACAACCGGCCCGGCGCCAGCGGCATGATCGGCGCCGAGAACGTGGCCAAGTCCGCGGCCGACGGCTACACGCTGCTCGCCAACGCCTCGCTGCACGTGATCAACCCGAGCATCTACCCCAAGATGCGCTATGACGCGTTCCGCGATTTCGTGCCCATCACGCAACTCGCGGACGTGCCGCTGGTGCTGGTGGTCAACAACGAGTCGCCGGTCAAGACCGTGCGCGACCTGATCGCCCTGGCCAAGGCGCGCAACGGCAGCCTCAACTTCGGCTCGGCCGGCAACGCCTCGGCCCAGCAGCTTGCCGGGGAATCGTTCAAGATCGCCGCCAGCGTGTCGATGCAGCACGTGCCGTACAAGGGCAGTTCGCCCGCGCTGACCGACCTGATGGGCGGGCAGATCCAGCTCATGTTCGACTCGATGCCCTCGGCCATGCCGTTCATCAAGGCCGGCAAGCTGCGCGCGGTGGCCGTGACCACGCTCAAGCGCGCCCGCGCGCTGCCGGATGTGCCGACCGTGGCCGAATCCGGCCTGCCCGGCTTCAACATCAGCACGTGGTACGGCTTGTGGGCGCCGCGCGGCACGCCCGGCCCGGTGGTCGAAAAGCTCGCGGCCAACGCCGCGCAGGCCCTGCGCCAGCCCGACGTGCAGCGCCAGTACGCCGAGATGGGCGCCGAGCCGGTCGGTTCGTCGCCGGCCGAGTTCGCGCGCTACACGCAGGCCGAAGGCAACAAATGGGCCGAGATCGTGCGCAAGTCGGGCGCCAAGGCGGACCAGTAGAACCCCGCGCAGGCATGTCGATCCCGTAACCGGCGTTCGCGCATGCCGCGGATGCGGGCGCCCGGGCGTCCCCGCCCACACATTTCGCGCCGCACCGCCCGCCGCCCCGCATGCGCGCCGCGGCACCGCGCCGCCCCCGGTTTGATCCAGCGCAATGGCCATGCGACATGGCGCCAGAGATGGCGCCGTGGCACATATAGTTCTTGAGCACCGCAAGCGGACACGGCCGGGCTGCCGCAATGGCCCTGTCCCGATGGCCGCCGGCGGCGCCCCGATAGCCATATCCGCGTGCTGGAGACAATGATGCCTGTGATGCTGAGCCCTCACGAGATCGCAGCCCTGATGATCCTTAACGATTCGGCGCGCCATCGCGAGCTGGATCCCGCCGACATCGGCGCGCTGGTCGAGCGGCAGCTGGTGCGCCTGGAAGCGCCGGTGCCCGGCTGCAAGCGGATGCATGTGACCGGAGACGGCCATCGTTTCCTGCGGGCCATCGGCTGGCTCTGCTAGCCGCCCGCGCTGTCCTTTCCATCCGCCTTCACCCGAAGCTCCCGCCAGCAGCGCATCGACCACGCCGGCCGGCACGCTGCCCGCGGCCACGTACCGCACATGACCTGAACGAGGCTTGCCATGAACCAGGAAAAACTGCTGACGTACCAGCCTGTCGCCGGACTGCTGCCGAGGCCCTCGGCCGGCACGCCGGCGAAGACCATCGCGCTGCCGGCGCCGGACATGACCACCGGGCTGCCGCTGATGGGCGCGCTCTGGCAGCGCCACAGCACGCGCGAGTTCGGCACGGAGGCGCTGTCGCTGCACCGCCTCGGCGAGCTGCTGTGGGCCGCCAACGGCATCAACCGCGCCGCCGCCGGTGGGCATACGGCGCCCTCCGCCCACGGCATCCACGAGATCGACGTCTACGCCGCCCTGCCGGGCGGCCTGTACCGCTACGATCCGCAGCAGCATTGCCTGCTGCTCAAGCGCGACATCGACGCGCGCGGCCTGACCGGCTACCAGGACTTCGTCAAGGAAGCGGCGCTCGACCTCGTGTACGTGGTCAACCACGGCCGCATGACCGGCATGCCCAGGCAGCAGCAGGACGTGTTCTCGGGCGTGGCCGCCGGCGCCATCGCCCAGAACGTCTATCTCTACTGCGCGTCCAGCGGGCTGGCCACCGTGGTGCGCGGATGGCTGAACCAGCGCCAGCTCGCGGAAGCCATGTCGCTCAACGAGGACGAGGTGCCGGTGCTGGCGCAGTCGGTCGGGTTCCCGGCGGCCGGCGGCGCGGCGCAGTAACCCCGGCCGCGCGGCCTACAGCGCGAAGCTGTCCGCGCGCGCCAGCGGCCAGTATTTCTCGTAGAGCTGGTAGCGGAAGTTGCCGTTGAGCAGGTCGCCCGGCGCGAGGAACTTGAGCAGCTCGGACATCAGCCGCACCTCGTTGGGCGAGATGCGGCGCACGATGTGGTGCGGCTCGAGGTCGCCCGGATGCTGCAGGCCGGCCGCCTGCAGCAGTTCCTGCAGCGCGTGCAGGGTCTGGCGGTGGAAGTTGGCCACGCGCTGGGCCTTGTCCGGCACCACGATGGCGCGCTGGCGCACCGGGTCCTGGGTGGCCACGCCGACCGGGCAGCGGTCGGTGTGGCATTTCTGCGCCTGCACGCAGCCCAGCGCGAACATGAAGCCGCGCGCGGAGTTGCACCAGTCGGCGCCGGTGGCGAGCGTGCGCGCCACGTCGAAGGCGGTGATGATCTTGCCGCTCGCGCCGATACGGATCTTGTCGCGCAGGTTCGCGCCGACCAGCGTGTTGTGGACCAGCAGCAAGCCTTCCTGCAGCGGCACACCGATGTGATCGACGAATTCAAGCGGCGCCGCGCCGGTGCCGCCTTCGGCGCCGTCGACCACGATGAAGTCGGGCAGGATGCCGGATTCGAGCATGGCCTTGACGATGCCGAAGAATTCCCACGGATGGCCGATGCAGAGCTTGAAGCCGGTGGGCTTGCCGCCCGACAGGTCGCGCAGGCGCTCGACGAACTGCAGCAGGCCCAGCGGCGTGGAGAACTCGCTGTGGGTGGCCGGCGAGATGCAGTCCTCGCCCATGCCGATGCCGCGCGTGGCGGCGATCTCGGGCGTCACCTTGGCCGCCGGCAGCACGCCGCCGTGGCCGGGCTTGGCGCCCTGCGAGAGCTTGACCTCGATCATCTTGACCTGCGGCGAGCGGGCCTGCTCGGCGAACTTGTCGGGGTCGAAGCGGCCGTCGGCGCGGCGGCAGCCGAAATAGCCCGAGGCCACTTCCCAGATCAGGTCGCCGCCCTCGGCGCGGTGGTAGGGCGAGATCGAGCCTTCGCCGGTGTCGTGGATGAAGCCGCCGATCTTGGCGCCGCGGTTGAGCGAGCGGATCGCATTGCCGGACAGCGCGCCGAAGCTCATCGCCGACACGTTGAACACCGACAGCGAGTACGGCTGGGCGCGGCCCTCGCCGACGGTGATGCGGAAGTCGGCCGACGGGATGCGGGTGGGCGCGAGCGAGTGGCTGATCCATTCGTGGCCCGCCAGGCGCACGTCGATCTCGGTGCCGAAGGGCCGGCTGTCGACCTCGTTCTTGGCGCGCTGGTAGACCAGGCTGCGCTGCTGGCGCGAGAACGGCATCTCGTGCGTGTCGTCCTCGATGAAGTACTGGCGGATTTCCGGGCGGATGAATTCGAAGAAGAAGCGCAGGTGGCCCCAGATCGGGTAGTTGCGCAGGATGGAGTGGCGCGACTGGCCGATGTCGCGCAGGCCGACCAGCAGCAGCGCGACCGGCACGGCGAGCCAGCCCGGCGAGATGCGGTGGACCGCGGCGAGGACCGCGCAGGCGAGCAAGGCCAGCGCGGACAACCACACCGCGCCGTAACGACGAGAAAACATGGATGCTCCTAGGTGCCGGCCCCGGGCCGGCGGCCCCGCGATTATCGCCGTTCCGCGCGAATCCGGCATGGTGGCGGTTGCCTCGCCGGATGCCGCGCATGGCGGCCGCGCGGGCGGCGCTGCAAAGAAAAAGGAGCCGGCAAGCGGCTCCTTCTCTCAAGCTGCATTCAGGCTTCCCCGTGGAAGCCCGGCACAGTCGCCGGTCAGGCGGCGGCCGCGTCCTTCAGCTTCTTCAGCGGGCGCACCTTGACCTTGACGCTCGCGGGCTTGGCCGGGAACCAGCGCTCTTCACCGGAGAACGGGTCCTTGCCGAAGCGCTTCTTCTTGGCCGGCACTTGCTGCGCCGTGACCTTCATCAGGCCGGGCAGCGTGAATTCGCCGGCGCCCTTCTTGTGCAGCGCGCTGACGATGGTGTTTTCCAGATGGGCCAGCACCGTCTTCACGGCCTTGGCTTCCAGCTGGGTCTGGGCTACCAGGTGAGCGACCAGGCTCGACTTGTTGAAGGTTTCCTTCAGCGGCTTCGGTGTTACCGCAGCAGCGGGAGCAGCCTTCTTGGCCGGCGCGGCCTTCTTGGCAGCAGCCTTTACGGGTGCTTTGGTTGCCGGTGCCTTCTTGGCAGCGGTCTTGGTTGCAGTCTTCGCGGTCGGATTCGCTTTGGTCGCCATATCGATAAATATGAGTTGAACAGAAGGATGTCGCACGGGATGTGGCACCCGATGCCGCGCTGGTTCTTGACCAGCCGGCTGTCGGCGCGCGACACCGACTGAATCATAGCGGAAACGAGCGCACGTCAAGGGGTTTTCGTGCTTGTCGATGCAAAAAGCGGGGTTTTCCCCGGGTTTTTCCGGGTTTTTTCCTGTCGTGGTGCGCCGTTGTGTCGCGTGGAAGCAGCAGCGCGCACCGCTTTGGCCCCTGAAAACAAGGGGTAAACACGAAAACGGGGAACGCGAGGCGCGCTCGCGCGCGGTACCGGCGGCGGAAAAAAATCAGCAACGTCCTAGTCATGCGTCGAGTCCGAACGCGAACACCGGCCCGAGCAGCAGCGCGCCGAGCGCGATCATCAGCAGCCCGCCGTCGAGGTGCTTCCACTCGTGCAGCACGGCGCGCGCGCCGGCGTGCGGCCAGAACAGCGCGATCACGCCGAGCAGCACCGCCGCGACCGCGCCGGCCAGCAGCAGCGCGCGCCGTGCCGTGCCGGACCGGCGGCGCGAAGGACTATCATTGGGGACGCGAAGGTCTGGCATGGCAGGCTCCCGGAAAGGCGGCAACGACGAAGGCGCCGATTGTGGCGAGCACTCCCTGAACCGCGCCTGAGCGCCGCGTTCAGCCCCCGTTCAGCCTCCGTTCAGCCAGGCCCGCGCACCATGCGTCCACCATGCGCCCGATGAAGACAGACCCCGCCGCCCGCCGCCCCCGCTGCCGTTTTCGCTACCCGCTGCCGCTGCTGGCCGCGCTGTCGCTGCTGTGCGCCGCGGCGCCCGCGCATGCCGACAAGGACGCCGACCGCGCGCGCGCCGCGGTGCAGTCGGGCGAGATCCTGCCCCTCACCCGCATCCTGGAGACGGTCGCGGCGCAGTACGCCGGCGACGTGATCGGCGTCAAGCTCGACCACGACGACGGCCTCTGGCAGTACGAGGTCAAGCTGCTGCTGCCCACCGGCGCGGTCGCCAAGCTCGAATACGATGCCCGCACCGCGGCCCTGCTCAAGGCCAAGGGGCGCGATCTCGACCAGGCCCGCAAGAAACCCTGAAGCCCGCATGCGCATCCTTCTGGTGGAAGACGAAGCCACGCTCGCCGCCCAGGTCCACGCCAGCCTGGCCGACGCCGGCTACGCGGTCGACACCGCCGCCGACGGCATCGACGGCTGCCACCTCGGCGCCACCGAGCCGTACGACGCCGTGGTGCTCGACCTCGGCCTGCCCGGGCTGGACGGCCTGTCCGTGCTGCGCCGCTGGCGCGCGGCGCAGGTCAACGTGCCGGTGCTGATCCTGACCGCGCGCGACAGCTGGACCGACAAGGTCGAAGGCATCGACGCCGGCGCCGACGACTACCTCGCCAAGCCGTTCCGCATGGAAGAATTGCTGGCCCGCATCCGCGCGCTGATCCGCCGCGCCCACGGCATGCCGGCGCCGGAGCTGGCCTGCGGTCCGCTGCGGCTGAACCCGCGCACCGGCATGGCCACGGTGGACGGCGCGGCCGTGGTGCTGACCGCGCACGAGTTCAAGGTGCTGGACTACCTGATGCACCACCCGGGCGCCATCGTCAGCAAGGCCACCCTGACCGGGCATATCTACGCGCAGGATTTCGACCGCGACAGCAACACCATCGAGGTCTTCGTCGGCCGCCTGCGGCGCAAGCTCGGCGTGGACGTGATCGAGACCGTGCGCGGCCAGGGCTACCGGCTGCGCCCGCCGCCCGCGCCGGCAGGAGACTGAGCCATGCGCCAGTCGCTCGCGCTGCGCCTGCTCGCGGTGGCGGCCATCTGGCTGGCCGCCGCGCTCGGCGGCACCGGCTGGCTGCTGTCCACGCTGTTCGCCCGCCACGTCAACCAGACCTACGTGCGCCAGCTCGACAACCAGCTCGCCAGCCTCGCCGCCGCGCTGGACTGGAGCGCCGACGGCAAGCTCGCGCTGACGCGCGCGCCGGCCGACCCGCGCTACGAGCTGCCCTACTCCGGCGCCTACTGGCAGGCGCAAGGCGGCGGCAGCACGCTGCGCTCGCGCTCGCTGTGGGACGCGGACATGCCCACCACGGTGGACAGCCGGGTCGCCGGCAGCCACGCCGAGGTGCGCCCCGGGCCCAACGGCCAGTCGCTGCTGGTGGTGTCGCGGCCGATCGTGCTGGCCTCGGCCGATGCGCCGGTGACGCTCTCGGTGGCGCTCGACCGCACCGAACTGCGCGCCGCGCGCCAGGCGTTCAACCGGCTGCTGGCGTGGTCGCTCACGGCGCTCGGCGCCGGGCTGCTGCTGGCGGTGGCGGCGCAGGTAAAGTTCGGGCTGGCGCCGCTGGCGCGGCTGCGCCAGGCGCTGGCGGCGATGCAGGCGCGCCGCGAAAGCCGGCTGGGCGGCACGTGGCCGGCCGAAGTGGTGCCGCTGGTCAGCGAGATCAACAGCCTGCTGGCGCGCAATGCCGACGCGCTGGCGCGCTCGCGCCGGCAGGCCGCCGACCTCGCCCACGCGGTCAAGACGCCGCTGGCCATCCTCGCCAACGAGGCCGCCCGGCTGCCCGGCGACGCCGCGCGCGCCGCCGCCGCGCAGGTCGAGGCCATGCGCCGCCAGGTGGACCGCCACCTGGCGCGCGCGCGCGCGGCCGGCGCCGCCAGCGCGCGCGGCGCGCGCATCGAGGCCGGCCCGGCCGCGGCCGAGCTGGCGCGCGCGCTGGCCCGCCTGCATGCCGGGCGCGCGATCGCCATCGAGGTGGAAGGGGAAGGACACTTTGCCGGCGACCGCCAGGACCTGATCGAGATCCTCGGCAACCTGCTCGACAATGCCTGCCAGTGGGCCGCCTCGCGCGTGCGCGTGACGCTGGCCGAACGCGGGGAAATGCTGGAAGTGCGGGTGGAGGACGATGGCCCCGGCATGCCGGAGGCGGCGCGCGAGCTGGCCACGGCCCGCTTCGCGCGGCTCGACGAAACCGCCGCCGGCAGCGGCCTGGGGCTGGCCATCGTCAGCGAGATGGCCGCGCTCTACGACGGCGGCCTGGAACTGGGCCGCGGGGAGCTGGGCGGGCTGCTGGCCCGCCTGACGCTGCCGGCGGGCCAGCCCTGAAGCCGGCGCGCCGGCTTCAGCAGGCCGAGGCCGCGGTCATCTTGAAGATGCCCTGCGCGTTGCCGGCGTCGAAGGACAGGTCCAGCGTGCCGGCGGTGCCCTCGGTGGCGGGCACGAAGTCGCGCGTGATGAACTCGTAGAACGAGCCCGGCACGGTGCGCTTCACGATGGCGCCGTCCGCGCCGACGAAACCGCGCTCGACCGGATCGGCCTTGAACGCGGTCTGCAGCACGCGGCCCGAGCGCGAGACTTCCACCGTGTCCTTGATCGGGCGGCCCAGGCCGCGCTGCGCGTCGGCCACGGCGCGCACGTCGGCCACGCGGTCGGTGGCGTGGTTGAAGGCGTTGCCCTCGGTGGAGATCCAGGCCATCTCGGCCGATTCCTTGAGCAGCAGCTCGTAGTCGGCCAGCGCCGGCGCGGCGTGGTGGCGCTCGAAGCAGGCGGCCAGTTGCGGCACCAGGCGCGCGGCGTCGGCCAGCGGCAGGCTGGCATCGCGCTCGAGCACGGCCAGCAGCACCACGGCGTCCTCGCCCAGCGGGTCGGCGGAGCCCGACACCACGCGCGACACGGCGGCCTGGAATTCGGCGCTGAAGCGCTCCGGATGCAGTTCGCTGAGGAAATACTGGGCGATGTCGTCGGGCAGGTCGGCGTGCGCGTAGGAGCGGCCGGTCATGCCGATGCGCTCCAGCGGATAGGTGCCGTTGAGGCGGTAGCCCAGTGGCCCCAGGATGCGGGTGAAGGCGATCTCGCCGCCGGGCAGGCTGCCGCAGTCCCACTTCACGGTGCGCAGCGCGCCGTGGTCGAACACCACGCGGCCGCCGGACCGGATCACGTCGCGGGTGTAGGCCATGCCAGTCGGCACGCGCTCGAGGATGCCGGCGAACAGCACCATGTTGAGGGCCTGCGCCACTTCGGCGCGGCTGGCCGTGTCGCCGCCAGCGTTCAGCAACTCGGGCGAAACATTCATCAATTGCAGCAACTCGGTTGCCTGTGCTTCGCCACAGATGGTTTCGAGCAGGCGTTGCAGATTCGGCTTGGTCATGGTCAATACGCTGGAAATCGTTTGTTTTCGGGGGACGGCGGGAGCCTGGAGCCTCCCGGCGGCCTTATTGTGAGACCGCGCGGGACTTCGTACAATTGATAACTTCGCACCAACTTCCTTCCCAAAACGCACTATGCGCAAAGGCATACCCAGCCTCACCGCGCTGCAGATGTTCGAGGCCGCAGCGCGGCTGGGCAGCTTCACCCGCGCCGCCGACGAGCTGGCCGTGACCGAAAGCGCGGTCTGCCGGCAGATCGCCGCGCTCGAGGCGCGCCTGGGCGTGCCGCTGTTCCACCGCATCCGCAAGCGCATCGCGCTCACGCCGGCCGGCAGCACCTATGCCGAGGAAGTGCGCGAACGGCTGGACCAGATCGAGCAGGTCACGCTGGACGTGATGGCGCAGCGCCCGCGCGGGCGCGCCATCGAGCTGGCCATCGGCCCGACCTTCGCCAGCCAGTGGCTGATCCCGCGCCTGCCGCAGCTGGCGCAGGCCCTGCCCGACCTCACGCTGCACCTGTCGGCGCGCACCGAGGCATTCGAGCTCAGCGATACCGCCTTCGACGCGGCGATCTACTACGGCGAGGGATTGTGGCCGGGCACCGAGGGCGAGCGCATCCTGCAGGAAGGCCCCTCGGTGCCGGTGTGCAGCCCGTCGCTGCTGGGGCGGCGCAAGCGGCTGGACCTGGCGCAGTTGCTGGCGCTGCCGCTGCTGCACCTGACCACCCGCCTGCGCGCGTGGCACGACTGGCTGGCGGCGGCGGGCGCGGCGCTGCCGGCGCAGGCCATGCGCGGCCCGCGCTACGACCTCTACACCATGCTGGCGCAGGCCGCCGCCGCCGGCGTGGGCGTGGCGCTGATTCCGCGCATCCTGATTGCCGAGGAGCTGGCGCAGGGCCGGCTGGTGATGCCGCTGGCCGCGCTGCCGGCCGAGGCCGAAAGCCGCAAGGCCTATTATTTCGCGCACCGGCGCGGGCTGGCGCCCGACGACAAGGTGCTGCAGCTGCGCGGCTGGCTGCTGGCGCAGGCCGCGTAGGCGGCCGTCCGCTCAGTGCGCGTGGGCGCTGACGGCCTCGCGCGTGTCGCGCGCCAGGCCGAGCGCGAAGGCGGTCTCGGCCACCAGGAACAGCGGCCCCACCACCAGGCCGGACAGGTCGTCGACGAAGGCGGGCTTGCGGCCTTCGTAATAGTGGCCGACGAACTGGATCACCCAGCCGATCACGAACAGCCCGATGCCCCAGGCCAGCCAGGCGCCGGTGGACAGCGCCGCCAGCAGGCCGCCCACATAGACGAAGCCCGCCAGGATCGCCGTCATGGCCAGCCCGAAGCCGGCCGACAGGCGCAGGTAGAACAGGCACGACAGCGCGTACAGCACCATCGCCGGGGTCAGGTAGGCCGGGCCCTCGCCGAGCGGCATGGCCGGGCGCGCGAGCAGCGTGGTCACGGCCAGGACGATCATCGGAATGCCGATAAAATGCGTGAACACATTGCGCGGATCGCGGTGGTAGGCCGCGTAGTTCGCGAGGTGGTCGATCAGTGTTTTCAACTGTGTCTCCTGCCGTCCCGCGAACGCCGCCGCTCGCCGTGCGGCTTATGATGGGGCCGGATGTGGCGGTATGGTAAAGGGGCGCCGGCACGCGGGTCTGTCCGGTTTTTGACAGTCCCCGGCCGCCCCGGCAGAGGGAAAACACCAAGCCCGCCAGGCCAGACAAAAACACAGGAGACGACGATGCCCGCAACGCCACGCGCGCAGCCGGCGCAGGCGCCCGACCCGCTGCCGGTGCTGCGCGCGGGAAGCTGGTTCGCCGCGCTGCCCGCGGCCATGCAGGACGCGCTGCTGCGCGACGCCACGCCGCGCCGGCTGGCCGCCGGCCAGTTGCTGTTCGCGCGCGGCGACGCCTTCGACGGCATCTTCGCGGTGCTCGCCGGCACGCTGCAGATCGACGCCCACAGCGCCGCCGGCAAAGCCGCCCTGCTCGGCCTGCTGGTCCCGGGCGCGTGGTTCGGCGAGATCTGCCTGTTCGACGGCCTGGCGCGCACCCACGACGCGCACGCCACCAGCGCCGCCACCGTGCTGCACCTGCCGCGCGACAAGCTCTACGCCATGCTGGCGCAGCATCCGCAATGGTGGCGCGAGTTCGGCAAGCTGCTGGCGGCCAAGACGCGCGAGGCCTTTCATTACGTGGAAGAGACCCAGGTGCTGCCGCCGCTGGCGCGCACTGCGCGCCGGCTGGCGGCGATGGCGCAGGCCTACGGCGACCTGCCCGCCGGCGGGCGCCGCTCCGTGCACATCCCGCAGGAGCAGCTCGGCCAGATGCTCGGGCTGTCGCGCCAGACCGTCAACCACGCGCTGCGCGAGCTGGAAGCGCGCGGGCTGCTGCGGCTGCATTACGCCGATATAGAACTGCTCGACGTGCCGGCGCTGCTGGCGCTGTCCTGACCCCGCATGACGATACCCATGACCACACTGAACACGCCGACCACGCTGAGCGCCCCGCGCCTGCAAGCCTATCTCGACCACATCGGCCACCCTCATCCGCCGGCCCCCGACCGCGCCGCGCTCGACAGCCTGATCGCCGCGCACCTGGCGCGGATTCCGTTCGAGAACATCGACGTGCTGCTGCAGCGGCCCGTGCGCATCGGCATCGACGCCGTGTTCGACAAGCTGGTAAGCCGGCGCCGCGGCGGCTATTGCTTCGAGCACAACACCCTGCTGGCCGCCGCGCTGCGCGCGCTCGGCTACGGCGTCACGGCGCTGGCCGCGCGCGTGCGCTGGCACGTGCCGGACGCGGTGCCGACCATGCAGTCGCACATGCTGCTGCGCGTGGAAGCCGCGCACCTGAGCCATATCGTGGACGTGGGCTTCGGCGGCCCCACGCCGTACCGCGCGCTGCCGCTGCCGCCGGCCGGCGAGGCCGATCCCGCGTTCCCCTACCGGCTGGCCCCGGCCCCGGCGGATGCCGCGCCCGCGGCCTTCCACCAGTACGACATGGAAGCGCGCGGCGCCGAGGGCTGGTTCCGCCTCTACCGCTTCGACCTCTCGCCGCAGCAGGAGATCGACTACGAGCAGCGCAACTGGTACACCGCCACCCACCCGGACAGCCTGTTCCGCAACAGCCTCACCGTGGCGCGCTCGCAGGGCGAGGCGCGGCTCACCCTGCTCGACGGCGACTTCCACGTGCGCGCGGCGGACGGCAGCGTGCAGCGCGAACGGCTCGATGCGCCCGATGATGTGATCGCGCTGCTAGCCGGGCGCTTCGGCCTGGCGCTGGAGCCGGCCGACGCGCAGACGCTGAAGGCGATGCTGCCGGCGCTGTTGTCGGCATCGCGCGCCGGCTGAGCGCCGGCCGCGTGTCAGGCGCCGGCCGGCTGCGTCTCGAATCCGGCCTGCGCGAGCAGCGCCGGCAAGCCGGTCTCGCCGACCAGGTGCAGCGCGCCGACCACCACCAGCGCCGGCGTGCGCGTGGCGATCAGCGCCAGGATCTTCGGCAGCCACAGCCGGTTGCGCGCGTCGACCAGGGCCGCCAGCGTGGCCGGCCACTGCGCGCGCCGCTGCGCCAGCAGCGCGGCGAACGGCGCGGCCTGCCCGCCGCGCCACCAGCGCACCATGTCGGCCGGCTCGGCGGCGGCCAGCGCGGGCTGCGCGGCGAAGAACGCCAGCATGCCGAGCTGCTCGTGCAGCGGCACGTCGCGCAGCAGGCGCAGCGCCTCGCCGGCGTCTTCGAGCGCCTCGGCGGGCAGGCCGTCCGCCCGCGCGCGCATCCACAGGTAGCGGTCCACGCCGTGCTGCGCCACGATGCCCTGCCGCGCTGCCAGCGCGAACTGCAGGTGCAGCGCCGCGAACACCGGACGCAGGCGCTCCAGCTCGGCGGCGGGCAGGCCGAAGTCCTGCCACAGCGCCCGCACCTGCCCGAGCACGGCGGGCGCGAGATGCCGGCCGAGGCCGTCTCCTTCCGGGAAATAGGCCGCGCCGCCGTCCGGCACGCGGTCCAGCGCGACCTCGAAGACCACGCGCGAGGCCGCGCGGTAAGCCTGTTCCGCCGCCGGCGCCAGCGCCGTGAGCGGCGCATCGAGTACGTGGATGGCGCCAAGCAGGGCGACGCCGGTGTTCCTGATCTGCCAAAGCATGAAGCGTATCTCCCCGGCGCGGGCAATGCCGCCGCCGCGCCGCCAGCATACCGCCTCCCGCTGTGCAGAACACGGCCATGCACCGCGTGAATTGCCGGCAGAAAAAACACTGATAAGCCGTGCCGGCCGCCGCTTTGCGTGTGGACTGGGCCATGCCGCCCGACCATAATCTACCGGGCGGTAGCATTGCGCGGCGCGCCGGCAGGTCCGGCGGGTCTGGCTTCCGCGCCCGCATCCCGATCACGCTTTTCATAAAACATCCGGTCCCGCGCGGCGAGGACCCGGACATCTGGAGACACGCATGTCATTGTTCGACCTGACCGGCAAGGTTGCCATCGTCACCGGCTCTTCGCGCGGCATCGGCCGCGCCATCGCGGAGCAGATGGCGGTACAGGGCGCCCGTGTGGTGATTTCCTCGCGCAAAGCCGAGGCCTGCCAGGAAGTCGTCGACGCCATCAATGGCAGGCATGGCGCCGGCACCGCCATCGCCGTGCCCGCCAACATCTCCTCCAAGGAAGACCTGCAGCGGCTGGTCGACGAGACCAGCCGCGCCTTCGGCAAGATCGACGTGCTGGTCTGCAACGCCGCCTCCAACCCCTACTACGGGCCCATGAGCGGCGTCACCGACGAGCAGTTCCGCAAGGTGCTGGACAACAACGTCATCTCCAACCACTGGCTGATCCAGATGGTGGCGCCGCAGATGATCGCGCGCCGCGACGGCTCCATCATCATCGTGTCGTCGATCGGCGGGCTGCGCGGCTCGCCCACCATCGGCGTGTACAACGTGTCGAAGGCGGCCGACTTCCAGCTCGCGCGCAACCTCGCGGTGGAGTTCGGCCCGCACAACGTGCGCGTGAACTGCATCGCGCCGGGGCTGATCAGGACCGACTTCGCGCGCGCGCTGTGGGAAGACCCGGAGCGCTACAAGCAGTCGACCCAGGGCGCGCCACTGCGCCGCATCGGCGAGCCGGTGGAGATCGCCGGCGCGGCGGTGTTCCTGGCCTCGGCGGCCAGCACCTTCATGACCGGGCAGGCGATGGTGGTGGACGGCGGCGTGACGATCTGAGCCGCGCGGGCACGCCCGTGCCCGCGCGCCCGCCCGCTGTTCCCGCTGTTCCCTCGGGAGTCCGCCGCCAGCGGGCTCCATTCCGCCATGCAGTCAGGGAGGCACCGATGCCGAACCAACCGCAAGCGGCCGCGTCCTGGCCGGCCATCAGCCTGGCCGAGGCGCATGCCCGCCTCACCGCGCCCGGCGCGCCGTTCGAGACCGAGACGCGCGTCATCCGCGGCATTCCCACCACCATCTTCAGGAACGCGCCGCCCACGTTGCGCGAGCTGTTCCTGCTCGCCCGCGCGCAGGGCGGCAAGACCTTCGTGGTCTATGAGGACGAGCGGGTCTCGTACGACGCCTTCGGCCGCGCCGCGCTGACGGTGGCGCACGCGCTGGCCCGCGACGGCGTGCGCAAGGGCGACCGCGTGGCGCTGGCCATGCGCAACCTGCCCGAGTGGCCGGTGATCTTCTACGGCGCGCTGCTGGCCGGCGCCATCATCACGCCGCTCAACGCCTGGTGGACCGGCGCCGAGCTCGAATACGGGCTGGCCGATTCGGGCAGCCGGGTCGCCTTCGTCGACGACGAGCGCCTGGGCCGCATCCTCGAACACCTGCCCGGCTGCCCCGCGCTGGAAAAGGTCTACGTCAGCCGCGCCGGCGCCGCGCGCGGCGACGCGCGCATCGCCGCGCTGGAAAGCCTGCTCGGCGCGCCCGATGCGTGGGCCGCGCTGCCCGCGCTGCCGGTGCCGGACATCGCCATCGAGCCGGACGACGACGCCACCATCTTCTACACCTCCGGCACCACCGGCAAGCCCAAGGGCGCGCTCGGCACGCATCGCAACTCGGCCACGGTGGCGGTGGCCGGCCTGTTCAGCCCGATGCGCAACTGCCTGCGCCGCGGCGAGCCGATTCCCGCGCCCGATCCGCTGGCGCCGCAGAAAGGCATGCTGCTGTCGGTGCCGTTCTTCCACGTCACCGGCTGCATGGCGGCGCTCAACGGCGCGCTGGCCAACGGCAGCAAGATCGTGCTGATGCGCCGCTGGGAGCCGGTGCGCGCGATGGCGCTGATCGAGCGCGAGCGCTGCACGGCGGCGGGCGGCGTGCCGACCATCGCGTGGCAGCTCATCGAGCATCCCGAGCGCGCGCGCTTCGACCTGACCTCGCTGGAGAACATGAACTACGGCGGCGCGCCCGCCTCCGCCGAGCTGGTCCGGCGCATCACCGAGGTGTTCCCGCATTCGGCGCCGGGCATCGGCTGGGGCATGACCGAGACCTCGGCCACCTTCACCAGCCACAGCGCCGAGGAATACGTGGCGCGCCCGGAAAGCAGCGGCCCTGCGCTGCCGGTGGGCGAGATGAAGATCGTGGACGGGCGCGGGCGCGCGCTGCCCGCGGGCGAGACCGGCGAGCTGATGGTGCGCGGCGCGAACGTGGTGCGCGGCTACTGGAACAAGCCCGAGGCCACCGCGCAGGCCTTCGTGGACGGCTGGCTCCGGACCGGCGACATCGCGCGGCTGGACGAGGACGGTTTTCTGTACATCGTGGACCGCATGAAGGACATGCTGATCCGCGGCGGCGAAAACATCTACTGCATCGAGGTCGAAAGCGCGCTCTACGGCCACCCCGCGGTGATGGACGCGGCGCTGGTCGGCATCGCCCACCGCACGCTGGGCGAGGAGCCGGCCGCGGTGGTCGCGCTGAAGCCCGGCGCGCAGGTCACGGAAGCCGAGCTGCAGGCCTTCGTGGGCGAGCGGCTGGCCGCGTTCAAGGTGCCGGTGCGGATCGTGTTCTGCCCGGAGATGCTGCCGCGCAACGCCAACGGCAAGATCCTGAAGTCGACGCTGCGCAAGATGTTCGATGCGGCGGCCTGACGCTGGCCCGACGCGGCCACGGCGGCACGGCTGCGTGCCGGCCCCGCGTTCCGCGCCGCGCCGCTCAGCCGCGCCCGACGAACGGCATCTTGGTGGCCATCACGGTCATGAACTGCACGTTGGCGTCGAGCGGCAGGTTGGCCATGTGGACCACCGAGCTGGCCACGTGGGCCACGTCCATGAGCGGCTCCGGCGCGATCTCGCCGTTGGCCTGCGGCACGCCGCGCGCCATGCGCGAGGCCATGTCGGTGGCGGCGTTGCCGATGTCGATCTGGCCGCAGGCGATGTCGTGGGCGCGGCCGTCGAGCGAGAGGCTCTTGGTCAGGCCGGTGATGGCGTGCTTGGTGGCCGTGTACGGCACCGTGTTCGGCCGCGGCGCGTGCGCCGAGATCGAGCCGTTGTTGATGATGCGCCCGCCGCGCGGGCTCTGCGACTTCATCAGCGCGAAGGCCGCGCGCGAGCACAGGAACACGCCGGTCAGGTTGGTGTTGACCACCGCCAGCCACTGCTCCACCGACAGTTCGTCGATCGGCACCGCCGGCGCGTTGATGCCGGCGTTGTTGAACAGCACGTCGAGCCGGCCGAATTCCTTGCGGACCGTCTCGAACAGGCGCTCCACCGAGGCCGGGTCGCCCACGTCGCACTGCACCGCCAGCGCGACGTGGCCGTCCGCGCGCGCCTGCGCGGCCAGCGCCTCGATCGATTCGGCCGTGCGGCCGGCGAACACCACGCGGTAGCCCGCCGCCAGCAGCGCCTGCGCCACCGCCTTGCCGATGCCGCGGGCCGCGCCCGTCACCAGCGCCACCTTGCCTTGCTGAGTCATGTTGTCTTCTCCGATGCTTGATTGGAATTGCAGCGGGCCGGGCCCGGGGCCTGGCCCGCCGGATGGGAATGCGTGGACGATGCTGGACGATGCGGATATGGCGGGAAGCGGGATCCCGGCGGCGCTACCTGATCGGAATCGGCGTGTCCGCCCCCACCGGCACCGCGGTCACGCTGTTCTGCGGACTGCCGGAGACGATGCGGTCGGAATACGTGAGGTAGACCAGCGTGTTGCGCTTGCGGTCCACCGTGCGCACCACGTGCAGCGCCTTGAACAGGATCGACATGCGCTCGGAGAACACATTGTCCTGCTGGCGCAGCGGCTCCTTGAACGAGATCGGGCCCACCTGGCGGCAGGCGATCGAGGCTTCGGCCGGGTCCTCCGCCATGCCCAGCGATCCCTTGATGCCGCCGGTGCGCGCGCGCGACACGTAGCAGGTCACGCCCGCCACCACCGGATCGTCATAGGCTTCGATCACCACCTTGTCGGAGCCCGTGATGCGGAAATTGGTGCTGACGCTGCCGATCTCCTCGGCCCGCGCCGGCAGCGCGAGCGCCAGCAGCGCCGGCACGGCAAGGGCAAAAGCGAGCTTGCGCTTCATCATGGTCTGCATGGCCGCGCCCATCGTCTCAGGACGCCTTGCCGGTGATCTCGTCATGCCGTTTTTCCATTTCCTGGCGCAGCTGGCGGCGCGCCTGCGCGGCGGCGAAGCGCTGGCGCTCCACCTCGTCGCGCGGCTGCAGCGTCGGCACCTCGGCCGGGGCGCCGTTGTCGTCCACCGCCACCATCGTGAAGTAGCAGCTGTTGGTATGGCGCACCAACTTGCTGCGGATGTTCTCCGTCACCACCTTGATGCCGATCTCCATCGAGCTGCGGCCCGTGTAGTTGACCGCCGCCAGGAACGTCACCAGTTCGCCGACGTGGATCGGCTGGCGGAACACCACCTGGTCCACCGACAGCGTCACCACGTAGCGCCCCGCGTAGCGGCTGGCGCAGGCATAGGCCACCATGTCGAGATACTTGAGGATGGTGCCGCCGTGCACGTTGCCGGAGAAGTTGGCCATGTCCGGTGTCATCAACACGGTCATGGAAAGCTGGTGGGACAGGTCATTCATGATCAAAATCCGGATTCTGGGGGCTGCCGGGCAGGTCCGCGAAGGCCCGCGCCGATGCCCGGCAGTGTAACCCGGAACGGCCGCGCCGCCGCGCCCGCGCGGGCGGGGACGATGCCGCCGGCGATACCGCCGGAGACACGGGCAATGAGATGCGGGAGATGGGAATGCGGGACGATAAAAAAGCGGCCTTTCGAGGCCGCCTTCTCATTTCCGCTGCGCTGCAGACGCGAACTGCTTACTTCTTCTTGTTCACAGCGTCCTTGAAGCCTTGGCCGGCGGAGAACTTCACCGTCTTGGCGGCCGGAATCTTGATGGTTTCGCCAGTACGCGGGTTGCGGCCGGTGCGCGCTGCGCGCTTGCCCGAGCCAAAGCTGCCGAAGCCCACCAGCGTTACCGAATCACCCTTGGCAACCGCCTTCTTAATGTTGTCCAGAGCGGCATTCAGCGCGCGCTCTGCTGCAGCATTGCTCAGTTCCGCGTCAGCGGCGATGGCAGATACCAGTTCACCTTTATTCATGGCTGATTTCCCTTGTTGGTCGTCGTCATCGGAGTGTCTGCCACGCGGCAAATCACCGATCGGCGCAGTCTAATCCGCGCTTTACGCATTGGGCAATCCCCAGTGGCACCAATGCAACGAAAAAAGCCGGAAATCCTTGAGTCAAGCGCCTTTGCGGGGAATTTACACTCCTTTTCCACGCTTTCAAATACGGTTCGTGAGGGTAGCCGAATTCGAACGCGCGTAAGTCCGCGGGCACGGCGCGCGAGCCTGTCCGGCACCGGCCGCCCGGCCCCGCCGCGCGGCCCGGAAGCCCCCTGGCGCCCCCGTCGGAACCGGCAGCGCCACCGACGCCGCCATGCACCGATATGGCGACAACGCTCATTTTGGTGCAGGCCAGGACCATCCGCGCGCCCCAAATCAATGCACCGCATCATTTTGGCGCAGGCCGTGCGGACCGCCGGCTCGCCTCCCGGCGCGCGGCACGGCGCATTCTGCCCGCCCGCGGCCGACATTGCCAGTCCTCGACTGCCGCCGCCGGCCACAAAGCAGTGCGGCAACCACCAAGACGGTGCAGTCATGCACCTGCATGGGACCAATCTGGAACGGTTATTGCATACGGGTGCTCCCATTTTGAGCATGAGGAATGTATGGACAATTGGAAGAGCGGCACCGATGCCCTGTTCATCCTGTTAGGGGCGATCATGGTGCTCGCCATGCACGCGGGCTTTGCGTTTCTTGAGCTCGGCACGGTGCGCAAGAAAAACCAGGTCAATGCGCTGGTCAAGATTTTGGTGGATTTCGCCATATCCACGATTGCCTATTTCTTTATCGGCTATACGGTGGCTTATGGCGTGGAGTTCCTCGCCAGCGCCCAGACGCTGGCGCAGCGCAGCGGTTATGAACTGGTGAAGTTCTTCTTCCTGGCGACATTTGCCGCGGCCATTCCGGCGATTATCTCGGGCGGCATTGCCGAGCGCTCGCGTTTCAACCCGCAACTGGTGGCCACCTTCGTCCTGGTCGGCCTGGTCTACCCGTTCTTCGAGGGCATCGCCTGGAACAACCGCTTCGGCGTGCAGGACTGGATCGCCTCGGTGGCCGGCGCCCCGTTCCACGACTTCGCCGGCTCGGTGGTGGTCCATGCGATGGGCGGCTGGATCGCGCTGCCGGCCATCCTGCTGCTGGGCGCGCGCCGCGGCCGCTACCAGAAGGATGGCCGCATCAGCGCGCATCCGCCCTCCAACATCCCGTTCCTGGCGCTGGGCGCCTGGGTGCTGGCGGTGGGCTGGTTCGGCTTCAACGTGATGAGCGCGCAGACCGTCGACAAGATCAGCGGGCTGGTGGCGATCAACTCCCTGATGGCGATGGCCGGCGGCACGCTGGCGGCCTGGGCCGCGGGCCGCAACGATCCCGGCTTCGCCTACAACGGGCCGCTGGCCGGGCTGGTGGCGGTGTGCGCGGGCTCGGACCTGATGCACCCGCTGGGCGCGCTGATCACCGGCGCCATCGCCGGCGTGCTGTTCGTCTATCTGTTTACGCTGGCGCAGAACAAATGGCACATCGACGACGTGCTGGGCGTGTGGCCGCTGCACGGCCTGTGCGGCGCGTGGGGCGGCATTGCCGCCGGCATCTTCGGCGCGCGCGCGCTGGGCGGCATCGGCGGCGTCTCGCTGGTCGCGCAACTGATCGGCACCCTGCTGGGCATCGTCATCGCCCTGGTCGGCGGCACCGTGGTCTACGGCACGCTCAAGAAGGTGGTCGGCATCCGGCTCGATGCCGAATCGGAATACAACGGCGCGGATCTCTCGCTGCACCGCATCTCGGCCACGCCGGAGCGCGAAACCAGCTGGTGAGCCGGCCGCCGCGGCAGACACCAAGCCCCACAATTCTGTGCTTGAACTTCCGCTCGCCGCAACGCAATAATGCGTAGCCCGCACGTGCGCCGCGCCGCCGGCGCGCGCGGGCGGCGCCGCACGACGTTCGGTGTTCATGAACCTGCAAGAGCCGGCAAGGGAGAACGCGATGGATGCCACCACGCTGCAGAAGCTACAGGAAGTCGTCGTCGCCTACGCGACGGAGTTTGGGGTCAAGGTGCTTGCCGCCCTGGCCTTCTGGGTGATCGGCCGCTGGCTGATCCATTTCGTGGTGCGCCTGGTGCAGGGCTCGCTGGCCAAGCAGAAGGTCGACCCCACGCTGCTGCGCTACGTCGGCTCGATCGTCACGGTCACGCTGAACGTGGTGCTGGTGATCGGCATCCTCGGTTATTTCGGCATCCAGACCACCACCTTCGCCGCGCTGATCGCGGCGGCCGGCGTGGCCGTCGGCATGGCGTGGTCGGGCCTGATGGCCAACTTCGCCGCGGGCGCCTTCCTGGTGGTGCTGCGCCCGTTCAAGGTCGGCGACTTCGTGACGGTGGCCGGCGTGACCGGCACGGTCAGGGAGATCGGCCTGTTCGCCACCACGCTGGACACGCCCGACAACGTGCTGACCGTGGTCGGCAACAACAAGATCTTCTCCGACACCATCCAGAACTTCAGCGCCAACGCCTTCCGCCGCGTCGAGCTCAAAGCCCAGCTGGCCGGCAGCACCGATGCGGCCGCGGCCATCGCGCTGCTCAAGGAACGCCTGGCCGCGCTGCCCAACGTCCTGGCCGAGCCCGCGCCGGACGTGGAAATCCTGGAGTTCACGCTGGTCGGCCCGGTCCTGGCGGTGCGCCCGTACTGCCATAACGACAATTACTGGCAGGTGTATTTCGACACCAACCGCGTCATCCGCGAGAGCTTCGGCGAAGCCGGCTACGCCGCGCCGATGCCGGCGCAACTGGTGGTCTTGCAGCAAAGCGGCGCCGCCGCGTCCTGACCCCGCGCGGCCCGGCTCATGCCGGGCGCTGCGCCTGCATGCCGGCGCGGCCGACCAGGCGCATGCCCACCGCGCCGATCCCGCACACCGCCATGACCACGGCGAGCGGCAGCGCGGTGCCGTCGCGCCACACGCTGACCGCGGCGCCGGCCAGCGTGCCGAGCGAAAACTGCAGCGTGCCCATCAGCGCCGAGGCCGTGCCGGCCCGGTGGCCCTGATGGGCCATCGCCAGCGCCGACGCATTGGGCAGGATGCAGCCCAGGCTGCCGATGAACACGAAGAACCCCGCCAGCAGCACCGGCAGCGGCGCCGTGCCCGCCAGCGCCACCGCGGCCAGCATCACGCCGGCCGCGCAAGGCGCCAGCAGCGCGCCGCGCAGCACGTGGTCGAGCGCGCGGTTGCGCACCAGCCGCGCGTTGACCTGCGACATGGCGATCAGGCCCAGCGCGTTGGTGCCGAACACGAAGCCGTAGTGCGATGGCGCGATGCCATGCAGCTCGATCAGCACGAACGGCGAACCCGCGATGTACGCGAACATGCCGGCCTGCGCGCAGCCGGCCGACAGCGAATAGCCGACGAAGCCGCGGTCGCGCAGCAGCTCGCCGTAGTTGGACAGCACGCGGCCCAGGCGCAGCGGCATGGCGCTGGCGTGGTCGAGCGACTCTTCCATATAGCGGTGGACCACCAGCAGGATCAGCAGGCTGGCGCCGCACAGCAGCCAGAAGATCGCGCGCCAGCCGAACACGCCGAGCACGGCGCCGCCGATGATCGGCGCCAGGATCGGCGCCAGCCCCATGACCAGCATCAGCGAGGAAAAGGCGCGCGCGGACTCGTGCGCCTCGAGCCGGTCGCGGATCACCGCCCGCGCCATCACCATGCCCGCGCAGCCGCCCAGCGCCTGCAGGAAGCGCCACAGCATCAGCGCCTCGACGTCGCGCGCGAGCGCGCAGCCGGCCGCGGCCGCCGCGTACAACGCCAGCCCGGCATAGAGCGGCGGCTTGCGCCCGAAGCGGTCGCTGATCGGGCCATAGAAAGCCTGCCCCGCCGCCAGCCCCACCAGGAAGGTGCCCAGCGTCAGCTGCACGCGCCCGATGTCCACGCCGAGATCCGCCGCCAGCGCAGGAAAGCTCGGCAGGTACATGTCGATGGACAGCGGCCCCAGCGCGGTCAGCGACGCGCATACCAGCAGCCAGAGGGGGAAACGCGCGGCCCGGGGGGCGCGGGCGGAGAGGCTCATCGGAACATCCTGGGGAACGGGGGACGCGCAGCCGGCGGCGCGCGCGGGGAACGGCAAGGCGAAAGGCGTAATTGTTGCATAGCGTAACAAGCCGCGCACCCGCGGCGGCAAACGCGGATGATGCTGGCGCGCGCGGCGTGCGCGCGCCCGGCGGCGAAGGTCCGCGCCCGGGCGCGCCGCCGCGCGGCGTGGATCAGGGGGGCTGGCTTTCAACCGCGGCAAGGCCAAGGGTACAATGCCACCCTGTCGGCCGCCCGGGGCGGACGGTCACGCAGCCCGACGCACCGCGGAAGCCAGCCTGCCGGCATGGCTTCCGGCAACGTTTTCCTGCATGAGAACAAGACACGCTCTGCTTACCGCCTTACTGACCCTGGCCGCCGCCGGCGCGGCCAGCTTGCCGTGGGCGCGGCACGCGCACGCGGCCCCGCCGCCCGCCAAAGCCGCCGCCTCCGCTCCTGCGGCGCCGCCCGACGAAGCCGACGCGCTGGCCCAGATGCTCAAGGGCGCGGCCACCGGCCAGAACACCGGCGCGGCCGGCGTGCCCGAACTGCTGCGCAACACCGCGCGGCCGGACAACATCCTGGCGCGCGCCTGCCGCCAGCTCAACGACATGCTGCCGATCGACATCGACGGCGAGACGCGCCTGCGCCGCTGCCAGTCGGTGCCGGGCAAGCACGTGCTGTTCCAGCTCGAGCTCACCAAGTACCGCGGCCCGATGCTGGACCTCGCCAGCTTCGAGCTCAGCTATGCCGCGCCCCTGCAGCGCAATATCTGCGCCAACCGCGACGTGGAAATCCTCACCAAGCTCGGCGTGAGCATGATGTTCCGCTACATGACGCGCGGCGAGCGCGGCGAGCGCCGCGTGGGCGATGTCTACATCAACGCGCCGATCTGCACCTCGGCACTGCGCTAGCGCGCCGGCCCGCGATCGCGCCGGACAAGCCTGCTTGAGGTCCGGGACGCCGCCCCCTCTCTCCCCTCCCTCCGCGCTCCTCTACCCCACAAAGAAAAACGCCGGCATCCCCCGCGAGGAATGCCGGTGCCGTCGTCCGCGCACTGCTCAGGCCAGCCGCGGCCGCAGCGGCACCACGTTGGCCGCGCGCCGCGGCAGGATGCGGGTTTCCTTCCAGCTCGCATGCGCCAGCGGCGAGGCCCACACCTGCTCATGCAGGCTGGCCAGCGCGAACGGGTCGCCCAGCAGCAGGTGCTTCTGCGCGGCGCCCAGGCTCTCGGGCCCCTCGGTCAGGGCCTGCTGCACCAGCGCGGCATGCGCGAGCCGCGTGGCCTCGGGCTGGATCAGGCGCGACGAGCCGGTGGCGCACATCAGGGCGTTGGTGACGGGGTCCACCACCGCGTCGATGAAGGCCGGCGGCTCGCCGGCGGCTTCCACGTGCTCCTGCATGGCCACCATCTCGCGCGGCGGCCGGGCTTCCTCGGGCGTGACGAACAGCCGGGCGCGGCGCAGCGCGCGGCCGAACGACACGCGCGACAGGAACACCGACATCGGGATCGACAGCGCCAGCGCGCCGACGATCGGCAGCAGCCACCAGACGAAGCTCGGATCGATCCACAGCACCAGCCCGCCCCACGCCAGGCCGAGCAGCGTATGCAGGCCGTGGCGGCGGAACGCCTCGCCCCAGGTGGTCTCGGCATCCTCGCGCGGGGGCGACTTCCAGGTAATGCCCCAGCCGCTGTAGGCCGCCACCACGAACTTGGTGTGGAACAGCATGCGCACCGGCGCCAGCAGCGCAGACATCACCACCTCGATCAGCATCGACATGACCAGCCGGCCCGGCCCGCCGTAGTTGCGCGCGTCCTTCATCAGCAGCAGCACGCTGGCCACCTTGGGCAGGAACAGCAGCGTCGCCGTGGCCGAGAACAGCGCGAGCGCCTTCTCGGGATGCCACTCGGGCCAGGTCGGGAAGAACTGGTAGGGCTGCGTGAAATACTCGGGCGGCACCAGCGCGTGCTTGGCCAGCATGATCGTCGACAGCACCAGGAACAGGAACCACAGCGGCGCCGACAGGTAGGCCATCACGCCGGTGAGGAACACCGCGCGGTGCACCGCGTGGAAGCCCTGCTTCATCCACAGCCGGAAGTTCATCAGGTTGCCCTGGCACCAGCGGCGGTCGCGCTTGACCTCGTCGAGCAGGTTGGGCGGCAGTTCCTCGTAGGAGCCTTCCAGGTCGTAGGCGATCCACACGCCCCAGCCGGCGCGGCGCATCAGCGCGGCCTCGACGAAATCGTGCGAGAGGATCTCGCCGGCCAGCGGCCCCTTGCCCGGCAGCGGCGCCAGCGCGCAATGCTCCATAAACGGCTGGATGCGGATGATGGCGTTGTGGCCCCAGTAGTGCGACTCGCCCAGCTGCCAGTAATGCAGGCCGGCGGTAAACAGCGGGCCGTACACGCGCGTGGAGAACTGCTGCACGCGCGCGTACATGGTCTCGCGCCCGACCGCCAGCGGCGCGGTCTGGATGATGCCGGCGCCGGGGTTGCTCTCCATCAGCCTGACCAGCGTGGTCAGGCACTCGCCGCTCATCACGCTGTCGGCATCGAGCACCACCATGTAGCGGTAGGCGCTGCCCCAGCGGCGGCAGAAGTCCGCCACGTTGCCGGTCTTGCGCTTGACGCGGTGGCGGCGCCAGCGATAGAAGATGCGGCCGAAGCCGTTGACGGCACGGCAGGTCTCCATCCAGGCGTCGGTCTCGGCGGCGCGCAGGTCGGGGTTGCCGCTGTCGGACAGCACGAAGAAATCGAAGCGCGCCAGCTCGCCGGTGCGCTCCATCGATTCATAGGTGGCGCGCAGGCCGGCGAACACGCGCGTCACGTCCTCGTTGCAGATCGGCATGATGACCGCCGTGCGCGCCTGCTCGGCGATGGGCCCGGCCTGCGCCGCGGAGCGCGAGATCAGGTGGCGGTCGCCACCCTTGGCCAGCACCAGGAAGCCCATCATGGCGGTCCAGAAACCGGCCGACACCCACGAGAACAGGATGGCGAAGAGTGCCAGCACGGCGATCTCGAGCGGGTCGGTGCCGTGGTACGGCAGCACCTTCGTCATGAAATAGGTGGCCAGCGCGGTCTGCCCGGCCACCAGGCCCAGCAGCACCCAGCGGCGGTGCGTGCCGGCCGGGTGCCACTTGCCCTCGGCGTCGGGGCCGTCGTGCAGCGTGTCCCAGGTCTCGGGCACCGGCGGGCGCCCGAACAGGCGCCGGCCCAGGTTGCGCAGAAAGCCGGTGACGATGTGGGGCGGCCACGCGCGCGGCACCATCGAGGCGCGCCGCGGGGCCGGGCCGGTGTCGATATGCACGGTGCCGTCCTCGCGCCGCGCGATGAGCGGCTCGCCCGCTGCCTGCGGCGCGCCGTAGGCGAGGCCGAGGCGGCGCCAGACCGAGGCGTAGGCCGCGCCGCCGGGGGCCGGCTGCGCGCCGTCCTTGGCGCAGTCCTTCGCCGCGAGCTTGCGCTGCAGTTGCTGCATGGCCGGCTCGGCGCCGTCGCTGCCGGCGATCTCGCCAAGCAGCTCGCGGCGCTGGTCGGGCGAGACCGGCACGCGATCGAGATAGCGCTCGCATGCCGCCGCCGGGGCGGCGCGCCGCTTTAGCCTGGGGGTAAGATGTAGCTCCACGTCTCGGATAGGGTTGTATTGCCGTTGCGAAGATAGCCGCGCAGCTCGACCGGCTTGGTCTCGTCCTTGCGGCGCACGACCATCGTCATGCGCCAGCCGCCGGTGGCCTCGTTGCGCTGCGTCGAAGTGCTGAGCAGCTCCCCGTTGCTGTCGGCCGAGATCACCGGATCGATGCGGGTGTCGGCGGCCAGTTTCTTGAAGGCAGGGCCTTCGAAATCGACAGCCAGCGAGAAGCTGGTGTCCTCCTGCTTGCGGCTCAGGCCCTGGCCTCGCCGCGTCTGTGTCACCCACGACAGCGGCGGCAGCTTCTCGCTGTCCTTCTGCCACAGCAGGCGGTATTCGTAATCGAAGGGCTGCCGCGGCTTGGGCGGGTTGTCCGGCACCCAGTAGGCCACGATGTTGTCGTTGGTCTCGTCCGGCGTCGGGATCTGCACCAGCTCCACGCGGCCCGAGCCCCAGTTGCCCTTGGGCTCCACCCACGCGCTCGGCCGGCGCTCGTACCACGCGCCGATCTCCTGGTAGTTGCCGAAGCTGCGGTCGCGCTGCATCAGGCCGAAGCCCTGCGGGTTGGTGGCCGAGAACGACGTCACCAGCAGCCGCTTGGGATTGCCCAGCGGGCGCCACAGCCACTCGCCGGTGCCGAGCTGGACCGACAGGCCGTCGGAATCATGCACCTCGGGCCGGTAGTCCGGCACCGGCGACGGCTGGTTCTCGCCGAACAGGTACATGCTGGTCAGCGGCGCCAGGCCAAGCTTGGTGACGTGCTCGCGCAGGAACAGCCGCGACTTCACCTCCATCGCCGTCTCCGCGCCGGGGCGCAGCACGATGCGGTAGGCCCCGCTCACGCGGCGCGAATCCATCAGCGCGTAGATGGTCAGCTGCTTGTCCGCCGGCGACGGGCGCTCGATCCAGTATTCGACGAAGCGCGGGAATTCCTCGCCCGAGTTGAGCGCGGTGTCCAGCGCCAGCCCGCGGGCCGACAGGCCGTACCACTGGTCCTTGCCGAGCGCGCGGAAATAGCTCGCGCCGACGAACGACACCACCTCGTCCTTGACCTTGGGCTGGTTCAGCGGAAACAGCACGCGAAAGCCCGCGAAGCCGAGCGGCTTGAGCTTGGTCGCGTCGAGCTTGTGCGGGCCGTAGTTGAAGGCCGAGGGGTCGAAGCGGATCTCGCGCACGCTGCCGCTGACCACTTCGTTGATGCGCACCGGCTGGTCGAACACCATGCCCTCATGGAAGAAGGACAGCTCGAACGGCAGCTTGGCGTTGCGCCACAGGTGACGGTCGGGCTTGAATTCGATTTCGCGGTAGCGCTCGTAGGAGAGCTCGCGCAGCTCGCGCGGCAGGTTCTGCGCCGGCGTCTTGTACGGGGTGGCCGCAAGCTGGCGCGCGCGCGCCGCCACGGTCTCGAAGTCGAACGCATGCGCCGCCAGCGCGCACACCGCCAGCAGTCCGCCGCACAACCACCGGCCCAGGCGCAGGGCGCCGCTGCTGGCGCGCGCCGGCTGGCGGCGCGGAAGGTTGACGGTGGTCGGCACGGTAACGGTATCGGACATGGATGCCAGTGGCAGGCAGGGTTGAACACAAGGGCCGCGGCAGGCTTCGCTGCAAGAGGCGGGCCATCGCCGGGCCGGGGCGGCAGCAGGCGGAGATCGCGTCGGTCGCGCAGGTCACGGCCGGGCGCGGCGGCTTCGGCACGCCGCCGGCGCGATCCCGAAAGAGCACGCGACGCATCATAACGACAATGTCTTGAAAAAGTAACAGCCTTGTTGCAATGCGCAATAGGACCTTAACAATTCGAGACTTAAAAGTCACGTTTCGACCACGCAACGTTTGCAACAATTTGAAACCCCGGTGGGCTGGAAGCCGCTTGGCGCGCGGCTTTCGGGCCGGTGCGTCACACCGGGAGCGCGGTGCGGCGCAGGTCAGGCGCGCAGGCCGTTCGTCGGCGTCTTACGGATCGCGGCGCTTGGCGTGGGAAGGCGGGCATGGCAGTCATCGCGCGGGTGTCGTGCGCGTTTCGCGTTTGTCGGGCTCGCTGGAACCAGTATGGACGAACCCCGAATCTGCAACGCTAGGATACGGATCGCGCTTCGTCAACGCGGGGGCCGGCGCCCCGAAACGGCGCATGGCGCACCCCGGTCTTCGTGCGGCGCACAGCGGCCGCGTGCCGCCCTGCCGGGCAGGCAAAAAAAAGAGAGGCCGCAGCCTCTCGATCGGATCTCACCCCGGTGCCGGTCCCCCCGGACGGCATGTTGCCACTGGGCACCGTTTCCCCGTCATCGCGGCAACGCGCCGGCGCGTCGGCCTATTGGCGCGGCGCGGCATGCAGATGCGGGCGGCACGGCGAACTGCTGGCGTCGCGGGCATGCCCGCCGCCGGTCGCCTTCGCTACCAGCAACGGCGCAGGAGCGCAAAAGGTTGACGCGCGCGCCGGCCCGCTCAGTGGCACAGGCGGTTGAACAGCTCGCCCGCCACGGTGCCGGCGGCGACCTGCTGCGGCATGCCGGCCTGCGGCGCGTCGATGGTGTAGAGCGATTCGCCGCGCGCGTAGCGCTTCGGATACAAGGTCTGCTCGACCACCGCGTACATCGAGGTCGCGCAGTTGAAGATCATGCGCCGGAGCGAGGAGCGGATCTGCTCGCCGCTCGTGGTGCGGATCACGCCGGCCGGCGCGTTGCGCATCACGGCCACGCCCACTTCCGCGCCGCGGCGGCGCACCGAGGTCTTGTCGAAATAGGAGATCGCGCCGTTGGCGCCCGCGAGCGGCAGCCAACGCTGCGGATCGGGCGCGCCGGTCTCGGGCGCCGCCACCGCGGTGCAGCCGTCGCGCGGCGTGGCGCGCAATGCCACGCCGCCGTCGGCGCCGGGGCATTGATACAGCCCCGCCGCGGCGGGACGGACCGTGCCGGTGGCCGTCTCGGCATGGGCGGCAAGGCACAGGCTGCCGCCCGCAAGCAGGACGATGGCACAGGAAACGGCGTGGAAAGCGGCGCGCAAGGACATGGACGGACCCTCGTTCAGGCAGAAAACAGGCCGCATTGTCGCATACGGTCCCGCCGCCGCCCCGCGCCGCGGGGCGCCGCGCTCAGCCCTGCTGACCGCGCCAGGCCACCAGGTCGGCGATGGTCAGTACCGGCAGGCGGTACATCTCGGCGAACGCCAGCGCCTCGGGGCGGCGCGCCATCGTGCCGTCCGGGTTCATCAGCTCGCACAGCACCGCGGCCGGCGCCAGCCCGGCCAGGCGGGCCAGCTCGACCGAGCCTTCGGTATGGCCGCGGCGCGCCAGCACGCCGCCGTCCACCGCCACCAGCGGGAATACGTGGCCGGGGCTGACCACGGCATCGAGGCCAGCGTCCTCGGCGATGGCGGCGCGGATGGTGGTGATGCGGTCGGCCGCGCTCACGCCCGTGGTCACGCCTTCGCGCGCCTCGATCGAGACCGTGAAGGCGGTGCCGTACTGGCTGCGGTTGTTTTCGACCATCGGGCGCAGGCCCAGGCTGGCCACCTTCTCGCGCGTCAGGCACAGGCACACGATGCCGCTGCACTCGCGGATCATCATGGCCATGTTGGCCTGGGTCAGGCGCTCGGCGGAGAGGATCAGGTCGGCCTCGTTCTCGCGGTCGTCATCGTCGAGCAGTACCACGGGACGGCCTTCGCGCATGGCGTCGAGCGCCCGCGCGATGCGCTCGCCGAGCGGGCGCTGGTCGGCCTCCGCGCCGGCCGGGAAAGCGACAACGGGTTGTTCCTGGGTGGGAAGTGACAGCATGAAACGCTCCTATTGCAACGATAAGCGGGCGTTCCAGGGGATCAGCGGAAAACACGGGCAAATCCAGCCGCGCAGGCGCGCAGCACGCGCATGCCGGGGGGAGCCAGCCGGGTTGTACCGCCCATCTTCTTTCATCCGGACTATGACCGTCGGCCCTGGCCTCTCACCAGGTCTGCTGACCCCGCACGGGAATGCGGGCGCTCGCGGGCTCGCCACGCGCTGTGGTGGCATACCGCCGGTGGGGACTTGCACCCCGCCCTGAAGACGTAACGATGCCGGCGCGCCACCATCGGGGATGGCAGGCGCGCCGGCAACGGCATGTTAGCACGGGTGCGCCAAGGCTTGCTTGGCGCGCCCCGGCCTAGGGCGCCACGGCCGCGGCGTGGCTGGCCAGCGCCTCCAGCGCCAGGCGCGAGGCCTCGTCGGCCGGGAAGAAGCACTCGATGCGCATTTCCTGCAGCGTCACGTCCTGCGGAATGCCGAGCGTGGTCAGCGTGGTGAACAGCGCGGCGCGGAAGCCGCCCGCCGCCACCGTGACCGGCAGCAGCGGCGGCGGCGGGCCGCCGGCGGCCTCGTCGTCGGCCAGCGGCAGGCCGCCCGGCCCGAGCAGATCCGGGTGCCAGGCCGCGATGCGCGCGAAGAGCGCGCGCGCGGCCTGGTCCTGCGCCTGCGTCTGCAGTTCCTGCCAGACCCGGCGCAGCAGGTAGCGGCCGACCTGGCGGGCGTTCCCGAGCGCCGGCCACAGCCCCTGCGGGTCGAACACCGTGAGCATCAGGTTGACGCGCGCATCGCCCGGCTCCAGCGTGGACGGCGCGCGCCCGCCGAGCAGCACGCGGAGCATGTCGCGGTAGGCCCGGTTGGCGTCGAGCAGGTTCCAGAAGCGGTCCAGCACCACCGCCGGATACGGTTCCTGCTTGCTCAGGATCAGCGCCACCGCCTGCTGCACCATCTGCAGCGCCGGCGCGCCGAGGCCGTGCTCGCTATAGGCCGGGGCGAAGCCGCCGGCCAGCAGCAGCCGGTTGCGCTGGCGCAGCGGCACGCCGAGGCGGTCCGCCAGCGACAGCACCATCTCGCGGCTGGGCCGGGCGCGGCCCGACTCGAGGAAGCTGATATGCCGCTGCGACACCCCGGCGGCCAGCGACAGCGCGAGCTGGCTGTAGCCGCGCCTGCCGCGCCAGTAGCGCAGCAGGCCGGGAAAGTCGGTGGCGGTCTCGGAGCTCGGGGTCAGGGTGTCCATGACGGCATTACAGCACGGCCGGCGCCATGCGGCGATTACCTCCGAGGTAATCCCGCGCCCCTGCTACAGCACCCTGCCCCGCGTCTCGCTCAACGCCGCCGCGAGGCCGTACTTGCGGATCTTCTGGTACAGCGTGCTCTTGGCGATGCCGAGGTGCGAGGCGGTCTTGGTCAGGTTGCCGCCGCTGTACGCCACCGCCCGGCGGATCGATTCCGCCTCGGCCATCTCCAGCGAGTACACGGCGCCGGGCGGCGCGGCAGCCGCGGGTTCCGCCCGGGCCGCATCGCCCTGCCAGGCGGCCGCGCCGATCTCCAGCGGCAGCTTGTCGACCGTGATCACGCCGCCGTCGGCCATCAGCAGCGAGCCTTCGAGCGCGTTGCGCAGCTCGCGCACGTTGCCGGGCCAGTCGTAGGCGAGCAGGCAGGCATAGGCGTCGTCGTCGAACGAGGCCAGCGGCAGGCCGTAGCGCTCGCACAGATGCGTGAGCCAGTGCGCCACCAGCGCGGGGATGTCGTCCTTGCGCTCGCGCAGCGGCGGGATGGCGATGTTGGTGACGGCGATGCGGTAGAACAGGTCCATGCGGAACTTGCCGGCGGCCACGTCGTCGCGCAGGTTGCGGTGGGTGGCGGCGACCAGCCGGAAGCTGACCTTGCGCGGCGTGTTCTCGCCGAGCCGGTAGATCTCGCCTTCTTCGAGCACGCGCAGCAGGTGCGGCTGGATGTCGAGCGGCATCTCGCCGATCTCGTCGAGGAACAGCGTGCCGCGGTTGGCGGCCTCGATCTTGCCGGCCGCGCCCGACTTGCGCGCGCCGGTGAAGGCGCCTTCGGCATAACCGAACAGCTCGCTGGCGAGCAGGTCGCGCGACAGCCCGCCGCAGTTCAGGGCCACGAACGGCCCCTCGGCGCAGGCGCTGGCCTGGTGGATGCCCTGCGCGAACAGTTCCTTGCCGACGCCGGTCTCGCCCAGCAGCAGCACCGGCACCCGGGACGGCGCGAGGTGCTGCGCCTTCTCCACCGCCGAGCGCAGCGCGGCGCCGTTGCCGACGATGCGCGAGAAGGCCGGCGCCGGGGCCGTGCGCGCCGGCGGCGCGCCGCTGGCCGCGCGCTGCGGCACGGCCGGGACCACCAGCAGGAAGCCGAGCGTCTCGCCGGCCTCGCGGATGGTTTCGAGGCGGGCCAGCCGCAGCCAGTCCGGCGCGGGCCGGACGGCGGCGCCGGCCTGCCGGATGCCCAGGCCCGGCACCGAGAACCTGCGGTCCAGCGCGGTGTCCACGCCCAGCCGCAGCAGCGCCGCGGGCGCCTGCGGATTGGCCTTGACCAGTTGCCCGCATTCGTCGAGGACCAGCACGCCGTCGCTGCGCAGCGAGCCGAAGTGGCTGGCGCAGCGGTCCAGCAGCCGCAGGCGGCGCTCCATCGCCAGCTTGGCCAGGCGGCTTTCGATGCGCCCGGCCAGCGAGACCGTCAGCGCCAGGCTGTGCCGGCTGTAGGTCTGCGCCAGGCCAGACACGTCGATGACGCCGAGCACGCCGCCGTCGAGCGGGTCGCGGATCACGGTGGCCGAGCAGGTCCAGCGCTTGATGCCGGCGCAGAAATGCTCGGCGCCGTGGATCTGCACCGGCTGCTGCAAAGCCAGCGCGGTGCCGATGGCGTTGGTGCCGCAGTTCAGCTCGGTCCAGTCGCAGCCCGGAATCAGGCCGACCTCGCCGGCCGGCTCGACGATGCGCATATCGCCTTCCTGCTGCAGGATCATGCCGTCGGGATCGGCCAGCAGCATGATGGTGCCGGTCTGCGAGAGGAATTCGTGGGTCTGCTGGATCAGCGGCAGGCTGGTGCTGACCAGCCGCGCGTTCTTCTCGCGCCGCGCCCGCAGGCCGTCCTGGCCCAGCGGCGGCGGCGCGGCGCCGGCGCCGGGATCGACGCGGGCCACGAGGCAGCGCCGCCACGAGTCGTCCACCACGCAGCGCAGCTCGCCGGCATTCGCCTCGCCGCCGCCAATCAGGTGTTCCCAGGCGGACATGATGCTCGCGTCATGATCGGGATGGGAAAACCAGTCCATCGGTGTGCTGGCTGGATGCATGCCGTGTCTCCTTGCGGGGTCCGCCGGTGGCGGATCACGAATGGCCGGTGTGCCGGCTCGCTCTTTTTCGCTCTCTGGCTCTGCCTGCGCGGGACTGGCGCCCGCGTTCCTGGCCTGCGCCTTCGCTTGCCTGGCCGTCTGCTTTGCGCATGCTACTCCCGGCAGCGCCACCAGGGCCAGCCGGGACTTGCCCATCCCTGCTGGCAGACTGCGAGCAAATTCCACGCCACCGGCCCGGCGCCGCGCCACGGCGCGCGCGCGCCGGACCGCCCGCGCGGCGCCGTCCGAAAACACGACGGCCGTCCGAAAATCGAACGGCCGTCCGGCCACCGGCCAAAACCGGCGGCCTGTCCACATGCGGTTGCCCGATGCGGAGGATGGGCTACATCGGCAGCGGAGCGCGCGTCAGTCCGCGCGCTCCGGCAGCGGCAGCTTCACCCAGTCGGTATAGAAAGCCTCGATGTCCGGCTCGAAGTCGTGGATCACCGGATACCACGGCGTGGGCGCCTCCACGTCGTGCATGGTCCCGCACTTCGGGCAGTAGTACTCGCGGTAGACCTGCCACTGGGTGTCCGGCGCCATCAGGTGCGGATAGACCTCGGTCATGGCTTCCTCGGTGTCGCGCACGTAGATGTTGGCGTGCAGCTTCCAGTTCTCCCGGTAGTCGCAGAACACATGGCCGCAGTCGCACTGCGTGACCCACTTGCGGGTCTTGGCCTGTTGCACGATGAACATGTGCGGGCCCAGCGGCAGCACGATGCGGTCGTCCCAGTCGAGCTTCTTCTGCAGCGCCTCGACGTACAGCTTGAAGCGCTCCGCGTCCTTGGGCATGGACAGCATGCGCAGCGTGGTGTCCCAGTCGAGCTTGCCGTCGACGAGGTTCTTGACCTGTTCACTGGTATAGGTAGACATCTTGCGTCTTCTCCTGAATCCTGCGTGATTGGATGTGCCGGGGCGGCCTTACTCTTCGACCAGCACCACGGTATGGACGTCCGGCATCTTGGACAGGTCCATGCGGTACTTGGAGCCGTAGGTCGGCACGTCGAGCTCGTCCTCGGTCAGGGTCCATGACGCCGGCAGGTCCCAGAACGCGCGGAACTGCTGCTCGAACTTCTGCGACAGGCCGAAGCTGGTGGCGAACATGTGCTGCACCTGGGTCGAGGCATGCTTGACCAGGATGCGCTCGCGCTCGCCCTTCATCCATTCCTGCGTCGGCTGCGAGCGCGCCAGGCGCTGGTTGCGGATCTCGACGCGCTGCAGCGCGGTCTGCCGGGCGTCCACCTTCCAGATGCCGTTGCCGTCCCTGGTCGCCACCGCGCCGTAGACCTTCTGCGCGTACTCGGGCAGCAGCACGGCGTTGTTCAGGTCGCGCTCGATGGCCTCCACCTCGCGGTCGAGCGGATCGCCGAAGCCGGGGCCGCCGCGCAGGTAGTTCAGGTACAGGTCGTAGTTGTCGTAGCAGTCCTCGGTGGTCATGCACTGCTGGTCGCGCTTGACGACGGCGCCGGCGTTGAGGTGGTTCTCGTAGTCCGGCAGGTCCGGGTTGGCGTCGCCGCCCAGCGGCAGGCTGTCGCCGCCGGCGATGCGCTCCTTCAGGCCGGTCTTGTGCGCCTCGAAGCGGTAGCCGGTGGCGGCCGGGTAGCCGCCCATCAGGCCCCAGTCGCTGTTCATGTAGCCGTTGCCCATGAAGAACATGGTCCAGTCCTGCGCCTTCCACACCATGCGCAGGGTCTCGAAGCCGCAGCCGCCGCGGTACTTGCCGTAGCCGCCGGAGTTGGCCTTGACGTTGCGCCCGAGGTAGAGCAGCGGCTCGGCCATCTCCCAGATCTCGATGTCGCCCATGTCGCCTTCGGGGTTCCAGATCGCCGCGGCGTGGTTCAGCCCGTCCTTGATGGCGCAGGCGCCGGTGCCGCACGACGAGGCCTCGAAGCTGTTGACCGCGTGGATCTCGCCTTCCTGGTTGATGCCGCCGCCCTGCAGCCAGTTGGAAGTGTTGGCATTGCCGGCGTTGACCTCTTCCAGGTAGCCGCGGCTGAAATACGCCTGCGACAGCCCGCGCCACATCGCGCTCCAGCCGGACACCAGGAAGTGCCAGGCGTAGGCGTGGCCGGTGCGGCGGTCGTCCGGGTTCATCCAGGTGCCCTTGGGCAGGTGGAATTCCGTGCCGAAGTAGGCGCCGTCGTTGATGCGCTGGGTCGGCACCAGGGTCTGGGTCATCATCACCCAGATGCCGCTGGTGAAGGCCACCTGGTGCGCGTTGTACGAATGCCAGCCCCAGCGGCTCGCGCCCTCGAAGTCCAGCCGCCACGAGCCGTCCTTGCGGATCTCCATCTCCACCGGCGAGTGCATGATCGAGTCGAGCTTGGCGAAGGCCGACGAGGTCTGCACGTCCGGATGGTTGTAGGGCACGTCGACGAAGGCCACCTTGCGGTACTTGCCCGGCAGCGTCATGGCCTTGATGCGGGTCTGCAGGCCGCGCCGCCCTTCCTCGATCACCTCGTAGGCGAATTCCTCGTAGGCTTCCAGCCCTTCGTCGGCGATCACTTCCTCGATCAGGTCGCGGATCATGTGGCAGCCAGCGATGCGGGTGCGCTCGTCAAGGATCCAGTATTTCGGCGTGCGCACCGAACGCTGGCTTTCGTGCAGCCAGTCGCGCAGCGGCGTGTCGTTCACGCCGGTCTTGCGGCAGGTGATCATGTAGCCGTCGCCGAAGCGCTGCACCTGCCCGGTCGACATCGAGCCGGGCGTGACCGCGCCGGTGTCGATCACGTGGGTCACGCCGCCCACCCAGCCCACCAGCTTGCCGTGCGAGAAGATCGGCACGATGGTGGCGATGTCGCACGGGTGCACGTTGCCGATCGAGCAGTCGTTGTTGGTGAACATGTCGCCGGGATGGATGCCGGGATTGCCCTCCCAGTTGTTCTCGATCATGTACTTGATCGCCGCGCCCATCGTGCCGACGTGGATGATGATGCCGGTCGAGGTCAGCACGCAGTCGCCGGCGGCGTTGTAGAGCGTGAAGCAGAGCTCGCCTTCCTGCTCGACGATAGGGCTGGCGGCGATCTTCTTGGCGGTCTCGCGCGCATGCACCAGGCCGCCGCGCAGCTTGGAGAACAGCTTTTCGTAGCGGATCGGGTCGCGCTCGCGGAAGGCCAGGCGCGTGAGCCCGTTGTAGTGGCCGGTCTGCGCGGTGCGCTCGAGTATCGCATCGCGGAATTCCTTGAGCGTCTGGCCGGTCTTGAGCAGGTCGGCCAGGCCGACTTCCTTGCTGGACATCATGTTCATGGCGTGTCTCCTGTTATTTCGCTGCCTTGTTCACTTCCTTGAGGTGGAACAGGCGATGCTTGTCGAGCGTGGTGGCGAAGCCCTCCGGCACCACGAAGGTGGTGGCGTCGGACTCGATGATGGCCGGCCCGGTGATGGTGTTGCCCGGCTGCAGCGCCTCCATCTTCCACAGCACCGCGTCGTGCCACCGCTTCTGGCGGTAGAGCGGGCGCGTGCCGATGCGGGCCGCGGCCGGCGGCGTGGGACCGCCGTCGGGGTCTTCGGGCAGCACCGGCTTCTGCGTCAGCACCATGCCGCGCATGATCGCGCCCGTCACCGAGAAGCCCAGCTCGGGCGAGCGCGCCGAGCTGGCGTACACGCGGCCGTAGGTCTGCTCGAAGGCATCGACGATGCGGTCCCAGTCGGCGGCGCCGGCCGCGCTGGGAATCGGCGAGTCGATCTCCAGGTCGTTGAGTTGGCCCATGTACTGCATGCGGTAGCCGGGGCGCAGGATCACGTCCTCGGGCTTGAAGCCGTTGATGCGGAATTCCTCGATCACCTTGGCGGCCAGGTCCGACCAGGCCTGCTGGATGGTCTGCGCGGCCTGCGCCTTGTCGGCCTCGGCCGCGCCCTGCGGCAGCGCCAGGTCGACGCTCTTGTCGTAGCGGTACTCGAAGTCCGCGCAGGCGCAGCCGAACGCCGAGAAGCCCGCGGCCCAGGCCGGCACGATCACGTCCTTGAAGCCCAGCCCTTCGGTATAGCCGTAGGTATGGACCGGCCCCGCGCCGCCGTAGGAGAAGCAGACGAACTCGGTCGGGTTGTAGCCCTTGGCGCTGACGTTGGAGCGCAGGTACTCGCGCAGCTGCAGGTCGAGCAGCTCGATCACGCCGGCGGCGGCGTCCTCCACCGACAGGCCCAGCGGGTCGGCGATCTGATCCTTGATGTGCTGGCGCGCGCGCGCCACGTCGAGCTTGATGGCGCCGCCGAGGAAGTTGTCGGGATTGAGGTAGCCGAGCACCACGTGGCAGTCCGACACCGAGACCGTGTCCAGCCCGCTCTCGGGCCAGCAGGTGCCGACCCGGTAGCCGGCGCTGTCCGGCCCCAGCTTGATGGCGCCGCTGTACGGGTCGAGCCGCACGAAGCTGCCCGCGCCCGCGCCCACGGAATCCATCGTCACCAGCGGCAGCGACAGCACCAGCCGCGCCATGTCCGGGTCGGCGGCGATGGCGAAGTTGCCCTTGGTGATGAGCGCCATGTCGAACGAGGTGCCGCCGATGTCGGAGCAGGCGATGTTGTCGTAGCCCAGCGTCTCGCCCAGCAGGCGCGAGCCGATCACGCCGCCGATCGGGCCGGAGACGATGGTGCGCGCCAGTTCCTTGGCCTTCCAGCTGATGGTGCCGCCGTGGGTGGCCATCACGCGCAGGTCGAACTTGGCGCCGTGCTTGCGGAAACGGTCGCTGACCTTCTTGAGGGTTTGGCGCGAGGGCTCGGCCGCGTAGGCTTCGAGCACCGTGGTGTTCATGCGGTGGCTTTCCTTGCGCTGCGGATAGTAGTCCACCGAGGCGAACACCGGGATGTCGGCGCCGAGCTTCTTGAGCTCGTCGCGCACGATGTCGCGCGCCTGCTGCTCGCTGGTGCCGTTCTTGTGCGACTGGAGGAAGCAGATCACGATGGCCCTGGAGCCGGCCGCCACCAGCTCGCGCGTGGCCTGGCGGGTCTCGTGCTCGCGCAGCGGGATCACGATCTCGCCCTGCACGTCGGTGCGCTCGGTCACGCCGCGCGTGCGCGACAGCGGCACCAGCGGCTCGTCGTAACGGTGCGTGTTGAGGTGGATGCGCTCTTCCAGCGCGTAGCCGAGGTAGCTCTGGATCGCGCGGCCCATCGAGTGGACGTGCTCGAAGCCCTTGTTGACCATCAGGCCCACGTCGAGCCCCTTGCGCTGCACCACGCGGTTGAGCATCGCGGTGCCCGAATACACGCAGGTCAGCAGCTCGGGATAGACGTCGTCGACGCCGCGCTGCCAGTGCGCCAGCGCGTCCTCGGACGAATTGAAGATGGCCAGCGATTCGTCCTCGGGGTTGCTTTGCGCCTTGCCCACGACGAAACGGCCATCGGAGCGCACAAAGAAGGTGTCGGTCATCGTGCCGCCGGCATCGATGCCCATCACCTGGACTTGCGATTGCACTTCCATATCCATGTCTCCTTCCAGTGATTGCGTTCACGGCGGCTGCCGGGCAGCGCCGTTGCCAGGCTCGCCGCGTCGCGGGGCCCGGTTTCTCTTCGCAACCGCTGTGCCAGCGCACGGAAGGCGGTGAATTGTCTTTTGCATCAACGGGTTGGCGCGCAGCCGCCGGGTCGCGGCGAGGGCGCCCGCGTAGCGGACGTCGCGATTTCGAACGGCGCCACCGTCCGGTTTTCGCGCTGTGGCGCGATGGCGGGAGAGGTGGAGGAAGAAATGGCACGGGAGGTGGCCGGGCGACCGGAACGGCACGTCCGGCGCCGGCGCGCGCGCGCCGGGAACGGTTCCGACACATAGCAATGTTATGCTTTGGCCCTCGATAACTCCTGCGCGCACAGGGCGCGCACCCTGATGGAAATTGCCATATTACTGGCGCTGATTTTGCTCAACGGACTGTTCGCCATGTCGGAAATCGCGCTGGTGACGGCCCGCAAGGCTCGTCTGCAAAAACGGATCGAGGAAGGCGACCGCGGCGCCATCGAGGCGATCAAGCTGGGCGAAGATCCCACCCGCTTCCTCTCCACCGTGCAGATCGGCATCACCTCGATCGGCGTGCTCAACGGCGTGGTCGGCGAATCCACGCTGGCCCAGCCGCTCGGCGTCTGGCTGCAGGGCTTTGGCATGCAGACCGTCACCGCCGGCTACGTGGCGACCGCCATCGTGGTGGCCGGCCTGACCTACTTTTCCATCGTGCTCGGCGAGCTGGTGCCCAAGCGGCTCGGCCAGATGGCACCCGAAAGCATCGCGCGCCTGGTGGCGCGCCCGATCTCGTTCCTGGCGGTGGCTTCCACGCCGTTCGTCAAGCTGCTGTCCAGCTCGACGCGCCTGGTGCTGCGCCTGCTTGGCGTGACGAGCGGCCGCGGCCCGGCCGTGACCGAGGAAGAAATCCACGCGCTGCTGGTCGAAGGCTCGGAGGCCGGCGTCATCGAGCAGAACGAGCACACGATGGTGCGCAACGTGTTCCGCCTCGACGACCGCCAGCTCACCTCGCTGATGGTGCCGCGCGGCGACGTGGTGTGCCTGGACGTGGAAGTGCCGCTGGAAGAAAACCTGCGCCGCATCGAGGAGTCCGACCACTCGCGCTTCCCGGTGGTGCGCGGCGGCATGCACGACATGCTGGGCGTGGTCAGCGCCCGCCAGTTGCTGGCGCGCCGCCTGCGCGGCGAGCCCACCGACCTGACCGCGGTGCTGCAGGCGCCGGTGTTCGTGCCCGAGAGCGTGACCGGCATGGAGCTGCTGGAGAACTTCCGCGCCTCGGGCGGGCAGATGGCCTTCGTCATCGACGAGTACGGCGAAGTGCTGGGCCTGGTGACGCTGCAGGACCTGATCGAGGCCATCACCGGCGAGTTCAAGCCCGACAGCGCCGGCGAGGAATGGGCGGTGCAGCGCGAGGACGGCTCCTGGCTGCTCGACGGCCTGATCCCGATTCCCGAGCTCAAGGACCGCCTCGTCCTGCGCCACGTGCCGGAAGAGGACAAGGAGCGCTACCACACGCTGTCCGGCATGCTGCTGCTGTTGCTGGGCCGGCTGCCGCAGACCGGCGACACCGTGCGCTGGGGCGACTGGAAGTACGAGATCGTCGACATGGACGGCAAGCGCATCGACAAGGTGCTGGCCTCCGTGGTGGTGCCCGAGGACGGCGCCGACGCCGAGACCACCGGCTGACCGCGCGGCGGGCATGGCGCCCGCCCTCCGTTCCTCTTGCCCCTTCCGCATCCCCTTCCGCATTCGCCGGCCCGCTCCGCACCACCGTGGGGCGCCGCCGGCGAGACTTGATCGCCATCAAGTCCGCGCGCCGGCGCACGATCCCGGCATCCGCCGCGCTTCGGGCCGCGCCCGCCCTGCCGTATGATCTTCGTTATGCCGAGCCAAGTGCGGCGCGGCGGCATGATCCACCAACACCCCTCCCATGCACCCAGACGCAGACGGCATCGTCGGCAAGCCGGAAGCGGACCTGCCCGACACCGGCGATTTCGCCGCCCTGCTGGCCGCGCGCCGGCAACGGCCAGGCGCGGCGCCCGGCCTGGCGGTGCTGGTCATCCACCTGGACCGCTTCAGCCACGCCAGCGAGACGCTGGGCCCCGGCCTGGCCGCCGGCCTGCGCGCGCAGGCGGCCGCGCGCGTCGCGGCGCTGGCCCGCGGCGCCGACCTGGCCTGGTTCGGCGACGCGGAGATCGGCGCCATCGCGGCGCTGCCGCCGCGGGCCGCCGACGCGCGCGAGGCCGCGCTGCGCCTGGCGCGCGCCGTGGCCGGCGCGCTCGCCCGGCCGTTCCGGCAGGACGGCTTCGAGCTGTTCCTGTCGTCCAGCATCGGCGTCGCGCCGGACGACCCCGCCCTGCCCGCCGAACGCACCGTGCGCCAGGCCTGCGACGCCATGCTGCGCGTGCGCAAGCGCGGCGGCGACGGCATTGCCGGCGCCGACGGCACGGCGCCGTCCCCGCTCTCCTCGCCGGTCCTGGCGGCATTGCCGCACGCGCTGGCGCGCGGCCAGCTCACGCTGAACCTGCAGCCGCGGGCCATGCTGGCCGGCGGCGAGATCGCCGGCTACACGGTCAGGCTGCGCTGGCAGAACCCCGAGTTCGGGCGCGTGGCGCCGCAGGATTTCCTGCCCGCGCTGGAATCGCGGGGCCTGATCGGCGACGTGGCGCGCTGGCTGATGGAGAGCGCGCTGCCGCTGCTGGCCAGCCCCGGCATCGCCGAGCCGTTCGAGCTGAGTTTCCCGGTTTCCGGCGCGCAGTTGCACGACCCGCCGCTGACCGGCACGCTGCTGCGCACGCTGGAGCGCCTGCGGCTCGACCCCGCCCGGGTCCGCCTGGAAATCCCCGCGGCGGCCGTGCCGGCGGGCGACCGCGCGGCCGCCGGCAGGCTCGCCGCGCTGCGCGACGCCGGCCTGCGCATCGCGCTGTGCGATCGCGCCGGCGCGCCGGGCGGCGAGCCCCTGCACGCGGCCCTGGAACGCCTGCGGCCGGACCTGCTGATGCTCGATGCGCGCGCCCCCGGCGGCGCTGGCCGGCCCGGACGCGAGGACACCGCCGCGGCGCACATGCGGGCCGCCTGCGAACTGGCCGGGCAACTGGGCCTGGCGGTCTGCGCCAGGGGCATCGAGACGCGCGGGCAGCTGGCCGGGGCGCGCCGCCTGGGGTGCGGCAGCGTGCAGGGCTACCTGCTCGCGCAGCCCTTCCCCGCGCACTGGCTGGCGCAGACGCATGCGGCCATCCGCGCGCGCGTGCGCGAGCTGCTGGCGCAGCCATAGGCCGCAGCCTCGCGGCGGCGCGGCGGCGCACCGTGAAAAAGTTACAAAATGCCGTGCCGGGTACCCCAATGAAGTGCGCCAACAACGGTAAAATTGCGGCGGACAAATCGACCAAAAGGAGTCTGGCGTGAAAAAAGGATGGATCTTCTGCGTTCTGCTTGCCACCCTGCTGGCGGGCTGCAATACGATGGCAGGCCTCGGCCAGGACATCCAGAAGGGTGGCCAGAAGCTCGAAGGCGCTGCCGACCGCAGCAAGTAAGCGGGACGCGCGGGCGCCCGCACAGGCACCCGGCGGCAAGAAGCCGGCGCATCGCGCCGGCTTCTTGCGTTGTTGCCGCGGCCTGGCAGCGGTTCCCCGGACCGCGGCGGCGCTTCCGGCTATAGCAGTTCCTCCGGCTACAGCAGTTCCTCCGGAGTAAACGGCGCCAGCACGTCGATCCACAGCCGCCTCGACCACGTGGTGTCCGGCTCGGCATCGAGCACGGCCGCATCCTTCCCCTTGCCATCCACCCATTGCACCGCGCCCGTGCCGGACAAGCGCAGCAGGTAGCTGTTGTCGTCGATGGCGCCGGCGAACAACTGCGCGACCTGCTGCGCCAGGCGCGGGCTGCGGATGATCAGGCCGGTCTCGGTGTTCTGGCTGGCCGAGCGCGGATCGAAGTTCATCGAGCCGACGAACAGGTTGGCGCGGTCCGCCACGGCGGCCTTCACGTGGAGGCTGGCCTGCGAGGACGTGAAATCGCCGACCGCCCGCTGCGGGCGGCCGGGGCGCGACTTCAGCTCATGCAGCTCCACGCCGGCGCGCAGCAGCGCCGCCCGGTAGCGGCGGTAGCCCACGTGCACGATCGGCGCATCGGTGGCGGCCAGCGAATTGGTCAGCACCCGCACCTTGACGCCGCGCCCGACGAGGCCCGCCATCCATGCCACGCCCGCGTCGCCGGGCACGAAGTACGGCGAGATCAGGATGATTTCCTGCTGCGCGCCGCCCAGCATGCGGCCCAGTTCCCGCACCATCGTGTCCTCGCCTTCGGGCGCCTTGTCGGGCGAGGCCTTGTCCGGCGTGTCGACCATCACGCTGGCGGCGGCCCATTCCAGCGGCAGCTTGCCGCCGCCGGCGAGCTGCCGCGCCAGGAAGCTCGCGCGCGGATCGATGCGCGCCGGCGGCGCCGCGCCCCGGGACTCGCCGCGCCCGGACTCCGCCTGCGGGCCGGCCAGGCCCGGCTCCAGGCTCGCCGCGCTGGCGGGCTCGGCCGACGCCGCCAGTTCCTCGGGGCTGGCCAGCGCCTCCACCGGAATCGCCAGCGGGCTGTTCCAGTAGCGGTCGAACGCCGCCGACAGCCGCCGCACCGCGGGGCCGGCGGCGATCACGTCGAGATCCACGAAATTGGTGTCCGGCGCGCGCAGGAAGTAGGCGCTGCCGATATTGCGCCCGCCCGTCATGGCCAGCGCGTTGTCGGCGATGAACGCCTTGTTGTGCATGCGCCGGTTGATGCGGCGGATGTCCGCCGCCGACGACACCATGCGCGTGAGCCTGGAAAAGCGCCCGGCCGGGAACGGATTGAACATCCGCACCTCGATGTTGCGGTGGCGCGCGAAGCGCAGGAAGGCGCGGTCCTTGCCGTCGCTGTGCAGGTCGTCGACCAGCACGCGCACGCGCACGCCGCGCCCGGCGGCGGCGCGCACGTGGCGCAGGATCTCGCGCGAGGACTCGTCGGCGTCGATGATGTAGTACTGCAGGTCGAGCGTGCGCGTGGCGCGGTCGGCCAGCGTCACGAGCGTGCCGAAGGCTTCCTCGCCCGAGGTGATGACGTGGAAGCCGGACAGCGCCGGGTCGGGCGCGCTCTGCGCCACCAGCCGGCCCAGCGCGGTGGCGGCGGGATCGGCCAGCGCCGCGCTCGGCTGGCGCGGCACGTCGCGCGGCAGGCTGGCGCAGCCCTCGGTGGCCAGCACCAGCGCGCAGGCCAGCGCGCGCGCCAGGCGGGCGATCCATGCCGGTCCGGCGCGGCGCTCTCGCGCCACCGCCCCCGCCGCCGTCACCGCCGCCGTCACCGTGAATCGCACCAGCATGCCGCCTCCAGCCGCGGGCCATCCAGGACCCGATACCGGAAGCTTAGGAGCTCGCGCCAGGCGCGGCTATCCGCCTTTGTCCGACGTGCCCGACAAAGCGGCGGCCAAGGCGGCGGCCACCCGGGGACGCTCCAGGCCGCTCAGGCCGGCTTGCGCAGCGCGGCCGCCTCGCGCGCCAGCGCGCGCACGCGCTCCCAGTCGCCCTTGGCCACGGCATCCTTGGGCACCACCCACGAGCCGCCCACGCACACCACGTTGGGCAGCGCCAGGTAGGACGGCGCGCGCGCCGCGTCGATGCCGCCGGTGGGGCAGAAGCGCAACTGGGCCAGCGGGCCGTACAGCGACTTGAGCATCGGGATGCCGCCGGCGGCCTCGGCCGGGAAGAACTTGAGGAACTGGAAGCCCGCTTCGAGCGCGGCCATCGCCTCGCTGGCGGTGGCCACGCCCGGCAGCAGCGCCACGCCGGCGCCCTGCGCGGCCACGGCCAGCGCCGGGGTCAGCCCGGGCGACACGGCGAACTGCACGCCGGCCTCGCCCACGGCCTGGAGCTGGGCCGGCGTGAGCACCGTGCCGGCGCCGACCACCGCCTCGGGGAAGGCCGCGGCCACCGCCTTGATGGCATCCAGCGCCACCGGCGTGCGCAGCGTGATTTCCAGCACCGGCAGGCCGCCGCCGATCAGCGCTTCGCTGACGTGCAGCGCTTCGTCGACCGAGGAGAATTCCAGCACCGGGATCACCGGCACGCCGGCGAAGCGTTCGATCAGGGAGGATTGAGTTTGCATGACGGATATTCAGTCAGGTAGGTCGGACAAGCCGACGAGGGCACGAAAAAACAGCGAACCGGTCGCGCGAAGACCGCGCGAAGCGGGAAAGATCGGAAAAATCAGGCAATCACGGAAACCGACTGCGCCAGCCGGGCCAGCACGGTCTCGGTGGCCGGGATCGGCGCCACCGCGCCGTAGCCGGTGGTGGACAGCGCCGCGGCCACGTTGGCGTAGCGCGCGGCCTCGAACGGATCGTCGCCGGCCGCCAGGCGCGCCACGAAGCTGCCGCCGAAGCAGTCGCCGGCGCCGGTGGCGTCGAGCGCCCGCACCGGGTACGGCGCCACCAGCGAGCGCGCCTCGGGCGTGGCCACGTAGGCGCCCTCCTCGCCCAGCTTGAGCGCCACCAGCCCGATGCCGCAGCCGAGCAGGTGGTCGACGATGGCGTCGCGGTCGTCGAGGCCGGTCAGCACGGTGATGTCGTCCCAGCTCGGCAGGCACACGTCGGTGAGCGAAAAGGCTTCGCGCATGATGCCGCGCGCGCGCGCCAGCGTCCACAGGCGCAGCCGCAGGTTGGTGTCCAGCGTCACCTTGGCGCCGGCCTTGCGCGCGTGCTCCATCGCCGCCAGCGCGGTGTCGCAGGCGCTGGTGCTGATGGCCAGGCTGATGCCTGACACATGCAGGTAGCGCGCCTCGGCGATGGCGTGGTGCGGCAGGTATTCATGGTGGTAGCGGCTGGCCGCCGAGCCGCTGCGCAGGTAGTCGAAGCGGTGGCCGTGCGCGTCGTGGCTGACGAAGTACACGCCGGTCGGCGCGCCGGCGTCGACGCGCACGTGGCGGGTGTCGACGCGCTCCTGCGTCCACAGCGCCAGCAGGCGCTCGCCGAAGCTGTCGTCGCCCACCGCGCTGATGTAGCCGGCGCGCGCGCCCTGGCGCGCCGCGGCGATGCAGAAGTTGGACGTGTCCCCGCCGAAGCCCTGCAGGTAGCGGGCGGGGTCGTCGGGCTGCTGGTTGAACTCCACCAGCGCTTCGCCGAAAGCCAGGATGTCGATGCTCATGGTGCGGGCGTCCTTCAGGAGGTTCCGTGGTTCCGTGATTCCGTTCGTGGCGGTCAGAAGAAGGTCTGGACGATGTCGGTCACGCGCAGGCTGCCGTCCAGCACCGGGATGTGGCGCCACTTGTCGAAGGTCAGGCACGGATGCGAGATGTCGAAGGCGATCATGTCGCCCACGCGGATGTCGTCGCCGGCGCGGATCCGCAGGTAGGCGTGCTGGTCCATCATGCCGCTCACCTCCCAGTGCGCGGGCGCCGCCTGCGGCGCGGCCGCGCCGGGCCGGTACAGCCGCGCCGGGACCGGCATGCCGGCGTCGAAGGCCGCGTCGCGCTTGCCCATGCCGACGATGGCGCGCTCCGGCTCGGGAACCGACTGCACGTAGGCCCACAGCTGCAAGGCCGGCAGCAGGCCCTCGCGCATCTTCTGCGCGACCGGGTTGCTGGCCAGGATGCGCTCCTGCGCGGCGCGGTAGATGCCCACGTCGTGCGTCAGGTAGCAGCCCGGGCGCAGCACGATGTCCAGCGGCGCGCCGATCTCGGCGCGCGCGAATTCCTCCGCCACCACGTCGTACCAGGCCGAGCCCGCGCCCGACAGGATCACCGGGCTGCGGCCGAAGCGGCCGGCCGCGGCCAGCTCGCGCGTGACCGCCACGGTGCGTTGCAGGAAGGCGCGGATGTCGGCCTCTTCCTTCAGCACGCCTTCGTAGATTTCCACGCCGGCCAGCGACAGCGCGCCGGGCCAGCGCGCCAGCGCAGCCAGCACCGCGGCCTGCTGGCGCGCGTCGCGCACGCCGGTGCGTCCGCCCGCCACGCCCAGTTCCAGCAGGACCTGCAGCGTCTGGCCGCGGCCGCTGAAATACGCGCCCAATTGATCCGCCAGTTCCGGCGAATCCACCAGCGAGAAGAACTCGAAGCCGGGATCGCGCAGCAGGTCCGCGACGATCTCCATATTGCGGCGGCCCACCAGCTGGTTGGCCATCAGCACGCGGCGCACGCCGTGCGCGTGGGCGGCGGCGGTCTGGTGCGCGGTGGCCAGCGTGATGCCCCAGGCGCCGGCTTCGAGCTGGCGCGCGAACAGCTTGGGCGCCATCGTGGTCTTGCCGTGCGGCGCGAGCTGCACGCCGTATTCGTGCATGAAGCGGCGCATCCACGCCAGGTTGTGGGCCAGGCGCTCTTCATACAGTACCGCCGCCGGCAGGCTCAGGTCCTCGGCCAGCAGTTGCCAGCCGACCTGGCCTGCGGCCGCCGGCGCCAGCGGCGCCTCCAGCTTGCCGAGCGCCTTGTTGAGCGGATCGATCATACCGGTCTGGTACTTTATTTCATGCATCTCTGTCATCACTGCGCAAAATTCCGATTGACGTAATGATAGCCTTGAAATTACGATATTTCACCCTTGTTATAAAGTAACATCCACGGCGTGCCGAACCTTGCCGGCGCCGGCGGATGCGCGCACGTTCCGCCCTTACGCTTCGCCCTACGCTCCCGTCCATGTCCGCGTCCTTCGACATCCTTTCCCGCATCGCCGAGCGCGGCCCCACGCTGCGCCTGGCCGAGCAGAAGGTCGCCCAGGTGATCCTGGAGGACCTGGCCGGCGCGGCCGCGACCAGCATCAACGAGCTGGCGCGCAAGGCCGGCGTGAGCGAAGCCAGCGTGACGCGCTTTGCCAAGGCCATCGGCTGCCGCGACGTGCGCGACCTGAAGCTGCGCCTGGCGCAGGCCACCGCGGTGGGCCAGCGCTTCCTGCAGGCGCAGGGCGCGCGCACGGCCGAGCCGGCCCCGGCCACGCTGGCCGACAGCATCCATGCCGACATCCTGGACTCACTGGAAGTCAACCGCAAGCTGATCGACCCCGACCACATCGGGCGCGCCGCGCGCCTGTTGCTCGACGCGCGCATGGTCTACGCTTTCGGCATGGGTGGCGGCTCGTCCTTCATGGCCGACGAGGCGCGCTACCGCCTGGCCCGCCTGGGCCGCCCCGTGGCCAGCTACCAGGATGCGCTGCTGCAGAAGATGGTGGCGGCCACCCTGCACAAGGACGACGTCGTGCTCGCCTTCTCCGCCACCGGCAGCGTGCCCGAGATGCTGGCCAGCTGCGACATCGCGCGCGAGTACGGCGCGCGCCTGGTGGCCGTGACCGCGCTGGGTTCGCCGCTGGCCGCGCGCGCCGACGTGCTGCTGCCGGTGCGCACGCTCGAAACCGATTTCATCTTCAAGCCCTCGGCCTCGCGCTACGCCATGCTGCTGGTGATGGACGTGCTGTCCACCCAGCTCGCACTGCTGCAGCAGGAGCAGAGCCAGGACCGGCTGCGCCGGCTCAAGTTCGTGCTCGACGCGCACCGCGGCAGCGCGGGCCCCGGCGCCGCGGACAGCCGCCAGCCGCTCGGAGACTGACATGCCCGCCTCGACCGACACCGCGCCGTCCGGCCTGCCGCCGTTCGACACGCTCATCCGCGGCGCCACCGTGCTCGACGGCTCCGGCGCCGAGGCGCGCCGCGCCGACGTGGCGCTGCGCGCCGGGCGCATCGCGCGCATCGCCATGCTGGACGACGATGAGGACGGCGGCATCGACCCCGCCGGCGCCGCGCAGGTGGTGGCGGCCGACGGCCTGGTGCTCGCGCCCGGCTTCATCGACGTGCACACGCACGACGACACCAACGTCGTCCGCCAGCCGCAGATGACGCCCAAGCTCTCGCAGGGCGTGACCACCGTGATCGTCGGCAACTGCGGCATCAGCGCCGCGCCCGTCGCGCTGCGCGGCGAGCCACCCGACCCGATGAACCTGCTCGGCGGCGCCGAAGCCTTCCGCTACCCGGATTTCGGCAACTACGTGCAGGCCGTGCGGGACGCGCGGCCCGCCGTCAACGTGGCGGCGCTGGTCGGCCACACCGCGCTGCGCAGCAACCACATGGACCGGCTCGACCGCGCCGCCACGCCGGCGGAGATCGCCGCCATGCGCGCGCAGCTGGAGGCGGCGCTGGCGCACGGCGCGCTGGGCCTGTCCACGGGCCTGGCCTACGCCAGCGCGTTCAGCGCCACCACCGACGAAGTGCTGGCGCTGTCCGAGCCGCTGGCGCGCGCCGGCGCGCTCTACGCCACCCACCTGCGCAGCGAGTTCGCCGAGATCCTCGAGGCGATGGACGAAGCCTTCCGCATCGGCCGGCACGCGCGCGTGCCGGTGGTGATCTCGCACCTGAAATGCGCCGGCGTGGCCAACTGGGGCCGCAGCGGCGAAGTGCTCGACGCGCTCGAGCGCGCGCAGCGCTGGCAGCCGGTCGGCTGCGACTGCTATCCCTACACCGCCAGTTCCTCCACGCTGGACCTCAAGCAGGTCACTAGCGACTTCGACATCATGGTCACGTGGTCCGGGCCGCATCCCGGCATGAGCGGCCGCCTGCTGGCCGACATCGCCGCCGGGTGGCAGACCAGCCTGGAAGACGCCGCGCGCCGCCTGCAGCCGGCCGGCGCGGTCTACCACGGCATGGAAGACGCCGACGTGGACCGCATCCTCAGCCACCCCGCCACCGTGATCGGCTCGGACGGCCTGCCCAACGACCCGCTGCCGCACCCGCGCCTGTGGGGCGCGTTCCCGCGCGTGCTGGGCCACTACGCGCGCGACCGCGAACTGTTCCCGCTGGCCGTGGCCGTCAACAAGATGACCGGCCTGTCGGCCGAACGCTTCGGCCTGGCGCAGCGCGGCTTCGTGCGCGAGGGCTACTGGGCCGACCTGGTGCTGTTCGACGCCGCCACCATTCGCGACGCGGCCAGCTTCACCGACCCCATGCAGCCGGCCGAAGGCATCGCCGCGGTGTGGGTCAACGGCGCGCTGTCCTGGCGGCAGCGCGCGGCCACCGGCGCGCGCGCCGGCCGCTTCCTGCCGCGCGCGCGGCGCGCCGGCGACGTGGCCGGCTAGCGGCGCCGCAACCCGTTTTCAGCAATCCGCTTCAGGAGTCCTCATGGAAATCAGACGATTCGGCGTGGAAGGCGGCACCGGCTCCGGTGGCCAGCACATGCCCTTTGCCCGCGCGGTCGCCGCCGACGGCTGGCTCCACGTGTCGGGCCAGGTGCCGATGGTGGCCGGCGAGGTCATCGACGGCGGCATCGTGCCGCAGACCCACCAGGCCATCAGGAACGTGCTCGCCATCCTGGCCGAGGCCGGCTACGGTCCCGAGCACGTGGTGCGCTGCGGGGTGTGGCTGGACGACGCGCGCGACTTCGCCTCGTTCAACAGGATCTTCAGGGAATATTTCGGCGCCAACCCGCCGGCACGCGCCTGCGTGCAATCGAGCATGGTGGTGGATTGCAAGGTCGAGATCGACTGCATCGCCTACAAGAAGCCGGCGGCCTGACCAACGCCTTCCGGCAAACACCTCAACCGGCCGCCTGCGCGGCCATTTTCATAACGGACGCGGGAGAGCCCCGCCGGACCCTCCGGCGGACCCCGCAGCAAGGAGACAATATGGGCGCCGTCACCGGAACCACACTATTGCTGTACGCGCTGATCGCCGTGATCGCACTGGTCGTGCTGATCGCGAAGTTCAAGCTCAATCCCTTCATCACCCTGGTCGTCGTCTCGGTGCTGCTCGGCTTTGCCGTGGGCATGCCGATGGGCGACATCGTCAAGTCGTTCGAGGCCGGCGTCGGCGGCACGCTCGGCCACATCGCGCTGGTCATCGGGCTGGGCACCATGCTCGGCAAGATGATGGCCGAATCGGGCGGCGCCGAGCGCATCGCGCGCACGCTGATCGATTTCTTCGGCGAGAAGAACGTGCACTGGGCGATGGTCACGATCGCCTTCATCGTCGGCCTGCCGGTGTTCTTCGAGGTCGGCTTCGTGCTGCTGGTGCCGATCGCCTTCAACGTGGCCAAGCGCACCGGCACCTCGATGGTGCTGGTCGGCATCCCGATGGTGGCCGGCCTGTCGGTCGTGCACGGCCTGATCCCGCCGCACCCGGCCGCGCTGCTGGCCGTGACCGCCTACGGCGCCGACATCGGCAAGACCATCCTGTACGCGCTGATCGTGGGCATCCCCACCGCCATCATCGCCGGCCCGCTGTTCGCGCGGCTGATGGACCGCTACGTCAAGCTGCCCGACGTCAACCCGCTGGCCGCGCAGTTCACCGAGGACGAGAGCAAGGGCACGCATGAACTGCCCGGCTTCGGCATCACCATCTTCACCATCCTGCTGCCGGTGGCGCTGATGCTGATCGGCAGCTGGGCCGACCTGCTCACCGCGCCCAAGACCTTCGCCAACGACTTCCTCAAGCTGATCGGCAACTCGGTGATGGCGCTGCTGATCGCCGCGCTGGTGAGCTTCTACACCTTCGGCAAGGCGCGCGGCTTCAACCGCGAGAACATCCTCAAGTTCACCAACGAATGCGTGGCGCCCACCGCCATCATCGTGCTGGTGGTCGGCGCCGGCGGCGGCTTCGGCCGCGTGCTGCGCGACTCCGGCATCTCCAACGCCATCGTCGACGTCGCCACCGGCGCGCACGTCTCCGTGCTGCTGCTGGGCTGGCTGGTGGCCGTGCTGATCCGCATCGCCACCGGCTCGGCCACGGTCGCCATGACCACCGCCGCCGGCATCGTCGCCCCGATCGCCGCCAGCGTGCCGGGCACCCGCCCCGAACTGCTGGTGCTGACCACCGGCGCCGGCTCGCTGATCCTGTCGCACGTGAACGACGGCGGCTTCTGGCTGGTGAAGGAATACTTCAACATGACCGTGGCGCAGACCTTCAAGACGTGGTCCGTGTGCGAGACCATCATCTCGGTGGTGGCACTGCTGCTGACGCTGGCGCTGGCCACGGTGGTCTGATACCGGCTGGCGTTGCCCGAGGCGGGGCGCTCGTCCCGCTTCGGCTTCGCGGCCCGGGCTGCGACCGGGCCGCGCTCCCTCCCGTCTCCTCCCTCCCTCCCCCTTTTTCGCTGCGCGGGCGTTCGTTTCCGTGGCTGCCCTTCGCCTTCGACATCCCTCCGTGGGCAGCGCAAGCCAATGGCGGCCTGCCGCAATCAATGAGACTTGTCGCCTTGCCGGCAACTCGCGCATCGCGGATAAACAGGCCATGCCTTCCCGCGAGGCGACGTATCTACAACGTAGATACGAAATTTGACCACCACAACCAGCGTATCTACAATGGCTATACATCTACTGGAGCCTGCCGTGGAACTGTCGATTCAGAAATGGGGCAACAGCGCGGCCGTGCGGCTGCCCGCCGCGCTGCTCGAACAACTCAAGGTCGCCTTGGGCGACAAGCTCACCGTCGACGTGCGCCAGGATGGCGTCCTGCTCAAGCCCGCCCGGCCCCGGTACGCACTCGAAGAACTGGTCGCGCAGTGCGATCCCGCCGCGCCGATGCCCGCGGACCTGGCCGCCTGGCACCACGCCGGGCCGGCCGGCCACGAAGCATGGTGAAGTCCGCCGGGTTCGACCGGGGCGACATCGTGCGGGTAAGCCTGAATCCCACGGCCGGCCGCGAGCAGCAGGGAGATTTCCGCCCCGCGCTCGTGCTGTCGCCCGCCGCCTTCAACGCGCTCGGCGTCGCGCTGGTCGCGCCGATCACGCAGGGTGGCGACGTTGCCCGTTTCGCCGGCTTCGCCGTGCCGCTGTCCGGGTCCGGCACCGAGACCCAGGGCGCCGCGCTGGTGAACATGGTGCGCGCGCTGGACCTTGAAGCGCGGGGCGCAAGGAAGGTCGAGCGCGTGCCGGCCGAAGTGGTGGAAGACGCGCTGGCGCGCCTGCAGACGATCCTGGCGTGACTGGAAAGGCCGGGCGAGCGTTTGCCGCGGCCGTCGGCCGCGCCTCCGATGCCGCCCGGCAATGTCATGACATTGCGTGTCCATGCATGCCGTGCCGGCATGTTCCCGTCATGACGGTGCCCCGGTGAAAGCGGCGATGCGCAGAACGGGCAATTCGCAAGGGGTGCCGATCCCGAAGCCGATCCTGGCCCGGTCGGGCCTGGGAGACGAAGTGGACATGCCGGCCGAAAATGATGCGCCCGGCGCCGCGCCGCGTCCCCGTCACCCTCATGAAGCGGGACGGCTCGCTAAAGAAAGCCGGGGTCGCAGCCGACAACACAATGCTGAACAGCCTGCGAGCGTTGCAGGAGGTAGTCGCGGAATGGCGCCGGGCCGGACGGACACGGGTTGCACCCCCTGTCCGTCCGGCCTGGCCCAGGTTGTGCCCCCGCCCCGCGTAGCGAGAATGGCCGCCCGGCCACCGGCGCCACGCGCGGGGCAATGGCAACCCCGCATGGGAAAAAGACAAACACGGAGCCAGTTGTGACCATCGATAGCATCATGTCCAGAAAGATCGTCAGCGTGGTGTTCGACGATACCTTGGCAACGGTCAAGCACATTTTCGACGAGGCGAAGTTCCATCACCTGCTCGTCGTCGAAGACGAGAGACTGCATGGCGTCGTATCGGACCGCGACCTGCTGCGCGCGGTGAGCCCGTTCATCGGCAGCAACGTGGAGTCGGCCAGGGACCTCAACACCCTCAACAAGCGCGTGCACCAGATCATGACGCGCAAGCCGATCACGTTGCGCCCCGAGGCCAGGATCCCCGATGCCATCGCGCTGTTTCTCGCTCATCGGATCTCATGCATCCCCATCGTGGACGCGCAGTTCCGGCCGGTCGGCATCGTCAGCTGGCGGGATATTCTGCGGTGGATTTCGGATGCCCCGGCGCCCGCGGATCCCGAACCGGACGACGCCGCGGCATGAACGCCGGTGGCATCCGGCCGCCCTGCGCCTGACATCGCCTGTCGGGACGGGTGCCGGGAGCCGCGGCCGGATCGCGGCCTGACCGGAAACTCGCGCCGATGCACGGCACCGACGGCCGCCCTGGCTCGTTCAACGCCGGAGCCGCGCTGTCCGGCAGGCATCGCGGCCCGCCGGCTTCCCGGTTCTATCTTCCCGCCACCGGCGCATTCGCCTCGAACTTGGCCCGATGCGTCGAGAAAAACGTCCGCACGTTGCGCACGTTGGACGCGCCGGCGAACAGCCGCCGCGCGAACGCATCGTAGGCGGCCATGTCGGCCATCTCCATCGTGACGATGAAATCCGGCCCCGGCGAAACCCGGTAGCACTGCGTGACCGCGGCCTCGGCGCAGATATAGGCTTCGAAGGCGTCGTGGTCCTCGGCGGTCTGGCGGTCTAGGCTGATCTCGATGATGGCGGTCAGCGGCGAGCCGGTCTGGCGCGGATCCAGCACGGCGATCTGGCGCTGGATAACGCCGCTTTCCCTGAGCCGGCGCACGCGCCGCAGGCAGGTGGGCGCCGAGGCGTGCACGCGCTCGGCGAGGTCGGTGTTCGAGATGGCCGAGTCGGCCTGCAGGATGCGGAGGATGCGCAGGTCGAGCTCGTCCAGGAAGGTGCCGGGCAATGGGGACTCCGCGAGGCCTGATGAAATAAAATTTCATCACTATTTGATGATGATTGATTATTTCATTGTTTATAGATTTAAGAAAGAAAATTACATACCGATCCCTCTACCATGCTAACCGCTGGCCCGGCCTCGGGCCGATCATGAGGGAAAAACGGATATGTGCGGAATTGTCGGGGCGGTCGCGCAGCGCGACATCGTGCCCAATCTCGTCGAGGGCCTGAAGCGGCTGGAGTATCGCGGTTATGACTCCTGCGGCGTGGCGCTGCACCAGGACCGGCAGTTGGTGCGCGCGCGCAGCGTGGACCGCGTTGCCGCCCTGCAGGCCGACATTGCCCGGCAGGCGCTGGCGGGCTACACCGGCATCGCGCACACGCGCTGGGCCACGCACGGCAAGCCGGTCACGGGCAACGCGCACCCCCACTTCTCGCCGCGCGAGGAAGCCGCGCGCATCGCGCTGTCGCACAACGGCATCATCGAGAACCACGAGGAACTGCGCGCGGGCCTGGAGGCCAGCGGCTACGTCTTTGCCAGCCAGACCGACAGCGAGGTGATCGCGCACCTGATCGACCACCTGTACGACGGCGACCTGTTCGAGGCGGTGAAGGCGGCCGTGGCGCGGCTGCGCGGCAGCTTCGCCATCGCCGTGCTGTGCCGCGACGAGCCGCACCGGCTGGTGGGCGCCCGCAGCGGCATGCCGCTGGTGGTCGGCGTGGGCGAAGGCGAGAACTTCCTGGCGTCCGACGCGATGGCGCTGTCCGGCGTCACGGACCGCATCGCCTATCTCGAGAACGGCGACGTGGTGGACGTGCAGCTGCACCGCTACTGGATCGTCGATGCCGCCGGCCAGCGCGTGGAGCGCCCCGTGGCGCGGGTGGCGGCGCACGGCAGCAGCGCCGAGCTCGGCCCGTACCGCTACTACATGCAGAAGGAGATCTTCGAGCAGCCGCAGGCGGTGGCCGACACCTTGCAGGACGTCACCGCGGTCATGCCGGAACTGTTCGGCGACAAGGCGTGGCGCGTGTTCAACGCGGTCGACTCGGTGCTGCTGCTGGCGTGCGGCGGCAGCTATCACGCCGCGCTGACGGCCAAGTACTGGATCGAGAGCCTGGCCGGGCTGCCGGTCAGCGTGGAGATCGCGAGCGAGTTCCGCTACCGCGAAAGCGTGCCGAACCCGAACGCGCTCGTCGTCGCGGTATCCCAGAGCGGCGAGACCGCCGACGTGCTCGGCGCGCTCGAGGTGGCCCGCCAGCTGGGCATGCGCCACACGCTGGCGATCTGCAACGTGCCGACCAGCGCGCTGGTGCGGGAATGCGCGCTGACCTTCATCACGCGGGCCGGCGTGGAGATCGGCGTGGCCTCCACCAAGGCGTTCACCACGCAGCTGGTGGCGCTGTTCCTGCTCGCGCTGACACTGGCGCAGACCCGCGGGCGGCTTTCCGCGCAGGACGAACAGCACCACCTGCGCGCGCTGCGCCACCTGCCGGACGCCATGCGCCAGGTGCTGGCGCTGGAGCCGCAGATCATGGCCTGGTCCGAACTGCTGGCGCGCCGCGAGAACATGCTGTTCCTGGGCCGCGGCATGCACTACCCGGTGGCGATGGAAGGCGCGCTGAAGATGAAGGAAATCTCGTACATCCATGCCGAGGCCTATCCGGCCGGCGAGCTCAAGCACGGCCCGCTGGCGCTGGTCAGCGACGAGATGCCCGTGGTCGCGGTCGCGCCCAACGACCGCCTGCTGGAAAAGCTCAAGTCGAACATGCACGAGGTCAGCGCGCGCAGCGGGCGGCTGTTCGTCTTCGCCGACAGCGACTGCGGCATCGCGCCGAGCCCCGGCATCGAAGTGCTGCGCCTCACGGAATACTACGGGCCGCTGTCGCCGATCCTGCACACGATCCCGATGCAGTTGCTGGCCTACCATGCCGCGCTCGCGCGCGGAACCGACATCGACAAGCCGCGCAACCTGGCGAAATCGGTGACGGTGGAGTAGCGATGTTGCCGGCGCAGTGACGCCGTGGCGGGCCTGGACATGCCGGGAAAGCCGCATGCCCCGTCCCCGCACCCCGAATCCTGTCGGAACGGCACGACAGGCAACACGCAATAAGTGACTCAAAGCCGATTCTTCGCGAGCAAATGTGAATGATGCACCGCCACAACGATGTTTTTGAGCAAACACTCCAATCCGCCCACTAGACAGGATTGGACTAGGGTTTATACTTACACCTGTCTCCTCCTTGTCTCCAACGACATGGATTCAACCCGCCCTTCGGGGCGGGTTTATTTTTTTCCGCCTCCGTTCGAATTCATCCGCAGGCCGCCGCCCCCGGTGTTCAGAGCATGAAACGTTTTGCAGCATTCGCCACGGCAAGCTGGTCGGCAGCCGCGCTGGTCTATTTCGGGCAGCACTCGACGGCCATGCTGGCCATGAGCGCCATCGTCGCCCTGGCCGGGCTGGACATCGCTTCCAGCCTCTGACCGGCACGCGGTCCCGCTCTCCATAGTTCCCCCGCTTCGCCACTGCGCGCCGTTTACCGCGCCGCCTTGACTGCCGGCCATATATGAAGGTAGCCTTCACAGCTAACCTTCATAATTTCCCGCGACCGACATGACCGCCCCGCACACGGATTCCGACGCCGCGCACGCCCTGGCCGCCGAACTGCGCGTGGTGCTGGGCAAGCTGACCCGGCGGCTGCGCGAGAAGTCGCATTTCAGCCATCTCACCTGGACCCAGTTGCGCGTGCTGCTGCGGCTGGAGCGCGAAGGGCCGGCGACGGTATCGGCGCTGGCGCGGGCCGAGGGCATGCGCCCGCAATCGATGGGCGAGACGGTTGCCGTGCTCAAGGCGGCCGGGCTCGTCAGCGGCGCGCCCGATCCCAGCGACGGGCGGCAGACCGTCCTGTCGCTCACGCCGGCCTGCGCCGAGGCGGTCCGGGCCGGCCGCGCGGCGCGCGAGGACTGGCTGTTCCATGCCATCGAGACCCGGCTCGCGCCGGCCGAGCAGGACGCGCTCGCCGCGGCCGTCGCGCTGCTGGCGCGGCTGGTGGAGTCCTGACGCCGCCGCCCGACGCACGACACCGCACTCGCCGCCCCCCCTTCCCAAGGAAACGCCATGACAACGACCACGCTCGACCCCAGGACCGCCCTCATCGTCATCGACCTGCAGCAGGGCATCGTGTCCTACCCCACGGTCCATCCCATCGGCGAGGTGGTGAAGAACGCCGGCGCGCTGGCCGCCGCCTTCCGCGGCCACGGCCTGCCGGTGGTGCTGGTCAACGTGGCCGGCGGCGCGCCGGGGCGAGCCGAGCAGACGCGCAACTTCGGGCAGCTTCCGCCCGGCTGGGCCGACCTCGTGCCCGAACTGGACCGCCAGCCGGGCGACCACCTCGTGACCAAGCGGACCTGGGGGGCATTTACCGGCACCGGCCTCGACGCGCACCTCAAGGGCCTGGGCGTCACGCAGGTCGTCATTGCCGGCGTGTCCACCAGCATCGGCGTGGAATCGACCGCGCGGCAGGCGCACGAACTCGGCTACAACGTCACGCTCGCGCTGGACGCCATCACCGACATGCACCCGGACGCGCACGCCAACAGCGTCGCGCGGATCTTCCCGCGGCTGGGCGAGACCGGCACCACGCGCGAGATCGCCGAATTGCTCGGCGGGACCCGCGCATGAGCGCCGCCGCGGCACGGCGCGCGCGGGACTGGGCGGCATCGTGTCCAACGTCGGCACGTGGATGCAGCGCACGGCCCAGGACTGGATCGTGCTGACCCACCTGACGCGCCACAACGCGACCGCGATGGGCATCGGCGCGGCGGCGCTGGTGGGAATCCGCCATCTCCGGAAGTACCAGGGCCTGCGCATCCGCGGGCATGACGGGCGGATGCGCCTGAGTTTCGATAGACTCGACACCGCCGCGGGGACGGACCCGCATGAGGCCGGCCCCGCGCGGGCGCCATGACGGACGGCACCCGCGGCGCGGCGTGAAGGCGCCGCGTTTCCTTGCCCGGCCAGCCAAAGCAGCGCTTCGCGCCGGAATGCGCTACGCTGCATGCCTGCGGTGTCCCGCCCTGCCATCCCATGCTTTTATGACAGTTGTCACAATCTCTTCATACGGGGAAGCAGGATGGCTACCCTCCCCCGCTATAGAATCGAACCCTAACTGGAGGAATAAAACGATGCCCAAAAAGCCAAGGAAGGTCGAGGAGTCAATCCCGGCCACTACCACGGCGCAAGGCCTGATCGCCCTGCTCGACCATATCGCCAACGCGACCGCCCAAGGCCAGCTGGACCCCGAGTTCGCCCGCAAGCTGGGCAAGCGGGCCCGCAAGGAAGCCGATGCGCTGGTCGCGGACGAAGTATTCTCCGCCGCGCACGGCGCGCAGGTGACGGCAGCGCTGCAGTCGCTGGAAGGCGCCATCGCCGACAGCGAAGGCGGCCTGCTGGGCAAGGCAGTGAAGCGCCTGCGCGACGCCGACAAGCGCGCGGCGGAAACCCCGGGCGCCTGAGCGCCCCCGCCACGGAGCGGGCTTGCGGTCCGGCCCGTGGCTGGTCCTGCGCGCATCCAAGTCCGTGCCGCGCGGGACCAGGGTGCAGCGGAGCATCGTCCAGCCATTATTTCGACAGTTATTTAAATATTGAAATCAGTACGGCCGCATGGCCAGCCGGAACCCGAACCCGACCGTGCGCGCCCGGATTCAGGGCGGATCCGGGGCCTGGGGTCGGGAATCAGGGATCGGGAGAAACGGCGCGCGCGCCGTGGCGCACGGGTGTCCCGGCATGCGCCTGTTTCACCGGGTCCGGCGCGGCGGCGCGCGCCTCGGCGGCGGAAATGGGCTGGAACGCGCCCGGCACGACGCGCGCCGCCACCTTGCGCGCGCCCGCCTCGCCCGGCCCCTCGGCGGCCGTGGCCGCCGCGGCGCTGCCGGAGGCCGGCCCGAGCGGCTCCGGACCCGCGCGCCGGTCATGGCAGATCCACATCGCGCGCTGCGGCACGTCGTTGAAATTGCCGTCGCTGGCGGCGAGGATGCGCGCCCAGACCTCGGGCGTGGAGCTGCGCCACACGCCGCACAGCAGGCGGCGAAAGCGCGGATCGCGCGCGGCCTGCCGCTCGATGCGGCCGATGAACGCGGGGCCGTGATATTCGATGAGGTCTTCGAGTTCGCCGGCGGCCAGGGCGCCGAGCACGCGCTCGTTGCCGGTGCGGGTCAGGATCTCCAGCACCAGCGCCCACAACTGGTCGGGGTCGTTGACGCAGAGCCAGTCGCAGGCCTGCCAGACCCAGAACGAACGCACTTCATGCCGGCCGATGGCCGGATCGTAGCGGCTGTAACGCTCGATGTAAGCGTTGACCAGGCGCTTTTGCTCATGGGTTTCCATCGTCCCCCCGGACTACCCGCCTGAAAAACGAATGGGTCCGGCCGGCGACCGCCGCCGCGCCCTGTCCCGGGCGACGGCCGGCAGCCGGTCCGGCTTGCCCCTGTCCGCCAGCGGCTCCGCGCTGGTCGACTCATGTACTGCCCCGGCTGTCCCCTCTGTACCGGGCCCCGCCCGGCAGCCACCCGTGCGGGCTGCCTCGCCACAACCGCCACCATGCCGCCGCCGGCAATCGGGCGGCGGATCCCCTGCGGCGGATCCAGAACAATGATAGGCGGCAATCCCGCGCCCGGATGAGTGAGCGGGGACCGGGGCGGGTTAACCATGAGAATGCCCCGCCGCCGGCTCCGCGCTCCAGCCCTGTTTCCACGCCATCCTGCCCGCTTGCCGGCCACCTTCCACCCGCTCGCCGCGCCCAGCAGCGGCCATGCCATCTGTGAGAAGATGTCGGCCAGCCCCAGCAAGCAGGGAGATCGCCATGTCATCCGATCGACGCCGGTTCCTTCGCCACAGCACCTGTCTCGCCGCGGCCCTGACCGGCCTGTCCGGCAGCGCCTGGCCCGCCGCGGGGCCGCATGCGCCGGGCCCGCTGCGCCGCCTGATTCCCGGCGGCCGCGAGACCCTGCCCGTGATCGGCATGGGCACCTCCGACACCTTCAACGTGGGCACCGAGGCGAGCGAGCGCGCCCCGCTGGCCGAGGTGCTGGCGCTGCTGCTGCAGACGCCCGGCGCCGTCATCGATACCGCGCCCAGCTACGGCAGCGCGGAGGCCGTCACCGGCGACCTGCTGCGCAGCGCGCAGGCCCGCGCCAAGGTGTTCCTCGCCACCAAGATTTCCACCTCGGCCGGCAGTCCGGCGCAGGCGCAGTGGGCGCAATCGCTGCGCGACCTGCGCAGCGACAGCGTGGACCTACTCCAGGTGCACAACCTGATCGACTGGCGCGACAACCTGCGCTTGCTGCGCCAGCTCAAGGAACAGGGCAAGACGCGCTATGTCGGCATCACCCACTACCGCGAGGACGCGCACGAGGCGCTGATCCAGATCGTGCGCGCCGAGCGCCTGGACTTCGTCCAGCTCAACTACTCGCTGGCCGAGCGCAATGCCGAGCGCACGCTGCTGCCGCTGTGCCAGGAGCGCGGCGTAGCGGTGCTGGTCAACCGCCCGTTCCAGGACGGGCGGCTGTTCCGCGCGGTCAGGGACCGGCCGCTGCCGCCGCTGGCGGCCGAGCTCGACTGCGCCTCCTGGGGCCAGCTGTTCCTGAAATTCATCGTCAGCCATCCGGCGGTGACGGCGGCCATCCCCGCCACCTCCAAGCCGAAGAACATGCAGGACAATCTCGGCGCCGGCTTCGGCCGCATGCCCGACGCCGGCCAGCGCGCGCAGATCGCCGCGCTGCTGGCCTGAACCGGCCATGAGCGCACCGACCCTGGCAGCCCGGCGCGGCCTCGGCATCCAGCCCGGCGAAGGCAGCGCCGTGGTGGCCGGCTTCCTGTTCTTCTTCTGCCTGTTCGCCAGCTATTTCATGCTGCGCCCGGTGCGCGAGACGATGGGCATCGCCGGCGGCGTGCAGAACCTGCAGTGGCTGTTTACCGCCACCTTCGTGGTGATGCTGGTGGCGATTCCCATCTACGGCCTGTGCAGCGCGCGCCTGCCGCGCCGCCGCTTCGTGCCGTGGGTGTACGCGTTCTTCGTGGCCAACCTGGTGGGCTTCGCGCTGGCCACGCGCGCCGCGCCCGACAACCTGTGGCTGGCGCGCGCGTTCTACGTGTGGCTGTCGGTGTTCAACCTGTTCGTGGTGTCGGTGGCGTGGAGCCTGATGGCGGACGTGTTCCGCCCGGGCCAGGCGCGGCGCCTGTTCGCGCTGCTGGCCGCGGGCGCCAGCGCGGGCGGGCTGGCCGGCCCGGTGCTGGGCGGCTGGCTGGTGCCGCGCATTGGCCTGACCGGGCTGATGCTGCTGTCGGCCGCGCTGCTGGCGGCCACGCTGCCGGGCGCGGGCTTCCTGTTCGGCTGGCGCCGGCACGCCGGCGCGGGCGTGCCGGTGGCGGACGACCCGGTGCTGCCGCAGGACCCGGCCCGGCCCATCGGCGGCGGCCTGTGGGCGGGGCTGACGCTGGTGGCGCGCTCGCGCTACCTGCTCGGCATCGGCCTGTTCGTGATCCTGCTGGCCACCGCCAGCACCTTCCTCTACTTCGAGCAGGCCCGGCTGGTGGCGCAAACCTTCCCCAGCCGCACGCAGCAGACCCAGGTGTTCAGCGCCATCGACGCCGTGGTGCAGGGCCTGACCATCCTGGTCCAGGTGTTTTTCTCGGGGCGCGTCGCCCGGCGCTACGGCGTGACCATGCTGCTCAGCGCGGTGCCGCTGGCCACCGGCCTGGGTTTCCTCGCGCTGGCGCTGTGGCCCGCCTTCGGCGTGCTGGCGGCGGTCATGATCCTGCGCCGCGTGGGCGAATACGCGCTGCTGCGTCCGGGGCGCGAGATGCTGTTCACGGTGGTGGACGCCGAGACCAAGTACAAGGCCAAGAACGTCATCGACACCGCGGTCTACCGCGCCGGCGACGCCGTCAGCGCATGGATCAAGACGGCCATCGACGCCTTCTCCGGCCATCCCGCCGTGGTGGCGCTCACCGGCGCCGTGCTGGCGCTGGGCTGGGCCTGGCTGGGCTGGTGGCTGGGCTGCCGGCACGAAGGCCGCGCCGGCACCGAGCCGCCGGCCGCGCGGCTGGAAGCGGCGCCCGGGCGGCCCGGCGGCGCATGAGATTGCGGGCCTTGCGCACGGCCGCGCGCGCGTGGCTGCCTGCCGCTGCGCTTGCCACGATCCTGGCCGCCGCGGGCTGCGCCGGTCCGCCCGCCCCCGCACTCACTCCCGCACTCACTCCCGCGCCGGGCCCGGCCGCGCTGGCGCTGCTCGGCGAGCAGCGCATCGCCCTGCGCCAGCCGTTCCGGGACACCATCGTCGGCGGCCTGTCCGGGATCGACTACGACGCCCGCTCCGGCACGTGGTTCCTGGTCAGCGACGACCGCTCGGCGCTCGGCCCGGCGCGCCTCTACACCGCCACGATGCGCTACGACGCGAACGGGTTCCACGCGCTTGCGCTCGACGGCGTGATCGTGCCGCGGCAAGCCGACGGCACCGTTTTTCCGGGCCGCCGGCAATGGCTTGAGGGCCGCGGCGAGGTGCCGGACTTCGAAGCCGTGCGCGTCGATCCGCAGGACGGCAGCCTGTGGCTGGCCACCGAGGGCGACTGCTCGCTCAAGGAAGACCCGGCCGTCATCCACGTGGCGCGCGACGGCCGCTACTTGTCCCGCATCGCCGCGCCCGCGATGTTCGCCATGTGCCGGCAGGCGGGCTACGGCTCGCGCGACAACCTGACCTTCGAGGGCCTGAGTTTCTCGCATGACGGCAGCTCGCTGTGGGTGGCGATGGAAGGCCCGCTGCAGCAGGACGGCCCGGAACCCGCGCGCGGCCACGGCGCCGTCGCGCGCATCACCGAGTTCGCGCGCGACGGCCGCGTGCTGCGGCAGGTCGCCTACCCCGTCGATGCCATCCCCGCGATGCCCGGGCAGGACGTGCCGGCCAACAATGGCGTCACCGAGATCCTGGCGGTGGACGCGCACCGCCTGCTGGTGCTCGAGCGGGCCGCGGTGCGCCAACCCGACGGCAGCTTCGCCAACGACATCCGCCTGTACGAGATGGACCTGCGCGGCGCCAGCGACATCCGCGACCTGCCCGCGCTGGCCGGCGCGGACTACGTGCCGGCGCGCAAGCGGCTGGTGTCCGGCCTGCGCAAGCTGGCGCTGCCGCGGCTGGACAACCTGGAAGGACTGGCCTGGGGACCGAAGACGGGGCGCGGATGCGCCACGCTGGCGATGGTGTCGGACGACAACTTCAACCCGCGGCAGGTCATGCAGGTGCTGGCCTTCGACGTGCTGCCGGACAGCGGCATCTGCCCGCCATGAACATCGCCAGAACACGGGAGCTGGTCCGCGAACCGGCTTCTTTTGGCCTCTTTTAGCCTCCTCCCGCTCCCCGCCACCCCGGCGAACGCCGATAATGGTGACGGAATATTACCAACCCGGCAGCAAGCACCAATGAGATTCCCCATGAAAACACACCGGATCCTCGCCAGGGCAGCCGTGCTCGGCGCCAGCCTCGCCGCCCTCGCCCTGGGCGGCATCGCCCACGCGCAACTGCCGCCGCCCCAGCCGCAAAGGCCGCAGGGCGAGCGCGCCACCGCCACGCCGCTGCCGGCGCAGCCCGCGCCGCACAAGCGACACAAGCACAAGCACCGGCATCACCACAAGAAGGCGCAGCCGTCGCCGGGCGCCCAGCCGTCGGCCGTGCCGGCGCCCGCGGCTGGGCCGCAGCCGTCCCCGCCGCCGCGCCCGGCGCCCTGAGTCCGGCGCGCGCGCAGGGGGCGGCACGGGTCGGGCCGGCGTTACATCTGCTAACCGCGCCGTAATATTGCAGTGACACCTTGGGCCTAGCATGACTTCATGGCCAGCGCGCTTGCGCCGGCCGCCATCAGGATCAGGAGCCAGTCATGCGCAATCCCACTCGTGCCAGCCGTGCAGTCCGTGCCATCGGCGCCGGCCTGCTTGCCGCCTCGCTGCTCGCGGCCGGTCCCGCCTCGGCGCACGGGCGCGATCATGGCCGTGGCGGCGGCGGCGGTGCCGCCGCGGTGCTGGCCATCGGCGCGCTGGTCGGCCTGGCCGTCGGCGCGGCCGTGGCCAGCCAGCCGGTGATGGCCGCCGCGCCCGCGCCGGCCTACGCGCCGCCCCCGGGCTACTGCTACAGCAACTACGACCGCGCCTACGTGCCGTGCGGCCCGCAGCCGGTGCAGGCCGTGCCGTACTACCAGCAGCAGCCCTATCCGCAGCAGTACCAGCAGCCGTATCCGTCCTACTAAGCTGGCACACGCGCCACCGCGCGGCCCTCGGGGCGGCGCGGGCGCGCCGTCTTCCCGCCGCCGGCCACATCTCTCCCCGCCCGTTCTCTCCCCGCCCGCCCGCGCGGCGCGCCTCCGTCCGGCATTTTCATTCAATGAAAATTTCCAGCCATTGTTTGACGCTGAAACCGGCATCTGAATAAGATCACCGCCAGCAGTTTTCAATAAACAAAACGCCGCGGCGCACCGACGCACGCGGCAATGCCACCATGCGCCGCCATCCCGGCGGCGCCTGCGAGGAGACAACCATGAACCGACGCGCCACCCTGCGCCTGGCCGCGCTGGCCTGTGCCGCCCTGTGCGCCCCGCTCGCGCTGACCGCGCTGCCGACCAGCGCGGCTCACGCGGCCGAAGCCTATCCGTCCAGGCCGATCCGGCTGGTGGTGCCGTTCACGCCGGGCGGCACCACCGACATCCTCGCGCGGCTGGTCGCGCTCAAGCTCGGCGAGACGCTGGGCCAGACCGTGGTGGTGGACAACCGGCCCGGCGCCGGCGGCAACATCGGCGCCGAAGCCGTGGCCAAGGCCGCGCCTGACGGCTACACGCTGCTGATGGGCACGCTCGGCACGCAGGTCACCAACCAGTTCATCTACGCGCGCATGCCCTATGACTCGGGCAAGGATTTCGCGCCGGTCACGCTGGTGGCCAACTCGCCCAACGTGCTGCTGACCAACGCCACGCTGCCGGTCAAGTCGGTGGCCGAGCTGATCGCGCTGGCGAAGCAGCAGCCGGGCAAGCTCAACTATGCGTCCACCAGCACCGGCGGCTCGCCGCATCTTTCCGGCGAGCTGCTCGACAGCATGGCCGGCGTGAAGATGCAGCACGTGCCATACAAGGGCGCCGCGCCCGCCATGACCGATCTGCTGGCCGGCCAGGTCAACCTCATGTACGACAACCTGCCCTCGGCGCTGGCGCAGATCCAGGCCGGCAAGGTGCGCGCGCTGGCCGTGACCACGCCGCAGCGCGCGCCGGTGCTGCCGGACGTGCCGACGGTGGCGGAATCGGGCCTGCCCGGCTACGTGGTGAACTCCTGGTTCGGCCTGCTGGCGCCGGCCGGCACGCCGGCCGCGCTGGTGGCGCGCATCCAGCAGGCGGTGGCGCGCATCCTGGCCACGCCGGAGGTGCGGCAGCGCGTCGAGCAGCTTGGCGCGGTGCCGGGCGGCGACACGCCCGCGGCCTTCGCGGCGGTGATCCGCGCCGATACCGAGAAATGGTCGCGCGTCATCAAGAACGCGGGCATCCAGGCGCAATAGCCGGCCGCCCCACAGACAAGGAATTCCTCATGGCAACAAGGACCATCCGCATCGGCTCGGGCTCGGGCTGGTGGGGCGACCGCGTGGAACCCGCGGCGCTGAGCGCGCAGCACGGCCGGCTCGACTTTCTCTGCTTCGAGACGATGGCGGAAGCCACGGTCTCCGCGGCGCAGGTGCGCAAGCGCCGCGACGCCAGCTTCGAAGGCTACGACACCTATCTCGACGAGCGCATGCGCGCGGTGCTGCCGCACTGCATCGCGCAGGGCACGCGCATCGTCAGCAACCAGGGCTGGATCAACCCGCTCGGCGCGGCGCGGCGCATCGCGCAGCTGTGCGAGGAGCTTGGCCTGCCGCGCGTGAAGATCGCCGCGATCACCACCACCGACCTGACCGGCACCATCTGCGACCAGGCGCTGGACATCCTGGAGAGCGGCGCGCCCATCGCCACGCTGCGCGAGTCGCTGATCTCGGCCGAGCCCTACGAGGGCGCCGCGCCCATCGTGCGCGCGCTCGAAGCCGGCGCGCAGATCGTGGTCACGGGGCGCGTGGCCGATCCCTCGCTGTTCCTCGCGCCGATGATGCACAGCTTCGGCTGGCGCGCCGACGACACGGCGCTGCTGGCGCGCGGCAGCGCCATCGGCCACCTGCTCGAATGCGGCGCCCAGGTGACCGGCGGCTACTTCGGCGACCCCGGCTACAAGGACGTGCCGCAGCCGTGGAACCTGGCCTTCCCCATCGCCGAGGTGGACGCCGGGGGCACCGCCGTGATCTCCAAGGTGGCCGGCACCGGCGGGCGCATCGACCTGCAGACGGTGAAGGAGCAGATGTTCTACGAGGTGCACGACCCGCGCCGCTACATCACGCCGGACGTGGTGGTGGACTTCACCACGGCGCGGCTGGAGCAGGTCGCGCCCGACCAGGTGCGCATCAGCGGCGTGGGCGGCGCGCCGCGCACGCCCACGCTCAAGGTCTCGCTGGGCTGCACCGAGGGCTTCATCGGCGAGGACATGTTCTTCTACGCCGGTCCCGGCTGCCTGGAAAAGGCGCGCCTGGCCAAGACCATCCTCGAGCACCGCTTCCGCCTGGCCGGGCTGCGGGCCGAGGCGCTGCGCATCGACTTCCTCGGCGTCAATGCCATCCACGGCGACGCCTCGCCAGCGCCGGCCTGCGAGCCCAACGAGATCGCCGTGCGCGTGGCCGCGCGCACGCGCACGCGCGCCGAGGCCGCCAAGGTCGGCCGCGAGATCGACAGCATGGCGGTGTGCGGGCTGGCCTCCACCGGCAAGCGCGTGCCGCACCAGGAACGCACGCGCGAGATCATCGGCGTGTGGTCCGCGCTGGTGCCGCGCGAGCAGGTCAGCTCCGACATCCACTACCTTTGAGGCAACCCGCGATGAAGGTTTCACTGAGGCGCCTCGCGCATACCCGCTCCGGCGACAAGGGCGACATTTCCAACACGGCGGTGATCGCCTACGACCCGGCCTTCTATCCCCATCTCAAGGCACAGCTCACCGCCGCCGCCTTCAAGGCGCTGTACGGCGGCGTGGTCAGCGGCAAGGTGGAGCGCTTCGAGGCCGACGGCCTGCAGGTGCTGAACTTCGTGGCGCATGGCGCGCTGGGCGGCGGCGTCTCGCGCAGCCTGGCGCTCGACAACTACGGCAAGGCGCTGGCGAGCGCGGTGCTGCGCTTCGAGGTGGAAGTGCCGGAAGAACTGGCGCCGCTGCTGCGCGGGCCGGCCGGCTGAGCGCGCCGCGCGCCTCAGTCCACCAGCACGCGGCGCGCCCACGCGCTGGTGACGCGCCGCGCTTCCTCCTTGAGCACGCGCGCCATCTTCGCCTCGCGCGCCAGGATGCGCTCGCTCAGCGCCGCCACGCTCAAGGCGCCGATGGGCCGGCCCTCGTAGTCCAGCAGCGGCACGGCGATGCCGCCCATCTTGTCCACCACCCAGTCCAGGAACAGCGCGTAGCCGCGGCCGCGCGCCGCGTCGATCTGCTCGCCGATCACCTCAGCGTTCAGGCGCGGATAGCGCGCGCGCTGGCTCTTGCCCAGGCGGAAGCGCGCGGCGCGCTCGGCCTCGGGCATCCACGCCAGCACCGCCAGGCTGCCGGCGCCCACGCCGAGCGGGCGCCGCGTGCCGATCTCCACGTAGTTGGCGCGGATCGGGAAGGTGCCCAGCTCGATGTCCGCCACCACCGATTCGCCGCGGCTGGCCAGCGTCAGCACCGCGGTGTCCCCGAATACCTCGACCAGCCGCTCCAGGCTCGGCCGCGCCAGCGCGCGCAGGTCCACGCGGCGCTGCGCCACGTCGGCCAGCTGGAAGATTTCCGGGCCGATGCCGAAGCGGCGGCCGGCATCGCGCGTAACGAAGCCCTCCGCCACCAGCAGCTCCAGCAGGCGCGAGGCGGTGGCCGGATCGAGGCCGGTGGCGCGCGCCACGTCGGACAGGCGGCGCACCTGCGGGTCGGACAGGGCGCGCAGGATCCACAGCGCGCGCTGCACGGGAGAGGCGCGCGAGGCGGGAGGCATAGCTGGCGGCGGCGTCGGATCGTCTGTCATGAGTCGGTCATTTAAGCGGTTGCCTCGCCGGCGGTCAATCGGGAGCACTCCGGCCCTCGTCCGCGGCCAGCCCGCGATTCCGGCCAATCTGGGGGCGGCGCGGGCCAAATCCGCCGCCTCGGGCGCCAACGGCCAGCCGGATGGTCGTATAGTCTTCCCCTGACGAACGAATCGCCCCGCGCCGCGTCTCCCCATGCCGGCGCCGGGCTCGTTGCGCCCCGACACACACCGTGCCGGCCAGCCGGCCGCCGCCACACGACAAGGAAAACCGATCATGAAGACCAAAGCCGCCATCGCCTGGAAAGCCGGCGCCCCGCTGACCGTGGAAGACGTCGACCTGGACGGCCCGCGCGCCGGCGAAGTGCTGGTGGAGATCAAGGCCACCGGCATCTGCCATACCGACTACTACACGCTCTCGGGCGCCGACCCCGAAGGCATCTTCCCGGCCATCCTCGGCCACGAAGGCGCCGGCATCGTCACCGACGTGGGCCCGGGCGTGACCTCGCTCAGGCCCGGCGACCACGTGATCCCCCTCTACACGCCGGAATGCCGCCAGTGCAAGTTCTGCCTGTCGCGCAAGACCAACCTGTGCCAGGCCATCCGCGCCACCCAGGGCAAGGGCCTGATGCCGGACGGCACCTCGCGCTTTTCCATCGGCGGCAAGCCCATCTTCCACTACATGGGCACCTCCACCTTCGCCAACCACATCGTGGTGCCGGAGATCGCGCTGGCCAAGATCCGCCCGGACGCACCGTTCGACAAGGTCTGCTACATCGGCTGCGGCGTGACCACCGGCGTGGGCGCGGTGCTGTTCACGGCCAAGGTCGAAGCCGGCGCCAACGTGGTGGTGTTCGGCCTCGGCGGCATCGGCCTGAACGTGATCCAGGCGGCCAAGATGGTGGGCGCCGACAAGATCATCGGCGTGGACCTGAACCCGGGCCGCGAAGCGATGGCGCGCAAGTTCGGCATGACGCATTTCATCAACCCGAACGAGGTCGAGAACGTGGTCGACCACATCATCCAGCTCACCGACGGCGGCGCCGACTACTCGTTCGAGTGCATCGGCAACACCAAGGTCATGCGCCAGGCGCTGGAGTGCTGCCACAAGGGCTGGGGCAAGTCGATCATCATCGGCGTGGCCGAGGCCGGCGCGGAAATCTCCACGCGCCCGTTCCAGCTCGTGACCGGGCGCGAATGGAAGGGCTCGGCCTTCGGCGGCGCGCGCGGCCGCACCGACGTGCCTCGGATCGTGGACTGGTACATGGAAGGCAAGCTCAACATCGACGACCTGATCACCCACACGCTGCCGCTGGAGCGCATCAACGAAGGCTTCGACCTGATGAAGCGCGGCGAGTCGATCCGCTCGGTGGTGCTGTACTGAGGCCGGCCATGAGCACGCTCGAACTGCTCTCGGAGCACGGCTGCTACGGCGGCGTGCAGCGCTTCTACCGGCATGCCTCGCAGGCCATCGGCCTGCCGATGCGCTTCTCGGTGTTCCTGCCGGCGGCGGCGCTGGCCACGCCGGCGCGGCGCCTGCCCGCGCTGTTCTACCTCGCGGGCCTGACCTGCACCGAGGAAACCTTCATGATCAAGGCCGGCGCGCAGCGCTTCGCCGCCGAGCACGGCCTGATCCTGGTGGCGCCCGATACCAGCCCGCGCGACACCGGCATCGCCGGCGAGGCCGAGTCGTGGGACTTCGGCGCCGGCGCGGGCTTCTACCTCGACGCCACGCAGGCGCCGTGGAGCCGGCACTGGCGCATGGAGAGCTACGTCACGCAGGAACTGTTCGACATCGTCACCGGCGAACTGCCGGCCGACCCGCGGCGCGTCGGCGTGTTCGGCCACTCGATGGGCGGGCACGGCGCGCTGGTGCTGGCGCAGCGCCATCCACAGCGCTTCCGCTCGGTGTCCGCGTTCGCGCCGATCGCCGCGCCCACGCGCTGCCCGTGGGGCGAGAAGGCCTTCAGCCGCTACCTCGGCGACGACCGCGCGGCCTGGGCGCAGTACGATGCCGCGGCGCTGATGTCGCGCCAGGGCGCGGCGCCCTTCCCGGGCGGCATCCTGGTCGACCAGGGCCTGGCCGACAAATTCCTCGCCGAGCAGCTTCACCCGGAAGCGCTGGAGGCCGCCTGTGCCGCCGCCGGACAGCCGCTCACGCTGCGCCGCCACGCGGGCTACGACCACGGCTACTACTTCATCTCGACCTTCATCGAGGATCACATCCGGCACCACGCGGCGCAGCTCTAGCGGCGCAAGGGCAGCTGGCGCCGCCTGCGTAATACGTTGAAACACGCCGGCGCGCGCTGAAACGCAACGCTACGTTGCCGACGTTGCGGCGCGTCCGCGCGCGCTGCTAGCATCCGCCGGATCGCTTGCCAGCCCGCCCCGGAGGACCGCCATGACCCGCATCGCCCAACCGCTCCGACTGATCTGCCTGACGGCCGCGCTGTCGCTGCCGGCCGCCGTGTTCGCCCAGGGCTCGCCCGCCACCGGCGACGAGGCCATCAACGCGATCAACAGCAACTTCGCGCGCATGACGCCGGGGCCGCGCACGGTGGACAGCATCAACCAGGAACTGCGGCAGAACCATGCCGCGCCCGTGGGCGGCGGCGGTGGCGGCATGCGCGGCCGCGGACGCGGCCGCCAGCGTTCGCAGGACGGCGCCGCGGATGGCGCGAACGGCGGAGCCAATAGCGGAACCAATAGCGGGACCAGTAGCGCGGCAGCCGGCGGCGCGAGCCAGGATGGCGGCGGCCTGCGCACCAGCCTGCCGGGAACCGCCGGCACGGGCGCGGCGCCGGCCGCCACGCAGTAACGGCACGCCGGCCGTGGCCGCGCATGGCCGGCCGATGCACTATGATTAGCGCTTCTTTTCCGACCCGCCCGGCGCGCGCACCGGGCAACGCCATGACCGCCAACGACAACAAGGCGCCGCCGATGAACGTGAAGACGGCGCTGCGCGTGCTCGAGATCATCGAAACGTTCGCGCGCGAGCGCCGCGCGCTCTCGCTCTCGGAGCTGGCCCGGCTGCTGGCGGTGCCGGCGTCGAGCTGCCTGGCGCTGATCCGCACCCTCACCTCGCTGGGCTATCTCTACGAGACCGGGCGCCGCCAGGGCTATTACCCGACCGGGCGCCTGCTGGCGATGGCCCAGCAGATCGCGCGGCACGACCCGGTGCTGGACCGCGTGCACGGCACCATGAACGAGCTGCGCGCCGCCACCGGCGAGACGGTGGTGATCGGCAAGCTGCACGAAGGGAAATGGGTGGTGTACCTGGACGTGCTGGAGTCCCCGCACGCCATCCGCTACATCGCCACCGCGGGCGAGCGGCGCGACCTGCATGCCAACTCGATCGGCAAGGCGCTGCTGTCGGCGATGCCCGAGGAGGAGCGCCGCGCGCTGATCGCGCAACTGGGCTTCGAGCGCTTCACGCCGCGCACGGTGGCCGACGCGGCCCAGCTCGAGACCGAGCTGAAGGCGTCGGCCGAGCGCGGCTGCTTCGTCAACCTGGGCGAGTCGCTGCCCGACGTGGGCGCGCTGGCGTGGCCGGTGCGGCTGTCGGGCGAGTGCTACGGGATCTCGATCGCCGGCCCGGCCTACCGCATCGAGCCGGCGCTCACGCGCTTCTCGGCCATGCTGCGCACCGCCTGCTCCACGCTGGAGCGCGACGAGCGCAACCGCTTCTCCAAGTAGCGCCCGCGCCCGGGATCAGGCCGCGCGCGGCGTCTCCGCCCCGCCGTTCTGGCGCAGCAGGTCGCGCAGCTCGTTGATGACCGGGAACACCTCGTGGTTCCAGTCGGCGCCCTGGGCATCGTGCGCGGCCTGCTCCATCTCGACGATCTCGCGGTCTTCCTTGAAGATGCGCTCGGTAAACCAGACCAGCAGCGGCCAGGCCAGGTCCAGCGCGCCGGGAATGCCCGGCTTCTTGATCGACAGCAGGCCGAAGGTGCGGTTGGTGCGCTGCTCGGCGTCGAGCGGCACGTAGACGATCCACAGGTCCATCACCAGCGTGCCTTCCGCGGTGCGGATCTGCAGCGTCTGGTAGGGATAGCTGGTGCGCACCGTCATCACGTCCTTGTTGTTCTGGCCGCCGCCCTTGCCGCTGCCGAACACCAGCGCCTCGCCCACCGGCTGCTTGCCTTCCTCGCGCGAGAAGGTGTAGTCCACCTCGACCCAGCCGTCGCCGCGCCGGCGGCCCAGCGAGCGCGCGCGCATCTGCCCCATCTGGCGGCGGTGCAGGAACTGGTGGTTCATGTCCATCAGGTTCTCGTGCATGAACGAGTAGTGGCACTTGACCTCGCGGCCGAAGCGGCGGGTCTTGTAGGCCTTGTCGGCGACCGAGCCGAGCGCGGGCAGCGGGGTCTCGTCGGCCAGCACGGCGCTGCCCGGGAAGACGAAGATCAGGCCCTCGGCCTCGCGGCACGGATAGGCGCGCACGCCGTTGGGCAGGCGCTCGCGGCCCAGGTAGGGCACGTCGATGCAGCTGCCGGTGCAATCGTAGGTCCAGCCGTGATAGCAGCAGCGAATCGATTCGCCGGCCACCACGCCTTCGTGCAGCGGCACCTGCCGGTGCGCGCAGCGGTCTTCGAGCGCGAACACGGAGCCGGACTCCGTGCGCACCAGCACGATGGGCTCGCCGGCGAAACGCACGCCGTGCGCCTTGCCGCGCTTGACTTCGCGCGACCAGGCCAGCGGATACCAGTGATCGGGGTGGATCGCGACGCGGCGCAGGTCGCGAAGGGGCGCTTCGGCAGGGCTATCGTTGGCACTGCTGTCAAGCAACGGGACTGCATGCATGGGGGACATTCTCCTCGCGTAGTCGGGAATCCGGGAATCTCGGTGAGCCGGTTGCATGGGCGGAGGGCGCTCGCACTGCCCAGTCTACCCGAAGGCACGCGATCCGGATGTAGGAAGGTCGCCGACGCCACTGCGGCGGCCCTGCCGGCGGCGTGACGGTCAGGCCGCTTGCGCGGCGGCGAGGCGCCAGTAGCGCAGGCCCGCCGGCAAGACGCCGGCGAGCGCGGGCGGCGGCCCGGCGCACAGCGCCAGCATGGCGCCGCCGTGCTGCCAGGTGCAGGCGTTGGCGGCATGGCCGGCGCCGCCGTCCGGCGAGATGGCCGCAGAGACGGCCGGAGACACCGCCGGAGAAACGGCCGCCACGTGGCCCAGCATGGTCTGGAACAGCGCGCCGCCGGCGCGCTTGAGCCAGGCTTCCTTGAGGGTCCAGAGTTCGAAGAACGCGGCCAGCCGCGCGGCCTCGTCGGCGGCGAGCAGGGCCGGCATGGCGGCGCGCTCGGCGGCGCTGCTGACCGCCCCGATCAGGGCGTCGAGGCCGCGGCGCGGACGCACGCATTCGAGGTCGAGCCCGAGCGGCGCATGGCCCGCGGCGCAGGCGACCAGGCCGCCGGAATGGGAAATCGAGACATGCGCGGGCACCGGCCCGCTGGCGCGCGGCGGGCCGTCCGGCGCGGCGTCGAGCGACCAGTCCTGCCAGGCGCCGCCGCAGGCCTGCGCCAGCAGCGCGCGCGCCAGCCAGCGCCCGGCCACGAACTGCGCGGCGCGCGGGCCGGCGCGCAGTTCGCCGAGCCGGCGCGCCTCCTGCGCGCTCATCCAGCGCGCGGGCGGCGGCGCCAGCGCTGCCGTGGCGTCCACGTCCGCCACCCGCACGTGGACCGCCCCAGGTTGCACGATTGGCGGCATGGCGCGCTTCAGCCGCGGGCGGCGTCGCCCGTCACCGGGCGGCGACGCGGGCGTAGGTGCCCTTGAGCGCGACGCCGGCCACCACGGCGCCGGCATGGCATTCGTACTCGGTCGCGCTGGCGACCTCGGCCTTCTTGTAGTAGCTCACCACGTTGACCACGGCGTTGACGCCGAGCGACCTGGCCTTGTCCTGGAACGCGATCAGCGCCGACAGCGCGGCCCAGCGGCAGGCTTCCTCGTCGCTCTTGCCGAAGCTGTTGGTCTTGCGGTTGGACACGTCCTCCTCCTTGCTTTCGAGCACCTTGGGCTTGCCCTGGCCGGCCAGGAAGAACTTGACCGAACCGTCGAGCTTTTCCTGCGCCTCGGGCATGTCCAGCACATCCTTGAACGGCAGCATGTACCTGGTGTCGCGCGCCGCGGCGGGCGTGGACAGCAGCATGGCAACCGCGGCGGTCGCGGCCAGGATCGGGAGAGCGTGCTTCATTGACCTTCCTTTGTTGGTTTTGTCGATCAGGAAAAACGCGGGCGGCCCCGCCGGGGAGCCGCCCGGGTCCGGCTACCCGCGCCAGCGGCGGAACACCAGCGAGGTGTTGATGCCGCCGAACGCGAAATTGTTGCTCATGGCGTAGTCGATGTCGAGCCGGCGGCCCGCGCCCATGATGTGGTCGAGCGGCGCGCAGCGCGGGTCCAGCGTGGCCAGGTTGATGGTGGGCGCGAACCAGCCCTCGCGCATCATCTCGATGGTCATCCACGCTTCCAGCGCGCCGCACGCGCCCAGCGTATGGCCCAGGTAGCTCTTGAGCGAGCTGACCGGCACCGCGCCGCCCAGCACTTCCGCGGTGGCGTGCGACTCGGCGATGTCGCCCTGGTCGGTGGCGGTGCCGTGGGCATTGACGTAGCCGATGGCCGACGGCGCCACCCCGGCGTCCTCGAGCGCCAGGCGCATGGCCTGCGCCATCGTGCCGGCCTGGGGCTGGGTCACGTGCGCGCCGTCGCTGTTGGTGCCGAAGCCGACCAGCTCCGCCAGGATGCGCGCGCCGCGCGCCTGCGCGTGCTCCAGCTCCTCCAGCAGCAGCGTGCCGGCGCCCTCGCCCAGCACCAGGCCGTCGCGCTCGCTGTCGAACGGGCGCGGCGTGGTGTGGGGCGCGTCGTTGCAGGTGCTGGTGGCGAACAGCGTGTCGAACACCGCGGCCTCGGTCGGGTCGAGCTCCTCCGCGCCGCCGGCCAGCATCGCCACCTGGCGCCCGCTGCGGATGGCCTCGTAGGCGTAGCCGATGCCCTGGCTGCCCGAGGTGCAGGCGCTGGAGGTGGTGATGATGCGCCCGGTGATGCCGAAGAACACGCCGATGTTGACCGCCGTGGTGTGCGGCATCATGCGGATGTAGGTGGTGGCGCTGATGTCCTCGGTGGTGCGCTCGTTCATCATGCGGCCGAAGTCGGCCACCGCCGCCGGCGTGCCGGTCGACGAGCCGTAGGCGATGCCGAGCCTGCCGCCGGTGACCAGCGGATCGCCGAGCAGGCCCGCCTGCCGCAGCGCGGCCTCGCTGGCCAGCACCGACATCACCGCCACGCGCCCCATCGCGCGCGTGGCCTTGCGCGTGTAGTGCGCGGGCAGCGCGAACGGCGGCACGGGCGCCGCCAGCTGCGTGTTCAGGCCCTTGTATTCCTGCCAGCCGGGCATGTGCACGACGGCGTTGCGGCCCTGCGCCAGGCGCTCGCGCACGGTGGCCCAGTCATTGCCCAGCGCGCTGACCGCGCCGGTTCCGGTAACGACGACGCGCTTCATCCGAACATCCCCCCGTTGACCGAGATCACCTGGCGCGTGATGTAGCCGGCGTCGGCGGACATCAGGAAGGCCACCGTGGCGGCCACCTCGTCCGGCGTGCCCATGCGGCGCGCCGGGATCATGCGCAGCGCTTCCTCCAGCACGTGCGGCTCCACCATCTCGGTGTCGATCAGGCCCGGCGCCACGCAGTTGACGGTGATGTTGCGCTTGGCCAGCTCGATGGCCAGCGCCTTGGTGGCGCCGATGATGCCGGCCTTGGCCGCGCTGTAGTTGGCCTGCCCGCGGTTGCCCACCAGCCCGGAGACCGAGGACAGCGTGACGATGCGGCCCGGCTTGCGCCGCTGCACCATCGGCATCACCACGGGATTGAGCACGTTGTAGAAGGCGTCGAGGTTGGTGTGGATCACCTCGTCCCACTCCTCGCCGGTCATGGCCGGGAAGGCGGCATCGCGCGCGATGCCGGCGTTGCACACCACGCCGTAGTAGCAGCCGTGCGCCTCGATGTCGGCCAGCAGCGCGGCGGCGGCCTGCTCGCGCTGGCGCACGTCGAAGCACAGCACGCGCGCGCCGCGGCCGAGCGCGCGCACCGCGTCGGCGACCGATTCGGCCTCTTCGCGCCGCGCGCGGCAATGCACCACCACATCGCAGCCCTCGCGCGCCAGGCGCAGCGCGATGGCGCGGCCGATGCCGCGCGATGACCCTGTGACGAGCACGGTCCGGTTCGTCATGGTTGTTGTCCTTGCAAGAACGCCCGCGCGTCGGCGGGCTGGAAAACGGAAACGTTGGCGCGCGCCACTTCGCGGCCGTCGAGCGACAGCGCGCAGGCGAACATGCCCAGGCCGTTGTCGCCGATCAGCTCGGCGCTGACCTGCACGGTCAGCACGCTGCCCACCGGGAACGCCGGCACGTCGCACTCGTAGCGGCGCGAGCCGAGCAGGAAGCCGATGCCCGGCTCGCGGCCCGCGCGCCAGTCGCGCGCGCCGGCCCAGGCGGCGATGGTCTGCGCCATGTACTCGATGCCGACCCAGCCCGGCATGCCGGCCTCGTCGACGAACAGTTGCGTGGCGCGCACCGTGGCGCGCGCCACCGCGCGCTCCTCGTCGGCGCCGAGCAGCTCGTCGAGCAGGCGCATGGCGCCGGCATGCGGCACCAAGTCGGCAATCGGCGGCAGGCCGGGGAAGGCGGCGCGGCGGCTTGCGATGGTCTCGCTCATGCTCAGCCCGCCCCCAGGATCACGGCGCTGTTGCTGCCGCCGAACGCGAAGGAATTGCTCATCACGTAGCGCGGCGCGCGGCCCAGCGCCTCGCCGGGCGCCACCACGCGCAGCGGCGGCAACGCCGGGTCGGCGGCGCCGTCCCACCAGTGCGCGGGCAGGCGGCCCCGCGGGTTGCCGGCCAGCGTCAGCCACATCAGCGCGGCCTCGATGGCGCCGGCGGCGCCGAGCGCGTGGCCGGTCATCGGCTTGGTCGAGCTCAGCGGCACGCGCTCGCCGAACAGCGCGGCGCAGGCCAGCGCCTCCATCGCGTCGTTCTGCGGCGTGGCGGTGCCGTGCAGGTTGAGGTAGTCGATGTCGCCGGCGGCGAGGCCGGCGCGCGCCAGCGCCTGCCGCATGGCGGCCTGCGCGCCGGCGCCGCTGGGATCGGGCGCCGACATGTGGTGCGCGTCGGAGGTCTCGCCCCAGCCGGCCAGCCGCACTTCGCCCGCCTCGCGCGAGAGCAGGAAGAGCGCGGCGCCCTCGCCCAGATTGATGCCGGCGCGGTTGACCGACAGCGGGTTGCAGCGCGCGGCCGAGACCGAATCCAGTGCGCTGAAGCCGGCCACGGTAAACGCGCACAAGGTGTCGGCGCCGCCCGCGATGACCGCGTCGGCGGCGCCGCTGCGCAGCAGCCGCGCCGCCGCGGCCAGCGCCTTGGCGCTCGACGAGCAGGCCGTGGACAACGTATACGCCACCCCGGTCACGCCCAGCGCGCCAGCCAGGAACTGCGCCGGCGAGCCCAGCTCCTGCTGCCCGTAGTGAAAGCCCTCGGGCCACGCGCCGCCGACGCTGCGCGCGTCGACCGCCTCGCCGCCCTCGGCGATGCCCGAGGTGCTGGTGCCCATCACCACCGCCACGCGCGCCGGGCCGAAGCGGGCGATGGCCGCCTGCAGCTGCGGCAGGCATTGCAGCGCGGCGTGATGCAGCAGCGCGTTGTTGCGCGTGCGGTGCACCAGCGGCGTGCCTTGCGGCAGCGCCAGCGCGGCATCGACCGTGCCGAGGTGCAGCGGCCGGCCCGCGCTGTAGCGCTCGGTGACTTCGCCGCCGGGCGCGGCGTCGGTGCGCCAGAGCGCGGCGCGCACGGCGTCCGCGCCGTCGCCGAGCGCGCAGGTGACGCCAAGTGCATGGATAAAGACATCGTTCATTCCGGCCCTCCTTGCGTGGCCGCCGGCAGCGTGCGGATGGTCAGCCGGTAGCCGTCGCGGTACTGCTCGAACTCGATGGTCTGCGCGTCCGGGTAGCGGATCTCGGCCACCGTCTCGCCGCCCGCGCGCAGCACGCGGCGGCCGGCCACGGCGTCGAGCCGCCAGCCGGGCGGCAAGGCCGCCGCGATCGCCGCCACCGGCCACAGCGACAACTGCATCTCGCTCAGGATACGCTCCGGCACCAGTTCGGCCGGCGCCCACGGCGAGCGCGCCACGCGCAGGTCGCGCCCGTCCCAGTCCAGCCGCGCCAGCACCTGGCCGCCGGCCAGCGCGGCCAGCCGCGTGTGGGCGGCGTCCGCTTCGAGCAGGGCCTGGATCTCGCGGTGCTCCTCGCCGCGCGGCGTGCGGTACGTCACCGTGATCTGCTGTTGCAGCATCAGCGCGCGGCCCAGCGAGGCCGGCGGCAGGCGCAGCAGCGGCACCGGCGCGCGGCCGGCGGCCTCGATGCCGGCCGGCGGCACCGGGCCGGGCGCGGCGCAGCCCGCCAGCAGCACGGCCGCGGCGGCCAGCGGCGCGGCGGCCATGCGTGGCGCAAAGCGGAAAACGGTCACGCGCAAAGCTGCTCCAGCACGGCCAGGCGGCGGCGCGATTCGGTCACGAACGGGTTGCCGCGGTCCCACGCATAACCGGCCAGGATGGCCGAGATCATGCGGCGGATGTCCGGCGTGGCGTCGGGGTGGAAGATCAGCTTCTGGAAGCTGCCCTCGTACCACGCCTCGACGAAGGTACGGAAGCAGTCCACGCCCTGCTTGAGCGGCGTGCCGTACTCGGCCTGCCAGTCCACCGCCTCGCCGGCGAACTGGCGCGCCAGGCAGGCGGTGGCGAGGCTGGCCGACTTGAAGGCGATGGTCACGCCCGACGAGAACACCGGATCGAGGAACTCGCCGGCGTTGCCGAGCAGCGCGTAGCCCTTGCCCCACAGCGACTTGACGTTGGCCGAGTAGCCGACGATCTGCCGCGCCGGGGTGTCCCACGCGGCGTTGGCCAGCAGCTTCGCCAGGCCCGGCTCCTCGCCGACCAGCGCCTGGAGGCGCTCGGTCTCGGTGCCGCCGTACTGGTCGAGGAAGCGCTTTTCCGCCACCACGCCCTGCGAGCAGCGCCCGTCCGAGAACGGGATGGTCCAGTACCACACATCCACGTGCTCGGGATGCACGCCGATGCGGATCTTGTTGCGGTCGAAGGTGCCGGGCGGGATGCGGTCTTCCACGTGCGTGAAGATGGCGCTGCGCACCGGGAAGTTGGACGGCGACTCCAGGTCCAGCAGGCGCGGCAGCACGCGGCCGAAGCCGGAGGCGTCCAGCAGGAAGCGCGCCTGCACGCCGTAGACGTTGCCGTCGGCGCCGCGCACGGTGACGCGGGGCTGCTCGCCCTCGACGTCCACCGCCGTGACCTGGTGGCGGAAGCGGACCTCGGCGCCCTGCTTCTGCGCCTCGCGGATCAGCACGTCGTCGAAGCGCGCGCGCTGGACCTGGTAGGTGGTGCCCCAGCCGGCGGAGAACTTGTCGCGGAAATCGAATTCGGTGTAGCGCTCGCCGCGCGCGAAGGCCGCGCCGTTCTTGTACTGGAAGCCCGCCTCCACCACGGCCTGCAGCATGCCGGCCTCCTCGATATACGCCATGCTCTGCGGCAGCAGGCTCTCGCCGATCGAGAAGCGCGGGAAGGTTTCCTTCTCCAGCACCAGCACGCCGATGCCGCGCTTGCGCAGCAGGCCCGCGGCCACGGAGCCGGCCGGCCCCGCGCCGATGATAAGGACGTCCACCTGTTCGGTATGCATTCGTAACCCTGTTCCTGTGGTTGGATCTTGTCGATCTCGTTGGTCTGTTTTCCTGCTTCTTTCCTGCTTCTTTCCCGCTTGCTGCCTCTTGCTGCTTCTTGTTCCCTACCTGCCGCCGTGCGGCGCGGCGCGCGGCCGGAACCACGGCGACAGCAGCCACACCGCGCCCACGCCGGACAGCATGGTCATGCCGAACGCATGCAGCGCCGGCGTGGACGACAGCGCGAGCAGGCCGAACGCCAGCAGCGTGCTGGCCGCGCCGAGCACGATCGCCGTCCATGACTCGCCGTCGCCGGGATGCTCGAGCAGGAAGATGCCGTAGTCCACCCCCACGCCCAGCAGCAGCGCCAGCGCCAGCACCGAGAACAATTGCAGCGGCACGTGCAGCCAGCCCAGCAGCGCCACGCTGAACAGCGCCGCCAGCAGCGTGGGCACCAGCGCGCGCCACGCGCCGCGGCCGTAGCGCCACGCCAGCAGCAGCGCCACCGCGGCGGCGCCGGCGGCCAGCAGCCACGTCATCAGCACGCGGTAATGCTTGAGCAGCGCGGACAGGTCGGCCACGCGGTCGACCCACTCCACGCCCGGCACGGTGGCCGCGGCGGCCTCGATCAGCGCCAGCGTGGCCGGCTTGTCGAGGCCGCGCAGCAGCATGACGCTGGCGTAGCCGTCGCCTTCGCGGTCCAGCCACAGGTGGCGCAGCGTGTCCGAAACCGGCGCGGCCAGCCACGCCGGCAAGGTCAGCACCTGCCCGGCCGGCGCCGCGCCGGCCGCGCCCACGGCGCCGCCGACCGCGCGCGCCACGCGCTCGCGCACGGCGCCTTCCAGGCCGTCGGCCAGGGCCGCGTCGGCGCGCTGGCGCGCGGCCGAGGGCACCCAGTCGGAAATCGCCACGAAGCCGTCCAGCCCGCCGCGCGCGACCACGCCGGCCAGCGCCTGCTTGATCTGTTCCTCGCGCGCCAGCACCTGGTCCGGCGTGGCGCCGCGCACCAGCAGGAACTGCGCCGGGCTGGGCGTGCCGAGCAGCCGCCCGGCGGCGCGCTGCGCCTCGATCAGCGCCGGCGGCGAGCTTTGCAGCTGGCGCACGTCGTCGGCCACGCGGACCTGCCACAGGCCCGGCACCACGAACAGCGCCAGCAGCCCGAGTAGCAGCAGCGAGCGGCGCTCCGCGCCCACGCGCGGCCAGCGCGCCAGGCTGGCGGTCAGCCAGGACGACAGGCGGGTCTGGCGCAACTGGCCGCGGTCGAGCAGCGGGAACCAGAACACCACGGTCAGGAACGCCGCCACCAGCCCCACCGCCGAGAACAGCGCCATCTGGCGCAGCCCCGGGAACGGCGCGATGCCGAGCGCGAGATAGGCCACCGCGCTGGTCGACAGCGCCAGCGCCATGCCCGGCAGCAGCCGGCGCATCACCTGCGGCGGCGTGGCGCCCGGGCTGGCCTGGCGCGAGACGAAATAATGGATGCCGTAGTCCTCCGCCACGCCCACCAGGCTGGCGCCGAACACCAGCGTGATCAGGTGCACGCGCTCGAACACCAGCGCCGTGACGGACACCGCCGCCGCCGTGCCCACCAGCAGCGACAGCCCGACCAGGACGATCGGGCGCAGCGAGCGGAAGGCCAGCCACACCAGCAGCAGCACCGCCACCAGCGAGCCCCAGCCGATCACGTTCATCTCCACGCTGGCCTGCGCGGCGGCCGCTTCCGCGTGCAGCGGGATGCCGGCCGCCACCACCTGCACGCCGCCGCCCTGCTGCGCCGCGCGCGTGGCGAGCCTGAGCAGGTCGGCGTAATCGGTGTCGCCGCTCACGGAGAACGCGGGCTTGCTGATGCGGTAGGTCAGCAGCACCCATTCCTTGCCCTCGGCGCTGAGGGCGGCCAGGCCGTCGCGCTCGTGCACGCGCGTCATGGCCGCGCGCGACAGCCACCAGTCCTGCCACAGGCCGAGCGGGTCGGCGGCCCAGCCGGTCAGGCGCGGGCCGGTGGAAAGCTGGTAGAGGCGGGTCAGCGCCTGCCGGGCCAGCGCGTCCGCGTTGGCGTGGCCGAGCATGGCGCGCTGGCCGTCGGTCAGCAGCCGGTCGCGGTAGGGCCGGTAGAAGGCCAGCGCCGCGTCCAGGTCGAAGCTGGCGATGCGGTCCACCGGCTGCAGCAGGCTGGCCCGCGGCTGCGTCGCGGCGCTGAAGCGCTGCGCCGCGGCGCGCGCGGCGGGCCAGTCCGGCGCGCCGACCAGCACCACGATCTCGCGCGAGACGCCATCGGCCAGCCGGCGCAGCACGCGGTCGGCGGTGGCGGTGCGCTGGCTGGTGGGCAGCAGCGCCATCACGTCGGTGTCGAGCCGCGAGGCGCGCCAGAACTGCAACTGGTGCGCCGCCAGCGCGATCACCAGCAGCAGCCAGCCCACGGCCAGCACCCGCTCCAGGGGGCTGAGGCCGCGCAGGGGCTTGCCGGTGGCCATGCTGGCGTTGCTGGCATTACTCAAAGCGCGGCTCCTCGTCGGCGGCCAGCCGGGTGGCCGCGCTCGGGTCGATCAGCTTGACGTGGGTGCTGTCGCCGCCCGCTTCCTCCAGGCGCACGTCGCGCACGAAGCGGTCGCCGGCCAGCTCGATGCGCGCGAACACGCGGCGCATGGCGGCGTCGCGCGGCGTGAGCGTGAGCGACCAGCCGTTCTTGCCGGCCAGCTTGCCGGCCACCTCGAAGCGCGCCGACAGGGTCTGCAGGTCGCCGCGCAGCACCGCGATCACCGATTCGCCGACCACGCGCATGGCGGGCTGGGCGTCGGCCTGCATCTGCTGCTGCACGCGCCCGTCGGCGCCGCGCATGACCAGCCGCTCCGGCGTCACCAGCAGGCTGGAGGCGAACGGCTCGCGCGTGCTCCACACCACGCCGCGCTCGCGCGCCAGCACGAAGTCGCCGCGCGACACCAGCGGGTTGGCGAAGCCGGACAGGCGGCGGGTCTGCTCGAAGCGGCCGTGGATCACCGGCGCGTCGGACAGGCGCGCGGCCACCGCGGCCAGCAGGTCGGGTGCGGCCGCGCCGGCCAGGCGCGGGGCGGCCAGCATGGCGCCGCACAGGGCCAGCAGGAAGGCGCGGCGCTTCATGCCTGGCCCTCCCCGTCCGGCGCGGCCGGCACGCCGAGCCGCTCCCACAGCACCGGCGGGCACACGTAGCACATCTCGGCGCTGCGCATGTCCACCGCCACCTGGATGGTGTAGCCCTTGGTCAGGCGCCGGCCGGTGGCGGCGTCGCGCACCAGGTAGTCGATCTTCAGGCGGTTCTCCCACTCGACGATGGTGGCGCGGATGACGAAGGGCTGGCCGTAGGTCAGCGGGCCGACGTACTTCACGCGCATGTCCACCACCGGCCAGGCGTAGCCGGAGTCGCGCATGGCCGGGTAGTCGTAATGGAAACGCTCGAGCAGCGCGCAGCGCGCCTGCTCGAAATAGCGCACGTAGTTGCCGTGCCACACCACGTTCATCGGGTCGAGGTCGTGGAAGGCGGGGCTGAGCGTGATCTCGTGGCTGAGGTCTGGAGACATGGCGGTTGCGTGATGGGGGCGGGACGTCAGTCGCCGCGCGGCGCCGGTGCCGCGTTTGGTGCGTTTGGTGCGTTCGGCGCATGCGGCGCGCCGGCGCGCGCGGCCTCGGCCACGCCGCCGCCCTGCCCCCAGAAATCGTAGAAGTTGAACCAGTCGTAGGGCGACTCGGCGAGCAGCCGCGACAGCCATTGCGCATAGTCCGCGGCGTGGCCGCTCAGGACAGCCTCGCGCCGCGCGCGCGGCAGGCGCACCTCGCGCGCCAGTTCGGTGAAGCGCAGCAGGTGGCCGTCGCCCGAACGCACGCAGCCCATCGCGAACAGCGGGCATTCCATCAGCGCGGCCAGCACGTAGGGGCCGACCGGGAAGCGCGCCGGCGCGCCGAAGAACGGCACCGTCACGGTGCGGCCGCCGTGCACCGGCACGCGGTCGCCGGCGATGGCGACGAACTCGCCGGCGCGCACCTTCTCGGCCAGTTGCAGCGCGGTGGCCGGCGAGATGTCGTCGACCTGGAACAGTTGCAGCCCCGAGCGCGGATCGAGCCGCGACAGGATGCGGTTGAACTGCGCCGCGTGCGCGGTATGCACCAGCACCGTCAGGCGCAGGCCCTGGCGCTGGTTGGCCAGCACGCGGCACAACTCCAGGCAGCCCATGTGCGCGGTCACGATGATGCCGCCCTGGCCGCTGGCGATCTGCCGCAGCATCACCTCGGCGCCTTCGCGCCGCACGTTGCCGTAGCGGTAGCCGCCGCCGATGGCCAGCAGCTTGTCGAGCAGCGTGTCGGCGAACGAGAACAGGTGGCGCAGGCTGTGGCGCAGGCCCGGCGTGGCGCCGGCCGGCAGCACCGCGCCGGTGGCGGCCTGCACGCGCCGCAGGTAGTCGAGCGAGGCGCGGCGCGCGAGCGGCCTAGCCAGCCAGTAATAGGCCACGACCGGGTACAGCACGGCGCGGAACAGTGCGCGGCCGCACAGGCGGTAGAGCCCGTACAGGCACCACACGCCCCACACGCAGGTGGACTCGCGGATCTGGCTCCAGTGGCGCGCCATGCGGCCCGGCGGCGCGGTGTCTCGCGGCGCGCTCATGCCGGCCGCACCTTGCGCCACAGCAGCCGCGGCAGCCGCGCCACCATGCCGCAGAACAGCCGCGCGTGCATGGTGGAGATCAGCGCGTTGTCGCGCCAGACCTGGAAATGCGAGACGCCGTCGGACGGATACGTGACCTGGGTGGGCACGTTGACGATCGGCACGCCGCGCCAGACCAGGTGGACCAGCACCTCGGTGTCGAACTGCATGCGCCGGCCCAGCCGCACCTCGCGCACCAGCGCCAGCGCCGGGCCGAGCGGATAGACGCGCAGCCCGCACATCGAATCGCGGATGGCGAGCGAGAGCGTGTTGATCCACACCCACACGTGGGTCAGGTAGCGCGCCAGCAGCCGCACGCGCGGCACCGATGCGTCGTAGACCGGGTAGCCGCAGACCATCGCCTCGGGGCGCGCCTGCGCCAGCGCCGCGAACTGCGGGATGCAACCGGCGTCGTGCTGGCCGTCGGCGTCGATCTGCAGCGCGTGCGTGAAGCCCATGCGGGCGGCTTCCTCGAAGCCGGCCATGATGGCGCCGCCCTTGCCCTGGTTCTCGGGCAGGCGGATCAGGTGCACGCGCCCGGCATGCGCGGCGGCGATCTCGCGCAGCACGCGCTCGCACGCGGGGCTGCTGCCGTCGTCCACCAGCAGGCACGGCAGCGGATGCCGCAGGATGGCCTGCACCATCGCGCCGATGGCGCGCTCGTGGTTGTAGACCGGCACCAGCACCACCGGCTTAAACATGCGCGTCTCCGAACACGATGCGCCCGCTCGCGTGCGGGCCCTGCGCCGAACTGAGGCGGAACGCCAGCGCATTGCGCTCGGGCTGCCAGGTCAGCGCCAGTTGCACGGTGCTGCCGGGCACGATCACGGCCTGGAACTTGAGCGTCTCGAGGCGGCGGAACTGCGCGCGCGGCGGCACCGGCAGGCGCTCGGGCGCCAGCGCCATGACCCAGTCGACCTGGGCCACGCCGGGCGCGATCGGGCTGCCCGGGAAATGGCCGTCGAACACGGCGAGGTCCGCGCCGATCTCCAGCTCGGCGCTGGCCGACAGCGCGTCCGGCGACGGCTGCCAGCGCGCCACCGGCAGCACGCGGCGGAACACGTCGCGCAGCATGGCTTCGGTGGTCTTGCCCTGCGCGTTGCACGGCAAGGCCTCGGCAAAGCTCCAGCGGCGCGGCAGCGCGAGCGCGTCCACGGCGGGCGCGAGATCCGCGCGCAGCGCGGCCAGCAACGCCGCCCTGCCGGCGCCGGCCAGCATGGCGGCACCGCCTTCGCTGGGCACCACCACCGCGCCCAGGCGCATGCCGCTGTCGAGCTCGAGCAGCACCACGCGCGCTTCGCGCACCAGCGCGGACTGCTGCAGGGCCTGCTCGACCTGCGTCAGCGAGACGCGCTTTTCCTCGATCTTGACGATGCGGTCGGCGCGCCCCGCCAGCGCGAAGCCGCCGTCGCCGGCCGGCTGCGCGCGGTCGGCGCACAGATGCCAGCCGTCGTCCGGCAGATGGGCCGAGCGCACCGCGAGAAATCCGTCCTGCAGGCGCCACTGCACGCCCGGCAGCGGCGTCCAGCGCTCGTCGTGGCGCGCGCGCTGGCGCCAGGCGATGCCGCCGGTCTCGGAGCTGCCGAACACTTCGACGGGCGCGTGGCCAAGATGGCGCAGCGCGTCGGCCGCGGCCTCGGGCGGCAGCGGGCCGCCCGACGAGAACACCGCGTGCAGCGCGGCGCGCGCGGGCGCCCAGTCGAGCGCCGGCGGCATGCGCCGCAGGTGCGCCGGGCTGGTCACGAGCACGGCCGGCGCGCCGTCGCCGCAGGCGCGCACGATTTCCTCGTGGAAGGCCAGCCGCGCGGCCGGCATGGCGCGCGCCGCGGCCAGCGGCCACAACACGCAGAACAGCAGGCCGTAGATGTGCTGGTGCGAGACCGTGGCCAGCACGCGCGCCCGCGCCGGCACCGCGGCGCCGAACGCGGCCTGCAGCGCCTGCACTTCCGCTTCCAGTTGCGACAGGTGCTTGACGATGGCGCCCGGCGCGCCGGTGGAGCCGGAGGTGAACATCGTCACCCGCGTCGCGCGCGGGTCGAGGCGCGGCCATTCGGGCGCGGCGCAGGCCGCGTGCTGCCGCGGGCGGATGCCGCCGGGCAGGTCGCCGGCGCGGACCGCGGCGTGCCCGTCCAGCGCGGCGAGCGTCTCGGCGCGCGTGTCGCCGGGCAGCACCACGTGCTTGCCGGCATGCCACGCGCCGAACAGCGCGGCGGCGAACTCGGCGGTGGATTCGGCATAGAGCGCCACGCTCGCGCCGGGCGCCGCCGCGAAGGCTTCGCGCCAGGCCGCCGCGCGCGCCACGAAGGCGGGCGCGTCCAGGCTGCCGTCCTCGCCATGCGCCACCACGTGCGCGCGCGCCGGCAGCGCCGCCATCAGGCCGCCGATGCCAAGCCACTCAGCCATGCCGCCCTCCCGCCATCACGCGCTGGCGCACCAGCCATTCGCCGGCGAACATCGCGCCCATCAGGCCATAGGCGATGCCGCCGTTGTAGAGCGCCCAGATGCGGTCGCTGGCCAGCACCGCGGTAAGCGCCGCCGCCGTGCCATTGCAGACGAAGAACACGCACCAGGCCTGGGTCACGCGCCGCGTGTAAGCCACGCCGGCGGGCGGCAGGTCCGGCTCGCGCAGGCGCGCCAGCCGTTCGACCAGACTGGGCGGATGGCGCAGGCTCCAGCCGAACACGGCCAGCATGGCGGCGTTGACCAGCACCGGGTAGAGCTTGAGCGGCAAGGCGTGGTTGGAGGCTGCCACCACCGCGGCCAGCCCGGCGGCCAGCACCGCCAGCCAGCGCCAGCCGGCCTGGCGGCTGGTCAGCGCGCGCAGCAGCGCCAGCGCCACCAGCGCCAGCGCCAGCACGCGCGGCGGCCAGTATTGCAGGCCGGCGTAGATCGCCACCGGATAGCACAGCGTGAGCACGCCGAGCAGCAGTTTGCGCCAGCGCATGCGGCTCAGGCCGTGGCGGGCGAGTCGATCAGCAGGGCCAGCGCCTGCACCACGTCCTGCACGGTGCGCACCGCCTTGAACTGCTCGGGCTTGATCGGCTTGTTGAGCATGGGCTTGAGCTTGACCAGCAGATCGACCGCGTCGATGCTGTCGATGTCCAGGTCTTCGTACAGGCGCGCTTCGGGGCGGATGCGCGCGCGCTCGATCTCGAAGGTTTCCTCGAGCACGGTGGCCACCCGCGCAAAGATTTCATCATGGGTCATGAGGGGCTCCCTTGTCGGTTGTGCTTGATGGGCTAACGGGATGGGCGGGCGGAATCAGGCCTGGGTCCGGCCGGCGCGCTGCGATGCCACGAAGGCGGCCAGCGCCGCGACACTGGCGAAGCGCTCGCGCATCTCGTCCTTGTCGCCGTTCATGGTCACGCCGTAGCGCTTCTGCAGCGCCAGCCCGAGTTCGAGCGCGTCGATCGAATCCAGGCCCAGGCCGTCGATGAACAGCGGCGCGCCGGCGTCGATGTCGGCCGGGCCGATATCTTCGAGCGACAGCGATGAAATGATCAGTTCCTTGATTTCGTGTTCAAGCGCCTTCACGGCGGACCTCCCTGGAGAAAAACTCGGATAGCGATTGTGTCAGTTGCCGCACGGCCAGCGCGTCGTCCAGCCCCGGGCGCGCCCAGCGCTCCACGCCGACGTCCTCGCGCACGTCGATGACGTAGCGCGGCCGGCGCGCCGGCACGCGGTACCACTTGTCGCCCTTGGCCAGCGTGGGCGGCTCGCAGCGGATCACCACCGGGGTGAGCGCGAAGCCGCCGCGCACGGCGATGTTGGCCGCCCCGCGCTGCAGCCGCAGCGGGCCGCGCGCCGGGGTGCGCGTGCCTTCGGGAAAGATGACGAGGTTGTTGCCCGCGCGCAGCGAGGCGATGCAGTCGTCCACCATGCCGGCGCCGGAATCGTTGCAGACGTAGCCGGTGGCGCGCACCGGCCCGCGCGTAAACGGGTTGCGCGCCAGCCCTGACTTGACCACGCAGTCGGCCTGGCGCGTCAGCGCGACCAGGAAGATGACGTCGATCAGCGAGGGATGGTTGGCCACGATCAGCAGGCCGCTGCGCCGCAGCCGCTCGGGGTGCAGCACTTCGTAGCGGATCACGCCGACCGCGCGCATCAGCAGCAGGAACAGGCGGAAGGCGTGGCGCACGACGTGCTTGCAGACCCGCTGGCGGCTGGCCGGCGACCACAGCAGCAGCGTCAGCAGCGGAAACACCAGCACGCGCAGCAGCAGCCCGCCCACGCCGAAGCTGGAGAAGCACAGGCCGGTGGCGCACACGCGCCAGGCGCGGTCCAGGCGCTCAACCATGACGCCGCCACCTCCAGCCGGCGCGCTCGCCGGCATGGTGCAGTTCGGCGTCGCCGGCCAGCACGAAGCGCAGCACGTCCAGCCCGTGGGGCAGCAGCGGCTCCCGCGGCGTGGCCGGCACGGCGTCGGTCGCCTCCAGGCTGAACACGGTTTCGCCGGCGCGCGGGCCGGCCACGCGCCAGGCCCAGCCGAACAGGCATTCGGGCTCGTCGGCGAAGACCGCATAGGGCGCCGGCAGCGGCGCCTCGTACTGGACCAGCAGGACTTCGGGGGCGCCGTCGGCCAGCAGGCCGCAGGCTTCCACCACCGCCGCCTCCACGGTGTCGCGGCCGGCGGCCAGCGCTTGCAGGTTGGCGGGGTCGCCGCGGTCGATCGAGTACAGCGCGCCGATGGCGTTGTGCACGGACAGGCCGAACGCCGTGGGCGAGAGCGCCTCGCCGTCGGCGAGGTTGCCGAGCATCTGCAGCGGGCGCAGGGTGTCGCCGTGGCGCGAGGCGAAGATCACCGGCATGCCCTCCACGCCCGGCTGGCAGGCGTAGGCCGGGTGCAGCGCGGCGCGGCCGAGCGCGGTCACGCGCCGGCGCAGCATCGGCGCCATCGGGCCGAGCGCCGGCAGTTCTTCGCCGGCCGGCAGCCAGGGCGCGCGGCTCCAGGCCAGCCAGGCTTGCTGCGTGTCGAGTTGTGCTGCACATGCCGCCCATGCGCGAATACCGAATTCCATTGCCCTGCCGTTCGCGTTGGGTGGAAAAAATGGCCCGCCGGCACACCGCCCGCCCGGGGTGGCTGTCGGCGACCGCGCCAGACGCGCGGAGCGCGCATATCGCTCCGTTGACGTCTTGTTGACGCTTCGTTACGCCCCGTTGCCGGCAGATGCCGCTGGCTGCCTCCTGTTTGCCACCTGTCCGGCAATCTGCCCGCCGGCGATGAGTTCTGCTTTTGTGGGTGCTTTTCGCCGCCTGTTTTTCCGGGCCCGGCCCCGGCATGGCCGGGGACCGCGGTCCGCATTTCCGTATTAACGGCGAAAGGCTTGCCAAACTGACCTCGGGGCGGGGCCGCAGCCACAAGCACCCCGGAATGGCAATACATCGGTGACGCGGAAAACAGGACAAACTTTGGCCCGCATTTTTTGTCAGGCCCGAATTCTCGCACAAAGGAACAGCCGCGGGGGATGCCAGAGCGTTAAGAAAGTTCGCAAATGTAACCACCGGAACGAGGGGGGACGGAGGCTGCGCCTCCCCGCTTCCGCGCCCCCGGCAGCCTGCCGCCCGGGGCGGCCCGGCGCCAGGATGGCGGGCGGACGGACCGCCCCCGGGCCGGGCAAGCCCGCGGCGGCGCGCCGCTCAGTTCGCCGGCAGGATCTTGCCGCTCACCTCGCCGAAGCCCACGCGGTAGCCGTCGCCCTGGCACCAGCCGGTCATCACCACCTCGTCGCCGTCCTCGAGGAAACCGCGCCGGGCGCCGCCGTCCAGCGCCAGCGGCTCGGCGCCGTTGCGGGTCGACTCCAGCAGGCTGCCGAAGGCGTCCGGCGCGGTGCCGCTGATGGTGCCGGAGCCCATCAGGTCGCCCACGCGCACGTTGCAGCCGGAAACGGTGTGATGGGCCAGTTGCTGCGCCACGGTCCAGTACATGGCCTTGAAGTTGGTGCGGCAGACCGTGGTGGCGTGCTCGGCACCTTCGGGGCGCAGCGCCACTTCGAGCGCGATGTCGTAGGCGTTGCCGCGCGGCTGCCGCAGGTACGGCAGCGGCTCGGGCGACTGGACGGGATTGTCGCGGCGGAACGGCTCCAGCGCGTCCATCGTCACCACCCACGGCGAGATCGAGGTGCCGAAGCCCTTGCTGTTGAACGGCCCGAGCGGCACGTATTCCCACTGCTGGATGTCGCGCGCGCTCCAGTCGTTGAGGATCACCATGCCGAAGATGTGCGCGGGCGCGTCGGCGGTGCTGATGGCTTCGCCCAGCGCCGAGGGCTTGCCGACGATGAAGGCCATCTCCAGTTCGTAGTCCAGCTTGCGGCAGGCCGCGAACACGGGGCGCGGCGCGTCGGGCGGCTTGATCTGGCCCTTGGGGCGGTGCAGCGCGGTGCCGCTGACCACCACCGAGCTGGCGCGGCCGTTGTAGCCGATGGGGATTTCGAGCCAGTTGGGCAGCAAGGCGTTGTCGGGGTCGCGGAACATGCGGCCGACGTTGGTGGCGTGCTCGCGCGAGGAATAGAAATCGGTGTAGCCGGGAATGTCCACCGGCAGGTGCAGCGTGGCCCACGCCATCGGCACCAGCGCCTGCTCGTGCAGGGCCGACTTGCCGCGCAGGGTGTCGTCGCCGGCCGACAGCAGGCGGGTCAGGTGCTGGCGGGTCTCGGTCCAGGCCGGCTTGCCGAGCGCGATGAAGGCATTGAGCGTGGCGCCGCCGAACACGCCCCTGACGGCCGGCGGCAGCAGACCGGCGCCGTCGAGCACGGCGAGGTCGAGGATGAAGTCGCCGATGGCGACGCCCGCGCGCGGGCCCTGGCCGGTGGTGGAAAAGATGCCGTAGGGCAGGTTCTGCAGCGGGAAATGGGTGACGCCGTCGTTGGCGGATTCGATCCAGCTATGCGGGATGGTGGTCATCGGGGGCTCCGGAAGGAAATGGCGATGCGCCGGGGCGCCCGCGCGGCCAGGCTGCGCGGGCGCCCCGGGGAAACTGGACGAGGGATCAGCGGCGGGCCGGGTCGAAGTGCTTCTTCAGGCCCTGCCAGCAGGTGTAGTAGTCATGCTGGAGCTGGGCGGACTCGGCCGCGTAGGGCGTCGGCCGGATCACGGCCGGGGTCTCGAACATGAACGCCATCGTATCGCCGATGTGATGCGGCTGCGAGGTGTCCGCCGCGCTGGCCCTGGCGAAGGTCTCGGCGTCCGGGCCGTGGCCGCTCATGCAGTTGTGCAGGCTGGCGCCGCCGGGCGAGAAGCCGTCGGCCTTGGCGTCGTAGACGCCTTCGATCAGGCCCATGAACTCGCTGGCGATGTTGCGGTGGAACCAGGGCGGGCGGAAGGTGTCCTGCGCCGCCAGCCAGCGCGGGCCGAAGATCACGAAATCGATGGTGTCCACGCCCGGGGTGTCGGACGGGCTTTGCAGCACCAGGAAGATCGACGGGTCCGGGTGGTCGTAGCTGATCGAGCCGATGGTGTTGAAGCGGCGCAGGTCGTACTTGTAGGGCGCGTAGTTGCCGTGCCAGGCCACCACGTCGAGCGGCGAATGCCGGATCGGCGCGCGCCACAGGTTGCCCTGGAACTTGGCCACCAGCTCGAAATCGCCTTCGCGGTCCTCGTACCAGGCGTGCGGGGTGAGGAAGTCGCGCGGGTTGGCCAGGCCGTTGGCGCCGAGCACGCCGAGGTCGGGCAGGCGGAACAGCGCGCCGTAGTTCTCGCAGATATAGCCGCGCGCCTCGCCGTCCGGCAGCGCCACGCGGAAGCGCACGCCGCGCGGCACCACCACGATCTCCTGCGGCTCGACCTCGAGCACGCCCATCTCGGTGGCCAGCCGCAGCCGGCCCTGCTGCGGCACGATCAGCATCTCGCCATCGGCGTTGTAGAAGAAGCGGCCGTCCATCGACTTGTTGGCGAGGTACAGGTGGATGCCGCAGCCGCTCATGGCCTCGGGGCCGCCGTTGCCGGCCATCGTGACGATGCCGTCGATGAAGTCGGTCGGCGCGGACGGCATCGGCGGCGGGCTCCAGCGCATCTGGTTGGGCGACGGCGGCACCGCGTCGAAGCGGCTGACGATGCGCGTCTGCGCCAGCGGCGTGAACGGCTCGTGCATGGCCGCCGGGCGGATGCGGTAGCACCAGCTGCGGCGGTTGTGCGCGCGCGGCGCGGTGAAGGCGGTGCCGGAGAGCTGCTCGGCATAGAGGCCGTAGGGCGCGCGCTGGGGCGAGTTCCGCCCCTCCGGCAGCGCGCCGGGCAGCGCCTCGGTGGCGAATTCGTTGGCGAAGCCGGACTGGTAGGCCAGTGCGGCTGCCTCGTGCGGGCGCGCCGCCACGTTCAATTGGGTCTGGGTCATGGGCTGGGTCTTCCTCGGGTCTTTCCTCTGGATACGGGAAATGGCTGGCCGCGCAGCGTCAGGCTGCGGCCGCCGGGTCGGCGGCGGGCTGTCGGCCAGCCCGTGCGAGCACGCCCGCGCGGGCGTGCGTCATGGCTTCCTGCAGGATGGCAAGGTCGCCGATGTGATTGGCGAGCAGCAGGATCAGCTGCGCGTTGGCGGACTGGCTCTGGGCGTCAGACAGGTCGCAGTGCATGTCGATCAAGGCCTCGTAGAAGTCATCCGGACGGGCGAGATTGGGTTCGGTGTTGAGCGGCATCGGCGTATCTCCGGGACGGGTCATGCGGCGGCCTCGGCAGCCGCGCCGGCGCCCTCCGGCCAGCCCAGCGCGCGCCGCAGCGCGGCCTGCACGCGGGCGGGCTCGAAGGCGCGCCAGCGCGCGCACACGTGCTGGTCGGGGCGCAGCAGGTAGGCGGTGCCGGGCCGGCCATCGTAGCGGCGCGCCAGCCAGCCTTGAGTATCCTCCAGCAGGCTGGCGCCGGGGGGCAGCACCGGGCCTTGCGCCGCGTCGGCCGGCGTGGCCACGCAGACCAGCGCCAGCGGCACCGGGCCGGCGGCGAGCGCGCGCAGGGCATCGAGCATGGCCGGCGGCAAGCCCGCCGGCCCCACGAACAGCAGCAGGGCGAAGCGGTTGCCGAGCTGCGGCAGCAGCCAGGTGCCGCGGCCGCCCTCGCGCACCGGCGCGTCGGCGCACGGCGCGCCGGGCACCATGAAGCCGGCGAATGGCGGCGCGCCCGCAGCGTCCACATCGTCGGCCGTATTGAGCACCGAGCCGTGCAGCACGGCGGGCACCGACAGGCGCCCGCTGTTGACCAGCCGGCGCGCGAACGCATGGTCGCGCGCCAGGCTCAGCGCCGCGTCGCGGAACACGCGGCTCACCGGCGTCTTGGGCGTGATGAAATCGGTCGCGCGCGTGGAATGGCGGATGTTCTCGTCGGCGGCGAATTCGCGCTCGCCGGCGTAGCTGTCGAGCAGCGCGTCGGGCGCGTGGCCGGCCAGCACCAGCGCGAGTTTCCAGGCCAGGTTCTCCGCGTCCTGCACGCCGCTGTTGGCGCCGCGCGCGCCGAACGGCGAGACGCGGTGCGCGGCGTCGCCCGCGAATAGCACGCGGCCGTGGCGGAAACGGTCCATGCGCTGGCAGGAGAAGGTATAGACGCTGACCCATTCCAGCGTGAAGGCCGCATCCTCGCCCAGCAGCGCCTGGATGCGCGGGATGACCCGCTCGGGCTGCTTTTCCAGCTCGGGATCGGCATCCCAGCCGAGCTGGAAGTCGATGCGCCAGACATCGTCGGGCTGGCGATGCAGCAGCACCGACTGGTTGCGGTTGAACGGCGGGTCGAACCAGAACCAGCGCTCGCTCGGGAACGGCGCGCTCATCTTCACGTCGGCGATCAGGAAGCGGTCGCGGAACGTGCGTCCCTTGCTTTCCAGGCCCATGCACTGCCGCACCGGGCTGCGCGCGCCGTCGGCCACCACCACGTAGCGCGCCCGCAGGGCGTAGCGGCCGTCCGGCGTTTCCACGTCGAGCGTCACCGCGTCGCCATCCTGCGCGAGGCCCGCCACGCGGTGCTGCCAGCGGATGGCAATGCCGGGCAGCTCGGCCGCGCGCTCCACCAGATAGCCTTCCACGTAGTATTGCTGCAGGTTGATGAAGGCCGGGCGGGCGTGGCCGGCCTCGGGCAGCAGGTCGAAGCTGTAGACCAGTTCCTCGTCGAAGAAGATCTTGCCGACGTTCCAGCTCACGCCCTTGTCCACCATGCGCGCGCCGCAGCCGAGGCGGTCGAAGATGTCGAGCGTGCGCTTGGCGAAGCAGATCGCGCGCGAGCCCACGGACAGCGTGCAGTCGTCGTCCAGCAGCACCACCGGCACGCCTTGCTGGGCCAGGTCGATCGCCGCGGCGAGGCCGACCGGGCCGGCCCCGATCACCGCCACCGGATGCACGGGATGCGCGCCGGCGCCGGGCCGCGGCGCGCGCTGCTCGGCGCACGGCTGGTACGCGAAGCGCTGCGTCTGATAGTTCGTTTCCGTCATGTCTCCATCCTCCAGCCTTGGCCGCTGGCGCGGCTCTTGCGGCGAAGCGGCGGCATGCGCCGCCGCCAGGGACCGTCTCCCGCGCGGCTTCAGTGCTGCAGCGCGGCCCACATGGCCTTGTCGCGCTCGGCGGTCCAGATGCGCGGGTGCTTGATGCCGCTGGCCTCGTCGTAGGCGCGCGCCACGTCGAACGGCAGGCAGTGCTCGTAGATGAAGACGTGGCCGAACTTGTCGTCCATCGCCGCGCGCGTGTGGGCCATCGCGCCCTTGAGGTCCAGCTTCTGCGCCACCGCTTCCCTGCCCCGCTGCAGCAGCGTGCTGACGAAGTCGCGCGTGTAGTCCAGCCCGCGGCCGACCATCTCGGGCGTGGTCAGCACCGGCCCGCGCCCGGGCACCAGCGCGGCCGGCGCCAGCGCGCGCAGCACCTCGAGCGTGGCCGGCCATTCCTCCAGTTGCGCGTCGCCGCAGTAGCAGGCGGCGTCGAACTCGACCAGATCGCCGGAGAACAGGATCTTCTGCGAGGGAATCCACACGATGGTGTCGCCCCTGGTGTGGCCGGGGCCGGGATGGATGACGCGGACCTCGAGCTTGCCGAGGAACAGCGTGAGCTCGCGCTCGAACACCACGTTGGGCCAGGTCAGGCCGGGCACGGTCTCGACGCCGGCGAACAGGCGCGGGAAGCGCTCGATCTCGGACTTCATGTCGGCCTCGCCGCGCTCCACGATCATCTCGTAGGTGCCGCGGCTGGCGATCACGTTCTGCGCGCCCTCCTTGAAATAAGCGGAGGCGCCCAGCACGCGCACGGCGTGGTAGTGCGACAGCACCACGTGCTTGATCGGCTTGTCGGTGATGGCGCGGATGCGGGCGATCAGGTCCTGGGCCATCGCCGGCGTGGCGGTGGTATCGACGATCAGCACGCTGTCGTCGCCGACGATCACGCCGGAATTGGGGTCGCCTTCGGCCGTGTAGGCATAGGCATTCTCGGACAGCCGCGTGAAAGTGACCTGCTTGTCCTGCAGGTCCGCCTGCGATGCAAAGGCCTTGCTCATGCTTGTGCTCCTCTCTTTCTCTTGGTGGACCGGCCGCCTACGGGACACAGCACTTCGCGCCTTGCCAGGCAGGTGCGCGCTGCAGGGGACTGTGGCGGCCGGGGATTACGCCCGCGGCGGCCCTGCCCTTGCCGCGTCCGACCGGACCGGCGAGACAGGACCGCCACCAGGAATTACACAATACGTAATCTATTTACCATATCGTAATCGTAGCCTTTAGGGCTGTCAAACCGCCGGCGCTACCGCCATTGAAGGCGCACCGCGGCCACAGGCGACGAAAAACACGCAGCGGCAAACGCGCCGGGCGGGCATCGCGCCGCGGCACGGAGGGCAGATCGGGAGGAGAAAGACAGGAAGCGCAGGAAGCGCAGGAAATGCACGAAAGGCCCGAAGACGGACGAGCCTTGGCAGGCGGGACGGATGCCGTCCCTGCGGGGAACGCCGGCGCACCGGCGACAGCGCGCGCTGGCCGCGCGGCCAGCGGGAAGACCGTTCGAGGCGGCCGCGCAGACGCGAACAGCAGGCCGGGGGATGCCTGCTGCGCCGGAACAGACAACGCCGCCCCGGCCTGCGATCAGGCCGGGGCGGCGTGCATGGTCAGGCGGGCTTGTGACCTTCGCCGGAACTCGCCGCGAAGCCGGCGCCGACCGGATTGGACGGCGCGGGGCTGGCGGGAGCGGAAGGCGCGGCGGGCGCCTGGCCGGCCATCGAGGCGGCCGTGACGCCGCCGTTGCGGCTGGCTATGAATGCGTTGACGTCGGCAGCGAGATGCTGGGGAGCCAGCACCACTTCCAGGCCGAGCGCCTCGCAGGCCGCGAGGAAGGTAGACATGCGGGGGTCGGCTTGACCCGATTCGGCCCGCAGGTAAGCCTCCCGGGAAATGCCGGCCTTACGGGCGACGTCTTCCTGCTTGAGCTTTCGCGCTCGGCGCAACGCCCGCAGTTGCCGGAACGGTTCGCTAGCGCCTCTTGGCACGGCTGTACTGTTCATGTCGGTCTCCAGTCACCAGTGAAAATAAAAGTGCGCGGACGTGCATTCGAGTATAGAGCACGCAAAGCGTTCCGTATGTAATCAGGGGAACACTTTGTGCAGATTTCTTGAGAGTGCCCGGCCAAAGCGGATTTGCACCTGCCCGTAGGCCCGATAAAGCACAATCTACTGCCTCCGTGCTGACATAACGGGTGACTCCGGTTTAGGTTGACGAGAGCGCACAAGTGTGACATTGACAAACCGACCGGTCGTGCTATTCTCGACCGATGCAAAAAGGCCAGATCACCCGCGCCGCGATCATCGAACAAGCGCTCGACACTGCCGCCCAGGTCGGTTTCGAGCAGTTGTCGCTCGCCACGCTGGCGGCCGACACCAGCATGTCGAAAAGCGGGCTGTACGCGCACTTCAAGTCGAAGGAAGCCCTGCAGCAGGCCGTGCTGGCGCTGGCCGCCGAGCGCTTCGCCGAGATCGTCGTCCACCCCGCCCTGCGGCAGCCGCGCGGCACGCGCAGGCTGCAGGCGCTGTTCGACGGCTACATGGCATGGCTGGGCGGCCCGATCAACAAGGGCCGCTGCCTGTTCATCGCGCTGAGCCAGGAATACCGCGACCGGCCCGGGCCCACGCGCGACCTGGTGGTGCAGTCGCTCAAGGACTGGCATCGCCTCATCGCCCGCGCGGTCGGCGATGCCATCGAGGAAGGCGACGTCTCGCCGGCGCAGGACCCGCGCCAGTTTGCCTTCGAGATGGTCGGCATCGGCATGTCTTTCCAGCTCTCCTACAAGTTGCTGGGCCGCGAAGACACCGAGAGCATGGCGCGCCGCGCGTTCGAAGCGCTGCTGCGGCGCGCCGAACTGGCGCAACCGCCGCGCAGGTAGCGCCGGCCTTGCCGCCGCCGGCCGGGTCTGCCGGCGGCAGTTGACGAAAGAAACGACCGGGAAAAGACGGCAACGACCGTCTTTTCCCGGGACTAAAAATAGCACGACTGGTCGGTCTTTCCGGGCGCAAGAGGATGCCCGGAGCGGGACCGCCGGCCATGATGCAGGTCTTCGTTGGAGATTGGGCCGTGACACAAGCGTTGAACCCCTCCCCCGCCAGGCGGCGTGCCGCGCCGGCATCCCGCCCCGCCATGCGCTGGATGCGCCTCTGCTGGCAGCTCGCCAGCCTGGTCCATCCGGCGGGCGCCGCCCGCGCGCTGGAGCGGACCTGGTTCAGCCCGCCGCGCGGCAACGGCCCCGATGCCGCCGCGCGCGACGTGCTGGCGCAGGCACGCACGGATTGGGCGCTCGTGACCGGCCAGGGCGCGAGCCGGCGCGTGCGCGTGTACCGCTGGGGCGGCGCAGGGCCGACCGTGCTGCTCGCGCACGGCTGGGGCGGCCATGCCGGGCAATGGCACGCGCTGGTCGGCCCCCTGCTCGCCGCCGGCCTGCGCGTGGTGGCATTCGACGCGCTCTCGCACGGCGAATCGGATGCCGGCGCGCGCGGCCCGCGGCAAAGCTCCGTGGTGGAGATGTCGCGCGCGCTGCTCGCCACCGCCTGGCATGCCGGCCCGATCCATGCCGCCATCGTCCATTCGCTCGGCGGCGCCGCGCTGGCGCTGGCCGTGCGCGAAGGACTCCACCTCGAAGCCGCCGTGATGATCGGCCCGCCTGCCGACATGCGCCGCGCGGCGGCGGCGCTCGCGTGGCAGCTCGGCATCGCGCCGGCGGTGCTGGACCGCATGCAGCGCAACAGCGAGGACTGGCTGGGCATGCCGTGGTCCGCCTTCAACGTGCCGGCGCTCGGCCATGCGCGGCGGGTGCCGGCCACGCTGGTCATCCACGACCGGCAGGACAAGGAGGTGGACTGGGAAAACGGCGCGGCCATTGCCGGCGCCTGGCCCGGCGCCAGCCTGATGACGACCGAGGGCCTGGGGCACCGGCGCGTGCTGCACGATGCGGCGGTGATCGCGCGGGCGGTGGCGTTCGTGCGTGGCCAGTGCGAACCGGCCCGGAGCGCGCGCGCGCCCGGCGCCGTGGCCGCCGAAGCTCACGCGTAAGTCACCCGGAAACATCCGGCCACCCCGGCAGCCCCTCCAATCCCCGCCATCTGCCTGCCAGCAAAACGGGGTTCGCGGCATGGCCGCGAACCCCGTAATCCGGAGGCGATCTGCTCTCCCGGCCGTTAATTGCACACTCTACGAAGAACCCCGCGCTACCCTCCCCAGGGCAGCATCGGTCATCAAGGCAGCAGCACCAGCCAGCCAGGAACACCGCGAGGATGTCCGGCGAAGTCCCGAAGGACTTCCGCCCTTCCGCCATCCGGCAGGCTTCAGGTCAGATCCTCCGGCACCGCCCGGTAGCCCATCGGCGCGGCGGCATTGGCATGCACGTACTTGCGCGCATGCGCCTCGCGCATCGGCTTGAGCACGAACATGGCCAGCAGCGCCGACAGCGCGGCCATGCCCGAGGCCAGCATGAACACCGCGTGCCAGTCGCCGGTGGCGGCGGTGATCACGCTGGAGAACGGCACCAGCAGCGCCGCCGTGCCCTTGGCCGTGTAGAGCAGCCCGGCATTGGTCGCGGCGAACTTGGGGCCGAAGGTGTCGCCGCAGGTGGCCGGGAACAGGCTGTAGATCTCGCCCCAGGCGAAGAACACCACGCCGGTCAGCACCACGAAGGCGACCGGGTTCTGGCCGTACCTGGCGAGCAGCAGGATGCCGACCGCCTCGACCGCGAACGCCAGGAACATGGTGTTCTCGCGTCCGATGTTGTCGGAGATCCAGCCGAAGAACGGCCGCGTCAGGCCATTGAGCACGCGGTCGATGGTCAGCGCGAACGTCAGCGCCGGCAGCGTCAGCCCGAGCAGCGACACCGGCGTGCCGTCGAGGCCGAAGTCCTTGGCGATGGGGCCGAGCTGCGCCGTGGCCATCAGCCCGCCCGCCGCCATCATCACGAACATGGCGTACATGACCCAGAAGATCGGCGACGACAGCACCTGGCGCGGCGAGGCGTTGTAGGCGGCGGTCTTGACCGCGTCCTTGACCTGGCCGAGCACCCTGGCCGAAGGCGGATAGAGCGCCATGCCGAGGAAGAACACGACCAGCCCCTGGCCCAGGCCGAACCACAGGAAGGTGGCTTCGTAGCCGCTGGTCTTGATCATGTTGGCGATCGGCACCACGGTCAGCGCCGAGCCGGCGCCGAACCCCGCCGCGGTGATGCCCGCGGCCAGCCCGCGCCGGTTGGGGAACCACTTGAGCGCGTTGCCGACGCAGGTGCCGTACACCGCGCCCGCCCCCACCCCGCCCACGGCGGCGGCGAAGTAGAGCAGCGGCAGCGACGAGGCCACGGAGTTCAGCGCCCATGCCGCCGCGCACAGCAGGCCGCCGCCCACCACCACCGGGCGCGGGCCGTACTTGTCGACGAGGTAGCCCTCGATCGGCACCAGCCAGGTTTCCGTCACCACGAAGATGGTGAAGGCCACCTGGATCGCCGTGCGGCCCCAGTGGTACTTGTCGTCGATGGGATTGACGAACAGGGTCCAGCCGTACTGCATGTTGGCGATCATCGCCATGCAGATGACGCCAAAACAGAGTTGTACCCAAGGCGAGGCAAAGCGGGACTCGGGCGCGTTTTGCTGATGTTCCATGTGGTGTCTCCTGATGGCGGCGGTGCCGCCTTTTGTTTTGGGAAGGGTGTCCGGGGACACCGCTTTGCGGGACGCATCGGAATGCCTGGTTCCGGCTCGCCGGCCCGCGCCCTCTGCCCGGGCGCCCTTGTCCGGCGCGGCATTCCGGCTGCCTGGGTGGTCGTTTCAGTGCTATACAGTATGTGATATATCAATATAGTCAAGCCACTTTTCGGCCACACCGATGCGGCCCGGAACGCGACGCGGGCGGCGAGAAAAATCCGAAAAAACGAGAGCCGATCCACTGGTGCGCGGCACGCATCAACCGCGGCCGGCGGCGGGCGCGGCAGTGCTGTCGGATCAATGACTTAGGGCGCGGCGCGTGATCAATGGCGCGGGCGAAAACGCGCGAGGCGGCGTCCGGCGGAAAAACCAGGGATGTCGGGAAACCGGGATCCATCTCCCCGCATTGGGGAAAGTCCCTAGAACAAGTCAGGCGGCAAAAGCGCCGGATGTTCTCAATGTATGGAGGGGCAAGGCAGTTGCGAAGGCACGAATCCGGGGCAGCATCCCGCGCGAATCCGGCGAGGCGTCATCGATGCGCGATGGCCGGACAGGCGTCCCGGGGAACATCGGCCGCAGCACGTGGCGGGCCGGGCCGGCGGCCGCATGGCCCGCCGGTCCCGCCCTGCCGGCGGCACATCACGCACGGGCCAGTTGCGGCGCCACGCTGGCGGCGGGACGCGGACGGCCAACGCCGGTGGTTTCCTGCGAAGCGCCCAGCCCCGCGAAACGGCCATGCTCTTGCGCGCGGGCCAGCACGGGCGTGGGCACGCGGGTGGCGATCAGGAAGGTCATGCCGACGCCGAAGGTAATCAGGCCAAGGGCAAGACCGAGGAGAAGAACGCTGTCCATCAGAAAACTCCGGTATGGATGGTGAGTAGGAGTTTTCATTATATGCTGCGTCGCACTATGTGTAAATATCCTGTATGTAATATATCAGAAGAAATTTTGTGGTGATGCAACATGGCAACAAGCCGTGAGACCTGGACGTTTCGGGGGCCGGCAGCATCCCGCTCGCCCTCGCCCTCGCCCTCAGCCCGTCACAAGCACCAGCCCGGCACAAGCCACCAGCCCCGGCCACCAACTCAGAGCCAGAGCCCAACCACTACCCCGCCCGGACCACCCGCGCCTGCTCATACTCCATGCCACGCAACGTATCCCAGATGGCGGCCGCATTCGGCTTGAGCGACCGGCTCTTGCGCCGCACCAGCATCACCGTCGACGTGACCTGCGGGCGCAGCGGCCGCATGATCGCCGCCGGGTTGAGGCCGGCCGCATGCGCGCGCGAGGGCACGATGCCGATGCCCAGCCCCAGCGCCACCATGCCGAAGATCGCGGCAAAGTGGCCCAGCACCTGGAGCGATCCCGCCCGCACGTGATACACGCCGAAGGCCTGTTCCACCGCCGGCTGGATGCCCGAGCTCTGGTCGAGCATCAGCACGTTCGCGTCGTTGAGGTCGCCCCACCCGATCGCCTCGCGCATGGCCAGCGGATGCTGCGACGGCAGCACCGCATGGAACGGGTCGGCGCACAGCGCCTCGCAATAGAGATCGTCGCCGGGCTCCGGGTTGGTGGCGATGCCGAAGTCCACCTCGCCGCTGCGCACGCACTGCAGCACGGCATCGTGCGTGCGGTCCTTGAGGCAGATGCCGATGCCGGGCCAGGCCGTGCGGCAGCCCGCCATCCAGCCCGGCACCGACATCGAGGACAGCACCGGGTCGGAGGCGATCTGCACCGTGCCCTGGCAGGCCTTGCCGGTGCCCTGGCTTTCGCGCAGGGTCTGCTCGACTTCCTCGATCAGGTGGCAGATGCGCTGCGACAAATGCTCGCCCGCATCGGTGAGCTCGACCTGCCGCGTGGTGCGGTCGAACAGGCGCTGATCGATCTCGTCCTCCAGTTCGCGCACGCTGCGGCTGATGGCCGACTGCGTGAGCCCGAGTTCGGCGGCGGCGCGGGTAAAGCTTTTCTGGCGCGCCACGGCGGCAAATGCCTTGAGCTGCGGAAGCGAGATATTCATGATGCCTCCTTCTGTATGCGCGATGCCCGGCCGCGAGGGCCGGGCTGCTGCTGGTGCGGTGGTGCCCCGGGTGGCTTGCCTATTCGCTCTTGCGTGGCGACAGCGCGGCGAGATAGGCGGTGCTGTCCGTGCCCACCGGCACGGCCTCGCCGGCATGGCCGGTGATGAAGCGCCGGCGCATCGGCGCCAGCACCAGCTTGGCGGACAGACCGGCGACGATAGTCACCACCGCCGCCACCGTGAACACCGCGTCCCAGCCGCCGCGCGCGGACAGCACGGACGCCAGCGGCACCAGCATCGCCGCCGTGCCCTTCGCGGTGTAGAGCGTGCCGGCGTTGGCCGCGGCGAACTTGCTGCCGAAGGTGTCGGCGCACAGCGCCGGGAAGATCGAGAAGATCTCGCCCCAGAACAGGAAGGTCAGCGCGGCGAACGTCATGAACCAGTACGGGTTGTGGCCGAACTCCATCAGCCCGAGCAGCGACAGCCCTTCGCCGATGAAGATGAAGAACATGGTGTTCTCGCGCCCGATGCGGTCGGAGATGAAGCCGCACAGCGGCCGCGTCAGCCCGTTGCAGAGGTTGTCGATCGACAGCGTCATGGTCAGCAGCGGCAGCGTGAAGCCCAGCATCGTCACCGGCATCGAGGCAAAGCCGAAATCGCGCGCGATCGGGCCGAGCTGCGCGGTGGCCATGATGCCGCCCGCGGCCACCGCCACGAACGAGGCGTAGATGACCCAGAACACCGGCGTCCTGACCATGCGCCCCGGCGTGAATTCGAGCGGGTTGGTCAGCACCGCCTTGCTCGCCGTGGCGCCCGCGGGCGGGCGCGGCTTGACCAGCAGCAGCGCCATCAGCAGGATGCAGACGCCCTGCAGGATGCCGAAGGTGATGAAGGCATGCTCGTAGCCCGAGCGCTGGATCATGTTGGCGATGGGAATCACGGTGAGCGCCGAGCCCGCGCCGAAGCCGGCCGCGGTCAGCCCGGCCGCGAGGCCGCGCCGGTCGGGGAACCACTTGAGCGCGTTGCCCACGCAGGTGCCGTACACCCCGCCCGCGCCGATGCCGGCGATCACCGCGGCCAAGTAGAGCTGCGGCAGGCTGGTGGCATAGGCATTGATGACCCAGGCGAGTCCCGCGCACAGCGCGCCGGCCGCCACCACCGGGCGCGGCCCGAGCTTGTCGACCAGCCAGCCTTCGAGCGGCACCAGCCAGGTCTCGGTCACGATGAAGATGGAAAAGGCGACCTGGATGGCCGATTCGCCCCAGTGATGCCTGGCGTTCATCGGTCCGACGAACAGCGTCCAGCCATATTGGAGATTGGCCACCAGCCCCATGCAGACCACGCCGATCGCGAGCTGGAACCAGCGATTGCGGAGCCAGCCGGAACGGCCGTGGGCGGAGGCCGCCGTGTTGTCGTGCGTCATGTCGTGTCTCCTGCATAGTGCTGTCGCGCTCTGCGGCGCGAGGGATGGGCGTCTCTGCTGGGGGAGCCCTTGGTCACTACTGATCGAGCGCGCCTGACATTGCGGCACGTTGCATCCGTGGACTGATGCTAGTTCAAACTAAGTACGGCACGACATAAAGTTTTTTATTATGATCATTGACGATCCCTTATATATCGGGCGGACCCGTGCATGAAGAACGCCACGCTGCGCCAGCTGAAGGTTTTCGAGACCGTCGCCCGCCACCTGAGCTTTTCGCGCGCGGCCGAAGAGCTGCACCTGACCCAGCCCGCGGTCTCCACGCAGGTGCGCCAGCTCGAGGGGCACGTCGGCCTGCCGCTGTTCGAGCAGCTGGGCAAGAGGATCTACCTCACGCCAGCGGGCACCGAGATGCTGCACTACAGCCGCAGCATCATGCAGCAATTCCGCGAAGCGGAAGATGCCATGTCGCAGCTCAAGGGCATCTCCGGCGGACGCCTCAACGTGGCCGTGATCAGCGCCGGCGACTACTTCTTCCCGCGCCTGCTCGCGCAGTTCATGCAGCGCCACGACGGCGTGAGGCTCAACCTTGCGGTGCACAACCGCGAGGAATTGCTGCACCAGCTCGCCGGCAACCTCACCGACCTCGCCGTGATGGTGCGCCCGCCCGAGGGCATGGACACCATCAGCGAGCCGTTCGCGCCGCACCCCTACGTCATCGTCGCCGCGCCCGGCCACCACCTCGTGGGCAAGCGCAACATCCCGCTGTCGGCGCTGACCGACGAAGCCTTCGTCGCGCGCGAGAAAGGCTCGGACACCTGGAACTCCATGCAGGAGGGTTTTGCCGGGCGGCTGTCGAACATGCGCATCGCGATGGAGATCAAGAGCACCGAAACCATCAAGCAGGCCGTGATCGCCAACATGGGCATCGCCTTCCTGTCGGCCCACACCGTGGGGCTCGAACTGCAGACCGGCAACCTCGCCGTGCTCGACATCGCGGGGTTCCCGGTGATGCTCAACTGGTACGTGGTGCACCGCAAGAACAAGCGCCTGCCGCCGGTGGCGCTCGCCTTCAAGCATTTCCTGATGGAAGAAGGCGCCAGCCTGATCCAGCGCATCACCGGCGTGGATGGGCTGATCCGGCCGCGCCGGCGGCCGGCGCCCAAACCATAAACAATGACTTATGGTTACTCGATTTAACTTTAATTATCGTTAATTGATCGGCAACCCTATGCTTCGGTGCAGGCCCACCACTGCCAAGCGCCCGAGGAGTCCGATCATGAACCAGGTCCAGTCCGCAGTCCGCCCCGCCAGCCATGCCGCCGCCAGCGCCCCCGCGGCGGCCGACGACGCCCAGCTTGCCGCCTACAACGCCGCCTTCACCGAACTCGGCCTGCGTTTCCGCTGGGACGGCGAGACGTTCGCCTGGCTGTGCGGCATCGAATGCGAGCAAAACCGCATCGCGCACTATCTCGAGCAATACCACGCGCACCTGCTCAAGGCCTATGACGCCGGTTTCCTCGGCAAGCTGATTCTCGACAAGAAGAACGAGTACCTGCGCGCGCTGGCCGGCCGGGCCAACTGAGCCGGGCCGCCGCGCCGAGCGTGTCCGCCGGGCGGGCTCGCCCGAAAGTGCGCTTGCGCACTTAACGCGCGCCCGCCGCCCGCTAAATTCGGCCTACCAGTCAAGACAACGGGAGGCTGACATGGGCTCGCAAACGATGTCCGGCACCGCTACGCCGGAACGCACGCCCGCGCGGCGCCGCGCAGGCGCGTTCGCCAACACGCGCGACCTGCCGATGCAGAACTGCCCCATCGACCCGGCCTGGATCCGCGCCGGCGAGCCGCAGTCGCGCGCGGCGCTGCACTCGCGCGCCGTCGACGGGCTGGCTTGCACCAATCTGTGGGAATGCACTTCCGGCACCTTCCAGTGGTACTACGGCTGGGAAGAAACCGTGGTGATCCTGGAAGGCAAGGTCCAGGTCACCAGTGCCGACGGGCGCACGCACGCGCTGCGCGCCGGCGACATCGCCTACTTCCCTGCCAACACCACGTGGCTGTGGGAAGTCGACGGCTACGTGCGCAAGGTCGCGTTCTGCCGCAGGCAGGTGCCCTTCATGCTGCGCTTCGCCACGCGCGTGCTGGCGCGGCTGAACCTCGCCAGCCGGCTTGGCGAGGCGGGCGGCGCGGCGCTGGCCGCCTTGCGCCGGCTGGCCACGCGGGCCGGCCTGCGCGACACCTCGGCGCTGACGCTGCTGATGACGCTGCCGCTCTGAGCGCGCAGCCGCGCCATCGCGGCGCCGCGCAAGGCGCTCTTCGCCGTCGCGCGGCCCGGACGGCGCGCCGCCCCGCTACGCGCCGTGCTGCGCCGCCGCGCCCGGCAATGCCGACGCGAACAGCGCCGCCGGCGCCGTGAACAGTCCCCGCCCCAGCAGGCCCGTGCGGCCATCGGCACCGATCATCGCGATGGCGGCCAGCGGCGCGGCCTGCCCGGCCGCCACGCGCGCGGCATCCAGCCCGCAGCGCAGGTCGGCGAAGGCCGGATGCCGGCCCGCGTACAGGCACGCCTGGCTCTCCTGCCAGCGCGGCGGCAGCCACGCCGAGAACGCCGCCGCCGGCTCGGGGGCCAGCGCCAGCGCCTGCGCGCCGAAACCGGCGGCATCGATGACGCCGCTGTCGCCGGTCATCGGCGCGGCGGCCACGGTGCAGGCCGCGTCGAGGCGCGGGCCGTCCGGCGCGTCCGCGCGCGCGGTGAACCAGCGCGACGCGCGGCCCGCCAGCCGCACGCCGACCTCGCTGCCGTTGCCGGCCAGCGCCACCACCAGCGTGGCCTCGGGCGCGGCGCCGTGCGCCGCCGCCGCCGTCATGGTGTGGCAGGCCGCCATCCACAACGTGAGGAAGAACAGCGGCGTGCGCGCCAGCACCGCCATGACCTCCTCGTCGTGCACGCGCGGCGCCAGGTGCCGGATCAGCGCGGCGGTGGCGCTCGCGGTGCGCGCGTGCAGGTCGTCGCCGCCGTCCACGCCGTGGCGGGCCAGCGGGATCAGGTCGACCGGGCAGCGCGCCAGCGTCGCCGCCAGCGCCGGCGCCAGCACGTCGTCGCGCCAGCCGAGGCGCGCCAGCACGGCCGGGTCGCGGCTGCCGAAGCGGATCTGCGGCCCCGCGCCGCTGCCCAGCAGCGACCACGCGCGGTTGGCGGGGTTGCCGGCGTCGGCCACTTCCACCAGCGCGGTGCGCGGCGAGATGACCGCGGCCAGCGGCGTCACCACGTCGAACGACTGCGCGCTGGCCAGCGTCACCGCGCCGGACGCGATCAGCGCCTCGGCCTCGGCTTCGGTGTCCGCCCAGCCTTCGTACAGGCAGCACAGCACCGCCGACGACAGCACCGGCGCCGACGGCGCGCGCGGGTCGGCGAACGGCGGCCCGGCGTGCAGCAGCGTGCGGTCCGGCAGGCCGACGGCGTCGCGTGCGCTGCGCACGCCCTGCCACTGCGGCCGCACGGCGTAGAGCCGTTGCAGCGCGGCGTCGTTGGCGCGGCCGGCCGCGGCGGATGTGTCCGGCATCGGTGTCGCGGGCATCATCAGCGGCTTCCCGCGCCGAACAGGCCGCGCAGCCGTGCCCACAGGATCTTCCAGAACAGGTTGCCGAGGTTGAGCGGCGCGTTGGCGGGCATCGGCTGGCGCGCGGCCGCGGCGGGCGCGGACATGGGCGCCGGCGCCGGCGCGCTGGCCACGGCCGGCGATGCGTCGCCGGCGGGCACGGGCGCCGCCGGCGCGGGGGCCGCCGCCGGCGCGCTGGCGTCGAGCCTGGCCTTGAGGTTGGCGGCGAAGGCCTCGGTCATGCGCGTGGCGAGGTCCTTCACCAGGCCGCCGCGCGAGAACTGCGCGAGGCTGCCGGCGATCGTGTAGTCGACCTTCACGTCGACGCGCGTCTGTCCCGGCGCCGCCTCTTCCAGCGCGAAGGCCGCCACGCCCTTGACGCGCGAGGCGCTCTTGCGATCGACGCCGCCGCCGCTGACGCTGCCGCGGAAGGCGTCTTCGTCGAGCCGCATCTCGCCGTCGCCGCTGAACGAGGCGGCGATCGGGCCCAGCTTGACCGCCATCGCCAGCTTGAGCAGGCCGCCCTCGGGCGGCGCGAGCAGCGACGCGCCGGGCAGGCAGCCGACCACGCCCGGCGCGTCATGGAAGCAGGCCCACACGCTGGCGCGCGGGTATGGCACGGTGAAGCTTTGTTCGATTTCCATCATGGTTCCCTGTGAATTCCTGAATCAGGCGCCGGCGAGTTGCACAGCCGGCGCGGCGGCACGCGCGCGGCGCGCCTCCAGCACGCGCCGGATGGCCCGCACGATGCCGACGTAGCCGGTGCAGCGGCACAGGTTGCCGGACAGCTCCAGCCGCACGCGCGCGTCGTCGGCATCGGGCAGCCGGGTCACGATGTCGCGCGCGGTCATCAGCATGCCGGGCGTGCAGTAGCCGCATTGCAGCGCGTGCTCGGCGCGGAAGGCCTCGCGCAGCTCGCGCATGGCGGGGTCGTCGTCGAAGCCTTCGATGCTCTGCACGCTCGCGCCGGCGCAGGCCACCGCCGGCGTGATGCAGGAGCGCGCGGGCGCGCCGTCGACCAGCAGCGTGCAGGCGCCGCACACACCCTGCTCGCAGCCGATGTTGGTGCCGCACAGCATCTGCTGCTCGCGCAGGAAATCGGCCAGACTGGTGCGCGGCTCCACCGTGGCCCGCACGCGGGCGCGGTTGACGGTCAGCTCGATGGCGTGCTCGATCACGGGCACGGTCACGGCGTCGTGGCCGCCAGAGGCAGCGGGGTCGGTGAGGTCGGAAAGATCGGTGAGGTCGTTCATAGCGGGTTCCTGCCGTGGCGCTGCACGATGGCGATGGCGCGCTCGAGCGCCACGCGGTGCACCTGGAATTCATAGCTGTCCGCGTCCAGCCCGGCGGCCTCGACGTGGCGCCCGGGCAAGCCGGCATCGGCGCCCGGCGCGAGCAGCGCGCGCGCGTCGTCGATCCGGTGCGGCGCGCCGTCGATGGCGCCGATCACCGCGCGGCACGTGCCGGCGGCCGGATCGTCGATCACGATGGCGATCGCCTCGGCGAATTCGCCGGGCTTGCGGTTGAATTTGTAGTAGGCCCAGCGCGCCGCCGGCGACAGCCGCCGGTAGCGCACGCCGGTCAGGATCTCGTCGCCCTCCAGCGCGGTGGTGAAGGCGCCCAGCATCCAGTCGGCGCTGGCCACCGTGCGCGCGCCGCGCGGGCCGCTGACCAGGAACTCGGCGTCGAGCGCGCACATGGTGTTGATCCAGTCGGCGGCGGGGTCGGCATGGGCCAGGCTGCCGCCCAGCGTGCCGCGGTTGCGCACCGCGCGGTAGGCGATGCCGCGCGCCACGTGGGGCATCAGCCCCTGCGTGCCGTCGTCGACCTTGCCGTCCTCGATCTCGGCATGGGTGATGCACGCGCCGAGCACGGCCGCGTCGCCCTGCGCGCCGCATTCGCGCAGCGCGGCAATCGCGCGCAGGTCCACCAGCATGCCGGGCTGGGCCAGGCGCAGGTTCATCATCGGCCCGAGCGACTGGCAGCCGGCCGCGAACTTGGCCATGCCGTCGGCCAGGTCGGGATGGGCGAACGCGTCCGCGCAGGTCAGCGGGCGGGCGTAGTCGAATGCCGGCGGCTTCATGCTGCGACTCCCGCCGCGGCGCGGGCACGGCTGAGCGCCTCGACCACCACGCGCGGCGATACCGGCAGCTCCAGCACCTCGGCGCCAAGCGCGCGCAGCGCATCGTTGACGGCGTTGGCGATGGCCGCCGGCGAGCCGATGGCGCCGCTCTCGCCGATGCCCTTCTGGCCGAATTCGGTGTAAGGCGCGGGTGTTTCCATGTGTTCGATCCGGATGGCCGGCACCTCGGTGGCGCCCGGCAGCATGTAGTCGGCCAGCGTCGAAGCGAGCGGCTGGCCGTCCGCGCTGTACGGCATGGCTTCGTACAGCGCCGTGCCGATGCCCTGCGCGGCGCCGCCGAACACCTGTCCGTCGACCACCATCGGGTTGATCAGCACGCCGCCGTCCTCGACGATCGCGTAGTCGAGGATCTCGGTGTGGCCCAGTTCGGTATCCACCGCCACCACCACCGCGTGGCAGGCGTAGCTGAAGGTGCCGGTGTCGCGCCGCGCCTGGTAGGAGGTGGACACTTCCAGGCCGCGCGGGTCCACGTCCGGCGGCAGCAACTGCGGCGCCAGATACCAGGTGCGCGCGATTTCCGCCAGCGTGCGCCGCCCGCCGGCGCCCACCACCGCGCCGTCCTCCCAGCGCACGTCCTGCGGCGCCGCGCCGAGCAGCCATGCGCCGATCTTGAGCAGGCGCTGCCTGAGTTCCTTGGCCGCCTGGCCCACCGCGCCGCCCGCCATGACGATCGAGCGCGAGCCCCAGGTGCCGGTGGAATACGGCGTGACGCCGGTGTCGCCCAGCACGATGCGCACGCGCCCGGTGTCGATGCCGAGCACCTCGTGGGCGATCTGCGCCAGCGTGGTCTCCATGCTCTGCCCGTGCGAGTGCACGCCGGCGCGCACTTCGAGCACGCCGTCCGGCGTCAGCCGGATCACGGCCGGCTCGTAGCCGGGCACCATCGGGATGCCCCAGCCGTGGTAGACCGAGGTGCCGTGCGCGCCCTGCTCGCAGAACACCGCCATGCCGAAGCCGATGCGCCTGCCGTCGGCCTCGCCGCGCTGCTGGCGCGCGCGCACCGCGGGCAGGTCGATGGCGCGCATGGCGCGCCGCACCGCCTCGGGATAGTCGCCGCTGTCGAAATGCTTGTTGGTGATGTTGTCGTAGGGCATCTCGTGCGGCTGCACCAGATTGCGCAGCCGCACTTCGTAAGGCTCGATGCCGGCCTGCACGGCGATCGCGTCCATCATGGTCTCGATGGCGTAGCAGACCCCGGTGCGCGCCACCCCGCGGTACGGCAGGATGGGCGGCTTGTTGGTGGCCACCGACCACGTGCGGCAGCGGTAGCGCTCCATCTTGTACGGCCCCGGCAGGATGCTGCCGACCTGCGCGGCCTCCAGGCAGGCCGAGAACGGGTAGGACGAATAGGCGCCCGAGTCCACGTGCGCCTCGCACTCCACCGCCAGCAGGCGGCCGTCGCGGTCGGCGTAGGCGGCGATGTCGTAGGCGTGCTCGCGGCAATTGGCGTTGGCCGTCAGTTGCTCGCGGCGGTCCTCGATCCAGCGCACCGGCTTTTCCAGCCGCATGGCCAGCCAGCCGCAGCAGACTTCCTCCGGCAGCAGGATGCCCTTGTAGCCGAAGCCGCCGCCGACGTCCGGCGCGATCACGCGCACCTGCCCCTCGTCCAGGCCCAGGCAGTGGGCCAGGCCCGTGCGCGTGATGTGCGGCATCTGCGCCGAGGTGTGCACGATCAGTTGCGACAGGCGCTTGTCCCAGTGCGCCACCACGCCGCGCCCTTCCATCGGCGCCATGCTCTGGCGCGCGGTGCGCAGCCGGCGGCGCACGCGGATCGGCGCGTCGCGGCGGATGGCCTCGAGATCCACCTCGGGATGCGCGTCGACGAATGCCTCGAGGAACACGTTGTCGCCCCAGTGCTCGTGCACCAGCGCCGGCGGCGCGCTGCGCGCGGCCAGCATGTCGACCACCGCGGGCAGTTCCTCGAAATCCACGAAGACCTGCGCGGCGATGTCCTCGGCCGCCGCGCGCGTGGCCGCCACGCACATGGCGATGGTCTCGCCGACCTGGCGCACCTTGCCCTGCGCCAGCACCGGCTGCTCCGAGGGCTTGAAGCCGGGCAGCCCCGAATTGGCGACGATGGGCGCCACGCCGTCGAGATCCGCGATGGTGTACACCGCGTGCTCGAAGCCGGCCGGCTTCTCGATGCCGACGATGTGGCCGTGCGCGACCGGGCTGCGCACGAAGGCCACGTCGAGCATGCCCACCATGCGGATGTTGCCCACGTACTCGCCGCGCCCGCGCATGAAGCGCTCGTCTTCCTTGCGCGGCAGCGACGCGCCGATGCCCTGCGGCCCGTCGTGGGCCTTCGCCTTGCCTTGCCGGTTCATCGGCTCTCTCCTTGCTCGGTCAGGCCGCGCGTGCTAGCGGCAGCGTCGGCGAAGTGGCGTCGTGGCGGATGCCGTCGCGCAGGCAGAACAGCGGCGACAGCATGCGGTCCGTCACCAGTTGCGTGCCTTCGTTGTCTTCCAGCACCCAGCGGCCGCGGCGGTCGTCGAGCACGCTGATGTCGGCGGCGCCGCCCACCTTGAGCGTGCCGATCTCGCCTTCCATGCCGGCCATGCGCGCCGCGTTGGCGGTCGCCATCGCCACCACGTGGTTCAGCGGCAGGCCGAGCGCGAGCATGCTGCTCATCGCGCTGACCAGGCTGAACTGGGTGCGGCCGAGGAAGGAATGCTCCTCGTCCGGGTGGCTGTCCGGCGTGCCGGCGGGAGCGGGAACGTGCGTGTTGTAGCCGTGCATGTCGGCGCCAAGCGTATCGGGAATGACACCGGCATCAAGCACGATGCGTGCCGTCTTGAAGCTGAAATGCGAGCCGTGGCCCACGTCGATCTTGAGCCCGCGCGCCACCGCCTCGTGCACCAGCGGGTGCAGGCGGCCGTTTTCCTCGACGAAGCCGCCCGGGTGGCGGCTGAACGGGTGCGCCAGGATGTCGCCCGGCTTGAGCATGTCCACCACCTGGTTGAAGATCGAGTCCGGGTTCACCTCGCGCCCGCCCTGCTCGGGCTTGGGCCACAGCTGGCCGAAGTGGATGTAGACCGGCAGCGCGGCGTCGCGCCCGATGCGCGAGGCGATGCGCATGACGTCCAGGCCCCAACGCGCGAAACCGCCGATCTCGGCATGCGCCTTGACGCCCTTGACCAGGTCCGGGTTGGCCAGCGCGCTCTTGACGGTGGCCGCCGCGTCGAGGCAGGCGGGGTTGTAGAGGTCGGGATAGTAGTGTCCCTCCAGCCCGCCCACCAGGTAGGCGGAGATGTACGACAGCACGCGCGTGGCGGCCGGCTCGGCGACGAAGCGCCGGAAGCCCGGCAGCGTGATGCAGCTCGCGCCGCCCTGGTCGATGATAGTGGTCACGCCCGACTGCACGCCGCAATGGTCGGCGTTCAGGCCGAAGCGCCCGGTCACGTACTGGTACACGTGGCCGTGGGTGTCGATGAGCCCGGGCAGCACCAGTTGGCCAGCGCAGTCGATGACGTCGGCGAACGGCGCCTGCGCGGCGAGGTCCGGCCCGATGGCGGCGATGGTGTTGCCGTCGACGAGGATGTCGAGCGTGGCGTCGAGCGCCGCGGCCGGATCGATGACGCGGCCACCCTTGAGCAGAATTTGAGGCATGAGATGCGGTTCCGGTGACAAGATGTGTGGTGTACCGCAAATACCGTGCCGATAAACGCAGGGCCGGCATCCGCGGAGATTCTCGGGAAAAACGGTTTGATGCGGGTTATACCCCGCATCTCTGGCGTGCGCGCTGCACCAAGTTGTGGGGCGCGCCGGCGCGGGCGCACCTTTTTGATGCCCGCGGCGGGGTTGCTGGCGAGCGCATGCAGTACCATGTACGGCACCAAGCGGCCCGGATTTTGCTTTTCGGCAGTGGCACGGCGCACCGGCGCGGACAGCGCGGCCTGCGCCATCCGATCCGACGAATCACGTCCCGGACAAGAACCCGGGCTCCCAATTTCGGCTTACAGCATTCCATGTCAACCACGACTATCGAGACATTCATCACCGATCCGGTCCGGGCCGAGCTCGACGTCCTGCAGGCGAGCACGCCCCTGTTCAAGCGCCCCGGCTTCCTGATCCGGCGCATGCACCAGATCCACGGCTTCCTGTTCGCCGAGGAGGCGGGGGAATTCAACATCACGCCGGTCCAGTACAGCCTGCTGAGCACGCTGGACGCGCTCGGCGAGATCGACCAGAACACGCTCGCGATCGAGATCGGGCTGGAACGCTCCAGCGTGGCCGAGGTCATCCCGCGCCTGCACGCGCGCGGCCTGGTCGACCGCGCGCAGGCCATCCACGACCGGCGCCAGCGGCTCGTCAAGCTGACCACGCAGGGCAAGCGCCTGCTGCGGAAGATGGCGCCCGCGGTGCAGCGCGCGCATGACCGCACCATCGACCACCTGTCGCCGGCCGAGCGCGACATCTTCATGCTGCTGATGATCCGCCTGGTCAAGGCCAACAACGCCGACAACGTGGTGCCGCTGCGCCTGCCGCAGGACTGAGGCCCCTGCCCCGCCGCGGCCCCGCGCGCGGCGCTCACTCGCGCGCGATGTCGTGGTAGCGGCGGTTGTAGTAGATCAGGATGCCGGCGTGCGCGTTGCTCTCGATGCGGTCGACCTCGCACAGCAGGATGTCGTGCGTGCCGACCTGCACCGCGCTGTCGATGCGGCAATGGATCGACATGATGGCGCCGCGCAGCGCCGGGGCGCTGCCGGGCGCGCCGGACCACTCGCCGCTGGCGAAGCGCTCGTCCATCGACGCCTTGGCCGAGAACGCCGCCGACAGCGGCTTCTGGTCCGCGCTCAGCGTGTTGATGCACACGGCGCCGTTGGCGATGGTCGCGGCGTAGGCCGAGGACGTGCGGTTGATGCAGACCAGCACGCTCGGCGGCGAGTCGGTGACGCTGCAGACCGCCGAGGCGGTGAAGCCCGCGCGCCCGGCGCGGCCATCCGTGGTGACGATGTGCACGGCCGCCCCGAGGTCGGCCATCGCGTCGCGGAACGCCGCGACGGTGACGGCCCTGGCGGCGGCCTGTGTCCCCGCCTGCGCGGCCGGGGTGAGTACGGTATCGGTGGACATGACATTTTCCCTTCGATCGAATCTGACTGCGGACATCATGGCGGGCGCCGGCACGCGCCGGCGCCCCGCGCGGGGACGGCCGCGCGCGCAGCGCATGCCTAGCGCGCGTAGCGGTTCGCGGGCCGCTCCAGGCCGAGGTGCTCGCGCAGCGTGGTGCCCGTGTACTGCTTGCGGAAGCGCCCGCGCCGCTGCAGCTCGGGCACGACCTTGCGCACGAAGTCGGTGGTGTCGTTCGGGATCACGTGGAAGGCCAGCATGAAACCGTCGGCCGCGCCGCCGTCCACCCATTCCTCCATGTGGTCGACGATCTGCTCCGGCGTGCCGCACAGCGTCACCTTGCCGCGGTCGTAGCTGGAGTAGATCTGGCGCAGCGTGAGCTTCTGCTCGCGGATCATGGCGGTGATCTGGCGGAAATAGGCCTGGTGCAGGTTGGCCTTCTGCGGGATCACGTGCTCGGGGATCGGCTCGTCCACCGGCAGGCCGGTCAGGTCCGCCTCCAGGTCCATGCCCAGCCGCATGCGGCCCACGTCCGGATGGATCAGGCTCTGCAGCTCGCGGTACTTGTCCTCGGCCTCGGCCTTGCTGCTGCCGACCATCACCGACAGCCCCGGCAGTACCTTGAGCTGGCTGGTGTCGCGGTTGAAGCGCGCCATGCGGCCCTTGACGTCGGCGTAGAACTGCCTGGCCTCCTCGAAGGTCGGGTCCGACGAGAACACCACCTCGGCGGCTTCCGCGGCGAAGGACTTGCCTTCCTCGGACGAGCCCGCCTGGATGATGACCGGGCGGCCCTGCGGCGTGCGCCGGATGTTGAGGCCGCCGTACAGCTTGAAGTGCTCGCCGTGGTAGTCGGTGATGTGGAACTTCGCCGGGTCGAACATGCGGCAGTTGGCCTTGTCGGCGAGGAAGGCGTCGTCCTCCCAGGTATCCCACAGGCGCATCACCACGTCGAAGAACTCGCGCGCGCGGGCATAGCGCTGGCCGTGCGGCGGCAGCTTGTCGAGGCCGAAGTTGCGCGCGGCGTAGTCGCTCGCGGTCGTCACCACGTTCCAGCCGGCGCGGCCGTGCGAGAGGTGGTCGAGCGAGGCGAACAGGCGCGCCAGGTTGTACGGCTCGTAGAAGCTGGTCGAGCCGGTGGCGCCGAGGCCGATGTGCTTGGTCGTGCCGGCCAGCGCCGACAGCAGCGAGATCGGCTCGAACATGTTCATCATGTACGGGAAGCGCGAGAAGTCGTTGAGCTTCTCCGTGCGCGCGCCGGGGCTGTCGGCCAGGAAGAACAGGTCGAGCATGCCCTCCTCGGCCAGCGCGGCCACGCTGCGCCAGTACTCGATGTTGGTGGTGGCGTCGGCCGGCGCGGTGGATTGCAGCCACGACGCCGCGTGCTGCCCGGTGGCGTAGGCGAGCATCCCGAGAACCATGTGTCGATCATTCATAACGGTAGGTGTCCTTCAAGAATTGGAGCGTCGTGCCGGCGCTCCGGTGGCAATGAAAACGGTTGGCCCGCGGCGCCCGGTGCTGCGCCGGGCCGGCAGGCGGGAGCGGAGCGGCGGGCTCATGCCGCGCGCTCGGCGACGACCGGCGCGGCGACCGGGACGACCGGCGCGAGCGGCGCGATCGACGCCACGGCGCCCGCGTCGCCGCACGGCGCGTCGCCCAGGCCGATGAAGCGGCGCACGCGCCCGGCGCCGGGCTGCTGCCGGATCTCCGCGGGGGAGGCGAACAGCTGCACCGTGCCGCCCTCCATGAAGGCGATGCGGTCCGAGATCGACATGGCGAAGTCCATCTCGTGCGTGACGATGACCATCGTCATGCCCTCGCGCGCCAGCTTGCCGATCACCGCCAGCACGTCGCCGACCAGCTCGGGGTCGAGCGCCGAGGTCGGTTCGTCGAACAGCATGATGGCCGGCTCCATCGCCAGCGCCCGCGCGATCGCCACGCGCTGCTGCTGGCCGCCGGAGAGCTGGTGCGGATACTTGTGGGCGTGCGCCAGCAGGCCGACCTTGTCGAGCAGCGCCAGCGCGCGCGCGGCGGTCAGCGCGCGGCCGCCGCGCCCGTGGTAGTTCGGCGCCAGCGTGACGTTCTCGAGAATGGTGCGGTGGGGAAACAGGTTGAAGCCCTGGAACACCATGCCGATGTCCTTCACGCCCCGGCGCACGCGCGGGATGTCGGCGCGGTCGGTGGCCGTGATGAAGGTGTTGCCGAACAGGATGATCTCGCCGCCGTCGATGCGCTCCAGCGCGTTGATGGTGCGGATCAGCGAGGTCTTGCCCGAGCCCGACGGGCCGATGATCGAGACCACCTCGCCGGCGCGCACGTCGAGATCGATGCCCTTGAGCACGTGGTGCTCGCCGTAGCGCTTGTGCAGGCCCTTGAGGGCCAGGGCCGGCGGCGCGCCCTTGCCGGACGCGGGCGCGGCCGCCGCCGCGGGCACCGGCAGCGTGCCGCGCAGCGTCGCCACCTGCTCCGCGCTCATCGTGGCGGGCTTGCGGCCGGCGGTGTTCATGCGGTGCTCCACGTACTTCATGGCCCAGCCGAACACCGTGACGATCAGCACGTAGTAGATCGCGCAGGCCAGCAGCGTCTCCATCACGAGGAAGTTCTGCGCGTAGAGCCGCTCGCCCACCAGCAGCAGCTCGCTCAGCGAGATCACCGAGGCCAGCGAGGTCAGCTTCACGCAGGACACGAACTGGTTGCCCAGCGTCGGCAGCGCGATGCGCAGCGCCTGCGGCAGGATGACCAGGCGCTGCGTGCCGACCGGGCGGATACCCAGCGCGGCGGCGGCCTCGTACTGCCCCTTGGCCACCGACAGCAGCGCGCCGCGGTGGATCTCCGCCATGTAGGCGGTCTCGGTCAGCGCCAGCGCGATCAGCGCCGAGATGAACGGACTCGACAGCACGCCGCCGGTGGCCGGCAGCAACTGCGGCATGTTGTAGACGAACACGATCAGCACCAGCAGCGGCAGGCTGCGGAACAGCCAGATGTAGAGCGCCGCCGGCACGCGCAGCATGCGCGCGCCCGACATCCGCGCGCACGCCAGCGGGAAGCCCAGCACCACCGCGAACAGCCATGCCAGCCCGCTGAGCTCGACCACGGTCAGGCTGGCCTTCCAGAATGCCGGCATCGCGAACAACGTCAGCATGTATCCAAGATCAAAATGCATGGGGTCTCTCCAGGGAATGCCGCGCGCGGCGGCGGGCCGCCGGCGCGGCTGCTGCAGCGACAGCAGCCGCGGGACGGTGCCGGGCGGGCATCGCGCGGTCCGTCAGGACGCCTTGTCCGCCGGCGGCAGCGCCAGCCCGTAGCGCTGCAGCAGCGCCGGGTACTCGCCGGATTTCTTGAGAGACGCCAGGGCCCGCGACACGGCCTCGAAGAGCGCCTTGTTGTCCTTGCGCACGAAGATGCCGATGGTCTGGGGATTGATCAGCTCGGTCGAGGTCACCACCACGCGGCCGGCGGACTTGTCGGCCAGCGCCTTGGCGGTGGCCGCCACCTGCATGCCGGCCTGCACGTTGTTCGACAGCAGCGCCTGGAACACATGCGAGGTCGAGGCGAACTCGCTGATCTGGATCTCGGCCTTGCCGTTGGGCTTGCAGTAGCTGTCGGAGACCGCGTGCAGCTGCCCCACCCAGGCCGTGCCCTGCACGATGCCCAGGTGCATGCCGCACAGGTCCTGCATGGTGCGCGGCTTGAGGCCGGTCGCGGCGGCCACCATGATGGCCGAGCCGGTCTGGGCGTAGGGAATCGCCGCGGCCTGCGCGCTGCGCTCGGGCGTCACGTACATGGCCGACATGATGATGTCGTAGCGGCTGGCGTTCAGGCCCAGGATGAGCTGCGACAGCGGCGTGTCGGCGAAGCTGGCCTCGGCGCCGAGCTGCTTGGCCAGCGCGCGCGCCAGTTCGGCGTCGGCGCCGACGATCTTGTCGCCCTCGTAGTATTCGAATGGCGGATAAGTCGCTTGCATGCCGACCTTGAGCGTGCCCGCCGCCAGGGTCCGCGCGGCTTGCGCCCATGCGCTGCCGGCGCCCAGGCCGAACACGGCGGCCGCGGTGGCCATTGCCATCAGGAAAGCTGGGAAAGTTGCCTTGCCTTGCTTCGATTTCATGCTTGTCGCTCCGCTTTAGTAGGTTGGTGCGGGGGTGGTAATCGCGGGAATGCGTGGTGTACCGCAAATACCGTGCCGGGCATCCCCCCGCGCACCCCCTGCCGCCCGCCAACCCTTGGCCGGATTCGCGCGGCGGCTGGCCGGCGCCCCCGCGCGGCGCGCCGCCGCCGCGCGCCGCCGGCACCAAGGTGGATTGGGCGCGCCGGCGCGCGCACTGCGCCTGTGCGGATGGCGTCGTTTTGGTGAATTGAGTGGTATGCCACGTAAATGGCGAAATGGCTCCGTGCCGCCCTGCTGGCGGGTCGCCGGGCGCGTGAAAGCCGAATGAAAGGGGCGTTGGCGGGGCGTCCGGGAAGCGCCGAAAGCCGCCGAAAGTCGTCAAAGCGCGCCGGACGGCGCGGAAACACGCGCAAGGCGCCACGCAAGCCGCGCGCCGGCGGCCCGGGCAGGAACGTCCCCGCGCAAACGGCGAGCCGGCACCGCGCGCGCCGCCGCCCCGGCAGCACGGCTGGTACGGACCGTGCTGTATGCCAGCACCTTCCACAGCCGGTTTCCCGGAAATCATGCAAAAGAGACAATCGAAGAAGAACGGGCGCCGCATGGCGCCCGCGGCCCCCCGGGCGCGCGCGTCGCGGCGCGCGCCGATGCGCGTCGACGACCCCGCCGTGATGGCGGAGGTCGCCGAGGCCGTAGAAGCCTATGAGCGCGCGCTGGTCGGCAACGACCTCGGCGCGCTCGGCCAGTGGTTCTGGCACGACCCGCGCACCCTGCGCTACGGCTCCGGGGAAAACCTGGTCGGCTACGCCGAGATCGAGGCGTTCCGCGCGGCGCGCCCGGCCGCCGGGCTGGCGCGCGAGGTGCTGTCCCGCCATATCACCACCTTCGGCAGCGCGTTCGCCACCGCCAGCCAGACCTTCCGCCGCGACGGCGAGGCGCGCGTGGGGCGGCAGACCCAGACCTGGGTGCGGCAGGCGCAGGGCTGGCGCGTGGTGGCCGCGCACGTCAGCTGGATGGACCGCTAGAAGCGCTCCGCCGCCGGCCGCGCCGGCGGCAATTCAGCGCGGCGGGCGCCGCCGCCGGATCCGGCCGACGCGGCGCATGGCCGCCCAGAACAGCGCGTTGAGCGCGGACGAGCCGCGCGCCACGCGCATGCATTCCTGCTCGCAGGCGGCGTCGAGCAGCACGCCGAACTCGGCCGCGCAGGCAAAGCACACCACCTTCTGGCGCGCGTTGGTGTTGGCGATCCAGGTTTCCAGCACGCGCGACAGCGCCGCGCCGTGGTCGCCGTGCTCGCCATGACCGCCGCCGCCATGCCCGGCGCGCGCGGCGCGCCACGCCTGCGCGCCGGACGCCCGCACCTCGCGCCGCAGCGCGGCCAGCTCCGCGGCCAGCGAATCCCGCGGCCCGCTCACGCTTCCTGGCGCACCGGGTTGGACAGCGTGCCGATGCCGCCGACCTCGACCTCGACCACGTCGCCCGCGCGCATGAAGCGCGGCGGCTGGCGCTTGAAGCCGACGCCGCCAGGCGTGCCGGTGACGATCACGTCGCCGGGCAGCAGCGCGGTGAAGCTCGACACGTAGGCGATGATCTCCGGGATCGCGAAGATCAGCATGCTGGTGTCCGCCTGCTGCAGCACCTCGCCGTTGATGCGCGTCTCCAGCGTCAGCACGTCGCCTTCGCGGATCTCGTCGGTATCGGCCAGCCACGGGCCGAACGCGCCGGTGTCGGGGAAGTTCTTGCCCGGCGCCCACTGCGTGGTGTGGGCCTGCCAGTCGCGCAGCGAGCCGTCGTTGTAGCAGGAGAAGCCGAGGATGTGCGAGAACGCCTGCCCGGGCGCGATGCGCCGCCCGCCGCGCCCGATCACGATGGCGATCTCGCCTTCGTAGTCGAAGCGCTCGCTTTCGCGCGGGATCACCAGCGGCTGGCCGTGCCCGGTCTGCGAGCCGGCCAGGCGCAGGAAGATGGTCGGGAACGCGGTCTCGGCGCGGCCCGCCTCGACGCGGTGCTCGTGGTAGTTGAGGCCGACGCAGAAGATCTGGCGCGGATCGGCCACCACCGGGCGATACGCTTCGATGCCGTCGGCGCCGGCCAGCGGGAAGTCGGCGGCGTGGCGCGCGGCGAGGTCGCGCAGCGCATCGGCGCCGTGCACGCGCAGCGCCTCGCCGAAGTCGAGGCCGCCGAGGCGGGCGGAAAGATCGATGACGCCGTCGCCGGCGAGCGCGCCGAAGCCCGCGGCCGCGCCGCGGGTGAAGCTCAGGAACCGCATGGATGCTCCGTTGATGTGTGGTGGTGGGTGCCGGGGCCGGCAAGTCCGCTCAGGACCTGCAGGCCGTTGGCGGATTGCCGCTCTAGCGACAGCAACTGGTCGAACAAGGCCTCCCCGCCCTCCCCGGCTCCGCCCGCCTGCAGGCAGTCGAGGAATTTCTCGCGCAGCATGGCCGGCGGCAGCGGGCGCCGCGCGTGGCCGAGCGCGTGGTGGACCGGCTCGCTGGCGTGCACGGCGCCGTCGCGCATGCGCACCACCACCTGGTCGGCGAAGGCGGCGCCGGGCGTGTCGGGGTCGTAGGCGCTGGCGAACGACACGTGCACGCGCCCGAACAGCGCCTGCACGGGCGCGCTGCGCACGAAATCGTCGTCGAGCTGCGCCATGCCGACCTTGCCCGCCACCAGCGCCGAGGCCACGGCGAACTCGATGCTGAACTTCGCCGCCAGCGCGTCGGCGGGACGGTGGTTGCGCAGCACGGTGGCATGCTCGCGGCTCATGGTCACGTCGACGCTCGCCACCTCGGCCGCATCGAGCGGCGCGCGCGCGAGCAGGGCCAGCAGCGCGTCGATGGCGCGGTGGGTGTAGTAGCAGGTCGGGTATTTCTTGAGGTTGAGGCCGCGCGCCTCGATGCGCCATTGCCGCCCGAGCGTGTCGGCCGGGCTTTCGCGGTCGACGTCGCCGGCCGGGGAAATCGCCGCCAGGAAACCCTGCGGATGCTCCAGCGCGTCGGGCGAGGCGGTGAAGCCGGCCGCGGCCAGCCGCGCCGACAGCACGCCGGCCTGCGCCGCGCGCCCGGCATGGAACGGCTTGGCCATCGAGCCGAAGTTGGACATCAGCCCCGCGCTCTGCGACGCGGCCAGCCCCAGCGCGTGGCTGGCCTGGCGCGCGTCCAGCCCCATCAGGCACGCGCACGCGGCGGCCGCGCCGACCGCGCCGAACACGCCGGTCGGGTGCCAGCCCTTCATGTGGTGGATGCCGGATTCGCGGTCGACCAGTTCGCCCCAGGCTTCGAAACCGGCCACGTAGGCGTCCAGCATGGCCCGGCCCGAGGCGTCGCGCTGCTGCGCCAGCGCCACGATGGCCGGCACCAGCACCGCGCTCGGGTGGCCGCGCAGCGATACGTCGTCGAAGTCCAGCGCGTGGGCGGCCATGCCGTTGAGCAGCGCGGCCTCGGCGGCGCCGGTGCGCGTGGCGCCGAACCACAGCCGCGCGGGCCCGTCCGGCAGCGGCGCGAGCGCGCCGAACGCGGTGCGCACCGCGTCCTCGCCGCGGCCCGCGATCATGGTGGCGATGCTGTCGATGAAGCCGGTCTTGGCCACCGCGTGCGCGGTGGCCGGCGCGCCGCGCGCGGCCACGCCGGCGACGAATTCGCCGAGTTCGAGCGTCAATGCCATGATGGCTCCCCGCCTCAGTCGAGCTTGACGTCGGCCTTCTTCACCACGGCCGCCCACTTCGCGCTCTCGCTGCGGATCATGGCGCCGAACGCCTCGGGCGTCTTGGGGTCGATCTCCACGCCCTGCGTGCCGAACTTCTCCTTCAGGTCCGGCGACTGCAGCGCGGTGTTGACCGCCGCGTTGAGCTGCTTGACGATGTCGCGCGGCGTGCCGGCCGGCGCCACGATGCCGTTCCAGCCGATCGCCTCGAAGCCGGTCACGCCGGACTCGGCGATGGTCGGCACGTCGGGCAGCGCCTGGATGCGCTTGGCGGTCGTCACCGCGATCGGGCGCACCTTCTCGGCGCGCAGCAGCTGCAGCGCGGGCTCGATGCTGCTGAAGGCCAGGTTGACCTGCCCGGCCATGAGGTCGGTCAGCGCCGGCGAGCTGCCCTTGTAGGGCACGTGCAGCATCGCGGTGTTGGTCATCTGCTCGAACAGCTCGCCGGCCAGGTGCGCGGGGCTGCCGGCGCCGTAGGAGGCGAACGTCACGGCGCCGGGCTTGGCCTTGGCCGCGGCGATCATGTCGCGCACGTTGCGCACCGGATAGGCGTTGTTGGCCAGCACGATCAGCGGCACGCGCGCCACGAACGCCACCGGCGTGAAGTTCTTCTCGGTCGAGTAGTTCAGCTTGTAGAGGCTGGGGTTGATGGCGAACGAGCTGGCCACGTAGAGCAGCGTATAGCCGTCGGCCGGCTGGCGCGCCACGATCTCGGTGGCCAGCGAGGTGTTGGCGCCGGGGCGGTTGTCGATGATGATGGTCTGGCCCAGGTTCTCGCCCACCTTGGCGGCGACCAGGCGCGCCAGCGAGTCCGCGCCGCCGCCCGGCGGATAGGGCACCACCAGCCGGATCGGCTGGCGCGGGTAGCCTCCGCCCTGCGCGCTGGCCGCGCCCGGCAGCGCGAGCAGCGCCGCGCCGATGGCGAGGCCGGCCCGCAGGAGGCCAAGGGCCCGGTTCAGGTGCATGCGTTTCATGAGATGTCTCCTTCCATTAATGCCGCTTCTTCAGCTTCCGACGACACGGCCCTTGCAAGCGGCAAGACAAAGGGGTGGCCGGCGCGGGCATCGCTGCCCGCACGGCGGGATCGGGAAAACCGGCCGGAGGCCGGGGAAAATCGGGTATCGCTCGGGTATGACCCGGATATCGCTCGGGTGCTGCCCCGCTATCGCTCAGTTGCCGAACAGGAAGCGGCGGATCGCGTCGTGCATCGCCGCCAGCGTCGGCCCGCGCAGCGCCTCCAGCTTGCTGGTGGGCAGCACCACGCTGATGGCCAGGGGCACGTCCCAGCCCTGCGACGGAATCAGCATCGCCACCGCGGAATTGCCGCGCAGCACGCCGTCCACGCTCTCGGCGAAACCGGTGCGCCGGCTGGTTTCCAGCTCGGCCCACAGCGCCTCGAAATCGACAGGTTCCTCATAATCGGTCTCCACCGCGTTGATATGGCGCACCAGCCGCTGCACCTCGTCGCGTGTCTTGGGAATCAGCAGCGTCTTGCCCACCGCCGAGCGGCACAGCGGCCGCAGCTGGCCCGGCAGCAGGTCCAGGTTGACCGGGCGCCCGGCCTCGGTGCGCACGTACTGCACCTGCAGGCCGTTCTGCATGCCCAGCCGCACGATGCGCCCGGTGGCCGCGGCCACCGCCTCGACCATGCGCCCGAGGTTCTCGCCATGCCGGAAATGGTGCTGCATCCACATGCCGAGGAACATCACGCGCGCGGTCGGGAAATAGGTCCGGTCGGCCCGCTGGTGCGTCAGGTAGCCGCGCTGCGCGAGCTGGTTGAGCAGCACCGAGGTGCTCGACTGCGGATAGCCGAGCCGCGCCGCCACGGTGCCCACGGTCAGCGGGCGCTGCTCGATCGAGAACAGCTCCAGCACCTCGAGCGAGCGGCTGAACGATCCGGTGCCGTCCGGTTTTTTCTTGTCCTGGTTCCCAGGCGCTGTCATGTCTGTGTCCCCGTTCCTGGCTTGGTTTTGCTCTTGCGGCTCCCGCGCCGGCCGCCGGCCGGCGCGGCGTGACCGTGTCAATACGACCGCGGCAGCCCGAGCACGTGCTGGGCGACGTTGGCCAGGATCAGGTTGGTCGAGACCGGCGCGATCCGCGCCAGGCGCGCCTCGCGCCACTTGCGCTCGATGTTGTACTCGCGCGCGAAGCCGAAGCCGCCGTGGGTCTGCATGCATGCCTCGGCGGCGTTCCACAGCGCTTCCGCGGCGAGGTAGCGCGCCATGTTGGCCTCCGAGCCGCACGGCAGCCCGGCCTCGAACAGCGCGGTGGCGCGGCGGATCATCAGGTCGGCCGCCTCGGACTGGATGTGCGCCTGCGCGATCGGGAACTGGATCCCCTGGTTGGCGCCGATCGGGCGGTTGAACACCTTGCGCTCGCTGGCGTAGGCGGTGGCGGTGCGCACGAACCAGCGCGTCGAGCCGAGCGCCTCGGCGGCGGTGATCATGCGCTCCGCGTTCATGCCGTCGAGGATGTAGCGGAAGCCCTTGCCTTCCTCGCCGACCAGGCTGTCGGCCGGGATCTCCAGGTCCTGGAAGAACACCTCGGTGGCGTGGTGGTTGACCATCGTCGGGATCGGGCGGATGTCGAGGCCCTTGCCGAGCGAGGTGCGGATGTCGATCAGGAACGTGGAGATGCCGTCCACCTTGTTCTTGACCTCGCTGGCCGGCGTGGTGCGCGCCAGCACCAGCATCAGGTCCGAGTGCAGCGCGCGCGAGGTCCACACCTTCTGGCCGTTGAGCACGTAGCCGTTGGCCGTGCGCGTGGCGCGCGTCTTGAGCTGCGTGGTGTCGGAGCCGGTGGTCGGCTCGGTCACGCCGAAGGCCTGCAGGCGCAGCTTGCCGGCGGCGATCTGCGGCAGGTACTTGCGCTTCTGCTCGGCGCTGCCGTGGCGCAGGATGGTGCCCATGATGTACATCTGCGCGTGGCCGGCCGCGGCGTGGCAGCCGGCGGCGCAGATCTCTTCCATGATGACCGCGGCCGCGCGCAGCGGCATGCCGGTGCCGCCGTATTCCTCGGGGATCAGCGCGGCCAGGAAGCCGGCTTCCGTGAGCGCGTCGATGAACGCGGTCGGGTACGCCTCGGCGTCGTCGATCTCGCGCCAGTAGGTGTCGGGGAAATCGGCGCACACGCGGCGCACGGCTTCGCGGATTTCCTTGTAGTCCTCGCCAAGCTCCAGCGTGACGGCATCGTGATTCGGCTGTACGTCTTGCATCGTGTTGTCTCTCTCTGTCTCTCTGGCCAACTCTGTGTCTGTCTTGCCGCGGCCCGGCTCGCGCGCGGGCCCGCGCGGCTCAGCGCCCCGTGAACACGGGCTTGCGCTTCTCCTGGAACGCCCGCACGCCTTCGCGCCGGTCCTCGGTGCCGACCAGCCGATTGTAGGCTTCGACCTCGAACTGCAACGCGCTGCGGATGTCGAGCTGCAGGCCGGTGCGGATCGATTTCTTGGCCTGGCGGATCGACAGCGGCGCGTTCTGCGCGATGCGCGCGGCCGTCGCCAGCGCGGCGTCCAGCATGGACTGCGCATCGTCGAACAATGCGTTGACCATGCCCCACTCGCGCGCCTGCTCGGCCGAGAACGGCAGCCCGGTCAGGATGATCTCCATCGCCCTGGGCTGGCCGACCACGCGCGGCAGGTACTGCGTGCCGCCCGAGCCGGGCATGATGCCGAGCGTGACCTCGGTCAGCGCGAAGCGCGCCGAGCGCACGGCGTAGGCGAAGTCGCAGGCCAGCACGGTCTCGCAGCCGCCCGCGTAGGCCGGGCCGTTGACCGCCGCGATGACCGGCACCGGGCATTCGATCAGGCCGCGCCGGCTGGCTTCGAAGATGGCGTGCTGCTGCTGCCACTGCTCGTTGCTCATGCCGTTGCGTTCCTTGAGGTCGCCGCCGGCGCTGAAGGTGCGGCCGGCGCCGGTCAGGATGACGCAATGCACGCCGCTGCCGGGCGCGGCCACGCGCGCCCACATGTCGCGCATCTCGCGCCCCATCTGGGTGTTGGTGGCGTTGCTCGCCTGCGGGCGGTTCAGCGTGACCACCAGCGTGCCGTTCTCGGTCAGCGTGGTCTCGATGGTTTCGTAGGATTCGTGGGTTCCGGTCATGCGCGATCCTCGCGGTCCTTGTCTTTGTCTTGGTCGCCGGCGGGCGCGTCCAGCACCTCGCCGGTATGGGCGCCGAGCCGCGGCGCGGCGCTGCGGTAGGCGCTGCGCTTGCCGTCGAAGCGCAGCGGCAGGCCGACCGTGGGCATGGAGCCCGCCGGGCCTTCCTGGATCATGCCGAGCGCCTGCGTCTGCGGGTCGTCGACGATCTGCTCGATGGTCTGCACCGGCGCGTTCGGCACGCCGTGGGCGTCCAGCAGCGCGCCGAGGCTGGCGTTGGTGTGCGTGATCGCGCGCGCCTCGAGCGCGGGGATCAGCGCATCCTTGTTCTGCACGCGGCCGCGGTTGGTGCGGAAGCGTTCGTCCTCGGCCAGCGCGGGCAGGTCCAGCGCGCCGACCAGCTTGGCGAACAGCTTGTCGTTGCCGGCGCCGATCACCAGCCAGCCGTCCTGGGTGCGGAACGCCTGGTAAGGCACGATGCCGGCCGCGCCCGAACCCTGCGGCAGCTGCGGGCCGCCTTTCATCAGCGCGCGCGTGACCGGCACCGTGGTCCAGGCCAGCGCGGTTTCGAACAGCGAGGTCTCGACCAGGCCGCCGAGGCCGGTGCGCTCGCGCTCGAGCAGCGCGGACAGCATGCCGACCGCGCCCCACAGGCCCGCGCCCATGTCGATGATCGACACGCCGACGCGGATCGGCGGGCGCTCGGCGCTCTCGCCGGTGATGCTCATCATGCCGCCGTAGGCCTGCATCAGCGGATCGTAGCCGGGCTTGTGCGACATCGGGCCGCCGCTGCCGAACGCGCCGATCTCGCAATAGACCAGCGCGGGATTCTCTTCCAGCAGCGACGCCGGGCCCACGCCGAACTGGTCGGCCACGCCGGCGCGCAGGTTGCAGATCACGCCGTCCGCCTCTTCCAGGATCAGGCGCCGCAGCGCCTGGCGCTGCGTCTCGTCGGCCAGGTCGATGGCGGCGCTGCGCTTGTTGCGGTTCATGGCGACGAAGTGCGGGCCGGCCTCGTCGAAGAACGGCGGCCCCCAGCCGCGCGCATGGTCGCCGGAGCCGGGGTTCTCCACCTTGATGACGGTGGCGCCGAGGTTGGCGAGGATAAGCCCCGTATAAGGCGCGGCTACGCTGTGGCCGATCTCGACGATCGTGTAGCCGGATAAGGGTTGGTTGGTTGGCATCGTGTTTCGTTTCCGGGGGGCCATGCCGCGCATCGGGCATGGCAGAACAGGTACGGAGGCCAGAATAGCCAGCGTGAAGGGGCGTCGCAAGCATCCGGCGCCCTGCGCGGTGCGATATCACGTAGCTGATATTTGCGCCCGCGCGGCGGCGGGCAGCGCACATATCAGCGGGCGGATATCGGCGCCACGCGGCGCGGCGCGCATTGCCAGCGCGCGCGCGGATGCCTAGCATGCAGGCATCGCGCGCTCGCTGTGTGCATTGCCTCCGTCTGCATTGCCCTCGCCGCGCCGCCCTTCCCACATGTTCACCGAAGCCCCGCATGACGACCGCCCCGACCTACCCCCGTTCCGTCCACATCATCGAAGTCGGCCCGCGCGACGGCCTGCAGATCGAGCCGAAGGTGCTCACCGTCGCCGAGAAGATCGAGCTCATCGGGGCGCTTGCCGCCGCCGGCCTGCGCGAGATCGAGGTCGGCTCGTTCGTCAAGCCGGACGCGGTGCCGCAGATGGCGAACTCGCCCGAGGTGATCGCCGCGCTGCCCGAGATTGCCGGCATGACGTGGCGCGCGCTGTGGCTGAACACGCGCGGCCTGGAGCTGGCCCGCGCCAGCCGGCGCATCGCGATGGAAGGCCGCCTGACGATCACCGCCAGCGAGACCTTCATCCGCCGCAACACCAACCGCGGCATCGAGGACGCCTTCGCCGACATGCCGCGCTGGATCGAGGCCTACCGCGCGGCCGGCATGGTGCCGGACAGCCTCGGCGTGATGGCGGCGTTCGGCTGCAACTTCGAGGGCGACGTGCCGGTGGAGCACGTGATCGGACTGATCGCGCGGACCGACCGGCTGCTGCTCGAGAACGGCAACCGCCTCGCGGCGCTGCGGCTGGCCGACACGATGGGCTGGGCCAATCCGCTGCACGTGCGGCGCCTGGTCGGCGCGGTGCGCGAGCGCTGGCCCGAGGTGGAGATCAAGCTCCACCTGCACGACACGCGCGGCGCAGCGCTGGCCAATGCGGTGGCGGCGCTGGAGATGGGCGTGCGCCAGTTCGACGCGGCCATCGGCGGCCTGGGCGGCTGCCCGTTCGCCGGTTTCGGCAGCGCCAGCGGCGGCGTGCCGCCGGCGGTGGGCAACGTCTGCACCGAGGACCTGGTGGCGCTGTGCGAGGAAATGGGCATCGAGACCGGGCTGGACCTCGACAAGCTGGTGGAGGCCGCGCAACTGGCCGAGCGGCTGGTCGGCCACGCCCTGCCCGGCAAGGTCATGAAGGGCGGCTCGCTGGCGCGGCTGCGCCGGCGCGCGCAGTCCGCCACGGCCACCGCGGCCGCGCGGTGCTGACCAGGCGCGGCTAGCCGCGCATGTGGTTGACCAGCGCGCCGATGCCGTCGATGCCGACCTCGACCACGGCGCCGTCCTTCATCGAGCCGACGCCGAGCGAGGTGCCGCACGCGATCACGTCGCCGGGCATCAGCGTGAGGTCCTGCGAGATCAGGCTGACCTGCTGCTCGGGCGTGAAGATCAGGTCGGCGAGCGGGTAGTTCTGCCGCTCGGTGCCGTCGAGCCGCGTGACCACGCGCGCCGCGCGCCAGTCGAACCCGGTGACGATGGCCGGGCCGATGCAGCCGAAGGTATCGAAGCCCTTGGCGCGGCACCACTGCGGGAAGTTCGGGTCCTCGGCGATCACCTCCGAGGCGGTCACGTCGTTGACCACGGTGTAGCCGAAGATGTGCGCGGCGGCGTCCTCGGGCGCCACGTCGCGGCAGCGCCGGCCGATCACGATGCCGAGCTCGCCCTCGTAGACGATCTTGCCGGCGTAGCCGCGCGGGCGCACGATGGCGTCGCCGGGCCCGGCCAGCGAGCTGGCCGGCTTGATCAGGAACAGCGGGTGGCGCGGCACCGGCTTTTCCAGCTTGCGCGCCAGCGCGTGGAAGTTGTTCCACAGCGCCACCACCTTGCCCGGCTCGCACGGGCTCAGCAGGCGCAGGCCCTCGCCCGGCAGCGTGGCGCCGGTCGGCTGCCCGCCCGCGTAGCCCGCGCCATCGTATGCCACCACGCGCTCGCCCTCGATACGGCCGAAGCCAACCTCGCCGTCGCCGGTCTGGAAGCGGATCCATGTCTGCACAGCCAACTCCCTGCGGCGGGCGCGGCTGCCCGCCGCCCGCCTTCGTGCCGCATTGTCGTCGCGTCGGCGCCGCGCGGCGCGGCACCGACGCCCCAGGTCAGATCTTGCCCGCGCCGCGCGCCCACTTGTACTTGGCGCCCAGCACCGCGACCGGGATCTCGGTCGAGTAGGCATAGGCCGGCACGCCGTGCTCGTACAGGTACTCGGCGGCCTCCTCCACCTGCACGTCGCCGGCCAGCGAGGCCACGATCGGCTTCTCGATGCCGCGCGCGGCCATCTCCTGCTTGACCTCCACCACCAGCCGGGCGAACACCATCGGCGGCGTGATGATGGTGTGCCAGTAGCCGAGGATGATGGCGTGGATGCGCGGGTCCTCCATGCCCAGGCGCAGCGTGTTCTGGTAGGTGGAAGGCGGCTCGCCGCCGGTGATGTCGACCGGGTTGCCGGCCGCGCCGAACGGCGGGATGAACTTGCGGAAGGCCGCGTCGAGGTCGTCCGGCATGGTCATCAGCGACAGGTTGTTGTCCACGCACGCATCCGACAGCAGCACGCCCGAGCCGCCCGCGCCGGTGATGATGACCACGTTCTCGCCCTTGGGCGTGGGCAGCTTGGGAATGCCGCGCGCGAACTCCAGCAGGTCGCGCAGCGAGCGCGCGCGGATCACGCCGCACTGCCTGAACACGTCCTCGTAGATCTTGTCGTTGCCGGCCAGCGCGCCGGTGTGCGAGCTGGCCGCGCGCGCGCCCAGGCTGGTGCGCCCGGCCTTGAGCACCACCACCGGCTTTTTCTTCGAGACGCGGCGCGCGGCCTCGGCGAACGCGCGGCCGTCCTTGAGGTCCTCGCAGTGCTGGGCAATGATCTCGGTGTTGTCGTCCTGCTCGAAGAAGGTCAGCAGGTCGTCTTCGTCGATGTCGGACTTGTTGCCCAGGCCGACGATGGCGGACACGCCCATCCTGGCCGAGCGCGAGAAACCGATGATGGCCATGCCGATGCCGCCCGACTGCGACGACAGCGCCGCCTTGCCCTTGACGTCGTACGGCGTGCAGAAGGTCGCGCACAGGTTCTTGGGCGTGTAGTAGAAACCGTAGATGTTGGGCCCCATCAGGCGGATGTCGTGCTTGCGCGCGATCGCCACGATCTCCTCCTGGCCCGCCACGTTGCCGGTCTCGGCGAAACCGGACGGGATCAGCACCGCGCCGGGGATCTGCTTGCGCCCCACTTCCTCGAGCGCGCCCGCCACCAGCTTGGCGGGAATGGCGAACACCGCCACGTCCACCGTGCCCGGCACGTCCAGCACGCTCTTGTAGGCGGTCATGCCCATGATCTCGCCGCCCTTGGGATGGATCGGGTAGATCTTGCCCTGGTAGCCGCCGTTGATGAGGTTCTTCATCACCGAGTTGCCGATCTTGCCGTCCTCGGCCGAGGCGCCGATCACGGCCACCGCGTCGGGCCGCATGATGCGGTTCATCTGCCGCACGATCTCGTCCTGCGTGGGCCGGTAGCGCTCGGGCTGCGGCGAGAAATCGACCACGATGCGCACGTCGGCGGCGATCGCGCCGTCCTTGCTGGCGAACACCGGGTTGAGGTCGAGCTCGGCGATCTCGGGGAAATCGCTGACCAGCTCCGACACGCGCCGGATCATGCCGGCCAGTGCCTCGCGGTTGGCCGGCTCGGCGCCGCGCACGCCCTTGAGCACCTCGGCCGCGGCGATGCCGTCGAGCATCGACAGCGCGTCTTCCTCGCTGGCCGGCGCCATGCGGAAGGTGATGTCCTTGAGCACCTCGACCAGCACGCCGCCCAGGCCGAACGCCACCAGCTTGCCGAACGACGGGTCGGTGACGGCGCCGATGATGACCTCCTGGCCGCCGGCGATCATCTGCTGCACCTGCACGCCGACGATGTCGGCCTGCGCGTCGTAGCGGCGCGCGTTCTCGATGATGGTCAGGTAGCCGCGCTCCACTTCGGCGGCGTCCTTGAGGCCGACCAGCACGCCGCCGGCCTCGGTCTTGTGCAGGATGTCCGGCGAGACGATCTTCAGCACCACCGGGTAGCCCATCTTCGCGGCCAGCTCCACCGCGCCGGTCGGCGTGCGGGCCACGCCCTCGCCCGGCACGCTGATGCCGTAGGCATCGCATACCAGCTTGCCCTCGGGGGCGGTCAGGGCATCGCGGCCCGCTGCCTTCACCGCGGCGAGGATCTTGCGCACCGCGTCTTTGTCGTGTGCCATGTCAGGTCTCCATCTGTTCTGTTGCTGGGGTTGCAGCGGGACGCACCGTCCCGCGCCCTCGCGGCGGGCGCGAGGGCGGGCGGTTTGCGGACTTGCCAGGGGAAGTGTCTGAAGCGCCGGAAACCCGGGCGCTCAGACGGCGCCGGCGGCGCGCAAGGCTTCGATCTGCGCGGGCGTGCGGCCCAGCCAGTCGAGGATTTCCTCGGTATGCTCGCCCAGCAGCGGCGAGCGCTCCACCTCCACCGGCGAGGCCGACAGCGTGATGGGGCAACCGAGCTGCACGTACTGGCCGCGCTCGGGGTGGTCGAGCTCGACCAGGTAGCCGCGCTCGTAGAGCGACTTGTCCTCGATCAGGTCTTTCATCGAGAGGATCGGCCCGCACGGCACGTCGACCTCGTTGAGGGCGTCCATCACTTCGAACTTGGTGCGCGTGCGCGTCCATTTCTCGATGATGGAGAAGCACTCGTCCAGGCACTTGAGGCGCGCCTCCGGCGTGGCGAACTGCGCGTGGGTGATGAGGTCCTCGCGCCCGCACAGGCGCATCAGCGGCTCCCAGCCCTGCGGCTGCACGATCACGTAGACGTAGTCGTTGGCGCCGCCCGGCGCGCAGCGCAAGGCCGCGCCCGGCTGGCCGCCGCCCGAGGCGTTGCCCGCGCGCGGCACGAAGTCGCCGAACGCCTTGTTGGGGTACTCGCGCATCGGCCCGGCGGCCAGGCGCTGCTGGTCGCGCAGCTTGACCCGGCACAGGTTGAGCACCGAGTCCTGCATGGCCACCTCCACGCGCTGGCCGCGCCCGCTGTGCTCGCGGTGCAGCAGCGCCGCCAGGATGCCGACCACGCAGTGCACGCCGGTGCCGGAGTCGCCGATCTGCGCGCCGGTCACGGTCGGCGCGCCTTCGGCGGTGCCGGTGGTGCTGGCCGCGCCGCCCATGCACTGCGCCACGTTCTCGTAGGCCTTGCAGTCCGCGTACGGCCCCGGGCCGAAACCCTTGATCGAGGCGTAGATCAGGCGCGGGTTGAGCGTCTGCAGGCGCTCCCAGTCGAAGCCGGCGCGGTCCAGCACGCCGGGGCCGAAGTTCTCCACCAGCACGTCGCAGCGCTGCACCAGGTCTTCCAGCAGCGCCTTGCCTTCCGGCGTCTTCATGTTGAGCGTGAGGCTGCGCTTGTTGGAGTTGAGCATGGTGAAGTACAGGCTGTCCGCGTTGGGCACGTCGCGCAGCTGGCTGCGCGTGATGTCGCCGCGCCCGGGCAACTCCACCTTGATCACGTCGGCGCCCAGCCATGCCATCAACTGGGTCGCCGACGGGCCGGCCTGCACATGCGTCATGTCCAGGATCCGCACACCGTCCAGTGCCTTGTCCATGAGTTGTCTCCTCGCGCGTGGTTATTTGTACATGGTCTGGTTCTTGGTGCCCGGCGCGTATTCGCGCGGGTCCACCCAGATATTGATCACGGCGGACTTGCCGGTGCGCTGCACCGCCTCGCGCCCGCGCCGCAGCGCGCCGGCGATGGCGCTGGCGTCGCGCACCTCCTCGCCGTAGCCGCCCAGCATCTCGGCGAACTTCGAGAACGGCACGTCCGACAGCAGGTTGCCGACGTTGCCGCGCTCCTCGCCGTACTTGGCGAGCTGGCCGTAGCGGATCTGGTTCATGGCCGAGTTGTTGCCGATCACCGCCAGGTAGGGCACGCCGAAACGGTTGGCGGTCTCCATGTCGAAGGCCGTCATGCCGAACGAGCCGTCGCCGTAGTAGCAGAGGATCTCCTTGTCCGGGTTGGCCAGCCCGGCGGCGATGGCGAAGCCGGTGCCCACGCCGAGCGAGCCGAGCGCGCCGGGGTCCATCCACTGGCCCGGGCGGCGCGGGCGCACCGCCTGCGCGGAGATGGTCACGACGTCGCCGCCGTCGCCGATGTAGACGGTGTCGTCGCCCAGGAACTCGTTCAGCTCGTAGGCCACGCGGTACGGATGGATCGGCGACTTGTCCGAGCGGAACAGCGGCATCAGCTTCTCGGTGGCGGTGGCCTCGGCCTCGGTCAGCTGGCCCATCCACTTCTGGCGCGCCTGGCGCTTGTCGTTCTTGATGCGGCCGCTGGCGGCCTGCAGCACCGCGCCGAGGATGGCGCCGGGGTCGCCCACCAGGCCGAGGTCGATCTCGCGGTTCTTGCCCACCGTGCGGTAGTCCATGTCGATCTGCACCAGCGTCAGCTCGCGGCTGATGCGCTTGCCGTAGCCCATGCGGAAGTCGAACGGCGTGCCCACGATGATCAGCACGTCGGCGTTGGCGAAGGCCTGCGAGCGGGTGCGGTCGAAGTGATGCGGGTCGCCCGGCGGCAGCAGCCCACGGCTGGCGCCGTTGAAATAGCCCGGGATGTCCAGGCCCTTGAGCAGCGCGATGGCTTCGCCGTGCCCGCGCGCGGTCCACACCTGCTGGCCGTAGAGGATGGCCGGGCGCTCCGAGTTGACCAGGATGTCGGCCAGGCGCTCGATGTCCTTCGGGTCGCCGATCGAGCGGGTGGAGGCGCGGTAGTGGCCGGGGCGCGGGATCACGGCGCGCGCGAGGTCGACCTCGCGGTCGAGCACGTCGCGCGGGATCTCCAGGTAAGACGGCCCGGGCGCGCCGTTGAAGCATTCGCGCACGGCCATCGAGATCATGTCGGCCACGCGCTCGGTGCTGGGGATGGTGGCGGCGAACTTGGTGATGGGCGACATCATGTCCACGTGCGGCAGGTCCTGCAGCGAGCCCATCTTGTGCTGCGACAGCGCGCCCTGCCCGCCGATATGGAGCACCGGGCTTTCGGAGCGGAACGCGGTGGCCACGCCGGTCACGGCGTTGGTGCAGCCGGGGCCGGCGGTGGTGACGACGCAGCCGAGCTTGCCGGTCTGGCGCGCGTAGCCGTCGGCCGCGTGCGCGGCGACCTGCTCGTGGCGCACGTCGATGATGCGGATGCCCTCGTCCACGCAGCCGTCGTAAATGTCGATGATGTGGCCGCCGCACAGCGTGAAGATGGTGTCGACGCCTTCGTTCTTCAGGGCCCGCGCCACCAGGTGGCCGCCGGAAATCACGCCGGCGTCGCGGGTCTTCTGCTTCAGGGTGTCTTCGGCCGTGGTGGACTCGGGCCGCGTGGATACGACTGCAGACATGTCTTGGTCTCCTCGTTGACTGGATTGCGACTGGCTGTGACACGCGCCTGCCGCCGGCGCGGTGCCGCGACACCCTTTCGCCTATCGTCTGTCGCCGCGCTGCCGCCTCTCGGCCGGCCGCGGCGTACCTCTTGCGTCCGCCCTGCGACGCGCTCGATCCTTTTCTCCGGATCTTGATGACATACGGTATGTGATATATCAATGAACCTCAAGAGAAATCTGCCGTACAGGCTGCAGGTTTCGACGACGCGGCGCAGCATTTAAGCGGAATTGGCGGGATGATGAGCGGAATTGCTGAATCCGCGCGGACTCATTCCATTCCCGCACCAGCCCTTCCGGCCTGCTTCGAACTAGCCTCGGGCCGGTTTCGGATCGGTTCGGACTGACTTCGGCCGCCTCCCGGTCGGCAATGCCGCGCCTCTTTCGCCGCATTTTCGTGTAATGCATTTTCCTTGTTTCTCTTTGATATATTACATACCATATTTCACAGCGCAATCCGGCCGGCAGCCGATCCGCGGCGCCCGGCCCCGCGCCATCACAAGAGCGAGGAGACCCGTGAACATCCACGAATATCAGGCCAAGGAACTGCTGCGGCGGTTCGACGTGGCCGTGCCGCGCGGCGCGGTTGCCTTTACCCCGGAGGAAGCCGCCGGCGCCGCGCGCAAGCTCGGCGGCGCGGTCTGGGTGGTGAAATCCCAGATCCACGCGGGCGGGCGCGGCGCCGGCCGCTTCCGCAACGACCCCGGCGGCAAGGGCGGCGTGCGCGTGGTCAAGTCGGTCGATGCGGTGCGGGCCGAGGCCGGGCAGATGCTCGGCGCCGTGCTGGTCACGAAGCAGACCGGCGAGGCCGGGCGCGAAGTGCGCCGCCTCTATGTGGAGGAAGGCTGCGACATCGCCCGCGAGCTGTACCTGGGCATGCTGATCGACCGCGCCACCTCGCGCGTGACGGTGATGGCCTCCACCGAGGGCGGCATGGAGATCGAGGAAGTCGCCGTGCGCACGCCGGAGAAAATCATCAAGGTGGCGATCGACCCGGCCAGCGGCATCCAGCCCTTCCACGCGCGCCGCCTCGCGTTCGGCCTGGGCCTGTCGGGCAAGCAGGTCGGCGCGGCCTCGCGCTTCATCCTGGCGGCGTACCGCGCCTTCGTCGAGCTGGACGCCTCGGTGGTGGAGATCAACCCGCTGGTGGTCACGCGCGCCGGCGACGTGATCGCGCTCGACGCCAAGTTCAACTTCGACGACAACGCGCTCTACCGCCACCCCGACATCGAGGCGCTGCGCGACGAGACCGAGGAGGACCCCGCCGAGACCGCCGCCGCGCGCCACGGACTGAACTACGTCAGGCTCGACGGCAACATCGGCTGCATGGTCAACGGCGCCGGGCTGGCGATGGCCACGCTGGACATCATCAAGCTGCACGGCGGCGAGCCGGCCAACTTCCTCGACGTGGGCGGCGGCGCCACGCGCGAGCGCGTGACGGCGGCGTTCCGGCTGATCCTCGACGACCCCAAGGTCGAGGGCATCCTGGTCAATATCTTCGGCGGCATCATGCGCTGCGACGTGATCGCCGAAGGCGTGGTGGCGGCCGCGCGCGAGATCGACCTGACCGTGCCGCTGGTGGTGCGGCTCGAGGGCACCAACGTGGAACAGGGCAAGGCCATCCTGCGCGACTCGGGCCTGCCCATCGTGTCGGCGGATCACCTCGCCGACGCTGCCGCGAAAGTGGTCGACGCGGTCCAGGCCGCGCATGCCAAGGGAGGGAAATAAGATGGCCGTACTGATCGATCGAGACACCAGGGTGATCTGCCAGGGCTTCACCGGCGCGCAAGGCACCTTCCATTCCGAACAGGCCGCGGCCTACGGCACGCGCATGGTCGGCGGCGTGACGCCCGGCAAGGGCGGCGAGACCCATCTCGGCCTGCCGGTGTTCGACACCGTGGCCGCGGCGGTGGCGCGCACCGGCGCCGACGCCTCGGTCATCTACGTGCCACCGCCGTTCGCCGCCGACGCCATCCTGGAAGCGGTGGATGCCGGCATCGGCCTGATCGTCTGCATCACCGAGGGCATCCCGGTCATCGACATGGTGCGCGTCAAGCGCGCGCTGTCGGGCTCCGGCAGCCGGCTGGTCGGCCCCAACTGCCCCGGCGTCATCACCCCGGGCCAGTGCAAGATCGGCATCATGCCGGGCCACATCCACCGCCCCGGCAAGATCGGCGTGGTGTCGCGCTCCGGCACGCTGACCTACGAGGCGGTGGCGCAGACCACCGCCGCCGGGCTGGGCCAGAGCACCTGCGTCGGCATCGGCGGCGACCCGGTCAACGGCACCAGCTTCATCGACTGCCTGGAGATGTTCCTGGCCGACGACGACACCGAAGGCATCATCATGATCGGCGAGATCGGCGGCTCGGCCGAGGAAGACGCCGCGCGCTTCCTGCTAGACGCGCGCAGCGGCGGCAAGGTCAAGCCGGTGGCGGGCTTCATCGCCGGCACCACCGCCCCGCCCGGGCGCCGCATGGGACATGCCGGCGCGATCATCTCGGGCGGCATGGGCACCGCGGCGGCCAAGATCGACGCCATGCGCGCGGCCGGCATCCGCGTGGCGCGCTCGCCGGCGGAACTGGGCAAGACGATGGTGGAGGCGATGGGGGCGTCGTGACAGCTGCGGTGTGAGCGATGGCGGTGGCAGCCGTGTGAAGACGGGGGCGGCAGTGCCGAAGACTGAAGACGTCGGCAGCGATGCCGCCGCCGGCTGGCTTGGCGACACCCCGCGACGACTGCCGCTTCTCTCCCCTCTCCCGCGAAGTGGTGGAGAGGGGAGCAAACCCGCGGCAAATCGGACCATATCGGGGATGACGAAGCTATCCGGGATAACGTAGCCATCCCGGATAGCAGCCGCCTGCCGCGGCCTCAGTCCAGAAAATCGCAGTGCTTCTCCACATAGGCCGCGAGGTCCAGCGAGTGCTGCCGCACCAGCCGCTCGGCCAGTTCGGTGTCGCGCTTTTCCAGGGCCTCGATGATGCGCAGGTGATCGACGATCGAGCGCGAGGCGCGGTCGCTCTGCGAGATCGTCATCTTCCGGATGGCGCGCACGTGGACGAAGATGTTCTTGATCGCGTCCATGATGACCTGCGACTTCGACAACTGCACGATGGCCTGGTGGAAGGCGATGTTCGCGTCGGAGTATTCCTCGATGTGCTCGGCCGGCGTGGCGTCGCGGAAGCTGTCGAACATATGGCGCAGCGTGGCGATCTCCGCGTCGCTCGCGTGCAGCGTGGCCAGCCGCGCGGCCATGCTTTCCAGCGCGGCCCAGACCTGGATCATCTCCACGATCTCGCGCTTGGTCTTGCGCATGATGTAGATGCCGCGCCGCGGCACGGTGCGCAGGAAACCCTCCTGTTCCAGCAGCGTCATGGCCTCGCGGATCGGCGTGCGGCTCACGCCGAGCGCTTCGCTCAGGACGCGCTCGTCGAGCCGGATTTCCTCGTCCGACTGGTAGATGTCGGCGTCGGCGATGGCCTGGCGCAGCATGGCGTAGGCCTGGTCGCGCAGGCTGGCGCCCGCGTTGATGGGCTGGAGGGACAGGGTCAGCCCGGCGGGCTGTTCAGCGGATTGGCTTTGCGCAGACATGGATGGGCTCATATTGATACCAGCACCGCGGCGCCCTCGGAAAGCGGCGCCGGCGGCTTGCCGCCTAGCTTACCAAAAGCCGCATGGCATGCGCGGAATGCATAGAAAAATGCACAATTGGCATAAATTCAGCCACATTTAGACGGCGGCGGCCGAGTTGCGTATATGGTATATCACATGGCCGCCACCCGTCTTCATACCTTGCATGGCCCGCATGGCCGGTCTCCGCTATCCGTCTTGCCGCCCACGCGGCGCGGCCACGCTAGGCCGCCCGCGCCAGGGCCGACTGCGCCATCCGCTCGCGCTGCTTGATGAGGCCCAGCACGGCGTCGACCATCGGCGTCGGCTGGCCGACCAGCCGCCCCATTTCCTGCACCACCGTGAGCAGCGGGTCGATTTCCATCGCGCGCCCCGCCTCCAGGTCCTGCAGCATCGAGGTCTTGTGCGCGCCGACCGCGCCGGCGCCGTCGATGCGCCGCTCCACGTCGACGCGGAAATGCACGCCGAAGCGCTCGGCGATGTCCTTGGCTTCCAGCATCATGGCGCGCGACAAGGCCCGCGTGGCCGGGTCGGCGGTGATGATGTCGAGCGTGGCATGCGTCAGCGCGCTGATCGGGTTGAAGCACAGGTTGCCCCACAGCTTGAGCCAGATCTCGTCGCGGATATTGTCGCGGATGGGCGCCTCCAGCCCGGCCGCCACCATCATCTCGCTCAGGTGCGCCACGCGCGCGGACCGGCTGCCATCGGGCTCGCCGAGCGGGAATTTCTTGCCGTAGACATGGCGGATCACGCCGGGCTCGACGATTTCGGCGGCGGGATAGAGCACGCAGCCGATGGCCCGCTCCGGCCCGAACCCGTGCCACTGGCGCCCGCCGGGGTCCACGCTCTGCAGCGTGGTGCCGGCCAGCGGCCCGCCGTGCCGGTGGAAATACCAGTAGGGAATGCCGTTGACGCCGGTCACGATCGCCGTGCCCGGCCCCAGCAACGGCTGCATGAGGTCGACCACACCGGGTACCGAGTGCGCCTTCAGCGTGATGAACACGTAGTCCTGCGGCCCCAGTTCGGCGGGATCGCTGGTGCAGCGCACGCGCGCCACCCGCTCCTCGCCGTCGATCCGCAGGCGCAGGCCGCCGGCCTGCATGGCCGCCAGATGCGGCCCGCGCGCCACCAGGCTGATCTCCGCGCCCGCCAGCGCGAGTTGCGCGCCAAGATAACCGCCGATCGCGCCGGCGCCATAGATACAGATTTTCATGCTGTCGTCTCCCGCTGCCTGATGGATGGAATGATTTTTTTGATATATCACATACTACATTCCACGAAGCAGGAGTCAACCTCAATCGGCGGGCCACAGCCGGTCGACCCGCGCGGCGGGAAAAGGCGAAAAGGCGGCAACGCGGCCAGACCGCACGGTCTGCACTTCACCGCGTCAATCGGAGCGGCAGGCTGCGGGAATCCATTTCCGGCCAAACCCGCCGGCAGCAATGCGGGTCCGCGAGGCGAACGATGCCGGGGCCGTCGACGCCGAACCGGAGCGACTGCCCGCGATCAAGGCTGGGCTCCCGGCTCGCCGCGTGGTAGAACTCGAATCGTGGTTGCCGCGAGAAGTCGTGTCCGACAAGACACCGATGGCAACGGCACATTGATCCGACCCCATGAAAACCAATCTGCACGTCACCGCTGTCCGGCTGCCGCAAGAGAGCACGCTGGCGGCGCGCTTCGGCGAGGCCGATCTCGCGGACGCCTTTGCTGTCACCCTGCCCGCGGGCAGCCCGCTCGACCTGGACGGATGGGCCGCCGCGACCCTGACCCATCCGCCTCGCTGGATCGCCGCGCTGCTCACGATGCGCGATACCGCCGTGCGCGGGCTGGGGCTGAAGACGACCCTCGCCTTGCGCCAGTCGGCTCAGGCGCGTCCCGGGGAATATGTGGACTTCTTTCGGGTGCAGTCGCGCTCCCCGCGCGAGATCGTGATGGGTGAGGACGACCACCACCTGGACTTTCGCTTGTCGTTGCTGCTGCGCGCCTTGCCCGGCGGCAAGGGACACCAGCTCGTGGCGACGACGGTCGTGCATTGCCATAACCGGCTGGGCCACGCTTACCTGACGGCCATCCGGCCTTTTCACCGGCTGGTGGTAAGGTCCAATCTGCGCCGCGCGGCGCTGTGGATTCCCTAGGCGATGCCGATGCGGGTATGCCGCCAGCGCCCGGCGTTCAGGCATCCGTCGAGCGCGTCACCGTTTCCCACTCGTCCATCCCGGCTGCCATAACGGCCAGCTTCTGGCGTACCAGTCCCAGCGCATCGCTGCCCAGCAGCAGGTGGGCCGGCGCCGCCGCGCTATCGACGATGCGCAGCATGGCTTGCGCTGCCTTGGCGGGATCACCGAGCTGCTTGCCGCTTTTTTCTTCGCGGGCCTGGCGGACCGGATCGAACAGCGCGTCATAGTCGGGAATGGACCGGGGCGTGCGGATCATGGAGCGGCCGGCCCAGTCCGTGCGGAACGAGCCGGGAGCAACGGCCGTCACGGCGATGCCGAAGTCCTTCACCTCTTTGCCCACGGCTTCGGAGATGCCTTCCAGGGCGAATTTGCTGCCGCAATAGTAGGCAATGCCCGGCATGGTGATGAAGCCGCCCATCGAGGTGATGTTGATGATGTGCCCGCACCGGCGTTCCCGCATGCAGGGCAGCGCCGCCTTCATCATGGCCACGGCGCCGAACACGTTCACATCGAACTGACGGCGCATTTCGGATAGCGGCGACTCCTCCATCACCCCTTCGTGGCCGTAGCCGGCGTTGTTGACCAACACGTCGATCGGGCCGATCTCCGCCTCGATGCCGGCCACCGCGCCGTCGATGGCGTCGAAGTCGGTCACGTCCAGCACGCGCCCGAAGGCCCGGGCCGGATCGAGAGCCTCGAACGATTGCTTCGCTTCGGCGCTGCGGACGGTGCCGACCACGCGATGGCCGGCGGACAGCGCCTCCCGGGCCAGGGCACGGCCAAAGCCGCTGCTGACGCCGGTGATGAGGAAAGTCTTGGGGGATGACACGGTATGCACTCCTGAAGATCCAGTCAGAAGTGCATAATATTCAGATCGAACTCCCCACGACAGATCGGTTTTTCTGGTTTTATTGCCTATTACTATGACCCGGAACGTTGCCACACATGCCCCCTCGGGGGCCGGCATGATCCCTTTGCTTCGCGCCCTGGCCCCGCAAGAGGGATATAACCTGACCGCGCTGCCGGACGTGCGCATCCTGCGCTCGGACCGGCCCTTGCTGAACACTCCGGTCTTGTACGACCCCGGCCTCGTCCTCGTCTGCCAGGGGACCAAGCGGGGCTACTTTGGCGATGAGGTCTACCTGTACGACGAGCAGCATTACCTGGCGGTCTCGGTGCCGGTGCCCTTCACCATGCAGACGGATGCCACGCCGGCCAGGCCGCTGCTGGCCGTCTATATGCACCTGGATTTCCAGGCCGCGGCCGAACTGATGCTCCAGATCGACCGCACCGGCCTGGCCGAGCCGGCCCAGGCGCCGCGGAGCATGATGTCCAGCCCGATGGACGCAGCCATGCGGGCGTCGCTGCAGCGCCTGCTGGCGGTGTTGAGCCGCCCCCTGGAAGCCGCGGTCCTTGGTCCGGCCGCGGTGCGGGAAGTGTATTTCCGGGTGCTGACCGGCCCGCAGGGACAGGCCATGCGCGCGGCGCTGGCGTTGCAGGGGCAGTTCGGCAAGATCGGCAAGGCGCTGCGGCGCATCCATGCCGGCTACGCGGGCAAACTCGACCTGACGCAGTTGGCGCGGGAAGCCGGCATGAGCGTGCCGACCTTCCACAGCCACTTCAAGGCCGTCACCCGGACCTCGCCCATGCAATACGTGAAATCGACGAGGCTGCACCAGGCCAGGATGCTGATGGTCCGGGAAGGCATGACCGCCGCGGCCGCCTGCCACGCGGTGGGCTACGAGAGTACGTCGCAATTCAACCGCGAGTTCAAGCGCCTGTTCGGCCTGACCCCGGCGATGGAAGTGCGTCGGATGAAGGCGAGCTTCGCCGTGCCGCCGGCGCATCCGGGTTCGGGCTACGTATCGTCCCACTAGGCAGCGCTTTGGCCGGCCGGGCGATATGGCTGGATATGGCTGGTCCTGGAATCCGGCTTGACCCACGACAGGCTTCCCCTGACCGCGCCCGGCGCGCGCAGCACACTCGCGCGGCCGCCTCTGCGCCATCCCTCGACACCTTCAACACGCCCTGCCCGCGCGCCGGTAATGCCGCGGGGAATCGCCGGTCACGCGCTTGAAGGCATTGCTGAAAGCGCTCTCGGATGCGTAGCCGAAACGCGCGGCGAGCACGGCGATCGGCGTGCTCTCGTCGCGCAGCGCCCGCCGCGCCAGACGCATGCGCCATTCGGTCAGCCACGCCAGCGGCGCCGTGCCGGCCACCGCCTTGAAGTGCGTGGCGAACGCGGTGCGGGACATCGCCGCCGCGCCGGCCAGTTCTTCCAGCCGCCATGCCCGGCCGGGCTCGCCATGCATCAGCTGCAGGACCGGCGCGAGCCGCCTGTCGCCGATGGCGCGCAGCCAGCCGCCGTCGAGAGGGACGGAGGTATCGAGGTGCACGCGCAGCATCTGCACGAACATCAGTTGCGCCAGATAGGCCGACGCGAGACGGTTGCCGGGACGATCCGCCGCCAGCTCCCGCACCATCTGGTCGAGCAGCCATTGCAGCACCGCCGCCTGCGGCGACGCGGCCCGGATATGGATCAGCGGCGGCAGCGCCTCGGCCAGCCACGCGCCGTTGACCGGGTCCAGGCGGACATGGCCGCCGATCTGCACGCAGTCGTTGCCGTCGCCGAGCTTCGCCGTCTTGCTGTCGCAGCCGGTGAAGAGGCCGACCGCGTCGAGCGGCGCCAGGTCCGGGTCGCTGGCCAGCACGAAGGCGCGCTGCCCGGACAGCAGGAACACGTCCCCCTGCTCCGCCCGCACCGGCTCGGCCACGCCGTCGATGCGCAGCCAGCAGCCACCCTTGAGCAAGGCGAAGAACTTGAGCTTGTCCGGCTGCGGGAAGCGGATCGCCCACGCCCCGCCCGCGGAGAAACCGCCGGCCACGGCGGGCTGCGCGTCGGCGAGCTTGAGGATGTCGGAAAGCAGGTCGGTCATTATTTCTGAACGAATACGAAAGTATTCGGGATTCTAAAGCATTCATCGTACAGGCCGCCACGCCTACACTGCCGCTACACCTCCATTCCCGAAAGGACACCATGCTTACCCCGCAACAACCGATCGGCTCCGGCTTCGGCGCCGCCTCCACCGCCAGCGAAGTCATCGCCGGCATCGACCTTGCCGGCAAGACCGCGATCGTGACCGGCGGCTATTCCGGCCTTGGCCGCGAGACCGCGCGCGTGCTGCGCGCGGCCGGCGCGCGCGTCATCGTGCCCGCCCGCGACGTGGAACGGGCGCGGACGGCGCTGTCCGACATCGACGTCGAAGTGGAACCGATGGACCTGCTCGATCCGGCCTCGATCGACGCGTTCGCCGCCCGCTTCCTCGCCGCCGGGCAGCCGCTGCACATCCTCGTCAACAGCGCCGGCATCATGGCCGTGCCGACGCTGACCCGCGACGCGCGCGGCTACGAATCCCAGTTCGCCACCAACCACCTCGGTCACTTCCAGCTCACCGCGCGGCTGCTGCCCGCGCTGCGCCAGGCCAGGGGCGCGCGCGTGGTGTCGGTATCCTCGCTCGGCCACCGTTATTCGCCGGTGGTGTTCGACGACCCCGACTACGAGCGCCGCCCCTACGATCCGTGGTCGGCCTACGGCCAGTCGAAGACGGCCAACGTCCTGTTCGCGGTGGCGCTGGACGCGCGCTACCGCGGCGAGGGCATCCGCGCCTTCTCGCTGCACCCGGGCGCCATCGTCGACACCGGCCTCGGCAAATACATCTCGCGCGAGCAACTGATCGCCGCCGGCGTGCTCGACGCGAACGGCAACCCGGTGCGCGACCCGTCGCGGCAACTGAAGACCGTCGAGCAAGGCGCGGCGACCAGCGTCTGGTGCGCGACCAGCCCGCGGCTCGACGGCATGGGCGGCGTCTACTGCGAAAACGTCGAAGTGGCGAGCATCATGGACGGGAAGCCCGAAAGCATGGACATGCGCGACGCCATGCGGCTCGCCGGCGTGATGGCCTACGCGGTCGACCCGGCCGCGGCGGATCGCCTGTGGGCGCTGAGCGAGGCGCGCGTCGGCCGCTGAGCGGCCGCGCCGCAGAGGATTGCGGCGGCTGCGCCGGCCCGGGAAACCGGGCCAGTCAGCGCGCCGCGGTCAACGCGCCGCAGTCAACGCGTTCCAGGCCGCCAGGGAATCCATGTAGTCCCGCCAGTGCCCGATCTTCCGATTCTCGATGGCGATGATCGAGCAGAACCGGTTGTCGTATTTCACGCCCGTCGCGAGAATCACGCCGTGCACCTCGTATTCGATGACGACGGCATGGCCGTCATCGGCCTTGTGCACGATCAGCTTGTCGGCGGACTGAAGTTCGATATGTTCGGCGTAGCCCCGGAAGGCGGCCATCAGGTCGGTCCGCCCCCGGATGACGCGAGGCCAGCCGGGAATGTCGTAAAGCACTTCGTAGACGGTGTCATTCGTCATGACGTCGAAAAAGTGCTCACCCTCGACCAGATCCCCCAGCGCCTCGCGCACCAGGTTGAAGTACGGAGCGGCAGGCTCGTAGGCCGCGTATTTCGACTTGTCCATTCAGGGCGCCCTCCCGCCTGCGATGCTGCCGATGCAATGAGCGTCAAATATAAGCGGTCGGCGAAGTCCACGCCGACTCGGCCCAAAATAAAACGCGGCCCGAAATAAAAAAACCGGCCAGAAGCGCTGCGCTCACCCGAGCGACGCGTTGGCCGGTCTTGCCGCGCGGAATGTCCGCGCCGGGTCCGACGGCGCCGATGCCCGCGCCCGCATTGATCCGTGCCTCGGCACGATCCGCAAAGCCGCGGCCGCATGGCCGTCAAACCGATACTGCAAAGCACTACAAAGCTAGCTGATCGACAACTCAGCCATCAAGCGACGATCGACTATCCACACCGCCGACGATCGCAAACAACAGACTCCAGACTAACTACCGGGCACAGCGACAGCCGCTGGCTCCCCGACGACGATCGCGACTGCCGCGATCAGCCGTTGGCGTAGGCGATCTTTGCCTTGCGTGCCTGGCTTTGCAGACGGCCGAAGACGCGCTGCACGGCGGCGACAGCGCTCTTAACGTCGTCGACGAAACCAGGGCTGCGCGGGCCGAGTTCGCGTTCGATCAGTTCGCGTTCCAGTTGGTCGGTCATCTTGATATCGGATTGCTTGGTCATGATTCACTCCTTAAGGGATAACCCGCATCGGGTTTTCCCTAATTGTAGCAAAAGGAATGTCGCAACGCAGCATTAGGTGATAGTACGTATGTAGGAAAGCAACGAAGTGCACATTGCATTACTTCCAATGCTCTCCATCGCCGACGATCCCGTTTTGTCACTCCTTGAGCGTCACGCTATAGGGAGCCGGTACCCAACTGAAACCGCTCCGCTCGGCCCGTACATGGCCGATCCCCGGAAATGACACGTGCGCGCCGCCGACCATGAAGCCCTCCCTGGCCGCGTCGGCCAGGACGCGGCGGCGCGCCGCCGCGGCGCCGGCGCGGTCGACGTCGTAGTCGATGGTGATGCCGGGATCGCGGAACTGCGCCTCGCTGGCGTGGATGATGTCGCCCCACAGCAATAGCCGCTGGCCCTGGCTCTCGATGAAATAGCCGTTCATGCCGGGCGTGTGGCCGTACAGCGGCACCGAACGCACGCCCGGAAACAACTGGGTGGCGCCATCGAAGGTGCGCAGCCTGCCGGCCGCCACGTACGGGTCCACGGTCTGGTGCGACTGGCGGAAGGTCGTGCGGGCCGCCGCCGGCGCGCGGGCCTCGGCCTCGGCGCTGAGCCACAGGGCCGGGTCGCGCTGGTCCACGTGCACCACGGCATTCGGAAACACCCGCCGCCCGCCGATGCTGAGGCCGCCGGAGTGGTCGCCGTGGATGTGCGTCAGCAGGATGTCGTCGATGTCGCCGGGTTCGTAGCCGGCGGTGCGCAGGTTGTCGACGAGGCGGCCCGTCAGCGGCCCGAACAGTTCGCCGGCGCCGGTGTCGACGAGGATGCGGCGCTCGCCGGTATCGATCAGGAAGCAGTTCACGGAGATCTCGACCGGCAAGGCCTGGTGGGCGGCCGCGAACGCCGCGCGCACGGCTTGCGGGTCGCTCGTGATGGCCGGCACGTCGCGCGGCGCGGTGCCGTCGGACAGTACCGTGACGCGAAACGCGCCGAGCGCGAAGCGATAGAAACCGGGGGCCTGGCGCGCGACCCATCCCGGGCTGGCCGGCCTGTCCGGCGAAGGCGCCACGTCGGCGCCGGCGGGGCTGGCGGCGAGGACGGACATGGAAGCGGTGGCAAGCAGCAGGAAGCGGGAGAAATGCATGGCGGGTCTCGTTCCGGTTATGCGGCGGCCTCTTCGTCAGGCGCCGCACTGGATCTGATATTGGTGCCGAATCGGCGATGAATGGTACGATAACAACGGTCCGCCACCGCGATAAGCCGTCGTTTCCGGCAATCATTGTGCCGCCGATGGCATAATCGGCGTCACCCGCCATCGCTCCTGCCACGCCGCGCGCCGCCCCGACCATGCCCGACATGAACGACACCCTGGTCTTCCTCAAGGTCGTGGAAGCCGGGAGCTTCACCGCCGCCGCGGCCGCGCTGGACCTGCCCAAGACCACGGTCAGCCGCAAGCTGCGCGAGCTCGAGCAGCGGCTCGGCGCGCAGCTCCTGCACCGGACCACGCGCCGCCTCGGCCTGACGGAGGCCGGCACGCTCTATTACGAATCCTGCCGCGCCATTCCCGCCATGCTGGCCAACGCCGATGCCGCGGTGGGCCAGTTGCACGGCGCGCCGCGCGGCACGCTGCGCATCACGGCGTCGTATTCGCTGTCGGTCAGCCTGCTCGGCCCGCTGCTGGCGGAATTCCGCGCCGGCTGCCCGGACGTGCAGATCGACCTCGTGCTCAGCCACCGCACGCTCGATCTGGTCGGCGAGGAAATCGACCTCGCCCTGCGCATGGGCGACCTGCCGGATTCGTCGATGGCGGCGCGCCGGCTCGCGACCTTCCCGAACCGCATCTACGCCAGCCCCGCCTATCTCGCGCGGCACGGCGCGCCGGCCCATCCGGATGCGCTGCGCGAGCACGCGGCGCTGTCCACGCGCGTGGCCCGGCGCGCCGGCGGCCATGCCTGGCCGATGCGCCGCGCGGACGCGGCCGGAAAGCTCGTCGACTACCCGATCCGCCCCGTGATCGAGGCCGACGACCCGGAGGCGCTCAAGGCGCCGCTGTTCGACGGCGCGGGCCTGATGATGGCAACCGACCTCATCATGGCGCGGCATGCCGGACAGGGGCTGGTGGTGCCGGTGCTGCCGGGCTGGCTCGGGCGCTGCCCGGACCTGCACGCCGTGTTCCCGCGCGGGCGCGTGCAGCCGCCCAAGCTGCGCGCGTTCATCGACTTCCTCGTGCCGCGGCTCGAACGGGCGGCGACGGGCGCGCAGCGCTGAACGCGGCGCCGGCATGGCAACGCAACCATATGCCTCCGGTTCCGTCGTCGGCTTGCCGGCCGCGCCCCGCGTCAGGCTGCGTGCGCCGGCCGCCGATGCCCGCCGGACATGCGCCGCGCCGCGCGGCCCCGCCTTTCCGGGGCCGGCGCTTTGTGGCATGTTTGCCGTGGACCGGCCGCCGCCGGCGCAACTCAACAACGGGTAAGTCTGTGGAACTACGACATCTGCGCTATTTCATCGCCGTGGCCGAGCACGAGAGCATTCGCGTGGCGGCGGAGCATGTCCACGTCACGCAGCCCGCCATCTCGCGCCAGATCCACGACCTGGAGGAGGAGCTCGGCTTCGCGCTGTTCGAGCGCACGCCGCGCGGCCTCAGGCTGACCTCGGCCGGCCAGGCCTACCTGCGCGATGCGCGCGCGGCGCTCAACCAGCTCGACGTGGCCGCGCGCGGCGCGCAGCGCATCTCGGCCGGCGTGCAAGGCTACCTGCGCCTGGGCTTCGTCGAGAACAGCGGCTGGGACGGCATCGTGCCGCACGTCTTCCGCCGCTTCCAGGAAGAGGTGCCCGACGTGCGCATCGAGCTGGTGCCGATGAACACGCCGCTGCAGCTCGACGAGATCCGCGCGGGCACGCTCGACGGCGGCTTCATCTACCAGTACGGACCGCTCGCCGAACCGCTCGGCACGCTGCCGCTGACGACGAACGACGTCATGCTGGCCGCGCCGCTCGCCTGGCCCCTGCCGGCGCAGGAAACCGCCCGCGCCCGGCCGGGGCTGCCCGGCGTGGCGCTGCGCCAGATCGCGGACTGGCCGTTCGTGACCTTCCCGCGCGCCACGTATCCGCTCTACTACGACCGTCTGATCGGCGCCTGCCAGGCGTGCGGCATCACGCTCAACGTGGTGCAGGAGGTCTCGACCGAGGCCGCCATGCTGTCGCTGGTCTGCGCCGGCGTCGGCGCGGCCATCGTCAATTCGGCCAACCTCGGCCGCCCGCCCGCGCTGTGCCGCTTCGCCGCGTTCACGGACCTGTCGATCCCGATGCCGCTCGTGTTCGCGCACAAGGCCGATGCGCCCGCGCCCGCGCTTGCGCGCTTCATCCAGACCGTCGAAGCGATGCGACAGGCCGGCGCCGCGCCGGGCTGATGCCTGGAAGGCATCGCCTGCGCCAGAAAACGGTATTTGTCGTCGACCGCCGCGGTCATCAATATGACATGCAGCGCGGCCGCCCCCTCCAGACGCCAACCGGCCGCGCCCGATCCCCCACCGGAGACAAGGCATGCCAGGCCGACCGAACGACCACACCCCTTCCAGGAAAACACTGATCTCGACCGGGATCGACTACGAGCGCGAGGGTTTCCAGACCGGCGTGCTGCGCATCCCCTATTCGCACGACCGCTCCGCCTACGGCCACATTCCCGCGCCGGTCGCCGTGCTCAAGCAGGGCACGGGGCCGACGGTGCTGCTGACCGGCGGCAACCACGGCGACGAATACGAAGGCCCGCTGGCGCTGATGAAGCTGCTGCAGCGCATGCCCGCCATGCGGATCGAGGGCCGGCTGATCGTGATCCCGGCGCTGAACTTCCCGGCGTTCCTGAACGGCTCGCGCACCTCGCCGATCGACCGCGGCAACCTGAACCGGATGTTTCCCGGCGAGCGCAACGGCTCGGTCACGGCGATGATCGCGCACTACGTGGACACCGAGCTCTTTCCGCGCGCCGACGTGGTGCTGGACCTGCACGCCGGCGGCGCCTCGTTCAACCACATGCCCACGCTGCTGGCCGCGCTGCCGCCCGACCCGGCGCGCCGCGCCGAGTACCTGAAGCTGGTCAATGCGTTCGCCGCGCCCCACACCATGATCATGGACCTGCTCGGCGAGGACCGGACCTACGGCGCGGCGGCCGAGCGCCACGGCACCTTGTTCCTGTGCGGCGAGTTCGGCGGCTTCGGCAGCTGCAATGTGGAAGGTCTCGCCATCGTCGAGGACGGGCTGCGCCGCGTGCTCCACGCCACCGGCCTGACGCGCGGCGACAACCCGCCGCCGCCGCGCCACGACACGCGCTTCATCGCCGTGGACGGCACCCGGCACTACCTGTTCGCGCCGCGCCACGGCGTGTTCGAACCCTGCTTCACGCTGGGGCAGCAGGTGGCCGCCGGCGAACTGGCCGGGCGGCTGTTCGATCCCTACGCGCCGTGGGAGCCGCCGCGCGAACTGCATTTCGGCGGCGCCGGCATGGTGGTGTGCGCGCGCAGCTTCGCCGGCGTCGAGCCCGGCGACTGCATCGCCCTGCTGGCCGCCCCCGCCACGCTGTAGCCGACAGCCCCGCCGGGACCGGCGCGCCTTCCCTGGCGCGCGCCGGCCCGCCCTCCGCCCTTACGAGGAAACCTTCATGCACTCCGCCCCCGAAGCCGCGCCGGCCCTGCAAGCCGGCGCGCCCGGCGCCGACGCGCCGGTGATCGAAGACACCGGCACCGCGTTCTCGCATGGATACATCGTATTCATGTTCTTCGTGTGCTTTGCCTTTTCCTATATCGACCGGCAGGTCGTCAGCATCCTGGTGCAGCCGCTCAAGGCATCGCTGCTGCTCAGCGACACCCAGATCGGCCTGCTGCAGGGCGCGACCTTCACGCTCTGCTACGCCACCGCCGGCGTGTTCGTGGCGCGGCTGGTGGACCGCTCCAACCGCGTGCGCCTGAGTGCGGCCTGCGTCGCCATCTGGGCCATCTCCACGGCCATGTGCGGCACCGCCGGCAGCTTCGGCGAACTGCTGGTCTGGCGCGCCGGCACGGCCATCGCCGAAGCCGCGCTGAGCCCGGCCGCGCTGTCCATCTTCAGCGACATGTTCCCGCCGCGCAAGGTCACGCGCGCCAGCAGCGTGTTCATGCTCGGGCCCTACATCGGCGGCGGCGTCGCCCTGCTCGGCGGCGGCGCGCTGCTGGGCTGGATGGACCAGCCCGCGATGGCCGGCTGGCTGGCCAGGCAGGGCCTGCAGCCGTGGCAGGTGGTCTTCTTCCTGGTCGGGCTGCCCGGCCTGGCGCTCGCGGCGCTGGTGCTGGCGACGATCCGCGAGCCGGCGCGGCGCGGGCTGCCGGCCGCGCAGGGCGCCGCCGGGGCCGCGCCGCCGATCGGCGAAGTCCTGCGCGAGCTGTTCGTGCGCAACCGCTTCTGCCTGCCCTATTTCTTCGGCTACGTCGCGCTCATCCTGCTGTTCTACTCCCACGCCGCGTGGTTCCCGACCCTGCTGATCCGCAGCTTCGGCCTGTCCGCCAGCGCGGTCGGCAAGCTGACCGGCCCGGTCTACATGATCGGCGGCATGGCGGGCGTCGTCAGCGCGAGCCTGTTCGTGGGCAAGGTCGACGACCGCGATGCGCTGCGCAAGGTGCTGCGCATCGCCTGCGGCGCGGCCGCCCTGCTGGTGCCCGCCGCCTGCGCGGCGCCGCTCGCGCCGGCGATGTGGCTGTCGCTGGCGCTGTACGGCCTGTGCGCGTATGCCGCCAGCATCGTCATGGCGCTGGCGCCGGTGCCGCTGCAGATCGCCATTCCCAACCGCATGCGCGGCCGCGCGGTGGCGCTGCTGGTGTTCCTCACCAACGCCATCAGCGGCGGGCTGGGACCGTTCGCGGTGGGCGCCATCAACGAATGGCTGGGCCATCCCAGGGCCGGGCTGGCGATCGCCCTGGCCATCGTCGGCACCGCCGCCGCGGCCGCCAGCGCGCTGCTGTATTTCATCGCCGCCCGGCGGGCCGGCGGCGGCATCGAGGGAGCGCGCTGATTCGAGATCGAGGTGCCGGCCTGCCGCGACGGGGCGCATCGGGCCTGAGCAAGGACGCACGCCTACCCCGGCGCGATCGCTTCCTTCAGCAGCGCGATCAGCGCCTCGGCCGCGGTCGACGGGCGGGCGTTCCAGCGGCGGATCAGCGAGATCGGGTGGCTGTAGTCGGCCGCCGGCAGCAACACCGAGGCCAGCCCGATGTCCGACACGAAGCTCATCACGTAGCCGGGCAGCACCGCCACGCCGACGCCGGCCTTCACCATCCCCAGCACGGAGAGGACGGTGCCGACCTCGATCACGGACACGTAGCCCAGCCCCTTCTGTCCGTACACGCGGTCGACGGTGCGGCGCACGCTGAAGGACGGATGCATGGAGACGTGCGGATAGGCGCTGAGCGCGTCCCAGGAGACGCGCTTTTTCTTCGCCAGTTCATGGTCCCTGGCGCAGATGGCGTACATGGACTCGTCGTAGAGCCGCTCGATGGCGAGCTTGGGATGGGTCTGCTCGATCGAGACCAGGCCGAAGTCCGCCTTGCCGTTGACCACGTAGTCGATGGTCTCGTCGGTGGAGAGTTCGTGCAGCCCGATGCGCACGCCCGGGTGCGCCGCGTGGAAGCGGCTGACCGGGCCGGTCAGCAGGCCCTGCGTCATCATCGGCGAGGCCGCCACGCGGACCTCGCCCTGCTCCAGGCTCAGCAGCCCGTTGAGGCTGCGCTCGGCGGCGTCCATCGTGCCGAGGATCTCGCACGCATAGCCGTAGAGGTGGTCGGCCAGCATGGTGGGCTCCACCTTGCGGGTGGAGCGCTCGAACAGGCGGTGCCCGACCTTGGCCTCCATTTCCTGGCAGAGCTTGCTGACCGCGGACTGCGTCATGTGCACCGCTTCGGAGGCGGCGCTGAAGCTGCGCAGTTCGTACACCACGCGGAAAACGCGGAACTCCCGGATCGTCAGGTTCATGATGGCGCGGCCGTGTGCGAAAGCGCCGGATGACGCCCTGCGGCCGGACCGCCGCCGCGAGGGCGCCGCCCGGCGCCCCCGATCTTACAAGAGAACCCCGCGCCGGCTCACGCCGGGCGCTTGCGGTTGAGGAAGCGCTGCATGTACTGGTCCGGCTCGGCGCCTTCGTAGACCGCGCCGAACATGGCGATGCTGTCCTTCAGGCCGCGCTCGAGCGCCGGGTTCTCCCAGCCGCGCAGCAGCGCCTTCTGCGCGCGCACGGCGGCCGGGCCGCATTCGAGGATCTCGCCCACCGCGTGCGCGATGGCGGCGTCGAGCGCGTCGGGCTCGGCCAGCTCGTTGAGGAAGCCCCACGCGTGCGCCCTGGCCGCGTCGATGGCGGCGCCGGACAGCAGCAGCCAGCGCGTGTTGCCTTCGCCGATCAGGCGCGGCAGCAGGTTGGCGTGGATCACCGAGGGGATGCCGATGCGCACCTCGGGCATGGAAAAATGCGCCGCGGTCGATCCCACGCGGATGTCGCAGGCCGCCGCCAGCTCCATGCCGCCGCCCATGCACCAGCCGGCCAGGCGCGCGAAGGTCGGCACCGGAAAGTCGCGCACCGCTTCGCACAGGTCGTGCAGGCGCGTGATGAAGGCCACCGCGGTGTCGGGATCGAGCCGGGCCAGTTCCTTGATGTTGGCGCCGCCGATGAAGGCCTTGTCGCCGCTGCCGCGGATCACCAGCGCGCGCACCTGCGGGTCGCGCGCCAGCGTGCGCAGCAGGCGGGTCAGCTCGACGATGGTGTCGGAGTCGAGGATGTTGAGCGAGGTGCCGTTGGCGATCTGGATGGTGGCGACGCCCTGCGCGGACGTGGCGAGCGTGACATGGTGAAGCGTCTGCATGAGGGGAATTCCCGGATGATGGTTGGATTCAGCGGTCCGCCGGCTCGATCTGCCCGCGCGGCACGGTCTGCGTGGCTTGCGCGGCTTGTGCTGTGTGCGCGCCAAGCTCGGGCGCCGCGGCGCCGCCACGCGCGGATGCCGTGGATGCCGCGGGCGAGCGGAAGCGCGCGGCGATGCGGCGCGTGCCGTGCGCGGCCCCGCCGGTGTCTTCCTCGAAGAAGCCGACGGCGCGCAGGTGCGGGTCGTCGAGCAGGTCTTCGACGCGGTTGACCGGGCTGCACGGGATGTCGGCCGCCGCCAGCAGCGCCAGCCAGTCGGCGCTGGTGCGCGTGGCCAGCACCCCGGCCAGGTAGCCGTAGATGGCGTCGTAGTTCTCGGCGCGCGCGGCGGCGGTCTGGAAGCGCGCGTCGGCCTCGAACGCGGCGAGGTCGCCGATGGCTGCGAAGAACGCGCGCCAGTGCTTGTCGTTGTACACCACCGCGGCGATGTGGCCGTCCAGCGTGCGGTAGGGGCGCCGGTGCGGCGTCAGCAGCCGGCTGTAGCCCATCGGGCCGGCCGGCGGCAGGAAGCTCGCGCCGCCGAGGTGGTCGCCCAGCACGAACGCGGCCACGGTCTCGAACATCGAGACCTTCACGGATTCGCCCTGCCCCGTCTGCCGGCGGCGATAGAGCGCGGCCAGCGTGGCATGCGCCGCGGTCAGGCCGGTGACGCGGTCGGCGATCAGGGTCGGCACGTACATCGGCGCGCCGCCCGACTGGCGCGCGAACAGCTCGGCCAGGCCGGTCTGCGCCTGGATGATGTCGTCGTACGCGGCGCGGCCCTCGTAGGGGCCGTCGGCGGCGTAGCCGGTCAACTCGACGTGAACGACCGACGGATGCAGGCGCCGCACCGCGGCTTCGTCCAGGCCCAGGCGGCGCATCGCCTGCGGGCGCACGTTGTGGATGAACACGTCGAAGCCGGGCAGCATGGCGCGCAGCGCGTCCTGGTCCTGCGCGCGCTTGAGGTCGAGCACCACCGAGCGCTTGCCCTGGTTGGCATGCAGGAACATGGCGCCCATGCCCGGCGCGCGCTTGGCCCCCGCGTGGCGCATCACGTCGCCCTCGGGCGGCTCCACCTTGACCACCTCGGCGCCGTAGTCGGCCAGGATCTGGGTGCATACCGGCCCCATCACGACCGAGGTCAGGTCGAGCACGCGCACCCCTTCGAGCGGCGCCGGCTGGCTGAACGGCTGCGTCATTGCTGCTCGACTCCCGCCCTGGCCGCGCGCGCCGTCCAGATGTCGCGCTGCGCCAGCGCGAAGGCGCCGTGCTCCCTGATGCCGCTCGGGCTGGCCACCATGCCCAGGCGGGCGAGCTTTTCCTTCACCTGCGGGTCGGACAAGGCCGCGCCGACTTCCTTGTTCCAACGCTCGGTCACGCTCGCGGGCGTGCCCGCGGGCGCCGCCAGCCCGACCCAGACCACGAGGTCGAAGTCCTTGTAGCCGGCCTCCGTCATGGTGGGAATGCCGGGCAGGTCGGGCGAGCGCCGCGGGCTGGAGATGGCCAGGCCGGCCAGCTTGCCGCCCTTGAGGAAGCTCGTCACCACCGAGGTGTCCGCTAGCATGTAGTCGATCTGGCTGCCCATCAGGTCCGTGACCGCGGGCGGCTGGCTCTTGTACGGAATGCCCTCGGAGGGCGCGTCGGCCACCATGCTGAAGGTCGCCGCGGCGATCTGCGCGGAGCCGCTGCCGTAGCCGTAGCGCAGCGGCGCCTTGCGGGCCTGGGCGGCCAGTTCCTTCGCGGTCTTGTAGGGCGCGTCGGGGCGCGTCACCAGCACCATCGGGATGGTGGCGATGCGCGTGATGTGGACGAAGTCCTTGATCGGATCGTAGCCGGGATGGCGGTACAGCGCGCCGATGCCGGAATGGGTGGCGCTGCTGGTCAGCAGCAGGGTGTAGCCGTCGGGCGCGGCCTTGGCCACGTAGGCCGAGCCGATGATACCGTTGGCGCCGGGGCGGTTGTCCACCACGATGGTGCCGAGCTTGTCGCGCACCGCCTCGGCGACGATGCGCGCCGCGGTGTCGGACGCGCTGCCGGCGCCGAACGGCACCACCAGTTTCACCGGGCGGGCCGGATAGGCCTCCCCGTCCTGCGCGAAAGCGGCGTGGGCCAGCGCGGCCGATGCCACCAGCAAGGCTGCGAATCTCTTCATGCCATGTCTCCTCATCGTCTGTTCTGTTTTGATGGGGGCATCCTATTCGCAGCCCGCCGCGCGTCACAAGCGAATGGTTTTCATAAACCTATCCCGGCATGGAATGAATGCGTGGCGCGCCCGCGGCAGCCGGCACGGCCATTCCGGCACGACGCAGGCGCCGCGCCACCCTCCTCAAGCGCCGCGCGACGCGGTACTATCAGGCCATCGTGTCGCCGCCGGTGGCGACCCATACAAGAAAAAGGATTGAAGTCGAATATGGCCGAAGGCTCGGGTGTCCCACTGCAGACCGCCCCGTCCCTCCCCTTGCCGTCGAGTGATGCAAAAGGCGCCCCCGCGGATTTCCTCGCCAGCGCCGATGCCCGGCAGACCTTCCTGAACCGCATCGCCAGCCAGCTGGAGTTCAACCACCGCGTGCTGCTCCAGGCCGCGGACCCCGAGGTCCCGCTGCTGGAGCGGCTGCGCTTCCTGTGCGTGTTCAGCAGCAATCTCGACGAGTTCTACGAGATCCGCGTGGCCGGCCTCAAGGAGCAGATCAAGCTGCAGTCCGCGCTGCCCGGCCCGGACGGGCTGGACCCGCGCCAGGTCTACGCGCTGCTCGGCGCGCGGGCGCGCAAGCTGGTGGCGGAGCAATACCGGCTGTTCAACGACGTGCTGGTGCCGGAGCTGGCCACCGAGGGCATTCGCTTCCTGCGGCGCCCGCACTGGTCCGCCGAGCAGGCCGAGTACATCCGCGAGTTCTTTTTCCGCGAGCTGATGCCGATGCTCACCCCGATCGGCCTCGACCCGGCGCACCCGTTCCCGCGCGTGCTCAACAAGAGCCTGAACTTCGCCGTGGAGCTCGAAGGCAAGGACGCCTTCGGCCGCGAAGCCGGCGCCGCCATCGTGCAGGCGCCGCGCGCGCTGCCGCGCGTGATCCTGCTGCCAAGCAAGATCTCGGGCTGCCCGCACGGCTTCGTGTTCCTGTCGTCGATCCTGCATGCGCACGTGGGCGAGCTGTTTCCCGGCATGCGCGTGCGCGGCTGCTACCAGTTCCGCGTCACCCGCAACAGCGAGCTGTTCGTCGACGAGGACGAAGTGCGCAACCTGCGCGACGCGCTGCAGGGCGAGCTGCCGCAGCGGCACCTGGGCGACGCGGTGCGCCTCGAGGTGGCGGACAACTGCTCGCCCAAGATGACGCGCTTCCTGCAAGGCCAGTTCGGGCTGGAAGAGACCGAGGTCTTCGCCGTCAACGGGCCGGTCAATCTCGTGCGGCTGCTGCCGGTGCCCGACAGCGTCGCGCGCGACGACCTCAAATACCCGCCGTGCCGGCCCGGCCTGCCGAAGGCGCTCCAGCAGGAGCAGACCGACATGTTCCGCGCCATCCGCGACGGCGACATCCTGCTGCACCACCCCTATCAGTCGTTCGCGCCCGTGGTGGACTTCATCCGCCAGGCCGCCGAAGACCCGGACGTGATGGCGATCAAGCAGACGGTGTACCGCGCCGGCAACGACTCGGCCCTGCTCGACGCGCTGATCGGCGCGGCGCGGCGCGGCAAGGAAGTCAGCGTGGTGGTGGAGCTGCTGGCCCGCTTCGACGAGGAAGCCAACATGAACTGGGCCGCGCAGCTCGAGGAAGCCGGCGCGCACGTGGTGTACGGCGTGGTGGGCTACAAGGCGCACGCCAAGATGGCGCTGGTGGTGCGGCGCGAGGGCGGCAAGCTGCGCCGCTACGTGCATCTTTCCACCGGCAACTACCATTCGCAGACCGCCCGCAACTTCACCGACATCGGCCTGTTTACCTGCAAGGAAGCCATCGCCGCCGACGTGGCCAACGTGTTCTCGCAACTGACCGGGCTCGGCCATCCCGGCACGCTCGGGCACCTGTGGCAATCGCCGTTCACCATGCACGCGGCGCTGATCGAGGCCATCCGCCGCGAGGCCAGGCACGCCAGGGCCGGCCGCAAGGGCCTGATCATCGCCAAGATGAACGCGCTGCTGGAGCCGAAGATCATCGAGGCGCTGTACCAGGCTTCGTGCGACGGCGTGAAGATCGAGCTGATCGTGCGCGGCGCCTGCGCGCTGCGGCCCGGCCTGCCGGGGCTGTCGGAGAACATCCGGGTGCGCTCCGTGCTCGGCCGCTTCCTCGAGCACGAGCGCATCTTCTATTTCTACAACGACAAGGCCGAGGACGTGCGCCTGTCCAGCGCCGACTGGATGGAGCGCGACTTCTTCCGCCGCGTCGAGATCTGCTTCCCGGTGCTGGACAAGGCCCTCAAGAAGCGCGTGATCGAGGAAGGCCTCAAGCGCTATCTCAAGGACAACCGCGATACCTGGGAGCTGGAGCCGGACGGCAGCTACCGGCGCCGGCGCGGCCGCCGGCTGGTGTCCGCCCAGGACACGCTGATGAACCAGCTGGCGTAGCGCCCTCGACATCGCCCGCGTCCGGGCCGGCCGGCGCGGCATCCGCCACGCTTTCCCAACCTCATCACCCATTGCCGCAACCGGCACTGCCGCCGTCCGGCCCGGGCAATCCCGGGCCGGCTGCCAGCCGCCGCGCCGGCATTGGCGGGCAGGTTATTCATAAGCCACATCCATTCCCCCCGATTCCGCCGTTCCTTGAAATCCCCCGATTACTGTATATATTTACAGTTACTGTATGCATGAACAGTATTTCAGGAGCCCATCATGGAACATCTGGTCCGGGTCCAGAACGAATACGACCGCCAGGTCCTCGCGTGGCTGCGCGCGCGGGTCGGCGACGCGGCCCTCGCGGCGGCAGCGCAGCGGCTGACCGGGGAACGCAAACCCTACCTGTCCACGATCTGCCGCAGCCTGAACGTCACGCCGCCGCCGCGGCGCTCGCTGCGCGCGCAGGCCAACCGCGCCACGCGCGAAGTCGGGGACCGCTACCTCGCCTCGATCCGCCAGATGCTGGCGCGCCCGGCGCCCGCGGCGCGGCACGCGGTGGCACTGGCCGCTTCCCAGCCGCCGTCGGTGCTGGCCGGGAACCCCCGCTGACAAGACTGCCGGCTCAGCGCTCGCTGTCGAGAAACGCCATCTGTTCCTCGCCGTAGCGCGTGCCGGCCACGGCTTCGCGCGGCACCGCCTGCTCGATGCGGGCCATGTCCTGCGCCGACAGCGGCAACCGCAGCGACCCCAGCGCGCCCTCCAGCTGCGCCAGCGAGCGCGAGCCGACCAGCGGCACGATCTGCACGCCGAGCGCGCGGCCCTTGGCCAGCACCCAGGCGATCGCCACCTGCACCGTGGTCGCGCCCAGTTCCTGCGCCACCTGCCCGAGGGCAGCCACGAGCTGCTGGTTGCGGCCCAGGTTCTCGCCGGTGAAGCGCGGCAGGTGGGCGCGGAAATCCCGCGGCCCGGTCGGGCGCGAGCCGCTGATCAGGCCGCGCGACAGCACGCCGTAGGCGGTCACGCCGATGCCCAGCCGCCTGAGCACGGGGAAGATGCCGGCCTCCGGCCCGCGGCTGAGCAGCGAATATTCGATCTGCAGGTCACTGACCGGATGCACCTTGTGGGCGCGCTCGATGATCTCCGGCCCCACTTCCGACAGGCCGATATGGCACACGTAGCCGGCCTTCACGAGATCGGCCACGGCGCCGATGGTGTCCTCCACCGGCACGGCCGGGTCGTGCCGCGACATGCGGTAGATGTCGATGTGGTCGGTGCCGAGCCGCTGCAGGCTGTAGGTGATGAAGTTCTTCACCGCCTGCGGGCGCCCGTCCATGCCCAGCCAGTTGCCGTCGGGCGCGCGCAGCGAGCCGTACTTGACGGACACCAGCGCCTGCCCGCGGCGGCCCCGGAGCGCCTCGCCGATCAGCATCTCGTTGTGGCCGGCGCCGTAGAAGTCGCCGGTGTCGAGCAGGTTGATGCCGGCGTCCAGCGCCGCGTGGATGGTGGCGATGCTCTGGCCGCGGTCATTGGCGCCGTAGAAATCGGACATGCCCATGCAGCCCAGGCCCAGCGCCGACACCTGCTGCGGCCCGTGCGCGCCGAGCGCGGCCAGGGGAACCCCGGGGGATTGGGAAGACTGGGAAGACGTGCTCATGTGAATCTCCTTCGCATCGTTGAATCGGTGAAGGCAGTCTATTGTGCTAATGGATGCGTATAAACTGCGAAGCGAAGAAATCACTATTCCCTATATTCAGAACAATCCCACCATGTCCATCGACCGGTTCAAAGCTATGGAGGTCTTCGTCCGCGTGGTGGAGCTGGCCAGCTTCTCGCGCGCGGCGACCGCGCTGCACCTGCCCCGGGGGCGCGTCACCACCATCGTCCAGGACCTCGAAAGCCACCTCGGGGTGCGGCTCCTGCACCGCACCACGCGGCGGCTCAGCCTGACCGACGACGGCATGGCCTACCATCAGCGCGCGCGCACCATGCTGCAGGAGATGCACGAGCTGGAGGCCATGCTCGGGCAAGCCGTGGTCACGCCCGCCGGCCGGCTGCGCGTGGACGTGCCGGCCTCCCTGGGCCGCCATGTCATCGCGCCGGCGCTGCCGGACTTTTTCGCGCGCTATCCGCAGGTGATGATGGAACTGGGCAGTTCGGACCGCCCGGTGGACCTGATCGCCGAAGGCGTGGACTGCGTGATCCGCGGCGGCCTCGTGCACGACGAGAGCCTGGCCGCGCGGCGGCTCGGCGAGCTGGAAGTGGCAACCTGCGCCGCGCCGGCCTACCTGCAGCGCCACGGCATGCCCGCCACGCTGGCCGACCTCGACCGGCACCGCTTCGTGAACTTCTTCTCGGCCAAGACCGGGCGCGTGTTCCCGTTCGATTTCCGGCGCGACGACGAGGCGCATGAAATCACCCGCCCGCACTGGGTCGCGGCCAACGATGCCGACACCTGCATCGCCGCCGCCGTGGCCGGCATGGGCCTGATGCAAAGCCCGCTCAACGGCGTCGTGCGCGCGCACCTCGCCAGCGGCCGGCTGGTGCCGGTGCTGCCGGACTGGAATGCCGGCACGCTGCCGATGCTGGCCCTGTACCCGCGCAACCGCCACCTGAGCGCCAAGGTGCGGGTCTTCATCGACTGGGTCGCGGGCCTGCTCGAGGCCAGGCAAGGCGTGGCGCCGTGAGGCGGCCTCGCTGCCGTCAGTGCGCGGCCACCACCTCCCTGGCCGCCAGCGCCGCATTGATGGCGCGCGGGAAACCGGCATAGGCCGCGATCTGGATGATGGCCTCCACGAGCTGCTGCCGCGTGCCGCCCACGTTCAGCAGGCCATGCATGTGCACCTTCAGTTGCGGCGTGGCCGAGCCCATCGCCGCCAGCGCGGCCACCGTCACCAGCTCGCGGCTGGCCAGATCGAGGCCGGGCCGCGCGTAGATGTCGCCGAAGGCGAACTCGATGATGAAGCGACCCAGGTCCGGCGCGATGTCCTGCAGCGAGGCGATCACGCGCACGCCGGCCTCGCCGTCGATCTCGCGCAGGCGCGCGAGCCCGGCCTCGTAGCGCGAGCCGGCGGCGGCCGGCCGCGCGGCCGCCGCCACCACGACACCCGCGCGGGCAAACACGGCCCGCGCCGCCGCAATGCCGTTGAGCGCCGCCGGAAAACCCGCGTACACGGCCAGGTGGATCATGGCCTCGACCAGTTCCGCCGGCTGGCAGCCAACGTTCAGCGCGCCGGCCAGGTGGAACTCCAGTTGCGGCGCGAGCCCGCCCATCGCCGCGAGCGCGGCCACCGTGACCAGTTGCCGCTCGGGCAGCGACAGGCCCGCGCGCGGATAGATCTCGCCATAGACGAAGCCGATGGCAAGGCTGGCCAGATCGGGCGCGATGTCGCCGAGCGCGTCGAGAATGGAGGCATCGGCGCTGCCTTCGATGGCGGCAAGCCGGGCCCGGCCGAGAGACAGCGTGTGCGGAAGAGTATGCGGATTCATCGGGAAGGTGTTCCTTGGTTCGGTGACGAGTTGGTGATGTGAAGCAAGCAGTGAAGCAAGCTTAGCCAGCGCGTGCGCGCGCCGCCAATGCCTTCGGCGTGATACCTTGCACGTATCAGCAACCCGTCCGAGCGCACCCCGCATGCAGCCCCGCCTGGAACTCTGGCAACTCGAATACTTCGTGGCCGTGGCCGACGAACTGAGCTTTCGCCGCGCGGCGGAGCGCCTGTCGATCACCCAGCCGCCGCTGACCCGGCAGATCCAGGCGCTCGAGGAAACCGTCGGCGCGCGCCTGTTCGAGCGCGACCGCAATGGCGTGGCGCTCACGCCCGCCGGCAGCCAGTTGCTGCCCGAGGCGCGCGCGCTGCTGGCCAGCGCCGACGCCATGCTCGCCCGCGCGCGCAAGCGCGCGCGGCGCAACGCCGGGCTGCGCCTGGGCATCACCACGGTGGTCGACGCCGCGCTGTTCACATGGCTGGCGCCGGCCCTGCAGGCGCGCGCGCCGGACGTGCGGCTGCTGCAGAAACGGCAGATCTCGCAGCAGTCGATCGCCGACCTGCGGCGCGGCGCGCTCGATGCCGCGCTGATCGGCCTGCCGTCCGGCACCGGCGAGCTGCACGTCGAGCACCTGTTCGACGATCCGCTGGTCGCCGCGCTGCCGGCCACGCACCGGCTGGCCCGGCGCAAGCGCCTCTCCATCCTGGAGCTGCAGGCCGATCCGCTGTTCTGGTTCCAGCGGCGCCTCAACCCCGCCTACTTCGACCACTACGAAGCGCTGTTCCGCGCGCTGGGCTTCTCGCCGCCGCGCGTGCCCGAGCCGGCCGACCACCACGTGCTGCTCGGCCTCATCGCCGACGGCCAGGGCGTGGCGCTGGTGCCGGCCTCGCTGCAGGCGATGGCGCGCGCAGGCGTGGTCTACAAGCCGCTCAAGGAAGCGGCCGTGCTGCGGATCGGCGTGGCCGTGGTCCACGCGCCCGGCAATCCGGCGCCGGCCCTGCCGCTGCTGCTGGAAACGCTGCGCGAGCGCTACCGGCCAGCCCGGCCAGCCGCGAGGCCGCCCGCGCGCCGGCGCTGAACGCACTGCCCTTCTCCTTACCCTTCCCCTCCCGCCTTGCAAGTCACCCCGGCGCGCGCAAACCCTGCGCGCGGCAAGGTCTTCTTGACTTAACCATCCCAATAAATGATAGTTAACTGAAATTTGTTCTTTTTTAAAGAACACACTTCAATCCCATATCGAGGAACCCGCCGTGGATCTGGCCGAGCTGGAAATCTTCAGGACGGTGGCGCGCGAGGAAAGCGTGACGCGCGCCGCCCGGGCGCTGGACCGCGTGCAGTCCAACGTCACCACGCGCGTCAAGCAGCTCGAGGAAGAGCTTGGCGTGGCGCTGTTCCTGCGCGACAGCAAGCGCATGACGCTCACGCCCGAAGGCCAGCGCTTCCTGGGCTACGCCGAGCAACTGCTGGCGCTGGCCGAGGAAGCCCGCCAGTCGATGCGCGCCGGCGAGCCCTCCGGCCGGCTGCGCGTGGGCAGCATGGAAAGCTCGGCCGCGGCGCGGCTGCCGCGCCCGCTGGCGCGCTACCACGGCAAGTGGCCGCAGGTGCAGATCGAGATCCAGACCGGCACCACGCAGGCGCTGGTGGACGCGCTGCTGGCGCACCGCATCGACTGCGCGGTGGTGGCGCATCCCGGCGAAGGCGCGCCGGACACGCTGGACATGGACGAGCTCGGCCCCGGGCTGGAAGGCAGCTTCCTGTTCTCCGAGGAACTGCTGCTGGTGCTGCCGCCCAGCCACCCGCCGGTGCGCGCGCCGCAGGACCTCGTGCTGCGCAGCCTGGCCACCTTCTCGCGCGGCTGCACCTACCGCCTGTGCGCCGAGAACTGGCTCGCCGGCGGCGCGGGCCAGCGCCCGGCGCTCAACATGCTGGAGCTGGCGTCCTACCATGCAATCCTGGCCTGCGTGACGGCCGGCTCGGCGGTCGCCGTCGTGCCCCGCTCGCTGCTCGCGCTGCACCCGGACGCGGCGGGCCTGCAGACCGTGCCGGTGCGCACCGCGCATACCTTCCTGGTGCGCCGCCAGGGTTTCACGACCGCGGCATACCAGGCTTTCCTGCAGGAGCTGCAACATGGCTGAAGCCCGACCTGCCTGCGCCGCCCGGCCCGCCGGCGACATCGAGAGCGGCAGCGAGCGCGGCGCCGAGCGCGCCGGCGCGCCCTGGCTGCCGGCGCTGGCTGCCTCCCTGGTGCTGGCCGTCGGCATGGGCTTCGGCCGCTTCGCCTTCACCGGCATGTATCCGCTGATGGTGCGCGACGGGCTGCTGAGCGTCGGCGCCGGCTCGCTGGCCGCGTCCGCCAACTACGCGGGCTACCTGGCCGGCGCGCTCGCGGTGACACGCCTGTCGCCGCGCGCCACGCCGCGGCTGTGCCGCATCGCGCTGGCCGGCACCGTGCTGTGCCTGCTGGTGCTGACGCTGCCGGCGGCGCCGTGGTTCGTTGCCGGCACGCGCTTCGTGGCCGGCTTCTTCAGCGCGCTGGCGCTGGTGGCCGCCTCGGTGTGGCTGTTCCAGCTCGTGGGCCAGCCGCACGGCGCGCCGCTGCTGTTCGCGGGCGTGGGCAGCGGCATCCTGCTGTCGGCCGAGGCCATCGCCGCCGGCAACCTCGCCGGCTGGCGCAGTCCTGCGCTGTGGGCCGCGCTGGCCGCCGGCGCGCTGGCGCTGTCGCTGCCGGCATGGCGCCTGCTCGGCGGGCGCGCGCCGCCGCCGCCGCATCCGGCCGGCGCGGCCGTGGCCGCCGTCGGCGCGGCCAATGCTGCCGATGCCGCCAACGCAGCCAGCGTCCCGGGACCGTGGCCGCTGATCGCCAGCTATGGCCTGGCCGGTTTCGGTTACATCGTGACCGCCACCTACCTGCCGCTGTTCGTGCGCGACGCGCTCGGCCAGGTCGACCCGATCCACGTGTGGGCCGTGTTCGGCCTGGGCGCGGCGCCGTCGTGCTACCTGTGGCACGCCCTGCATGGGCGCCTCGGCACGCGGCGCGCGCTCGCGCTCAACCTGCTGGTGCAGGCCGCGGGCGTGATCCTGCCCGCGCTCAGCCATGCCGCGTGGTCCTACCTGGCCAGCGCGCTGCTGGTCGGCGGCACCTTCGTGGGCACCGTGACCATCGCCATGCCGGCGGCCAGGCGCGTGGCCCACGCGGTGCCATTCAACCTGCTGGCCGCCATGACCTCGGCCTACGGCGTCGGCCAGATCGCCGGGCCGCTGGCAGCGGGCGCGCTGATGGCCCGCAGCCACAGCTTCAACGGGCCGCTGGCCGCCGCCGCCGTGGCGCTGCTGGCGGCCGCCGGCGTCATCTTCGTGCGCGCGCCGGGAGCCGGCAAGCGCCCCTCTTCCGAAGGAGTCACGCAATGAACACCCCCAATTCCGCCACCCCGCCGCGCGCGCTGCCGTCCCGGCTCGGCCTTGCCGTGCCGCTCATCCAGGCGCCGATGGCCGGCATCGGCACGCCGGCGCTGGCCGCGGCCGTCTCGAATGCCGGCGGGCTGGGCTCGCTCGGCGTCGGCGCCACGGACGCCGAAGGCGCCCGCAAGATGATCCGCGACACCCGCGCCCTGACCGGCAAGCCGTTCAACGTCAATCTGTTCTGCCACGCGCCCGCGGTGGCCGACGCCGCGCGGGAGGCGCGCTGGCTGGCCTATCTCGCGCCGAGCTTCGCCGAGTTCGGCGCCACGCCGCCGGCCGCGCTGCGCGAGATCTACCAGAGCTTCGTGGCCGACGAAGCCATGTTCGCGATGCTGCTCGAGGAGCGCCCGGCGGTGGCGAGCTTTCATTTCGGCCTGCCGCCGCAGCCGTGGATCGCCGCGCTGCGCGAGGCCGGCATCTACCTGATGGCCACCGCCACCAGCGTGGAAGAGGCCCGCCAGGTGGCCGACGCCGGCGTGCACGCCATCGTGGCGCAAGGCGTGGAAGCGGGCGGCCATCGCGGCATCTTCGAGCCGGCCGCGCGCGACGAGCGGCTCGGCACGCTGGCGCTGGTGCGCCTGCTGGTGCGCAACACCACGCTGCCCGTGGTGGCGGCCGGCGGCATCATGGACGGCGCCGGCATCGCCGCCGCGCTGGCGCTGGGCGCGCAGGCCGCGCAGCTCGGCACCGCCTTCGTGCCGTGCCCGGAAAGCGCGGCCGACGCCGCCTACCGCGCCGCCCTGCTCGCCGGCCAGCCGGTCCGCACCACGCTGACGCGCTCGGTGTCCGGGCGCGCCGCGCGCGGCATCGTCAACCGGCTGACCGAGCTGGGCGAGGCGCCGGACTGCCCGCCGATCCCCGACTACCCCATCACCTACGACGCCGGCAAGGCACTGCACGCCGCGGCCAAGGCACGGGGCAGCGCCGGCTTCGCCGCGCAGTGGGCCGGCCAGGCCGCGCAACTCTCGCGCAGCCTGCCGGCGGCGGAGCTGGTGGCGCAGCTGCGCGCGGAGCTCGCGCAGGCGGTGGCGGACCTCGCCCACGCCGCCGGCGCCGCTGCCTGAATCAGACCAGAACCCGAACGGGAACGCGGATGACACACCGATGAAGCGCCAGTTCGACGACCTCCAGCTTGGCAGCATCGAGCTGTTCTGCCTGGCGGCGGAACTGGGCGGCTTCACCGCCGCGGCGGTGGCGGCCAGCGTCACGCCGGCGGCGGTGAGCCGCTCGGTGTCGCGGCTGGAAGAGCGGCTCGGCGTGCGGCTGTTCGTGCGCACCACGCGGCAGATCCGCCTGACCGACGAAGGCCGCGCGTATTTCGAGCGGGCCCGGCGCGCGCTGTCGCAACTGGTGGATGCCGAGCGCGAGGCCACCGGCCAGCACGCCAGCCCGGCCGGCCTGCTGCGCATCAGCCTGCCCACGCCCTACGCGCATTACCGCGTGCTGCCGGTGCTGCCCGAGTTCCGGGCGCGCTACCCGCAGGTGGAGATCGAGACCCACATCAGCAACAGCAACGTGGATTTCGCCGACGACGGCTTCGACCTCGCGGTGCGCGGCCGCGCGCCGGACGACTCCAATCTCATCGCGCGCAAGCTGGAGGACGCCGAGCTGGTGCTGGTGGCGGCGCCGTCCTACCTCGCGCGCGCCGGCGTGCCCGGCACGCTGGACGCGCTGCAGGCGCACGACTGCATCCAGTTCGAGCTGCCCAGCAGCGGCCGGCGCATTCCGTGGCTGTTCATGGAGGACGGCGAGCTGGCCGAGGTGGCCACGCGCGGCGGCTACGGCTGCTCGGACGACGTGCTCGGCGGCGTCACGCTGGCGCGCAGCGGCGCGGGCCTGTTCCAGACCTACCGCTTCGTGGCGGAGCAGGACCTACGCGATGGCCGGCTGGTGGAACTGCTGCCGCAATTCGGCGGCGCCAGCCGGCCCTTCGTGCTGCTTTATCCGCATGCGCGGCATATGTCGTCGCGCGTGCGGGCCTTCGTCGATTTCCTGGTCGACAAGTTCGCCGGCTAGCTCAGGCCGGGGACACGCGCGGCGCGGGCGCCGTCGGCGCGATCGGCGTGACCTGCGCGATCACCACCAGGATCACCGCGGCATCGGCCGGCAGTTGCGTCTGCGAGAACGCGGCGCGCGCGTGCCCGGCCTTGTCGCCCAGCACCGCGGCGAACAGGTCGGAGGCGCCGTCGAGCACGGCCGGCTGGCCGAAGAAGCCCTGCGCGCTGCTGACGTGCCCCTCCACGCGGACGATGCGCGCCAGCCGGTCGAAGCCGCCCAGGTGCGCGCGGATCTGCGCCAGCACGTTGAGCGCGGCCAGTTGCGCCGCCTGGCGCCCGTCTTCCGGCGTCAGCCCGGCGCCGACCTGGCCCCGGTACAGGAGCTTGCCGTCGCGCAGCGGCAGTTGCCCCGAGATGAACAGCAGGTCGCCGGCCTCGCTCGCCGCCGTATAGCTGCCGAGCGGCTGCGGCGGCGCCGGCAGCGTCAGCCCGAGCGCCGCGATGCGTTGTTCCACTGACATGATCGTCTCCGTCATGTTGCCCGCATGCCGGGCGGCAACGGCATGCCGCCGCCCCGCATGGCCTGCTTACCAGCGGCCCGCCGTCGCGCCGCCGTCCACCGGCAGCACCACGCCGCTGGTGAACGCGGCGCCGGTCAGGTACAGCACCGCGTCCACCACGTCCCTGACCTGCCCGATCTCGCCGCTGGGCGACAGCGTCTTGAGGAAGTCATGCGTGCCGGCGCCGTGCAGCGGCGTATCGATGATCCCGGGCGCGACCGCCGACACCTTGACCCCGTGCGGCGCCAGTTCCAGCGCCAGACCGCGCGTGGCGTGGTTCAGGCCGCCCTTGATCAGCACCGGCAGCAGCGCCGGCACCTGCGCGGTCGGCTGCATGGCGAGGCTGGCGGTAATGCTGACGATATGCCCCGCGCGATTCGCGCTCATATGCGCGGCGGCCTGCTGGGTAATATAGAAAAACCCCTTGAGGTTGGTATTGACGATATTCTCGACGTCGTCCTCGGTATATTCGCCGACCGGCTTGGCGATAAAGATGCCGGCATTATTGACCAGCACGTCGACCTTGCCGAAGCGCGCGCTGGCGCGCTCGAAGATGGCACGCGCGGTGGCGGGCAGCGCGATGTCGCCGGCCACCGGCAGGAAGTTGTCGGGATGGCCCAGGCGCGCGGCGGCGGCGTCCAGCCGTTGCTGCGTGCGGGCGTTGCCCACCACGTTGTCGCCACGCGCGAGATAGGCCTCGGCCAGGGCGAAGCCGATGCCGCTGGAAGCGCCGGTGATGACGACGGTCTTGGGATGGTTGCTCATTGCAGACTCCAAATGGTTTGACGGTTGGAAAATCGCGCCGTTAATCGATCAATTCAGTCGGGCGATTCATCGCGGATCTCGGTGTCGGCTGCTTGTCGGAAAATGCCAGAAACCTTGAGTCGAACTATAGGCAGGCGCCGCGGCGGGATAAACGGGCGGCCCGGTACATGACTTGATACATGGCGGAACAAGTCGCGGCGCGCCGGCGGGAGAATGCCGAGCGGGAATGAGGGGAAGGGAAAAGCAGAAGCGAAAACGCCGCCGCCCCGATCGGGACGGCGGCGTTCCCGCAAGAACAAGACGGCGCGCTTACAGCCCGAGGTCGCTCAGGCCGGGATGGTCGTCCGGGCGGCGGCCCAGCGGCCAGAAGAACTTGCGGTCGGATTCCTTGATCGGCGCGTCGTTGATGCAGGCGAAGCGGCGCTGCATCAGGCCGGCCTCGTTGAACTCCCAGTTCTCGTTGCCGTAGGAGCGGTACCAGTTGCCGGAATCGTCATGCCATTCGTAGGCAAAGCGCACGGCGATGCGGTTGCCGTCGAAGGCCCACAGTTCCTTGATCAGGCGGTAGTCGAGCTCCTTCTGCCACTTGCGCGTCAGCAGGCCGACGATGGCTTCGCGGCCGTTGACGAACTCGGCGCGGTTGCGCCATGCGCTGTCGACGGTGTAGGCCAGCGACACGCGCTCGGGGTCGCGGCTGTTCCAGCCGTCTTCGGCGCCGCGCACCTTCTGGATGGCGGTCTCGCGGGTGAACGGGGGAAACGGCGGACGGGATTCGGCTTGGGACATGGGTGTTCTCCTGGCTAGGGTGCGGCTGGGGCGCGGTTGGGGCGCGGTTGGGGGTGAAGCAATGATACAGGTCTGTCTACACATTGTTTGAGTAGACAGGTCTGTATGTCAAGGAGAAATTCGAAACCCCCCACGGCGGACGGCCCGCGGGCCGCCGCCGCCCCCCCCCGCCCGCTCCCCGCGCTCAGCCCGGGCGCCGCATGCGGAACAGCATCTCGGGCACGATCTCGAAGTAGTCCGCCGGACCGCCGCCGCGCAGGATCGGCCGGGCGGCGGCCGTGTCATAGATGCCGTCCTTGAACAGCGACTTCTCCACGTGCACGCCGACCACCTCGCCCAGCACCAGCCATGTGGGCACCTTGTGGCCGTCCGCTCCCTGGAGCTGGATCAACTGCGTGAGCTTGCACTCGAACGAGACCGGGCTTTCCGCCACGCGCGGCACCGCCACCATGCGCGAGGCCGCCGGCGTCAGGCCGGCCAGCGCGAATTCGTCCACCTCGGGCGGCACCGCCGCGCAACTGGCGTTCATCTGCTCGGCCAGCGCGCGCGTGGCGAGGTTCCAGCAGAACTCGCCGGTCTGCTCGATGTTGCGCACGCTGTCCTTGTAGCCCACGCTCGAGAACCCGACGATCGGCGGCGTGTAGTTGAAGGCGTTGAAGAAGCTGTACGGCGCGAGATTGGCGATGCCGTCGGCGGCGCGCGAGGAGATCCAGCCGATCGGGCGCGGCCCGACGATGGCGTTGAAGGGATCGTGCGGCAGGCCGTGGCCGCGCGCGGGTTCGTAGAAGTAGAAGTCGTGGGACACGGAGCGGGACACCCGGGAAAGACTGCGTTGAAGACCATGCCGGGCGGCGCAGGGGCCGCCCGGCAAGCTGCCTGCGATGCTACCAGTTGCGGGCGCCGCGCGTTTTGTGGCGCCGCGTTGTGGCGTCACGTCATGGCGCCGCAGGCTCGTCGTAGGCGTCCCGCGCCAGCAGCACGAGGTCCGCGATGGCCTTGCCGCCCGCGGAGACATGCGCGCGCATGGCCGCCGCCGCGGCATCCGCGTCGCCGGCCAGCACCGCCGCCACGATCGCGCCGTGCTCGCGGAACGAGCTGGGCACGCGCGCCGCGTTGATGAGCCCGCGCTGGCGCCAGTAGATCGCCAGGCGCCGGCGCAGCATGCGGATCTGCTCGGCGAGGTAGGGATTGGCGCCGGCGTGGTACAGCACGTCGTGGAAGGCGCGGTTGGCCTCCACGTAGCCGGGCGTGTCGGCCGCCTCGACGTAGGCGCGGCCCTGCTCGAAGGCCGCCGCCAGCGCGGTCCGGCCCGCCTCGGTGATGCGCTGCGTGGCCAGCCGCGCCACCACGCCCTCCATCTCGGCCAGCGTCTCGAACATCGCCACCAGCTCGGCCACCGTCGGCTTGTGTACGAAGATCCCGGCGCGCGGCGCGATCGTCACCAGCCCCTGCGCCGCCAGCATCAGCAGCGCCTCCCGCACCGGCGTGCGCGAGCTGTCGAAGCGCTCGGCCAGCGCGCGCTCGTCGAGCTGCGAGCCCGGCTTGAGCTTGCCCGCGTGGATGTCCGCCTCGATGGCCTCGCGCACGCGGTCCTGGAGCGACTGACCGGGTAAACCTCGATTTGACTGCTCTTTTGGCATATCTAGAATCGTCTTAAATATATCTATACATCAATCTTATATGCAAAACCACGGCGAGCCGCGGCTTCGCGTCGAAGAACGCGCAGCAATCATCACGTTGAGCCGCCCCGAGATGACCAGCCGCCTCAGCCCGCGCGACCTCGAGGTACTGCGCGAGCATATCAATGCCGTCGACGGCATGGAGCAGGCCCCGAACCGGATCGCGCGCAGCGCCACCGCCGCGTGGCGCGGGAAGCGGCCGTGGGCATTCGCCGGCAGCTAGGCGCGCGCAGCCCAAAAAACCGCGAAGAAAACGCGGACAAACCGAGAAAGGAGACAAGCATGACCAAGCGGCACCCGACCTTGCTGTTCATGACGATGGCCTGCGCGCTGGCCGGCCCGGCGCTGGCCTCGGACTCGTTCCCGTCCAGGCCGGTGCGCCTCGTGATCGGCTTTCCCGCCGGCGGCGGCGCCGACAACGTGGCGCGGCTGTACGGCGACGCGCTGTCCAAGGAGCTGGGCCAGCCGGTCATCATCGACAACAAGCCGGGCGCCGGCACCACCATCGCCGCCGAAACCGTGGCCAAGGCGCCGCCCGACGGCTACACGCTGTATATCGCCACGGCCAGCGTGATGGGCGGCGACAAGGTGCTGTACAAGAACATCCACTACGAGCCGGCGGACTTCGCCCCGATCACGCGGCTGACGGTGTCGCCGCTGCTGCTGGCGGCCAACAAGGCGGCGGGCATCAACAGCGTGGCGGACCTCGTGGCCAGGGCGCGCCAGCAGCCCGGCTCGCTCAACTATTCGTCGTCCGGCAACGGCGTCATCACGCACCTGGCCGGCGTGCAGTTCGCCAAGCTGGCCGACGTGCGGCTCACCCACGTGCCGTACAAGGGCGGCGCGCCGTCCGCGCAGGCGGTCGCCGCCGGCGACGCGCAGCTTACCTTCGCCACGCCGGCCTCGGTGCAGGCGGTGATCGACACCGGCAAGGTGGTCGGCATCGCCGTGACCTCGGCCACGCGCTCGCCGGTGCTACCCAACTACCCGACCATCGCCGAGGCCGGCATCAAGGGCTACGACATAACCAACTGGTACGGCCTGTTCGCGCCCGCGCAGACCCCGCCAGCGGTGATCGACAAGCTGTTCGCCGCCTCGGCCAGGGCGCTCGCCAAGCCCGATCTGCGCGCGCGGCTGGCCAGCCGCGGCGAGGAGGTCTCGCCGTCGGCCTCGCCGGCCGAGTTCAGGCAGTTCGCGCTGCGCGAAGGCAAGACCGTGACCGAGCTCACGCTCAGCAGCGGCGCCCGCATCGACTGACTTCCCGCGTTCTTCCAAGGAGCAAGATGAACCGCAATGCCGCGGGCCGCCCGCCCGCGGGCTTCACCGCCGCGCCGCGGCTCGATCAGCATCGCGAGCCGTTGCTGGCGGAATTCGCGGCGGCGCGCGACGACTGACCGCTGACGACGGCGGCATCACCGGCTGTTGTCTCCGCTCTCCCGCGAAGTGGGCGAGCGGAGGCAACCATCGGCATCTGAACCGGGGCGGCGCTACACGAAGCGCATGCCAGCCTCGTGCGCCGACCGGCGCCCTTTCCCTCATACAAAAGCCGCAATGCCCGCCATGCGCCGCCGCGTATGGAGAATCGCCGCGTCTCCCTTAGTCTTCGCCATGCCGGACCACGGCCGCCAGCACGGAGTGGCGTCCACGTGGCCGGCACCCGCGCACCGCGGCATGCAGTGCAGCGCGCGGCACAGGCAACCGGCCTGTGCCGCCGCACCCGCCCGGCGACGACGAAAACAAAGCGAGACAGCCCGGATGCGAGTGGCGACGCCACCGCCCCGGCGCACCACAAAGGAGACACTCCGCCATGCTTGAGCAGCCCTTCCCCGGCACCGATGCCGTCGAGGCCAAGGCCGTCGATGCGATCGAAGCCATCGAGGTCAACGGATTCCTCGACAAGTATTTCCAGATCAGCGCGCGCGGCAGCACCGGCCGCCGCGAGGCCGTGGCCGGCGTGACCACGTTCATGGCGATGGTCTACTCGGTCTTCGTGGTGCCGGGCATGCTCGGCAAGGCGGGCTTCGACACCAGCGCGGTGTTCGTCGCGACCTGCCTGACCGCGGCCTTCGGCTCGCTGCTGATGGGCATGTGGGCGCGGCTGCCGATCGCCATCGGCTGCGCCATCTCGCTGACCGCGTTCACCGCGTTCGGGCTGGTGCTGGGCCAGGGCCTGTCGCCGGCGGTGGCGCTCGGCGCGATCTTCCTGATGGGCGTGGTGTTCACCGCGATTTCCGTCACCGGCGTGCGCGCGTGGATCCTGCGCAACCTGCCGGCCGGCGTGGCGCACGGCACCGGCATCGGCATCGGCCTGTTCCTGCTGCTGATCGCCTCCAGCGACGTGGGCCTGGTGGTGAAGAACGCCGGCGCCGGCCTGCCGGTCTCGCTGGGCAAGATCACGGCCTTCCCGGTGGTGATGTCGATCGTCGGGCTGGCCGCCATCTTCGGGCTGGAGCGGCGCCGCGTGCCGGGCGGCATCCTGCTGGTGATCGTCGCCATCTCGGCGCTGGGGCTGGCCTTCGACCCCGCGGTCAGGTTCGGCGGCGTGTTCGCGCTGCCCGCGCTGAGCGCGCCGGGGCACGCCTCGCTGATCGGCGCGATGGACATCAAGGGCGCGCTCTCGCTGGCGGTGCTGCCGAGCGTGCTGGCGCTGGTGATGACCGCCGTGTTCGACGCCACCGGCACCATCCGCGCCGTGGCCGGGCAGGCCGGCCAGCTCGACGAGAAGGGCCGGATCCCCAACGGCGGCCGCGCGCTGACCGCCGATTCGCTCAGCTCGATCTTCTCGGCGTGCTTCGGCGGCGCGCCGGCCGCGGCCTACATCGAATCGAGCGTGGGGGTGGCCGCCGGCGCCAAGACGGGCCTCGCCGCGGTGGTGGTGGGCCTGCTGTTCCTGGCGGTGATCTTCTTCTCGCCGCTGGCCGCGCTGGTGCCGTCCTACGCCACCGCGCCCGCGCTGATGTATGTCGGCCTGCTGATGCTCGGCAGCGTCGGCAAGCTGCATATGGACGATCTGGTCGACGCGATGGCGGGCCTGGTGTGCGCGGTGTTCATCGTGCTGACCTGCAATATCGTCACCGGCATCATGCTGGGCTTCTGCACGCTGGTGATCGGCCGCGTGGTGGCCGGCGAATTCCGCAAGCTCAACGTGGGCACGGTGGGCATCGCGCTGGCGCTGGCGGTGTTCTACGCGGGCGGATGGGCGATCTGACAGCCGCGGCCCGCGACCGCGTACTGGAAGCCGGCGCACGATGACGCCGGCTTCTTTGGAGGCGGATGACAGCCGCGAGCCGGCCCCCGCCTCCTCTTTTCCTGCGGCCTCAGGCGGCCGCGCGCGGCCGCGCCGCCTGGCGCTGCGTCGCCGCCAGTCCCTGCTCCAGATCCGCGATCAGGTCCGCCGCCGCCTCCAGCCCCACGTGCAGCCGGATCACCGGCTCGCTGCCGCGCCAGTAGGAATGCTCGGCCAGCCGTTCCCGCGCCGCCACCTGCGCCAGGCTTTCATAACCGCCCCAGGAAGCGCCGAGCCCGAACAGCGCCAGCGCGTCGACCAGCGCGTTCGCCGCCGCCGCGTCGGCGCCCGGCAGCGTGAACGACACCAGCCCGTTGGCGCCCGAGAAATCGCGCCGCCACAGCGCGTGGCCCGGGTCGGACGGCAGCGCGGGATGGAACACGCGGCCCACGGCCTCGTGCCCTTCCAGGAACTGCGCCACCGCCAGCGCGTTGCGCTGGTGCTGGGCCAGCCGCACCGCCAGGGTGCGGATGCCGCGCAGCGCGAGGTAGGCATCGTCCGCGCTGATGGCCAGGCCGAAACTGTCGTAGGTCTCGGCGATGCGGCGCGCCAGCGCTTCGTCCTTGACCACCACCGCGCCCTGCATCAGGTCCGAATGGCCGCTGACGTACTTGGTCGAGGCCAGCACCGAGACGTCCACGCCCAGCGCGAGCGGCTGCAGCAGGTGGCCGGAAGCCCAGGTGTTGTCGGTGGCCACGGTCACGCCATGCCGGTGCGCGATCTGCGACAGGCGCGGCAGGTCCAGCACTTCGTACAGCAGCGAGCTGGGCGACTCCAGGTACAGCAGCCGCGTATTGGGGCGGATCAGCGTCTCCAGGTCATCCCGCGACGGCGAGAAATAGGTCAGCTCGATGCCGAGCCGGCGCAGCAGCGACTGGTCCAGCCGGCGCACCGGCGCGTAGACGCTGTCGGCCACCAGCGCGTGATCGCCCGGCGACAGCAGCGCCACGAACACCAGCGAGATCGCCGCCAGCCCCGAGGGCGCCAGGAAGGTGCGGCTGCCGCCTTCGAGCGCGGCCAGCGCATCCTCCAGCGCGCGGTGCGTGTCCATGCCCTGGCGCCCGTAGGAACTGACGCGCTCGCCGCGCGCGTGGCGGGCGCGGATGTCGTCGTAGGCGGCGGTGCTCTCGAAACGCACGGTGCTGGTGCGCACCACCGGCACGTTGACCGGGCCGTGCCCGTCGGTAAACGGCGGCGTGCCGGCGTGGATCAGCTGGGTATCGCGATGGTGGCTCATGGTGCTCGGTGGTGGATGCGGGTGTGGCTCAGATGGCGAAGCGCAGCTTGTCGAAGCTGACGACGAAGGGATCGGCGGGCGGGCGCGCCTGGGCACCGAGCGCGCGGTTGAGGAAGGCGCGCGTGCGCTCGCTGCCGGGCGCGCTGAAGATGCGGCGCGCCGGGCCATGCTCGACGATGCGCCCGCCCTCGGTGAAATACACCTCGTCGCTGATTTCCTCGGCAAAGCGCATCTCGTGCGTGACCAGCAGGCAGGTCAGGCCTTCTTCCACGAGGTCGCCGATCACGGTCAGCACTTCGCCCACGGTTTCGGGGTCGAGCGCGGAGGTGACTTCGTCGAACAGGATCAGCTCGGGCTCCATCGCCAGCGCGCGCGCGATCGCCACGCGCTGCTGCTGGCCGCCGGACAGCTCGCCCGGGTAGGCGCCGGCCTTGTCGGCCAGGCGCACCTTGCGCAGCAGCTCGATGGCGGTGTCCTCGGCCTGCGCGCGGCCGCGCCCCAGCACGCGCAGCGGCGCGATGGTGAGGTTCTGCAGCACGGTCAGGTGCGGGAACAGGTTGTACTGCTGGAAGACGAAACCCACGCGCTTGCGCAGCGCGATGCGCTCGGCCTCGCCGCGCAGCTCGCGCACCGCCACGCCGCCCACGGTCACGCTGCCCTGCTGCGGCTCCAGCAGCCCGGTGATGCAGCGCAGGATGGTGGACTTGCCCGAGCCGGACGGCCCGATGATGGACACCGCCTGCCCGCGCCGCACGTCGAGGTCGATGCCCTTGAGCACCGCGTTGCCGCCGAAGGACAGGTGCACGTCGCGCAGGGCGACCAGCGGCGCGGCCGGCGCGGGGAGCGTGGCCAGCGCGGGGCCGTCGGCATGTTCAGGCAACAGCATGTTTTTGTTCCAGATAACGGGTGAAGCGCGAGATCGGGTAGCACCAGGCGAAGAACATCGCCATCACGACGAAGTAGATCAGCACGGTGAAGGCGGTCTGGTTGACGGTATTGCTGGCGATCTGCGCGGTGTCGAGCAGGTCGTGCACGCCCACCAGCGAAGCCAGCGCGGTGCCCATCGTCAGCGTGGCGTAGAGGTTCATCCACGGCGGCAGCATGCGCCGCACGCACTGCGGCACGATGATCAGGCGCAGGATCTGCCGGCGCGAGAACGCCATCGAGCTGGCCGCCTCCCACTGCGTGAGCGGGATCGACTGCACCGCGCCGCGCAGCACCTCGGCCACGTTGGCGCTGGCCGGCAGCGCCAGCCCCACCACCACCTTGAACCAGTCCGGGAACGGCAGGATGTGGCGGCCGATGTTGATCTCGAACGGGAACACGTAGGTGGAGAAATAGATCAGCACCAGCCACGGCGCGTTGCGGAACACCTGCACGTACCAGTGCGCGGGCCGCGCCAGCAGCGCCACCGGCGACAGCCGCAGCGCGCCCACCAGCAGCCCGCCGGCGGTGCCCAGCGCGATCGCCAGCACGCTCACGCCGATGTTGACCAGGAAGCCGCGCAGCAGCGCCGGCGACCACTGCCACGCGCCGGCCAGCGCGCGCGCGAGGTCGGGATGGCGGCTGGCCGCCACCGCCAGCGCGGCCAGCGGCAGCAGCCACAGCAGGCCGGAGAAGCGCCGCGCCGCGGGCCAGGCGATGCCGGCGCGCGGCAGGCTTGAATCAGCGGTTGCCATAGCCGGGCATCCTCAATCGGAGTTCGAGCCAGTTGCCGGCCCGGCTGACCACCCAGGTCAGCACGCCGAAGAACAGCAGCAACAGCACCATCAGTTCCAGCACGTTGTCGCGCTGGGTCCAGATCATGATCGAGGCGTAGGTGATGTCGCCCACGGCGATGGCCGACGCCACCGCGGTGGCCTTGACCAGCTCCACCGAGTTGTTGACCAGCGCCGGCAGCGCGAAGCGCAGCGCCAGCGGCAGCTGCACGCGCCACAGCAGCGTGCGGCGGTCGAAGCCGAGCGACGCCGCCGCCTCCAGCGTGACCTTGGGCACCGCCTCGATGCCGGCGCGCAGGGCCTCGGCGTGGAACACGCCCTTGTGCAGCGACAGCACCACCACCACCCACAGGAACGGCGTGAGCGGGTTGCTGCGCTGCGCGTCCTGCAAGGCGTGGGTGATCAGCATGTTGAGCACCAGGAAGGCGCAGTAGAGCTGCACCAGCGTCGGCGTGTTGCGCGTGACCTCGACGAACGCGCGCGTGGCGCCGGCCACCAGCGCGTGGCGCGAGGTCAGCGCGGCGGCCAGCGCCACGCCCGCGACCAGGCTGCCGGCCAGCGTGCACAGCACCAGCTCCAGCGTGACCCAGGCGCCGTGCACGAAGGCGCCGCGGTCATAGGCGTCGGCCAGGAAGGCGTAGTTCAGGCCGAGGTGGCGCGCCCCCGCGATCAGTGCGGCGATCGCGGCATCCATCAGCCGCGGCCGCCCTTGAACTTGTCATGCAGCTCGGTGAGCGAAGGCGACGGCGGCAGGATGCCGTTCTTCTTCTCGGTGCCGATCAGCCAGCCGCTGCGGTGCCAGCCCTGCACCACGCGCTCGACCGCCTGGATGGTGTCCTGCTCGCCCTTGCGCGTCCAGATCACCGTGGGCGCGGGGTTCAGCTCGGGCAGCACGATGCGGTAGTTCTGCCATTCCGGGTTGCCGCGCACCAGCGGCTGCAGCAGCGTGTTGTCGTGCACGGCGCCGGCGCAGTTGTCGCCGCGCAGCGCCAGCAGGGACTCGGACGAGCCCTTGAAGCCCTTCGGGATCGCGCCGTACTCCACCTGCACCGGGCGTGTATAGCTGCTGCCCTGCGAGATGCACACGGTCTTGCCCTTGAGGTCTTCCCAGCGCTTGATGTCGCTCTGCTTGGGCACGATCACGGCGCCGCCCACGCGGTAGTACGGCGTGGGCACGTAGCCGAGCTGCTCGCCGCGCTCGGGGGTGTATTCCATCGACGCGATCAGCACGTCGACCTTGCCCTGCTGCAGGAACTGCACGCGGTTGGACGGCTGCACCTGCACCGTCTCCAGTTCCACGTTGAGCTGCTTCGCGAGGTCCTGCGCGAGGTCCGCGTTGAAGCCGACCGGTTTCTGCGTGGCGGGGTCGATCGAGCCGAAGGCGCTGCCGGACAGCATCACGCCGACCACGATCTTGCCGCGCTGACGGATCTTGTCGAGCGTGGCGTCCGCATGCGCGGCGCCGGCGAGGAAGGTGCCGGCCAGCAAGGCGGCGGCAAGGGCCGGCGAACGCGGCGACCGTGGCGAAAAAGTGCGTGTCATGGTGTGCTTCTGGTTGTTATGCGTGTCGTCATGCCGCGCGCCGGCCAGCGCGCGGCAGCCGGTGCGGTCGACCAACTGTACGCAAAGGCCCGGTGCCACGGAACGAATAAAAGAGGCAATCGTTATGCGCCGCGCGTTGCCACCGGGCACGCCGCATAACCATGCGCGGAAAGATTCGTTGGCCGCCGGCGGGGTGCGTTCCTAAGCTGTTCCTCCTCCTTCCATCCCGCACGTCCCGGCAACGCGCCGGGGCCGCAACGCCATGCAACGCCGCACACTCTTTCGCACCTTCATCGGCCTCGGCGCCGCCGCCATCGCCGGCGCCCCGCTGCTGCTGCGCGCGCACGCCGCGCCCGCGGCCACCGAGACCGACGCCTTTCCCGCGCACGCCGTGCGCATCGTGGTGCCGGTTGCCGCCGGCGGCAGCGCCGACAAGCTCGCGCGCACGCTGGCGCTCAAGCTCGGCGAGAAATGGGGCCAGCCGGTGGTGGTGGAAAACGTGGCCGGCGCCAGCGGCACGCTCGGCGCCGCGCAGGTGGCCAGGGCCAGGGCCGACGGCTACACCCTGCTGCTCGGCGGCGAGGGCGTGACGCTCAACGCCTCGCTGTTCAAGACGCTGCCCTACGATACGGCCCATGCGTTCCGCGGCGTGAGCAAGGCGGTGGTCAACCCGCAGATCCTGGTGGCGCGCCCGGACCTCGGCGTGCGCACGTTCCAGGACTACCTGGCGCTGGCCCGCAGGAAACCCGGCGAGGTGACGCTGGGCCTGCCCGGCAACGGCGGCATCGCCCACGTCGCGCACGAGATGCTGTCGCGCCAGGCCGGCATCCGCGTCAACTACATCCCGTATGCGGGCGGCGCGCCGGCCACGGTGGACCTGCTCGGCGGCCATATCGACGCCACCCTCATCACGCTCGCCGCCGTCACCGACTACGTGCGCGCCGGGCGCCTGACGGCGCTGGCCGTCACCACGCCCTATCGCTCGAAGGCGCTGCCGCAGGTGCCGACGATGGCCGAGGCCGGCGCCGCCGGCTTCGCCGTGGAAAGCTGGCAGGGCCTGATCGCGCCGGCCGCCACGCCCACGCCGGTGGTGGAGCGCATCAGCCGCGACGTGGCCGCCGTGCTCAGCGTGCCGGCCACGCGCAGCCAGCTGGAAGACGCGGGCTACGTGGTGGTGGGATCGACGGCGCAGGAACTCGATGCCACGCTGTCGAAGGACATGCCGCGCTATGCGGCGGTGATCGCGGCTTCGGGGATTTCGTTGCGGTGAGGGAAACAAACCCCCAGGGCTTTTGTACCTTTCAGGCCTTGCGATAGTCCACCAGCTTCACCGCCAGATCGCCATCGCGCCCGAGCTGGTCCACCAGCCCGATTTCCCAGTTCAGGTAGGCATGCATCTCGGCCTTGCGCCGGCCTTCGTCTTCGTAGGCGTAGGCGCTGTACCAGGCATCCTCGTCGCCGGTCAGCACGCGCGCGGCGGCGGCGGAGCCGGCCGGCGCGGCTTCGGCCGGCAGCCCCAGCGCCTGCCAGCGCGCGTTGCCGCCGAGCAGCGCGCGCACGTCGCGCGCGCTGGCGTGGCGCAGCGCCGCGGCCACCACCTGCGCCAGCACGCCGTCGGCGGAGGTGACGACGATCACGTCGGCCGGGCCGGCGTGGTCCAGCACCAGCGCCGCCTTTTCCGGCGTGGCGAACCAGGCGCCGGGAATGTGGCCGCGGCGGAAGGCCAGGCTGCTGTCGACGTCGGCCACCGTCACGCCGCCGCGCGCCTGCAGCGCGGACAGCGAAGCCGCCTCGATCCACGGCGCCTCGGTGGCCGAGGTGCGCAGCACGCGCACCGGCTCGGGCCCGGCCTCGCGCGCGGCGCGCGGATCGGCGCGGAACAGGAACACTTCGTGCCCGCTGAACTGGGCCAGCCATGCCGCCGTGGTCTGCGCGCGCACGCCGTCCCAGTCGGCCAGCACGATGCGGGCGCGGCGGGTGCCGGCGTAGGCGTCGGTGGCCTGCACCAGCTGCCCGCCGGGCGCGCTGCGCCAGCCCGGCAGGTGGCCGGCGGCGTATTCCTCGGGCGAGCGCACGTCGAAGCGATACAGCGTGCGCTCATGCGCCTGCTGCTCGAACGCGGCCAGTTGCGCGGCGTCGATGTGCCGCACGCCGGCGCGTCCGGCCACGCGGGCGGCGCGCTCGCGCGCCGTGGCCTGCGCGGCGTCGCCGGGCTGCGGGGCGAAGCGGGTCTGGCCGTGGTCGAGCGCGTAGCCGGCCAGCAGCCATGCCATCGTGCCGTCCTTGAGCGACACCACGCGGTTGGGAATGCCGGCGTTGATCAGCGTCTGCGCGCCGACGATGCTGCGCGTGCGGCCCGCGCAGTTGACCACCACCAGCGTGTCCGGGTCGGGCGCGATCTCGCCGATGCGGTAGACCAGCTCGGCGCCGGGGCAGTCCACCGCGCCGGGAATGCTCATGTTCTGAAATTCGCTGAACGGGCGGCTGTCCACCACCACCACGTTGTCGCCGCGCTGCTGGTGCAGGCGCAGCGCCTCGGCGGTGATCCACGGCGTGTGCAGCTCGTGCTCGATGACTTCGCCGAAAGCCTTGCTGGGCACGTTGGTGCCGCTGAACACTTCGTACCCGGCGGCCTGCCACGCGCGCGTGCCGCCGGCCAGCACCGAGACGTCGGTGTAGCCGAAGCGCAGCAGCTTGCCGGCGGCGGCGTGGGCGAGGTCCTCGGCCAGGTCCGTCACCACGATGCGCGTGTTCCGGCGCGGCACCAGGCGGTCGATCACGGTTTCGAGCCGGCCCAGCGGCGCGGGCACGGCGAACAGCAGGTGCGCGCGTGAGAAGGCGCCCTCCTCGCGCGCGTCCAGCACGGCCAGCTCGCCGCCGCCGGCGATGGCGTCCTTGAGCGCGGCCGGGCTTACCCGTGGATGGTCCGCGCGCGCGGCGGCGGGGTCGTCGGCAAAGGTCTGGGTCAGGTCGGTGATGGTCATGGCGGGGAAGAAAAAGGAGATCGTCGGATACGGCAAGGCGGCAACAAGCCGCGCGCGCTCAGGCAGCGGCCGGCTGCAACCCGCGCAGCAGGCTCACGAGGCGGTCCACGCCCTGCGCGCATTCCTCGGGGCTGGCGACCAGCGCGATGCGGACATGGCCCACGCCGGGGTTGTGGCCGTCGACCGTGCGCGCGAGGAAGGTGCCGGGCACCACGGCGAGGTTCTGCTCGGCCAGCAGCAGGCGCGTGAAGGCCACGTCGTCCAGCCCGCTGGCGCGGATGTCGAGCCACGCGAAGAAGCCCGCCTGCGGCGCTTCCAGCCGCGCCACCTGGCGCAGGCGCGGCACGGCGAAATCGAACTTCTCGCGGTACAGGCGGCGGTTCTCCACCACGTGCGCCTCGTCGCGCCACGCGGCGAGGCTGGCGCCCTGCACGGCCGGGTTCAGTACGCCGCCGGAATAGCTGCGGTACTGGCGCAGCCGCGCCAGCACGTCGGCGTCGCCGGCGACGAAACCGGAGCGCAGGCCGGGCGCGTTGGAGCGCTTGGACAGGCTGGCCACCGCCAGCAGGCGGCGGCGGTCCCGGCCCAGCGCCTGCGCGGCGGCCAGCGCGCCGAGCGGCGGCGCGGCCTCGTCGAAATACAGTTCGGAGTAGCACTCGTCGGAGACCACGTGGAAGCCGTAGCGCTCGGACAGCGCCAGCACGTGGGCCCAGTCTTCCAGCGGATAGACGCGCCCGGACGGATTGTCCGGCGAGCACAGGTAGCACAGCCGCACGCGCGGCCAGACCTCGGCGGGCACCGCGTCCAGCGCGGCCACCAGCCCGCGCGCGGTGTCGATGTAATAGGGCTCGGCGCCGGCCAGCAGCGCCGCGCCCTCGTACACCTGGTAGCCGGGATTGCTGACCAGCACCACCGGCGCGCCCTCGCGCGGGCGGCTGGCGCCCAGCACGGCCTGCGCCAGGCTGAACAGCCCGTCCTTGGCGCCGTTGACCGGCACGATCTCGCGCGCCGGGTCCAGGTCGCCCACGCCGTGGCGGCGCGCGATCCAGGCGGCGATGGCCTCGCGCAGCGCGTCGCTGCCGGGCACCTTGGGATAGCGGCCGATCTCGCCGGCGTGCCGCGCCAGCGCTTCCTCGATGAAGCGCGGCGTGGCATGGCGCGGCTCGCCCCAGCTGAAGCTGATCGGCGGCAGGCTGGTGCGCAGCGGCGTCTGTGCCGCCAGCGCCGCCAGTTTCTCCGTGGGATAGGGTTGCAGGCGTTCGTGCAGGGTCTGGCTCATGTGCGGTCTCCGTTCCGGGAACGGGGCCCGGCAATGGCTGGCCCCCGGGGCTTGCCCGGACCGGCTTGCGCCCAACTCTAAGAGCCGGGCAGGCGCCGCGGCAACGAATCTTTCCGCCATTGGAAATGCGAAGCGCGGCGCCCGCCCGACTGGGGCTTGGCGGCAAAACCGCATATGCATCGGCGATATTGTTCTTTCAGCCGCCGCCGCGCACTCCGTAGAGTGGAGGCCTGCCGATCAGAACGAGGATTCCCCCAGATGACCATCCAGAGCCAGCGCAGCGCCGCCGTCGCCACCACCCTTGCCGAAGTCCGCGCCCTCACCAGCCAGCGCGACGTGGACCGCGCCACGCTCGAGCGCGTGACCCACGCCCTGCAGGCGCTGGCCGACAAGAAGGCGTTGTTCGGCTTCGCCGATTTCCCGCCGCCCGCCGACGGCACCGCCACCTCCACGCGCTACCGCCTGAGCGAGGAAGGCCAGTTGCCGGCGCTGTACCTGAACTCCATCGTTCCCGGCAAGAAGACCATCCCGCACAACCACGACACCTGGGCGGTGATCGTGGCCGTGCAGGGCGACGAGCTGAACCGCGTCTACCGCCGCACCGACGACGGCAGCGATCCCGCCCGCGCCGCGCTGGCGCTGGAGCGCGAGCAGGTGGTGCGCCCCGGCGCGCCGATCGCCTTCCTGCCGCAGGACATCCACAGCATCCACGTGGTGGGCGACGCGCCCACGCTGCATTTCCACCTCTACGGCCGTCCTCTGGAAGCGCTGACCGGGCGCATCGGCATCGAGCCGGAGACCGGCCGCATCGTCAACTACAACACCACCCAGATGAACCGCAGCGAACAGGTCCCGGCCCAGGCCGCGGCCTGAAGCGCCGTCCATCCCAGCCCCCAGGAGCCCGCCATGACCCGATCCATCGATGCCGCCACGCTGCGCGGCTGGCTCAACGACGGCCAGCCCCTGGCGCTGTTCGACGTGCGCGAGCACGGCCAGTATGGCGAAGGCCATCCGTTCTTCGCCGTGCCGCTGCCTTATAGCCGGCTGGAGCTGGACATCGGGCGCCTGGCGCCGCGCCTGGCCGAGCGCATCGTGCTGCTCGACGACGGCGACGGCGTGGCCGCGCGCGCCGCGCAGCAGCTGGCGCAGCTCGGTTACGGCGACGTGACCCTGCTCGCGGGCGGCGCGCCGGCCTGGGCCGCGGCCGGCTATACGCTGTTCAAGGGCGTCAACGTGCCCTCCAAGACCTTCGGCGAACTGGTCGAGCACTGGCACCACACGCCGCGCCTGAGCGCGGACGAACTGGTGGCGCGGCGCGCGGCCGGCGAGAGGCTGGTGCTGGTGGACGGCCGCACCTTCGAAGAGCACCAGAAGATGACGATCCCCGGCGCCAGCAGCCTGCCCAACGGCGAGCTGGCGCTGCGCCTGGACGCGCTGGTGCCCGACGCGCGGACCACCGTGGTGGTGCACTGCGCGGGCCGCACGCGCAGCATCATCGGCGCCCAGACGCTGCGCAACCTCGGCCTGCCGAACCCGGTGCTGGCGCTGGAAAACGGCACCCAGGGCTGGTATCTCGCGGGCCACGCGCTGGAGCACGGCAGCCAGCGCCGCTATCCGCCGGCGCCGGATGCCGCCGCGCTGGCCGCGGCGCGCGCGCGCTCGGCGCGGCTGCTGCTGCGCTTCGGCCTGCCCGCGCTGTCGGCCACGCAGGCCCAGCAATGGCTCGACGATGCCGGGCGCACCACCTTCCTGCTCGACATCCGCACCGCCGAGGAATTCGCCGCGGGCACCATCGACGGCGCCACGCATGCGCCCGGCGGCCAGCTGATCCAGGCCACCGACCAGTACGTCGGCGTGCGCGGCGCGCGCGTGATCGTGTTCGACGACGACGGCGTGCGCGCGCCGGTGGTGGCAAGCTGGCTGTACCAGCTGGGCTACGAAAGCGCGGTGCTGGCCGACGGCGTCGACGCGGCGCTCAAGGTGAGCGCGCCGCCGCGGCCCCTGTCCGCCCGCAAGCTGCCGGTACTCGACGCCAGCCTGCTGCGCGCGCTGCATGCCGAGGCGCCCGACGCCATCGCGATCGACCTGCGCGACAGCGCCGCCTACGGGCGCGGCCACGCCGACGGCGCGGTCTGGTCGATCCGCCCGCGCCTGCCGCGCACGCTCGGCGAGCTCGGCGCCGAGCCGGGCCGGCCGGTCATCCTGATCGCCGCCGACCCGCGCGTGGCCAGCCTGGCCGGCAACGACCTGCTCGCCGAGGGCTACACCCATGTGTACCGGCTGGCGCAGGGCTACGACACCTGGCTGGCCGCGGGCCTGCCCCAGGCGGTGCGGCCGGCGCCGCTGCCGGCGGCGGCGCGCATCGACTTCCTGTTCTTCGTGCACGACCGCCACGAGGGCAACCACGAGGCGGCGCGCGCCTACCTGGCGTGGGAAACCGGGCTGATCGCGCAGTGCGCGCCGGACGAGCTCGGGGTCTTCCGCCGGGCGCCGGGCCAGCCGGCCGTGCACGGCCGCGCGGCGTAGCGCCCCGGCGCCGCCGGTTCCCTGCCACCGGGCGGCGCCGCTGCCGGCCGCCGGCGTGGGCGGCGCGCGGCACCGGCGGCCGGAACCCAGGGCTTTCCCGCCCGCCATCGCCACGGCGCGCGAGCCCGCCGCCGCGCCCGCGGCGAGCGCCGGCCAAGGACCGGCCTGCCCGCATCCGCGGCATCACATCCCGGTGTATTATGTTATGACATAGTTTCAATAACAAAACTATGGAATAGCATAAATCCGTCCAGCCATCTGCTATGCTATGACATATATATTCAGCTAAAACTATGTCATGGCATCATTCCAAGCACAGTTGCAGGCGCGCCGCGCCGCGCGCAAGGCTTCCCTGGCCGAGGTGGCACGCCTGATCGGCATGGCGCCATCGAACCTGACCACCGCGCTGAGCGGCAGGAGCGACGTGCGCGCCTCCACGCTGGAGGCCATCGGCGCCGCGCTCGACGCGGAATGGGTGCTGGTGCCGCGCGAGCACCTGCTGGCGGTGCGGCGCCTGCTCGAAGGCAAGGACAGCGGGCCCGACCGCGACGCCCGCACCTCGGTGGAAATGTTCCTGGAGCCGCAGCCGTGAGCCCCGGCCTGCGGCCCCGCTACCTCGAAGTCCATCTGCACGGCGTGCTGTGCGGGCATCTGTGCGAGGTCGAGCGCACCTGCCGCTTCGTGCCGGCCGAAGCGTTCCGCGGCGATCCGCTGCGGCCCACGCTGAGCCTGTCGCTGACCTTCCCCGGCAACGAGGCGCTGACCGCCACCGTGCTCTCCAACCCGTTCCATCCGGCGCTCTACAACACCAACGGCGCCTTGCCGCCCTACTTCGCCGGGCTGCTGCCCGAGAGCGAGCTGCGCAGGCACCTGGAAGCCACCCGCCAGCACGCCGGGGACCGCGACGACTTCGGCATCCTGGCCGCCGCCGGCGACGACCTGCCCGGCGCCGTGGTGATACGCCCGGCCCCGCTCGACACGCTGCCCGGGCACGTGCGCACCGTGGGCGTGGCCGGCGGCGCCGACAACCTCGAGATCGCCGTGATCGAAGGCGCCACCGAAGGCGCGGCCTCGGTCTCGGGCGTGCAGAACAAGCTCGCGCTGTCCACCGCGCAGGCCGGCAGGCGCTACATGCTGCCCACGCACGGGCGCCTCTCCGACCTGATCGCCAAGCTGCCCGCGCGCAACGACGACAGCCAGGTCTTCAACGAGTACGTCGCCATGCAGCTGGCGCAGGCCGCCGGCGTGGCGGTGGCGCCGTGCCGGCCGGTGCCGCTGGCCGCCATCGAGGTGGAAGGCCTGCCCGAGGCGCTCGGCGCCGGCCTGCATTTCCTCGCCGTGGACCGCTTCGACCGCGAGCCGGGCGGCCGCGTGCATGCCGAGGACGGCTGCCAGGTGCTCACGCGCATGCCCAGCCGCAAGTACGCCGGCCCCGAGGCCTACGCCGCGCTGGTGCAACTGCTGGAGCGCCTGAGCGTGCGCGGCATCGAGGACGTGCGCCAGTTCTTCATCCGCCAGGCCGTCAACACGCTGCTGGGCAACAGCGACGCCCATCTCAGGAACTTCTCGTTCCTGTACCGCAACGGCATCGCCGCCGAGCTGTCGCCGGCCTACGACATCGTCAGCGTGGCCGCCCTGCCCGGCTTTGCCGGCTTCGGCCAGAACGTCGCCATCGACCGCCAGCAGCGCGCGCAGACCCTGCAGACCTACCGCGAGTTCGCGCGCGCGGCCAGGGTCGCCGAGCGCATCGCCACCGCCGCCGCGAAAGACGCGGTGGCGATGGCGCACGAGCGCTGGCCCGCGCTGCTGGAACAGTTGCCGGCGCCGGCGGGCATGCGCGCCGTGGTGCTGGAGCGGCTGGCGACCCTGCCGCTGGCGCGGCCCGGACCGGCATGAGGAACGCGGCGCCGGCCTAGCTCAACCCGTCCAGCACCAGATGCTGCCCGTGGATGGCCTGCGCGCCGTCCGACGCCAGGAACAGCACCGCGCGCGCGGCCGCGGCCGTCGACACCCAGGCGGCCGTGTCCGCATGGGGCATGGCGCGCCGGTTGGCGGGCGTGTCGAGAATGCCGGGCGCGATGCTGTTGACGTTGATGCCGGCCTGCCGGACTTCGTGCGACAGGCTTTCCACCAGGCGCTGCAGCGCGCTCTTGGAGGCGCAATAGGCACCCATCGCGGCGGCGCCGCTGGCCGCGCCGCGCGCGGACACGGCGACCACCTTGCCGGCGTGCTGCGCCAGCATGGCGGGAATGAAGTGCCGGGTCACGGCCACCAGCGACCACGCATTGAGATCCATCATGCGCAGCCACGACTCGCGGCTCAGCGCGTGCGCGGGCTCGCCCATCTCGAAGCCGCCGGCCACGTGCACCAGCACGTCGAGGCCGCCGAAGGCGTCGAGGATGGCGCGCGCGGCCTGCGCCATGCTGTCCGGCGAGGTCACGTCGGCGCCGAGCGGCAGGTGCCAGCCGGCGGCCTGCGCCACCGGCGCGTGCGCGCGCAGCGCTTCGGCGTCGAGGTCGATCAGGGCCAGGCGGTCGCCTTCGTCGGCAAAGGCCCCGGCGACGGCGCGGCCAAGCGCGCCGGCCGCGCCGGTGATCGCGACGCGGCGGGGAGAGGCGGAGGATGCCATCGGAGTTCTCCTGAAGGCGGTGGCGGGGCCGGCCATGCCGGCGTTCTCCTTCAACATAGACATCGCCCTCCTCGGCCGCCAGCGCCATGCGGCGCCTCGGCACGCACCAGCGGCGCGGACCACCCGGTGCGCGGCGCGGGCGGGCCGGGTCCGCCATGCTGCACATGTCCTAGCCAGCGCCGGCAAGATCGTTCAAGATGCAGGCCTCGCCGCCGCCTGCCGGCCCGCCGGCTGCCCGGACACCCCCTTCCCGAGACTCGCAATTGCCGCTGAACCGACTGAAACAAAGCACAACCCTCGTTGCCGTGCTGGCGCTGGTCGGGTCGATGGCCTCGCTGTGCATCGGCACCTCGTTCGCCAAGACCCTGTTCGCCACAGCCGGCGCCCAGGGCACCACCGCGCTGCGCGTGGGCTTTTCCGCGCTGATCCTGCTGTGCGTGTGGCGGCCGTGGCGGCTGCCGCTGAGCCGGGCCAACGCGCGCGCGATCGCGCTGTACGGCGCGGCGCTGGGCGCCACCAACCTGCTGTTCTACATGGCGCTGCGCACGGTGCCGCTCGGGCTGGCCATCGCCATCGAGTTCACCGGGCCGCTGGCGGTGGCGGTGTCCTCGTCGCGCAGGGCCATCGACTTCCTGTGGATCGCGTTTGCCGTGGCGGGCCTGTTGCTGCTGCTGCCGCTCGGGCAGAACGTGGGCACGCTCGATCCGGTGGGCATCGGCTACGCGCTGGCGGCGGGGGTGGGCTGGGCGCTGTACATCATCTTCGGCCAGATGGCCGGCAACGCGCATGGCGGGCAGGCCACCTCGCTGGGCCTGACCGTGGCGGCGCTGGTGGTGCTGCCGTTCGGCCTCGCGCACACCGGCACGGCCATGTTCAGCCCGGCGCTGCTGCTGGCGGGGCTGGCGGTGGGCCTGCTGTCGAGCGCGATTCCCTATTCGCTGGAGATGGTGGCGCTCAAGCGCCTGCCGCGCCGGACCTTCGGCATCCTGCTGAGCATGGAGCCGGCGATGGGCGCGCTGGCCGGGCTGGTGTTCCTGCACGAGACGCTGAGCGCGCAGCAGTGGCTGGCCATCGCCAGCATCATCATCGCTTCGGTCGGCTGCACGGTCACGGCCGGCACGCGCCGGCGCGACACGGTGCCGGCGTAAGCCAGTCTGCGTTGCCGCTCAGCCCGCCGCCGCGCGGGCGGCGCCGGCCGCCGCGTCCTGGCCGGCGCCGCCGCGCAGCACCAGCGTGACCTCGTGCAGCATGACGTCTTCCGGGTTGCGCCGGCTGGAGAAGCCGAACTCCCGCATCAGCGCCAGCATGCGGCGGTTCTCGCTGAGCACGTCGCCGCGCAGCAGGCGCAGGCCCGCGCCGGCCGCGGCGTCGCGCAGGCGCGCGATCAGCCGGCGGCCCAGGCCCTTGCCCTGCCAGTCGTCGGCCACCGCCACCGCGAACTCCGCCACGCCGGCGGCGGTGACGACATAGTTGCCGTTGGCGACGATGACCGGCTCGCCCGCCACCTCCGCCGTGACCACCAGCGCGAGGCCGTCCTCGTCATGGATGAACCGGCTGATCACCTCGTCGGACACCCGCCCGCCGGTGAGGAAGCGGTAATAGCGGCTCTCGCGCGACAGCGCCTGGACGAAGGCGCGCTCGCGCGCCGCGTCGGCCGCGCGCACGGCGCGCACCACCACCCGCTCGCCGCCGGCAAGCTGCCAGCCCTGGGCGCATTGCGGGCATCCGGCCGCGGCGGCGGGTGGTTGCGACGAGAGCATCGGCGACTCCTGACTACATTTTTAATAGTCAGGAGTATAGGCTATACCCTGACTTTTGCAAATGAAGTCAGGGTGCTATGCTGGTTTCCATGCGACCCACCGCCGAAGACCTCCAGCACTGCTCGATTGCCGCCACGCTCAACCTGATCGGCGAGAAGTGGACGATCTTGATCCTGCGCGACGTGTTCCACGGCATCCGGCGCTTCGACGACTTTCTCGCGCGGCTGCAATGCTCGCCCGCCGTGCTGTCCGCGCGCCTCCGGACGCTGACCGAGGCCGGCATCCTGCGCAAGGTCGGCTACAAGGAGCCCGGCGAGCGCGAGCGCTTCGAGTACCGCCCCACGCGCGCCGCCGTCGAGCTGCTGCCGGTGCTCGTGGGCCTGCTGCAATGGGGCGACCGCCACCTGGCGCCCCACGGGCAAGGCCCGGTGGCATTGCTCACGCCCCAGGGCCGCCACGTGCGCGCCGCGCTGGTCGACGACATGGACGCGCTGGTGCGGCCCAACGACATCGAGCTCAGCCGGGTACCGCGCGAGGCCCCTCCCGCCGCCGCCGACGACGGGCGCACCGCCGCGGCCGGCGCCTGAGCCGCGCGGCGGCGCCGCGCACCGCCCTCGTTCACTGCACTGCACCATGACCGTGCCGCGCCGCCGCGGCTGCCCCAAGGCGGCGCACGGCCGCCGCCGCCGAAGCGCCCTTTCCCGCCAGAAGCCCCGCTCGCCATCACATCCGCCGCTGGCACGCCGCTTGCTCAACAGAACGCGAGCGGACCAACGGCGGCCCGCTCCCCCCACACACGGCGACAGCGGTCTTTACCGATGCCGCCAGGACAACGGCGTCCCCTGATCCTGTCTTCATGACCGGCTCGCGGGACGCCATTTGTTTTTCTGGAGTCTGGAGCCATGATGACCGGCAAAGCCACCCGCATCGAACTGCTGAGCCTGCGCACGCCGCAGATGCGCGCCTTCCACCTGACGTGGATGGCATTCTTCGTGTGCTTTTTCGCGTGGTTCGCCTGCGCGCCGCTGATGCCGGTGCTCAAGGGCGAGTTCGGCCTGACGCCCGACCAGATCGCCAACATCAACATCGCCGCGGTGGCGGTGACCATCCTGGTGCGCCTGGTGGTGGGCCCGCTGTGCGACCGCTTCGGCCCGCGCCGCACCTATACCGGCCTGCTGGCGCTCGGCGCGATCCCGGTGCTGGGCGTGGCGATGGCGCAGAGCTACGAAGCCTTCCTGTTCTTCCGCCTGCTGATCGGCGCGGTCGGCGCGAGCTTCGTCATCACGCAGTACCACACCTCGGTGATGTTCGCGCCCAACGTGGTCGGCACCGCCAACGCCGCGGCCGCGGGCTGGGGCAACGCCGGCGGCGGCGCCGCGCAGGCGACCATGCCGCTGCTGCTGGGCGCGATCCTGATGCTGGGCGTGAACCACGCGCTGGGCTGGCGCCTCGCGCTGCTGGTGCCGGGCGTGCTGATGCTGGTGGTGGCCGTGCTGTACTGGAAGTTCACCCAGGACTGCCCGCAGGGCGACTTCATCGCGCTGCGCAAGCAAGGCATCGCCGTGGACAGCGGCAAGAAAGGCGGCTGGGCCAGCTTCGCCGCGGCCAGCGCCAACTACCGCGTGTGGATGCTGTTCATCACCTACGGCGCCTGCTTCGGCGTGGAGATCTTCATCCACAACGTGGCCGCCACCTACTACGTGGACCACTTCGGCCTGTCGCTGGGCAGCGCCGGCCTGGCCGCCGCCAGCTTCGGCCTGCTGGCGCTGTTCGCGCGCGCGCTGGGCGGCTGGCTGTCGGACAAGGCGGCGCTGCGCCGCGGCCTCGACGCGCGCTCGATGCTGCTGTTCGTGCTGATCCTCGGCGAAGGCCTGGGCCTGCTGTGGTTCGCCCAGGCGCACAGCGTGGTGGCGGCGGTGGTGGCCATGCTGGCCTTCGGCCTGTTCACCCACATGGCGTGCGGCGCCACCTACGCGCTGGTGCCGTTCATTGACCGCAAGGCGCTCGGCGGCGTGGCCGGCATCATCGGCGCCGGCGGCAACGTGGGCGCGGTCGCGGCCGGCTTCCTGATGAAGGGCCTGGGCGGCAACCTGCAGCAGACCCTGACGGTGCTCGGCGCGGCCGCGCTGGCCTCGGCCCTGTGCGCCATCGCCGTGCGCTTCTCCGCCGAGCACAAGGCCAGCGAGCAGGCCCTGTTCGACAACGCGCTGGCCGGCTCCTGAGCCGCGCGGAACGACAAGAAGCACAGCAAGGCCCCGGCCCCACAGAACAAGGAAACCATCATGAAACTGATCGTCATCGGCCACGGCATGGTCGGCCACAAATTCCTGGAAAGCCTGGCCGAGGCCGGCTCGCAGGACATCGAGGTCACGGTGCTGTGCGAGGAGCCGCGCCCGGCCTACGACCGCGTGCACCTGTCGGAATTCTTCGCCGGCAAGTCCGCCGAGGACCTGTCGCTGGTGGAGGCCGGTTTCTTCGAGCGCAGCAACATGCTGCTGCGCCTGAACGCGCGCGCCACCGGCATCGACCGCGCGGCCAGGACGGTCAGCATTTCCACCGGCGAGACGCTGCCCTACGACAAGCTCGTCATCGCCACCGGCTCCTATCCGTTCGTGCCGCCGCTGCCGGGCAAGGACCGCAAGGACTGCTTCGTCTACCGCACCATCGAAGACCTCGAAGCCATGCAGGAATGCGGCGCGCGCGCGCGGACCGGCGTGGTCATCGGCGGCGGCCTGCTCGGGCTGGAATGCGCCAAGGCGCTGCGCGACATGGGCCTGCAGACCCACGTGGTGGAGTTCGCCCCGCGCCTGATGGCGGTGCAGGTGGACGACGGCGGCGGCGAGATGCTGCGCCGGAAGATCGAAGACCTCGGCGTGACCGCGCACACGCGCAAGAACACCGTGGAGATCGTCGACGGCGAGGCCGGCACGCACCGCATGAACTTCGCCGACGGCAGCCACCTGGAGACCGACATGATCGTGTTCTCCGCCGGCATCCGCCCGCGCGACGAACTGGCGCGCGCGGCCGGCCTGGCGGTGGGCGAGCGCGGCGGCATCGCCGTGGACAACCAGTGCCTGACCTCCGACCCGGACGTCTACGCCATCGGCGAATGCGCGCTGTGGCAAGGCAAGATCTACGGGCTGGTCGCGCCCGGCTACGAAATGGCGCGCGTGGCGGCGAAGCACCTGCTGGGCCACCAGGCCGAGTTCGCCGGCGCCGACATGAGCACCAAGCTCAAGCTGATGGGCGTGGACGTGGCCAGCCTGGGCGACCCGCACGGCAGCGCGCCCGGCGCGCGCGCCTACCAGTTCACCGACGAGCGCAAGCAGGTCTACAAGAAGCTGGTGGTGTCCGACTGCGGCAAGTACCTGCTGGGCGGCGTGCTGGTCGGCGACGCCGAGGAATACGGCACGCTGCTGCAGATGATGCTCAACAAGATCGAGCTGCCCGAATCGCCCGAATTCCTCATCCTGCCGTCCTCCGACGGCCAGGCCAGGCCGGCGCTGGGCGCCGACGCGCTGCCCGACGCCGCGCAGATCTGCTCGTGCAACAACGTCTCCAAGGGCGACATCTGCGCCGCCGTGCGCGACGGCGCCGCCACCATCGGCGCGCTCAAGGGCTGCACCAAGGCCGGCAGCACCTGCGGCGGCTGCGTGCCGCTGGTCACGCAGGTGATGAAGGCCGAGATGAAGAAGCAGGGCCTGGCGGTCAACAACCACCTGTGCGAGCACTTCGCCTATTCGCGCCAGGAGCTCTACCACCTGGTGCGCGTGGGCGGCTTCAGGAGCTTCGGCGAGCTGCTGGCCGCGCACGGCAAGGGCCTGGGCTGCGACATCTGCAAGCCCACCGTGGCGAACATCCTGGCCTCGTGCTGGAATGAGTTCGTGCTCAAGGAAGAGCACGCCAGCCTGCAGGACTCGAACGACTACTTCCTCGGCAACATCCAGAAGGACGGCACCTACTCGGTGGTGCCGCGCATGCCGGGCGGCGAAGTCACGCCCGACGGCCTGATCGCGGTGGGCCAGGTGGCCAAGAAATACGGCCTCTACACCAAGATCACCGGCGGCGCGCGCGTCGACATGTTCGGCGCGCGCCTGGAAGAGCTGCCGATGATCTGGGAAGAACTGATCGCGGCCGGCTTCGAGTCGGGCCACGCCTACGGCAAGTCGCTGCGCACGGTGAAGTCGTGCGTGGGCTCGACGTGGTGCCGCTACGGCGTGGACGACTCGGTCGGCCTGGCCATCGAGATCGAGAACCGCTACAAGGGCCTGCGCGCGCCGCACAAGATCAAGTTCGGCGTGTCCGGCTGCACGCGCGAATGCGCCGAGGCGCAGGGCAAGGACGTGGGCATCATCGCCACCGAGCGCGGCTGGAACCTGTACGTGTGCGGCAACGGCGGCATGAAGCCGCGCCACGCCGAGCTGCTGGCCAGCGACCTGGACCGCGCCGCGCTGCTGCGCTACGTGGACCGCTTCCTGATGTTCTACGTGCGCACCGCCGACCGCCTGCAGCGCACCAGCACCTGGCGCGACAACCTCGAAGGCGGCCTGGACTACCTCAAGGCGGTGGTGCTGGAGGACAGCCTGGGTATCGGCGCCGAACTGGAAGCGCAGATGCAGCACGTGGTGGACACCTACGAGGACGAATGGAAGCTGGCCGTGACCAACCCGGAGACGCGCAAGCGCTTCCGCCACTTCGTCAACAGCGACCTGCGCGACGACAACCTGGTGTTCATGGAGGAGCGCGGCCAGGTCCGCCCGGCCACGCCCGAGGAACGGATCTTGCATCGCTCCCGGATCGAACAGATCCCCGTGACCGTCGTCAAGGCCGCCTGAGCCGCCCCGCCCGAGCCACCCGCCCCACCGCGCCAGACCCAAGGAGAACAAGCATGAGCCAAGCCCGCCAGCCCGAGACCTGGACCGCCGTCTGCGCCCTGCGCGACATCGTGCCCAATACCGGCGTGTGCGCGCTGGTGGACCAGGCGCAGATCGCCGTGTTCCGCGTCGGCGCGGGCGAGGCCGAGCAGGTCTTCGCCATCGCCAACTACGACCCCAACTCCCACGCCGCGGTGCTGTCGCGCGGGCTGGTCGGCAGCCTGGGCGAGCGCGTGGTGGTGGCCTCGCCGATCTACAAGCAGCACTTCGACCTGCGCACCGGCGAATGCCTGGAGGCGCCCGAGCATTCCGTGGCGGCCTACCCGGCGCGCGTCTACGACGGCAAGGTGTGGGTGGCCGCATGAGCGCCAGCCCCAAGCCCCGCCTGGTGGTGGTCGGCAACGGCATGGCCGGCATGCGCACGGTCGAGGAACTGCTCAAGCTGGCGCCCGACCTCTACGACATCACCGTGTTCGGCGCCGAGCCGCACGGCAACTACAACCGCATCCTGCTCTCGCCGGTGCTGGCCGGCGAGAAGACCATCGCCGACATCATGCTCAACACGCGCGAGTGGTATGCGCAGAACGGCATCGAGCTGCTGGCCGGCGACCCGGTGGTGGCCATCGACCGCGCGCGCCGCATGGTGCGCTCGCAGTCGGGCCGCGAGGTGCGCTACGACCGCCTGCTGCTGGCGACCGGCTCCAAGCCCTTCATCATCCCGGTGCCGGGCCACCAGCTCGACGGCGTGATCGCCTTTCGCGACATCCAGGACGTGGAAACCATGCTGGCCGCGGCGCGCGACCACCGCCACGCGGTGGTGATCGGCGGCGGCCTGCTGGGCCTGGAGGCCGCCAACGGCCTGATGCGCCAGGGCATGGAAGTCAGCGTGGTGCACGTCACCGGCAGCCTGATGGACCGCCAGCTCGACGCGCCCGCCTCGGCCCTGCTCAAGCAGGCGCTGGAGCGCAAGGGCCTGCGCTTCCTGCTCAACGCGCATACCAGCGCCATCCTCGGCGAGACGCGCGTGACCGGCGTGCGCTTCAAGGACGGCACCAGCGTCCCCGCCGACCTGGTGGTGATGACCGCAGGCGTGCGGCCCAACATCGAACTGGCGCGGCAGGCCGGCCTGCACTGCGAGCGCGCCATCGTGGTGGACGACACGCTGCAGACCTACGATCCGCGCGTGTACGCCGTGGGCGAATGCGTGCAGCACCGCCAGGCCACCTTCGGCCTGGTGGCGCCGATCTGGGACCAGGCCCGCGTGGCCGCCGCCCACCTGGCCGGCGCCGGGCACCGCCGCTACGTGCAGCAGGCCACCGCCACCAAGCTCAAGGTGACGGGCGTGGACCTGTACTCCGCCGGCGACTTCATCGGCGGCGCGGGCAGCGAGGACCTGGTCATGCGCGACGCGCGCCGCGGCGTCTACAAGCGGCTGGTATTGCAGGACGGCCGCCTGGTCGGCGCGGTGCTGTACGGCGACGTGCAGGACGGCCCCTGGTACTTCGACCTGATCCAGCGCGGCGCGCCGGTCGGCGCGATGCGCCAGCGCCTGCTGTTCGGCCGCGCGCAGTGCGAGGCGCTGGCGGCCTGAATGCCGCGCCGCCTCCGATAGAACCGTCAGCAACGAGCGCCATCGTGAACCTGTCCGATATTCCCGTCATTGTCTCCACCAAGGCCGCGGCCGGGCTGTCCGCCGGGTTGTCCGCCGACACCACCGTCACCGACACCACCTGCCCCTACTGCGGCGTGGGCTGCGGCGTGCGCGCCACGCGCCATGCCGACGGCAGCGTCGAGGTGGCCGGCGACGCCAGCCACGGCTCCAACCAGGGCCGCCTGTGCGTCAAGGGCTCGGCGCTGGCCGAGACCACCGGGCTGGAAGGCCGCCTGCTGCATCCGCAGGTGCGCGGCGCCGGCGGCGCACTCACGCAGGTCTCGTGGGACCACGCGCTCGACCGCGTGGCGCGGGGCTTCCGGGACATCATCGCCGAGCACGGCCCCGACGCCGTGGCGCTGTACGTCTCCGGCCAGCTGCTGACCGAGGACTACTACATCGCCAACAAGCTGATGAAGGGCTTCATCGGCAGCGCCAACATCGACACCAACTCGCGCCTGTGCATGTCGTCGGCGGTGGCCGGGCACAAGCGCGCCTTCGGCGAGGACCTGGTGCCGGGCAACTACGAGGACCTGGAGCTGGCCGACCTCGTCGTGCTGGTCGGCTCCAACACCGCGTGGTGCCATCCGATCCTGTTCCAGCGCCTGTCGCGGGCGAGGGAAGCGCGCCCCGGCATGAAGCTGGTGGTGATCGACCCGCGCCGCACCGCCACCTGCGAGCTGGCCGACCTGCACCTGCCGGTCAAGCCCGGCACCGACGTGTGGCTGTTCAACGGCCTGCTGCACTATCTCGCGCAGCACGGCGCCGCCGACGCGGATTTCATCGCCGCCCACACCAGCGGCCTCGATGACGCGCTGGCCGCCGCCGGCCCGGACTGCGCCGACCTCGACACGGTGGCCCGCGCCTGCAGGCTCGACGTGGCCGACCTGCGCGCGTTCTACGCGCTGTTCGCCGCCACGCCCAGGGTGGTCACGGCGTTCTCGCAGGGCGTCAACCAGTCCTCGGCCGGCACCGACAAGGTCAACAGCATCATCAACTGCCACCTCGCCACCGGCCGCATCGGCCAGCCCGGCGCGGGGCCGTTCTCGCTGACCGGCCAGCCCAACGCGATGGGCGGGCGCGAAGTCGGCGGCCTGGCCAACATGCTGGCCGCCCACATGGAGCTGGCCGAGCCGCTGCACCGCGAGATCGTGCAGTCGTTCTGGGGCTCGCCCGCCATCGCGGACAAGCCCGGCCTCAAGGCGGTGGAACTGTTCGAAGCCATCGAGCAGGGCCGCGTCAAGGCGGTGTGGGTGATCGCCACCAACCCGGTGGTGAGCCTGCCCGACGCCGACCAGGCCCGCCGCGCGCTGGCCCGCTGCGAACTGGTGGTCAGCTCCGACATCATGCTGCGCACCGACACCAACGACGCCGCGCACGTGCTGCTGCCCGCGCTCGGCTGGGGCGAGAAAGACGGCACCGTGACCAGCTCCGAGCGCCGCATCTCGCGCCAGCGCGCGTTCCTGCCCGCGCCCAGCGAAGCGCGCGCGGACTGGCGCATCCTGTGCGAGGTGGCCACGCGCATGGGCTTCGACGGCTTCGCCTACGGCGGCGTGCACGAGATCTTCGACGAGCACGCGCGGCTGAGCGCCTACCGCAACGGCGGCGCGGACGCCACGCACGCGCCGCGCGTCTTCAACATCGCCGGGCTGGCCGGCATGAGCCGCGCGCAGTTCGACGCGCTGCCGCCGGTGCAATGGCCGGTGGCGGCCAGCGCGCCCGCGCTGCGCGGCAGCCGCGGCACCGAGCGCCTGTTCGCCGACGGCCGCTTCGCCCACGCGGACGGCCGCGCCCGCTTCGTCGCCACCGCGCCGCGCGCGCCGGCCAACGCCACCGACGACGCATACCCGCTCGTGCTCAACACCGGCCGCGTGCGCGACCAGTGGCACACCATGACGCGCACCGGCAAATCGCCCAGGCTGGCCGACCACATCGCCGAGCCGTTCGTCGACATGCACCCGCAGGACGCGCTGCTGTGCGGCGTGGGCGAAGGCAAGCTGGCGCGCGTGAGCACCCGCTGGGGCGCGCTGGTGGCGCGCGTGCAGCACAGCGGCGGCATCGCGCGCGGCAGCATGTTCGTGCCGATCCACTGGAACGACCAGTTCAGCTCCGACGCGCGCGTCGGCGCCCTGGTCAACCCGGTGGTGGACCCGCTCTCCGGCGAGCCCGAGTTCAAGCACACGCCGGCGCGCGTGGAGGCGTTCCCGGTCTCGTGGCACGGCTTCGCGCTCAGCCGCGGCGAGCTGTCCGGCAACGCCCTGACCTACTGGACGCGCGTGCAGGGCCGCCAGTTCCAGCGCTACGAATTCGCCGGCCGCGAGAACGTCGACGACCGCGCCGCGTGGGCGCGCGCCCTGCTCGGCATCACCGACCCCGACGCCGACTGGATCGAATACGAAGACCGCAGCGCCGGCATCTACCACGCCGGCCACGTGGTCGACGACCGCCTGCAGAGCTGCATCTACGTCGCCACCCGGCCCGAGCTGCCCTCGCGCGCGTGGCTGTCCACGCTGTTCGCCAGGGAGCGCCTGGAAGACGCCGACCGCATCGGCCTGCTGCTCGGCCAGCCGCTGGAAAAAGGCGTGGATGCCGGCCCCACGGTGTGCTCGTGCTTCGGCGTGGGCCGCAATACGATCTGCGACGCGGTGCGCAAGCACAACCTCGCCACGCCCGCCGAGATCACGGCCTGCGTCAAGGCCGGCGGCAACTGCGGCTCCTGCGTGCCGGAACTGAAGAAACTGCTGACGGAGATCAGGGTGGCGGAAACGGCTTGAGCCCGGCGCGAAACCTCGCTTCGCGGCAGAAAATGCCGGCCCGCGAGCCGGCGGCGGCGACGCCCGCCATGTGTAAGTACGATGAAGACCCTGCCGTGGACCGGGGATTAGCGCGGTATTTGCGGGCCGCCAGCGCAAAGCGCGCGGCGGTGGTATGTTGCCCGTCTTTCCGGGTCGCGCCCCGCAGATCCGCAACAGACAAGCAAACGAGCAGACTCATGATGATGGAAGGCAGTCACCCCGCGGGTAACGCAACGAACAATCCCCACGCCGATTCGCCCCTGCGGGCGTGGCTGGCGGTCGGATCGGTAACGGTGGGCGCGTTCGCGTTCGTGACCACGGAATTCCTGCCGGTCGGGCTGCTGCCGCAGGTCGCCGCGGAATTCGGCGTGACGCCGGGCACCGCGGGACTCATGGTGACGACGCCCGGCATCCTGGCCGCCATCTCCGCGCCGGGCATGATGCTGGGCGCCGGACGCATCGACCGGCGCCTGATCCTGCTGGTCCTGTCGGTGCTGCTGCTGGCGTCGAACCTGATCTCGGCATTCGCGCCGAGCTTCACGGTCATGCTGGTCGGCCGCGCGCTGCTGGGCGCGAGCCTGGGCGGCTTCTGGACGCTCGCGCTGGCCGCGGCGGGCCGGCTGGTGCACCCCCACGAAGCGCCGAAGGCCACCGCGATGATCCTCGCGGGCGTGACGTGCGCCACCGTGATCGGCGTGCCGCTGGGCACCTTCATCGCCGGTCTCGCCTCGTGGCGCGCCTCGTTCATGGCCACCGGCGTGCTGGTGGCGGTCGCGCTGGTGGCCCAGGCCATGCTGGTGCCGGCGCTGCCGTCGAAAGCCGCGCTGCGCATGGCCGACCTGCTCGCGCTGCTGCGCCGCACGCATTCGCGCCGCAGCCTGATCATGGTCGCCTTCGTGTTCGGCGCCCACTTCTCGTCCTACACCTTCATCGCGCCGTTCCTCCAGCAATACGCCGACTTCAGCGCGCAGAGCATCACCCTGGTGCTGCTCGGCTTCGGCATCATCGGCTTCGTCTCCAACTTCGCGGTCTCGGCCACGGTGGGACGCAACCTCAGCGCGTCGCTCGCGGCGATGATCGTGATACTGATGGTCTCGCTGCTGGCGATGCCCGCGCTGCGGCATGCGGCGCCGGCGGTGGTGGCGACCGTGCTGGCGTGGGGCATCGCCTTCGGCGCGATCCCGCTGTGCCTCAGCGTATGGATCCAGCGCTCCACCGCCGACCTGCCCGAGGCCGGCTCGGCGCTGTTCGTCGGCATCATCCAGGTGGCCATCGCGGTGGGCTCCTCGGTTGGCGGCGGCATCGTGGACCACGCCGGCATCCCGACCGACTTCGGCCTGGGCGCGGCCCTGGCGGTGATCGGCCTGGCGCTGCTCGGCAGCTTCCGCGCCATCGGCAAGGACCACGCCGCGGCCCCGGCGGCCGCTGGCGTGATCGCGCCCGCGCCGGACTGCAACTGCTGAAGCCAGGGAAAGCCGCCATGCGGGCGGCTCAGGGCATGAGGGCGGGGACGGCGGCACAGAACGCCAGCCCCGCCCGTGCCGCGATATTCGGCTGATGCACGCGGGAATGCGTGGCACGGAAAATCCGCAGGCTATCGCGAGCGGCACGAAAAAAACAATACCGGCCCGAAACGCCTCCAGGCATTTCCAGATCTACCCGCGGCATTCGGCCGCCGCGCCATGTTCGCCGCCTGGCGCGGATTCGCTCGCGCGCCGCCACCGGCCATAAGCGGGTTATGGCCGGCCAGGCGCGGTCGCGACAAATCATGGCGAAACCCGCTGCCCGCGAATTGGCGTCCGGCGTGGCTGCCACAGCCGCTGCGCGCCATCGACATCCGCATTGGCATAAGGAAACGCCGCGGAATTTTCGCAATCGGATTGAATTGCGCCATTTCCTGCCGTGCACGAATATCACGCGCCGCATGTGGCAAAGGAGCGAATGCGCGGCACGCCATATCATTTGAAAAACGCTTATGACAGAATCAGCCCGACACACCGGCCGACGGCATTTTTCCGGCCTTTGTGCATGGGCAAGCGGCAAGGGGACGACGCATCCGCCGCTTCATATCACCGTCACGATCGCGCGCCAGCGCGCCCGCGCCGTGATGCTGTTTGCGGTACGGACCAGGTCAACCGTACCTCCTCGGACCACTACCATGCATGCCGCCACTCCAGAGCGCCAGTCCGGAATCTTGTCGCCGTATTCGATCTACATCACGCTGCTGGTCCTCATGGCCGGCATGGTGCTGCTGCTCTACGGCGCGCTCACGCTGTACGAGCGGCATGCGAGCAGGCAGCTCATGCTGGTGCAGGCGCGAACCACCTTCGAGCGGGTCGGCCGGGAGGCGGTCGCCTCGGCCGAGGCCGAGTTGCGGCCCGCGCGGCTGACCGCCGTGCTGCTGGCGCAGACGCCGCTGCTGAGCGCGCCGGACCAGGCCACGCGGCTGGCGCAACTGCCGGTGCTGGCGACCGCGCTGCGGCACAACCCGTCGCTGTCGGCGGTCTACGGCGGCACCGGCGACGGGTCTTTCGTGCTGCTGCGCAACCTGCGCGCGGTCGGTCCGCAGGCCGTGCCGGACACGCCGGCCGGCGCCGCCTTCCTGCTGCAGTCGGTGGACCGCTCCGGCGGCGCGGCGCGCGGCCGCTTCGCCTTCTACGACGCCGGGCTGCGGCTGCTGGCCGAGCGCGACGAGCCGGACTACCGCTACGATCCGCGCGCGCGGCCCTGGTTCACTGCCGCCACGGCCGCCGCCGGCGCCGTGGTGCAGACCGGCCCCTACCGCTTCGCCACCACGCAGGAGCTGGGCCTCACGCTGGCCAGCGCGCAGGAGCGCGCGGTGGCGGGCGTCGACGTCAGCCTGCGGGACCTGTCGGAAATGCTGGCGCGGCAGCACATCACGCCGTCGGCGGAACTGATGATCGTGAATGCGCAGGGCACGGTGCTGGCCTACTCGCGCGCCGGGCAGCCGGGCGGCGCGTCCGGGCAGGCGCCCGGCGTGGCGGCGCTCGGCGTGCCGGTCCTGAGCGCGCTGTGGCAGCAGCATGGGCGCGGCCCGCAGCCCGGCGTCGCCATGCTGTCGGTGGACGAGCGCGAGTGGGTGACGCGCCTGGAGCCGCTGCCCAATCCCGCCGGGGCGCCGCTGATGCTGGCCATCGCCGCGCCGCGCGACGAACTCCAGGCCAACGCGATCCGCAGCCGCAGGCTGTCGCTGCTGATCACCGGCGGCATCGTGCTGCTGATGCTGCCGCTGCTGCACTGGGCGGCCAGCCTGATCGCCCGGCCGCTGGAGGAACTGGGACGGCAGGCGGCCGCGATCCGGCGCTTCGACTTCAGCTTCACCGGGCAGCCGCGCAGCCACATCCGCGAGATCGACCGCCTCGCCACCGCGATGCTCGGCATGAAGGAGACGCTGCGGCGCTTCCTGGAAATCTCCGACGCCTTGTCCAGCGAGCATCATTTCGAGACGCTGCTGGACCGCATCCTGACCGAGACGATCTCCGTCAGCGGCGCCAGCGAGGGCGCCATCCACCTGCTGGCCACCGACGGCCGAACGCTCGAGCCGGCGGCCATCCGCGTGGGCGGCGCGCGCGGCGACCTCTCCGGCGTGAAGGGGTGGTCGCTGAACGACCCCACCAATCCCTCGGCCGCCATGCAGGCGGCGCGCGACGGCCGCACCGTCAGCATCGAAGCCAGCCAGGACGATCCGGCCCTGGCCACCACCTACGGCCACCTGTTCGCGCGCCTGCGGTCGCCGCACTTCCGCGTGCTCGCGCTGCCCCTGAAGAACCGGCAGGACGAAGTGGTGGGCACGCTGTCGCTGGTGTTCCTGCCGGAGACCGGCATGGAAGACAATCTGCCGTCGTCGCGCGCGGCCTTCGTCGAGGCGCTGTCGGGCACGGCGGCGGTGGCCATCGATAACCAGCTGCTGTCGCGCGGGCGCAAGGAGCTGATGGAGAGCTTCATCCAGATGCTGGCGGGCGCCATCGACGCCAAGAGCGCCTACACCGGCGGCCACTGCCAGCGCGTGCCGGAACTGACCAAGATGCTGGCGCGCGCCGCCTGCGACGCCGACCGCGGCCCCTACGCCAGCTACCAGCTCAGCGAGGCGCAGTGGGAGGAACTGCATATCGCCGCGTGGCTGCACGACTGCGGCAAGGTGACGACGCCGGAGTTCGTGGTCGACAAGGCGACCAAGCTGGAGACGCTCTACGACCGCATCCACGAGATCCGCATGCGCTTCGAGCTGCTCAAGCGCGACGCCTACGTCGAACGATGCGAGCAGGCGCTGCGCGCGGGCGGCGCCGATCTCGCCGCCGTGCGCGCGGCGGCGGCGCCGGCGCAGGCGGTGCTGGACGAGGAGTTCGCCTTCGTGGCGGCCTGCAACCACGGCGGCGAATTCATGGCGCAGGAGAAGATCGAGCGGCTGCGCGCGATCGGCTCGCGCACGTGGCTGCGCACGCTGGACGACCGGCTCGGCATCTCCCGCGACGAGCGCAGGCGCAAGGAGGCGCAGCCCGCCCCGCCGCTGCCGGCGGCGGAGCCGCTGCTGGCCGACAAGCCCGAGCACCTGTTCGCGCGCCCCGAGCGCGAGCGCCTGCCGGCCGGCAATCCGTGGGGGTTCACGGTCAAGCCGCCCGAGCACCTGTACGACCGCGGCGAGCTCCACAACCTGTCGATCGGCCGCGGCACGCTGACCGAGGAGGAGCGCTACAAGATCAACGAGCACATCGTGCAGACCATCAAGATGCTCAGCGCCCTGCCCTTCCCGCGCCACCTGCGCAACGTGCCGGAGATCGCCGGCGGCCATCACGAGAAGATGGACGGCACCGGCTACCCGAAGGGACTGACGCGCGAGCAGATGAGCCCGGCCGCGCGCATGATGGCCATCGCCGACGTGTTCGAGGCGCTGACCGCCGACGACCGGCCCTACAAGAAAGGCAAGATGCTCTCCGAGGCGATGGAGATCATGGTGGCCATGAAGAACAACCACCATATCGACCCGGACCTGTTCGACCTGTTCCTGCGCTCCGGCGTCTATCTCGCCTACGCCCGGCGCTACATGCGGCCGGAGCAGATCGACGAATTCGACCTGGAAGCCTGCCTGGCCTGAACGCGCGCGCGGCGGCGAGGTTGGCCCGGAAGGGATTTCAGGAAGATCCCGGCGTCGTTGCGCAGGCGGGCCGCCGCGCGATCCGAATGCCCTGCTCCGCCCGGGCCAGGACCGCCGCGCTTCATCCTGAAACAGATTCCTGATGGCGCCCGGCGTCGCCGCCCGCGCTCGCCTCGGTGCCGAGGAAATCGCGCAGCGCATCGGTGAAGCGCGCGGGCTGCTCGAAGCTGGACAGGTGCGCGGCTTCCAGCTCCACGTATCGCGCGCCGGCAATGGCGTCCGCCAGCGCGCGGCCCGCCGCGGGCGGGGTCGACAGGTCGGCGCTGCCCGCGATCACCAGCACGGGAACGGGAATGACCCCGACCGCCTCGCGCAGGTCGGCATCGCGCAGGGCGGCGCAGTTCGCGGCATAACCGCGCGCATCGAGCCCCGCCAGCACGGCGCGCAGGCCGTCGAGCCCGGCGCCCGCCGCCGACGCGAACGCCGGCGTGAACCAGCGCTGCACCGAGGCCGCCACCAGCGGCGCCATGCCGCCGCGCAGCGCGCCGTCGATGCGGGTGTTCCAGGACGCGGCCGTGCTGATCCTGGCCGCGGTGTTGGCCAGCACCAGGCGGGTGAAGCGCCGCGGCGCATTGACGCCGAGCCACATGCCGGTCAGCCCGCCCATCGACAGGCCGCAGAACGCGGCCTCGCGGATGCCGAGCGCGTCCATCAGCGCCAGCACGTCGCCGCCCAGCCCGGCCACCGTGAACGGCCCCGGCGGCAGGGTCGAGCGGCCGTGGCCGCGCGTGTCGTAGCGCAGGATGCGGAACTGCCCGCGCAGCGCTTCGGCCTGCGGCGCCCACATGGTGTGGTCGGTGCCGAGCGCGTTGGAGAAGATCAGGACCGGCGCGGAATCGGGGCCTTCCAGGGTGTAGAACAGCGAAGCGCCGGCGTGGTCGAGATGAGGCATCGGGTCTCCGGGGGCGGGAATCGGTCTCGGCTTGGGGTTGGGTGGCGCGCCCTCTCACATCTCGCCCGCGTCCGCCATCTTCTTGCCCGCCGGCCGCGCCACGTCCGGCGACAACTGCAGGAAGATCCACGCCGAGGCCGAGGTGATCAGCCCCACGCAGATGAAGGTGGCATGGAACGCCGGCAGCGCCGAGGTCGTGCCGTGGCGGGCGAAGACGCCCTGGAACGTCGCCAGCAAGGCGCCGGCCGACGTCACCGCCAGGCTCATCGACAGCATCTGCACCATCGACAGCAGGCTGTTGCCGCCGCTGGCCCCGGCGGTGCCGAGGTCCTTGAGCGTGACGGTGTTCATGGCGGTGAACTGGATCGAGTTGACCGCGCCGAACACCGCCAGTTGCAGCAGGATCAGCGCGAACGGCTCGCGCGGCGAGATCACCGCGAACGACGCCATCGTCAGCCCCACCACGAAGGTGTTGGTGACGAGCACCCTGCGGTAGCCGTAGCGTTCGATCAGCTTCGTGGCCAGGCGCTTGGAGGCCATGCCCGCGGCGGTGACGGGCAGGATCATCATGCCGGCCTGCAGCGGCGAGTAGCCGAGGCTGATCTGCAGGGTCAGCGGCACCAGGAACGGCATGGCGCCGTTGCCGATGCGCGCGAACAGGTTGCCCAGCAGCCCCACGCTGAAGGTATGGATGCGGAACAGCCGCAGCGCGAACAGCGGGCGGCGGTGCCGCGTGGCGTGCAGCACGTAGGCGGTGAGCGAGGCCATGCTGGCGATCAGCAGCATCAGCACCACGGCGTGCTCGAAGCCGAGCTCGGCCAGGCCGTCGAGCGAGAACGACAGCGTCAGCATGGCGATGGCCAGCAGCACGTAGCCGCTGGTGTCGAAGCGCGCCACGCCGTGCAGGCGGCTGTTGGGCATGTAGCGCAGCGTGGCCAGCCCGCCCAGCAGGCCCACCGGCACGTTGATGAGGAAGATCCAGTGCCAGGAGAACGCCTCGGTGAGCCAGCCGCCCAGCGTCGGCCCGATCAGCGGCCCGACCATGCCCGGGATGGCGACGAAGCTCAGCGCCTGCAGGTACTGGTCGCGCGGGAAGGTGCGCAGCACGGCCAGCCGCCCCACCGGCAGCAGCATCGCGCCGCCCACGCCCTGCAGCACGCGCGAGACCACCAGCATGGTCAGCGTGTTGGAGTACGCGCACGCCAGCGAGCCGGCCACGAACAGGCCGATGGCGGTCTGGAAGATGGTGCGGGTGCCGAAGCGGTCGGCCAGCCAGCCCGAGGCCGGGATGATGACCGCCATTGTCAGCGAATAGGCGATGATCACCGACTGCATGCGCAGCGGGCTTTCGCCGAGGCTCCTGGCCATCGAGGGCAAGGCGGTGTTGACGATGGTGGAGTCCAGCGTCTGCATGAAGAAGCCGACGGCCACGACCCACAGCATGATCCTGCGGGTGTGGTCGTCGACGGCGGAAGGCGCGGAAGGACCGGAAGGCGCGGAAGGTGCGGAAGGTGCGGAAGACGCGGCCGGGGCCGGGGGCGTGGCGGATGTCGAGGGCTGGGTATCGTCTTGCATGTGGTCTTGCATGTGGACGTGCGGAGCGGCGCCACGCGGCCGTGGCCATGCGACAGTTTAGTGCAGGCCGGCGGCATTGCGGCGGCATTGCGCCGCGCAGGCCGCCCCGGCGCCGTCAGATCTGCGCGCGCAGCCCCAGGAAAAAGCGCCGCCCGGGCGCCGGCTCGAAGTAGCGGCCGTTGCTTTCGTTGACGATCACCGAGCCGATGTAGCGCCGGTCGGCGAGGTTGTCGATGCGCCCGAACGCATACCAGCGCGTGCGCCCCACGCGGAAGGCGTAGCCGGCGCGCAGGTTGAAGCTGGCGTAGCCGGGCGCGGCCTGGGTGTTGAGGTCGTCGGCGAAGACGCGCCCTTCCACGCGCATTTCCGCGCCCAGCACGAGGCCGGCCACGGGGCGGCAGGTGGCCTCGAAGTTCAGGCTGTGGCGCGCGGTGCCGGGCACGCGGGCGCCGGCGGCCACGGTCTGGCCCTGGGCGTTGACGAAGGCTTCGCCGAAATGGGCGTCCAGCCAAGTGTAGGCCAGCCCGGCGCCGTAGCGCTGCCCCGCGCCGAACGCGCCATGCCAGGCCAGCTCGAAGCCGCGCCGGCGCACGCCGTCGACGTTCTGGTAGACGCTGCGGCCGTTGTCGTTGGACAGCGGCACGATCTCGTTGCGGCTGTCGGCGTCGAACAGGGCCGCCTCGACGCGCTGGCTGGCGCCCTGCCACTTGACGCCCAGTTCGCCCTGGCGGCTGGTGGACGGACTCAGCCCGAGGTTGGTGCCGGTGCCGGCAGGGCCGTAGGCCACCTCGGTCAGCGTCGGGGTCTCGAAGCCGCGCCCGAGGTTGGCGTAGACGTTGACGGACTCGAACGCCTGCCACACCACGCCGAGCACCGGGCTGACGTTGCCGAAGGTGTTGTTGCCGCTGTCGTCGGGGCTGGCGGCGGTGACAAAATGGTCGGCGATGCCGAGCCGGACCCGGCTCGCGCGCACGCCGCCCACCAGCCGCCACGCCGGGTGCCAGGTCCAGTCGAACTGGGCGTAGGCGCCGTAGCTGCTGGCGGTGTCGGTCTCGTCGCGGCGCGGCGCGCCCTGCGTGCCGTTCTGGTTGACGTAGCCGGTGCGCGCGTCGCGCATGCCGTCGGCCTCGATGCCGGCGCTCCACAGCAGCGGCAGGCCGGCGAAGCGCGTGTCGTGGTGCCACGACAGCGCCGCGCCGCCATAGCTGCGGTCGATGTCGACGATGCCGCCGGCGGAATTCGGCGCGGCGCCGCTGAAGCCCAGGTACTGGGTCAATGCGCGCGTGCCGCCGTAGGCGCGGGCCTCGATGCGGTCGCGCTCGCCCAGGCGCTGCTCCCACGCCAGCCCGCCCTGGGTCTGCCTGACGGTCTTGCCGGTGTCGAACTGCGCCGACAGCGGCACCGACTGGCGCGGGCGGGCCTCGGCCTGCGCGCGCGTGAGGCCGAGCGGGTCCTGCGCCAGCGGCTGGTCGAAGATGTTGAGCAGCGCGGTGAGGCGGGTGCCCGCCGCCGGCTCGGCCACCACCTTGGCGTTGAGCTGGCGCCGCCGCGCCGCGCCGTGGTCGCGGTAGCCGTCGGTCTCGAAGGACCAGGCGTCGAGCGTGGCGCCGATCTTGTCGTTGCCGCCGCCCAGCGTGACGCCGGCGGTCCGCTGCCCGTCCGAGCCGAAGCCGGTGGACGCGCGCGCCATCGGCGCCCTGGGCGGGTCCGGCGTGAAAACCTGCACCACGCCGCCCGACGCATTGCCGTACATCTGCGCGAAGGGGCCGCGCAGCACCTCGATGCGGCTGGCGTTGTTGAGGTCGAAGGTCGAGGCCTGGCCCTGGCCGTCCGGCATGGTGGCGGGAATGCCGTCGACGAACAGCCGCACGCCGCGCACGCCGAAGGTGGAGCGGCTGCCGAAGCCGCGCACGGCCAGCTGCAGGTCCTGCGAATAGTTCTGGCGCTCGCGCGCGGTCACGCCCGGCACGCCGGCCAGCAGTTCGGAAAGGTTGACCAGCGCGCTGGGCGCGGCCATCGGGTCGACCGGCACGCTGTCGATGGCGGCGGGCGCGTCGAAGCGCTTCTGCTCGGCGCGGCTGGCGCCGACCACCACGTCGGGCAGCGTGTCGTCGGCAAAGGCGCCGCCGGCGCCCGCCGCGAGCAAGGCGGCGGCCAGGCAGCACAGGCGCCGCGCGGGACGCGGCGGCGCATGCCGGCCAGCCGGTCCGCCGGCCGGTCCGCCGACCTGCGCGCCAGCCGGCCTGCCACCCCGCGCGCGCGCCCTGTTGCCCGCCATGTGCCTGTCCCGGGTTCGTTGATCGGATCCTGCGCCACCGCCGCCCGATTGTGCCCGATCACGCGCGGTTTGCCAGGGCCGCCCGGCGCTCACTTGGGCCGGATCGCGTCGGCGGTGCCCTGGATGAACGCCTTGATCTTCTCCACGTCCTCCCTGCTCAGCTTGCCGGTGAAGTCCGGCATGCCGCGCGCCATCGCGGGGCCCTTGAAGACGATCTTGTCGAGATGCTCGATGTAGGTGGTGTCCAGGTAGCCCAGGTTGGGAATGTTGCCGCCGCGGTCCACGCCCGGCACGCCGTGGCACAGCACGCAGTTGCTGACATAGAGCGCGGTGCCGGCGGCGACGTTGGCCGGGTCGTACTTCACGCCCGACAGCAGCCGGCCGGCGCGGTACTGCGCGAACGCCGGCAGCGGCGCCTTGCCGCCCACCGCGAAGGTGTAGACCGTGCCCGGCCCCTGCCGGTCGGTGGCGCGCTGGGCCTGGCCGTACACGCCGCCCCAGCCCACCGCGACGGACACGTACTGCCTGCCGTCCACCATGTAGCTGACCGGCGCGGCGATCACGCCGGTGCCGGTGGGCGACTCCCACAGCTTGGCGCCGCTGGCCGCGTGGTAGGCGATGAAGCGCCCGTCCGCGGTGCCCTGGAACACCAGATTGCCCGCCGTGGTCAGCGTGCCGCCGTTCCACGGCGAAACCTGCTCCTGGGTCCACACCGCCTTCTGCCGCACCGGGTCCCACGCGATCAGGCGGCCGAAGGGCTTGCTCGCGGGCGGCTCGGCGTTGAGGAACTTGGCGGTGTTCCAGCCCACGTTGCCGTGCGGCTGGCCCGGCTGGCCGCCGTTGAAGGTCCAGTTCTTGTCGTCCATCAGGTTCAGCGGCACGTGCTGGGCCGGCAGGTAGACCAGGCCGGTCTGCGGGTTGAACGACATCGGGTGCCAGTTGTGCGCGCCGTAGGGGCCGGGGATGGCGTCGTAAGGCTTGTCGCCCTCGCGCGCCGCCGGGATCTCCACCGGCCTGCCGTTCTGGTCGTAGCCGCTGGCCCAGTTCACGTCGACGAAGTTCTGCGCCGAGATGAACTTGCCGTTGGTGCGGTCGATCACGAAGAAGAAGCCGTTCTTGGGCGCGTGCAGGATGACCTTGCGCGCCTGTCCGCCGATGTTCAGGTCGGCCAGGATCATCTGCTGGGTGGAGGTGTAGTCCCAGTTGTCGCCCGGCGTTTCCTGGTAGTGCCAGACGTATCTGCCGGTGTCGGGGTCGAGCGCGACGATGGAGGCCAGGTAGAGATTGTCGCCGCCGGCCGGGCTGCGCTTGCTGCGCGCCCACGGCGAGCCGTTGCCGGTGCCCACGTACATGAGGTTGAGCTCGGGGTCGAACGCCAGCGTGTCCCACGCGGTGCCGCCGCCGCCCGCCTCCCACCACTTGCCGGCCGGGTCCCAGGTCCTGGCCGCCGCGGCCATCGACTCGTCCTCGAACGGTTTGGCGGGGTCGCCGGGCACGGTGAACCAGCGCCATTTCTGCTCGCCGGTGCCGGCGTCGTAGGCGGTGATGTAGCCGCGCACGCCGAACTCCGCGCCGCCGTTGCCGATGATGACCTTGCCCTTGAACACGCGCGGCGCGCCGGTGATGGTGTACGAATGCTTGCGGTCGATGATGGTGTCCTTCTCCCACAGCTTGCGGCCGCTGGCGGCGTCCAGCGCGATCAGCCGGCCGTCGTAGGCGGCCACGAACACCTTGCCCTGGTACAGCGCCACGCCGCGGTTGACCACGTCGCAGCAGCCGCGGTAGCCGAGCGCGCGGTCGACCTTGGGGTCGAAGGTCCACAGGCGCTTGCCGGTGCGCGTGTCCACCGCATGCACCACGCTCCACGAGGCGGTGACGTACATGATGCCGTCCACCACCAGCGGCGTGGACTCGACCCCGCGCGTGGACTCGAGGTTGTAGGACCAGACCAGCCCGAGGTCCTTGACGTTGTCGGCATTGATCTGCGCGAGCCGGCTGAAGCGGGTCTCGGCATAGTCCAGCCCGTAGCTGGGCCAGTCCGGCGTCCTGGCCGCGTTGGCCTCGATGAAGGCGCCGTCGACGCTGCGCGTGACGGCGCGGATGTGGTCGGGCGTGGCCGCGCGCGGGGCGGGCCGGCCCTGCGCGGCAGCCGGCAGGGATGCCGTCATGGCCGCGGCTGCCAGCAGCGCGGCGGCGGCGCGCAACCGGCGCGGCAAAGCACGGGACGGAACCCGCGTGGATTCGTGGCGCATCGTGTCTCCTCTCTCTTTTGTTTTTTGCTTCTTCTGCGGGGCTGCGGGGGGCTGCAAGAGGGTGCCGCGCCTGCGGGGCCGGCGTGGCGGACCTCCTCCACCACGCCGGCGCATGCGGCAGGCCCAAGCATGTGTGCAACGCGGACCTTTTAAATACCCGGAATTACCCCGAGGGGGTCCGGCGCCGCTCAGTAGGCCATGCAGACCGACTTGATCTCGGTGTACGACTCGATGGCCGAATAGCCGTGCTCGCGCCCCACGCCGGACGCCTTGTAGCCGCCGAACGGCATGTTGGGGTCGACGATGTTGTGCGTGTTGACCCAGACCGTGCCGGCATCGAGCCCGTCCACCAGCCGCTGCACCGCGCGCAGGTCGTTGCTCCAGATGCTGGCGCCGAGGCCGTATTCCGAGCGGTTGGCTTCGGCCAGCACGGCCTGCGGGTCGTCGAACGGCATGGCCACCACCACCGGCCCGAACACTTCCTCGCGCACCAGCGTGAGGTCCTTGCACGCCGCGTTGGCCACCACCGTGGGCCGCACGAAATAACCGGGACGCTCCGGCGCGGTGCCGCCCGCGACGATCTGCGCGCCCTCGCTGCGGCCGGTGCCGATCAGGCCCATCACCTTGTCGCGCTGGCGCGCCGATACCAGCGGCCCCATCTGGCTGGCCGGGTCGAGCCCGGCGCCGAGCACCGTGGCGTCGGCCACCTTGCCCAGCCCCTCGACCACCTGCTCGTAGTGGCGGCGCGCCACGTACAGGCGCGAACCGGCCGTGCACACCTGGCCCTGGTTGAGGAAGATGGCGCCGGCCGCGCCCTCGATGGCGCGCGCCGGGTCGCAGTCCTCCAGCACGATGACCGGGCTCTTGCCGCCCAGCTCCAGCGACACGCGGCGGATGTCCTGCCCGCAGCGCGCGCCGATCAGCCGGCCCACTTCGGTGGAGCCGGTGAAGGTGATCTTGTTCACGCCGGGGTGCGCCACCAGCGCCGCGCCGGTCGTGCCGTCGCCCGTCACCACGTTGAACACGCCCGCCGGAAAGCCGGCCTCGAGCGCCAGCTCGGCCAGCCGCAGCGCGGTCAGCGGCGTTTCCTCGGCCGGCTTGAGCACCACCGTGCAACCGCAGGCCAGCGCCGGCGCGATCTTCCACACCGCCATCAGCAGCGGGAAATTCCACGGCACGATGGCGCCCACCACGCCCACCGGCGTGCGCCGCGTGGACGCGCGGTAGCGCGTGCCCGGCGGGAACGGCACCGAGATGTCGAACGTGCTGCCTTCGATCTTGGTGGCCCAGCCGGCCATGTAGCGCAGCCACTGCACGCTGCCGGCCACCTCCAGCCCCTGCGCGAAGGCCAGCAGCTTGCCGTTGTTGAGCGTCTCCAGCCGGGCCAGCTCGTCGGCGTGCTGCTCCACGAGGTCGGCCAGCCTGAGCAGCAGGCGCTCGCGCTGGGCTGGCGTCATGGCGGGCCAGGCGCCGCCGGCAAACGCGCGCCCGGCGGCGGCCACGGCCGCATCGACGTCGGCCGCGCCGCCCGAGGGCACGCGCGCGATGGCCTCGCCGGTGGCCGGATCGAACACGGCGAAGGTCTCGCCGGACGCGGCCTGGCGCCACTCGCCGTCGACCAGCATGGCATTGCGGATGGCCTGGTCCAGGCCGCCGCGGGCTTCCTTGGGTGCATTCATCTTCGTCTCCGGTCATTGTCGGCTTGCGCCTTGTCATGGAGAACGAAGTTAGCATCGGCCCCGCGCGCATGGCTTGTCTGGCCGTGCACAAAGCTTGCCGATGCGTGCAAGCGCGGCGAAAGCGGACCGCGGCCGGAGAGACGGATCAGTGCGGCAGCGCAATATGCGCGCCCGCGTGCCGCTGCCGCCATTGCGACGGGCTCATGCCGAAACGCTCGTGGAACACGCGGCTGAAATGCGCGGCATCGGCAAAGCCGAGCGCGAAGGCGATCTCGGTGATGGTGCGCCCGGGCTCGCCCGACAGACGCCGCGCGGCCTGGCGCAGCCGCCGCGACAGGATGTAGGCGTGGGGCGTGAGGCCGGCCTCGCGGAACAGGTTGTACAGCGTGCGGCGGGACACGTTGAGCACGGTGGCCAGCCGCTGCGCGCACAGCTCGGGATCATGCAGCTGGGCATCGACGAACTCGGCCAGCCGGCGCATGCGCGCCTCGCCCAGGCGGCGCGCCACCGCGGCGCCCGCCACGCCGGCCACGCCGTCCATGTCGCCGGCCGCCGGCTGCGCCGCGCGCGCGCCCTGCAGCGCGGTCTCCATCAGCGACACCACCGAGTCCTGCAGCACGGCCTGCCCGTGATGGTCCAGCAGGTGGCCCGCGCAGGTGTCGTGCAGCAGCGCGCCCAGCGCCGACACCGCGATGCGCGCCGCGCCCTCGCCCGGCAGCGCCTGCCCGCCCAGGTTCGCCGCCGCCTGGCGCCAGCCGAACGCGTGCGCCTGCGGCACCAGCAGCACCAGCACGCGGCTGCGCTCGCCCATGTCGATGCTGTAGGGCTGCGCGGTATCGTAGATGGACCACATGCCCGCGGCCAGCTCGGCCGCGTTGTTGCGCTGCGCCACGCGGCTGTGCCCGCTCAGTTGCCAGAAGATCTTGAAGAAGCCCGCGTCCGACGCCGCCGCGTGGCGCGGCTCGCGCGCCACGCGGTGCGCGTCGACCTCCAGGTCCGCCACCGCGCACGCGCCAAAGCGCGCATAGCTGAAGCTGCAATGAAAACGGCCGCTGGCCTGGCGCGAATACGCGAGCGGCAGGAAGCTGGTGTCGATCGCCTCGCGCCATTGCTCGAAGGTCAGGCCATTGCGGCGGGACGCGGTCTGCGGCGGGCTTGGCACGGCGGGCATCGGGCATCTCCAGTGACCGGCGCTGCGGCGCCGGCGGGATCGGAAAGCAGTGGGCCAGCCTAATGGAAAGCCGCGGCTCGGACAATCGGCGCAACTACCCGGCCGGCGCCGCCGCGTGCGTCGAGGCCAGCCGCGCCGGCCGGCACGCCCCTGTCTGCGGCGCGCGCACACGGCGCACGCGGCTGTCTGGCGCCGCCCAACAGCGCGGCCGCGCCAGGCGCTCCCTGAGGCACGGCAAAGGCGGCTTTGTGCCCCGCGCGCGGCCGGCACGGGAAATGCGATGCATCCGGGAAACGCCGGCGCCGATGCCGCAACCGTCCGGAGGATTGGCCATGCGAAGACTGCCGCTTCTCACGCTCTGCCTGCTCGCCGCCCTGGCCGGCATGACCGTGTTCATCTGCCTGTCCGGGGCGCTCACGCTGCACGACACCGAATACGGCAGCGGCACGGCCCTCGCCCACTGCCTCGTGGACGAGCCGATGGATGCCGCGCGGCAGCAATGACCGCGGCAGGCACGGGGCAGGCAGGAACGGGAATGACGGACGGAAAAAAGGCCGGTCGTCCGACCGGCCCAACGATCCCTGCGCCAGGCAAGGTCGATATGAGACTTGGCGTGCCGGGTCGTCCCCGGCACGCCCGCTGTCACTGCGCGGCGCGGACGAATCCGCCCCGCGTCAGGTGTCAGGCATCAGGTCAGAAGCGGTGGCGCACGCCGATGGTGGCGCCGGTCTGGTTCGCGCCCACCAGGGCCGTGCCCGCGCCGTTCAGGCCCAGCGACGAGCCGTCCTTGTTCTTCACGTAGCCGATGTTCAGGTAGGCATCGGTGCGCTTGGACAGCGAGTAGTCGCCCGACAGCACGAACATCCACGGATCCCCGCCGCTGTTCTTGGTGTCGGTGTAGTAGGCCGCGCCGGTCAGCTGGAAGGCAGGCGTGAACTTGTAGCTCGCGCCGGTCCAGTACACGTTGCTGCGCTGAACCGCGGCGGTGGTGCTGGCGGTGCCGTCGTCGCGCAGCCAGCGGTAGCCGGCGAACACCTTGGCGTCGCCGAAGGCGAACGCGGCGCCGAGGGCCGCGCGCTTGGCGCTGCGGTCCTGCAGCGCGACCGATGCGCCCTGGTACTGGTCGTAGGCGCCGCCGATCGACAGGCCGCCCACGGCATACGACAGGCCCGCGCCATAGTTGCGGCCGACCTTGTTCGCGCCCGGCACTTCGCTGCCGTTGGACACGGTGGCGTCGCGGCCGAAGCTGTAGAAGCCGGTGGCGGTCAGGCCGCCGAACTTGCCGGTGTACTTGATGGCGTTGTCGGCGCGGCCGTTGAACTGCGCGTCGACGTTGTTGAGCGAGTAGCGCGGGCCCACGCCCATCGGGTCATAGGCGCCGAACAGGTCGTACAGCGCGTTCTGCTGGCGGCCGAAGGTCACGGCGCCGAAGTCGCCCTGCAGGCCGACATACGACTGGCGGCCGAACAGGCGGTTGCCCTGGCCGGACAGGCCGGTGTCGATGTCGAAGCCGCTTTCCAGCACGAAGATGCCCTTCAGGCCGCCGCCGAGGTCTTCGACGCCGCGCACGCCCCAGCGCGAGCCGGACAGGTTGCCGGAATTCAGGCGGGTCACGGTGCCGCCGGCCGAGCCGGTGGCCGGCGTATGGTTGATGACTTCGACGCCGGCGTCGACGATGCCGTAGAGCGTCACGCCCGAGGTGGTCTGGGCGAACGTGGCGCCCGACGCTGCGGCTGCGGCCGCGGCGGTCATTACGAGGAGAGCTTTCTTCACTGGGTTGTTCTCAGTCTTATGGATGGATGAGGCGATCTGCCACGAGCCTGAAGCTGTTGCGGCTGACGCATTCTCTCCACCTTTCGTGAAAGCTTTATGTCCGTACAACGCAATAATTCGGTCATATTGCGGCCCCGCGTGACCGCCCGTCCCCGTGCGCAGGGCGTAATGTGCTCCCAACAGCATGGCGGTACCCCCGCGCATGGCGAGGTGGGCCGAGTTGCGGATCTACTAGCCGGGAAACGGATATTCCGCGTCGAAGGCGGCGAAGCGCGCCTGCAGGAATTCGATCAGGCGGCGCTGCCGGTAGGATGGGAAGCGGCTTTGCAGGAACAATGGAGGCCGCCGCAGCGAGCGAGAAACGCATCGGCACCCTATTGCTGCGTTTGCCCATGCCATGCGCCAAGCGCGGCAGCGACCGTGTCCGCCGGCAGAAACTCCTGCTCGAGCCGGCCACGTTCCAGTCCGCACAGATACTGGTAGAAGGCCGCCTCCGCCGCATCCAGGCCTTCCGGCGGCTCGGCACCTGCCCGCACGGGTTCATTGACCGCGAGCGCCGGGGCGTAGCGATCGAAGCACGCGCGATCCATGAGCACGGGCCTGACACCGTGCAATGCCCGCCGGGCTCCGGCCAGCATCGCCAGGCCCCAGGTATCGAGATCGCCCCAGTACGCAACGTGCCTTCCGATCAGCCATTCCTGACGCATCCAGCCGAGGTGCAATCCCGCGCCCAGAATGGCCACTGTGCCGGCCAGCGCCGGCAACTGGTGCAGGCAACGTTCGTTCTCCACGATCAGGATGCGGCTGGCTTCTCCCGGCATGCCAGCCAGCTCTCCGACCGGCACGCGCTGCTGCGCGAACGGCAGCAGCCCTGGCACCAGCGGCGCCACCAGCAGCCAGTGATCGCTGTCCTCCGCCGCGCCCAGGAAGGCCTCCAGCCCGGCGCCACCCGCCAGCCCGCCGAAGCGGGCATCCAGCATCTGCGTCAGCAGTGCACGATTACGCTCCAGGAACTTGCTGTCGATGTTGCAGACCGTCACGGCCCGCAACGGGCGCCCGCCGGCGCAGCCAGGCGACAGGGCAAGCGCGACCTCGCTCGCCTTGAAAACCTCCCCGGCGGGACGATCCAGCGCGAGGCTGCGATGACGCAGGATCAACGAGTGGAACAGCGGATCCACGCCTTCCACCAGCTGCCCCAGCGCCCGGTATTCGGCCTGGATCGCGGCGTCGCCGGTAGCCTCGATCCACTCCGATGGCGTGCCGATCTCCCATGCCACAGGCAGCTCGACCGGCGCTTCGCCGGCACGGTAGACCGTGCTTTCCCAGGCCACCTTGCCGACCCGCACCTGCCGCCAGGACTGGGCATGACGCCGGACCGCCTCGGTCTCGCGGGCGAAGATGCCCGCCGTGGGCCGCCCGATCATCAGCCGCAGCGGCCAATGGCCCCGCTGGAGCAGGCGTGAGGTCCGCAACGAAGCCGACTGCCATTGCCGGCCCAGCTTCGCGGCCAGCTCAGCCGGTGACTTCATCGCGCCTTCCTTGCCGCACGCGGGCCACTTCGTCCAGTTCTTCCCAGCTCAGCGAAGTCATGGTGGCCTGCTGTCCCCGGCGATGGATCAGGATCGCGGAACGGGTATGCGCGCGCAGCAGGCGCATTTCCTTGTTGGGCGTGACGAACAGCGGGTGCAGGCCGAATTCCCGCAACGCGGAAATGATGCGGCCCGCCACCGCTTGCGAGCTCTTGGAAAAGGCTTCGTCCAGGACGATGGTGCCGAACAGCGGCCTGCTGCTGCCATTGGGGCACAAGGCGTAGCTCAGCGAAGCGGTCAGGATGTAGCTGGCGATGATTTCCTTCTCGCCGCCGCTGCCGCCCTGCGAACCCGTGCGCGTTTCCACCACGCGAGCAGTGCCGCGCTCGATCACGGAGACGGCGAACTGCAGGCGATAGCGCGGATCCAGCAATGCGCGCGCGGCGACAGTGGTACGCCGCTCGCTGGCTTCGCGCAGCAAGGCCACGACGTGCGCCAGCGCCCGAAACTGGCCTTCGCCCTGGTCGTCCAGCAGCGTCGCCGAACGCAAGGTGCGCTGCGCCTGCTGCAGCGTGCGCAGGCTCTCGTGCACGACCTGGCGCGGCTCCAGCCGCAAGTAGCAGCCAGGGTGGAAATCGACCCGGCGCATGGTGTTGTTGAGATCCTCGATGCGCTCCTCGATGATCGCCACCTCGTTCTCGATGCTGCCCAGCAACTGCGTCACGCCCTGGTCAGAGGAATGGTTCAGATAGTCGAGGAAACGCTGCTGCTTCTCGGGCAGCGCTTCCTCGGTGAGGATCTTCAGGCGTTCCAGGTATTGCGGCACGTCTTCGAGATCGGTGCCGGCATCGGCGAGACTGCCGGTATCCTTGCCCTTGGCAATGCCCATGTTGCGCACGAGATCCTTCTCGCAATGGCCGATATCGCGCTCGAGCACCTTGAGTCGTTCTCGCAATGCCTGTTCCGCCGCGGTCTCGTGGTCTTCCAGCGCATCTGTCCCCGATATCGCCGCGAGATCGAAGTGCTGCCGCGCCAGCGCCTGCTGCGGTGCGGTCAAACCGCTGCCGCAGGGGCGATAGGCACGCTCCTGCCCCGTCCGTGCCACCTCCCTCTCCCGGCGCAGCACGGCATCCAGTGCGAGACTCTTGCTATACGCCGTCTTGGTCTCGGACAGAGCGAGCTTCGCCGCTTCCCACTCACGCTTGGCCTTGGCGGTGTCCGTGCCAGGATCGGCAAGCATGGACACTTGCCTCTGCAGGTCTGCCAGCTTTGTCTCGGCTGCCGGCAGGTCGATGTCTTCGAACCGCAGCTCCAGCAACCGCGTAAACGCCCCCTGGAGCATGCGCAGCGCGCTGACTTCCGCCTTGGCCGCCTCGAACTGCCTCTGCTGCGCCGCCAGCCCGGCCCTGGCCTCTGCCAATTGCTGCTGCAGCGCCGCCAGGCGGTCCTTGTTGTCGAATCCGGTCAGCCAGCCCTGATTCAGCGGTGTCTTGTCCTGTTTCTCGAAAAACCCGCTTTTGCCCGACATCAGGCCCTGGGCCGTCATGCCGTGCGGCGTGCCCTTGAGCGCTTGGGGCGAGGCGACGCAATGCCGGTCGATGTCGACCAGGAAGTGCCTGAGCGCATCCTGGTATGCATGGTCCTTGAACCGTAGCTTGCGCATGAAACCATCGTTGAAGCCATCGACAGCCTGCGTGGCCACTCTCACTTCCAGCAAACGGACATGCAAGCGGTTGTCGCGTCCGTTCACCCAGGACAATGCCGCCTCCATTTCGTCAGGAGGCACCATCAGCCGCAGGCGGTGCCCGCCAACGGCACGTTCGATGGCGCCGCGCCACTGGGCTTGCTCTGCCTGCACCTCCATCAATTCCGCGACAAACGGCAAGGCGTCGTCGGTCAACGCAAGGTGTGCCGCCAGGTCGCTCCTGAATTGCTGGTACTGCCCCGGAATATTGGAATGTCCGAGCGCTATCTCGAAAAGCTCCGCGTTCGACGACATCGACAGCGAAGTGTCGCGGCCGCCAGCGCCACTTCGGGTAACGCCGTTCAATTCGTCATCGGCGAGTCCCTGCAGCCGTTCGACTTCTCTTGCATGGGCGTCGCCATTCGAACTGTTGATGCTGGAACTCCGGCTCGCCAAGTCGCTACCCAACGCATTGCCCCCCCCTCCACCCGCCCCATTCCCTCCACCAACCGCTCCGCCACCTGGTTCCCGATCGTATTCCCCACCAAGTCCGCCGCGATATACCCCAGACTCTGTGCCGACAAATCCCCCCGCACTCCCGCGCTCGCCAATCCAGCCCCCAAACCGCTGCTCACCTGCCGCGCCAGCGGGCTCCATTTCGCCGCGCCGGCCGCCTCGCCGATCCCCGCACCGATCCCACCGGCGATCGCCGATGCCGCCACGCCCCGCCAGTCAAAGCGCTGCTGCATCCCGCTCGCCAGCGCCACGCCCTGCGTCGCTGCCGAACCGATCGCCCCGCGTACCATGCCGGCGCCAATCGGGTTGAGCGACGAACCTACGCCCGCACCTGCCAAGCCGCCCGAGATCGCGCCTCCCACCGCCCCCAGCGCCACACCCTTCCAGTTGAATCCATGCTGCTCGCCCGCCAGAATCATCACCCCCTGGCTCAGCGCCGCCGCCGCCGCTCCCGCCATCGCCCCATAGCCGATCGGGGCTAATGACAGCGAGGTCGCGCCGGCCGCGCTTACCGCAGTTGCACCGCCTGCCGCCGCTCCACCTCCCGTCACGCCCGCGCCCGCCCCGCCCAGCGCCTGCACCGCCGGCGCCGTCCCCATGCCGCTCGTGGGGATGCAAGGTGTAGCGAGTCCGGTCCAACGCCTTTCAGGCGCGGGCCGTGGCTCGGCAGACCCGCAGGTGCAGGTCTACGTCAGGAGAGAAGCGATTTTGGTTTAGCCTTTACCGGAGACCGGCCACTGGCAAGGCTTTGCGGGGAGTTTGAGATGCCGCCGGCCAGGCGGCTGAGAGCGAACCCGGGGGGCAGGAACGACAACGCCCGCGCGGGGCGGGCGTTGGGTCGGACCTGCTGCTCGTTCTTTAACGCAAGGCAATTTGCGCCGGGTATAAAACCACTTGCGCAGTGGTCACCCCAAGCTCGTCACAGAACTCGACTTCATAGGCCTCTATCGGCTCATCATATGCCATAACGATGACCCCTATCGCCCCCTTTTGAAGGGAGTCTTCTGGCAGGTCCACTAGCAACTGCACCGTGTCATTCACTCGCAAGCCCATACGCACTCTCACTTAACGAAGATGGTTGTTAACTCGGGAACATTAGAGCCTGGCTTATAAATCCAACCGCTCCAAACAGTACCGCTTCCAGTTGGTCCTGTTACAGGTATATCAACAGTGAATCGTGAGCCAAACTGGTCAATTTTTCCTGGAATAGGAGTATTTCCCATCACGCCTTGTCTAAGTTGTTGCAATAAATCATCGGCATTGGATTGCGTGAATCCCATTGCGGACTCAAATACGCGAGCCTTGTTACCGCCCACCGGATGCTCAGGGTTCAGTGCATACTCGGTCAATTTTCTAGGGTCTATGACCGCACGATTGGCACCCAACAAGGAGTACGAGCCCTCGACCAACTCCGGCGCAGTCGCCATTCTGGGAGCCGCTGCAATTACGCCCTCGACCGGGCGCATGGCGCCCATGCCGAACCCAAGGACGGCCATGCCTGCGTCGGAGAAGGATTTGGCACCCCATGATGCCGCACCAAGGTAGTCGCCGGCGGCTAGACTGACCCTAGCAGCATTAAACGCCGAAGCGCCCGTCATGTCGTACACGGCCTGCTTGGTACTATCCCAGACATCTCCAAGATACTTGCCCGCCATCAGTGCCGTGGATGGATTGGCCCCTTCCATCACGCCCATGTATCCACCCGACCAGCCTCGCAGGAAGTCCTGCCCGGCATTCCCGCCTGACTGCGCAGCAACCCTATCTCCGAACTCTGGCAGTGCCGTTCCAACGACGTTCTGATAGGGAACCGCGTAGGCATGCACGTCTGCAGTCGACCCGACGCCACCGGCCTTTCCAACGCCTGTAATTTCCACGTTGAACGGCGCGCCGTTGAGCTCGTAGGTATCGCCTTCGCTCAGCGCTTGGCCGGCCATAGCCTGCAACTGTGCCACCCGCGCGTCGTGGCCGTCGTATCCACCGTAACCAGCATCCGACATCACCTTAGGCAGTCCGGGGCCTGTCAGGTCGTTGGAAGCTTGCCACGGAGACAACAAGCTAGTGTCGCCATAGCTGCTGCCCGGCTGGCTGAAGGCATCCACAAGCTGGTTGTACGCCGCGTCGCTGTTGTAGCCCCCGCCGGCCTGGGCCAGCGCCGCCTCGCCACTACTGCTGGTGACGCTCGAATTGCCACTGGCGAGGCTCGCGCCCAACGCATTGCCAACCCCACCCTCCCGCCCCATCCCCTCCACCAACCGCTCCGCCACCTGGTTCCCGATCGTATTCCCCACCAAGTCCGCCGCGATATACCCCAGGCTCTGCGCCGACAAATCCCCCCGCACTCCCGCGCTCGCCAACCCGGCCCCCAACCCGCTGCTCACCTGCCGCGCCAGCGGGCTCCACTTCGCCCCGCCTGCCGCCTCGCCGATCCCCGCACCTATCCCGCCGGCGATCGCCGATGCCGCCACGCCACGCCACGCCAGTCAAAGCGCTGCTGCATCCCGCTCGCCAGCGCCACACCTTGCGTCGCCGCTGAGCCGATCGCACCGCGTACCATGCCGGCGCCAAAGGAGTTGCAGATCATCAAGCTGCCCGAAGCCAAGAAGGGCTTTGTCTTGCTGCCCCGGCGGTGGGTGGTGGAACGCAGTTTCGGCTAGGCCAATCGTTTTCGCAGATTGGCGCGAGGCTACGAGCGCTTGCTAGAAACCCTGGCCGAATTGCACTTCGCTGTCTCTGCCATGCTCATGCTGGTTCACGCCATACCCATCCTGCAAAGTGCATAACCCCCTCTGGGGATTAATATTAGGGACATCTAGCTTAGGCTCTGGACACGCAGGTTGTAGATCGCCCAAACCGCATCCCGCCCCCTCTCCCTCTCCCCCTCATCAAACGCCTTAAACATCTCGTCCAACTTCCCCTCAATAAAAGCAGCACGATCAAGATCGTTTTTCAATTGGGGACGAATCTCCGCCCATAGTGCCTTGAGGTCAGCCATATTACTTTCATAGGTCACATACCCCCAACTGGGATACTCGTCCGGAGCATCAGTGGCACTCGTAAGTGCTCCGGCGAAGTCAGCCAAGCGTTCACTCAATGACATCACATACCTCGATTTGCTGCCCTTGTGAACTGGGGAATCGAGTTACGAGGAATCGCATACGCCCCCCCTAATTCAGTTGGACGAATAATTAACACGTTACCAGGCCGGATTTCGTTCCATTTCATTATCTGTGGTGTGTAAGCGCTTTTACGTGCTAGCGTCGTATCTGCATAGAGATTCGTGCCCAGCCGGTTGTCTGGAATACCCCAGCCAGGGACCAAATCGCTCTTGATACGCCGATTGACAGCCCAGATACTCGAGGCCGCGCTGTCGCTGAGGCCCTCTGCCGCGGCGAACGCCCGCAACTGGTCACGCACCCGTCCGTCAATGAAGGTTCCCAAAGCCTTTGCGTAGCCGCCTTCCGTCACCTCAAGTTTCCCCCTAGCGATGGCATCGACGCCCTGTTTATACGCTGCATCCGTCACTTGCTGATGCACATCAAGAACTCGCTTTTCGAACTCGATTGGATCCATTTGCGATTTGCCAATGCGCAGATTCTTATAATCCTCTCCCCAAGTCTCCTTCAGCCGTTGATCGCGAACGAAGTCCTCATAGACACGCTGCATATTTTCAGCAGTCGCACCGTAGTCCCGAACGTTCGTAGCAACACCATCTGGCCCCACTGACCAAGCTTCGGAATAACTAGGTACATTCTGCACACCGGCAGTATTCATAGCCTGACGCATTGCCTCGATACGACCCTCGGCCTGAAGCTGACTAAGCTTGCCCAAATCTTGCCTTAAGGCCGGCAATTCACCGAGTATACCCATTGGATCAGCAGCAAGATTCAGAGCAGCATCCCAATTGCCGTTGCGTACCATCTCGAAGTTACCGACGCCTCCCCGCGGCATGCTACGCGCCGGCCCGCCTGTGGCTAGCAGCCGCCCGCCTTCCAATGAAGCATCTCGCGCTTCCTGCCCCGCGAGCTCCCAGCGCAATCGATCTTCGACAACATTCGTGCACGCCTGTAGGTCTTCTGGGGACATGCTTCGATCCGTATCGCTCTCGGCATAGCTATCAGCCTTCGCAAATACACCACTGACCCGTGTATCACTTAGATAACTGAAGGCCGACGGATTTCCATAGAAATTCCCTTCCCACGCCGAACCCGAGTTAGGGCTTAGAGTAGCTGAATCGTTCCAGACAGGCGACTGCTGCAACTCGGCGATCTTTTGCCCCAGCACATCTTCCTGCATGCTATTCGAGTTACTAGAGCGGCCCGCTAGGCTACTACCCAATGCATTGCCAACCCCACCCTCCCGCCCCACCCCCTCCACCAGCCGCTCCGCCACCTGGTTCCCGATCGTATTCCCCACCAAGTCCGCCGCGATATACCCCAGGCTCTGCGCCGACAAATCCCCCCGCACTCCCGCGCTCGCCAATCCAGCCCCCAAACCGCTGCTCACCTGCCGCGCCAGCGGGCTCCACTTCGCCGCGCCGGCCGCCTCGCCGATCCCCGCACCTATCCCGCCGGCGATCGCCGATGCCGCCACGCCACGCCAGTCAAAGCGCTGCTGCATCCCGCTCGCCAGCGCCACCCCTGCGTCGCCGCTGAGCCGATCGCCCCGCGTACCATGCCTGCGCCAATCGGGTTGAGCGACGAACCTACGCCCGCGCCCGAGATCGCGCCTCCCACCGCCCCCAGCGCCACACCCTTCCAGTTGAATCCATGCTGCTCGCCCGCCAGGATCAGCACCCCCTGGCTCAGCGCTGAAGCCGCTGCCCCCGCTGCGGCTCCGTAGCCGATCGAGGCACCCAGCGACAATGGAGCACTCGCCCCCGCGCCAGCAGTTGCACCGCCGGCCGCAGCCCCACTTCCCGTCACGCCCGCGCCCGCCCCGCCCAGCGCTTGCATCGTCGGCGCCATCCCCGTGCCGCTCGTGTACACCGTCACCACGGCAACCACCACGACTGCGATGCCACACCCGACAGTCAAAGTGCTCGTGCATCCCGCTCGCTAGTGCTGCACCCTGTGTCGCCACCGAGCCGATCGCACCGCGTGCCATGCCGGCACCAATCAGGTTGAGCGACGAGCCTACGCCTGCATGGGTCGCTCCTGACGAGTGGGTGTGCAAGGTGTAGCGAACCCGGCTCAACGCCTGTGGGCGCCGGCCGGGGCTCGGCAGACCCGCAGGTGCAGGTCTACGTCAGGAGTAAGCGACTCGGGTTTAGCCTTTTACCGGAGACCGGCTCCCGGTAAGGCTTTGCGGGGAGTTTGAGATGCCGCCGGCCAGGCGGCCGAGAGCGAACCCGGACGCCAGGAACGACAACGCCCGCGCGAGGCGGGCGGTGTAACGAAGTGGTCGAATGACAAAGCTAGAGCTTTGCCCTCGTTTTCAGGAAGTCGAGATAGTGAGCGTCTTCCGGAGCGAAGATTTCTAACCCTCCGCCCATATAGGCACGCATGAGCTCGTTAGCCGCGCCATCCTCGTCGCCACCATCGAGTAGCACCTGACCCAAGCGCAAATGCAGGAACGGGTTACCAACTGCCCCCGGACAGGTCATAGCAAACTGCAGTGCCTCCCGAGCCGAGGTCTTATAGCCAGACAAGAAGCATGCATCAGCGATTGCCGCAAGAATCCACGTCGATGCCTGCCATTCGCTCTTTGGCTCCGGCACCAACAACCACGCCTTGTTGTACTCGGCAATGGCTGCCTCATAGCTTCTCGTCTCTGCCAGCCTGTCTCCAGCTGCACACAATGTCTTGATTGCCTCGTGTGTTGAGGCATCAAGCTCAAATGAATTGCTCATCTCGCCTTACCTCTTTAGTGTCGTAAAGTCCGGAACCACCGGCGGTTGATATGTTTGCCCAAGCCTTGCTCCATCGGAACGATTTATTGAGCTAGGCTGCAACACATAGTTGTCCGAATTCAGCATGAATTGCCGCACTTCCGGCGCTTTAGGGCCATAGAAGCGACCAACATTATTCCACCAAGTCACCGCGTCAACCGTATGAGCCATATCGACCTTGGAGTCGATACGCCTCAAAGCACCGTCCGGCCCGACCAACTGTAAGTTGTTGGGATTTCCTCGCAGGAGTGGCCCCTCCCCTGCAACTAGCCCCTCCGTGCGCATACGTTCCACAACTTCCTGGCCAGTTCGGGAGTACTTGTCCGGAGTCGCCCCCATGTAACGAAGGCGTGCGCTCGTGCTTGCGCCACCATCAAGTGTCACATCCCCAGATGTCTCAGGAGACCGCGTCCTAATTCTACTCGCGGCGGCAGCTTGTCCAGGCTGCGGCGCACGCGGCATCTGGTACCCAGCCACGCCGGCTAGCATGCCATCCACGGCACCCATAGCTCGTGAAGCGTTGTACGCATCCACGTGAGACCCGCCAAGCAAGTACGCCGCCCCGCCGCCAATGGCGGCCATGGGGCTGCCGAGCATATTTTCCAACGCAGCGGCCCCAGGGCTCAACTGCGGTCGCATCTGCGCGATGCGCTGCTGCGCGTCCGGCACCGTGTAGTTCGCCAAGTCCCAGGTCCGGCCCAGCTTCGTGCCCAGCGAATCGTTCGAACCCCAAATCTGTCCGAACTGTGTGCCCCAATCGAAGTTCGACGGCCCATTCAGCGGCTGCCCAAACTGGTCATAGGCCACGCTTTGACCAAAGCCGCCATTCACCGGCAGCGCCTTCGCGCCCACGGTGATTTGCGGCATCTGCCCGTTCTCCTCCCGCGGCCCGACATGCGGGAACGCGGGGTCGAATCCATTCGTCGCCCGCCGCAAAACCTCCGCATCGGGGCTCGGCATCGCATCGCTCACAATACCACCGTTGCTGGCCAACAGAACCGGAACTGGCGTGTTTTGTGCAACCGCTAGTCCGTCGAACATGCCACTCGTGGGCGTATTGCTCAAGTAGCTCGAACCATCAGCATTTCCATAGACGCTGCCGAAACTCATCACGTTGCCCCGTGCCTGCGCGAGCGCCTGCTCCTGGCTGGTCCTGCTGCTACCGCTGGAATTGCCTCCCGCGAGACTGCTGCCCAACGCATTGCCACCCCCCTCCACCCGCCCCACCCCCTCCACCAACCGCTCCGCCACCTGGTTCCCGATCGTATTCCCCACCAAGTCCGCCGCGATATACCCCAGGCTCTGCGCCGACAAATCCCCCCGCACTCCCGCGCTCGCCAACCCAGCCCCCAACCCGCTGCTCACCTGCCGCGCCAGCGGGCTCCACTTCGCCGCGCCGGCCGCCTCGCCGATCCCTGCGCCTATCCCACCGGCGATCGCCGATGCCGCCACGCCACGCCAGTCAAAGCGCTGCTGCATCCCGCTCGCCAGCGCCACGCCCTGCGTCGCTGCTGAGCCGATCGCCCCGCGTACCATGCCGGCGCCAATCGGGTTGAGCGACGAACCTACGCCCGCACCTGCCAAGCCGCCCGAGATCGCGCCTCCCACCGCCCCCAGCGCCACACCCTTCCAGTTGAATCCATGCTGCTCGCCCGCCAGGATCATCACCCCCTGGCTCAGCGCCGACGCCGCGGCTCCCGCCGCTGCTCCGTAGCCGATCGAGGCACCCAGCGACAATGGAGCACTCGCCGCCGCGCCAGCAACTGCACCGCCGGCCGCAGCCCCACTTCCCGTCACGCCCGCGCCCGCCCCGCCCAGCGCTTGCATCGTCGGCGCCGTCCCCGTGCCGCTCGTGTACACCGTCACCACCGCGACCACCACGACCGCGATGACCACCGCGATCACACTCGCTATGCCACCACACCCGCCTCCTCCCTTCGGTTGCGGCGGCGGCGGCGGATCCAGCATCGTCGGCGAGGCGTCCCCCACGCCCTGGCCCGCCTGGTACGGCTTGAAGGTCTGCGCCGTGTTGTGGATGTTGGTGACCTTGTTCGGAATCACCAGCGTCGTGTTCGGCTTCAGCGCTTCGTCCGCCGACAGTCCGTTGGCATCCGCCAGCACATACCACAGCGCCGCGTCGCCCCACACTGCCTGTGCCACCGAGCGCAGCGTGTCCCCGCCGCGCACCGTGTAGCTGCCCGGCGTCACCGCCGGGTAATTGCCCGTGATCGGCTGATAGTTCTCATCAAAATCCGCCGACATCACCGGCTTGAACCGCTTGTACGACTCCAGCTTGGATTCCGGCGCCGCCGTTATCCGTGCCAGTTCCTGCACGTAGTCCGCACGCTCCGATTCGTCCGTGCCCGCATTGCCGACGCGGTGGCCGTTTGCGTAGTAATACTGCCGGTAGCGATTCGACGTCGCGCTGACCACCTTGCCATCCTTTACCGTGACGCCAAGGTATTCCTGCCGGTTCAGCACCCGCCCGTCGCTGTCCGTGTCGTAGTCGAACTTGCGTCCGCCGTTGACGTCCACCGCACTCCTCAGGTGACCGTTGACGTCGTATTCGAACAGCGAACTGCTATCGGCCCAACCGGTACCCAGCTTGATCGTCTTCTGCTTTGCGCTGTCCCATTGCTCGTAGGTGTAGTTCAGCGTCTGCGTGCTGGCGCTGCCGCCCGCCACTGTCGTGCTGGTGGTAATCGACTGTACGCTCCCATCGGCGTTGTTGACGTATGTGGCATCGCTGCGGACTTCCTGGCTCTTGTCATTCAGGTGCCGCACCGCCTCGCTCGTCTGCGCGCCGTCCGCATCCCACGCGCGCGTGGTCGTCGAAGTCCACGCACCGGCCGTATTCCACGTCTGATACACCCGCACGCGGCCCAGCGCGTCCAGCGTGCGCTCGCTCACCAGCTTTCCGTTGAGCATCACCTGCGTCAACCGGCCATTGCTGTCGTACTCGTAGCGTTCTGTGCGCTGGTCGCTCGCGTAGAACGCCGACTTGCGCTCCCCGGCCGCGTTGTAACCGAGCTCCACGCCGTCACCACTTGCCCCGCCGACGATCTTGCCGCCTTCCAGCTTGCCCATGGTCACTACGAAGCGGTTCTGCGCATCGTAGCGATACCAGTAGTTCTGCACCGAGGCTCTGCCCGCCACCGTGTCACGGTACGTTGCCACCATGCGCCGGCGGTTGCCTACCGCGTCATACTCGTAATCCACCGTGTAGCGGCTCTTCTCGGGCGCGTCGCCAGACTGGCCACTGTCCTTGATCCGCTTGATGCGATTCAGCGCGTCGTACTCGATGTAGGCATGCTGGAACACCCGGTTTCTGCCGGAGTCGTAGTAACCCTCGAAGGTGCGGTTGCCGTCTTCGTCATACTCATAGCTGGAGACAGTCTTGATGGCGAGATCCCGGACCGTCTTCGTCAGGCCGTTGGCGTAGTATTCGAAGGCGATGTTCTGCCCATTGCTGGATGTCTGCCCCGACACCAGACCCGCCCAGTTGTAGTTGTAGACGAACTTGCGGCCGCCGAGGTCGCTGTGCCAGCTTGTGCGGCCGTCGATGTCCTGCTGATCCACCAGCGTCCTGCCGTCCGCCTGGGTCGTGGTGATCTTCCAGCCACCAACCTGCGCCCCGCCGGCGCCGAGAACGATCTTGTCGTAGGCATAGCTATATTGCGTAGCCCGCCCGGCCGCGCTGACCTGCTTGATCACACGGCCGATTTCGTCATAGTAGGTACGCGTGCGGCCGCCCGAAGCATCCGTCGTGACAATGCGATTGCCGAGAGAATCGTACTGATACTGATCGACAAGGCGGCTGCCGTCGGCCTGCGCTGGACGTTCGACGCGAATCAGCCGATTATTGCTGTCGTAACGATAGTCTGTGCGACGACCCAGCTCATCGATCTCCGCGACACGATTGCCGAAGATGTCGTAACGCATCAGCCGCGTGCCACCGCCGGGCGCGCTCTCGTTGAGGCTACCCGCGTTCCATTGCTGGATCACAACCGGTTCAGGCATGCCGTAACTGAGCCGCCGCGTATTCACATACCCGTTCGCATCGCGCGTACCCACCGTCTGCGCGGCGCGATCCACGTAGTAGTACGTGGTGGGTGCCACGGTCTGCTTGACTCCGGCTTCGTTGGTGATCGAGGTCCGGGCGTCGACCTTGCGGATCAGCGCGCCCTGCGTGTTGTAGACAAACTGCGTTGTATTTCCGCGCCCATCGACTTCACTGATGACTTCGCCATATGCATTCCGCGTCTGCTTTCGATGGATCGTCACCCCCTTCTCGTACAAGCCCTCCAGGACATATTGCACCGATTGGTTCTTTCCGTTGGAGGCATCCCTGACATCCGGCTTGAACGTGCCGGTACTGCGGCCGAGATTGCTGGCGCCGGAAAATGCGTCGTAATAGTATTCATAGGTCCGGGCGGGATCGAGCAGGCTGGCATCCCATTTGAATGCGCCCGATGGCAGCGCATTCAGGAGCACCTTCGTGAAGTCGCGCGTGCCATCCGGGTCGGCGACCCGATAATAGAGTTCCAGCCGGGTGCTGCCGGCGGGTGGCGTGAAGGCCAGCACCGGCGGCCGCGTGCTCCCCGCTATCGTGATGCTGTTGGCCTGCCCCGTGGCACCCAGCGTCATGCGCCCCACACCGCGATTGACGACAAAGCCATCCTGGTCTCGAGCCACGTATTCGATCTCGTAGTCGTACAGCAGCGAGTTGTCCGGCACCAGAGCGCTCGCGTCCCAAGCCAGCGACGAACTGCCGGACGATGCGAGGGTCTGCCGTGAAAACGCGCCAGTCGATCCGGAGCGGCGATAGAGAATCTCGAGACTCTTCGTCTGCGTACTCAGGTTGCTGAAGACGACGCTGCTGGGCAGGCTCTTGACGTAGTTCAGCACCAGGTTCGGCGAGCCGCCAACGGTAAGCGTGCCTCGCATGGTGTCGAGCAGTGCGTTGTCGGCATTCTTGAGGTCGAAGATCACCTCGTAGTCACCGCTCGCCAGTCCCGATACATTCCAGCTGTATCCACTATTGATGTCCGGGACTGCAAGTGTCGTGGCGCTGTACGCGCCGGACGACCCGAGCGGCCGATAGCGGATGGCAACCTTCGCCGGCTTGACGCCGCCTGCCGTGCGCAAGTCATAGCATGTCAGAACCCCCGCATTGAATACGAAGCCTCCGGTCGCAGTGAGCTGATAACCAGTACCGCGCACGTTGTTGCCGTGACTGACTTTCCTCAAAGTGTTGGCCTGGCTGCCTGCGTCACGCGAAAGGTCATAGCGTGTAAAGCGCTCGAAGCCGCCGCCCGGCTTGGTGGAGACCAGGAGGATCTCGTAGTTGCCCGTCGCCAGGCCGTTCAGTTGGGCGTAGCTGTGGCCATTGACAGATACCTTGGACAGCTTGGCGAAGGAACCCGTGGCGCCCTTTTGCCGATAGTAGACATCGGTGGCCTGGGCATTGTCGCTGGTGTGAAGCTGGAGCAGATTGGACACGCGGTCACCTGTCACCGCCGGCGTGTCAGTGGGGTAATACGTCGTGCTACGGGAATTGTTGGGGCCGTTCGCCGTCTCGATGAATTTGATGTTATCCGAGCGGAAGCTCATCACGCCCGGATCCGAGACTCCATTGGACTCGACATCGAAATAAATGGTGTACTGAAGTGAAAGTTTCTCGTAAAGCAGCGTCGTCCCGCCGCCATTGCTGCTCCAGTTCAACGGGATGTTAATCGCCGATCCCCCGGTGTATATCTGACTTACAGTCGACTCCGGCTTGTTCTGGCTATCGGAAAAGGGAGTATCCGAAAAAATCGGATTGGAACGCCAGCCGCTCCCCATGAAGCGATAACTCACCCTGACCGTCAGCTTGTCCGCCCCAAGAAACTCCTTGATCCGATCGGGAACCGTCACACGCATGGAATTTACCCAAGCGCGTTGTACGACATTGTTTTCCGACATGGTGTAGCCAACGTCAAACGACGTCGTCACACGCGGCTTGCTGCTGGCCGCAATATCGGAGAGATTATTCAGTTCCCGCAGGCTGCCGGTCGAACCTGCCTGCGAGGCCCCGATCTTCGCCGTGACATTGTCGAAACTCCCGGTGACCATGTTCACGTTGCGTGCCTGCAGCGTGGCACCGGTTCCCGACACATTCATCTGTGGCGTGATCCGCTCCAGTATCTGATTGCGCTTGTCATAGACCACGACGGTACGCATCACTTGCGGACTGGCCAGAATCTGGTCCAGCGACAGCGAGTTCAGATCCAGGGTCTGCGACTCGAACTCCGCCGTGGCGTTGCCCATGGCATCGTAAAGATAGACCTTGGTCACGCCCGCGCCGGCGTTGGTCCGCCACACGCGCCCCATCTGGTCGTATTCGCTGACCTTCTGCCACGCGCCGGCCGCGTTGCCGCCGCCCACGCGCTGGCCGGTCATCTCGCCATAGAGGTTGTAGCGCGTCTCCGTGACTGGCTTGGTGCTCCATGTGTTGGCCGAGGCATTGAGCACGGCCATACGGCGGCTGGTCTCGCGGCCGGCAAGATCGTAGGCAATGCCGGTTTCTTCGAGCCATTTGGTGCCGTCGGCGTCCAGCCGTTCGGTGATGACGGCATTGACGTTGCCCGCGCGATCGTAGCCATAGCGCACTACGTTGCCCTGAGGATCGACACGCCGGGCTAGGCGGCCCAGGGAGCCATAGGCATACAGGGTGATCTGGTCGTCGGCCTCCGAGCTGTTGTCCGCGCCCCGGCGAATCTCACGCACCACGTTGCCAAGGCCGTCGTACTCATAGTCGGTGACCATCCGCACGCCGGCTGCCGCTTCGGTGTCGAACAGCGGCAACGTTTCCTTCACGCGACGGCCAATCGCATCGTAGGCCCAGTTGCTGCGGCTGGCATTGCCATCGGTCCGCCCGGTGACGTTGCCGAGGCCGTCATAGCTGTACCAGATGATTGCCGCTCCCTTGTTGGTACCGCTGAGCGCACCGTTGGAGCCGACCGTCCAGTACTCCACGTTCTGGCGGCCTTCGCTGAGAACGCGGCCATTCTTGTCGTAGGTATACAACGTGATACGGTCCGCCCCGGCGACAGTCCACTGCTGAATGAGCGCCGCGCCATCGCTCTGGGTAGTGACGGGATTGCCAAATTGCGTGGCAAAGCGGGTCTCCCGCAAGGCGTTGCCGTTCGTGTCCCGCACATAGGCCACACCATAGCGCTCCGGGTCCACCGTGAGAATCAGTTCACCCGATCTGTTGTAGAAGGAGTAAGTCTCGCCGCCGTTGGCGTCTGTGACCAACACCGCGTTGCCGTTGGCATCGTATTGCGTGCGGGTAACGACGTCGGTCACGCCTTTCTGATAATTTCCACTGGCGGGATCGCGCCTGCCGAAGGTAATGCCTTTGACACGCGTCTCGATCTGCCGGTGGTTGGCATCATAGCTATAGAGAGTCGCCCTGGCGTTCGCAGTATTGACGGGCTGCGGCAAGGCACGATCCGCGGGCACTGCCACCGGGTCGCCATAGGTCCGCACGACGGTCACATCGCCGCTGCGGTTGTAGCTCCACTGCGTCAGTTGTCCCAATGCCGAGATCTCTGCGCTCTTTCTGCCGATCGCGTCATAGTACGAGGTGGTGACTCCGCCGTCCTTGGCAGTGACCCGGATCAGGTTGCCGCGCGCGTCATAGGCACGCGATTCCGACAGCGTGGCAAGTGTCTCCGCATGTGTACTCAACGAATAAAGCGGCACCGCGCCGAACGTTCGCTTGATCTCGCGGTTCATGGCGTCGAACTGATATGTCGTCTTGCGCTGCTCCGGCAGCCCATCGGCTTCAACGACAAGCGTGCGATTACCACGCGCGTCATAACCGTAGCTATTGACAACGGCAACCGCGACGCCGGCCGCGTTGCGCGAGGTAATGGGCAAGGTTTCCCGGATCAACAACCCGCGCGCATCATATTGATAGCTGGTGACGCAACCGAGCTTGTTGCGATAGCTGACGCGGTTGCCGAAGCCGTCATAGCCGAAGCTCTCGTATTTCCCGAGCGCGTCGGTACTCCGCGTCAGCCGCCCGAACTGGTCTCGAACGAAACTCGTGGTAGCGTCCTGCTCGCTGGCAACAAGCAAATAGGGAGTCGTCGCCGTCTCGGCCGGCGCGGTGCGCATCTCTGGCGGTACAGCGGCGCTCACGCTGCCCACGACACGATTGACATGGCGCGTGACTGTGCCGACCTCTCCGAATACCGTGTAGGCGGTGGCCGTGACAAAACCCTCCGGATCCACCTGGAGGACATTATTGCCTTGCCGGTCGTAGTAGAAATATCCGGCGTTGCCCAATGGGTCCACCACCTTGACGGCGTTGCCGAAGGCGTTGTATTCGGTCCTGCGCGTGCCGCCGAGCGCATCCGTTTCCATCACGACATGGCCCAGCGCATCGTACTGGAAGCTGGTGGCATGACGGGAACGCAGCAGTTCCTTCTGTTGGGCGCTCAATGCGGTGGCAACGAGCACATTGCCATCGGCACCGACCATGCCCATCGCCTTGCGTTCGCCGAGCGCCCAGTTGCTGTTGGATTCGCTAAGCTCATGGCCGAGCGGATCGATGCGCCGGGTCAGACGTCCCAAGGCGTCATACTCATACAAGGTCGAAGAGGCTTCCGGCCTGCCATAGCCGAGCGTTTCATTGTAGAGCCGGCCCGCGCGATCGTAGCGCCGCAACGTCACTGACTCGTCCACCGTGCCAAAGGCCTCGAACGTTTTTGTCGCTTGCCCCAGTGCATCCCGTTCGAAGCGCGTGACCACCCCGCCTGCGTCGACCGATTCGAACAGCCTGCCGGCACGATCGTAGCGCGATTCGGTTACCGCGGCGGATGCCGGTGGCTGCGACGCCAGCGCCGCCGCCAACGAAGCGGAGGTCGTGCCGTCCGACACCTTGACGGCGCTGGCGTAGCGGACGGTACGGACCGTCCGGCCAGCCTCGTCGCGATCGTACTGCGTGACGTATCCGGCAGCGTCCACCTCATACTTCAGCCGGTTGGCGGCATCGTAACGGCTCTGGCTGCCCCGTGCATCGGCGCTATTGCTGCCGGTTGCCAACCACGCACGCATGGCGGCATCGCTCGGATTGTCTGAAGTGGCGTAGCGAGTCGCATAGGCCACCGTGGCGAGCAAACTGCCCGCCTTGTCATAGCGGTATTCGGTAACCTGCCCGCCGGTGATCTTGAAGGTCTGCCGGCCCGCTGCATCGAACACATAGCGCGTGACTCTATTGGTGAGCAGGGCGGAGAGCCCCTGCGCCGTGACTGCCGCCGCCACGGTTGCCGGCGTCAACACCTCGGGAGAAACGAGTTCGCCGCCATAGCGCGCATGCCAGACAACGTTGCCCCCCTTGTCATAGATCCGCTGCTCGACGTAGCCGCGGCCGTCGATGCTGTAGCGCAGCCGGCCATCCTTGTCGTACACCCAGCGCTCCACGCGGTCGGCACTCGTGTCTGGCGCGACGCGGCCCGCCACTTCTGTCGAACTCAACGTCAAGCCGAATCCGGATAGCGAAATGCGCCTGGCATAAGCGCTGCGGGTCGCGAGGCGACCCTCGGCATCGTATTCCTGCCGTAACACGCCGCCGGTGGCGTCAACCACATAGATCACGCGGCCTTCGCCGTCATGAACGTAGCGGGTCACGTTCCCGGCCGCATCGGTGCGCGCGGTCACATTGCCCGCGGCATCGTAGGCATATCGCGTCACCAGGTTCAGTCCGGTCGGATCCACCGCGGACTCGATGCGCCGCCCCACGCCATCGTAGACATGGACCGTCGTGCGCGCCGCCGGGCTGCCGCTTCCCTCGACGATCCTGACCACATTGCCGGCGTCGTCATAGCTCATCGCCGTGGTGAGGGCGAGCGTGCCGGTACCCTGGTCCACCACGACCTTGACCGAACGGCCATTGGCGTCGTAGGTGGTTTCCGTCACCATGCCGCCCGGATCGGTCGCCCTCACCACGCGGCCGCTGCTGTCGTAGGCGTAGGTCGTAACCAGCGCCAGGCCGCCAGGATCGACAGTGCGCGTCAGCAGCCGGCTGGCCGCATCGTAGGCAAGCGCCACTTTGTTGCCATTCGGATCGATGCTCTCGGTCAACTGGCCCGCCCGGTCGTAGCGTTGGCTACTGACCAGATCGAGCGCGCCGGCGGCCTGTCTGGTGGTCAGCAGCCGACCGTCTGCGTCATAGCTGTACTCTGTCCGGTTGCCCAATGGGTCCTGCACCGCGATGGTCTGCCCGCGCGCGTTGCGCGTGGTAGTGGTGACCAGCCCTTCCGGCGTGGTCATCTTCAGCTCGCGCTCGAAGGCCGAATAGGCGTAGCGGGTAATGTTGCCGAGCCGGTCGGTCTGCGTCAGCACATTGCCGAATGCGTCATAACTCATGCCCGTCTGCTGGCCGAGCGCATCGGTGACGGCAATCACCCTGCCGTTCCGATCGTAGGCCTGCTTGCGCACCGCGCCGTTGGGCAAGGTGATCTGGGTGGCCCGGCCGAAGGCGTCATAGACGGTCCGGGTGGAGAGCTTCAGGCCACCCTCCGCCGCGTCCGCGGTACTGACGAGCAGCAGGCCGCGCCGGTCATACGCGCGCGTGGCCTGGCGCGATTGGCCCCCAACTGCCGGCGAAATCGTGCCGGCCAGTTCGCCGAAGGCGTTGTAGCTGAATCTGGTCGCCTTCGCAAGCGCATCGGTGGTCTGCTCGACAGCACCTTGCTTGCCGTAGGTGATCTTGTTGTTGGTGTACTTTCCGCCGGCAGCCTGAATCAGATCGGTAAAGCCGGTGGTTATCGCGCCACCAGTCAAAGCCGCCAGTCCGGCGGCGTCCAATCGGTTGATATAGATACGGGTCTCGATCAAGCGAGACAGGCCATCGTACAGATATCCGACGTGTTCTCCCGCGCCGTTGACCGTATAGGCCAGTTGTCCGATGTTGTTGTAGTAGTACAGGGTACGGATACCGTTGGCATTCGTCGCCGAGATGCGGCGCCCCGCGATATCGTAGGCATAGGAAGTTGCCCAAGCGGACCATATGGCATCCTGATCTGCTTGTGTGGCGCCATTCCCAAGCGCGGCCAGTGCCGCACTACCTTCGCCGAAGAGTTCCTGGACCACGCGGCCCTGGGCGTCGCGACGCCAGCGCACGGTCTGCCCGGCGACCGTCTCCGCGAGCTTGTTTCCGACCGCATCGTATGCCACCGTGTCGGACTCCGTCGCCCCACCGGCAAGATAGCGGGTAGTGGTCAGCAAGCGACCATCCGCGTCGTAGCTATACGCTGTCCGGCGCGGATTCGCTGGCATCTTCGCAAAGGCGGCCAGCGTGGCGGCGGGATCCACGGCCCAGCGGACCGCGCCACCACGGCTTATCGTCTTGGTCCCGCCAACCGCGGTGGCTGCGACGGACAGCCCATCAAATGCGGCGGCGCCCACACCCTGGTCGAAAACCGAGGTATCCACCCCGGCCTCCAGAGAACGCGCGCCGAATTTGACGTTGCGCACCCAGACATTGCGATCCTCGGTGGCAGTCAACAGGTCGTTGGTGAATACCAGCGCAATCTCGTGCGTGGCGAACGGCACGACATCCGGCACGTTTACCGTGTAATTCGCGGACTCGATGACATCAATGGTGAGCGTGGTGATTTTCTTGCCGTCCACCCATACCTCAAGTGCCGGCCACTCGCCATTGGCAACCGAGCCGCGCGCCTGAAAGGTCAGCGGTACCGTTTGCGGCGCGGTGAACTGTGCCGGATCGACGCGGCCGCCTTCCACCTTCCCGGCCAGCCTGCCAGTCTCGTCATAGCGATAACTGGTGAGATAGCCTTCGCCGTCCACGGCCGACGTGAGATTGCCTCGCGCATCGTAGAAGAAGAACTGCCGGATATCCATCGCGCTCGCCGTGGCTTTCAGTCCCGCCAGGGTCTCCGCCGCGCGCTGGGCGCCGCCGATGGCCGTTGCGTAGGCTATGCTGTGTGTCCTGTTGCCCGCAGCATCGTAGCGATACTCGGTGAGGTAGCCTTCGGCATCGAGCTGGCCGGTGAGCTTGCCGTCGCCGTCATAGAACTGCCTGGTAAGCCTGTCAGCGGCATCCGCAACGGGGGTCGCCCGGGTGACAACCGGATCCGCGGCAAATGCCGCCATATCGATTTGCCGCGCATAGGCAAGCGTCGCCACGAGGCGCGAAGCACCGTCGTAGCGGTATTCCACCACCGATCCGGCGCCGTCGACCGTCCTGTACAGGCGGCCGGCAGCATCATAGAATCGATAGTCCACGCGGTCCTGCGCCGACGCCGCCGGCCTGACTCCGGCATTGTCCAGGGTCAGCGGCACACCGTCCTTGCGCTCGATGGGTTTCCCGCTGGTGGCGTCGAACAGCACCGCGCGCTGGGCAGTTGTCAGCCGCGTAGCGTAGTGGATCGTCCTGGCGAGATTGCCACTGCGATCGTAGACATACTCGGTGAACGCACCCTCCGAATTGATCTCTGCCGCCTTGCGACCCGCCTCGTCATACAGCACCTGGGAACGAGCCTTGCGTTCGTCGAGCACGATGCGAAGTCGCCCCAGGCCATCGTAGAACCGCCTGCTGACCGATGTCTGGACGCCGGCACCGGATTCCGTCAGCGACACGAGTTCGCCCGCCTGGTTGAACAGCGAGGTCCTGGCCAGCCCATTGGCCAGCGTCACCGTGGTCTTGCGGCCGGCGTCGTCATACTGGTACAGCGTCAACGCGCCGGTGGCGCTGGTGACATTCTGCAGCCTCCCCAGGCCATCGTAGACGAAGCGCTCGGATTGTCCCGATGCCGACGAGAGCGAACGGCGTTCAAGCAAGCGCCCCGCCTGGTCATAGACATACAGCGTGGTCACTGTTGCGCTGCCCGCGCTCGCGATGCCCACGCCGTCCGGCCGGACGGCGCCGTACTCAGTGACACGCGCCACGTTGCCGCGAAAATCGTAGGCCGTATCGGTGCGGCGAGTCTGGTTGCCCGGCTGTGCGAGCGCCCATGCCTGCAACTGGCTCTCGCTCAGAACGGCATCGACCGGCAGCGTGGAGACGTCATAGCAGCGTGCCTGATACTGGATGGCGGTGACACGCTGCCCGAAACCGTCGTACCGGTATTCGCTGACGCGCCCCTCCGCGCTCAGCGCAAAGCGCAGGCGCGACTGCTTGTCGTAGACGTAGCGCACCGTCAGCGGCTTGCCGGGTTGACCCGCGCCCGCCCCATCCGGGTCCGGCACCAGGTACGTGGTCTCCGACATCAGCAGGTTTGCCTCGCCATAGCTACGACGAATCGTATTGCCGGCCTGGTCGCGCTGCACGGCGAGATTGCCGTTGTTGTCATACAGGTAACTGACCGTCCGGCCCAGTGCATCGGTAGCGGATGTCACGTTGCCGCGCGCATCGTAGGCGTAGCTGACGGTATCCGGGACACCGCCGGCGCCAGTTGTCCGGACCTGGGTCAGGCGACCCTGGGCATCATATGCCAGCGTGGTCTTCTGACCCAGATTGTCGACGACCTCGGTGGTCTTGCCATCCGCTCCGTAGGCAAAGGTAGTGCTACGCGCCGTGCCGTCCACGGTTTCGCGGATCGATCCCACCCGATAGATGCCACCCATCTCGACATAGGAGATTTCCAGCCGGGTACCGTCGGACTGCTCGGTCCGGTTGACTCTGCTGCTGGCCCCGTCATAGGCATAGGTCGTCCAGTATTCCTTGCCATCCGCCACGCTGTCGTCGTCCGGGCTCACGTCCACCCCAACCCGGCTCAGCCGGCCGCTGGCATCGTATTGATAGCGCACGATGGTGCGCACGGCCTGCGCACCGTCGGAACTCTTCGCCTCACTGCGCAAGCGAGTCAACAGCTTGCCCGTGTAGTCCAGGTAGATGCTCTCGCCGTTGGCGGTACGCACGCTGCCAAGATAGCCAGCCGCGTTATAGGCATAGCTCACGGTGTTGCCGCTGAGGTCGGCCCGCGACAACACGCGGCCGCCATTGCCGCCGTCGTAGACTTCCGTCACGCCATCGGTACCACCCTTCCAGCGCCACTGCCTGGTGCTGGCATCGAACGTCAGCGTATCTCTCGCTCCCGCCATTTCGCTGGCCACGTAGCAGCCTTTGCCCGCATCCCAGCCATACAGGACCTCGGAGCCATCCCAATCGACGCGGCGCGCAACGCTGCCCGCCGTGCCGACCGCGCCGGACACCAGTCCCGCCACACGGAACTGGCCGGGTTGCCAGTTGTCGCCGTTGTCGTCATTCATCAGCCCCAGGCTGTTGTACGCCCGCGTCAGCTCCACGCCTGAGCCGACACCCATCAACGTCGCATCGAGATGCTTGATGTGCAGATTGCCGGTCTTCGCATTGACGTAGATCTTGTCGCCGCCGCGCCCAAGGGCGGCTTCGCCGAGCTGGCCGCGGCCCCCCAGCACAAAACTCGACCCTGTCCGAATTCCCAATCCGTTTCCCGTGACAATCGCAACCATCTTGGCATCCTGTAAGCGTGCCGACCGGCTCGGTCGTGAAAGCAGCGCGGGGCAATTTGCCTCACGCTTCTTCATTACTTATCCAGTCTTCGACGATCTTGTTTAGTGACCCGCCCATCCACGCCGCTCTCGCGCCAAAGATGGATATGGAACCGTGGACGCCGGCACCGTTCTTGGGTACGCTGACTGCCTGCCTATTCACCGTCTGGACACCATGCAACACTCTCAACGTCTGCAGCGGCTTCTGGGTTTTCTCGAGAAAGATCCAACAAATCCCAATCTGCGCTTCGACACCGCACAGATGGCATTTTCAGAACAGGACTACTCGCTATGCCGCGCCCTGCTTGTCGCCGAGGACGCGCCACGGCCACCCGCACCTGCCATGACGCATCTGCTCGGTCAAACGCTGCTCGCAATCGGCGAACTGCAACAAGCCACAGCGCTGTTTCACATCCTGCTTGCCGGCGGGCAGGCTGACGTCGCCGTCCGCCATGACCTTGCCTATGCCCTGGCCTGTCAGCAGCAATATCAGGATGCCCTAGCAGCCTTGCCCGCTGATCTAGTGGGCAATTCCGCCAACGCTCAGCAATTGCGGCTCAGACTCCTGCATCGCACCGGCCAATTGGAGACAGCTCTGGCGGAAGGGGAGCAATGGTTGGCCGAGCAGACGCTGACGGCCGAGGGCGCTGGCGCACTGGCCCTGCTTTGTCTCGACATGGACCGCGGCAACGATGCCGCCCGTTTCGCCACGCTTGCCGGAAACAACGATGATGCGATGGTGGCACGCGGTTGGCTGAATCTCGAGCAAGGGGAACTCGAGCAGGCCACGCCCGCATTCGAGGCGGCAAGACACATGACACCGCGCCATGGGCGCGCCTGGCTGGGCGCCGGACTGGTCTCGCTCGCCAGCAAGCGATATGCCGAGGCAGCACAGCAGCTCGATCGCGCCGCGGACCTGCTACCCAGACATGCCGGGTCATGGGTAGCCGCGGGATGGGCCCATTTGCTGGGCGGCAATCTCCCCACCGCACTGAACCGCCTCGGGCAGGCACTGGACATCGATCGGAATTTCCCCGAGGCGCATGGCAGCATGGCAGTGTGCCTGCTGCAGGACGGCCAGCGCGAACGGGCAGAACACCACGCGCGCGCCGGCAAGCGGCTGGGACCGACGAGCCTGTCGGTCCTGCTGGCCGAGAGCCTCCTGCTCCAGGCCGATGGCGACCGCGCGCGGGCTGAAGAGATCATCGCCCAGGCGCTCGACCAGCGCACAGCGCCTGGTGGCCCCACTGTGCTGCAGGCAGTGGCCCGGTACTCCGCGCGCGCCGACAAGCACTGATACTGGATACAGGCCGTCATCGCCGGAAACGCCGCGGACGCCGAACCGCTTCGGTAGTCTGCATGCCCTCCCGCAGCGTCGAGGTTGTTGCATGCAAGGAAGGATCATGCAGTGATCCGCCTGCGCAGCGATGCGCGCCTGCCAGCGCGCATGCGCCCTGCAAGGGCGGGGCCGCAGACAGTACAACTGGTACTTGCCGTGCCCCGCAACGACGCCAGGATCTTCTTGAAATGACTTCTAGGGCCGGGTCCCGGCAATGCGGCTGCGGATGCGTTGCGCATAGGCATCGCGCAACGCCGGGGTTTCCGAATGGTACGCGCCCACGGCCTGCCAACTGTTGCCGTGCTTGAGGATCTTGCCGCGCAGGTACCAGGCGGCCACATAGGCATTGATGCAGGCATCGAGCAGTGCGCCGCGCGAAATGCCATGGCGCGCCAGCATCGGAAGATGGATCGAATTGATACCCATCATGCCGATATCGTCCGTGCCATTGGCGTTTCTGCTCTGAGTGCGCGGACGCATGCCGCTCTCCTGCATGGCAATCGCTCGCAATACCACGTCATTGACCTTGTGGTAGCGCGCCGCCTCGCCGAGACAGTCGTCCTCCGCCAAGGCCCTGCCGCAACCGCAAGCAAGAAAAACAAGCAGCACGCAAGCGCCTCGCCACACAGGATTCGCAAGGGTGATCATCATCGCCTGGCGAGGGTGTCCAGCATCGCCATGAATTCGTCCCAGAGCGCGGAATCGGCACGCAGCATGCCAGTCACCTGATCGACCACCTGCTGGAATTCGGCATCGTTGACGACTTCTGGCCCAAACTCCGCGCCGAGCATCTGCTCCACGGCAATGCGCCCGATTCCATAGGCATCTCCGCCAGCCTCTTGCACTGCGGCGGATGCCGCTCCGACAGCACCTGGCAAAGAAACCGCGCCGGATGGAGAGGCAGACGCCGCAGGGCCTGTGCCGGCGGGCCTTCGATCGCGCGCCTCCAGTTGGCGGCGGAGCTGGATGACCACTTGGTCCAGAATGGAAACAGGTTGCATGAGGGACAGTCGCTAGTGGCGGGTGGAATCCGCAGAATAGCGGGCCAGCATAAGACGGCGAAGTACGTCCTGATCCTGGTCGGGCTCCGGCACCTTGGCCTCCGCCGACCGCCCGGCGCGCTCCGCCTCCGAAGACAGCGAAGCAAGTACCGCGCGAAAATAGTCGTTCAGTTCCGGCAACTCGCGATTGCCACGCAGGCCACGCTCGATCATCGCTGCAGCCTGGTCGAAACGATTCTCGGCAAGAGCCAGCATGCCATCGCGGAAGATCCGCATGCTGCTATCCGCTGGGAGCGGATCCAGCGCACGCCACGCCACCGCAGCCGCTTCCGGTTGCGAGTCGAACATTTCGAGCAAGCCAAGGAAGAAGGCAGCAGGCGCAAAGCCAGGGGCCCTCTCCAGCGCCGTGCGGAACGACTGCCGCGCACCGTCGTGCAACTGCCCGGCAGCAAGCACCGCTCCTTTGAGAACCCACAGGCGATGATCGCCGGGCCACACGGCCAACACCTCATCGATGCGCGTCAGGTCGTCAGCCTGCCCCGTGCGCAGGGCATTCACCAGGATATCCAGATCGGCGTCATCGCAGCATGCATTTTCCGAGTCGTTCGTCATTCTTGCCACTCCTTGTCCGTTTCACCGTGCAGCCGCTTGCGCAACGACAGCAGAGCACTCCGATGCAGTTGCGAGATCCGGCCTTTCGTCACGCCCATGATATCGGCGATCTGATCAAAAACCAGGCCATGAAAGTAGTGATAGGTAATCACCTTGCGTTCCCGTTCGCCCAGACTGCGTACCGCGGCCTGCATCGAGGCGCGAGCCTGCCGCCATGCCACCTTGCGGTAGCCGTGACAGGAAGTGTCCTGCGCGACATCCTGCGCATCGTACATTCCCGTATCTTCCAGCATGAAGCCAATCGCAGCCGCCACCGCCACCTCGCAAATGGTGGCGAACGCCTGCGGAAGCCTGCTGCGCACGGCTCTCCCGTCCGTCAACGACGCCAGCCGCTCGCTTCGCAGCCGTGCGCCTAGCATCGCCTGCTCGTGCCTGTCGCTGACGGTCTCGATGCCATTCAACATGGCGCCCCGGATCCGTGGCGTGCTGAACGTCTTGAACGAGGCTCCCCGCGCTGGATCGAAACGGTCGATCGATTCGAGCAGGCCAACAATGGCAAACTGGCAGTAATCGCGGAACTCCGCATCATTGCCGAATCGATTGCGGTAGAGCTGCATGCTCAGCGCCCGGGCATAAGGAAGATAGTGCTGCAGCAGCGCCTCGCGGGCCGCGGCCCTGCCAGGAGCGCCATCCGGCACCTGGCGGAGCGTCTGCCAGAGCATTCCCTCTTCGGCATCAACCGCGGGCATGGCGGCGGAGTCTGCCGCGCCGGCCGACTCATACCCTTCAGTCATTTGAAGCTACCCAGTACACCGCGCAATACGAGGGCCCAGCCGTCGATCAGCACAAACATCAGGACCTTCAGCGGCAAAGCGATGGTCGACGGAGGAACCATCAACATACCCAGCGCGAGCAGAATGCTCGAGACCACCAGGTCGATCAGCAGGAACGGCAACAGCACCACGAAACCGATCTGAAATGCCACGCGCAATTCGTTCAGGATGAACGCCGGCGTCAGTTGCACCAGGCTGACGGCATCGGGCGACGGCGGCGGCGGCTGATGCGACAATTCGTACATCAGACGAAGGTCCTCCTGCCTCACTTGGCGCAGCATGAAGTCCCGCATCGGGGCGGCGGCACGCTCGAGCGCGACCGGCATTTCCATCTGACCCTGGAGGAATGGCTGCAGCGCATCCTGATTCACCGCGGCCACCGTAGGCATCATGGTGAAGAGCGTCAGGAACAGTCCCAGGCTGATCAGCACTGCGGTAGGGGGTGTCTCTGGCATGCCAAAGGCATGGCGAATCATCGACAGGACGATGACAATGCGGGTAAAGGCCGTCATCGACACCACGACCGCCGGTCCCAGGCTAAGGAAGGTGAGCAGGATCGCCGTGCGCATCGGCCCCGACACAGCCTCACCGGCGTTTTGCGACATCTGAGCCGTCCGGCTCCCGAGCGCGGGCAGCAAAGCGTCGGTCCCGGCATGCGCCAAGCCGGCGAACAGCGCCAGCACCAACACCACGCCGAAGGCAGGCCAAACTGTGCGCCTCATGCCAACGGCTCCGCCGCGGCGACGCCGGTCGGCGCCAACGTGCTGACCGATACGATCCCCCTTGCGTCCGCCGCGATCAGCAATGTGTGCGCCTGGCAACGAACCAGGTAGAGCGTCCCGTGCCTGCCCAGCGGCAACGACGCCAGCGACTGCAATTGAGCAGGCAGGCGCGCACCTGCCGAGCCCGCCTGCTTGCGCCGATGGAGCCACAGAATAACGGCCACGGCAAGCGCCAGGCAGAGCAAGAGGGAAATGCCCACCAGCGACAGATCGGGAAGCACGGGCGGAGGCGGCGCCAGATCAGGCCAGCCGCGAGCCGATGCCGGGGTCGATGCGGCGGGCATCAGCGCTTCTCCACAAGTTCCGTCAACTGAATACCGAAATGGTCGCCGATTGCCACCAATTGGCCGCGGGCAACCGTCTTACCGTTCAGGCGCAGCGCTACCGGCTCGTCGAGCGCCGCGTCCAATGTGAGTGCGATACCCTTTTCCAGCGCAAGCAGCGCCTCCACCGTCAACGTAGCGCTGCCCAGGTAGACCTCGAGATCGACGACGACATCCTTTACAAGTCGAAGATCGATCATGCCCCGCCCTTCCGGCGCCTGAGCGATAGCCGCCGTCTCGTCGAATTCCAGCGGTGTGATAGTGGCTTTCTGAATGCTCATGATGTGGCCTGCTGAAGTAAGTCGGCAGCACTCCCGCCCGCTGCGTCGAGTTGTAGCGCCAGGTGCCTCGCGTTGCGCCGAAGATGGCCGTGGGCAATGCACTCACTTGTGCCCGCGACGCGCAGCGCCGCCGGCGCATCGAGCAGGCAATCGAGCTCGATCACATCGCCAGGCTCCATATCAGCGATCTGCGCCAGCGGCAGACGGACGCAAGCAAGCACGGCATCGAGCGCGACGGTGGTCCGCCCCAGCGCCTCCACCGGCGTGGCAAGCGCAGTCCTTCCCGAACGCTTCGACGGCACCTCCGGAGCGGCAGGAAACATGGTCAAACCAAGTTGCGCACGGAGCAGACGCATCTCGCCCACCTCGACGGTCATCCTCACCCCGCCCTCCGGCACGCGCCGCGGCAAGTCCGTGATCGCGCTTGCAGACGCCATGCCTCTGGACTCGAAAGAAAAAGCATCGGCAAGGCGCATGGCCAGGTCATCCATGACGACGGACTGCAGACCAGCCAGCAGCCGCACGCCAGTCGTTTCGGCTGGCTCGCCTGGCACAGGCATCTGCAATGCCCGCCGCGCCACGGCATGTCCCGCCGTGGCGCATATCCGCATGGCGGCATCGCAGCGCGCCGAATATTCATCCAGTTCGACGCCGAGTGTGGCCGTGGGATCCATCCTGGCTATTTCGCCGAGCGTCGCCGGCAGGCCGAACCAGTTTTCTCCCCAAGCATGAACGACGGTCTCGGCACATGCATGGACCGCTGCCAGTTCGCGGCTGCCCAGCCATCTCCACGGTCTTGCCGCGGCGGTCATGTCTGGCCCCTGAGCTGGAACAACTGGAGCAGCATTTCGTTGGCAGTACTGATGACTTGTGACGATGCCTGGAAACCTCTTTGCACCAGGATCAATTGTCCGAACTCGGCGGACAGATCCACATTGGATGCCTCGATGACACCGGACTTCACGTGGCCCGCGGCATTGGAAGCACCCGACGAAAAGCGTGCCTGCATTCCCGAGGGTGCCTCGAACAGGCCTTTGTCGTGCTGGATCAAACGCTGACGATCCGAAAACTGCGCCAGCGCCACCAGGCCGAGCTTGCCTTCCTGGCCGTTGGAATATTGCAGCGTCAATTGGCCGGCATCATCCACCGAGAAGGCAGAGATCGTTCCGGCGGCGTATCCGTCATTACCGGCCACCCGCAGCGTCGACGCCGTACCTGCCGAAAATCCTGTCACGCCACTGGAAAAATCGAGTTCCAGCGGCATCCGCGTGCCATCGTCAAAAGCGAGCATCGCCTGCAACTTTTCCTGGCCCGGCTGTGGCATGCCGCCGACGAATGGCAGCATGCCGGTATAGAGATTGCCTCCCTCCGCGGATTCCACCGCGACCTTCCACTGCGTCGCCGCTTCATCGTCATGGGTGAATCGTATCGTCAGGGCGCGAGCGTTCCCGTTGGCATCGAACACGCTGATGCTCTGCAGCACGTGATCTTCCGATCCACTCGACAAGTTGTCAGTGAATTTCAACGTGGTTGTCGTTCGCGGCGGACTCCACTGCCGGCCTGCCACCGATGCGCCCTGCACCGTGCCGTCCGCTGCCAGGATCCCCAATTGCATGCCGGTATTGCTGTCCACGATACGGCCATCGTCAGCCACACGGAATTGTCCGGTCCGCGCATAGCGGGGACCTTCGCCCCCCAGCATGGTCAGAAAACCGGCGCCGGAAACGCCCAGATCCAGGGGACCGTCACTGTCGCGCAGATCGCCGGCGGCAAAATTCAGATAGCTCTGCAGATAGCTCACCCCGGAGCCGAAGCGAGGTTGCGCGTCCCTGAACCGGCCGGTCGCATCCGATGGCGTGCCGTAATAGAGATCGCTAAAACGTGGAATCGCGCCCTTGAAACCCGGCGTATTCATATTGGCAACGTTGTTGCTGATGGTCTGCAAGCCACGCGAGTACGTCTGCAAGCCCGACAGTCCGATTTGTACCGCATCCAGCATGATGTACTCCTGATGATTGACCGTCTTCCGATCCGGATCTAGCGAACCTGGGAGATCTGGGACAAGCCGATGTCGGTCAAGTAAGCGCCGTCGGCCGTCTGCACGGTAAGCGCGGGCTGGGTACCGGCAAAGCTGACCGCGGTGACTTTCCCATCGATCAGGCCACTCTCGGACTGGAAACCGACTTCCTTGCCGAGCAGTCCGATGGTCTGGGTGGCCGATTGCAGAGACAGGAGGCTGTCCACCTTTTCGCTAAGTTGACGGGATTGCTCGAGGCTGGTGAATTGAGCCAGTTGAGAGATGAACTCGAAATTGTCGACTGGCTTGAGCGGATCCTGATACGTCAACTGCGTCAGGATGATCCTGAGCAGCGACTGCATATCCAGCCCAAGCGAATCGATGCGAGTATCGATGCCGCTGTTTATCGCGCCAATCGCCATGGAAATTCTCCTGAAGAAAAATCGATGAAGCTGCCATTGATGCACGCTTCGTCGAGGTGCACGCCATATCGCCCACACTCGGCGCGGACACGATCCCGCAAGCGCGTCGCATCAGCCGGCGCCAGTGGCGGTACCCGCACCAGCAGCCGCACGGAATCGCCCTGCCGAGCAACGGTGACTTGTGCCTCGGCAGTGCCGTGCGCCGCGAAAAGCCTTCGCGCTCGATGCTCCGCTGCCGACATAGACAAGGCCGCGCCGCATGCCCTGGACTGGGCTTGAGTATCGGAGCCGACGCCGCCCGGCTCGCGACGCAAGATCGGGAGTGCACATGGCAGCGCGAGAGGCAGTCCTCCGGACACACCGTTCAGTGCATCGCCCCGCGCCGCGCGCATGGTGCCGCCCGACGTGGACGGCATCGCTTTCCCGGCGTCGCGCGCGGACACGCGTATCCCGGGCATGAGCAACGGGATGTCCTGCTGCTGGTCAGGCACGCGCGGCGGGCTGCCTCGCTGCAACCGCGCAATACCAACAGCATGTGGGAACGGCAAGGTTCCACCCCCACTGCCGGGTTGTCTCGCTCCCCGCTGCGCATCCCACATGCGCTGCTCCATGCTATGCAGCAATTGCTGGAAGTTTCCATGTGCGGATGTATCCCCCACGCGCCTTTCCAGGGGTATCACCTGCATCGTCGACGCGATTTTCATTCCTCCTCCTGCCGTGACGCCCATCGATCTTCAAGCCGCCGCTGAAGCGCCATGTCGTTCTGATGCCGCAATATCCTGCGGCCTTTCTTCTGCATCGCGCTAACCGCCTGCAGCCGCGCCTGGGCGGCAGCCAGTCCCGTCAGCGCAACCTGCAGACAGCGGCGCGCCTCGGCCTCGTCGGCGATCGCGCTGGCTTCACGGCTGCGTGAGCAGTCCAGAACAGCATTCCAGTTGCCCAGCGCCAGCGGATCGAGTTCTGCGCCCGGCAACACCCCTGCATGCCAGGCCGTGCCCTGGCGTGCCAGCTCGCCGCTGCATGCGAGCCTCCGTACCGTGGCACCCGCCAGATTCGACCGCGCTCCTCGTACCACAGCCTGGGCACGCTCGCGTTCCTGTTCGCGCAGCCGCATGATGGCGGCGAGTACCGGCAAAGCCTTCCATGCCTTCACCGCGCCCCCTTCAGCACGCGCATCAACGTCGCGCTCGCGGTGCTGGCCGGGACCGCCTCACCCAGATCCTGGCGCAGGAACTCGAGCAAAGCCGGGTACAGCTCGATTGCACGGTCGGTCAGGGAATCGCTGCCTGCCGCATAAGCACCGGATTCGACCAGCAGCTTCGCACCCTCGTAGCACGCCAGCAACGAGACAGCTTCCAGCCGCAAAGCGGTGTCCTGCGGCGTCTCCACTCGCTGTGCCGCCCGGCTGACGCTGCGCGTGATCTCGATGGCGGGATAGTGGCCTCGCTCGGCCAGATCGCGTGACAACACGATATGGCCGTCGAGCAGCGAGCGCATCGTCTCCGCCATCGGGTCGTCAATCTCGTCGGATTCCGCAAGGATCGTCATGATCGCCGTGATGGCGCCGCGTGCACGGAACACCCCGCAACGCTCCACCACCTTGGGCAGCAAGCCGAACACACTCGGTGGGTAAGCCCGTACCGTAGGCGGCTCGCCAGCCGACAAACCGATCTCCCGCAGCGCCATGGCGAAGCGCGTGATCGAGTCCACCAGGAACAGCACATGGGCACCTTGCTGCGACAGCGCTTCGGCGTGAGCCAATGCCGTCCACATGGCTCGCGCACGTAGCGCGGCGGAAAGATCGGAGGTGGCCAGCACCATTACCGAGCGCCGCCGCGTGGCTTCCGGCAATGCCTCGCGCCACAGTTCCTCGGCCTCCCGGCCACGCTCTCCGATCAAGCACAGCACGCAATGATCGGCCTCGACATGACGCGCCAGCCCGCCCAGAAGCGAGGTCTTTCCCACCCCGCTACCAGCGAAAAGCCCAACCCGCTGCCCCTTGGCAAGCGGCAGCAGCGTATCCAGCGCGCGAATGCCGGTGTCAAGCCGGGCGCTCGGCGGCAAACGGTCGAGAGGGCCAGGTGGATAACCCGCCAAGGGCTGTAGCCGCGTGGCGCCGCCCACCGGACCAGCACCATCGATCGGCACGCCGAAGGGATCGAGAACACGCCCCAGAAAACCCTCGCCAACGCGCACGCCATGGCCGCCAAGGCTCTTGTGCACCCGGTCGCCAAGACGCACTGCGGCAGCCGATCCATAGGGTGCCAGCACAATGCGCCCTCGCTCGACGCCGATAACCTCGGCACGGATGCAGCCATCCTTGGCCCCAATCTCGCATACCGCGCCCAACGCCGACGGCGGGCCATCCGCCTCGATCGCGGTGGCACGCAGGCGAGTAACCAGGCCGAAGCGCGGCACGGGATCGAAGTCCCTCAGCGCGCGCAGCACGGGATGCACCGAGTCAGTCATTCGACACCTCGATGCACTTGCGCAACGCGGCCAGTTGCGAATCGATACCGGCATCCATGTGCTCGAACTCCGTGTGCAGCAGACAGGCGCCAGAGGGCAGATCGGGATCGATCCGCAGCGTCACGTACTGGCCGTCGGGAAGACTCGCGCGCAACAATGCTTCGTCGTGGAAATCCGCTGCGGAAATGTCGACCTCCAGCACCGCCTTGCGTCCCAGCAACGCCAGGCGGTGCCGCACAATCTCGGCCACCAGCGAGGCACGCTCGGCGGACGATCCAAGCATGCGCTCGAGCGCCGCTACCGCCACGGCTACCGCCATTGCATCCAGACTGGTCAATTTCGCCGCCAGTGTTTCGCGGGCCGCGGCTACGCCCTTGCCAATCAAGGCGATGCGCACGGCCTCATCCTGATCAGCCTGCTCCCGGCCAATGCGCATGCCCGCCGCAAGCCCCGCCTTCGACCCCTCGTCATAAGCCGCTTTTTCGCGAGCGGCAACCTCTTCCCGGCAGGCCGTCAGTTCATCCGCCAGCGTGGCCAACTCGATTTGCCGTGGATCCGGCCCGGCCCGGGGCCGCGCCAAGGCTCCGCCAACCGCCCCGGCATGCGCTACGCCCGTCGGTAAGTTTTCCGTCGCGGACGGCGTCACGCGCTTGCGGTCTTCCGCGATGGCCACATCGATTGCTTTGTGCAGGCGTGTCACGATGGCCCCATGCGACGGCGGAAAAGGCGGCGCCACCAGGTTCCATCTTGCGGTCGGCCGGTTCCATCCGACCGTGCTGGCTCCGCTACAAGCTCACGCAACGCGAGATCCCGCAGTTGTTGCGCCAATGCAGCACGTGTGGCGCGCGTCATCGCCACCTCCGAAGACGGTGCATGCTGGCAGACCCCATCGCCTTCTGCCGGATGCGACAGCGCCATGGCGGCGCATGACTGCAGCCAGGGCGGCAAGCCTTGCACCAATGCACGCACCTGCGACAGATCCGCCCCACGCGGATCGATGGCGTCTTGCGCGGCAGCGGCGTCCGGCTCGCGCCTCCTTGTAGTCTCCGCGGCGTCGTCGCCATGCACCTTGGCCAGCAGCGGTGCAAGGATGTGGCGTTCCTCTGCCGTCAACGCCCCCAAGACGGCCTCGCTGTCCTCGGCCGACAGTTCGGCGAGCCTGGCCACAGCACGGCGCAGGGAGCGCGCCTTTTCATGCGGCAGCATCGTCGCTCCCGCTGGCAAGCAATTCACGCAGACGCCGCACGTGCTCCTCGCGTTGCTGCATGGTCAGCCGCGGCTGGCGCGGAGTGCGCCTGAGAAAATGCCGCAGGCCGGCATAGAGCCCTGCGCAGATCAGGACAGCCAGCGCCGCCAAGCCGGAGGCATGGACCATCAGGTTTTCGATATTCCTGTCCGTCGTCTCCTTTTGGGGAGGCGTTCGCGGTGCGACGCCGCCATACCGCATATCGGCGATGTCATCCGATGCGCTCGCATGCTCGCCAGACAGTCGCTCATGCGCGTCGACAGTAACCACATCGCCGCGCCGTGAATCCAGCCCCGCAGCGACTGTCACCAGGTTGCGAACGCGCTCCTGCTCCGCGGGCTCCAGCGCGCGTTCCACCAGTATCCCGACAGACAAGCGCCGCAGCGTTCCCGGTGCGCTGACCGTTTCCTCCAACCGGCGTGCCGTCTTCTCTTCCTGCGAGGATTGGAATACCGGCAGAGGCGCGCGCCGTGCCCCCCCAATATCGCTGCCAGCAGCTTCGCCGACGCCGGCTGGCAAAGGCAGCGGCTCGCTCCGGTCCGCCTCGCCATCCCTCCAGCGGCCCTGCGGGACCCTCACCTGCTCGTCGCGGCTCAGGCGACGACTGTCTGGGTCCAGTTCCGCGTTGACGGCGACTACGAACGGCGCAGGACGAGCCAGTGGCTCGATCTGCGCCCGGATCTTGCGCGCATAGTACTGTTCCAACGCCAGCTTCTGCGCCAGCACCGGATTGCGCACCTCTGGCTCTGCCGACACCGCCGGCGTACCGTGCTGATCGAGGATGGCGACATCGGCAAAATCGAGCTGCGGCACCGCCGCGGCCACCAGCCGGCGAATGCCGTTGACTGTGGCCTCGGCAAGCACCTCGCCTTCGTTCAGGAAGATCGCCACTGACGCGCGCGGACGGATGTCATCGCGGCGATACAGCGTCGCCTCCGGCAAGGACAGGTGAACGCGCGCCAGACGGACCTCGTCAAGGCTCATGATGGTGCGCGCCAGCTCCCCCTGCAGGGCACGCTGGAAATTGACCTTCTGCGCGAATTCGGTCAAGCCCAGATCAGCATGCTCGAACAACTCCAGCCCGGCTACGCCCTGGAGATGAATGCTGCCACTCATCACCTTCAGGCGCATGGCACGCTGTTCCCCTTCCGGCACCAGCACGGAAGTGCCGTCATCCGACACGCGGTACGGCACCCCGGACTTTTCCAGTTCCGCGACGACGGCGCCAGCGTCCTGATGGTTCAGGTCGCGGAACAGTACCTCGTAGCGCGGCTGGACAGCCCACACGAGCGCCAGGACCGCGCCCGCCAGGATTGCCGCGGCGCCTGCCCCCAAAGCGAGCCGTCGTGACGGCGACAGCGAAGCCACCAGCGAGAATATTCCAGGCATGGGGATTTCCTTAAAGTTGCATGCGCATCAATTCCTGGTACCCCTCGACCAGTCGCGTTCGGACCTGAAGCACCAGTTGAAAAGACTGGCGGGCCTCCTCGAGCGCCAGCATGACCTGGTGTGGCGGCAGGTTTTCGCCAGCGGCAAAGTGCCGGGTCATGTCTTGTGCCGTCAGCATGGCGGCATCGGCACGCATGGCGCCATCCAGCAACTGCCCGGCGAACCCGCCAGACACCAATGACAGAGGCTGGTTGGCCAACTCGCCGGGAAGACTGGCGGCGGTGGCGTGCGCGGCCAAGCCAATGGAGTCCAACGCAGCGGTACTCAAGAGCGGCTCCCTATTTCGAGCGCACGCGCATACATGGTGCGCGCGAGGTTGTATACGGCGACATTGGCTTCGTAAATGCGTTGTGACTGGATCAGCAAAATCATCTCCGCGGCATGGTCGATTCCCGGATAGGCGACATTGCCGTTCGCATCTGCATGGGGATGGGCAGGCTCATGCATCAGCCGGGGCTGCGTGTCCATGGCTTCGATTCCATAGATCCGGACCCCCCCCGCCGGCCTGGCGTCGGCAGGCCACGGCGCGACGCCGGCCTGCGTCATGAACGCCGGACCGGAAATCAGGCGCTGCGGCACATACGCCTCTCCGCTGGCCATGCGGGTGGTCCCGGCGTTGGCGAGATTGCGCGCAATGACTTCGATGCGCTGCCATTCGACCTCCATGCCCGAGCGCGCGATGGCGGCAATCGTGCCGGCCGCAGTCACAGCACCCCCTTGAGTGCCAGCGAGTGCAATTGGAACTGCCGGTCCGCCAATGCCGTCAGCACGGCAAAACGGCTCGCGGTGTCACTGGCCAGGCTCAGTTCGAGATCGGGGCGCAATCCTCCCACGGTTGCCGGGAGTTCCCTCGCGGCATCGATCGGGGCCGCGCTCACCTTCGATGGTTCGGCCATCATCAGTACCTGCTGCAGAGAGCGCTCAAATGACACGCGCACCGGCAAGAAACCAGGACTGCCAAGATTGGCAACGTTGTGGGCAGTGGCGAATGCGCGCGCGTCGAGCCCATCGAGTGCGCGCGCGACAGTGGCGATAGTGAGATCTGGCATGATGTTGGATGGTCTGCTCTTGGTCTGTCGCGCCGGCTATTGCACGATGATGTCGGCATACAAGGCGCCGGCAGCCTTGATCGCCTGCAGGATGGAAATGATGTCGCGCGTGCTGACCTGAAGCCTGGCCAGTGACTGCACGAGATCGCCGACAGTGGTATTGGGAAACGTCGCTGCGACCGTTTTCGGCGATTCGGCGACCTTCAGTTCACTGTTGCCTATCACCAGGCTGCGCACCTGCGGTCCCGCTACGGTGATCAGACCAGGCTGGGAAGCGCTGTACTCGGTAGTCACCGAAATGCGCAAGTCACCATGCGAAATGGCAATGGCGCCAATGCGAACGTTGCCACCTGCCACTACCGTGCCGGTACGTTCGCTGATCACCACCCTTGCCGCCCAGTCCGGCATGACCATGAGCCGCTCCACGCGGGCCACGAAAGCGGCAAGACCCGCGGCGCCGCCTTGCGCGCGAATCGCCACCGACTGCGCGTCGCGCAGGCTGGCAATACCTGTGCCGAAGGTTTCGTTGATGCGCGCTGCGACGCGATCGGCGGTAGACGCATCGGCATCCTTGAGCAAGAAGACGATCTGCCCATCCTGCAGCGTCAGTGGCGAAACGACCTGACGTTCCACGGTAGCGCCCGCCGGTACCAGCCCGACCGTGGGATGATTCTTCTGCTGCAGGTTGCCGTTGGCGTCATAACGGAATCCACCGACCGATACCGGCCCCTGTGCCAGCGCGTAGACTTCCCGGTCCGGCCCGCGAAGCGGCGTCATGATCAACGTGCCTCCGCTCAGGCTCCTGGCATCGCCGATGGAAGTGACATTGATGTCCAGCTTGTCGCCAACGTGTGCCGATGGCGGCAGCGTACCCGACACCATCACCGCCGCCACGTTGCGGCTCTGCAGTTGCTCGGGACCGACCGCCGCATCGAAATTCGACAGCACATTCGCGAGTGCCTGCCGGGTCGCCTGATGACGACTGCTGTCACCTGAGCCGGCGAGACCGGTGACGATACCGTAGCCAACCAGCATATTGTCGCGCCAGCCCAGAAAGCGGCCGAGATCCTTGAGGCGGACTTCCGCATCGGCACACCAGGCGGATGGCGGCAACCCGATCGCCATGATCAGTGCGAACCAGAGACGAAGATGCCTCACCATAGTCCCAACCATGCCAGAATGCGTGGAATCAAGCCCGGCTTGGCTCGATCGGTAATGAAGCCGTCGCCGGTATAGTCGATATGCGCATCGGCAAGCCGGCTCGATATCACCGTGTTGTTGGGTCCGATATCCGTGGCACGGACTCGGCCATCCAGGCGAATGCCCGTCTTCTCGCCGTTGACATCGATGCGCTGCTCGCCTGCTACGCGCAGGTCGCCGTTGGGCATGACCTCGACCACCGCGGCACTCAGTTGCGCCAGTAGCCTCCCGGTGCGCTGGATACGGCCACGGCCGCCATAACTGTCCGATGCACCCAGTGCAGCGCCATTGCGGCGCGCATCGAGCACGGACACATTGGCCTGAACGCTGAAACTGGTGCTGGTGGAAGTGTCGGCGGTATTGGATGCGCTGGAGTTCTCGTAGACCAGGATCGTGACTATGTCTCCCTGCCGCGCTGCGCGCCGATCCCCCACCAGTGCGCGATGCTCCGTCGCCGAAAACAGATCGGCTGCCACGGCCGGGCCGAGCGTCAATGCGGCCAATCCGAATGCGCTTATGCGACGAGCCATGGCGCACATCATCTGCCTTCCTCCGTTGCCGCCAGTTGCATAACCCTGCCATCTGCCAAGCCATATGCCGTGACCTGGCCACTACGGCCGCTCTGCAACGAGAGCGCCCGACGCGAGATGGTCACGGCCCCCTGACGCGCCACGAGCTCGACCGGATCGCCCTTGCGTATCGTGGCAAGGAAGCCATGCAGATACGATGGCAGGCAACTGCCAGCCGCCAGTGTTTCACGTGCGATCACGATGCCGCGACCGGCGGAAAATCTGATCGAGCGACCCGCCTCCCGCTCCGGATGGCAATTGGCGGTATGCACATCGCCCGTGCGCAGTGCCAATCCCGGCGGCACCGCCTGGGAAAGCATCAGCCCCGTGGGCACGCCACGCCGACGCGGGCCGGTCGCATCGGGTCTTGCAGTGCAACCGCCAGGCGGAAATCGCACCGTCACCTCGCTGTCGTCATCTGCGCTCAGCCACGGCGCCAGCGCCGGAATCTGCCGCCGCGCGCGCGTGGCAAGGCGATCCGCCGGCAACCGCATACCGGCACCGGCCAGCGTGCCCAGGCTCAAACGTTCGGCGGGTTCACGCAAGACGGGCGGCAACGCCGATAAATCGGCCACCTCGGAGAAGCGGATATCGCAGGACGACACCACCGCCGTGTCGCGAAAATGCACCAAGCCTGCGGCATCGGCGCCTTCGGAGCCGGTCGACAACAGGCTAAGAAGGCCCAGAAGGACCAGCGGCACACGGCGGGCCAGTGCCTCCATCAGCGACGCAATCCGTTGACGATACCCATCAACTCGTCGCCCGCCTGCACGACACGGGCATTGGCGGCGTAGGCACGCTGAAAAATCAACAGGTTGACCATCTCGTCGGACAACTGAACATTCGAGCGTTCGAGAAAACCCTGCACCATCGCCCCCGCACGTTCCTCGCCAGGTTTGAGCCGCGTCAATGCGGCGTTCTCGTCGGCCTCGAAGATACCTTCGCCACGTGGGCGCAGCGCGCGCACATCGGCGGCAAGCACGAGTTCCAGTTGACCGAGTTCCACAGATTCAGCCCGATCCGGTACCGTGGCGCGAATCCGGCCTTCCGCGTCGATCGTGATTCCGCTCGCATCGGAGGGCACTGCAATGGTCGCCTTCAAGGTCTCGCCGGAGGCGACGGCCAGATGACCGTCGTCGTCAACATGCAAGGTACCGCCGCGCCACAGCAGCGGCTCCCCGCCTGCGGACTGCAACTCGACAAAACCCTCGCCGCGGATAGCCAGGTCCATGGCATTGCCGGTCTCCCGCAGCTCGCCTTGAGAAAATGTCCGAAGTCCGGAGACAAGCATCACGCCCTGGTCCACCGGGTCGCCGGACGGCGCAGACGAAGTGGCACGCACCGCAGACGGCGCCGAGGCTACCAGCGTGGCGAAGTCCGCAATGCCACGCTTGAATGCCACCGTATTCACATTGGCGATATTGTGGCCGACGATATCGACCGCACCCTGCTGTGCGAGCAGCCCCGTCGCACCGATATAGAACGCGCCGTTCATGGTCAGGAAATCTCCCCAATGCGCTGCAATACGGTGCCGAGCATCTCGTCGTATGCCCTCACCACTCTCTGGCCGCCTTCGGCTTCGCGCAGCGCTGCCATCAGGCGCAGCATGTCGTCCGCGCTGGAGACATTGGATGCCTCATAGCTACCCTGCACGACCGTTGGCCGCTCGACCTCCCGCGGGTCCGCGCCGGCGGTAAAGCCAGCATGGCTTCGCACAAGCCTCGCGGGTTCGGCGAAATCCACGATGAGCAAACGATCCACCGGCATGCCGTTGTCCAGCACGGTACCGTCGTGAGTGACGCGCCATTGGGCGCCACGCACCACGATATCGCCTCCCGTTCCCTGCAGCGCCTGGCCTTGCGCACTGGTCACGCGACCGGACGCATCGAGGACGAAGCGCCCCGCGCGTGCATACTCGACGCCCGCCCCGCCTGATTCATTGCGAAGTACGAAAAAGCCGGAACTGGCCAACGCGAGGTCAAGTGGATTGCCGCTGTTTACCAATTTGCCCTGGAGGAAATCGCTTGCCACGCGCAACGCAGGCATGCCACGTCCGGCCATACCGAGTTGCTCGGCAAAGGACACCTCGCGCTTATACCCTGCGGTGGTTGCATTGGCGATGTTCCTGGCGGCGCTTTCGAGCCGCTGCGAAGCAATCGACAATAGCTGAGTCGAGATGCGCATCAATTCAGTCATTGGATTCACTCGTCCTGTTTGCCTTGTGGCCACGCTAGTTGATGTTGACGACACCGAACGCTCTGAGATTCATCGAGGGCGGGATCTCGTTGACTCCCACCACCGCAAGCCGGGGCACCACGCGCTGCGTGAACAGCTTGATAGCGCGGCGAATCTCCGGCCGGCACAACAACACCGGCGACTGGCTCTGCCGCATCATTGCCTCGGTCTGCGCCAGCAGGCGGGACAGCAGTTGCTCCGCCAGGGCCGGCTCCAGCACCGGCCCTGCTGCGCCGTCTTCGGCCGACCGCAGGTTGTCCAGCACCCGGCTCTCCAGCGCCGGGTCCAGTGTCAGGACGGACAATGCGTCGTTTTCCCCGCGCAGGGCCTGGCAGATCTGGTGGCCCAGGCGCTGCCGCACCGCTTCGCCCAGTCGCGCCGTATCTTTCTCGTGCCGCCCCGTATCCACCAGGACCTCGGCAATGCGATCCATGTTCCGTATCGAGACGTGTTCGGCCAGCAGATTGCAGAGCACCTGCTGGATATCGGTCACGCTCAGCAACGCCGGCACCATTTCCTCGACCAGGCCGGGCTGCCTGGCACGAACCTCATCCAGCAAATTCACCACGGCTGCCCGCGAAACCAGCTGAACGAGATTGAGCTTGATGACCTCCGTGAGATGGGTCATCAACACCGTGACCGGATCGACGATCGTGTATCCCTTTCGCTTGGCCGATGCTGTCTCCTCGGCATCCATCCAGACTGCGGGCAAGCCGAACGCAGGATCCCGCGTGCGCACGCCCGGAAGCGACTCGCCATTGTCGGAAGCGTGGATGGCCATCATCCGCTCCGGATAGAGCGCCGCTTGTCCGTAGCGGCTGCCAAACAGCGAAATACGATAGTCATCGGGCGGCAGCGTCAGTTGCTCCTTGAATGCGATCTCGGGCAGCATCACTCCCAGCTCTTGCTGGATGTCCTGCCGCAATGCGAGCGCACGCCCGGCAAGCGCGGGACGTTGCGACGCCAGCGCCGCGCCCAGGACGCTCCCGAAACCGATCTCGATCGGCGCGGGCTGGGCCGAGAACGTGGCGGTTTCCGGCGCGGCCTGTGCTGCCCCTTCGCCCCCGGCTTCCTCCCGCGCGCCGGCGCTGGTTCGCCTCAGCAGCCAGCCTAGGATCATGACGGGCCCGATGACCAGCGCCAGCCATCCCGGCATGCCTGGCAACAGCAGCAAGGCCAGCATGGCGATCGAAACCAGCCATTGGACCTTGGGGAACCGGAACAACTGCTGCCCGACCACGATGCCGAGTTGCTGGTCCGACGATGAACGCGTGACAATCAGGCCAGTCGCCACGGAGATGATCAGGGCCGGCACCTGCGTCACGATGCCGTCGCCGATGGTGAGCAGGGTGAAGGTCTGCAGAGCCTGCTGCCAGCCCATCCCCATCTGCGCGATGCCGACGATCCAGCCCGCCAGGACATTGATCAGCAGGATCAGTATCCCGGCAATCGCGTCGCCCTTGACGAACTTGCTCGCTCCATCCATCGCGCCGTAGAAGCCCGCCTCCTTTTCGAGCGACTTGCGTCGCCTCTGCGCCTCTGCCTGGTCGATCAGGCCCATGTTCAGGTCGGCATCGATACTCATCTGCTGGCCGGGCATGCCATCGAGCGCGAAACGGGCCGCCACCTCCGATACACGTTGCGCACCGCCTGTGACCACGATGTATTGAACGACAACCAGAATCAGGAAAACGATGAAGCCGATGACGAAATTACCTTGCACCACGAATTTCCCGATGGCGGCAATCACATGTCCTGCCTGTGCCTTCGAGAGAATCAGCCGCGTCGCCGCAATGCTTAGGGAGAGTCGGAACAGAGTGGCCAGCAGCAGCAGTGACGGAAAGGTCGAGAAGTCCACTGGCTGTGCCACATAGAACGTCAGCAACAGGATGGCCAGGGCGAACGCGAGATTGACGATGATCAGCAGATCGAGCAGCGCCGCGGGAATGGGAGTGAAGAGCAGCAGCAGAATCGCCACGACACAGGCGACCAGCGCGAGATCTGCCTGCTTGCCCAAAGTCATCCGCAGCGCGTTCATCGACCGCCCCTCATCCGCCGCGATTGCAGATAGACATTTGCCGTGTCCGCATACAGTGCGGACGGCACCTCGCCATCCAGCGGCGTCCGGTAGAACAACGTGCGCGCCAGAGCGCGAGATTCGACGACCGGCACTCCGTAGATGAAAGCCAGGCGCCGCAGCCGGCGAGCCAATTCCCCTCCGCCTTTGGCCACCACCCTGGGCGCGGACATCTGCTCCGGCCGATAGCGCAAGCCCACTGCGAAATGCGTGGGATTCGTCACGAGAAAATCAGCGTCACGCACGTTGCGCAAGCTCTGCGCATGCTTGACCAACTCTCGCTGCACTTGGCGACGGCGCGCCCGGATGCGGGGATCCCCTTCGCGCTGCCGCATTTCCTCGCGTTGCTCTCGGCGGCTCATCCGCATCGACTGCATGAAGCTATGCCGGACCCAGAGCCTGTCAACGACGGCGAATACCAGTGCCGCCGACAACAGCAGCATCACCAGCCGAGTCGCCGCTCCCGCCAGCAGGCGAGACAGATCCGCCGCGGTTGCCGGCACCTGTAGCGCACCCTGCATTGCGGTGCGGGCAACCCAGCCGGTGATCGCCGCGTAGACCAGCAGTTTGACAATACCCTTCAGGCCCTGCACCAGGGTTTCTTTCGAGAAAATGCGCCTGAATCCCTTGACCGGGTTCACCCGTGTCCAGTCGACGCGCAGCGCTTGCGGAGCAAACAGAAAGCGCGTCTGCAGCAACGCCGGCACTGCCGCACCCAGGATCGCGACCGAGATCACTGGCACCATCAGGAAGGCCGTGGTAGCCAGCAAATGCATCGAACTGGCAAGCCAGGCATCCTGACCCGCCGCCAGCAACGCCCGCGCGACCTCCCGGGAAAACTGCCGTGCCCAGGCATCGCCACGCCAATAGCATGCGATTGCCACTGCGGCGAATGCCGTGACCATGCTCCATTCGGCACTGCGGGAAACGGTGCCCTTTTGGCGCGCGCGCTCCAGCTTGTACGGCGTGGCCTGTTCGCTGCGATTCTGTTCCGCATCGCTCATCGCGAGGCTCCGAGCAAATGCGGAACAAACGATGCCGCCAGCGCCGACAGCCGCACCATCACCGGCCCAAGCAAAGCAAGGCTGAGACCCAGCACCAGCACCGAGACAATGCTCTTGACCTGCAAACCGAGCATGAGCACGTTCATCTGCGGCAACACGCGGGAAAGGAAGGCGAGCGCAAGGTCGATCAGGAACAGGACCACGATTGCGACAGCCGTCGTGACCAGCCCGACTGACATGACCTTGCCCAGATAAGAGGCCAGTACCGAGGAATCCAGCGCCAATGTCATGCTGCCGGGCGGCAGCCATTCATTGAGTGCTGCCAGCAACCGCAAGACCTCGTGGTGAACATTGCCGGCAAAAAATACCACGCCACCACCCAGTGCCAGAAGCGTGCCGAACAGCGGTGTCTGCGCGCGGGTAGCGGGATCGATGATCAATGCCATGCCGAATCCGGCCTGCAGATCCAGCACCCGGCCCGCAAACAGCAGCCCGGCAAACGCCGCCTGCCATGAGAACGCAATCACTGCGCCGAGTAGCAACTCTCCCGCCATCGCCGACAGCAACTGCCCCGAGGATAGGGCACCCACGGGCCTGGCCAGCGCCGCCAGCGCGGTGGCGCACCCAAGCACGCAGACCACGCGCACGCGCGCCGGAATACGCATCAAGGAAAACGGGGGAGCAAACAGGAACATCGGCCCCAGCCGCAATGAAACCAGAAGGCTCTCTATCGCGGGTGCAGGCATGAGGGAGGCTGCGGCAGCCATCAGCCCAACGCTGGAATCAGTTGAAAAAGGCCGCTGGCGAAGCGCGTCACGCGCCCCATCATCCAAGGACCAAGCAGGCCCAGGACCGCCACCGTCACGACAAGCTTCGGTATGTAGCTGAGGCTCATCTCCTGCAACTGCGTGATGACCTGGAACAAGCTCACCAGAAGGCCCACAAACAGGGTGGCGGACAAAAGCGGCGCGCAGATGATCGCGCATTGCATGAGCAATTGCGCCAGTAGCTGCTGAGCTTGATCTGCTGTCAATGCCGCCCCCCTCGTACTTGTCAGGCACGCATTAGAGCAGGCGGCAATTTCGCTGCCTATCAGCCAACTCCCAAATATCAGGACTAGTACGTTATTCCGAATTCTCTGCAGGAATCCCAGGACATATCCCGGTATCGAAGCAGAAAAAGGAGGAATGGCATGCAGCATTATCTGCACGAGGCCACGCTCGATTGAGCGCATATGCCGTGGAGGGCCTTGCGGAATCACCACAGAAGACAAAAGCCGCTTGCGGCTCCCGGCTCCTTGGGCTCAATACCGTGTCTTCCGTCGTGGGCATTGCCACCACGCAGGACACGCATAGCACCCGCCCATCAATTGCCAGAGAAGTGGCGCATTTATCGCTTTTCCACTTCTGTGTCGGCGTGATGGAGACACGGAAGTGGCGAGTATCCGGACGGCTATTCCAGGCAACCTTCCGGATCATCCGGAGTGCGCCGCCAGGGCTTTGTTACAACCGCTCCGCCAGCCCCAGCGCCGCTTCCTCGTTCGTTCTCTCGAAGCGCAGCGGCGTGACCGAGATCCCGCCCCGGCCGATCACCATCGCCTCGCTGTCCGGCGCGTCGGGCCGCGGGCCGCGCGAGAACTGCAGCCAGTGGTAGGGAATGCCGCGCGGGTCGACATGGGCGCGCACGGCGATGTCCTTGACGAGGCCGGCGCCCTGGCGCGTGACGGTGAGCGGGCCGGCGGCCGCGGGCGCGACGTCGGGGAAGTTGACGTTGAGGCAGGCCTGCTCGCTCCAGCCGGCGGCGAGCAGGCGGAGGATGACGTCCGGAGCCAGCGCGCGCGCGGTTTCCCAGCGCACGTTGTCGCGGTCGGAGAAGGCCTGGCTCAGCGCGATGGAGGGGATGCCCAGCAGCATGCCGGTCATGGCCGCGCCCACGGTGCCGGAGAACACGGTTTCGAGGCCGAGGTTGCCGCCGCGGTTGATGCCCGAGAGGACCAGCGTGGGCGGCGCGTCGGCCATCAGGTGGCGGGCGGCCATGACGACGCAGTCGCCCGGCGTGCCGGCGACGCCGAAGCGGCGCTCGCCCTGCCGGCTGAAGCGCAGCGGCGCGTGCAGGCTGATCGAGTGGGAGGTGCCGCTCTGGTCGTGCTCGGGCGCGACGACCCAGACTTCGCGCGCCAGCGTGGCGGCCACGGCTTCGAGCACGGCCAGCCCGGGGGCGTCGATGCCGTCGTCATTGGTCAGGAGAACGCGTTCCAGCAGGGGATGGGACATGGGCGGGAAAAGGTAGGAGAGGACGGGAAAGGACGAAAAAGGACGCAAAAGAACGGCAAGGCGGATGGCCGGCGGGAATCCAGCGGCAACTATAAACCGCGCGCGGCGGCGGCGCAGCCGGCGGGCATTGCCGGATTTGCCAAGACGGCCGGCCGGCGCCGCACTATGCTGCCGCGCATCGTCGTCCTTGCCGCGCCCCGCCGCGCCGATGCCATGTCTTCGTCCCGCCTTTCCCTGCGCGCCGGGCTGCCCAGCCTGGCCTTCGTGCTGATCTGGTCGACCGGCTTCATCGTCGGCCGCGCCATCGTGCCGGTGGCGCAGCCGAGCCTGTTCCTGCTCGCCCGCTTCGCGCTGGCGGCGCTGCTGTTCGCGCTGGTGGCGGTGGCCGGCGGCGCGCGCTGGCCGGCGCTGCGCGACGTGCCGAAGCACCTGCTGGCGGGCGCGCTGCTGCACGGCAGCTACCTGTGCGGCGGCTACTGGGCCGTGGCGCACGGGCTGCCGCCCGCGGCGATGGCCTTGCTGGGCGCGCTGCAGCCCGTGCTGACGGCGCTGCTGGCCATCCCGCTGCTGGGCGAATTCCCGTCGCGGCGGGGCTGGGGCGGCCTCGCGCTGGGCTCGCTGGGCGTAATATTGGTGGTGGCTCCGGCCATGCTGGCCAGCGTATCCCACCCGGTTTCGCCGTGGGTGCTGCTGGTGGCCCTGCTTTCCATCCTTTCCATCACCGTGGGCACCATCCTGCAGAAAACCTCGATCGCCGCCGCCGACCTGCGCGCCAGTTCCGCCTGGCAGAACACCGGCGGCGCGCTGGTGGCCGGCGCGCTGGCGTGGCTGCTGGGCGAGACGCACTGGCAGCCGGGGCTGGCCTTGTGGTCGGCGCTGGCGTGGGCGGCGCTGGTGCTGTCCGGCGCGGGCACCTACCTGCTGCTGCGCATCGTCCGGCGCGGGCAGGCCGCCACCGCCGCCTCGCTGATGTTCCTGGCGCCGCCGCTGGCCGCGCTGCAGGCGTGGCTGCTGTTCGGCGACAAGCTGGGGCTGCTGCAACTGCTCGGCCTGGCCGTGGCCGGGCTCGGCGTGTGGCTTTGCCAGACCGGGCAGCCCGCCCGGCCGCCGCAACGTACCGGCCATGCCGTCGCGCGATGATCCCGCCGCGCGCGCGGGCCCGCCGGCGCCGCTGGTGGAGACCCGCGTCTACCGGCCGGAGCCGGACTGGCACCGGCACGGCTACACCCAGGTCCTGTTCGGCCTGGACGGCGCCAGCGAGCTGGAGATCGGCGGCCACCTGCACCGGCTCGACCCCGGCAGCGGACTGATCGTGCCCGCCGGCGAGCGCCATGACTTTCTCGGCCTCGCGGACAACCGGCAACTGGTGCTGGACGTGCCGCCCGGCTCGCTCGCCGTGCCGGCGGCGCTGACCGGGCGCCCCCGCGCCTTCGCCGTCACCGCGGGCTGGGCCGAGCGCGTGCGCCGCATTGCCGCGATGCCGCCGGAGCCGGGGCGCGGCGGCTCGCGCCAGCACCACTGGCGGCTGGCCGCGGCGCTGGCGGGCGACCTCGCGCTGGGCCTGGACGTGCCGGAGCGCGACCGGCTCGCGCCGTTTCCCGTGGCGCAGATCGACGCCTACCTGCGCCAGCACCTGGACGCGCCGCTGCGCGCCGGCGACCTGGCCGGCCGCTTCGGCTGGAGCGTGCGGCGCTTCCACACCTTGTTCCAGGAAGCGTTCGGCGACACCCCGCACCGCTACCAGACGCGCCTGCGCCTGGACTACGCCACGCGCCTGCTGGCCGACCGCGGCCACGCGCTGGCGGACATCTCGCTGATACTCGGCTTTCCCGACCAGACCACCTTCACGCGCCGCTTCGCGCAGCGTTTCGGCATGCCGCCGGGCGCGTGGCGCAATGCCGGCGCACGCGCATAGCGCGCCGTTCGCACGCAACAAGTGCTGCTTGATCGCTGTGGGGGAGATTCGCATAGGCATCCGGCCACGCCCTGCGGAGAAGTCGCAGGGGTGTTTCTTGTCGGCGGCGGGCGCGCGCGGACCGGAACGCGCCCGCCGCCGGGTACGTCCTGCGGGCTAGTTCCGGCAGAACATCCACGGCCCGATCTGCAGGCGGACCTGGCTGCTGTCGGGGCAGTTGGATTGCAGGAAGGCGATCACGGCGTCGAGCTGGCGCCAGCGCCGGATGCTGCCGCGCACGGTCCCGAGCATGTAGGTGTGTCCCGCCAACAGGAACTGCACGCGCCAGAAGCCGTCGCCCTGGCTGGTGACGACCGCGTCGTACTCGCATTTGAGCACCTGGGTGAGCCGGCCAAGGTCCGTGATGGTGATCCGGCCCGTTTCCTCCGTGTCCAGTCGATTCATATTGCCTCCAACCTCGTTGTCCTTCGATTATCAAAATCGACGCCGCAACTGGGCTTTTGTTCAAGGCGCCGCTAAAACCCAAGGCGATTTGAGACCAGTCGCGGCGGCTGGTTACTAGGCCATTTCGCAAAACAGCTTGAGAAATATCCCAAACACCGGTTTCGATTACCGTAATTGCCGCCGCGCGATTACCGCGATTACCGCGCGGCGGCGCCTCGCCCGCATCGCGCGGGATGAAACGGGATGACGCGCGGCCCGGTCCGGCGCGCCGGCAGCCCGCGCGGGCGCTGGCGCGCCGGGGCCTCTGATACCTGCCGCGCACACGCAGCCCGCCGGGCCACGCTAGAATGGCTCCGGATCGTCAATTGCCAGGGGGAGCCGGGATGTCAGACGCGCTTGCCGCACCCAGCAGAACCGAGAAAACCGAAGAATCCGGCGCCGAGGCCCGGGCAACCGCCGCCGCGGCCATCATGGCGAAGACCGCCGTGGAGCAGGCGGACTACGCCATGCGCAACTGGACCGACCCCGAGCCCGGGCCGGTCCGCCTGGGCTCGGCCCGGCACCTGCGCCTGTTCTGCGACATGCTGCTGCAGACGCACAACCCCTACAAACCCGCCGTGATCGACTGGCCCCGGCTCGACCCGGACGCCCTGCGCCGCGTGACCTCGCTGCCGATCTGGGACATCGCCGTGCAGACCGAAGGCCGCGCGTCGGTGCGCGTGCAGGCGTTCGCCGATACCGTGGCCGACCCGCTGCTGCGCAGCGCGCTGGAGATGGACGGCGCCGAGGAAGCGCGCCACAAGGTGGTGCTCTCGAAGCTGGTGGAGGCCTACGGCATCGCGCTGGCGCCCGAGCCCGAGTACCTGCCGCCGGCCGACCCGGAATGGGGCTGGCTGGCCACCGGCTACAGCGAGTGCATCGACAGCTTCTTCGCCTTCGGCCTGTTCGCCGCGGCCAGGAAGTCGGGCTATTTCCCCGCCGAACTGGTGGAAACCTTCGAGCCGGTCATCCAGGAGGAAGGCCGGCATATCCTGTTCTTCGTCAACTGGGCCGCCTGGTACCGCCGCAGCCTGCCGTGGTGGCGGCGCCCGCTGTACCTGCTCAAGGTGGCGCGCGTGTGGCTGTTCCTGATCCGGGAGCGCATCGGCATCGCGCGCGGCATCGAGGCGGACGGCTCGGCCAAGGACGCCAATTTCCCGATGAACATGAACAACTCGGCCGGCCTGGGCACCACCCTGACCGCGCGCGAGATGATCGACCTGTGCCTGAGCGAGAACGAAAGGCGCATGGCGGGATATGATCCCCGCCTCGTGCGCCCCGAGACCGTGCCCAGGCTGGCCCGGCTCGCCCGGCGCCTGTTGCGCTGAGCGCACCCAACCTTGTCTGTCCCCCGGAGTCTCCTGAGATGTTCCTGCTGTCCCTGATCCCGCTCGCCATCTGGTGTGTCCTGCTGGCTGCGCGCGGCGGCTTCTGGCGCGTGCGCAAGCCCGCGCCGTCGCCCGCGCCGGCGCGCTGGCCGGAAGTCGTCGCCATCATTCCCGCCCGCAACGAGGTGGCGGTAATCGGCGGCGCCGTGGCCAGCGCGCTGGGCCAGGACTACCCCGCGCGGCTGCACCTGGTGGTGGTGGACGACCACAGCACCGACGGCACCGCCGAGCACGCGCGCGCCGCGGCCGCCGCGCTGGGCAAGGCGGACGCGCTGACCGTGATCACCGCGCGCGAGCTGCCGGCAGGCTGGAGCGGCAAGGTCTGGGCGCAGTCGCAGGGCCTGGAAGCGGCAGACGCGCAGGTGCCCGGCGCGGCCTGGGTGTGGCTGACCGACGCCGACATCCATCACGGCGCCGGCGTGCTGAAGCAACTGGTGGCGCGCGCCGAGCACGAGCAGCGCGACCTGGTCTCGCTGATGGTGCGGCTGCGCTGCGCCTCGTGGTGGGAGCGCATGATCGTCCCGGCCTTCGTGTTCTATTTCGCCAAGCTGTATCCCTTCTCGCGCGTCAACGACCCGCGCAGCCGGGTGGCGGCCGCGGCCGGCGGCTGCATGCTGGCGCGGCGCGCGGCGCTGGCGCGCATCGGCGGCTTCCACGCGATCCGCGGCGAGCTGATCGACGACTGCAGCCTGGCCGCGTGCATCAAGCAAGGCGGCTCGATCCGCCTGGACCTGGCCGACGACAGCATCTCGGTGCGCCCCTACGACGACTGGCGCAGCCTGTGGGACATGATCGCGCGCAGCGCCTACACGCAACTGCACTATTCGCCGCTGCTGCTGGCCGGCGCGGTGGCCGGCATGGTGCTGACCTACCTCGCGCCGCCGCTGCTGGCGCTGGCCGGCGGGCTGCGCCTGTGGCCGGCCTGGGCGGCGTGGGCGGCCATGTCGGTGGCCTACGCGCCGATGCTGCGCGAGTACCGCCAGCCGCTGTGGCTGGCGCCGCTGCTGCCGCTGACGGCGCTGTTCTACCTGGGCGCCACGGTCGATTCGGCGCGCCGCTACTGGCTGCGCAAGGGCGGCCAGTGGAAGGGCCGCTCGCAGGCGCCCCAGCGCGGCTGAGGGCAGCCAAGCACGGTTGAGCGAGCGCCGGGCCGTGCCCCGGCGCGGCTCAACGCAGGTAGCCCGCGGCGCGGAACCACTCCAGCGCCTCGCGCAGCGCCTCCTGGTAGGGCCGCGCCTGGTAGCCGAGCACGCGCCGCGCCTTGTCCGAGCTGAAGAACATCTGGTATTTCGACATGGACAGGCCGTCGGCGGTCAGGAACGGCTCCTTGCCGGTCACGCGGGCCACCGCCTCGGCCGCGTAGGCCAGCGGATAGAGCGGCCAGCGCGGCAGCTTGATGGTGGGCGGGCGGCGCCCGGTCATGGCGGCCAGGTCGGCCAGCATCTGCTGCAGCGTGACGTCCTGGCCGCCCAGGATGTAGCGCTCGCCGGTCGCGCCGCGCTCGAGCGCCAGCATGTGGCCCTCGGCCACGTCGTCCACATGCACCAGGTTGAGGCCGGTATCGACGAAGGCGGGGATCTTGCCGCTGGCCGCCTCGACGATGATGCGGCCGGTCGGCGTGGGGCGCACGTCGCGCGGGCCGATCGGCGTGGAGGGGTTGACGATCACCGCCGGCAGCCCGTCGCGCGCCACCATGCCCTCCACCACGCGCTCGGCCAGCACCTTGCTGCGCTTGTAGGCGCCGATCGCCTCGTGGCCGCTCATCGGCGCGTCTTCGTTGACCGGCGCCGTTGCGCCGGCGACACGCAGGGTCGCCACGCTGCTGGTGTAGACGATGCGCTCCACGCGGCAGGCCTGCGCGGCGCCCATCACGGCCTCGGTGCCGGCCACGTTGGTACGCACGATTTCCTCGGGATCGGGCGCCCACAGGCGGTAGTCGGCCGCCACGTGGAACAGGTAGCGCACGCCCTGCAGCGCCGCTTCCATCGCGCGCGCGTCGCGCATGTCGCCTTCCACGATCTCCACGGGCAACCCGTCCAGGTTGCGTCGCGGGCTTTGGGCGCGTACCATCGCGCGCACCCGGAAACCCCGTGCCAGGGCCTGCCGTGCCACGGCCGAGCCGAGAAAGCCGGAGGCGCCGGTTACCAGGACATAGTCTCCTGACGTCATATTACTCACGGAAAAAACCTCAAATTGTTACTGGCTAATGCCAGGTGCCAGGCAAAGGTTGCGGCACGGGTATATAGTAACCACCGTATGACGGGAAAGTGATTCCGGAATATCAACCAATGCTGAACCCGTTGACTGGGTCGGGGGGCCTATTTTTATGCAGGTGATTCTTGCTCAACCCCGTGGCTTCTGTGCCGGCGTAGTGCGCGCGATCGAGATTGTAGACCGCGCCCTGCTCAAGCACGGAGCCCCGGTGTTCGTGCGACATGAGATCGTGCACAACAAGCACGTCGTGGAAGGACTGAGGCGCAAGGGCGCGCGCTTCGTCGAAGAACTGGACGAAGTGCCGAGCGGCGCCGTCACCATTTTCAGCGCGCACGGCGTGTCCAAGGACGTCGAGGCCGATGCCCGCGCACGCGAGCTGCACTCGATCGATGCCACCTGCCCGCTGGTCATCAAGGTCCATACCCAGGGCCGCCAGTACGCGGCCAGCGGCCGCACCGTGATCCTGATCGGCCATGCCGGCCATCCGGAAGTCGAAGGCACGATGGGCCAGATCCCCGGCAAGGTGATCCTGGTGCAGAGCGAGGCCGAGGTGGCCAAGCTGGACCTGCCGGACGACACCCCGGTCGCCTACGTGACGCAGACCACGCTGAGCGTGGACGACACGCGCAACATCATTGCCGCGCTGACCCGCCGCTTCCCCAACCTGGTGGGACCGGACACGCGCGACATCTGCTATGCCACGCAAAACCGCCAGAGCGCGGTGCGCGAGCTTTCGAAACAGGTGGAGCTGATCCTCGTGATCGGCGCCACCAACAGCTCCAACTCCAACCGGCTGCGCGAGATCGGCACCGAGAGCGGCGTGCCCAGCTACCTGATCGCCGACGGCAGCGAGCTGGACCCGGAGTGGGTGCGCGGCGTCGAAGTGGTCGGCATCACCGCCGGCGCCTCCGCTCCCGAGGAGATGGTCATGGACGTGATCGCCACGCTGCGCCGCCTGGGTCCGGTGGAAGTCTCCACCATGGACGGCCGCGAGGAGCACGCCGAATTCCGGCTGCCGGCCGAGCTGGCCGACCCGCCCGCGCGCCCGCGCACCGCCGCCGGCAAGGCCACCCCCGAGGCCGTGCCGCAGCCGGACCCGCAAACCGCCGCCGGATAATCATCCGGCCGCCCCCAATACAAGAAGGAAGTCAATGGCTATTCCCTTTCTGCAGGTCGCCCGCGTGGGCGCCTACGTCGTCAAGCAACATCTCTCCGGCAACAAGCGCTATCCCCTGGCGCTGATGCTCGAACCGCTGTTCCGCTGCAACCTGGCCTGCAACGGCTGCGGCAAGATCGACTATCCGGACGAGATCCTGAACCAGCGCCTGTCCGTGGCGGAATGCCTGGGCGCCGTCGACGAATGCGGCGCGCCGGTGGTGTCCATCGCCGGCGGCGAGCCGCTGCTGCACAGGGACATGCCGGAGATCGTCAAGGGCATCATCGCCCGCAAGCGCTTCGTCTACCTGTGCACCAACGCGCTGCTGATGGAAAAGAAGCTGGACCAGTACGAGCCCAACCCGTACTTCGTGTGGTCGGTCCACCTCGACGGCGATCAGGAGATGCACGACCACGCGGTCAGCCAGGAAGGCGTCTACGACCGCGCCGTGGCGGCCATCCGCGCGGCCAAGGCACGCGGCTTCCGCGTCAACATCAACTGCACGCTGTTCAACAACGCCGAGCCGGAAAAGGTCGCGAAGTTCTTCGACTCGGTCAAGGACATCGGCGTGGACGGCATCACCGTGTCGCCGGGCTATGCCTACGAGCGCGCGCCGGACCAGCAGCACTTCCTGAACCGCAACAAGACCAAGCAACTGTTCCGCGACATCCTGCAGCGCGGCCGCAACGGCAAGAACTGGGCCTTCAGCCAGTCCACGCTGTTCCTGGACTTCCTGGCCGGCAACCAGACCTACCACTGCACGCCGTGGGGCAACCCGGCGCGCACGGTGTTCGGCTGGCAGCGTCCGTGCTACCTGGTCGGCGAAGGCTACGTGAAGACCTTCAAGGAACTGATGGACACCACCGACTGGGACGCCTACGGCACCGGCAACTACGAAAAGTGCGCCGACTGCATGGTGCACAGCGGCTTCGAAGCCACCGCCGTGGCCGATACCATCGCCCATCCGCTCAAGGCGCTGGGCGTGTCCCTGCGCGGCGTGCGCACCTCGGGCCCGATGGCGCCGGACATCCCGCTGGACAAGCAGCGCCCGGCCGACTACGTGTTCTCGAAGCACGTCGAGATCAAGCTCGAGGAAATCGGCCGTTCCAAGGCCAAGGCCGCCAACGACGCTGCCGCCCGCAAGGCCGCGGCGGCGGGGCACTGAGCGACGGGCGCCCCTGCCGATGGGGGCGCCATGCCGGAGGTACCTTGCGTACCTCCGTGCGCCTGCCGCGCGGCGCTCAGGCGTCCGCGGTCTGGCGCGCGTTGTGGCTGGCCAAGTACTTGAGCAGGCCGTCGATGCCGTTGCGCGCGACGATGTCGGCGAACTGGCGGCGGTACACCTCGATCAGCCACGCCCCCATCATGTTGATGTCATAGATCTTCCAGCCATTGCCGCTGCGCTGCAGGCGGTAGTCGATCTGCATCTCGTCGCCGTTGTTCAGCACGCGCGTCTCCACCACCACGTCGTTGGCCCCGGCCGCCGCGAGAACCGGCTTGTAGGTGAACTTCACCTTCTGCTCGCGCAATTGCGACAGCGACACCGCGTAGCTGCGCACCAGCAGGGTCTGGAACTGTTCGTAGAGCTGCTTCTGCTGCTCGGGCGAGGCATTGCGCCAGGCGCTGCCCACCGCCAGCCGGGTGGTGCGCTCGAAATCGGCATAAGGCAGGAACTGGCGCTCGACCACGGCCGTGATCTTGGCCAGGTCGCCGTTGCGCGTGTCGGGGGTGGACTGGATCGTGCCGATCACGCCCTCGACCGCCGCGCGCACCAGGCGGTCCGGCGAGGACCGGTCCACCGACTGCGCCTGCGCGGCGGACACCATCGCCACCGCCGCGAGCGGGACCAGGACCTGGAAAGCAATACCGTGTGTCTTCATGCGAATTTAGACCTGAAAAAGCCAGCCGGGCCGCTGCCGGGCCGCTGCCGGCACTCGCCGGCGGAGTCGCCGGGAAAGCCGGATGGAAAGCAGGATGAAAAGCGCGCCGCGGCGCACCCGGCGGCGGCCGGAAACAGGCTGCCGCCCGCCGGCGCACGCGTGACGGGGCAGTATAGCGTACCCATGCGCAGGCGTGCCGCGCCCCGCTGCGGCCGCCATCGTGTCGCCGCGCGGCCCGCCGCCGGAGCGCCTTGCCGCGCCGGCCCGTTATACTCGCGGCTGCCGCTTTGTGCCGCGGCGCTGCTTTGCGCGCTACCTTGCGCGCTGCCCGGCGCTGCGCGCCGCAGCGCGAGCCGCGCCGGCCGCGGCCGCGGTCATGCCGGCGGTTGTGCCAGCGGTCATGCCGGCAGCCATGCCAGCGGCCGCACCTTTTTTTACCGCGCCCTCCCCGGCGCATCACTCAGGCCCCCACACAGGCCCCCAAAACGCCCATGATGACGTCGTCGGTCATTCGCATCGTCAAGTTCTCCACCCGCCGCGCGTGGCCCGTGATCGCGCTTGCGCTGTTGCTGACCATCGCCAGCGGCATCTATGTCGCCCTGCATTTCGCCATCAACACCGACATCAGCCGCCTGCTGGAGTCGGACCAGCCGTGGGCCAAGCGCGATGCCGCGGTCAGCGCCGCCTTCCCGCAGCGCGACCAGATGATCCTGGCGGTGGTGCGCGCGCCGGCGCCCGAGCTGGCCGATGCCGCCGCCGACGAGCTGGCCGGCGCGCTGGCGCAGGACACTGCGCGCTTTCGCGCCGTCAGCCAGCCCGGCGGCGGCGATTTCTTCGAACGCAACGGCCTGCTCTTCGTCGACACCGCCAAGCTGCGCGACGTGACCTCGCAGCTCAAGCAGGCGCGCCCGCTGCTCAACGCGCTGGCGCACGACCCGACCCTGCGCGGCCTGTCCGACACCCTCACCACCACGCTGTCGCTGCCGCTGCAACTGGGCCAGGTCAAGCTCGCCGACATGACCAGGCTGCTCGGCAGCAGCGCGGCCGCCGTCGACCAGGCGCTGGCCGGCAAGCCGGGCGCGCTGTCCTGGACCGGGCTGGTGGACGCCAGCCAGCAGCCGGCGCCCGGCGCGGAGGCGATGTCCTTCGTCGCCCTCAGCCCGGTGCTGGACTACGCCGACCTCCAGGCCGGCGCCGGTGCCGCCGAGGCCATCCGCACCGCCGCGCTCAAGCTCGGCCTCGACGAGCGCTACGGCGCCAGCGTGCACCTGACCGGCTCGCAGGCCCTGGCCGACGACGAGTTCGCCTCGGTCAAGCAGGGCGCGGCGGTAAACGGCATGCTCACGCTGGTGGTCGTGATCCTGATCCTGTGGCTGGCGCTGCGCTCCAAGCGGCTGATCCTGGCCGTGCTGGCCAGCCTGCTGGTGGGCCTGGCCATCACCGCCGCGCTGGGCCTGGCGATGGTGGGCGCGCTCAACATGATCTCGGTCGCCTTCGCCGTGCTGTTCGTCGGCCTGGGGGTGGACTTCGGCATCCAGTTCGGCGTGCGCTACCGTGCCGAGCGCCACACGTACCCGCACATTCCCGACGCGCTCGCCAGCACCGCCAAGGCGGTCGGCGTGCCGCTCGCGCTGGCCTCCACGGCCACCGCGGCCGCCTTCTTCTGCTTCCTGCCGACCGACTACCGCGGCGTGGCGGAGCTGGGCAAGATCGCCGGCGTGGGCATGCTGGTGGCGTTCAGCACCACCATCACGCTGCTGCCGGCGCTGATCACCGTGATGCGCCCGAAGGACGAGACCGGCCGCGTCGACGTGCCGGGCTTCAAGTGGCTGGCGCCGGCCGATGCCTTCTTCGAGCGCTACCGCACCCAGGTGCTGTTCGCCACGCTCGGCGTGATCCTCGCCGGCCTGCCGCTGCTGCTGCACCTGCGCTTCGACCTCGATCCGCTGCACCTGAAGGACCCGCATTCCGAATCGATGGCCACGCTGCTCTCGCTCAAGGACGCGCCCCAGGCCGGCACCGACAACGTCAACGTGCTGGCGCCGTCGCTGGACGCCGCGCGGGCCACCGCCGACCGCCTCGCCGCGCTGCCGGAAGTGGCGCGCTTGGTCACGCTGCAGACCTTCATCCCCGACGACCAGCCGGCCAGGCTCGAACTGATCGCCGACGCCGCCACCAGCCTGCTGCCGGTGCTGACGCAGGCCGTGGCCACGCCGGCCAACGACGAGCGCCGCGTCAACTCGCTCAAGAACGCCGCGCGCCAGCTCGCCCTGGCCGCCGAGGACCATCCCGGCCCGGGCGCGGCGGAAGCGGCGCACCTGGCCGCCTCGCTGCGCAAGCTCGCCGCCGCCGATGCCGCCACGCGCGACCGCGCCGAGCAGGCCATCGCGCTGCCGCTGCGCCTGGCGCTGGCGCGCCTGCAGCGCATGCTGTCGCCGCAGCCGATCACGCAGGCCGCGCTGCCGCCGGCGCTGGTGCGCGACTGGGTAGCCCCGGACGGCCAGGCGCTGATCAGCGTCACCCCCAAACTGCCCGCCGCGGCCAAGCCCGGCGACGCCGACGCCTCCAGCCGCGACAGCGAGCTGCGCGACGCCGCGCTCAAGCGCTTCATCGACGCCGTGCAGCGCGTCGCGCCGGGCGCCGTGGGCGGCCCGATCTCGATCCGCGGCTCGTCCGACACCATCATGACCGCCTTCGCCCACGCCGGCGTGTGGGCCGTGCTGTCGATCACGCTGCTGCTGTGGATCACGCTGCGCCGCGTGGGCGACGTGCTGCGCACGCTGGTGCCGCTGCTGGTGTCTGCGCTGCTGACGCTGGAGCTGTGCGCGGTGTTCGGCATCCCGCTCAACTTCGCCAACGTGATCGCCCTGCCGCTGCTGTTCGGCATCGGCGTGGCGTTCAAGATCTACTACGTGCTGGCGTGGCGCCAGGGCAAGACGCACCTGCTGCAGTCGCCGCTGACCCACGCCGTGCTGTTCAGCGCGGCCACCACCGCCACCGCCTTCGGCAGCCTGTGGCTGTCCCAGCATCCCGGCACCGCCAGCATGGGCAAGCTGCTGGCGCTGGCGCTGGTGTGCACGCTGGCCGGCGCCGTCTTCTTCCAGCCGATCCTGATGGGCAAGCCGCGCGAACGCGCCAAGTCAGCCAAGAAACTGGCCCAATGAACCTCCGCCAACCATGACCCACCGCCCCGATTCCCGATCCAGCCGCCTGGCGCGGCTCCTGTCCGCGCTGTCCCTCGCGCTGCTGGCCACGGCCTGCGCCAGCGGCCCGCAGGCCAGCCCGGCCGACCCCATCGAGCCGTTCAACCGCGCCGTGTTCACGGTCAACGACAAGCTCGACGAATACGTGGCGACGCCGCTGGCCAAGGGCTACCGCGCCGTCACGCCGCAGCCGGTGCGCACGGCGGTGACCAATTTCTACTCGAACATCGGCGACGTCGGCAATTTCGTCAACAACCTGCTGCAGGGCAAGGGCGTGGACGCGGCCGAGAGCTTCATGCGCATCGCCATCAATTCGACGCTGGGCATCGGCGGCCTGATCGACATCGCCACGCCGGCCGGCCTGGGCAAGCATTCGCAGGATTTCGGCCTGACCCTGGGCGTGTGGGGCATCCCGTCGGGCCCCTACCTGGTGCTGCCGCTGTTCGGCCCGAGCTCGATCCGCGACGGCGTCGGCCTGTACGTGAATCTCCAGATCTCGCCGACCACCTGGATCGACCAGGACTATCGCTACGGCATGTATTTCCTGGGCTTCCTCGATGCCCGCACCAACGCGCTGGGCGCGACCGACCTGCTGGCGCTGGCGGCGCTGGACCGCTACAGCTTCGTGCGCGATGCCTACCTGCAGCGGCGCCAGTACCTGATCGACGGCGGTGGCGGCAAGCTGCCGCAGTATGACGACGACGAGGCGCCGGCGGACGCCGCCCCGGCCGCGCCCGGCACGCCGGCTACCGCGCCCGCCGCGCCCGCCGCATCCGCCACATCCGCCGCGCCTGCCGACGCCACGGCCGAGCCGGTGCCGCCGCCGGCCGGCGGCGCGGAGAAAGCCCCCGAAGGGGACGGCAAGAAGGAATAGGAAGGACGCCGGCGGGGCGCCGCGAGCGCCCCGCATGCGGCATGCGCGTGCCGGCACCCGTTCGGGTCCGGATCAGGCGCCGGGCGCGGCCCGGCGGAACGCCAGGCAGGCCAGCCCCGGATCAGGCCAGCCCCAAATCAGATCAGCCCGAATCCCGCGCCCGCCCGGCGGCGCGCGGCCTCCAGCCCGAGCCGGGCCAGTTTCGCGTCGCGCGCCAGCCTGAGCAGGTCCGGCAACTGGCCGGGCGCGGCCAGCAGCGACTTCAGCACGGCAACGATGTCGGTGCCGCCGTCCGCGCCCATGCCGGCGACGGCGGCGGGCGGGACTTCGCGCGCGGCCGGGTCCACCACCACGCGGCAGGCGGCGAAAGGCACGCCATGCGCGTGCGCGATGCGTGCCGCGATGTGGGATTCCATGTCGGCCGCCAGCGCGCCGGTGGCGGCGTGCAGGGCGGCCTTGGCGGCCACGGCGGTGACGGGGTCGTCGCCGCCGGCCAGCGTGCCGGCGGCCGCGTCGGGAAGCGCGCGGGAGAGCGCGCGCAGCCAGCCGGCATCGGCCGGCCAGAAGCTGGCGCCATCGTGGATGCCGGTGGCGACGATCACCTTGCCGGGCAGCAGCGCGGGCGCCAGCCCGCCCGCCACGCCGAAGCTGATGACGCCGGCGCAGGGCCGCGCCAGGCGCTCGCGCAGGGCCTGCGCGAGCGCTTCGGCGCGCAGGCCGTAGAGGGTCTCGATGCCGGGGCCCGCGGCGATGCGGGCCTCGAAGCGCATGCCGGCCACCACCAGCGTGGGGCCGGCGCGGCGCGGCGCCGGCGCGGCCGCTGCCCTGCCTACATCCCCCACGCCACCGCCTGCGTGCCGGCGCGGCGCAGATTGCGGAAACGCGCCAGCGCCCACAGCGGGAAGAAGCGCGCGTAGCCGTGGTAGCGCAGGTAGAACACGCGCGGGAAGCCCACCGCGGTGAAGCGCGCTTCGTGCCACAGGCCGTCGGCCTGCTGCGTGCCCACCAGGTAGTCGATGCCGCGCGCCACCGCCGGATGCTCGACCGCGCCGGCCGCCATCAGCGCCAGCACCGCCCACGCGGTCTGCGAGGCCACGCTCGGCGCGGGCTCGTAGCCCTGGTAGTCGAGGCGGTAGCTGCTGCCGTCCTCGCCCCAGCCGCCGTCGGCGTTCTGGATCGAGACCAGCCATTCGGCGGCGCGGCGCATTTCCGGCGCCTCCGGGCCCATGCCGGCGGCGTTCAGCGCGCACAGCGCGCTCCACGTGCCGTAGATGTAGTTCATGCCCCAGCGGCCGTACCAGCTGCCGTCCGGCATCTGCTCGTCGAGCAGGTAGCGCAGCGCGCGCCGGAAGGCGTCGCTGCTGGAGGCGGACTCGCCGAGCTGCGCCAGCATCGACAGGCAGCGCGCCGAGACGTCGGCGGTGGGCGGGTCGAGCAGCGCGCCGTGGTCGGCGAACGGGATGTTGTTGAGGTACTCGTGCGTGTTCTCGGGCTCGAAGGCGCCCCAGCCGCCGTTGCTGCTCTGCATGCCCTCGACCCACTCGCGCGCGCGCGCCACGGCCTGGCCATAGCGCTCGCGATGGCTGGCCGCGGTCACGGCCGGCGCGCCGGCGCCCACGCGCGCGGCGCGGTCCATCGCCATCGCCACCACGGCGGTGTCGTCCACGTCCGGGTAATGCGGGTTGGCGTACTGGAAGGCCCAGCCGCCGGGACGCACCTGCGGGCGCCGCACGATCCAGTCGCCGCGCACGTCCAGCACCTGCAGCGGCAGCAGCCATTGCAGGCCGCGCTCGGCGGCCGCTTCGGCGCGCGCGCCGCCGGCCTCGAGCAGCGCGTGGCTGGCCAGCGAGGTGTCCCACACCGGCGACAGGCACGGCTGGCAATAGGCTTCGTCGCCATGCACCACCAGCAGCTTCTCGACCGAGGCGCGCGCCACCGCCACGTCCGGGTCGGTCTTCGGCACGCCGAGCACGTCGAACATCATCACGGCATTGGCCATCGCCGGGAAGATGGCGCCCAGGCCGTCCTCGCCGTTCAGGCGCTCGCGCACGAAGCGCTCGGCGCGGGCGATCGCGCGCTTGCGCAGGCCGCGCGGGAACAGCGGCTCGGCCACGCGCAGGCCGGCATCGACCACGCGGAAGAAGCTGAACCAGGCGCGGCTCTGGTGCGGCGCCTTGGGCGGCAGGCGCGCGGCCTGGCACGGGCGCGCGAACAGCTCGTCGATGCCCACGCCGCGCGGGTTGCGCGCCTGCGGGCGCAGGCTGTTGAGCACCAGCAGCGGCACCACCACCGTGCGCGCCCAGTACGCCACCTTGGACAGGTGGAACGGGAACCACAGCGGCAGCAGCATGATCTCCACCGGCATCATCGGCACCGCCTGCCACGGCATCACGCCGTACAGCGCCAGCAGCGTGCGGGTGAAGACGTTGCTGCCCTCGGCGCCGCCCTGCGCGTGGATGGACGCGCGCGCGCGCCGCATGTGCTCGGACTCGGGATCGTCGCCGATCATCTTCAGCGCGAAATACGCCTTCACGCTCGCGCTGATGTCCGAGGCGCCCTGGTGGAACAGCGGCCAGCCGCCGTCGGCATTCTGGATGCGGCGCAGGTAGCGCGCGATGCGGGCTTCCAGCACGGTGTCGGCGCTCTCGCCGAGGTAGTGCACCAGCAGGACGTACTCGGCCGGGATGGTGGCGTCGGCTTCCAGCTCGAACACCCAGTGGCCGTCCGGCCGCTGGGCCGCCAGCAGCGCGTCCTGCGCGCGGCCGATCGCGCCTTCCAGCGCGCCCGTCTCCGCCATGCCTTGCACGGATGCCGCGGCAGCGGCCGGATCGGGAGATATTGCTACTTGGCTCATCGGTCTCGATGTCCTCTCTTCAACAACGCGATTACAGCAATGCTGCGCGCTCGCCAGGCCCGCGGGGTGGCGACGGCGCGCAGCGGCAAATCAGCGAAATGGCTTCAGACGAAGCCGTGCCGCAACAGGATCCAGAGCGCCCGCGCGCGCGGCACCCGCACCCGCTCGCGCGGGTTGGCCCAGCCGCGCGCCAGCAGGCGCTGCAGCACCACGTGGTAGACCTCGCCCATGATGCGCGGCGAGCGCACCACGCGGCGCGGGGCGTCCGCCATGATGGCGAACGCCTTGTCATAGTGCGCCTGGGCCTGCCCCGCCACTTCCAGGCAGGCGCGGCCCACCGCGGGATGGCCGACGATGGCCTCGGGCGCGCCCGGCGGCACGCCGGCCCCGGCCAGCGCCTCGGCCGGCAGGTAGACCCGGCCCAGCCCGGCATCCTCGTCGATGTCGCGCAGGATGTTGGTCAGCTGCAGCGCGCGGCCCAGGTGATGCGCCAGCGCCACGCCGGCCTCGCGCTCCATGCCGAACACGCGCACGGCAAGCCGCCCCACGGCGCTCGCCACGCGGTCGCAGTACAGGTCCAGCGTGGCCGCGTCCGGCGCGCAGATGTCGGCCAGCACGTCCATCGCCATGCCGTCGACCACCGCCAGGAAATCCTCCTGCAGCAGGCCGTAGCGCACGATCTGCGCGTGCAGCCGGCGCAGCGCCGGCGGCGGCGTGCCCGCATAGCAGGCGGCCAGGTCGGCGCGCCAGGCGTCCAGCCCGGCCAGGCGCTGCGGGCGCGGGCCGTCGCCGTCGGCAATATCGTCCACCTGCCGGCAGAAGGCGTAGATCTCGAACATCGCCTCCCGCTGCGCGGCAGGCAGGATCTTCATGGCGGCATGGAACGAGCTGCCGGTCGAAACGGGATTGCCCGCGCTGGGTGGGACGTCTTGCACTGCGATATCGGTTCCGGCCACGTAACTCCCCGTCACGCATTGAACCACCCTCGCCGCCGCCGTTGCCGGCAAAGCGCGGGCAAAGGCATGCGCGCGGCCGGGGCGGCATGATTTTTGGGTAATTCGGGATTATAGCAAGGCGCGCCGCACAGGGCCGGGCGAGGCGCAGCCGGGTGAACCCGGGGTGGCGCGGGCGCCTGGCGCCTGGAGGCCGGCTCGCCGTGGCGGAGCCGGAAATGCGGCCGGGAAGGCACAGGAAGGAAGAGACCCCGGGGACGCCCGCCGCCGTGCCGGCGGGCGGGACGCCATGCCTGTCCGCGTCAGGCGTCGCGCACCCCGCCGCGCAGCCTGAGCAGTACGAAGCCGCGCAATCCCGGATCGTAGCGGGCGAACTCGAAGCCCTCGCCCGCCGCGTCCACCGGCGCGCGGCCGGCGGCAGCCAGCGCCCGGGCCCATTCGGTGGCCGCCTGCATCCGGCGCAGGTCGGCCAGCACGGCCGGCGAAACACGATCGAGCAGGCGGCGGGACCGGAGCGTTTCCATGGCGACCTCTCCTTGGCTGGCAAAAAGGACGCCTTCAGTCTATGCCCCGGTTCCGGCTGTTTGATGTGTCCCAACCCACACACCCGACTATTTTTCCGCCGCCGCGCAAACGGCAGCCCGGTATCAGAAACCGACCGGGTAGCCGTCCTTGCGGTGATCCGACGCGGCCGCGTAGCCGCTGTCGAGCCGCATGGCGATCTGCGCGCCGCCGAACTCCAGGTTGCCGCGCGGAGCCACCTCCACCTTGTGGCCGCGCGCGCGCAGCCCGGCCACGGTGGCTTCCGGGCAGTTCCATTCCACCGCGACGGTGCTGTTGTCGTCCAGCACGCGCCAGCGCGGGCCGTCGCACGCGGCCTGCGGGTTCTGGCCGAAGTCGGCCAGCCGGCTGGTCATCTGCACGTGGCCCTGGGCCTGCATGGAGCCGCCCATCACGCCGAAGCCGGCCAGCGGCTTGCCCTGGCGCATCAGGAAACCGGGGATGATGGTGTGGAACGGCCGCTTGCCCGGGCTGACCTGGTTGGGGTGGCCCGGCTTGAGGTTGAAGCCCCAGCCGCGGTTGTGCAGGGCGATGCCGGTGCCGGGCACCACCACGCCGGAGCCGAAGCCCTTGAAGTTGGACTGGATGTACGAAACCATCATGCCGTTGCGGTCCGCCACGGTCAGGTAGACCGTGCCGCCGCTGTGCGGCTTGCCCGGGCCGGGGTTGCCGGCGCGCTCCGGGTCGATGGCTTTGGCGCGGCTGGCCAGGTAGCCGCGGTCCAGCAGGTGCGCGGCCTGCACCTCGTGCATCGCCGCGGGATCGCCCACGTAGGCGTGCAGGTCGGCGAAGGCCAGCTTCATGGCCTCGACCTGCAGGTGGATGGCCTCGGCCGAGTCCACGCCCGCGCCGGCCACGTCGAACTGCTCCAGCATGCCCAGCGCCATCAGCGCGCCGATGCCCTGCCCGTTCGGGCCGATCTCGAACAGCTCCAGATCGCGGTAGGCCGTGCTGATCGGCTGCACCCAGTCGGCGCGGTGCGCGGCCAGGTCGGCCTCGGTGATCAGCCCGCCGGTGGCGCGCGCGTGCGCGGCGATGCTGGCCGCGAGCTCGCCGTGATAGAAGTCGTCGCCCTTGCTCTCGGCGATGCGCGCCAGCGTGCGCGCCTGGCCCTCGCAGATGAAGCGCTCGCCCGGCAGCGGCGCGCGGCCGTTGGGGGCGAAGGCCTCGGCGAAGCCCGGCTTGTCGATCAGCACCGGCACCTGCGCCTGCCACTGGCGGTGCACCGTGTGCGACACCAGGAAGCCGTTGCGCGCGTATTCCAGCGCCGGCTCGAACAGGTCGGCGAACGGCAGGCTGCCGAACTTTTCCCAGGTGGCGCGCCAGCCCGAGACGGCGCCCGGCACGGTCACGGCGTCCCAGCCGTTGGGCGGCATGCTGTCGTAGCGCGAGAAATATTCCGGCGTCCACGCCGCGGGCGCGCGGCCGCTGGCGTTCAGGCCGTGCAGTTCCTTGCCGTCCCAGATCAGCGCGAAGGCATCGCCGCCGATCCCGTTCATGCACGGCTCGACCACGGTCAGCGCGATGGCCGTGGCCAGCGCCGCGTCCACGGCGTTGCCGCCGCGCGCCAGCATGCGCAAGCCGGCCGCGGCCGCCAGCGGCTGCGAGGTGGCCACCACGTTGTCGGCCAGGACCGGCACGCGCTGCGAAGGATAGGGGAAATTCCAGAAATTGTTCATGGCGAGGAATGCTTCGCGTCCGCTGGGCGGCGCGTGGGAATTGAGAAAATCGGGCGGGCAGGCCCATACCGGCAAGGCCCGCGCCGCCCGCGACCTGCGCCCTTCCCCGATGCGGCGGGAGAAGGGTCGGGAGCGGGCGCCGCGCCGGCGAACGCCGAAGGCGTCCGCTGCGTGGCGGCGCCGGCCCGCTCCCCCTGCCCCTCTTCCGCGCGCGGAAGAGGGAAACAACCTGCGGCAAGCTGCCTTGCCGGCAAACCCGGGCCCGCGGGCAAGCCCGCCAGCCCGTCACTGCATGGCCGCGCTAGTCTATCCGCACGTTGGCGGCGCGCGCCACCTTCTCCCAGGCGCGCATCTCGTCGCCGATCATGCGGCCGAACTGCTCGGGCGGGGTGTACTTGATCTGCACGCCCTGCGCTTCCATCGCCGCGCCCAGTTCGGGCGAGGCCAGCACGTCCTTCATCGCGGCGGCGAGCTGCTTGACCACCTGCGGCGGCGTACCCTTGGGCGCCACCAGGCCGAACAGGTTGTCGGCGCGGAAATCGGGGATGCCCGACTCGGCCACGGTGGGCGCGTCCGGCAGCGAGCTCACGCGGCGCTCGGAGGCCACCGCCAGCAGCCGCAGCTTGCCCGACTTCACGTGCGGCAGCGCCGCCGGGATGCTGTCGAACATCATGCTCGAGCGCCCGGCCATCAGGTCCGGCAGCGCGAACGAGCTGCCCTTGTACGGCACGTGCACCACGTCCACGCCGGTGCGCAGCTTGAACAGTTCCGACTCCAGGTGCGACAGCGTGCCGGCGCCCTGCGAGGCGAAGTTGTACTTGCCGGGCGCCGCCTTGAGGTAGCTCACCAGTTCCGGCACCGAGTGCACCGGCAGCGAGGCCGGCACCACCAGGATGTGCGGCACGGTGCCGATGCCCGCGATCGGCACGAAGTCGCGGCTCAGGCTGGCCGGCTGGCTGTTGTAGGTGGCCGCGGCGATGGCGGCGTTGCTCACGGCGGCCAGGTACAGCGTGTAGCCGTCCGGCGTGGCCTTGGCGGCATAGCTCATGCCGATGGCACCGCCCGCGCCGGGCCGGTTGTCCACCACCACCGGCTGCTTGAGCACGGTGGACAGGCGTTGCCCCACCGCGCGCGCCAGCACGTCGGTGGCGCCCGAAGGCGGGAAGGACAGCACCAGTTGCACCGGGCGGTCCGGATAGTCCGCGGCGGCGGCCGGCGCGGCGGCCGCGCCAAGGGCCAGCGCCAGCAGCAGGGCGCCCTGCTGCGCGCGGTGACGGAAAAGCGACTGCATGAACATGATCAGGGTAACTCCCGAAAGCGTCGAAACACATTGACGGCCGAGTTGGGGTCGGAACGTTCCGGCGCGCGGCCGCTTTGCCAGCCGGCTTGTCTGCGCGCCCCTGTCATGCTGGATCTGCTTCGCCTGCGGCGATATGTCGGCTGATGGGAAGCAACGATTCTAGGCCGGTCCCGCCGGCACCGGGATGCGGATCGCCCATAGGCTTATGCGAAAATGGAATACCCGCGGCAGCCCGCCGCCCCGCCGTCCCGCTTCCCTGCCCCGCCGCCAAGGCGCCAAGCCATGCAACTGAAATGGATCGATGACCTGCTGGTGCTGGAAAAGACCCGCAGTTTCTCGCGTGCCGCCGAGCTGCGGCACATCACCCAGTCGGCCCTCTCGCGGCGCATCCGCTCGCTGGAGGACTGGGCCGGCGCGGTGCTGGTCGACCGCAACACCTTCCCGCTCGACCTCACCCCCGCCGGCAAGACCTTCTGCGCCAGCGGCCGCGAGGCGCTGACGCTGCTGATGGACGCGCGCGCCACCCTGCGCCAGGAAAGCCGCATGCCGGGCAAGGCCATCCAGATCGCCGCCGGGCATACCTTGTCGCTGACCTTCCTGCCGGCCTGGCTCAAGGCCTGCCAGGCGCGCTACGGCCAGTTCAACGCGCGCGTGGTGGCGGCCAACGTGCTCGAAGCCGTGGTGGCGCTGTCGGAAGGCAACTGCGACCTGATGCTCGGCTACAACCATGCGCGCGTGCCGGTCTCGCTCGACGCGGACAAGTTCCGCAGCCTGACCGTGGGCCACGACCTGCTGATGCCGCTGAGCGCGCCCAACGTGCGCGGCGGGCCGCTGTTCTCGCTGGGCGGCGCCAGCAGCAAGCCGATCCCCTACCTGGCCTACACCGCCGGCACCACGCTCGGCCGCGTGGTCGACGTGATCCTGGAAACCGCGCCGCCGCGCCGCCCGCTGGAGCGCTGCTACGAGGCCGACATGGCGATCCTGCTGATGAAGATGGCCATCGAGGGGCACGGCGTGGCCTGGCTGCCGCGCACCACCGCGGCCGACGCGCTGGCCGCCGGCACGCTGGTGCCGGCCGGCGACGCTACCTGGCAGTCGGCGCTGGACATCTGCGCCTACCGCGCGGCGCACGCCGGCAATCCCACGCTGCTGGAACTGTGGGACGTGCTGGAGCGGCAGGTGCCGTAGCGATGGCGCCGCGCTGCGCCACGGCGCCGGCGGACGCATAATGCGCGCACCGGAAGCCGCCGCGCGCCGCGCGGAGCCTGGCGCGAACCCCGCCAGCGGGCGATCCGGCGCCATTTCAGGAGTCGGCAAATGCATATCGGTTTTCTCGGCCTCGGCAACATGGGCAGCGCCATCGCCGCCAACCTGCTCAAGGGCGGCCACCCGCTGCGGGTCTGGAACCGCTCGCCTGGCCCGGCCGCCGCGCTGGCCGGCGCGGGCGCGCAGGCAGCGGCCACGCCGGCCGAGGCCTGCGAGGCGGACGTGGTGTTCGCCATGCTGGCCGACGACCAGGCGCTGCGCGAGGTGCTGCTCGACAGCGGCCTGCTCGCGCGCCTGCCGCCGACGGTGATCCTGGTCAACATGGCCACCATCTCGGTGGCGTTCGCCGCGGAGCTGGCGCAGCGCGCGCAGGCACGCGGCATCGCCTACGTGGCCGCGCCCGTGCTGGGCCGCCCGGACGCGGCGGCGGCGGCCAAGCTCAATATCCTGGCCGCCGGCCCGGACGCCGCCATCGACGCCGTGCAGCCGCTGTTCGCGCTGATCGGCCAGAAGACCTGGCGCTTCGGCGCGCAGGCGCAGCAGGCCAACGCGGTGAAGCTGACGGTGAACTTCATGCTGGCCGCCGCGGTGGAAACGCTGGGCGAGGCCACGGTGCTGGCCGGCGCCCACGGCATCGCGCCGCAGCAGTTGCTGGACCTGCTCACCGGCAGCATCTTCCCGGGCCCGGTGTACCAGGGCTACGGCACGCTGATCGCGCAGCAGCGCTACGCGCCGGCCGGCTTCAAGGCGGCGCTGGGCCTCAAGGACCTGCGCCTGGCGCTGGCCGCGGCCGACGCGGTCGCGGTGCCGCTGCCGGTGGGCAGCGCGGTGCGCGACAGCCTGCTCGACGCCGTGGCCCACAACGAAGGCGGCATGGACCTGGCCGTGCTGGGCCAGGTGGCGGCGCGCCGCGCCGGGCGCTGAAGCGCCACGCCTGCCGTCGCCATCGCCGCCATCGCCGCCATCGCCGTCACCGACGCGGCGGCGCGGCGCGCCGGCGCCTCAGGCCGCCTGCCGGCCGCGCTCGGGCAGCACCGCCGCGTGGATCGCCTCGCGCAGCGCGTGCGCGGCGAGCGGCTTGTGCAGAATGCGGAAACCGCTGGCATCCAGTTCGCGCAGGCGGTCGGGCGCGGTGTCGCCCGTGACCACCAGCGCCGGCACCTCGGCGCCCAGGCAGCCGCGCAGCGCGGCAATCGCGGCAAAGCCGGTGACGCCTCCCGCCAGGCGGTAGTCCACGATCAGCAGATCCACCGGCGCCGGCCCCTGCGCCGCGGCGGCGGCATGGGCCGCGCACGCCTGCGGCGCGGTGGCGCCGGCATAAACTGCGTGGCCCCATAGCGCCAGCAGCTCGCTCAGCGCCGCCAGCACGCGCGCGTCGTCGTCCACCAGCATGATGCCGAGGCGGTGCTGCGAGGACGGCGCGCCGTCCTCGCCGGCGGGCGCGGGCACGGGAGCGGGCGCCGCCGGCGCGGCCGCATACGCCACCAGCACCGAGAAGCGGGCGCCGCGCCCCGGCACCGAGCGCAGGCCGATCTCGTGGCCGAGCAGGGCGGCCAGCCGCCGCACGATGGCCAGGCCCAGGCCCAGCCCTTCCTCGGGATGGCGCTGGGTCTCGGGCAGTTGCGCGAATTCCTCGAACACCCTGGCCTGCTGCGCGCAGGCGATGCCGGGCCCCTGGTCGACCACCTGGATCTCCATGCCGTGCGGCCGGCGCCGCGCGCCGAGCAGGATCTTGCCGCCGGGCGCGTAGCGCAGCGCGTTGGACAGCAGGTTGTCGAGAATGCGCCGCAGCAGCGCCGGGTCGGTGTCGATCCATGCCTCGGTGGCCACCACGCGCAGCTCGCCGCCGCGCTGGCGCGCCTGCCCTGCATACTCGCCGCCCAGCTCGCGCAGCAACGCGCCCAGCGCCACCGGGCGCCGCGCCACCGGCATCAGCCCGGCGTCCAGCCGCGACACGTTGAGCAGGCCGTCGAGCAGGTCGCCCATATGGGCCAGCGTGCCGTCGATGCGCGCCGCCACCTGGATGGCCTGGGCCGCCGGCACGTCGCCGCGCCGCGCCACGCTGGACAGCGTGGCGGTGAACAGGCCCAGCGCGTGCACCGGCTGGCGCAGGTCGTGGCTGGCGGCGGCCAGGAAACGGGTCTTGGCGTTGTCCGCGGCGGTGGCCCGGTCGCGCTCGCGCTCGAGCTGGCCGATCAGCGCCACGTTCTCGAAGCGCAGGCGCACGCCCTCGAGCACGCTGCGGTAGGTCACGCGGCAGTAGTAGAGGTTGACGCAGGCCAGGCACAGCGCGAAGGCGAAGAACACGTTGTAGAGCGGGCCGCCCTGCCACAGGCAGTTGAGCATGAACGGCAGCACCATCGCCGTCATGGTCCCGACGTAGGTCAGCGGGCACGCCGACAGCGAGGGAATCGCGCCGCACGTCATGCCGGCGATGATGATGATGCAGAACGCCACCAGGGCCGGGTCGGGCGGCAGGAAGACGGCCGACCCGAGCCATCCCCACAACAGCCCGGACAGCCACGACATGACCGTGAAGCGCTGCGCCCACGCGCGCGGCGACAGGCTGCGCGGCGCGGCCAGCGAGGCCGGCGTGAGCGGCGCCGTGCCCTCGGCCCGCGCATGGCGGAAGTACTGCACCGAGTTGAAGATGCGCACCGCGGTGAGCAGGTAGACCACGGCCAGCCAGCCCAGCAGCAGCGTCAGCGGGGCGCCCCGCTGCAGCACGTAGAGCGCCGGCAGCGGAATGATGAAGTTGGCGAACATCACCGCGTTGGACTGCCGGTAGAGCAGCCCCACCATCGCCGCCTCGACCTGTCCCTCCGCGCAGGGCCGCGGCGCGGCGGCCGGGCCGCCGGTCCGTGCCGTCGGGTCTGGGGAAGATGCTGGGGCGGGCATTGGCGATCCGGTGATGGGTGGGCGCGGGCTGGCCGGTTCTGCAGAAACCGGAGCCTGATAATATCGCGTTCGTCCGCGCGCGTCCGCGCCCGACAAACAACACTTCCTCGCCGCCGGCCCTGCCCACCGCCACGATGCACGCCCTCCCCGCCCCGCTGCGCGCCGTGCTGGCCGACGACCACCCCCTGGTCCTCGCCGGCCTGCAGATGCTGTTCTCGACCGTGGACGGCATCACGGTGGTCGGAGAAGCCACCCATGCCGGCGAACTCACGGCGCTGCTCGCGCGCGCGGCGGCCGACCTGCTGGTGGTGGACCTCGGCCTGCTCGGCCCCGACGCCTTCCGCGCGCTGCGCGAGCTGCGCGGGCGCCATGCGGCGCTGCGCATCCTCGTGCTGACCGGCAATACCGCGCCCGGCACCGCCGACGCCGCGCTGGCGGCCGGGGCCGACGGCTTCCTGTTCAAGGACGGCAATATCGGCGCGCTGCTGCCGGCCATCGAGGCCCTGCGCGCGGGGCGGCGGTAAGGGCGGCATCAGGGACGACATTGAGGGCGGCGTTCAGGGCAACGCCAAGGCGGTCCCGCCCTCGTTCCGCCGGAATCCCTTCGCGGGCTTCGCCCCGCCACCCTTGCGCCGGACCGGCATGGCGCCGGCGTCCGCCCGCGCGACGGCAGCGGCCGGACGCGGGAATCGAGGCATGCCAGATACCTCATCCGCCACAAAGAATTCTCTTGCGTTCTATATCGATTGATATAGTATTTCGTTCTATATCACTTGATATATAACAAGACGCACCTCGGGAACCGCGGCCGCCGCGCGGCCAGGCCCGTCGCCGGAGAAGTTCATGTCACAAGACACCATCGCCACCCCGGTGCGCGGCGCGCCCCCGCTGGACATCGAGGCCATGTTCGCCATGCTGGCCGGCCTTTGCGCCAGCCTGGTCGCCATCGGCCTGGCGCGCTTCGCCTACACGCCGCTGATCCCGCCGCTGATCCAGGCACACTGGTTCACGTCGTCGCAGGCGGTCACGCTCGGCGCGGCCAATTTCGCCGGCTACCTCGCCGGCGCCCTGCTGGGCCGCCCCATCGCGGCCGCGCTGTCCAACCGCACCGCGCTGCGCCTGCTGATGCTGGTCGCCGCGCTGGCGTTCTTCGCCTGCGCGTTCCCGCTGTCGGTGGGCTGGTTCTTCGTGTGGCGCTTTGCCTCGGGCCTGTCGGGCGGCGCCATCATGGTGCTGGTGGCGACGACCATCCTGCCGCACATCCCGCCGGCGCGCCGCGGTTTTGCCGGCGGCATGATCTTCCTCGGGCTCGGGCTGGGCATCGCTGCCTCGGGCACCCTGGTTCCGCAGTTGCTGCGCTTTGGCCTGCGGGACACCTGGATCGGGCTCGGCACGGTCGCGCTGGTGCTGACCGCGGTGAGCTGGTTCGGCTGGCCCGCCGGCAACGCGCCGCAGCCGGCAACCCCGGCCGCCGCGCCGGGGCAGCCCGCCGCGCCGCCGGCCCGCCGCGAAGGCCCGGCCATGCGGGTGCTGTACGCCCAATATGCCGCCAACGCGCTGGGGCTGGTGCCGGCGATGGTCCTGCTGGTCGACTACGTGGCGCGCGGGCTGGGCCGCGGCGCGGCGGCCGGCTCCGGCTACTGGGTGCTGTACGGCGTCGCGGCCATCGCCGGCCCGGTGCTGTGCGGCAACGTGGCGGACCGCATCGGCTTCCGCGCGGCCTACCGCATCGCGCTGGCGCTGCAGGCGCTGGCCGCGGGCCTGCTGGCGCTGTCCGGCAACGGCATGCTGATCGGCGTGGCCACGGTCATCCTCGGCGTCTTCACGCCGGGCATCGTGCCGCTGGTGCTCGGCCGCATCCACGAGATGGTGCCGCACGACCACGCGGAACAGCGCGCGGCGTGGAGCCGCGCGACCACCGCGTTCGCGCTGTTCCAGGCGCTCGGCGGCTACGGCTACTCCTACCTGTTCGGCGCCACCCACAACAACTACGCGCTCATCTTCGCCTGCGGCGGCGTGGCGCTCGCGCTGGCGCTGCTGGCCGACTTCGCGCTGCGCCGCCGGCAGGCGGGCGGCGCGCGCTGAATGCCGCCGGCCCGGGCAAGCACGCCTTGCGGCCGGGCCGGCCTTGCGCTATTCCGTTAGCATGCGCGGCGCATCCGGCCCGCCTGGAGAACGGTCATGGCACAACATCACGCGGCACCCGGTGAAATCGTCAAGCTCCGCCCGCAGGGCGCGGCGCTGCGGCAAACCCAGAACCTGACCCTGGTCCGCGCGCCGGACCTGCAAGTCATGCGGCTGGTGCTGCTGGCCGGCAAGTCGCTGCCGGCACACAGCGTGCCCGGCGCGCTGACCGTGCACTGCCTCGAAGGCGCGATCGAGATGGAAGCGCACGGCAGCACCCAGCGCATGGAGGCCGGCGACCTGATGTTCGTGGCGGCGGGCGCGCCGCACGCGCTGCGCGGCATCGAGGATGCGTCGCTGCTGGTGACGCTGCTGCATCACCGCGACGCATAGGCGCTCCCCCGCGCTGACCGCTTCTCAGCGCCGCTCCGGCGCGATGCCCGCGATGGCCGCCGCGAAGCGCGCGTGCGCCTGCGGGTCGACCGGCTTGTGCTTCTTCTGCGTGCTGGCCGGGTCGTTGTCCAGGCAGTTGTTGTTGCGCCAGTTGCGCGCCGGCCGCACCGGCCGCGCCGTGAAGCCGCCGCCGCAGTTGGGGCATACGTTCTGCAGGAGGCCGTCCACGCACGCGGCGCAGAACGTGCATTCGTAGCTGCAGATGCGCGCGTCCGTCGCCGCCGGCGGCAGCGCCTTGTCGCAATGTTCGCAAGTGGGTCGCAGTTGTAGCATCATGTCTCCCGTATCGACGTGGCCAGGTAATTTACATGACATGGTAGGAACAAGGCTGCCCGCCGGAAAGCCGGCAATCTGCCACGCTACGTAAAAAACCTGCCATGCCAGGCGACCTTCCTCCGAAACCCGATGAAACGGATCTACTTCGTGGTGCCGCCCAGCGTGCACGTGCTGGACCTGGCCGGGCCGCTGCAACTGTTCGGCGCGCTCGGCGAGCTGGGACTGGGCGCGGTCGAGTGCATCTGCGCGGGGCCGGAGCGCGAGCTGCGCAGCTTCCAGGGGCTGGCGCTGAGCGCGCTGCGGCCCCTGCCGGCGAAGCTGGCGCGCGGCGACACCGTGATCGTGGCCGGCTGCAAGCTCGCGCCCGACGCCCCGCTCGCGCCCGGCAACCGCGTGCTCGTGCGCTGGCTGCAAGAGGTGGCGCGCCCGCGCCTGGGCGACATCACGCTGGCCAGCGTCTGCACCGGCGCGTGGCTGCTGGCCGCCGCCGGGCTGCTCGACGGGCGCCACTGCACCACGCACCACGACTACCTGGAGCGGCTGCAGCAGCGCTACCCCGCCGCGCGCGTGCTGGCCAACCGCCTGCTGGTCGACGACGGCGGGCTGGTCACATCGGCCGGCGTCACCGCCGGCATCGATCTCGCGCTGCACCTGATCGCGCGGGACTTCGGCGCGCCCGCGGCGATCCGCGTGGCGCGCGACAACGTGGTGCCGTTCCGGCGCCTGAGCCAGGACCCGGCGCTCGACGCGCAATTGCGCTACCGCGGCCACGACCACGCGGTGATCCACGCGGTGCAGGATTTCCTCACGGCCCGGCCGGACTACGCGCTGCCCTACGAGGCGCTGGCCGCCCGCTTCGCGCTGAGCTACCGTCAACTCGCGCGGCTGTTCCGGCAGCAATGCGGCGTGACGCTCAAGCAGTACCAGCAGCAGTTGCGCATCGCGCTGGCGCGGCGGCTGCTCAGGGAAAGCGACTGGCCGGTGGAACAGGTGGCCGCGCGGTGCGGCTTCGCCAGCCCGCACGCATTCCGCGCGGCGTGGCGGCTCGAAGAGCCGGTGACGCCTTCCGCGTGGCGCGTCACACCCTGAATGCGGCGAGGCGCTATATTGGAAGCTCGCTTTTGATCCACCAGAAAGGAGCATCGCATGAAAGCCAGCTTTAGCCGCCTCGCCGCCGTATCGATCCTGACCGCCGCCCTGTTACCGGCGGCGGCCCACGCGCAACTCGGCGACCTGCTCAAGGGCGCCACGCAAGGCAACGGCTCGGGCGGCGGCAGCGGCGGCCTGGGAGGGCTGGCCGGCAGCCTGGGCGGCGGGGGCGGCGGCATGCCCTCGCTGCAATCGCTGAGCTCGGGCAGCACCGGCAACGTGGCCGGCGTGCTGGAGTTCTGCGTCAAGAACAACTACCTGGGCGGCGGCAGCGGCGCCGCTTCGGTCAAGGACAAGCTGCTGGGCAAGCTCGGCGGCGCGCCGGCGTCCGACCCCGGCTACAGCGAAGGCGCCAAGGGCATCCTCAGCAGCGCCGAGGGCGGCAAGCTCGACCTCAGCGGCGGCGGCCTCAAGGAGCAGATCACCAGGCAGGTCTGCGACAAGATCCTGGCACAGGGCAAGTCGCTGCTCTAGCCACCGCCGCCGCCATCGCGGCGCGCTTCAGGCCGCCAGGCGGAAGGCGGACACCGCCTGGTGCAGCGCGCCGGCCTGGTCTTCCAGCGAGGCCGCGGCCGCGCTGGCCTGCTCCACCAGCGCCGCGTTCTGCTGCGTCATCTGGTCCATCTGCGAGACCGCGCGGTTGACCTCCTCGATGCCGGTGCGCTGCTCGGCCGTGGCCGAGGCGATGCCATCCATGATGGCGGTCACGCGGCCCACCGCGCTGACGATCTCGGCCATCGTCTGGCCGGCCTGCTCGACCAGCGCCGAGCCGCTGTCGACCTGCCCCGTCGATTCCACGATCAGGGTCTTGATCTCCTTGGCCGCGCTCGCGCTGCGCTGCGCGAGGTTGCGCACCTCGCCGGCCACCACGGCGAAGCCGCGGCCCTGCTCGCCGGCGCGCGCGGCTTCCACCGCGGCATTGAGCGCCAGGATATTGGTCTGGAAGGCGATGCCGTCGATCACCCCGATGATGTCGTTGATCTTGCGCGAGCTGGCGGTGATGCCGCGCATCTTGTCCACCACCTCGCTCACCACGCTGCCGCCCTGCTGCGCGATCTGCGCGGCGTCGGCCACGTACTGGCTAGCCTCGGCGGCGTTGTCGGCATTCTGGCGCACGGTGGCGGTGAGCTGCTCCATGCTGGCGGCGGTCTGCTGCAGCGAGGCGGCCTGCTGCTCGGTGCGGCCCGACAGGTCGGAGTTGCCGGCGGCGATCTGCTGCGCCGCGGCGCTGATGGAATCGGCCGCCTGCTGGATGCCCCCCACGGTGCCGGCGAGCTGGTCGCGCATATGGCCGATCGCGTACATCAGGCTGGCGCGGTCGTCCGGCGCGGTGCCGGCGCGCACGGTCAGGTCGCCGGAGGCCATGCGCAGGGCCAGCGCGGCGGCGTCGGCGGGCTCGCCGCCCACCGATTTCTGGATGCTGCGGATCACCAGCGTGGCCACGCCGGAGATCACGATGCCGAGCAGCACCAGCAGGCCGACCGACTGATACAGCGACGAGCGGAACTGGGCCTCCACGTCATCCATGTAGGTGCCCGCCAGCAGGTCCCAGTTCCACGGCTTGTAGCGCGCCACGTAGCCGATCTTGGGGCTGGGCTGGTCGCTGCCCGGCTTGGGCCACCAGTAGTCCAGGTGCCCGGTGCCCTCGGGCGAGGCGCCGCGCGCGGCGATCTCGACGTAGAGCGCCTTGCCCTTCGCGTCCTTGAAATCGATCATGTTCTTGCCGTTGAGCTTGGCGTTGATCGGGTGCATCACCAGCACCGAATCGGCGCCCACGATGGTGATGTAGCCATCCTTGCCGTAGCGCTGCGCGGCGATGCGGGCGGTGGCCTGGGCCTTGGCCTCGGCTTCGCTCATCTTGCCCTGGCGCGCCAGCTCCGCGTAGTCGCGCACCAGCGAGAGCGACATGTCGACCACGTTGGCCAGCTCGCCGCGGCGGTCGGCCATCTGCAGCTGCCGGGTCTGGAAGGCGTGCATCACGGTCAGCAGCAGCAGGCCGAGCCAGGCCAGCACAAGGGGAATCCACAGCTTTTTTCGCAGGGTCAGGTGGTTCATGACGAGGTTCGCGTTATCGGGACGGGCACCGGCCATGCAAAAGGCAGGCGGTGTTCCCCCCGGATATCGGAGCACGCCCTGCCTTCTTTAGCGCCGCATGCGGTATTCCCGCGCGCGGTGCCGGAAACACCAAAAAGATGCCGGACGATGCCTCGCGATGACGACACGATTCATCATGTCGGCGCAATGCGCCGGCTTCGCGGCGCAGCCACGCCGGGTAAAAACTACCGCCCCGGATCACTTAAATCCCGTTACAATCCGCCTCGCACCCGCGCTGCTTTTGCAACCGGGTTGCAAAAGGATCGAAGGTGCCCCGCCCGCGTTGCGCGGTCAGGGGTTAAACGGGAAACAGGTGCGCCGCCCCGCCGCGGCAAGTCCTGTGCTGCCCCCGCAACGGTCAGCAGGTAGAAAGGTGTCACGCCGCGCCCCACAAGCAGCGGCAGCCACTGCGCGCAACCACGCGCGGGAAGGCGGCACCCCGGACGCGCCCACCCGGCAGCGCATCCCCCTGCGAGCCCGGATACCGGCCTTGCGACCCATCACAGCGGCTGCGGACGGGCACCGCGCGTGAGGCCGCCGGGCATGCGCCCGGCGCCGGCGCGCGCGCGTCCGTGGCTGGTTCGTTCATTGCCGCGGGCGGGGTCGCCCGCGGCCAACGATGGAAAGTCCATGTCCGCGCGCCACCGCCTTGCCCGCCGCCTGCTGCCCGCCTCCGGCCGGCTCCGCTTCATCCCCATCCGCCGCACGCTGGCGCGCCAGTGCGCGCTGGCCCTGTCGCTGGGCGCCTTTGCCGGTGCCGGCGCGGACGCCGCACGCGCCGCCGACGACACCGAGGCCGGCCGCCCGCCGGCGCGCCCGGCGCAGAAAGAGGCCGCGGCGCTGCCGCCGGTGGTGGTCAGCGGCGCCGCGCTGCCGCCGGGCCTGTCGCTGTCGGAGCCCGCCAGCACCGGCAGCCGCCTGGGGCTGACGCCGCTCGAGACCCCGGCCAGCATCGAGGTGCTGTCCGGCGAGACCATCCGCGAGCGCGGCGACCAGAGCGTGAGCGACGCGGTGTCGCGCGCCACCGGCATCACCGCCGCCGGCGCGCCCGGCAACGGCGGCACGGCGCTTGCCGCGCGCGGCTTCTCGGGCCAGGGCTCGGTCATGCAGCTGTACGACGGCACGCGCCTGTACGTGGCGGCCGGCACCGTCACCTTCCCGTTCGATACATGGTCGGTGGACCGCATCGAGGTGCTGCGCGGCGCGGCCTCCGTGATGTACGGCGAGGGCGCCATCGGCGGCGTGGTCAACGTGATCCCGAAAAAGCCGCTGCGCGGCCCCATCACCAACGAGCTGCAGCTCACCGGCGGCACGCAGCGCACCGCGCGCGCGGCCTTCGACAGCGGCGGCGCGGTCAACGAGAACCTGTCCTACCGCTTCAACGTCAACTACGGCCGCTCCGCCGGCTGGGTGGACCGCGGCGAATCGCGCGACGTGGACGTGTCCGCCGCGGTGCGGCTCGACGTCTCGCCGGCATTCAACCTCACGCTGTCCTACGACGACGGCGACCAGCACCCGATGCGCTACCTGGGCACGCCGCTGGTCAACGGCAGCCTGGATACCTCGCTGCGCACGAAGAACTACAACGTGGGCGACAGCACCATCACCTACCGCGACCGCTGGACCCGGCTGGCCGCCGAATGGCAGCCCAACGAGCGCGTGGCCGTGCGCAACCAGTTCTATTACCTCACCAGCCAGCGCCACTGGCGCGACTCGGAGTCCTACACCTACCTGCCCGCCACCGGGCAGGTGCGCCGCACCGACTACCTGGAGATCCTGCACGACCAGGAGCAGATCGGCGACCGCGCCGACCTGAAGGTCGACGGCCAGCTGTTCGGCCTGGCCAACACGGTCACGGCGGGCTTCGACGTCAACCGCATCAACTTCACCCACAGCAACAACTCGCCCTATGGCGGCGCCTCCACCGTCGGCGCGTACCAGTTCGACCCGGGCCAGTTCTTCAGCCCGCCGGGCGTGGTCACTTCGCCGCGCTACCGCACCCACACCACCCAGGCCGCCCTGTTCGGCGAGGACCGCCTCAAGCTCACGCGGCAATGGTCGGTGATCGGCGGCGTGCGCTTCGACCATGCCCAGCTCGAGCGCGGCAACCTGCTGACCGGCGACGACTGGACCCGCACCTTCAACAACGCCACCTGGCGCGCGGGCACGGTCTACGAGTTCACGCCATCGCTGTCGGTCTACGCGCAGTACGCCACCGCCACCGATCCGCTCGGCGCGCTGATCACCACCTCGGACGCGCAGAAGGACTTCCGGCTCGCCACCGGCCGGCAGATCGAGGCCGGCGTCAAGCAGGCGTTCTGGAACAGGCGCGGCGAATGGACCTTCGCCGCCTACCAGATCGTCAAGAAGAACCTGCTCACGCGCGACGCCGGCAACCCGGCGCTGTCGGTGCAGGTGGGCGAGCAGTCCTCGCGCGGGCTGGAGGCGTCGCTCAGCATCGAGCTGATGCGCGGCCTGCGCGTGGATGCCAACGGCACCGTGCTGCGCGCCCGCTACGACGACTTCGCCGAAAGCGTCAACGGCGCACTGGTCTCGCGCAACGGCAACGTGCCGACCGGCGTGCCGCAGCAGGCCGCCAACCTGTGGCTGACCTGGGCCTTCGCGCCGCAGTGGCAGGCGGGCGGCGGCCTGCGCTACGTGGGCCGGCGCTATACCGACAACGCCAACACCGCGGCCATGCCTTCGTACACGGTGGTGGATGCCGCGCTGCAGTGGCGCGTGTCGCGCCAGACCGCGCTGGCGCTGCGCGTCTACAACCTGTTCAACCGCGACTACGCCGAGACCTCCGGCAACAGCGGCGGACAGTGGCTGCTGGGCCGCCCGCGCGCGGCCGAGCTGTCGGCCAACTTCTATTTCTAGCCCGGCCGTGGCACACCCTTCCCTGTCCTGGCCGGAACGCTGCTGGCGCTGCGCGCGCCGCTGGCTCTACCTGGTGCACCGCTGGGCCGGGATCGCCGGCTGCCTGCTGATCGCCATGTGGTTCCTGTCCGGGCTGGTCATGATGTACGTGGCGTTCCCCGCGCTGACCGACACCGAGCGCCACGCCGGCCTGCCGCCGCTGGACCTGCCGGCGGTGCGCGTCGCGCCCGCCGCTGCCCTGGCCGGCGCGGGGCTGGACCGCTTCCCGCGCAGCCTGCGCCTGGAGATGATGGGCGCGCTGCCGGTCTACCGCATTGTCGACTGGCGCGGCCAGCCGCATACGGTCTCGGCGCGCGACGGCACGCGCATCGAACAGGTGGACGCCGCCGCCGCGCGCGACATCGCCGCGCGCTTCGCCGGCGCGCCCGGCGCGCGCTGGGCCGAGACCGCCGCGCGCGACCAGTGGACCGTGCCCAACGGCCTGAACGCCTGGCGCCCGCTGCACCGCATCGCGCTCGGCGACGCCGCCGGCACCGAGCTGTACGTGTCCGCGCGCACCGGTGAAGTCATGCGCGACACGAACCGCGCCGAGCGCTTCTGGAACTGGCTGGGCGCCGTGCCGCACTGGCTGTATTTCACGCCGGTGCGCGCCGACCCGCCACTGTGGCGCCAGGTGGTGCTGTGGACCTCCGGCGTGTGCGTCGCCGTGGCGGCGAGCGGCATCTGGATCGGCTGGCTGCGGCTGCGCGTGCGCCGCCGCTTCGCGCACGGCAGCGCGGGCGGCACCTCGCCCTACCACGGCTGGATGGCCTGGCACCACGTCGCCGGGCTCGGCGGCGCGCTGTTTCTGCTGGCCTGGCTGGCGAGCGGCTGGCTCTCGGTCAATCCCAACCAGTGGTTCCCCGCGCGCAACTTCGACCAGTCCGCGCTGGAGCGCTATGCGGGACAGACGCTGCCGCGCTTCCCCGAGCTCGACGGCGATGCGCTGGCGGCGCGGCTGGACGGCATGGCCGCGCCGCGCGAGATCCGCATGGTCTGGCAGGCGGGACTGCCGCTGCTGCTGGCGGCGGGCGCGGGCGACGACAGCCGCGCCGTGCGCGCCGACGGCGGCCGCGCGCCCGCGCCGGACGACGCGGCGCTGACCGCCGCCGCGGCCAGCCTCGTGCCCGGCGCCCGCGTCGCCGGCAGCGAACGGCTCACGCAGCCCGATGCCTACTGGTATGGCCATCACCAGCCGCGCCGGCTGCCGGTGCTGCGCGTGCGCTTCGACGATGCCGCCGCCACCTGGGCCTACCTCGACCCGGCCAGCGGCAGCCTGCTCGGCCGCAGCGACCGCAGCCGGCGCGCCTACCGCTGGCTGTTCAACGCCGCGCATAGCTGGGACCTCGGCTGGCTGCTGCAACACCGCCCGGCGTGGGACATTGCCATGTGGGCACTGTCCATCGCCGGGCTCGTCATCTCCGTCAGCGGCGTGGTGATAGGCTGGCGGCGCCTGTTCCGCCCGCGCCTGCGCCCGCGCCGCTCCTGAAAACCGCCGTCCACCCGATACGCCCGCCGCCCCATGCTCCGCTTCCTCGCCAGCATCTTCAACGACCAGCACGACGACGTGCGCCGCAAGACCATCGCCTTGTACGCCTTGCTGATCGCCGCCAACGTGGGCGCCTGGATCTGGGCGCTGGCCGCGTTCCGCGACCATCCCATGCTGCTGGCCTCGGCCGTGCTGGCCTACACGCTCGGCCTGCGCCACGCGGTGGACGCCGACCACATCGCCGCCATCGACAACGTCACGCGCAAGCTGATGCAGGAAGGCAAGCGCCCGGTCACGGTCGGCTTCTTCTTCTCGCTCGGGCACTCCACCGTGGTCACGCTGATGTCGGTCGGCATCGCCATCGCCGCGGCGGCGCTGCAGACGCGCTTCGCCGACATGAAGGCCGTGGGCGGCATGATCGGCACCAGCGTCTCGGCGCTGTTCCTGTTCCTGCTGGCCTTCTTCAACCTGCTGATCCTGATCTCGGTGTGGCGCGCGTTCCGCGCGGTCAGGCGCGGCGAGCCGCTCAGGGAACAGGACCTGGACCTGCTGCTCAACAACCGCGGCTTCCTCGCGCGCCTCTTCCGCCCGCTGTTCCGCCTCGCCAGCCGCAGCTGGCACCTGTTCCCGATGGGCCTGCTGTTCGGCCTGGGCTTCGACACCGCCACCGAGGTGGCGCTGTTCGGCCTGTCCGCGGCCGAGGCCGCCAAGGGCGTGCCGTTCTGGACCATCATGGTGTTCCCGGCGCTGTTCACCGCGGGCATGTCGCTGGTGGACACCACCGACGGCATCCTGATGCTGGGCGCCTACGGCTGGGCCTTCACCAAGCCGATCCGCAAGCTCTACTACAACATGACCATCACGCTGGTCTCGGTGGTGGTGGCGGTGGTGATCGGCGGCATCGAGGCGCTCGGCCTGATCGCCGACAAGCTCGGCCTGGCGGGCGGCCTGTGGGACGTGGTCGGCGAGCTCAACGCGCACTTCGGCATGCTCGGCTACGTCATCATCGGTGTGTTCGTGCTGAGCTGGCTGGTGTCGATGGTGGTGTACCGCGTGCGGCGGTACGACGAGATCGAGGTGCGGATGGGGTGACGGCGCGCTGCGGCAAATGCGATGTGAACGCGGTGAAGCAGCGATGAAAACGGAACGACGCCGCCTGCGCATGCGCGCGGAACGGCCCGCGCGGCGGCGGACTCAGGCGAACACGATGCCGCCGGCCCGCCGCATCGCATCCGCCAGCGCCACGTCGAAGGTCGCCAGCGCCGCGCCGCTGCGCAGCGCGAGATCCAGGTAACTGGCGTCATAGGCGGTCAGCGCGTGCTCGCGGGCCAGCCCCATGACGACCTCGCTGCGCTCCGCGGGCGCCGCCACGTCGGTCTCGATCGGCAGGCGGCCGAGCTTGGCGACGAAATCCGCCACCTGGGCCTCGCTCACGACCTGCCTGCGCTCGGCCACCAGCAGCGCGTTGGCGGTCTCCACGTGCCACAGCGGCGGCACCAGCACGCGGCATGACGGCAGCGCCGCGAGCACCCGCCCGGCGCAATCGGCCTGCGCCGGCTCCGTCCGCTCGAACAGCCAGGCCAGCGCCACGGAGGCATCCAGCACCAGCGTCGCCGGCACCGCGGACACCACCGGCACCGCCGACGTCACCGGCGCCCCTCCGCGATCCAGCGGCCGAGTTCGTCGGCCGCCACACCCTGCACCCGGGTAGTGGCGCGCATCGCCGCGACCGCGGCTTCCGCGCCGAGCCGGCTGTTGTCCGCGCTCGGCACGAGGTCCGCAATGGGACGGCCACGCTGGGTGATGGTGAAACGCTCGCCCTGCTCCACCTTGCGCAGCAATTCGGGCAGCCTGGTCTTGGCATCGTAGGAACCCACCTCGACAAACATGCTAGCCTCCATCTGGTCTATGAACCGGTCTAGTCTAGCAAATTTGATGGAGGTGGTGCGGGCAACGCTTGCGTTGCGTTGTTGTGCGGTCACATGAGCTCCTTTCACGATGACGTCGGATGGCAAAAATGGCTTTGGATGCATGCAGGATGCGGGGTATTTTCAGCCGCCATCCGATTCTGGGCACCCGCGACCATCGCCAGGAAGTCCCGGATTCTCATTTTAGGAGTGCTTCCACCGCCACCCACTCCCCGTCCCACGCCGCCGCCAGTTCGCGGCAGCGCCCCAGCGCCACCGCCTGCTGTTCGAAATCCACCACCATCACGGCATCCGCCCCGCGCGGGCGCGCGGGCTGCTCCGCGCTGCGGCCGTCGCTGAGCAGCCACAGCCAGCGCTGCTGCGCCGGGCGGCGGCGGGCGGCGCCGGCCAGCACCTCGCCCGCGCGCTGCATGCCGAGCGCGAGCGGCGTGCCGCCGCCGCCGGCGATCGGGCGAATCCAGGCTTCGCTCCACGGCCGCGCGCGGGCCGGCTGAAGGCGGACTTCCGCGTGGCTGCCGGCAAAGCACACCAGCGCGACCTCGGCGCGGGCCTGGTAGGCGCGCTGGAGCAGACGCAGCAGCACGCCCTTGGCCTGCGCGAGCTGGCGGCCGTGCAGCATGGAGGCGGAGCAGTCCAGCACGAAGCAATGCAGCACGCCGGCGTGGGCATGCTGCGCGCGCAGGCGCAGATGCGCGGGCGCGAGCGGCGCGGCGCCCTTGGCGGCGAGCGTGCGCGGCCAGTGGATGCGGGTGCCGGCAAGACGGCCTTGCCGCGGCCGTGGCGCGGCGAAACGAGGGGCTTGCCACCGGTTGCCGCCCTGCCCGGAATCGGCGGCGGCCTGCCGGTGGCTCAGGCTTTTTTTGCGGGCAGCGGCCTCACGGATTTGACCGGAGCGATGCCGGCCGCGCGGCTGTCCGCGGGCGGCGGCAATGCGCCCCAGGGATTGGCCGCGCTGCCGGCGTCGCCGCGCTCGCCCGCCTGCGCGTCAGCCGGCGCGTCAGCCTCCGCGCCGTCCGGCGCGCGGCCGGCATCGGGCGGCGCCTGCCGGCGATGATGCAGCACCAGTTCCGCCACGGCATCCACATGCGCCGGCGCGATGGCGGCGTCGCCTTGCAGCGCGGCCAGCGCGCGCGCCGCGCGCAGCATCACGAGGTCGGCGCGCACGCCGTCCACGGCGGCATCGAGGCACAGGCGGCTGACGCGCTCGTGCACGGCATCGCCGAACGGCAGCGCCGCCAGCGCGGCCCGCGCGACTCGCACCTGCCGCGTCAACGCTTCCTGCGCGCCGGCGTGGCGCGCGCGCAGCGCCTCGGGATCGGTGTCGAAGGCCAGCCGGGTGCGCACGATGGCCTGGCGCTGCGCCGCGTCGGTGCAGTTCTCCAGCGTCAGCGCGAGGCCGAAGCGGTCCAGCAGTTGCGGGCGCAGCTCGCCTTCCTCGGGGTTCATGGTGCCGACCAGCACGAAGCGCGCCTCGTGCTGGTGCGAGACGCCGTCGCGCTCCACCACGTTGACGCCGCTGGCGGCCACGTCGAGCAACTGGTCGACGAGATGGTCGGGCAGCAGGTTGACCTCGTCCACGTAGAGCACGCCCTGGTGCGCGCGCGCCAGCAGCCCCGGCGCGAAACGCACCTCGCTCTGGCGCAGCACGTGGCCGAGGTCCAGCGTGCCGACGAGCTGTTCCTCGCTGGCGCCCAGCGGCAGCGTGACGAACTGCCCTTCGGGCAGCAGCTCGGCCAGCGCGCGCGCGGCGGTGGACTTGGCGGTGCCGCGCGGCCCGCTCACCAGCACGCCGCTGATGCCGGGGTCGACCGCGGCCAGCAGCAGCGCCTGCTGCAGGCGCGGCTGACCCACCAGCGCGCTGAACGGAAACGGCAAGCGCGGGCGCTGTGCGGCGGCGGTCATCGGGAAGCTCCTTCCAGCGCCTGCTCGCTGTCGAGCAGGTGTCGTTCGAGTTGGGCGCGGCGCTCGCCGGGGGCCTGCCACAGGCCGCGCTGCGCAGCTTCGAGCAGGCGCTCGCAGATGGCGTGCAGCGCGCGCGGGTTGTGGCGGCGCAGGAACGCGCGCGTGTCGGCGTCATTGACGTAGGCATCGGCCACCAGCGCGTATTGGTGGTCGGACACCACGCGCGTGGTGGCATCGAAGCCGAACAGGTAGTCCACGGTGGCGGCCATCTCGAAGGCGCCCTTGTAGCCGTGGCGCTTGACGCCGTCGATCCACTTGGGATTGACCACGCGCGCGCGGATCACGCGGCTGATTTCTTCCTGCAAGGTGCGGATGCGCGGCGCGGCCGGGTTGCTGTGGTCGCCGTGGTAGATGGCCGGCTGCGCGCCGCCGAAGGTGCGCGCGGCGGCGGCCATGCCGCCCTGGAACTGGTAATAGTCGTTGGCGTCGAGCAGGTCGTGCTCGCGGTTGTCCTGGTTCTGCACCACGGCGTCCAGGCCGGACAGGCGCGCGGCAAAGCTGGCGCGCGCCTCCACGCCGTCGGTGCCCTGCCCGTAGGCATGACCGCCGGCGTGCAGGTAGGCCTGGGCGAGGTCGTTGTCGTCCTGCCAGGCGCGGCTGTCGATCAGGTCCTGCAAACCCGTGCCGTAGCCGCCCGGGCGCGCGCCGAACACGCGCCAGCCGGCGCGGCGGCGCGCCTCGGCCGCGGGCAGGCCCTGCGCTTCGAGGCGGGCGCGCTCGGCCAGCACGCGCGCGCGCAGCGGGTTGAGCTCGGGCGGCTCGTCCAGCTCGGCCACGGCCTGCACGGCGGCGTCGAACAGCCGCATGACGTTGGCGAAGGCGTCGCGGAAGAAGCCCGACACGCGCAGCGTCACGTCCACGCGCGGGCGGTCGAAGATGGCCATCGGCAGGATCTCGAAATCCGTCACGCGGAAGCTGCCCGCGGCCCACCTGGGCCGCACGCCCATCAGCGCGAAGGCCTGCGCGATGTCGTCGCCGCCGCTGCGCATGGTGGCGGTGCCCCACACCGACAGGCCCACCGCGCGCGGGTAGTCGCCGTGCTCCTGAAGATGGCGCTCGATCAACTGGTTGGCGGACTTGAGGCCGAGCGTCCACGCCGTGCGCGTGGGCACCGCGCGCGTGTCGACCGAATAGAAATTGCGGCCCGTGGGCAGCACGTCGGGCCGGCCGCGCGACGGCGCGCCGCTCGGGCCGGGCGGCACGAAGCGCCCCGCCAGCCCGCGCGCGAGCTGCCGCATTTCCTGCTCGCCACAGGCGTCCAGCCTGGGCGCCACCTCGGCGCGCAGGCGCGCCAGCACGGCGGCGGCGCGCGGCAGGCCGGCGGGCGCGGCGTCCTCGTCGAGCAGGCGCGTTGCCAGCAGCTCGAGCCGCTCGCGCGTGTCGCCGTGGTGGCGCCACGCGCCGGCGTCGACGGCCGCCAGCGGCGCCGGGCGCGGGCCCTGCCACGGCGCGCCCCAGTCCGCGTCGAGCGGATCGAAGCCCTCGCCCAGGCCGAGGTCGGCGGCCAGCGCCGTCAGCAGGCCCGCTTGCGCGCCGCGGCCGTCGCCGCTCGGGAAGCGGCCCAGCGCGAGCAGCGTGTCGCGCCGCTGGCGCCCTTGCGGCGACACGCCGAACACGTGCAGGCCGTCGCGGATCTGCGATTCCTTGAGCTCGCACAGGTAGGCGTCGGTGCGGTTGAGCAGCGCGTCCTCGCCGTCGCTGTCGGCCGGCGCGTCGAGTCCCAGCTCGCGGTGCAGCTGCTGGCCGACGATCAGCTTGAGGATGGACTTGCGCAGCAGCCGCGCGCGGCGCGGGTCCACCGCCAGCGCCTCGTAGTATTCGTCGACCTGGCGCTCCAGGTCCTGCAGCGGGCCGTAGTTCTCGGCGCGCGTGAGCGGCGGCATCAGGTGGTCGATGATGACCGCCTGCGCGCGCCGCTTGGCCTGCGCGCCCTCGCCGGGGTCGTTGACGATGAACGGGTAGAGATGCGGCAGCGGGCCGAGGATGGCGTCGGGCCAGCAGGTGTCGGCCAGCGCCACGCTCTTGCCGGGCAGCCATTCCAGGTTGCCGTGCTTGCCGACGTGGACGATGGCATCGGCGCCGAACGCATGGCGCAGCCAGAAATAGAAAGCCAGGTAGCCGTGCGGCGGCACCAGTTCCGCGTCGTGGTAGCTGGCGTAGCCGCACGTGCCGGCCTCGCCGGGCAGCGCATGGTCGCGCGCCGGCTGCAGGCCGACGAACAGGTGGCCGCTGCGCACGCCGGCGATCATGAAGCGGCCCTGCCGCACCATCGGGTCCTGCTCCGGACTGCCCCATTGCGCGGCGATGGCGCACTGGTTCTCTTCGGGCAGGCCGCGCAGGTGGCGCAGGTAGTCCGCCATCGCCAGGCTCTGGAAGGCCGGGCGCCAGCCGTGCTGGGCGAGGTCGTTGGTGATGCCCTGCGTGAGCCCGCGCATCAGCGCGTCGCCGTCGGCGGGCAGGCCTTCGCAGTGATAGCCCTGCTCGCGCAGCATGGCGAGGATGCCGACCACCGAGGCCGGCGTGTCGAGGCCCACGCCATTGCCGATGCGCCCTTCGCTGGACGGATAATTGGCCAGCACCAGCGCCACGCGCTTGTCCGCGTCGGGCAGCTCGCGCAGGCGGCACCAGCGCCGCGCCAGCTCGGCCACGAAGGCGATGCGCCCGGCGTCGGGCTGGTAGCGCACCACGTCCACCTCGGTGTGCGGGCAGCGGTAGGCCAGCCCCTTGAAGCTGACCGCGCGCGTGATGATGCGGCCGTCCACCTCGGGCATGGCGATGTGCATGGCGACGTCGCGCGCGCCCAGGCCCTGGTTGTCGCGCAGCCAGTCCTCGCGGTTGCCGCCGCTGAGCACCACCTGCAGCACCGGCGCGGCGCCGGCCAGCGCCATCGTCCCGGGCGCGTCGAGCGAGGACACGGCGAAGGCCGTGGTGTTGAGCACCAGCGCCACGCCATGCTCGGCGCAAAGCTGCTGCAGGACCTCGCGGCACAGCGTGTCCTTGAGCGAGTTCACCGCCAGCGGCAGCGGGTTGAGGCCCTCGGCGCGCAGCGCGGCGATCAGCGCGTCGAACACCGCGGTGTTGCCCGCCTGCAGGTGCGCGCGGTAGAACACCAGCGCCGCCACCGGCGCGCCGGCGCGCCAGTCGCGCTGCCAGTCCGCCATCGTGGCGACGCCGTGCGCCGGATGGTAGAGCGCGGCCTGCGGCAGCACGCGCGGCTGCAAGGCCGGCTCGCCCCAGCCGAACGCATGGTGCGCGAGGCAGCGGAAGAACTGCTCGGCGTTGTCGGCGCCGCCTTCGCGCAGGTAGCGCCACAGCGTATTGGCCAGCGCCGCCGGCGCGTTGCCGCGCGCGAGCAGGTTGGCGTCCTCGGCGAGGTCGCCCGAGAACATCACCAGCAACTGGCCGCGCGCGCGGGCGAGCTCGGTCAGCCGCTCCAGGCCGTAGGCCCAGTCGCTGTCGCCGCCGAGATGGTCCACCACCACCACGCTGGCATGCTGCAACACGTCGTCCACGTACAGGTCGAGCGAGGCCGGCTGGCGCAGGTACATCTGGTTGGCCAGCCGCACCGTGGGGAAGTCTTCGCCCAGGCGCGGAAACACGCCGGCCAGCAGCGACAGCGTGGTGTCCGCCGCGCTCAGCACCACGATGCGCGCCGGGCTCTGCGCGATGCGCACCACGCCGGCATTGTCGTCGACGAAGCCGCCCGGGCGGGTGGAAAGCAGGTGCATGCGCGTGGCGGCGCGTCAGCCCTGCGCCGTGGCGAGCGCGGCTTCGAGGGCCGCCTGCAGCGTGGCCCGCTCGAGGTCCTGGCCGATCAGCACGATGCGCGTGGCCTGCGCCTCGCCCGGCTGCCAGCGGCGGTCGAAGTAGCCGTCGAAGCGGCGGCCCACGCCATGCAGCACGAGGCGCATGGGCTTGCCGGGCAGCCGGGCAAAGCCCTTGACGCGGTAGATGGTGTGCTGCTCCACCAGTTGCTGCAGGGCGCCGACCAGATGCTCGCGCTCCACCTCGCCGAGCTCCACCACCACCGAATCGAATTCGTCGTGATGATGGTCCGGGTCGTCCGCCGAGCCGTGGTGATCCGGGCGCAGGTGGATGGTGTCCTCGGAGGCGCGGTTCAGCCCGAGCAGCAGCGCCACGTCGAGCTTGCCGCCCTGCGCGCCGACGATCTTGACCTCGGCGGGAATCTCGGGGCGGATCAGCGCTTCCACTTCGGCGCGCTGCGCGGCGTCGATCAGGTCGGTCTTGTTGAGGATCACGAGATCGGCCGAGCCGAGCTGGTCCTCGAACAGTTCGTGCAGCGGCGATTCGTGGTCGAGGTTGGGATCGGCCTTGCGCTGCGCGTCCACCGCGTCGGGGTCGGCGGCGAACTGGCCGGCCGCCGCGGCGGCGCCGTCGACCACCGTGACCACCGCGTCCACGGTGAACGCGTTCTTGATGCTGGGCCAGTTGAAGGCCTGCACCAGCGGCCTGGGCAGCGCGAGGCCGGAGGTCTCGATCAGCACGTGGTCGATGTCGGCGCGGCGCTCCAGCAGTTGCTCCATCACCGGGAAGAACTCTTCCTGCACGGTGCAGCACAGGCAGCCGTTGGCCAGTTCATAGAGCTGGCCGTTGCTCTCGCCCGTCTCGTCGCAGCCGATGCCGCAGCCCTTGAGGATCTCGCCGTCGATGCCGAGCTCGCCGAACTCGTTGACGATCACCGCGATGCGGCGCCCGCCGGCGTTCTCGAGGATGTGGCGCAGCAGCGTGGTCTTGCCGCTGCCGAGGAAGCCGGTGACGATGGTGGCGGGGATCTTGCTGGTCTGCATGATGGTGGCGGGCTCGGGAAATCGGGCGTCTGGAGAGGCCGCGGCCGGGCTGCGGCGCGCGGCGGAAGCGAGGCGGACAGCATAAAGACATCGCGCGGGGCTGTCCACCGCCGCGGCATCAGCGCGGCATCAATGCGGCATCAGCGCGATCGCCGCGGGCGCCGGCCACGGCGCCATTCCGCGCCGGCCCCGGCGGCGACCAGCAGCGCCATCAGCGCGGCCACCTCCCACGCTTCGCGCGCCCGCACGCCGGAAAGTGGCGCCGAAGGCGCGAGCTGGATGACGCGCGACTCGAGCACCCGACCGGCCACGTGTTCGGTGGCGGGTGCCGGCGGCGCGGATGGTGCCTGCGCCGGCTTCGCCGCCGGCACGGCCGGGGCCTTCGCCACGCCGTGCCGCGCGGGCGCGGCGCCCGGCCCCGCCGACGGCTCGCGCCCCGGCATGGCCCGCGCCAGCCGCTCGCCGAACGCGCGCAGCGCGTCCACCGGCACGCGCGCCTGCTGGCCCAGCCCGGCGATGTACTGCATCAGCGCCGGATTGCCGCAGCTGTTGGCCGTGCACGACAATCCGTCGCGGTTGACCGAGGCCACGTAGCGCCGCGCCATGTCCGCGCGCTCGGCCGCCGTGAAACGGTAGCTGCCTTGCCGGTCCACTTCCAGCAGGCGCGCCAGGATGCCCTGCCGCGCATGCGGATTGCTGCGCGCGAAGAAGCGGTCCATGTCCATGCCGAGCTTGTCGGCCACGTAGACGTCGTAGGTCTGCTGCCAGAAGTCGCCGCTCATCTGCTCCGGGCTGGTGGCCTGGAAGCCGTAGAGATGCTCGATCTCGCGGGCCATCTCGCGCGCGCCGGCGTAGCCGGAGCGCTGCATGCCGGCGATCCAGCGCGGGTTCCAGTTGCGCGCGTTGAGCTCGGTGGTCAGCCACGTGCGCGCGTCCACGGTCTCGGCCTCGGCCGGGCGGCGCAGGTTGTGCAGCCAGAAGCGCGGCGCCTGCCCGCTGACCGCGCGCGTGGCGAGGTTGAGGCCGCCGGCGTACTGGTAGGTATCGTCGTTGTCGAGCGCGCCGTAGAGCGTGCTGGCGCGCGAGAACAGCACGGCCTGGTTGGACTTGAGATGGCTGGCGAGCGCCTGCGGCGCGGTCTCGCCCCAGCCTTCGGCGGAGAACGCGAAGTTCATGTAGCGCAGGTATTGCTGCGCCAGCGCCTGCCCGGCCGGCTCGCCGGGCCGGGCCACGGGTCGGGCCACATCGAGACTCTGCTCCACCATCTGCTGCACGCCGATGCCGTAGTTGCCGGGCCTGGCGGCGAACACGCGCGCGCGCGCCAGGCGCCCGGCCAGCGGCGGCGCCACGCCGGCGGCCAGCAGCGCGGCCTCCGCTTCCCGGTCGTGGCGGCTGACGGCGTTGTCGCCGGCCGCGGCGGCCAGGCGCGCGGCCTTGTCCAGCAGCGCCACCTTGTCGCCGAAGCCGTCGCGGTAGATGCCGGAGATGGTGAACAGCACGTTGACGCGCGGGCGCCCCAGTTGCGCATCGGGAATCAGCCGCACGTCCTCGACCACGCCGCGCGCATTCCAGACCGGCTCCACGCCCAGCAGGTAAAGCGCCTCGCTTTCCATCGCGCCCTGGTGGCGCTCGGTCTCGCCGTAGAACAGCACCATCGAGACCTGTTCCGGCACGGCGCCGGTCTCGGCGCGGTAGCGCGCCAGCGTCTGCCGCGCCAGCGCCTTGCCGACTTCCCATGCGGCCGGCGTGGGGATGAACGCGCCGTCGAAGGCATGCAGGTTGCGCCCGGTCGGCAGGCCCTGCGGCGTGCGCACCGGATCGCCGAGCGGCGCGGTCGGCAGGTAGCGGCCCGCGAGCACCGCGACCAGTCCGTCGAGCTCGCTCCGCGGCGAGGCGCGCAGCCCGGCCAGCCATTCGCGCGCGGCGGCCAGCGCGGCCCCGGCCTTGTCCGCCAGCGGCGGCGGCAGGTCCGCCAGATCCGGCTCGCGCCCGTCGAGCAGCGCGCCGGCCCAGCCGGCCAGCGTGTCATGGCCCAGGCGTTTGCGCTCGTCGGCGCCGAACGCGCTGTCCAGCACGGTGGCCAGCGCCTGCCGCTGGAAATCCGGCGGCGGCAGTTCGCCCAGCACATGGATGCCCTGCGGTATCGGCTCGGCTTCCACCTTGTGCAGGAAGCGGTGGACCACCGGCTCGACCTGCTCCCACGGCGCGGCAAGGTCCACGCCCAGCTGGCGGTCCAGGCCCAGCGCGCGGATCTGCGCCTGCGCCTGCAGGCGGTATTGTTCGGCCAGCGCGGGCGCGCCGTCGGCGGTGGCTTCCTGCTGCTCGATCACCTCGTCGAGCTTCGCCAGCGCAGCCGGCATGCCGGCGCGGGTCAGCAGCGGGGTCAGGTGGCTGACCAGCACGGCGGCGCTGCGGCGCTTGGCCTGGATCGCCTCGCCGCCGCCGTCCTGGATGTAGTAGTAGGCGTTGGGCAGGTCGCCCAGCAGCACTTCCGCGCTGTCGTCGCCGGCCTGCCCGGCCTGCTTGCCGGGCAGCCATTCGAGCGTGCCGTGGCGGCCCACGTGGACCACCGCGTCGGCGCCGAACGCATGGCGGTACCACAGGTAGGCGGCGATATACGAGTGCGGCGGCGGCGTGACGGTGTCGTGCGACGTGTCCAGCGCGCGCGCGAAGGTGGAGCGCAGCGGCTGCGGCCCGACGAACAGGTTGCCGAAGCGCAGGCCCGGGATCACGAAATCCTGCCCGCCGCGGCCGTCGTCCACCAGCATCAGCGGATTGCGCTCGGGCGGGCCCCACGCGGCCAGCACGGACTGGCGGAAGGCCGCGGGCAGCGCGTCGAACCAGCGCTTGTACTGCGCCATCGGCAGCAGCGTGACGCGCCCGCGCGCGACCATCTCGCGCAGCTCGCCCGGCGACCATGCCTCCATGTTGCGGCCGTTGCGCTCCAGCAGCGCGGTCAGCCCGGCCTCGTCCGGCAAGGCGGTGCCGGCCTGACCGGTCTGGTAGCCGGCCGCGCGCAGGCGCGCCATGATCCGCGCCAGCGACGGCAGCGTGGCCAGGTAGCTGGCGCCGATGTTGCCGCTGCCGGGCGGGTTGTTGTAGTAGAGGATGGCGACGCGCTTGTCCGCCGCCGGCTTGTCCTGCAGCGCGATCCAGCGCCGCGCGCGCGCCACCGCGGCGTCGGCGCGCTCGGGCACCGCGCGGCTGGCCTTGGCGCTGTTTTCGTCCTCCAGCGTGGCGAACAGGATCGGCTCGCTGGCGCCGGCGCGCTCGGGCGTGTTGAGCAGCAGCGGCAGGCGCTCGCCGGCGATGCCGCGCGCATCGGCGCGCCACGCGGCCTGACTGTCGCGCGTGGCGATCAGGTTGATGGCGTGCACGCCGTGGCGCTCCAGCCAGGCCTTGTCCTCGGCGCGGCTGATGGTGAGGTTGAGCGTGAACAGCGCGCGCAGCGGGCTGCGGCCATCGATGGTCAGCGCGGCGTCCAGGCTGGACAGCGGCCAGCCGAACACGGGCACGGCGCCGATGCCCTGCCGTTCGAGCGCGGCCACCAGCGCGTCGATGTGGGCCAGGTCCTGCTGGCGGTAGTTGCTGGCGTAGAAGGCGATGCCGGCCAGCGGCGCGCCTGCGGGCAGGCCGCCGTTGGCGCGATACCAGTCCAGGTATGCCGGCAGCGTGGCAAACACCTGCGCGGCGCGCGGGTGGTAGATGCCGGCCGCCGGCAGCGGGCGCGGCGCCGGCACGGCGATGGCGTCCGTGCCACGCAACTGCGCCACGGTCCACGCCAGCCAGCCGGCCAGGTTGTCGGCGCCGCCGGCGCTCCAGTAGGCCTCGGCCGCCGGGCCGCGCGCGGCGTCGAGGCCGATGCCCCAGGCGGCTTCGGCGGCGGCGGCCGGCGCGGCCAGCACCAGCGCGCCGCGCTGCCTGGCCTGACGCACGGCCGGGGCCATCTGCTTCAATACGGCAGTGGGCGCGAAGTAGGCGTAGATGGCATCGGCGGCGGCGATCTGCGCCGCGTCGGGCGCGGCGGTGACCGCCTGCAGTTCGACGCGGCCCGGGCCGGCCAGTTCGCGCAGGCGCGCTTCGGCGGCGGGCAGCAGATGGGTGTTGGTGGTGACCACCAGCACGCGCACCGGCGCCGCGGCCCGCGCCTGCGCGCAGGCCAGCAGCAGCCAGCCGAGCAGGACAAACGCGGCCGGCAGCCAGCGTTGCCGCGCCAGCCTCATTTGCCCGCGCCCGCCGGGGCCGGCCGCGCGCCTTCGGGCACGTAGACCACGCTGCCGTCCGGCAGCCGGTAGGCCACGCCGAGGCGCGTGCCCTCGCCCGCCTTCTGCTGCGCGGACAGCTTGCTGACCTTCACTTCCTTGCGGTTCTTCTCGATCAGTTGCAGCTCGCCCGTGCGCGGGTCGCGCTGGACCAGCGTGAAGCGCGCATCGGGATCGAGCAGCTGGGTCAGGCCGAAGGCCTGCGTGAGCGCCACCATCAGGCCCACGGCGAAGACGATCGAGGCATCGAACAGGTTGGCCACGCCGGCCAGCGGGTCTTCGCGGTGCACCGAGGCCAGCTCGCCCTGCGCATGGCGGCGGCGCACGAAGCGGCGGCGCCGGAAACGGTGTCCGTGGCCGGCCTCCATCAGGCTCGCGCCCCCGTCGCCGGCAGCGCGCGCAGCACCAACTCGCACAGGTTCTCCATCTCCTTGAGGTCGGCGCGCGCCCAGCGCTCGCGCGTGAGCGTGAGCACGTAGGCGATGCCGCCCAGCACCAGCCCGCACACCACCGCGCCGAAGCCGATCACGAGGTGATTGACCATGCCGGCCATGTCGCCGGCCAGCAGCGCCTGCAGCGCCGGCCCGAGCGGGATGATGGTGCCGGCCAGCCCCAGCATGGGCGCGATGCGCACCAGCGTGCGGGTCAGGTCGAGGCGGTTGGTCACGCGCATTTCCTCGCGCTGCAGCGTCTCGTCGAGCCACAGGTCGAGGTGCTCGTGCGAATCGAGGCGCGCCAGGCGGCCCTCGAGCAAACCCCAGAAGCGCGCCAGCGCGGGCGACATCGGCAGCGCGCGCCATTGCGCCTGCGCGCCGTGGCGCAGGCCGGCGGCGAGCGCGTTGGCCAGCGCCGGCAGGTCGGTGCGCGGCGCGGCGGCGCGCCGGCGCGACTGCACCAGCAGGCTGCCGAGGTCCGCCAGCGACAGCACGAACAGCACCAGCAGGGCCAGCGCGACGGGCCAGAAGAACGCCGCGGAAAGGCGATAGAAGATCTCGGTGACGGCGCTTTCCATCGTGATTGTCAGCGGGGAAATGAGATGAGGCGGCAAGGCCCGCGGCAGCCGCGCGCGGGTGCCGGCAGGCCGCGCGCAGGGTCGCACGCGGGCCGCAAGCGCAGCATTGTACGCGGCGCGCGCGGGCGCCGCCGCCCGGCCTCAGGGCCAGCTTTCGCGCGCGTAGACGCCCGACAGCGCCCGCACCCGCGCGGCGCGCTCGGCCTGCCGGCCGTCGGTGTAGAACGGCGGGTCGGCCAGCGCCAGGCCGTTGTCGCGGGCTTCCTCGACCAGGATCTGCAGGTACTCCGTCATGTGCGAGGCGGTGTAGTCGTTGGTGTCGTGGAAGCTCACCACCACGGGCACCACGCCGCCGGCCGGCGCCAGCCGCTGCTCGGACAGCGCCACCTTGACCTGCGCCAGCTCGCTGTTGATGTGCGAGCGGCGGCGCAGGCTGATGTGCCAGCCGTAGATCTTGCCGTCGCGCGCGTTCACGTCCGACATCAGCATGGCGAGGCCGAGCTTGCGGTAGACCGCCTGGACCGCGTCGTCGTAGGCCCAGTTGGGCGGGCGCACCAGTTGCGCCGCGCCGCGGCACTGCTCGATGATGTCGGCCTCGCCGGACAGCAGCGATGCTTCCAGCTCCTCGGGCGCCAGGCGCGTGTGCGATACGTGCCCGTCCGGCAGGCCGCTGTGCACCGCGAGGCGGTGGCCGGCCTTGCAGGTGGCGTGCATCTGCTCCTTGCCCGCCTCGCCGCCGCCGCGGCGCGGATGGGCGGTCTGCACGAAGAACAGCGCCTTGATGCCGGGCGTGACGGGATTGTCGGCAAGCTGGCGCAGGATCAGCGGCGTGCTGCCGTCCTCGCCGGCGTCGGGGCCGTCGTCGAAGGTGAGCAGGAAGCGGATCGGCGGCAGCGGCCGCGCGGCGCGCAGCGTCGCCAGCCGGATCGACGGCGCGGCCGGCGGCGGATCGGCGGTGCCGGGTGCCGCGGCGCACAAGCCGCCGGCCAGCATCGCGGCGGCCAGGAAACAGGAACGGAAAAAACGCATGCGTTGGGGGACGCGGCTGTGCGCGGCGCGCCACTGCGTGCGCTGTGCCGGCCAGCCGTCATGAAATTTCAGGCAAGGATCAGGTGTCCGGCCGGGCACGCCCTGCGCGGGTGCGCGAGGCGCCGCAGCGGCGGCCGGGCCTCGCCCGGACACGACGCGGCATTGTGCCATAGCGTCCGGCGGCGGCACCGCCGGCAAAAAAAACCAGGCCACATGCGGGTGGCCTGGTGATAAAGCGGCAGCGATGCGGGCGCTGCCTGCGGGTTCGGGAAGCTGGCGAAGGCTCCCCTTCATTCAGGTTAGCGGCTGGCCGGACGGCCAAGGTGAACAACTGTGTCGGCGGCCCCGCGCGCACGGGCGCCGCGGCTCATTCGAGCCGGCCGGGCTCGGACACCGCGTCGAAGCGATAGCCGTGCGAGTACACCGAGGTCAGGCGCACGCCGTTCTGCGGACGCAGCGCGAGCTTGATCCGCAGGCGCGACACGTGGGTGTCGAGCGTGCGCGAATCGGGGCCGATCACGCGGCCCCACACCGCCTTCTCCATCATCTCGCGCGGCAGCAGCCGACCCACGTTGCGGAACAGGAACAGCGCCACGTCGAACTCGCGCGGCGAGACGTCCAGCCGCGTGCCGTTCAGCGAGATGGTGCGCCCCACGGGGTCCAGCGCGTAGCCGCCGACCTCGATCATCTCGCTCTGCACCATCGCCTGCGGATAGGCGCGGCGCAGCAGCGCGCGCATGCGCGCCACCAGCTCGGCGCGGCGGATCGGCTTGGTCATGTAGTCGTCGGCGCCGGCGCCCAGCGCGGCCACCACGCTTTCTTCGAGCGGGCGGCTGGTGAGGAACAGGATCGGCAGGACGCGGCCCACGCGCTGGCGTATCCACGGCACCAGGTCGAGCCCGCTGATGTCGGGCAGCTGCCAGTCGAGAATCACGAGGTCGAAGGTGTCTTCGCGCAGCGCGCGCACGAAGGCGCTGCCGCTGCCATAGGTGGCGCACGCATAGCCCGCGTCTTCCACGATCTGCCGGATGAGTCCGGCCTGGCTGTCGTCGTCTTCTACCGAAGCAATTCTCATGGCTCTCTCTTGACCATCCCCGGTATCGTTACCGTGTCCAGCCATAGCGCCAAAGGATTCGGCGAAAGAGAAAGGCGACTGCAATGCGAAAACGCTCACAGGCATGCTGCCGGGCCAGCATCAGACCCCGCTAGCCTAGCGCAGCCATGCGCGGCAATTGTCACTAAATGTGAACGCCAAGGGGAACGCGCCGGGCGGGCGGCGGCGAGATGGCAGCAAGTCAACGGCAAGTCGACGACAGGGCGGCGTCCTGCAAGCGCCCGTCAGCGCCTGTCAGCAGGTTTCGTCGGCGGGATCGATCATCAGTTGCAGGCGGGCGGCCACGCCGGCCAGCCGCGCCTCGTCACCGCTGCGCACCAGCCAGCCGGCGAAGGCGTCGGCCTGCGTGTCCCAGCACCACAGGACATGGCCGGCCGCGCGCAGGGAGGCCTGCGCGATCGTCATCAGCGCGGGCACGCCGTGGGCCGCGAGAAAGGCCGGCGCATGGGGGTCGGCCACGCCCCAGTCCACGCGCAGGCCGGCCCGCGCGGCCAGTTCCTGCACGCTGCGCACCAGCGCCGCGGCATCGTTCCACTCGACGTAGAAGCCGGCGCCAGCGGTGCCGGCGGCTTCGCTCAGCGGCCACAGCAACTGATGGCCTTCGCATCCCGGCCCGGCCTGCGCCAGCGCTTGCCGGAACGCGGTCCAGCAATGCTGCGCCGCGTCGCGGTCATGCAGGCACACCAGCAGGATCAACTCGCGCATGGCGTCCTGCGTTTCACTCGGGAGCTCAATCGTCATAGGCCTCTGGCGGGTCGGAACGGGGAAACTGCGCAGTGGTCGCGGGAACGGTCCCGCACACGGTTTGCCGCTGCGCAGCCGGCGATGCCCGGACGCCGGCGGCGATCGAGACCCGCTATTCTGACAAAGCTTGTAAGGTGGCGCCACTGCGCCCGCGCGGCTTTCCTGCATGGCGCAAACACCCCCCCAAAAAGCGGTTGCCAAGCGCGTGGTGGCTTTGATACGCTCGCCCCGTCGTCGCTGCGCAGCCATCTCCATGAGCAGCCGTTCCGACCGGCCCGCAGCCCCCGCGGCCGCATCCTGAACGGCCGGGCAAGTCCAGGCGCATGCAGGCCCATGCAGGCACCTGCGTGCTGCCACTCGCCGCTGCCCTGGCCGGCAGGCGGCGACCGGCGGCAATGCAGCGAGCGCAGTGCATCGAGCGGATTCTCCGCGCGTTGCCCCTCCTTCCCGTTCCTTGCGAGACCCGCGGCCACCGCGCCGCGCGAAAGCGTTCGCCCGCGCGGGCCGTTGCCGCAGTACAGTGTCGGCGCGCGGCACGCAGCGCCACGCCGGCGACACGGGCCTGACACCTGCGCGCCATACAAAGGCGGTAGCGCCAGGGCCGGGACCTGGGAAACAATGACGAAAACGCACTCTTGGCTCACAGCCGGGGAACACCTGCCATGCAATCCCTCCAAGCGTTCCAGAACATCAATCTCACTTCGCTGATGGATACCCTCGTCAGCCTCACCACCGCCTTCGTGCTGGGCGCGGTGATCGGCTACGAGCGGCAGATCCGGCAGCGCACCGCCGGGCTGCGCACCAACGTGCTGGTGGCGGTGGGCGCGGCCATCTTCGTCGACATGGCCAACCGCATGGCCGGGCACGAGGGCGCGGTGCGCGTGGTGGCCTACGTGGTGTCCGGCATCGGCTTCCTCGGCGCGGGCGTGATCATGCGCGAGGAAGGCAATGTGCGCGGGCTCAATACCGCCGCCACGCTGTGGGGCTCGGCGGCCATCGGCGCGAGCGCGGGCGCGGACCTGATCCTCGAGGCCACGCTCGGCTGCCTGTTCGTGCTGGCCGCCAACACGCTGCTGCGGCCCGTGGTGGACCGCATCAACCAGCAGCCGATGGACACCACCGCGGTGGAAGTCACCAACACCGTCTACGTGATCGCGCCGCGCGCCTCGCAGAAGCAGGCGCTGCAGTTGCTGGAGCGCACGCTGGAGACCGGCAACTACCCCACGCGCGACCTGGAGGTGCACGCCTTCGGCGATGCCGACGTGGAGATCGAGGCGGTGCTGACGTCCACCTCGATCGACGGCGACGTGCTGGACCGCCTGATGGCGCAGCTGGCCGAATCCGAGCATATCCACCAGGCCTTCTGGAGCCCCAGCACGACGGACTGAAGCCGCGGCCCGGCGGCGCTCGGGCAGGCGGAGGGGCAGGCGATCAGCGCACACAATCGGAGCGGGTCCGGTTGCAATGCGCGCATGGCATGGCATCCTTGCCGGCGACCGTGGACGGAGATCCCGGCGCGGTCCATGACAGACAAGACGAGGAGCCAATGAAAGTATCGAAGCCGTCCGCCGCCCGGGCGCCGCGCCTTGCGCGCCGCATCCTGGCCGCCGCCATCGCATGCCAGGCCGCCGCCGCGGCCATTCCCGCCACCGCCGCCACCGCCGCCGAGGCATGGCCGTCCAAGCCGATCAAGGTGATCGTGCCCTACACGCCGGGCGGGTCCACCGACACCGTCTCGCGCATCGTCTTCGAAAAGGTCGCCGAGCGGCTCGGCCAGCCCGTCGTGATCGAGAACAAGCCCGGCGGCAATTCCACGCTGGGCACCTCGATCGCGGCGCGCGCCAAGCCCGACGGCTACACCTTCCTGTCGGTGCTGGCGGCCTACTCGGCCAACCCCAGCCTGTACTCGCACCTGCAGTACAAGCCGGGCGACCTGACGCCCGTCTCGCTGATGGCGGACCTGCCGCTGTTCCTGTTCACCAGCAAGTCCGTGCCCGCCACCACGGTGGCGCAGCTGGTGGACTACGGCCGCAAGAACCCGGGCAAGCTGAACTTCGGCTCCAGCGGCACGGGCTCCAGCGCGCATCTGGTGGGCACGCGCTTCGGCATGGTCAGCAAGATCGAGATGACCCACATCCCCTACAACGGCAGCGCGCCGATCCTGACGGACCTGATGTCGGGCAACGTGTCGATGGTGTTCGACCCGCTGCTGGTGCCGATGCCGCAGGCCAAGGCCGGCAAGATCAACGTGCTGGCGGTGGCCTCGGCCAAGCGCTGGCCGGGCGAGCCGAATATCCCGACGATGGAAGAGGCCGGCTTTCCCGGCTTCGTGATGAGCTCGTGGGCCGGGCTGGTGGCGCCGGCCGGCACGCCGCAGCCTGTCATCGACCGCATGTCGAAGGAGATCGCCGAGGCGGTGCGCTCGGCGGAGGTGCAGAAGAAGCTGGAGAACCTCGGCTTCATCGGCGTGGGCAGCACGCCGGATGCGTTCCGCAAGCTGATCGAGCGCGACTCGGCGCGCTATGCCGAAATCATCAAGGCGGCGAAGATCTCGCTCGACTGATCCGGCCCTCACGGCCCTTTCCTTCAACGGCCTGCTCGCGCAGGCCGTTTTTCATTTCCCCTTCCGTTTCCTCCGCGAGCGCTCCCGCGTGCCGCGTCGCGCGGTGCCTTGACAACCCTGGCCGGCCCTCCTATTCTCTCGCTTAAATTCCTTAAGTAAGATCATTGTTCTGTTCTACAGAACACAAGAATCGGAGACAAGACCTGGGCGACGGCCCCGCGCCGCTGCCGCGCGCCGCGCCCACAGGCCAGTCGAGACACCTTTCCAACCGCATTCGCCGGCATCGCAGGACGCCTCCGCCCCCGGCGGCGGCGCCGCGGCACCGGCTCGACCATTCCACAGACGGAGACCCAATGAAGCGCTTCACCTCCCGCATCCGCGCCGCGCTGATGCTCGCCATGCCCGCCGCGCTGCTGGCCACGGCCGCCCTGCCCGCCGCCGCCGACAGCTATCCCAGCCAGCCGGTGCGGCTGGTAGTGCCGTTCCCGCCGGCCGGCGGCACCGACGTGATGGCGCGCCTGGTCTTCAACAAGGTGGGCGCGAGCACGCACTGGAACGTGGTGGTGGAGAACCGCGCGGGCGCGGGCGGCAACATCGGCATGGACGCGGTGGCCAAGGCGCGCCCGGACGGCTACACGCTGGGCATGGGCCAGACCGCCAACCTCGCGATCAATCCCACGCTCTACCCGAAGATGCCGTATGACGCGGTCAAGGATTTCACTCCGGTGGCGCTGGTGTCGGCGCAGCCGCTGGTGCTGATCGTGCGCGGCGACGCGCCGTACAAGAACCTGGCCGACCTCGTTGCCGCCGGCAAGGCCAGGCAACTGTCGATGGCCTCGGCCGGCACCGGCACCGTGGGCCACCTGACCGGCGAGCTGTTCGCGCGCCGCACCGGCATCAAGATGCTGCACGTGCCGTACAAGGGCGCCTCGCCCGCGCTGACCGACCTGCTCGGCGGCCAGACCGATTTCTACTTCGCCACGCCGCCGATCGCGCTGCCGATGCTCAAGGGCGGCAAGCTGCGCGCGCTGGCGGTGACTTCCGCCAGGCGCCTGCCGCTGCTGGCCGACGTGCCGACCGTGATCGAAGGCGGCTACGCCGGCTTCCAGGCCGAGGACTGGAAGGCGCTGGTGGCGCCGGCCGGCACCCCGGCCGAAGTGGTCAGGCGCGTCAACGAAGCCGTCAACAAGGCCATCGCCGAGCCCGAGACCATCACCAGGATGCGCGAGGAAGGCAGCGAGCCGCGCGGCGGCACGCCGGCCGAGCTGGGCGCCTTCATCAAGGCCGAGAACGCCCGCTGGGGCACCATCGTGCGCCAGTCCGGCGCCAAGGTCGAGTAAGAAGCCGTTTCAAGAAGATCCTGGCGTGGTTGCGCGGCACGGCAAGTACGCTGGTACTGTCCGCGTCCGCGCGCCTGGCCAGGACCGCTTCGCTTCATCTTGCAACAACTTCCAAGCCGCCGCCGCCGCGCGGCCCGCCCCCGACGAATCAAGCAACATGCAAAAACCGCTACGCCATATCCGCGTGCTCGACCTCACCAATGTGCTGGCCGGGCCGTTCTGCTGCCACCAGCTCGCCCACATGGGCGCCGAGGTCATCAAGGTGGAAACGCCGGGCACCGGCGACCTGGCGCGCCAGCTCGGCGCCGACGCCGAACTCAACCGCCGCCTGATGGGCGTGTCCTTCCTGGCGCAGAACCCGGGCAAGCGCTCCATCACCGTCAACCTCAAGCATGCGCGCGGCAAGGAAGTGTTCCGCAAGCTGGTGGCCAGCGCCGACGTGCTGGTCGAGAACTTCCGCCCCGGCGTGATGGCGCGCCTGGGCCTGGGTTTCGAGGCGCTCAAGCAGGTCAACCCGAAGCTGATCTACTGCGGCATCTCCGGCTTCGGCCAGGACGGCCCGCTGTCCGACCTGCCGGCCTACGACCAGATCATCCAGGGCATGTCCGGCGTGATGAGCATCACCGGCGACGCGCAGACCGCGCCCTACCGCGTGGGCTATCCCGTCTCCGACACCATCGGCGGCATCACCGCGGCGTTCGCGGTGGCCGCCGCGCTGGCGGACCACCAGCGCACCGACGGCTATTTCATCGACGTATCCATGCTCGAAGCCACGCTCGCCACGATGGGCTGGGTGGTCTCCAACTACCTGATCGCCGGCAAGACCCCGGCACCGATGGGCAACGAGAACATGACGGCCAGCCCGTCCGGCACCTTCCACACCGGCGACGGCCTGCTCAACATCGCCGCCAACAAGCAGGAACAGTTCGAGGCGGTGTGCCGCGTGGTGGGCCGCCCGGAACTGGCCGCCGACGCGCGCTTCGCCGAGCGCCAGGCGCGCCTGGCCAACCGCGCCGAACTCACGCGCGCGCTCGAAGCCGAGCTGGCGAAGAAATCCGCCGACCAGTGGTGGGCGCTGCTCAACGAGGCGGGCGTGCCCGCCGGCCCGGTCTACAGCGTGCCGCAGACGCTGGACCACCCGCAGATCAGCGGGCGCGGCATGATCGGCGACTTCGCCGACGTGCCCGGCGTGGGCCGCGACATCCGCCTGGTGCGCACCGGCTTCAAGCTCAACGGCGAGGCGCCCTCGGTGGATACGCCGCCGCCCGAACTCGGCCAGCACACCCGCGACATCCTCGCCCAGCTAGGTTATGGCGAGGCCGACATCGAAACCTTGCAACAGGAGCACGCCGTATGAGCGAATCCACCCAGGCCGGCAACCAACCCGGCATCGACGCGGGCCAGCGCCTGTCCCAGGACTGGTGGCGCACCGGGATCATCGACATGCAGCCCGGCGAGATCCGCTACCGCGGCTATCCCATCGAGCAGCTGATCGGGCAGGTCTCGTTCGCGCAGATGATCTGGCTGATGCTGCGCGGCGAATTGCCGGGCCGCAAGCAGGGCGAGCTGCTCGATGCCGCGCTGATGTCGGCGGTGGACCACGGCCCGCAGGCGCCCAGCATCGCCATCGCGCGCATGGCCGCGACCTGCGGCGTGGGCCTGAACAACGCGATGGCGTCGGCCGTGAACGTGCTCGGCGACGTGCACGGCGGCGCCGGCGAGCAGGCGGTGGAGCTGTACCAGGACGTGGCGCGCCGCATCGACGGCGGCCTGGCGCAGGCCGACGCGGTCAGGGCCGCGCTGGCGGACTACCGCGACGCGCACGGCAAGTTCGTCTCGGGCTTCGGCCACCGCTTCCACCCGCTCGACCCGCGCGCGCCGCGCCTGCTGGCGCTGGTGGAGCAGGCGGCGCGGGACGGCGTGGTCTCCGGGCGCTTCGCGGCCATCGCGCGCGCGGTGGAGGCGGAGCTGGGCTCGGGCCGCAGCAAGCCCATCCCGATGAACATCGACGGCGCCACCGCGGTGATCTACGCCGAACTGGGCTTCCCGGCGCCGCTGGCGCGCGGGCTGTTCTGCCTGTCGCGCTCGGTCGGCATCCTCGCGCATGCGTGGGAGCAGACGCAGCAGGGCGGCCGCAACAAGGGGCCGATCCCGCGCCAGTACATCTGGACCTACGACGGCCCGCCGCAGCGCGACGTGCCGCCGGCGCGGGACTGACCGGCGCCGGCGCGGTGCCGGCGTGAAGCTAGCGGCTCGGCACGTGGGCGGAATCGCCCACGTCGCCCGGCACCGGCCGCGTGGCCGGCGCCATCCACGACGCCAGCGCGTAGCGGTCGCGGCCGAACTCCTTGGCCGCGTAAAGCGCGCGGTCGGCCGCCGCGAACAGCGAGCGCCACAGCCCCTCCGGGCCGGCCACGCCGCCGCGCAGTTCCGCCACGCCGATGCTGACGCTGGCGAACGCGGCCGGCGCGCCGGGCAGCGGGATCGCGCGGACTTTCTTGAGGATGCGGTTGGCCAGCGCGGTGGCCTGGCCTTCGTCGGTATGCGGGCAGAGAATGCAGAATTCCTCGCCGCCATAGCGGCCGGCCACGTCGGAGGCGCGCCGCGAGTTGTCGATGGCCTCGGCGATCAGCTTGAGCACGGTGTCACCGGCATGGTGCCCGTTGCGGTCGTTGACCTGCTTGAAGTGGTCCACGTCGATCACCAGGCAGGACAAGGGCTGGCCGTGCCGCTCCCAGGCCGCGACCAGGCTGGTGGCGGCCTTGTCGAGCGCGCCGCGGTTGAGCAGGCGCGTCAGCGCGTCGAAGCGGGCGCCGCTTTCGTTGGCGGCGATGACCTGCTCGGTGGCCATCAGTGTGAAGCCGAACAAACCCAGCAGGGTCGCCGCCAGCGGCGCCAGCGTCAGCACGGCGCTGGCGTTGCTGGCGTAGAACGGGCCCGAGAACACCGTTCCCGCCAGGCCGGCGGCCACGCCGGCGAGCTGGTTCGCCAGATGCACCAGCGTGGCCAGCACCACCAGCGGCGCGCCGATGCTGCGCCGCGCGCCGTGCGCGTGGAGCAAGGTGAGCAGCGTCAGCGACGCCACCACCGCCAGGCAGCCATAGCCGACCACGTGCAGGCGCGCGTAGCTGTCGGCCATGCCGGCGGCGCCGAGCAGCGCCAGCCCGGCCAGCGACACGCCCAGCGCCAGCGAGCGGTCCCACGGGGCCAGCCCGTAATAGACCCGCACGCCGCGATAGACCAGCAGGCGCCCGCCGATGTAGACCGCGGCCGCCACGGCGCTCACGTATACGTGCCGGGACGAGACATTGAAGGCCAGCGCCAGCCCGGCCGCCGACAGCAGCAGGTGCCCCACCGCCCACAGCCGCCCGGCCGGGCTGAGCCGCAGCGCGGCCAGCAGCCCCAGCGAGATGGCCAGCGTGCTGGCATACACCACCAACATGACGACAACTACCGCTTGCTGGTCTAACTGCACGGGAGTCCTTTGAAGATGCCGCGTTGCTGTTGGCGTTGAGGAGAGGGAAAGAAGGAAGGTCGGCGGCGATGCCGGCGCGATGGTGTAGTTGCCGCCGCGCGGACAAAATTTTCGCAAACGCGAATGATAACGTCCCCGGCCTGCGCCTGACACCCCCGACAAGCCGGGCGGAGACCACTTTCGGCAGGAACATTGACCGGCCGCAAGCCCGGCGCCCCGCTACCGGGCCCCGGCGGCGCCGGGCGGGAGGCAGGAACCGGCGCTTGCGGGCCTGGCGCGGCGCCGGCGGCGAGGCTAGCGGTGGTTCGGGTGGCGCGTCGGGTGGCGCGTCAGGTGGCAATTCGGGCGGTAATTCAGGCCGGATAGGGAAAGCGGCCGCCCAGCGCCACCGTCAGTTCGCGTGCCGCATTCACCACATCATGGCGAAACGCCGAGTCGAACCGCGGCGTCGGGCAGGTCAGCGTCAGCGCGCCCTTGAGCTCGCCGTCCGGCCCGAACACCGGCGAGGACACGCCCGCGATGTCCGGCACGCGGTCGCCGACCATCTCGGCCACGCCTTCGTCGCGGATCTTCTGGTAAATCTCGCCGCGCGCGCCGCTGAACGCGCGCAGCACGCGGCCGCCGGCGCCGCGGTTGCGCGGCAGCAGGTCGCCGGCCTTGGCGTGGTCGCGCACCGGCTGCGGCGAATCGACGCGGTACAGGCACAGGCGGTGCTCGCCCTGGTCGATGTGGAACGCGGCGCTCTCGCGCGTGGCCTGCACTAGCTGGCGCAGCACCGGCATCACCACCAGTTCCAGCGAGAACGAAGCGGCATACACCGCGTGCAGGCGCGCCACCTCGGGGCCCAGCCCGTAGCGGCCGTCGGGCTGGCGCAGGACCAGGCGGGCATGCTCGAGCGAGGCCAGCAGCCGCAGCAGCGTGCTCTTGTACAGGCCCGAGCGCTGCGCCAGCTCGACCAGCCCCAGCGTGGTGTCGCCCTGCCGGAAGGTGGAGAGCACGAACAGGGCGCGGTCCACGGCGATGGCGCCGCCCTCGGCGACGTGCTTGTCGGCTTCGGAAAGTTGCGCGGCTTTACGGGGCATCGATCGGCTTGCTCAATGGAAGGAATGAAAGGAAGCGGGGAAACGCCGTGGAGGCCGGACCAATGGATCAACGGACCGGTAAGCCGGCATGCGGCAGTTTCAGGCATTTCTTGGCATGGCGGTTCCACGGTACAGAACGCCACCGGCATTGTCAACGCGGCCCGGCCGGCCATGCCGCACCGCCGCGCCGGCCTTTGCCGCGCCCGCGCCGGAAGCCGTCCCGCGCCGCCCGCCGGCCGGGCTGTCCTTGAATTGTCCCGGAAGTGATCTAGAGTGATGTGATGCACCATTTCGCCCGGCTGCGGCCATGCCCGGCAGGGCACCGCGACATGGCGCGCTTCATGCCACGACGCACGGCACGACGCGCGGCACGACTCACGCCGCGCGCATGTCACGGCTTTCGTCACGCTTCACGTCACGATGGAGTAATCCAGCAATGGTTGGATTGAACGCACTGACCCGGGCCCGCCTTCAGCTTGCGCAAAACACGTTCCTCCACCCCTTCCGCCTTGCCGGTCGCGCCTGCCCTGCCAGGGCCAGCGGCGGCAGCCGACACCCCTTTCCCGACGGCGCGCGCCGCGCGCCGCGCCCGGCACTGGACCAGGACCGATAGCCCAGCGCCCATTTCCGACGACGCCATCCGACCATCGCCTTGCAGCCAGTGCCAGGCCATGCCGGCCTCATGCCTGCCCGCCCGCTCTCCTGTCCGTGTGCCTGCCGGGCGCGGCCACGCTGCTTCAACCTTCCTGCCGCCCCGCGGCCCCAAGCCTGTCCATGCCCAGACTCCAGCGCACGCGCGTTCCTGTGTTGCCAGCCGGCCCCAGCCACCCCTATCGACTCCGAGGTTCTTCCATGCGCATCGAGCGGATTCCACTTCGCCATCTCGGCGCCGCGGCGATCGCCGCCCTCCTTGCCGCATGCGGAGAGAAGCCGGCCGCGCCGCCGCCGCCCCCGCTCGAAGTAGGCGTGGTCACGGTCAGGACCAGCACCGTGCCGGTGACGGTGGAGCTGCCCGGGCGCACCAGCGCCTTCCTGGTGGCGCAGGTGCGCGCGCGGGTGGATGGCATCGTGCTGCGCCGCGAGTTCACCGAGGGCGATGACGTCAAGGCCGGCGAGCGGCTCTACAAGATCGACCCGGCGCCCTACATCGCCGCGCTGAACAACGCCCGCGCCGCGCTGGCCAAGGCCCAGGCCAACGTCACCACGCAGAACGCGCTGGTCAGCCGCTACAAGGTGCTGGTGGCCGCCAACGCCGTCAGCAAGCAGGACTACGACAACGCCGTGGCCGCGCTGGGCCAGGCCCAGGCCGACGTGGCCGCCGGCAAGGCCAGCGTGGAGACCGCGCAGATCAACCTCGGCTATACCGACGTGATCTCGCCCATCACCGGGCGCAGCGGCCTGTCGCAGGTCACGCCGGGCGCCTACGTGCAGGCCAGCCAGGCCACGCTGCTGACCACCGTGCAGCAGCTCGACCCGGTCTACGTCAACCTGACGCAATCGAGCGTGGAAGGCCTGCGGCTGCGCCGCCAGGTCCAGGAAGGCAAGCTGCAGACCAGCGGCATCCACGCCGCCAAGGTCACGCTGCTGCTCGAGGACGGCCGCACCTACGCCGAGCAGGGCCGGCTGCAGTTCTCCGACGTGAGCGTGGACCAGACCACGGGCTCGGTCACGGTGCGCGCGATCTTCCCCAACAAGGACCGCGTGCTGCTGCCCGGCATGTTCGTGCGCGCGCGCATCGACGAAGGCGTCAACGACAAGGCGATGGTGGTGCCGCAGATCGGCATCACGCACGACCAGAAAGGCCAGCCGGTGGCGCTGGTGGTTGGCCCCGACAACAAGGTGTCGCAGCGCCAGCTCGTCACCGGCGCCACCTACGGCAACGGCTGGGTAGTGGAAAGCGGGCTGCAGCCCGGCGAGCGCGTGATCGTCAACGGCGTGGAGAAGGCCAAGCCCGGCATGACCGTCAAGCCGGTCGAGACCCAGGTGCCGGCGCAGCCCGCCTCGGGCGCGCGGGCGCAGCCGGCCTCCGCGCCGCCGGCCCCGTCCCCGGCTCCGTCCGCCCCCGCCTCCGCTCCGGCGCCCGCTGCGGCGCCCGCGTCCGCCGCGCAATAACAGGGAGCCTGCCTCATGGCAAAGTTCTTCATCGACCGGCCGATCTTCGCCTGGGTCATCGCCATCATCCTGATGCTGGCGGGCGTGGCGGCGACGGTGACGCTGCCGATCGCGCAGTACCCGACGATCGCCCCGCCGGCCATCCAGATCAGCGCCACCTACCCGGGCGCTTCGGCCAAGACGGTGGAAGACACCGTCACCCAGGTGATCGAGCAGCAGATGAGCGGCCTCGACCACCTGCTCTACCTGTCGTCGACCAGCGACGACTCCGGCACCGCCACCATCACGCTGACCTTCGCCGCCGGCACCAACCCCGACATCGCCCAGGTGCAGGTCCAGAACAAGCTGCAGCTCGCCACGCCGCTGCTGCCGCAGGTGGTGCAGCAGCTCGGCGCCAAGGTGACCAAGTCCAGCAGCAGCTTCCTGCTGATCCTGGCCTTCGTCTCGCGCGACGGCAGCATGAACCGCTACGACCTGACCAACTACGTCGCCTCCAAGATCCTCGACCCGATCAGCCGCATCGACGGCGTGGGCACGGTGACGCTGTTCGGCTCGCAGTTCGCCATGCGGATCTGGCTCGACGCCACCAAGCTCAACAACTACAACCTGACGCCGATCGACGTCAACAACGCGGTGCTCGCGCAGAACGTGCAGGTCGCCGGCGGCAGCCTGGGCGGCACGCCGTCGGTGCCCGGCCAGATGCTGCAGGCCACCATCACCGAGGCCACGCTGCTGCAGACGCCGGAGCAGTTCGGCAACATCCTGCTCAAGGTCAACACCGACGGCTCGCAGGTGCGCCTCAAGGACGTGGCCCGCATCGAGCTCGGCGGCGAGACCTACAACTACGACACCAAGTACAACGGCCAGCCGACCGCGGCCTTCGGCATCCAGCTCGCCACCGGCGCCAACGCGCTGAACACCGCCAAGGCGGTGCGCGCCAAGATCGCCGACCTGCAGCGCTACTCGCCGCAGGGCCTGGTGGTGGAATATCCCTACGACACCACGCCGTTCGTCACGCTGTCCATCGAGGAAGTGGTCAAGACGCTGATCGAGGGCATCGTGCTGGTGTTCCTGGTGATGTACCTGTTCCTGCAGAACCTGCGCGCCACGCTGATCCCGACCATCGCCGTGCCGGTGGTGCTGCTGGGCACGTTCGCGGTGATGGCGGTGGTGGGCTTCTCGATCAACACGCTGTCCATGTTCGGGCTGGTGCTCGCCATCGGCCTGCTGGTGGACGATGCCATCGTGGTGGTGGAGAACGTCGAGCGGGTCATGGCCGAGGAGGGCTTGTCGCCGCGCGACGCCACCCGCAAGGCGATGGAGCAGATCACCGGCGCGCTGGTGGGCGTGGCGCTGGTGCTGTCGGCGGTGTTCGTGCCGGTGGCGTTCTCGGGCGGCTCGGTGGGCGCCATCTACCGGCAGTTCTCGCTGACCATCGTGGCGGCCATGCTGCTGTCGGTGATGGTGGCGCTGATCCTGACGCCGGCGCTGTGCGCCACCATGCTCAAGCCCATTCCTCAGGGGCACCACGACGAGAAGACCGGCTTCTTCGGCTGGTTCAACCGCAACTTCGCCAAGAGCCAGCAGAAGTACCACGGCGGCGTGCTGCACGTGATCCGCCGCTCGGGGCGCTGGCTGATCATCTACCTGATGGTGATCGTGGCGGTGGGCTTCCTGTTCCTGCGGCTGCCCAAGTCCTTCCTGCCCGAGGAAGACCAGGGCACCATGTTCGTGCTGGTGCAGGCGCCGGTGGGCTCCACGCAGGAGCGCACCGCCAAGGTGCTGGCCGACGTGCAGGACTACCTGCTCAACCAGGAGAAGGACGTGGTCGAGGCGGTGCTGACCGTCAACGGCTTCAGCTTCGCCGGGCGCGGCCAGAACTCCGGCCTGGTGTTCGTGCGCATGAAGGACTTCAAGCTGCGCGAGACCGACAACCTGAAGGCGCCGGCGCTGGTGGGCCGCATCTTCGGGCATTTCGCCTCGTACAAGGACGCGCAGATCTTCCCGCTCAACCCGCCCTCGATCCCGGAACTCGGCACCGCCGCCGGCTTCGACTTCGAGCTGCAGGACCGCGCCGGCCTCGGCCACGAGAAGCTGATGGAGGCGCGCAACATGCTGCTCGGCATGGCCGCCAAGGACCCGACGCTGTCGCAGGTGCGGCCCAACGGCCTGAACGACACGCCGCAGTTCAAGGTCAGCATCGACCGCGAGAAGGCCAACGCGCTCGGCGTGACCGCGACCAGCATCGACCAGACCTTCTCCACGGCGTGGGCCTCGCAGTACATCAACAACTTCCTCGACATCGACAACCGCATCAAGAAGGTCTACGTGCAGGGCGAGGCGCGCTTTCGCATGAACCCCGAGGACCTCAACGCGTGGTACGTGCGCAATGCCGCCGGCACGATGGTCCCGTTCAGCGCCTTCGCCACCGGCAAGTGGATCTACGGCTCGCCCAAGCTGGAGCGCTACAACGGCATCTCGGCGGTCGAGATCCAGGGCGCGGCCGCGCACGGCAAGTCGACCGGGCAGGCCATGCAGGCCATCGAAGCCATCGCCGCCAAGCTGCCGGCCGGCATCGGCTACGAATGGACCGGCCTGTCTTACCAGGAAATCCAGTCTGGCTCGCAGGCGCCGATCCTGTACGGCATCTCGATCCTGTTCGTGTTCCTGTGCCTGGCCGCGCTGTACGAGAGCTGGTCGATCCCGTTCTCGGTCATCATGGTGGTGCCGCTGGGCGTGCTCGGCGCGCTGCTGGCCACCACCCTGCGCGGGCTGGAGAACGACGTGTTCTTCCAGGTCGGGCTGCTGACCACGGTGGGCCTGTCGGCCAAGAACGCCATCCTGATCGTGGAATTCGCGCGCGAGCTGCGCGACCAGGGCATGAGCACGCTGGACGCCGCGGTGGAAGCCGCGCGCCTGCGGCTGCGCCCGATCCTGATGACCTCGCTGGCCTTCATCCTCGGCGTGATGCCGCTCGCGCTGAGCAACGGCGCCGGCTCCGGCAGCCAGCATGCCATCGGCACCGGCGTGATCGGCGGCATGCTGACCGCCACCTTCCTGGCCATCTTCATGATCCCGATGTTCTTCGTGGTGATCGGCAAGTTCAGCAAGGCCAAGCCCCACCACGACCCGCATCCCGCGGCCCCGCCGCCGGACGACCCCGCCGGCGGCGACGGCACGCTCAGGGAGGGACACTGACATGCGCAGACATGCCCTGATGACCGCCGCCGCGATCCTGGCCGCCGGCTGCACGCTCGCGCCGAACTACGAACGCCCGGCGGCGCCGGTGGCGCCGGCCTTCCCCGCCGGCGGCGTCTACGACCAGCAGCCCGGCGCCGCGCCGGGCGCCGCCAGCGCCGGCGGCGCGGCGGCCACCGACATCGGCTGGCGCGATTTCTTCGCCGACGCGCGCCTGCAGCGCATCATCGAGATCGCGCTCAGGAACAACCGCGACCTGCGCGTCTCGGTGCTCAACATGGAAGCCGCGCGCGCCCAGTACCAGATCACGCGCGCCGGCCTGTTCCCCACGCTCGACGCGGTGGCCTCCGGCAGCCGCACGCGCACGCCGCTGAACCTGTCCTCCACCGGCCGGCCCATCGCCAGCGAATACTCGGTCGGCGCGAGCGCGTCCTGGGAGATCGACTTCTTCGGCCGCATCCGCAGCCTCAAGGACCAGGCACTGGCGCAATACCTCGCGCTGGCGCAGACCCGCAAGGCCGCGGAGATCGCGCTGGTGTCGTCGGTGGCCGACCAGTACCTCACCATGCTGGCCTACGACGACGCGCTCGCCGTGACGCGCAACACGCTCGTGACCGCGCAGGAATCGTTCCGCATCACCAAGCTGCAGTTCGAGACCGGCACCGGCTCCGAACTCGACCTGCGCCAGGCCGAAGGCGTGGTCGAGCAGGCCAACGCCAACCTCGAATCGCAAAGCCGCCTGCGCGCGCAGGCGGAAAACGCGCTGGTGCTGCTGGTGGGCGAGCCGCTGCCCGAGGACCTGCCCGGCGGGCTGCCGCTCAACGGCCAGGCGCTGCTGACGGACATCCCGGCGGGACTGCCGTCGGACCTGCTCGCGCGCCGCCCGGACATCGCCGCGGCCGAGCAGTCGCTGCTGGCCGCCAACGCCAACATCGGCGCGGCGCGCGCGGCCTTCTTCCCGCGCGTGGTGCTGACCGGCAGCGCCGGCACGCTCTCGCCCACGCTCGGCGGGCTGTTCAAGCCCGGCTCCGGCGCGTGGTCGTTCAGCCCGCAGATCACGCTGCCGATCTTCGAAGGCGGCGCCAACGTCGCCAACCTCGACCTCGCGCACGTGCAGAAGCGCATCGAGATCGCCAGCTACGAAAAGGCCATCCAGACCGCCTTCCGCGAAGTCTCCGACGGCCTGGCCGCGCGCGGCACCTACGACAAGCAGATCCAGTCGCTGGAGCGCTTCACCGGCTCGCAGGAACGCCGCCTGACGCTGTCCGACCTGCGCTACCGCAACGGCGTGGACAGCTACCTGAGCGTGCTGACCGCGCAGACCGATCTCTACAACGCGCAGCAGTTGCTGATCACCGCGCGGCTGCAGCGGCTGACCAACCTCGTCGACCTGTACCAGTTCCTCGGCGGCGGCTGGATCGAGCGCGCCGGCGACACGCCGCGGCCGGCCGATGCGCCGGCGGATTATGGGGCGCAGGCGCGGGCGGATTCGCCGGCGGGATCGCCTTGAAGGAACGCCGGGAACGTCAGAGGCGCCGGCAGCTGTAGGCTTCCGTGCGATACGGAAACGCCAGCGCCGCCTTCCCGGCCAGCGCCGGGCTGCCGTCGATCACGGCCTGCAGCTGCGCCCGCACCTTGTCCTGCTCGGCCGCCGGCAGCGAGGCGATGAAGCTGACCGACATCACGCGGTCGACGATGACCTGCTGCGCCGGCCCCACGTGCTCGTAGGGCAGGCTGGCCAGTTCGAGCGAACCGAAGCCGTCGGCCGGGAACACCGCCTTCCAGTCGCCCTTGTAGAAGCGCGGCGCGTCGCCCTCGTAGGGCGTCATGATGGTGGTCAGCTGCGCGACCCAGTCCACCGATTCGTCGCGCACGTTCCACACCAGCCCGAGCCTGCCGCCCGGGCGCAGCACGCGCGCGATCTCGGTCATGGCGGCTTGGTTGGCGAACCAGTGGAAGGCCTGCGCGCAGACCACGGCGTCGACGCTGGCGTCGGGCAGCGGAATCGCTTCGGCGGTGCCTTCGAGCGCCTGCACGGCGGGCAGCGCGGCGCTGAGTTGCGCGCGCATGGCGGCGACCGGCTCGACCGCGATCACGGTGGCGCCGGTGGCCTGCAGCAGCTTGCTGAACTTGCCGGTGCCGGCGCCGAGGTCCAGCACGGTCTTGCCGGCGCGCAGGCCGAGCGTGTCCTGCAGCCATTGCGCCAGCGCGGGCGGATAGTCGGGACGGCCGCGGGCATAGGTGTCGGCCTGGGTGGAAAAGCCCTGGGCGGCGGCGTGGTGGATGTCGGTCATGAGGCGCGGTCTCTGGATGCGGGAAGGATCGCTCCAGGGCGCGCGGGATGCCGCGCGGCCCCGGGAAGCGGCAGCGCCGGGCGGCGCGCGGTCAAAACCCGGGGAGTCTTGCCGTCGCGGCGGCGGCAAGCCGCAACGGTACGCCTTCGGCGCGGCGCGCGCAAGGCCCGCCGCCGCCGTGCCTTCAAACTGTCATGCGCCGGCTGTCACGCGCCGTCAGTGCTGCATGCCCCAGCGGCGCACGGTCACGCGTTCGAGCGTGCGGAACACGAGGTTCTCGACCAGCAGGCCGATCAGGATCACCATCGCCAGGCCGGCGAACACGCGGTCGGTGTACAGCTCGTTGCGGTTCTGGAAGATGTACCAGCCCAGCCCGCCCTTGCCCGACGACGCGCCGAACACCAGCTCGGCCGCGATCAGCGTGCGCCACGCGAAGGCCCAGCCGATCTTCAGGCCGGACAGGATGGCCGGCAGCGCGGCCGGCACCAGGATCAGCAGCACGTAGCGCAGCCCGCGCAGGCCGTAGTTGCGCCCGGCCATGCGCAGCGTGGCCGGCACGCCGCGGAAACCCGCGTAGGTGTTGAGCGCGAGCGGCCACAGCACCGAGTGGATCAGCACGAACACCAGGCTCTTGCTGCCCAGGCCGAACCACAGCAGCGCCAGCGGCAGCAGCGCGATGGCCGGCAGCGGGTTGAACATCGACGTGAGGGTATCGAGCACGTCGCGCCCGATCTCGGTGGACACCGCCAGCGTGGTCAGCACGAAGGCCAGCACGATGCCGCCCACATAACCTTGCAGCAGCACCGACAGCGACACGCCGGCCTTGTCCAGCAGCTCGCCGCTGGCGATGCCTTCGGCGAACGCGCGCGCGGTGGCGAGGAAGGTCGGCAGCAGCAGGTCGTTGTCCTGCACGCGGGCAATGACTTCCCACAGGCAGGCCAGCACCACCAGGATCAGCGTCTTGCGCAGCCAGCCCTGCTGCCACAGGCGCTGCGGCCACGGCAAGGCGCGCGTCACGGGCAACGCGGTAAACGGCTCCAGCGGCAGCTCGTATTCGGGGCGCACCGCCGGGGTGGCGGCGAGGGATGAGGGGGCTTGGCTCATGGTCGGTCCTGGCGGGCGCTCAGCGCGCCTGCGCGGCGCGGGCCGGCGCGGCGGCCGTGCGCGGCGCCTCGTCGAACAGCAGATGATGGATGCGCTGGGCGGTGGCCTGGAACTCGGCGCCGCCCTGGCTGGCGAGGTCGTACTGGTGGCTGTTGAGCTCGGCGCGCACCCGGCCCGGATGCGGCGACAGCAGCAGGATGCGGCTGCCCACCACCAGCGCTTCCTCGATCGAGTGGGTCACGAACAGCAGCGTGAAGGCCGCGTCCTGCCACAGCGCCAGCAATTCCTCCTGCATGCGCCGGCGCGTGAGCGCGTCGAGCGCAGCGAACGGCTCGTCCATCAGCAGCACCTTGGGCCGCATGGCCAGCGCGCGCGCGATCGCCACGCGCTGCTTCATGCCGCCGGACAAGGTATGCGGATAGGCGTCGGCGAACTGCGCCAGCCCCACCTTGTCGAGGAAGTGCAGCGCGCATTCGCCGGCCTCGCCGCGCGACATGCCGCGCGAATGCACCAGCGGGAACATCACGTTCTGCCGCACGGTCTTCCACGGCGGCAACTGGTCGAACTCCTGGAACACCACGATGCGGTCCGGGCCCGGCGCGCGCACCGGCACGCCGTCGAGCCGGATCTCGCCCTCGCACGGCGGCACGAAGCCGGCCACCGCCTTGAGCAGGGTGGACTTGCCGCAGCCCGACGGGCCCAGCAGCACGAAGCGGTCAGCCGCGTGCACGTCGAAGCTGACCTGGTGGGTGGCGCGCACCACGCGTTCGGGGGTGCGGTATTCCAGCGACACGCCATCCACCTGCAGCAGCGGCGCGGCAGGGGTGGCGGGACGCGCGGAAACCACGCGCAGAGGCTGCACGGACATGTCAGCTACCTTGTGCGGTGGCCGGGTCCTGGAAGAAATAATCCTGCCAGGACTTCGGCTGGTTGCGGATGGCGCCCACGCGGTACATGAACTCGGCCAGCGTGAAGGTGTTCTGCGGCGTGACCTTGAACTGCACCTGCGGGTTCTTCAGGATCTTGACCAGCAGCGCGCGGTCGATCTTGGCCTTGTTGACGCGGATGTACAGGTCGGCCGCCGCTTCCGGGTTGCTGCTGGCGAACTTGGCCGCCTCGGCCAGCGCGTCGACGAAGGCGCGGTAGGTCTTGGGGTTGTCGTTGCGGAATTTCTCGGTGGCGTACAGCACCGTGGCCGAGCTCGGCCCGCCCAGCACGTCATACGAATTCAGCACGATGCGCGCATTGGGGTTGCCGGCCAGCTCCTGCTCCTGGAACGGCGGGTTGCCGAAGTGGCCGCTGATCTCGGTGCCGCCGGAAATGATGGCCGCCGCCGCGTCGGGATGCGGCACCGCCACCGTCCATTTGTCCAGGCGGTTGTATTCCTTGTCGCCCCACTGCTTGGCCGCGGCCAGCTGCAGCACGCGCGACTGCACCGAGACCGACACCGCCGGCAGCGCGATGCGGTCCTTGTCGGTGAAGTCCGCGATGGTCTTGACCTTGGGATTGTTGCTGACCAGGTAGTACGGGAAGTTGCCCAGCGACGCCACGCCCTTGACGTTCTGCTTGCCGTGCGTGCGGTCCCACACCGTCAGCAGCGGGCCCACGCCGGCGCCGGCGATGTCGATGGCGCCCGACAGCAGCGCGTCGTTGATGGCCGCGCCGCCCGAAAGCTGGGTCCACTCCACCTTGATGTCCAGGCCCTGCTGCTTGCCGTGCTTCTCGATCAGCTGCTGGTCGCGCGCCACGTTGAGCAGCAGGTAGACCACGCCGAACTGCTCGGCGACGCGGATCTTGCCCTCGGCATGGGCCGCGCCCGTGACCGCCATGCCGGCGGCCAGCGTCAGCGCGACGGCGCCGCGCTGCCAGCGGGCGGAGAAGAGGCGGGAACGAAACAGGGACATGCGGAACACTCCGTTGGATGCGAGACAGGAAGACGGGCGGCGGCGGCGGCGCCGGCCGGCGCCGCCATCCGGGAAGGCTCAGAGGGGCAGGTCGCCCTCGATGGTGGTGCGGTACATCACGCGGCGCAGGTGGTCGGGCGTGCCGGCGGCCAGGTGCAGCAGCGAGCGGTTGTCCCAGAACACCAGGTCGTGCGGCTGCCACTGGTGGCGGTACACGTGCTCGGGCCTGACGCTGTGCGCGAACAATTGCGCCAGCAGGTCGCGGCTCTCGTCCTCGGGCAGGCCGGCGATGCGCGTGGTGAAATGCTCGCTGACGAACAGCGCGCGGCGGCCCGTTTCCGGGTGCGTGCGCACCACCGGCTGCAGCACCGGCGCCACCTGCGCGATCTGCTCAGGCGTCAGGTTCGGACGCCACGGGCTGCGCTGCTGCAGCTCGGCGTACTTGGCCAGGTAGGTGTGCTCGGCCTTGCGCCCTTCCACCGCGGCCTTGAGGTGCGCGGGCAGCGTGTCCCACGCCGTGTGCATGTTGGCGAACAGGGTGTCGCCGCCTTCGGCCGGCAGTTCCTGCGCGTGCAGCAGCGAGCCGAGGCTGGGCTTTTCCTTGTACGACAGGTCGGAGTGCCAGAAATGGCCGGCGTCGCCCAGGCCGATCGGCTTGCCGTCCTTGAGCACGTTGGAGACGATCAGGATTTCCGGGTGCCCGGCCAGCTGGAACTGGTTGAGCACGTGGATCTGCAGCGGCCCGAAGCGGCGGCTGAACGCGATCTGCTGCGCGGGCGTGATGCGCTGGTCGCGGAACACCACCACGTGATAGTCGAGATGCGCGCGGTGGATGCGGGCGAAGTCCTCGGCGGACAGCGGCTCGGACAGGTCCAGGCCGACGATCTCGGCGCCCAGCGGGGCGTCCAGCGGGTGGATCTCGAAAGTGCCGGCCTGGCCGGAATGCGGTGCGCGGGCAGGCGCTGCGGCTGCCGTTTGGGTACCAATCGTCATGACGGGCTCGGGGAACGAAAGTGCGGACTGATCTATGTGGACCGGCCGGCGCGGCGCCGCGCTCCGGCAAAGGAGGGCCCCGCACTGCTTGGTTTCAAGCCTTGCACTGTAGTGACCACGAGCTAGTGCGGTCAACGAAGGTTAACGGTGAGCCTTATTCGTTTATCGCATATGGTGTCCGCATGGCGCTTGTCCACCGCCTCATCCCCGGCATCCCGCGTTCCGGCGCGCTCAGGAACCGCCAATCCTGCCGTCCACCACGAAGCCGCCGCGGTTCGGCATGCGCACGCGCGGCAGCGTGCGCGCGTCGAGCACCGCGTCGTCCGGCACGATGCCGTGCAGGTCCTGCAGCGGCGTCATCGACGAGTTGGCGCCGGGCATCGGCGCCGCGCCGCGGTTGCGGCGGATCACGTTCTTCTCGAATTCGGCGGGCTGGCCGCAGGCGCGCCACAGCACCGGCTCGCCGGGCGCGCGCGTCCACGGCGGCACCGCCAGCGTCTCCGCGCCCGCCGCCGGCGCGGCGGCAAGCGCGCCGGCACCCAGCGCGCCGGCCGCGCCAAGGCCCGCGCCGTGGCGCAGGAAGCGGCGCCGGGCAGGCCGCGCGGGCGGGCGCGCTGTCTTGTCGTTATCGTCGGTCATTGTTCTTGCTCTTGCGCGCGGGGGCGCGCGCCCGTCCGTGCGGCACGTAAGAGACGGCCGCCGGAAACCGCGCACTCTATGCCAGTGCGCGGCCTCGCGGAAGGAAGGAAAACGCATGCCCATATGCGCCGCCGCATATGCGCGCAGCCGATAACCAAAACCAAAAACATTCCTTCTGCCGCGCCGCGGGCGCCGCGTATCTTGGGAGCCGTCGATTCCCCGACCACCGCCCCGCACAGGAACAAGAACACAATGCCCCTCACGCGCCGCAGCCTGCTCAAACACCTTGCCTGGTCCGGCCTTGGCGCCGCCGCCGCGTCCACCCCGCTGAGCGTGTTCAGCGCCACCGGCGCGGCGCGCCCGGACGTCATCCGCATCGGCGTGGCGCAGCCGGCCACCGGCACGCCGCCCAGCTTCGGCGGCAGCTCGCTGTCGATCGCCCACGCGCGCGGCTGGCTGGAGGAAGCCTTCAAGCCGGCCGGCACGCGCGTCGAGTGGTACTTCTTCAAGGGCGCGGGCCCGGCCGTCAACGAAGCGCTCAGCACGAAGCAACTGGATTTCGCGCTGCAGGGCGACCTGCCCGCCATCGTGGCGCGCGCCGCCGGCCTGAAGACGCGGCTGGTGCTGGCCACCAGCGTGCGCACCAATATCTATATCGGCGTGCCACCCGATTCGCCGCTCAAGACCGTGGCGGACCTGCGCGGCAAGCGCGTGTCGCTGTTCAAGGGCACCAACATGCATCTGCCGGCGCTGCGCCTGCTCGAAGCCAACGGCCTCGCCGAGAAGGACCTGCGCCTGCTCAACCTCGACACCGCGAGCTACCTGGCCGCGCTCACCACGCGCGACCTCGACGCCGCCATCGGCGCGATGGACATCCTGCGCCTGCGCGACAAGGGCGCGGTGCGCATCCTCTATTCGAGCAAGAACCAGTCGCCGATCTACACGCGCCAGAGCCACGTGCTGGTGACCGACGAGTTCGCCAGCAAGTACCCCGAAGCCACCCAGCAGTTCGTCAAGACCTCGGTGCAGGCCGCGCGCTGGGCCTCGGACGAGAAGAACCGCGACGACGTGCTGCACACCTGGGCGCGCGCCGGCACGCCCTACGAGCACTGGAAGGAAGACTACGAAGGCGAGCCGCTGCGCGTGCGCGTGAACCCGAACTTCGACCCGTTCCTGGTGGCGCGCTACAAGGACGCCACCGAGCAGGCCTACCGCCTGCGCCTGTCGCGCGCGCGCTTCGACGTGGACCAGTGGATCGACACGCGCTTCCTCAAGGCGGCGCTGGACGACCTGAGCCTGCAGAGCTACTGGCCGGTCTACCAGGCCAACGGCAAGATCCTCGGAGCCTGACGCGATGGCGGCCAACGAAACCCTGGCGTTGCCGCCGGCGGGACCCGCCGCCACGGAAAGCGCCGCGCCCCCGCGCCGCTGGCGCCCCGGCCGCCAGCACCTGGCGTGGCTGCTGGCGTGGCCGGTGCCGCTGGCGCTGCTGCTGGGCTGGTACGTGGCGGCGCGCTTCGAGTGGATCCCGCCGCAGGTGCTGCCCGCGCCCGACGCGGTGTGGCACACGCTCTCCGACCTCTACCAGAGCGGCGAGCTGCAGGCCAATCTCGCCGTCAGCGCGATGCGCGTGGCCGGCGGTTTTGCCGTGGGCCTGGCCGGCGGCCTCGCGCTCGGCGTGGGCATGGGCCTGTCGCCGAATTTCCGCGACTACGTCTACCCCACCTTCAAGGCCTTCAGCCAGGTGCCGGTGCTGGGCTGGCTGCCGCTGCTGATGCTGCTGGTGGGCATCGACGAGGCGCTCAAGATCATCCTGATCGCCAAGGCCTCGCTGGTGCCGATCGCGCTCAACACCTACAAGGGCATCCAGAACGTGCCCACGCGCTACATCGAGGTGGCGCGCGTGCTGCGCTTCACGCGCTGGCAGATGCTGTCGCGCGTGGTGTTCCCGGCCGCCGCCGCGCCGATCTGGAACGGCATCCGCTACGGCCTCACGCATGCGTGGCTGGCGCTGGTGGTGGTGGAGCTGCTGGCCTCGTCGGAGGGGCTGGGCTACATGATCGTGTACGGCCGCCAGCTGTTCCAGCTCGACATGGTGATCGCCGCGGTGATCGTGGTCGGCGCGGTCGGCTTCGCGCTGGACAAGGCGCTGGCGCTGGCCGAGGCGGCGGTGCTGCGCTGGCGCAAGCCCGGCCTGTGATCGCCCTTCCTGGCCGCACGACGAACCGATAGCGAAGGAACCAAGATGGCGGAATCATCCAAACGCGCCCTGCGCATTCCCCGGCCGCTGCGCGGCTGGGTCCTGCCGATCGCCCTGGTGGTGCTGTGGTGGGCCGCGGTGCGCTTCGGCTGGAGCACCTCGCCGCTGCTGGTGCCGGTCTCCAAGGTGTGGGACACGGCGGTGCAGCAGGTGCGCAGCGGCGCCCTGTTCGAGGCGCTGCGCGCGAGCCTGTGGCGCGACCTGGCCGGCTTCGCGCTGGGCGCCAGCGTGGGGCTGGCGTTCGGCGCGGCGCTGGGGCTGTCGCGCCTGTTCGAGCAGCTGGCCGGGCCCACTTTCCACACCATCAAGCAGATCTCGCTGTTCGCGTGGATCCCGCTGATCTCGGTGTGGTTCGGCCTCGGCGACACCGCCAAGGTGGTGTTCCTCTCGCTGGCGGCGTTCTTCCCGGTGGTGCTCAACACCTTCGAGGGCATCCGCGGCGTGCCGGCCGACCTGCTGGAGGTCGCGCGCGTGCTGAAGTACTCGCGCTGGCAGGTGCTGCTGCGCGTGGTGCTGCCGGCGGCCTCGCCGTCGATCTTCGCCGGCATCCACCTGGCGCTGATCTATGCGTGGCTGGCCACGCTCGGCGCCGAATACCTGCTGGTGGCCGGCAAGGGCATCGGCAACACCATGATCGACGGCCGCGAGAATTTCTGGATGGACCTGGTGATCTTCGGCGTGATCGTGGTCGGGCTGGTCGGCTTCACGCTGAACTGGATCGCCAGCCGCATCGAAGGCCGCCTGCTGGCCTGGCGCGGCCGCTCGGTCGCCGCCTTCTAGGATGCCAGGAGGCACGATCAAAGAGATCCTGGCGTCGTCGCGCGGCCCGCTTGTACTGTCTGCGGCCGCGCGCCTGGCCAGGACCGCTTCGCTTCTCTTTGACCGCACCTCCCTTTCCCTTTTCTTCGCACTGCCTCATCTTTTCCGGAGAACCACATGGCGCACGCCGGCACGCTCAGCATCGAGCACCTGCGCAAGCAATACCAGGTCAAGGGCGCGGCCCTGCCTGTGCTGGAGGACATCACGCTGTCGATCGCCCCGGGCGAGTTCGTCAGCATCGTCGGCGCCAGCGGCTGCGGCAAGTCCACCCTGCTGCGGCTGGTGGTCGGGCTGGAAGAAGACTACAAGGGCGAGATCCTGCTCGACGGCAAGCGCGTGGCGGGCACCAGCCTGGACCGCGGCATCGTGTTCCAGGAGCACCGGCTGTTCCCGTGGCTGACGGTGGAGCAGAACATCCGCATGGCGCTGCTCAACGCCAACATCACCGAGACCGACAAGCGCCGCACGGTGCGCGAGCACATCGAGCTGGTCGGGCTGGCCGGCTTCGAGACCGCGTTTCCGCACCAGTTGTCCGGCGGCATGTCGCAGCGCGTGGCGATCGCGCGCGCGCTGGTCACGCGCCCGGAAATCCTGCTGCTCGACGAGCCGTTCGGCGCGCTCGACGCGCTCACGCGCGCCTACCTGCAGCAGGAGCTGCACCGCATCTGGCAGGCCGAGGGCATCACCATGATCCTGGTCACGCACGACGTGGAGGAAGCCGTCTACCTGGGCGACCGCGTGGTGGTGATGGAGCCGCGCCCGGGCCGCATCCGCCGCATCCTGCCGGTGCCGCTGCCGCACCCGCGCGAGCGCGCCTCGGCCGCCTTCGCGCGCGTCAAGGACGACGTGCTGCGGGAATTCACCGGGCGCCTGGCCGAGCTGGCCGAGGCGCCGGTCAGGCGCGAGCCGGACGCGGACGCCACGCGGCTGCCGCCCAATATCCGCTTTGCCATCTGAAATCTGAAGCGCGCCGGCAGGCGCCGGACACCAACGCAGGACTAGACCCACGGGAGAACGCCATGACCCAGCAGCACGCCGCATCGCAAGTCGAACTCGACATCCACCCGGTAGCCGGGCGCATCGGCGCGGAGATCCGCGGCGTGCGGCTCTCGCCGCAGCTCGACGCCGCCACCTTTGCCGCCGTGCGCGCGGCGCTGCTGCGCCACAAGGTGCTGTTCTTCCGCGGCCAGGACCATCTCGACGACGCCGCGCAGGAAGGCTTCGCCAGCCTGTTCGGCACGCCGGTGCCCCACCCCACCGTGCCCTCGCGCGACGGCACGCGCTTCCTGCTGGAGCTCGACTCCGAGCACGGCGGGCGCGCCAACTCCTGGCATACCGACGTCACCTTCGACCTGGCCTACCCGCAGGTCTCGGTGCTGCGCGGCGTGACCATCCCGGCCGCCGGCGGCGACACCGTGTGGGCCAACACCGCCACCGCCTACCAGGACCTGCCCGAGGGCCTGCGCGAGCTGGCCGACCGCCTGTGGGCGCTGCACACCAACGACTACGACTACGCCGCCACGCGCGCCACGGTCAGCACCGACGCCATCAAGCGCTACCGCGAGGTCTTCACCTCGGCCATCTACGAGACCGAGCATCCGGTGGTGCGCGTGCACCCGGAAACCGGCGAGCGCACGCTGGTGCTCGGGCATTTCGTCAAGAAGCTGCTCGGCTATTCGGGCTCGGACTCGCAGCACCTCGTGGCCGTGCTGCAGGACCACGTGCACCGCCTGGAGAACACCGTGCGCTGGCGCTGGCGCGCCGGCGACGTGGCGATCTGGGACAACCGCGCCACCCAGCACTACGCCATCAACGACTACGGCGATGCCAAGCGCGTGGTGCGGCGCGTGACCATCGCCGGCGACGTGCCGGTCGGCGTGGACGGCCGGCGCAGCGTCGCGGTCAAGTCCGGCGCGCCCAAGGCGGGCGAGCCGGCCAACCACGCGGCGCACGCGCGCGCGGCGGCATAGGCAGCCGGACTCCGGAAACGACAAAGGCGGCCCGCGGGCCGCCTTTGTCGTTACGCCGGAGGAAGATCCTCAGTGCACCATCATGTTCTGGTTCATGTTGTGCATGATCCACAGCGAACCTGCGATCACGATCAGCAGGATCAGCGCGGTGAAGGCCAGCGCCATCACGTTCCAGCGCTGCTCCGAGGAACGGTCCATGTGCAGGAAGTACACCAGGTGCACCACGATCTGCACCACGGCCAAGCCGAGGATGACGGCCAGCGTGGTGCCGGCGGCGACCGTGCCGCCGCCGCCCATCACCAGGCGGAACGGGATGACGGTCAGGATGACCGCCAGCACGAAGCCGATCACGTAGTTCTTGACGCTGCTGTGGCTGGCGCCGCCGGCGCTGGTGCCGTGCGCGCCGTGGCCGGCGGTCGAGACGTTGCTGTGTTCCATTACATCGCTCCCATCAGGTAGACCACGGTGAACACGCCGATCCAGACGATGTCCAGAAAGTGCCAGAACAGCGCGAAGCACGCCAGGCGCTTGCCCACGGTCGGCGTCAGGCCCTTGCGGGCGATCTGCCAGATCAGCACGGCCATCCACAGCAGGCCGCTGGCCACGTGCAGGCCGTGGGTGCCGACCAGCGTGAAGAACGACGACAGGAAGGCGCTGCGGTTGGGGCCCGCGCCTTCGGCGATCATGTGATGGAACTCGTTGATTTCCATGCCGATGAAGGCCACGCCGAACAGGAAGGTGATGGCCAGCCAGAACTGCAGGCGGGACTTCTGGCCGTTGTGCAGGGCCACCATCGCCATGCCCGAGGTCAGGCTCGAGAACAGCAGCAGGAAGGTCTCGACCAGGACGTAGTTCAGTTCGAACAGTTCCTTGCCCGAGGGGCCGCCCGCCACTTCGCCGCGCAGCACCGCGAAAGCGGCGAACAGACCGGCGAAGATGATGCAGTCGCTCATCAGGTAGACCCAGAAGCCGAACACGGTGTTGGCACTGGTGTCGTGATGGGCGTGGTCGTGCGAATGGTCATGGGCATGCCCTGCGGCATGCGCGGAATGACGGTCTAGGACTTGTGTGGACATAGGTTTCAGGCCTGCGACGCGACGCGCTGGAAGTGGGTCTTTTCGACTGCCTCGACTTCGCGTGCGGGCACGTAGTAGTCGATGTGGTCGTCGTTGCTGCGGAAGATGAAGGACACGATCATGCCCACCAGGCCCACGATCGCCAGCCACCAGATGTGCCAGGTCGCGGCGAAGCCCAGCACGAAGCTGAACGCGCCCATGTAGAAGCCGGCGCCGGTGTTCTTCGGCATGTGGATCTGCTCGTAGTGCGCTTCCTGCTTCGGCGCTTCGCCGCGGGCCTTCATGTCGGCGAAGGCGTCCAGGTCACGCACCACGGGGGTGTGCGCGAAGTTGTAGAACGGCGGCGGCGACGAGGTGGACCACTCCAGCGTGCGGCCGTTCCACGGATCGCCCGTGACGTCGGCCAGCGCCTTGCGGTTGCGCACGCTCACCACGATCTGCAGCACCTGGAACACCACGCCCAGGCCGATCAGCGCGGCACCGCACACGGCCACGTACAGGAACGGGTTCCAGGCCGGGTTGTCGGTGTGGTTCAGGCGGCGGGTCATGCCCATGAAGCCGAGCACGTACAGCGGCATGAAGGCCAGGTAGAAGCCGACCAGCCAGCACCAGAAGGCGCACTTGCCCAGGCGCTCGTCGAGCTTGAAGCCGAACGCCTTCGGGAACCAGTAGGTGATGCCGGCCAGGTAGCCGAACAGCACGCCGCCGATGATCACGTTGTGGAAGTGGGCGATCAGGAACAGGCTGTTGTGCAGCACGAAGTCAGCGGCGGGCACGGCCATCAGCACGCCGGTCATGCCGCCGATCACGAACGTGACCATGAAGCCCAGCGTCCACATCACCGGCGTGGTCATGCGCACGCGGCCGCGGTACATGGTGAACAGCCAGTTGAAGATCTTCACCCCGGTCGGGATGGAGATGATCATGGTGGTGATGCCGAAGAACGCGTTCACGCTGGCGCCGGAGCCCATCGTGAAGAAGTGGTGCAGCCAGACCAGGAACGACAGCACCATGATGGCGCAGGTCGCGTAGACCATGCCCTTGTAGCCGAACAGCTTCTTGCCCGAGAAGGTCGAGATGACTTCCGAGAAGATGCCGAATGCCGGCAGCACCAGGATGTACACCTCGGGGTGGCCCCAGATCCAGATCAGGTTCACGTACATCATGGCGTTGCCGCCCATTTCGTTCGTGAAGAAGTGCATGTCGAAGTAGCGGTCCAGGCCCAGCAGCGCCAGCGAGACCGTCAGCACCGGGAACGAGGCGATGATCAGCACGTTGGTGCACAGCGCGGTCCAGGTAAACACCGGCATGCGCATCAGGGTCATGCCCGGGGCGCGCATCTTGAGGATGGTGACCAGGAAGTTCACGCCGGTGAGCAAGGTGCCCAGGCCGGAGATCTGCAGGCTCCACAGGTAGTAGTCCACGCCCACGCCGGGGCTGAACTGCAGGCCCGACAGCGGCGGGTAGGCCAGCCAGCCGGTGCGCGCGAACTCGCCGACGCCCAGCGAGACGTTGACCAGCATCGCGCCGGCCACGAACAGCCAGAAGCTCAGCGTGTTGAGGAACGGGAAGGCCACGTCGCGCGCGCCGATCTGCAGCGGCACGACCAGGTTCATCAGGCCCGTCATCAGCGGCATCGCCACGAAGAAGATCATGATCACGCCGTGGGCGGTGAAGATCTGGTCGTAGTGCTCGGGCGGCAGGATGCCCGGCGAGCCGTTGGTGGACAGCGCCAGCTGCGTGCGCATCATGATCGCGTCGGCGAAGCCGCGCAGCAGCATGACCATCGCCACGGCCGAATACATGATGCCGATCTTCTTGTGGTCGACCGAGGTGAACCACTCATTCCACAGCCAGCCCCACTTGCGGGTGTAGGTGATCAGCGCGAACACCGCCAGCGCGCCCAGGGCCACCACCGACAACGTGCCCATGACGATGGGCTCGTGGAACGGGATGGCATCCAAACTCAATTTGCCAAACATCATTACTCCTAGGAATTCGAGCCCGGCGCCGACTTAGCGGGCGCGGCCAGGGACACCTGGCTCTCGCCGAGGGTGTTGCGCGAGGTGCAGACAGGACCGAACGAGGTGCCGTTGCCGGCGATCGCGCCTCCGGCGCCGTCCATGTACTTGTGCAGGATGCCGTGGTACAGCTGCGGATCGACCTTGGCGAACAGCGTCACGGGTTCCTTCTCGCTGGGCTTGGCCAGTTGTTCGTAGTCGGCCAGGTTCAGCTCGCGCGACGAGGCGCGGACCTGCTTGACCCACTGTTCGAAGTCGAAGTTCGACACGGCCTTGGCCTTGAACTTCATGCCCGAGAAGCCGCCGCCGCTGTAGTTCGCCGACATGCCGTCATAGCTGCCGGCTTCGTTGGCGATCAGGTGCAGCTTGGTCTCCATCCCCGCCATCGCGTAGATCTGGCTGCCCAGCTGCGGGATGAAGAAGGAGTTCATGATCGAATCGGACGTGATCTTGAAGTTCACCGGCGTGTTGACCGGGAACGCGATCTCGTTGACGGTGGCGATGTGCAGTTCGGGATAGATGAACAGCCACTTCCAGTTCAGCGCCACGGCCTCGATCGTGATCGGCTTGACGTCCGACTCGATGGGCTTGTACGGGTCCAGGTCGTGCGAGGACTTCCAGGTGATGATGCCCAGCACCAGGATGATCAGGCACGGGATCAGCCACACCACCACCTCGATCCCGGTCGAGTGCGACCAGTCCGGCTCGTAGCGGGCGTTCTTGTTGCTTGCGCGGTACTTCCAGGCAAAGGTGAACACCAGGATGATCACCGGCACCACCACCAGCAGCATCAGCCAGGTCGCGATCAGGATGATGTTCTTTTCGTCGGCGCCGATCTGGCCCTTCGGATCTAGCACGGTCATGTTGCAGCCGGCCAGCAGCAGCAGGGCGCCACCGGGCAGGAACCGCGTCCAACGCGGAAGTTCGGGTATCTTCATGTCACGACTGGTTGAGTAAGCCACGGAACGACGGCGCGGCGTGGTTTTGCCGCCCGATGCGCAAGCAAGAGGCAGACGACTTAAGGCTTGGGGGAAACTCGGTTCAGGCGGCCTGCCGGCCCGGAGAAGCGCCAATCAGCGGCGGACTGGCCTGGTCCTTGTGGGACGGGTTGGGCAGGATGGCCCGGTCCTTGCTGGACAGAGCGTTGCGGGACTGCGGCGGTCCACACAGGAGGATGTTGCGGTGACGATGCTCGACACGCCTGCCGGTGCGGCAAACGTGGTTTATTGATGAGAATCGGGGGCCGTCAGACATCGTGGCGCGAATCTACCGCATCGCAACAACGAGGGTAAACCCGGGAACAGGAACACACTGTCCGCCAAACAGGACAATACGGCATCTCGCACGATCGTGCGGTGAACGGTGCGCTTGTTCAGAAACATCCTGACTGCGGCAAGGTGTCGCAGGGTGCGCACCCTTGAAAGCAGTTGCACAAATTGCAACGCGCAGGCGCGGCCCGCGCGGCGGTCTTCCACCGTCCGCGCGTCGCCTGCGCGCCGCGCCGGCGGCCTCCGGTCTGACCTCGGGCGGCCCGCCCGGTTCTATCCAAATGCAATAAGCTTCCTTCCCCTGCCACCGCGATTTCGCAACCATAGGGCCCAGCCGGATCTTCCCGATCCCCGCCACCCTTCCGGAGAAATCGCATGACCCTGTTGCGCAACTGGCCCCGCCGCCTCGGCCTTGCCCTGTCCTTCGCCGCGCTGGCCTGGTCCGCCGGCGCCGCCGCCGCCGACCAGGCCGTGCGCGTGGGCTACCAGAAGGCCGGCCTGCTCGCCGTGCTCAAGGCCCAGGGCTCGCTCGAGAAGAAGCTCGCGCCGCTGGGCTTCAAGGTCGAGTGGAAGGAATTCCCGGCCGGCCCGCAGCTGCTGGAGGCGCTCAACGCCGGCAGCATCGACTTCGGCTACACCGGCGCGCCGCCGGCCGTGTTCGCCCAGGCCGCGCGCGCCAGCTTCGTCTACGTCGGCGCCGAGCCCGGTGGCAAGACCAACGAGGCCCTGTTCGTGCTCGACAAGTCCCCGGTGCGCGCGGTGGCCGACCTCAAGGGCAGGCGCGTCGCGCTGCAAAAGGGCTCCAGCTCCAACTACCTGCTGGTGCAGCTGCTCAAGAAGAACGGCCTGAGCCTGCAGGACATCCAGCCGATCTACCTGCCGCCGGCCGACGCCCGCGCCGCCTTCGAGAGCGGCAACGTGGACGCCTGGGTGGTGTGGGACCCCTACTACGCGCTGGCGCAGAAGGCCCTCAAGGTGCGCACCATCGCCGACTACGAAAACGTGCCCTCGCCGTTCAACTTCTACGAAGCCGCCGGCGCCTTCGTCAAGGCGCACCCGCAGGCGGTCAACGCCATCCTCGAGCAACTGCGCGCCAGCGGCCTGTGGGTGGTGAAGAACCCCGGCGAGACCGCCGCCCTGCTCGCGCCCGCGGTCGGCCTCGAAGTGCAGGTGGTGGAAGCCTGGCTCCGGCGCGTGCCCTACGGCGCCACCCCGGTCACGCCGGACGTGGTGGCCGCGCAGCAGCAGGTGGCCGACCTGTTTTACCAGCAGAAGCTGATCCCGGCCCCGATCCAGATCAAGGACAACGTCTGGCAGGCCAGTTTCCCGCTCGCCAGCCAGTGACCGGGCGGCGGGCGTCGACGGACATCGCCGGGCAGCGCCGGCACGGACCGCGCGCGGCCCGGTGCGATCACCGGCCACCGCCTTGGCGGGCGCCGGCCCGCGCTGCTACCATGCCCGCTCCCGGCAGGCTTCCCATCACCATAGATCCAGCAACCACAACATGAAACTCGAGACGATTGCAGTCCACGGCGGCTACTCCCCCGATCCCACCACCCGCGCGGTGGCCGTGCCGATCTACCAGACCGTGGCCTACGCCTTCGACAACGCGCAGCACGGCGCCGACCTGTTTGACCTCAAGGTGCCCGGCAATATCTACAGCCGCATCATGAACCCGACCAACGACGTGCTCGAGCAGCGCCTGGCCGCGCTCGAGGGCGGCGTGGGCGCGCTGGCGCTGGCGTCCGGCATGGCGGCCATCACCTACGCGATCCAGACCATCGCCGAGGCCGGCGACAACATCGTCTCGGCCAGCCAGCTCTACGGCGGCACCTACAATCTGTTCGCGCACACGCTGCCGCTGTCCGGCATCGAGACGCGCTTTGCCGACGGCCGCAACCCGGCCGCCTTCGGCGACCTGATCGACGAGCGCACCAAGGCCATCTTCGTCGAGTCGGTCGGCAACCCGCTCGGCAACATCGTCGACATCGCCGCCATCGCCAAGGTCGCGCACAGCCACGGCATCCCGCTGATCGTCGACAACACCGTGCCCTCGCCCTACCTGTGCCGGCCGTTCGAGCACGGCGCGGACATCGTGGTGCACTCGCTGACCAAGTACCTGGGCGGCCACGGCAACAGCGTGGGCGGCGCCATCGTCGACAGCGGCAAGTTCCCGTGGGCCGAGCACAAGGCCCGCTTCAGGCGCCTGAACGAACCCGACGTGTCCTACCACGGCGTGGTCTACACCGAAGCGCTGGGCCCGGCCGCCTACATCGGCCGCGCGCGCGTGGTGCCGCTGCGCAATACCGGCGCGGCGCTGTCGCCGTTCAACGCCTTCCTGATCCTGCAAGGCGTCGAGACCCTGGCCCTGCGCCTGGACCGCATCACCGAGAACGCGCTGGCCGTGGCGCGCCACCTCAAGGCCAGCCCCAAGGTCGAATGGGTCAACTTCGCCGGCCTGCCCGAGCACCCGGACCACGCGCTGGTGCAGCGCTACCTCGGCGGCCGCGGCCCCGGCATCCTGTCGTTCGGCCTCAAGAGCGGCGGCCGCGAGGCCGGCGCGCGCTTCCTCGACGCGCTGCAGCTGTTCACGCGCCTGGTCAACATCGGCGACGCCAAGTCGCTGGCCACGCACCCGGCCTCCACCACCCACCGCCAGCTCGACGCCGCCGAACTGAAGGCCGCCGGCGTGAGCGAGGACATGGTGCGCCTGTCGATCGGCATCGAGCATATCGACGACCTGCTCGAAGACCTCGACCGGGCGCTGGCGGCGGCCTGAGGCCGGCGCTGCCCGCCCTGCCTGTCGTTTCCCGCAGGTTCCCCCTCTCCCGCTTGCGGGAGAGGGACCGCGGGAGAAGGCAGGCGCATCGCACACCACCCCGCCAGACCCATCTGCCTTATTCGCCCGAGTTATATGCCCATGCATATTTACTCGTTCCTCGCGCATAGGTAGCCCCCTACAATGGCTCCCTCGCCCGCCGCTGAAAGCGCGCGCGGGCACGCCATACACACCAACGACACGGGGAGCTTTGATGAAAATGGGTTTCGGGATTCGACTGATTGCCGCGGTGCTTGCCCTCGGCGTGATCCAGACGGCCGGCGCGGCCGATCCGGACAAGAAGGAAATCCGCTTCGGCGCCACCGCCGGCCCGTACTCCGACCAGATCCGCTACGGCATCAAGCCGTTGCTGGAGAAGAAGGGCTACAAGGTCACCATCGTCGAGTTCAGCGACTACGTGCAGCCCAACCTGGCGCTGGCCGATGGCGCCATCGACGCCAACGCCTTCCAGCACGTGGCCTACCTGAAGAAGTTCGCCGGCGACCGCAAGCTGCAACTGTCCGAGGTGCTGCAGGTGCCGACCGCGCCGATCGGCATCTACAGCCACAAGCACAAGACCCTGGCCGAAGTGAAGCCGGGCGCCACCGTCTCGCTGCCCAACGATCCGTCCAACCTGGCGCGCGCCATCGCGATCCTGCAGCAGATCGGCTGGGTCACGCTCAAGCCCGGCACCGACACGATCCGCGCCAGCGAGCGCGACATCGAGACCAACCCGAACAAGCTCAAGCTGATCCAGCTCGAAGCCGCGCAGCTGCCGCGCTCGCTCGACGACGTGGACTACGCCTTCGTCAACGGCAACTTCGCGCTGTCCTCCGGCCTGAAGCTGACCGAGGCGCTGTCGCTGGAGAAGATTCCCGACTACTACATGAACCTGGTGGCCGTGCGCACCGCCGACCTCGGCAAGCCGTTCGTCAAGGACATCCGCGACGCCTACCAGTCGCCGGAATTCAAGGCGACCACGCAGCAGCGCTTCGCGGGCTTCCTGCCGCCGGCATACCAGCGCTGAACCAGCGCTGAGGCAGCGCGGCCCTTCGGGGCCTGGGAAGCAAAAAGCGCCCGGCTTGGTCCGGGCGCTTTTTTTTTGGGGCAACGTGCCAGGGCAATGAACGAAGCCGCCGGATACGCCCAAGCCGCCAGAGCTAGCCCAGGCAAGGTGTTCTCCCGCTCCCGCACGCGGGAGAGGGGAGCGAACCAGCGGTATGTCGAGGTTCGCGCCAGGGCTGATGACGCGAGCAATCTGCTTGCGTGCAAACCTTCGGCATGGCCAGCCACGCCGCCGGACCCATCCGCTACTTCGCCGCCACCTGCTTCATCCCCTTCATCGCCTTCGCCCCGCCATCGGCCAGCGTCGAGGCGCCGCCCCAGTCGCCGCCCAGCGCCTTGACCAGGAACACCGCGGTCAGCATCTGCTGGCCGCGCAGTTGCGCCGCCGTGCGCTCGGCGCCGAGCAGGCCCTGCTGGGCCGTGATCACGTCGAGGTAGCCGGTGGCGCCGCCTTCGTAGCGCGCGGTGGCCATGTCGAGCACCTGGCGCGCGCTGCCCACGGCGCGCCGCTGCTGGTCGTTGGCGCGCGACAGCGCGGACAGGCCGGTGATGCCGTCTTCCACTTCCTGCATCGCGGTCAGCACCACGCGGCGGTAGTTGGCCACGGTGCCGTCGTAGCCGGCCTGCGCGAACGACAGGTTGGCGCGCAGCTTGCCGCCGTCGAACAGCGTCACCGCCGCCGTGGCGCCGACCGACCACACCAGGCTGGGCAGGTTGAACAGCGAGCCGAACGTGCCGCTCTCGCCGCCGATCGCCGAGCCGAGTATCACGCTCGGATAGAACGCGGACTTGGCCACGCCGATCTGCGCGTTGGCCGCGGCCATCGCGCGTTCGGCCGAGGCCACGTCGGGCCGGCGCTCCAGCACGTCGGACGGCACGCCGAGCGGCACCGCGGGCGGCACCAGCTCCGCCACCTCGGGCGCCAGCGCGAACAGCGGCGCGGCGGTGCCGGTGAGCGTGGCGATGGCGTGCTCGAACTGGCTGCGCTGCTTGGCCAGCACGTCCACCTGAGTGAGCGTGGCGTCGAGCAGCGCCTGCTGCTGCGCCAGATCCAGCCCGGACGCGGCGCCGAGGTCGTGGCGCGCGCTGACCAGATCGAGCGCGCGGCGCTGCAGTGCGATGGAGCGCTGCAGCACGTCGAGCTCGATGTCGAGCGCGCGCAGGTTGTAGTAGTTGGCGGCGAGGTCGGTGGTCAGCAGCAGCCGCACGTTCTCGAAATCGGCCTGCGACTGCTGCGCCGAGGCCTCGGCGCTTTCGATGGTGCGCCGCACGCGGCCGGCCAGATCGAGCTCGTAGCCCACCGTGAACGAGGGCGTGAGGTCGTTCTGCACGGTGCCGAAGTTCGGCGCCGCATAGTTGGTCAGCGGGCGGTTGGCGGAGATGGCCGCGCGCTGCGCGCGCGCATTGATGCCGATCTGCGGGAACAGCCCGGCATTGGCCGCGTTGGCCTGCGAGCGGGCCTGCGCCAGGCGGGCATTGGCCACGGCCAGCGTGGGGTTGGCCGCGAGCGCCTGCTGCTCGAGCGCATCGAGGCGGGCATCGCCGAAGCGTTCCCACCAGGTGCCCTTGGCCACGCTGTCGCCGGGCGTGCTTTCGCGCCACGGCGGCTCGACCTTCCATGCCGCGGGCAGCTCGGAGTCGGGCTTGCGGTAGTCGGGGCCGGCCGCGCAGCCGCCGAGCAGGATCGCCGCGGCGAGGGCCGCGGCAAGCGCCGGCGCGAGGACCGGCGACGGGCGCCGCAGCCTCATCGCTTGGCCTCCGCCGCCGGCGCGGCGCTTTGTCCCGCGCTTTGTTGTCCTGCGCCCTGCCCGGCACCCTCCGCGCCGTTCTTCGCGCCGTTCTGCGCCACCGGCGCCAGCACCACGCGGTCGCCGTTGGCGATCGAGTCGGAGGGGTTGAGCACCAGCCGGTCCTGCAGGCCGAGCCCGTCCAGCACTTCCACCGTGGTGCCGTAGTAGCGCCCGAGGTTGACCGGGCGCAGCGTCACCTTGCCCTGCGCGTCCACCACGGCCACGCGCGTGCCTTCGCCGCGGAACAGCAGCGCGTTGCTCGGCGCCAGCAGCGCCTGGCTGTTCTTGAGCGGCAGCGAGACGGTGACGTAGGCGCCGGGCAGCAGCGCGCCTTCGCGGTTGGGCAGGTTGACTTCCACCTGCATGGTGCGGGTGGTGGTGTCGATCGAGGCGGCGGTGCGCGCCACCTCGCCCTTGAAGGCCTGGCCGCGCAGCTCGACCTGCGTCACCACCACTTCCTGGCCGGGCTTGACGAGGTTGGCGTAGCTCTGCGGCACGTTGACGTAGACGCGCAGCGGATCGGTCTGCGAGAGCAGGAACAACTGCCGGTTGCCGTCGATCAGGTCGCCCACGTCGACGCTGCGGCGCGTGATGATGCCGGAGAACGGCGCCACCACGCGCTTGAAGCCTTCGAGCTGGCGCAGGCGCTGCACGTTGGCGTCGGCCGCGGCCACGTTGGCCACGCCCTGCGTCACCGCGCTGCGGCGCTCGTCCAGTTCCTGCTGCGACACCACGTCTTTCTTGCGCAGCCCTTCCCAGCGCTCCACCGTGCTGCGCGCCAGCGCGAGGCTGGAGGCGGCCTGCTCGCGCGCGGCGATGGCCTGGCTCAACTGCTGGTCGATTTCCGGGGTCTCGATCTCGGCCAGCAGCTCGCCCTTCTCCACGCGCGCGCCGATGTCCTTGGTCCAGCGCTTCACGTAGCCGTTGGCGCGCGCGGCGATGGGCGCCTGCACGTAACCCTGCAGCGTGCCCGGCAGCGCCAGCGACTGGCTGCTGCCGGTCTGCGGCAGCGCCGTCTGCACGTACTGCATGGCGCGCTCCTCGGTGCCGGTCTTGAGCGCCTTGGCGTTGGCGTAGCGGCTGATCATGGTGCGCCCGGCGCCCACCACCAGCAGCGCCAGCACCACCAGCGCGGCGATGCGCGTGCGCCGCGCCACCTCGCGCCGCTTGAGCTGCTCGTGCGGGTCCTGCCCGCCGGCCTCGTCGTCAGCCAGGTGCAGACCCAGCTCTGCATGGCGTTGTTCGGTCATTGCTTCAACCCTCTTGATGTGTGGGAGCCAGCGGCGGATGGGCCGTGCCGCCGTGCGGCTTGCGCCCGGCCAGCCAGCGATGCACGGCGGCGAACACCACCGGCACGAAGAACAGCGTCGACACGGTGGCGAACAGCAGCCCGCCGATCACCGCGCGGCCCAGCGGCGCGTTCTGCTCGGCGCCTTCGCCCAGGCCCAGCGCCATCGGGATCATGCCGATGATCATGGCCAGCGCGGTCATCAGCACCGGGCGGATGCGGGTCGCGCCCGCCTCCAGCGCGGCCGACAGCGGCGGCACGCCTTCTTCCAGGCGCTGCCGCGCGAACGACACCAGCAGAATACTGTTGGCGGTGGCCACGCCCATCGTCATGATCGCCCCGGTCAGCGCCGGCACGCTCAAGGTGGTGCCGGTGATGAACAGCATCCACGCGATGCCGGCCAGCGCCGCGGGCAGCGCGGCGATGATGACCGCCGCGTCGATCCACGACTGGAAGTTCACCACCACCAGCAGGTACACCAGCACGATCGCCATCGCCAGCCCGACGCCCAGGCCGATGAACGACGACTGCATGGTCTGCACCTGCCCGCGCACCACGAGCTGCGAGCCGCGCGGCAGCTTGCCCGTCATCTGGTCCACCAGCTTCTGCACCTTGCCCGCCACGCTGGCGAGGTCGGTGCCCTGCACGCTGACGTAGATGTCGATGGCGGGCAGGATGTTGTAGCGCGACGCCACCGCCGGCTGGCGCGCGGTCGAGGCCTGCACCAGGTTGCCCAGCAGCTGCGAGCTGCCCGGGCTGGCCCCGGCCGCGGGCGCCGCGGCGTTCGCGGCGCTGCCGGCGCCGGCCACCGGCAGGTTGAGCAGCGTGTCGAGCGAGTCGATCTTGTACTGCGGCGTCTGCACCGCCACGCTGTAGACGATGCCGTTGGTCGGGTTGAGCCAGAACGCCGGGGCGGTCTGCGCGCTGCCCGACAGCGAGATCAGCACGTTCTGCCCGACGTTCTGCGCCGACAGCCCGAGCTGCTGCAGCCGCGTGCGGTCCATGTCGAGGTTGATGGCGGGATAGTCGTTGCGCTGGTGCACGTGCGCGTCGACCGCGCCGGGGATCTCGCGGATCTGCTTGACCAGCTCGCCGGCGAGCTGCGCGTTGCCCTGCAGGTCGTTGCCGGTGAACTGCACGTCGATCGCCGCCGGCAGGCCGAAGTTCAGGATCTGCGTGACGATGTCGGCCGGCTGGAAGAAGAACTCCACGCCGGGGAAGCGCTTGGGCAGCTCGGCGCGCAACCGCGAGATGAACTCCTCGGTGGGCCGGTGGCCTTCGCGCAGCGACATCAGGATCTCGCCGTCGAGCGTGCCGATGGTGCCGGCGTTGCTGTAGGAGAGGTTGATGCCGCTGTTGGGCACGCCCAGGTTGTCGAGGATGGTCTCGAGCTGGTCGGGCGGGATCATCTCGCGGATGGCCGCCTCCACCTGGTCGGCCACGCGCGCGGTTTCCTCGATGCGGGTGCCGGTCGGCGTGCGCATGTGCAGGCGGATCTGGCCGGCGTCCACGGTGGGGAAGAAGTCGCGCCCGAGGAACGGGATCAGCGCGCACGACAGCACGCAGAAGCCGAGGAACACCGTGGCGAAGCGCTTGCGGTTGCCCAGCTGCGCCGACAGCGCCAGCGTGTAGACGCGCCGCACGTGCTCGAAGCGGCGGTCGAAGCCGCGGTACAGCCGCTGCAGCAGGCTGGGCTTGCCGCCGTCGGCGTGCGCGTGGGCGCCGCCCATCAGCAGCATCACCAGCGTCGGCACCAGCGTGCGCGACAGGATGTAGGAGGCCACCATCGCGAACACCACCGCCTCGGCCAGCGGCACGAACAGGAAGCGCGCCACGCCCTCGAGGAAGAACATCGGCACGAACACGATGCAGATGCACAGCGTGGAGACGAACGCGGCCACGCCGATCTCGCCGGCGCCGGCGTCGATCGCCTCCAGCAGCGGCTTGCCCAGGTGCATGTGCCGCTCGATGTTCTCGATGGTGACGATGGCCTGGTCCACCAGGATGCCGACCGAGAGCGCCAGGCCCCCCAGCGTCATCAGGTTCAGGGTCTCGCCGAGCGCGTGCAGCATCAGCACCGAGGCCAGGATCGAGAGCGGGATGGTCAGCCCGATGATCAGCGTGCTGCGCCAGTTGCCGAGGAACAGCAGCACCATCGCGGCGGTCAGGCCGGCGGCGATCAGCGCCTCGAACACCACGCCCTTGACCGCGGCCTTGACGAACACCGACTGGTCGAACAGCGGCGTGATCTTCACGTCGGACGGCATGATCTGCTGCGCGCGCGGCAGCATCGCGCGCAGGTTGCTGACGATGTCGAGCGTGGAGGCCGCGCCGTTCTTGAGCAGCGACAGCAGCACGCCGCGCTGGCCGTCCTGGCGCACGATGTTGGTCTGCGGCGAGAAGCCGTCGCGCACGTAGGCCACGTCGCGCAGGTACGTGGTGTTGCCGCCGATGGTGCGCACCGGCAGGTCGTTGAGCCCGGCGATCGCGTCGGGCGAGCCGTTCATCCGGACGTTGAACTCGGTCTCGCCGAGCTTGGCCGTGCCCGACGGCAGGATCAGGTTCTGCAGGTTGACGGCGTTGACCACGTCGGCCGGCGCGAGGCCGCGCGCCTGCAGCGCCTGCATGTCCAGGTCGACCGACACCAGCCGGTTCTTGCCGCCGTAGGGGAACGGCACCGCCACGCCGGGGATGGTGATGAGCTGCGGGCGCAGCAGGTTCACGGCCGCGTCGAACAGCGACTGCTCGGACAGCGTCGGGCTGGACAGCCCGAGCTGCACCACCGGGATGCTGGAGGCCGAGTACTTGATCACCAGCGGCGGCGTGATGCCGGGCGGCAGCTGGCGCAGCTGCGACTGCTCCACCGCCACCACCTGCGCGATCGCGGTCTGGATGTTGGCGGTGGGCTGGAAGAAGATCTTGATGATCGCCACGCCGTTGAGCGACGTCGACTCGATGTGCTCGATGTCGGAGACGGTGGTGGTCAGGCTGCGCTCGTTCTGCGCCGAGATGCGCTGGCCCATCTCCTGCGGCGACAGGCCGTTGTAGTTCCAGATGATGCTGATGACCGGGATGTTGATCTCGGGGAAGATGTCGGTCGGCATCTTCAGCAGCGCAAAGGGTGTGGCGAGCACGATCAGCATCGCCATCACGATAAAAGTGTACGGGCGACGCAGCGCCAGCTGGACCATGGACACGGGGCGGGTCTCTTGTGGAAAGGACAGCGGGATTCCTGCAGGACGTCGACCCGGCACCTGACCAAGGCGCGCCGGCGGCATGCCCGCGGCGAGACTTTTGCCGCGCACTGACATGCGCCGTACTGTCGACGGTGAAGGAATATAGCACGCCATTTCGTATCGCGTGGACTGCCCCGGCAATCCCCGGCAAGCGGCATGCCAAGGTGTTGCGCGCGGTGCAAATACATTCACGCAGACATTTATCCGCACCCAGAATGCATGGACATTTGCCGCGCCGCAGCGGCCGGACGCCGGCCAAACGCATAAGCTTGTGCGGCATTCTTCGTTCCCTGCTGGCCCGCGCTCGCCTACCCTGCTGCGCTTGTGCACGGATAAGGCAGGAACGGCAATGACGCAAGCATTCGACAAAGGGCGGCGCACGGTGGTGAACGCGGTGCTGGCGGCGGGCGCCGCCGCCGCGCTCGGCGTGGCGGGGCCGGCGCGCGCGCAGGCGCAGAAGCACACGCTGCGCATCGGCTACCAGAAATCGTCCACGCTGATGATCCTGCTGAAGTCGCGCGAGACGCTGGAAAAGGCGCTGGCGCCGCTCGGCGCGTCGGTCCAGTGGTACGAGTTCACCTCCGGCCTGCCGCTGCTGGAGTCGCTCAACATCGGCAACCTCGACCTGAGCGCCGACGTGGCCGACGCGGTGCCGCCGTTCGCGCTCGCCGCCGGCGCCAACCTCACCTACTACGCGATCGAGACGCCCTCGCCCGAGGCGCAGGCCATCGTGGTGCGCCAGGACTCGCCGATCCGGGAGATCGCCCAGCTGAAGGGCCAGCGCGTGGCCTTCGCCAAGGGCGCCGGCGCGCACTACCTGCTGCTCGAGGCGCTCGCCGGCGCGGGCCTGAGCATCCGCGACATCGAGCCGGCCTACCTGAACCCGGCCGACGCGCGCGCCGCGTTCGAGCGCGGCAGCGTGGCCGCCTGGGTGATCTGGGACCCGTTCCTGGCCGCCGTGCAGCGCCAGGCCAACGCGCGCATCCTGCGCGACGGCAAGGGCCTGTCGAGCTACCGGCGCTTCTACCTCGCCGCCACGCCCTACGCGCAGAAGCACGCCGACGTGCTCGCGGTGGTCTACGACGAGCTGCGCCGCGCCGGCGAGTGGATCAAGCAGAACCCCGCCGCCGCCGCGCAATGGCACGCGCCGCTGATCGGGCTGGACGCGCCCACGGTGGAGGCGGCCAACCGCCGCCGCACCTATCAGGTGCAGACCGTGGACGCGGCCTCGCTGGAAGAGCAGCAGCGCATCGCCGATGCCTTCACCAGCCAGAAGATCCTGCCGAAGAAGGTGGTGGTGGCGGACTCCCCGGTGTGGAAGCGGGCCTGAGCGCCGCGCCGCGGCGGCGCGTCAGTCCCGCGCCAGCCGCATCCTGAAACCTGGAACCACGCCTCAATCGCACCCGGCCGCCGCCACCGGGCTGCCGTCGGCCATCAGCGTCTCGCCGCGCCGCTCCACCAGCATGCGGTAGGCGTGCGGCTGCCGGTGCGCGTCGAAGTTGAAGGTGGTGCGCTTGTAGACCGCGCAGAAATCCAGGTCGCAGCGCGCGATGGCCACCTCGTCGCCCTTGGTCAGGCAGGCGCCGACCACCTCGCCCGACGGCGCGATCACGCAGCTCCCGCCGATGCTGTCCACGCCCTCCTCCACGCCGGCCTTGGCCACGCCCACCACCCACGACCCGTTCTGGTAGGCCCCGGCCTGCATCGACAGCTGGTTGTGGAACAGCGACAGGTCGTCGTGCTCGGGCGCGGGCGCGTTGTGCACCGGCGTGTTGTAGCCGATCAGCACCATCTCCGCGCCCTGCAGCCCCATGACGCGGTAGGTCTCGGCCCAGCGCCGGTCGTTGCAGATGGCCATGCCGATCTTGCCGCCGAACGCCTCGGTCACGCCGAACCCGCCGCCCGGCACGAAATAGCGTTTTTCCAGATGCTGGAAGCGGCGCCACGGCTCGTGCTCGCGATGCCCCGGCAGGTGGACCTTGCGGTACTTGCCGACGATGCGGCCCTGGCGGTCGACCAGGATCGAGGTGTTGTAGCGCGCCGGCTTGCCGGCCTCGGTCGCCAGCTCCGCGTACCCGAGGTAGAAACCCACGCCCAGCGCCCGCGCGAGATCGAACAGCGGCTGCGTCGCCGCGTTGGGCATCTCGCGCTCGAAGAAGCTGTCGATCTCGTCCTGGTCCTCGATGTACCAGCGCGGGAAAAACGTGGTGAGCGCGAGTTCCGGGTAGACGATCAGGTGCGCGCCGCAGGCATGCGCCTCGCGCATCAGTTCGCACAGGCGCCCGACCACGCGCTGGCGGCTGTCCGCGCGCGCGATCGGCCCAAGCTGGCCGAGGGCCACATTCAGGATTCTGGACAAGGAAAGGCTCCGGGAAAAAGGGAACAGCGGAAAAAGGAAACCGGTCGGCCGCGCGGCGGCGGCCTTACGGTCGGTTCATGGACGGTTCATGGTCGATTCATGGACAGGTCACGGACAGGTCACGGCCGGTCCGCCAGCTTCAGCACCACCTGCAGCAGCAGTTGCGCGCCGTTGACCAGGTCCGCCGGCTCGGTGAACTCGCGCACGTTGTGGCTCAACCCCTTGACGCTGGGCACGAAGATCATGCCGGCCGGGCACACCCGCGCCAGCATCTGGGCGTCGTGGCCGGCGCCGCTGGGCATGCGCAGCATGGACAGGCCCAGCGCCTCGCCCTCCTGCTGCACCAGCCCGGTCACCATCGGGTCGAACGCGACCGGCGCGAACCGCGCCAGCCGCGTATGCAGCAGCGACAAGCCCTGCGCCTCGCATACCTGCTCGGCGAAGGCCTGCACCTCGGCTTCCGCGCGCGCGAGCATCGCCTCGTCGGTGTTGCGCAGGTCCACCGTGAACACCGCGCGGTTGGGAATGACGTTGATCAGATTGGGCTCGAAACGGATCGCGCCCACCGTGCCGATCTGCCGGCCGCCGTAGCGCAGCGCCAGCTCGCGCACGAACACGGCGACGCACGCCGCGGCGTGGCCGGCGTCGTGCCGCATCTCCATCGGCGTGGTGCCGGCGTGGTTGGACACGCCCTCGATGCGGTACTCGGTCCACGAGATGCCCTGCACGCCCTCCACCACGCCGATCTGCACGCCGCGCTGGTCCAGCACCGGCCCCTGCTCGATATGCAGCTCGACGAAGCTGTCGACGGCGGGCCGCCCGACCGGCGCGGTGCCGGCGTAGCCGATGCGGCGCAACTCCTCGCCCACCGTGCTGCCGTCGATGCCGGCCGTGGCCAGCGCCTCCGGCAGCGGCAGGCCGCCCACGTAGACCAGCGAGCCCATCATGTCGGGCTGGAAGCGCGCGCCTTCCTCGTTGGTGAAGAAGGCCACCGCGAGCGGGCGGCGCGGGCGCAGGCCGGCATCGCGCAGGGTCGCCACGACCTCCAGCCCGGCCAGCACGCCGTAGTTGCCGTCATAGCGCCCGCCGGTGCGCACGGTGTCGATGTGCGAGCCGATCATCACCGGCGGCAGGTCGGCGCTGCCCGGATACACCGCGACGCCGTTGCCGATCGCGTCGATGGTGACGGTCATGCCGAGCTCGCGCATGCGGGCCACGGTCCAGTCGCGGCCGTGCCGGTCGGCATCGGTCAGGGCCAGCCGGCACACGCCGCCGCCGTCGATGGCGCCGTGCCGGGCGAGCGCATCGAGGCTGGCCAGCAGCCGCTCGCCGTCGATGCGGGGACAGGCGGGCGCGCTCATGCCGCATCCTCCGCGTTGTCCATGCCATCCGCGCCCTGGGCACCGCCGGCGCGCACGCTGTCCGCGCTGCGCCCGACCAGCCGCGCGTACAGCTCGGGATCGGTGTCCGCCTCGCTGCCGATCAGCAGCAGGCGGCTGCGCGCGTCGAGGCCCAGCGCCGCGCGCGCGGCCGGGTCCTGCATCGCCGCGATGGCCGCCGCCAGCCCCGCCACGGCGGACTCGCCGGCGACGATGGCCGGATCGCCGCCGGCCGGGCTGGCCAGCAGGCGCATGACCGCCACCGCGGCCTCGTCCTCGATGGTGCAGAAGGCGTCGGCGCCATTGGCCAGGATCTCCCACGCCAGCAGCGAGACCTCGCCGCAGGCCAGCCCGGCCATCAGCGTGTCGAGCTCGCCCGTCACCGCGGTGACGGCGCCGGCGCGCGCGCTGCGCATCAGGCAGTCGGCGCGGGCCGGCTCCACCACCACGAACACCGGCCGCGGGCCCGCGCCGCTGCCCTTCCCGCTGCCCTGCTCGCGCTCCCAGAAATACGCGCACACCGCCGCGGCGAAGCCGCCCACGCCGGCCTGGATGAACACATGCGTGGGCCATTGCGGCAGCGCCTCGACCGCCTCCGCCACCATCACCTGGTAGCCCTGCATGACGTCGCGCGGCACGTCCATGTAGCCCGGGTAGGAGGTGTCGGAAATCACGTGCCAGCCCCGCGCGCGGGCATCGCGGTCCGCCTGCTGCACGGCCTGGTCGTAATTGCCGCCGGTGCGCACCACCTCGGCGCCGAAGGCCTCGATGGCGGCCTTGCGGCCCGCGCTGACGGTCGCGTGGATATAGATCACGCACTGGCAGCCGAACAATTGCGCGCCCCACGCCACCGAGCGCCCGTGGTTGCCGTCGGTGGCGCAGGTCACGGTCAGTTCCGCGCAGAGCCCGCGCACGGCCGGATCGGCGAGCTCGGCGATGGACAGCGCGCGCCCCAGGCGCCGGCCCAGCTCGCGGCACAGCAGCCGGCCCACCGCGTAGGCGCCGCCGAGCGCCTTGAAGCTGCCCAGGCCGAAGCGCGAGCCCTCGTCCTTGTAGCGCACCTCGGCCACGCCCAGCGCGGCCGCCAGCGCCGGCAGCGCCGCCAGCGGCGTGGGCGCGTAGCCGGCCCAGGCGCCGATCTCGCGGCGCGCGTCGGCCAGCGCCGGCGCGCCGAGGATGGCCGCGCGGCGCGCGCCGTAGGGCTCGTCGCGGCGCAGGGCGGGGTTGGGAAGCAGGGCAAGCGAGAGGGAAGGAAGTGCGTTCATGCGTCTGAGGTTCCGGTCGGGATGGCGGTCCGCGCCGACGGATGCGGCGCGTCGCGCGGGGAAAAGAGGGACGAAAAGAGACGATAAAAGGAGCAATAAAGGGAGCAAAGAGGGAGCGACGTCAGGCTTCGAGGTCGGCCAGCACCTCGTGCGCGCGCTCCACGCGCGCCATGCGCGCCCGCGAGGACTTGCGCGCGCGCCCGGCCATCGCGCCGGCCAGGTAGTTCACCAGGCTGACCGCCGCCACGTAGGAATCGAACACCTGGCCGCCGTGGTGCGAGCAGCGCAGCAGCGCGTCGGCGTCCGGCGCCAGCGCCGACACCGGCGCGTCGCTGAGCAGGATCAGCTTCGCGCCGGCTTCGCGCGCGAGCGTCACCACGCCCTTGAGGCGCCGCGTGCGCCGGCGGAAATCCACCGCCAGCAGCACGTCCTTGCCGTCGATCTCGGCGATCAGCTCGGCATCCTTGCCAGCCTGCTCGTTGAGCAGGTAGACCTCGGGGCGCACCTGCGAGAGCAGCGCGTTGGCGTAGAAGGCCAGCATGAAGCTGTTGCGGTAGCCCACCACCCACACGCGCCGCGCGCCGGCCAGCTCGGTCATCGCCACCTCGAGCGCGCGTGCGCTGAGTTGTTCCGGCAGCGCCGCGAGCCGGCTGCTGTCGAGCGCCACGTGCGCCTGCAGCGCGGCCAGCGCCGTGCTGCCGCCCTTCGCCGCGCGCGGCAGCCCGGCGTGCTCCAGCAGGAACAGCGGCGACTGCTCGGACACCTGCTCGCGCAGCGAGCGCCGGAACGCGTTGAAGTCCGCATGGCCAAGGCGCCGGAAAAAACGCGCCGCGCTGGCCTTGGACACGCCGGCCAGCTCGGCCAGCTCGGTGGCGGAATAGCTCAGCAGGTCCTTGCGCCGCGCCACCAGCACGTCGGCGAGTTTCTTCTCGGCGGCGGACAAGTCGCCGTAGCACTGCCGGATCTGGGTTTCGAGGGCGTCGCTCATGTCTGTTGGCTGCCTGGTGCCGCGCCGCGCACCAAACTGGCCGCGAGCGCACTGTTATGAAACACTAATTTCATGTTGTGGTGCATATGAAACCGTAGTTTCTTCGATGCCAGAGCCATGAGCAAATGCGATGCCAGGGCCGTGCCGGGCGCGGACCGATGCCCCGGAAGCGCCGCCCGGCGCGGCCGCGCGGCCGCCCGCGCGGTCCCGGCCGCCGCGCCGGGCGCGCGTGGCACGCTCTTTGCCTACAGAGCCTGCCATCCCTCCCACCGACTGATGAAAGGTGTCGTAATGAAACGCAGACAGTTCACCACCGTTGCCGGCCTGATCGCAGGCGCGGTCCTCGTGGCATCCATGCCGGCGCGCGCCGACGATTCCCTGAACGCCGTGCTCGGCAAGAAGTCGATCGCCATCGGCATCCCCACCGACTTCGCGCCCTACGGCTTCGTCGGCCCGGACCTCAAGCCGCAGGGCCTCGACGTCGCGGTGGCGCAGCTGATCGCCGACAAGCTCGGCGTCAAGGCGGAGCTGGTGCCGGTGAGCACGCCCAACCGCATCCCCTATCTGCAGACCAGGAAGATCGACCTGATCGTGTCGGCGCTCGGCAAGAACGCCGAGCGCGCCAAGGTAATCGACTTCACGGTCGCCTACGCGCCCTTCTACCAGGCCGTGTTCGGGCCGAAGTCGCTGAGCATCAAGAGCTTCGCCGACCTCGGCGGCAAGACCATCGCGGTCACGCGCGGCACCATCCAGGACGACGTGCTGCAGCAGGTCGCGCCGCCGACGCTGAAGATCCAGCGCTTCGACGACGACAACGCCACGGTGACCGCCTTCGTGACGCAGCAGACCCAGCTGCTGGCCACCGGCGCGGCCGTGGCGGCCGCCGCCATCGCCAAGAACCCGAAGGCGGACGCGGAATACAAGCTGCTGCTCAAGGACTCGCCGAACTTCGTCGGCGTGCGCAAGGGCGAGACCGCGCTGCGCGAGAAGGTCAACCAGATCCTGAGCGCCGCCAAGACCGACGGCACGCTGAACGCCTACGCCCAGCGCTGGCTCGGCCGCGGCACCGGCGAGCTGCCGGAATAAGCCTTCCGCCAGCCGCCGCCCTGCCCGCGCGCCGCCACCGCCGCGCGGGCATCGCCAACCCTTGCCGCCCGACCGCATGATCTCCCTCGACTTCGCCACCGTCCTCTCCCAGTGGCCGATGCTGCTGCACGGGCTCTGGCTCACGCTGCTCCTCACGGCCTTCTCCGCGGCCTGCGGCACGGTGCTGGGCATCGGCTGCGCGTGGACCCGCATCCACGGCACGCGCGCGCCGCGCCTGCTGGTGGCCGCCTACGTGGAGTCCGTGCGCAACACGCCTTACATCGTCCAGCTGTTCTTCATCTTCTTCGGCCTGCCCGCGGCCGGCGTGCGGCTGCCCGTCGAGCTGGCCTGCGTGCTGTCGATGACGCTCAACCTCGGCGCCTACGCCTGCGAAATCATCCGCGCCGGCCTCGAGGCCACGCCGCGCGGCCAGATCGAGGCGGCGCAGAGCCTCGCGCTGGACCGCTGGCAGACCTTCACGCGCGTGGTGCTGCCGCCCTCGCTGGCGCGGGTGTGGCCGGCGCTGGTGAGCCAGGTGGTCATCGTCATGCTGGGGTCCTCGGTATGCAGCCAGATCTCCGCCGAGGAGCTCTCCTACGCCGCCAACCTGATCGCCAGCCGCACCTACCGCAGCTTCGAGGCGTACATCGTCGCGGCGGCGGCCTACTTCGCGCTCGCCGTGCTGGTGCGCGCGGCGCTCAACCGCATCGGCGCGCGCCTGATCTTTGGCCGCTGAGCCCCGGAGACACGCATGGTTGAATTTTCCTTGTGGGACGTGCTGCGCAACCTGCTGCTGGCGCTGCGCTGGACCGCGGGCCTGTCGCTGATCGCGTTCGCCGGCGGCGGCGTGGTCGGGCTGCTGTTGCTGGTCGCGCGCTTCACCCGGCTGCCGGGCGCGGCCACCGGCATCGCCGGCTACGTGCAGGTGTTCCAGGGCGTGCCGCTGCTGATGCAGCTGTTCCTGACCTACTTCGGGCTCGCGCTGCTGGGCATCGACACCTCGGCGCTGCTGGCCGCCGCGCTGTGCCTGACGCTGTACACCAGCGCCTACCTGACCGAGATCTGGCGCGGCTGCGTCGAGGCCATCCCGCGCGGGCAATGGGAAGCCTCGGCCAGCCTCGCCATGACGCCGTGGCAGCAGCTGCGCCACGTGATCCTGCCGCAGGCCGCGCGCATCGCCGTGGCGCCGACCGTGGGCATGCTGGTGCAGGTGGTGAAAGGCACCGCGCTGGCCTCGGTGATCGGCTTCGTCGAAGTCACCAAGGCCGGGCAGATGATCGCCAACGCCACCTTCCAGCCGTTCGTGGCCTACGGCGGCGTGGCGCTGCTCTACTTCGCGCTGTGCTTTCCGCTGTCGGCCTGGAGCCGGCACTTGGAGCGGCGCCTGAAAACCAACGCATGAGCCGAGCGCACACGATGCCAACACCTGACGAATCCACCACCGCCGCGCCCCCCTCCGCCCCTTCCGCACCGTTCGCCCTGGTCGACATCCGCGGCCTGCGCAAGCGCTTCGGCGACCACGAAGTCCTCAAGGGCATCGACCTGCAGATCGGCCGCCGCGAGGTGATCTGCATCATCGGCCGCAGCGGCTCGGGCAAAAGCACGCTGCTACGCTGCATCAACGGCCTGGAGAGCTTCCAGGACGGCACCGTCAGCGTGGACGGCCAGCCGCTGCGCCAGGGCGACCCCAGGGCCATGCGCGAGCTGCGGCAGAACGTGGGCATGATCTTCCAGGGCTTCAACCTGTTCCCGCACCTGAGCGCCGGGCAGAACGTGATGCTGGCGCCCACGCTGGTCGCCGATGTGCCGAAGGCCGAAGCCCGCCGGCGCGCCCGGGCCCTGCTCGAGCGCGTCGGGCTGGGCGAGAAGTTCGACAGCCATCCGGACCGGCTCTCCGGCGGCCAGCAGCAGCGCGTGGCGATCGCGCGCGCGCTGGCGATGGAGCCCGAGGTCCTGCTGTGCGACGAAATCACCTCCGCGCTCGACCCGGAGCTGGTCGGCGAAGTGCTCGGCGTGGTCGAGGCGCTGGCCGCCGACGGCATGACCCTGGTCATGGTCACGCATGAAATGCAGTTCGCGCGCAAGGTCAGCGACCGCGTGGTCTTCATGCACGACGGCAAGGTGCACGAGATGGGCCCGCCGCAGGCGATCTTCGGCGAGCCCCGCACGCCCGAGCTCAGGCAGTTCCTGTCGGCGTCGCACGGCGCCTGAACGGCGCCGCCTCAGGCCGCCGCGGCCTTGAAGCGTGCCGCCGGCTCGCTGCGCGACAGGTTCGGCCCCAGCGCCGCGCGCGCCGCCTCGAAGGCCTGCCAGTCGGCCGCCTCCGGCAGCGACGGTATCGTGACCACTTCGCCCTGGTCGAAGCCGGACAGCGATGCGTCGACCATGTCCGCGGCGCTCATCACCCACGCTTGCGGCAGGTTGTCCACCGACTGGCCCGCGACTTCCCAGAAGTCGGTGCGGGTGGCGCCGGGCAGCACCGCCTGCACGCGCACGCCGCTGGCGGCCAGCTCATGCTGGAGCGACTGCGTGAAGGCCAGCACGAACGCCTTCGAGCCGCCGTACACGCCGTTGAGCAGTTCGGGCGCCACCGCCACGATGGAGGCGATGTTGATGATGGCGCCGGTGCCGCGCGCCACGAAGGCCGGCGCCACGGCGTAGGTCAGGCGCGTGAGCGCGGTCACGTTGAGCGCGATCATGGCTTCCATCTTGTCGACGTCCGACTGCAGCAGCGGAGCCGCCGCGCCGATGCCGGCGTTGTTGACCAGCAGGGTGATGCTGGCGTCCTCGCGCAGCAGCGTTTCCAGCCGGCGCACGTCGGCGTCGCGGGCCAGGTCCGCCGCGACCACTTCGACCGAGCGGCCGGTCTCGCTGGTCAGGCGCCCGGCCAGCGTGTCGAGCCGCTCGCGGTTGCGCGCCACCAGGATCAGGTCGTAGCCGCGCCGGGCGAGCCGGTCCGCGTAGATCGCGCCGATGCCGGAAGAGGCGCCGGTGATGAGGGCCGTGCCCCGGTGGGATTGGTCTGCGGTGGGTTGGGTGGTTGCCATGAGGGCTCTCCGTTGTCGCTGCCGGCCCGATTGCCGGTCATCACGGAAGCAAGATTAGGCGTATAGTCCGATGGCGCCAATGTCATAGATGCCACCTTTCATGCCATCACCCACCTTGCTGGCCGGCCGCGCCCCGCTGCGCACCGGCATCGTCGTCTATCCCGGCTTCCAGGCCATGAACCTGGCCGTCACCACGGTGCTGGAATTCGCCAACATCACCGCCGGCCGCGCGCTCTACGAGGTCGTGCTGCTGTCCGAGCACGGCGGCCCGGTGCCCACCTCGGGCGGCTTTTCCGTCACCACGATGCCGCTCGACGACCAGCCGTTCGATACCGTGCTGGTGGTCGGCGACAACGACGTCCAGCCCACGCCGCCGGCGCTGACCGCGTTCCTGCGGCGGGCCGCGCCGGCCGCGCGGCGCATCGGCGCCACCTGCACGGGCGCCTTCAACCTCGCCGAGACCGGCCTGCTCGACGGCCGCCGCGCCACCACCCACTGGTTCTACGCCGCGCGCTTCCGCCGCGCCTACCCCCGCGTCAAGATGGAGGAAGACCGCATCTTCATCATCGACGGCCCGGTCTGGACCTCGGCCGGCATGAGCGCCTGCATCGACCTCGCGCTGGCGCTGGTGGAAAAGGACGCGGGCGCCGAGATCGCGCGCCAGGTGGCGCGCAAGCTGGTGGTCTACCACCGCCGCGCGGGCGGCCAGTCGCAGTTCTCCGCGCTGCTCGAGCTGGAGCCCAGGTCCGACCGCATCCAGTCCGCGCTGGACTACGCGCGCCAGAACCTGCACGAGGAACTGTCGGTGGAGCAGCTGGCGCAGGCCGCGCATCTCAGCCCGCGCCAGTTCAGCCGGGCCTTCCGCGAGGAAACCGGCCAGACCCCGGCCAAGGCGGTGGAACACCTGCGCGTGGAGGCCGCGCGGCTGATGATGGAGTCCGGGCGCCACCCGATCGACGTGGTGGCGCGCGACACCGGCTTCGGCGACCGCGAGCGCATGCGGCGCGCGTTCCTGCGCGCGTTCGGCCAGCCGCCGCAGGCGATCCGGCGCATGAACCGCGCGGAGGCCGAGGCGCAAACCGAAGCGCAAGCCGCCTGACCGGTTCGCCGCCGGCGCTATCCGCGGCTGGCGGCGAACCGGTCCGTGGCCGCCACCAGCTGGTCGAGGATGCCCGGCTCCGACCATGCGTGGCCGGCGCCTTCGACCAGATGGAAGTCGGCGCCGGGCCAGGCCCGGTGCAGCGCGTAGGCATGGCGCGCCGGGCACGGCATGTCGTAGCGGCCATGCACGATCACGCCGGGAATGCCGGCCAGCCGGTGCGCGTCGCGCAGCAGCTGCCCTTCTTCCAGCCAGCCGCCGTGCACGAAGTAGTGCGTCTCGATGCGGGCGAAGGCCAGCGCGAAATGCCCGTCGCCATGCGTGGCGGAGAACGCCGGATCGGGCAGCAGCGTGATGGTCTCGCCCTCCCACAGACTCCACGCCTTGGCGGCCTCGATCTGCTTGTCGCGGTCGCTGCCGGTCAGCAGCTTGCGGTAGGCGCCCAGCATGTCGCCGCGCGCGGCCTCCGGCACCAGCGCCTGGAAGCGCTCCCACTTCTCCGGGAACATCTCCGACACGCCGAACTGGTAATACCAGTTCAGCTCCGCCTTGCTGAGCGTGTAGATCCCGCGCAGCACCAGTTCGCTGACCCGCTCCGGGTGGCGCTGCGCGTAGGCCAGCGCCAGCGTCGAGCCCCACGAGCCGCCGAACACCAGCCAGCGCTCGGCGCCGGCCAGCCGGCGCAGCCGCTCGATGTCCTCGACCAGGTGCCAGGTGGTGTTGGCCTCCAGGCCCGCGTGCGGCGTGGAGCGGCCGCAGCCGCGCTGGTCGAACAGCAGCACGTCGTAGCGCGCGGGGTCGAACAGCCGCCGGTGCTCGGCCGAGATGCCGCCGCCGGGCCCGCCGTGCAGGAACACCGCGGGCTTGCCGCCCGGCGTGCCGACCCGCTCGTAGTAGATGACGTGGCCGTCGCCGACGTCGAGCGTGCCGCTCGCGTAGGGTTCGATCGGCGGGTAGAGCGTGCGCAGTGCGGTCATGTCGGGTTCGTCGAGGTTCAAAGGTTGCCTGCGCGAGATTGTAGACCGCTGCCCCACCCTCCGCCCTCCGGCCCTTCGGGGTCAGGCCGCCGCGCGCGCCCCCCGCCCGTCGCGGCGCGCCGCCAGGTCCAGCGCCACGTCGACGATCATGTCTTCCTGGCCGCCCACCATGCGGCGCCGGCCCAGCTCCACCAGGATGTCGACGGTCTTCAGCGCATAGCGCGCGGCGGCGGCCTCGGCGTGGCGCAGGAAGCTCGAATACACCCCCGCGTAGCCCAGCGCCAGCGTCTCGCGGTCCACCCGCACCGGCCGGTCCTGCAGCGGCCGCACGATGTCGTCGGCGGCATCCATCAGCGTGTACAGGTCGCAGCCGTGGTCCCAGCCGAGCCGGCTGGCCGCCGCGATGAACACTTCCAGCGGCGCGTTGCCGGCACCGGCGCCCATGCCGGCGAGGCTGGCGTCGACGCGGTCGCAGCCCTCCTCCACCGCGACGATGGAGTTGGCCACGCCCAGGCCCAGGTTGTGGTGCGCGTGCATGCCGGTCCGCGTCTCGGGCCTGAGCACGTCCTTGAACGCGCGGAAGCGCTCGCGCACGTCGTTCATGCCGAGCGCGCCGCCCGAATCGACCACGTACACGGTCTGCGCGCCGTAGCTTTCCATCAGCCGGGCCTGCCGCGCCAGCGCGTCGGGCGTGGTCATGTGGCTCATCATCAGGAAGCCCACGGTGTCCATGCCGAGCCCGCGCGCGTACTCGATGTGCTGGCGCGAGACATCCGCCTCGGTGCAGTGGGTGGCCACGCGCACCACGCGCGCGCCGGCGTCGAAGGCCGCGCGCAGGTCGTGCACGGTGCCCACGCCGGGCAGCAGCAGGGTGGCGATCTTCGCGTGGCGCACGGTCTCGGCCGCCGCGGCGATCCATTCGAGGTCGGTATGCGCGCCGAAGCCGTAGTTGAAGCTGGAGCCGGCCAGGCCGTCGCCGTGCGCGACCTCGATCGAGTCCACCCGCGCGGCGTCCAGCGCGGCGGCGATGCGGCGCACGTCGCCGAGGCCGTACTGGTGGCGGATGGCGTGGCTGCCGTCGCGCAGCGTGACGTCCGAGATGTAGAGCTTCTTCCCGCCGGCTGGCGTGGATGGCGTGGATGGCGTGGCTTGCTGGTCCATGTCTGTCTCCGTGGGCGCGGCGCTCATGCCGCCAGCCGCGTCTGCGCCAGGCGCTCGGCGCAGGCAAGCGCGGCGCTGGTCATGATGTCGAGATTGCCGGCATAGGCCGGCAGGTAGTGCGCGGCGCCCTCCACCTCGAGGAAGATCGAGGTCTTGAGCCCGCTCGTCGGGCCCAGGCCCGGGATGTTGAGCGGCGCGGCGGGGTCGATGCGTTCGAACTGCACGCGCTGCTTGAGGCGGTAGCCCGGCACGTAGGCCCGCACGGCGGCGGCCATCGCCTCGATGCTGGCCTCGATCGCAGCCGGGTCGCCGTCCTCCGACAGCGTGAATACCGTGTCGCGCATCATCAGCGGCGGCTCGGCCGGGTTCAGCACGATGATGGCCTTGCCGCGCGCGGCGCCGCCCACCGAGCAGATCGCCCGGCTGGTGGTCTCGGTAAACTCGTCGATGTTGGCGCGCGTGCCCGGCCCGGCCGAGCGGCTGGAGATCGAAGCCACGATCTCCGCGTAGTGCACGTGCGCCACGCGCGACACCGCCGCCACCATCGGGATGGTGGCCTGCCCGCCGCACGTCACCATGTTGATGTTGCGCGCCTCCAGCTGCTGGTCGAGGTTGACCACCGGCACCACATAGGGCCCCAGCGCGGCCGGCGTGAGGTCGATCACCTGCACGCCGTGCGCGCGCAGGACCGCGTCGTGGCGCGCGTGGGCGCCGGCCGAGGTGGCGTCGAAGACGATGCGGATGTCGCCGAAGCCCGCCATCCCCACCAGCCCCTCGATGCCCTCGGCGGTGGTGGGCACGCCCAGGCGGGCGGCCCGCGCCAGCCCGTCCGAGGCCGCGTCGATGCCGGCCATCGCGCCCATCTCCAGGTGCCTGGCCTGGCGCATCACCTTGATCATGAGGTCGGTGCCGATGTTGCCCGAGCCGAGGATGGCAACCTTGTGCCTGCCGCTGGCTTTCGTGTCCATGCCGGTTCTCCTTCGCCGCCTCAGCGGCCCAGTTCCTTCGCGGTCTTGCCGGCGATGCCGAACTGCGTGTTCGGCACCTCGGTGATCATCACGCGCACGCTTTCGACGGGCGCGCCGATCGATTCCACCGCGGCATCGGTGAGCGCGCGGATGAGGCGCGCCTTCTGTTCTTCGGTCCGGCCTTCGATCAGGAAGACTTGCATGATGGGCATGGTGCTTGGCTCCGGTTGGATGTTGGATGTTGGATGTTGAATGTCGGGGGCGGGCCGCGGGCGCCGCCCGCGGCCGGGCATGGCCGCGCGCCCCGCCGTGCTCAGGCGAAGCGCATCGATACCGTGCCCAGATGCTGGTAGCGCGCCGTGATGCAGTCCCCCGGCGCCACCGCGATGGCCTCGGTCACGCCGCCGGTCATGATAAAGGTGCCGGCCGGCAGCGCGCGTCCGCGCGCGCCCAGCATGTTGGCCAGCATCGCCACGCTGCTGGCCGGATGCCCCAGCACCGCCGCGCCGGCGGCGGTGGCCACCACCTCGCCGTTCTTCTCCAGCACCACGCCGAGGTTCTTCAGGTCCAGCCCCCCGGCGCGGCGGTGCGTGCCGCCGGCGACGAAGCGCGCCGACGAGGTGTTGTCGGCGATCACGCTCTTGAGGTCGAAGCGGAACTGCTCGTAGCGCGAATCGATCACCTCCACCGCCGGCAGCACGAAGTCGGTGGCGGCCAGCACGTCGCCGATATGGCAGCCGGGCCCGCGCAGCGGCCGCCGCAGCACGAAGGCGATCTCCGCCTCCACCTTGGGGTGGATCAGCGCGGCGGTGTCGATGACGCCGCCGTCCATGCACGCGCCATAGTCGGTGAGAAAGCCGTAGACCGGCTCGGTCACGCCCATCTGGCGCATCTTGGCGAACGAGGTCAGGCCCATCTTGAGCCCGGCCACGCGGGTGCCGCGCGCCTCCTTGCGCGCGCGGATCGCGTCCTGGATGGCATAGGCGTCGTCCCAGTCCATGCCGGGATGGGCATCGGTGATCTTGCGTACCGGCTCGCGCTTGAGCTCGGCGTCTTCCAGCAGCCCGGCGAGCTGCGCGATGGTGTCTTGGGTCAGGTTCATGGCGGATTCCGGAACGGCAGGCAAACGGGGTTCACACGAAGCGCACACCGGCCGAGCCGATGCCGCCCAGGCTGATGCGAAGCTGGTCGCCGGCCTTGACCGGCACCATCGCGGCCAGCGAGCCGGACAGGATCACCTCGCCCTGCTTCAGGCCCAGGCCCAGGCGCCCGAGCGTGTTGGCCAGCCACGCCACCGCGTTGGCCGGATGGCCCAGCGCGGCCGCGCCGGCGCCGGTGGCGACGATCTCGCCGTTCTTCTCCAGCGTCATGCCCACGGTGCCCAGGTGCAGCCCGCACGGGTCCACCGCCGCGTCGCCGAGCACGAACACCCCCGACGACGCGTTGTCCGCCACGGTGTCCTGGATGCGGATCTTCCAGTCGCGGATGCGCGAGTCGACGATCTCGAAGCACGGCAGCACGCAGGCGGTGGCGCGCAGCACGTCGGCATTGGTCACGCCCGGCCCTTCCAGGTCCGCCTTGAGCACGAAGGCGATCTCGCCCTCGGCCTTGGGCGCGATCAGCGTATCGGCGGCGATCGCCGCGCCGTCGCCGTGGACCATGCCCGACAGCAGGTGGCCGAAGTCCGGCTGGCGCACGTCGAGCATGTCCATCACCACGCGGCTGGTCACGCCGATCTTCTTGCCCACCACGCGCTCGCCGGCGTCGATGCGATGCCCCACCATCGCGAGCTGGATGCGGTAGGCGTCGTCGATGGACAGGCCCGGCCAGGTTTCGGTCAGCGGCGCCAGCGGCGCGCGCGCGCGCAGCGCCCGGTGCAGGCTGGCGCCGGTCTCGCGGATCTGCGCCTCGGTGAGCTTGTCCTTCATCGTCTCGTCTGGTTTGTCGTTGCGCATGGCCGGCCTCACAGCTTCACGCAGATATTGCGCAGTTCGGTGTAGAACTCCAGCGAATGCACCCCGCCCTCGCGGCCGATGCCGGATTGCTTGGCGCCGCCGAAGGCGGTGCGCAGGTCGCGCAGGAACCATGCGTTGATCCAGCAGATGCCCACGTCGAGCGCGCGGCCCATGCGGTGCGCGGTGCCGAGGTCGGACGTCCACACCGTGGCGGCCAGCCCGTAGGGCGTGTCGTTGGCCAGGCGCACCACCTCTTCCTCCGTGTCGAACGGCGCGACATGGCAGCACGGCCCGAAGATCTCCTCGCGGATCACGGCGGCGTCCTCGGGCAGGCCGGTCCAGATGGTGGGCTGCACCCAAGCGCCCTCGGCCAGCGCGCCCGGCATCGGCGGCACGCCGCCGCCGGTCACCACGGTGGCGCCGGCCTCGGCCGCCTTGCGGTAGTACGACAGCACCTTGGCCTGGTGCTCCTTCGATACCAGCGGGCCCATGCCCACGCCCTCGTCGGCGGGCCGGCCCAGCCGGAGCGCCTCCGCGCGGGCCTTGAGCGCGCCGACGAAGCGCGCGAAGACCGGCCGCTGCACGTAGACGCGCTCGGTGCCCAGGCAGACCTGGCCGCTGTTCTCGAAGGCCGCGCGCGCGATGCCGGCCACCGCCTTGTCGAAGTCCGCGTCGGCGAACACGATGCCGGCGTTCTTGCCGCCCAGCTCGAACGAGACCGGGCGCACGCCGCTGGCCGCCGCCTTCATGATGGCCTCGCCGGTGCGCGTCTCGCCGGTGAAGGTGATGCCGTCGACGTGCGGGTGCGCGGTCAGGAAGGCGCCCGCCGAATCGGGTCCGAAACCGTGCACCACGTTGTAGACGCCCGGCGGCACGCCGGCCTCGTTCATCACCTCGCCGAGCAGCGTGGCGGTGGCGGGCGTCTCCTCCGACGGCTTGACCACCACGGTGTTGCCGCAGGCCAGCGCCGGGCCGACCTTCCACGTCATCAGCAGCAGCGGCAGGTTCCACGGGCACACCACGCCGATCACGCCGCGCGGCGCGCGCACCGCGTAGTTGACGGCCTCGCCGCCGTCCGGCGTGGACATGGCGAAGCTCTCCGTGGGCACGTTCCGGATGAGGTCGGCGAACACCTTGAAGTTGGCCGCGCCGCGCGGGATGTCCACGTGGCTGGCCAGCGCGAGCGGCTTGCCGGTGTCGGCGATCTCGGCCTGCAGGAAATCGTCGAAGCGGCGCTCGATGCCGTCGGCCACGGCGTGCAGCAGCGCCACGCGCCGCGCCGCGTCCATGCGGCCCCACGGCCCGCGCAGCGCCTGCCGCGCCGCCGCCACGGCGGCATCCACCTCGGCCTGTCCGGCCTCGTGCACGTGGCCGATCAGGCTGTTGTCGACCGGGTTGCGGTCCTCGAACCGGCGCGCGGTGCCGACCCACTCGCCGTTGATGAAGTTCTTGAATTCTTTCATGTTGGTCTCGATGGTTGTGGCCTCGGATGCGTGGGCGGGCAGCCGCTCCGCTCAGGTCAGCACGTTCAGGAACGCATCGTTCAGCTTGCGGTCGTGGTAGAAGATCGCGCGCCCGAGCTCGTTGTCGGTCCAGGTGATCGTGGGCTTGTCCGGGTAGTGGATGTAGCCGCCCGAGAACACCTCGTTGCGGTTGCCGGAGGGGTCGAAGAAGTAGATGGTGGCGCCGCGCGTGATGCCGTGGCGCGTGGGGCCGATGTCGAGCGAGACGTCTTTCTTGGAGATGATGTCGGCGGCCTTGAGCACCTCGCCCCAGTTGTCGAGGGTAAACGACGCGTGGTGGAACTTGTTCTTCTCCGGGTGGCGGATGAAGGCGATGTCGTGCGCCTTGTTGGAGCAGGTCAGGAACGCGCCGATCATCGTCCGGTCCGGCCCCGCCACCACTTCCTCGGCCAGCGCGAAGCCGAGCACGTCGCGGAACAGGCGCACGGTGCCGTCGAGGTCGTCGCCGTACAGCAGGCAGTGGTCGAAGCGGCTCGGCGCCATGCCGCGCAGGTCGTCGGGCCACGGGTCGGGGTTGCGGTCGCCGGTCAGGCAGCCGAGCTTGTCCTTGTCGGCGAACAGCTCGATCGCGTGGCCGGTGGGAATGATGAAGCGAAAGCGCGCGCCGGTGCGCGGATGCTCGCCGGCGGCGATCCACTCGCAGCCGGTGGCCAGCCCCGAGCGTTCGACGTCCCGCGCCAGGCGCTCCAGCGAGTGGCCGCTGTCGACGCGGAAGCCCATGTAGTCCATGCCCGGGCTGTCGGCCTCGCGCAGCACCACGCTGTGGTGGTCGTGCTCATCCCACGCCTTGAGGAAAACGCGCCCCTGGTCGTCGCGCGCGGTTTCGATCAGCCCGAGTACATCGATGTAGTGCCTGAGCGCCGGCTCCAGCTCCAGCACGCGCAATGCCACGTGCCCCGGGCGCAATACGCCTGTCAATGCCATGTCTGTCTCCTTGATGATGGGTCCGTCTTCGTCCTGCCGCGTTTGACCGCCGCGGCTGCGTCTTCAGCCGCGCCGCGCCAGGCAGCGCGCCAGCAGCGCCACCGGCCGCAGGCGGATGTCGCTGTCCGGGTAGGTCTTGCAGGCCAGCACCAGCCCGCTGCCCTGCTCCGCTTCCGACAGGCAGGCGCGGCTCATCTTGCCGGTGCGGTAGCGGCCCGACTCGATGCGCACCTTGCACACCCCGCAGCCGCCGCCGCGGCAGCCGGACGGGATGCCGCGCCGGCCCAGCGCCTCCATCGCGCGCAGCAGGTTCTGTTCCGGCGCGCACGGGTAACACTGCCCGCTGCCGGCGATCTCCACGTTGTGCATGGCCGCGCCTTTCGTCAGATCCTGAACAGCGGGCTGCGCGCGCTGTCCCGCGCGTCGCCCGCCGAGAGGAATGTCTCGGTGTGGATGTCCGCCTCGAACAGCCGCCCCTGCATCAGCGTGCGGATGCAGGCTTCGATCATCGGCGGCGGCCCGCACAGGTAGGCCTTGTGGCCGCGGAAGTCGGCGTGCTCCGCGGAACCGGCGTACAGGCCGCGCAGCACCTCGTGCACGTAGCCGCGCGCGCCGCCCCAGCCGCTGCCGGCCGGCTCGTCGGACAGCGCCGGCACGTAGCGGAAGTTGGGATGCGCCCGCGCCAGCGCGCGGAACTCGTCGTGGTAGTACAGCTCGGCCCGGTCGCGCGCGCCCTGCACCAGCGTGAGCGGCAGCGTCTCGCCGGCGGCCAGCAGGTCGAGGATCATGGCGCGCGGGCTGGACAGGCCGGAGCCGCCGGCCAGGAAGATCATCGGCGCGCGCGCCGAGCCGCGCACGAAGAAGCGGCCGTAGGGCGCGGAGAAGCGCAGCTCGTCGCCCACCGCCAGCCGCTCGTGCAGGTAGCCGGTGGCCTGCCCGCCCGGCACGCGCCGCACGTGCAGCTCGACCAGCTCGTCGCCGGGCCGGCTGGCCAGCGAGAACGCGCGCGGCTGGTCGCAGCCGGGCACGTGCAGGTTGAGGTATTGCCCGGCCTGGAAGGCGGCGGCGCCACCGTCCTTCACGCGCAGCCAGATGCCGCGGATGGTGGGCGTGAGCGCGCGCGTCGCCACCACCTCGGCGCGGTAGTCGGCCAGCGGCAGGCCGAGCGAGTCGGCGTCTTCCTCGATGTCGGCCTCGATCACCAGGTCGGACTGCGCGGTGGCGCAGCACGCCAGGCACTGGCCGTTGTCGCGCTCGAAATCCATCAGCGCGAAGCCCGAGGCCGCGCCGTGCTCGAACTCGCCGTCCACCACCTGCACCTTGCAGGTGGCGCACAGGCCGTGGCAGCACGCATGCGGCAGCCACACGCCGCCGCGCAGGCAGGCGTCGAGCACGGTCTGCCCGGGCGCGATGGGGATGGTCTGGCCGATCGGCTCGATGGTCAGTGCATACATGTCGGTTCTCCTCGCGGCCCGCGCCGCTCAACTGCCGCTGCCGCCGATGCCGTCCAGCCCCGGCGTGCGGAAGCGGATCACGTCCTTGTGGCCGAGGCCGTTCTCTTCCAGCGTGCGGTCCAGGTCCGGCTCCCACGGCACGCCGCCGCGCAGCCACTCCACGCGGCGCCAGTCGATGCGGGCGAAGTCGGGGTGGTAGCCGTAGATGCCCGGCAGCACGTTCTCCACCACGTCGCGCAGGCGCGTGGCGGGCGGGAACGGCAGGCAGTGCGGCGCGCAGAACAGCAGGTGGCGGTCCCAGCCGACATAGAGCAGCCGGTTGCCGTGGAAGGCGGCGGCGCGGTCGGCGGGCTCGAATTCATAGGGGCCGATGGATACGACGGGCATGGTGGTCTCCTCGCTGTGTTCGTTCTTGCCGGCGGCGCGCTCAGGCGGCCGCGCCCGGCACGCCCTTCCAGGCGTTCCAGTTCCGCTGGTCCTGCGAGCCCTCGAAGTCGAGGTTGTCCGCGCCGGCGTCGAGGCGGTACCACTTGAGCACGTCCTCGAGCGCGGCGCCGCCGCAGTTGCCCTGGTAGATCTGGTGCACCGGCAGCCAGGCCTGCGCATATTTCTCCGGCTCGCCGTCGAAGATGTCCTTGCAGCCGTCCGAGCAGAAGTGGAACTTCATGCCGTGGTAGCTGCTCTCGCGGTAGCAGGTCTGGGTGGGGTCGTCCGGCTCGGAGAACACCATCGGGATCTGGCAGGTCTGGCACAGCATCGGCAGCGTGCCGTTGTAGAAGCGCTCGCCGGCCTGCTGGCGCGCGTGCCAGTGGTCCAGGCGCGGCTTGTAGTAGCGCTCGAAGGTGTCGGGGTACTTTTGCGCCAGCCATGCCATCTCGTCGGGCTTGGGGATCCAGGTGTGAAAACCGGCGGCGGCGGCGTAGTTGTAGAAGGTGCCCCACGCTTCGTGCGTGATGCGGTCCTTGGTGCGGGTGGCGGCCTCGTGGTGCTTCGGCATGCGCAGGCCGTAGCGCTCCAGATCGCGGAACAGCGCGCCGCCGGCCTGCTCGAAGTACATCTCCCAGGCCTCGGCCCACGACATCACGCGGCGCGGCAGCATGTAGTCCATCATCATGCCGACCAGCGTGAGCAGGCGGAAGCCGCGCCAGAACCATTTGTCCAGCCACTTCTGCAGGATGGGGATGTTGCCGGGGTCCTGCTGGCACAGGAACTTCACCACTTCCAGGCCCAGCGTCATGTGGCGCGACTCGTCCGACTGCGCCGAGAAGCCGAACGTCACCGTGGCCATGTCGCCGTTGTAGGCCGCGCCCGACATGAAGGGCATGAACAGCAGGTTGGTCAGCACGTACTCGAACGAGAACGAGATCGCGGTGATGAACTCGAACGGCCCCGCGCTCATGGCGTCCTCGAAATACGACTTGGGCACCGACAGGTACCAGACCCGGTCGTGCATGTGGCGCCATTCGCCGAAACCGTGGAAATACTTGTTGTAGACCGACATCGTGTGCAGTTGCGTCTGCGCGTGGCGCAGCTCGTCGACGGACTGCATCTGCGCCGCCACGCGCGCGCCGGCGCCGCGGAAATGGCGCCCGAGATGGGCGTAGCCGCGGTGCGCGGCGTACTCCAGCGGCGTCACGCCGGTCAGGAACAGGCGCAGCGCGTTCAGGTAGCGCGGGTCGGAGACGTTGAGGTGGCCGTTGTTCTGCACGAAGGAGTCGATGATCGCGTACAGCTTGCGCTCCTTCTCCGACTGGTATTTCCAGTAGGCGTCCATCGTCATGCGGAACGGGTCCTCCCACTGGTCCCAGTCGTGGATCTTGATGCCCTCGTACTTGTCGTAGGGAAAGACCTTGTCCATCGGCTCGTAGGTGGTCTCCCAGCCGAGGTCGCGCGTCATCGTCGCGTATTTCTCGCGCAGGTTGAGCTTCTTGCGTGCGTCCATGATGTCTCCGTTATGCTTGCCCGCCGCCGGCGCGGCGGTGAATTCAGTCGTTCCAGCGCAGCGTGAAGGCGTCGTCGTCCTCGTCGATGTTGCCGCACAGCGAGATCAGGTTGAGGTGGATCTCCTGCAGGTCCCAGTCGCGGCCGAGCTTGTCCGAGACCAGCGCGCGCACGATGGTGAGGTGCCCCGGCGCGTCGATCTTCACCATCGCGGGAAAGCGCGACACCACGGCGTGCGGGTTGGCCTCGGTGATGGCGTCGATGATGGGGCGGGTGTCGTCGTTGCTCTGCAGCGCTATGTAGACGTTGGAGACGTTGGAGACGTTGGCGGTATTGGCGGTCATGGCGCGCTCCTCAGTCCAGGCCGAGCTTGCGCAGGCGCACGTCGAACTGCTCCAGGCACAGCGCCACGGCCTGCTCGCCGCCGGCGCCCAGCAGCGTGTCCGCCACCGGCACCAGCGCGGCGCCGGCCTGCGCGCGCGCGCCGCGCGCCCAGCCCGCCAGCAACGCGCGGTTGGCCTCCGACTCGGCCGCCGCGGTCTGCACCACGGCGTCGACCCAGCGCGCGTGTTCCTCGCGCCAGTCGTTCATGAACTCGGTCAGCACCGCCAGCCCGGTGCCGCAGGCGCGCGCGATGGCGGCGTCGGCGTGCTGGTACACCAGCGGATAGAGCAGGCCGTCGAGCACCAGGTTCTGGGTGACGAAGGTCTCGAACCAGTCCTCGATCACGAAGCTGTGCTCGACCATGCGGCGCAGCGGCTGCCACGCCGGGCTGTCCAGCCAGGCCGCCCTGGCGCGCTCCAGCGCCGCGCCGGTATTGCCGTCGAGCAGCATGCCGATGCGCGACAGGTACTGCGCGATGCCGAGCCGGTCCATCGCGCAATAGGTGCAGGCCTGCGTGATGGCGGTGCCCCAGCCGTAGTCGGCGCAATAGAAATTGTTCATGTTGGCGCCCCACTCCACGTGGCGCAGCGGCAGCAGGCCGTCGGCCAGGCGCTCCCGCCATTCGGCCGGCAGCGCCTGCAGCAGGCCGCGCTTTTCCACGAAGGCGAAGCTTTTCTCGGTGGCGTCCTGCTGGCGGCCGCGCGCGCCGACGTAGGCGCCGTAGTAGTACTGGCGCGGGTCCTTGAGCGCGTACCAGTCCGCCATGACGATGGCGGTGCGGCTCTTGTCGTAGAGCGCGTGGCCCGGGTCCCAGGTGGGGCGGTAGTGGAAGTTGACCTCCGACTGCACGTCGTAGGTGGCCTCCTGGTAGCGCGACGCGGGCTTGTCGCCGAAGCGGCGCGCCACGTGGCCGTAGGTCTGGCGCAGCGGCTCGATCTGCCGGGTCTTGATGTCGACTTGCATGGCTGGGTCTCCTGGGTCCTGCTGTTCTCGATGTTCCTGGTGTTCCGGTTTCGGGCGGGCGCTCAGGCGTCCGGTTCGGGCGGGAGGAAGCGCACGCGGTTGACGCTGCAGAACGCCTCGAACATCGGCTCGGGCATGATCAGCTCGACGTTGAGCCCGGGGTCCGCCACGCAGAAGGCGAACTGCACGAAGCCCGCCGGCGTGCGGCCGTCCACGCGCACGTAGCGCGGCACGGCTTCGAACAGGGGGACCGACTGGTTGATCATGGCGCGCTCCTCGGGTTGGCTGGCACGCAGCTCCATTGCGAAGAGCGTGCCAGCCGGCGCGAAGCACGGCGGCGCAAGGGCCGGCGGCCCGGAGCGCGGCGTTGCCCGCGCGTTTACCCGCACGGGAGCGGCGGCGGCGCGTCGATGAATTGATCAAGCCCGCGGCCGGGCTTGATCAAATGGTGAAAAGCCGCGTGGGGCGGGCGTTTGCGGGCGGCGCGCGCGGGCTGTGCGCTGCAACAGGCGGCGCCGCGCGGGACAGCGCGAACGATGGCGCGAACGGGGAGGAACGCAGCATGCGCCGCAGCAAGCCGCGCCGGGCGGCCGCGCGGCGCGCCGCGGGGGATGGATCAAATGGTGAAAGCGCGGCCGGGCACGTGGCAAGGCACGCGCCGGCCACGCGGACCGGCCCGCCTCAGTTGCCGCGGCCGCCGCGGTTCTTCCAGCGGTAGGCCAGTTGCGGCCGGGTGATGCCGAGCAGGCGCGCGGCCTGGCTCAGGTTGCCGTCGGCGCGCGCCATCGCGGCCTCCATCAGCACGGTCTCCACGTCGCCCAGCGCGAGCTGCTGCTCGGCCATGTGGTCGAGCAGGCCGTGCACCGCCGCTTCGCGCAGGGCCGGCAGCGTGCCGCCGGCGCCCAGGCGCGGCGCGGTGTCCATGCCGGCCTGCGCGCCCGCGGGCAGGAACAGGTGGTCGGCGGAGATCAGGCCGCCGTTGCCGGCCAGGATCACGCCGCGCTCGATCACGTTCTCCAGCTCGCGCACGTTGCCGGGCCAGTCGTGGCGGCGCAGCTCGGCCAGCGCGCGGTCGGTGATGCCGACGATCTTCTTGCCGTGGCGCGCGCCGCAGCGGGCCACGAAGCGCTCCGCCAGCAGGCGGATGTCGTCGAGCCGCTCGCGCAGCGGCGGGATGGTGACGGGATAGACGTTGAGGCGGTAGTACAGGTCCTTGCGGAAGGTGCCGGCCTTGACCGCCTCGGCCAGGTCCACGTTGGTGGCGGCCACCAGCCGCACGTCCACGCGGCGCGGCGCGGCGCCGCCCACGCGCTCCACCTCGCCTTCCTGCAGCACGCGCAGCAGCTTGGACTGCGCCGGCAGCGACAGCTCGCCCAGCTCGTCGAGGAACAAGGTGCCGCCGTGCGCGCGCTCGAAGCGGCCCGGGCGCGACTGGTGCGCGCCGGTGAAGGCGCCCTTGTCCACGCCGAACAGCTCGGACTCGACCAGCTCGTCGGGGATCGCCGCGCAGTTGACCGCCACGAAGGGCTTGTCGGCGCGCGCGCTCACGCTGTGCAGCGCCTGCGCGAAGCGCTCCTTGCCGACCCCGGTCTCGCCCAGCAGCAGCACCGTCACGTTGCTGGCCGCGGCGCGCTGCAGCAGGCCCCAGGCGGCGCGGAACCCGGGCGAGCAGCCCACCAGGTCGGCGGGCTTGCCGTCGCCGCGCTGGAGCGCGCGCAGGTGCTCGACCTCGCTCTGCAGCTCCAGGATGGTCTCGATCACCGGGTCGGGCTGGTACAGCGCCAGCACCGCGGCGCCGTCCTCCCACGCTTCCAGCGGCTTGCCGACGATGCGGCAGTGCGCATGGCCGCAGGCCACGCACTCCACCTCGCGGTAGAGGATGGTGCGGCCCATCAGCGCCGAGGTGTAGCCGGTGGCGTAGCCGATCTGCATCCAGCACGCGGGCGCGTCGACGATGCCGAACAGCTGCCGGTGCACGTCGCCCTCGAACGAGTCTTCCCACAGGAACTCGCCGTCGTAGATGCCGGCGGCGATGTCGATGTCCACCTTGACCGGCGTCACCCGCACCACGCCTTCGATGGTGTGCAGGCAGGGCCCGATCTCCAGCAGCCCGAAGTCGCTCTGGTTGGGCCGCAGCTTCTTGGCCAGCTCGGCGTCGCGCAGGCCGGAATGGAAGCCCATGCGCATGAACAGGCCGCGCGCGCGCTCCATGCCCAGCGTATCCACCAATTCCTTGCGCAGCGCGCCCAGCGACGCGGTGTGCAGCAGGATCATGCGCTGCTCGTCCAGCCAGATGGAGCCCTCCTCCATCGCGAAGCGCAGGCGGCGGGCGAGATTGGCCAGGCCATCGCGCATGGTGGCCGAGAATTTGTCGGTCGAACTGCTCATCGTCTCCTCTCCTGGCGGCCGGAAAAGCAGGCGCGCTCGTGCTTTTTCCGGCACGGTACGCACATTATGTGCCATCGCTGCCGCCCGCCGCGCGCGACGGCTGTCCAGCCGGCCCGATGTCGCCTATGCTGTCCATTGCAGGCGTGCCGGGCCGGTCCCGGCCTGATTCCCGATTCCCGGTTGCCTCTTCCCGATTCCCGGCGTTGTTGCTCTGCACCACGAGACATGGAAAAAACCGCATTCGTCTTTGCCGGCGGCGGCAGCCTCGGCGCCATCGAGGCCGGCATGCTGCGCGAGCTGGTGGCCTGGGGCATCAAGCCCGACATGGTCATCGGCGCCTCGGCCGGCGCCATCAACGGCGCCTATTACGCCTGCAACCCGCACGCGGCGGGCACCACCAGGCTCGAATCGCTGTGGCGCGGCCTGCGCCGCGCGGAGGTGATGCCGTGGTCGTGGCGCAGCCTGTTCGGCATGCTGCGCGGCCAGCGCGGCCATCTGGTGGAGTCGCACGCGCTGCAGCGCCTGCTGTCGCGCCATTTCGGCGACATGCCGCTGGAGCAGGCCGAGCTGCCGCTGTACGTGGTCGCCACCGACATGCAGGACGGCGCGGAGGTGGTGCTGTCCTCGGGCAGCCTGGTGCAGGCGGTGCTGGCCAGCGCCGCCATCCCCGGCGTGTTTCCGCCGGTGCGGCTGGGCGGGCGCACGCTGATCGACGGCGGCGTGGCCAACAACACGCCGGTCTCCACCGCCATCCGGCTGGGCGCCACGCGCGTGGTGGTGCTGCCGGCCGGCTTCGCCTGCGCGGCCCGGCGCGAGCCGCGCGGCCCCATCGACCACGCCTTCAACGCGCTGTCGCTGCTGGTGGCGCGCCAGCTGGTGCAGGACCTGGAGCGCTGGGCCGGGCACGCGCACATCTCGGTGGTGCCGCCGCTGTGCCCGCTCGACGTCTCGCCCTACGACTACACCCAGTGCGGCACGCTGATCGACCGCGCCGCGGCGGCCACGCGCGCGTGGCTCAACGCGGACGGCCTCAACAGCCGCCACATCCCCGGCGCGCTGACGCCGCACTCGCACGACGAGGCCAACCCGAGCTGCGATTTCGATCCGCGGCAGGCGGCGGCCATGCACGTGCACGAGGCCGCGCCCGGCCACGCGCCCCACTCGCACGCGTCCGCGCCGCCATGATCCGGCTTCGGTATCGGTGAACTGCCCGGCCTGAGCGCCGCGCGGCGCTCAGGCCGGGGCTGACGTGGCGGGGCAGCGGGAAAGCGGCATCCCGCGGCCCGTCGCGGCGCCGCGGCGCCGGGCGGCATCAGGCGATGCCGAAGCCCCCGTCCACCGGCAGGATCACCCCGGTCACGTAGCCGGCGTCCTCCGAGCACAGGAAGCGCACCACGCGCGCCACGTCGCGCGGCAGGCCCCAGCGGCGCATCGGCAGGCGCGCCATGATGGCGGCGCTGCGCTCGGGGTTGTCGAGCGCGCCGGCCGACAGGCGCGTGCGGATCCAGCCCGGCGCCACCGCGTTGACGCGCACGCCCTGCGGCGCCAGCGCCGCAGCATAGGAGCGCGTCAGGCCGAGGATGCCGGCCTTGCTGGCGGCATAGGCCGGGTTGTTGGCCGAGCCGAAGTAGCTCCACATCGAGGCGATGTTGACCACCGCGCCGCGCGCGCGCACCAGCCGCTCCTGCAGCACGCTGGTCAGGATCTGCGAGCCGTTCAGGTTCACGTCGACCACCGCGCGGAAGCCCTCGGGCGTGAACTCCCGGCCCTCGTGGCGGATGATGCCGGCGGCGTTCACCAGCACCGCCACCGCGTCCAGGTCCGCCGTGGCGGCGCGCGCGGCCTCGGCCGAGGTCACGTCGAGCTGGCGGAAGGCCAGCCCGTGCGGCAGGTCCGCGTCGGCGTCCATGCCGAGGCAGACCACGCGCATGCCCGCCGCGTGCAGTTCCTCGGCGATGGCGCGGCCAATGCCGGTGCCGCCGCCCGTCACCACTGCTACAGCTTGTTCCATCTTTCCTGACTCCTCTTGGTTCTCGTGCTGGTTTTTGTGCTGGTTCTTGTGCTGGTTCCCGGTGCGGCCGTCCATGCGCTAGACGCCGAGATAGGTTGCCCGCAGATGCGGATTGGCCAGCAGTTCCCTGCCGGTGCCCGCCAGCGCGATCGCGCCGCTCTCGATCACGTAGCCGTAGTCCGCCATGTCCAGCACCTGGTTGACGTTCTGCTCGATGACCAGGATGGCGAGGTCGCGCTCCTTGAGGCGGCGGATGCTGTCGAACAGCCGGTCGACCATGATCGGCGCCAGCCCCAGCGACGGCTCGTCGAGCGCCAGCACGCGCGGCATCGCCATCAGCGCGCGCCCGACCGCGAGCATCTGCTGCTGCCCGCCCGACAGCGTGGAGGCGGCCAGCTTCTGGCGCTCCTCCAGGATCGGGAACAGTTCGAACACCTCGCGCAGGGTCTGCGCGCGGCGCGAGCGCGCGCGCGGGTTGCTGGCGCCGACCAGCAGGTTCTCCAGGATCGACATGCCGAGGAACAGCTGCTTGCCCTCGGGCGACTGCACGAAGCCTTCCAGCACCACCTCGTGCGGCGCGAGGCCGCCGAGGTCCTTGCCGTTCAGGCGCACGGTGCCGCGCTTGCGGCGCAGCAGGCCCGAGACCGTGCGCAGGAAGGTGGTCTTGCCGGCGCCGTTGGCGCCGATCAGCGCCGTGATCGAGCGCGGCGCGAGCGACAGGCTCACGCCGCGCAGGATCTGCTGCTCGCCGTAGCCCGACCAGATATCACTGACTTCAAGCACTGGCGCCGACATAACCGTCTCCGAAATAAGCCTTGAGCACCTCGGGCATCTTCACCACCTCGGCCGGCACGCCGTCGGCGATCAGCCGGCCCTGCTCCATCACGATCACGCGGTCCGACAAACCCATGATCACCTTCATCACGTGCTCGACGATCAGCACCGTGATGCCGCGGTCGCGCACCTTGCGCACCAGCTCCACCATCTCGCCCGCCTCGCTCGGCGTGGCCCCGGCCACCACTTCGTCCATCAGCAGCAGGCGTGGCTGCGTGGCCAGCGCGCGGCCCAGTTCGAGCTTGCGCTTGTCGAACGCGGTGAGGTCGTTGGCGTCGGTGTCGGCGCGCTGGGCCAGGCCGAGGAACTCCAGGCAGGCATAGGCTTCGTCGCGCACGCGCGCGCGCCGGGCGCCGCGCGCGAAGCCGCCGACCATGACGTTCTCCAGCGCGCTCAGCCCGCCGAACGGCTTGGACAGCTGGAACGTGCGGGCGATGCCGCTGGCGCAGATCTGGTACGGCTCGCAGCCGCGGATCTGCTTGCCGCCGAACAGGATCTCGCCTTCGTCGGCCTTGATGAAGCCGGCGATCAGGTTGAAGGCGGTGGTCTTGCCGGCGCCGTTGGGGCCCAGCAGGCCCAGGATCTCGCCGCCGCGCACGGAGAACGACAGGCGGTCCACCGCCTGCAGGCCGCCGAAGCGCTTGGAGATGGATTTCACTTCCAGCAGGTTGCTCATCTCTTGGTCCTCCCTAGGCCTTGCGCGCCGCGGGCGCGTCCACCGTGGCGGCGCGCCGCGCGCGCGGCCGCAGCAGGCGCTCGAGCGCGCCGACGATGCCCCTGGGGAAATACAGCACCGCGCCGATCAGCACCAGCCCGTAGATCACCAGGTCCAGCCCGAGGAAGCGCCCCGCGAAGTAGGTCCGCGCGAGCTCCGAGACCGGATGCAGCACGAACGCGCCGAGCACCGGGCCGATGATGGTGCCCTGCCCGCCGACGATGGCCATCACGGCGGCGTCGATCGACAGGTCCAGGCCCATGTTCCGCTCCGGGTTGATGTAGCGGAAGAACTGCGCGTAGAAGGCGCCGCCCAGGCCGGTCATGAAGGCGCTGATCGCCAGCGCGATGAGCGGATACCGCGTGGTGCTCACGCCCACCGCCTGCGCGGCCGCCTCGTCGCCGCGGATGGCCTTGAGGTAATAGCCCAGGCGCGAGCGCTCCAGCGCCAGCGTGGCCAGCAGCATCGCCACCAGCATGGCCAGGATGATGTAGTAGTACGGCACCTTGCCGTCGAACTGGAATGCCGCCCAGCCGCCGGCCGACGGCGGGATCACCAGCCCCTGCGCGCCCTTGAGCGGGATGCCGAGGAACTCGTCGGTGTTCTCCACCCAGATGCGCACGATCTCGGCGAAGGCGATGGTGGTCAGCGTGAAATACGGCCCCTTGAGCTTGAACGTGGGGTAGCCGATGCACACCGCCAGCAGCGCCGCGGCCAGCCCGCCGGCGCACATGCCGAGCCACGGCGACAGGCCCAGCCCGGTAAACAGCAGCACCGTGACGTAGCCCGCGCTGCCGGCGAACACCGAATGCCCGAGCGAGAGCTGGCCGACGTAGCCGCACACGAAATTCCACGCCGACGCCATGTAGGCGAAGTACAGCACCATGACCAGCGAGTGCAGCACGTAGCTGTCCGTGACGAACAGCGGCAGCACCAGCGCGGCGCACAGCAGCGGCATGCCCAGCACCAGGTTGATATTGGTCCTTGACGACTTCATGCGGTGGCCTCCTTCATTTGCGGCCGAGCAGGCCGTTGGGCCGGACCAGCAGGACGACGATGAACAGGCAGAACGAGAACACCGACGCGGAGGTCGCGGTCACGAACTGCGAAGCGAACGATTCGAAGATGCCCAGCACGAGGCCGCCGAGCAGCGAGCCGGGGATCGAGCCGATGCCGCCCAGCACCACCACCAGGAAGGACTTGATGCCGAAGCCCAGGCCGGTGGACGGCGACACCGACAGGAACGGCACCAGCAGCGCGCCGAACAGCCCGAGGATGCCGGCGCCGATGCCGAAGGTCACGTTGTAGACCCGCCCGACGTTGATGCCCGACAGCGCCGCCGCCTCGCGGTTCTGCGCGGTGGCGCGGATCTTGCGCCCGGTGTCGGTGCAGCGCAGCCAGTAGGCCAGCCCGGCCGACACGGCCACCGCCGCCGCGCACGCGATCAGGCGCGGCACGTTGACCGGCAGCCCGCCGATGTCGACCGAGCCGCTCAGGGTATCGGTGGTCACCGTGCGCACGTCGGGGCCGAAGCTCATCAGGATGGCGTTGTCGATCACCAGGAAGATGCCGGTGGTGAGCAGCAAGGCGCCGAGCGGCTCCACCACCATCGTGGTCTCGCGCCGGAACAGCGGCGCGATGACCACGGCCTGGGTGAAATAGCCGAGCAGGAACAGCACCGGCACCGTCACCAGCGCCGTGGCATACGGATGGATGCCGAACACCGACCAGATCAGGTAACTGAGATACATGGCGAGCATCAGGAAGGAGCCATGCGCGAAATTGATCACCCTCAGCACGCCGAAGATGAGGCTCAGGCCCAGCGCGATGCCCCCGTAGATCCCGCCGAGCAATACGCCGTTGACCACGGCGTAGGCCAGAATGATTGGGTCCATATACCTACCTCGATTGGGCACGGCCGGCCGCGGCCGCCGTGCGGGATGTGACGGTCCGGCAGCCACGCCGGACCGTGCGACTGCGTGCCCGCCTCAGCGCGCCGCCGGCGCCGGCAGCGGCCACACCGGCTTGACGCCGGCCAGCCGGTTCTCCATCGGCCAGATGGTGCGGCGCTCGCCGTTGAGGTTCTGCGAGATCACGCCGTGGGCGTAGGTGTTCTGGCCCTGGTCGTCGAACTTGATGCGCTGGTAGCCCGTCACCAGCGCGGGGCCGCTGGTGATGTCGGTGGCGGCCAGCGCGGCGCGCAGCTTCTCGCGGTCGGCGGAGGCGGCGCGCTCGAGCGCGTCCTTGACGATGTAGACGTTGGACATGCCCTGCGAGCCGTAGGAATTCATGCCGTAGCCGAGCGCCGCCTTGAACCTGGCGTCCGCGGCGACGATGGCCGGGTCCTTGGCCGCGCGCATGATGTCGACCTGGAAGTCATCCTGCACGAACATGTACTCGACGGCCTTGGGCGACACCGCCTTGTAGAAGTTCGGGTCCTCCGAGCCGCCGCCCACCGAATGCACGCCGTAGGGAATGTAGAGGCGGCTCTCCGCGAGCTGGCGCGTGAACAGGATGTGGTCGGGCGTGTAGGCCACCACGATCAGCGCGTCCGGCTTCGCGCTGCGGATCTTCAGCAGCTGCGCCGAGAGATCGGTCTGGTTGGGCGGATACGACTCGTCGAGCGAGATCGCGTAGCCGCGCTCCTTGACCAGCCTCTTGATGTTGGCCGCGTGCGAGCGGCCCCAGTCGGTGCCCTCGTAGAACAGCCCGATGTTCTTCGGCCCCTTGCCGGTTTCCTTCTTGAGCAGGTCGAGCGCGTCGATCTGCTCGCGCGCGTCGTAGATGGCCTTGTTGTTGGGGCGGAACACGTACTTGAAGCCGCGCTCGGTGATCTCGTCCTTGACCGCGCCGGTCACGACCCAGGGTACCTTGTAGCGCTCCGCCACCTCGGTGGCCGGGAAGGTCACGGCGCTGTTGTAGGCGCCCACGATCAGCGGCACGTTCTCGCGCTGGATCAGGCGCTCGGTCTCGGCCACGCCCACGTCGGGCTTGGACTGGCTGTCGGCGAAGATCAGCTTGAGCTTCGCGCCGCCGAGCGAGCGGATGCCGCCGGCCTGGTTGATCTGCTCGGCGGCGATCTCGGCGCCCTGCTTGGTCTGGTTGCCGATGGTGGCGGCGCCCCCGGACAGGGGCAGCACGAAGCCGATCGGGATTTCCTTGACCTGGGCCGCGGCGGCGCCGCACGCCAATGCGGCGCCGAGGCCGGCGGCGAGCAGGACCGCCCGCCGGGTTCTTGATATGAGGTTGTACATTGACTGTCTCCTGTGTCGAACCGTTTTGTCTTTGCGACTTGTTATGAAATAGCTCCCTGCACCACTGCCTGCGCCGGCGCGGCGCGGCCGGGACCATGCCCGTCCGCGCCGCGCCGGTGTCCTGCTATGCCGCCATGACCTCGCGCGCCAGCTGCTCGATGCCGTCCGCGTCGAGCTTGTAGTGCGCGTACAGATGCGTCGGCGGCGCGATCAGGCTGTACTCGTCGAGGATGCCGTGGCGCACCAGCCGCACCCCGGCGCCGACGTCGGCCAGCACCTCGGCCACGGCGCCGCCCAGGCCGCCCAGCACGTTGTGTTCCTCCACCGTCATCAGCACGCGCGAGCGCGCCGCGGCGCGCAGCACGGCGTCGCGGTCGAGCGGCTTGACCGTGGCCATGTCGATCATCCCCACCGAATGGCCGGCGGCGGCGAGCCGCTTCGCCGCCTCGCGCGCGGGATGCACGCACGAGCCGGTGGCGATCAGCGTCAGCTCCTCGCCCTGCTGGTGCTCGATGGCCTTGCCGAACTCGAACGGCACGCCCTCTTCGTAGACGTCCGGCTCGCGCCCGCGGCCGATGCGGAAATAGATCGGCTGCGCGTGGCCGGCCGAGGCCTTGACCGCGGCGCGCAGCTGCGGGCCGTCGGCCGGCGCCACCACGGTGAGGTCGGCGATCGAGCGCATGATGGCGAGATCCTCGGTGGCGTGGTGCGAGGTGCCGTAGAAACCCAGCGAGATGCCCGCGTGGTGGCCCACCAGCCGCACCGGCAGGCCGCAGTAGGCCACGTCCATGCGGATCTGCTCGCAGCACAGCAGCGCCAGGAACGAGGCGAAGGTGGCGACGAACGGCGTGTAGCCCACGGTGGCCATGCCGGCCGCCGCCGTCACCATGTTCTGCTCGGAGATGCCGAACTGGATGTAGCGCTCGGGAAAGCGCTGGGCGAAGCGCGCCAGGCCGTTGGAGTACTGCAGGTCGGCCGAGCCGGCGAGCACCGGCGCGCCGGCCTCGACCAGGTCGATCAGACCGTTGGACAGGTAGCTCAGGCCCGGCGTGATGGCGTTCAGGCCCCGGTATTGCCAGGAGTCCTTGGAAAGTGGCTGGTTCATGCTATCGGTTCCGTTTGTCCTGTTGGTCCTGCTGGTCCTGTTGGCCCTGCCGTGCGTCCCTGGCGAGGATTTCCTCGGCCGCGCGCCGCGCGTCTTCGGGCGCGAGGTAGCCCAGGTGCCAGCCGGGCTCGGTCTCCATGTAGGACACGCCCTTGCCCTTGACCGTCTTCGCGATCACGCAGGCCGGCGTGGCGCGCGCGTCGTCGGCGCGCAGCCGGCGCAGCAAGGCGGTCAGCGCGGCCACGTCGTGGCCGTCCACCACGTGGACTTCCCAGCCGAACGCACGCCACTTGGCGTCGAGCGGCTCGATGCCCATCACTTCGTCCACCGCGCCGTCGAGCTGGAAGCCGTTGCGGTCGACGATGGCGACGAGGCGGTTGGCGCGATGGTGCGCGGCGGACATCGCCGCCTCCCACACCTGCCCTTCCTGCATCTCGCCGTCGCCGAGCATCACGAAGGTGGTGAAGTCCAGCCCCGCGTGCCGGCCGGCCAGCGTCATGCCCAGCCCGGCCGAGAGCGCGTGCCCGATCGAGCCGGAGCTGAAGTCGATGCCCGGCACCTTGCGCATGTCGGGGTGGTCGCCGAGCGGGCTGCCCAGGCGGGTGTAGTCGTCGAGCCAGGACTTGGGGAAGAAGTCGAGATCGGCGAGGATCGGGAACAGGCCCACCGCGGCGTGGCCCTTGCCCATCAGGAAGCGGTCGCGCTGCGGCCAGGCGGGCTCGCCGCGGCGCAGCTTCATCACGTCGTAGTACAGCGCGGCGAAGGTCTCGGCCGCCGAGAACACCGAGGTGTAGTGCCCGGTCTTGGCGATCTCGATCAGCCGGATGGTCTCCAGGCGCACGAAGGTGGCGCGCTCCTTGAGCCGCGCGACCTGCTCCGCGCTCGGCGCGAACGCGCCGTCGGCGGCCACGGGCGGCGCCGACACGATGGCTTGGCTCATCGGACGCCTCCGTTTTCGATTGATGCACGATATATCATGCATTTTTTCAGGGGACAGGGGAAATGCATTGCTTACGCTCCTCTCAGTTACCGCCCGGACACGCTGGCGCCGGGCTCCGGATAGTCTGCTGCGCCGCCGGCGGCGCCATCGCGCCCGGCCGGCCTGACGTGTAATCCGCCTGGCGGCTTAATGTGGGGCCCGCACCGCGCGCGCATCCACCTGCCGCATCGCATCGGCGATCGCGGCGGCGTCCAGCGCGCGCGGGAAGTTCTTCATGTGCGGGGCCGCCAGCGACAGTGTGGCGGCCGCCTCCAGTTCCTCGCGCGAGGCATCGGTGAGGCCCAGGTCCGCCAGCCGCAGCGGCAGGCCGATGCGGCGGTACAGCGCCTCGATCTCGGCGCGCGCGCCGTCCTGGCGCCGCTCCAGCTCCAGCTGGACCAGCAGGCCGTAAGCCACCTGCAGGCCGTGGGGCGCGCGCTGCGCGTGGCGCAGCGCGGACAGCCCGCGCGTGAGCGCGTGCGCGATCGACAGGCCGCCGCTTTCGAAGCCCAGGCCGGACATCAGGATGGTGGCCTCCACCACCCGCTCGAAGGCGGCATCCGGCACGCCCGAGCCGGCCACCGCCAGCGCGGCCTGCGCATCGGCCATCAGCACGCGGTGGCACTCGCGCGCCAGCGCCCCCGCCGACAGCAGCGGCCGGGTGCCGAACATGTTGGCGCCGTCGGGCGCGGCCGCGCATTGCGCCGCTTCGAAGGATTTGGAGATGGCGTCGCCGATGCCCGCCAGCAGCATGGCCGCGGGCGCCTGCGCGATCAGCGCGGTGTCGGCGATGACGCAGGCCGGGCTGTAGGGCAGGTGCCGGACCGCGAGCAGCCGGTGATGGGCGTCGTAGAGCACGTAGTTCTTGCTGGTCGGCGCATCGTTAGAGGCCACCGTCGGCACCGTGATGACCGGCGCCTGGTAATGGTCCGCCAGCGCCTTGCCGGCGTCGATGCTGCGCCCGCCGCCGGCGGCGACGATCACCGCCGGCGCGCCGGCGCCCAGCTCGCCGACGAGGCGCGCCACCAGCTCCGGCGTCAGGCCCTCGTCGAAGCTCAGCCGGCGCAGCGCCACCCCGGCGTCCGCGCACAACTGCCCGACGCGCGCGCCGATCATTTCCATCACCATCCGGTCCGCGACCAGCACCGCGTCGCGGCCGAGCCGGGCCACATGCCCGCCCAGCGCGTCCAGCGCCCCCGCGCCCTGGACATAGCGTCCGGGCGAGCCAAATACCGCTTGCACGTTGTCTCCTCCTTGGATTGCGCCGGCCTGGCGGATGCCGGCCCGCTGCGGGTTTCGGGGCGCGCGGGCCGCCGTTCCGGTGGCCCGCCGCCCTTCCCAATACATGATATAGGATATATGCTACATCATTATCGGTGGCTGGCAAGAAGCTTTTTTCGCCGCGGCCCGCCCCGCAACCCTTCGCTTGTTCTTCCGATTCTTCCTGGAGCCCTGACCGATGCCGGAAACCAATCCCCCCGCCACGAGCCCCGCGGTCAGCCCCATCGACGGCCGCACGCGGGTCGTCGTCATCCTCGCCTACCCCGCGCATCACGTGCGCACGCCGGCCTTCTTCAACGCGCGCGCCGCGGCGCTGGGGCGCAACGCGGTGCTGGTGCCGTGGCAGGTCTCGCCGGCGCAGCTGCCCGGCGCGCTGGCGGGCCTGCGCGCGGTGGAGAACCTCGCCGGCGTGATCGTCACCGTGCCGCACAAGCAGGAAGTGGCGCGGCTGTGCGACGAACTCGAAGGCGTGGCGGCCGACCTCGGCGTGTGCAACGTGGCGCGCCGCACGCCCGACGGGCGCTTCGTCGGCAGGGTGTTCGACGGCGTGGGTTTCGTGGCGGGCCTGCGCGCGCAGGGCATCGACCCGGCCGGCAAGCGGACCCTGCTGCTGGGCGCGGGCGGCGCGGCCACCGCGGTGGCGGCGGCGCTGCTCGATGCCGGCGTGGCGCAGCTGGCCATCGTCAACCGCTCGCGCGGCAAGGCCGACGCGCTCGCCGCGCAGTTGAAGGCGAAGCGGCCCGGCGCCGCCGTGGCCTCCGCCGCGGGTCCGGCCGGCGACTGGGACCTGATCGTCAACGGCACCTCGCTCGGCCTCAAGCCCGACGACCCGCTGCCGCTCGACCCCGCCCTGCTGCGGCCCGAGACCATCGTCGCGGAAGTCATCATGCAGCCGGCGCAGACCCCGCTGCTGCTCGCGGCCAAGGCGCGCGGCTGCCGCATCCATCTCGGCGAGCACATGGTGACGGCGCAGATCGACCTGCTGGCGGACTACCTGCTGGGCACGCCGCCCGCCGGCGCCGGCAGCCCCGCCTGAGCGGAAAAATAGCGCTGCATATCATATATGATGTGTCCTTGAACATTCCTTACCGAGGCAGGTTGTCATGAAAGAACTCGTGCGCGTGGAGAAGAGCAATCTGTCGTCACGCGTCTACGACCAGATCCGCTCCGCATTGATGAGCGGCAAGTACGTGCCGGGCGAGCGCTTGCGCGTGGCGGAACTGGCCCAGTCGATGGGGACCAGCACCACCCCCGTGCGCGAGGCGATCTTCCGGCTGGTGAGCGAGCAGGCGCTGGAAATGACCGCGGCGACCTCCATCACCGTGCCCGAGCTCGACCCCGGCACGGTCTCCGAGATCCAGCTGATGCGCACGCTGCTCGAAGGCGCCGCCGCCGAGGCCGCCGCGCTGCGCATCACGCCGCAGGAGATCGCGCGGCTGCGCAGGACGCACGAGGCCTTCATCAAGGCGGTGTCGGCCAGCCCGCGCGAGGCGGCGGGGCTGAACCGCAAGTTCCATTTCGAATTGCTCGCCGCGTCCCACCTGCCCAACCTGTTCGCGGTGGTGGAAAGCATGTGGGTGCGCATGGGGCCGCTGCTGCATATCTTCCACACGGAGCTGCAGGCCAGCCGCGAAAGCCTGGAAGAGCACCCGCACTACCGCGTGCTCGACGGCCTCGCCCGCAAGGACCCGAAGACGGTATCGGCGGCGATCGGCGACGACATCCAGTGGGGCAAGACGGTACTGCTCGACTGGATGGCGTCGCGGGAAGAAGAATCGGTCTGACACGGCCGGGCCGGCCATGCGCGGCGGCATCGCGCCGCGTCAGCCAGGCAGCACAGGAAGCAGAACAGGAGCAAGACATGCCGATCGCCGGGATGAACCACTTCACCGTCCTGACCGACGCCCTCGAAGACAGCGTCGCTTTCTATCGCGAGGTGCTGGGCTTCGAGACCGGCCCGCGCCCGCCGTTCTCGTTCCCGGGCGCGTGGCTGTACGCCGGTGGCGCGCCCATCGTGCACCTCGTCGCCACCGATGCGCTGCCGGCGCCCGCGGCCGGCGTGCTGGACCACATGGCCTTCACCGCCACCGGCCTGGAGCAATACACGGGCGACCTGCGCCGCCGCGGCATTCCGTTCACGCTCGGGCGGCAGGCGGGCTCCGGCCTGTGGCAGTTGTTCCTGCACGATCCCAACGGCGCCAGGATCGAGCTCGATTTCGATGCGAGGGAGCCGCAGCCGGGCGGCTTTTAGCTGCCCGGCTTGCGCGGCACGCGATTTACCGCGAGACAAGGTTTGCTCCCCGCTCCCACTTCGCGGGAGCGGGGAGCAAGACAGCGTGACGGGCAGCACGCGCCGGCCGAAGCCCGCGTGGCTCAGGCCTGCTGCTGGTGCTCGCGGAACTTGGCCAGCGCGATGGCCAGCGCGGCGCTGCCGATGGTCTTCACCAGCGTGGGATGCTCGGCGTAGAAGCCGGCGATCTGGTCGACCACACCCGGATGCGCCTGCTCGGCGTGGGCGGCGATCTCCTGCACCTGCGCCGGCGTCAGTTGGCTGGCCTGCTCGGGCGTGACCTGCGTGGCGCCGGGCGCCATCACCTTGCCCAGCACGCCGCCGGCCGCGCCGGACAGCACGGCCGGGCCCAGCAGGGCCAGCATCTGGTTGAGCATGCCGGCCTGCTGCGCGCCGTTCGACTGGCCGAACAGCTCGCCCACCATGTTGCCGAAGGCCGGCGTCTGGTCCGAGCGGAACGCGCCGGCCAGCAGTTCACCGAGCGCGCCCGGCGGCGCGTTCTGGGCGATGTGGTCGACCTGTTGCTCGGGGTTGCCGCCGAGGGCGGCGGCTGCGTTCTGCAGGATGTCCATCAGGCTCATGATCGGATCCGGTTCTTGGGTTGTCGGTATGGCTTGGAAGGAATGCGGCGCGGGCTGGCTTCAGCCCTTGCGCGCGATCAGGTGATAGCCGAGCAGCAGGATCACCGCGCCGACCACCGCGCCGATGAAGCCGGCGGACTGGCCCGGGCGATACCAGTGCAGGAGCTGCCCGAGGAAGGTGGCGGCGAGCGCGCCGGCAATGCCGAGCGCGGCGGTCAGGAAAAAGCCGCTGGGGCCGCTGCCGGGAGTGATGGCGCGCGCCACGAGGCCGGCCACGAAGCCGATGAGAATCGTCCAGATCAGGTGCATGAGGTCAGGGGGCTGGATGAAGAATGCGCCCCGCGGCGGGGCGCATTCCGGAACGCCGCATTACTGCGCGGCGGGCTTGGCCGGCGTGGCGGCCTTGGTATGCTTGGTGCCGTGCGCCTTGCTCTTGTGCGCGCTCTTTTCGACCTTGACCGGCTCCTTGGTCGCCTCGGCGGCGGGTGCCTGCGCGTAGGCGCCGGCGGCGAAGAGCGCGAGGGTCACGATGGCGAGAACCTTTTTCATTGCAATCTCCAGGTAGGCGCGCGGCTTGCGCGTTGCCTGTAAAAACGGCCCGCCGGTTTGCGGTGTTGACAGCCGGCCGGCGCGTCCGTGTAACAGTTCGTATCCGGCACTTTTCCCGGGCGCGCCGGCCGGCGCGCGGCACGCATGGAGACTAGCGCATGGCAGCCGCACGCGGCATGCCCCTGACAATCGTTTGCAATCGCGCTGCGGCATAATGCCCGGCGCGCGGGAAGAAAAGGAAACAGGGAGACGGGCAGGCGTCCGGGCCCGCGCCGGCACGGCAACAAGACAAAAATAAGCCAGAAACAAGACAAGAACAAGAACACCGACAGGACGACAACCCTCATATGCGCGCTACCGCCGCCGGCAAGGCCGGCCTCGACTGGACCACCCTCGGCCTGCTGACCTTCCCGCCCCTGAGCTGGGCCGGCAACGCCATCGTCGGCCACTACGCCGCCGGCGCCATCCCGCCGGTCACGCTGAACTTCGCGCGCTGGGCGCTGGCCGGCCTGCTGCTGGCCCCGGCCGTGTGGCGCGACGTGCGGCTGCATGCCGCCGCGCTGAAGCGGCACGCCGGCGTGATCGCCGCGATGGGCATGCTGTCGGTATCGGTCTACAACGCGATGCAGTACCTCGCGCTGACCACCTCGTCGCCGATCAACGTGACGCTGATCGGGGCCTCGGCGCCGATCTTCCTGCTCATCATCGGCGCGCTGTTCTTCCACGAGCGGGTGCGCGGCTGGCACGTGGCGGGCGCCCTGCTCTGCCTGGCCGGCGTGGGCGTGGTGCTGCTGCGCGGCGACCCCGCGCGGCTCGCGCAGCTCGATTTCGTGCCGGGCGACCTGTTCATGCTGGCCGCCACCGTCACCTGGAGCGCCTACACCTGGCTGCTGCGCAAGCGCCGCCCCGACCTGCCGCTGGCGGTGCTGCTGTTCGGCCAGATCGTGGCCGGCGTGCTCGCCAGCGCGCCGTTCGCGGCGTGGGAACTGGCGGCAGCGCACGCGCCGCTGCACCTGGACGCCAAGGTGGCCGCCATCCTGCTGTACGTGGCCACGGTGCCGTCGCTGCTCGGCTACTTCGCCTGGGACCGCGCCATCGCGCGCGCCGGCGCGCAGTTGCCGGTGTTCTTCTTCACGCTCACGCCGGTGTTCGCCGCGCTGATGTCGAGCGCGCTGCTCGGCGACTGGCCGCGCTGGTTCCACGCGGCGGGGCTGGCGGCCATCGTCGGCGGCATCTGGCTGGCCAACCGGCGGTGATTGTGTCTCGGGGATGCGGGCGTGCGGGGATGCTCGCCGTGCGTTGGTGCCTGGCGTCTGCGCGGCGTGATGGTCTTCGCTGTTGCGGGCGCCGGCAACAAGAAAAACGGCGCCCTCGCGGGCGCCGTTGTCTTTCACTTCCCGCCGGTCAGCCGACGAGGTTGCGCAACGCTTCCCCCGCCTGCCAGCGCCGCAGGTTGTCCATGAAGATCCCCGCCACGCGCGCGGCGTTGCCGTCGGAGAAGCCCGCGCTGTGCGGCGTGGCGATGACATTGGGCATGGTCCACAGCGGCGAGTCCGCCGGCAGCGGCTCGTGCGCGAACACGTCCAGGTAGGCGCCGGCGAGGCGGCCGGACCGCAGCGCCGCGATCAGCGCGGCTTCGTCCACCACTTCGCCGCGCGCGACGTTGACGAGCCGGGCGCCATCCGGCAGCAGCGCCAGCGCGGCGGCGTCCACCAGCCCCTGCGTCTGCGGCGTGAGCGGGCAGGCCAGCAGCAGCCAGTCGGTGCGCGGCAGCACGCCGCGCACGCCCTCGAATGCGACCGTCTCGTAGTCCGGCCCGGCGGAGGCGGCGCTCTGCCGCACCACCACCACGTGCATGCCCAGCGTGTGCAGCAGCTTGCCCAGCAGTTGCCCGATCGGGCCCCAGCCGACGATGGTCGCGGTCTGCCCGGCGATGTCGCGCGGCAGGCCGGAGCCGATCAGCGGCGCCCAGCGGCGCTCGCCCTGCGCCGCCAGCATCTGCGGGAAGTGCCGCGCCAGCGCCAGCAGCCCGGCCAGCGCGGTCTGCGCCACCACGCCGGCATTGGCGCCGGACGAGGTGGTCACCTGCACGCCGCGCGCGCGCAGCTCGCCGAACACGGCGCGGTCGGCGCCGGCCGAATGGGTGTGGGTCCAGCGCAGCGAGGGGCTGGCCAGCATGGCGTCGTAGAAGCGCCGCGTGGCGGGCAGGATCTCGTGCTTGGTGGACAGCCCGGTGACGTCGCGCGAGACGAAGGCAATGTCGGCGTCCAGCGTGGCGTCCGGCCCGCCATGCGGGCCGTCGCCGGCCGGCAGCGCCACCGGCACGAAGTGGCCGCCGAGCGCGGCGCCGATGTCCGCGCCGTACTGCCGCAGAGCTTGTTCCGACATCAGGATGCGCGGGCCTTGCCCGCCGGATGGATGGTTCATTGCAACCTACATAGCGTTAGTCGATGGAAGCGCCGGAATCATGGACCACGACCTTCCACTTGGTGTATTCCTTGCGGGTGAACTGCCCGAACTGCTCGGGCGAGCCACCCACCGGGTCCGCCCCTTCGCGCACCATCTGCGCCTGCAGCGACGGCAGGGCTTCGTTGACCGCCTGGTTCAGCTTGTCGATGACCGCCCTGGGCGTGCCCTTGGGCGCGAACACGCCGAACCACGATCCGGCCTCGAAACCGGGGAAGCCCTTCTCCGCCACCGTCGGCACGTCGGGCAGCGACTTCGAACGGTGCGCGCTGCTCACCGCCAGCGCCCGCAGCTTGCCGGCCTTGATATGGGCAATGACCGAGGGGATGGTGGCAAACATGAACTGTACCCTGCCGGACAGCAGGTCGTTGAGCGCGTCGGCCCCTTTGTAGGGGATATGCGTGGCTTCGGTGCCGACGCGCTGCGTCAGCATGAAGCTGGAGAGCTGCGACGAGGTGCCCACGCCGGTGGAGCTGTAGTTGAGCTTGCCCGGGTTGGCCTTGGCGTAGGCGATGAATTCCTCGAAGCTCCTGGCCGGCAGCGAGGGGTGCACCACCAGCACGTTGGGCACGTCGGCGATCTGCACCACCGGCACGAGGTCGGTGAGCGGATCGTAGTTGAGCTTCTTGTAGAGCGTCTGGTTGATGGAGATCGGCCCGACCGAATCGACCAGCAGCGTGTAGCCGTCGGCCGGCGAGCGCACCACGGCCTCGGTGCCGATGTTGCCGCCGGCGCCGGGCCGGTTGTCCACCACGAAGGACTGCTTGAAGCGCTGCGCCAGCGACTGGGCGACGCTGCGCGCGAGGATGTCGGTGGTGCCGCCGGCGGTGAACGCCACCACCATGCGCACCGGCTTGGTCGGATAGTCGGCGCCGGCCGGCTGGGCGTGGGCGGCGCCGGCCAGCGCGCAGGCAAGCACGGCGAGCGGCGCGCATGCGCGCGCGAGGCGCAACGGCAGCGAGGGCGAGGGCGAGGGGGCGAAACGAGGCATGTCGGGTCTCCGATGGGCGGCCGGGCCGGGACGCGCCCGCGTCCGCCATGTTCTTGTTCGTGACCGGCGCCGGCCTGGGCTGGCGGCGCCGGGTGATGAGCGCTACGCGCCGGGCAGCCGTCAGGCAGGCGCGCCGTCGAATCCGTAGAGCCGCGCCGGGTTGCTCACCAGCACGCGCTCGCGCGCCGCGGCGTCGGGCAGCCAGCGCGCCAGCAGGTTGAACAGCGTGCCGTCGTCTGGCACCTGCCCGGCTTCGAAGTAGTTGATGTGCGGCCAGTCGGAACCCCACACCACGCGCTCCGGGTTGGCGGCGAGCAGCGCGGTGGCGAACGGATCGACATCGCCATAGGGCGCGCCCGCGGCGCTCAGGCGGTCGGCGCCGGAGATCTTGGTCCATGCCGCGCCTTCGGCCAGCAGCGCGCACAGCGCCTGGAAGCCGGGATCGCCCACGCCGCGCGCGGTGGACATGCGGCCCATGTGATCGATCACCAGCGGCACGCCGAGCGCGCGCAGGCGCGGGGCGAGCGCCGGCAGGTCGGGCGCGTGGATCCAGATCTGCGCGTGCCAGCCGCGCTCGGCCAGCCGCGGCGCGAGCGCTTCGAGCACCTCCAGCCCCACGCCGTTGCGGTACACCGCGTGGCCGTCGACCTGGTACAGGTTGATGCGCACGCCGCGCATGCCGGCCGCGTGCCAGCGGTCCAGCTCGGCGTCGCTGGTGTCGGGCGCCGGCACCGCGATGCCGCGCAGCCGCTCGGGGTAGAGCCGCAGGGCCTCCAGCACGCTGCCGTTGTCGGTGCCGCAGGCGCTGGCCGTGACCAGCACGCCGCGCGTCAGCCCGAGCTGGTCGAGATGGGCGATGAAGTCGGCGGCGGGATGTTCGGCCGGGGTGTAGCTGCGCTCGGCGGCGAGCGGAAAGCGCTGGTAGGGGCCGAACACGTGGGCATGGCTGTCGCAGGCGCCGGGCGGCGCGCGGAAGGCCGGCTCGGCGTGGTTGGCAAGCGGTGGCAGGCAGGGTCTGGTCATGGCGGGGACGGCTTCTCTGTCGTGTTGATCGATGTGCGGCGGGTGCGTGCTGCGCGTCATTCCGCCTTGAGCCGGCCGGATGCCGCCAGTTGCTGCGCGCGCGCATCCTCGCGCTGCAGCGTCTGCAGCAGTTCCTGCGGCGACGAACTCTGGGCCACGCTGCCGACGTTCAGCAGGCGGCTCTTGACGCTCGGCTCGGCCAGCGCCTTGCGCAGCGCCGCGTTGAGCGTCTCGATGGTGGCGGCCGGCGTGCCCGCGGGGGCCAGCAGGCCGGTGGCGGTGGTCGCCTCGAAACCGGGCAGGCCGGATTCGCGCAGGGTCGGCACCTTCGGCAGGGTGGCATCGCGCTCGCGCGACATCACCGCCAGCACACGCAGCGCGCCGGACTGGATATGGGGCGCGGAGCTGGTGAGCTGGTCGACCACCATGTCGATCTGCCCGCCCATCAGGTCCATCAGCGCGGGCGCCGAGCCCTTGTAGGGCACGGTGTTGAGCTTGATGCCGGCGGCCTGCTCCAGCTGCAGCGCGGCCACATGGTTGGTGGTGCCGGGCCCGGCGTGGCCGGCGGTGACCTTGCCGGGATTGGCGCGCGCATGGGCCAGCAGCGCGCCCACGTCGGCGAAGCGCTTGTCGCCGCCCTTGACCACGATCACCAGCGTGGTGGTGGAGACCAGCCCGACCGGCTGGAAGCTGGCCAGGCTGAACGCGGTGCGCGTCATGCGCGGCAGCACCACGATGGCGTTGGGCGTGGTCACCAGCAGCGTGCTGCCGTCGGCCTCCGCGCGCGACACCGCGGACGCGCCCAGCACGCCGCCGGCGCCGGGCCGGTTGTCGACGATGACGTTGCGCCCGAGCGACTGCTCCAGCGCCGGCGCCAGCGCGCGGGCCACCACGTCGAGATTGCCGCCGGGGGCGAACGGCACCACCAGCGTCACCGGCTTGTTGGGCATCGCCTGCGCGCGGGTGGCGGCGATCCAGGGCGCGGCGCCAAGCGCCAGCGCCTGGGCCAGCATGCGTCGTCTGTTCATCTTGTCTGTCTCCGTTTCCGTTTTCTGCTCTTGTCTTCACGCGCTGCCGCTGGGGGGACAGCGGTCACGGCCGGGGGGCGGCCGTGTTCAGTCGCGGAAGCTCGGGTCGAGGCGGTCGAGCTTGCGCAGCAGCGCCGGCCACTCCATCACGCCATAAGGCCGGCGGGTGCCGGGCTGGTAGTTGTTCCAGGTTTCCTGCAGCACGTCGGCGCCGACCTCGCGCAGCGGCGTGTTGCACGACATCGCGCCGATCTGCGCGCGGCAGGCCAGCTCCAGCCGGTGCATCCAGTTGAAGGCCTCGCCCACGGAGTTGCCCACGGTCAGCGCGCCGTGGTTGCGCAGGATCATGGCCTCGCCGGTGCCGAGGTCGGCGATCAGCGACGCCTGCTCGGCGGTGTCCAGCACCACGCCCTGGTACTCGTGATAGCCGATCTTGAGAAAGCGCATGGCGGTCTGCGTGAGCGGCAGCAGCCCGCAGTCGAGCGACGACACCGCCATCGAGGCCCAGCTATGCGTGTGGATCACGCAGGCCACCTCGGGGCGCGCCTCGTGCACGGCGCTGTGGATCACGTAGCCGGCCTTGTTGATGCCGTAGTTGAGCGAGCCGAAGTCCGGCTTGGCGAGGATGGTGCCGGCATGGTCCACCTTGATCAGGCTGGAGGCCGTGATTTCCTCGTACATCATGCCGTAGGCGTTGATGAGGAAGGCGCCCTCCTCGCCCGGCACGCGCACCGAGATGTGATTGGCCATCATGTCGGCCATGCCGTACAGCTCCACCAGCCGGTAGCAGGCGGCCAGGTCTACGCGCGCCTGCCATTCGGCTTCGCTGCACTGGTCTCGCATCGACGAAATGGTGAGCACGCCGGGCTTGTTCATGGGGATCTCCTTGTGGATACGGTATTCGTTTCAGTCGGGGTTCGGGGGCGACTTCAGTCCGAGCCGAGCGCGAGATTGCTCGGCCGGCGTTTTTCGATATTCCATTTCAGCAGCGCGGCGCTGCGGTAGATGCCGTGCGCGAACTTGCCGTAGGGCAGCGTCAGGAACAGCGCCATCACCACGCCCAGGTGCAGGGCCAGCAGCAGCGCCATCGCGCCGGTGTCGCGCCAGGCCAGCAGCGCCAGGCCGGTGGCGCTGGTGAGGAACAGCAGCGCGATGAAGCCGCGGTCCATCGGTTTCTGCGCGGCGTCGCCGGTGTTCGGGTCGCGCGCCAGGTTGAGCCGCAGCAGCCCCGCCGTGCCGATCAGCAGGCCGATGCCGCCGGCCGTGCCGAGCAGCACCGGCAGGCTGGTCAGCGCATACGGCGCGTGCAGGTCCAGCAGGTAATGATAGAGCGTGGCCACCGCCGTGGCGGCGAAGCACAGCATGAAGCCGTAGAACGTGAAATGGTGGAAGCGGCGGCGCCACAGGGTGAAGGCATCGTCGGCGTTGTTGCAGCCCTCGCCGTGGCCGCCATCGAGGTAGCGCAGCCGCAGCGCGTCGTGCGCGGCGCCGCCGATGGCCGCACCGCGCGCCTCGCCGGCCAGCTCGCCCGGCGTCACGCGGCGCCAGAAGCGCGTCACGCCCACGCCCAGCGCCACGATGGCGAGGCCGAACACCAGCCCGAACATGGCCGCCAGCAGGTTGTGCGGGAAGATGGCGTAGAAGTTGCCGGCCAGCGGCGCGTGCAGCAGGCTGCCGCGCGCGGCCAGCACCATCACCAGGAACAGCGCCAGGCCGCCGGCCAGCGCCAGCGCGGTGGCCAGCCCGGCGCGGCGGTACAGCCCGCCGAAGGCGGCCGGCCAGGCGTAGTCCGAGTAGGTCTGCACGCGCACCTTGGCCATCGCCTGCGGCACGTTGACGCCGAACTCGTGCGGCGGCGCGTACTGGCAGGCGTGGTAGCAGGCGCCGCAGTTATGGCACAGGTTGGCCAGGTAGTGGATGTCGGCCTTGCCGAACTCGAGCCGGCGCGTCATGGCCGGGAACACGGCGCAGAAGCCTTCGCAGTAGCGGCAGGCGTTGCAGATCTGCATGATGCGGCCGACCTCGGCCTCGTCGCCGGTGAGCGGCAGCGCGCCCTCGGCCAGCGCCGCCGCTTCGCGCGTCAGCGCTTCAAGATGTTGCATGCTGGTCTTCCTGGATGTCGTTGCGCAGGCCCCGCGCGGCGGCGGCGGCCCGGGTGCCGGCAATGCGGCCGAAGGCGGTGCCGATGGCCATGCCCACGCCCGCCGTGTAGCCCTTGCCCAGCACGTTGCCGGCCATCATCTCGCCGGCCACGAACAGGTTGTCGCTGGGCTTGCCGCCGAAGTGCACGGCGGCGTGCTCGTTTACCTTCAGGCCGAGATAGGTGAAGGTGATGCCCGGGCGCAGCGCGTAGCCGTAGAACGGCGCGGTGTCGAGCGGGCGCGCCCAGTGGGTCTTGGCCGGGGAGATGCCCTCGGTGTGGCAGTCGTCGAGCACGGTGTGGTCGAACTTGCCCACGCGGCAGGCCGCGTTGTACGCCTCGATGGTGCGCACGAAGGTGGCTTCGTCCAGCCCGAGCAGGCGCGCCAGTTCCGGCAGCGTGTCGGCGCGCACGCCGGGGAACACCGGCGGCATGAAGCGGCCCACGGCCTTGGCGTCGATGATGGAGTAGCCGATCTGCCCGGGCTGCTGGGCCACCAGCCGGCCCCAGATGGCGTAGCGCTTGGGCCAGAAGTCCTCGCCCTCGTCGTAGAAGCGCTCGGCGTTGCGGTTGAGCATGACGCCCAGCGAGACGCAGTCCACGCGCGTGCAGATGCCGCCGTCGTACAGCGGCGCGCGCGCGTCGATGGCCACGCAGTGCGACTGCGACGGGTCGCCGATGGCGTCCGCGCCCGACTCGATCATGTGCTTGAGCAGCACGCCCATGTTGAAGCGCGTGCCGCGGATCAGGAAATTGTCGGCCGGCCATTCGCCGTCGGCGTTCTGGCCCCAGGCTTCGCGCAGCCATTCGCGGTTGGACTCGAAGCCGCCGGCGGCCAGCACGCAGCTGCGCGCCTCGATGCGCTCGCTACCGATGCGCGCGGCCACGAAGCGGTCGCCGTCCATCTCGATGGCGTCCACCGGCGCGTTGTAGCGCACCTGCACGCCGAGCGCCTCGGCGCTGCGGAAATAGGCGTTGACCAGGGCCTTGCCGCCGCCCATGAAGAAGGCGTTGGTGCGCGCCACGTGCAGCGCGCCCGACAGCGGCGGCTGGAAGTGCACGCCGTGCTTGCGCATCCAGTCGCGGCAGGTGGAGGACGCGCGGATGGTCAGGCGGGCCAGGTACTCGTTGGTGATGCCGCCAGTGACCTTGAGCAGGTCCTGCCAGTATTCTTCCTCGGGATAGGCCTCGATCAGCACATCCTGCGGCGCGTCGTGCATGCAGCGCAGGTTGCGGGTGTGCTGGGAGTTGCCGCCGCGCCACTCGCGCGGCGCCGCTTCGAGCAGCAGCACGCTGGCGCCGGCTTCGCGCGCCATCAGGGCGGCGCACAGGGCGGCGTTGCCGCCACCGATGACCAGGACGTCGATCATGGCCGCGCGCCTCCGGCGGCACGGCGGGAAGCCGACGGGAGGGGCTTCCGGGTTGGTGTAATCAGGAACACAATGCGGTCTTCTCGTGGGGTAGCCCGCACTGTACCGGCGGCGCGCCCGCCTGCTAAGGCCGGTGGCGGCATGGGGGCATCACGATTCGTGATACCCCTCGGGGGCCGCCCGCCCTGTCGGGATCCGCCGAAATGCGCCGAATGCGCCGAACCCCGCCCTCAGCCCTCCGGCCCCAGCAGCCGCGCGCCGCGCCAGGCGCCCGAGCGCACCAGCTCGCGCGCGCAGTCGGCCAGCACCACGCGCAGCGCCAGCGCGGCCGGGGACAGCTCGTCGTCGGACAGGCTGCACAGCACGTTCTGGCGCCGCACCTTGGGGTCGGCGATCTCGGCCAGGTGGAAGCGCTCGGTGGCGTCGGCATAGCGCCCCACCGCCGCCCACGGCTGCAGCGTGCCGCCGAAGCCCAGGTCCACCGCGTCCATCAGCATGGCCAGCGAATCCACTTCCTGCACCACCTGCGGCACGATCTTGGCGCGCGCGAAAGCGGCGTCCAGCGTGCTGCGCAGCCCGTGCAGGCCGGTCGGCATGATGAGCGGCACGTCCTGCAGCTGCGCCATGCGCAGCCGCGTGGGCAGGCCGGCCTCGGCGCCGGCCGGCAGGGCCTTGCGCGAGCGGATCAGGAACAGGGTTTCTTCCAGCAGCGGCATCACGCTCCAGCGGCGCGCCACGTGGGTATCGAACAGCACGGCGAGGTCGAGCTGGCGCGCGTTGAGCATGGCGCCGAGGTGGCCCGACAGGCTCTCCACCATGTGCAAGCGCACGTCGGGATAGCGCTCGCGCATGGCGCGCATCAGCGGCACGCCGACCATCGACGCGGTGGTCGGCGCCAGGCCCACGCTGACCGTGCCGGACAGGCGCGCGTGATGGGCCGCGCGCTTGGCCTGCTCGGCGTGGCGCAGCGCGAGCTGGGCCTCGCGGAAGAAGGCCAGGCCGGCCTCGGTCGGCGTGACGCCGCGCGTGGTCCGGCGCAGCAGGCGGGTGGACAGCTCGCTTTCCAGCCGGCTGATCTGCTGGCTCATGGCCGACTGCACCATGTCCAGGTCGAGCGCGGCGCGGCTCATGCTGCCGAGTTCGACCACCCGCACGAAGTATTGAAGCTGGCGCAGTTCCATCTGGCTCCCCCGAGGCCCGGAAAATCGTCTGCGTTGCTTATACCAGAATCGGGGACGCCGCCCGCCGCGCGGGCGGGCGGCGCCTGGACCATGCGGGGCTCAGGCCTCGTCGAAGCCGCTGTACCAGTCCACCGCCTGGTCCGAATAGACCAGCCCCTTCGCGGCCAGCGCCTCGCGCATCTTGTACATGTCCAGGCCCAGCACGCCGGCGGCCAGCGTGGCGCGCTTGGCCAGCTCGCTGGCTTCGCGCGCGGCGGCGAGCCGGGCGGTCGCCGCGGCCTGCGGGCGCGGCACCACCACCACGCCGTCGTCGTCGGCCACGATCACGTCGCCGGGACGCACGTGGGCGCCGGCGCAGACCACCGGCACGTTGACCGCGCCCACCGTTTCCTTGACCGCGCCCTGCGCCGAGACCGCGCGCGACCACACCGGGAAGTTCATGGCGTTGAGCGTGGCCACGTCGCGCACGCCGCCGTCGATGACCAGCCCGCGCGCGCCGCGCGCCTTGAGCGAGGTGGCCAGCAGGTCGCCGAACAGGCCGTCGGTGCAGTCGCTGACCAGCGCCACCACCAGCACGTCGCCGGGCTGCACCATCTCCACGGCGACGTGGATCATCCAGTTGTCGCCGGGATGCATCAGCACCGTCACGGCGCTGCCGGCGATCGCCGCGCCGGACTGGACCGGCCGCAGATAGGGCTTCATCAGCCCGGTGCGGCGCTGCGCCTCGTGCGCGGTGGCCACGCCGGCGCTGCCGAGCGCGTCGATGTCGGCCATGTCGGCGCGCAGGATATGGCGATAGGCGATGGTCTTCATGCCAGGGTCTCCGAGACTTGCGGGAACACGCGCGCGTATCCCTCGCCGTATTTGACCTTGCGGTCCGAGTTGCGCGTGGCCTGCGCGCCGCGCTGCAGCGCCACGCGGGTGTAGTACTCCCACAGGTGTTCCTGCGCCGCCATCGTGGCGAAGGCGCGCTGCTTCTTCTCCCATACGGAGGAAATGTCGAGCAGCACGTCGGGCTTCCAGTTGCATTGCTCGGGCTGGTGCGGCTCGAACAGGAACACCGGCGGCGCGCCGATCACCGGCACCTCGGGCTTGTAGCCGTGCGCCTGGGCGATCACGCGCGCTTCCTGCGCCACGTGGGTGGCCAGCGGGTGGTCGAAGTTGTAGATGTCCTCGCGCGAGTGGCTCATGACCAGCTCGGGGCGCAGCTCGCGGTAGATGTCCGCCAGGCGCAGCAGCGCTGCGTCGCTCACGCGCAGCGGGTAGTCGCCGAGGTCGAAGCACGTCAGGGTGGCGCCGAGGATGTCGGCGGCCTGCTGCGCTTCCTCGCGCCGCGCGGCCTTGACGCGCTCAAGCGTCATGCCGGGCTGGCGCCACATCTTGGCGGATTCGCCGCGCTCGCCGAAGGACAGGCAGACGATGTTGACGTGGTAGCCGCGCTCGGCGTACAGCGCGATGGCGCCGCCGGCGCGCCAGACGAAGTCGGCGGCGTGCGCGCTGACCACCAGGATGGCGGGGCGGCGGGCCTGGGCTTGGGTGTCGGAGAGGGGCGTGGACATGGGTGTTTCCCGTTGAATCGTGTTGCTTGCGCCGGGCGCGGCGGACCGCGCCCGGGGCGTGGTCAGTCGGCCGTGATGCCCGCCTTGCGGATCACGCCGTTCCAGGTCGTGGTCTCGCTGCGCACGAACTGGCCGAAGGCTTCGGGCGTGCCGGGCAGGATGGTCACGCCCAGTTGCGCGAGCTGCTTGCGCACGTCGGCGTCGGCCAGCGCGGTGTTGGCCGCGGCGTTGAGTTCATGCACGATGGCCGCCGGCGTCCTGGCCGGCGCCACCAGCCCCCACCACACCGAGGCGGTGAAGCCCGGCAGGCCCTCTTCGCGCGAGGTCGGCACGTCCGGCAGCAGCGGCGTGCGCTGGTCGCTCGCCACCGCGATGGCGCGCAGCGTGCCGGCGCGGATATGCGTGATGACTTCGAGCGGGTTGATCGGCATGAAGGAGATGCGCTCGCCGAGCAGGTCGGTGATGGCCGGCGCGCCGCCCTTGTAGGGCACGTGCAGCACGTCGATGCGGGCCGCTTCCTTGAACAGCTCGCCGGCGAGATGGCCGGAGCTGCCGTTGCCGGCCGAGGCGTAGCTGAGCTTGCCGGGCTGGGACCTGGCCTGGGCCACCAGGCCCTTGAGCGAGGTGATGCCGGACTTGGCCGGCACCACCAGCACCAGCGAGGCCTGCCCGATGCGCGCCACCGGCGTGAAGTCGCGCGCCGGGTCGAACGGCAGCTTGGCGAACAGCGCGGCGTTGGTGGCCAGGCTGTTGGAGGCCATCATGATGGTGTAGCCGTCCGGCTGGGCCTTGGCCACCATGTCCAGACCGATGTTGGTGCTGGCGCCGGGGCGGTTGTCGACGATGACCGGCTGCTTGAGCAGCACGCTCATCTTCTGGCCGACCGAGCGCGCGACGATGTCCACCGCGCCGCCCGCCGCGTAGGGCACCACCAGCCGGATGGGCCTGGCGGGATAGGTTTCGGCGGCGGCGGCACTGGTGGCGACGGCGCCCAGCGACAGCGCGGTGGCCAGCAAGCCGGCGAGGTAGGATCGACGCAGCATTCTTGTCTCCTGTGGGTCGGTTGAAATCGTTTGCACGCATTCTGGGCACCCGTTGTGATAGTGTCCAATACGTTTTCAAGCCGCTTGTTATTCCGGGGCGATATAACCAACCCACCTATGGACTTCCGTCAACTCCGCTATTTCGTCGCCGTGGCCGAAGCGCTGAGCTTCAGCGAGGCCGCGCGCAAGCTGCACATCAGCCAGCCGCCGCTGAGCACCCAGATCAAGGCGCTGGAGGACGAGCTGGGCAGCCCCCTGCTCGACCGCTCGCGCCACCACGTGGCGCTCACGCCCGCCGGCACGCTGTTCCTGGACAAGGCGCGCGCGGCGCTGGGCAACCTGGAGCAGGCGCGCGAGGTGGTCAAGCAGGTGGCCGCCGGCGAGGCCGGCGAGATCCGCGTGGCCTTCACCGCTTCCGTGCCGATGCAGGACGCCTTCCCGCGCGCGGTGCAGCGCTTCCGCCTCGGCCATCCGCGCGCCACGCTGGAGCTGGTGCACATGTCCACCGGGCAGCAGTTGCAGGGGCTGGAGAAGGGCGAGATCGACATCGGCTTCCTGCGTCCGTCGCCGCAGTTCTACCCGCCGCCCAGCATCACCGTGCACGAGGTGCTGGCGGACCGGCTGGTCGCCGTGCTGCCCGCCGCGCACGCGGCGGCGCAGCCGCAGGCGGCGAACGAGGCGGCGGACGAGGCGGCCGGGCTGGACCTCGGCACGCTGTCCGCCCAGCCCTTCCTGCTGTTTCCGCGCGGGCTGGGCTGCGGGCTGTTCGACCACGTGACTACGCTGTGCAACCGCGCCGGCTTCGCGCCGCGCATCGCGCAGGAGGCGCGCGAGGCCACCACCATCATCGGCCTGGTGGCCAGCGGCGCCGGGGTCTCGGTGCTGCCGGAGATCTACGCGCGCACCGGCATCCCGGGCGTGGCGTACCGCGCGCTGGCCGGCCCGGACGCGGGCAGCCGGGTGCTGGTGGCGCACCGCGCGGGCGCGCTGTCGCCGATCATGCGCCGGTTCCTGGCATTCTTCGACGTGGGCGCCTGACCCCGGCGCGCGCCGGGCGCTGCCACGATCCTGTCAACGATGTGGCATAGAATACACATGGCGCGTCCGCGCGCGATCCCATCCATCTCGCAACGCCTGTAAGGCAGGAGACCCCCTCGCATGACTGTATTCCAAGGGACCGGCGCCCTTTTCACCCTCATCGCCATCTTCGGCGTCATCAACTACCGCTTCATCAAGCTGCCCGACACGCTGGGCATCACCGCCGTCGGGCTGGTGACTTGCCTGAGCGTCTCCGTGCTCGGCTTCAATCATCCCGAAATGGTCGCCCAGGCCCGCAAGCTGGTGGCCCAGATCGATTTCTCCGACGTGGTCTTCCACGGCCTGCTCAGCCTGCTGCTGTTCGCCGGCGCGCTCCACGTCGACCTCTCGCGCATGCGCCGCCAGCGCCGCGCGGTGCTGCTGCTGGCCACCGTGGGCGTGGTGATCTCCACCGCCGCCGTGGGCGCCGGCTTCTATTACGTGGCGCAGTGGCTCGGCCACCCCATCAGCCTGCTGTGGTGCCTGGTGTTCGGCGCCCTGATCTCCCCCACCGACCCGATCGCCGTGCTGAGCGTGCTCAAGAGCGCGGGCGCGCCGGAAAGCCTGGAAACCAAGATCGCCGGCGAGTCGCTGTTCAACGACGGCACCGCGGTGGTGGCCTTCCTCACGCTGGTGGGCCTGGCCACCGGCGCCACCGAATTCTCCGCCGCGCACGTGGCCACGGCGCTGGTGCGCGAAGTGCTGGGCGCGCTGGTGCTGGGCGCGGCGCTCGGCTACGGCGCCTCGCTGCTGCTGCGCGGCATCGAGAGCTATCCGGTGGAGATCCTCATCACGCTGGCGCTGGCCACCGGCGGCTACAGCCTGGCCGAGCTGGTGCACGTGTCCGCGCCGCTGGCGGTGGTCATCATGGGGCTGGTGATCGGCAACCACGGCGCCGCCACCTCGATGTCCGAGAAGACGCGCGAGCACCTGTTCAACTTCTGGGGCCTGTTCGACGAGCTGCTCAACCTGGTGCTGTTCGGCCTGATCGGGCTGGAGATCATCGCGTTGTCGCTGCACCTGCATATCGTCTGGCTGGGGCTGGCGGCGATTCCCGTGGTGCTGATCGCGCGCGCCATCAGCGTGGCGATTCCGCTGCTGGCGCTGCAGAACTTCCGCCGGCTCAACCCGCACTCGGCCACCATCATGACCTGGGGCGGGCTGCGCGGCGGCATCTCGATCGCGCTGGCGCTGTCGCTGCCGGAGTTCCACGGGCGCGAGATGCTGATCGGCGTGACCTACCTGGTGGTGGTGTTCAGCCTGCTGATCCAGGCCACCACGCTGGGCAAGCTGGTCAAGCACCTGAATGCGCGCAACGGGTTGAATGCGCCGCGGTAGCGGGGGAATGCGGGGTCGGGCGGGGCGCGGCGGCTTTGCTTCGTAGCGCCGCCGGCCCTCTCCCCCGTCCCGTCTCCCGCAAGCGGGAGAGGGGAGAAAACCCCGTTGATATTCGGGGCGTCGGGCGGCTTACTGCCGGCCCTGGTAGATCTTGTCGAACTCGCCGCCGTCGGCGAAGTGCCGGCTTTGCGCCTGCGCCCAGCTGCCGAACACGTCATTGACCGTAAACAACGTGATCGGGCGGAACTGCGCCGCGTGCGCCTTGAGCACCGCCGGCGCGCGCGGCCGGTAGAACTGGCTGGCGATCACCTCCTGGCCGGCGTCGGACCACAGGTACTGCAGGTAGGCCGTGGCCACCTTGCGCGTGCCGCGCTTGTCCACCACCTTGTCGACCACCGCCACCGGCGCCTCGGCGATGATCGACTGGCTCGGGTAGACCACCTCGAAGCTGTCGCCGAGTTCCTTGCGGATCTGGTGCACCTCGCTCTCGAAGGTGGCCAGCACGTCGCCGAGCTGGCGCTGCGTGAAGCTGGTGGTGGCGCCGCGCCCGCCGGTGTCGAGCACCGGCACGTTGCGGAACAGCCGCGTCACCGCCTCGCGCGCCTGCGCTTCGCCGCCGCCCTTGCGGATCGCCGCGCCCCACGCCGCGAGGTAGGTATAGCGGCCGTTGCCCGAGGTCTTGGGATTGGGCACGATCACCTGCACGCCGGCGCGGCCGAGGTCGTCCCAGTCGAGGATGCGCTTGGGATTGCCCTTGCGCACCAGGAACACGATGGTGGAGTAGTACGGCGCGGCGTTGTCGGGCAGGCGCTTCTTCCAGTCCGGCGCCACCACGCCGCGCTGCACCAGGATGTCGATGTCGGTCTCCTGGTTCATCGTCACCACGTCCGCGTCCAGCCCGTCCGCCACCGAGCGCGCCTGCTTGCTTGAGCCGCCGTGCGACTGGTTGACCACCACGGTCTCGCCGGTGGCCTGTTTCCAGCTGGCGATGAAGCCGGGGTTGATGTCGCGGTACAGCTCGCGGGTGACGTCGTAGCCGGCGTTGAGAATGGCCGTGTCGGCCTGCGCTGCAAGCGGGGAAAGCGCGGCGGCCGCCAGCAGGCTGGCGGCGAGAAGGCGAGGCAGGATCGTTGGCATGGCGGGCGGACGAGTGGAAGGATCCACCATTCTCCACAGCGGCGGGCCGCGGTGAAACGAAGCATTCCGCATGTCGATAGCCGCCCGGGACGGGAGGGCCGCCGACCCTCCCCGCCCCGCTCACGCCACCTTGGGGAAATCCACCACCGTGTCGTTGACGCGGTTGAACATGTTGGTGAACAGGATCGCGCTCACCGCCTGGATGCTCTCGACGATCTGGCGGTCGGTATAGCCGGCGGCGCGCACGGCGTCCACCGCGCCCGCGGGCAGCGTGCCGCTGGTCTTGACCAGGGTCAGCGCGAAGCGGACCAGCGCGTCGATCTTGCCGTCCTCGGCATAGGCGCCGGCGCGCAGCTCGCGGGTCTGCTCGGCGCTGTAGCCGGCCATCTTGCCGGTCAGGGTGTGCGCGGCCACGCAATAGTCACAGGCCGAGGCTTCGCTGACGGCGAGGTTGATGGCCTCCACTTCGCGCGCGCTCAGCGTGGAATTCTTCTGCAGCAGCGCGCCGGTCTGCAGCACGTTGGCCAGCACGGCCGGCGCGTTGCTGCCGATGGTCAGGTAGGCATTGGGAACCTTGCCGACGGCCTTCTTGATGGCGGCGAACAGTTCGGCGGTCTGGCCGGTGGCTTCGGCGGCGGCGATGGTGTGAAGACGGGACATGATGGACTCCTTTGCGGGTTGGTTGATGGACCGCGCGGCGTTCGTGCGCGCTGCATCCATGACCCGAAGTCTAGGCGCCGAAATCGTCCTTTACCGCATATAATCGTCGCATTATCTTGCCTTATCGTCTCAACCGTACCCGATCATGGACAGCCTGACGGAACTGGTCCGCATGCTCGCGCCTGCCGGCACCGTGGACCTGCACTGCCACTTCGCCGGCATCTGGCGCGTGGAGAACGCGGCCGCGCCGCCGGGGCACCTGCCGTACCACATCATCCTGGGCGGGCAGGCGCACGCGCAGGTGGGCGGCGAGGCGCTGCAGCTGGATGCCGGCGACGTGCTGCTGTTCCCGCACGGCAACGCGCACACGCTGCGCAGCCTGCGTGCCGGTGCCGGTGCCGATGCTGCCGCCACGGCCGCGCCGCAGGCCCGCTTCAACGGCCTGCTGACCGAGCTGTCGATCCCCGGCGACGATGCGGGGCTGGACATGCTGTGCGGCACCTTCGTGCTGGGCCTGCCGGGCACCATGCTGCTGCGCCACCTGCCGCCGGTGCTGCGCATCGCCACCGCGCAGCGCGCCGACTGCGCGTGGCTGGCGGCCCTGATCGGCATGATGCGCAACGAGGCGCGGGCGCCCGAGCCGGGCGCGGCGGCGGTGATCGGGCAGTTGTCGACGGCGCTGCTGACCTTGCTGCTGCGCGCGCTGATCGCGCAGGGCGGCGCGAGCCACAGCCTGCTGGCCCTGATGGCCGACGCGCGCCTGGCGCGCGCCGTGGACGCGGTGCTCGCGGCGCCGGCCGAGCCGTGGTCGGTGGCGTCGCTGGCGCAGGTGTGCAACGTGTCGCGCGCCACCTTCGCGCGGCGCTTCGCTCAGCTCAGCGGCGAGACGCCGCTGCAGTTCGTCACCACCTTGCGCATGGAAATGGCGGCGCGCCTGCTGACGCTGGACCGCGCGTCGGCGGCCAGCATCGGCGAGCAATGCGGCTATGCCTCGGAGGCGGCCTTCGGGCGCGCGTTCAAGGCATATTTCGGCGTGGGGCCGGGCGCGTTCCGGCTGGCCGCGCGCGCGCGGCGCGCGGCCGCCGCCGCGCAGGCCGCGGCGGCTGGCTAGGCGGCCTTCAGCCGGCGGCGCGGCGGGCCTGCTGGGCCTCGTAGACCTGCAGATGCGCGTAGGCGGTGCGCACCAGCGGCACCGCGTGCCCGAGGCGCACGGCGCGGTCGGCCATGTCGCCGACGATGTCGCGCGCCTCCAGGCGTGGCGCGCCCTGGGCGATGTCGCGCATCATCGAGGCGGCCCAGGCCGAGCCGGCGTCCAGCAGCCGCTCGTGCATCGCCTTGCCCACCGCCTCGGGCAGCGCGTGGCCCGACAGGCGCGCGACCGCGGCGCATTCGTCCATCGCCTGCCGCATCAGCGCGCGGCCGTCGTCGGTGCGCACGATCTCGCCCACGGTGCCGCGCATCAGGCAGGTCATCAGCGCGCCGGAGGCGATCATCACCCACTTGTTCCACAGCGCCTGGTCCACGTCCGCCGACAGCTCGCGCGTGCCGGGCGTGGCGGCCGCCAGTTCGTGGAACGCGCGCGCCAGCGGCTGCGCCGCCTCGGCGCGCGCGCCGACCACAAGGCGGTCGCCGGGGCCCTGGTGGATCACGGTGCCGGACGCATCCAGCGTGGTGGCGATGTAGGAGACGCCGCCCAGCACGCGCGCGCGGCCGTAGCGCGCGTCCAGCGTCTCGTAGGCGCGCAGGCCGTTGACCAGCGGCAGGATGGCCGCGGCCTTGCCGCCATCGCCGCCCCCGCCGTCCAGCGCCGGATCGAGCGCCTGCATGGCGCTGTCGAGGTCATAGGTCTTGCAGGCCAGCAGCACGAGGTCGTAGCCGGGCCGCACCCCGGCGGCCTGCACCGTCTTCACCGGGGTGCGGATGTCGCCCAGCTCGCTGCGCACCACGAGGCCGTCGCGGGCCAGGATTTCGGCGCGCCGCGGCCGCACCAGGAATGTGACATCCGCGCCCGCCTGCATCAGCCGGCCGCCGTAGTAGCCGCCCATCGCGCCCGCGCCCAGGACCAGAATCTTCATGACGTCTCCCGCCTCGATGAAATAAGTGAAACCAGCAAAATGCACGGCAGGCCGGGCGGGCGCCGCGCCTGTCCGCCGCGGAGCCTGCTAGGCCTGCCCTGCCACATCGTCCGGCGCCGGCCCGGCGCCCGACAAGAACCCTTGCGCGGCGGCAAGCCGCCTGCGCGTGCCCTCCGCCGCCGCCGGCCCGGGCGCCAGCGTGTACCGCGCGAAATCGAGGCGCTCGCCGGTGCCGGCATCCACCAGCACCGGCTCGGCCACCCTGCCGGTGGCCTTGTCGACCACTTCCACGCTCGCCCCTTCCGGCGCGAAATGCTTGTTGCCCCAGGTCAGCATGGCCAGCAGCACCGGCAGGAAATCGCGCCCCACCGGCGTCAGCACGTATTCGTAGCGCGGCGGCTTCTCCGAGTACTGGCACCGCGCCAGCAGCCCCTCCTCCACCAGCGCGGTGAGCCGGCGCGTGAGCATGTTGGGGGCGATGTCCAGGTTCTTCTGGAAGTCGTCGAAGCGGCGCGTGCCGTAGAACGCCTCGCGCATCAGCAGCATGCTCCACCACTCGCCGACCCGTTCCAGCCCGCGGGCGATGGGGCATTGCATGTTCCTGAAGGTCTTTCTCTGCATGGTCGGCGGCTCCGTTCGGCATCACGATACTTTCACCATGATAGCCAAACCGCCGGCCACGCCCGCCCATGCCGCCTTCCTGTCTCTTTCATGTCTCCTTCATGTCGCCTGCCGGCCGCGCGCCGGGCCGCGGCGGCACGCGGCAGTACATGTTGTCGGCGCGGGCGCAGGCCAGGCTGCTGCCGGGCGGCGCCTCGGTGGCGGCGCCGGCCGCCCCCGCGGCCAGCAGCGCCGCGCCGGCCAGCGCGGCCAGATGGCGAACGAGCATGGTTGTCCTCCACGGCGGCAAGGCCGGCCCGGGTTCAGTGCGCATCGGCCGAGGGCGCCTTCGGCGGCGCCACCTTGCGCATCAGCGGCACCATCGCGGTGGCGATGACGAAGCAGGCCATGATGGCGACGAAGACGTCGCCGAAGCTCTGCGTCTGCGCCTCGCGGTAGGCCAGCGTCCAGAGCTGCCTGACGGCGGCCGACTGCGCGCCGGCCGGGTCGAAGCCCCAGGCGGCCATGCTGCTGCCGGCCGACTGCAGCAGCGCGGCCATCGCCTCGTTGCCGGCGTTGAGATGCTCGGCCAGCCGCAGGAAATGCAGGTTGGTGCGGTCGTTGAGGATGGTGGCGCACACCGCGATGCCGATCGCGCCGCCCAGGTTGCGCATCAGGTTGAACAGCCCCGAGGCCAGCTTGAGCCGCTCCGGCGGCAGCGCGCCCAGCGTCAGCGTGACCACCGGCGCCACCGCGAACTGCTGCGCCATGCCGCGGAAGGCCTGCGGCAGCATCAGCTGCTCCGCGCCCCAGTCGCTGGTGATGGGCCCGAACTGCCACATCGAGAACGCGAAGCAGGCCAGCCCGACCATCAGCAGCCAGCGCAGGTCCACGCGGTTGGCGAAAAACGCGTAGAGCGGGATCGACATGACCTGGAAGACGCCGGTGGAAAACACCGCCAGCCCGATCTGCAAAGCGCTGAAGCCGCGCACGTGGCCGAGGAACAGCGGCGTGAGGTAGATGGTGGCGAAGATGCCCACGCCGGCGATGAACGAGAAGAAGCAGCCGAGCGCGAAGTTGCGGTCCTTGAGCGCGCGCAGGTCCACCACCGGGTTGGCGTAGGTCAGGCTGCGCCACACGAAACCGACGCTGGCCAGCGCGGCGATCCAGGCCGTGGCGCGGATGGTGTCGTCGCCGAACCAGTCCCAGCGCGGGCCTTCTTCCAGCGTGTATTCGAGGCAGCCGAGGAACAGCGCCATCAGCGTCATGCCGAGGTAGTCGGCGCCGCGCACCAGCGACCAGTTGGGCCGGTCCACGCGCACGTACATCGGCACCGCGACCATGACGAAGATGCCCGGCACCAGGTTGATGAAGAACAGCCAGTGCCACGAGAAGTGGTCCGTGATCCAGCCGCCCACGGTGGGCCCGAGCGTGGGCGCCAGCGAGGCCAGCCCGCCGATGGTGGCCGCGGCGATCACGCGCTGCTTGCCGCCGAAGAACATGAACGCGGTGGTGAACACCAGCGGGATCATCGAGCCGCCCAGGAAGCCCTGCATGGCGCGGAAGGCGATCATGCTCTGGATGTTCCAGGCGATGCCGCACAGCAGGCTGGTCAGCGTGAAGCCGGCCGCCGACGCCGCGAACAGCCAGCGCGTGGACATCACGCGCGCGAGCCAGCCCGACAGCGGAATGACGATGATCTCCGCGATCAGGTAGCTGGTCTGCACCCACACGGTCTCGTCGGTGCCGGCCGAGAGCCCGCCGCCGATGTCGCGCAGCGAGGCCGAGACGATCTGGATGTCGAGCAGCGCGATGAACATGCCCACGCACATGGTGGCGAAGGCGAACACCTTGGCGCCGGTGGTCATCGACGCTGGCGAGAAGTCCGGCAAACCCGCGGGCGGGCGGACCGGCGCGGGCTGCCCGGCAGCGGTGCCGGATTGTGCGCCGGATTGCGTGCCCGCCAGCGCGGCGCCGCTCATTGCCGCACCTGCGCGTCGGCGCGGGCGTCGATCTCGGCCACCACGGACAGGCCCGGGCGCAGCTGCGCGAGCCTGGCGTCGTTCTCGTCGAGCATGATGCGCACCGGCACGCGCTGCACGATCTTGGTGAAGTTGCCGGTGGCGTTCTCGGGCGGCAGCACGCTGAACTGCGCGCCGGTGGCCGGCGCCAGGCTGGTCACGCGGCCGCGGAAGACCTGGCCGGGCAGCACGTCGGCCTCCACCGTGGCGCGCATGCCGGGCCGCAGGCGCGCGAGCTGGCCTTCCTTGAAGTTGGCGTCGACCCACAGTCCGTGCGTGGGCACCAGCGACAGCAACTGCGTGCCGCTGGCGGCGTAGGCGCCCACGCGCGCGCGCCGGTTGCCGACGATGCCGTCGATGGGCGCGCGCAGCTCGGTGTAGCCGACATTCAGGCGCGCGATGTCGCGCTCGGCAATGGCCTGCGCCAGCGCGGCCTGGGCCTGCAGCTTCTGCGTGGCGATCACGTCGATCTGGCGCTGCGCGGCCAGCAGGCTGGCCTGCGCGCGCTGCGTGTTGGCCAGCGACTGCTTGTAGTCGGCATCGGCCTTCTGCGAGCTCTGCACCGACACCGCCGACTTGGCCGCCAGGCTCTGGTAGCGGGCCTGGTCGTCGCGGGCGCGCACGGTATCGGCATCCACCGCCGTCACCGCGGCGCGGGCCTGGCCGATCACGGCATCCTGCAGCGCGCGCGTGGCGTCCAGGTTGACCAGCAGCGCCTGCTGCGCGGCCACCGCGCCTTCGGCCTTGGCCAGCGCGGCGCGGTAGTCGCGGTCGTCGATGCGGGCCAGCAGGTCGCCGGCACGCACCTGCTGGTTGTCCGTCACCAGCACCTCGGCCAGGTAGCCGGCCACCTTGGGCGCGACCACCGTGACCTCGCCGCCGACATACGCATCGTCCGTGCTTTCCTGGAAGCGGCCGTGGGTCCACCAGTGCTGGCCGTAGAGCGCCAGGCCGACGCCGGCGGCGACCAGCGCGCCGGCCAGCACGAGGCGCTTGCGGCTGACGCGGGGTTTCGCTGCGGGGATGGGATCGGAGCCGGCCCGGTCGGCGGCGATTTCACTAGTCATGACGCTTCCTCTTCAATGCGGATTCAGGCGGCGCCCGCGGTCAGCGGGTCGCCAGGGATGGGGGCGCCGCTGGCGGCGTTGGCGCACGCGCCGTCCGACCTCGCCAGGCGGGCGCGCATGCGCTCGCTGGCGGCCGGCCCGGCCGCGACGAAATGGTCGGCTTCGGTGATCGGCCGCCCGGTGGCGGCATCGACCAGCACCGGCGTGACGGTGGCGCCGGTATGGCGGTCCACCAGCACCACGCGCTCGCCCTCGGGCGCGTAGTGCCGGTTGCCCCACGCCAGCAGCGCCAGCATCACGGGCCGGAAATCGCGGCCGCGCGGGGTCAGCAGGTATTCGGAGCGCGGCGGCTTGTCGCAATACTGGCGGCGCTCCAGCAGCCCTTCGCCGACCAGCATCTCGAGCCGGCGCGACAGCATGTTGGGCGCGATGCCGAGCTGCTTCTGGAAGTCGTCGAAGCGGCGCGTGCCGTAGAACGCCTCGCGCAGGATCAGGACGCTCCACGACTCTCCCACCCGCGCCAGGCTGCGGGCGATGGGGCACGGGGCTGTGTCGAGCGGCGTTTTCCGCATGTTCCCTACCTCCGAAAATCATGTTGCTATCAAGATGAAAGTTAGTATAGAGTTGTAAATATCATCATGCAAGTAACTTGTTGAACGATTTTCGCGAGGCGGCGACGGCGCCGCTTCCCGGACTTCCGCAAAAGGAGATGGACAATGGATCGGACCCCGCCCCGCATCGGGCGCAAGCCAGGCCGGAAACCGGTACGCACGGGCGCCATGCGCCATGCCGCGCGCGCGGCAGGCGCGCTCGCCGCCCTCGGGCTGGCGGCCTGCGCCGCGGTCGGGCCCGACTACCGGCAGCCCGCGCTGGAGACGGCCGCCGCCTACCCGCATGCCGAGGTGCTGGCCGCGCGCGCCGCAACGCTGCCCGCGCCGCCGCTGGACAACTGGTGGACCGGCTTCGACGATCCCGCGCTGACCCGCATCGTGCGGCGCGCGCTGGACCAGAACCTGGACCTGGCCGCGTCGCTGGCGCGCGTGCAGCAGGCCCGCGCGGCGGCCGCCGAAGCCGGCGCGCAGCTGCTGCCGCAGGGCAGCCTGTCGGCGCAGGCGGTCAAGGAGCGCCAGTCGCTGGGCAGCCCGATCGGCCGCATCGCCAGCCAGTTCCCCGGCTACAACCGCAATCCCGCGCTCTATGACGCGGGCGCCGGCGCGAGCTGGGAGATCGACCTGTTCGGCGGCCTGCGGCGCGGCGCCGAGGCGGCCGACGCCGAAGCCCAGGCCGCGCAGGCCGAGCAGCTCGGCGTGCGCGTGTCGGTGGCGGCCGAAGCCGCCGACGCCTATTTCCGCGTGCGCGGCGCGCAGCAGCGCATCGCCATCGCGCAGGAACAGGTGCAGACCAACGCCCGCCTGCTCGACCTCGTGAAGCTGCGCCTCGACGACGGCCTGTCGTCCAGCCGCGAAGTCGCGCAGGCCGAGGCGCTGGTGGCGCAGGCGCGCGTCACCATCCCGCCGCTGCGCATCGAGCTGCAGACCCAGTTGAACCGGCTCGACGTGCTGATGGGCGCGCAGCCCGGCACCTACGCCGCCGAACTGGCCCGGCCGGCGGCCAAGCCCAGCCTCGCCGTGCCCGCCATCTCCGTGGCCCAGGGCCCGGCCGACCTGCTGCGCCGCCGCCCCGACGTGATCGCCGCCGAGCGCCGGCTGGCCGCCAGCAACGCGCGCATCGGCGCGGCCACCGCCGAGTACTACCCCAAGCTGTCGCTGTCCGCGCTGCTCGGCTTCGAGAGCTTCAGCACCGGCAAATTGTTCTCGGCGGGCTCGTTCCAGCCGGTCGGCGTGGCCGGCCTGCGCTGGCGCCTGTTCGACTTTGGCCGGGTCGATGCCGAAGTCGCGCAGGCGCGCGGCGCCAATGCCGAGGCGCTGGCCAACTACCGCAAGGCCATGCTGCGCGCCACCGAGGACGTGGAGAACGCCGTCGTCACCCTCACCGAACTCGAAGCGCAGGGCAAGGAGCTGAACACCGAGATCGACGCCCACGAACGCGCGCGCGGCGCCTCCGAGGACGCCTACAAGGGCGGCGCCGTGAGCCTGTTCGAAGTGCTGGACGAAGAGCGCCAGCTGCTGGCCGCGCGCGACCAGCAGGCGCGCGTGCATGCCGACAACGCGCGCGCGGCGGTGGCGACGTTCCGGGCGCTGGGAGGCGGCTGGTAAGCCCGCCGGGCCGCCACACCAAGCTGGCGGCCCGCACCATCGGCGTGCACGCGGCCCGGCGCGCGGCGCCGCCGGCGCCCAACTGGTGCACGTCCGCATGACGCCGATGCCATTTTTGCGTACAAAACCTGTGCGCGCTGCTTGTATATCAGGCTGGCATACCTATTGCGTTACAGCGTGGCATGACTTTGCCCACGCCCGACCTTTCCGACAACGCCGCCCTGCCGCCGGCGCTCCAAGCCGGCGCTGACGACGGCCGCGCCGCGTCCTCGGCCGAGATCGCCGAGCGCATCACGCAATCGATCCTGGCCCAGCGCCTGGCCCCCGGCACGCGCCTGGGCGAGCAGGCGCTGGCCGGGCTGTTCGGCGTGAGCCGCACGCTGGTGCGCGAGGCGCTCACGCGGCTGGCCGCGCGCGGCATCGTCACGGTGTCGTCGCGGCGCGGCTGGTTCGTGATCGAGCCGTCGCGCCAGGAAGCCCGCCAGGCCTTTGCCGCGCGGCGCGCCATCGAACTCGGGCTGCTGCGCTACGCGCCGCCGCTCACCGCCCAGGCCATCGGCCGGCTGCAGGAACACGTGGCGCAGGAAGAGCGCGCGCTGGCGGCCGACGACGCCGCGCTGCGCAGCTACCTGCTGGGCGACTTCCACGTGTGCCTGGGCGAATGCGCGGGCAACGTGCTGCTGGCCGACACGCTGCGCGACCTGACCGCGCGCACCACGCTGATCGCCATGCGCTACCAGTCCAGCCACCAGGCCCACGCCTCGTGCGCCGACCATGCGCAGATCGTGGCGGCGCTGGCGCGCGGCGACACCGAGCAGGCCATCGCGCTGATGGACGCCCATCTCGGCGACGTCGAAGCCGGCCTGAGCGCGGCCACGCCCGACGACCGCCCCGACCCGCTGCGCCAGGCATTGCGCCCGCTCGGTCGCGGCAACTGAGCGCCCCGGACCCGTTTCCCCTTCACCCCAACCCAAACGGCAAGCTAGCAAGGACCCCCAATGAAGCTCTCCAGACTCCTCCTCGGCCTCGGCGCCACCGCGCTCGCCTTCACCATGCACGCCGCCAGCGCCGAAGCGCTCGACGACGTGGTCAAGGCCGGCGTGCTCAAGGTTGCGGTGCCGCAGGACTTCCCGCCGTTCGGCTCGGTCAGCGCCGACATGAAGCCGCAAGGCCTGGACATCGACGTGGCCGCGCTGATCGCCAAAAAGATGGGCGTCAAGCTGGAACTGGTGCCGGTGACGAGCACCAACCGCGTGCCCTACCTGCAGACAAAGAAGGTGGACCTGGTGATCTCCAGCATGGGCAAGAACCCCGAGCGCGAGAAGGCCATCGACTTCAGCGAGGCCTATGCGCCCTTCTACAACGGCGTGTTCGGCCCGGCCGACCAGAAAGTCGCCAGCGCGGCCGAGCTGGCCGGCAAGACCGTGGGCGTGACGCGCGGCGCGGTGGAGGACCTGGAACTGAGCAAGATCGCCCCGCCCACCGCCACCATCAAGCGCTACGAGGACAACAACGGCACCATCAGCGCCTTCCTCTCCGGCCAGGTGCAGCTGGTGGCCACGGGCAACGTGGTGGCCGCGGCCATCCTGGCCAGGAACCCGCCCAAGAAGCCGGAGCCGAAATTCCTCATCAAGAACTCGCCGTGCTTCATCGGCCTGAACAAGGGCGAGCCCAAGCTGCAGGCCAAGGTCAACGCCATCCTGGCCGAGGTCAAGAAGGACGGCGAGCTCAACGCGCTGACCGTGAAGTGGCTCGGCATGCCGCTGCCCTCCACGCTCTGATGCCTCGATGCCTCGATGCCTTGATGCTCTGAAGTCCTGAAGTCCCGCCGCCCCGGACGCACCGGGGCGGCCGGTCACGCCCGCGCTCGCCGGGCGCCCACCTACGGCACCGCATGTCCTATCAATTCGACTTTCTCTCGGCCTTCGACTATGCCGGCGTGTTCGCGCACGGCATCGCCGTCACCGCCGAACTCACCGCCGTGGGCGGCGTGCTCGGGGTGGCCCTGGGCATCGCCTGCGCCTGGGCGCGCACGCAGGGGCCGGCCTGGCTGGCCGCCGTCGCCGGCGGCTACGTGGAGCTGATCCGCAATACGCCGTTCCTGATCCAGCTGTTCTTCATCTTCTTCGGCCTGCCCAGCGCGGGCGTGCACCTGGGCGAGATGACCGCCGCCATCCTGGCGATGGTCATCAACCTCGGCGCCTACAGCGCGGAGATCGTGCGCGCCGGCATCGCCGCGGTGCCGCGCGGCCAGTTCGAAGCGGGCGCCAGCCTGGCGCTGGCGCCGTTCCAGGTGTTCCGCCACGTGGTGCTGCTGCCGGCGCTGCGCAAGATCTGGCCGGCGCTGTCCAGCCAGGTGGTGATCGTCATGCTGGGCTCGGCGGTGTGCTCGCAGATCGCCGCCGAAGACCTGACCTTCGCCGCCAATTTCGTGCAGGGCCGCAACTTCCGCGCGTTCGAGGTCTACCTGCTGACCACCGGCATCTACCTGCTGCTCGCCATCGGCCTGCGCCAGGCGCTGCGCGGCATCGGCGGCCTGCTGTTCCGGAGAGCCCGATGACCGATTTCTCGACGTGGGACATCCTGCGCAACCTGCTGCTGGCCGCGCGCTGGACCGTGGTGCTGTCGCTGGTGGCCTTCATCGGCGGCGCCGCCACCGGCCTCGTGGTGCTGTTCATGCGCATCAGCCGGCGCGCGGCGGCGCGGCGCGCGGCCTGGGCCTTCATCGAAATCTTCCAGGGCACGCCGCTGCTGATGCAGTTGTTCCTGGCCTTCTTCGGGCTGGCGCTGTTCGGCGTGGAGATTCCCGCGTGGCTGGCCGCCGGCCTGGCGCTGTCGCTGTGGTCGGGCGCCTACCTGGCCGAGATCTGGCGCGGCTGCGTGGAGGCCATCCCCAAGGGGCAGTGGGAAGCCGCGGGCTGCCTGTCGCTGGGCCATGTGCAGCAGATGCGCCACGTGATCCTGCCGCAGGCGCTGCGCATCGCCATCGCGCCCACCGTGGGCTTTGTCGTGCAGATCATCAAGGGCACCGCGCTGGCGTCGATCATCGGCTTCGTCGAGCTGTCCAAGGCCGGCACCGTGATCACCAACGCCACCTTCAGCCCCTTCACCGTCTACGCGCTGGTCGCGCTGATCTATTTCGCGCTGTGCTGGCCCCTGTCCCGCTACAGCCGCCACCTGGAAAGGAAGCTCAATGTCGCTCATCGCCATTGAAAACGTGAAGAAGCGCTTCGGCGCCAACGAAGTGCTCAAGGGCATCGACCTCAAGATCGAAGCCGGCGAGGTGGTCGCCATCATCGGCAAGAGCGGCTCGGGCAAGAGCACGCTGCTACGCTGCATCAACGGCCTGGAAAGCATCGACGAAGGCAACATCACGGTGGCCGGCGCCAAGCTCGGCAGCACCGAGCTGGAGCTGCGCGCGCTGCGCCGCAAGGTCGGCATGATCTTCCAGCAGTTCAACCTGTTCCCGCACCTGAGCGCCGGGCGCAACGTCATGCTCGCGCCCACCGTGGCCGCCGGCGTGAGCGAGGCCGAGGCCCGCACCCGCGCGCGCGAATGCCTGGCCAAGGTGGCGCTGGCGGAGAAATTCGACAGCTATCCCGACCAGCTCTCCGGCGGCCAGCAGCAGCGCGTGGCCATCGCGCGCGCGCTGGCGATGCAGCCCCGCGCGCTGCTGTGCGACGAGATCACCTCGGCGCTGGACCCGGAACTGGTGATGGAAGTGCTCAACGTGGTGCGCCAGCTGGCCAGCGAAGGCATGACGCTGCTGATGGTCACGCACGAGATGCGCTTCGCGCGCGAGGTGTGCAACCGCGTGGTGTTCATGCACCAGGGCCGCGTGCACGAGGTGGGCGCGCCGGAAGACCTGTTCACGAAGCCGGCCACGCCGGAGCTGCAGCAGTTCCTGGGGATGGCGGCCTGACACGGCATCGGCATCCGGCCAGCGTATGATTGGGGCGTGGCTCAATCCGGGCCCATACCGATCGACGAGACGCCCATCATCCGCTTTTGCGCACCGGCCCGCACGGAACGTCCGCGCGCCGCCGGCAAGCACCGGCCGGAACAGGTGTCCGGCCAACCGAGGCGCAACATGGCACTCAGCTTTCCCAACCCGAGCCGCAGCTACGACGCGGCCAAGCACTGCGTGTGGTTCTGGGGCTACGACAACGCGCGCGAAGTCACGTTTCTCGTCAACGATGCCGTGCTCGCCCATCTCGACCCGGCGATGGGCCCGGCCGAGCCCGAGGTGCTGGCCGCCTTCGACCGGCACCGCGAGCAGATCCTGGAGCTGGCCAGGACCCGCTACGCGGCCAGCCGCCAGAACATGTACCTGCTTTCCTGACACAGCAGCCATGCCGCCAGGCCACGAAGGGCAGACGATGGTGCCGGACATGGAAACCACCGCCACGCAGACGGAACCCGCCGGCAATACGGCCGGATACTGGCTCAGGAAGCTCGGCCCGGGACTGATCACGGGCGCCGCCGACGACGACCCGAGCGGCATCGCCACCTATTCGCAGGCGGGCGCGCAGTTCGGCTTCAACATGCTGTGGACCGTGCTCTTCACCTATCCGCTGATGGTCGGCATCCAGGTGGTCAGCGCGCGCATCGGGCGGGTGAGCGGCCACGGGCTGGCCACCAACATCCGGCGGCACTATCCGGCGTGGCTGCTGTACAGCGTGGTCGGGCTGGTGATGGTGGCCAACACCATCAACATCGGCGCGGACGTGTCGGCGATGGGCGAGGCGCTCCGGCTCATCGCCGGCGGCCCGGCGCAGCTCTACGCCGTGGTGTTCGGCGTGATCTCGCTGCTGCTGCAGGTCTTCATTCCCTACCGGCGCTACGTCCGCATCCTGAAATGGCTCACGCTCGCGCTGCTGGCATACGTGGCCACCGCCTTCGTGGTGCAGATCCCGTGGTCCCAGGTGCTGGCGAAGATGCTGGCGCCGCGCATGTCGTGGAAGCCCGAGTACGTCACCACCGTGGTGGCCGTCTTCGGCACCACCATCAGCCCCTACCTGTTCTTCTGGCAGGCCTCGCAGGAAGTGGAAGACCAGTTGGCCGACGAGCGCGCCAGGCCGCTGATCCACGCGCCCGCGCAGGCCGACGCCAACCTGCGGCGCATCAAGATCGACACCGGCATCGGCATGGGCTTCTCCAACCTGGTGGCCTTCTTCATCATCCTGACCACGGCCGTCACGCTCAACCTGCATGGCGTGACCGACATCCAGACCTCGGCGCAGGCCGCCACGGCGCTGCGCCCGATCGCCGGGGACTTCGCCTTCGTGCTGTTCAGCGCCGGCATCATCGGCACCGGCCTGCTGGCGATTCCGGTGCTGGGCGGCTCGTCCGCCTACGCCGCGGCGGGCGCCTTCCGCTGGCGCAACAGCCTGGAACGCGCGCCGATGCAGGCCAAGCGCTTCTACGGCATCATCGCCGTCTCCACCCTGGTCGGCATCGGGCTGGGCTTCACCGAGATCGACCCGATCAAGGCGCTCTACTGGAGCGCGGTGATCAACGGCGTGGTCTCCGTGCCCATCATGGCCCTGATGATGCTGATGGCCGCGCGCGCCGACATCATGGGCCAGTTCGTCATCAGCCGGCGGCTGAAGGTGCTGGGCTGGCTGGCCACGCTGATGATGGCGGCGGCCGTGGGCGCCATGTTCGTGACCATGCGCGCGTAGCGCTGTCGGGCGGGTGGGCTGGACCGCAAACCCTCAGCGGCCGTCGAAACGCGCGGCCAGCCGCTTCCTGCGGAACGCCTCGACCACGAACGCCACGAACGCCCGCGTCCTGGGCGGCAGCAGCTTCTTGTTCGGGTAGTACAGCGACACCGGCCCGTGCTCGGCGTACCAGCCCGGCAGCAGCCGCACCAGCGCCCCGCTCTCCAGCCAGCGCGCGGCATGCTGCATCGGCAGCACGGCCACGCCGAGCCCCAGCATGGCGGCGTGGGCCATCGCCTCGGGGTCGTCGAAGATCACGCGCGTGCGGCCCGCGGCCGGCGCTTCCTCGCCGACCTGGTTGCGCAGCGTCCAGGCGCGCACGCGGCCGGTGACGATGGAGCGGCGCTCGATCGCGTCGAGCCCGGCCAGCGCGGCCGGGTGCGCCGGCATGCCGCGCCCGGCCATGTAGGCGGGCGCCGCCACCACCACCATGTAGGTGGTCGCCAGCTCGCGCGCCACCAGGCCCTCGGTCAGTTCGATGCCGCCGCCGATGGCCGCATCGAAGCCGCCGCCGATCAGGTCCACCGGGCGGTTGTCGAAATGCCAGTCCGGCACGATGGCAGGATAGCGCGCCAGGAACTCCGCCAGCAGCGGCACCAGGTATTCGGTGCCGAACGCCACCGCCACGCTCACCTTGAGCACGCCGGCGGGCTTGCCGCCGTCCTGCGAGACGCTGGCGAAGGCGTCGCGCAGCGCGCCGTAGGGGTCTCCCACCCGGTGCAGGAACTGCTCGCCGCCGGCGGTCAGCGTCAGGCTGCGCGTGCTGCGCTGGAACAGGCGCAGGCCCAGGCTGGCCTCCAGCCGCGCCACGTTCTTGCTGACCGCGGCGGGCGTCACGCCGAGCCGGCGCGCGGCGGCGGAGAAGCTGCCGGTCTCGGCGCTCTGGATGAAGGATTCGAGCAGGTTGAGCGCTTCCATGCGGCCAGCTTATACCAATGGTTGAAGCAGATGATCCAGATTACGGTCTACCGGAGCCGATGTCCAGTGACCATACTTCGCTCACCTCCACTCACCCAGGAACCTCATCATGTCTGCATCCCTCTCCGGCAAGGTCGCCTTCGTCACCGGCGGCGCGCGCGGCATCGGCGCGGCGGTCGTGCGCCGGCTGGCGCGCGACGGCGCCACCGTCGCCTTCACCTATCACAGCTCCGCGGCCGGCGCCAACGAGCTGGCCGCCAGCATCGAAGCCGCGGGCGGCAGCGCCATCGCGGTCAAGGCCGACGTGGCCGACCCCGCCTCGCTCGACGGCGCCATCAACGCGGTGGCGCACCGCCTGGGCAAGATCGACATCCTCGTCAACAACGCCGGCGTGCTGCGCATGGGGCCGGTGGACAGCTTCTCGCTGGAAGACTTCGACGAGACGCTCAACGTGAACGTGCGCGCGGTGTTCGTCGCCGCCAAGGCCGTGCTGCCGCACATGGGCAACGGCGGGCGCATCATCAACATCGGCAGCTGCAACGCCGAGCGCATGCCGTTCGCCGGCGGCAGCGCCTACGCCATGAGCAAGTCCGCGCTGCAGGGCCTCGTGCAGGGCATGGCGCGCGACCTCGGTCCGCGCGGCATCACGGTCAACAACGTGCAGCCCGGCCCGACCAACACCGACATGAACCCGGAGACCGGCGACTTCGCCAACCTGATGCATGGCCTGATGGCGCTGCAGCGCCACGCCAGCACCGACGAGATCGCCGGCATGGTGGCCTACGTGGCCAGCCCCGAAGCCGGCTTCGTGACCGGCGCCAGCCTGACCATCGACGGCGGCTTCAACGCCTGAACGGTCGCGGCCGCGCGCCGCGCGCCGCGCGCGCGGCATGTCATTTCATGCCGTGCGTCGTCTCGCCCTCCCTTTGAACGGGGGGGGATCGGGCGCCCGAAGTCCTCGCTCCACGGCCCGCCCCCGGCCCCTCGCTCCGGTGCGGGCGCGGGGCGAGGCCGGCAGCCCGCGTCACTTGCTGCGGCCGCGGTCGCCGCCGAGCGCATCGATGATGATCATGGTGCGGTCGAGCACGCCGCGGTCATCGAAGTAGGCGCTGAAGTGGGCCGGCTGGTAGCCGCTCGCATAGAGCCGGTACGACCACGCCTCGCGCTTCATGAGCGGGTAGTACTGCACCGGCTCGCGCGGCAGGCCGAAACGCTGCGCCACGTCCTGCTTGGTCCAGACGCCGGGCCGGGCTTCGTAGATCTCCTTCTCGGTCAGCATCTGGCGAAAGCTCGCCAGGTTCCCGCCGGCGTCGAAATCCGCCGCGTAGACCTCATGCCCGAGCGGCTGCTTCGAGTAGATCCAGCGGCTGGTGCCGCCGTCGAGCCGATAGGTTTCCGTGGGCGCGCCGAACGCCTGGCGCACGGTGCTCTCCGGGCTGCCGATCAGCTTCTGCGCGGTCTGCGCGGGTTCGAGCGATGCGCAGGCGCACAGCGCGGCGGCCGCCGCGCCCATGCCCAGCCATCCAGGTAAGCGATATGCCATGACCATTCCCCCAGTGTCGGCGCGGATGCGTGCGCCGGGCCTGATCGGTAAACACGCCAGCCCGGCGGAATATTCCATGCGCGGCGCCGCCGTCGCGCCGAATTTTGAGAATTCGCCGCATTGCCTTGCGCCGGCGGCAAGCCACAATCGAACACACCGCCATCGCGCCGGGGTTTCCGGCGGCGGGCGGATACGAGGCCGATGCGGGGCGGATGAGCGGCGGATGGGCGGCGGATGGGCGACAAATGCGCGACGGATTCGCCGGAAGCCCTTCCCGTCCCCCAGTGACAACACATCCTGTTGTAATACCATCGGTAATACAAAATCGCACGTAAAAAAGGAATACAATGGCGTCTATTCGAGTAACCATGCCAAGTGACCGCGATGACCCTGGCCGCCTCCGCTCAGCCCGCCCAGACCACCCAGACCACCCTTTCCTTCCGCACGACGCAGGAGTTCGCCATGCAGACACGTGAATTTGCCCGCCGCGCCGGCATGTCCAGCTCGGACTACGTCCGCGAGGCCGTGCGCGAGAAAAACGAGCGCGCGATGGCCGAGCGCATGGCCTTCCTGTCGCGCCGGTTGTCGGCCCGCTCGCTGGCGGAAAACGAATCCATGGACGACAGCCTGGAGGACGGGCTTGCCTAGGCCACAACACCGGCGCGGGGAGGTCTGGGTGATCGACCTGTCCCCGCAAACCCACAAGGAGGAACCGGGCAAGGCAGGGCGCCCGGCCCTCGTCATCCAGACCGACATCCTGAACCAGGCCGGCCACCCGACCACCATCGTCCTGCCCGGCACCACCGACATCTACGAGGACGCCGGCGGCGACGGCTTTCCGCTGCGCGTGCGCGCGGGCAAGTTCGCCAAGCCGGGCGAGCCGCCCCGGGAAACCGACCTGCTGGTCGATCAGGTCCGCGCCGTGTCGAACCACCGCTTCGTCGGCAACGCGCCGATCGGGCGGGTCAGCGAGGCGCACCTCAAGCGCGTGGAAGAAGCGCTGCTGCTGCTCACCGGGCGCTAGCGCCGGCTGGGCGGCAACGGTCAGCTCCAGCCCAGCGTGAACGGCAGCAGCAAGGCGTTGACGATCAGCAGGCCATAGAAGATCGCCATGACCGCGGAGATGGCCCGGCGCCGTCCGTGGCCCGGTGCCGCGTCCCGGCCGCGCCGGCGCTGCCACGCATAGACCGCGCCCATGCCGAACGCGGCGACGCCGCCCAGCAAGGCCGGCGAAACCGGGACGCCCGAATCCGGCGGGGACGCGGCGGGCGCCACGGCGGTCCCGCCCGGCGAGGCATCCGAGGTGTCCGAAACATCCAGGACATCCGGCGTGCCGGCCTCCGCCGGCGCCAGCGCCGGTCCGGCCGGCCGCGCGCTGTCCCGCATCGCGGGCAACGGCGCCGGCGATGCCCTTTCCGCCACGGCGGGCACAGGCGCCGGCTTTGGCGGAACGCGCGCCGCGACGCTGGCGGCGGGCTGCGCCGAAGGCGGCACGGGAAACCCCGCGGAAGAGGATGCGGAAGGCGATACGGACGATCGCGCGGATGGCAGCCCGGATGGCGGCGCGGATGGCAGCCCGGAACGGAAGCGGCCCGCATCGCGCCAGCGCCACCATTCGTGATACAGGCTCTCGAGGCACGATGCGGATTCACAGGCATCGCGCCGGGCGCGCCACGCGTCGACATCCGCATCGCGGATCGCGCCGGCGCGCAGCAGCCGCTGCTGCTCGGCGTGGATGCGTTCATAGCGGCTCGTCAGCGCCGCGCTGCCGCACCACGGGCGCTGGTTGCGCGGGCGCTCGCCCGTCACCAGCGAGCAGCGCATCCCGCTGCCGGGATCGTCGCAGCGCACCGATCCCTCGGCCGGCGCGGGCCCGCAGCCGGCGTCGGCTGCCCGTGCTCCGCCGGCGGCACACAGGCCCAAGGCAACGAGCGCGGCCAGGTGTCCTATGACCCTGTTCATCGTTGGTCCCCATCAAAGCGGCCACGCCGGCCTCAGAGAATCAACGTAGTCGATGGCCACGGGGGTGTGCAAGGGCATGGCGAACGGGGCGCGGGAGCATGCACTTTCGCCGGCGCCGCGGCGGCGCAATGCGCGTCCGCCTGCGCTTGCGCGGGTGCGCTACACGCCCGGCGGCAGCTTGGAGGCCATCATCTCCCGCCGGTCGAACTTGCGCCCGTCGACGATGAACGTGCCGTCGCCGACGGCGTGGACCATGCGCTGCTCCTTGCGCTCGGGATCGATCCACGCGGCGACGGCCTCCAGCACGACGATGTCGTGCTTCTTCACGATGTCGATGACCTTGCACTCGATGTTGGCGAAGCACTCCCGGATCAGCGGCGCCTTGACGACCTTGCCCGGCACCGGCGTGAGCCTGAACCGGGCGAACTTGTCCGTGTCCGCGCCGGAGCACGTGCCGATGCCGACCACCGTGTCCAGCATGTCCACCGTCGGAATGGCGATGACGCATTCCTCATGCTTGCGCAGCGCCGCGTAGGAGTAGTTCCACGCACCCGTGGTCAGCGCGAACACCGGCGTGAAGTCCATCACCATCGTCCACGAGATGGTCATGATGTTGTCCTTCTGCCCGTCATGGGTCGTCACCAGGACGACCGGGCCGGACTCCATCAGGGTAAAGACCTTGCTCATTTCCATTTGACGCATCGAAGGCACCTCGCGATGGTTGGCAATGCACGGCGCGGCGGATGCAGGCAAGCGCACCAGCCGGCCACTGACTCATGCTACGCAATCGCGCCCGGCCCGGCTTGCCCTGCGTCAACCTCTTGGGTCATGCCCATCGTGCCCGGCCGCGCGCCGGGGCGGCAGCCCGCCCGCGGCCATCACGCGGCGAAACACCCGCACCGCGCACAGCAGCTGCAGCCCGAGCCAGGCGTTGGCGAGCGCGAACGCCATGCCGCCGGCCAGGGCCAGCCAGCGCGGCGCCAGCGGCAGCGCCAGCAGCAGGACGTAGGCGAGCAGCAGCAGGCGGGCCTGCCAATGCTGCCGCGCGGGCGCAATGATCGCCTGCATGGCCGGCACCCGCGCCGGCAGCGGCAGGCCGCGGCGCAAGTGCAGCCAGATCACGAACGGCACGATCTTGCCCGTCATGGCCGTGACCGGCAGCACCCCGCATCCGACCAGCACCGCCGTGCCGATCCACCAGGGCAGCGCGGCCACCCCGTGCAACAGCGGGGCCGCCATCGCCAGCGCCGCCGCCGCGAGCGCGCTCAGGCAGGCCGCGACCCAGAGCCGCCAGCCGGGGTCATGCCGGCGCCGCGCCCGCAGCATGCCGCGCAGCCCGAGCAGGGCCAGCAGCGCCAGCAGCAGCAGGAGCGGCAGCGCGCCCACCTCCGCCAGCGCCGGCAGGTCGACCGCCACCCCGCTGTAGCCCAGCAACAGCAGCCAGATTCCCCACGGCAGGAAGGACGCCACCACGGCGGGCAGCCGCGGCGCCTGCCAGAACATCGGCACCACCGTGGCGGCGACGCCGGCGACCAGCGCGGCCAGCCAGCCCACCAGGCCCCAGGCGACGTGCAGTTGCAGCAGCGTCCGCAGCGGCAGTTGCCACTGCCCGCCGAGCACGCCGGCCAGCGCCGCGCCGGTGGCCACGGTCACGATCAGCGGCGCGCCCGCGCGCGCCAGCGTGCGCGTGGTGGCATCCGCCGCGGCCACGCGCGCGCCGGCCCGCAGCAAGGCCAGCCCGACCAGGCCCAGGAACGGCGCCCCGAGCAGGATCGCCGCGCGGAAACCGGGCAGCCAGCCGGCCACGAACCCGCTGGCCAGCCCCAGCGCGGCGCCCCCGCCCAGCAGCGCGGCCAGCGGCGCCAGCGCGGCGGTGCCGGGCACCCGCACCCCGGCGATCACCGGCATCATCTGGAACAGCGCGCCCACCATGACGGGCGCCAGCATGCCCAGCGCGAGCAGATGCACCACCGCCAGCGCGACCGGCGCGAACCGCGACGGCAGCCCGTCCGGCGGGCCGAATGCCAGCAGCAGTCCCGCGGCGGCGCCAAGCCACGGTGCCGGCAGCAGGCAGCCGAGGACCACGGCGGGCCGCGGCGCGTTCTCGTATCTCAGGCGCGCGGGCTTCATGGGTGCTCCGGGAACCGGCCCGGGGTGTGGCCCGGGGTGTGGCCGGGCACGGCGGGACACAAGGAAAAGCATGGCGGGCAAAGCGGCGGTTTCGGCATCGGATCAGTCCCCCGCCCGAAGCGGGAAGCAAGGCGCGGGGCAGGCGAACAGGCAAACCAGCAAGGCGCGGACGGCCCCGCGCCGTCCATCCCACCGCACGCATGCTAGCCGCCGGGCCGCGGCGCCGGCTTGATCGCGGTGAAGGACCGCGCCTGCGGATTGTGCCTGCGGCAGCCGGCCCGCCGCATTCCCGCGCCTGCTTGCTCCATCTCAACCGGCGGGTTCCGCTTTCGGCCATACTTTCGGCCATACTCCACGCAGACCAGATGCAAACCACGGCCGCCTGCCTCAACCGGGACTCCACCATGCTTTCCACCACCACCAGCCTGCCCGGCTTCGAGTCGCCGATCGAACTGCTGCTGGCCTGCCACGACAAGGTGCGGCGCTTCGCCGGCCTGTGCCCCAGGCTGGCCCGGCACGTGGCGCTGCACGGCGCGGACGAAGAGGCGCGCAGCGCGGCCGCCGGCGCGTTGCGTTACTTCCAGGTCGCCGCGCCGCTGCACCACATGGACGAGGAGGAAGACCTGTTTCCGGCGCTGCGGGAACTGGGCGACGCCGCGCTCGACGCCCGCATCGGCGAGATCGCCGCCGAGCACGGGCATCTCGGCGCATTGTGGCGCGCCGTGCAGCCGTGGCTGGAAGCGGTCTCGCAAGGGACCGCGCAGGCCGCCCCGCCGGAGCTCGACCCGTTCGCCACCGGCTATCCCGCGCATGCCTTGCGCGAGGAGCGCGAAATCTATCCCGCCGCCGACAAGCTGCCGCATGACCGGCTCGCCGAGATCGGCCGGCGCATGGCGCGGCGAAGAGGCGCGCGCTAGCGCCACGCGCGGCACAGGCGGCACGCGCGCGCCACGTCACATCCGGCCGCGGCCTGCGCGCCGGGGCGATGCAACTTGACCCACCACAAAATCCGGCGGGCCGCCGCGTGGAATCCTATGCGCTGCGAGCCGGTCGCCGCGCACGCCCTGTGCCGCTGCCGCGTGCCCCGCCATGACGGCCCGCGCCGACAGACCGACCGGTGCCACCACCGTCACCGAGACAAAGCATGCGCCACAAACTCAATCTCGACGGGCTGCTGGGCAGCCTGCCGCTTTTCCGCAACCTCGATGCCGGCCAGCTAAGCGAGTTGGCCGGCTCCTGCCGCGAGGTCAGGGTCCCCAGGCATGGCCACGTGTTCCGGCGCGGCGACGCGGCGCCGGGCCTCTACGTCGTCGCGGTCGGCCAGATCAAGCTCGCGCTGCCGTCGCTGCACGGCAACCCCGAGAAGGTCGTGGAGTTCTTCGGCCCCGGCCAGGCCTTCGGCGAGGCCGTCATGTTCCTTGACCGGCCCTACCTCGTGGATGCCCAGGCGCTGGAAGACACGCTGCTCATCCTGCTCGGCAAGAAGGACATCTTCGCCGCCATCGACCGCGATCCGTCCTTCGCGCGCCGCATGCTCGCCGGCCTGTCGATGCGCCTGCATTCGCTGGTGCAGGACATCGAGACGGTCAACCTGCAGAACGCGCAGCAGCGCGTGATCGGCTACCTGCTGAACCGCCCGCGCGAGGGCAACCTGACCCGCTTCGCCGTCAACAAGAACCTGATCGCCTCCAAGCTGGGGCTGTCGCCGGCCACGCTCTCGCGCGCGCTGCAGCGCCTCAGCGAAGCCGCCCTCATCAGCGTGGCCGGCCCCGAGGTCGTGATCCACGACGTGCAGGCGCTGCAGCTGCGGTTCGCCGCGGGCTAGGCGCGGAGCAGCGCGAGTCAGCCGCGCCACCTGCCATCGGCTTGTCCGCCGACAAGGCGGCCGGCGCGGGCACGCGGCAAGATCATGGTGAGGTTGCCGGGGTGCGGGGGCTTGCCCGGCGGCCTCGATGTAGTGGTACTGCTGGAAGCCTGCCCGATGATGTCCTAGGCATCGCGGGCAGGCTCTTTTTTTTCAGGATCGCCGCGCAAGCGCCGCCGCGCGGGTCCGCCACGCGCGCGCCGCGGCGGCCGTGACGGCGATGAACAGCAGCATGGCCGCCACGTTGCCGAGCGCCGCCGCGGCCTTGACCGCCGGCAGCCGGTGCCCGAAGGCCAGCCGCGCGGCCAGGGACAGGTGCAGCACCGCCAGCGGCGCGTAGAAGCCGTTGCCGAACGCCAGCCGGATGCGCGTGATGGCCGGCAGGATGACCGGCGCATGCGCCATCACCATGCTGACGATGAACCCCAGCCCCGGCGCGTGGAGCGCCGCGTCGCGCCACGGCAGCCCGGCCGCGGTGGCGGCCCATGCCGCCCCGGCCACCAGCAGCCAGCCGTAGCCGAGCAGCAGGCAGACCGCCATGTAGCGGCTCAGTCCGTGGCTGCGCACCGTGCGGCGCGCGATGTCGAACACCGCCAGCCAGATGGCGAGGCAGGCCAGCGCCACGCCATAGACGCAGCCGCCCAGCGTGCCCGCGCGCCCGTCCAGCGCCGAGCCGGCGGCGCCCAGCGCGAGCGCGGCCAGAATGGCGAGCAAGGCGCCCTGCGCGCCGCGCCGCCGGCGCATCAGGCGCGTCATCTCAAGCCGCTCGGCGGCAACCGTGACCACCAGGAACAGGAAGCACCAGGCGTTGACCGAGGCCAGCGCGCGCCCCGAGGCCAGCGCCGCGGTGCCGGCCAGCCACGCCAGCGCGGCCGCCAGCAGCAAGGCGGTGTGCGCGGCCGGCTGGCGCCGCAGCACGGCCACGCTGACGCCGGCGAACGCCAGCGCGCCGCCGGCCATGAGCCACGCGCCGGCCGCGGGAAACCCCGCCACCAGCAGCAGCGCGCCCAGCCCCGACGCCAGCGGCGCGGCGAAGGCCGCGGGCCGGCCCAGCGCCACCGCACGCTCGATGCCGATCACGGTGCCGAAGAAGCCGCCGGTCATCAGCGCGCCGTGGAACGCGAACGCCTGCCACGGCAGCGCGGCGGCGCCGGCGCCGGGCAGCGCCACGCCGGCGCGCAGCAGGCCGCCGAGCAGGCCCGCGAGCAAGGCGAGGACGGCCGGCGCCAGCACCGCGACGCGCGGCCACGCGCCGCGCCGGCGTTCGCGCGCGCGGCGCGGCGGCGCCCTCACCATCCCATCACGCGCCTGGCCGCCGCGCTCATGCGCTCGGGCGACCATGCCGGCTCCCAGCACAGTTCCAGCTCGATCGCATAGCCCAGCGGCATGGTGTCTTCGAGCTCGAACTGCACGTCGTCCAGAATCATGTCCGCCACCGGGCACGCGGCCGAGGTCATGGTCATCGTGACCTTCACCACGCCCTCCGAGACCGCCACCGCGTAGACCAGGCCCACGTCGAGGATATTCAGCGCCAGCTCGGGGTCCACCACGCGGCGCAGCGCCTCCGTGATGGGCGCGAGCCATTCCTGCGGGCCCTGGTAGTCAAAACCGCCTGTCGCATTCCATGCTTGTTCCAACGGCATGCCTGCCTCCTCCCGGATTACTGTGATGCACGCTTTCATCGTAGTACGGCCACGTCCTCCGCCTGGCCCGTACCCACGCATCGATTGACATGGCGCAAGCGCGCGCCGCGCTTCACGCCTCGCGCAGCGTGAAATGGCTGAAGCGCGCCGCCAGCCGGTCGACGTCGGCGCGGCCCAGCGCCGCGCCCGCGCCGCCGCGGCACGCCTGCAACGCCCAGTGCGTCACGCCGAGCGCGGCCAGCCGTGCGGCCAGCGCGTGCAGCTCGGCGACGTCGAACAGGCCGTGATGCCAGGTGGTGCGGCACTCGCCCGCCACGCCGCTGGCCAGCCAGCGGCGCAGCGATTCCCAGGCCCGCCCGCCGCTGCCGGGCACCCGCGTGATGGCGTCGTAGCGGTGCTCGGGCGCCTTGATGTCGAGGCCGACCCAGTCGAGCGCCGGCAGCACCGCCGCCAGGCGCCCGGGATACATGCCAGCGGTGTGCAGCGCGGCCTCGAAGCCGCGCGCCCGCACCGCCGCGATGGCGCCCGGCAGCGCCGCCTGCAAGGTCGGCTCGCCGCCGGAAAACACCACGCCGTCGAGCAGGCCGCGCCGGGTCTCCAGGAAGCCCAGCACCTGCGCCCAGGCCATGCCGGCGGGCGCGCCGGCATCGAGCAGCGCCGGGTTGTGGCAATAGCCGCAGCGCCACGGGCAGCCCTGGCAGAACACCACGGCGGACAGGCGGCCCGGGAAGTCGATGGTCGTCAGCGCCGTCATGCCGCCGACACGCAATGCGGCGGCGGCGGTGCCGGTGGCGGCGGCCGCGTCAGGCGGCAGCCGCATGGGGCTCCGCGAAGAACCTGCGCTCGCGGTGCTCGCCCTGCTTGCCGGCGTTGAAGCTGGCCACCGGCCGGTGGTAGCCCATCACCCGGGTCCAGACCTCGCAGGGCTGGCGCTCCTCGTCGCGCAGCGCAACGTCGGCCGGCGGGGTGGAGAGGGAGGTGGCGGATTGTCGTGCGTGGTCGGTCATGATGCGTGCTCCGGGTTGAAAAAAGGTTGGGGGAAAAGTCGGGAAAAAACGCGGGGGATGCCGCCATCATTGCGGCGTCCATGCCCCCGGCCGTGCGGCCAGCCGGCTAGGCGGCAAGCGCGTCCCGCTTGCGCGCGAGGATCTCTTCGTCGCAGCGCGGACAGAACGGATGCTCGCCGGCAAGGTAGCCGTGCGTGGGGCAGATCGAGAACGTCGGCGTCACCGTGATGTACGGCAGGCGGAAGCGCGTCAGCGCGCGCCGCACCAGCTCGCGGCAGGCCGCGCCGCTGGACAGGCGCTCGCCCATGTACAGGTGCAGCACGGTGCCGCCGGTGTAGCGCGACTGCAGGGGCTGCTGCCGCGCCAGCGCCTCGAACGGGTCGTCGGTCCAGCCGACCGGCAGCTGCGACGAATTGGTGTAGTAAGGCTGCGCCGCGCTGCCGGCCTGGAGGATGCCGGGCCAGCGCTTGCGGTCCTCGCGCGCGAAGCGGTACGTCGCGCCTTCGGCCGGCGTGGCCTCGAGGTTGTAGAGATGGCCGGTTTCCTGCTGGAAGGCCACGATGCGCTCGCGCACGTGGTCGAGCAGGCGCAGCGCGAAGGCCTCGCCCCACGCCGAGGTGATGTCGTGCCGGTCCGCGGTGAAGTTGCGGATCATCTCGTTGATGCCGTTCACGCCCAGCGTCGAGAAATGATTGCGCAGGGTGCCGAGGTAGCGCCTGGTGTAGGGGAACAGGCCCTGGTCCATCAGTTGCTGGATCCGCTTGCGCTTGTTCTCCAGGCTCTGCTTGCCCAGTTCGAGCAGGCGGTCCAGCGCGCGCAGCAGCGCCGCTTCGTCGCCGGCGTGCAGATGGCCCAGGCGCGCGCAGTTGACCGTCACCACGCCGACGCTGCCGGTCTGCTCGGCGCTGCCGAACAGGCCGTTGCCGCGCTTGAGCAGCTCGCGCAGGTCGAGCTGCAGGCGGCAGCACATGGAGCGCACCATGTTCGGCTCCAGCTCCGAGTTGATGAAGTTCTGGAAATACGGCAGCCCGTACCTGGCCGTCATCTCGAACAGCCGCGCGGCGTTCTCCGATTCCCACGGGAAGTCGCGCGTGATGTTGTAGGTCGGGATCGGGAAGGTGAACACCCTGCCCTTGGCGTCGCCCGCCGTCATCACCTCGATGTAGGCGCGGTTGATGAGGTCCATCTCCTGCTGCAGCTCGCCATAGGCGAACGGCATCTCGCGCCCGCCGATGACCGGCACCTGCTCGCGCAGGTCATCCGGGCAGGTCCAGTCGAAGGTGAGGTTGGTGAACGGCGTCTGCGTGCCCCAGCGCGAAGGCACGTTGAGGTTGTAGATCAGCTCCTGGACGCACTGCCGCACCTCGGCGTAGGACATGGCATCCTTGCGCACGAAGGGCGCCATGTAGGTGTCGAACGACGAGAACGCCTGCGCGCCGGCCCACTCGTTCTGCAGCGTGCCGAGGAAATTGACGATCTGCCCCACCGCCGACGACATGTGGTTGGGCGGCCCCGCCTCCACCTTGCCCGGCACGCCGTTGAACCCCTCGTGCAGCAGCGTGCGCAGCGACCAGCCGGCGCAGTAGCCGCTCAGCATGTCGAGATCGTGGATGTGGATGTCGCCGTTGCGGTGGGCCTCGCCGATCTCCGGCGCGTAGACGTGGGACAGCCAGTAGTTGGCCGTGACCTTGCCGGCCACGTTGAGGATCAGCCCGCCCAGCGAATAACCCTGGTTGGCATTGGCGTTCACGCGCCAGTCGGCCTTGCTCAGGTATTCGTTGATCGAGGCCGCCACGTCGACCAGGGTCTTGCGGTCCTCGCGCAGCCTGGCGTGCCGGCCGCGATAGGCGATGAACGCGCGCGCGGTGTCGCAGTAGTCGGCGGCGATCAGCACCTGCTCGGCCACGTCCTGGATCTGCTCGACGTCCGGCGCCCGGCCCTGGCAGCGGTGCGCCAGCACCCGGCATACCTGCGCGGCGAGGCTGCCCGCCTGCGCGTCGCCGAACTCGCCGGCCGCGGCGCCGGCGCGGCGCAGCGCGGACCGGATCCGCTCGACGGCGAAGGCGGCTCTTTCGCCGTTGCGCTTGACGACCTCGCCGGGCAGGCCCGCGGCGGCTACGGCGGCTTCTTCGGTACGGTGCTCCATCTCTTCTCCCGGCAACATTCATACTAGATATGGGCCACAGCGTACCGGTGAAACACTATATGTTGATTGACCGCGGGCAAGCGTATGGCATGTCCGGGAGCGCCCGCGCCGCCACGCCGCCGATCAGGACCACCGCCGGGCTGGCCAGCCCCGCCGCGAGCGCTTCGCCAAGCGTGGCCAGCGTGCCGGCCCAGCGGCGCTCGCCCGGGTTGCTGGCGTGCATGACCACGGCCGCCGGCATGCCGGGCCGCATGCCCGCGGCCAGCAGGGCGTCGCGGATCGCGCACAGGCGCCCCATGCCCATGTAGATGACCAGCGTGGTGCCGCCGGCGGCCAGCGCGCGCCAGTCGGGCCGCCCGTCGCCGCTGGTGTGCGCGGTGACGAAGGTCACGCCGTGGCAGTGGGCGCGATGCGTCAGCGCGATGCCCAGCGCCTGCGCGGCGGCCATGCCGCTGCTGACGCCGTTGACCACCTCCACCGCGATGCCGTGCGCGCGCAGGAATTCGGCCTCTTCGCCGCCGCGCCCGAACAGCAGCGGATCGCCGCCCTTGACGCGGGCCACGTCGCGGCCGGCCAGCGCGTGCGCCAGCGTCAGCGCCTGGATGCTGGCCTGGCTCGCCGAGCAGCGCCCGCCGCGCTTGCCCACCGATATGATGCGCGTGTCCGGCGCGGCGTAGCGGCGCATGCCGGGCGACACCAGGTCGTCCATCAGCCATACCTGGACCTGGCCGAGCACCCGCGCGGCCTTGACCGTGGCCAGTTCCGGATCGCCGGGCCCCGCGCCCACCAGCCATACCTTGCCCGGCTTCAGTTGCCTGTCCATCTCATGCTCCTCAATGACTGGTCCCCGACGAGCGGGTGGTCTTGTTGAAGACGTTGTACTTGCCGACCGGCTTGTCCATCGGAATGCGCGCGACCTCGCGCAGCGTGGCCGCGTCGTAGGCCACGATGGCGCCGTCCTGCTCCATCACGCTCACCAGCGCGTAGCGGCCGTCCCGCGTGAACTCCACGTGGGCGGCGGTGCGGCCCGGGCTGGGCGTGACGCTGGCCACCACCCGCAGGCTGTCCTTGTCGATCACCTGCAGCGTGTCGCGGCGCGGGCTCATCATGGCGTCGGTCCAGGCATACGGCGTGTTCTCGTGGCTGCGCAGGAAGAAGCCCGGCCCGTTGGTGGCGATCTCGGCGACGGTCTGCCAGCTCTGCATGTCGATCACGCTGATGCGGCCCTGCTTCAGGTTGGGCGAGGCCATCACCTCGCGCCCGCGGCGCACCCACGTGATGCCGCTGCCCAGGTGCGGCATGCCGCTCAGGGCCAGGTCGGCCACCTTGCGCCCCTGCGCCAGGTCGATCACCTGGCCATGCCCGTTGCGCGAGGCGCCCAGTATGTGCAAGTAGCGCTGGTCGAAGAAGAAGTCGTCGAGCACTTCGTCGAGCGCGATCACGCGCGGCGTGAAATCGCGGCCCGGCGGCGCGGCGGCGGGCGCGGCGCCATACGGGATCTCCCACACCTCCGGGATGTCGCGCAGGGCGACGATGAAGCTCGCGCGCGGCGCGGCGTCGTACACCGCCGACACGCGCGAGGCCGTGCCGTCGGCGCCGCGCACGTCGTACACGCGCGCCGGCGCCAAGTCCTCGGCATGCAGCAGCACCAGCGTCCGCGGCAGCGTGTTGCCGGCCAGCACCCATTTGCCGTCGTCGCTGACGGCGAGGTTGCGGGTGTTGAGCCCGACCCGGATCTCGGCGGCGAGCGTCAGGTTCCACAGGTCGAACTTGCTGACCCAGCCGTCGCGGCTGGCGAGGAACACGTAGCGTCCGTCGTGGCTGAACTTGGGGCCGCCGTGCAGCGCGAAGCGGCTGCGAAAGCGGTAGATGCGCTCGAGCTTGTCGCCGTCGAGCACGCTGACGTGATGGCTGCCGGCCTCCACCACCAGGAACAGGTTGGCCGGGTCGGCGCTGAACACGGGGCGCGCGGGCAGGCTGCCGGCGGGGTGATGGACCACGCGCGAGGCCGCCATGTCGGCCGCGCTCCAGTCCGGCGCCGCCGCCGGCGCGGCGCGCAGCCACGCGGCCAGCGCGTCGATGCCGGCGGCATCGAGCTGGCCGGCGAAACCCGCCATCTGGGTCGCGGGGCGGCCGTCGCGCAATACCGCCGCCAGTTCCTGCGGCCGCAGGCGCTCCAGGCTCTCCGGCAGCAGCGCCGGGCCCATGCCGCCCAGGCGCGCGGCGCCGTGGCAGGCCGCGCAGTGCTGGCCGTAGAACGCGGCGGCATCCAGCGGCGCCGGCGTTTCCTGCGCCGCCGCCACGGCGGCACGGGGCATGGCAAGCAACACGCCCAGCAGCAAGGCAGACAGCACGGCGGCCAGCGCCCGCCAGCGCGGCAACCACATGGCGGTGTTCATGCCGGCACCTCCGCGGCCAGCGGCGCCATGATCTCCGCCTCGGTCAGGTAGCAGCCCGGGTCCTCGGCCCAGGCGTTCGCGCTCACGGCATGGGCGCGCGCGCGGGTGTTGCCGTTGCAGATGGCGCGCTGCGCGCAGACCGCGCAGCGGCCCTGCAGCGGGCGCGGCCGGGCGGCCAGCCCGGCCATCAGCGGATGGCTGCGGTCGGCCCAGATCGCGCCGAACGGGCGCTCGCGCACGTTGCCCAGCGTCACCGTCCACCACATGGTGTCGGGGTGGACGTTGCCGAGATTGTCGATGTTGGCCACGTTCACGCCGGTGGCGTTGCCGCCCCAGTCCACCAGGCGCTGCCGCATGTCGGCCACGCGGGCGGGCTGGCGCCGCGCGATCCAGTGCAGCAGGTAGACGCCGTCGGCATCGTTGTTGCCGGTGACGAAATCGCCCGCGCGGCCCTGCCGCGCGCGCTCCCACACATGCGCGAACAGCCAGTCCAGCGCGGCGCGGGTGTGGGCATGGCGGGCGTTGTCGCGCTGGTGGCCGCGCGCGCGGCCCGCGTAGTTGAAGTGGGACAGGTAGAACTTGTCGATGCCCTCGGCCTCCGTCAGCGCCACCAGCGCGGGCAGCTCCGCCGCGTTGGCCTCGGTCAGCGTCATGCGCACGCCCACGCGCAGGCCGGCCGCGCGCGCCGCGCGCAGCCCCGCCAGCGCCCGCGCGAAGGCGCCGTCGCTGCGCCGGAAGCGGTCGTGGGTGGCTTCGAGCCCGTCCAGGCTCACGCCCACGTAGCCGAAGCCCGCATCGGCCAGCCGCGCCGCGTGCGCGCGATCGAGCAAGGTGCCGTTGGACGACAGCGACAAGTGAAAGCCCAGCGCCCGCGCGCGCCGCGCCAGCGGGTACAGATCGGGCCGCAGCAGCGGCTCGCCGCCCGACAGGATCAGCGCCGGCACGCGCGCCTGCCGCAGTTGCGCCAGCACGGCGAGGGCCTCCGCCGTGGTCAGCTCGCCCTTGAAGTCGGTATCGGCCGAGGTCGAGTAGCAGTGCCTGCAGTTGAGGTTGCAGCGCCGCACCAGGTTCCAGATCACCACCGGGCCGGCGGGCGGGCGCGGGGCCGGCACCGGGCCGCCGTCGCGCAGGGCTTCCATGAATCGGGACAGGCGGAACATGTTCAGTCTCCTGGCGGCAGGCGCAGCCCGGTTTTCTTGAGGATGCGGGTCGACCACAGCACGTCGCGCTCCCGGCAGGCGTCGCCCAGCAGCGCGCCGATCTGCGCCACCAGCGGCATGGCCTGCTCGCGCGTGCGGGCGTGGATCATGGCGAACAGGTTGTAGGGCCAGCGCGGCAGCCGCCGCGGGCGCTGGTAGCAGTGGCTGACGAACGGCAGCGCGCCGACCATCCGGCCGAGCGCCTCGACGTGCTCGTCGGCCACGTCCCACACCGTCATGCCGTTGGCGCGCCAGCCCAGCGCATAGTGGTTGGGGACCGCGCCCAGCCGGCGCATCAGGCCGCGCGCCTGCATCGCCGCGAAGCGCGCGATGACCTCCTGCTCGCCGATGCCGAGCGCGGCGCCCAGCGCCGCATAGGGCGCGGCCACCAGCGGCAGCCCGGCCTGCGTGGCGCGCATCAGCGCGCGGTCGATGGCGTCGGGCCAGGCGGCATCCGCCGCATCCGCGGCAGGCGCCGGGTCCGGCGACGAAGTGGAAGGCTTGGGGTACATGAATGTCTATGCCTGCAAATGGAGATGGACGTGGAACTCCCGCTCCTTGGGAAACGCCAGCACCTCCACCCCGGCGCTGGCTGCGATGCGCGCGAGCGTGTGCGCCACCGCGCCGGGGTGCGCGACCGCCAGCACGAACCACAGGTTGAAGTGATGGGTGCGCGCGTAGTGATGGGCCACCTCCGGGTGCGCGTTGATGGCCGCGATCACGGCTTCCAGGCGCGCGGCGGGCGCGTGGCACGCGCACAGCACGAATCGCCCGCCGGCCCGCTCGATCTGGTACAGCGGGCCGAAGCGCGTCAGCACCCCGCGCGCCAGCATCGCCCGCAGGCGCGCCAGCAGCGTGGCCTCGTCGGTGCCGAGCGCGGCGGCGGCGTCGGCATACGGACGCGGCGTGAGCGGAAAGCTGCCCTGCAGGGCGTTGACGATGCGGCGGTCGAGCGCGTCCAGCGCGGCCGGCGCGGTCTCGATGGACCGGGGTCGGGCGGCGCTCATGGGCTTGCCGGCGCGCCGGCGTAGCGCGTGCCGCGCTGCTTGTAGCACTGGCTGCCGAGCAGCACCGCGCGCGGCGCGGCGGCCAGTCCGCACTGCTGGTCGAACAGCGCCAGCGCGGCATGCAGCTCGTCCTCGCTGCGCGCGTGGACCATGACGAACAGGTTGTAAGGCCAGTGCGGCGGCCGCCGCGGGCGGCGGTAGCACAAGCTGACCACGCCGAGCCGCGCCAGGCGCTGGCCCAGCGCGTCGACGCGGCCGTCCGGCACGTCCCACACGCACATCGCGTTGCTGTCGTAGCCGAAGCGCCGGTGATGGAGGATGGCGCCGAAGCGGCGGATGACGCCGCAGGCATGCCACTGCGACAACCGCGTCAGCACGCGGTCCAGCGGCAGGCCGCATTGCCGCGCCAGCGCGTGATAGGGGCGCGGCGTCAGCGGCAGGCCCGCTTCCAGCGCCGCCACCAGGCGCCAGTCGTCGTCGTTCAGTTGCTGCCGGGATGGCATCCTGACGGCCGGCCATGCCGGCCGGGCGGCCGCGCCGCGCAGCGGGAAACCCAGGTCGATGTGGTATTCGCGCTCGAGCGGCAGGTCCAGCGGCCGCTGGCCGGTTTCGGCGGCGATCGCCGCCAGCGTCGCGTCGAGCGTGGCGCGGTGCCGCGCCCCGGCGACGAACCACAGGTTGTAGGCGTGCCCGTGGCGCGCGTAGTTGTGGCTGACCGCGGCATTGGCGCTGACGCGCGCGGCCACGCGGTCCAGCCAGGCGGGCTCCACCTTCAGCGCGGCGAGCGTGCTCACGCCGATGGTGTTGGGCGCGAAGACCGCGCCGATGCGGCTCACGCGCCCGGCGCCCAGGTCGCGCGCCAGCAGGCCGAGCACGGCCTGCTCGCTCAGGCCGTGCGCCTGGGCCACGCACTGGAAGGGCCGCGGCTGCAGCGGGAAATCGCGCTGGATATCGTCGTAGAGTCGGCGTTCGTCGTACATGGTCGGTGTGGGTCTACATGCCGAAGCGCTGCGCGCGCACGGTGAAGAAAATGCCGCTCGGGTTGTCGGCCGGCAGCGTGGCGAGACGGGCGAAGCTCGCGGTGTCGTAGACCTCGACGCGGTCTTCGTCGCGGCATGACAGCCATACCGCCTCGCCCTTGGGCGTGAACTCCATGTGCAGCACGCCCCGGCACGGCTTGAGGGTGCGCACCACCTGGCGCGTGGCGGTGTCGATCACCTGCACCGTGTCGTTGTCGGGAAAGGCGAAATTGACCCAGACCTGCCGCCCGTCCGGCCGCGCCATCACGAAGACCGGCTGGCCGGCCAGCGCGACGCGGCCGCTCTCCCGCCAGCCGCGCGCGGCGTCGGCCACCAGCACTTCGTGGCGGCCCACCGCCGGCAGCCAGGCCTCGCCCTGCGCCATCGCCCAGCCGCGCAGGTGCGGCATCTTGTAGACGGGCAGGCGCGTTTCGCCGCGGCCGTAGCCCGCCAGCACCTTGCGCGACGCCGGCGGGTCCTGCCACAGGTCCACCAGCGCGAGCCCGTCCTCGCCGAACAGGCCGGCGACGTACCAGCGGCCATCGGGCGTGACCAGCCCGTCGTAGGGCTCGCGGCCGGCGTCGAGCCGGGTGATGCGCGGATGCCGCGGATCGGTGGCGTCGATGATCCAGATCTCGCCGGACTCGAACAGGCTGGCGGCCAGGCGGCGCCCGGGCAGGTCGGCCAGGCCGACCACCTTGGAGCGGCGGCCGTCGCGGCCGATCGCCGGGATGTCGGCCAGCGGCTCCAGCGTGGCGGCATCGAACAGGCGGATGCCGCCGGGCGCGTAGTTCTGCGCCGCGACCACGCTGCCGTCCTGCAGGATGGCGCCGCCGATGCTGTTGCCGGCCTGCATCACGCGATGCGTCACGCGCGCGCGCAGCAGGTCCACGCGCGACAGGCCGCCATCGCGGCCGAAGACATAGGCATAGCGCCCATCGCGCGAGAACACCACGCTGGCGTGCGACAGGTCGCCGAGCCCGGCCACGGTGGCCAGGCGCGTCATGCCGGTGGTCTCCACCACCTGCACGCGGCCGGCGGCGCGCTCGATCACCACGCCCAGGTCGCCGGTGCCGCGCGCGGTCTCGCCCATGCCGCCCATGCCGCCCATGCAGCCGGACAAACCGGACAAGCCCGCGGCCAGCGCGAGCGCGGCGGCCAGCCTCAGCGGGCCGGGGAATCTACGGCGGGCGGCGCGCCCGCCTGAAGTCGTTCGATCAGCCATGCTGCCTCGTCTTGCGTCATGAAGGGTTGCCAGGGCGGCATCGCGGTGCCGGGGCGGCCTTGCAGCACGGTCGCCACCAGCGCGTCGCGCGGCTTGCCGGCCAGCGCCGCCGCGCCGAGCGGCGGCCCCAGGCCGCCGCGCAGGGTCATGCCGTGGCAGGCGCCGCAGTCGTCGCGCAGCCAGCGCGCGAGTTGCGCCTGCCGCGCCGGCGCCGGATCGGCGGCGGTGGCAACACCCGCCGCCGCGCACGCCAGCGCCAGCGCCAGCGAGCGCGCCGCGGCCCGGCCTACAGGCTCAGCACCCATCTGGCGAGCGCGCCGGCTTCCGCCTCGCTCACGCGGTTGGCCGGCATCGGGATCGGTCCCCACTTGCCGCTGCTGCCCTCGAGGATCGACCGGACCATCTGCTTCTCGCCGTCCGGGCTGCCCTTGTACTTCGCGGCCACGTCCTTGAAGGCGGGCCCGATCAGCTTCTTGTCGGTGCTGTGGCAGGCCAGGCAGGCCTTGCTCGCGGCCAGCTCGGCGCTGGCGTGCGCGGCCGCCGGCAGGAAGGCGGCGACCAGCGCCGCGGCGATGACGTTGCTTGCATGCATGAGATGGCTCCGGCGCGGCGCGCCTCAGTAGATGTCGTGCTGCGTGTTGAAGGCATTGAACTTGCCGGTCGGCGTGATCAGGCGCGGGTCCTTGATCACGGTCTTGAGCGTGCGCGTCTTGTCGTCGACCACCACCAGCGCGGACTCGCCGTCCTTGGTGCCCCACACCGAGAACCAGACCTCGTCGCCGGCCTGGTTGTACTCGGCCTGCACCACGCGCTTGGCGCCTTCGCCCTTGAGCTGCGCCCACTGCGCGATCGGCAGCACCTTGTAGCCGTCCTCCAGCCTGCGGGTGTCGAACACCGCGACCGACTGGCTGAGCTTGGGATCGGGATTGAGCGGCGTGTCCACCCACAGGTTGCGCGACTTCGGATGCGTCTTGATGAACAGCGAGCCACCGCCCTGCCCCTTCACGGTCTGCACGACCTTCCACGCCTGCGCCTTGTGGCCCACCGGATCGGTCCCGAGCAGGCTGACGGTCTCGTCGCCGAGATGGCTGGTGGCCCACACCGGGCCGTACTTCGGATGGACGAAGTTGGCGCCGCGCCCCGGGTGGGGCGTCTTGCCCACGTCGACCAGCGCGGCCAGCTTGTCTTCCTTGGTGTCGACCACGGCGATCTTGTTGGAGGCGTTGGCCGCCACCATGAAGTAGCGCCCGCTGGCATCGAAGCCGCCGTCGTGCAGGAACTTGGCCGAGTCGATGGTGGTGGTCTTCAGGTTGTTCAGGTCGGCGTAGTTGACCATCATGATCTTGCCGGTTTCCTTGGCCGTGATCACGAACTCGGGATGGAAGTGGCTGGCCACGATCGAGGCCACGCGCGGCTCGGGATGGTATTCGTTGTCCACCGTCATGCCGCGCGTCGACACCACCTTGAGCGGCTTGAGGGTGTCGCCCTCCATGATCACGTACTGCGGCGGCCAGTAGGTCCCGGCCACCGCGTACTTGTCCTCGTAGCCCCTGTACTTGGAGGTCTCCACCGAGCGCGCCTCGAGCCCGACCTTGACCTCGGCGACGATGTCCGGCCTGGGCAGCCACAGGTCGATCAGGTCGACCTTGGCGTCGCGCCCGATCACGTACAGGTAGCGGCCCGAGGCCGACATGCGCGAGATGTGCACGGCATAGCCGGTCTTGACGATGGTGATGATCTGCTTGCTGTCGCCGTCGATCAGCGCGACCTCGCCCGCGTCGCGCAGCGTCACGGAGAACAGGTTGTCGAGGTTGTAGGCGTTCATCTTGCGCGTCGGGCGCCGCGCCACCGGCACCACGTCCTTGCGGCTTTTCTCGATGTCGGCCAGCGAGAATTCGGGCGGCGTGGGCGGGTCCAGCTGAATGTAGCGCGCCATCAGGTCCACCTCGGCATCCGACAGGTCGCCCGAGGTGCCCCAGTTGGGCATGCCCGCGGGGCTGCCGTACTTGATGAAGGTCTTCAGGTATTCGGTGCCGCGCGCGCGCGTGATGTCCGGCGTCAGCGGCTTGCCGGTCGCGCCCTTGCGCAGCACGCCGTGGCAGCCGGCGCAACGTTCGAAATAGATCTGGCGCGCCTGGTCGAATTCGGCCGGCGTCAGCGTGACCGCGGCGGCCGGCGGCGATGCCGCCGTGTCCGCGTGGGTGAGCCCGAGCCAGAGGGAAAGTGGCAGCGCCGCAAGTGCGGGGAACATCCAGGATTTCGCTTTCATATGCTCTTCTTCGGCGAGTTGGGGAAACCGCTGGGTCCTGGTTGCGCGATAGCGCGCGGCAAGGAACCTTACGCGCATCATGTCGGAGAAATCCTGGCGCGCGCTTGATAGCTGTCAAGCAGTCGGCAAGCCGCGGGCACGATCGGCGCGCGCGTGCGCATGCGTCGAATGCCCCGCGCCGGCGGCGCGCGTAAACGCACTGCAGCCGCCGGGGCGGATGCCCGGGCGGCTGCCATGCTGCTAGCGCGATGCGGTCGATGCGCTCAGCGCGGCGCGGGCTCCAGGCTGCTTTCCGGCGCGCCCAGCGCCGGCGCCTTGCCGGCCAGGCCGAGCACGACCTGCAATGCCATCGCCAGCGCGCCGACGATGAACACCACGTCGCCGAAGGTGCGCACCCAGCGCAGCGTCTGCAGGATCGGCTGCTGCATGAAGGCCTCGCTGCGCGCGTACCACAAGCCCTCGCTGGCGCTGGCGTGGAACTGGATGATGCCGATCGGCAGCAGGCTGGTGCCGATCATCAGCACCAGGCCCGCGTTGAGCCCCCAGAACGCGGTCTTCATCAGGCCGGGGTTCAGCGCATGGGCGGGCCGCACGTAGCGCAGCACCAGCAGCGTGAAGCCCAGCGCGAGGAAGCCGTAGACGCCGAACAGCGCGGCATGGGCATGCACCGGCGTGGTGTTGAGGCCCTGCACGTAGTACAGCGAGATCGGCGGGTTGATCATGAAGCCGAACACGCCGGCGCCGAGCATGTTCCAGAACGCCACCGCGACGAAGCACATCAGCGGCCATTTCAGGTTGGCCATCCACGGCGCGCGCTCCTTGAGGCGCCAGTTCTCCCACGCTTCATGGCCCAGCACGATCAGCGGCACCACTTCGAGCGCGCTGAAGCTCGCGCCCACCGCCATCACCGGCGTGGTGGTGCCGGCGAAGTAGAGATGGTGGAAGGTGCCGGGCAGCCCGCCCAGCATGAACAGCGACGCCGATGCCAGGCTGGCCGCGGTCGCCATCGGGCGCGACACCAGCCCGAGCGTGGAGAAGATGAAGGCCAGCGCCGTGGTGGCGAACACCTCGAAGAAGCCCTCGACCCACAGATGCACGACCCACCAGCGCCAGTACTCCATCACCGACAGGTTGGTGCGCTCGCCGTAGAACAGGCCCGCGCCGTAGAACAGGCCGATGGCCACGACCGAAGACGTGAGCAGGGCCAGCAGGTTCTTGTCGCCGCCGCGCGCGCGCAGCGCCGGCGCGATGCCGCGCAGCATCAGCACCAGCCAGAACAGGATGCCGGCGAACTTGCCGATCTGCCACAGGCGGCCCAGGTCGACGTACTCGTAGCCCTGGTGCCCGAGCCAGAAGTTGAGGTTCTCCGGCATGATCTGCGCGATCGCCAGGTAGTTGCCGGTAAACGATCCGGCCACGACCACCACCAGCGCCCAGAACAGTACGTCCACGCCGAGCTTCTGGTATTTCGGGTCCTTGCCGCCGTTGATGAGCGGCGCCAGGAACAGGCCCGCGGCGAGAAAGCCGGTGGCGATCCAGAACAGCGCGCTCTGGATGTGCCAGGTGCGCATCAGCGTGTACGGGAACCACTTCGACAATTCGAATCCATAGAACTTCTGCCCCTCCACGGTGTAGTGGGCCGTCAGTCCGCCGATCAGCACCTGGAACACGAACAGCGCCACCACCAGGAACAGGTACTTGCCCAGCGCGCGCTGCGACGGCGTGAGCGCGAAGGTGGTGAGCGGGTCGCGCGCGGCCACCGGCGGCGGCGCGGCTTCATGGCCGCGCAGGAACGACCACGCCCAGACCAGGAAGCCCACGCCCGCCAGCAGCACCACCACGCTGGCGATGGACCAGATGATGTTCTCGCTGGTGGGCTGGTTGCCGATCAGCGGCTCGTGCGGCCAGTTGTTGGTGTAGGTGGCGCTCAGACCCGGGCGCTCGGTGGCGGCGGCCCACGCGGTCCAGAAGAAGAAGTGCGTCAGCTTGGCGCGGCGCGCGGCGCTGGGCAGCGTGTTCTCCTTCATGGCGAAGCTCTCGCGGCTCTTGCGCAGCGCCGGCGCGTCGGAGAACAGGCTGTCGTAGTACGCGCCGGTGGCGGCGATGGCCTGCGCGCGCCGCGCGGAGACGGTCAGCACGCCGCTGTCCGGGTCGGCGCGGTTGCCGCGGTACTCGGCGCGCAACTGCTCGCGCAGCGCGGCCTGGGTCGGCCCGTCGAGCGCGGCGTAGGCGCGGCCGTAGCCATCCTGCGCGGCCAGGTCGAGCCACGCGGTCAGCTCGCGGTGCAGCCAGTCGGCGGTCCAGTCCGGCGCCTGGTAGGCGCCGTGGCCCCAGATCGAGCCGAGCTGCATGCCGCCGACCGACTGCCACGCGGTCTGCCCGTCGAGGATGTCGTCCTTGCTGAACAGGGCCTTGCCGTCGGCGCTGACGACCTGCTGCGGCACCGGCGGCGCCTTGCGGTAGACCTCGGTGCCGTAATAGCCCAGCAGCGAAAAAGTGACCGCCAGTACGGCGATCAGGGTGAACCAGAGTTTCTTGTACTGTCCCATGATGGGGTCTCGCGGTTGTCCGCGCGCTTGCCGCGCGCGCTGCTCGTGTGTGCTGCTTGTCTGTGCTGCTTGTGTGCGTCTCGTGCGTGCTGCGCGTGCGTGCCCGCGCGCGCCAGCGGCGCGATCAGGCGTGGGCCGGCGCGGCGTGCTCGGCGTTGTCGAACAGGATGTTGTTCTCCAGATGGATGTGTTCCATCAGGTCTTCGCGGAACGTGCGCAGCCCCAGGTACAGGGCCCGCCACGTATTGCACGCGGCGCGCGGCAGCGTGATGTCGTCGGTCAGCGCGCCGAGCTGCTGCAGCGCCTGCCCGTGCTCGTCGTGCTCCATGCGCATGACCGCGATGGGGCCGCTGGCGAGCCGGCCCGGCGCGCGGGCCAGCAGCGGGAACAGGATCTGCTCCTCCTTCTGCATGTGGCTTTCCAGCTCCTGGTGCATGACGGCGAGATGATCCGCGAGGCCGCGCGGGCAGTCGGCGCGGTCGCCATGCACCTGCTCCACGCGGCGCGCCAGGCGGATCAGCTCGGGCAGCTGCTGGCGGTGCACCTCGTGGTAACGCGCGATGATGTGGGCGATCAGGTCGACCGCGTCGGCGGCGCTCCAGTCGGTGCCGTCGCGCCGGGCCTGCGCCTGCAGCGACAGCAGGCGCGTCTCGATGGCGCGCGCGTCGAGGCCCGCGGCCTGCGCGGCCTCGCCCAGGCTCTGCTTGCCGCCGCAGCAGAAATCGAGCTGGTAGTCGTGGAACACCCGGGTGGCGCCCGGAATCCGGCGGGCCAGCTCGCCCAGCGATTGATCGGTCATGCTCATGATGTCCTCCTGTGTGGGATGTGCATCACTCACATAGCGAAAGCCGTGCCGGAAAATTAATGCAATAAAATCAATGCCTTGATTTTTTGACGGTATGATTCACCACGACCCGGCAACGGTAATAAGAACCCATAAGGGTTGAATTGACCATGATGGAAAACCTCCTGCTCACCGATCTGGTCGCGGACCTGCCCCAGGCCGTGCGCCTGCAGCGGCTGGTCGGCAGCCTGCGCGCCCATTTCCGCTGCGGCGCCGTGGCGCTGCTGCAGCTCGAAGAAGACCAGCTGCGGCCGGTGGCCATCGACGGACTGGTCCGCGACGCCCTCGGGCGCCGCTTCGCGGTGGGCCTGCACCCGCGCCTGGCCGCCATCCTGGCCCGCCGCGGCGTGACCTGCTTCCACCACGACAGCGTGCTGCCCGATCCCTACGACGGGCTGATCGACGAGCGCGTCGGCGAGCCGCTGCCGGTGCACGACTGCATGGGAACGAGCCTGCACGTAGAGGGCCAGCCGTGGGGCGTGCTGACGCTCGACGCGCTGACGGTCGGCACCTTCGGCGACGAGGCGCAGGCCGACCTGCGGCGGCTGACGGTGGTGGTCGAGGCCGCGATCCGCACCACGCGGCTGGAAGCCGAGATCCGCGCGCTGCGGCTCACGCGCGGCGACGCCCCGCCCGGCGACGCGGCCCGCGACGACGGCGAGATCATCGGCCAGAGCGAGGCCATCGCCCGCCTGCTGCACGAGCTCACGGTGGTGGCCGACTCGGAACTGCCGGTGCTGCTGCTGGGCGAGACCGGCGTGGGCAAGGAGCTGTTCGCGCACCGGCTGCACCGGCTCTCGCGCCGGCGCGCGCAGCCGCTGATCCACGTCAACTGCGCCGCGCTGCCCGAGTCGCTGGCCGAGAGCGAGCTGTTCGGCCACGCCAGGGGCGCGTTCTCGGGCGCGCTGGGCGACCGGCCCGGCCGCTTCGAGGCGGCCGACGGCGGCACGCTGTTTCTCGACGAGGTGGGCGAGCTGCCGCTCTCGATCCAGGCCAAGCTGCTGCGCACGCTGCAGAACGGCGAGATCCAGCGCCTGGGCTCGGACCGGCCCCGCCGCGTCGACGTGCGCATCATCGCCGCCACCAACCGCAGCCTGCGCGACCACGTGCGCGACGGCTCGTTCCGCGCCGACCTCTATCACCGCCTGTCGGTCTACCCGATCCCGATCCCGCCGCTGCGCGAGCGCGGCAACGACGTGCTGCTGCTGGCCGGCCGCATGCTGGAGCGCAACCGCGCCCGGCTCGGCCTGCGCAGCCTGCGCCTGTCCGGCGCCGCCGAGGCCGCGCTGCGCCGCTATCCGTGGCCAGGCAACGTGCGCGAGCTGGAGCACGTCATCAGCCGCGCCGCGCTCAAGACCGTCAGCCGCGGCGCCAGCCGCAACGACATCGTGACGCTCGAGGCGGAACTGCTCGACCTCGACGCGCTGGAGCCGGCCGCGGCCACCGCCGCGCCACCGGCCGCCCCCACCCTGGCCCCCTCCCCGACCGCCACCCTGCGCGAAGCGGTGGACCAGTGCCAGCGGCACTGCATCGGGCAGGCGCTGGCCGCCCAGGGCGGCAACTGGGCGCAGGCGGCCCGCCACCTCGGCGTGGACGCCAGCAACCTGCACAAGCTCGCGCGCCGGCTCGGCATCAAGCCGGACGGCGGGACGGGCCACGCACCGGACTGAAACCCGGCTGAAGACCGGCGCCAGCCGGGCCGGCGGCCCGGCCGCCCCGCCTCCGCCGCCGCCTCGCATTCCCCATTGGAACTAGCTCCACCGGCACCCGCACATGTGCTGCCGGCGAATGGTCAACCGTGCACGCGCTCTCTACGCTGGGAGCCGATCGTCATTGTCGACACAGGAGCATGGTCATGCCCACTCAGCCTCTCCCGCGCGAGCCCGTGCCGCGCGGCGCCTATGCGGTGCTGGTGTCCAGCACCTTCGCCTTCACCATCTGCTTCGCCATCTGGATGATGTTCGCGGTGCTGGGCATCCCCATCAAGCAGCAGCTCGGCCTGTCCGAGACCGAATTCGGCCTGCTGGCCGCCACCCCCGTGCTGAGCGGCTCGCTGGTGCGCGTGCCGCTGGGCATCTGGACCGACCGCTACGGCGGGCGCATCGTCTTCTTCGTGCTGATGCTGGCCACGGTGATCCCGATCTGGATGATCTCGCATGCCACCACGCTGCCGCAGCTGCTGGTGCTGGGCCTGTTCGTGGGCCTGGCCGGCGGCTCGTTCTCGGTGGGCACGCCCTACGTGGCGCGCTGGTTCCCGCGCTCGCGCCAGGGCCTGGCGATGGGCATCTTCGGCGCCGGCAACTCCGGCTCGGCGCTGACCAAGTTCGTGGCGCCGGCGCTGATCGTCGCCGCCGGCGGGAGCTGGACCGTGGTGCCGCGCGTGTACGCGGTCGCCATGCTGGTCACGGCGGTGCTGTTCTGGATCTTCTCGTCCAGCGATCCCGCCCACCGCGTGCCGTCCTCGGCCAGCCTGCGCGCGCAGTTCGCCATGCTGCGCGACCCGCGCGTATGGCGCTATTCGCAGTACTACTCGGTGGTGTTCGGCGGCTATGTCGGCCTGTCGCTGTGGATGACCAAGTACTACATCGGCGAATACGGCTTCGACATCAAGATCGCCGCGCTGCTGGCGGCCTGCTTCTCGCTGCCGGGCGGCGTGCTGCGCGCCATCGGCGGCTGGATCTCCGACCGCTACGGCGCGCACCGCACCACGTGGTGGGTGATGTGGGTGTGCTGGGTGGCGTTCTTCGTGCTCAGCTATCCGCAGACCGACTTCATCATCCACACCGCGCGCGGCCCGCAGGCGTTCCACATCGGCCTGTCGGCGCTGCCGTTCACGGTGCTGCTGTTCGTCGTCGGCATCGCGATGGCGGTGGGCAAGGCCTCGGTGTTCAAGTTCATCGCCAACGACTTCGGCCACAACCTCGGCGCCGTCTCCGGCGTGGTGGGGCTGGCCGGCGGCCTGGGCGGCTTCATCCTGCCGGTGCTGTTCGGCCTGCTGGCGGACCTCAGCGGCGTGCGCAGCAGTTGTTTCATGCTGCTGTACGGCACGGTCTGCGTGAGCCTGGTGTGGATGCACTACAGCCAGCGCGGCGGCCCCGACGCGGCCGCCGCCACCACCACCGCCACCACCGCGCGCGTGCCCGCGGCGCAGCCGGCCTCGGCATGAGCGCGCCCGCGGCCCGCCCGCGCCGCCTTCCGCATTCCTCTTCTTCGTTCCGACCCACAGGACAGTCATGTCAAGTTCCGTATTAACCCGCTGGGAGCCAGAAAGCACCGCTTTCTGGCGCGCCCAGGGCGAGCGCATCGCCTACCGCAACCTGTGCATCTCGATCGCCGCGCTGATGCTCGCCTTCGCCATCTGGATGCTGTGGAGCGTGGTGGCGGTCAACCTCGACCGCGCCGGCTTCCGCTTCACCAAGAACCAGCTGTTCTGGCTCACCGCGCTGCCCGCGCTGTCGGGCGCCACGCTGCGCATCTTCTATGCGTTCCTGGTGCCGATCTTCGGCGGCCGGCGCTTCACGGCGATCTCCACCGCCACGCTGCTGGTGCCGGCGCTGGGCATGGGCTTCGCGCTGCGCGACCCCACCACGAGCTATCCCACGCTGCTGGTGCTGGCGCTGCTGTGCGGCTTCGGCGGCGCCAACTTCAGCTCGTCGATGTCCAACATCAGCTTCTTCTTTCCCAAGGCCAAGAAGGGCCTGGCGACCGGGCTCAATGCCGGCATCGGCAACCTGGGCGTGTCGGTGGTGCAGTTCCTCACCCCGCTGGTGGTCTCGGTGGGGCTGTTCGGCGCGCTCGGCGGCGACGCCCAGACCTACCAGGCCGGCGAGGTCGGCAAGAGCCTGTGGCTGCAGAACGCCGGCTTCATCTGGGTGCCGTTCATCGTGGTGGCCACGCTGGCGGCCTGGTTCGGCATGAACGACATCGCCGACGCGCGCGCCTCGTTCGCCGACCAGGCGGTGATCTTCAAGCGCAAGCACAACTGGCTGATGTGCTGGCTGTACGTGGGCACCTTCGGCTCGTTCATCGGCTTCTCGGCCGGCTTCGCGCTGCTCACCAAGTCGCAGTTCCCCGGCGTCAACCCCACCGCCTACGCCTTCCTCGGGCCGCTGGTGGGCGCGCTGATGCGCCCGGTCGGCGGCTGGGTGTCGGACAAGCTCGGCGGGGCCCGGGTCACGCTGTGGTGCTTCGCGGCGATGATCGCCGCCGTGCTCGGCGTGCTGGCCGCGCTGCCGCACGGCTGGGCGGGCGGCGCCGGCGGCAGCTTCCCCCTGTTCCTGGCCGCGTTCGTGGTGCTGTTCGCGCTGACCGGCATCGGCAACGGCTCGACCTTCCGCATGATCCCGGTGATCTTCATGACCGAGCGCCAGCGCGCCGCGCGCGGCAAGGACGAGGCCGCGCAGCGGCAGGCGCTGCTGGACGCCGGCAAGGAATCGGCCGCGGTGCTGGGCTTTTCCGGCGCCATCGGCGCCTATGGCGGCTTCTTCATTCCCAAGAGCTTCGGCACCTCGCTGGAGCTGACCGGCTCGGCCGACGCCGCGCTGTACTGCTTCGTCGCGTTCTACCTGAGCTGCATGCTGGTGACGTGGTGGCACTACGCGCGCAAGAACGCGCCGATGCCCTGCTGACGCTCCCGCCCGCCCTGCCGGCCTAGTTCTTCCGAACTAGGCGGCGGCGGCCGGACTAGCCCGAGCGCATCGCGCCCTACTCCTCCACCAGCGAATGGGCAGCGCCGCGCCCTGCCCATAAGCTGTGCACATCCCTGGACCGCTTCCCCAACGGTCAGCAAAAGCCCTCGCGGAGAACAACAATGAGTCATTTCCTGGATCGACTGAAATTCATGTCGCGCGTCAAGTCCACCTTCGCGGACGGGCACGGCGCCGTGGTGGACGAAGACCGCCGGTGGGAGAACGGATACCGCAACCGCTGGCAGCACGACAAGATCGTGCGCTCCACCCACGGCGTGAACTGCACCGGCTCGTGCTCGTGGAAGGTGTACGTCAAGAACGGACTGATCACCTGGGAGACGCAGCAGACCGACTATCCGCGCACCCGCCCGGACCTGCCCAACCACGAGCCGCGCGGCTGCCCGCGCGGCGCCTCGTACAGCTGGTACGTCTATTCCGCGCAGCGCGTGAAATACCCGATGATCCGCGGGCGCCTGATGGAGATGTGGCGCGAAGCCCGCAAGACCCTCGACCCGGTGGCCGCCTGGGCCTCGATCAGCCAGGACCCGGTCAAGGCGCGGCGCTACAAGAGCGTGCGCGGCCAGGGCGGCTTCGTGCGCGCCGACTGGGACACCGCCACCGAGATCATCGCCGCGGCCAACGCCTTCACCATCAAGCGCTTCGGCCCGGACCGCGTGGTCGGCTTCTCGCCGATTCCCGCCATGTCGATGGTGTCCTACGCCGCCGGCGCGCGCTACCTGAGCCTGCTGGGCGGGGTCTGCCTGTCGTTCTACGACTGGTACTGCGACCTGCCGCCGGCCAGCCCGCAGGTCTGGGGCGAGCAGACCGACGTGCCGGAATCGGCCGACTGGTACAACGCCACCTACCTGATGGTGTGGGGCTCCAACGTGCCGCAGACGCGCACCCCTGACGCGCACTTCTACACCGAGGTCCGCTACAAGGGCACCAAGACTGTGGCGGTGTCGTCCGACTTCGGCGAGATGGTCAAGTTCGGCGACATCTGGCTGGCCCCCAAGCAGGGCACGGACGCCGCGCTGGCGATGGCGATGGGCCACGTGGTGCTCAAGGAATTCCACCTGAACGGCCGCTCCGCCTACTTCCGCGACTACCTCAAGCAGTACACCGACATGCCGATGCTGGTGCTGCTGCGCGACAACGGCGGCACGCTGGTGCCCGACCACTTCCTGCGCGCCTCCCACCTGGCCGGCGCGCGCGGCGAGGCCAACAACCCGGAATGGAAGACGCTGGTGATCGACGCCGCCAGCGGCGACTTCGCCGTGCCCAACGGCACCATCGGCTTCCGCTGGGGCGAGGCCGCGCACAACGGCGGCGAGAAAGTGGGCCGCTGGAACCTGGAGATGAAGGACGGCGGCAGCGGCCGCGCGCTCGACCCGCTGCTCTCGCTGATGGCCACCGGGCACGAGGTGGCCGAAGTCGGCTTCCCGTATTTCGGCGCCGAGCACGACGCGCTGCTCAAGCGCCGCGTGCCGGCCCGGCGCATCACGCTGGCCGACGGCAGCAGCGCGCTGGTGGCCACCGTCTATGACCTGCAGATGGCCAACTACGGCGTGGACCAGGGCCTCGGCGGCGACAACGTGGCCACCTCGTTCGACGACGACGTGCCTTACACGCCGGCCTGGCAGGAAAAGCACACCACCGTGCCGCGCCACCTGGTGATCCAGGTCGCGCGCGAGTTCGCCGACAACGCCGACCGCACCCAGGGCAAGAGCATGGTGATCGTCGGCGCCGCGCTCAACCACTGGTACCACAACGACATGATCTACCGCGGCATCATCAACCTGCTGATGATGTGCGGCTGCGTGGGCAAGAGCGGCGGCGGCTGGGCGCACTACGTGGGCCAGGAAAAGCTGCGCCCGCAGTTCGGCTGGGCGCCGCTGGCCTTCGGCCTGGACTGGTCGCGCCCGCCGCGCCAGATGAACGGCACCTCGTTCTTCTACAGCCACACCAGCCAGTGGCGCCACGAGAAGCTCGCCGTGGACGAGATCCTCGCCCCGACCGCCGACAAGGCCCGCTACCAGAACCTTTCGCTGCTGGACCTCAACGCCCGCTCGGAGCGCATGGGCTGGCTTCCTTCGGCGCCGCAGCTGAGCAGCAACCCGCTCGACGTCGCCGACGCGGCCGAAGCCGCCGGCCAGGACCCGGTCGCCTACACCGTGGCGCAGCTCAAGTCCGGCGGCCTGCAGTTCGCCTGCGACGACCCCGACAACCCGGCCAACTTCCCGCGCAACATGTTCGTCTGGCGCTCGAACATCCTCGGCAGCTCGGGCAAGGGGCACGAGTATTTCCTCAAGTACCTGCTCGGCACCCAGAACGCGCTGTTCGGCGACGAAGCCAACGCCATCACGCCGAGCGAGGTCACGGTGCGCCCGGCCGCCGAGGGTAAGCTCGACCTGCTGACCGTGCTCGACTTCCGCATGAGCACCACCTGCCTGTACGGCGATGTGGTGCTGCCCACCGCGACCTGGTACGAGAAGGACGACCTCAACACCAGCGACATGCACCCGTTCATTCATCCGCTCTCGGAGGCGGTGCAGCCGCTGTGGGAAAGCCGCACGGACTGGGAGATCTACAAGGCCATCGCGAAGAAGTTCAGCGAGATCGGCGGCGCCCACCTGGGCACCCGCACCGACCTGGTGTGCACGCCGCTGCTGCACGACACCCCGGGCGAGCTGGCCCAGCCGTTCGAGCCGAAGGACTGGAAGCGCGGCGAGTGCGAGCTGATTCCCGGCAAGACCGCGCCGTCGATGACGGTGGTCGAGCGCAACTATGCCGACATCTACAAGAAGTTCACCTCGATCGGGCCGCTGCTCGACAAGCTCGGCAACGGCGGCAAGGGCATCAACTGGGATACCCGCCACGAAGTCGGCGAGATCGGCGCGCTCAGCAAGACCGTGGACGAGCCCGGCGTGAGCCAGGGCCGCCCGCGGCTGGACACCGCCATCGACGCCGCCGAGATGATCCTGACCTTCGCGCCGGAGACCAACGGGCACGTCGCGGTGAAGGCGTGGGAGGCGCTGTCGCGCATCACCGGGCGCGAGCACGCGCACCTGGCCAACGGGCGCGAGCACGACAAGATCCGCTTCCGCGACGTGCAGGTGCAGCCGCGCAAGATCATCTCCGCGCCCACCTGGTCCGGGCTGGAATCGGAAGAGGTCAGCTACAACGCCGGCTACACCAACGTGCACGAGCTGATCCCCTGGCGCACCCTGACCGGCCGCCAGCAGTTCTACCAGGACCACCGCTGGATGCTGGACTTCGGCGAAGGCAGCTGCGTCTACAAGCCGGCCATCGACACCAAGACCACCGCGCCGATGCTCGGCGCCCGGCCCAACGGCAACCCGGAGCTGGTGCTGAACTGGATCACGCCGCACCAGAAGTGGGGCATCCACTCCACCTACTCGGACAACCTGCGCATGCTGACGCTGTCGCGCGGCGGGCCGCACGTGTGGATCTCGGAGAGCGAGGCCAAGGCCAGCGGCATCCGCGACAACGACTGGGTGGAAGTCTTCAACGTCAACGGCACGCTGACCGCGCGCGTGGTGGTGTCGCAGCGCGTGCCCAAGGGCATGTGCCTGATGTACCACGCCCAGGAAAAGATCGTGAACGTGCCCGGCGCCGAGACCAGCGGCATGCGCGGCGGCATCCACAACTCCGTGACCCGCACCGTCACCAAGCCCACCCACATGATCGGCGGCTACGCGCAGCTGGCCTACGGTTTCAACTACTACGGCACCGTCGGCAGCAACCGCGACGAGTTCGTGATCCTGCGCAAGATGAACAAGGTCGACTGGCTGGAAGGCCCGCTGGTGGAACAACAAGCGAAGGAAGGAGCCGCGCAATGAAAATCCGTGCCCAGGTAGCCATGGTCCTCAACCTGGACAAATGCATCGGCTGCCATACCTGCTCGATTACCTGCAAGAACGTCTGGACCAGCCGCGACGGCGTGGAGTACGCGTGGTTCAACAACGTCGAGACCAAGCCCGGCATCGGCTATCCCAAGGAATGGGAGAACCAGGACAAGTGGCTCGGCGGCTGGACGCGCAACGCCGCCGGCAAGCTCGAGCCGCGCCAGGGCAGCCGGCTCGGCATCCTGGCCAAGCTGTTCACCAACCCCAACCTGCCGCAGATCGACGAATACTACGAGCCGTTCACCTACGACTACGAGCACCTGCAGAAGGCGCCGCTGGTGCAGACGCCGCCCACCGCGCGCCCGGTCTCGGTGCTGACCGGCAAGAAGATGGAAAAGATCGAATGGGGCCCGAACTGGGAGGACGACCTCGGCGGCGAGTTCGGCGCGCGCAGCAAGGACAAGCTGTTCGACGACGTGCAGAAGGAGATGTACTCGACCTTCGAGAACACCTTCATGATGTACCTGCCGCGCCTGTGCGAGCACTGCCTGAACCCGGCCTGCGTGGCCTCGTGCCCGTCCGGCTCGATCTACAAGCGCGAGGACGACGGCATCGTGCTGGTCGACCAGGACAAGTGCCGCGGCTGGCGCATGTGCATCTCCGGCTGCCCGTACAAGAAGATCTACTACAACTGGCAGAGCGGCAAGGCCGAGAAATGCCTGTTCTGCTATCCGCGCATCGAGGCCGGCCAGCCCACCGTGTGCGCGGAGACCTGCGTCGGGCGCATCCGCTACCTGGGCGTGATGCTGTACGACGCCGACCGCATCCAGGACGCCGCCGCGGTGGAGAACCCGCAGGATCTCTACCAGTCGCAACTGGACATCTTCCTCGACCCGCACGACCCGGCGGTCCAGGCCGAGGCGCTGCGCCAGGGCATCGCGCAGAGCTGGCTGGACGCCGCGTGCAAGTCGCCCGTGTACAAGATGGCGTGCGAATGGAAGGTGGCCTTCCCGCTGCACCCCGAGTACCGCACGCTGCCGATGGTGTGGTACATCCCGCCGCTGTCGCCGATCCAGTCCGCCGCCGCGGCGGGCCACATGGGCATGGACGGCGTGATCCCGGACGTGAAGAGCCTGCGCATCCCGGTCAAGTACCTGGCCAACCTGCTGACCGCGGGCGAAGTGGCGCCGGTGCTCAAGGCGCTCGAGCGGATGCTGGCCATGCGCGCCTACAAGCGCTCGGAAGTGGTCGACGGCGCGCAGGACCTGGCCGTGCTGCAGCAGGTCGGCCTCACGCCGGCACAGGTGGAGGACATGTACCAGATCATGGCGATCGCCAACTACGAGGACCGCTTCGTGATCCCGTCCTCGCACAAGGAGATGGTGGAGGACAGCTTCAACGACAAAGCCAGCTGCGGCTTCACCTTCGGCAACGGCTGCTCGGGCGGTACCTCGGACGGCTCGCTGTTCGGCAAGAAGCCGCAAGGCAGCGTGGTGTTCGCCGACATGCCGAAATCGCGCAAGAAAGCCGTGGCGACGTGACCGGCGCCCTGTAACCGGCGCCCTGTCACCGACGCCCGACCCCGCGCACCCTTTTGCCATCCCTACCGAACCGGAGCCTTCCCATGCCGCTCTACCCCATCCTCAGCGCGCTGCTGTGCTACCCCGAGCAGGATCTGCTCGACGCCCTGCCCGAGATCGACGCCGCGCTGGCCGAATGGCCGCAGGCGCAAGCCACGCTGGCGCCGCTGTGCGACCTGCTCAAGACCAACACGCTGATCGAGCTGCAGGAGAACTACGTCGCCACCTTCGACCGCAATCCGGCCCACTCGCTGCACCTGTTCGAGCACGTGCACGGCGAGAGCCGCGACCGCGGCCAGGCGATGGTCGACCTGCTCGACGAATACCGCCGCGAGGGCTTCGAGCCGGTGACGGCGGAGCTGCCCGACTACGTGCCGCTGTTCGTGGAGTTCCTCGGCGTGCTGGCCGCCGGCGGCAGGGAGGACCACGCCGAGCAGTTGCTGGGCGACGCCATCCACGTGCTCGCCGCGGTCGGCGAGCGCCTGGCGCGCGACGAAAGCCCGTATGCCACGGCGTTCGCCGTGCTGCGCACGCTCACCGACGTGCAGCCGCAGCCGCGCACCGAGCCGCCGGTGCGCAGCATGGACGAAGCGCTGGAGACCTTCGGCCCCGGCGCCGACGGCGTGGAGCCGCTGCTCGCGCCGCGCCCGGCGGGCGACCAGCCCGTGCATTTCTACGCCCGCGGCACCGCGCCGCTGTCCACCGCACGCTGAGGCCACGACCATGAACCTGCTCAACCAGTTCCTCTACGGCATCTACCCCTACATCGCGCTGGTCGTGTTCCTGTTCGGCAGCCTGGCGCGCTTCGAGCGCGAACAGTACGGCTGGAAGAGCGACAGCTCGCAGCTGCTGTACCGGGGCAACCTGCGCGTCGGCAGCATCCTGTTCCACGTCGGCATCATCGGGCTGTTCTTCGGCCACCTCGTGGGCCTGCTCACGCCGGTGGCGGTATGGGACGCGCTGGGCGTCTCGCACAGCTTCAAGCAGGGCGTGGCGATGGCCGCCGGCGGCGTGATGGGCACCATGTGCCTGTCCGGCCTGCTGATCCTGCTGCACCGCCGCTTCACCAACGCGCGCGTGTCCGCGGTCACGCGCACCGGCGACAAGGTGCTGCTGCTGTGGATCCTCGTGACGCTGCTGCTGGGCCTGTCCACCATCTTCGAATCGTCGCGCCACATGGACGGCCACATGATGGTGCTGCTGATGACCTGGGCGCAGCACATCGTCACCCTGCGCGGCGACGCCGCCGGCTACATCGCGGGCGCGCCGCTGCTGTTCAAGGCCCACCTGTTCATGGGGATCTCGCTGTTCGCCATCTTCCCGTTCACGCGGCTGGTGCACGTGTGGAGCGGGTTCGGCTCGGTCGGCTACCTGGGCCGCGCCTGGCAGCTGGTGCGCAGCCGCTGACCGTCCCCGATCATCGCCCCCCGATCACCGCCCCAAGAGGAGAAAACCATGCCCATCCTGGTCAACGGCGTCGAGCTGGAAGACGCCGACATCGAACGCGAACTGGCCCAGCACGCCGGCACGCGCGAGCCCGCCCGCCATGCGGTGGTGGCCCTGGTGCTGCGCCACCTGGTGCGCGCGCAGGCCCAGCGGCTCGGGCTGCACGGCGACGACGAGGCGCTGACGCAGGCGCTGCTCGAGCGCGAGGTCGGCCTGCCCGAGCCGGACGAAGCCAGCTGCCGCCGCCACTACGACAGCCACCACGAGCGCTTCCGCGACGGCGAGTGGGTCGACGCCGCGCACATCCTGTTCCAGGTCACGCCGCGCGTGCCGCTCGACGCGCTGCGCGAGACCGCCGCGGCCACGCTGGCGCAGGCGCTGGCCGATCCGGCGGCGTTCGCCGGGCTGGCCAGGGCGCGCTCCAACTGCCCCAGCGGCGGCGCCGGCGGCGGCCTGGGCCGCGTGTCGCGCGGCGAGACCGTGCCCGAGTTCGAGCGCGCCATCTTCGCCGCGCGCCAGCCCGGCGTGCTGCCGCGGCTGGTCGAGACCCGCCACGGCCTGCACGTGGTGCGGGTGATCGCGCGCTGCGACGGCGTGCAGCTGCCGTTCGACGCGGTGCGGCAGCCGATCGCGCGCGCGCTCGCCGCGGCGGCGCGCGACCGCGCCTGGAAGCAGTACGCCAGCCTGCTCATCGGCGGCGCGCATATCGAGGGCATCGACCTCGGCGGCGCCGCGACACCGCTGGTCCAGTAAGAAGTCGTTTCAAAAAGATCCTGGCGTCGTTGCGCGGCACGGCAAGTACTGGTTGTACCGTCCGCGGCCGCGGGTCCAGCCAGGACCGCTTCGCTGCATCTTGAAACAACGTCCAGACCATCACCAACGCGCGCCGGCGGCAGCGGCGGTCCGCGCGGACACCACGCATGGGAGCGCAGTCATGCAACCCGCCATCATCGGCATCGCAGGCACCTCGGGCAGCGGCAAGACCACGCTGATCACGGCCATGCTCGCCTGGTTCCGCCTTCACGGCCTGACCGTCAACGTCATCAAGCACAGCCACCATCCGCTCGAGCTGGAGCCGCCGGGCAAGGACAGCGCGCGCTTTCGCCAGGCCGGCGCCGGCGAGGTGCTGGTGGCCTCGCCGTTCCGCTTCGCCATCGTGCACGAGCTCGACGGCGCGCCCGAGCCGACCCTGCGCGAGCAGGTGGCGCGGCTGGCGCCGGCCGACCTGACGCTGGTGGAAGGCTTTCGCAGCGAGGACATCCCGCGCCTGGAGGTCTACCGGCCCGCGCACGGGCGCGCGCCGTACTACCCCGGCGATCCGTCCATCGTCGCGGTGGCCAGCGACGCGCCGCTCGACGCCGGCCTGCCCTGCCTGCCGCTCGGCCAGCCCGCCCAGGTGGCGCGCTTCATCCTCGGGCTGTGCGGCCTGGACGCCGCGGTGCCGCGCGATGCGTCGCCCGCGAACGGCGCGCGGCACGGTCCGCCGGCGGCCGCGTCCTGATCGCCGTCCGCCGTCCCGCCCATCCCGTCCGGAGGTTTCCCATGCCCAACGCCGACACCGCCACGCTGCCCCTCGTCTACGCCTGCTCGGGCTGCTCCAGCGTGGCGCAGCTCGCCAACACCTTTGCCATCCGGCTCGACCGCGGCGGGCAGGCCGAGATGTCCTGCATCAGCGGGGTCGGCGGCGGCGTCGCCGCGCTGGTCCGGGTGGCGCGCTCGGGCCGCCCGATCCTGGCCCTGGACGGCTGCCCGCTGGCCTGCGTGAAAGCCTGCCTGGCCGGCGCCGGCGTCGCGCCGGACCGGCACCTCGTGCTCAACCGCCTGGGCGCCACCAAGCGCCAGCACGGCGAATGCACCGAAACGGAAGCGGACGCGGCGTGGCAGGCGGTGACGTCGGCGTTGTCGTCGCTCGCGGCACCCGCGGACGCGCCGCCGGCCGAGGCCGGCGCGATGCGCGAGCAGCGCCCGGCCTAGCGACCGCCGACCGCCGCGCGCCCGCAGCGGGGCGCGCGGCAAGGCCCGCGTCAGCGGCCCGGCTGCGACGCCACCGCGCCCGGCGCCAGCTGCCGGGCCAGCCCGGCCAGCCATTCCGGCCGGTCCACCGTGTCGAGCCAATACTTGACCTCCAGCCCGAGCGCGGTATCGCCGCCGATGGACAGGCGCCGCTGGAAGAACAGCGTGTCGGTATCGGCCTCCCCGCCCAGCAGGCGCAGGTAGTCCGCGGCGTTGGCGCGCAAGGTCAGCGCCGGCGCGCTGCCGTCGAACGGGCCCGCGGCAAAGCGGCCGTCCACGCAGCGGAACCGTATCTGCAGGCCGAGATCGTCCACCGCCAGCAGGAAGCCGTGGCCGTCGAGCGCGGCCGGCGGCCGCAGCCAGCCGCGCCGCCGCGCGAGTTCGAGCGCCGCCACCGCGGGCAGGGACTGCGCCGGCGCCGGCAGCGCGCGGTGCAGGCGCGCCAGGAGGGCTTTCGGGGCGATCATGCGCGCGCCTCCTGCCAGGTAATGCCGGCCTTGCCGTCCCAGTAGCCATTGCTGGGCGCGGCGCCCGCCGGCCAGTGGCCGGTGCCGGCCACGGCAGCCTCCCCCGCGCGCAGCGCCGCCAGCGCCGCCACCACGTCCAGCGTGGCGCTGGCATGCGGGCTGACGCGCACGAAGTCGATGCCCATCGCCGCCATCGCCGGCACCTCGGCGCACAGGTCGAGGCAGCTGGCGGACTGGATCTGCACCCCGTTGAGCGTGAAGAACGGCTGGCCCTCGCCGGTCGAGGCCACCAGCCCGTCCGGGTAGTCCAGGCAGCGGAACTCGCAGTTGTCCTTGCGCAGGCGGTGATGGCGCGCGGTGAAGCAGCGCGCCGAGAACGCCAGCGGCATACGCCCCCACACCAGCACTTCCAGCCCCATGCCGGCCGGGCGCGCGGCCGCCAGCGCGGCCAGCGCGGTGCGGTCCATTTCCAGCGGCGGCACGCAGGCCACGGCGCCGAGCCCGCCCAGCCACGCCAGCGTGTCCGCGTGGTAGGCGTTCAGATGCGGACCGCCGACGAAGGGCCGCCCCTGCATGCGGTTGACCGCGCCCAGGTCGTTGGCCTCGACCAGGTATTCGTCCTGCTCGCAGACGCGCTGCATGCAGGCGATGTCGCTGTCGGACTCGACCAGCACGGGCGTCGACAGCACCACCTCCTTGCCGGCGTCGCGCAGCATCCGCGCGATCTCCAGCCAGTGGGCGTGGCGCAGCTCGTGGCGGCGCGTGCAGACGGTCTCGCCCAGGTAGACGCGCCCGACCGCCGTGTCGGCGACGTCGGCATAGAACTGCATGACCTTGGAGCGCGGCCAGTAGTACAGCAGCGGGCCGAGCGCGATGCCGAAGCTGGGCGCCGCGGGCTCGATCATCGATGGATTCATGGGTAGTCCGGTTCCGGAAGAAAGAGGTTCAGAAGAAAGTCAGAAGAGGCGCGGCGCGGGAAACCCGGCCGGCGTCAGCGCCACGGCCGGTCGTAGGCGCCCTGCGTCACCTGGTCGCCCTCGGCGTGGCGGCCGAGCACGCCCTGCCATTCCTGGCGCGCGGCGAAGCGGGCCGGATCGGCGCAGGCGGCGTCGATGGCGGCGCGCAGCACGCCGACCACGTCGCCGACGTAGCGCGGGCTGCGCTGGCGGCCTTCGATCTTGATCGCGGCGATGCCCATGCCGATCAGCGCCGGCAGCAGCGACAGCGCGTTGAGGCTGGTCGGCTCCTCCAGCACGTAGCCGCGCTCGCCCTCCACCTCGAAGCGCCCCTTGCACAGGGTCGGGTAGCCGGCGGGCTCGCCCGGCGCGTAGCTGTCGATCAGGATGCCCGACAGCCGCGCGTGCATGGTGCCCTCGCGCTCCTCCCAGCGCACCGCATGCGCGGGCGAGCACACCCCCTTGTTGTTGGGCGAGTCGCCGGTCGCGTAGGACGACAGCAGGCAGCGGCCCTCGGCCATCACGCACAGGCTGCCGAAGCCGAACACCTCCAGCTCCGCGTCGGTCTGCCGCGCCAGCTTGCCGATCTGCGCCAGCGACAGCACGCGCGGCAGCACCACGCGGTGGATGCCGAAGCGCCGGCGCATCAGCTCGATGGCGTCGGCGTGCGTGGCCGAGCCCTGCACCGACAGGTGCAGGCGCAGCTGCGGATGGCGCTCGCGGGCATAACCCATGAGGCCGGGATCGGCCATGATGACGGCGTCCGCGCCGAGTTCGGCGGCGGCGTCGATGGCGCGGTGCCAGTTGGCCACCGCGCCCATCTGGGCGAAGGTGTTGATGGCGAACAGGACTTCCGCGCCGCGCGCGTGGGCCTCCGCCACGCCGGCCCGGATGTCGGCCTCGGTGAAGTTCAGCCCGCCGAAGTTGCGCGCGTTGGTGGCGTCGCGCAGGCCGAGGTAGACGGCGTCGGCGCCGTGCTGCAGGGCCGCGCGCAGCGCCGCCAGCGAGCCGGCGGGCGCGACCAGTTGCGGGCGGCGGCCCGGGCCTGAAGTACCTGGTGTGTCTGGTGTCATGGATCTGCTCGATGAGGTTCGCGGCGCGCGCGGGCGCGATGGTCCGCGAAGGCCCGCGATGGCCCGCGATGGTCGTCAGGGCCCCGCGCGCGCCTGTGAGCCATGATCCTAGCCAAATGCGGCGCCCGGCCAATTGTCCGGGAGCAAGAGCCTGTGCCGCGGCGCGCGCGCGGGCTTGACGGCCATCCGCCAGGCGGCATAGGCCATTGGTAGCGCGCGGCCCGCCAATTGATCCAGCGCAAAAACCCGGCGGCGCGTCCATGCAACCCTTGGTGTCTTCCCGCGCCGCGCGGCACCGCCGCCGGCGGGCGGGAAGTCTTACCGAGGGCGATATGCAAGAGCATTGGCTGAAGCTGGCGGGCCGCAGGCTGGTCCCGGTGGTACAGGGCGGCATGGGCATCGGCGTCTCCGCGCACCGGCTGGCCGGCGCCGTGGCGAGCCAGAACGGCATGGGCACCATCGCCAGCATCGACCTGCGCCACCATCATCCCGACCTGCTGGCCGACACCGCCCGGTCGCGCGACAAGTCCCGCATCGAGGCCGCCAACCTGGTCGCGCTCGACCGCGAGATCCAGGGCGCGCGGCGGCTCGCGGGCGGGCGCGGCGCGATCGCGGTCAACGTCATGAAGGCGGTCGGCTCGCATGCCGCGCTGGTCCGGCAGGCCTGCGAGAGCGGCGCCGACGCCATCGTGATGGGCGCGGGCCTGCCGCTCGACCTGCCCGAACTCGCGGCCAGCCGCCCGGACATCGCGCTGATCCCCATCCTGTCGGACGCGCGCGGCATCGGCCTGGTGCTGCGCAAGTGGATGAAGAAGAACCGGCTGCCGGACGCCATCGTCGTCGAGCATCCGGCCCACGCCGGCGGCCACCTGGGCGCCGCGCGCATCGAGGATCTCGGCGAGCCGCGCTTTTCCTTCGCGCGCGTGCTGGCCGACTGCCGCGAACTGTTCGCCACGCTGGGCCTGGCCTGGGGCAGCGTGCCGCTGATCCTCGCGGGCGGGATCAACAGCCACGCCAAGGTGCGCCACTGGCTCGGCGAGGGCGCCGCCGCGGTGCAGCTGGGCACGGCCTTCGCCGTCACCGAGGAAGGCGACGCGCACCCGGACTTCAAGGCGGTGCTGGCCGGCGCCCGCCCCGATCAGTTGTGCGAATTCACCAGCGTGGCCGGCCTGCCGGCGCGCGCCGTGCTGACGCCGTGGCTCAAGCGCTACCTGTCGCGCGAAGCCGCGCTGCGCACCCGCGCCAAGGTGCGCGACTGCCTGGAGGGCTTCGATTGCCTGCAGGCGTGCGGCCTGCGCGACGGCATCGGCCGCATCGGCCAGTTCTGCATCGACCTCAAGCTGGCCCAGGCCATGCGCGGCGACGTGGAGCGCGGCCTGTTCTTCCGCGGCAGGGGCGCGCTGCCGTTCGGCGACGCCATCCGCCCGGTGCGCGAGCTGATGCGCTACCTGCTCACCGGCGAAATGCCCGCCGGCTTTACCGCGCCCGCCGCGCCCGCCATGCCGGCGGCGCCGGCCGGCCAGGCCCTGTAGCGGCCCGGCCAGTTCATCCATCCGGGTGCCGGCGCACCGCATGCCGGCCCCGCGCACCAGGAGCATCATGGGATTCCTCGACAACAAGCGCATCCTCGTCACCGGCGTGCTGTCGCCCCGCTCGATCGCCTACGGCATTGCCGCGGCCTGCCGGCGCGAAGGCGCCGAGCTGGCCTTTTCCTACGCCGGCGAACGGTTCCGGCAGCGCATCCAGGACATCGCCGGCGAGTTCGGCAGCGAGCTGGTGTTCGAATGCGACGTCGCCAGCGACGCCGCGATCGACGGCATGCTGGCGGCGCTGGCCGCGCGCTGGGGCACGCTGGACGGGCTGGTGCACGCCATCGGCTTCGCCCCGCGCGAGGCGATCTCGGGCGGCTTCCTCGACGGCCTCTCGCGCGAGAGCTTCCGCATCGCGCACGACATCTCCGCATACAGCTTTCCCGCGCTGGCCAAGGCCGCGCTGCCGCTGCTGTCGCCGCGGGCCTCGCTGCTGACCCTGTCGTACATCGGCGCGCAGCGCGCGATGCCGCACTACAACGTGATGGGGCCGGCAAAGGCGTCGCTGGAAGCCAGCGTGCGCTATCTCGCCGCCGCGCTCGGCGCGCGCGGCACGCGCGTCAACGCCATCTCCGCGGGGCCGATCCGCACGCTGGCCGCGGCCGGCATCAAGGACTTCGGGCTGATCCTGGAGTACGTGGAGCGGACCGCCGCCCTGCGCCGCAACGTGGACATCGGCGAAGTCGGCAACGTGGCGGCCTTCCTGCTGTCGGACCTCGCCAGCGGCATGACCGGGCAGGTGACCTACGTCGACGCGGGCTTCAAGGCGATGGCCTGCCCGCCGGGCGAATAGCGCCGCACAGAGCGCCCAGCGGCGCCGCCCACGCCGGCAGGCGTCACCCCGCCGCGCGGGAACGCAGGCGCAGCCCGTCCACGTCCAGCAGATGGATCTTGCCGCGCTCGAGCCGCAGCAGCCGCTCGCCGGCCAGCGTGCGCATCGCGCGCGACAGCGTCTCCGGCGACAGCCCCAGCTTGGACGCGATCACGCGCTGCGTGCACGCCAGCCAGGTCCGCCCGCTCTCGCCCGCCTGCTGCAGCAGGAACTCCGCGACCCGCTGCAGCGCGCAGCGCAGGCTCACCCCCTCGATGTCCCGCATCAGCGTGACCAGCCGCGCCGACAGGTTCCTGAGCAGGCGCGCCGACAGCTCCGGCGCGCGCGCGATCGCGCGCTGCATGGCGGCGGTGTCGATGCGGATCACGGCGCTGCGCGCCAGCGCCCGGCATTCCACCAGATAGGGCGCGTCGAGGAACATCACCGCCTCGCCGAACACCGCGCCGGGGCCGAACACCTCGATGGCCTTCTCGCGCCCGGGCATCACCGGCAGGGCGAGCTTGACCATGCCCTCCGCCACGATATGCAGGCCCTTGCACGGCTCGCCGCGCCCGAACAGCACGCCGCCCTTGGGCAGGCGGCACGAGCGCGCGGCCAGCGCGAGCTCGTCCAGCAGGGCCGGCTCGAGGCCGCGGAACAGCGGCAGCCGCGCGAGGCGGGCGGCCTCGGGCGCGTGGTCCGCGCCGGCGGCGGCGCCGAGCCCGTGCCAGTGCAGCGGGCTGGTGAACTGATTCAGCATGGTTTCCTCTCCGGATTGCCTTTGCGCGATGCCAGATGCCGGCCGGGCGGCCGGTCTTCGCGTGGGACGCGGACCGCACTCCCGTGCCTTCCTGGCCGGATTCTGGCACACTCCGGGCACGAAAAATTTATGTCACTGTGTGATATTTTCACAAAGTCGGACAGCCATCACCGCGCACGCATGCGTTCTTGATCTGGCGCAAATCGCCACCCGTTCCAGCCGTCAAAATGCGACTAGCCCCGACTGCGCCCATCCCTATTCCATATCGCAAACCACCCGCCCGGGGCCGCCACATGGTAGACCGCACGCCCCCCGATTCCTTCGCTCCCGCCGTGGAGCCGCCCATCCCCGCGCCGTCCGGCGAGCCCGCCATGCCGGGCCTGCGCCACCGCCTGTCGACGCGCATCGTCTCGCTCTCGCTGGGCGCGCTGCTGATCGTGCTGACCATGATTTCCGGCACGCTGTGGCTGTCCTGGCAGCTCGAAGGCGCGGGTGCCGCCATCAACGACGCCGGCAGCCTGCGCATGCGCGCCAACCGCGTCGCCATCGAGCTGGCCAGGGCGCGCGCCGGCGAAAACCATCGCCTCGACGCCGAGATCGGCGGCATGGACGACACCCTGGCGCGCCTGCACCACGGCGACCCGGCGCGCCCGCTGTTCCTGCCCAGCGCGCCGGCCATCCACGCGCAGCTCGAGCGGGTCACGCTCGACTGGAACCGCCGCATCAAGCCCGACGCCCTCGCCGACCTCGGCGCCGCGCCGGGACAGGCCAGCGCCTACCTGCCCGCGCTGTCCTCCTTCGTCGACCAGATCAACCTGCTGGTCAACATGATCGAGCAGGAAAACACCACCAAGACCACCCTGCTGCGGCTGTCGCAGGCCGGGCTGGCGGCGATGGCGTGCATGGGCACGGTGGCCGTCATCTACCTGCTCTACATCTGGATCATCCTGCCGGTGCTGCGCCTGCAGGACGGCCTGCAGCGCATGGCCGCGCGCGAGTTCTCGCTGCGCCTGCCGGTGGAGACGCGCGACGAGTTCGGCATGCTGGCCGGCGGCTTCAACCGGATGGCCGCCGAACTGCAGGGGCTGTACCAGGACCTGGAGGCGCGCGTGTCGCAGAAGACCGCGGAGCTGGCGCGGCACAACCGCGACCTCACCGCGCTCTACGACATGGCCGCCTTCCTCAACATGCCGAACGGCGCCGAGGCGCTCTGCCGCGGTTTCCTGCAGCGCGTGATGAAGCAGTTCGACGCCGACGGCGGCAGCGTGCGCATGATCGACGCCGAGCACAACCAGCTCCACCTGCTGGTGTCGGCCGGCCTCTCCGCGGAGCTCGAGGAGGCCGAGCACTGCATGCAGGCGGATGCGTGCTTCTGCGGCGAGGCCGCGAGCGAATCGGTGGTGCTGATCGAAGACCTCGGCAAGGGCGCGGCGCTGTCCGCCCGCCAGTTCACGCCCGGCACGCGCTTTCGCTGCGCCGGCGAGGGCCTGCCGGGGCTGGCCGTGTTCCGCATCGAGACCCAGCGCGCGGTGCTCGGCACGTTCTCCCTCCACTTCCGCCATCCGCTGCAGCTGCCCGCCTCCGACGTGCGCCTGCTGGAGACGTTCGGGCAGCACATCGGCGTGGCGCTCGACCACCTGCACCTGTCGGAGACCGCGCGCCAGCTCGCGGTGGTGGAGGAGCGCAACCTCGTCGCGCAGGGCCTGCACGACAGCATCGCCCAGGGCCTGAACTACCTGAACCTGCAGGTGCAGCTGCTGCAGGACGCGGTCGCGCGCGGCGACGTGGACGAGACCCGCGCGCTGGTGCCGCTGCTGCGCTGCGGCGTCGAGGAAAGCTACCAGGACGTGCGCGAGCTCCTGCTCAACTTCCGCAGCAAGCTCGGGCACGGCGAGCTGCGGCAGGCGGTGGAAGACACGGTGGCGCGCTTCCGGCGCCAGAGCAGCACCGAGCTGGCGCTGGTGTTCAACGACGCCCAGGGCGGGCCGCCCCTGCAGCCGGAGCAGCAGTTGCAGGTGCTGTTCATCCTGCAGGAGGCCCTTTCCAATATCCGCAAGCACGCGCGCGCCGCCCACGCCAGCGTGATCGTGCGCAACGGCCGCGCGTTCAGCATGGTGGTGGAAGACGACGGCGAGGGCTTCGACCCCATGACGCCGGCCGGCGACGACCAGGCCCACGTGGGCCTGCACATCATGCGCGAGCGCGCCGCGCGGCTGGCCGCCAGCCTGCGCATCGTGGCTGCGCCGGGCACCGGCACGCGCGTGGAACTCGTGCTGCCGCGCCAGGGCCCGGCCCAACCTCTTGAGTGAATACCATGACCATCCGCATCCTCCTGATAGACGACCACACCCTGTTCCGCTCGGGCGTGCGCGCGCTGCTCGCGCGCCAGACCGATTTCGAGATCGTCGACGAAGCGGCCGACGGCGTGGAAGGCGTCAAGCGGGCCAAGCAGCACCGGCCCGACGTGATCCTGCTGGACCTGAACATGCCGGGCCTGTCCGGGCTCGAAACCCTGAAATTCCTGGTGGAGGACCTGCCCGGCTGCGCCGTGGTCATGCTCACCGTGTCCGAGGAAGCCGAGGAGCTGGCCGCGGCGCTGCGCAGCGGCGCGCAGGGCTACCTGCTCAAGAACATCGAGGCGGAGACCCTGACCAGCGCCATCCGCCGCGCCGCGGCCGGCGAGGCGGTGATCTCGCCCGGCATGACGGAAAAGCTGGTCGCGCAGTTCCGCGCGCCCGCCCCGCAGCCCGCGGCGGCGGCCAGCGCCGGCGACAAGGCCCGCCTGACCTCGCGCGAGCACGAGATCGTGCGCGGCCTGGCGCGCGGCGAAAGCAACAAGGAGATCGCGCGCGAGCTGGGCGTGGCGGAAAGCACGGTCAAGATCCACGTGCAGAACATCCTCAAGAAGCTCAACCTGACCAGCCGCGTCCAGATCGCGGTCTACGCGGTCGAGCGCGGGCTGACCACGCCCGGCTGACCCGGCCATGACCGAAACCGTCATCCCCATCTTCGACCTGCGCGACCATCGCTACCGCTCGATGATGCCCGTCATCCCGGACGTGCTCGCCGCGCCCTCGGGACTGGTTGCCGACACCCGCGGCAGGCCGCTGCACGACCTGCGCATCTCCGTCACCGACCGCTGCAACTTCCGCTGCGTCTACTGCATGCCCAAGGAAGTCTTCGACAAGGACTACACCTTCCTGCCCCACTCCGCGCTGCTCAGCTTCGAGGAAATCGAGCGCGCCGCCCGCCTCTTCGTCGCGCATGGCGTCGAGAAGATCCGCTTGACCGGCGGCGAGCCGCTGCTGCGCAAGAACATCGAGAAACTCGTCGAGATGCTCGCCCGCATCGAGACCCCCGCCGGCAAGCCGCTCGACCTCACCCTCACCACCAACGCCTCCCTGCTCGCGCGCAAGGCCCGCGCCCTGCGCGACGCCGGCCTGACCCGCGTGAGCGTGAGCCTCGACGCCATCGACGACGCCACCTTCCGCCGCATGAACGACGTCGACTTCGCCGTGGCCGACGTGCTCGACGGCATCGAGACCGCCCAGGCCGCCGGCCTGGCGCCGATCAAGGTCAACATGGTGGTCAAGCGCGGCACCAACGACGCCGAGATCGTGCCGATGGCGGCGCATTTCCGCGGCAGCGGCATCATCGTGCGCTTCATCGAGTTCATGGACGTGGGCGCCAGCAACCACTGGCGCATGGACGAGGTGCTGCCCTCGGCCGAGGTGGTGCGCCGCATCCACGAAGCCTTCCCGCTCGACGCCGTGGCCGCCAACTACAGCGGCGAGACCGCCGAGCGCTGGCGCTACCGCGACGGCGCCGGCGAGATCGGCGTGATCTCCAGCGTGACGCGCGCGTTCTGCGGCGACTGCAGCCGCATCCGGCTGTCGACCGAAGGCAAGCTCTACCTGTGCCTGTTCGCCACCGAGGGCCACGACCTGCGCGCGCTGCTGCGCGGCCCGCATAGCGACCTGGAGATCGCCAGCGCCATCGCGCGGGTCTGGCAGGCCCGCACCGACCACTACTCGGAGCAGCGCGGCGACCCCGCCGTGCGGCACGCGCGCGCCGACAGCAAGATCGAGATGTCCTATATCGGTGGCTGAGGAGCGGCGGCTGAGGAGCGGCGGTTGAGGACGACCCGGATGCCCTATTGCACGAGCGGCGTGTCGGCCGCGTCGAGGTCCACCCCTTCGATCACGGCCTGGCCCGCCAGCAGCCGCAGGTACTGGCGCAGCGCCGTGACGTAGGCCTGCTGGCGCATCCGCAGCGCCACCGCGGCGCGCACCGCCTCGAACGGCTGCGCCTCGCCGCGCTCGCGCGCGCGCACTTCCACCACGTGCAGGCCGAAGCGGCTGTGCACCAGCCGCGGCAGCACGCCCACTTCCTGGTGCCCGAACAGCTCGCGCGCGAACTCCGGCGCGCAGTCGCCCGCTTCCAGCCAGCCCAGCTCGCCGCCCTCGGCGCCGCTCGGGCAGTTCGAGAACTCGCCGGCGGCCTTGGCGAAGTACTCGCCGGCCAGCTCCGGGTCCGCGTGGCAGCGCACCTCCACCAGCATGCGCTCGGCGCGCTGGCGCAGCGCGTTGACGTCCATGCCGGGCGTCACCGCGAACAGGATGTGGCGCGCCAGCACGCGCTCGCCGCGGCTGTAGGCGGCGGGGTTGGCGGCGTGGTGGCGCCGGCACGCTTCCTCGCCGGGCTCGGGCACCTGCAGGGCGGTTTCCAGCAGGGCCTCGATCGCGGCGCTGGCCGCCTCGCTGACCACGCCGTCGACGGTGCCGGCGTCGGCCGCGTCGAGCAGCCCGGCGCGCCGGGCCGCCTGGCACAGCAGTTCGGTGCAGGCGCGCTGGCGCAGCGTCTCGGGCGCGAGCGCTTCGCCGCGCGCGTGCAGGGCCTGGCCGTTCACCGACGCGACGGGGGCGACGGGGGCGACGGGGGCGAATGCCGTGGATGTGTGCCCGGTCATGGCGCGCTCCTCAATGCGATTGCCCGGGCTGCGCGCGCCGGGTGCCGCGTTCCTGTCCGGCCGGCAGGTTCAGGCGCCGGCTGCGCACCACCTGATAGGGGCGGAACAGATAGGCCACCGAGGCGAAGCCGCTCCAGACATGGACCAGCCGGGTGAAGGGAAAGACCAGGAACACCGTCATGCCCAGCACCATGTGGAGCTTGAACACCCAGCCCACGCCCTGCATCAGCTCCGCCGTGCCGCCGCGCAGCGTCACGACGCGCTGCGCCCATTCGGCCAGCACCAGCATCATGCTGCCGTCCAGGTGCTGGCCGGACAGCGGTATGGTGCCCAGCCCCAGCGCCAGCTGCACCCACAGCAGCCAGAGGATGGCGATGTCGCCGGGCCGCGAGGTGGCGCGGATGCGCGCGTCGCCCAGGCGGCGATGCAGCAGCAGGCTCACGCCGACGAAGCCGAGCACGCCGGCCACGCCGCCGGACACCATCGCCAGCAGCTGCTTGGCGCCGGCGCTGATGAAATGGCCGTAGACCGCGTGCGGCGTGAGCATGCCGAACAGGTGCCCGAAGAACAGGAACAGCACGCCGACGTGGAACAGGTTGCTGGCCCAGCGCAGTTGCCCGGCGCGCAGCATCTGCGAGGAATCGCTTTTCCACGTGTACTGGTCGCGGTCGAAGCGGATCAGGCTGCCGACCAGGAACACGGCCAGGCAGATGTACGGATACAGGCTGAAGAAGAAGGTGTCGAGGGCGGCAGTCATGATCGCGCTCCGGTGGCGGGTCCGTCGCGGCGGACGAAATGGATGGGCTGCGGCGCGCCGGGCTTGTCCTGGCCGCGCGTGGCGCAGCCGTCGAAGGCGGGCGGCTCGGCCCAGGCTTCGTCGAGCGGCTCCTCGGGCGGCAGGCGCACCGGCTCGACGCGCTCGCCGGCCAGCTCCAGCACGGCGGCGATGGCCGCCCGGTACGGGCTGTGGCGCTGCGCCAGCGCGGCGTGCACGGCGTTGAGGATGTGCGCCATCTCGGCCAGGAACGCGCGCGCGGTGGGCGCGAGCTGGGTGGCGGCGAACTCCAGCACCACCGGCAGGTAGTCGGGCAGCTCGCCCGGGCCCAGCGCCAGGCCGGCGGCCTCGTACATCCGCAGCAGGTCCACCAGCGCCTGGCCGCGCTCGCGCGAATCGCCGTGCACGTGCTCGAACAGGTGCAGCGCGGTGGCGCGGCCGCGGTCGAAGGTGTCGACGTAGCCCGCTTCCAGCTCGTAGGGGTCGCGCTGGCGCATGCCGTCCACCAGCGCCAGCAGGCCGTCGCGCCCGTCGTCGCCGAGCGCGCGGCTGCGCGCGATGCAGTCGCGCAGCGGCGCCAGCGACGCGCGCAGCTCGTCTCCGGGGTAGGCCAGCAGGCGTGCCAGCGCCAGGCAGATCCGCGCATCGAATGGTTTCATGGCCGCGTCTCCTACAGGGTTGCCTTGATCGGAATGGTGCGCCGCTTCTTGCCGCCGAACAGGCTGGTCTCGCTGGTGCCGTCCGAGCAGCCGTTGCCGAACGAGAAGCCGCAGCCGCCGCGCAGGTCGAAGGCGTCCTCGGCGTACTCGCGGTGCGCCGTGGGAATGACGAAGCGGTCCTCGTAGTTGGCGATGGCCATCACCTGGTACATCTGCTCGACCTGCGCCACGCTCAGCCCGGCCTGCTGCAGCGCCGCCAGGTTCTGGCGCCCTTCCACGTGCTTGTCGCGCTGGTACGCGCGCATGGCCAGCAGCCGCTCGAGCGCGCGCACCACCGGCGTGGTGTCGCCCGCGGTGAGCAGGTTGGCGAGGTACTTGACCGGGATGCGCAGCTGCTTCACGTCGGGAATCTCGCCGTTGATGCCGACCTCGCCCGCGTTGGCCGCGGCCGTGATCGGCGACAGCGGCGGCACGTACCAGACCATCGGCAGCGTGCGGTACTCCGGGTGCAGCGGCAGCGCGACCTTCCAGTCCACCGCCATGCGGTAGACCGGGCTGCGGCGCGCACCCTCCATCCACGACTCGGGCACGCCGTCCGCGCGCGCCTGCTCGATGACCTCGGGGTCGTCCGGGTCGAGGAAGATGTCGAGCTGCGCCTCGTAGAGATCGCGGTCGTGCTCCACGCTGGCCGCCGCCTCGATGCGGTCCGCGTCGTAGAGCAGCACGCCGAGATAGCGGATGCGGCCCACGCAGGTCTCCGAGCACACCGTGGGCTGGCCGGCCTCGATGCGCGGATAGCAGAAGATGCATTTCTCGGCCTTGCCGCTCTGCCAGTTGTAGTAGATCTTCTTGTACGGGCAGCCGGACACGCACATGCGCCAGCCGCGGCACTTGTCCTGGTCGATCAGCACGATGCCGTCCTCTTCCCGCTTGTAGATCGACCCCGACGGGCAGGACGCCACGCAGGCCGGGTTCAGGCAGTGCTCGCACAGGCGCGGCAGGTACATCATGAAGGTGTTCTCGAACTGCCCGTAGATCTCCTTCTGGATGTCGTCGAAGTTGCGGTCCTTCGAGCGCTTGGCGAACTCGCCGCCGAGGATCTCCTCCCAGTTCGGCCCCCACTCGATCTTCTCCATGCGCTTGCCGGTGATCAGGCTGCGCGGCCGCGCGGTCGGCGCCGTGACGGATTCGGGTGCCGACTGCAGGTGGTCGTAGTCGAAGGTGAAGGGCTCGTAGTAGTCGTCGATCTGCGGCAGGTTGGGATTGGAGAAGATGCGCATCAGCAGCTTCCACCTGCCGCCCTGGCGCGGCTCGATGCTGCCGTCCGCCTTGCGCACCCAGCCGCCGTTCCAGCGCGCCTGGTCCTCCCATTCCTTGGGATAGCCGATGCCGGGCTTGGTCTCCACGTTGTTGAACCACGCATACTCCATGCCGGAGCGGTTGGTCCAGACGTTCTTGCAGGTCACGGAGCAGGTATGGCAGCCGATGCATTTGTCCAGGTTGAGGACCATGCCGATCTGGGCGCGGACTTTCATCGTCGCTCTCCTCGTTCTCAGGCGATGCCGGGGGCGCCGGCGCGGGCGGGCTCGTCGAGCCAGTCGACGCGGTCCATCTTGCGCACCAGCACGAACTCGTCGCGGTTGGTGCCGATGGTCCCGTAGTAGTTGAAGCCGTAGCTGTACTGCGCGTAGCCGCCGATCATGTGGGTCGGCTTGAGCACCACGCGCGTGACCGAGTTGTGGATGCCGCCGCGCAGCCCGGTGATCTCCGAGCCGGGCGTGTTGATGATCTTCTCCTGCGCGTGGTACATCATCACCATGCCGGGCTTGACGCGCTGGCTCACCACCGCGCGCGCGGCGATGGCGCCGTTGGCGTTGAACAGCTCGACCCAGTCGTTGTCGACGATGCCGGCGCGCACCGCGTCGTCCTCGGACAGCCAGACCACCGGCCCGCCGCGGTTGAGCGTGAGCATGATCAGGTTGTCGGTGTAGGTCGAGTGGATGCCCCACTTCTGGTGCGGGGTGATGAAGTTCAGCGCGATCTCCGGGTGGCCGTTGGGCTTTCGGCCGCGCATCTCGTCGACGTTCTTGAGGTTGATCGGCGGCCGGTAGCTGACGAACCCCTCGCCGAAATCGCGCATCCACGGATGGTCCTGGTAGAACTGCTGGCGCCCGCTCAGCGTGCGCCACGGGATCAGCTCGTGCACGTTGGTGTAGCCCGCGTTGTAGCTCACCTTCTCGCTCTCCAGCCCGCTCCAGGTCGGCGACGAGATGATCTTGCGCGGCTGCGCCTGGATGTCGCGGAAGCGGATCTTCTCGTCCTCGCGGTGCAGCGCCAGGTGCGCATGCTCGCGCCCGGTGATGCGGCCCAGCGCCTCCCATGCCTTGACCGCGACATGGCCGTTGGTCTCGGGCGCCAGCATCATCACCACCTCGGCGGCGTCGATGTCGGTGTCGATGCGCGGCAGGCCCTGCGTGGCGCCGGGCTCGTCGACCGTGCCGTTGAGCTCGCCCAGCGCCCGCACCTCGCTTTCCGTGTTCCAGCCGATGCCCTTGCCGCCGTTGCCGATGCGGGTCATCAGCGGCCCCAGCGCGGTGAAGCGCCGGTAGGTGTTGGGATAGTCGCGCTCCACCACGCTGATCTGCGGCGCGGTCTGGCCGGGCAGCAGCTCGCATTCGCCCTTCTTCCAGTCATGCACGCCGAACGGCTGCGCCAGCTCGGCGGGCGTGTCGTGCATGAGCGGGGTGAGCATCACGTCCTTCTCCACGCCGAGGTGGCCCGCGCAGACCTCGCTGAAGACCCGGGCCAGGCCCTTGTAGATCTCCCAGTCGCTGCGCGCCTGCCAGGCCGGGTCGACCGCGGTGGAAAGCGGATGGATGAACGGGTGCATGTCGCTGGTGTTGAGGTCGTTCTTCTCGTACCAGGTGGCGGTCGGCAGCACCACGTCGGAGTACATGCAGGTGGTGCTCATGCGGAAGTCGAGCGTGACCAGCAGGTCGAGCTTGCCCTCGGGCGCCTGCTCGTGCCAGCGCACTTCCTCGGGATGGGCATGGTCGGGCCCCAGGTCGCGGCCCTGCACGCCGTGGCTGGTGCCGAGCAGGTGCTTGAGGAAATATTCGTGCCCCTTGCCGGACGAGCCCAGCAGGTTGGAGCGCCACACGAACATGTTGCGCGGCCAGTTGGCCGGTTGGTCGGGGTCCTCGCAGCTCATCTTCAGCGTGCCGTCCTTGAGCGACTGGACCACGTAGTCGCGCGTGTCCAGCCCGCGCTGCTGCGCGTCGCGGTGCACCTGCAGCGGATTGGTCTGCAGTTGCGGCGCCGACGGCAGCCAGCCCATGCGCTCGGCGCGCACGTTGTAGTCGATCATCGAGCCGCCGTGGCGGGCCGGGTCGGCCAGCGGCGAGAGGATCTCGCCCACGCCGAGCTTCTCGTAGCGCCACTGGTCCGTGTGGGCGTAGAAAAAGCTGGTGGAGTTCATCTGGCGCGGCGGCCGGATCCAGTCCAGCGCGAACGCCAGCGCGGTCCAGCCGGTCTGCGGGCGCAGCTTTTCCTGGCCCACGTAGTGCGCCCAGCCGCCGCCGCTCTGGCCGATGCAGCCGCACAGCATCAGCATGTTGATGATGCCGCGGTAGTTCATGTCGCAGTGATACCAGTGGTTCATGGCCGCGCCGATGATGACCATCGACTTGCCGCGGGTCTTGTCGGCGTTCTCGGCGAACTGCCGCGCCACCGCGATGACCTGCTGGCGCGGCACGCCGGTGATGCGCTCCTGCCAGGCCGGGGTGTAGGGCGCATCGTCGTCGTAGCCGCCGGTGGCGGCCGTGCCCGGCTGCTCGCCCGGCAGCCCGCGCGCCACGCCGTAGTTGGCCGCGAGCAGGTCGAACACCGTGGCCACCAGCGTCCCGCCCTGCCCGCCTTCCTGCCCGCCATCCTCGCGCAATGCCAGCCGCACCGCCGGCACGCGCCGCGCGATCACGTCGCCGGCGGTCTTGCTGGCGGTGAAGTTGGGCGTGTCGATGCCGCCGAAATACGGAAAGCCCACGTCGACGACCTCGTGCGGCTGCGCGCCGTCCTCCAGCACCGACAGCTTGAGCCTGACCGCCTCGCCGTGGCGCGCCTCCTTGTCCTCCAGGTTCCAGCGGCCGGCGTCGGGCCTGCCGTCCGGGCCCCAGCGAAAGCCGATCGAGCCGTGCGGCAGCGCGACCCGGCCCTGGTCGTCGAAGCCGACCGTCTTCCATTCGGGATGGTTCTGCTGCGCCAGGCCGTCGGCGAAGTCGCTCGCGCGCACGTAGCGGTCCGGCACCAGGATCGTGCCGCCGCCGGGCAGCGTGCGCGCCTTGAGCGCGACCAGCATGGGCAGGTCCGTGTAGCGGCGCGCGTAGTCGTCGAAGTAGGCGCTGCGCCGCGCGAAATAGAACTCCTTGAGGATGACGTGGCCCATCGCCATCGCCAGCGCCGCGTCGGTGCCCTGCTTCGGGTGCAGCCACAGGTCGGCCAGCTTGGAGACCTCGGCGTAGTCCGGCGTCACCGCCACCACCTTGGCGCCCTTGTAGCGCACCTCGGTGAAGAAATGCGCGTCCGGCGTGCGCGTCTGCGGCACGTTGGAGCCCCAGGCGATCAGGAAGGTGGCGTTGTACCAGTCGGCGCTCTCCGGCACGTCGGTCTGCTCGCCCCAGGTCTGCGGGCTGGCCGGCGGCAGGTCGCAGTACCAGTCGTAGAAGCTCATGCTGACTCCGCCGATCAGGCTCAGGTAGCGGCTGCCCGCGGCGTAGCTGACCATGCTCATGGCCGGGATCGGCGAGAAGCCGATCACGCGGTCGGGGCCGTGCCGCCGGATGGTGTATACGTTGGCCGCGGCGATCAGCTCGTTGACCTCGTCCCAGGTGCTGCGCACGAAGCCGCCCAGGCCGCGCTGCTGCTGGTACTCGCGGCGGGCCGCGTCGTCCTCGACCACGGCGGCCCAGGCGTCCACCGCGCTGCTGGCCACCGCGCGCGCGGCGCGCCAGTGCTTGAGCAGCCGCCCGCGCACCATCGGGTACTTGACGCGGTTGGCGCTGTACAGGTACCAGGAATAGCTCGCGCCGCGCGCGCAGCCGCGCGGCTCGTGGTTGGGCAGGTCGGCGCGCGTGCGCGGGTAGTCGGTCTGCTGGGTCTCCCAGGTCACGATGCCGCCCTTGACGTAGATCTTCCACGAGCACGAGCCGGTGCAGTTGGTGCCGTGGGTGGAGCGCACGATCTTGTCGTGCTGCCAGCGGTTGCGGTAGGCGTCCTCCCAGGTGCGGTCCTCGCCGGTGGTCTGGCCGTGGCCGTCGGAGAAACGCTCGCGCGTCTGGCTGAAATAGGTCAGGCGGTCGAGGAAATGGCTCATGGCGGGGCTCCGGTCTCGGTTGTGCGGATCGCGCGCGTGCTCAGCACGGCATCTCGGCGCCGCGGCGCCCGTAGTACCACCAGGTGATCGCCACGCACAGCAGGTAGAACACGACGAACACCCACAGCGCCGCCTCCGGCCCGCCGGTCGCGGCGATGGCGGTGCCGTAGCTCTTGGGGATGAAGAAGCCGCCGTAGGCGCCCAGCGCCCCGGCGAAGCCCAGCGCCGCCGCCCCTTCGGTATTGCCTTCCTTGATGGCGCGGGCCTGCGCCTCCTCGCCGGCGCCGTCCACCTCGCGCAGCTTCTGGTTGAGGAAGATCACCGGGATCATGCGGAAGGTCGAGCCGTTGCCGATGCCGGTGGTCAGGAACAGCACCAGGAACATCAGGAAGAAGCCGGTGAAGCTGCCCTGCGCCGGGCCCGCGGCGAGCGCGTAGCCGCCCGCGCCCTTGGGCAGGAAATACAGCACCCCCACCACCGCCAGCGCCATCACGGCGAAGTTCCACAGCGTCACCGAGGCGCCGCCGAGCCGGTCGGCCAGCCAGCCGCCCACCGGGCGGATCAGCGCGCCGAGCAGCGGCCCCAGCCACGCGTAGGCCAGCGGGTTGATGTCGGGGAACTGGCTCTTGATCAGCAGCGGAAAGCCCGCCGCGAAGCCGATGAACGAACCGAAGGTGCCGAGGTAGAGCACGCACATCAGCCAGTTGTGCTTGCGCCGGAAGATGGCCGCCTGCGCGGCGAACGACGCGCGCGCGTCGGCAATGTCGTTCATGAAGAACCACGCCGCCAGCGAGGCCAGCGCGATCCACGGAATCCAGATGTAGGCGGCGTTCTGCGCCCACACCTGGCTGGCCTGGCCGCTCTTGCCGACGATGGTCTGCGGGTCGCCGCCGAAGATGCCGAGGATGCCCACCGTCACCACCAGCGGGCTCAGGAACTGCACCACCGAGACGCCGAGGTTTCCCAGCCCCGCGTTCACGCCGAGCGCCGAGCCCTTGTGCTCCTTGGGAAAGAAGAAGCTGATGTTGGCCATGCTGGAACTGAAGTTGCCGCCGCCCAGCCCGCACAGCAGCGCCAGCAGCAACATGGTCGGGTAGCTGGTGGACGGGTCCTGCACCGCGATGCCGATGCCGATGGCGGGCACCAGCAGCGACGCGGTGGAGATCGCGGTCCAGCGGCGCCCGCCGAACAGCGGCACCATAAAGGAATAGAAGATGCGCAGCGTGGCGCCCGACAGCGCGGGCGCGGCCGCCAGCCAGAACAGCTGGTTGGTCGAGTAGCGGAAGCCGAGCTGCGGCAGGTTGACCGCCACCACGCTCCACAACTGCCAGATCGCGAACGCCAGGAACAGCGCCGGCACCGAGATCCACAGGTTCAGCTTGGCGATCGCCTCGCCCTCGCGCTCCCAGAAGGCCCGGTCCTCGGGCGTCCAGATGGTCAGCACGCGGCCGCCGCCGGCGGGCTTCGGGGTGTCTGCTGCGGTTCGGATCATTGCCGTCTCCTGGCGCGCTCAGGGCCGCGCCGCCATGCCCGCGCGCGCGCCGTGCGGGCCCATCATCTCGGTGCGGCGCACCTCGGTGAAGTACATCCAGATCAGGGATACCCACACCACGCCGTACATCAGCATGAAGGCGCTCGAGCGCACCCCGGTGACGTCGACCAGCACGCCGAACAGGATGGGCAGCACGAAGCCGCCCAGCCCGCCGGCCAGGCCGACGATGCCGCTGATGGCGCCGATGTTGTCCGGGTAGTCGTCGCTGATGTACTTGAACACGCTCGCCTTGCCGAACGCGAAGGCGATGCCCAGCACCGCCAGCAGCGCGGTGAAGGCATAGACGTTCAGGCCCAGCCGGAAGCTGCGGGCGCCGTCCACCGCGGCCACCGTGAATTCCGTGCGCGGGTAGCTCAGCAGGAACAGGCAGACCCAGCACACCCACAGCACCCACCACGTCACGCCGTGCGCGCCGTAGCGGTCGGCGAGCCAGCCGCCCGCCGCGCGCAGGACGCCGCCAGGCAGCGAGAAGCAGGCCGCCAGCAGCGCCGCGGCGGACAGCCCCAGGCCGTACTCGCCCACGTAGTACTGCACCATCCACAGGCTCAGCGCGACGTAGCCGCCGAAGACGATCGAGTAATACTGGCAATACTTGAGCACGCGCGGGTCCCGCAGCGCGCGCAACTGCTCCCGCAGGGAGGCGCCGCCGCCGGCGACGTGGGCCGGGTCGTGCGCGCTCAGCAGCCAGAACAGCAGCGCCGTGCCGAGCAGGATGGCCGCGTAGGCGCGCGGCACCATCGCCCAGCCGAAGCTCATCACCAGCGCCGGCGCGATGAACTTGTTGACCGCCGCGCCCGAGTTGCCGGCGCCGAACACGCCCATCGCGAAACCCTGCCGGCTTTTCGGGAACCAGCGCGCGACGTACGGCGTGCCGACCGAGAACGAGCCGCCGGCCAGGCCGACGAACAATCCGGCCAGCAGGAAATGCCAGTATTGCGTGGCGTAGGACATCAGCCACACCGGCGGCACGCAGGCCAGCATCAGCACGAAAAAGACCACGCGCCCGCCAAAGCGGTCGGTCATGAAGCCGAGCGGCACGCGCACCAGCGAGCCGGTCAGCACCGGCACCGCGGTCAGCAGGCCGAACTCGGTGGCGTTCAGCCCGAGGGTCTTGCGGATCGGGATGCCGATGACGCCGAACATCATCCAGACCATGAAGCACACGGTGAAGGCCAGCGTGCTTGCCGCCAGCACGCGGATGGCCGGTGCCGCGACCCGGTCCCGTTGCGATAGCGCCATGCCGCCCCCCCCCTGTCTTTCGCCGGATTTCAATCTAGGCGCCGGCGGCGCGGCGCGACATAGGTCTGCCGGGCAGCCCGGCATGTCCGGAAGGAGTAGGGATGCGGCGCGCGCGGGGCCCCGGCCATAGTTCGAAAGAACTATGGCCAGGACACGATCAGGCGCTGTCGTGCCCGGCCAGGAAGACCGCCGCCTGCACCCGCGAACTCAGGTTGAGCTTGCGCAGGATGTGCTGGACGTGGATCTTCACCGTCGTCTCGGCGATGTCCAGCTGGCGCGCGATGGCCTTGTTGCTGGCGCCGCAGGCGATGCGGCGCAGGATGTCCAGCTCGCGCGGCGACAGCGCGGCCAGCAGGCCGGCGCGCGGATCGCCGGCGGGATCCTCGGGCCGGCCCGCGGGCGCGGCGCCGGCCGGACCGGCGTGCACGGCCTGGAACGCGGCGGCCAGCTTGGCCGTCATCTCCGGGCTGATGGCCGACTGCCCCCGCCAGGTCTGGTGGATGGCCGCCACCAGCGCGGCGCCCTCGATGTTCTTGAGCACGTAGCCGTCGGCGCCCGCCTTGAGCGCCGCGCCGAGGTCGCGCTCGTCCTCGCTGACCGTCAGCATCAGCACGCGCGCCTGCGGCGCGGCCTCGCGCAGCCCGGGCAGCGCGTCGATCCCCGTCACGCCGGGCAGGTGGTTGTCGAGCAGGATCACGTCCGGCTGCAGCGCCTGGGCGCGGTGCTGGGCCTCGCCGGCGTCGCCGGCCTCGCCGACCACGCGCAGCGCCGGCTCCTGCGCCAGCAGCGCGATCAGCCCGCGGCGGAACAAGGTATGGTCGTCGACGACCAGCAGGCGGACCGGACCGGTGGCGGGCATCGGTGTCTCCCCTCAGTGGCCCGGCGCGGCCTCGGCCACGCGCGCGGGCCGGGACGGCGCCTCGCGCGGCGCCAGCCGGCGCGGCAGCGTCAGCATCACGCGCGTGCCCCGGCCGCTGTCCGAGTCCAGCGTCACGGTGGCGCCGATGCGCTGCGCGCGCTCGTGCATGATGCGCAGGCCCACGTGCAGCCGCGAGGCATCCGGCGGGCGCGCGGCGTCGAAGCCGCAGCCGTCGTCGCGCACCTCGAAGCGCCACGCCTCGGCCTGCCGCACCGCCACCCAGACCTGGGTGGCGCGCGCGTGCTTGCGGATGTTGGACAACGCCTCCTGGATCACGTGCAGCACCTGGACCTGCACGTCCGGCATCAGGGCCACGTCGCGCCCCTCGACGCGCAGGTGCGTGCGCAGGCCGGTCTGGTGCTCGAACTTCTGCAGCGTGGTGCGCAGCGCGGGCTCGATGTCCTCGTGGTTGGTGCGCGTGCGGAAATGCACCAGCAGCTCGCGCACGTCGCCGTAGGTCTCGCGCACGCCGGTCTCGATCTCGCCGAGCACCCGGTCGGACGCCGCCGCGTCGCCGCGGCCCAGCGCGCCGCGCATCAGCTCCACCTGGATGCGCAGGAAGACCAGCGACTGGGCGATCGAATCGTGCAGCTCCTGCGCCAGCAGCCCCCGCTCCTCCGCCACCGCGGCCTCCTTCTCGAGCGCGCCCGCGCGCAGCCCCTCCATCGCGCTGGCGAGATGGGCGGCGAGCGCTTCGAGCAGGGAATGGTCCTCCGCCGTCAGCACGGTCTCCTCGATGAAGAACAGGTCGATCTCGCCCAGCACCCGCTGCTGCAGCTTCACCGGCAGCGACACCAGGGTCCGGTAGCCGGCGCGCGCGCAGCGGATCGACGCATCGTCGGGCCGCGCCCCCACGGCGATGACCCGCAGTTGCGCGGTGGCGCCGTCCTGCCCGCAATGGCAGGCGCCCGCGTGCAGGCAGCGCTCCTGCTCGAGCAGGTCGCGCGGCAGGCAGTCGCCGGCCAGCAGCAGGTAGCGCTGATTGGCCGCGTCGGACCAGCGGATCGCCACCGCGTCGGCATGGGCGATGGTGCGCAGGCGGCGCGCGAACCCCTGGCCGAGCTCGTCGAGCGTCGCCGCCTGCGCCATCTGCCGGCTCATCTCGTACATGGCCGCCAGCCGCATGCGCTCGCGCTCGAGCCGCGCGGTCTTCTCGCCGACGCGCCGCTCCAGGTCGCCGTACAGCGCCTCCAGGTTGGCCGCCATGTGGTTGAAGCCCTCCGCCAGCTCGCCGAACTCGTCCCGGGACGTCACCGCCACGCGCACGCCGAGATCGGCCGCCTCGACGCGCTGCAGGCCGCGCCGCAGCCGCATCAGCGGCTCGACCACGATCAGGTAGCTGGCATAGAACAGCATCACCGCGCTGGCGATGGACAAGGCCACCATCGCCAGCTGGAACATGTGCAGCCGCGCCGTCCAGCGCGACAACTGCGACTCGATGTCGGACACCAGCGCATCGACGGCATCCGCGAAGCGGTCGATGTCCGCCATCGGGACCGGCGCGCCGCCGAGCCAGCGCGCGCGCAGCGGCGCCCAGATCTTGCGCACGCTGGCGAACTGCGCGCGCGTCTGGGCATTCCACGGCACCACCAGCGGGCGCGACGGATCGCCGCTGGCCAGCAGCTCCAGGCTCTGCTCGGGCTGGCGCAGCTGGGAGGCCAGGGCGGCGGCCGGCGTGCCGCGCTCCACCGCCAGCGCGATCCGGTAGCCCTGCATGCGCATGCGCCCCGCTTCGTTGACCGCCGCCGCGCCGCCCTCGATCTGCCACGTGACCCAGAGCGTCAGGCCGATCGACGTCAGCGCAAGCACCAGCGCCACGGCGCCGATCGCCAGCAGTTTGGTCAGCAGACTCCATCTCGGCCGGTCCATCGCGAGACTCCAGGTTGCGCGTGGCTCTGCTGCCGGGGGACGGGCAGGCGGCACGCTGCATGGCAGGATCTCCCGCCGCGGCCGTGGGGGAGCGCGGCGGCCATGCCAACGAAGCGGCACCCGGGCGCGCGCGCATCGTCACAGCTTGCGCAAGGCGCCGCCCGGGGCGGCAGGCATGTTTCCTGATCGAAGAGAGTATATGCAAGGCCACGTGCCGGGGCCCGACTTATCTCGCGGGAGGCGCGGGCGGCGCCGGCCGTGCCGCCCGCGCGCGGCAAGCGGCGCATCAGGCGCCCCGGCCGGGGCGCCGCCCGACGCCGGCCGGCCACGCGCCTGACGGTTCCCTCCAATGGCCCTAGAAGTTGTTTCAAAATGAAGCGAAGCGGTCCTGGCTAGGCGCGCGGCCGCAGACAGTACAACCAGTACTTGCCGTGCCGCGCAACGACGCCAGGATCTTTTTGAAACGACTTCTAAATTATTGCGCCGGATTGCCGTTATGGTCGCAGGGGCTCACACTGCCACGGCTCGCGGATCACCGCGCGGGCCGCGCGGGAACCGGGCCTTTGTCTCCTCACCAGCACCCGCCGCCATGCATGTCTTCCGCCCTTGCCGGCTCATCCTCGCCGCCTGCGCGTTGTGGGGAGCCACTTCCGCCGTGGCGCAGACCGCCATCGTGCTGTACTCCGAGGCCGGCCAGCGCCCCCAGTCCTACGAAGAAAACGGCATGCCCAAGGGGGCCTATATCGAGAACCTGAACCGCGTGCTCAAGCGGCTTCCCGAATACAAGGTGCAGATCCGGTTCGCGTCGTGGGCGCGCTGCGTCGAAGAAGCCAGGAACGGCAACAGCGCCGGCGTGATCGGCGTGTACTATCGCCCCAGGGAGCGGCCGTTCCTGAACCACTCCAGGCCGTTCTACACCGAAGACGTCGCGGTGCACTGCAACCGCGATTCGGTCGAGGGCCGCACGTTCAACACCTATCCCGACGACTTCGCCGGCCTGAAATTCGGCAACCAGCGCGGTTATCTCGCGCCCGGCAAGCGCTTCTTCCAGTTCGTCGGCGAGGGCAGGATCGAGCTCGTCGAGGGGCATGAATTCCACGATCTCGTCAAGAAGATGCTGGTGCAGGAGATAGACTGCGTGGTCAACCCCAGCGTCGTCATCAACGAGGCGCTGGTCACGCTCGAGGCCCAGGGCATTCCGGAGCGCATGCGCTACAAGTCCCGGCGTGTCATGACCATCAAGGGCGAGACCGTCCATATCGGCTTCAGCAAGAAATACGAAGAGTCGCACCCGGAGCTGGCCAGGTTCCGCCAGTTGTTCGACAAGGCCGCGGACGAATAGAATAGCCGGCTCCCCGATTTACCCGAGATCGCGCATTACATGCCACTGCTGCCACCGGTTCGGTCGATCCGGAACAGGATGATCGTGCTGTTCATCGTTGCCACTACGACAACGCTGGGCGCGTTCGCCGTGCACCGCCAGTGGCTGCTGCGGCAGGACCTCGAGCAGCGTTTCGAGCGCACGCGCGCGGAAGTGCTGGAAGGGCTCCGGCAAAGCCTGGCGGCGCCGACCTGGGCGCTCAACGTGGGCATCCTGCGCACCGGCCTCGAATCCACGCTGATACACCCCGAAGTCACCGAAGCCTGCGTGTTCTCGCCCGACCGCCAGGAGGTCTACGCGGAAGTCCACCGCGCCGCCGTCCCCGGCCGCGCCGCAGCATCAGGCACGCTACCCTGCGCCACGGACAACGGCCACGACGTGCTCGCCAACGTCACGATCTACCCGCCCGACGACATCGATCCGGAACGCCGCAAGCAGGCCATCGGCCACGCCGTGATCCGCTTCACCCGCGACAACATGCACCAGACCCTGCACGCGGCGATGGCCCAGGGCGTGACCGAGGTCGCCGCCATCGACGTGGCGCTGGTGCTGCTGCTGACCTTCGGCCTGCGGATGGTCTTCGGCCCGCTCGAACACCTGCGCGGCGCCCTGTTCGAGCTCGCCTCCAGCCACGGCGACCATCTCGACGAACTCGACCAGCTCGGCCGCACCGAGTTCGACAGCGTCATCGACGGCTTCAACCTCGTGCTGCGCCGGCTCAAGCTCATCATCGCCCAGCGCACGGAAGCCGAGCGGCGCGCGCGCGCCGCCATCCAGTCCAGCCACCACGCCTTCGCGCAGATCCAGGCCACCCAGGCCGAGCTGGTCGAGAAAAACCGCCAGCTCGAAGTGCTCTCCAAGACCGACCAGCTGACCGGCGTGTTCAACCGCCGCCACCTCAACGAAACGCTCGGCAGCGCGCTGGCATGCGCGCGCGGCGACGGCAGCCCGTTTTCGATCATCCTGATCGACGTGGACCGTTTCAAGTCCGTCAACGACACCCACGGCCACCAGGCCGGCGACCAGGTGCTGGTCGAGATGGCCGGCCGCATCCTCGAAACCAAGCGGGCCACCGATACCCTCGGCCGCTGGGGCGGCGAGGAATTCCTGCTGATCTGCGCCGGCACCGGCCTGCGCGACGCCGTGCTGTTCGCCCAGGCGCTGCGCCACGCGCTGTCGGAGCGCGACTTCTCCGTGACGGGGCGCATGACCGCCAGCCTGGGCGTGGCCTGCGTGCAGGACGGGGACACCATCCACGGCCTGATCTCGCGCGCCGACGAAGCGCTGTACCGCAGCAAGCGGCGCGGGCGGAACCGGGTGGAGTACGCGGGCGACGACCCGCCGGCGACGCCCGGCGAAGCGCCGCGCGGGCACTAGCCGGATGGCCCTCCTTCTCCCGCTGGAGGGCCATCCTGACCTCCATCAGTTGGCGGAGCTTCGCCTCCACCGCCTTCTGCCCGTCGGCGGACATGTGCTTCCCGTCGTCACAATATGCGCCGGACTTCTCCCTCGCTGGGTATCAAGCGCATCGGAATATCAAACCGGGAAAAGACGTCGTTTTTTGTCGTCTTCTCCGCGCCCGGCTACAGCGCCAGCTCAAGAATCTCCAGCACGTCCGCCTCCCGCGCGATCGGACGCGGATTGGCCAGCACCGGCGCGTAACCGAGCGACCGGCGCGCGATCTCCCGCAAGTCGCCGCGGCCGATGCCCAGGTCCCGCAGCCTGCCGGGCAACCCGAGGGATGCGACCAGCTCCGCGATCAGCATGGCCGCCGGGACGTCCGGGCGTCCCACGGCGGCGGACAGTTGTTGCTGGCGTGCCGCGTTGACGCTGGCGTTCCAGCGCAGCACCGCGGGCAGCATCGCGCATGAGGTGTGGCCATGCGCCACGTCGAACGTGGCGCCGATCGCGTAGCCGATGCCGTGGCTGGCGCCCGATCCGGCGCCGGTGGACAAGGCCGAGATCGCCTGCCACATGCCGAGCTGCGACCGCGCCCGCGGGCCGCCGCGGTCGGGATGGCTCCTGATCGCGCGCAGCCCGTCGTGGAGCAGGCGCCATCCCTGCAAGGCATGGAGGTCCGTCACGGGATTCGCGCTCGGGGAACAGAATGCCTCCACGGCGTGATCGACCGAGCGCATGCCTGTCGACAGGAGGAGATCGACGGGCGTCATGCGCGTGGCGGCGGGGTCCAGGATCGCCGTTCGCGCCACCAGGAGTTCATGCCTGAAGATCTGCTTGGCCTTGGTGGCCAGTTCGGTCACGCCGGCCACGGCGGTGAATTCGGCGCCCGACAGCGTGGTCGACACCGAGACCATGCGCACGGGATTGGCGGGCGGCGAGATGGCGGTTGCATCGAGCAGGGCATCCACGGCGGCGACATCGCGCACGTCCATCCATTGGCACATCAGGGCGGCCTTGCAGCCGTCGATGACGGAGCCGCCGCCCACCGCGACGAGCAGGTCGGCGCGGGCGCGCCGCATCGCTTCCGCGATCTCCAGCACATCCTCGCGCGGGGTGTGCCCGCGCATGGTCGCGATGGTGCCGACGTGCCGTCTCCCGAGCTCGCGCTCGACCTGCTGCAGCGGCCCGTCGGCCATGCGCGCGAGGGACCGGCCCGATGCGACCAGGACCCGCCCGGCGCCGCAGCGCTCCGCCTCGGCCAGCACCGCGCGCCCCGCCGGCATCGCGAAGACCACGCGCCCGGGCAGGGCATTCTGATAGACGAAGGGGACGCGCCCGAGATCGTCGTCCTGCTCTTGCGCCGTCACCGGCGGCGGTTGCGGGGTCATATAGTTTCCCGCCGCTGGCCGGCGTCGGCCAGGATGAGATCCGCGCCCTTCTCCGCCACCATCATCACGGCGCCCTGGATGTTCCCGGAGACCATCTTCGGCATGACGGACGCGTCGACGACGCGCAGGCCCGCCAGCCCTCGCACCGACAGGCGCAAATCGACCACGGCGGCGGCGTCGCTCCCCATGCGGCAAGTGCCGAGCGGGTGGTAGATGGTCTGGCCGTTGTCGCGCGCGAAGTCGAGCCAGGCCTCGTCGCTGGCGCACGCGTCTCCCGGGCTGAGTTCCTGCACGACGTACGGCCGCATGGCGCTTCGCGACACGATCCGGCGCGCGACCTTCATGGCGCCGACCATGCAGTCGCGGTCGACCTGCGCGTCGAGGAAGTTGGGGCGGATCGACGGCGACGCGAGCGGATCGAGCGACTTCATGTGAATGCTGCCGACCGATTCGGGCCGAAGCTGCGTCACGCCGATGGTCATGCCGGGCGCGCGGTCGAGGATGCGCCTGGACGCATCGGCGTAGCTCGCGTGCACGAAGAAATACTGGGCGTCGGGCGTGGCCACGTCCGGACGCGATTTCACGAAGCCGTTCACCAGGCCCGTTCCGAGCGTCAGGATGCCGGTCCTGCGCGTGAAGTATTCCGCCACGGCCAGCCCGAGGCGCCATCCGCGCGACATCTCGTTCAGCGTGACCGTGTTGCGCACGCGCCAGTTCATGCGCGTGGCGAAGTGATCGACGTAGTTCTCGCCGACGCCCGGCAACGCGTGCCTGACCGGAATTCCCATCCGTTGCAGCAGCGCGGGCTGGCCGACGCCGGACAGCTCCAGGAGCTGCGGCGACTGGATCGCGCCGGCGCAGAGGATGACCTCGCGCGCGGCGCGCGTGGTGGTCTCCACGCCGCCGCGCCGCCACGTCACGCCGGTGCAGCGCGCGCCCTCGATTTCGATCCTGGTGACGAGGGCGTCCGTCACCACCCGCAGGTTGGGCCGGTCGAGCGCCGGCCGCAGATACCCTTCGTAGGCGCTCCAGCGCCGGCCCGCCGATTGCACGACCTGGTAGTAGCCGACGCCTTCCTGGCTCTCGCCGTTGTAGTCTTCGTTGTAGGCCCAGCCGTCCTCGCGGGCGGCATCGATGAACGCCTGCGCGATCGGGTAGCGCTCGCGCACCTGCGCGAGCTTCATCGGACCATCGTGCCCGCGCGCCGGGCCGCCCCGCGGATAGTTCTCGATCTTGCGGAAATAGGGCTCCACGTCGCGCCAGCCCCAGCCGTGCGCGCCGCCGGCCGCCCACGCATCGTAGTCGGCGCTCTGGCCGCGCACGTAGATCATGCCGTTGATCAGCGAGGAACCGCCCAGGCCCTTGCCGCGCGGCACCGAGATCACCCGGTTGCGGGTGCCCGGCTCCGCCTCGGTCTGGAAGCGCCAGTTGTACTGCTGGTCGACGAGGAGCTTGCTGAAGCCCGCCGGAATGCCGATCCAGCGGCTCGCGGGCTCGCCGCCGGCCTCGAGCATGAGCACGCGATGGCGGCCGGAGGCGCTCAGGCGGTTCGCCAGGATGCAGCCTGCCGTGCCGCCGCCGACGATGACGTAGTCCCAGCCCTCCTCGCGGGCAAGCGCGCCTTCGCTCATGGGGCCGCCTGCAGCATGAAGTCCGCCATCATCTCGATCTGGCTCACGAGCATGGGCTTGCCATGGTGGATGCGGCAGCCCCGCTTGCGGGCGGCCGCGAGCAGCGCCGTCTCGGCCGGCTTCATGATGACTTCGGCCACCACCTGGTCCGGGGTCAGCCGTTCGGCGTCGAGCGGCAGCGCGTCGTCGGGCCGCATGCCGAGCGACGTGCAGTTGATCACCAGGTCATGTCCCGACGGGTCGCGGGTGCCGACCGCGATGGCGATGGCCGGAAACGCCACGCGCAGGCGCGCGGCCAGCGCCTGCGCCTTGGCCGCGTCGCGGTTGGCGATCGTGATCGCGGCGGCGCCGGCGTCGCCGAGCGCGTACGTGATGGCCGTCGACGCGCCGCCGGCGCCCGCCACGTAGACGCGCATCCCGGCGGGATCGAGGTCGTTGCCGCGCAGTCCGCCGACGAAGCCCAGGCCGTCCAGGATCCCACCCCGCAGCCGCCCGTCGGGCAGGCGCCTGACGATGTTGACCGCGCCCACGCGGGCGGCCTCCGGCGTGAGTTCGTCGCACAGGGCGACGAACGCGTTCTTGTGCGGCACCGTGACGATGAACCCTTCGAGGTTCGACATCTGCCGCAGGCCGTCGGCCACCTTTGCCAGGCCCGCGACGGGCACCTGCATGGGCACCAGGGCCGCGTCGATGCCGCGCGCGGCCATCAGGCGGTTGATCTCCTGCGGCGCGAGGACCTGCTGGATGGGATCGCCGATGGTGGCCATCAGACGCGTGGTGCCGGTGATCTCGTTCATCTTGTCTCGGGTGGAATGGCAGATTGGGAGATTGGGAATGCGCACGGCGACGCCCGGGGCATCGGCCGTCCGCCGCGCCTCGCGCAAGACAGGTCCCGTCTCAGGCGCCCGGCATGTCGGAGCGCGCCTGCGCGGCCAGCGCCCTCAGGCGCCCTGGAACCGCGGCTTGCGCTTCTCCATGAAGGCGGCCGCGCCCTCCCGGTAATCGGCGCTCGCGAAGCAGGCCGCGATGGCGGCCTCGGCCGCGGCGACGTCGCGATCGCCGGGATCGTGGATGAGCTCGTTGACCGTCCGCTTGAGCGCCCGCAGCGTGAGCGGCGCGTTCTCGACCACGGCGGCGCACCATTCGTCGAACATCGCATCGAACGTCTCGCGCGGCGCCACCTGGCTCACGAAGCCCATGCGCAGCGCCTCCTGCGCGCCGAAGACGCGCGCGGAGAAGAACATGTCGAAGGTATTGGCCACGCCGACCACGGTCATGAACCGGCGCACGCCCACCACGCTGTAGCCCAGGCCCATGCGTCCGGCCGGCATGCGAAAGCGCGCGTCGTCGCGGCAGAAGCGCAGGTCGCACGCGGCGGCAAGGCCGAGGCCGCCGCCCATGCAGATGCCGCGGATCCTGGCGACGACCGGCTTGCTGCATTTCACCGGCGCGAGGTAGGCCTGCTCCACGGCCGCGTTGTAGGCCGCCTGCACCGCGGGGTCCGCCTGCGACGCGCCGAACTGCGAGATGTCGGCGCCGGAGACGAACGCGCTGTCGCCGTCGCCCTCCAGCACGATCAGCCGGATCTCGGGGTCGGCGTCGAGCGCGTCTAGCGCTTCCGGCAGGGCAAGCCACATGTCCCGCGACATCGCGTTGTACTTGCTCGGATTGGAGAACACGATGCGGCCGATGGCCGCCTCGCGCTTCACGATCAGTTCAGGCATGGCTCGTTCTTCCTCAGATAACCAGTTGTTCGCGGAGACCGGCGATCTCCGCAGCGTCGAAATCGCATTCCGCGAGAATCTCGGCGGTATGCTCGCCCCAGGCGGGTGCCGCGGCCACGATGGTAGCCGGCGTGCGCGACAGCGTCACCGGCTGGCTGATCACCTTGATCGGCTCGCCCTTGCCGGTGCGCGTATCGACCACCACGGCGAGATGCTGCACCTGCTCGTCCTCGAGCATCTCCGGCACGTCGTAGACCGGACCGGCCGGCACGCCCGCGTCGTTCAGCAGCGCGACCCAGTGCTGCACGCCGTGCGCGCCGAAGACTTCGTTGAGCCGGCTGTTCAGGCGCGCGCGGTGCTTCACGCGCAGGGGCTCGGTGGCGAATTCCGCGTCGGCGATCCATTCGGGATGCCCGATGACCTTGCACAGCCGCATCCACGTCCCCTGCCCGGCGGCGCCCAGGTTGAGCAGCCCGTCGGCCGCGTTGAACACGCCCATCGGCGCGCTCGTCGGATGGTCGTTGCCCGCGGGCCGCGGGATGTCGCCCTCGTTCAGGAAGCGCGCGACCTGGAAGTCCATCATCGCGATCTGCGAGTGCAGCAGCGACGCCTGCACCCATTGCCCCTCGCCGGACTGGTCGCGCTCGCGCAGCGCGATGAGGATGCCGATGGCGGTGTAGAGGCCCGTGCTCGAATCGGCGACGGCGATGCCGGCGCGCAGCGGCCCGGTCTCGGGATAGCCCGTCACCGACATGAGCCCGCCCATGCCCTGCACGATCTGGTCGAAGCCCGGCCGCGCCGCGTACGGCCCGTCCTGCCCGAATCCCGAGATGCTCGCCAGGATGATGCGCGGGTTGATGGCGCGCAGGGATGCGTAGTCGACGCCGAGGCGCGTCTTCACGTCCGGCCGCCAGTTCTCCACGACGACGTCGGCGGTCCTGACCATGCGCTTGAGGATGGCGAGGCCCTCGGGCTTCTTGAGGTTCAGCGTCATCGACCGCTTGTTGCGGTTGAGGTTCTGGAAGTCCCCGCCGAGGCGGTTGACGGCGAATATGTCTTCGTTCGGATCGACGCCGGCCGGCGGCTCGATGCGAACCACGTCGGCACCGAAATCGGCCAGCATCCGCACGCACGTGGGACCGGCGCGAACCCGGGAGAGGTCAAGTACCTTGATGCCCTGAAGGGCCGAGGATGCGCAGATGCGGGACATTCGTACTCCAGATGTATTTATGTTCGCGCAAAGCCCATTCATGCAAATGGGCACAAGCGAGCCTGGCAGGCCGTTCAAGGCTCGCGAAACTCAGGAGGTGGTGAAGAAGGATCTCAGCGCAGCATGTCCTTCGGTAGCGATTGCAGCAGGTTGATCAGCGTCGCGCCCTCGGGACGCAGATGCGCCCTCATGAGGCGCACCGCCGTCTCGCCATCGCGCTCCTGGATCGCTTTCGCGATCTGGCCATGCTCGAGGTGCGCGTGCATGGCGTCACCCACCGCACCGAACGAATGGGAGCGGTAGGCGACCGTGCGGGTGCGCATGCGCAGGATCTCCTGGCGCAGGAACGTATTGCGCGAGCCGGCATAGAGCACCTCGTGGAACGCCATGTTGGCCTGCTGCCATCCGACCTGGTCGTCGGCCTCGGCGGCGGCTTCGCCGGCGAGATGGGCGTCCATCAGGGCTTGCCGCTCCGGCCGCGTCATGCGCTCGCACGCATAACCCGCGCAGAGCCCTTCCAGGTCGGACAGCAGCTCCCAGACGGAGACCAGCTGCTGCACGTCCATCTTCGAGACGATCGAGCCGCCGCGGGAAATGCTGCTGACGAGACCTTCGGACTTGAGCCGCACCAGCGCCTCGCGCACGGGGGTGCGGGAGACGCCGAACTGCGTCATCAGGCTCTCCTCGTCGATCGAATCGCCGGGCAACAGCATGCGCTGGCTGATCTGCGACTCGACCGCTCTGTAGATCTGGTCGCTCGTCGTCATGGCACTTGCCTGTATCGGAGGGTTCCCGCGAAGCGCGGGCGCTCAAGGGCGCGGGAACCGAAGCGGCATGCCTGCCGGTCGCCGGCACGCCAGGCCCTCGCGTGCGCTCGGAACGCGGGGCATGGGTGTGCGGGGTGGAAAAGCTCGGAAGTGTCTCTCACTGTGGATGGGTCGGAAAAAATCGCTCGAAGTCGTCGGGAAGCAGCCGGGTCAGATCGTCAGGTTGACCGTCACGGTCTTGAGCCGCGAGAAGCCTTCGGTCAGGGAAGACAGCGACTGCTCCTTGCCCTGGCCGCTCTGCTTGAAGCCGCCGTAGGGCTGGCCGAACAGCTGGCCCTTGCCCTGGTTGACCTGCACCCAGCCCGAGTCTATCTCATGGGCCATGCGGATCGCACGCGCCGTGTTGTTCGAGAACACGTAGCCGGCCAGCCCGTAGTGGCTGTCGTTGGCCATCTTCAGCACCTGCGCGTCGTCCTTCCAGGGAATCACGACGAGCACCGGCCCGAAGATCTCCTCCTTGGCCAGGCGCCACGCATTCGAGCTGCCGCCGAACAGCGTCGGCACGGTGAAGTACCCTTCGGCCAGCGGGCCGGAGGTCGGCGGCAGGCCGCCGGTCAGCAGCTTCACGTCCGGGTTCTTCAGCCCCTCCTCGATGTAGCTGCACACGCGCCCGTACTGCTTGCTGCTGATGAGGCTGCCCATGTCGGTCGCCTCGTCCAGCGGGTTGCCGATCTTGTAGCTGTTCATGAGCTTGACCAGCTTCTCCAGGAACGAATCGTAGATGGACTCGTGGAGGAACAGGCGCGAACCGGCGGTGCACGACTGGCTCTGGCGCGTGAAGCGCATGGCCGTGCCCACGTTCTGCACGACCCACTCTTCGTCCGCGTCGTCGCACACGATAGTCGGGCTCTTGCCGCCCAGCTCCAGCGAGACCGGGCCGATGCGCTCCGCCGCCGCGGCCATGATGCTCTTGCCGACCCCGGTGGAGCCGGTGAAGGACATCTTGTGGATGCGCGGATGCGACGCCAGCGCCGCGCCGCACTCCGCGCCGAGCCCGGTGACGACGTTGAGCACGCCCGGCGGGAGGAAGCGCTGGCAGATCTCCGCGAGGAACAGGCCCGCGAAGGGCGCATCCTCCGCGAGCTTGAGCACCATCGTGTTGCCGGCCACCAGCGCCGGCGCGATCTTGATCGAGCACAGCACCGCGGGCGCGTTCCACGGCACGATCGCGCCGACGATCCCGAGCGGCTCGCGGCGCGTGTAGCTGAGGATGTCGTCGCCGAGCGGCAGCATCTCGCCCTTGAGCTCGCTGGCCAGGCCACCGAAATAGCGGAAGGCGTCGACGCACAGCTGCGCCTCGGGCCGTGCCTGCGTGCGCAGCGCGTTGCCGGTCTCGTGCGCGATGATCCGCGCGAAGTCCTCCAGTTGCGCTTCGAGCGCGTCGGCGATCTTCTGCATCGCGCGGCCGCGCTGCGACGGCGTCACCTTCTTCCATGCGGTGAACGCGCGCTCGGCGGCCTGCACCGCGCGCTCGACGTCTTCCGCCCCGGCGCGCGGGATCTCGGCGATGACGCGCTTGTTGGCGGGACACTCGACCGGCAGCGCGCGGCCGTCGGCGCTGCCCACCCACTCGCCGTTGAGCAGTTGCATGACGGGGCCGAGCCGGACCGAGGGTTCGGCCTGGCTTTGCAGACCATGAAATTCGTTGGACACGATCACTCCTGTGGATTGGGGCGGCTGGAGGACGGGACGCCCTGGGTTGATGGATGCTTGCTGGCCTCGCGCCGCGCATCGAGCAGCTTGATCAGCGAGCCGGTGATGCCGCGCGGCATCAGGAACATGCAGACGATCAGGATGCCGCCGTACACCGCGCCGGCGAGCGCCTGGCTGATGTCCGACGCATAGGACGGCACGAACTGCAGGAACAGGCCCGCCACCACCGCGCCGCTGATGGTGCCCAGGCCGCCCACGACGATCGACGCCAGGAAACCGATCGACAGCATGAGGGTGAACGAATCGGGGCCGATGAAGCCGATCGTGTAGGCCGCGAGCGCGCCGCCGACGCCGCCGAGCATCGATCCCGTGCCGAACACGACGACCTTGAGGTGGTTCACGTCCACGCCCATCGACGAGGCCGCCAGCTCGCCCCCGCGGATGCCGGCGAGCGCCCGCCCGGTGCTGCCGGCGACGAAGTTGCGCACCGCCCAGAAGATCACGATGGCGAACAGCAGCACGAAGTAGTAGAGCCACGCGTCCTGGCCCAGCGTGAACCATGCGGGCGGGTCCGGCTTGTCGAAGGTCAGGCCGGCGGCCCCGCCGGTGTACGACTTGAAATGCTTGACCAGCGGCACGACCGACACCGCGAGGATCAGCGTGATGAGCGCCAGGTACAGGCCGCGCAGGCGCTTGGCCGGGAATCCCGCGAGATAGCCGGCGCCGAAGCAGACGAGCGCGGCGATGCACACGGAAAGCGGCGGATTCACGCCCAGCAGCGTATGCGTGAGGATGGCCGTGTACGCGCCCAGCGCGAAGAACATGTTGTGGCCCAGCGAGACCTGGCCCACGTAGCCGGTGATCAGGTTCAGGCCCAGCGCCGCGATCGCATAGGTGAGCACGCCGGTGAACTGGAACGTGCGGTAGCCGGGGAAGACCAGCGGCACCAGGAACAGCAGCGCCGCGAACGCGAGCCAGCCGAGGGTCGACGTCCTGCGCACGGGCCGGGGGCCGGCCACGGCCGGCGCGGGGAGAATGCTCACCTTGTTCATACGCGCACCATCACGGTACTGCCGAAGAGACCTTCGGGCTTGACGATCAGAACCGCCACGATCAGCAGCAGCGGCAGGAGGATCTGCAGGTCGGCGCCCAGCCACGGCAGGTAGGCCATGGACAGGGACTGGGAGATGCCGACCACGGCGCCGCCGACCACGGCGCCGCGATAGCTCGTGAGGCCGCCGACCACGGCCGCCGCGAACGCATAGATGATGATCGAGCCCATCATGTTCGGGTCGATCGTGACGCGCGGCGCGACCAGCAATCCCGAGACCGCGCCCAGCACGGCCGCGAGGCCCCAGCCGATGGCCATCATCGCGGTGAAGGGAATCCCGACGAGCTTGGCCGAGGAGCCGTTGGAGGCGGCGGCGCGCAGCGCCATGCCCAGCCGCGTCTTCTGGAACAGCAGGAACATGCCCACGGAGATCGCCACCAGCACGGCGACCGTGCCGAGCAGCTCGACACTGACGCGGAACGAGCCGATCGAGAAATACTTCTCGGGGAAAGGCGAGTCGAGCGGCATCTGCATGAAGCCCCAGGTCGCGCCGCTGAGGCTGTTGAACGCGAGGAAGAGGCCCAGCGTGACGATGATGATGGTGAGCTCGTCCTTGTTCTGCACCGGCCGCACGAAGATCAGGTAGGTTGCCATGCCCACGAACAGCGAGACGACGATCGCCACCACGATCGCCCAGCCCAGGGGCAGGCCCCAGGCCACGCACTGCCAGGCGACGTAGGCCGACACCGTGGCCATCTCGCCCTGCGCGAAATTGGCGATGTTGGTGGTGCGATAGATCAGCACCAGCGCGAGGCCCAGCGACGCGTAGATCGCCCCGTCGCCGATGCCGTTGATGATCTGCTGGAGGAAATACTGCATGTGTGTCCCTCTCGTTGGCGTCTCGTTAGTGTCTCAGTGACCCAGGTAGGCGGCACGGATGCTGTCGTTGGCGGCGACCTCCGCCGCGCTGCCCGACAGCACCACCCGGCCGATCTCGAGGACGTAGGCGCGATGCGCGATCTCGAGCGCGAGATTGGCATTCTGCTCGACGATCAGCATCGAGGTGCCGAGCGTCCGGTTGACCGTCTGCAGCGCGGCGAACAGGTGGTCGATGATGACCGGCGCGAGGCCCAGCGACGGCTCGTCGAGCAGCATCACGCGCGGCTTGAGCATCAGCGCCCGGCTCACCGCCAGCATCTGCTGCTCGCCGCCGGACAGGCTGCCCGCCTTCTGCTTGTGGCGCTCGCGCAGGCGCGGGAAGAGCGTATACATCTGCTCGATGTCGGCGTCGATGCCGCCCTTGTCCTTGCGGCGGTAGGCGCCGACCTGCAGGTTGTCCTCCACGGTCAGGTCGGCGAACGTCCCGCGCCCCTCCATCGCGTGCGCGACGCCCATGCGCGCGATGCGGTCCGGCCCCATGCCCTTGAGCGGCTTGCCGTCGAGCAGCACCTGGCCTTCGCGCTTGATCATGCCGCTGATCGACTTGAGCGTGGTGGTCTTGCCGGCGCCGTTGGCGCCGAGCAGCACCACGATACTGCCCTCGGGCACCGCCAGGTCGACCCCGTGCAGCACCGCCGTCCTGCCGTAGCCCGCGGCCAGGCCCTTGATCTCAAGAACGTCCACGCTTCTTCCCCAGGTAGGCTTCGATCACGCGCGGGTCGGACTTCACGGCCTGCGGCTTGCCCTCGGCGATCTTGTTGCCGAAATCGAGCACCACGATGTCGTCGGAGATGTTCATCACCATGCCCATGTGGTGCTCGACCAGCAGGATGGTCACGTCGAAGTCCTGCCGCACGCGCAGCAGGGTCTGCGCGAGCTCGTCCACCTCGGAATGCGAGAGCCCGCCCGCGGGCTCGTCGAGCATCAGGAACGACGGGTTGGCGGCCAGCGCGCGCGCCAGTTCGATGCGCTTGAGCGTCGGATAAGGCAGGCTGTCGACGCGCTCGTCGTGAAGATGGTCCAGCCCCAGCCGTTCCAGCAGCAGCATGGCGTCGCGCCGCAGCGCGATCTCCTCGGCGCGCCGCGACACCGGCACGCACGGCGCCATGAACAGGCGGGTGCGGCCGTGGTGGTAGCCGCCCAGCATGACGTTTTCAAGCACCGTCAGGCTGTTGATCAGCGCGAGGTTCTGGAACGTGCGGGCGATGCCCCGCCTGGCCATGTCCTTGGACTTCAGCCCCGTGATGTCCTCGCCGTCGAACAGGATGCGCCCCGACGACGGGTTGTAGAGGCGGCTGACGCAGTTGAACAGGCTGGTCTTGCCCGCGCCGTTCGGACCGATCAGGCCGCAGATCACGTTCCGGCGAACCTCGAACGTCAGCTCGTTGATCGCGACGATGCCGCCGAACCGCAGCGACAGCTTGTCGATCGCGAGCTTCGGCGAAGCCGTCGCCGGCAACGCCTCGACGGTCTCCGGCGGCAGCGCCATCAACACGGCGCTCATGCCCGGACGGCCTCGCCCGGCTTCGGCTGCCGGGGCGCGCTGCCCAGCCCGAGCTCCTGCTGCGCCTGCTGCGCCATGACCGACATGTCGGCACCCGGCGCGGCCGCGCGCAGCGACTGCGCGCACGAGGCCGCCACGCTGCGCGAGACCGTGCCCTTCGCGCCCATCGCGTCGTAGAGCGACATCGCCACGCGCACGTCCTTTTCGAGCAGCTGCATGGTGAAGCCGCAGGCGAACTTGCGGTCGACGATCTGGGGCTGCCAGTGCGTCATGGACACCCAGTTCTGGCCGCTCGAGGCGTTGACGACCTTGAGCATGGTCGCCGGGTCCAGCCCGAACTTCTCGCCGACCGCGAAGGCCTCGCTGTTGACCGCGAGCGCGGTGGCCGACATCAGGTTGTTCAGCGCCTTGACCGCGTGGCCGGCGCCGACCCTGCCGACGTGGAACACGTTCGGCCCCATCTTCAGCAGCAGCGGGCGGGCCGCTTCGTAGTCGGCGGCGTCGCCGCCCACCATGATCGCGAGCGTGCCCTTCTCCGCGCCGATGGCGCCGCCCGAGACCGGCGCGTCGATGAAGCGCAGGCCGCGGCGCTTCGCCTCTTCGGCGTTCGCGACCGAGTTGGTCGGCGCCGACGAGCTCATGTCGATGATCAGGGCGCCCGGCTTGAGCGCGTCGAACAGGCCCTTGCCGCCCTCGCCGCGCAGGACGGCGTCGACCACCTGGCTGGTGGGCAGCATCAGGATCACCGCGTCCGCCGCGGCCATGTCCGCCACCGTCGCCACCCTGCCGCCGACCGCTTCGGCCGCCGCCGCGGCCGCGGCCGCGTTGGCGTCGCTGACCAGCAGCGTGGCCGAGCCCTTGAGATGCCGGACCATGCGGTGGCCCATCGTGCCGAGACCGATGAAGCCGACCGTGGCGAACGCGTGTTCTTTCACTTGTGTCATTTCAAATCGCTCCTCTGTGCTGCGCTGTGCTGTGCTGTCTTGGGGTTGGGATCAGTTCGACTTGGCGCGCGGTTCCCACGCGGGCGTGCGGCCCTCGTAGTTGAGAACGCCGCCGACCGGCACGAACTTCACGCCGTCGAACTGGGCGATCTGCACGGACTCGATCGGGTAGCCGTCGGCCGTCCCCTTGGTGTTCAGCCTGATGCCTTCGAGCAGGATCGGCACCTTGACGTTGTCCAGGCTGCGGATGGACGCCATGAAGGCGTCGCGCGTCGGCGTCTTCATCCGCTCCAGCACGGCCTTCGTGGCCATGCAGTCGTACCAGCCCATCGTCGCGTTCTGGTCCGCCACGTTCGCGCCCGGCGCGTACTGCTTGAGCTTGGTGAGGTAGGTCTTCATGTCCTCGTCGTTCGCGAACGCCGGGTTGGTCGCGTCCTTGATGTAGAGGCCGCTGTAGATGCCCTTGGAGATGTCGGCGCCGGCGGGCACCAGCGTGCCGCCGATGCTGGCGCCCACGTTCCAGACGATGTGCACCGGCTTCCAGTTGATGGCGGCGGTCTGCTTGATGGCCTGCACGACGAACTTCGGCGTGGTCGCCTCGACGAAGACGTCGGCACCCGACTCCTTCAGGCGGCTGATCTTCGCATTGATGGTCGGCTCGCTGTAGCTGTGCTCCTCGTGGGCCACGATGTTCAGGCCGAGCGCCTTGGCGGTCTTGACGAAGGTGTCGGCGAAGAAGGGGCCGCCGCTGTCGTCGTTGATCAGCGCGATCTTGGCGTTCGGCCACTTCTGCTTGATGAACTCCGCGTACATGGCCGCCTCGGTGTTGTACGAGAGATAGCCGAGCATGGTCCAGGGGAACTTCTCGACCTCCGCCCTCGCGCCGAACATCGGGCCGCCCGAGCCGATGAAGGCCTGCGGTATCTTCTCGGCGTTGTAGTACGAGCGCGTTCCGAGGTTGGCGCCGGTACCGTTGTTGCCGATCACGGCGAAGACCTTCGACTGCTCCACGAAGCGGCGCGCGTTCTGCAGCGCGCGGGCCGGCTCCATGGCGTCGTCGAGCGTCTCGATCTTGATCTTGCGCGTCTTGCCGTCGCCGACCTTGACGCCGCCCTGCTCGGCGTTGAGGTAATCGAAGCAGCCCTTGACCCCCACGCCGATGGCGCCGTAGGCGGCATTGGGGCCGGACTGCGCCACGGAGACCCCGAACACGATCTCGGAGTCGGAGATGCCCGCGTCGGCCGCGCGCGCCGCGGCCGACCAGGCAATGAGCGCGGACGCCACCGCGCAGAACATGAGGCGACGGCCCGAAGGGCTTCGACAAGGGCTCCGACCATAGATCATTCGCTGTCTCCTAGTTGTTGTGTTGAGAGTTCCGCCCTCAATCGGCCGGCGCTGCGACGTGTGTGGTTGGTCATCGCCAAGTCTTTTTACACGTCACCTCCGTATATTTATAGAATCTATCTGAATTCAGAAAAGCGCCTTAGGGATATTCCCGTAGCTGCACCGCCGCAAAATTCCGGCGCCGGCGGACGGCCGGGGCGCTGGAACCGACATCGGCAGCACAACCAGGAGGCAGGATCGATGGCAAATGAAAACGGGGCCGACGCGGCACCGGCAACGCAGGCGCCCGCGCTGACGTCCAACGCCGTGAGCGATGCGCTGCGCGCGCGCTTCGGCGTCGAGGGCGAATGGTCGTTCGGGATCACCTTCCGCGCGCGATGGAGCGAAACCGATGCCTACCAGCACGTCAGCAACCGCACGCACTTCGTCTGGTTCGAGGAAACCCGCAACCGCTACCTGGAAGCCGCCGGCTATCCCCTGACCGGGCCGGACACGCCCGGGCCGGTCATCCGCGAGACGACCTGCACCTACGAGCAGCCCATCTCGCTTGGCGACGAAGTGCTCGTGACCTGCCGCACCCCGTGGGTCGGCCGAACGAGCCTGCGGATGGACTACGCGGTGTGGCACGATGGCCTGGCCGCGACCGCGCATACCATCGTGGTCTGGTATCGCAACACCACCCGGGAACGTTTGCCGGTGCCGCCGGCACTGATTGCCTACATGGAAAAACTCGACGGCACGACGCGGCGCTGAGGCCGCGTATGCGCATCCGCTGGGCGAGAGCGCGTCCGCACATTCCCGACAGGATGCGGCTTGACGCGCCGATGTGGAAAAAAGCACATCGGGAGCCACGTCGCGCCGCGCCGGCAAGATCCCCGGGGCCGCGAGCGACCCGCCGGCCGCCGGGCGGCCCCGCTCATTTTCCGCTCATTGTCATGAACCACACTGCCGTTGTGGAGGCAGCGCGCGCCGGTGCGATCAAGGCCCGGTCGCCGGTCCGCCGCCTTCCCGATACGCTCTGGAGACCATCATGGCCAAGATTGCCCGGCTGCTCGAGAGGCTTCACGTCACCCGCCGCTTCGCGGAAAGCTACGGACAACCGGCGATGACCCCGCGCCTCACTTTGCCGCTTTGCGAAGCATGATTTCACGAGCGACTTCGGTGACCAGTTCACGCAACCACTGGTGCGCAGCATCATGGCGGTAGCGGACATGCCACGCCATATCCACCGGGAATGTCCCCAGGTCCACTGGCGCGGCCAGTATCTTCAGCCGGGCATCGCTTGCGAGATGGCGACAGATCAGCGCAGGTAGCGTCGCGCAATAGTCTGTCGCGGCAACAAGTTCCGGAACCGCCATGAAGTGCGTGACGGATATCGCTACCTCACGGCGAAGGCCCTGGCGCTGAAGCGTCTGGAACAGCCCCGCGCGCAGGCGGCCGGGTGGCAGCACATTGACGTGCTTGAGCTGCTCGTACTGTTGCCTGGACATTCGCTTGTGTACAGTCGGATGATCGGCGCGCACCACGCAGGCGATGCCGTCTTCCATCAGGGGCTGCACCACGAGGTTGTCAGGCGGGTCGACAATGCGGCCCAGCACCATCGCGGTAGCGCCGGAACCCACGCCGGTCTCGGCCAGGTCCGTGCCAAACGGCACCAGCCGCAGCCGAATTCCCGGTGCCCGCTCGCTCAACCGCGTGACGATTCCAGGCAACAGCACGAACTCGACGTAACTGCTCGGCGCCAGTATGAACAGACGCTCCGCCTGCTTCGGGTCGAAGCCCTGCTGGCCCAGTACCAGCTCGTCGAGCTGGCCGATCGCGGCGGCGATGCCGGGCGCCAGCGCTTCGGCTTTCTCCGTTGGCTGCATGCCGTACCGTTCGCGAATGAACAGGGGGTCCTGCAACAAATCCCGCAGTCTCGCCAGGGCATTGGACAGCGCCGGTTGCGTCATCCCCAGCCGCTCGGCCGCACGCGTGACGCTTCGCTCCTCCATGAGCGTCAGGAATACGGGCAAGAGATTCAGGTCGTAGCGCATCCAGATATATTGTCAGGAAAATATCTGGAATCCAATAAATAAATTGGATGAATGAAAAGGCAGTGCACATACTCCATTGCACAGAGAGGTTGCCTCCCCTGCCTGACAGACAGGCGGCAGCACTCTTTCCACACTGCATCCGCACACAGCCACTGGAGTCGCCATGTCTTCCGAATCGCTTTTTACCCCCTTCCGCCTGGGCGCCATCGACGTCCGCAACCGCATCGCCATGGCGCCGCTGACCCGGTCGCGCGCAGGCATGGACGGTGTCCAGACGCCGCTGGCCGTCGACTACTACGGACAGCGAGCGTCGGCGGGCCTGATCATCACCGAGGCAACCAACATCTCGCGCCAGGGCCGTGGCTACGCTTACACGCCCGGCATCTACACCGATGCGCATGTGGATGCCTGGGCACCCGTGACCGACGCGGTCCATGCGGCGGGCGGCCGCATCGTGATGCAGTTGTGGCATGTGGGCCGCATGTCGCATGCCAGCTTGCAGGAAGACGGCGCCGCGCCGGTAGCGCCGTCCGCCATCCAGGCTGGCGGCAACGTCTTTACCGAAGCCGGACACCTGCCGCCGTCGATGCCGCGGGCACTTGCCACCGAGGAGATCGCCGGCATCGTGGAAGACTATCGAAGCGCCGCGCGCCGCGCGAAGGCCGCCGGGTTCGATGGCGTGGAAGTACACGCAGCCAACGGCTACCTGCTGGAGCAATTCCTGCGCGACAGCACAAACCACCGCGAAGACCGCTACGGCGGCTCCATTGAAAACCGCGCACGCCTGTCGCTGGAAGTGGTGGAAGCTGTCGCCGGGGTCTGGGGCGCCGATCGCGTCGGGCTTCGCCTCTCCCCCTTCTCGACCGCGGTAGGGGACACGCCGCTGGACAGCACGCCGATGGAAACGCACGGCTACCTGGCTCGCCGGCTCGGCGAGATGGGACTGGCATACCTCCATGCCGTCGAGGGGCAGTTGCACGGCGGCAACGGCGCCGCAACGTTCGACGTGCAAGCCCTGCGCGCCGCCTTCGGCGGCGCCTACATTGCCAACAATGGATACGACCGGCACCGCGCCCTGAACGCCACCGCTTCCGGTCACGCGGACATGATCGCCTTCGGCAAGCCCTTCATCGGAAATCCCGACCTCGTTGAGCGGCTGCGGTCGGACGTGCCGCTGCATGAGGCACCGGCGGCTACCTTCTTTGGCGGCGGCGCCGAGGGGTACACCGAACTGGTCCGAGCCTAGGGCTGGCACGAGACTGGCCGGTGGGGGCTGATTGCCTCGGCCGGCCAGTGGAAAAGTCCAGATTTGAGCCACAACGCATCCGCCCCGAACAGAGGTCACCGGAAACGCCCCGGCCGCCCCAGCGGCCGCAGCCTGCCAGCACGCCGGCGAGAGCTGGCCGGCCGGCGCGTGCCAGCTCCGCCTGACGCCTATTTTTCCTCAATGCGGTAATTCTTCAGCCACCGCCACAGCGTCGATCGGTCGACGCCGAGCAGCGCGGCCGCATCCGCGTACTTGCCCCCGCTGCGCTCGAGCGCGTCCTTGATGCGCCGGACCTTGCGGCTCTCGTCGGGATTGCGCCGACCTGCCTTCATCATCGATTCGATCGCCGCGCGGCCGATGCGCTGCTGTTTCGCCGTGATTACCAGACGCGCGATGACATTCTGGAGCTGCCGCACGTTGCCAGGCCATGCGAACGCTTCGAGACTGCGGATAGCGGCCGCTTCGATCGACAACTGGCGCTGCTGCTCTTTCGCGTAGCGTTCGAGGAAAACGTCGACGAAGCGCGCGACATCGCCGCGCCGCTCGCGCAAGGGCGGCAGCGTCAACGACAGCACGTTCAGGCGATAGAAAAGATCTTCGCGAAAGGTCTTTTGCGCGACCAGTTCGTCGAGATTCTGGTTCGTCGCGGCGACGATCCGCACGTTGACGGGAATGTTGCGCTCGCTTCCCAGGCGGCGGATGGTCTTTTCCTGCAGGAAACGCAGCAGCCGGCCCTGATTCGCATAGTCCATCTCGCCGATTTCATCGAGAAACACCGTGCCGTTATGCGCGACTTCGAACAATCCCGGCTTGCCTTCGCGGCTTGCGCCGGTGAATGCGCCGCCGACATAGCCAAACAGCTCGCTTTCGAGAATCTGCGCCGGCAACGCCGCGCAATTGATCGCGACGAACGGGCCGTCGGCATGACGCGATGCATTATGGATACTCTGCGCGAATGCCTCCTTCCCGGTGCCGGTTTCTCCGAGAATCAGCACGCTGAACGGCGACTTCGCATAATCCTTCGCAACTTCGATGGCGTCCGTGATCGCTTCGCTCGCGCCGATGATCTGGTCGAACGTGAAATGGGCAACGTGGCCTTGCGCGTAAGTCTTCTTGCGGATCGCCACCTCCATTTTCTCGATCCGCGCGGTTTCCTGAAACGTCGCGATCGCGCCGATGGGACGGTCGTCGAAAACGATGGGCGCCTTGCCGCACACGAGCCGCGTGCCGTTCATGTCGATGATCTGATCGGCTTCGCGCTGATCGATTCTTATCGAGGCATCGAGTTGCAGCGCGGGCCATACCTGATCGATTTTCGCGCCGATCGCCGACGCGCGGCGAATGCCGGTGAGCTTTTCGGCGGCGAGATTGAAACTGGTGATATTGCCTTCGGCGTCGGTGGTGACGATGCCTTCGTACGCATTGTCGAAGATCGTATTGATCAGGATATTGCGCTCGCGCACCTGAACCATCGCCGACTGAATCTGCCGGGCCTGCTGTGCCGCCAGCAGAATCGCTTCCCTGCCCATCGGAATCAGGCTCGCGGCGATATTCGCTTCCAGCGCGCGCTTGACGCTGACGCCGCCGCCGATGATGCCGTCGTTGCCGTCGTCACGCGCGGCCCGCACGGCATTCGCGGCCTCGTCGCTGTGCGTGATCAGATATTTGCGCAATTCGACGCCGAGCAACTGGCCAAGCCAGTCGAGGTCGTAAATCATCGAGGCGAAACAGACGACACCGATTTTCGTCCCGTGCGGCTTCATGCTTTCCACCGCGCGAATCAGATCGGAAATGGTGATGGGCACGTCGACGATCGGCGCCGCGATTCTCGAATCCTTGAGCGTGCGTGCGGTTTCCGCCCGGGCAATGATGATCTCGGCGCCCTCTTCGATCAGATCATTCGCGATCGGCCCCGCTTCCGTCATCAGTCCGACGCGAATGCGGATGTCGCGATGCGCCGCGAGCGCATCCTTCGCGACCTCATGCATTGCGTCGTTCGGCACGATGAAGCCGATATTCGCGGTCACATCCGGTCTCCTTGTTTATTTTTAGGGTCTGCGCCAGCGACGCAGTATGCAACACGATGCAACGCTGTGCAACGCGAATGCAACACCACGCGATGGCGGCTGCAACGCCGGCGGGCCGGCAGCCCCCGTCACACCGTGAAATCGCCCCTGGCAGATTTCTTGCTGTAATGAAGCCATCGACGAACCCGGCCCGAACAGGCGGAATCGACGACATATAAAAAAGCATATTGGAGACCTCGTGAAGCATTGCCATCCCTGTCCCATACCTCGCGCGATCTTCTATCGCACGTAGCGCCAATTCGAATCGCAATCGCTCTGCATCGACGCGTCAAGACGCGATCGGCTGGGTTCGTGCGCGCGCGCTTATTGCCCCAACAGGCAAATTCAACCTGCCATCAGTTAAAGGAAAAGAAACAGCATGACTTATCAGATTGCCGTACTTCGTGGAGATGGAATCGGCCCCGAAATCACCGACGAGGCAACCAAGGTGCTCGACGCCGTGCAATCGGTTCAGCCCGGCCTCAAGATGGCGCTGACGCCGTACGACGCGGGCGCGGAGCACTACACGCAAACCGGCGAAGCGCTGCCCGCCGCGACCTTCGAAGCCGTCAAGGCCGCCGACGCGATTCTGCTCGGCGCGATGGGCTTGCCCGAAGTGCGCATGCCCGACGGCACCGAGGTGCAAGGCCGCATCATCATCCGCCTGCGCAAAGGCCTCGGCCTCTACGCGGGCGTGCGCCCGATCAAGCTGTACCCGGGCGTCACGCCCACGGTGGGCAGCAGCGGCCCCGTCGATTTCGTCATCGTGCGCGAGAGCACCGAAGGCCTGTTCGCGTCGTTCGACGGCGGCATGGAGATCCACGATGAAGTCGTCGGCGACACGATGCTGATCAGCCGCGCCGGCACCGAGCGCGTGAGCCGCTTCGCGTTCCGCACCGCGCAGGAACGCGCGGCGAAGCGAAGCGACGGCAAGGCGCTCGTTACCTGCGTCGACAAGGCGAACATCTTCCGTTCGCTCGCGTTCTTCCGCAAGGTCTTCACCGAAGTCGCCGAGCGCGAGTATCCGACGATCGAGCGCAACTACGCGCTCATCGATGCGCTGTCGCTCGCGATCATCCAGAACCCGTCGGCGTATGACGTGCTGGTGATGGAGAACATGTTCGGCGACATCCTCTCCGATCTCGCGGCCGCGCTGAACGGCGGCCTCGGCATGGCGCCGTCGGGCGACATCGGAGACCGCCACGGCCTGTTCCAGCCTTCGCACGGCTCCGCGCCGACCATCGCCGGCAAGGGCGTCGCCAATCCGCTCGCGACCATCCTGTCGGCGAAGATGATGCTCGAGTGGCTCGGTTCGCGCCACGGCGACGAACTCGCCACGCAGGGCGCCGAACTGATCGAGCGCGCGGTGTGCGAAGTGACCGCGAGCGGCCTCGTGACGCCGGATCTCGGCGGCAAGGCGCGCACCGAGGAGATCGGCGATGCGGTTGCGGATGCCGTGCGGCGCCTGAGCCGCTCTGGCCACGCAGGCAGCGCATCATGATGCCCGGCGCCGCGCTGGACGCATCGGGCCAATGGGCCGCGACCTCGCTGATCGCCGCGGTGGTGGTCGGCATCGCGGTCGTCATCGCGCTGATCAGTCTGTTGAAAGTGCATCCGTTCATCGCGCTGATCGCCGGATCGGCGACGGTCGGCCTGATGGCGGGCATGGGCGCATCGGAGACGACCAACGTGTTTCTGAAGTCGTTCGGCGGCACGGTGTCGTCGACCGGTATTCTCATCGCGTTGGGCGCGATGCTCGGCAAGCTGCTTGCGGACAGCGGCGGCGCCCACGTCATCGTCGAAACCATCATCGGCCGCGTGGCGCTCGCGGCGTTGCCGTGGGCGCTGTGCCTGGTCGCGTTCCTGCTGAGCCTGCCGCTTTTCTTCGAGGTCGCGGTGGTGCTGATCATGCCGATCGTGCTGCTGATCGCGAAGCAGTCAGGACAGTCGACCATTCGCCTCGGTGTGCCCGCGCTGGCGTCGATTTCGCTGCTCAACGGTTTTCTGCTGCCGCATCCGGGTCCGCTCACCGCGGTCGCCGGGCTGCATGCGGATTTCGGCACGACGCTGCTGCTCGGCTTCGTCATCGCGATTCCGACGGTGATCATCGGCGGCCCGCTGCTCGGCAATTTCCTGGACCGGCACATGCGCTCGCCCGAGCCGCCCGCCGATCTCGTGCCGGCCTCGATGCCGATGGGCGGCCTGTCGGCCGCGACCCGCCGCCCGCGCTTCGGCTGGGCGCTCGCGACGATCCTGCTGCCGGTGCTGCTGATGATCGTGAAGACGCTCGTCGATCTGATGTTCGACAAGCACAGCGGCATGCGCGCGATCGGCGACGCGGTCGGCCAGCCGATGATCGCCCTGCTCGCCGGCCTCGTGATGGCGCATTTCACGCTCGGCGCCGGCGGCGGCCTGAACTTCCGTCAGATCAGCGAAAGCACCGGCCGCGGCCTGCCGGCGATCGCGAGCATCGTGTTCATCGTCGGCGCGGGCGGCGGATTCGGCGGCGTGCTGGTCGCCTCGGGCGTGTCGAAGCAGCTCGGCATCCTGATCGATCAGCTCGGCCTGCCGGTCTACCTGCTCGGCTGGCTGATCACGGCGCTCGTGCGGATCGCGGTCGGCTCCGGGACCGTGTCGATCGTCACCGCCGTCGGCCTGCTCGCGCCGGTCACGCATGCCGCGACGCCGCTGCAGTCCGCGCTGATCGCACTGTCGATCGGCGCCGGCTCGCGCTTTTTCTCCCACGTCAACGACGCCGGTTTCTGGCTCGTCAAGGAGTACATGGGCTTCTCGGTGAAAGAGACGTTCAAGGTATGGACGCTGCTCGACTGCGTGATATCGGTCGTCGCGCTGGTCGGCGTCATGATCGTCGACGTGGTCGCGAGATAGATCGACAGCACGAGCCGGTCACGCCTGACTAGGCACCGCGGCGGCGATCACCAGTGGCGCCGCCGCGCCGGCCACGAAGGCGAGCGTGCGGATTACCGGCGGGACCGGGCGTGCGCGATCCTGGCGCCGACCCACGCTGACGGTGCTCGGCGCGCGGGCCGCCAAGGCGCGCCGGGAAAGCGAACGGAATGACGCCGGGCCACGGACCGGAAACGTGCTCATGCATCCCATCAGGCATATTTAAATGCCGCCATATGGCTAATTCGCCGTATTCAAGTAATTTGTTAATTACCTGCTAGAATGATTTTCGACTCATCGTGCAAAAAAGGGCTTTCCCCGGTTCTTTTGCGAACTGGGATTAGCCCACTTCGCCGGAAAGAAGTGCGGTAGTCTCCCCCCGTTTGCTTCCACCGCATGTCGTTCTTTCCTCCCCGCGCCGCGGCCCGTTCGCGGCGCTCTATTGCCAGGACGACAGCGGATGCATTGCTCGCCACGACATATCGCGGCATGGGTGCGGATACTGATACTCGTGCCCGTGGGCGCCGCCGTGCCGCCTCCGGTATTCGCGGCATGCACGACCGCCGGCAACCTGACCACGTGCAGCGTCACGACGAACCTCGGGACCGCGCCGATCGGCAACGGCTCGGCGGGCCCGGATAACCGGACGGTCACGGTCACGGCGAACGGTTCGCTCATCGCGGGCGATGCCAGCGCGGTGAGCCTGCGCGACGGCGCCATCGTCACGCTGGAGGACAACGCCCTTATCACCAGTGCCGGCCGCACCGGCACAGGGCTATGGGGCGCAGGCAAGAACACCATCGAATTCCGCTCCAACGGGGTGCTCACGGTCGGCAATGGCGCCTCGGTGACCGCGACCGGCACGAGCACGAATGCCGAGGCCGTCAACCTGATCGGCTCGGGCAATACGGTCATCAACCACGGCACCATCTCCGCGATCAACTCGGCCGCCATCTGGTTCGAGGACACCGTCATCGGCGCGGCGAACACCATCGACAACTACGGCATCGTCCGCACGGGCAACGGGTCGGACCAGAGCATCATCTCCAACGTCATCGGCAGCCAGCGCAACGGCGACGTGCACTTCACCAACCGGACCGGCGCGGTGGTCTACGGCGGATTGTCGTTCGCCAACGGCAACGACGTGCTCACGCTGTTCCCCTCCTCCGTCGTCACTGGCGGGTTCAATGGCGGCGGCGGCACGAATACCCTCACGCTCACGGGCGAGGCGGGATCGAGCGACACGCTGAGCGGCAATATCAGCAATTTCCAGACGCTGACCAAGACGGGGCTCGGCACGTGGACGCTGCAGGGCTCGGTGGGCAGCAACAGCGGTAATACGGCGCTGTCCGTGCTGGTGCAGCAAGGCACGCTGGCGCTGTCCGGGGACAACACCAATTTCAACGGCTCGGTACTGGTGGATGCAGCCGGCATTCTGGAGGCGCGTGCGCAAAGCCTGCCGCCCAGCGTGACCGACAACGGCCTGGTGCGCTTCGTCCAGCCGGACAACGGCACCTATGCCGGCGTGATCGGCGGCAGCGGCTCGGTGGCGAAAACAGGCGCGGGCGTGCTGACGCTCTCGGGCGCCAACAGCTACCAGGCCGGCACCCTGATCCAGGGCGGCACCGTCGCCATCGGCGCGGACAACCGGCTGGGCGCCGCCGCCGGCGCGGTGACGCTCGACGGCGGCGCGCTGGAACTCACCTCCAGCTTCGACCTGTCGGCATCGCGCGCGATCACCGTGACGGCCAACAACGGCACCATCCAGGCCGATGCCGGCGTGTCCAGCACCGTCAGCCAGGCGATCACCGGCGCCGGCGCACTGACCAAGGCGGGGGCGGGACTGCTGGTACTCGCGAATGACAACAGCTACGCCGGAGGCACCACCATCGGCGGCGGCACGCTGCAACTGGGCAACGGCGGCACCACCGGCAGCATCGTCGGCAACGTGGCCAACGACGGCACGCTGGTCTTCAACCGCTCCGGCCCGATCACCTTCGACGGCACCATCTCCGGCACCGGCTCCGTGGCGCAGGCCGGCGCCGGCGTCACCACCCTCACCGGCAACAACACCTACACCGGCACCACCACGGTCTCCAGCGGCTGGCTCTACGTCGACGGCAACCAGAGCGCGGCCACCGGCGCCACCACCGTGGCCAGCGGCACGCGGCTCGCCGGCAACGGCATCGTCGGCGGCAGCGTGACCATCGCCGACGGCGCCACCCTCGCGCCCGGCGCCGTGCCGCAGACCCCCGGCACGCTGACCATCAACGGCAACCTCAGCCTGAACCCCACCTCCAACCTGTTCTACAACATGGTTCAGGCCAACGTCGCCGGCGGCCAGCGCAACGACCTGACCGTGGTCGGCGGCAATCTCGTGCTCGATGGCGTCATCAACGTGGTGGACCAGGGCCAGACCCTCGGGCCGGGCGTCTACCGCATCATCGACTACAGCGGCACGCTGACCAACAATGGCCTGACGATCGGCTCCTACATGACGGCACCGGCCACGCCGCAGGACACGCCGACCGTCGTCGCGCCGCTGACGAACTTCAGCGTCCAGACCTCCATCGCCGGGCAGGTCAACCTGATCAACACCAGCGGGCTGACGCTCAACTACTGGGATGGCGACCTCGGCCCCAAGAACAACGGCGTCATCAATGGCGGCTCCGGCACCTGGCGCGTGGCCGGGCCGGCCTCGACCTTCAACTGGACGAATCCGGACGGCACGATCAACGCGCCGTGGGCCAACGGAGAGTTCGCCATCTTCATGGCCACGCCCGGCACCGTGACGGTCAACAGCGACCAGGGGGCGGTCGTCAGCCGGGGCATGCAGTTTGCCAGTGACGGGTACACGGTGAACGGCGACCCGATTACGCTGCAGAATCCCGCCGAGGGCAACATCACTTATATCCGCGTCGGCGACGGCACCTCGGCCAGCGCGTCGATGACCGCGACGATCGATGCCAACCTCACCGGCACCGCGGCGCTGATCAAGGAAGACCTCGGCACGCTGGTGCTCAACGGGACCAACAGCTACACCAGCGGCACGGGCGTGTTCGGCGGCACGCTGCAGATCTCCAGGGACGAGAACCTGGGCCAGGCAACGGGCGCCGTGGCCATCGTCAACGGCTCGACGCTGCGCACCACCGGCACCTTCGCCACCAACCGCCTGGTCATCCTCGGCAGCAGCGGCAACGGCCCCAGCAGCGGCACCATCGAGACCGCCGCCGGCACCACGCTGACCCTCAACGGCGCGATCCAGGAAGATCCCTCGATCCCAGCCGCGCTGCAAAAGGCTGGCGCCGGCACGCTGGTCCTGACCAGCAACAGCAATAACTACAGCGCCGGCACCACCATCGCCGCCGGCACGCTGCAACTCGGCAACGGCGGCACCACCGGCAGCATCGTCGGCAACGTGACCGACAACGGCACGCTGGCCTTCAACCGCTCGGATACCGTGACCTTCGGCGGCATCGTCTCCGGCAGCGGCACGCTCAGCCAGATCGGCGCCGGCACCACGGTGCTGACCAGCGACAACACCTACGCGGGCGGCACCACCATCACCGCCGGCACATTGCAGCTGGGCAACGGCGGCACCACCGGCAGCATCGTCGGCAACGTGGCCAACGACGGCGCGCTGGTCTTCAACCGCTCCGGCCCGATCACCTTCGACGGCACCATCTCCGGCACCGGCTCCGTGGCACAGGCCAGCACCGGCGTCACCACCCTCACCGGCAACAACACCTACACCGGCACCACCACGGTCTCCAGCGGCTGGCTCTACGTCGACGGCAACCAGAGCGCGGCCACCGGCACCACCACCGTGGCCAGCGGCGCGCGGCTCGCCGGCAACGGCATCGTCGGCGGCAGCGTGACCATCGCCGACGGCGCCACCCTCGCGCCCGGCGCCGTGCCGCAGACCCCCGGCACGCTGACCATCAACGGCAACCTCAACCTGAACCCCACCTCCAACCTGTTCTACAACATGGTTCAGGCCAACGTCGCCGGCGGCCAGCGCAACGACCTGACCGTGGTCGGCGGCAATCTCGTGCTCGATGGCGTCATCAACGTGGTGGACCAGGGCCAGACCCTCGGGCCGGGCGTCTACCGCATCATCGACTACAGCGGCACGCTGACCAACAACGGCCTGACGATCGGCTCCTACATGACGGCGCCGGCCACGCCGCAGGACACGCCGACCGTCGTCGCGCCGCTGACGAACTTCAGCGTCCAGACCTCCATCGCCGGGCAGGTCAACCTGATCAACACCAGCGGGCTGACGCTCAACTACTGGGATGGCGACCTCGGCCCCAAGAACAACGGCGTCATCAATGGCGGCTCCGGCACCTGGCGCGTGGCCGGGCCGGCCTCGACCTTCAACTGGACGAATCCGGACGGCACGATCAACGCGCCGTGGGCCAACGGAGAGTTCGCCATCTTCATGGCCACGCCCGGCACCGTGACGGTCAACAGCGACCAGGGGGCGGTCGTCAGCCGGGGCATGCAGTTTGCCAGTGACGGGTACACGGTGAACGGCGACCCGATTACGCTGCAGAATCCCGCCGAGGGCAACATCACTTATATCCGCGTCGGCGACGGCACCTCGGCCAGCACGTCGATGACCGCGACGATCGATGCCAACCTCACCGGCACCGCGGCGCTGATCAAGGAAGACCTCGGCACGCTGGTGCTCAACGGAACCAACAGCTACACCAGCGGCACCGGTGTGTTCGGCGGCGCGCTGCAGATCTCCAGGGACGAGAACCTGGGGCAGGCAACGGGCGCCGTGGCCATCGTCAATGGCTCGACGCTGCGCACCACCGGCACCTTCGCCACCAACCGCCTGGTCATCCTCGGCAGCAGCGGCAACGGCCCCAGCAGCGGCACCATCGAGACCGCCGCCGGCACCACGCTGACCCTCAACGGCGCGATCCAGGAAGATCCCTCGATCCCAGCCGCGCTGCAGAAGGCCGGCGCCGGCACGCTGGTCCTGACCAGCAACAGCAATAACTACAGCGCCGGCACCACTATCGCTGCCGGCACGCTGCAACTCGGCAACGGCGGCACCACCGGCAGCATCCTCGGCAACGTGACCAACAACGGCACGCTGGCCTTCAACCGCTCGGATACCGTGACCTTCGGCGGCATCGTCTCCGGCAGCGGCGCGCTCAGCCAGATCGGCGCCGGCACCACGGTGCTGACCAGCGACAACACCTACGCGGGCGGCACCACCATCACCGCCGGCACATTGCAGCTGGGCAACGGCGGCACTACCGGCAGCATCGTCGGCAACGTGGCCAACGACGGCGCCCTCGCTTTCAACCGCTCGGATACCATGACGTTCGACGGTATCGTCTCCGGCGGCGGCGTGGTCAACCAGATTGGCGCCGGCACCACGGTGCTGACCAACACCAACATCTACACGGGCGGCACCACCATCAGCGCCGGCACATTGCAGTTGGGCAACGGCGGCACCACCGGCAGCATCATCGGCAACGTGGCCAACGACGGCGCCCTCGCTTTCAACCGCTCGGATACCATGACGTTCGACGGTATCGTCTCCGGCGGCGGCGTGGTCAACCAGATTGGCGCCGGCACCACGGTGCTGACCAACACCAACATCTACACGGGCGGCACCACCATCAGCGCCGGCGCGCTGCAACTGGGGGCCGGCGCCGGTGCCGGCGGCGCCACCGGCAGCATCGTCGGCGACGTCAACAACAACGGCGTGCTGATCTTCAACCGCTCGAACGACCTGACCTTCGGCGGGCGGATCCTCGGCAGCGGTTCCGTGGTCCAGCAGGGCGCGGGCACGACCGTCCTCACCGGCGGCAGCACCTACAGCGGCGGCACCACGATCAGCGCGGGCACGCTACAGCTCGGCAACGGCGGCAACGCCGGCAGCATCGTGGGCAACATCGTCAACAACGCCACGCTCGCCGTCGAGCACAGCGACGTGCTGCCCATCGTCGGCGACATCTCGGGCACCGGCAACATCATCCAGCGCGGCACCGGCGCGACCGTGCTGCTCGGCACCAACAGCTATAGCGGCCCGACCAACGTCCTCAGCGGCGGGCTCTACGTCGACGGCAACCAGGCCGCCGCGACCGGGCTGACCACGGCCGCCGCCGGCAGCACGCTGGGCGGCTCGGGCATCATCGGCGGCAATGTCGACATCGCCAGCGGCGGCGCCCTCGCGCCCGGCCAGGTCGGCATCGCCCCGGGCACGCTGACCATCAACGGCAACCTCAACCTCAACGGCGGCTCGGCCCTGACCTACGGCTTCGGGCAAGCCAACGTGATCGGCGGGCCCCTCAACGACCTGACCGTGGTGCAGGGCAACCTGACGCTCGCCGGCACCTTGAACGTGGAGACCACCGAAGGCGGCAGCTTCGACCCGGGCATCTACCGCGTCATCAGCTACGCGGGCACGCTGGCCAACAATGGCCTGGCCATCGGCACCATCCCCTCGCCGGATTTCTTCGTGCAGACCACGGTCAACCATCAGGTCAACCTCGTCAACACCGCCGGCATGCTGTTCAACTACTGGGACGGCACCGCGGGCCCCAAGGACAACAGCCTGATCGACGGCGGCGACGGCATCTGGCAGAACGCGACCGGCAACAACAACTGGACCAACGAACTGGCCGTGCCCAACGCAGCCTTCGCCGACCGCGCCTTCGCCATCTTCATGGCGGCGCCGGGCACAGTCACGGTGGACGGCAGCCTCGGGCCCGTCACGGCCAGCGGCATGCAGTTCGCCAGCAACGGCTACGTCGTGCGGGGCGCCCCGATCACGCTGGTCGATTCCGCCGCCACGCCCGGGGAATCCATCATCCGCGTCGGCGACGGCTCCGGGCCGAGCGCCGGCTTCGTCGCCACCATCGACTCGGTCCTGACGGGCACCACCACCCTGGTCAAGAGCGACATCGGCACGCTCGTGCTCAACGGCGCGAACACCTACACCGGCGGCACCGCCATCCGCGGCGGCGTGCTGCAGGTGGCCGCCGACAACAACCTGGGCGCGGCGAGCACGCCGCTGAGCCTCGATGGCGGCACCCTGCGCACGACGGCGACCTTCACGTCGGCGCGCGCCGCCACGCTGGGCGAACAAGGCGGCACGTTCGAATCGCTGGCCGGCACGACGCTGACGCTGGCCAGCGCGGCAAGCGGCGCCGGCACGCTCACCAAGACCGGCGCGGGCACGCTGGTCCTGACCGCCGACAACACCTACACCGGCAACACCATCGTCTCCGCCGGCACGCTGCAGGTCGGCAACGGCGGCACCACGGGCAACCTCGCCGGCAACGTGATCAACGACAGCGTGCTCGCGTTCAACCGCTCCGACATCGCCACCATCCGCGGCAACATCTGGGGCTCGGGCGCGGTGAACCAGATCGGCAGCGGCGTCACCGTGCTGTCCGGCGACAACACCTATACCGGCGACACCACGGTGGCCAGCGGCACGCTGCGCGCCGGCGCCACGGGCAGCTTCAGCGCGGGCTCGCGCTTCGACGTGGCGGCGGGCACCACGCTCGATCTCAACGGCTTCAGCCAGACCATCGCCGGCCTCACGAACGGCGGCATGGTGCGGCTGGGCGGCGCGCCGGGAACCACGCTGCGCGTGGTCGGCAACTACGTGGGCAACGGCGGCCTGCTTGCGCTCAACACCTATCTCGGCACCGACAACTCGCCGAGCGACCGGCTCGTGATCGACGGCGGCACGGCAACGGCGGCCACGCCCGCGAGCGTGGGCGCCAATGCCGCGGTGCGGGTGCCGGCCGCGGTCGCGGGCGGCAGCACGGCGATGGTCGTGTCCAACGTCGGCGGCCCCGGCGCCAGGACGACCGGCGACGGCATCCTGCTGGTCGATGCCATCAACGGCGCCACCACCGCGCCCGCTGCCTTCGTGATGGGCGGGCGGCTGCTGGCCGGCCCCTATGAGTATTCGCTGTTCCGCGGCGGCGCCAGCGGCGCCTCGCCCGACAGCTGGTTCCTGCGCTCGACCCTGGACTGCGCGGCCGCGCCGGGCTCGCCGGAATGCCAGAGCACCGGCGGCCCGCCGCCAGCGCCCCCCAACTACCGGTCCGAAACGTCGCTCTATACCGCCATCCCGTCGCTCGCGCTGACCTATGGCAACGCCCTGCTCGACACGCTGCACGAGCGCATGGGCGGACAGGTCGCGCCGCAGCCCGACGATCCCCGCAACCTCCGGCGCGCGCCGGTCCCGCTCGGCTGGGGCCGCTTCATCGGCTTGGGCGGCTCCAAGGACGGCGGCCGGCTGGGCATCTACGGTGGCAACGGGCCCGACTACGACTACCGCATGTTCGCCGTGCAGGCGGGCATGGACGTCTACCGGAAGCGCCGGCCCGACAACAGCGCGGACAACGCGGGGCTGTACTTCGCCACCGGCCAGGTCAACAGCGACGTGATGCATTTCGACGGCTCGCGGGCCGGCTCCGACCGCATCGACGGCGTCACGCTGGGCGGCTACTGGACGCACTTCGGGCCGGGCGGCTGGTACGTCGACGGCGTCCTGCAGGGCACGCGCTACGACACCACGGCATCCGGCCGGCTGCCCGCCACCACGCGGGCGCGCGGCAACGGCGTGGCGGCCTCGCTCGAAGGCGGCTACCCGGTCCCGCTCGCCAATGGCCTGGTGGTGGAGCCGCAGGCGCAGCTGACCTATCAGGCCGTGTTCCTCGGCGACACGCGCGACCAGGCAGCCTCGATCCGCTTCAACAACGAACGCAGCATGGTGGGCCGGCTCGGCGTGCGCGTGTCGCGCACGTGGGACATGGACCAGAGCGCCACGCGCGAGACGCCGCCGCGCAGGACGATGGCGTGGGCGCGCGTGAGCGTCGTCAACGAATTCCTCGGCAGGCCGGAAACACAGTTCTCGTCCGCCGACGGTTACGTGGCGTTCCGCTCGGACACCCGTGGCGCCGGCGCCAAGCTCGACCTCGGCGTCGACGCGCAGATCACCCGCGACACCTCGTTCTACGGCAGCGTGCAGGGCGTGGTCAGCGGCGACGGGCATGCCGTGGGCGGGCAGATCGGCGTGAAGGTCAAGTTCTAGGCAAGCGTGGGCCGTCCGCACCGACGGCCGCCAGCACAAGGAGCGATGCACGTGGTCCTCACGATATTCCGGCGTTGGTCCGTCGCGGCCCTGGCCACCGCCAGCCTGGGCGGCTCGGTCGCCGCGGCTGCCGATGCATCCCTGCCCGGCGGGGCGAGCTCGCTGCGCGAGTCCTATGGCGACTGGCTGGTGAACTGCGCGGTCACCGGGCAAGGCAGCCAGGCGCGCAAGGCGTGCGCGATGCAGCAGGAGCAGAAAGACGCCAAGTCCGGCCAGCGCGTGGTGGCGATGGAGCTGCGCACGGCGCCGGGCAGCAACGTGGCCACCTTCATCCTGCCCTTCGGCCTGGACCTCGCCGCCGGCGCCACGCTGCAGATCGACGACGGAGCAAAAGGCCAGGTGCTGCCGTTCCGCACCTGCGTGCCGGCCGGATGCGTGGTGTCATCGACCATCGATCCCAGGATGCTGGCCTCGCTGCGCAACGCCACCGCGCTGAAGATCCACGCCAGGGCCGATGGCGGCCGGGACATGATGTTCCCGCTCTCGCTGAACGGGTTCGGCAGCGCCTACGACAGGACGGTGGCACTGGCGAAGTGATGCGCCGCTGCGCCGCCGCTCAACGCAGCGTGTAGCCGGATAGCTCGACCGTCACCGTATTGAACACGCCATCGGGGAACCGCACGCCGGGGCCACGCAGCCGCCCCGGCCTCCTGGTGGGGCCGGCGACCCCGCCTCCTGCCCGCGCGCTGAAGCAACTGCACGGCGAAGCGGCCCGCCCGTGGTCGGTCGAGGCATTGGCCCGCGTGGCCGGCCTGTCCCGCTCGACCTTCAGCGAGCGCTTTGCGCGGACGGTCGGCGTGCCGCCGATGCAATTCCTGATCGACTGGCGCATGGTCTTGATCAAGGCCATGCTTCAGCGCGAAGCGCCCCCGCTAAAGGTCGTCGCGGCGGCAATCGGCTATCCGTCGGCCAGTGCGTTCAGCACTGGCCTTCTGGCGTGAGGTGGGGGTGTCGCCGAGTCAGTTTGGCCGGGGTGTGGCGGCTGGTTGAGCGTGGGCGGCAGGGTGGCTGCGGTGCCGAAGTTGGGGCAATGCCGGCGGGATTCGGCTGGCTGAGCGGGGCCGGTACCGCTAATTGCCGGCCCGCAGAAGTGCGCCATGCGCGAGACGGTTGGGGTGCCCCCACATCCAGACCCACCGTACTGGAGACCAGCCATAAAATGTTCAGCATATTGGACAAATAATTTATATTTGACTAATACAATGAACATATACCTGCATTCGCCGATACTTCTTCTGTCCTGGAACGCCAGTTGTTGCTTCAGCTGGGCGACCGCCTTAAGCGCCTCAGGAAGGCGCAGGGCATCAACACGGTCGAAATGGCCCGGCGGGTGGGCATTTCCAGGACCACACTTGGCTCGGTCGAGGCCGGAGATCCCGCGCCGACAATCGGCACGTACCTCCGGGTCATGTCGGCTCTCGGCGTTGCTGGTGACCTGGCCCTGCTGGCTGGTGATACCTTCCAGCCGCCCCCGGCAACCTCCGCGGCGGCAACGTCAAGACGCGCGCGCCCCCTGGTGCAGGTGCTGGTCACCACGGATTCCCAGCGGCATCAGGCACAAGATCTTCAAAGCATGGCGCTTCACAAAGAAGCAATCCGGCTGACTCAGGAAGATCCTGCGCTGCTCGAACGCGCCCGGGATACATTGCGGCAATGGCGCGCCAAGGAAGACGCTCGCTCCCGATCCCTCTGGGACGAGTGGGAGACAATTCTCACCCGGCGCTCATGGCGCAAGGTTCTTGGCCGGACGAGGTGTGCCCAGGAACTTCGCCAGGCATCACCACTGCCAACCGTACTGCCAGAAGATGTCCGACACAATGTGCTTGCCCAAATACAGGCGCTAAAGAACGGGGTTATTCTGGGCGACCGAAACGAAGAAGGGGCCACGTGAACCGGGAGGACCTGGAGCACATCATTCGAGCCGCAGCAGAAATCACGAATGAGTACGAGTTCGTGGTCATTGGCAGCCAATCGATCCTGGGGCAGATCCCCAATCCGCCAGCGGTCTTCACGATGTCCGCCGAGGCTGATATCTACCCGCTCAATGCACACCAAAAGGCCGATAGCATCGACGCCGCAATCGGTGAAGGGTCCAGGTTCCACGAAACCCACGGTTACTACGCTCAAGGTGTGGGCCCGGAGACGGCCTGCCTGCCCGACGGCTGGCAAGATCGCCTGCTGCGTAGTCAGGCAATGCGTTTGCGGAAGTGGACTGCTTCACGCCGCTCTACGTTGGCTTCGCCATTGGCATGAAAATGGGCAATATGCATCGACTTGTTGTGGTGCTTCTCTTGTGTCTCGGCGTCGCGCCAACGCTCAGCGAGCATAAAGCGCCGGTTGTCGTTCGCGTCGCCAGGAAGCTCATAGCCCGGATTGCCTTCCTCGGTCGCCGGCTTCTCCGTGACTGTCACAAGATCGGCGCGCAATGCATCCTGCCGTCCTTCCTTAGCATGGAGAATCGCCACGCCACGAATTTCGCGCATGACTACCCGTTCCTGAAAATGGTTGCTCAAGGCGGCAAGCCGCTGACCGCCGGTTGCCGCCTGTTTCGTCGACTTACTCGCTACGGTCGTACGAGAACTGGATGCCCGGCGTGCCGCCCGTTTCGATGAACAGGTTCATGAACGCGGGGACGGTCTCGCTGCGCTTCCAGTCCCGTTGCAGCTCGCAGAACAGTTGCACGGTAGAAATAAGCTTGCCGCCGGCCTGCTCGATGCGTCGCAGTGCGGCTTCATGCGCGGCCACGGATGTGCCACCCACGGCATCCACCGGCACATAGACCTCGTAGCCCTCGGCCAGCGCGTCCAGCGCCGGGAACGTCAGACATGCTTCGGTCCAGAGCGCAGTCATGATGAGCTTCTTGCGGCCGGTTTCCTGAACCGCTTTCCGGAATTCCACGTCCTCCCAGCTGTTGATGCTGGTGCGATCGTAGGTCGGATAGTCGCCCAACACCTTGCGGATATGGGATACCGGCGGCTTGTTGAGACCGGTTTGCACGTTGACCGTGGAATGCACGATCGGCAGGCCGTAAGCGATGGCTGCCTTAGCGCAGCCAACGATATTGTTCAGCATCAGTTGCCGATCCATCGAGGCAATCGAGTTCACCTGCACCGGTTGATAGTCGATGATGATGAAGGTCGAGTTTTGCGGTGTCAGCAGTTGATCCGCCTTCGGGTCACGAATAGATTCGCTGGCCATGATTACATCCTTTCTTTGACAGGTGCCCGCCATTGTTCCGGCGCGGGAGGCAACTCCGGGCAGGCAGGGGCGGTGCGGGCAGGATGGCCGTCCCCATTCTGGAAAAAAGCCGGTCTTGCCCTGCAAGACCGGGATGAACGTCAAGTGGCCTGAACGAAGCGGCCGCTTTTGAAGTCGTCGAACGCCTGGATGAGTTCCGCGCTGGTGTTCATCACGAACGGCCCATGACCTGCTATCGGCTCGTCGATCGGCTCGCCAGTCAGTACCAGCACCATCGCGTCGCCATCGGCGTGAATGGCCACGTTGCTACCCTCGCGGCTCAGCAACACCATTTCCGCCTCACGAGCCTCCTGGCTGCCGTTGAGGGTGACGTGTCCGGCCAGCACCACCAGCATGGCCGTGTGGCGCTCGGGCAGTGCGATCGTCAGATCGTTATTGCCGGACAGGCGCAGATCCCACATGTTGATGGGCGTAAACGTCTTGGCTGGTCCCTTCGCGCCGAGCAGTTCGCCGGCGATCACTCGCCCCTTGCCGCTACCGTTGGGCAGATCGACGACGGGAATGTCGGCCGAGACGATGCCCTGATAGCCGCCAGGCGTCGTCTTGTCCTTGGCCGGCAGGTTCACCCAGAGCTGGATCATGCGGAACGGGCCGCCAGTCTTGGCGAACGCCGGTGAGTGATACTCTTCATGCAAGATGCCGGCGCCGGCAGTCATCCACTGAACGTCGCCAGGGCCGATGACCCCGCCATTGCCGGCGGAATCCTTGTGTTCTACCTGCCCGTCATAGACGATGGTTACCGTCTCGAACCCGCGATGCGGATGCTGACCCACACCACGACGCTTCGTCGTCGGCTCGAAGTAGTGCGGCCCCGCGTAGTCCAGGAGCAGGAACGGACTGATGTGCTGGCCGAGATCGTTGTACGAAAACACTGAGCGGACCGGAAAACCGTCGCCCACCCAGTGGCCGCGATTGTTGCCGTAACGGCCAAGAATTGCCTTGCTCATGATCATTTCCCGTGACAGCAGTAGTAATTACCGCTTCCTGCCATTGAAAATAGCAGCGCAACGATCGATCAGGAAGATTGCAATTTCCTACGCTCCGTCCTAATAATGGGACGATGCAAGACCTCAACGACCTCTATCACTTCGTGCAGGTGGTCGACCACGGCGGCTTTGCCGCTGCGGCTCGCGCCACGGGCATGCAGAAATCCAAGCTTAGTCGGCGCATTCTGCAGTTGGAAGAAAGGCTGGGCGTGCGCCTGCTCAACCGCTCCTCGCGCCGGTTTTCGGTGACGGAGATTGGCCGCGAATACTACGATCGTTGTGTCGCCATGCTGGTGGAGGCCGAAGCGGCCGATCAGGTAATCGCGCAGGTAAAGGCCGACCCGCGCGGCATCATCCGCGTAAGTTGTCCTGTGGCGCTGATCAACTTCCAGTTCGGCGAGTTATTCGCGCGCTTCCTTACCGCTTACCCGGCCGTGCAAATCTATCTTGAAAGCACGAACCGGCGCGTCGATGTGATCGCCGAAGGGTTCGACATCGCCATCCGCGTGCGCTTCCCGCCGCTCGAGCCGTCCGAGCTGGTCATGCGCAGGCTCGACACCAGTACGCAATGTCTGGTAGCCAGTCCCGCGCTGCAGGCGGTACGCGCCATCACCTCGCCCGCCGACTTGCACCATTCGCCCAGCATGACCCTCGGGCCGCCGCGGCGGGACTATCAATGGCAACTCGAACACGCCGACGGTCAGACGGCAAACGTCACTCATGTGCCACGTCTGGTCAGCGATGACATGGCGGCCCTGCGCGATGCGGCCATCGCCGGCGTAGGGGTTGTTGCGCTGCCGACGATGATGGTGTGGCGACAGGTCGAAGCGGGACAGCTCGTCCACATTCTGCCCGACTGGCGGCCACCGGCCGGCATCGTCCATGCCGTGTTTCCTTCACGGCGAGGGCTGTTGCCCTCCATCCGGACGCTGCTCGAATTCCTGGCGGCCGAATGCGACGAAGCGCGCCGCCGGGCCGTTGTGTAAGGTGCGTGATGCAGCGCAAGGAGCGAGCCTGTCTTGCTTGCGACGAAAGCAGGCTTGACGGTAGCAACAAGTATTGGGTCCCTGCAAACGGCATTTATCGAACACTTCGCAAGCGCCAGTTATTGGGGCGAATTCATCCCTCCGAGCCATCGTGAGCAACAGCTGCAACTGGCCGCACGGAGACGCTGCCACTGCGCGGCGCGCAGCAGTGACAGGACACAGGCGGCCGCCCGATCGGGCGCGCCAGCGGAAAGGTATTGAAGGCCGCTCGAACCGGCTCTCTCCGGTGACACTTTCATTCCGCGTTGCCCAAAGCCTTACCCGGCGAGGATTGCGGGGATCCTGGGATGCCGCGTACACGCGAGTCGACGCAATGGCCCTCGCAATGGCGACAATGTTGGTTCGGCAACCGGATCAGCCGGGCGAGTTGTGAAGGGGAACATGACCCTTTCAGACGCCCCCCACCGATTTCCCCTGATCCACTGGCAATTCGCTCGCCACGCCGCGGCCGCGCCTGGGCCCTCCCCTGGCCAACGTCAGCAATTCCATCTCCGGATACATCCGATCGATCTCCGCGATGTCCTGGAAGGTCTCCTCGACGATCCAGTCCCGCAGCCTGGCTACGGTCGGACGCGGCGTGGCCGTGGCCTGCTGCACCAGGTAGCAGTGCCGCTCCGTGACATGGGCCTGGCGGATGGCCGGCACCAGGGTTCCCAGCCGCATCCAGTGCGAGACCACGTTGAGCCATCCTGGCGCGATGCCCTGGCCCAGCATTGCGGTCTGGATCACGATCGAATAGTCGGAGAAGTTCAGGCTGTACAGGTCGAGATCGCGTTTCCGCAGGCCGGGGAACAGGTTCGGCCAGTCGCGAAAGCTGTCGGTCAGGTTGATGATGATGTCGCTGCCGTGCGTGGAATCGTCGCGGTAGGCCGGGGTGCTGATCGGAAGAATGATTTCCGGCATCAGCAGCGCGCCGTTCTGCGGGGTCTCGCCAGCGGTAAAGAAGCGCACGCCCAGATCCACGTCATGCATCGGCCCTCCCACCTTGCCTGAAATCAGCTGAAAGCGCAGGTCGACGCCGGGAAAGTCCCGCCGCAGCTTTTCCATGCGCGGCATCATCCAGTGCGTCGTGAAGGCGGTCGACACCGACAGCGTGATGGTCTCCATGCCCGTGGCCCGCGCCTCGATTTCGCTGATCGAGGCTTCGATGCCATTGAAGCCCTCGGTAATGGCTCTGTGCAGCAGGCGGCCATCGTCGGTCAGTTCGATGCCGCCCCGGACCCGCTTGTACAAGGGCACGCCCATGCGCTCTTCCATGCGCGCCATCATGCGGCTGACCGCGGGCTGGCTGACGTAAAGCTCGGCCGCCGCCTTGGTCAGGCTGCCGCAGCGGCCAGCCGCCTCGAAAACGAACAGCGCATTGGCGCTCGGCAGTTTGCGACGGAAATTGGCCATAACTTCAGATTATATTTGACCCAACAATTGGGAAGTTGCCCGGAGCCAGCGGCTGTCCCTAAACTCTCCCATCGAACAAGGAATTATGCAGCAAGCGGACTCCCTGCACACGACATGACAGAATCTGCCCTGCCACGGATCCTATTACATTGACACCGTCTTGTCATAACGCGACTCGCCCTTCGACCCCCCAGGAGCCCACCTGCCATGAATGACCGAAAAACGCTTGAAGACCTGATCGGACCCGCGGAAAGCACGCGCATCATGGATGCGATGCGCCGGGGTTTCACGCGCCGCGACGTCCTCGCCATGTTCGCGGCCGGCGGCATGCAGGCGGCGCTGGCTGGCAGCCTGGCGGGTGCGGCGGTTTCGGCGCATGCGCAGACGCCGCGCCGCGGCGGGCGGATTCGCGTGGCCGGGGACAATGCCGGCGCCTCCGATACGCTCGATCCCGCGCGCCAGTCGAACAAGGTCGACTATTGCCGCTGCAATATGCTCTACAACGGCCTGACCTGGCTGGATGCGACGCTGACGCCGCAGCCGGCGCTGGCGGAGTCGTTCTCGACGAAGGATGCGAAGACCTGGGTGTTTGCCTTGCGCAAGGGCGTCACCTTCCATGACGGCAAGCCGCTCGCGCCCGCCGACGTGGTGTTCTCGCTGATGCGCCACAAGGACCCCGCCACGGCGTCCAAGGCCAAGGCGCTGGCCGACCAGATCGAGACCGTGACCGCCACCGGCCCGAGTGAGGTGACGGTGGTATTGTCCGCCCCGAACGCCGACCTGCCGGTGATCCTCGGCACGTTCCATTTCCATATCGTGAAGAGCGGCACCACCGACTTCAATACCGGGATCGGCACGGGCCCGTTCAAGCTCAAGGAGTTCAGGCCCGGCATCCGCTCGGTGGTGGTGCGCAACGAAAGCTACTGGAAGTCCGGCAAACCGTACCTGGACGAGATCGAGTTCGTCGGCATCGGCGACGAGGGCGCGCGCGTCAACGCGCTGCTGTCGGGCGACCTGGACCTGGTCACGACGATCAACCCGCGCTCGGTCGCGCGCGTCAAGGGGTCGCCGGCACATACCGTGTTCGTCACGCAGTCGGGCCAGTACACCGACCTGATCGTGCGCCGCGACGTCGGTCCGGGCACCAACCCGGACTTCGTGATGGGCATGAAGCTGCTGCAAGACCGCGAGCTGATGAAGAAGTCGATCGCGCTCGGTTATGCGCTGACCGGCAATGACCAGCCGATCGACCCGACCAACCGCTTCTATTTCGACGGCCTGCCGCAACGGCAGTTCGATCCCGAAAAGGCGAAGTTCTACCTGAAGAAGGCGAACCTTGGCAGTGCGAGCATTCCGGTAGTGGCATCGCCGGCGGCCATGTACTCCGTCGATATCGCGCAGGTGCTGCAGCAGTCCGCGCGCCAGGCGGGGGTCAATCTCGACGTCAAGCGCATGCCGGCGGACGGCTACTGGTCCAATCACTGGCTCAGCAGCCCGGTGGGCTTCGGCTCCATCGTGCCGCGCCCGAACGCCGACACCCTCCTCACGCAGTTCTTCAAGTCGGATGCAACCTGGAACGAGTCGCGCTGGAAGGACCCGAAGTTCGACTCGCTGCTGACCGCCGCGCGCGCCGAGACGGACCTCGCCAGGCGCAAGCAGATGTACGCCGACATGCAGACGATGATCCACAAGGATTCGGGCATCGGCATTCCGCTGTTCCTTGCCACGATCGATGGCCACAGCAAGAAGCTCAACGGCCTGTCGCCGATCCCGCTGGGCGGCATGATGGGCTACGCCTTCGCCGAGAACGTCTGGCTCGAAGGGTGAGCTAGCGCCCGCAGCCCGCCTGCCCCCTGTTTTTCCATACCGCGGCCGCATGCAAGTGCGGCCAGGGACCCCCTGTATCCGCTTTTTCTTTTTAAGCTCCTTTTTCCATAGAGAGGCACCTCATGGCACTACGTGATTTCAAGGTACTGACGTTCGACGTGGTTGGCACGCTGATCGATTTCGAAGGCGGCATGCTCGACTATTTCCATAGCGCCGTGCCCGGCAGCCCGATCACCGACGAAGCATTCCTCGCGGCTTACCGGCGCGCGCGCGCCGGCGACAAGACGATGTGGTACCCGGACGACCTGGAGCGCTGCTGGCACCTGATGGCGGCCGACCTCGGCTTTCCCGACTCCGACGAGCTGGCGCGCGGGCTGCGCGACTCGGTCGTGAACTGGAAGCCGTTCCCCGACTCGGTGCAGGCCCTGAAGCGGCTGCGCAAGCATTTCAAGCTGGTGGCCATGACCAATGCGCAGCGCTGGGCGCTGACGCACTTCGAGAAGGCGCTCGACTTCCCGTTCGACGACAGCAACACCTGCGATGACGCCCTGTCCGAGAAGCCCGACCCGCAGTACTTCGCCTATGCACGCGGCCGCTATGACGCGATCTGGGGCCTCAAGCAAGCCGACAATCTGCATGTCGCGCAGAGCCAGTACCACGACATCGGCGTGGCGCGGCAACTCGGCCTGAAGACCTGCTGGATCGAACGGCGCCATGCGCAGCCGGGATTCGGCGGCACCATGGAAGTGCCGCAGATCACCACGCCCGACTACCACTTCCATTCGCTGTCGCAACTGGCCGATGCCGTCGAGGCCAACGCCTAGGAAATCGCTTCAGGAAGATCCTGGCGCCGTGGCGCGGCACGGCAAGTACCCCTTGCGCTGTCCGCGGCCGCGCGGCTGGCCAGGACCGCTTCGCTTCATGCCGAAACAGCTTCCTGGCCCTCTCAACTCCCCGGCCGCGCCGTCACGACGGGCGGCCTCAGCGCTTGCCTCATCATGCCCATCACCATCATCCCGAACTCCGTGCACTGCAACGACCTGGTCGACGACGGCCCGGTCGGACGACCGCTGAGCCAGCCTCCGTGCCGCACCAGCAGCCTGCGGGTCGCCCTGGAAGGCGCGGGCGACAACCGGACCGGCCTGTGGGAATGCACGCCCGGCTCCTATGAACGGCAGGTGCCGGAGGCCGAGGTCATGCATATCCTGGCCGGCTCCTGCGTGTTCACGCCAAGCGGCGGCGAGCCGTTGCGCATCAAGGCGGGCGACACGCTGTTCTTTCCCGCCAACACGACCGGCAAGTGGGAAATCCATGAACCGCTGCGCAAGGTGTTCGTGATCCTGAAGTAAGGCGCCAGCCAAGGATGCGGACCGCAGCCAGGCCCGGTCCCGCAGAATCTGCGTTCCAGCCCCGCCAGTTTGCAATTCGCTATGGCGCAGCTCGGTCAAAACAGCGGCATGCGCGTCGGCATCGCCACTATGCTAGCCAGCATGAGCCCGATCGCCGCATCCACCCACTCTTCGCGAGCCCGGCCGGCAAGCGCCGTTGCGGCCAGCACGCAGCATCCGCGCCTGGGCATGGTGCTGGCCTATATCCACCAGCATCTGGGCGAGCCGCTGCCGTTGCGCAAGCTGGCCGCGGTCGTGGGGCTGAGCGTGGGCCGCTTCGTGACGGTCTTCAGGCAGACGGTCGGCATGACGCCGCACCGGTATATCAGCCTGAAGCGGATCCGCCATGCGCAGGCCCTGCTCCGGCAGGGGCTCTCCCCGTCGTTGGCCGCGCACGAGTGCGGGTTCTATGACCAAAGCCATCTCTGCCGCTGCATGAAAAGCGCGTGTGGCATGACGCCCAGCGAATTCCAGCTCACCGGCCAGGACACCGGCCGGCGCAAGCCGTCGTCCCTCGGCACCGAAGCCTTCCCCAGCGTCCCGTGAGAGCCGGGCAATGCGTCTGAAAGACTTCAACGTCCTGATTGCCGAACGGCGCCTCCGGCCCCGGGGGGCGCAACCGTCCGCGCGCCCGGGCGCATGGCTGGCGTCGTCGGCCGACGCTAGCCCTCCGATGTAAACAGCCGCTCGATCGGATAGTGCGTCTTGATGAACGGCGACTTGATGACGATGAAGCTGAAGTACTTCTCGATGCCGATCTTGCGGTCGAGCAGGCTCTCCATCAGTTCCTGGTAGTGGTTGACGCCACGCGTGATGAACTTGAGCAGGTAGTCGTAGCCACCGCTGACCAGATGGCATTCGACGATCTCGTCCACGTCCGCCACGGCCTTCTCGAAGCGCACGAAGTCTTCGCGGTGATGGTCTTCCAGCGTAATCTCGGTGAACACCGTCAGGACGTCGCCGAGCTTGTCCATGCAGATCCGCGCGCCGTATCCGGTGATGTAGCCCGCCTGCTCGAGCCGCTTGACGCGCAGCAGGCAAGGGCTGGCCGACAGCCCGACGGCGTCGGCAAGGTCCACGTTGGTCATGCGCCCGTTCTTCTGCAGGTGCGCCAGGATGCGAAGATCCAATCGGTCGAGTTTGACGGCCACGGACATGGTCCTTTGTCGCTTGTGAGTCACGCGGTATTTTCCACGCTGCCGGGCACCTGTGCAATTGGTGCGGACCCGCCTCCGGCAACCCGCGCGGCAGTCTGGTATTTGGCGCTGATTTGGCGCTGATCTGGCGCGGCTCAGTATCCCTTGCCGCGGTCCACCAGCCCGACCAGCGCTTCGCCGTCCCGGTGGCGGCGCAGATTGTCCAGCACGACCCGCGCCGCGGTCTCGGGCTGGGTCATGCTGGCAATGTGGGGCGTCAGCCATACCCGCGGATGACGCCACAGCGCATGGCCGGCCGCCAGCGGCTCTGGGTCGGTGACGTCGAGAATGGCCTCGCCGATCTGCCCCGCATCCAGTGCGGCCAGCAGGTCGGCGTCGCGCAGGTGCTGGCCGCGGCCGACATGCACGAGGCTGGCGCCGCGCGGCAGCGCATCGAACAGGCGCGCGCACAGCATGCCGCGTGTTTCGTCGGTCAGCGGCAGCAGGCAGACCAGGATGTCGGTGCGGCCAAGAAAGGCAGCCAGGCCATCCGCGCCGCTGAACGTGCGCGCGCCGTCGACGGCGCGCGGCGACCGGGCCCAGCCCGCGCAGTCGAAGCCGAACAGTTTCAGGCGCGCCAGCGCCGCTTGCCCCAGCGATCCCAGCCCGAGCACGCCCACGCGCCGGGAGGCGGCAGTGCGTACCTGGATCGGCCGCCATTGCTCGCACGCCTGCTGGCGGCGATAGGCGGGCATGTCCCGGTGCAGCGCGAGCACCGAGAACACGACATATTCGATCATGCCGTCGATGATGCCCGGTTCGACCATGCGTACCAACGGTACCTCGGCGGGCAAGGCGTCCAGGTCGAACTGATCGATGCCTGCGCCAGTGGAGAACAGCACGCGCAGGTTGGGGAAGCGCTGCGCGATGCCGTCCGGCGGCTCCCAGGCCGCCAGATAGGCCACCTGCGCGGGATCGCCGATGTCGGGCCACAGGCGAAAGTCGATCCCGGGTGCTGCCTGCGCGAACACTTGCGCCCAGATCCTGCCGCGCTCGGGGTCGGCCTTGTAGAGAAACGTTGCCTTCTGATCCATCTGTCGGTCCGGGTCGTGTGTGTGTGTCTGATCCGATGCCCTGCTCAACCGGTGGCCAGGTCGGCCAGGGCAAAGGTGGTGAAATCCGGCGAAGCCGGCGCGAACGCGCCTTTCTTCATCGCGCGCATGCCGCCCGCATGCACCAGCCCGAGGTCGCGCAGCCATGCTTCGATCTCCGGGTCCGCCACGGCGTCGATGCGCAGGAAGCGCCCGCCGGCCAGGCCGGCCAGATGCGCGATCATCGCCTTGGCCGGACCGGCGCCGGGCGCGACCACCGGGCCGATCATCGCGCCCCTGCCGAAGCGCCGCAGTATGGCGAAGCCGAGCGGGCCGTCGGCATGATCCAGCACCACCGCGCCCACGGCGTGGGCCAGCCACGCCTCGATCAGGCGACGGCGCCCGGCGCCGCTGGCCGCGTGGTCCATGGCGGCAATGCGTGGAAGATCCTTGTGTCCGGCCGGGCGGAGCCGGCAGCCCCGCGGCAGCGCCATCAGCGGCGCCTGGATGGCCTTGCCTTCGTAAGGGTGCACGTAGCCGCCCAGCGTGAAGCCGAGCCGCCGGCAGAACGCTTCGCTGTCCGTGGGCGCGTGCAGCAGCATGGGGCCATTGCCGGCTCCCGCGGTCAGCGTTTCCATCAGCCGCCGCCCGATGCCCCGGCCCCGCGATGCGGGCGCCACGCTGACCAGCCCGACCGACGCGCCGCGCGGCTCCCACAGCCAGCGCAGGCCAATGCCGGCGATGGTGTCGCCAAGCTGCGCGATACGGCCTTCGCCAAGGGCGAACAGCGTTTCCCAGTCGCTCGCGCGGTAAGGCCAGCGCAAGTGTTCCGACAGCGACAGGGCAGCGGCCAGGTCAGCCGCGACCATGTTGCGCAGATGCACGGGCTTGTCGTCCGACATGAGTGTGAGCGGTGCGGGATCCATGTGTGCGCCGGCCTCGCCGAAAGATGAGTGAGCGCCAATGATGCGATGAACGGCGGGACCCGGGATAGGAAAAACTTGCTGTTTCCCGAGCGCACTGAACCGGTGCCACGGCCTAGGGTAATCCCTTGATTTTTTTGGTGCAGATGCACTCGCGCCGGGCACCTGGCACACCATGCCAAACAGACCCCGCGAAACCACAGCATCCACTGTCGCGAAGGCCAATATCCTACAAAGTCCTCGTTGGCCCATGCTTCAATGACACCGTGTTGACGCGCTTCGCCATGTCGCCGCCAGACAAGCGAGCGGCAACAGTGCCGCGTCGCCGCCGACGCAAGCCGGGCCGGCATCGCGCGGGACTGCGCGGGCGGTGGCGGGACAGCGAACCCGTACTGCCGTACTGCCGTATTGCCGTATTGCACCCCCTGTTCTCACAATCGATATGAAACTCGAAAGCTACTGGAATGACGGCGTTGCCCGCTTCGCCGGCGCCACCGAACCATTGACGTCGAACGTGGACGTCGCGATTGTCGGCGGCGGCTTCTGCGGCCTGTCCGCCGCGCTGGCGCTGGCGCGGCGCGGCGCGAGCGTGGTGCTGCTGGAGGCGGGCAGCCGTCCGGCCGGAGAGGCTTCCGGCCGCAATGGCGGACATGTCAACAACGGGCTTGCGGTCGACTACGCCACGCTGGCGGCGCGCGTGGGCGCGCAGCAGGCGCGCGACTGGTATCACGCCTATGACGCCGCGGTCGATACCGTCAAGCACGTGATCGACGCCGAGCAGATCGACTGCGACTTCCTGCGTCATGGCAAACTCAAGCTGGCTTCCCGTCCTGGCCACCTGGACGCGCTCGCGCGCAGCTGCGATCTGTTGCGCCGCGACGGTGTCGACCTCGATGTGGAACTGCTCGACGCGGCGCAGACGCGTGCGGAAGTCGCCAGCGAGCGCTATCACGGCGCGCTGCTGTACAAGAAAAGCGGCCAGATGCACATGGGCCGCTTCGCGCTGGGCCTGGCGCAGGCCGCGGCGCGGCATGGCGCGCGCATCTATCTCGACACCCCCGTCCAGCGCCTGCAGCGCGTCGGGTCCGGCCACCGGCATCGCCTGCACACGCCGCACGGCGTATTCGAAGCGGACCAGGTGCTGCTGGCCACCGGCGCGACGCGTCATGGCGGCTATGGCACGTTCGGCTGGATCCGCCGCCGCATCGTGCCGGTCGGCAGCTTCATCCTGGCCACCGAGCCGCTCGGGCGCGAACGCGCACAGGCCTTGCTCGCGGGGCGCCGCACCTACGTGACGACCGCCAATGTCCATCACTATTTCCGCCTGTCGACGGACGACCGGCTGATTTTCGGCGGACGCGCGCGCTTTGCCGGCTCGAACCCGCAGTCCGACGCCAAGAGCGGGCGGCTTCTGCGCGCGTCGATGCTGGAAGCGTTTCCGCAACTCGCCGACGTCGGCATCGATTACTGCTGGGGCGGTCTGGTCGACATGACGCAAGATCGCCTGCCGCATGCGGGGGAGCGCGACGGGCTGTACTACGCGATGGGTTTCAGCGGGCACGGCACGCAGATGTCCGTGCACATGGGGCAATGCATGGCGCGCGTGATGGCGGGCGAGACCACCGCCAACCCGTGGCGCGCGCGGCAGTGGCCGGCCATTCCGGGGCACGTGGGGCCGCCCTGGTTCCTGCCCGCCGTCGGTCTCTATTTCAGGCTGAAAGACAAGGTGTCCTGAACGCACGCCGCTGCCGCGCGCCGCATGACAGCTTTGCCAGTCCCACTTTCTTCGTCATTCAGGAGCCCTTTGCCATGCCAGCCCCGAAACCGCCGGATGCCCTGATCGGCCCAGCCGGCCACAACAAGCGTCTCATGGGCCTTGCGCCGGTTCCGCTGGGCGGCCCGATGGGTCATTCGCTCGCCGGGCACGCCTGGCGCGCAGCCTGAGCCATCGAAGGAGGAAATATCGTGAACCTCTTCATCTTGCGCCTGCTGGCGCGCCGGATCGGGCTCGCCCTGGTCTCCCTGCTGGCGGTTTCGGCGATCGTCTTCGCGATCACCGCCGTGCTGCCCGGCGACGCCGCGCAGGAACAACTCGGACAGGACGCCACGCCGGAAGCCCTGGCTGCCCTGCGCGCCCAGATGGGACTCGACGTGCCGGCACCGCAGCGCTACGTGCACTGGCTCGGCAATCTCGTCAGGGGCGACGCCGGCGAATCGCTGGTCACGCACATGCCGGTCAGCGAGACGATCGGCAGCCGCCTGCCGCTTTCACTGCTGCTTGCCGGCCTGACCGCGCTGATCTCGGTGCCGGTCGCGCTGACCCTCGGCATTCTCGCCGCCGTCTATCGCGGCACCTGGTTCGATCGGGCCGTGAGCCTGGGTTCGGTCGCGGTGGTCTCGATTCCCGAGTTCCTGGTGGCCACCCTGGCCGTGCTGCTGTTCGCGGTGCAGTTGCGCTGGCTGCCCGCGCTTGCCTATATCGGCAGCGACGATTCCTGGGAAAAGGTGTTGCGCTCGCTGGCGATGCCGGTGCTGAGCCTGTGCTGCGTGATCGTTGCCCAGATGCTGCGCATGACGCGCGCGGCGGTCATCGACCAGCTCAAGGCCCCGTACGTCGAGATGGTCCAGCTCAAGGGCGCCTCCGCCACGAGGATGGTGCTGTTCCACGCCTTGCCCAATGCGGTCGGCCCGATTGCCAACGCCGTGGCGCTCAGCCTGTCATACCTGCTTGGCGGCGTGATCATCGTCGAGACGATCTTCAACTATCCGGGCATCGCCAAGCTGATGGTCGACAGCGTCGCGCAACGCGACATGCCCGTCGTGCAGGTCTGCGCCATGATCTTCTGCGCGGCCTACCTGGTCCTCGTCACGCTGGCCGATGTCTGCGGCATCGTCGCCAACCCGCGTCTGCGTCACCGCTGACACCCTGCCGGAGCCGTTGTCATGTCTACTACTTCCAACACGCATGCGGCAGTCACGCCGCCCGGGGCGCGCCGCCGCCCGGGCCTGCCTGCCCTCGGCCCGGCCGGATGGATCGGCCTGCTGATTCTTGCCGCGTGGCTGATTGCCGCCATCGTCGGGCCGATCGTGATCCCGCAGGACGGCACTCCCGTGGGCGAGGTCCAGATCTTCGGCCGGGTCAGCGCCGCCCACTGGCTCGGCACCGACTACCTTGGCCGCGACATGCTGGCCCGTGTCATTCTCGGCGCGCGCTACACCGTGCTGGTGGCACTGGTGTCGACACTGTTCGCCAGCGGCATCGGCATCACGCTCGCGCTCCTGGCCTCGGTCAGCGGACACTGGGTCGACGCCTGCCTGAGCCGGGGCCTGGACACGCTGACCGCGATACCAAGCAAGATGTTCGCGCTGATCATGGTCGCGGCGTTCGGCTCCACGGTCTGGATGCTGGCCATCACCGCCGCGGTCATCTATGTCCCCGGGGCCTTCCGCATCGCGCGCTCGCTCGCGGTCAACATCAATGCGATGGACTACGTGACGGTCGCCCGCACGCGCGGGGAAGGCATCGGCTACATCATGCGCCAGGAGATCCTGCCCAATATCGCCGGCCCGATGCTGGCCGACCTGGGGCTGCGCTTTGTCTACGTCGTGCTGCTGCTGGCCAGCCTGAGCTTTCTCGGGCTCGGCATCCAGCCCCCCGATGCCGACTGGGGCTCGCTCGTGCGCGAAAACATCGGCGCGCTGTCCGACGGCAGCATGGCCGTGGTCGCGCCCGCGCTGGCGATCGCCAGCCTGACGCTTGCCGTCAACCTCGTCATCGACAACCTGCCGGGCCGCTCGGCACGCAACGGAGCGAAATAATGGGGACTTCCGTCAAGGTTACCGACCTGCGCATCACCGCGGGCCAGGCCACGCTGGTCGACGGCGTCAGCTTCGAGATCGAGGCGGGCAAGGTGCTGGCGCTGATCGGCGAATCCGGCTCGGGCAAGACCACCACGGCGCTCGCGCTGATGGGCTACGCGCGGCATGGCTGCGAGATTTCCGCGGGCAGCATCCAGGTAGGCCAGCACGACGTGCTGGGGCTTTCGCCCAACGAGCGGCGACGCCTGCGCGGCCGCTCCATCACCTATATCGCGCAGAGCGCGGCGGCGTCGTTCAATCCGTCGCGCACCATCATGGACCAGGTGGTGGAGCCCACGCTGATTCACGGTTTGCTGGACCGGCGCGCGGCCGAGCAGAAAGCGGTGGCACTGTTCCGCGAGCTGGCGCTGCCGAATCCGGATTCGATCGGCGAGCGCTATCCGCACCAGGTATCCGGCGGCCAGTTGCAGCGGCTGATGGCGGCGATGGCGCTGATCACCGACCCCGACCTGGTCATCCTCGACGAGCCGACCACGGCGCTTGACGTGACGACGCAGGTCGAGGTGCTGCGCGCCTTCCGGCGCGCGGTGCGCGATCGCAAGACAACCGCGGTGTATGTCAGCCACGACCTTGCGGTGGTGGCGCAGGTGGCCGACCAGATCGTGGTGCTGCGCGACGGCAAGATGCGCGAGGCGGGCGAGACCGACCAGATCCTGTTCCGGCCGGCCGACGAATACACGCGCAGCCTGCTTGCCGCGGCGCGCCCGGCGCGGCGCCAGGGAACGGCGGCCGCGGCGCAGGCGCAGCCGCCGCTGCTCGAAGTGCGCAATCTGTCGGCCGGCTACGGCCCCGTCGATTCGGCCGGGCAGCCTGCTGTGCGGATCCTGGAAGGAGTTGACCTGACGCTGTACCGGGGCCAGGCGATCGGCGTGATCGGCGAGTCCGGTTCCGGCAAGACCACGCTCGCGCGCGCCATCGCGGGGCTGGTGCCGCCGTGCGGGGGCAGCATCGTGTTCGACGGCGCGGCGTTGAAGCCGACGCTGGCGGGGCGCAGCCGAGAGGAACTGCGGCGCATCCAGATCGTGTTCCAGATGGCCGACACCGCGCTCAATCCGGTGCGAACCATCGAGGACATCCTGGCTAGGCCGCTGCAGTTCTTTCACGGCCTGCGCGGCGAGGCGTTGCGCGCCCGCATCCGCCGGCTGCTCGACCTTGTGCGGCTGCCCGCCGGCGTCGCGCAGCGTACCCCGGCGGGGCTGTCGGGCGGCCAGAAGCAGCGCGTCAACCTGGCGCGCGCGCTGGCGGCCGAGCCGGAGCTGATCCTCTGCGACGAAATCACTTCCGCGCTGGATACGGTGGTGGGCGCCGCCATCCTCGACCTGATGGCGGAGTTGCGCCGCGAGCTGGGCGTCTCCTGCCTCTTCATCAGCCATGACCTGCACACCGTGCGCGCGATCTGCGACGAGATCGTCGTCATGCAGCACGGCCGCAAGCTGGCGCAGGTACCCCATGCCGACTACGACAGCAGCGGCAACCACCCCTACTACACGCTGCTCGCGCGCTCGGTGCCGGAACTGCGCCGCGGATGGATCGACGAGGTCGACCTGAACATTCCCGGCGCGGTGCCTGCCGTGCAACCGCATGCACCGCACCCATCCCTCTGAATTCGCATGAAAGGAGCCATTCCGATGTCGTTGTCTCTCCAGAACACAACCCTGCTGCCCGGGCGCAACCTGATCGGCGCCGAATGGAGCGGTGCGGCCGACGGCCTTACCCTGGCCGTGACCGATCCGGCCACCGATGAAGTGTTTGCCCAGGTGCCGGACAGCGGCGCGGCCGACGCGCGCCGCGCCGTCGACGTCGCGCATCGGGCGTTCTCCACCTGGCGCAAGGTGCCGGCCAAGCAGCGCGCGCAGATCATCAAGCGCTGGAACGACCTGATCGTCAGCCACGTCGAGGACCTGGGGCGCCTGATCTCGCGGGAACAGGGCAAGCCGCTGGCCGAGGGCAAGGGCGAGGTGCTGTATGCCGCCAGCTATGTGGAGTGGTTCGCCGAGGAAGCGACGCGGGCCGACGGCGACGTGATCGCCGCCCCGGTGGCGGGCCGCCGCATGTTTGCGCTGCGCGAGCCGGTCGGCGTCATCGCGGCGGTGACGCCGTGGAACTTCCCCGCCGCGATGATCGCGCGCAAGATAGCGCCGGCGCTGGCCGCCGGCTGCACGGTGGTCTGCAAGCCCGCCGAGGACACGCCGCTGACCTCGCTGGCGCTGGTCAAGCTGGCCGAGATCGCCGGGGTGCCGCCGGGCGTGCTGAACATCGTCACCACCTCGCGCGAGCGCGCGCCGGCGGTGGTCGACGTCTGGCTCGACGACCCGCGCGTGCGCAAGATTACCTTTACCGGCTCGACGCCGGTTGGCAAGCACCTGGCGCGGCGCTCCGCGGATACGCTGAAGAAGCTGTCGCTCGAGCTCGGTGGCAACGCGCCGTTCATCGTCTTCGACGATGCGGATATCGACGCCGCCGTCGACGGCCTGATGGCGGCCAAGTTCCGCAATGGCGGCCAGACCTGCGTGTGCCCCAACCGCATCTACGTGCAGGACAAGGTGCACGACGCGTTCGTCGACAAGCTGGCCTCGCGCGTGGGCGCCCTCGTGGTGGGCCCGGCAAGCGATCCCGCTTCGCAGATCGGCCCGATGATCAATGCGCGCGCGGTGGACAAGATCGAACGGCATGTCAAGGACGCGGTCAGCCGCGGCGCGCGCGTGGTCGTGGGCGGCGAACGTGTGCGCTCAGAGCGCTGCGCGGGCCCGAACTACTACGCGCCGACGGTGCTGGTCGATGTCGACGACACGATGGCATGCTCGTGCGAGGAAACCTTCGGCCCGGTCGCGCCGGTGACGCGCTTCCATACCGAGGCGGACGTGATCGCCGCGGCCAACGCGACGCCGTTCGGCCTCGCGGCGTACTTCTACTCCAATGACGTGCGCCGCATCTGGCGCCTGGCCGACGCGCTGGAATCCGGCATCGTCGGCGTCAATGAAGGCGCCGTCGCGGCAGAGGCCGCACCGTTCGGCGGCATCAAGGATTCCGGCTACGGGCGCGAGGGCTCCCGCCACGGCCTGGAAGAGTACATGCACATCAAGTACGTGTGCCAGGGGCTGCTGGACTGACCGCCGACAGGCACCGCCACGCAAGGCGGCCGACAGATGCCGGCCGCCTTGCCTTGCCGCCAGCGCGGACTCGCGCGCCAGCGAAGGAACTGCCGTTGGCGCGGCGATAACGGTATTCGCTGCTGCGCGGCCCCGTGAATTCGGGAGAAGCTGCAAGACCTTGATCCCTATACTCATTCCGAACCGGACGGGGAAGCGCTGCCAGGAACTGCCGGATGGCACCCGTGGCCGGAGAGCAATGAGCGGCCGGGTTCGCCATCTCGCCGCCATCGGGCGGCGCCGGTGCCCTTCTCCCTGACCCTCCGGTCGCATGCGACCACGCATAGACCACCAAGCGACGAACGCCAATGCCATCTCCACAGGCCCACGAGCCCACCGACATCAACGTGCTGCTGCGGCTGCGCAAGCGCCTGGAGTCCGCCACCACCGCGGAGGTGCGCTTCGACGCGGTCACTCGCGCGGTGTATGCATCCGAAGCATCGAACTACCGGCAGGTGCCGCTGGGCGTGGTGATTCCCAGGACGCTGGAGGACCTCGAGACCACCGTGCGCGTCTGCGGCGAGATGGGTGTCGCCATGGTGCCGCGCGGCGCGGGCACGTCGATGAGCGGGCAGTCCGTCAACCTGGCGGTCTGCATCGATCACTCGAAGTACCTGCATGCCGTCGAGGCTGTCGATCCGACGCAGCGCATCGGCAGGGTGCAGCCAGGTGTCATCTGCGACCACCTGAAGCTGGCCGCGGCCGCGCACGGCCTGACCTTCGGCCCGGACCCCGCGACCCACAGCCGCTGCACGCTGGGCGGCATGATCGGCAACAACTCCTGCGGCGCCCACTCGGTCATGGCCGGCAAGACCGTGGAGAACATAGAACGGCTGGAGATCGTGAGCGCGACCGGCGCGCGCTTCTGGGTCGGCGCCACCGACGACGCCGCCTATGCCGAGCACATGGCCGCCGGTGGCGAGCGCGCGCGCATCGTGCGGGGCCTGCGCGAGCTCGCCGAACGCTACGCGGACGACATCCGCGCGGGGTTTCCACGCCTGAAGCGCCGCGTGTCGGGCTACAACCTCGACCAGTTGCTGCCCGAGAACGGCTTTCATATTGCCCGTGCCCTGGTCGGCTCCGAAGGCACTTGCGCGACGGTGCTGCGCGCCGAGACCCGGCTGGTCGAAGGCTTGCCGCAGCGCGTGCTGCTGGTGCTGGGCTTCGACAGCATCTTCGACGCGGCCGACTGCGTGCCGGCGCTGCTGGCGCTCGGGCCGATCGCCATGGAAGGTCTCGACACCGGCATCATCGGCGGCCTCAAAGAACTCGGACTCAAGCTCGACGACATTGCCGAGCTGCCGGCCGGCAACGCCTGGCTGATGATCGAGTTCGGCGCCGTGCAGCGGGCGGACGCAACGGCGCTGGCCGAGCGCGCCGCCGCCGCCGCGGCGAGTTTCCCGAGCCGCCCCAGCCGGCGCGTGGTCGCCGATGCCGCCCTGATGGGCCGCCTGTGGTCGATCCGCGAAACCGGGGCGTCGGCCACCTCGCTGTCCACCGTGCCGGGCCAGCCCGATCCGACGGTCGGCTGGGAAGACGCCGCCGTCGAGCCGGCACTGCTTGGCCCCTATCTGCGCGAGTTCTCGGCGCTGGTGGCGCGCTACGGCTACAAGACCAATATGTACGGGCATTTCGGCGATGGCTGCATTCATTCGCGGATCACGTTCGATCTGCGCTCGGAAGCCGGCGTCGATGACTGGAAGCGCTTCCTCGCGGAAGCGGCAGCGCTGGTCGTCAAGTACAAAGGATCGTTGTCGGGGGAACATGGCGACGGACAGGCCAAGGGCGACTTCCTCCACCTGATGTTCTCCCCGCGCCTGATGCAGGCATTCCGCGAGTTCAAGGCCCTGTGGGATCCGCGCGGCCTGATGAACCCGGGCAAGCTGATCGACGCCATGCCGGTCGACGAGAACCTGCGTCTGGGGCCCGGCTACAAGCGCGATACGCGCGCGAGCGTGTTCTCCTACCCGATGGGCGATGGCCAGGGCTCGGGCTACGGCCGCGAGACCGAGCGCTGCATCGGCATGGGCAAGTGCCGCTCGCTCGAAGGCGGCACCATGTGCCCGAGCTTCAAGGCCACGCGGGAAGAACGCTATGCCACGCGCGGACGCGCGCGGCTGTTCTTCGAGATGCTCAACGGCGAGGTCATCAGCGAGACCCGCGACGCCGAGGCCGTCAAGGATTCGATGGACCTGTGCCTGTCGTGCAAGGGCTGCAAGAACGACTGCCCGACCCACGTCGACATTCCCAAGTACCGCAGCGAATTCCTGCACCGCTACTACCAGCGGCGCCTGCGTTCGCCGATGGATGCGGCGATCGGCCGCATCGGGCAGTGGCTGCCCGCCGCGACATACGTTGGCGGCGCGCTCAATGCCGCGCTGCGCAATCCGGTCGCGCGCCGCATCGGCCAGCTGTTCGGCCTGGCGCGCACGGCGAATTTTCCCGACATCGCCCGCCGCGCCTTCCTTCGCGGCGCGACGGCGAGGCGGCTGCGCGAGCAGCCCGTGCATGGCTACGGCCCGCGCGATGTCCTGGTGTGGACCGATACCTTCAACAACGGGTTTACGCCCGGCGTGCTCGAAGCCGCCGTGACCGTCATCGAGCGGCATGGCTGGCATGCGCGCCTTGCCACGCGGCACGTCTGCTGCGGGCGGCCGCTCTACGACGTCGGCATGCTCGACGCGGCGCGCCGCAACCTGCTCGAGATTCTCGACGTGCTGGCCGGTCCGGTCGCGGCCGGGGTGCCTGTGCTGGTGCTGGAGCCAAGCTGCCTGTCGGTGTTCCGCGACGAAATGCCCGCCCTGCTCCCCGACGACCCGCGCGCCGGGGCGCTGTCCAGGCTCGTTGTCACGATGGCCGAGTTCGCCACGCGGGCGGACATCGCGCTCGGCGCGAGCGCCGCCGTCCACCTGCACGCGCACTGCCATCAGCGCGCGTGCGGCGGCACCTCGGCCGAAAGCGGGTTGGGCGCGAACGTGCTCGATACCGGCTGCTGCGGCATGGCGGGCGCGTTCGGCTATCACAGCAAGACGGCCGACCTCGCCCGCGCGATCGGCGAAAGCACGCTGGTGCCCAAGCTCGCCGGCCTGCCCGCGCAGGCGCTGGTCGCCGCCGACGGCTTCAGTTGCCGCACCCAGATCCGCAAGCTGACAGGGCGCGAGCCACGCCATCTCGCCGAGATTCTTGCCGCGTCAGCGCCCGCCGGCGCCAGCGCGGCGCCCGCGTTTCATCCAGAACCGCAACCGCAACCGCAACCCCAGTCGAAACCAACCCGCGACGTCGATCTCGCGGACCATGAAAGAGGTGTCATCCAATGAGTCAATCCAACCAAGCCCATATCGCGGCGCGCACCGAACATGTGCCGCATGGTGTCGTCACCGCCCATCCGCTGTTCGCGCAGAAGGCCGAAGGTGCCTATCTCTGGGACGTGGAGGGACGGCGGTATATCGATTTCGTCGGCGGCATCGGCGTGCAGAATATCGGCCACAATCACCCGAAGATCGTCGAGGCGGTACGCCGCCAGCTCGATCGCGTCACGCATGCGGCGTTCCAGGTGGTGGGCTATGACGTCTATGTCGAACTGGCGGCCCGGCTGAACAAGCTGGTCGGCGGCGGCGAACCTTACAAGTCGCTGCTCGTGACGACAGGTGCGGAGGCGGTCGAGAATGCCATCAAGATCGCGCGCGCCTACCGCAATGTGCCCGGCGTGATCGCGTTCCGCGGCGGCTTCCACGGCCGCACGCTGCTGGGTTCGACACTGACCGGCATGAGCACCCCGTACAAGCAGAACTTCGGCCCGCTGGCCGGCGAGGTCTATCACACGCCGTACCCGGACGAATACCGCGGCTTCACGGGCGCCGACGCGATCCGCGCGCTCGAAGAACTGTTTGCGACGCAGATCGCGCCGGAGCGCGTGGCGGCCATCATCCTCGAACCCGTGCAGGGCGACGGCGGCTTCCTGCCGGCCGGCAACGAATTCCTCCAGGCACTGCGCGCGCTGACCACCAAGCATGGCATCGTGCTGATCCTCGACGAGATCCAGGCGGGCTTTGGCCGCACCGGAAAGATGTTCGGCTTCCAGCATGCGGGCATCCAACCCGATCTGGTCACGGTGGCGAAGAGCCTGGCCGGCGGCATGCCGCTGTCCGGCGTGGTCGGGCGCGCCGAGATCATGGACGCGCCGGCGCCGGGCGGGCTTGGCGGCACCTATGCGGGCAACCCGCTCGCCTGCGCGGCAGCGCTTGCCGTGCTCGACGTATTCGAGGAAGAGCAGATCCTGTCCGGAGCCCGCGCGCTGGGCGAAACGCTGCGGGCCGGGCTGGAGCGCCTGGCAGCCGAATTCCCGGCGGTCGGCACGGTGCGCGGCGTGGGCGCGATGCTGGCGCTGGAGTTCGTGCGAAATGGCGATCCGCTGCAGCCGGATGCGGAGTTCGCCCAGGCAGTGATCGACCGTTGCCGGGAAGGCGGCCTGCTGGTGATCAAGTGCGGCGTGTATCGGAACAACCTGCGGCTGCTTGCGCCGCTGAATACCCCGGCGGAGACGGCCGAGGAAGCGCTGGCGATTCTGCGCGCGGCAATCGAGAAGACCAGCGCGAAGCGCTAACCCGCGGCAGGCGGGCGCCGCGCGCCGGTTCCCGCCTGCTCTGCGCGAATGACATTGCGTGGGGGATTGTGCGTTGGAGTGGGTTTCGATGGCGGGACGGATTGCCGGAGAACCGAGGGTGCTTGTCGAGCCGGAACGATCCTTCGATCCGGCCTGACTTCGAAGGCAGCTTCATGAGGTACAACGGCCAATATTGCCGTGGATACAAATGGGTGGCTGCTGATGGTGAACCTGACGCCTGCAGACATTGCCGACAGTACAGGGGCAGTGACGGTACTGGAGGCCTTGAAGAGGCGTTGGCCGGGCCTGAAACATCTGTTTGCTGATGGCGCGTACGATCGTCGCGCGCTGATGGACAAAGCCGCGACGCTCGACTTTGTCGTCGAGGTGGTGCGTCGCCACGAGGATCAGGTTGGCTTCGCGGTTCTGCCCCGGCGTTGGGTAGTGGAACGGACCTTCGGCAGGATGATTCGCTGGTGCCGCCTGGTCAGGGACTACGAGCGACGTCCCGACGTGTCCGAGGCAATGGTCTATATCGCAATGGGCGGACTTCTACTACGCAGAGTCGCCCATCCTTGAATTTTCAAACAGGCTCTGAGAGCCGGGTCAGGGGTTTCCGACCAGCCACTCGCTGTAGGCGAAGGCGGCCCGGGCCTCGGCAATCAGCCCGTCCAGCCTGGCGGCGTCCTCCATGATCGGCCCCGCCGCCGCACGCAGCATCGGCTCCCAGTTCGTGGCCACGAGCGCGGCCGTCGCCTGCAACCAGGCGCCCGCCGCGTCGGCGTCCACCCCGAAATGGCCCGCCGCGGCGGTCAGCCGCGGCACCCCGGTGCGGGCCGTGCCGTCGGCGTTGGTGGCCATGAACAATCCGGGGCCGTCGGCGAGCGGCCGCGGCATTCCAGTCATGGCGGGCGTGATGTCGAACGCCGGCGCCAGCCGCCAACCGCGTTTGGCATGGCCGTCATGCAGCAGGCCGTGGTTTAGCGGGTGATCGTCGACGTTGCCGACCAGGGCGTTGAAGGCCATGCGCTGCCACAGCTCGCGCAGCAGCGCGCCCAAGTCGTCGCGCCCCCTCGCCCACACGCGCACGGCATCGCCAAGGTTCAGGTAGGAGCGCTGCGGATCGCCCCTGACCGCGTCCAAGGGGAGTCGCAGCACCGTGTGGGCACTGGCGAACAGGCGGCGCTGCGGGCGATACGGATCCCCCGCGCGGTCAAACCGTTCGACCAGCAAGACCTGGTGCGAGCCGAAGGTGTGCAGCACCACTGGTGCCGCGTCCAGCCCCGCCATGTTCGCCAGGCGCATCGTCACGAACTCGCGGGCCGGCATGGCCGGCCGATCGCCGCGGTCCTGCATCTTCGCCAGCCAGAGGCGGCCTTCATGCACCAGGGTCGCCTTCGGGCGCTCCCCGCCCGCGCTGGTGTCCAAGTCCTCGTTGAGCCGGCGCAGCGCTCGGCTGGCTGGCGCGGCCGCGTCCAGCTCTTCGGCGATGGACTTCAGTTCCTCCAGGCCCTTGGGCCGCCAGGCCAGCTTGTGGTCCATGTCGACGCAGACCTCAATGGCCCCGACGCCATCCGGGACCCCGCGCTCGAGCAGCTCGAGGGGGCTCAGCTCGGTCCCCGCATGCGCATGCAGGCGGTCCGCACCGTAGCCCGCCGGCTTAGCATCGCGGATCACGCCAGGGAGACCGTCGGCGGCAGAAATGGCGATGCCGCGGGCACTGCGCGCGAGGCGAAGCGCCACCGGATCCAGGGGGAGCGCGTCGCCGCGCGCAAGGTAGTCGGGCCGATAGTTGAACCGGGCGGTGCGCTCGACCGTGAGATCGGCGGCATGCAATGGCGTGTCGCTCCCTGGCAGCCAGGTCCAGACAGGCACCGTCGGCATCAGCGGCCAACCCGCCGTTCGGCAAACGGAATGGCCTCAGGGTCGCGGTGTGGATCGAGCACCTCGTCCACCTGGCCCAGCAAGTGCAGGCCTTGCAGGACCTTGAGCAGGTTGCCAATTGACACGCCGTCAGCGCCCTCCTCCAGCGATCGCAGCGTCGAGGGCGACACATCCGACAGGCTGGCGAGTTGCTCTTGCGTCATTTCCCGCAGTCTCCGCGCGAGGATCAGGCGCTTCCCCAAGCGCTCCAGGGAGCTCTTGACCAAGACAGGGGTGTGCTTCGGCGAGCGACGCGGTGGAATCGATGGCATGGTTCAAAAATAGGGGTTATTCGCCATAATATCAACAAAAAACTCTAGAGAATTGTTGTCCTTATGCGGATGCGGTTCAAACACATCACTTCTTGGCTGTGGGGGGGGGGGACTACCCCCGCACTGCCCCGCGGCACCGGCCAGCTGACCGCGGCATGCTGCCGAGCCGACCTCAATGCAGGGAGTGCGCTGGCGCCGGCGGGGTCGGCCTGGCTGGCTGGGATCTTCGACGCCGCGGATTGCCTGCACGCACCTGGCAGGCTGCCACACGCTAGGTCTGCAGCGACCTCGAGACGGAGACGAGCGCTGGCCATGGAGGGCGGCTGACGACCCACTTCGGCCGTCCGACCGGGCACAAAGCGAATGGCAGCCTTTAGAACGCTTCGGCCATCCGGTCTCTTCAATAACCTACCATCGCCAATGAGAGGCTAGCCTGCTATCCCACCTCTCGTGTTACGCTCTTGATCGAAAGTATCGGGGACGTTTTGGCACCAAGGAAAATGGAATGGGAAACGATATCGCGAAGGCAGTGAATTCGGAAGATGGCCACTCAAATTTCCACTTCGGTTTAGCTGCGCTCCGTTTCAGCGACGGAACATCAATATCAGTTGGGCACGGTGACCTAGTCGTCATCGTGGGTGGCAACAACACTGGAAAAAGTCAAAGTCTTCGCGACATTTCAAAAACATTTCTGGCTCCAAATCAGCACTTAACGGAATATAAAGGAAATGTCGTTGATAAAGTTGAATTCACGTACACGTCTGATCCTTCTATCGTAGAAATTTGGCTCTCCAATCAGGGCGCACTCAATGATGCATCTGACGCGCAACTCCAGACTCCAAGCCGCGGAAGCCGCCACCCTAGGAAAACCGCTCTCGAATGGTTCCAGAGCAATATCCATTGGACAAAGCAGGTGCTAGGTGCTCTTTGCATTGATTTTTTGGATACGGAGACCCGCCTAACAATTGCAAATCCTGCCAAGGCCATTAGCTATACAAAAGGAGATCCAATTACGCATCCCATTCAACAGTTGTACCGAAAAACTGATCTTGAATTAGAAATATCCGGTTACTTTCGAGATGCGTTTGGCATGGACGTGGTTGTCAACCATGGAGACGGTTCTGAAATACCGTTGCATTGCGGAGAGCGCCCGACGCGCGACACGGAACACGACCGAGTATCAGAAGAGTATCTCGACCAGTTAAGTAAGCTTCCGCTCGCGCATCATCAGGGTGATGGTATTCGAAGTTTTCTCGGAACCGTTCTGCGTGTTTTTGTATGGAAGCCGTTCGTAACATTGTTGGATGAGCCGGAGGCGTTTCTTCATCCGCCGCAGGCTCGCTATCTCGGATCTCTGTTGGCAAAAAAGAAGCCTGATGGGTGTCAGGTCATTGTTTCCACTCACAGTGGCGATTTCCTTCGGGGCGTCCTCGATGCAAATGTCAAAAACGTTAAGATTGTTCGATTGACGCGGGATGGCGTTAAGAACACACCGATTGAGCTGAAAGACAACGAACTCGCGAAGCTCTGGAAAGACCCATTGCTTCGGCATTCGAATGTCCTCGATGGCCTATTTCACGATGGTGTAGTGCTCTGCGAGGCCGATACCGATTGTCAGTTCTACGCCGCGATGCTAGAAGCTGTGGTGGGAGAGCAACCAGCAATCCGACGCCCGCACTTACTCTTCGCACACGTCGGCGGTAAAGATCGATTCCGTACAGTTATTCCCGCACTTCGCGCTTTAGGTGTGCCGGTACATGTGATCGCAGATTTTGACATTTTGTCGGCTGAACATCCGCTGCGCCCGGTCGTTGAAGCTCTCGGTGGAATGTGGGCTGACATCGAAAGGAATTTCAAAATTCTTGCCAACGGAATGAAGGGGCGTAAAAAGGAGCTTACAAAGGACGAGGTTCGGACCGAAATAGAAAATATCCTCGACGAAGCAGGGGAGGTTCTGTCGGAACCCGTCGCGGATAGGATAAGGGGGGTGGTCAAACAAGCTTCTCCGTGGGCGCTTGCCAAGCTGTCCGGCAAGTCCTTTGTACCACCAGGCGAAGCTACGCTTGCCTACAAGGAATTACATGCGATGTTAAAAAAATTGGGCTTGCACGTGGTGGAGGTCGGTGAGATGGAGTGCTTTAATAGATCTATTTCTGGGCATGGATCAAAGTGGGTAAACGAAGTCATGGCTTTAAACCTCGCTGATGATCCCGATCTGCGCGAAGCGCGGGAGTTCGTTTCAGAACTTTGGGTGGCGACAACGAAATGAACATCCGGGCTCAAAATTCAGCGCCCCCTACCGATTGAACCCATCCACATTAGCCCCCCCAGAGCGGTGGCCGCTAGACATTCATTGCCGAGCGGGAGGCAGCAGGTTTTGCCCCTACGCGAGACGAAGCCGATTGATGCAATATATGTGTCCGTTGTCCGGGTGGAACCAACATTGGAGCATCAGTCTGAACGCTAGGCCAGCGGCCGCTCGTGGCCGAAATACGACATCCGCTACTCTTTCCTTCCCCACATAAAGCGCCCTCACGGAAGCCTGGCCCGCTGCCCGTCCCACCACGTGGGAGGCAGCTTGACAAACCCCTCCCCATCCTTCGCATTGAAGTCATAGCGGACACGGTCATCGATCCAAAGCAGGCGAGGAACGTCGGGATCCAGATAGGTGCGCTCAGCCACCATTTCGCCACTGTGGGCATCGTAGAGCCGAAATACCACGCCCCATTCACGCGGCAGGTAGCATGTCTCGCCGGTGTAGTCCCCGACCGTCTCGCGCCGGCATTCGCGCGCGCCCGATCTGTTTAGTGCGTCATAGCAATATGGCAGGCTCGCCAGCATTGCGACCAACAGAGTGCCAAGCATGAACAGGTGCTTCCGCCGCTGCCTTGTGCTGCTCACAGATCAAGCCCCACAACTAGCGGCCCAGGCCATTGCCTCCGCCTTGCAACTCTCCTTCTTCTTCCACGACCACGGCAATAGCAGACCTTGCATGTAGTAAGGAAGCGGCTCGTTTCCGTTCTCCATCTTTCCGTCCTCCGACTCGGCGCACGATTTTTGAATTAACGCGCGAGTGGCTACGGAAATGAATCAGTAAAGTCCGAATCTAGATGAAATTCCTTCTTGACTGTACCAATTGGGGTCAAATTCATGCCGGGACTGCAAGGCGCTAACCAGCCTTGCAGCCCCCTTCCAAAAAATCAACGCTGGCGCGTCAACTATTACCCTCGACGCGGCGCCCTTCACCGCCCAGCGCAGCAAGCTCACTCAACACCGCCGTCTCATGCGCAAGCCCTGCGGCCAGCGCCAGGAGACGGCTCTGCCCTTCCCTCGCGATATGACTGGCGCAAATTGAGCCGTCAACCTGCTCGCTGGCCGCCACCAGCAACGCATTCAACTGCGCCGCTTTCTCCGCGGCCAGACTCAAGGGATTTTCGGAAGGTGCATGCGCGGTGACAAACATGTCCGCGCCCGTATGTTCGGCAGTGATGCCGTAGGCAGTGTGCTTACGCATGGGACGCCCTCCTTTGCGGAGTGCGCATGCACAGGCTGATGGTGAAAAGATTGGAAAACGCTAGTTGCCCGGAATGGGCGAACGAGAAACGGGGCATGTCAGTGCCTCCTTTTGGGCGGTTCCGATTCCGCGCCCCGCTGTCAATCGGGGTGGGCGGGCGCAAGGCAGGGTTGACAGACCGGCCAAAAGGACCCGGCGAGCCCGAGGGCTCCCCCGCCCAGGCCCGCCCGTATGGGCGTGCGAAGGCACGACGGACATGAAAAAGCCGCCTGGCGGCGGCTGTCCGCCCTTTTGGTCCGGGCTGTCAAACCCGGTCGCTGTGGTTGCAGCGACGAACGGAGTATACCTTCGGCGGAGTCACGCCGACACGACTCTACTAGCTTTTGAGAATTCAGGACATAGGGTTAGCCAGCCCACAACCCGGCGCCGGCCAAACCCCCTCCCCTCACTTCGCCAAAACCCCCCGAATCGTCTCGGCCAGATCCTTGGCCAAAAACTTGGACACATAAGCATCTGCCCCAACCTTGCGCACATGATCCTCGCTCGCCGTCCCGGACAGCGAGGAATGGATCACCACCGGGATCGACTTGAAGCGCGCGTCGCCCTTGATCTTGCGGGTGAGCGTGAAGCCGTCCATCTCGGGCATTTCGAGGTCGGTCAGCACCAGGGCGATTTCGTCCTGCACGGTGCGGCCGGCGGCGGCGGCGTGTTCGGCGATTTCGCCGAGCTGCTGCCAGGCTTCTTCGCCGGTCTTGGTCATGAGCACGGGCACGCCCATGGCCTTGAGGCCTTGCTCGATCAGGCTGCGGGCGAAGGCGGAGTCGTCGGCGGCGAGGATCTTGGCGCCAGGGCGCAGGTTGAGCTGGGGGCCGACGGTCTTGGGGTCGACTTCGGGCTGGCGGGTGGGCAGCACGTCGCGCAGGATCTGCTCCACGTCCAGCACCTGGACCAGGCGGGGGTTGTCGGTGTCGGTATCGAGCTTGGCGATGCTGGTGACGAGGTCGCCCTTGACGCTGGTCTCGGCGGAGACGACCTGGTTCCATTCGAGGCGCACGATTTCTTCCACGGCTTCGACGGCGAAGCCTTGGGTGGAGCGGGCGTATTCGGTGACCAGCAGGATGTTGAGGCCGCTCTTGGGCGTGCAGCCGACCAGCTTGGGCAGGTCGATGACGGGGATGACCTGGCCGCGGATGTCGGCCATGCCGAGCATGGCGGTGCCGCCGCCGACCACGGTCGTGACCTTGGGCATGACCAGGATTTCGCGGACCTTGAAGACGTTGATGCCGAACAGTTCGCTGTGCGTGGACTGGTCGGACTCGCCGAGGCGGAACAACAGCAATTCGAACTGGTTGTTGTTGGTGAGGTTGGTCCGTTCGTCGATGTCTCTCATCGCGCTGCTGCCGCTCATACGCTTCCTTTGTCCAGCCGGGGCGCGGATTGTGCCGCGCGGAGTTGATCGTGTCCCTGGGCCCGCGCCGCCACGTGGCTCCGGCAGCGCTTTTTTGCGCTGGCGCGGAGGTCCGGTGCTGCAATGACGGGCCACTGTCCTGGCTAACGGCCGAATGGCGGAAAAATTAAGGGCGATGGCAGCGCGCGGCCTTCCCTGGCGGTGCGGCGGCTAGCCGCAGGCGGGCCGCAGCAGGCGGTCGATGGCCTGGGCCACGCCGTCGTCGGCGTTGCTGGCGGTGACGTGGGCGGCGTGGCGGCGCACCTCGGGCTCGGCCTGGCCCATGACGATGGACAGGCCGGCGCGGCCGAACATGGGCACGTCGTTGGCGCCGTCGCCGATCACGGCAGTGCGCGCGAGCGGCACGCCGATGCCGGCGGCGAGCGCGGCCACGGCGTTGCCTTTGTTGGCGTCGGGATGGGTGACGTCGAGGTAGTAGGTCTGGGAGCGCAGCGCGCCCACGTCGGCGCCGAGCTGGGCCTGGAGCTGGGCTTCCAGGCGCGCCAGCAGGCCGGGATCGGCGTCGGCGGCGACGATCTTGTCGACGCGGCCGAGGTAGCCGTCGAAGCTGTCCACCACCAGCGGGCCGTAGCCGAGGGTGTGGAGTTCGTGCGGCACGTAGGGGCCGTCGGTGCGGCGCAGCAGCCATTGGCCGTCGGCGAAGACCCAGGTGTCCACGCCGGTGCCGGCGAACAGGGCCAGCGTGTGGGCGGCGGCCTGGCGGGACAGGTGCCGGGACTGGGCGATGCTGCCGTCGGGCGCGACGATGGCGGCGCCGTTGAAGGCGGCGGTGGGCAGGTCGATGCCGAGCTGCTCCACCAGCCAGCGCATGCCGCGCGGCGGGCGGCTGCTGACCAGCGTGAAGCGGATGCCGGCGGCGCGCAGGCGGGCGATGGCGGCCTCTGTTGCGGGGGCGAGGGTCTTGTCGGGGCGCAGCAGGGTGCCGTCCACGTCGGAGACCAGCAGGTCGATCGGGGGAAGCTGGGCAATCCGGGACATCGGGGGCGTTGGCATGGTCATGGCGTGGGGGGCATCAGTGGCGCCGGGGGCGTCAGTCGCGCTTGTGCCAGCGGCGGCCGTCGCGCGCGAGCAGTTCGTCGGCGCAGCGCGGGCCATCGCTGCCGGCCTTGTAGCCTTGCACGTCGGCGCTGTCGTCGTCGCGCCAGGCGTCGAGGAACGGCTGCACGGCGCGCCAGCCGTTCTCGATGTTGTCGGCGCGCTGGAACAGGGTCTGGTCGCCCATCAGGCAGTCGTAGATCAGGGTCTCGTAGCCGGTGGAGGGCCGCATGTGGAAGAAGGTGGAGTAGGCAAAGCCCATCTGCACGTTGTCGATCTCCACGGCGGGGCCAGGGCGCTTGGCCTGGAAGTCGAACCACATGCCTTCGTCCGGCTGGATCTGGATGGTGAGGTAGTTGGGCTTGAGGCGGTCCACGCGGGTGTCGCGGAACAGCGAGGACGGCGCCTGCTTGAAGCAGATGGCGATCTCGGTGTCGCGCACGGCCATGCGCTTGCCGGTGCGCAGGTAGAACGGCACGCCGTCCCAGCGCCAGTTGTCCACCATGAGCTTGAGCGCGACGTAGGTCTCGGTGCGGCTGTCGCGCGCGACCTTGGGCTCGCCGCGGTAGCCGGGCACCTTCTGCCCGGCCATCGTGCCGGCGCGGTACTGGCCGCGCACGGAATTGGCCAGCGCTTCCTCGCGCGTCTGCGGGCGGATGGCGCCGATCAGCTTGGCTTTCTCGGCGCGCACGGCGTCGGCGCCGAAGGCGGCGGGCGGCTCCATCGCGACCAGGCCCATGAGCTGGAACAGGTGGTTGGGCACCATGTCGCGCAGCGCGCCGGTGTGCTCGTAGAAGTCGCCGCGCTGCTCCACGCCGACGGTCTCGGCGGCGGTGATCTGCACGTGGTCCACGTAGTGGTTGTTCCAGAACGCTTCGAACAGGCCGTTGGCGAAGCGGCTGACCAGGATGTTCTGCACGGTCTCCTTGCCGAGGTAGTGGTCGATGCGGTAGACCTGCTCCTCGCACATGGCGCGCAGCACGCGGGCGTTGAGCGCCTGGGCGGACTTGAGGTCGGAGCCGAACGGCTTCTCGATCACCACGCGGCGGAACACGCCGGGCGACTCGGCGAGCAGGCCGGCGGCGGCGAGCCGGTCCACCACTTCGCCGAAGAAGCGCGGCGAGGTGGCGAGGTAGAACACGGCGTTGCCGGTGGGCGCGGCCTTGATGCGCGCGGCGATGTCGGCGTAGGTGCGGTCGTCGAGGAAATCGCCTTGCAGGTAGCTGATGCGGCGCGCCTGCGGGTTCCACATCTTGGCGTCGAAGACCTTGGCGCGGCCCTTGCCTTCCACGCCGCCCTCGGCGCCGGGACGCGCGCGGGCGCGGATGCCTTCGGCCAGCCGCTCGCGGAAGGCGGCGTCGGTCATGGCGTTGTGGTCCACGCCGACGAGGTGCAGGCCCTCGCACAGCAGGCCGTCGCGGCGCAGGTTGTAGAGCGCGGGCACCAGCAGGCGCGAGACCAGGTCGCCATGCGCGCCGAACAGGAACACCGTGGCCGGCGGCGGCTTGGGGGCCTTGGCCATCACGGGGCGGTGGTTGCCGGTGGCCTTGGTGATGGTCTTGCCTGCGGCGCCTTTCGCGGGCGCTTTGGCGGATGCCTTGGCGGTATCCTTCTTGGCCTCCACGGTGGCCCCCTTCCCGCCCTCCTTCGCGGCGGCGGCCATTACGGCTTCTCCCCGCCGCCGGTCACGTATTCCACGTGCCCGCCGAAGCCGAAGCGCATGGCCGACAGCAGTTTCTCGCCATAGGTATGGTCCTGCCGCGAGCGGAAGCGCGCGAACAGCGCGCTGGACAGCACCGGCACCGGCACGGCCTGCTCGACCGCGGCGTCGATGGTCCAGCGGCCTTCGCCGCTGTCGGCCACCTCGCCGGGAAAGCGCGACAGCGCCACGTCGCCGGCGAGCGCCTGCGCGGTGAGATCCAGCAGCCACGAGGACACCACGCTGCCGCGCCGCCAGACCTCGGCCACGTCGGCGAGGTCGATGTCGAAGCGCTCGGCCGCGGGCAGGCTGTCGGACGACTTGGTCTTGAGGATGTCGAAGCCTTCGGCGTAGGCCTGCATCAGGCCGTATTCGATGCCGTTGTGGACCATCTTGACGAAGTGCCCGGCGCCGGCCGGGCCGGCATGGATGTAGCCGCGCTCGGCGCGGCTCCTGGCCGGATCGCGCCCGGGCGTGCGCGGGATGGTGCCGTAGCCGGGGGCCAGCGTGTCGAACAGCGGGTCGAGCCGGTCCACCACCGCGGCCGGGCCGCCGATCATCAGGCAGTAGCCGCGCTCCAGCCCCCATACGCCGCCGGAGGTGCCCACATCCATATAGTGAAGCTGGCGGGCCGCCAGCTCGCCGGCGCGGCGGATGTCGTCCTTGTAGAAGGTGTTGCCGCCGTCGATGATGACGTCGCCCGGCGACAGCAGGCCGGCCAGCGTGGCGATCATCTGCTCGGTGGCCTCCCCGGCCGGCAGCATGATCCAGACCGCGCGCGGCGCCTGGAGCCTGCCGACCAGTTCCTCGACGCTGGCCACGCCCTGCGCGCCTTCGCCGGCCAGTTCCCGCACCTTGTCCGGGCTGCGGTTGTACACCACGACTTCGTGCTGCCCGCGCAGCAGCCGCCTGGCGATGTTCGCGCCCATGCGCCCAAGCCCTACGATTCCGAGTTGCATGATCGGTCCTTTCATTGAGTCAGGGGGATGACGACATCTCAAAAACCAGCACACGTCTGAAACCAGCGGCCATTGTCCGCCTCCCGGCGCGCGCCTGCACGGGCCGCCGGGAAAAGCCCAGGCACCCAACCGAAAGATATTGATGAATCACATCGATGCGGCCGCCGGCTCTGCTTCGAGCGCGGCAACAACAGTAAATTCCGTCCCGGCCCGCAGGGCATTTGCACGTTACTAAACGCACGCTTAAAATAGCGCGACCAGCCCGGCGGGATCGCACACGACCGGGCGGATTCTTTTTTACCGGACTGCATCTGGGGACACGCACCGGCCAACCGCGCGCCCTGTCATGTCCTTGCCTGCCTTGCCGTCCCGCCACCCCCGTGTTGCCCTGGCCTGTTCCGTGCCTTCGTCCGTGCCACGGCGCGAGTAGCCGCGCGCGCGGGCCATGCCAGCCTGCCCGCCTTGTCCGTCACAGCCCGCCGCCCGGCCAACGCCAGCCGGCCGTGCCTTGCCTGCGTGCCTGCCCGCGTCCTCGTCCGCGTCCCTGTCCGCATTCATCCGCACACAAACCGCACCGATTCACCGCCCTCGCCCCAGCATGTCCGCAAACAGTTCCACCCTCGCCGCCCCCGATTCCGGGGACCAGCAAGGCAGCATCGGCCGGCGCATCGCCGCCATCGTCTTCTTCAACTTCATCGCCTACCTGACCGTGGGCCTGCCGCTGGCCGTGGTGCCGGGCTTCGTGCACGGCGACCTGGGCTATGGCACGGTCATCGCGGGGCTGGCGGTCAGCATCCAGTACCTGGCCACGCTGCTCAGCCGCGCGTGGGCCGGCAACCTGTGCGACCTGCAAGGCCCCAAGAAGTCCGTCACGCTCGGGCTGGCGCTGTGCGCCGGCAGCGGCCTGCTGGTGGTGCTGTCCAGCGCCTGCGCCGGCACCGCGTGGCTGAGCCTGGCGTGGCTGTTCGCCGGGCGGCTGGTGCTGGGCGCGGGCGAGAGCCTCGTCACCACCGGCACCATCGCCTGGGGCATCGGCGACGTGGGCCCGCGCTTCACCGGCAAGGTGATCTCGTGGAACGGCATGACCACCTACGGCGCGCTGGGGCTGGGCGCGCCGCTGGGCGTGCTGCTCGACAAGCACCTGGGTTTTGCCGCGCTCGGGCTGGCCACCACCGCGCTGGCCGCCGCCGCGTTCCTGCTGGCGCGGCGCAAGTCGGCGGTGCCCACCGTCAAGGGCGCGCGCATGCCGTTCCGCACGGTGTTCCGCCACATGACGCCGTTCGGCCTGTGCCTGGCGCTGGGCTCGGTCGGCTTCGGCACCATCACGGCCTTCGTCACGCTGTACTACGGCAGCCGCGGCTGGGACCATGCCGCGCTGGCGCTGACCAGCCTGGGCGTGAGCTTCATCGTGGCGCGGCTGCTGCTGGCCGACAGCATCAGCCGCTTCGGCGGCTACCGCGTGGCGCTGTGCTCGTTCGCGGTGGAAGCGCTCGGGCTGGCGCTGATCTGGATGGCGGACTCCCCGGCCACGGCCCTGGCCGGCGCGGCCGTCACCGGCTTCGGCTTCGCGCTGGTGTTTCCGTCGCTGGGCATGGAGGCGGTCAAGCTGGTGCCGGCCAGCAACCGCGGCTCGGCGCTCGGCGCCTACGCGCTGTTCCTGGATCTGTCGCTGGGCGTGACCGGGCCGGTGGCGGGCGTCATCGCCAACCATGCGGGTTATAGCTCGGTGTTTCTGTTCTCGGCCTTGTCGGCCGTGGCGGGGCTGGGGTTGAGTCAGGTGCTGGCGGCGCGGGCGCGGCGTGGCAAGCCAGGGGACAATGCCCTGACTTCAGCCTGACAGCGCCCGCACCGGCATACGGCTGCGGTTGTCCACGCCGGGCCACCCCGATCAACGCATCTGGAACAACTCCTGGTGAAAGTTGCCGGGATCCATGCCGTGGGCCGCGAGGTCGCGGCGCAGTGCCTTGCCGAGGGCCGCGGGGCCGCAGAACCAGATGCTGGCTTCCCGCCAGTCCGGCACGGTGTTGCGCAGGCGTTCGCCGTTCAGCCGGCCGTCCCTGGCGTCCACCAGCAGATGCAGCCGGACATGCGCGGCTTGCGCGTCGGCCTGCAGGTTGTCGATGGCCGATGGCGAGAAGTCCGCGGTCGGATGGAACAGGTCGATGGCGTGCTGCTGGTCCCGCGCACAGGCCAGATGCTTCATGCGCGCGATGAACGGGGTGATGCCGATGCCGCCGCCGACCCATATCTGCCGCTTGCACCGGTCGGTGAAGGTGAAGCAGCCGTAGGGGCCTTCCACCGTCACCGCGTCGCCGGCCTTCAGGCGTTCCGACAGCCGGCTGGTGTGGTCGCCCAGCGCCTTGGTGAACACCGTGATGCGGCGCTCCCGCGGATCCCACGCCGACGCGATAGTGTAGGGGTGCGCGCCTTCATTGCGGTCCGAGGTGAGAAACGCGAACTGGCCGGGCTGCTGCCCGGGCCAGCCGGGCTCCATGACGAGGGTGGTTTCCAGCACGCGCAGCTCTGGGTAATAGGTCAGCGATTCGATATGGCCCGTCACCTTGCGGTGCGCGCCGACCTGCCTCGACAGCACGCGCACGGCGGCGACGGTGCCCGCCGCCGCCATGAGCGCCATGACGATGCCGACCGGCTGGAGCCAGTACCGGAATTCCAGCAGGATGATGGTGTGGAACACCAGCACCAGATAGAGCGCGGCGAGAATGGTGTGGGTCTTGGCGAACAGGCGGTAGGGAAAGCGCCTGACCAGGGCCAGGACGATCAGCACGGCGGCGGCATAGAAGGTCCACTCGCCAAGAAACTCGGCCAGGTCGCGCTGGCCGCGGAACAGTTGCTCGACGGCGCCCAGCGATTGCCCGCCGCCACGCCGCGCCGGCCTGGTCAGCCAGCCCCAGCCGACCGCCCACTTGGTGCCCTTGGCCCACAGCCAGTGGACGACGCCGAACGCCAGCGCGGTGATGCCCAGCCATTTGTGCAGCCGGTACATCTTGTCCAGCCCGCCGAGCGCGGGCTCGATCGCCTTCGGCCGCGCGGCCAGCACCACGGCCACGCTCATCGCGCCCATCGCGATCACCCCGGTGTACTGGACCAGCACGTGGCGCAGCGGGAAGTAGCCGAACGGCTGCGGGACAAAGGTGTCGGCGAGCAACCAGAGCACGGTCAGCCCTGCCAGCAACGCACAGAAAGCGATCTTGATCGGCGCCATCGGGCATGCCTCCGAAAGCGAAGCGCGGCATTGCGGCACCGTGCGGCAAGCCGCCTTCTTTCGAAAGTATGCAATTCACTCGCGCTGGCGGCATTGCGCTGGGACAAGTGCGCGGGCGATGTCGGCCGGCCGTTTTGAAGCGGGCCGCGAGCGCGCGCTGCATGCACCGTATTTCCCGTATCCGTCTGACGCATCCCAGGAAATTTCCCACGGGGAACCAGGCAGCGTCCCAGGCGTGGCCATCGCACCCGACGATCCCGGCTTTGCCGCCCGGCAGAACGGACACACCGGAGCTGCCCGCGCAGTTCGGGCGGGAAATGCCGCGCCAAGGGAAAGCCGGCTAGATCAGCGTGCCGATCGCCCGCGGCAGTTCGCCCGTCACGCTCGCCAGCCGCGCCGCGGCCGCGCCCAGTTCCGCGCCCGACGCCACCGTGCCGATGCTGACGCGATAGCCCGCGGGAGCGCTGCCGCCGGCAATGGCGAAGTGGGATCCGGGCGACAGGCGCACGCCGGCCTGCAGCGCCTGCGTGCAGAAATCGTCGACCAGCATGCCGCTGGCCGCGGGAACCCAGACGTGATAGCCCGCCGTGTTCGGCTCACGCATGCCAGGCAGTGCTGGCCGAATCCGCGCAAGGCGCTCGCGTGCTTCATTGCGATGCCGCTCGATGCAGCGTTGCGCGGAACCATCCGTCAGCATGGACTCGGCCAGGGCCAGGTAAAAGCCCGGCCCGATCCATTGCGTGCTCACCAGGGCCTCATGAAACGGACCGACATAAGCCGGCGGCACGACGGCATAGCCCAACCTGAAGCCCGACGCCACGCACTTGGAAAATCCGGTCAGATAGAAGGTCCTTTCCGGCACGAGCGTCGCCAGCAGCGGCAATCCGTCATTGGCCAGCGGCACGTTGACCCCGTCTTCGATCAGCATGGCGTCGTGCTTGCGCAGTATTGCCGCAAGCGCCAGCCGGCGCTCCAGCGAGAGCGTTGCCGTGGTGGGATTGTGCATGGTGGGCGTCAGGATGACCACGCGCGCACCGGAGCGCTCCAGCGCTTCCTCCACCGCCTCCGGCACCACGCCATCCTCATCGCACCGCGCGCCGATCAGCTGCACGTTGGAATACTCGGCTATGCGCTTGATGCCGGTATATGTGAGCGCCTCGCAAACGGCGCGATCGCCGGGTTTCAGCAGGGCCCGGAACGAAGCCAGCAGTCCCTGATGAACGCCCGTGGTGCACAGGAGGCTGTCGGGATCCGGCCATTGCCCGGCCGCGCCGATCCACCCGGCCGCGACTTGCCGGTGCGCCGCCGACGGCAGGTACGAGTGGTAGGAAAACAGGCTGTCGTGCAAGGCATCGGGCGCGAGCTTGCCCATCGCGCCTTGCAGGACATCCGCGACCACCGCCGCGGGCAATGTGTTGAGGGACAAGTCGATGGTATCGGTCGCATTCGCCGCGGTGCGCGTCTCGCGTATGAACGTGCCGCTGCCGACGCGCCCTTCCACCAGGCCCCGCCGCGCGGCTTCGCCCATGGCACGGCTCACGGTCGCTACCGTGACGCCGAAAAACTCACTGATTTCCCGGTTCGAAGGGAGTTTGTCTCCAGGCCGGAGCGTGCCTTCCGCCACGCCCTGCTCGATCGAGGCGAGCAGCGCCATGTACTTGGAGAGACTCGGGTCAAGGCTTGAGGGAATCCACGTTTTTTTCATAGTCGTCGCAATCCAGCGGGCAGTGTTCTACCCCTTCACCGGCAGCGAACTAGTATACACTCGGCGCACGGCCGCCGGCCGGCGAAAAGCCGAAGACAACCAGTGGGACCTGCCTCGTGGAAGTGCCCCGTGGAGGCTGCCGGTTTCCGGCAAACGGCAGACCGGCCCCGGCGTCGCCACGACGACAGGCTCCTGGTCCGGCCCCGACGAACCGCAGACCACGGCGTCACCACGGGCAATCGTGGGCGGGCAGCCATGCGGCACCTGGAAGGCGCCACAGTGCTTGTTGACATGCTTCGGTCCGATCGGCGGAAAATCCTTCGCGACCCGCGCGTGTCCTAGCGCACCACCTGCATGCGGCGTTGCAGCCTGCCGACGATCCGCGACATGCCAAAGCTCAGCAGGAAATACGTCGCGGCCACGAAAACATACATCTCCACGGGCCTGTTGTCGCGCTGCGCCACCTTGGCCGCGGCCCCGACGAAATCCGTGATGGACAGCACGTACACCAGCGACACGTCCTGGAACAGCACGATGGTCTGCGTCAGCAGCACGGGCAGCATGTTGCGCACGGCTTGCGGCAGAACGATCGACGCCATGACCTGGCCGTCGCGCATGCCCAGCGCCCGGCCCGCGGACGTCTGTCCGGGCGACACCGACAGGATGCCCGCCCGCATGATCTCGCAGTAGTACGCCGCCTCGAACATCACGAAGGTCGTGAGCGACGAGCTGAAGGCACCGACCTGGACCGGCTTGCCGGAACCGGTAAGCCAGGCGCCGATGTACGGGACCAGGAAATAGAACCAGAAGATGACCAGAACCAGCGGGACGGCCCTGACGACGTTCACGTAGCAGGTGGCTATCGCGGCGACGAACGCGTTGGATGACAGCCGCATCAGGGCCAGGATCGTGCCGAGAATCAGCCCGCCGATCATCGCCATCACCGTGAGCTGGATGGTGAAGGCCATGCCGTCGAGGAACAGGTAGCGCAGCGAGCGCGCGATGACGCCCGTGTCGAATGTCTCGAGCATGCGCTACCTCCGTCCCGCTTGCGCGGTGAGGCGCTCGTTCACATGACGCATGACGAAGATCACGGTCAGGTTCATGGCGACGTAGAGCGCCGTCGCGACGGTGAACGCTTCGAACGTCTGGAACGACAGTTCGGTCATGGCCCGCGTTCGCGCCGTCAGCTCCATCAGCCCGATCGTCAGCGCGACCGCGCTGTTCTTCATCACGCCGACGAATTCCCCGGTAAGCGGGAGGATCACGATCCGCAATGCCTGGGGCAGCAAGATGAAGCGATAGACCTGCCACGGCTTCATGCCGCTTGCCAGCCCCGCCATGAACTGGCCGCGCGGGAGGCTGCGTATGCCGGCGCCCACCTGCACCGCGACGCGCGCGGAGGTATAGCAGCCGAGAGAGACCACCGCCGTCAGAAACGACGAGTATTCGTAGCTCTTCAGCCAGGCTCCCACGGCTGCCGGCAGCATCTCGGGAAAGACGAAGTAGAACAGGAACATCTGCACCAGCAGAGGTATGTTGCGAAACAGCTCGATGTAGGCGTTGGCCACCTTCGACCATCGGCGGTCTGCCACGGTGCTCAGCGTGCCGACAGCAAAGCCGAACACCAGGGCCACCACCCATGCCGTGAGCGCGGTAGCCAGCGTCCAGCCCAGTCCGTCGATGACCGCCTGCAGGTACGTACCGCTGCCGTCAGGAGACTGCTCCCCGAAGATGCCCCAATTCCATTGATAGTTCATGTCTTCGTCCGGTCACGAGCCCGTTCGCTTACTGATAGTCCTTCGGGTCGCCGGAGTCGTTGGGCCTGGCAATGGCATGCTGCAGCTTCTGGCTCATCGGGATGCGCAGATTCACATTGATCGAAGGCAGCGGCGATTCGAACCACTTCGTGTAGAGCGTCTTGATCTCGCCCGACGAGAACATGCCGGCCAGCACGCCGTTGACCAGCTCGCGGAAGGCCGGGTCGTCGCGGCGCATCATGAGCGCCCACGGCTCCACCGGCATCTCGTCGACGATCCCCATGTAGTACTCGTCGGGATTCTTCGCGCTGGCGATCTGGGAGGCGATCAGGATGTCGGTGACGATGAATGCATTGGCGCGTCCGGTGTCCATCATCATGAACGAGGCCCCGTGGTCGGGGGCGACAAGCACCTTCATGCCGAGATTGCGCTCGCGGTTCATGTCGTTGACCAGCTTGACGTCGGTGGATCCCGACGTGGACACCACGGTCTTGCCCTTCAGGTCGGCAACGGCGCGGATGTTGGCCGCCTTCTTCGCCACGTAGGCTTCGTTGCCGACGTAGATGGCGTAGGAGAACGCGACCTGGCGCTGGCGCTCGAGCGTGTTCGCGTCCGAGCCGCAGGTGAGATCGATCGTCTCATTGACCATCAGCGGAATCCGCGTCGCCGACGTGATCGGCTGCAGCTTCACGTCGAGCTTCGCCATGCCCAGCTTCTTCTTGATGGCCTCCGTGACCCTGCTGCAGATGTCGAGCGAGTAGCCGCGAAACGCCTGCTTGTCGTCGAGGTAGGAGAAAGGAACCGAGGACTCCCGCACGCCGAGCGTAATGCTGCCGGTGTCCTTGATCTTCTTGAGCGTGCCCGTGAGTTGTTCGGCGCGGACAGGGGCCATCAGGGTGAAGGCGACCACCACCGCGGCCGACAGAATGCTCCAGTGCTGCAACTTCATGACGTGCTCCTTGCTGCGGGCGGCTCAGGCCACCCAGTGTTCATGACCCTTGAATGTGAATCGCCGGATCCGTGGTCCAGCAGTGACACCGGTACACCCACCAATCAAAACTAGTTCAATGCAAGACTATTGGCACCAGTGATGTAGTGATATTCGGTGAAACCCGTACAGGTTTGCAAGAAGAACCTGGTTTGAAGGTCCAAAACGTAGATTTGGTGCGGGATGTGCGGAACCAGTGCACTTGGGAACCGTTTTAGTGCGCGGCGCAAGATGGCATGAACAAGACGAGAAACAGCACAAATTTATGGCTTTTAAGTCACCAAAATTCGGCGTCAGAACGAGAATCACGAGGAACAGTTGTCTGCCACCACAGGAATGAACTAGTATTTAACACAAATAGAACTAGTTCTATTTGTTTGCAATACAAGTATGCCTAGTGCATTCGCAGCGCTGTTCCCTGTCCCCTTATCTCTCAGTGGAGTTTCGACGATGGTACGTCCCAGTTCTGAAGCACTCGTGTCCGGCGAGGTGTATGTGCCCGGTTTGCCCAAGGAATATGTCACCGCCAAGTACGGTGTCCCCGCAGACGACATCGCCAAGCTGGCTTCCGCCGAGAACCCGCACGGCGCCTCGCCGAAGGCGGTGGCCGCCGTCGAGGAAGCGCACCAGAGACTCGATATCTACCCGGACTGGACCGCGCGCCAGCTACGTGAGGCCATTGGCGCGAAGTACGGCTTCGACCCGGAAGGCGTCGTTTGCGGCTCCGGCGAGACCGAGGTCATTTCGATGGTGATCCGCGCCTTCGCGGCGCCGGACGACCCCGTCCTCATGCATGCGCCCTGCTTTCCGCTCTACCGCATCTATGCGAACGCGGAAGGCCGTTGCCCCGTGTATGTGCCGATGGGCAAGGACTTCGACCCGCAGATCGAGCTGTACCTGGAGACCCTGAAGAAGGTCAATCCGAAGATCGCATTCATCACCAACCCGCACAACCCGAGCGGCCAGATGCTGCCGGAGGCGGACGTGCGGCGCGTCTGCGAAGCCGCCGGCGAAGATACCTTGATCGTGCTCGACGAGGCCTATGTCCACTACAGCGAAGAAACGTTCGGCATGGACCTGCTCCGCGAGTACAAGAACCTGATCGTGCTGCGCACGATGTCCAAGGCCTTTGGACTGGCGGGTCTGCGCGTGGGCTTCGGCATCTCGGCCAACGTCGACCTGATCCGTCCGCTTCGCCTCATCAAGCCGACCTGGAACATGGGCCAGATGCAGATCGCCGGCGGCGTGGCGGGCATCGACGACGACGAGCACGTGCAGCGCGCCGTGCGCACGGTGGTGGAGATGCGCGAATACGTCACCGCCGGCGTGAACAATATCCCGGGCTTCCGCGCCGTGCCGAACTCCCGCGCCAACTTCTTCCTGACGGAGATCCTGAATCCGGAACTCGATGCCACGCGCGTCTTCAACGCGCTGCTGCAGCGGGGCGTGATCGTCAAGGACGGGTCGGACATCGAGGGACTGGGCTCGCGCTACCTGCGCGTGGACGTGAACCTGAAGAAGCATATGGACCGCTTCCTTTGGGCGCTTGGCGATATTCGCGCCTGAATCGCGGCCTGACTGCCGGCCGCCCCGGCGCCGCGTCCTCTTGCCTGGGCACTGCCGCGCAGAGCGGGACGCGGGGCCCCGCCCGCGCCGCTAGCGCATGTCGGCAATGTCGCGCGCCTCGACGAGCGCACGCGGAAATCCCCGCCGCGCCACGATGAGCATCGCGCGCCCGACCTGCTCGGTGGTGGTGACGTAGGCCGGGAACAGCCGCCGCAGCAGCGGCAGCAACGGCCCGAGCAGCAGGTAGGGAATCCGGTAGGCCGCGGTCTTGGAGCGGATGCCGTGCAGCGGCTGGATGGCGCCGGGACGGAACATGTAGGCCGCCTTGAACGGCAGTTCGAGCAGCGCGTTCTCGGTGCGGCCTTTCACGCGCGCCCACATCGAGCGCCCGCGCGCGGTGCTGTCGGTGCCGGCGCCGCTCACGTAGACGAAGGTCATGCGCGGGTTGAGCCGGGCCAGCACCTGCGCGGCGGCCAGCGTGATGTCGTAGGTGACGCGGGTGTACTCGGCTTCCGACATGCCGGCCGACGACACGCCGAGGCAGAAGAAGCAGGCGTCGAAACCGGTCAGCGCCGCTTCGATGCCTTCGTAGTGCAGCAGGTCGGCGTGCGCCACCTCGGTCAGTTTGGGGTGCCGCTGGCCGGTAGGCGTGCGGCCCACGGTCTGCACGCGCTGCACGTCGTCGGCCAGCAGGCATTCGCGCAGCACGCCGAGGCCGACCATGCCGGTCGCGCCGAATATCAGTACGTTCATTCGTGACTTCCTGTTCGATGAGAGCGGCCGCGCGTCGTGGTTTCCGAATTGCCGGCATGCCACTGCGGAAAAATCCGCTTGATCGCGGCGCCGCCATGCGGCCCGTTTTCCGCGGCGCGGCGGCACCGGCGCCGATCGCGCGCGGGCGCGGCATTTTTGCTTGACCCATGCCATGCCCGCCGCTAGAGTACGCGCATTCTCAACAACAGGGCATACCCAGTGGGCAATTGTTCCGACGACAGTAGCCGATCCAGGATCGGCATCACCGCCTGATCGGGCCACGGTATCCCTAATCCGTGCCCGCTCCGCGGCACGGTGCTTCGAGGCCGGGCGTCCTGCCCCGCCTGCTTTCCTGAACACGGTCTCCTTCCACCGGGCGCGCTGCGCATCGCAGCCCGCCGGTGGCTGCGTTCGTCCACCGCCAGCGTGCCCGCGGCCGGCACGCGGCTTGTCCACGCCGGTCCGCCCGGAACCGACCAGAGGCCAGACATGGACCCCGACCCTTCCTGCAGTCCGACGCGCCGGGAGCGCGGCGGCTGACCGCCTGACCTGCATCGCGCGCGCCGCCACCGGGCGCGCCGCGCGCATCCGCCTGGCTTTCCCCGCCCCGCTCTCCGCGCCGTCCCTCATCCCGTAGTCCGCCGGGCATGCGCCCGTCACCGGCCACCCGCGCGCGTTCGCGCCGCGCGGCGCCGGGGATGCGTCACGCCTGTCGATGCCGTTCGACTCCGCTCCGAGAGCCAGACAACCATGTTCCCGAACACCCCTTTCCTGCCCGCCGGCGCCTGCGCGCTGGCCGCCTGCCTTGCCCTGGGCGGCTGCGATGGCGGCGCGCATGCCGGCCCGCCCGCGTCCTCTTCTTCACCCCCATCGTCCGCCGGACTCGTGCGCGATGGCGGCGCCATCTTCGTGCCCGCGGCCTCGCCGCTGCGCGCGCGCCTCGAGGTCCGCGCCGTCGCCGAGACGCCGCTGCGGCGGTCCATCCCGGTCCCCGGCGAGATCGAGGCCGATCCGGCCCGGCTGGTGCGCATCGTGCCGCCGCTGCCCGGGCGCATCGCGCGCCTGCACGTGGCGCTCGGCGATGCCGTGCGCGCGGGCGACGCGCTGCTGACGCTGGACTCGGCCGAGCTGAGCGCCGCGCGCGGCGAGGCCGGCAAGGCGCGCGCCGCGCGCGAGCAGGCGCGGCTGGAACTGGAGCGCCAGCGCGCCTTGCTCGACGCGGAGATCGCCGCGCGCAAGGACTTCGAGCAGGCCCGGCTGGCCTACGCGCAGGCCAGCAGCGACGCCGACACCGCCGCCGCGCGGCTGGCGCAGCTTGGCGCCGGCGGCGGCGCGCCGTCGCAGCGGCAATACACCATGCGCGCGCCGCTGGCCGGGCGCGTGATCGCGCTGGACGCCGCGCCGGGCGGCTACTGGAACGACACCGCCGCGCCGCTGATGACGGTGGCGGACCTGTCCACCGTGTACCTCGCGGCCAACGTGCCGGAGAAGGACATCGGCGCGGTCTTCGCCGGGCAGCCGGCGCAGATCGCGTTCAACGCCTACCCCGGCGCGGCCGTCGCCGGGCAGGTGCGCTACGTGGGCGAGATCCTCGACGCCGACACCCGCACGGTGAAGGTGCGCGTGGCCATCGACAACCGCGAGGGGCGCTACCGCCCGGGCATGTACGCCACGGTCGTGCTGGCCGGCGCGGCGCACCCGGCCCTGCTGGTGCCGCCCGCGGCGCTGCTGCAGGGCGGGCTGGAGACGCGCGTGCTGGTGGAGACCGCGCCGTTCCGCTTCGCGCCGCGCGTGGTCGCCACCGGCGCGCAGGCGGGCGGCATGGTGGAAATCCTCTCCGGCCTCGAGGCCGGCGAGCGCATCGTGGTGAAGAACGGGGTGCTGCTCCATGATTGACCGTTTCGTCACCCTGTGCTTCGAGCGGCGCGCCGTGGTGTGGCTGGTGTTCGCGCTGGTGGCGCTGTACGGCGCCCATAGCTGGAAGCAGCTGCCGATCGAGGCCTATCCCGACATTGCCGACGTCACCTCGCAGATCGTCACCCAGGTGCCCGGCCTGGGCGCCGAGGAGATCGAGCAGCAGATCACCATCCCGCTGGAACGCGCGCTGCTGGCCACGCCCGGCATGCACGTGCTGCGCACGCGCAGCCTGTTCGCGCTGTCGCTGGTCACGGTGGTGTTCGAGGACGGCACCGATGGCTACTGGGCGCGCCAGCGGCTGCAGGAGCGCCTCAACGAAGTCGAGCTGCCGTATGGCGCCAGGCCCGGGCTCGATCCCTACACCTCGCCCACCGGCGAGTTCTACCGCTACACGCTGGCCTCGCCCACGCGCAGCCTGCGCGAATTGTCGGAGCTGCAGGCGTGGACCGTGGTGCCGCGCCTGAAGAAGGTACGCGGCGTGGTGGACGTGACCACCTTCGGCGGCCTGACCACGCAGTTCATGCTGGAGGTGGACCCCGCGCGCCTGGCGGCGTACAAGCTCACGCTGGCGCAGGTGAGCGCGGCGCTCAACGCCAACAACGCCAGCGCGGGCGGCGGCGTGATCGACCGCGGCGAGCAGTCCTACGTGGTGCGCGGCACCGGGCTGCTGCGCTCGCTCGGCGACATGGGCAACGTCGTGGTGACGGTGAAGGACGGCACGCCGGTGCTGGTCAAGGATCTCGGCACGCTGCGCTACGGCAGCGTGGAGCGGCGCGGCATCCTCGGCAAGGACGACGACCCGGACGCGGTCTCCGGCATCGCGCTGCTGCTCAAGGACTTCAACGCGGCGCGGGCGCTCGACGGCGTGCACGCGGCCGTGCGCGACCTCAACGACAACCTGCTGCCGGCGGACGTGAAGGTGGTGCCCTACCTGGACCGCGCCACGCTGATCGACGCCACCATGCGCACCGTGGGCATGACGCTGGCCGAGGGCATGGCGCTGGTGGCGGTGGTGCTGCTGCTGTTCCTGGGCAGCCCGCGCGCGGCGCTGATCGTGGCGCTGACGATTCCGCTGTCGCTGCTGATCGCGTTCATCTTCATTCACCACCTGCGCATCCCGGCCAACCTGCTGAGCCTGGGCGCGATCGACTTCGGCATCCTGGTGGACGGCGCGGTGGTGCTGGTGGAAAACGTCCTGCGCCGGCGCGAGCAGCAGGCGCAGCGCCCGCTGGCGCCGCGCGACGCGCTCGCCGCGGCCTTGCAGGTGGCGCGGCCGATGGGCTTCGGCATGCTGGTGATCGTGGCCGCCTACCTGCCGCTGTTCTCGTTCGAGCGCATCGAGTACAAGCTGTTCTCGCCGATGGCCTTCGCCGTGGGCGCGGCGCTGGCCGGCGCGCTGATCGTGGCGCTGGCGCTGGTGCCGGGGCTGGCGTGGCTCGCCATGCGAAAGCCGCGCCGCGTGTTCCACAACCCGGCGCTGGCGTGGCTCGGCGCGCGCTACCGCGCCGCGCTGGAGCGCGGCATCGGCAAAACGCGCCGGGTGGCCGCAACCTGCGCGCTGGCGCTGGCCGGCATGCTGGCACTGGGCGCCAGCATCGGGCGCGATTTCCTGCCCTACCTCGACGAGGGCTCGCTGTGGCTGCAGGTGCAGATGCCGCCCGGCATCACGCTCGAGCGCGCCGCCGACATGGCCAGCGAGCTGCGCCGCGCCACGCGCGCGTTTCCCGAAGTCTCCTACGTGGTCACGCAGACCGGCCGCAACGACGACGGCACCGACTACTGGACGCCTTCGCACATCGAGGCCAGCGTGGGCCTGCACCCGTACCGGACCTGGGCCTCCGGCATGAGCAAGCAGCAACTGATCGACAAGCTGGCGGCGCGCTACGCGCAGATGCCCGGCTTCACGGTGGCCTTCATGCAGCCGATGATCGACGGCGTGCAGGACAAGCTCTCGGGCGCGCACAGCGACCTCGTGGTCAAGCTCTTCGGCGACGACCTCGCCGAGCTGCGCGGCCTCGCCGCCCAGGTGGCGGACACCCTGCGCGGCGTGCCCGGCGCGGCCGACGTGGCGGTGGACGTGGAGCCGCCGCTGCCCAACCTGCGCATCGACCTGGACCGCGCCGCCGCCGCGCGCCACGGCATCAGCGCGGCCGACGTGGCCGAGCTGGTCGCCACCGGCATCGGCGGCGCGCCGGTCGGCCAGGTCTACGTGGGCGAGCGGCGCTACGACATGACCGTGCGCTTCGCGCCCGAGGCGCGCGCCGGCGCCGACGGCATCGGCGGCCTGATGCTGAACGCGGCCAACGGCGCCAGGGTGCCGCTGGCGCAGGTGGCGGACATCCGCGCCACCTCGGGCGAAAGCGTGATCGTGCGCGAGATGGCGCGCCGCCACCTGATCGTGCGGCTCAACGTGCGCGGGCGCGACCTGTCCGGTTTCCTGGCGCAGGCGCGCCCGGCGCTGGACGCCGCGCTGCGCTACGACCCGCGGCGCATCCAGGTCGAATGGGGCGGCCAGTTCGAGAACCTCGAGCGCGCGCAGGCGCGCCTGGCGGTGATCCTGCCGATGACGCTGGCGCTGATGTTCGTGCTGCTGTTCGCCGCGTTCCGCAACCTGCGCCAGCCCGCGCTGGTGCTGCTGGCGGTGCCGCTGGCCGCCATCGGCGGGCTGGCCGCGCTGCACCTGCGCGGCATGACGCTCAACGTGTCCAGCGCGGTGGGCTTCATCGCGCTGTCCGGCGTGGCGGTGCTCAACGGCGTGCTGATGATCGCGCAGATCAACCGGCTGCGCGCGCAGGACGGCATGGGCCTGCGCGCGGCGGTGATCGAAGGCGCCGCCAGCCGCATGCGGCCGGTGCTGATGACCGCCACCGTGGCCGCCATCGGCCTCACGCCCGCGATGCTGGCGACGGGTCTCGGCAGCGACGTGCAGCGCCCGCTGGCCACCGTGGTGGTGGGCGGGCTGGCCAGCGCCACGCTGCTGACGCTGTGGCTGCTGCCCGCGCTCTATTACCTCGTGGAAGCCCGCGCCGCGCGGCGCGCGGCCTGAGGAGAATCCGGATGAACGACAAGAACACGTACGAGCACAAGAACAAGCACAGACCCTTCGCCCTGCCGGGCCTGCTGGCGTGCGCGCTGCTGATGCCGGCCCACGGCGCGGCGGCGGCCGGGCCGGTGCGCTTCGCCGATTTCCTCGAGGTGGTCGAGCGCCAGAATCCCGGCCTGGCCGCGCAGCAGGAAACCGTGCGCAGCGCGCGGGCCGGCATCGACATCGCCGGGGTGCGGCCGGACCCGGTGCTGACCTATGGCCGGGGCAACATCGAGCTCAGCCGCGCGGTGACGCCGCGGCCGCCGCGCACGCATGAGCTGGGCCTGGAGATTGCGCTGGAGCTGGGCGGCAAGCGCGCCGCGCGCGTGCGCGCCGCCGGCAGCGGCCTGCGCCTGGCGCAGGCCGGCGAGCGGGGGTTCCGCAACGCGCTGTACGCGGAATCCGCGGCGGCCTTCGCCGAAGCCTGCCGCAGCCGCGACGCGCTGGTGCGCCAGGAGTCCGCGCTGGCGGCGCTGGGCCGGGTGGTGCGCGCCAACGAGACGCGGCGCGCGGCGGGCGACATCGGCGGGCTGGAGCTGGCGCAGTCGCGCGTGGAGCGCGACCGCTTCGCCGCCGGCGTCACCACCGCGCGGGCGGCGGCGGGAGCGGCCATGCAGGCGCTCTCGGTGCGGCTCGGCATGCCCGTGGAGGACGCCTTCGGCGGTGCGCCGCTGGCCTGCGATTTCCCCGCCTACGAGCCCGGCGCCGATGCCGGTGCGCTGGTCGCGCAGGCGCTGGAAGCGCGCGACGAGGTGCGCATCGCGCGCGCCGCGCTGGACCACATGCGCGACAACGCGGCGCTGGCGCGCGCCAACCGCTGGGTGGACCCGAGCGTGAGTCTCGGCCTGACGCTCGCGCCGGGCACGCCCGGCGATGGCGATGGCGGCGGCACGGCGCGCTCGCGCATGCTGGGCGTGTCGGTGTCGGTCCCGCTGCCGCTGTCGCGCCTGCAGCGCGGCGAGCTGGTGCAGGCCGGGGCGGACGTCACGCAGGCCATGCTGGCGCTGCGCGAGGCGGAACTGAAGACGGCGGCCGAAGTCCGCCGCGCCCTGCTCGCCTTCGCGGCCGCGCGCGAGAACTTCCGGCGCTACCGCGACGCGGTCAGCGCCGACGCCGACCGCGTGCTCGACGGCATGCGCCAGTCGTACCGCCAGGGCGCGGCGCCGCTGCTGGCGCTGCTCGACGCGCAGCGCACCGCCGACGAGACCTACCTGGACTATCTCCAGTCGCGCGCGGACCTGGCCGAAGCCACAGTGGCGCTGCAGCTCGCCACCGGCCAGCGGCCGTCGCTCTGAGCGCGACGGCGGCGGAGCATGAAATGGGGGCCGGCGCCCGGGTGCGACCCCGGGCGCCGGGCTTGCCTTTGTTACACCTTGATGTCGACGTTCTGGCCCAGGTGCGGCGGGTTGCTGGCGGCCACGCTGGCCGGCGCCACCGACGCCAGCAGCGCGGCCACGCCCTCGGCCTGCAGGTCCAGCGATTTGCGCAGCATCAGCAAGGGCACCGGGTCGGAACCGGCGTTGCTTGCCGCGCTGACGATGGCAGTATCCATGAGTGAATCGTCCTGTTTCGGGTTGCGGTTGGTGGTGCGGGTGGCCGGGATGCCGGCAGGCCGGCCGGAAAAAGCCGCGGCGCCACGCGCGGGAGGGATTCCTGCCAGTTTGTTGTCGGCCCGCCGCGACAAAGCTTTAGCGCGGCGGGCGGAACGTTTATGATAGGCAACCCCGCGCGCTCGTCCGCCGGGTCCGGAACAGCGGGCGGGGGAAAGACCGGATCGCCGGGGCGGTGGCCGCACCGGGCGGCGCGCCGGCGAAGATTGCCGCAAGAATTCCGGCAAGGATTCCGGCAGGACCAGTCACCAAAAAGAACATCATGGGTCGGGCGAAAAAAATAGCGGGCCGCATCGCGGTTTCGTGTTTGACTGCCGGCATCTCCCTGCCCGGCCTGGCGCTGGATTCGGCGCAGTTGTACGAGCGCGAGTCGCCCAGCATCTGGGTCGTCACCGTGTTCGACGCCCAGGGCGGGCGCATCGGCCTGGGCAGCTCGGTGGTGATCGGGCCGGAGGAGCTGGTCACCAACTGCCACGTGCTCAGGAACGGCAAGTCCATCGGCATCCGGCGCGAGAACACCGCGCACAGCGCGCGCCTGGTGCATGCCGACGTGGAGCGCGACCTGTGCATCCTCCACGCCAGGGGGCTGGCCGCGCCGGCCGTGAAGATCGCCCCGCTCGCCTCGCTCAAGGTCGGCCAGAAGGTCTATGCCATCGGCGCGCCGCGCGGCTATGAGCTGACCCTGAGCGACGGCCTGCTGTCTTCCCTGAACCGCGACACCGCCGACCGCGTGGTGCGCCTGCAGACCACCGCGCCGATCTCGCCGGGCTCCAGCGGCGGCGGCCTGTTCAATACCGACGGCCAGCTGATCGGCATCACCTACCTGATGCGCGCCGACGCGCAGAACCTCAATTTCGCCGTGCCCGCGCAGTGGATCGACGAGGTGCCGGCGCGCTCGGCGCTGGCGCTGCAGCGCTTTCGCAGCGAGGCCGCGGCCGTGCAGGCGGCCGCGGCGCCTGCAGCGCCCGCGCGGGCGCTGCAGGCGCCGGCGCCGCAGCCGCTGCCGGCCGGCACGCAGGACCGGCAACTGACCGGCGCCGAGCTGGCCGCGCATTTCACGCATCTCGGGCGCGTGGACGCCACCGCGCCGTCCGGCATCACGCTGTGGCTGAACATCCGCGAGAGCGGCGAGCTGGACGTGACCAATGCCGTCAGCCGCGGCTACTCGCCGGGCCGCTACCGTATCGAGCCGGACAGCGGCCAGGTCTGCATCGACATGGACAACCCCAAGTTCAGGACCATGCAGACGTGCTACCGGCTGACCGAGGCCGGCGGGCGCTACGTGATGCGCTCGGTCTCCAGCCCCTATTACTTTTCCTACGTGAAATAACGTGAAACAGCACGGCACGCCCTCCCTGTCCTGCCCGCCGTCCACGGGCATGCATTCCATGCGTCGCGCCGCCACGGCCGCCGCCGTGGCCGCCGCCCTGCTGCTCGGCGGCTGCGCGCCGGCGACCGTCGGCGTCTCCACGCGCGCCACCGACTACAGCGGCAAACCCACGCGCCTGTACGTGGTGGGCATGACCGGCATGGGCTGGGACAGCGATTTCTCGCAGGCCTTCGCCGCCAAGTTCCGCGAGGTGGCCGGGCAGTGCGGCGTGGCGGCGGCCTATGACGAGCTGTCCGGCCTGGAGCTGGACCCGAACGCCATCAACGGCCGCATGCGCGCGTTCCACGCCGACGCGCTGCTCACCATCTCCAGCGGCGGCGGCGTGCTCAGCGCCTACGGCCAGCGCCTGTCGATCCGCTACGCCAGCACGCTGACCGACGTCCGGCTGCGGCGCCCGGTCTGGAAGGGCCAGTACACCTTCAGCCGCGGCTCCACGGCGATCCCGATCGAGGAACGCGCCGCGGTGTTCGCCATCGACCTCACCAACAACCTGAAGAAAGACGGTTTCCTGAACGGCTGCGCGCCGATCGCGCTGGGCCAGAACGGCCGGCTGGACCCGGCGGCGGTGCCGGTGATCGTGCATGGCGCGCCCATCCGGCCGCCCGTGGCGGCGGACGGCGCGGGCGCCGCGGTGGTGGCGCACGGCCCGGCCGCGGGCCAGGCAGCCGCCAACCCGGCCGCCACGCCGGGCGTGCCCGGCGGCGCGACGCTGCGCGACCTGCAGGACCTGCTGCCGAAGTAAGCGGGCGCCGCGCGCCTCCCGAGGCACACCGCCTTTGCCATTGGCGGCAATGTGGGTGTTCTGTGCGCGGCAGCCGCCTGCGTTACCATGACGGTCCCGGTTTCTCCCCGTGCCCGCGCCCGGCACCGCGCGCGCCGCCCGCCTCCGCTTCCGCCATTGCCGCCACTCCCGCCATTGCCATGACTTCTGCTCTCCTGCTCGAAAACATCCACGACACCGCCGTAGAACGCTTCAAGGAAGCGCTCGTCACCGTGGAGCGCCGCAGCGGCGCGCTCGCCGGCGAAGAACTGCACCGCGCGCCGCAGGCGCACCAGATCCTCGGCATCCGCTCCGCCACGCACCTGGGCGCGCCGGAGATCGAGGCCGCCCGCCACCTGCTGGCCATCGGCTGCTTCTGCATCGGCACCTCGCAGGTCGACCTCGACGCGGCCGCGCGCGCGGGCATGCCGGTGTTCAACGCGCCGTTCTCGAACACGCGCTCGGTGGCCGAGCTGGTGATCGCCGAGGCCATCCTGCTGCTGCGCCGCGTGCCGGAGAAGAACACGCTCGCGCACGCGGGCAAGTGGGCCAAGGGCGCCAGCGGCTCGTTCGAGGCGCGCGGCAAGACCATCGCCATCGTCGGCTACGGCAACATCGGCTCGCAGGTGGGCGTGCTGGCCGAGGCGATGGGCATGCGGGTGGTGTACTACGACGTGCAGGCCAAGCTGTCGCTGGGCTCGGCGCGCGCGGCGCGCTCGCTGGCCGACGCGGTGTCGCACGCGGACATCGTGACGCTGCACGTGCCGGCCACCGCGCAGACGAAGAAGATGATCGACGCCGCCGTGCTGCGCCAGTTCAAGCGCGGCGCGATCCTCATCAATGCCTCGCGCGGCACCGTGGTGGACATCGAGGCGCTGCGCGCGGCCTGCGACGACAACCACATCGCCGGCCTGGCCATCGACGTGTTCCCCGAGGAGCCGAAGACCAACGCCGACCGCTTCACCAGCCCGCTGCAGGGCGTGCCCAACGCCATCCTGACGCCGCACATCGGCGGCAGCACGGAAGAGGCGCAGGAAAACATCGGCACCGAGGTCGCCACCAAGCTGATCGCCTTCCTGCGCACCGGCGACACCGTCGGCGCGGTCAACTTCCCCGAGGTGAGCCCGGGCCCGCTGACCTCGCCGGCGCGGCTGCTCAACGTGCACGGCAACGCGCCGGGCGCGCTGGCCGCGCTCAACACGCTGCTCGCGCGCGACGGCGTCAACATCGTGGCGCAGCACCTGCAGACGCGCGGGGAAATGGGCTATGTGGTGACCGATCTCGACAAGGCGCCGTCGGCCGAACTGGTGGCCGCGCTGGACCAGGAAAGCGCGTTCATCCGCTGCCGCGTGCTGCGCAACGAGCAGGGCTGACGCGAACGCCGCGGCGGCAGGCTACCGGCCTGCCGCCGACGCGCGGATCAGCTCACGCGGAAATGCTCGACCGACTGGCCGGCATTGACCGCGCGCACCAGCCATGAGGGCATCGCGCCCTCGCCGTCCCACACCTGGCCTTCGGCGTTGCGGTAGCGGCGCGCGGGGGTGGCGGAAGGTGCGGCTGAGGGCGCGGCGGCCGGCGCCGGTTCGGCCTGCGCCTCGCGCGGCGGCCGGCTGGCCGGCGCGTCTGCCCGCGCACTCATCCGCTCATCCTTCCGCTCGATCTTCCCTCCGGCTTCCGGCTGCGCCGAAACCTCGGCCGGCGCCGCGGCCGGCATAGCCAGCGCCGCCTGGGCGTTGGCCGCGTTCTGCTGGCCCAGCCGTTTCTTGCGCTGCTGCCGCGGCGTCGCCGGCGGCGCGGTGACGGGCGCCGCCGGCAGCAGGCCGGCGGTCGGGCCGAGCGGCTCCACGACCAGCGTTGCGGCCGGCCTGGCCGCCGCAGGCGCCTGCTCCGCTGCCGGCGCATCCACCGCCTCATCCTCCACACCCTCCACACCCGCCGCCGGCGCCGCTGCCGCGAGCGCGGCCTCGATGTCCTCGGCGGTGATGCCCAGCCGCTCCATCTGGACCCGGATCCAGACAATGGCGGCGACTCTCTTCACGTCGGGGGAAACGTCGGCCGAGGCATCGGCGGGAACGGCCGGAGGAAGGTCCGAAGGAAGGTCCGAAGGAAGGTCCGATGAAGGGTCCGGTGAAGCAGCGGGGGCGATAGCGGTAGACACGATTAAAAACCAATAGAAGATGCGGGTAGACGGTTCATCATGCGGCGCTCTGCGCACACCCCTGACCCTGAAGCTCGCACATGATAGCCGAGCGCGGAAGCCGCCTCCCCGGACGGCACGAATGCCCGCCGGGCGGCGGCCGCGAGCGGCCTCTCCCCCTGCGCGAAAGCCACCGCGAAGCTGCTGGAAATCACACAATTCAAATGAGAACGATTATCATATGCGGCTTGCGCGCGGCGGCCGGCCACCGCGCAACGCTGCCGCCTCCATAGGACATATAGCCAATGCCTCGCCTCATTTCCACCGCCTCGCGAACAACTGTCGTGCCCGGCACGGCCGCCCCGGAGGCGCGCGCATGCGCCTGAGCCGCAACGGCCGCTATCGCCTCGGCGTGGCCTCGCGCGTGGTGGCCGCCATCGGCGGCGGCTACGTGCTGGCGGCGCTGGCCACCGGCCTGCTGGCGGTGGTGCTGCCGATGCCGCCGGCCGAGGCGGTGATGACCGCCACGCTGCTGTCGTTCTCGCTGTACGCATGCGCCGTGCTGTGGGTGTTCGCCGTGGGCAGCGCATGGCGCGCGTGGACCGGGCTGGCGGTGGCCGCCGCCGTCCTCGGCACCATCCTCGCGGCCGCGCTGGCCGCCGTGCGGAGCGGCGCATGAGGGCCGGCCTGCGCCAGTCGATGGCGTGGCTGCATGGCTGGTCCGGCCTGCTGGTGTGCTGGGTGCTGCTGCTGGTGTTCTGCGGCGGCACGGCCAGCTACTTCAAGGACGAGATCTCGCTGTGGATGAAACCGGAGCTGCACCGCGCGGCGGCCGCGCCGGTGCCGCCCGCCGAGGCCGCCGCCCGCGCGGTGGCGTTCCTGCAGCGCAACGCGCCGCGCTCGCCGCGCTGGTTCATCAGCCTGCCCGACGAGCGCAGCCCGGTGACGCAGGTGCTGTGGATCCGCGCGCCCGGCGAGCCCGGCTCCGGCATCGGCGGCAGCCGCGGCCGCTTCGAAAGCCGCACGCTGGACCCCGCCACCGGCGCCTTCCTCGGCACCGTGCGCGACACGCGCGGCGGCGAGTTCCTCTACCGGCTGCACTTCGACTTGTACTACATGCAGCCGCTGTGGGCGCGCTGGATCATCGGCGCGTGCGCGATGTGCATGCTGGTGGCCATCCTCAGCGGCGTCATCACGCACCGGCGCATCTTCCAGGACATCTTCACGTTCCGCCCGCGCAAGGGCCAGCGCTCGTGGCTCGACGCGCACAACGCCACCGCCGTGCTGGCCCTGCCGTTCCACCTGATGATCACGTACACCGGGCTGGTGACGCTGATGTTCATGTACATGCCGTGGGGCGTGCAGACGGCCTACCGCGGCGACCTGCAGGCCTTCAACAACGAAGCCTTCGGCCGCGCGCCGCTGGGCAAGCCCAGCGGCCAGGCCGCGCCGCTGGTGCCGGTGGCGCCGCTGGTCGCGCAGGCCATGCGGCACTGGAACGGCGCCGGACCGAGCCGCGTGGCGATCACGCTGGCCGGCGACGCCAACGCCACCGTCACCATCTCGCGCGGCAGCGCCGGCGCGCTGTCCGTCGACGAGCCGTCGATGCGCTTCGACGGCGCCACCGGCAAGCTGGTCGCCACCAACGGCGACGCGCCGGCACCCGCCAGCCAGACGCGCGGCGTGATGGTCGGCCTGCACGAGGCGCATTTCGCTGGGCCGCTGCTGCGCGCGCTGTTCTTCGTCAGCGGGCTGTCGGGCTGCGTGATGGTCGCCACCGGCGCGCTGCTGTGGGGCGTGAAGACGCGCCAGCGGCAGGCCAAGGCGCTGGCCGCCGGCGCCCGCCCCTCGTTCGGACTGCGGCTGGTGGACGCGCTCAACATCGGCGCCATCGCCGGCCTGCCGATCGCGTTCGCGGCCTACTTCTGGGCCAACCGGCTGCTGCCGGTGGCGATGGCCCACCGCCCCGACGCCGAGATCCGCACGTTCTTCGCCGCCTGGGCGGTGGCCGCGGTGCTGGCGCAGCTGCACCCCGCGCGCGCCATGTGGCGCGCGCAACTGTGGACCGGCGCGCTGATGCTCGCCGGCATTCCCGTGCTCAACGCGCTCACCACGGACACGCACCTCGGCGCGACGCTGCTGCGGGGACAGGGGCCGGCCGCGGTGGCCGGCTTCGACCTCACGGTGCTGGCGCTGGGCATCGCGCTGGGCGCGGCGGCGTGGGTGCTCGGCCGCCGCACGGCGGCGCGCAAGGCGGTGCCCGCAGCGCGCCAGCCGCATGGCGCGCGCGACGCCAAGGGGGCGACATGAACGGCCTCGCCTTCCTGGCCGCGCTGGCGCTGGTGTTCAGCGGCTTCAGCACGCTGAGCCAGACACTCGACCGGCACTATGCCGACCGCAACGGCCGCGGCAGCGTGCCCGGCACCGCCGAGCGCGTGCGCCTGCACGGCCTGGGCTGGGCCGCGCTGGCCCTGGCGCTGGCGGCGTGCGTGCTGGAACAGGGCTGGCCGATGGGCACCGTGGCCTGGGTCGGCATGCTGACGCTGGGCGCGCTGCCGGTGGTGGTGCTGCTGTCCTGCGCGCCCGCCCTGGCGCTGCGCGCGGCGGGCTGGAGCGGCGCGCTCGGCGGCTGCGGGCTGCTGGCGCTGCGCGCGCTGCCCTGAGCGCGCGCGGTGCCGAACATTGCCAGGCGGCGGCGCGGACAAACGCGCCACGCTCTCCGGCGGCGAAGCCTGCCTCTCGAGGATATGAAGGCCCGCCCGCCGCCGCCGGCTATCATGACGGCCATGCCAACCGAACGCCCCCCGCTTCAAGCCATGTCCGACCAGACCCCCGCCCAGCCTACCCAAGACACGCCCGCGAGCCCTGCCTGGGCACTGGAGAATCCCTTCCTCGAATCGCTCGACGTGACCATCGTGGCATGGGAGCCCGACCTCGTGCGCATGTCGCTGACGCCGCAGCCGGCGCATCTCAACAATACCGGCGTGGTCCAGGGCGGCATCCTGGCCACGCTGCTCGATGCCGCGGGCGGTTATGCCGGCCTGTTCCCCGAAGGCGGCGTGCGGCGCGCGGCCACCACCATCTCGCTCAACGTCAACTACGTCGCCTCCGGGAAGCTGGAGCTGCTTACCGTAGTGGGCCGCCGCGTGGGCGGCGGGCGCCGCGTGTTCTTCTCCCACGCCGAAGTCACCGACAGCCAGGGCCGCGTGATCGCCACCGCGCAGGCGGCATTCCGCCGCAAGGACCCGGCGGCGCCGGCCTGAAGCGGCGGCGCTATTCCCGTTCGTGCCCGCCATGCGCGGACAGCGGCGGCGCGATGTCCTCCAGCGCCCGCCGCTCGGCGTTGACCGCATAGCGCAGCGCGAACAGGCCCGCGACGATCACCAGCGCCGCGCCGATGCCGTAGCCGGCGGCCACGGCGGCGCGGCTGCCGCTGGCGATCAGCGTGCCGAACAGCAGCGGCCCGACGAAGCCGCCGCTGCCCGTGCCCACGGCGTAGAACACCGAGATCGCCAGCGCGCGCGTCTCCAGCGGAAAGACTTCGCTGACCGTGAGATAGGCCGAGCTGGCCGCGGCCGACGCCAGGAAGAACACGGCGGACCAGCACAGCGCCTGGCTGCGCGCATCGAGCCAGCCCTGCATGAAGGCCCAGCCCGTCAGCGCCAGCCCCACGCCGGAGAGCACGTAGGTCAGCGCGATCATGCGGCGGCGCCCCACGCGGTCGAACAGCGGCCCGAGCAGCAGCGGCCCCAGCACGTTGCCGAGCGCGAACGGGAACATGTACAGCCCCACGCGGTTGTCCGGCACGGCGTAGAAGCGCGTGAGCACCAGCGCGTAGGTGAAGAAGATGGCGTTGTAGAAGAACGCCTGCGAGACCATCAGCGCCAGCGCCACGGCGCTGCGCAGCCGGTAGCGGCGCAGCAGCACGCCGGCCACTTCGCGCAGCGTGGCCGCGCCGCGCCGCGCGAGGGCGATGCTGCCGGCCGCCGCCGGCAGCGCGCCGCACCGGGCCCGCACCTGCGCCTCGATGGCGGCGACGATGCGCTCGGCTTCGTCCGCGCGCCCGTGCAGGAGCAGCCAGCGCGGGCTCTCGGGCACGTCGCGCCGCACCAGCAGGATCGCCACCGCGAGCAGCGCGCCCAGCGCGAAGGCGGCGCGCCAGCCCAGCGCCGGGCCCAGCACGCGCGGGTCCAGCAGCAGCAGGCTCAGGCCCGCGCCGAGCGCCGCGCCCAGCCAGAAGCTGCCGTTGATGGCGAGGTTGACGCGCCCGCGCACGCGCGCCGGAATCAGTTCGTCGATGGCCGAGTTGATGGCCGCGTACTCCCCGCCGATGCCCAGCCCGGTCAGGAAGCGGCACACCGCGAAGAACCCGAAGCCCGGCGCAAACGCCGTGGCGAAGGTGGCCGCCGCGTACACCGCCAGCGTCACCAGGAACAGCGTCTTGCGGCCGAAGCGGTCGGCCAGGCGGCCGAACACGAGCGCGCCGGCCACCGCGCCCGCCACGTACAGCGAGCCGAGCCAACCCACCTGCGCGGCATCCAGCCCGAGCCCCTCGGGCTGCTCGAGCACGCCGCCGAGCGAGCCCACCAGCGTGACCTCCAGCCCGTCCAGCACCCACGCCACGCCCAGCGCGGCCACCACGCGCCAGTGCCAGCGCGACCACGGCAGCCGGTCCAGCCGCGCGGGGATGTCGCTGCGCACCGCGCGCGCGGCCGGTACGTCCGGCATGGTCTGCACAAGCGGCATGGACAGGCTCCGGTGGACGCCACGGCGCCGCGCGCGTCGGCGCGGCGACCCGGCCTTTGCGTGCGGCGCGGCCATCGGCGGCAAGCCTTCATCATAGGCAGAATTCGGGCGGCGTCCGCGTCCCATCGTCCTCGTGGCCGGCGACGGACCCGGCGTGGCCGCCTCGACGCCACTGGCGCCTGCTTCACTTTTTGATCCAAGTCAAGCAAATGGCAGAGCACAAACCCTACGGTGTTGGGGGCGTCAAGCGGGGCCGGGAATGAGACACTGCGTTCGGGCGGGAAAGCCTCTCGCCCATGTCACTTCTTCAATGCCCCCGGAGTCATTTCCCTGCGGGCATTTTTTTTGCCCGCGCCCCGCCGGCCGCTCGTGGCGCGAAGCGCTTTTTTACATCGATCGGAAAATCAGGGATGCCCGGTGCCGGCACCGCCACGCGGGCGAATGCGCGCCGCAGGCGTGCCTCCGCGGCCGGAAATCCCGCCGGGCCGCGGGCGTGTAAGTCGACCGCAAGCGGGCTGTGCCCCGCGCGGCGCGTGGCACGATTCCTGCGCGCCACCGGCATCGCGACATCGCGCGCGGCCCGGCCGGGCGGCGGGCATCGCGCAACAGGGAGGTAGCCTCATGGCTGGGGCTTCGCAGGCCGCGGGCGACGCGCGCGGCCCCGTTTTTCCCGGCCGGCGCGGCGTACCCGGAATGGCCCGGCCGCGTCAATAGTCCTTCGCGCTTACTCCCACGAGAGGGAGCCGCGCCATGCCGCCCGGGCGCACAATGCGCCCGTGGCCGTACCTGTCGGCATGCAACCTTGCCGGTAACGGCAGATCCTGGACCGAGCCCTATGATCCGGAAACCGAAATCCCTGACCGACGCGGCGCCAGCGGGCAACCGCCCGCAGCCCGGCGGCGAACCCACGCGGCAGCAGCTCGCCGAGCGCCGCACGCGCGCGCTGGCCGATGCGCTCGAAGAAGCCATCCGCCGCCCGGCGCCGGCCGCCGGCACGGCAAGCGCGCGGCGCCGCGCGGCAGGCCAGTCGTCCTGAAGGCCGGATATCCGGCCCGCTAATCGGCCAGCGGAAAACCGAACACGTCCCGCGCGAGGTCGCGCTCGAAAGCCTCCGTCCACCTGACCGGGCCGTCCCGGTACTCGCGCGCCTCGCCGCCCGTCACGCGGACCACCGCGATCCGGCGCGGCGGCCGGCCGGCATCGCCGTCCCCCGCCGCCGCCGCGCTGACCTCGAAATCTTCCTGGGCAAATCCGTGCAGCGCGCAGGCCGACGCGAACGCGTCGCGCTCCTGCGCCGGCAGTTCGTGGAACCGCAATTGCGCCATCGCCGTCTCCCGGAAAACCGCCGCGCAGGCCGGCGGGTCATGAGACAGGCAGTATCGCAGCAAGGGGATTGGGCGGGCAACATGGCGCGGCGGCGCCTTGCCCCGGAGCGCCCCGGAAGCGCCTTGGGGACAGGCGGCGGCAGGCAGCTACCGCGGCCGTTCGAACGCCGGCAGCGACGCCTGGTAGGCCTCCAGCAAGGTCCGCGTCAGCGCCTGGCCGTGATGGCTGTCGGCGCGGAAGGCATCGGGAATCTCCCACTCGAAGAAACCGTCCTCGGCAAAGGTGGCGCGCCCTTCCTGCTCGATCAGGATCGCGTGAAACGGCACCAGCCGCTCCTTCAGGTCGTCGCCGAGCAGGAAGCGGGAGAACCGGTACCTGCCCACCAGATGGCCGTCCCACTGCGCGAAGCCGAACTGCGCGTAGAGGCGGCCGACGGCGGTATGCAGCGTGAAGCTTTCTTCCTCGTCGCCGGGCAGTCCCGCGCAGGCCACGATCACGTCGGGCAGGAAACCGTCATGCGCGAGGCACGCGCTGACGAATTTCCGGAAGCGCGCCGCGTGGCCGCGCAGGCGCGCGACACGCCTTGCTCCGTTCGCGGCTGCATTGCCCTGTCCCCTGATTGCCATCATTCCCGTCCCCGGCCGTGAAGTGCCGACAGTCTCCATGCCGCCGCCGGCGGCGGCAATAACACTTCCTGGGGGAAATTTCGCGCCGCGCCCGGCAGCCGCCGGCGCTTCTGCTGCCCGGGCGACGTCTTCAACGATCCCTGCCCGCAGGCGGCGATGATGGTCGCGACCAAGGCCTGGCGCGGCCCCGCCGCTTCATGCTCCGGGTACAGTAGCGGATGCGTCGAATACAAGACCAGCCCGCACGACACGGAGACAAGATGAAGACAATCGGCATGATCGGCATCGGCATGATGGGCCACGGCATCGCCACCAACCTCGCCAGGCACGGCCACCCGCTGGTGCTGCTGGACCACCCCGGCAACCAGCCGCTGGACCGGCTGTTGGCCGCGGGCGCCGTCACCGCCGCCACGCCGGCCGAGGTGGCGCGCGCCGCCGATACCGTGATCCTGTGCGTGACCGGCACCCCGGAAGTGGAGGACGCCCTGTTCCGCGCCGACGGCGTGCTGGCCGGCCTGCGCCCGGGCACGGTGGTGATCGACTGCTCCACCGCGATTCCGTCCTCCACCGTGCGCATCGCCGAGGCCGTGGCGCGCGCCGGCGGCCGCTTTCTCGACACGCCGATGACGCGCACGCCCAGGGAAGCCGCCGAGGGCCGCCTCAACCTGATCGTCGGCGGCGAGCGCGCGCTGTTCGAGCAATGCCGCCCGCTGCTGGCCTGCTTCGCCGAGAACATCGTCTACGCCGGCCCCACCGGCTCCGGCCACCGGCTCAAGCTGCTGCACAACTACGTCTCGCTGGGCTTCTCCGCCGTGCTCGCCGAAGCCGCCGCCTGCGCCGGGCGTGCCGAGGTCGACCCGGCCGTGCTGCTGGAAGTGCTGTCCACGGGCGGCGGCGACAGCGTGGTGCTCGATCGCCTGCGTCCCTACATCGAATCGGGGGACGACTCGGGCTTCCGCTTCACGCTGGCCAACGCGCGCAAGGACATGGGCTACTACACCACGATGGCGCGCGAACTCGGCGCCGCGCGCGCCACCGCCGAGGCCGTGCTGGGCACCTACGAGCAGGCCGCCGGCGGCGAGCGGCCGCAGGCCACGGTGCCCGAGCTGATCGGCATCCTCGGCGGAAAGCTCGCGGGCTGAAAAAAAACGGCCCGGCATGCGCAAGGCATCCGGGCCGCGGTCCAGGCGACAGGCGGGAATCCGGCTTAGATGTCGTCGACCTTCTTCGGTTTTTCCGATGCCGATGCCGGCAGCGCGGCGATCTTGCCGGACTTGGCCAGCTTGAGCAGGCCTTCGCCGATCTTCGCCGTGCTGACCGCCTGCGCGCCGACCGACGTGACCACATCCTTGAGCGCGCCGAGGCGCGGCAGCAGGGTCGGGTTGGAGGTCACGCCCGACACCAGCGCGGTGCTGCCTTCGGCCAGCTGCTTGTCCTTGAGCACGCCCAGCATGAAGGTGAAGGCGGCATTGCCGAACGAGGCCAGTTGCGCCTGGTTCATGGTCTTGAGCTTGTCCTGCACTTCCTGGCTCGCCAGCGACTTCTGCAGCGCGGTGGCTTCGTCGTCGCGGATCTTGTTGATCGCCGCGGCCTTCTCGGCGGGGTCGGCGATGGCGTTGGCGGTGGCCAGCCGGGCTTCCTGCTCGGCGATGTCCTGCTTGCTCGCCACCGCCTTGAAGATGTGGCGGCTGGAGGTGCCGATCATCTGGTCGGCTTCCTGCGCGGTCTGGATGAAGGCATCGATGTCGCCCGCGGACACGGCGGCGCCCGAGGTGCCGCCGCCCACGCCCGGGATGGCCGCGGCGAGGTTGCCCAGGCCGAACGCCATGACCGGCGCGGTGGAGGTCAGCAGGATGCCTGCCATCAGGGCGCCCAGGAGTGCGGATGTTTTTTTCACAGCGTGTTTTCCTTAGTTGGGATTCAGCAATTGCTTCATGACAGCATCGAGACCGGCGCGGGTGTCCTTGTCCAGGTCGATGCGTTGCAGCACGCCGACGTTGTCGGCGTCCGCCGCGGCCGGGTAGCCGTTCGACGTAAAGGCGTGCTCCAGGATGGCCTGGCCGGCGGCGCTGCCGCCCGCCTTCTGCCGGTAGGCCAGGCGGATGCCATAGCCCTGCGCGCACATGCCGTCGTCGCAGGTCCGTTCCTTCGGGTCGATGCGGTACAGCGCTTCCAGGCACTTGTCGTAGGCGCCCGGGCGCAATTCGAGATTGCCGGCAAAGCCGGACTGCCCGCCGACCTTGCCCTTCACCAGCGCGGCCAGCCCCGGGTTCATCATGACCACGGGCGCCTGCGCGGCGCTGGCGTAGGCCAGCCAGTCGAAGCGCTCCAGCGCCACCGAGCCCACCTGGCTCTTCTGCGCCGGGCAATACGCCACGCGCTGGCCGGACGCGCCGGCACTGGCCACGCTGTCGAACAGCACGAGGTCGCCGGCCGCGGGCCGGGGCGGCTTGCCGGCCACCGGCAGGACCGGCGAGGCCGTGACGCGCGCGCCGTCGCGGCCGACCACGCTCGCTTCCCAGGTGGGCACCAGCGCGTCCTCGGCAATGCCGCCGGGCCGGCCCGCGTTGCGATAGGTGCGGATGGTGTCGCCGATCTGCAGGTTCATGCCGGGATCGTCGACCTCGAAGTTGTCGCCGGCCGCCCCGCTCACCTGCAGCGACAGCGGCTTGAAGCGGACCTCCTTGCCGAAGCGCTCGGCCAGCTCGTTGAGCGCGTTCTTCAGCACCACCTCGCGGCGGTCGGCGGCGTTGAAGCCCGACTTGTCCGTCACCGTGTCGTCGATGCGCTGGCTCACGTCGGCCGCGTACAGCACGCGCCCGTCGCGCGAGAGCAGCTCCGCGAAGACCCAGGCCTGGTAGCTCTGCCGGGCCTTGTAGCTGAGGTTGGTCGGCAGCTCGTAGTGGCGCGCCGGCGGCACCACCATGCGGATGAAATAGTCGGGCAGCGCGCGCCTGCCGCTGACCTCGTGCCCGATCCTGGTGTGGCTGTCGATGGACGCCTGGACCTGGCTGAAGTTGGCGTTGAGCGGCAGCGTGGCGAACGGCGCGCCGCTGCCGAGCTTGTCGGTAAACAGCTGGGTGCTGACCGCATCCGACAAGTCCGGGTTGCCGTCGCTGACCAGCGCCAGCACGCGCGGCTTGCGCACGTCCGACAGCGCCATCGTGTTGGCGCGGCTGAACACCGCGCCATCCCTGGGCGCGCCCAGCACCGGCACGGCCACCGCATAGCGCTGGCCGGCGTACTCCACGCGGATCTCGGACTCGCCGTCGTTCAGGACGTCGCCCTTGCCGATGCCGGCCTGGTAGCCCTGGTCCAGGATGACGAAGCCGCGCCAGGTGTCGGCCACCCGGGTCTCGACCACGTACGGGTTGAACTGCGCGGCCGCGGCGGCCAGCGTGCTGTCCAGCAGCGCGGCAAAGCCCGCGCGGTAGGCGGCGGCCACCTTGGCATCGATGCCGGCGGCGCCCTGCGCCTGCGCGACGGTCAGCACGTCGTAGCGGGTCTGGCTGAACGACTGCAGCACCTCGCCGGTCATCGGGTTGCTGAAATACACGCTCAGCGTGATCGGCAGGTAGATGTCGGTGGTGCCGTCGCTCTTGTCGATCCGGTAGCGCGACACGCGCGTGACCTGCACCGACAGCGCCAGCGTGCGCAGGCGGTTCTTGCTGTCCAGGTCCGGCGCCAGCGCCTTGAAGTGGGCCTGCGCGCGCTCCTGCAGCAGCGCGCTCGCCTGCTTCACGTCCAGCGCGGGGCGGAAGGCCGGGTCGACCTTGCTGCTGCCCGCGCCCGCGGCGCCGTCGTCGAAGAAGATGCCCGGGACCACGTACAGGCCCGCCGCCGGCGCGGCCGCGGCGTGGCCGGCCCAGCCGGCGGCCGCGGCGATGGCGGCGCCGAGCGCCGCGATATGCCGGCGCATCTCAGCGTCCCGCCTTGGGCTTGCCGCAGCCATTCATGCACAGGGTGACGATGTTGCCGTCGACCATCGAGTCGAGCCCGGCGAACAGCGGATTGCCGCCGAGGGCCATCGCCACGGCCTGGTCCAGCGGGTCGCTGCCCTTGTAGGTCGCCACCACCTCCAGCTGGCTCGCGCCGGCCTGGCGCTGCACGGCCTTGTCCAGCCCCGGCACGTTCTTGAGCGCCTGGTTGAAGGCGGTGCGGCTCATCAGCGAAAGATTGCCGCCGGTCAGGCGGATGACGTACTCCGCGCCGTACATGGTGCGCTTCTTGGCGAACTCCTGGATGCGCTTGCCCACCTGGTTGCCGAGGCTGCCGGCCAGCTTGACGGCCAGCCGGGCGCGGCAATCGTCGGACGACACGCCGGTCGCGGTTTCCGATTGCGTGGCCGAGCCGATGTCCTCGCCGGTCTTGGTGGAGAAGGTCTTGGTGCTGGCCACGCCCGTGCACGCGGGCTGGCCCGAGTTCCGGTCCACGCCCAGGTCATAGATCACCGACGAGCCGATCATCAGGTAGTCCGCGGTGGCTTCCTGGCGCGCGAAGTCCACGTACCTGGCCAGCTCGGCGCCGTTCTCGAGCTGGTCCAGCGTGATGGCGCGGTTGCCGAAGTACTTGCTCTTGAAGATGGCGTTGTCGAGCACCTTGATGTCGAGGTCGCCCAGCTGGCCCTTGAGCTCGTTGTAGGTGTAGTTCTTCTTGTCCGGGCCGGTGTTCTGCGGCTGGTACTTGACCAGCTTGCGGAAGTAGGTGTTGTTGTGGTCCTCGGCGCTGACGTTGCGCGCGTATGCCGATTGCGACGACGAGGCCGCGGCCACGTTGCTGCTGCTGGCCGCCGCCACCTGGCGCGAGGCCGCGCCCGCGGCCTGGTGGCTGCTGGCGCTGGCGGCGTCGTAGCGCGCGCTGTCGCGGCCCGCTACCGCGGCCTGGCCGCCGTAGCCGTCCTGCGCGGCGCCCGCCACCTGCGTGTCGCGCGCGGCGCTGACGCGGCCGGCGGAGGCATCCTTCACGGCATAGGCGGCCTGCTCCTTGGAGGCATAGGCGGCCTTGCTGCTGGCGGCATAAGCCGATTTGCTCGCGCTGGAAGCGGCTTCCTTCTCGTTGTAGCTGGCGCCCTCCTCGTGGCGGAACTCGGTCAGTTCTTCCAGCGGCGCGCGCAGGTTGGTCGGCGTGGTGAAGAACTCGTCCATCATCACCAGGATCGGCTGGCTGCGCGTGGTGGTGGTGTTCAGGGCCAGGCCCAGGTCGCTGATCTCCGTGCGCAGGGCCTTGTCGTCCATGCGCAGCGTGATGCTGACGCGGTACTCGCCGTCGGCCGAGCTGGGCGTGGCGCCGTAGAACGACTCCTCGCCCACCTGCACCACGAGGTCGTCCAGCCTGGCCTGTACCTCGGGGTTCTTGCTGGTGCCGGCGCCCACCACCTTGTCCAGCGCCGCCAGCACGGCATTGCGCCTGGCCTGGCGCAGCGCCGAGGTGCGCACCGAGTTCAGGTCTTCGGAGATCTTCGCCGTGCCGACGCCGCGCGCCTCGATGTCCATCGCGTACGCGGCCGGCGCGGCCACCACGGCCGCGATTGCCGCGCACAGCAGCGTCTTGTTGAAAGCGTTCATGTTTCTGGGTGCTGGAATCAGTTGGAAATCTTGACCGACACATCGCCGGCGCGCGCCTCGATGCCGGCCGCGGTCTGCTCGATGGCGGTGTCGCCCGCCGCTGCCGCCTGCCTGGTCACGCTGAAGCGCTGCAGCAGCGGCTGGTATTCGCTGGACGAGCGCAGCGGCGCGAGATAGGGGCTGGCGTCGATGCGCGCGCCGTCGCGCATGCCGTTGGCCAGCGCGGTCTCCAGCGCGGCGAGCGCGCCCAGCCGGCTGCCGACGGCCGCCTTGGCTTCGGCCGCCGCCATCCAGGCATCCGCGTTCTTGGGGTCCGCCGCCGTCAGCTGGTCCGCCAGCGCCGCGGCCTGGCCGAAGTTCTTGTCGGCGAGCGTGGCCTGCACCTGCGCCACCGTCGGCGCGGCGCCGCCGCCGTCGATCCCCGGGAAATTGCAGGCGGCAGCGAGCAGCGCCGCCGCCAGCATGGTGGGAGGCAGCAGCCTGTTGATTCGGTTCATGGTCGTCAGTCTCGTATCAAGGATCCGCTCTGCGCGCCGGTGCGCGGAGCACCGTCTGCCCGGATGGGCCGGCGGCGGTTTTTCAACCGGCGCCTTCTCTTGCAGGGCGCCTTGCAAGTCCCCGTTATCGGCCTGACGCCGCGGTTCTTTAATGTCGAAGCGATATCGTGAAGAAAACCCGCAGGCGGCACGAATCAGGCCGCTGCACAATGCGTCTGACGAGGGGTATGGCGGGCAATGCGGGGGACGGTCGATCCCGACCGGCACCACGCGCGGGAGGCGCGCCGGTGCCGGTGCTATGATCGGGCGCTCCCTTCCCCGCACGCGAGCCGATGACGCCAGACTCCGGGCAAGACCAGCCCACGCCACCCGACGCCACGCCCGGTGCCACGCCACGGTCCCGGACCGCCAGGCTCGCCAAGCCCGACATCCGCCGCCTGGGCGCCCGCTTCGTCGCCATCTCGTGGCGCGACCTGGCGGTCTCGTTCGGGCCCGCCGTGGTGTTCTGCATCGCCGCCGCGTGGCTGGCGGTGTGGCTGATCCAGCCGGCGCCGCCGAACACCATGACCATCAGCGCCGGCCCGAAGGACAGCTCGTTCTGGAACGCGGCCGAGCAGTACCGCGCGATCCTCGCGCGCAACGGCATCCGCCTCGACGTGCTGGCCTCCGAGGGCTCGCAGCAGAACGTGAAGCGGCTGGCCGACCGCGGGCAGTCCGTCGACGTGGCGCTGGTCCAGGGCGGCGTCTCCGGCGACGTGGACAAGGACGGGCTGGTCTCGCTCGGCAGCATGTTCTACGCGCCGATCAGCGTGCTGTACCGCGGCCGGGAGAGGCACAAGCTGTCCGACTTCCGCACGGCGCGCATCGCCATCGGCCGCGAGGGCAGCGGCGCCCGCGCGCTGGCGCTGACCCTGCTCAAGGCCAACGGCATCGAGCCCGGCGGCAGCGCCACGCTGATCTCCTATGACGGCGACGAGGCCGCGCAGGCGCTGCTCGACGGCAGGATCGACGTGGCCATGCTCACCGGCGACTCCGCCACCGGGCCGACCATGCGCAAGCTGTTCCGCGAGCCCGGCGTGCGCCTGCTGGACTTCGCCCAGGCCGACGCCTACACGCGGCGTTTTCTCTACCTGCAGCAACTGGTACTGCCCGCCGGCGTGCTGGACCTGGGCAAGAACCTGCCGCCGCGCCCGATCCACCTGATCAGCCCCACGGTGGAGCTGGTGGCGCGCGACACGCTGCACCCGGCCCTGTCCGACCTGCTGATCGAGGCCGCGCGCGAGGTCCACGGCAAGGCCGGGCTGCTGCAGGGCGCGGGGCAGTTCCCCTCGGCCACCGTGCACGAGTTCCCGCTCAGCGACGACGCCACGCGCTACTACGCCTCCGGCAAGGGCTTCCTCTACCGCCACCTGCCGTTCTGGCTGGCCAGCCTGGCCGACCGCGCGCTGCTGGTGGTGCTGCCGATCATCGTGCTGCTGATCCCGGCGTTCAAGGTGGTGCCGTCGCTCTACACCTGGCGCGTCAAGTCGCGCATCTACCGCTGGTACGGCGCCCTGATCGAGATCGAGCGCGTGGCGATAGTCGATCCCACCGAGGAAGAAAAAACCTCGCTGATCGCGCGCCTGGATCACATCGAGGCGGCCGTCAACCGGCTCAAGATGCCGCTGGCCTACGCCGACCAGTTCTACGTGCTGCGCGAGCACATCGCCTTTGTCCGCCGGCGCCTGACCGGAACCTAGTCCACCGCGCCGGTCGGCGGGCACCCCCGCCCGGCCGGCGCAGTGGATTGCCCGGCCCGGATGCTATGATGGCCGACGCCCACCGCAGAGCGGGCGCGGGGTCGGACAAAGCGAGTCATGAGCAAGAGAATCTGGGTATCGAAGCGGGCGGCAGCCAGGGCCGCCGCCGCGAGGGGCGCCGGGGACGGCGCGCCTGCCGGCGGGCTGCTGGCGCTGTCGGCTACCGGCATCCTGGTGATCTGCATCGCGCTCGTGGTCCTGCACTATGGCTTCGGCTGGTTCGCCACCGCCTGCGAGCCGGCCGACGCCGCCTGCCCGGCGGCCAGCACGGCGACCATCAAGGAGCGCGTGGAGGCCCTCTACCGGACCGCCAACGATCCCCGCGCCACGCCGCGCGAGCGCGCGGACGCCGCCGCGGCGCTGCAGCGCCTGCGCGCCGCGGGCCACGTCCCGATGGCCGAGCGCGCCGCCTACGCGCACGAAAAACAGGAAGAGCAGGAAGAGACCGAGCGCCGGCAGCAAAGGGAGCAGCAAAAGGCATTCGAGGAAGAAGCCAGCCACCTGGCCGCGATCCGCGACCGGCTGATGCAGTATCCGTACCTCAGCGAATCCGACCGCCGCTTCCTCGAAGCGTCCGACGCGCTCGACCGCCAGGACCCCAGCCGCGTGCAGCGCCGCGAAAAGCTGGACCTGGCCCGGCAGCGCGGCGGCATCGGCAACGCGCGGGAAAGCCTGCGCCTCTACCAGCAACGGCAGGCCGACGACGCGCCGCGCCGCCAGCGCTATGCCGCCGGCGCGCCGCGCCCGCAAGACCCGCTGGAGCCGGACTTGCCGCCGTCCACATCCGCCACGCCGTCGACGCCGCCCGCGCCGGCCGCCGCGCAGGCGCCGGTGCCCGCGCCGGGAGCGGACCGGAGCATGTACCTGGGCGGATAGCCCGGCGCGCCATAAAGCAGCGCTTCAAGACCTATCCAGCCGCAGCGCCCTTATCGCGCCCGGCGCGGCGGGCTACCCTTGGCGGCAATACGGGCGGACCGGCCACGGGCCGCGGAGCGCCGCCCTTCCCATCACACTGCCGCGCGAGGATTCCCGAATGAGCTACACCATCAAGATCAATGGGTCGCCCCATACCGTCGATGCCGAAGCCGACACCCCGGTGCTGTGGGTGCTGCGCGACCTCGTCGGCATGGCCGGCACCAAGTTCGGCTGCGGCATGGGCCTGTGCGGGGCCTGCACCATCCACGTCGACGGCGCGCCGGCGCGCGCGTGCCTGACGCCGCTGGAGAGCATCGGCACGCGCGAGATCACCACCATCGAGGCGGTGGGCGAGAGCGACGCCGGCAAGCGCGTCCAGGCGGCGTGGCTGGCGCAGCAGGTGGTGCAGTGCGGCTATTGCCAGTCGGGGCAGATCATGTCCGCCACGGCGCTGCTGCAGAGCAACCCGAACCCGAGCGACGAGGAAATCGACTCCGCGATGTCCGGCAACATCTGCCGCTGCGGCACGTACGCGCGCATCCGCACGGCGATCCGCGAAGCCGCCGCCGCCGGCAATGCGCCGAAGGCGGCCTGAAGCCTGAGACGTGAATGACGGGGGACCGGCACGGCCCCCCGCATGCGCTAGGCCAGCCTGGCCGGGTCCACCGGCAGGCTGCGCAGGCGCCGCCCGGTCGCGGCGAAGATCGCGTTCATCAGCGACGGCGCGATCATCACGGTGGACACTTCGCCCACGCCGCCGGGCTCCTCGGTGCTGTCCACGAGGTGCGTCTCCAGCACCGGCGTCTCGTTGATGCGCAGGATGCGGTAGCTGTCGAAGTTGCCCTGCTCCACGCGCCCGTCCTTGATCGAAATCCGGCCGAACAGCGCCGCCGTCAGGCCGAACACCGCGCCGCCCTGCATCTGCGCGATCACGGTATCGGGCGAGATCGCGCGGCCGCAGTCCATCACGGTCACGATGCGCTTGACCTGCACCTGCCCGCTGGCATCCACGGCCACCTCCGTGACCTGGGCCGCGTAGGAGCCGAAGCAGAACGTCACCGCCACGCCCAGCCCGCTGCGCGCCGGCATGCGCCTGCCCCAGCCCGCCTTCTCGGCCGCCATCTGCAGCACGTGGCGCGCGCGCGGATGCTTGTCGAGCAGCGCGAGGCGGTAGGCCACCGGGTCCTGGCCCGCCGTGTGCGCCAGCTCGTCGAGGAAGCTCTCCACCACGAAGGCGTTCTGCGTATGGCCGACACCGCGCCAGAATCCGGTGGTGATGCCCGCGGCCGGCTCGCGCCGCACGTACTGGACCAGGATGTTGGGGAAATCGTAGGGGCCCGCCGCGTCGCGGATCGCATCGCCGTCGACGTTGTTGGTGAAGCGCGCCGGCAGCCAGCGCGCCAGCACCGACGAGGCGGTGACGCGATGCTGCCACGCCACCGGCCGCCCGTCGCGGTCGAGCGCGGCGCTGATGCGGTTGTAGTGATAGGGACGGAAGGTGCTGTGGCGCGTGTCTTCCTCGCGCGACCACACCACCTTGACGGGGCTCTTGACCTGCCGCGCCACGCGCACCGCCTGCGTCACGTAGTCCACGTCCAGCCGCCGCCCGAAGCCGCCGCCGAGAAACTGGTTGTGCACCAGCACCTTCTCCGCGGGCAAGCCCGTGACCTGCGCGGCGGCTTCCTGCGCGCGGCCCGGCACCTGCGTGCCGAGCCACAGCTCGCAGCCGTCGTCGCGCACGTGCACGGTGCAGTTGACCGGCTCCATGCAGGCGTGGGCGAGGAAGGGCTGCTCGTAGACCGCGCGCACCACCCGCGCGGCACCAGCGAGGGCCGCCGGCGCGTCGCCCACCTTGCGGGCGACCGCGCCTTCGCTTTCGGAGGCGCGGGCCAGGTCGGCCACCATTTCCTGCGTGGAATAGGCGGCATTGGCGCCGCCGTCCCAGCGCGGCGCGAGCGCGGCCAGGCCCTTGCGCGCCGCGCCGGTGTGGTCGGCCACCACGGCGACGGCATCGTCCAGGCGCACTACCTGCCGCACGCCGGGCACCGCCAGCGCGGGCGCGTCGTCCACGGCGGACAGCTTGCCGCCCAGCACCGGGCACGGCAGGATCGCCGCCACCTTCATGCCCGGCAGCCGCGTGTCGATGCCGTACACGGCGCGGCCCGTCACCTTGTCGGGCGAGTCCAGCCGGCGCTGCGCGGTGCCGATCAGCTTGAACGCGCCGGCCGGCTTGAGCGGCACCTCCTGCGGCACCGGCTCGCGCGCGGCGCGCGTGGCCAGCTCGCCGTAGCCGAGCCGGCGGCCGGACGCCGCGTGCGTCACCGCGCCGCCGCCGGCCTCGCAGGTGGCCGGATCGACCTGCCAGGCGCGCGCCGCGGCCGCCACCAGCATGATGCGCGCGGCGGCGCCGGCGCGCCGCATCGGCTCCCACGCGCTGCGGATCGAGGTGGAGCCGCCCGTCACCTGGAAGCCCAGCGCCGGATTGTCGTAGTGCTTGTCGGCGGGCGCGTGCTCCAGCACCACGCTGTCCAGCGCGGTGCCGAGCTCCTCGGCCAGCAGCACCGGCAAGGCGGTGTAGGTGCCCTGCCCCATTTCCACGCGCGGCACGACGAAAGTCACCTTGCCGTCGGTGCCGATGCGGATGAACGCATTGGGCTCGAACGGCGGCCCGGCCTCGGGCGCGCCGGCGCCGTCCGCCAGTTCCCGCTGCGCCAGCGGCCACAGGCTGAAGGCCAGCACCAGGGCGCCGCCCGCCGCCACGCCCGCCTTGAGGAAGGTGCGCCGCGACACGGCCGCCGCGCCGGCCTGCTCTCGTTCCAGTACTTCGGGTTCCTTGTCCATTGCCATCGCACACCCCTTCGATCGTGTCAGTTCGCGTTGGCGGTCAGTCTACGGTCCGGCCCGCCGCCGCGGAACGGCGCGCGCCCGCAAGGCCTTTGAAGGGGATTTGCATAGTCGTGCCGCTGCCGTCATGCGTCCGCGCGGCGCGAACGGCTTCATTCCTGCCGGCGCCTTGCCCTCTCCCCCGGCCCCGCTCCCATTGCATGGGAGCGGGGAGACAACGGCCGGCGCGGTTCCATGCCTCGCCGGCCGCCAGATACCGGCGCGCGCCGGCAATGGCGCTAGAATCGCGTCGTCGGCCAGTACGGCACCTGGCACCGCGAGGTGCCGCCCACTTCAAGGAAACCGAGCCGGATGCCTCAAGACCAACTGGATGGCCTTGCCACCTTCGTCTGCGTTGCGGAGTTCAGCAGCTTCTCCGCGGCGGCGGTGCGGCTCGGCGTGTCGCCGTCCGCCGTGAGCCAGTCGGTACGGATGCTGGAAAAGCGCGTGGGCTTCGCGCTGTTCAACCGCACCACGCGCAGCGTGAGCCTGACCGAGGCCGGCGCGCAGTACCTGGCGCGCATCGGCCCGGCCGTGCGCGAGCTGATCGACGCCACCGAGGAACTCGGCGACCAGGGCCGCGAGCCCGGCGGGCTGCTGCGCCTGAACGTGCCGCGCTCGGCCTACATGATCGTGCTGCAGCCCATTCTCGAGCGCTTCCTGGCCGCCTATCCGCAGATCGACATGGAGATCTGCATCGAGAACAGCCTGGTCGACATCGTGGGACGCGGCTTCGACGCGGGCATCCGCTTCGGCAACTTGGTGGAGCGCGACATGGTGGCGGTGCCCGTGGGGCCGAAGATGTCCGCGCACGTGGTGGCCTCGCCGGAGTACCTGCGCCGGCGCGGCACGCCGGCGCAGCCGGACGACCTCACCGCGCACTGCTGCATCGGCTTTCGCCACGTGAGCAGCGGCCAGGTCGAGCGCTGGGACTTCCGCAAGGGCGATGCCGCGGTGCAGCTGGTGGTCAAGGGGCGGCTGGTCGTCAACGACTCGGCCGCGCTGGTGCAGGCGGCGCTCGACGGGCTCGGCATCGCCTACATGATCAACGGCTACATCGATCCGCTGCTCGCGGACGGCCGCCTGGTGCGCGTGCTGGCCGACTGGAGCCCGATCCTGCCGGGACTGACGCTCTATTACCCGGACCGTCGCCGGGTGCCGAACAAGCTGCGCGCGTTCATCGATTTCCTGGCCGCGCAGAAGCTCGGCGGCCAGCAGCCGCCCACGCCGCGCATCGACGGCACCCTGGCACTGCACGAGCGCTAGCGACCGCCAGGCGGCGGCGCGGCGGCGGCGATCCTGCAGTTTTCCTTAAAACCGCCGGAAGGCGTGCTTCAAAGAATAGGCTTGCGCGCCGCGCGGCGCGGCACCGACCATGACGGAACACCGTCACCGCCGTCACCATGCGCAGCAGCCTGCCTCCGCTCAATCCGCTCCGTGCCTTCGAGGCAGCCGCCCGCCTGCGCAGCTTCACGCTGGCCGCGCGCGAAATGCGCGTGAGCCAGGTCGCGGTGAGCAAGCAGGTGCGCGCGCTGGAGGAATATTTCGGCATGACGCTGTTCGAGCGCGGGCACCGCAGCATCCGGCTCACGCAGGACGGCGCGCGCCTGCTGCCGCCGCTCACGCGCGCGCTGGACGACATCGCCGCGGCCACCAGCGGGCTGAAGCATCGCGGCCGGCGCGACATGCTGTCGATCCAGGCCTACACCACCTTCGCGCAGCGCTGGCTGATCCCGCGCCTGGCGCTGTTCTCGCGCGCGCATCCGGAGATCGAGGTGCGCCTCACGGCGTCGCTGCTGCCGGCGAGCTTCGAGCTGGGCGGCGTGGATGCGGCCATCCGCTCGGGCAGCGGCCATTGGCCCGGCCTGATGGCGGACCCGCTCGCGCCGCTGGAGCTGGTGCCGGTGTGCCGGCCGGGCCTGCTGGCCGGCGCGGCAACGCCGGCCGAAGCGCTGCGCGGCGTGACGCTGCTGCACTCCTTGTCGCGGCCCGACGACTGGAGCACGTGGCTGCGCTCGGCGGGCGCGGCGGCGGCCGGCATCAGCGCCCGCAACGGCATGAAGTTCGAGAATTCCGCGATGGCCTACGAGGCGGCCTTGCAGGGCGCCGGCATCGCCATCGGCATCCGCGTGCTGGTGGAGTCCTATCTCGCCTCCGGGGAACTGGTGGCGCCGTTCGGCCACGTCCACCGGCTGCAGGACGGCTACTACCTGCTGTACCCGGCGGGCGCGGCGCAATCGCAGGCGTTCCAGGCGTTCCGCGAATGGCTGCTATGCGCGACCGCCGCCGCGCAGCAGGCCGACGGCGCTCCGCCATGCGCGCCGCTCAGTCCAGGTCGGTCGCCCCGGCCAGCTTTGCCGTCCGGCCCCAGCGCTCGCTCTCCTGCCGGATGAACGCGGCGAACTCGGCCGGCGTCTTGGCCAGCGGCGTGGCGCCCAGCGCGGCCAGCGCGGGCTTCAGGTCCGGCCCCTGCATGACGCCGCGCATGGCCTCGGCCAGCTTGTCCACGCTGGCCCTGGGCGTGCCCTGCGGCGCCACCAGCCCGAACCAGATCGAGACGTCGTAGCCGGGCACGCCGGCCGCGGCGACCGACGGCACGCCCGGGAACGCCGGCGAGCCCGCCGCGCTGGTCACGGCCAGCGCCCGCACCTTGCCGGCCTGCACGTTGGGCGCGTGCGTGGAAGCGGTGTCGAACATCATGTCCACGCGCCCGGCCAGGAAGTCCACCAGCGCCGGCGCGGAGCCGCGGTACGGCACGTGCAGCAGTTGCGTGCCGGTCATCGAGGCGAACAGCGCGCCCGACAGATGGCTGGAACTGCCGATCCCGGCCGAGCCGTAGGTCAGCTTGCCGGGGCTGGCCTTGGCCTGCGCGATCAGCTCGGCCACCGTGCGCGCCTTCACCTGCGGGCTGACCACCAGCACGTTGGAGGCGCTCGCCAGCGTGCCCACCGGGGCGAAGTCCTTCTGCGGGTCGTACTTGAGCTTGCGGTAGATGTGCGGGTTGATCGCCATCGTGCCGGTGGTGGCGAAGAACAGCGTGTAGCCGTCGCGCGGCGCGGCCAGCGCATACTCCGCCGCCACCGAGCCGCCGGCGCCGCCGCGGTTGTCCACGATCACCGGCTGGCCGAGCTGCCGGCCCAGGCGCTCGGCCAGCAGCCGCGCCATCGCGTCGGTGGCGCCGCCGGCGGGGAACGGCACCACCAGGCTCAGCGGCTTGTCGGGGTAAGCGGCGTGCGCGGATGCGGCGCCAAAGGTGGTGCAAAGGGCGAGCGCGCTCGCCAGCAAGGTCTTGTGCATTGCCAGTCTCCAGTCTTTTGCTTGTGTGTTTTGCTGCGGCCCCGCCGGCGCCGCGGCGGGGTCCGCGCGGCAGGTCAGCCTGCCGTGTCGATCTGCGTGTCGATCTGCTTGTAGAGCACCGGGTAGTAGCGGTCGGCGTCGCCCGCGCCGCAACTGCGCGCGAGGACGTCCGCCGTATGCCGGCCCACGGTGGCCGCCACGCCGGCCGCCTCGGCCAGCTCCAGCGCCAGCGAGACGTCCTTGAGCGCATAGCGCGCCGGGAAGCGCCCGCCCGGGAAATCGCCGGGCAGCAGCGCCTGGCGCCCCTGCACGCGCGCCGCGCGGCAGTCGGCGGAGCCGAGCTCGATGGCGTGGAACAGCACGTCGCCGTCCACGCCGTGGCGCCGGGCGATCGCCAGCACTTCCGCCAGCGCGTGCACGGTCTCGAACAGGAAGGTGTTGTGCAGGATCTTCACCACCTGCCCGGCGCCCGCCGGACCGCAGTGCGTGATGTCCGTGCCCATGCAGCGCAGGTAGGGCATCAGCGCGTCCAGCGTGCCGGCGCTGCCGCCCGCCATGATGCTGAGCGTGCCGGCGATGGCCGCCTCCGGCATGCGCGCCACCGGCGCATCGGCGAACGCATGGCCGCCGGCGGCGGCCAGCGCGGCGAGCGACTGCGTGACGCGGACCGAGGTGGTGCCGGTGTCGGCCAGCGTGCCGCGCCGGCCCGCCGCCGTCCAGGTGCGCAGGACCTCGGCGCCGACCGACTCGGTGGCGCGGCCGTCGGCCAGGCACAGGAACACGATGTCGGCGGCCCGCGCCAGCGCCGCCACCGACGGCGCCACCGCCGCGCCGGCCTCGCGCGGGCCGGCCGCGCGGGCCGGGTCGAGGTCGAAGCAAGTCACCGCGGCGCCCGCCTTGCGGGCCAGGTTGGCGCACATCGGCGCGCCCATCACGCCCAGGCCGATGAAGCCCAGGCGCGGCGCGGCGCCGCTCATGCCAGCCCCCACATCACGGTCTTCGGCTCCTGGTAGGTGCGGATGCCGTAGAAGCCCTTCTCGCGCCCGCTGCCGCTTTCCTTGAAGCCGCCGAACGGCACCGAGACCGACAGTTCCTTGTAGGTGTTGATCCACACCGTGCCCGCTTCCAGCGCGCGCGCCACGCGCCACGCGCGGGGCATGCTCGCGGTCCAGATGCCGGCGGCCAGCCCGAACGCGGTGCCGTTGGCCTGGCGCAGCAGGTCGGCCTCGTCGTCGAACGGCAGCACGCACAGCACCGGGCCGAACACTTCCTGCTGGCACAGCCGCGCGTCGTTGGCCAGGCCGGCGACGATGGTCGGCAGGAAGAACGCGCCGCCGGCCAGCGCCGGGTCCGCCGGCCGCGTGCCGCCGGCCAGGATGTGGCCGCCGTCCTGCGTGGCCATCGCCACCATCGACTCGACCTTGTCGCGATGGATGAACGACGACAGCGGCGAGACCTGCGTGGCCGGGTCGTCGGGCAGGCCCACCTTCAGCTCGCGCGCGCGCGCCACCAGCCGCGCCACGAACGCATCGTGGATGCCGCGCTCGACGAACAGGCGCGTGCCGGCGATGCACGATTGCCCGGTGGACGAGAACACGCCGTACAGCACGCCGTCGAGCGCCTTGTCGAGGTCGGCGTCGGCAAACACGATGTGGGGCGACTTGCCGCCCAGCTCCAGCGCCACCGCGGCCATGCGCTGCGCGGCGGCGCGCGCGATGGCCTTGCCGGTGGCGGTGCCGCCGGTAAACGAGATCAGCCGCACGTCCGGATGCGCGACCAGTGCGCCGCCGGTCTCCTGGCCGAGCCCCGTCACCACGTTGAGGATGCCAGGCGGCAAACCCGCCTGCAGCGCCAGCGCGGCCACGCGCAGCGCCGGGCCGGGCGTGAACTCGGACGGCTTGAGCACCACCGCGTTGCCGGCCGCCAGCGCCGCCGCCACCTTCTGCGACTCCAGCGTCAGCGGCGAATTCCACGGCGTGATGGCGGCCACCACGCCGAACGGCTCGTACACCACCAGCGACAGGTGGTTGCCGCGCGCGGGCGCCACCTCGGACGGCATCACCTCGCAGATGCCGGCGAAGTAGCGGTAGGCGTTGGCGCCGGCCAGGGCCTGGTCGCGGCATTCCTGCAGGCGCTTGCCGTTTTCCTGCATCTGGCGCTGCGCCAGCCACTCGGCGTCGGCCTCGATCAGGTCGGCCAGCCGGCGCAGGATGGCCGCGCGCTTGTGCGGCAGCATGTCGCGCCACGCGGGGTCCGCCTGCGCGGCCTTCGCGGTGGCCACGGCGCGCTCCACGTCGGCGGCGCTGGCCGCGCCGATCAGGCCGTTGAGCGCGCCGGTGGCGGGATTGCGGGATGCGAACGGCGTGCCTTCGCCGCGGGTCCATTCGGCGCCGATCAGGAACGGCTGGACGTCTTGGTCTTGCATGGAGTCTCCTTTATTTGGCGGTGCGTGCCGCACCTTTGCGTGAAGCCGACTCTCTCATGCCGGCAGGCGCGGCACAAATGAGAAAAACTGCGCCGTTGCCCAACCTGTGGTTAGGCAACGGCGCGCGTGGCCTGCGCTCGGCCCACATCTGGACCATGTCTGGACCACCCCGCCGGCATGTCGCATTCCGGTTCAGGCGCTGTCGCGTCCTGGTTTGGCCGCGCGCGCGCCGGCCCATAGAGTGGACGCATTCATTCAACGGGGAACGTCATGGCCTCACACATGCAGCTACGCTTGCGGGCTTCGGCCTGCCTCTTCGCCGTCCTGGCCTGCGGGACGGCTTTCGCCGAGAGCTGGCCGGCGCGGCCCATCACGCTGGTGGTGCCGTTTCCGGCCGGCGGCGGCACCGACCTGGTGGTGCGCTCCGTGCAGCAGAAGCTGCAGGGCGAGCTCGGCCAGCCGGTGGTCATCGACAACCGCAGCGGGGCCGGCGGCACCATCGGCTCCACCTTCGTCGCGCGCGCCGCGCCGGACGGCTACGTCATCGGCGTCGCCACCACCAGCACCCACGCGGTGAGCGTGAGCGTCTATCCCAGGCTGCCGTACCGGCCCGCCACGGATTTCGCCTATGCGGGTTTCATCGGCACCTCGCCCTACGTGCTGGCCGTCAACAGCGCGGTGCAGGCCACCAGCGCCCGCGACCTGATCGACAAGCTGCGCAGCGGCAAGGCCCAGCACAGCTTCGGCTCGGTCGGCGTGGGCACGGTCTCGCACCTGATCGGCGAGCAGTTCCGCAAGCTCGCCAACGTGCCGATGACGCACGTGCCCTACCGCGGCGCGGCGCCCGCCTATACCGACCTGATGGGCGGGCAGATCGAGATCATGTTCGACAACCCGGTCGGGCTGGCGCCGTACATCAAGGCGCACAAGCTCACGGCGGTGGCCACCACCGCGCCGACGCCGCTGCTCGCCGGCGTGCCCACCTTCGCCAGCCAGGGCATCGGCGATTTCTCGCAGGAGCTGTGGTACGGCCTGGCGTTTCCCAAGGGCACGCCGGCGGCGATCGTCGCGCGCATGAACGGCGCGCTCAACAAGGTGCTCAACGACAAGGACGTGGTCCGGGACCTGGCCGAGAAAGGCGTCACCGCCCGGCCCGGCACGCCGGCGGAAATGCAGGCCGCCGTGGCGCGCGACATCCCGTACTGGGGCGCCATCGCCAGGTCCGTGGGAGCGACGATTGAATAAGCCGGCCTCGATGCGGGTGCCCGGCCCGGGCGAAGTCGTGGTGATCGACGTGTTCGTCGGCACGCATGACGGCAATGGCAGCAGCGGCGGCAACCCGGTGCCGCTGGTGGCCGACGCGCGGGGCATGAGCGCCGCCGCCATGCAGCAGGTGGCGGCCGCGCACGGCCACGAGTCCGCCTTCGTGCTGCCGGCGAGCGACGCCGGCTGCGACCTGCGCCTGCGCTTCTTCGTGCCGCAGCACGAGATGGAGATGTGCGGCCACGCCACCGTGGGCACGCTGTGGGCGCTGCGCCAATGGGGGCGGTGGAGCACGGACACGGCGCGCGTGGAAACGCTCAGCGGCATCGTGGACGCGCGCTGGGACGCCGCGGCGCGGCGCGTGTGGATCTCGCAACCGGCCGTGCGGGCGCGCCCGCTCGCCGCGCCCGAGCGCCGCCGGGTTGCCGAGGTGCTGGGACTCGGGCCGGATGGCGCAGGCTTTGCCATGACCAATGCCGCGACCAGCCGCGTCAAGACGCTGGTGGCGTTGCCGGATGTCGCCATGCTGCATGCGCTGCGCCCCGACTTCGCGGCGATGGAAGCGGCGTGCGCGGCCATCGGCTCCACCGGGCTCTATCCCTACGCGATCGCGCCCGGCGCCGCCAGCGGCCATGCCGTGGCGCACGCGCGCCAGTTCCCGAAGTCCTCCGGCTACCCGGAGGATGCCGCGACCGGCATCGCCGCCGCGGCGCTGTGGGGGCATCTGGCCGGGTCGGGCGCGCTGGCCGGCGCGCACGGCGAGCCATCGGCCCTCGCGGTGCGCCAGGGAGAAAGCATGGGACGGCCGTCGGAAATCCTGGTCGCGCCGCGCTGGTCGGAAACGGGCGCGCCGCGGGGCTGCTGGCTCAGCGGCAAGGTGGCGTGGGCATGACCGCGCCGCCGGAGACGCCAGAGACGCCAGAGACGCCAGTGACACCGTTGACGCCAATGACGCCCGAGCAGCGGCTGGCCGCCGCCGGCCACGCCCTGCCGCCCGCGCCGACGCCGCGCGGCGCCTATGCGCCGTTCTGCGTGGCGGATGAATGGATCGCCGTCAGCGGGCAAACCTGCCGGCGCGACGGCGCGCCCATCGCCGGCATCTGCCGCGCGGAGGCCGACGTGGCGCCGGCCCGGCAGGCCGCGCAGGTCGCCATGCTGAACGCGCTGGCCGCGCTCAAGGCGGCCTGCGGCGGCGAGTTGCGGGACGTGGCCCAGGTCACGCGCGTGCGCGGCTTCATCCGCTGCGGCCCGGACTTCACGCGCCACACCGCCGTGCTGGACGCCGCATCGGAACTGCTGGCGCTGGCCTTTCCGGGCCATGCGCTGCCCGCGCGCACGGCCGTGGGCGCGGCGAGCCTGCCCGACCGGACCTGGATCGAGATCGAACTGGATGCGCGGCTCGCGCCCGCCGGCGCTCAGCCGCCGCCCGACGCGCGCAACAGCCGGGTCAGATGACCGCTGCTGGCAAAGCCGAGCTGCTCGCTCACGCGCGCCAGCGGGCGGCCTTCCGCCAGCAGCGCGCGCGCATGCGCGGCCAGCACGCGCCGCCGGATGGCGACCGGGCTGGCGCCGAACTCGGCCTGGCACGCGCGCTGGAGCTGCCGCACCGACACGCCCAGCGCCGCCGCGGCCGCGTCGATCGACGGCAGCGCGCCGTCGCGCTCCAGCGCCGCGGTGAAGCACCTCGCCATGCGCAGCGCCAGCGAGGCCGGCGCCACCGGCGCCGCCAGCGGCCGACCCGATATCAGTTGCGCCACGATGGCGCGCACCAGCCAGGCCGAACTGGCCGGCGCGAGCACGGGAGACAGCAGCGCCTCCAGCATGGCGACGGTCGCCCCATCGAGGTGGACCGCGCCGAACACGCTGAACGCGCGCAGGTGCTCGGGCGCGAGGTAGAGCTCGCCATGCTGCTGCCGGCCGGCCTCGGCCACGGTCAGGTGCGTGGTGTGCGCGGGCAGCAGCACCGCGTCGCCGCGCACCAGCCGGGCGGTGACGGCAAGCGTGTCGCCGCCGCCGTGCACGCCGGTACGGCCCGCGTGCGGTTCCCACACGCTCTTGAGCCGCCCCATGCGCGGCCACAGCAGCATGCCGCAGTCGTGCGTGTGCCACTCGCGCCGGAAATCCGCCTGGCGGCTGTCGTGCAGCGCGAAGCCGTGCGTGGCGGTCAGGTGGAGCTTGGGGGAAAGATGCGCGGGAGCGGGCATGGCGTGCGGGGCTCGGACGGGAAAACGGCCTGGATGGATCATACCCCGAGGCCGGCCCGGCGGACTTGCCGCGCCGGTGCCGGCGCAAACCCGGCATGCCGGGGAGTCCGCTTCCCGCCGCCGATGCCGCCGCCGATGCCGGCGGCCACGCGCGTAAACAGAAAAAAGCGCCGCGGCCCACGGGCAACGGCGCATGGCGGCCATGCGGTAATCAGCCGCGCGCGTCGTCGTGGTCGGTGGACATGGCCACGTCTTCCCAGCGCGCCAGCTCGTCCTCGACGAAGCGGTTGGTCTCGCGGATCTTGCTCACGGTGTCGGAGCCCAGCGGCAGCCGCAGCGGCGGCTCGGCGCTGTCGGCCAGTCGCAGGATCGCCGCCGACAGCTTGCGCGGGTCGCCCGGCTGCTTGTGGTTGGCGGCGGCCATCATCGTGCGCATGGCGCCCACCGTGTCGGCATAGGCGTCGATCTGGCGCGCCGTCGGCACCATCGAGGTCGACTCCAGGAAGTCGGTGCGGAAGAAGCCCGGCTCGACCACGGTCGCGTGGATGCCCAGCGGGGCCAGCTCCTGGCGCAGCGCCTCGGTGATGCCTTCCAGCGCGAACTTGGTGGCGCCGTACACGCCCCAGCCGGCATACGAGGCATAACCGCCGATCGACGAGATATTGATGACGTGGCCGCTGCCCTGCGCGCGCATGGCGGGCAGCACCGCGCGCGTGACGCTCAGCAGGCCGAACACGTTGGTGTCGAACTGGCGGCGCGTTTCCACGTCGCTGGCTTCCTCGACCGCGCCGAGCAGGCCATAACCGGCGTTGTTGACCAGCACGTCGATGCGGCCGAAGCGCGCCACGGCCTCCTGCGCGACGGCAATCGCGTCGGCCTCGCTGGTGACGTCGAGCCGTGCCGCCAGCAGGTCGGGATGCTCGCCGAGCACCGCGATGACGGCTTCGGGATTGCGCGCGGTGGCGACCACGCGGTCGCCACGGTCCAGCGCGTCCCGCGCGATCAGCGCGCCGAAGCCGCGCGAGGCGCCGGTGATGAACCAGACCTTGGCGGGCTGGCGGGTGGACTGGGTGTGCGTATGCGTGTGCGTGCGGGACTGCGACATGATCGCTCTCCTTCGGGTTGGGTTCCGGTTGCGGCTGTCTTCGTGACGTACCGCGGCTTTGGAGTCTTCATGGTAGGAGCCAGTCCATTGGCAAACTAGATAGCGCTTGTTTGTCTTTTTAACAACTTCCTGTTGTGAATTGCGCGCGCGGCCCGACAGCCGGAAAAACAGGAAAGGCGGCGTGCGGAGCCGGCCCGCTTCATGCAAAGGATTCTTGATCTTTCACGTTTCCTGGCGCTTCCAGCTCAGTCCGGCGGCCAGTGCCAGCGCCGCGCCCACGGCCAATGAGGCCACGGCAAAGCCGAGCCGCACGTCCCGGGCGCTTGCCCCATCGGGCGCGATCGAGATGAATAGTCCGCCGATCATGGCGACGCTTACCGCGGCGCTGATCTGCAAGGTGGCGGTCACCAGGCCCGAAGCCAGCCCCGCCCAGCGGGTTTCGACATGGTCCACGTTCAATCGCACCAGCGCAGGCAGGGCGATGCCTTGTCCGGCGCCGATCAGAAACAAGGGCAACGCGAGCCAGGATGGCGCGCCGGCGCAAGCCAGCGCCGCGACCATGGCCAGACCGAGCACCTCCAGGATCATGCCGGCCGCGGCGGTGCGGGACCCCATCCGCCGGGCGATGCGCGGGCCGCACAGTGGCCCGAGGAAGAAGCCGATGCCGAGCGGCAGGATGGCCAGGCCGGCTGCCAGTGCATCGTGGCCCAGACCGGCCTGTTCGTACACGGCGAACACCAGGAAGAACGCGGCGAGCGAATAGAAGAAGAATGTCGATGCCAGGCTGCGCCGCAACCCGCTCACGGCCAAGAGCGAGGGCAGCACAAGAGGCGTCCCGCCGGCGAGCTCCTGTGCCTTTTCGTACCGCCAGAAGGCCCACAACAACGGCGTGCTCAGGATCAGCAGCGCCAGGCACCACCACGGCCAGTGGTGCTCCCGCCCTTCGATGAGCGGTACCACAAGGGCCAGCAGGCCAGCCGCCAGCAGCAATGCCCCCGGCACGTCCAGGCGGGCCGAGCGCCCGGCTCTGCTTTCACGCAGAAGCACCAATGCCGCCGGAACGGCAAACACGATGATGGGAAGGTTGATCAGAAAGACGCTGCGCCACCCCAGGCCCCACGGACTGGCCGAAACCAGCACGCCGCCCAGCAGTTGACCGCCCACGGAAGCCAGGCCGAATGTCGCGCCATATAGGCTGAGCGCGCGATTCTTCTCGCTTGCCGGAAAGATGGCGTGTATTGATGCCAACGATTGTGGTGCCATGATCGCCGCGGAGATCCCTTGCAGCAGCCGGCCGACGACGAGCATGCCCGGTGACGGCGCCAGGCCACACCATGCCGAAGCGATGCCAAAGCCGACCATGCCGCCTGCGAATACGCGCTTTCGGCCATACAGATCACCTAAGCGACCGCCCAGGATCAGCGTGACGGCATAGGCCGCGGCATACACCGAGATCACCAGTTGCGAGACATCCGACGATGCTTGCAGGCCCGTCCGCATGGCGGGGAGCGCCACGTTGACGATGAAGAAGTCCAGGGGCGGCAAGAGCGTGCCGGTCAGCAGGACAACCAGGGCGAGCCAGCGGCGGGTGTCAGGGGCCGCTGCCTCAGTGGCCCGGGTCAACGTAGTCATGACGTGCGCGCCTTAAAGTGCAACCGCTCGAACACGCAGCGGGGCGATGGCGGTGAAGCGCGGCACATCGGCCATCACGGCGGAGACTTCGGGTGACGCAAATGCGGCTTCAAGCGCCGCTTCATCCCGGAAGACGCATTCACAGAGGGCAAGCGTTCCTGCCTGCGCGGCCGCGGGAAAGAATGCGTTCAGGCTGAGCAAGCCGTACTGTTTCCACGCCGTCATGACCAGCGGCAGGTGAACCGCAACGTAATGGTCACGATCAAAACGATCTTGCGGTGTGCCCTGATAGGTCACATAGACAACAACATGGGAAGCTTCGGTGTTCATGGCTTGAGGTTCCAGATACGACCGCCCCGGAATAGGCGCGCAGTCGGTCCGTGGGGGGACATTGATGACGGGGCCATGATGGCACCCACAGTATTGTCCGTGGACTGCCATTTCTGTATATTTCACGTACATTTTTGAACGGATGTGCATCACATGGAATGGAACGACGTCCGCATCTTCCTGGCGGTAGCGCGCGGGGGATCCTTTGGCGAGGCCGCCCGGAGGCTGGACGTAAGCCATCCGACGGTGGGCCGCCGCATCAAGGTGCTCGAGGATGAAGCCCAGCAACCGCTCTTCCGCCGGACCAAGGACGGGCTGGTGCTGACGGATGCCGGTGACACCGTGCTGGCGCTGGCGGAATCCATGGAGGATTCCGCGCTGTCCATGGAAAGGCGCCTGGCCGGCAACCACGAGCGCCTCGAAGGCATCCTGCGGATTTCGTCGGCGGACTGGTTTGCCGGCCATGTCCTGGCTCCCGTCCTGGTCGAGTTGACGCGCCGTCATCCCGCTGTCGTGCCGGAGGTCATCGCGAGCTATCGATTGCTCGACCTTTCACGCCGCGAGACCGACGTGGCCTTCCGAATCGTGCCGTTCAGCGAACCGGATATTGTCCAGCGCCGTCTGATGCGAATGTCATACGGTCTCTATGCCTCGGCCGAAACCGCGCGGGCATTGCAGAACGACCCGGCATCCGTCGGGGTCATTCTCATGAATACCGCACAATCGCACTTTCCCGACGTGGCCTGGGTACTGGACCGGTTCCCGCTTTGCCGGCGCGTCTTCACAAGCACGAGCCGGACGGTCCAGGCACAGATGTGCCTGAGAGGCATGGGCATTGCGGTGCTGCCAAGGCCGGTTGGCGATGCCGTCTCCGGATTGCGGCGCATCGAGACACCGGAGCCGCCACCGGCGCGGGATATATGGGTGGGCTATCACCACGACCTGCGGCACATGGAACGCTTGCGGGCGATGCTGGATATCGCCGGCAGGATGCTGTCGGATTCCGCGACCGCAGCGCACTGAGTCGCATCCCTTCAAGGCGATGTCCGCGCCTTCTCCCGCGACAGTTCCGCCACCGCCGCCACGCCCGCCAGATGCAGCAGCGCCTGCTCGGCGCCCCGGCTCGCCGCCGCCACGAAATCGATGAAGCGCCGCACCCGCACCGGCATGTGGCTGCGATGCGGGTAGTACATGTAGAGCCCCACGCGGTTGCTCGTGAGCGCCGGCAGGATCGGCACGAGGCGGCCGGACTTGATGTCGGCGTGCACCGTGTAGGCCGCCAGCTGGCCGATGCCGATGCCCGCGCGCACCGCCTCGACCTCGGCCTCCACGTCGTTGAACGTCACCACCGCCGGCAGCTCCTCGTAGACCAGGTCGCCCTTGAGCGCGATCTCCCACGGCACCAGGCGGCCCGTGACCGGGCGGCGGAATCCGGTGCACTGGTGGCGGCGCAGTTCCTCCAGGCTCTTCGGCTCGCCGTGCCGCGCCAGGTAGTCCGGCGCGGCGCAGATCAGCAGCGGCAGGTCGCACAGGCGGCGCGCCACCAGGTTGGGCCCGGGGCTGGTGCCGGCGCGGAAACCCACGTCGATGCGCGCCTCGACCAGATCGGTGAACAGGTCGCTGAGCACCACGTCGAAGGTCACTTCGGGGTATTCCTCGCGGAAGGCCTTCACCAGCGGCACCAGCACGCGGCTGCCCACCGAGGGCGGCGCGGCCAGGCGGATCAGCCCGTCGCTCTCGCGCTTGCTGGCGCGCACCTGCTCGAGCGCCTCGTCCAGCTGCCGCATGCCCGGGTCGGCCAGCGCGAACAGGCGCGCGCCCTCCGTGGTCAGGCTCAGCTTGCGCGTGGTGCGGTGCAGGAGCCGCACGCCCAGCTCCTGCTCGAGCGTGCGCACCGCCTTGCTCACCGCCTGCGGCGTCACGCCCGCGTCGACGGCGGCCTGGTGAAAGCTCCTGGCTCTTACCACGCCGAGAAACAGGGTCAGTACGCGCGCTTTGTCCATGATCGGCAACGTCGGGTTGGGAAAGCGGCAAGGATAGTACGTCCCGCGCACGTGCGGCGCGCCGGTTGCGCGGCCGACACAGCCCGCGTGCGGGCGGCGCGCGCGCGCCGCGGGCGCTTTGTGCGGCACCCCACAAACACGGGTCCGGCCTGCTTGTAGGCTCACTTCTCGCCGCCAGCGCGCCGGCGCGGCAGGGAGGCCGCGCGCGCGGCCAATCCCCGGAAAACACAAAACCGGACGGGAGCGGGACATGCTGCAGGAAGCGTTGCGGGAGGCGTTGCGAGAGGCGTTGCGGGAGGCGATGGAGCGGGCCAGGCAGATCCGGCGCAGCGAACGGTTCAAGTATGCGCTGGCCACCTTCAGCCGGCTGGCGCTGCACGCCCGGCAGCGCCTGAACCCGGGCGTGTTCGCCATCGACATCCACGAGAACTCCGGTTTCTTCTCCGTGCTGCAGATGGTCCTGTTCATCCTGATGTACTGCGAGGAAAAAGGCCTGGTCCCGCGCATCTCCGCGCACGGCCCGATCTACGGCGACCCGGACGGCAGGATCGACTGGTTCTCGACCTTCTTCGAAACCGTGCGGCCGCCGCCGGACGCCGCGCCGGCGCGCAAGGTCAGGACGTCGCGCGTCCACGACCTCGTGCAACTGGGCCTGCGCGGGCGCTACGAAGCCCGGCTCGAACTCAAGAGCGCCAGCGCCCTGTTCCAGGCGCACTACCGGCCCGCGGCCTTCATCCGCGATGAAGTCGACGCGCTGTGCGCCACGCTCGGCATCGGCGAGACCACGCTCGGCGTGCATTTCCGCGGCACCGACAAGCGCCACGAAGCGGAATCCATGAGCTGGGAGGCGTTCTGCCAGGTGGTGGCGTCGACGCTGACGGAGAACCCGCGCCTGACCAGTCTTTTCGTGTCCAGCGACGAGGCGGCGTTTCTCGATTTCTTCGCCGCGTGGCCGTTCGGCAAGCCCGTGCGCGTGGCGCCGTCGAAACTGCTCGCCGACGGCAGCATGCCGATCCATTTCCGGGGTTACGCCGGCCTGGAAATCGGCCGCGAGGCGCTGGTCTCCAGCCTGCTGCTGTCGCGCTGCGGGTTTCTCGTGAAGACGCCGTCCTACCTGTCGGCGTGGTCCAAGATATTCAACCCGGCGCTGCCGGTCAGGCTGGCATCGCCGCCGCGCCCCGATGCGTTCTGGTTTCCGGACAGTCAGTTGTGGGCCGAGAACGGCATGGCGCCGGCGGCGTGAGCGGCGCGGCGGCGCCCGCCTTCGTCATGGCGGCATCGTGCCGCGCACGGCGCAAAGCAAAACGCCCCGAATGGCATCCGGAGCCATCGGGACGTTTCCGGCCGGCGCCGCCGGGGCAGGCGCCGCGCGCTTACTTGTCGGTGCCGACCGCCGGCGCCTTCTTGTGGCTGCGTGTCTTCCCGTGCGCTTTCGTCGTCTTCGAGTCGGTCAGCGCGGAAGCGGTGCTCTGCCTGGCCCCTTGGGTATAGGGATCGAACTTGTCGTTGGCCCGCGCCGTGTCCGGCACGTAGCCATCCTTGTTCGTCACACGCTGCGGGTCCGGCACGTAGCCGTCCTTGTTGGTGCTGCGCATGTTGTAGTCATAGCGGTCGGCCGGATTCGCCGGGCCGGCGGCATGGACGATACCTGGAACGAGAACGGCAATTGCCAGCGCGATAGCGATTTTCATAGGTCACTCCTTCCAATCGAGGTCCGCGGCCCCTCGCGCTAACCCGGCGCAGTGGCCTCCGTCTGACAGCGTAGCTGCCGGCACGGCAAAGTTCCAGTACGGTTTTTGCTTTCGGCCCGGGCGCCGCGCCCGCGCTACGGATTGGCATGCAGGTAGGCCAGCAGGTCCGCGATCTGCCGCTCGCTGCCGAGCCCCCAGAAACGCATCCTGGTGCCGGGCACGACCTTGCCCGGCGACGAAACGAACGCCGCCAATGTCTTCTCGGACCAGACAATGCCCGACTGCTTCATGGCGGCAGAGTATTGATAATCGCTCGTGCTGCCGGCAACGCGGCCAAAGATGCCGTTGAGCTGCGGACCGAAGCCGCCGCGCGCCGACGGCCCGACGCTGTGGCACGACGCGCATTTCGAGGCGAAGACATTGCTGCCGGCCTGCGCGTCCCCGGCGGCATGTGCCGCGGCGTGAAACGCGAAGGCCAGGATCAATACTGTGGATTTTTTCATTGTGGCCGGGCAGCCGCGCCGGACGGCGCAGAGGCAGCCGGGCGGGGAGAGAAATTGTCGAACAGCACGGATTGTGCAGGATTATTGGACAGCCTATGCCAATCTTCCAGATTGAACCCGCGCGAGCCGCGCACTATTGTGTGGGTTCCCTGAACTACCCGCCCATATCGCCATGTTCGAAGTCCGCGGCTACGCCGTCCATAACGCCGAGTCTCCCCTCGTCCCGTTCCGCTTCCATCGCCGCGACGTGGGCAGCCACGACGTGCGGATCGAGATCCTCTACAGCGGCATCTGCCACTCCGACCTGCACCAGGCCCGCAACCACTGGAGCAACTCGCTCTACCCGATGGTCCCCGGCCACGAGATCGTGGGCCGCGTGGCCGAGGTCGGCAGCGCCGTGACCGGCCTGCGGGTCGGCGACTACGCCGGCGTGGGCTGCATGGTCGATTCCTGCCGCGCCTGCGCGGCCTGCCGTGCCGACCTCGAGCAATACTGCGAGCAAGGCGCCACGCTGACCTACAACGACAAGGAACGCGGCAGCGACCAACTGACCTTCGGCGGCTACGCCGAGCAGATCGTGGTCGAGCAGCGCTTCGTGGTGAAGGTCTCTCCCAAGCTCGACCTCAAGGCCGTGGCGCCGCTGCTGTGCGCCGGCATCACCACCTACTCCCCGCTGCGCCACTGGAAGGTCGGCCCCGGCCAGAAGGTCGGCGTGATCGGCCTCGGCGGCCTCGGCCACATGGGCATCAAGTTCGCCAAGGCGCTCGGCGCGCACGTGACGATGATCACCACGTCCCCCGGGAAAGGCAAGGACGCCACCCGCCTCGGCGCCGACGCGGTGCTGCTCTCGCGCAACGCCGACGACATGGCCCGCCACGCCCGCAGCTTCGACTTCCTGCTCAACACCATCCCGACCGGCCACGACCTCAACCCCTACGCCGCGCTGCTCAAGCTCGACGGCACGATGGTGCTGGTGGGCGTGCTGACCGACATCGAGCCGCTGGCCGGCATCAGCCTGATCGGCGGGCGCAAGTCCATCGCCGGCTCCGCCATCGGCGGCATGGCCGAGACGCAGGAGATGCTGGATTTCTGCGCCGAGCACAACATCGTCAGCGACATCGAGATGGTGCCGATCCAGGCCGTCAACGAGGCTTACGAGCGGCTGGAAAAGAACGACGTGAAATACCGCTTCGTGATCGACATGGCGTCGCTGAAGGAAGAAGCCGCCGCCTGACCCGCGGCGCGGGCGGCGGCATGCGGACAACGCAAGCGTTGCCCCGCATGCCGCCCTCCCCGCCGCGCGGCCTAGCGCACGATCTGCGGATAGATCCGGGTGCTGACCGCCACCATGCCCAGCAGCGTGACCCCGAGCACGGCCCCGTCCACCGCGAGGCCGATGCCGCCGCCGGCAGCGCGCCCGGACAGCAGCAGCGTGCGCAACGCATCCACCTGGTAGGTCAGCGGATTCAGGTGCGAAATGACCTGCAGCGCGCGCGGCATCAGGGAAGTGGGATAGATCGCGTTGCTGGCGAAGAACAGCGGCATGGTCAGCAATTGCCCCACGCCCATGAAACGCTCGCGCGTCTTCACCAGGCAGGCGATGATCAGCGAGAACGTGGAGAATACCGCCGCGCCGAGCAGCACGAACACCACCAGCCCCGCCAGCGACAACGGGTCCCACTGCATCTTGACGCCGAGCAGCGCGGCCAGCGCCATGACCACCACGGCCTGCACCAGCGCGCGCACGCCGCCGCCCAGCGCCTTGCCCAGCACCAGCGCGGCGCGCGGCGTCGGGCTGGCGAGAAACTTGTGCACGATGCCCAGGTCGCGTTCCCAGATGATGGAAATGCCGTTGAAGATGGCGATGAACAGCACGCTCTGCGCCAGGATGCCCGGCACCAGGAAATCCAGGTAAGGCACGCCGCCGGTATCGATCACGCGGCCGTGGCTCATGACCTGCCCGAATATCAGCAGCCACAGCGCGGGCTGCACCGCGCGCGTCACCAGTTCCGTGGGATCGTGCCAGAGCTTGCGCACCTCCATGTCGGCAATGGCGAAGGTCTTGGCAACGAAGGCCACCACCGGCCAGGGCCTGCCCGCGTCGCGTTGCGGCAGCACGTCAGGCAAGGCGGTTGGCGGAGCGGCGGGTCTGAGAGGTTTCATCGTAGGCACCTTGCTGGGCAGCGTCCGCGCTGGTGTAGTGTTCGAAAACGTCTTCAAAGCTGGCATGCGCGCCGACGACAGCCTTGAGTTCCGCGGGCGAGCCGATCGCGGCGATCGCGCCGTGATTCATGATCCCGACCCGGTCGCACAGCCGCTCCGCCTCTTCCAGGTAGTGCGTGGTCAGCAGGATGGCGCTGCCGAACTCCGCCTGCAGCTTCTCCAGCTGCTCCCACACGGAGATGCGCGCCACCGGATCCAGCCCGACGGTGGGCTCGTCGAGGAAAAGCACCCGCGGCCGGTGCAGCGTGGATTGCGCGATCTCCAGGCGCCGGATCATGCCGCCGGAATAGGTCTTGACCAGCTTGTGCCCCACGTCGGCAAGATCCATGAACGCGAGCGCATCCTGGATGCGCTTCTCGCGCTGCGCGCGCGGGATGTCGTAGAGCTTGGCGAACACCAGCAGGTTCTCGAAACCCGACAGGTCGCCATCCGCCGACAAGGCCTGCGGCACATAGCCGATGATGCGCCGCACGGACGCCGCCTCCCGCACGATGTCGAAACCGCCCACCGACGCCGTGCCTCCGCTGGGCGGCAGCAAGGTCGTCAGCATCTTGATCAAGGTCGTCTTGCCCGCCCCGTTGCGGCCCAGCAGGCCGAAGACCTCGCCCGCCTCGATGGACAGCGTCAGGCCGCCGACCGCCGTCATGCTGCCGAAACGGCGGACCAACGCATGGGTTTCGATGATGGGCTGGGACATCGGTCTCCCTCGGGCAGGACTGGCGGGCACGGATGAACGGGCGCGGCCCGCCGTGCTCGCTGGCGTTGGCCGGCCGGCCACTGATCTGCTCAATCTATACGCCGTCCGCCGGGAGCCCTTGATGTGGGTCAAGGTCGCTTCGCGGCCTGCGGTGAACCGTGTCATCCCGCGGCGGCGGGGACATACAGGATGGGCCGGACACTAGCGCGCTTCGCCGCCCGCGGCGGCCATGCCGCTGTCCGTGGGCATGGGCAGGCCGGTGAATTCAACCTTGTGGGTTTCCATGCTGCAACAGGCATGGGGGCAGGCAGCGACGATACTGACATTCACTGCGCGGGCGACTTCCGGCCTGGCAGGGTCGTCCAGAAGGGATTTCCGCGCGCTCGACTCAATCCTTTCCGGATTGAATCCCCGGTCGAGAAAGAAGCGACGAACCGTCTCGGCCCGCGCACTGATAAGTGACACACCTCCTGCTTCACCCCCGACCCGATAAGCATCGACAAGGAAATAGTCGTAGTTCGGGTAGTTGACCCGCTGCTCCGCAAGCCATGTTCCCAGTTTAAGCGCCGCGCCGGCGGTCAGCATGTGTGAATGCTTGGGAAACCGCAGGTATATATCAGGAAAACCCGGACTGCATGCATACGTTGTGCCGGTCGACAAGCACATTGCCAGAATGGCTCGCCTGAGCCATTGCCTATGCCGACACATCGGTCCACTGCTATTTTTCTTGGACATCAGTTCTCCAGTTGATTGATTTCATTTCGATGGTTGCGGCCCGGGACAGCACGGATGCGGACAACGCGGATCGACGGAGATATAGGCGGTGTTCGCCAGCCGCCGCGCTTCGGCGTTCGGGGGGGCGTCGTAGCCGTAGTTCTTGATCTCCGCATCCAAAATGTCCGACTCCTTGACACCAAGATTCAACAGCAACCGCTTCAAGTCCTGCGCCCTGATCTTTGCCAGATGGGCCGATATGCCAACTCGTGGATTTTTCTGAACCGAAATGGAATACGTACCGTCATTGGGGAAGGACCGTCTCGCCATCCCCCTCCAGTCAGCCATGCGGCGAATTTCGCTGGCCGAAAGAGTGATCCGCTGGCCCTCATAGAGAGGCTCGTACTCAACATATGGCGGATGGCAAGCGAAAGCAGACCAAGTTGATATCAACGGGATTAAACCCAGTAAATATTTCATCAAGGCCTCCATACCGGAACGTTGCCGGTCCAGTTAGGAATATTTGCCACATAGTACGAAATATTATCTGCATTGTTTATGCAAAATTCATCTCGTGCGACTGCCTTCTCCATCGATATTCGGATACTTGACCAAGTGTCCCTGCTATCCATCGCCAATGGAAAATGTGATATCTCATGTATCAGAATGGTAAGTTTTGACTCTTTATTGAACGGGACACCATGAATACTGTTTGCTTCGGCATCGGTTCGGCAAAATATATCCCCGATAAAAATCATATATGTTCCATCGGGCTTACAGACGGAGGCCGTTGGTGGCAACTCATCCTCCCTCGCACGCGGCACACACCCCACCCGCGCCAGCCCCGCCACCGTATAGCGCTCATAGTTCCTGTCGGTCAGCCCGCGCATGATCTGCCGCATGCGCGCCATCCCGCCACGCAGCCGCTCCCGCGTATCCTCCCGCGCATTGCCGAACCAGAGCCTGACCTTGTCCTGGTCCGCGGTGTTCCACCGCTCCAGTTCGGCCAGCCGGTCGCCCAGCAGCCGCACGGCCTTGTCGCGCAGCCGGTTCATGGTGGCGTAGAACTCCGCGTTGCTCATGTTCTGGCAGATCAGCGCGGGGTCGTCCGCGGCCGTTTCCCGCGGCGCGCCTTCGGTCAGCTTGTTCGAAGCCGCCACGGGCGCGGCGGCGCTGCCCGCCGGCGGACGGATGCCGCCGCGGTTCACCTCGATGGTGAAATCGTCCTGCGAGGCAATGACGACCGGCTTGTCCGCGCACTTGCAGTTCACGCGCGCGCCTTCGACCAGGACCTGCGTGCCCATCACGCTGAACGACGGCTGGCAGTCGTTGGTGACGACGCCACTGCCCTGGCATGCAGGGCAGGTGGCGATGTCGCCATCGACGCCGAGCCGCACGCCGTGGTGCGTCATCGCGCCGGTGCCGATCAGCGTGCCGTTGCTGCTGGTGCGGTCGCCGTTGCGGAGCGCTCGTCGCATGTCCATCATCAGAAGACCTCTCGCGGTTGGATGGGTTGGCGCAGTGACGGCCGTCGCCGCGCGATGCGGCGCTCAGGCGGTCGCCTTGACACCGGGGCCGCCACGGAACACCGCGATGGGCACGAAATGCCATTGCGCGGCTTCAGGGTCGTAGAGGGCGACCTGGTCGACTTCCGCGCCGACCGGCACGACGCCCGGCATGCGCTGTATGGCCAGCCCCACGGCCTGGTGCCGCTGCTGTTCCGTCCAGGTTTCCAGCAGGCCGTGCGAGTCCGCGTGCGCGAACAGCCCGGCGTGTTCGCGCAGGCGCTCGTACCTGGCCATGCCTTCGGGGCCGATCTCCAGATCGATGGCGTCGAGCCGCGTCTGCGGGATGTCCTCGGTCTGCATCATGCAGACGCTGGCGAGAGCGCCCTTGCGCCGGACCACGATGCGGCCGTCGCTCGCGGCCCAGCCGCAATGCAGGTTGAGATGGAGCTTGCCGCCGCCGTGCCGGATCAGCGGGCGCGGATCGAAGGTGGCCGCGCGCACCACGTGATACGGCTTGCCGGGGCCGGACATGAATGCGGCGTCGAGCAGGGCGTCGAAGGGCGAGATGTGGACGGACAGCGCGTCGCCGGAGTCGGCGTCGCCCTCCTCCACGAATTCGCACAATGCGTTGCACCAGTTCGGCTCGCCCTCCCTGGGCGCGTAGTTGACCAGCAGGAACAGCTCCGGCTTGGTGTGCAGGACATGCCCGCAGGGGCGGGATGGCGGGTTCGGTTGCGCCATTTGAGTACACCTCCTTTGAGTGACATTGGAGTGACTCAACATATACCCAGTATCGGGCGCGAAATAAATGGGAAATTTCTGTTTTTGCGCTCTCCGCCGCGCAAGATTGACCGCGCCGGGGTCCGGCGGGCCGTGTGCCGCCTTCGGGACGGCGCCTTTCCGGGCCGGCTGTGCCGCGCCGGCAGCCAGCGGACGCGGTGCCGCGGCCCCTCGGAAGAGGCAGGCCGAAACGCTCAAGCTTTGCCGGATTTCTCCGATAGCATCTCATCGCGCGCAAGGCCGCCCGCGCCGGGCCATCGACGCAAGGCGAGGCGGTCCACCAACCACCGGGCATCAGGACACCGGCCAAGACACCGAGGACACAAGTGCAAGTGGAACCAACCGATCTGTATGCATTCCTGCGAGACACCAACCTCGTGGAACTGATCGAGCAGAACAAGACGACCGACGACCTCTTCGACGTCATCAAGCTCACCGAGAACCAGCACTCCGACACGCTGGCGTGGTGCATGAACCCGAACGAGGGCCACTCCCAGGGCGATGCCGTCATCAAGGATTTTCTCGAGGCCGGTTATGCCGCCAGCGTGGATCCCATCTGGGACAACAAGCGGTTCTTCGAGAAATGGACACCGGGCAGGATCCGCACGAGCAGTTTCGGCGCCGCGTTCGTTACCCGCGAATTCAGCGTCGAGGTGGACAACGGCACGAAGAAAGGCCGGCTCGACCTGTTCCTGATCGACCCGCAGAACAAGATGCTCATCACGATCGAGAACAAGGCCGGCGCGAACCTGACCGCCGAGCAGTTGGAGAGGTACGTCAAGGCGGTCAAGGCCGAAGTCTCGTCGCGCCCGGTCTTCTCCGACTACGACCAGGCCTTTATCGTGCTCGACCGCGACCTGAAGGACTATCCGGAAGACGCCATCGAATCGCTCGGGAAACGATGGGCGCTGCTCGACTACAGCTGGCTCGAAGCCTCGGCGAAACGCGCGCGGTTCCAACTGGCGCGCGACAAGAACGCCGCGCAGCTGCTGGTTGCGTACTGCCAGAAGCAGACGGAATGGGAGAGCCCGGCGGAGCAGCGCATCTCCGAACTCGCCGCCGACCTCGCGCTCGCCCATCCGCAGGTGGTCGAAGCCATGCGCGAAGTGCGCAAGGAGTCCGTCCTCGACTGGAAACCGAAGTCACTCGAAGGCGCCATCGGCGAACTGCGGCTCTTCCAGGCGCAGTATCCCCAGGTCTGCGAGCAGCTCACCGGCATCCAGGGCGTGGCCACCATCGTCCAGCAACTGGTGAGGAGCATGCCCTCGCTGAACCAGGACCTGATCGAAACCGGCAGGACCTGGTTCAACGCCACGCCCGCGCAGACCGTGGATCTGCTGCGCGACGGCGACGATGCCTTCTGGCCGGTCTACATCAACGTGTATCGCGACGCCAGGGCCTCCCGCCCGGACGCGCCGAAGTTCAACCTTCGCCTGGTCTGGGCACGGGGCGAATTCAATGCCGCGATCTGCGACGAGCCGGAACTGCGCGCCCACTTCCAGACGCTCTTTCCCGGCCTGAAGAAATTCGCCGCCTCCGACATTCGCCGCCTGGTCATCAAGAAACACCTGTCCCAGGCCGATGCGGTCAAGGAGTCGAGGAAGCTGCTGGAATCCATCAGCGACCAGATCAGGAGCCGGCCCGTTCTTGCTGCCGACTGAACGAGGGTTCCCCGCCTGCGCTGCGGCGCCCTTCGACACCCCCTGGCGACGCCCCCTAGCGATGCTCCTGCCGGTGCGACGAAGCGCGGCGCGTCCAGACGGCCCCGCCGGACGCGCTCCTGACCTGATCCGCCCACACGCCGTCGATCAGATCGAGCGCCGGCTCCGGCAGCGGAACGTAGTCGAGGTCGATCGCGAAGCGCTGGCCATCGTGCAGCGCCCAGTCGAAGAATTTCAGGACTTCGAGGCTTCGCGCGGGCTGATCGGCCGCGGTGCGCAGCAGGATGAACGTGCCGCCGGCAATGGGCCAGCTCGCCGCGCCGGCCTGGTCGATCAAAAGCTGATACAAATCCGCGGAGCGCCGCCATTGCGCCGCCCGTGCCGCCGCCTCGAACGAAGCCTCGCCCGGCTGCACGAATGCGCCGTCGCGATTGCGCACCGAGGCGGTGGTGAGGTTGTGCTCCCGGGCGTAGGCGTATTCGACATAGCCGATCGATGACTTCGTGCGCTGCACCGACGACGCCACGCCCTCGTTGCCCGCGCCCGTCACCCCGATCGGCCATGCGAGCACCTTGTCCGCGCCGACCTTTGCGCGCCATTCCGCGCTCGACCGCGACAGGAACTCGGACCAGAGGAAGGTGGTGCCGGACGCATCGGACCGGTGCACGACCGTAATGAAGGTGCTGGGCAGATGCAGCCCGGGATTCAGCGCCGAAATGGCGGGGTCGTTCCATTTCGTGATCTTGCCGAGGTAGATCTCCGCCAGGACCTGCCCGCTCAGCCGCAGCTCCCCGGACTTGATGCCGCCGACGTTCATGACCGGCACCACGCCGCCGATCACGGCGGGAAACTGCATGGCACCCGCCCGCTGCAGTTCCTCCGCGGCAAGCGGCACGTCCGACGCGCCGAAGTCCACCATCCCGTGCCCGACAAGATCGATGCCCGCGCCGGAGCCGACCGCTTCATAGCGGATGTCGACGCCCGTGGCGCGCTTGTACTCCGCGGCCCACTTCGCATAGATGGGATAGGGAAACGTCGCGCCGGCCCCGCGCAGGACCACGTCGGCGGCGAATGACGAGCGGTGCGCCGTCAGTGCCAGGGCGGCCACCAGCAGCAGGATCAGGTGAGCAACACGATTCATGACTTCCCCCGGCGTCGCGCAAGCGTCACAAGCGATGGCTACAGTGATTGCGTGGAATGGGATCATAGATCGAATGCCGCAACGAGCAGATGACAGTCCGCGCCCGACGCAGCGGAGGCAACCGGCCGCCTGGATAGCGGCTGCGGCGCTGGCGGCCGCGCCCCCGGCATTCGGCGCGCACCCACTGGAGGCCGAGGACACGAGCACCCAGGGCAAAGGCAATATCGAACTCGAGAACGGCATGTCGTGGCTGCGCGCCGAGGGCGCGACGGTGTTCACGTATCAGCCGCAGATCTCGTATGGCCTGACCCCGACCCTGGATCTGATCGTCCAGCCGTCCTGGATACGCGGGTTCGATCCGGATGGCGCGCGAACCCGGGGGCTGGGCGACACGAACATCGACGCGAAATGGCGCTTCCATGGCAGCGCCCCCTGGGCGTTCGGGACGAGGCTGGGCGTGGCGGCGCCAACCAGCCAGCATGGCCTCGGGCTGCCTCACGACAAGGTGTCCGCGCACGCGCTGATGCTCGCCACCTACGATGCCGCGCCCTTCACGTTTCACGGCAATGTCGGGCTCGCGCGCAACCCGGAGGAAAGCGGGGCGAGAACGTGGGAAAAGCGAGTGGCCGCGGCAGTCATGTGGGCAGCCAACGAGCACCTGATCCTGACGGCGGAGGCCGTGGCCGTCACCGACCCGAACCCCGCGAGCGGAGCCTGGCCGGTGACACTGCTGGCCGGCGTCATCTATACGGTGTTTCCGGGCCTGGATCTGGACATCGGCTATCAGGCCACCGTGCGGGCGAAGGTGCCATCGCGGGAATGGCTGCTCGGGATTACCTATCGGTTTGCGCCTTAGCGCCTGCCTGCAGATTCCCCGCAGCGAAGATTCCCCGCGAATGGGGTTCAACGCTCCGATATGGAAAAAAGCACCTCGAGAGCGGCAGGCAAACATGGCGGCCAAGACCAGGCGGCATCCGCGCGATCCGGCGGACGCCGGGCAGACCGCTATTGCCCGATCTCGCCATTCGCCCCGGGCCAGCGCCCGCTGCGCGCCAGTTCGCGCGCAACCTCCACAAGCACCACGCGCGCGCCAAGCGCGGCCGTCGACAATTCGTCGTCGGGCAGGCTGGCCAGCAGGCTGGTGCGATGCATCGCGTCGTCGCGCAGGCGAATGGCGCGCAAGCCATCGGCGCCCGACGTGCCGCCATGCGGAATGCCCACGCGGGCCAGCAGCGAGCCGGGTTGAATCGTGGCGCCCACGCCTGCCCGCACCACATCCATCAGCGTGCCGGCGCCATCGACTTCGAGCACGACATTCGGCATGCCGCCAACTTCGCGAAACGCATCGAGCACGAGATTGCGCAGCGTGTGGGTGCCGCTCGGGAGAATCAGCGGCAGATCGCCCAGTTCCGCCACCGAGGCTTCGTCGGCGTCGGGCATGCCCGGAAGACCGGCGCTGCCAAGCAGGAACAGGTGCTCGTCCAGCAGCGGCACCACGGTCCAGCGGCGCGCGGCATCGGCCTGGAATACGATGGCCAGATCGAGCTGGCGCGAATTGAGCAGCGCTTCGAGATTACCGGCCAGGCCCTCCACGATCCGCAGGCGCACGGCGGGATAGCGCGCTCGCATGGCGGTGACGAAGGGCAGCGCCAGCATCGCCGCGGTGGTGCCGGCCAGGCCGATGCTGACCAGCCCCGACAGCCGCCCCTGCTGTGCCGCGCTGGCTGCCGCCTCGACCTGGCGCAGGATCAGTTGCGCATGCCGGAAAAAATCGAGGCCGGCATCGGTGGGAAACACGCCGGTCGAGCGCCGCTGCAGCAGGCGCGTGGACAGCTCACCCTCCAGCCGGCTGATCTGCTGGCTCAGCGTCGAGGTCGCCAGATCGAGTTCGATCGCGGCGCGTCCCATGCTGTTCAACTCGACGACACGCACGAAATAGCGAAGCTGGCGCAGTTCCATCTGGATATAGGGGGCGGCGGGGGGTGTTCAAGTATACCGAACACCCGTTCAGCCAAGGCTCATGCCGGTTCCCGGTGCGCCATATAGACTCGCGCCAATGTCCTGTCCCCAGAAAGATTTCCCGATGAGCCACGGAGTTTCCGCATGACCGCGAGCGCCCAGCCGCGCGCCGCGCAGCCGGCGTCCAGTTCCGCCGATACGCAACGGCGCCGCGTCGATACCCGCTTTCGCGGCATTCTTTCCCTCGACGATTTCGAGCGGGCCGCGCAGCGGCGCCTGCCGCGCCCGATCTTCGGCTATGTCAGCGGCGGCGTGGAAGACGGCCTGTCGCTCGACGACAACCGGCGGGCATTCGCCGAATATGGCCTGCTGCCGCGCTTTCTGGCGGGCGTGGCCGGACGTTCGGCACAGGCCACGCTGTTCGGCCGCACCTATGCGTCGCCGTTCGGCATCGCGCCGATGGGCATCGTGGCGCTGTCCGGGTATCGCGGCGATATCGCATTGGCCAGCGCCGCCGCCGGCGCCGGCATTCCGATGATCATCAGCGGATCGTCGCTGATTCCGCTGGAAACCATTGCCGCCGCGGGCGACCGGCCGTGGTTCCAGATCTACCTGCCGCCCGATCTCGCGCGTACCGATGCGCTGCTCGATCGCGTGGCCCGCGCGAAGATCGAGACGCTGGTCGTCACCGTGGACGTCGCGGTGCCCGGCAACCGCGAGAACAACCTGCGTACCGGCTTCTCCACGCCGCTGCGCCCCACGCCGCGGCTCGCCTGGGACGGGCTGACCCGGCCACGATGGCTGCTTGGCACCTTCGCGCGCACGCTGGTCCGTCACGGCATGCCGCATTTCGAGAACTCGTTCGCCACGCGCGGCGCGCCCATCATGTCCCGCAATGTAGAGCGGGAATTCAGCGGCCGCGCGCATCTGGACTGGAGCGTGATCCGCCATATCCGCGCCCGCTGGCAAGGGCCGCTGGTGATCAAGGGATTGCTCGATCCGGCCGACGTGCGATGCGCGATCGAAGCCGGCGCCGACGGCATCATCGCCTCCAATCACGGCGGACGCCAGCTCGACAGCGCGGTCTCGCCGCTGCGCACGCTGCCGGCGATGGTCGATGCGGCGGGCGGCCGGCCGGTGATGCTCGATGGCGGCATCCGGCGCGGCACCGACGTGATGAAGGCGCTGGCGCTGGGCGCGCGCTTCGTGTTCGTGGGCCGGCCGTTCAACTACGCCACCGCGTTCGGCGGACACGACGGCGTGGCCTACGCGATCCGCATTCTGCACGACGAGGTGGTGCGCACGATGGGCGCGCTCGGCATCAACGCGCTCGCGCAGATGACACCGGACCGGCTGGTACCGGTACCCCCGCGCTGAATTCCGCGACGACATAAAACATAAACACATACGGAGACAAAGATGGATCGACGACGTTTTCTCGCCACGGCCGGCACGCTGCCCTGGGCCGTGCCGCTGCTGCGCCCCGGATTGAGCGAGGCCGCCACCGGCTATCCGAACCGCGCGATTACCTACGTGGCGCCCTACCCGGCCGGCACCACCACCGACTTCGTGGCCCGCGCGGTCGCCCAGGCGCTCGCGGCCGAAGTTGGCCAGCCCGTGGTGGTAGACAACCGCGGCGGAGCCGGCGGCACGATCGGCAGCGGCCTCGTCGCGCATGCCCGGCCCGATGGCTACACGCTGCTGCAGGGCTCGACCAGCACCCACGGCATCAATCCCACGCTGTATTCGAAGCTGCCCTACGATGCCGAGAAAAGCTTCGAGCCGATCGGCCTGATCGCCTCGTCGCCGCTGATCCTGATCGTCAATCCGCAGTTGCCGGCACGCACGGCGCAGGAGTTGATCGCGCTGGCGCGCGCCAGGCCCGGCACGCTGCGCTACGGGTCGGCCGGCAACGGCTCCTCGCAGCACCTGGGCGGCCAGCTGTTCGAATCGAAGGCCAATGTCGACCTGATGCACGTGCCTTACAAGGGCGGCTCGGCGGCCATGACCGACCTGCTCGGCGGACAGATCGACATGATGTTCGAGATCTTCCCCACCGCCCTGCCCCATATGCAAAGCGGCCGCCTGCGCGCGCTCGGCGTGACCTCGCTGAAGCGCATGCCGCAGCTGCCCGAGCTGGCCACGCTGGCGGAGTCCGGCGTGCCGGGGTATGAGATGGCGACCTGGCACGGCATGCTGGCGCCGGCGGGCACGCCGCGCGACATCGTCGTCGCGCTGAACCAGTCGCTGGCCAGGGCGCTGGCCACGCCGGCACTGCAGGCGCGCTTTGCGGCGGCCGGCCTGCAGGCCGCGCCCGCCTCGCCCGAGGACTTCGGGCGCTTCATCCACGCCGAGGTCCGGCGCTGGTCCGGCATCGTGAAGGCATCGGGCGCACGCATCGAGTAAGCGGGCGCGCGCCGCGCACGCGCGCGAACTGGCCGACCGGCGGGCGCCGCGGTGCTCGGCTCGCAAGCGGGCCGGTCAGCCCGCCACGAGCGCTCTCAGCCGCGCCAGCGATTCATTCACGATCTCGCCATAGCCGCGCCGCTCCGACTCGCCGACCCACTGCGCGAACGCGATCCGAAAGACGGCGATGCCCGCCTCGGCCGCGAGGGTCGCGTCCGGCTCGCCGACACCGCGCTCGCGCAGCGCCTGCGCGAGCGCCGCGGACAGCCTCGCCAGCTTGCTCAGCTCGCGCTCGCGCAGGTCCGCGTTGGCCGCGATCACCGTGCTGCGCAGGCGGGCAAACGGGCGGCGCTCCTCATCGAAGAAATCGCCGGCCTTGGTCAAGGCGGCGGCGACCGCATCCAGCGCCGAAGCCTCGGCCGGCGCCTGGGCCAGCGCCTCGGCCATCGACTGCTGAAGACGCTCGGAGCCATTGAAAAGCACTTCGCGCTTGTCGGCGAAGTAGCGAAAAAACGTGCGCGCGGTCAGCCCCGCGCGCTCCGCGATGGCTGCCACGGTCGTCTGCTCGTAGCCGATCTCACCGAACAGTTCGATGGCCGCGGCACGGAAGCGGCTCTCGGCATCGGGCTCCCAGCGACCCATGTCCCCTCTCTTGTGTTGACACAAAGTGACATCATAAGTCTATACTGATGTCACTCAATGACATCAAGGAGCCCTATCATGCGAATTCTCGTCACCGGCGCCTCGGGCTGGATCGGTTCGGCCAGCGTCAAGGAACTCATCTCCGCGGGGCATCACGTCCTCGGCCTCGCCCGCAACGACGAGTCCGCCGCCAGGATCGCCGGGCTGGGTGCCGAGGTGGTGCGCGGCAGCCTGGACGACCTCGCCAGCCTGCGCGGCGCGGCGGCGCTGGCCGAAGGCGTCGTGCACCTCGGCTACAACCACGACTTCTCGCAGATGGCGGCCGCGGCGCAGACCGACCGCGCGGCCATCGACGCGTTCGCCGACGTGCTGCAAGGCACGGGCGGTCCGCTGCTGGTTGCCTCGGGCTCGCTGGGGCTGGCCCCGGGCCGCGTCGGCACCGAGGCAGACATGCCGGACGCCGGAGTCCACCCGCGCATCGCCAACGCGGCCCACGCGCTCGGCCTGGCCGGGCGCGGCATCCGCTCGATGGTCGTGCGCTTCGCGCCAACGGTGCACGGCGCGGGCGGCGACCACGGATTCGTCGCGGTGCTGGCGCGCACCGCCCGCGAAAAGCGCATCTCGGGCTACATCGGCGAAGGGCAAAACCGCTGGCCGGCGGTGAACCGGCTCGATGCCGGCAAGCTCGTGCAACTCGCGATCGACAAGGCAGCGCCGGGCAGCGTGCTGCACGCCGTCGCCGAAGAAGGCGTCGCCACGCGCGACATCGCCACGGCGCTGGGCCAGTTCCTGGACGTGCCGGTGGCATCGATTCCCGCCGAACACGCGCAGCAGCACTTCGGCTGGCTGGGCATGTTCTTCGGCGCCGACGCCCCGGCCTCCAGCGCACGCACGCGGTCGCTGCTGGGCTGGGAGCCGACGCACGCGACGCTGCTGGAAGACATCGCGGCCGGGCACTACCCCGGAAAGTGAGTGAGTGAGTGAGTGAGCGGGCGCGCGCGGCGCCGTCGTCGCCAGCCGGGGCCGGCACCGCTCGCTCCGTTGCCGCCCCTCGATCTCGCCAGCACCGGCCATGCACCGCCTGACGAAGGGGCGCGGCCGTTTGCTCAGTCCTTCTACGGCTTCTGCAAGGGCGCCGCGGCGGCCTGCTCGCGCATGCGACGGGCTTCGTCGCGCAGGAACTGCTGGTAATCGTCCAGATCGCCGTCGAAGGGCTCGACGCCGCCCTTGGTGACCAGCCAGAACTCGTCGCATACGGCGCGCAGCAGGGCACGGTCGTGACTGACCAGCATCACCGTGCCTTCGAATTCGTTGAGCGCCATGCCCAGCGCTTCGCGCGTGGCCAGGTCGAGGTGGTTGGTCGGCTCGTCGAGCAGCAGCAAGTTGGGGCGCTGCCACACGATCATGCACAGCACGAGCCGCGCCTTTTCGCCGCCGCTCATCGTGCTGACCGCCTGGTGGACCATGTCGCCGGTGAAGTTGAAGGTGCCCAGGAAGGTGCGAAGCGATTGCTCGGTGCCGCTCTGGCCGGGCGCGCGCATGTGCGCCGGCGTGTCCCTGGCAAGGCGGATCATGTGTTCCATCGGCGTGTCGAGCGGGCGCAGCACGTCAAGTTCCTGCTGCGCGAAGTAGCCGATGTTCAGGCCCTTGCCTTCGCTGATTTCGCCGGCAATCGGCGCCAGCGCGTGCGCCACCGTCTTCACCAGCGTGGACTTGCCCTGGCCGTTGGCACCGAGAACGCCGATGCGCTGCCCGGCCAGCACGGAACGGTTGATGCCCCGCACGATGACCGTGGGCGGCGTGCCCGGCGGCGCGCCGGCCGGCGCCGGGTAGCCGAAGCTCGCGTCCAGCATCGACAACAGCGGGTTCGGGACGCTGAGCGGCTCCTTGAACTCGAAGCTGAACTCCGCGTCGGCAAGCACCGGCGCGATCTTCTCCATGCGTTCGAGCGCCTTGACCCGGCTCTGCGCCTGCTTCGCCTTCGAGGCCTTGGCCTTGAAGCGGTCGATGAACTTCTGCAGGTGGGCGATCTTGTCCTCCTGCCTGGCTATCGCCGCCTGCTGCAACACGAGCTGCTCGGCGCGCATGTCTTCGAACTTGCTGTAGTTGCCGCCGTAGCGCACAAGCTTGGCGTTGTCGACGTGCACCGTCACCTGCGTCACCGCGTCGAGGAATTCGCGGTCGTGGCTGATCACCACCAGGGTTCCCTGATAGCGCTTGAGCCACGCTTCCAGCCAGACCAGCGCGTCGAGGTCGAGGTGATTGGTCGGTTCGTCGAGCAGCAGCAGGTCGGACGGGCACATCAGCGCGCGCGCCAGCTGCAGCCGCATGCGCCAGCCGCCGGAGAAACTGTTGACCGGCTGGCCAAGCTGCTCGGCGCTGAAGCCCAGGCCCTGGATCAGCGCCTGGGCGCGTGCGGGGGCATCGTGCGCACCGGCATCGTGCAGGGCCATGTAGGCGTGCGCCATGCGCATGCCGTCGTCGCTGGCCTCGGCGGCGGCGACTTCGGCCTGCGCTGCCAGCAGCACGGTGTCACCCTCGACCACGAAGTCGGTCGCGCTCTGCTCGGTCTCCGGCATCTCCTGCGCGACCTGGCCCATCTTCCATGCAGCGGGAATCGAGAACTCGCCGCCGTCTTCGTGCAGCGTGCCGTTGAGAAGAGCGAAAAAAGACGACTTGCCGGCGCCATTGCGGCCGACAAGCCCGATCTTCTCTCCGGGATTGAAGGTGGCGGACGCGCGGTCGAGTACGACATTGACGCCGCGGCGCAGCGTGACATTACGGACGGAGATCATAGGGGGCCACTTCGGAGAAGATCGGCATGATAGCCGACCGGACGCGCGGGGCCGTCTCTTTTCGGGCCGCGCGCGAGCAGACGGCCGATTGCGAACCGCTCGCGGAATCACGAACCGCTCGCGGAGGCAGACAGCGGGCAGACAGCGCTACAGGCTGCCGAGAAAGCCGAGCAACGCGGCATTCACCGCGTCCGGAGCCTCCTGCTGCAGCCAGTGGCCAGCGCCCGCGACGACTTCGCAGCCCCGCAGGTGGGGCGCCAGGGTCGGCATGGCCGCAACAATGCTGTCCATCCCCGGTATCGCGCGGCCTGTGTCGCGCTCGCCCACCAGATAGTACGCGGGCACCTCGACCTTGATCCCCTCGAAGGCACCTTGCAGCGCCCAGTTCCTGTCGAGATTGCGGTAGTAGTTCAGGCCGCCGCGAAAGCCGCTGGTCTTGAAACCATCGACGACCGCGGCCAGGCAGGCGGAATCGAGCCAGGCAGGCACGCTTGCCGGATCGGGGAGCGCGTCCAGCAGGCCGCCGGTGCGCGCCACCATGCCGAACGGGTTGGGTGTAGCGGGATCGTCGCGTGGTCCGGCATCGCCGGAGGCCGCAAAGTAGATCTTGCGCAGGGCTGTCTCCACGTCAAACTCCAGTTCCCGCTCGGCGACGCCCGGCTCCGCGAAGTAGTGGGTGTAGAACATCGCCGCTTCGGTCCGCGGGAACAGCCTGCTGGGCGGCATCGGCGCCCGCCCCATGAGAGGCACGCCCAGCGCCGCCACCGCGCGAAACCGGTCCGGTCGCAACTGGGCAGCCTGCCAGGCAATGGTCGCCCCCCAGTCGCCGCCGACGATGACCGCCTGGCGCTCGCCCAATACATCAAGAAGGGCGACGAGATCGCCGATCACGTCAAACGTGGTGTACGCCGCAATGTCCGCGGGACATTCGCTGCGGCCATAACCCCGCAGATCCGGTGCCACCGCCCGGAAGCCCGCGACGGCGAGCGCGGCGCGCTGGTGACGCCAGGCAAGCGAAGTCTCAGGGAAACCATGCACCAGCAGCACCAAAGGCCCGGCCCCCTGTTCCGTGACGTTCAGGCGAATGCCGTTGACTTCCAGGATGCGTTCGTGGACTGGGTTCATGGATCGAATGAGCGATAGCGTACCGGATCGTATAATACCGTAACTATCAACGTTACGGAAATGCACTCATGGCACAGGACACCCGTCTCGCCCGCTTGTTGCACGTGCTGATCCACATGCATCTTCGCGACGGCACCACCACATCGGAAACCATCGCGCAGATGCTGCACACCAATGCCGTCGTCGTGCGCCGGACCATGGCATCGCTGCGCGATGCCGGGCTGGTCACATCAACCGGCGGCCGAGGCGGTGGATGGGAGTTGGCCTGCGACCTGAACCGCGTGACTGCGCGGCATGTGTATGACGCCATCGCTCATACCACCGCCTTCGCAATCGGGTCGGCAGATGACAATCCGAGCTGTCCTGTCGAAAAGGCGGTGAATCGACTCATCGAAAGCGCACTGCAGGATGCGGAGGCCGCGCTCCTGCGCACGTTAGGCGCCAGGCCATTGACGGCGCTCGTGCATGGGGTGGCGTCGGTGCGGGGGCGGCGGGGGTAGGTTTTCGGCGGGGGGCGGCGGGGGAACTGACATGGAGGGCGGTTGACGACCCGAAGCAGCCTCTCGTCGCGGCGCAAAACGGTCGCTCACTCCTTGCCAGGAGAATAGCCTTTCTGGCGAGTCGTCCAGTGGTAACGCTCCACTAGCTTTGCGGCAGCAGCAAGCGCTCTTTCATTCCACACCTTTTCAGCCACCTGAATACGAACGTCTTCACGTTCGAGTGCGTCGGGCGCCCAATATGCTCGAACTTCACCAACAGGGAGATCGTCGGTCTCTGACGCGATTGCACGAAATAGCAGGAAGTCCGGATCGTTTTTGACCCTAGTCCAGTGGGCTAACGGAAGTATGGCCCTAGCTGTTTCAATGACGCCAAGACGCCCCTCAAGCAAATCCAGAGCTCTGGCGCGAATCTTTCGACAATGCTTGCGCCAAAGGTCCTCGTTCGTGATTCCCAGAGGAATCTCTATCTCTTCATTCATGGCTCACAGGCAAGTGCACGGGAACTGCTTGGGAATTGTCAACGAATAACCGGCTAGTGTCGAATGTCGCAATCTGGCCGGTCTCAGCCCTCGGTCTACCAGCGGGGCGGCTTCATCTTTCCTTACAGCTTCGCGCGCGTGCCTAAGAATGTGAGGTACTTTCTGTCCTCGTTCTCAAAGATCTCGTCGCCGGCGCCCATATACGCGCGCATAAGTTCATCGGCTGCGGCATCAAGTTCGCCAGTGTCGAAGGCCAGTTGCCCGAGTCGCATGTGAATGAACGGATTGCCTAATCCACCTGGGCAGGTCAGTGCAAAGGACAGCGCTTCCCTGCTGAATGTTGCGTAGCCTCCCAAGAAGCAAGCATCGCCGATGGCAGCAAGAATCCAGGTGGATGCGTTCCAATCGGTCTTCGGCTCTGGGACCAACTCCCACGCTTGGTTGTAGGCTGCAACTGCAGCCTCATATTGAGCACCGTCCACCAACGCATCACCCTTGGAGCAATGCATTTTGATCAAGCGGTGAATAGACTCGTCGAGTTCCATTGGCCTTGGCGCTATGAGCGGGCGTTGGTCGGGAGACGCCATTTTAGCCATGTTGTGCTGAGGATCGACTCGCGCGTGGGCGCATCAAGAATGAATCTGGCTGGCCCGACTTACTAATTCGAGATCACGAACGCCTCGACGGTCGGAAATCAAACCGGTGCGATTGTATGAGGATTGTGTGCAATTTAGGCAGGCATGTCGAGCGGCCGCTCCTGGCCGCAAGACGCCCGCTCGAATCGCGCTTAAAACGCAAAATATCCAGTGAAGCTCAGCACACGCCCATCCTCTTCATTACCCCCCAAAAAGCGTCTGTCAGGCAGACCAATAGCCTTTCCATAGATCGGCAGATCTGGAAGCTTAGGTATCCAGGAACGACAAGTGAACGAAGGCCGAATTGAGCTCGCACGTGGTCTATGCAGCAAGAGCAGGCTCCGCACGTGAGAATTCTCGTCCCAGGATGCTGTTTTTGCCCTTTTTGCGCCCTTCAGGCAGCCATCCGGCGAAGACTCTGCGGTGGGTGGCCCGTGACCCGTATGAACGCCCTACGCATCCGCTCGGGATCGGCAAATCCGACCGAGTAGGCGATCCGCTCGATCGGCTCGGCGCCCCGCTCCACTCTCTGGCGTGCTACCTCGACGCGCAGCCGCTCGACGGCCTTTGCGGGCGTCTCGCCAGTTTCGGCCAGGAATGTTCGCCCGAACTGCCGGGGACTGAGGCATGCGACGGAAGCCAGTGTCTCGGTGGAGAGCGGCTCGTTCAGATGCTCGCGCATATACGTCAGTACCTCCCGAATCCTGTCGGACTCCGGCTCCATGTCGGCCAGGGCGGAGAACTGGGACTGGCCGCCCGGCCGGCGGTGGTACACGACCAGCGCCTGGGCTACGGCATGCGAGGCCGCATGGCCAAGGTCTTCTTCGATCAGCGCCAGCGCCAGGTCAATCCCCGCGGTCACGCCGGCCGACGTCCAGATATGCCCGTCTTTCGCGAAGATGCGGTCTGACTGCACCCTGGCTTTCGGAAACATGCGCTGCAACTGGCGCGAGTGCTTCCAGTGCGTGGTTGCGCAACGACCGTCGAGCAAGCCAGCCTTGGCAAGTATGAACGCGCCGGTGCAGACGCTTCCGATGCGCCGTGTGCCGTTTTTCTCGGCGGCGGCAAGGTGCCCGGTGATTGCCGGCAGCCCCGCGGGGTCGTCCGATATCTCGCCACCGACGACCAGCAAGGTATCGAGTGTCGAAGGGATCGAATCGGTAATGACCTTCAGACCGCCGGAGCTTGCGATCTCGCCGCCGGCCTGGGAGACGACGTGACATCGGTATGCTTTGATGCCGGCGTCCAGCTCGGCCAGCTCGAAGGCCGCGAGCGGGCCGCTCAGGTCTTGAATCTGGAAGCCTGGGTACACGAAGAACCCGATGTGCCGAATTGCCAGCGCGGGATCGATGCTCATGCACATGTCGAACGTCGGGAGAGGCGGGAGAGGACAGCCGTGGCGCGGTGCCCGTCGGGCCGGATGCCGTCCTCTCGCACGGGTCAAAATGGCTTCAGCACGGCGAGCATTGCGATGCCGGCGAACCCCGCCAGGAGCAACGGGCTCGCCCGCCAAGGTCTTGCGGCGGCCCCGCCGGCGAGGCGGCGAAGTCTTGCGGACTGCATGCCGTGCGCGGCCGCGAGCAGGAGAGCAAGGGCGAGCTTGACATGCAACCACGGGGCGCCAAACCAGCCCCCGGACCTGGCAAGCAGAAAGCCGAGCACCAAGACCAGGAGCATCGCCGGCGTCGTGACCGCCCTGTCCCATGCGCGCAGGGCCGCCGAGATCCTCGCGACGTCCTGGCCGGATCTGGCCGCTGCCCACAGGAATGCCGCCACGGTCATCACGCCAGCGGCGAAGATCAGCGCGGACGCCACGTGCAGTGCCTTGAGCCAGGGGTATAGCGCAACGAGACTCATCGGGACGGCTCCTTCCCGAGGCCGGCGATCTTGCGCGAGATGAAAGCCGCATTGAAGAATCCGCCGAACGGCAGGACGGCAACCAGAAACACGCGGATCACGTCGCTGCGCGACCAGCCGGCCTCGGCGACGGCTTGCATGGCGATCCACAGATAGATCAGCAACGCGAGGCCATGTAGCGGCCCCAGGACCTGCACACCGACGGGCCAGCCGCCGAGGTGCTTCAATGGAACAGCGACGCCGGCAAGAAGAATGAGCGTGGTGCCCTCGATCACCGATGCGAACTCGAGCCGGCGAAGTTGTGCCCGCCGTTGCGTCACTGCCTCGGCATGATTCGGCTCGCCGGGAAAATCCGGTTCCTGGCCACGTCGAGAGGCGCGGCCTGCCAGGCCGGTGCGCGGGGACTGCGGTTCCATGAGGAATGGCTCCTGGTATCTGGAAGATCGAAACCCTCGTTTTATATCCCGGGCGCGGGTATCGGCGTGAGTGACAGAAACGACGAATTGTGATTGTTTTCTGCCAAACATCGGCTGACAACCTGGCGCGGCCAGAAACGAGGGAAGTTCGTCCTTTCGCCATCAGGAGGCGTTGGCGAAAATGCCGCTCGACTTGACAACCAGCGACCGGTGATCGGATGAACACTCAGACCAAACTCAACGAACGCGCCGCGTCGCGTTCCAGGCCGCGTCCGGCCGTGTTGCGCCCGGCGGCGATCGCGGGCATCGCCGTGGCAATCGTCGGCGTCGGACTCTTTGTCTTCGCTCAAAAAACGCCCGTCGCCAACGCGGCGATGACGCCGCCGACGGTGTCGATATCGGCGCCGCTTTCACGGCAGGTGAACGAATGGGATACCTACGTCGGCCGCTTCGAGCCCAGCCGCACGGTAGAAATCCGGCCGCGCGTATCGGGCCAGATCACCGCCGTCCACTTCGCCGATGGTGCGACCGTTCGCCGGGGCGAGTTGCTGTTTACCATTGACCGCAGGCCATTCGCGGCGGCCCTCGCCGAAGCCGGCGCGAGCCTGGCAAGCGCGCGCAGCGAACTTGCGCTGGCCCGCGCCGACGCGCAGCGGGCAGACAATCTGGTCGGCGAAGACGCTGTCTCGAAAAGCGAGCTGGACCGCCTCCACGCAAGGGTGCAGGCCGGCATTGCCGCCGTGGCGGGTGCGCAGGCCCGGGCCGACGCCAGATCACTGGATCTCGAATTCACCGAAGTCCGCGCTCCGATTGCCGGAAGGGTTTCATACCGGCGCGTCGACCCGGGCAATCTGGTCGCGACCGGAGAGGGCGGAAGCGGGACGCTCCTGACCACCGTCAACGCGCTGGATCCCATCTATTTCGTATTCGATGCGTCGGAGGCGCTCTATCTCAAGGCACTGCGCGCGAAGCAAGGCGGCGCGAAAATGTCCGCGATCGAGGTCCGCCTTCAGGACGAAGCCGACTATCGCTGGCGCGGCGCGCTCGACTTTACCGACAACGGCCTGGATCCGCGGTCGGGCACCATCAGGCTGCGCGCGGTTGTGGACAATCCCGGACTGTTCCTCGCGCCCGGCATGTTCGGCAACATGCGCCTGGCCAGCGGCGGCGCCACGACGGCGCTGCTGGTCCCCGACGCCGCCATACAGACCGATCAGGCGCGCAAGGTTGTGCTGACCGTGTCGAAGGACGGCACCGTCGAAGCGAAGCCGGTCGTGCTGGGCCCGGTGGTCGACGGCCTTCGCATCGTGCGCTCGGGCCTGGCGCCGAACGACAACGTCGTCGTCGGTGGCGTGCAGATGGCGGTCCCCGGCAGCAAGGTGCTGACCAGGCCGGGAAGCATCAAGCCCGCGGCGCCCCTGAATCGCTCGCTCACGCCGGCGACCGCCGGCGAGGCCACCTTTGCCTCCTAGGGCAAGGCCCCGGCGGCATCTCCTCCTTAAGGAAAGCACTCCATGCGCCTGTCGCGCTTCTTCATCACACGGCCGATTTTCGCCGCAGTCCTGGCGGTCGTGATTACCATCGTGGGCGCCATTGCCTACTTCCGACTGCCGGTATCGCAGTACCCCGACATCATTCCGCCGACCGTCGTGGTGTCCGCCACCTATCCCGGCGCGTCGGCCGAGACGGTTGCCGAGACGGTCGCCGCGCCGATCGAACAGGAGATCAACGGCGTCGACAACATGCTGTACATCTCCAGCCAGTCCACCGGCGACGGCAAGGTTGCGATCTCGGTGACGTTCAAGGTCGGGACCAACCTCGATGCGGCGCAGATGCTGGTGCAGAACCGGGTCGCCACCGCGACGCCGCGCTTGCCCGAAGAGGTGCAGCGCCTCGGCGTGACCACCCGCAAGACCGCGCCGAGTGCGCTGATGGCGGTGAACCTGGTCTCTCCGGACGGCACCTTCGATCAGGACTACATTTCGAACTACGCACTCACCCAGGTGCGCGACCGGCTGAGCCGGATCGACGGCGTTGGCGACGCCATCATTTTTGGCAGCCGGGAATTTGCCATGCGGGTATGGATCGACCCGGACCGGGCGGCATCGCTGAACCTGACCGCCGGCGAAGTGGTCGCGGCGCTTCGTGCCCAGAACGTGCAGGTCGCCGCCGGGGCGCTGGGCCAGCCGCCCAACGCATCCACCGATGCCTTCCAGCTGAATGTCCGGACGCAGGGCCGATTCTCCGATCCGGAACAGTTCGCCGACGTGATCGTCCGTACCGACAAGGACGGCCGACAGGTCCGGGTGCGCGATGTGGCGCGCGTCGAACTGGGGGCGGCCGACTACGGCACCAACGCGTACCTGTCCGGCAAGCCGTCGATCATGATCGGCATCTTCCAGCGACCGGGCACCAACGCGCTCGAGACGGGCGAAACCGTCGAGCGCGTCATGCGGGAGACCGCAAAGTCGTTTCCGCACGGGCTGGAGTACCGCATCATGTGGAACTCCACGAAGTTCATCGCCCAGTCCACCGCCGCGGTCCGCCAGACGCTGCTGGAGGCCGCGGTGCTCGTGGTGCTGGTCATCTTCCTGTTCCTGCAGCGCTGGCGGGCGGCGATCATTCCGGTCGTCGCCATTCCGGTTTCGCTGGTCGGCACCTTCGCGCTTCTTGCCGTTGCCGGCTACAGTCTCAACAGCCTGTCGCTATTCGGCCTGGTCCTGGCGATCGGGATCGTGGTGGACGACGCCATCGTGGTCGTCGAGAACGTCGAGCGCAACCTCGGGTTGGGGCTGGGTCCGCTCGACGCGGCACGCAAATCGATGGATGAGGTATCGGCGGCCTTGGTGGCCATCGTGCTGGTCCTGTGCGCGGTGTTCATTCCGACGCTGTTCCTCACCGGACTGTCCGGGGCGTTCTACAAGCAGTTCGCGCTGACGATATCCGGCGCCACCATCATTTCGCTGATTCTCTCGCTCACGCTGTCGCCCGCCCTCGCGGCGCAGCTTCTGCGCGCGCACGACGCGAAGGACGCCGGGCATCCGGTCCTGCGCGCGGCGCACCGGGCGGGCGACGCGTTCAATCGGCGCTTCGATGCGTTCAGCGCCGCCTACGGGAGACTGACGGCGTGGCTGGTAGCCCGGCCCAGGAGGGTGATGCTGTCGTATTGCGGCCTTATTCTGGCGACGGTCGCGCTGTTCTGGGTGACGCCGACAGGCTTCATTCCCGCGCAGGACCAGAGCTATCTGATTACCGTGGTGCAATTGCCGCCGGGCGCGTCTCTTGCACGGACCGACGCCGTGCTTCAGGACGTTTCCAGGCGCCTGCTCGCGATCGAGGGCGTCAGGGGCACGATCATGCTTCCCGGTTATGACGCCGCATCCAATACCAATTCGCCCAACTCGGCCACCGCATTCATCCCCCTCAAGCCGTTCGAGGAGCGCGACCGTTCCGCGAACTCCATTCTGGACGAGGCGCGCAAGGCCACCGCGGATATCGACGGCGCGCGCGTCATGGTCATCCCCCCTCCCCTGATCGATGGCATCGGTTCCGCGGGCGGCTACAGGATGATGGTGCAGGACCGCAGCGGCCACGGGTACCAGGAACTGGGCGGCGAGGCGGGAAAGCTGATTGCCAAGGCCAACGCGGCACCGGGCCTGTCCCAGGTGTACACGTTCTTCAATACGCTGACGCCGCGGATCTTCGCGGACATCGACCGCCGCAAGGCCGAGATACTTGGTGTCCCGGCGGAGCGCGTCTTCGAGGCGCTCCAGGTCTATCTCGGGTCGGCCTACGTCAATGACTTCAACCTGCTGGGCAGGACCTTCCGGGTGACCGCGCAGGCTGACCAGTCTCATCGCGGCAACACGGCCGACATTGCCAACCTGAAGACGCGCTCGTCGAGCGGAGCGATGGTGCCGGTAGGGTCGGTTGCCACCTTCCATGACGAAACGGGGCCGTATCGCGTGGTTCGATACAACCTCTTTCCGGCGGTCGAGGTGGACGGCGATACCGCGCCCGGTTCCTCCACCGGGCACTCGCTGGCGACCATGGAACGCCTTGCCGCCGACACGCTCCCGGCCGGCTATGGCAGTGAATGGACGGGTATCGCGTATCAGCAGAAGATCGCCGGCAACACCGCCGTGCTGGTGTTCGCGCTGGCCGTGGTACTGGTGTTCCTCGTCCTGGCTGCCCAGTACGAGAGCGTCACGCTCCCGCTGGCGATCATCCTCATCGTGCCGATGTGCCTGCTCGCGGCGATGATCGGCATCAATCTCCGGGGCATGGACAACAACGTCCTGACCCAAATCGGACTTGTGGTGCTGATTGCGCTTGCCGCCAAGAATGCGATCCTGGTGGTGGAGTTCGCCAAGCAGGCGGAGGAGCAGGACGGCCTGACGCCCGTCGCGGCGGCAGTGCGCGCCGCGCAGACCCGTTTGCGGCCAATCCTGATGACGAGCTTTGCCTTCATTCTGGGGGCGGTGCCCTTGCTGATCGCCAAGGGCGCGGGCGCCGAACTCCGGCAGGCGCTCGGAACCGCCGTGTTCTTCGGCATGCTGGGGGTGACGGGCTTTGGGCTGCTCTACACGCCTACCTTTTACGTGGTCTGCCGCGCCCTTGGCGCGCGGCTGTCGCGGCGCCGCCGGCCGGCGGCGCCGGCCCGGTTGCAGCATGCTGATTGAGGTGCACCGATGAGAATACTTACGCTGCCGCTTTCCATTCTTGCGCTGGCCTTGAGCGCCTGCGCCGTGGGTCCCGATTATGTGGCGCCCACCCTGACGGATTCCGCCACCGGCACCTTCGCCGCCAGCGCGGAGCCGGCCCTTTACGATGACAGGCCCGCGCATGACGACTGGTGGCGCCTATATCGGGACCCGATACTCGATCGGTTGATTCAGGACGCGCTGGGCGCGAACACCGACGTGCGGGTGGCCGTCGCGCGTCTGGAGCGGGCGCGCGCGATGTTGCGCGACGCCGGCGCGGATCTTTATCCGGGCACCGGACTCGATGCCACGGCGAATCGCCAGAGACAGGCCGCCGTCCAGACGCTTCCCGGACTGGACCGGGAGAACACGCTCGTCGACGCGGGCTTCGGCGTGGCCTATGAAGTCGACCTTTTCGGCAGGGTGAGACGAAGCCTGGAATCGGCCCGCGGCGACTTCGAAGCCGCGCAGGCGGACCGGGATGCCGTCAGGGTGGCGATCGTCGCGGACACCACGCGGGCCTACCTCAATGCCGCCAGCGCAGCCCGGCGGCTCGCCGTCGCCCGTCGCATCGTCGAGTTGCTGGATCGCTCGCTGCGGGTGACGGGCGGCCGCGAACGGGCCGGGCTGGCCACGCCGCTGGATACGGCCAGAATGGCCGCCTTGCGGGAGCAGCGGCGCTCGAGCATCCCGGCGATTGCCGCCGAGCGGCAGGCCGCCCTTTTCCGGCTCGCTGTCCTGACCGGCCGCGCCCCCAGGGATCTGCCCGCCGCCGCGGCCACGGCCGATACGCCGCCGGCCATCGAGGTGCCGATCCTCGTCGGTGACGGGAAGGCGATGCTTGCCCGGCGGCCGGATGTCCGCGCCGCGGAGAGACGGCTCGCTGCCGCTACCGCGCGAATTGGCGTCGCCACGGCCGATCTGTATCCGCGGATCTCGCTCGGCGCGTCGATCGGATCGACCGGATTCGGCTTTGGCGATGTCTTCGGCGCCGGTCCCCTGCGATGGCTGGCGGGGCCGTCGATCTCCTGGTCCTTCCCGAACCAGGAGCGGATCCGCGCGCGCATCGCCGCCGCCAGGGCGGATAGCGATGGCGCGCTTGCCACCTTCGACGGCAGCGTGCTGCAAGCGCTGGCCGAGACGGAAACAGCGCTGTCGAACTACGCCCGCGCGCTTGACCAGCGCGCCGCGCTCGACGCGGCCCGGGAGCAAGCGGACCGGGCCGCGCGCATCGTCCGGGCCCAGCAGCGGGAGGGACGCAGCGACAGCCTTGCCCTGCTCGATGCCGAACGGACCTTTGCCGATGCGCAAGCGCAGCTCGCCGATGCCGAAGGCCGCATTGCCAACGCGCAGGTGGATCTGTTCAGGGCGTTGGGCGGTGGCTGGGCATCTCCCGGTTGAACGCATGACGGCGATGCCGTGCCTGGCAGGAATGACCAGGACCGATTGATTTCCGACACGCGCGCTAGAATGCGGTCTGCGTTGCCCGATTGCCACCATGGATCGCCGCCATGACCAAGGAGATGTGATTGAAAACCGTCGCCGTGCTTGCCCTCCAGGGCGTGGTGCCGTTCGACCTCGGTATTGCCTGCGATGTGTTTTCGCGGGTCGTGCTTGCGAACGGCAAGCCTGGCTATCGTGTGCTGGTGTGCGGCGAGTCGGCGCGCGTGGACGCCGGCGGGCATTTTGATATCCGGGCGCCCGGGCGGCTGGAAGATGCGCTGGACGCGGATCTCGTGATCGTTCCGGGCGTCGACGATATCGAGCGGCGGGTTTCCGCCGGCGCCTGCCGAACGCTGAAGGCCGCGCGCGAAAGCGGCGCGCAACTGGCTTCGATCTGCACCGGCGCCTTTGTGCTTGCCGAAGCGGGACTGCTGGACGGCCATCGCGTGACGACCCATTGGGCGGCCGCGGACGAGCTCTCGCGCCGCTACCCCGCGCTGGAGGTGGACACCGGCGTTCTGTTTGTCGACGAGGGGGACATCGTCACGTCCGCGGGCAGCTCGGCCGGTCTCGACATGTGCCTGCACCTGGTCGGGCGCGACTATGGCCAGGCCGCCGCCGTGCAGGCGGCACGGCTCGCGGTGGCGCCGCTTCACAGGGACGGCGGACAGGCGCCGTTTATCCGGCAGCCCGTTGCCGATACGGCGACAAGCCTTTCCCCCCTCTTCGATTGGATGCTGAAAAATCTCCACAAGCCGATCGACGTGACGGCGCTTGCGGCAAAGGCCAGGATGACACCGAGGACCCTTGCGCGCCGGTTTCGCGACCAGACGGGGACCACGCCCATTCAGTGGCTGATCACACAACGGGTTCGCCGCGCGCAGGAGCTTCTGGAGACCAGCGAAGCCTCGGTCGATCAGGTGGCTTCGGCATCGGGTTTCGATTCCCCGGTCACGTTCCGCGCACGGTTCCAGCGGGTGGTGGGGCTCACGCCGTCCGCCTATCGACGGCGGTTCAGGCAATCGTAGGGTGGCCTGCAAGCGGCGCGCATGGCCATGCCTGCGTCAGTCGCAGATCCCGCAACACATCGAGTACGTATTGCGTGGAACGCGCAACGTACCCCGCGCGATTGCAATACCGAGGAGAACTCCACCCCGGCGTCCGCTCAGTTCAGCGGCCTGACGCGCCGGAACGCGGCCAGGATGGCCAGGTCATAGCCGATCTTCAATACGCCGCAGGCCAGCAACGGGGCGCCGGCCCAGCCCATTGCCATGAGCCCGCCGGCAAGCACCGGGCTGATCGCGGCGGCGAGGCTGCGCGGCACCGCGGTCAGGCTTGCCGCCGCTGCCCGCTCGGCGGGGGTGACCACCGCCATCACAAAGGCGGTGCGCGTTGGCACATCCATTTGAGACAGCGCGCTGCGCGCCAGCAGCAACAGCAACGCCAGCGGCAGCGATGGCGCAAACGCGGCGGCGATCAGGAACGCGCTGGATGGGATGTGCGTAAACACCATCGTGTTCAGCAACCCGATCTTTCGGGCCAGCGGAACGGCGGCGAGCTGTGACGCCGTGGTCAGCAATCCGGCCCAGAAGAAGAACTGGCCCGCCGCGCCGGGCGACATCCCGAAACGCTGCATCAGCCAGAGCGACAGCAAGGCATTGACGACCAGGCCGCTCGCAAACGCATCCACGCTGAACAGCATCGCGAGCCGGATGACGATCCGACGCGATGGTCCCAGCGGCGCGGCCGTCGACGTCGAGTGCGGATGGGGTGCGGGCAGCCTCGCGTAGAGCGCCCAGAGCGCAATGCCGGTCAGGGCGTAGACGACGAACATCAGGCGCATGCCGTCCAGGAACGACAGGCCGGCATGCCTGGCGAGCCAGCCCGGCACGGCCGCGGCCAGCGCCCCGAATGCGGCGGACAGCGAGCCCGCGAGGCCGTAGCGCGCAAACAATGCCGTGCGCGCCTCGGGTTTCGCGGATTCCGCCAGCCGTGCCTGCTCCAGCGGCAGGAACACGCTGACGTCGCCCGAGCTCGGGTTCAGCGTGCCGACGAAGGCAACGATCAACAGCGGCCAGAGCGACGACAGGCCCGCAAAGGCCGCCCCGGTTGCGGCCATCATGACTGCCGCCCCGATCAGCAGGCGACGTTGCGCAAAGCGGTTCCCGATGAGTCCGACCAGAATGGTGGCAGTCGCGGAGCCGATCAGCGTGACGCTGCTGATCAGCCCGACGGCGAGCTGGTCGAAGCCGAGGGCCAGCAGGTACGCCGGCAACAGCACCGCCACGAAGCCGTCGCAGAAACCACGCAGCGCCCGCCCGGCAAGAAGCGGCATGACGCTTGCGTCGGCACCGGACGGCAGCACGAGGCCGGAGAGCATGGTGCGATTCACTGGTCGGCGGCCTCGGTTGTCATGGCGTTCTCATGGATCATGATGATCTCCTGTGGCTCGATGATGCGGCAGCGGACAGGCTGCCAGGCCGGTCCGGTCCTGAGTGGAAAGAAGCCCGGCAATCCGGGAACGGGGAACGGGGAACAAGCAACGGGCTAGCGCTTGCGAGCGCTGGAAAAGTGCGTGTAGAGCGAGTCGAGGACATGACCGGCCTCCGTCAGCAGCGCGTCGTCGTCGGGCAGGCGCTCGCGCGCGCCCGCCACCATCGCTTCGAAACCGCTCGCTTCCGCAACCGGCGTGCCGCCGATGTCCAGCACGTGAACCATCTGGCCGAGGCGTGCCAGTCCCTTGTCCTCGTCCAGCCCGAAGCTGGCGAGCAACACCTCGAAGGAAACCCGGTCGCCGACATGCGCGAATGTCGCGCCATCGAAATCGAACGCCAGCGCCGCCTCCGGGCACTGGCGAACGTCTTCCAGCCAGAGGAAGCTGGCGTGGGGATCGATGAAGCGCCGGATCAGCCAGGCACAGGCAACGCGGTCCACCCAGAGGTGCCGTCGGGTTGCCCAGCATCGCCCCTGGTATCGGGCGGGGTCGCGTCTCGGGATGCTGCCCGCCCTGCCCTGTGGCTCGCCCGGCGACAGCATGATGTCGATGGCCGCGTTGAAATCGCGCCACCGCGCTTCGGCGCGGACCGAGGCCTCATTCGGGAAGAAGTCGATCCTGCGGATCGCGTCGAATCCGCGGCCGTAGCGGCGAGCCATGCGCAGCAGTGCCGCTTCGTCCGTGTTGGCCAGCGTCACGCGCGCGCCGGAGAGCTCGGCCATCCAGTCCGCGTATTCGGGGGTGCGGTCGAACAGCGCGCGATATTCAGCGTCCTGCCGCGTGTCGGTGGCCTGAACGGAGAGCGTCCAGACCTTGCCATCCTCGCCGGCCGCGTCCGACGCAAGCGCCTGCAACGGCTCACGCACGCCGGCCAGATCGGGCAGCAGATAGGCCCCGTCGCGCAGCGCGGCCGCGCCAAGCGCCTTGATGCCGCGCCAGAGGCGCATGCGGGCCGTGGCGGCCGAAGTGGGCAGGCTGGCAACCAGCAGCACCCATTGGGAGGGAAATTGAAGCGCAGTCATGCACCCAGCTTAGCGGGCCATCGCTTGCGCTTCAATGTTGTAGAGATCTCTACGTAGGTAACTGGCCGGCGCCGGACAGGTGACTATCGCGGCGCATGGGGCGCCGCGAGGCTCGCCATCAGGGACGCCATCGGGGACGCGCGGCGGCCCTAGCCGCGCAGCGAGTCCAGCACGGCCTGCAGCGGCAGCCTTTCCAGGTGGAAGCAGGCCTGACCGAGCCGCCCGGCATCGCCAGGCGCCTTGCGGCCGTAGGCGAAGCAATCCGTCGCCTTCTCGATCAGTTCGTCATCGGTGAGCGGCAGCTGCGCACTGCCGCGAAGGGCCTCCACGCGAATCGCCAGCCGGCGGCCGTCGCGCAGGTGAACGACGACTTCGGCCCAGCGCGGAAAGGTCGGCGGTTCGCCCTGGCTCAGGTGCACCCGGTCGAAGAAGGCCTGGATCTCGGGCCGCAGAACCGGCTCGTCGCGAAAGCTCGCCAGATTTACCGCGCCATCGCAAATGGCCGCCGCCATGGCGTACTGCATGCTGAACTTGGCTTCGAGACCCGTGCGCGGGCGGTCGTGGATGAGAGGCACCGTGGCGCGGTAGTTCGTCTTCACGTCCACGCGCTCCACGTCGTCGAGCGTGAACGGCGTTTCGCGCCGGATGTCGAGCATGCCCTGAATCGCCCGGTGGGTGGCATAGCACAGCGGATACTTCTTGATGTCGAGCCCCGAACGTTCGATCTCCAACGGCAGCTCGCCCAGGCGGTCGAGCTCCGCGTGCAGATCCTGGCCGTCGGCATAGAGCACCGCGTAGCCCTGCTTGCCGTCCAGCGCCGCGGGCGATGCATCCAGACCCGCGTCGGCCAGCAGCACGGACCGGAGCGCGATCGCATTCGCCTGTCCCGCCTGGAAGGCCTTGCCCATCGTGCCGAAGTTCTCCCGGGTTCCCGCGATCTGCGACACGAGGATGCCCAGCGCATGAATCGTGCGCTGCTGGTCGAGCCCCAACAGGCGCGCGCAGGCGGCGGTCGTGCCGAAGGCGGCGATCGAGACGGTGGAGTGCCAACCCTTGGCGTACTGGTCGTCCACGATGGCGCGCGCGATGCGGACGGTCACCTCCAGGCCCACCACGCAAGCGTCGAGCACCGCGCGGCCGGCGCTGCCGAGCCCCTCGCCCAGGGCCACCACCGCGGGGAACATCGCAACGCTCGGATGACCGCGCAGCGGGGAGCTGACGTCGTCGAAATCGAGCACGTGGCCCATCGTGCCATTGACCAGCGCGGCCATCTCGACGGGCAGGCGCTCGCCGGTGGCCCAGACCGTGGCCATGCACGCGGCGTTGGTGCCCTGGCCGCGCGCATAGTCCAGCACCCGCTCGGATGCGGGCTCATGCGCGCCGCCCACTGCGACGGCGATGGTGTCGTAGAGCGCGCGTGCGGCGGCGGCGCGGGCCTCGGCGGAAATCGCCGAGGCGTCGAAGCCGACCGCGAAGGCGGCGATCTTCTCGCTGGCTGAAAGGTGCATGAATTCGTACTCCTGGTTTCGTTCGAAAAAAGCCTGCTCGCCGGCAGGTGGATGGATGACGCGCCGCGCGCGTCGATGCCTGAATGCTTATGGGCCCGGGTTGCCCGAGATGCCTTCAATGCCTGAAGCCCGGGACGGAATGCGAGGCGCGCGAATGGAACGCGGCGCTTCGCCTCGCCCGGCATTCAGGTCGAGCGCTCATTCCGGTTCGATGCCGGCGCGCTGGATGACTTCCCGCCACTTGACCGTCTCCTTGCGCATGAAGGCCGACAGCTCCTGCGGCGAGGAGCCGATCGGCTGCACGCCGTCGACCATGAACAGCTTCTGCACCTCGGGATCCTTCAGCGCCGCGACGGCGGCGCGCTGCAACTTGTCGAGAATGGGCTGGGGCGTGCCCTTGGGCGCCAGCAAGGCGTACCAGACATAGGACTGGTACCCCGGCACGCCGGCCTCGGCGATCGTCGGAACTTCGGGATGCGCGGGAGAGCGCTGGGCGGTGGTGACGCCCAGCGCCACCATCTTGCCTGCCTGCAGGAAACTGCCGCCGCTGCCGAAGCCGGCGAACACGGCTTGCAGGCGCCCACCCATCAGGTCGGTATAGGCCGGCGAGGCGCCCTGGTAGGGGATGTGCTCCATGTCCAGCCCGGCCATCGACTTGAGCAGTTCCATCGACAGGTGCAGGCCGCTGCCGGTGCCGGAGGAACCGTAGGAGAACTTGCCGGGATTCTTGCGCACCAGCGCAATGAACTCGGGCAGCGTCTTGACGCCGAGGCTCGGCGAGACGGCCAGAAAGTACGGCGCCTGCGCCAGCAGCGAGATCGGCTCGAAGTCCTTGACCGGATCATAGGAGAGCCGCTTGACGAGTCCCGGGTTGATGGCCGCCTGGGCTGTCAGGGCCAACGCCAGCGTATAGCCGTCCGGCTTGGCGTGGGCCACCAGGGACATGGCGATGCCGCCGCTCGCTCCGCCCCGGTTGTCGACGATGACCGTGGCGCCGAGCTGCTTGGACAGGGCAACGGCCATCGGCCGGCCGACGGTGTCGGCGCCGCCGCCCGAGGCGTACGGGAGGACGAGGCGAATGGGGTGGTCGGGGTACTCCGCGTGCGCGGCGGCGCTGAGCACAAGCGCCGCCACGGCGACCGCGGCGCGGCGCAGGGGACGAAGGTTGAGGACTGGCATGGTCTCCTTTCGTTTTATTTGGTTGGATTGTTCCGATTCCGGATAAGCGGCGCCGCTCAGCCGGCCCGCGCGCGCGTGAGCGCAAGAAGCGCGTCGCCGGCCCGGGCGAGAGCCTGCCGGGCCTGCGCGTTCCAGACGCCGGCGGCTTCGGCTGCCGCGCGCTCCTCGTCCAGCATGCGCATCGCCTCGTCTGGCTGGGGTCCGCCCGCGCCACGGCGCCGCAGGATCATCTGCTCGGCATCCACGCACTGGTTGTACTGCACGGCGTCGATCGGGAGTTCCGCGCCGGCCTGTTCGCGGTAAAGCGCGCAGGCCTGTTCGTAGGAGATCTCCGCCAGGCGCAGCCGCCGTTCGCGGCCGAAATCGGTCAGGAGCGAGGCGAAATGGTGGCCGAGGCGGAAAGGCACGCGGGCCTGCTGCATGAGCACGTCGGCAATCTCCGTGACCGTGGAATAGTCCGCATCCACCTCGCGGCGGGCCTGCTGCGCGTCGACCACGAGGCTGTCGACGATCCGCGTGAAAAGCGCGAACAGATCCACGAAGCGCTTGGAGGACAGCGGGTCGTAGGCGCGGTAGTCGAACATGCCGGTCCGCACGTTGTGGGCGACGAGGAACGGCCCCTGCATCTCGCAGAGCAGCAGGCTGCTCTGCGCCCGCAACTGCTCCAGGGCGGCCGGATTGCGCTTCTGCGGCATCAGGCTGCTGATGCCCATGAGTTCGCCCCCGCGCATCGTGAGCCAGGGATGAGGCGTGAGGTACTGCGAATGCAGGTCCTGCGCAAACTGGCTGATCTGCACGGCGCAGCTGGCAAGCACGGATGCCAGTTCCAGGCTGCTGTCCACCGAGGCAAGATGGTTCGCGTCGTAGGTGTTGCGCACGATGCCGCCAAAGCCCAGCAGGCTGGCCAGGCGTTCGCGGTCGACAGGGAAGCTCGATGCCGCCAGGGCGGCCGCGCCCAGCGGACTGAGGTTGATGCGCGCATAGGCCTGCTCCAGCCGCTGTTGCTGCCGCCCCAGCGCGGCGGCGACGGCCAGCAGGTAGTGCGCCAGCGTCGTGGGCTGGGCCTGCACGCCGTGCGTGTAGGCAGGAATGACCGTACGCACGTGATCCCCCGCCAACTTCAGCAGCCCGCGCCGCATGTCGCCCAGGCCCGCGTGCGCATCGAGCAGGTCGGCTCGCAGGTTCATGCGCGAGAGCGTGGAGGCAATGTCCTGCCGGCTGCGGCCGGCATGCACCAGCGACGCCGACGGGCCGGCCAGCTCGGCCAGCCGGCGCTCGTAGTCGAGATAGTCGCCCGAGGGGCGTGCGGCTGGCGCTTCGTTCTCAAGGGCCAGGATGGCCTGCGCAATCGCGCGGGCATCCTGCGCGCCGATGACGTCGCGCTCGGTGAGCATGACGAGGGAGGCCTGGTTGATCTGGCCGAGGAATGCCGGAACCCGCGCACCACCGCGGAAGGCTTCGTTGACGTCCTTGACGGCGTAGGCGGCGCTGGCGTGGCCGGAAGGTGCGGACGGTGCGGACGGTGCTGACATGGAGGCACATGGAACGGAGTTATGTTGCCGCTAATGTGCGTCCCGCCAGTTCATGCCGTCAAATGAATTAATTGGCATCAATCATTGCCTGCATTGCATAATATGGCCATTGTGCCGAGACTCCCCGTGCCGCCATGTCGATGACCTTCCAGCAACTTCACTGCATCCGCCAGATCGTGGCCAACGGCTTCAGCGTTTCACGCACGGCCGAGGCGCTCTTCACCACCCAGCCAGGCGTGAGCAAGATGGTGCGCGCGCTCGAAGACGAACTGGGCATCGTGGTCTTCGCAAGGCGCGGCAATCGGCTGGTGGGGCTGACCGATGCCGGACGCGAGGCCTATTCGCTTGCGGGCCGCATCCTGCAGGACTCGCAGGCGTTGCGCGGCCTGCGCGACAACGGGCAAGGCGGGCAGGCGCGCGGCACGATCCGCCTGGGCACCACGCATGTTCATGCGCGCTACCGGCTGCTGCCCGTCACCGGGCGCTTCCTGCGCACCTACCCTCACGTCCAGCTGGAGTACTCGGTCGGCACGCCGCCCGAAATCCACGCAGGCGTGCGCGACGGCAGCATCGACATCGGCCTGAGCACCATGCCGTCGAACGCCGCACCCGATATCCTTTCGCTTCGCGCCTACGAGATGGAGCGCTGCCTCGTCGTGCCGCAGGGGCACCCGCTGCTGGCACTGGGTCAGATCAAAATCAGGGATCTGGCCGACTGGCCGTGGATTGTGCACGACGAGAAATTCACGTCCGGCGCCGTGGTGCAGCGGGCGTTCCAGATGCACGGGCTACAGCCCCGCATCGTGATGCGCGCCATGGACGTGGACGTGATGAAAGCCTATGTGGCGCAAGGCGTCGGCATCGCCGCGCTGAACAAGATGGCGATGGAAGACGACCCGGATCCGAGGCTGCGCTGCATCGAAGCCGGGCATATTTTCCCCGCCTCGACGGCTATGGTCATGGTTCGACGGGATCATTTGCTCAAGCCGTTCGCCTTCGACTTTATCCGGATGCTGCTGCCGCGCGTGCGGCGGACGACGCTGGTCGCGGCACTCGGTATTCCGACGTAGCGCGGACTTCGTTCCCACCATCCGCGTGCCGTGCGCGACCTTCGGCGGGACTTCTCTCGTCCGGCCAGCCCTGAAACGGACCGGACCGCGGCACGCCGGCGTGACGACGCCCGCGGTGGCGACTGCCGCTCGATGACGGTTGCGCGAATCCCTTCGTCGCAGAACAGCCTCGCGGCCGGCTGCCGCCTGCTCCGCCCCACGCGATTTCATGGATGGAACGAACCGAAGCGGCAAACAGTAAACAGCCAATGGCAAACGGCAACGCCTACGTCAATCGCAGATCCCACAACACATCGAGTACGTGCTGCGTGGAACGCTCAACGTACCCGGCACGATGCGCGATACCGAGCCGGCGCCACAACGCCGGGCGCAGCGGACGCATGACAATGCGCCCGTCGAGCAATGGCGTGGTGGCCTCATGGGGCAACAGCGCCGCGCCGTAGCCTGCCGCCACCAGGCTCTTGATCGCGTCGTTGTAGTTGAGCTGAATGCGCGGCGCGGGATGCTGCCCTCCGGCCGCGAACCACTCCGCGGTCAGACGCGAGAGGCGCGTGGTCGCGTCATTGAGAATGAGAGGCTGGGCGGCGAGCCATTCCGGCGTGACGCGGGCCGGGCACCGCCAGTGCGCCGGCACAAAGGCCATCACGGGGTCGCGGCGCCAGGGCTTTATCACGAGTCCGGCCACCGGGGGCTGAGGCAGTGCGACCAGCCCGACATCCAGCGTTCCATCCGCCAGTCGGGACAGCGTTTCATGCGAAGTGAGCACCGCAATCTGAATGTCGATGGCGGGATGGTGCTGGCGCAGCGCTTCGAGCGCCTGCGGCAAGAGGTGCGCGATCACGCCGGTCGACGCGCCGAGCCGCACGCGCCCTTCGAGCCCCTGCACCTGGCGTTGAATATCGTCCAACGCCTGCTCCGCATCGGCCAGCAGCCGGCGCGCGCGCGCCACCAGCACCTCGCCAATCGCCGACGGCCTGACATGCCCGCGCTTCCGTGACAGGAGCGGCGCCCCAATGCGATCTTCGAGTTCGGCGATGTGGAGGCTGACCGTGGGCGGCGCCAGGTGCAGTGCACGCGCCGCATCGGCAAATGAGCCACGGTCGGCAATGGCGACCAGCGTGCGCAGACGGTCCAGGCTGATCTCTCGCATGTCGGCATCCAGATTCAGGAAAACTGAATATTAACGTTATCAAATTCAACTTTCCCTATTCTAGCGGTCCGGGGAACATAGGGGCTCGTTTTCCTTGTCACAACCCACAGTCACCGGAGTATTCCCCGTATGCGCTCTCCTGTTGTTTTCATCGACGGCGACCAAGGCACCACCGGGCTGCAAATCCACGAACGGCTGCGCAACCGGACCGACCTCCGGCTGTCCACGCTTGCCGCCGCGGAGCGCAAAGATCCGCGGCGCCGCGCGGAAGCCATCAACGCCTGCGACATCGCCATCCTCTGCTTGCCCGATGCCGCCGCGCGCGAGGCGGTGGACGCCATTGTCAATCCCGCCGTCAGAGTCATCGACGCCAGTTCCGCCCACCGCACGCGGCCGGACTGGACTTACGGATTTCCGGAAATGGCGCCGGGACAGGCCGAGCGCATTGCGAACGCGCGTCGGGTCACCAATCCCGGTTGTTATCCGACCGGCGCCATCGGCTTGCTGCGCCCCCTGTTGCAGGCCGGGCTCATACCGGGCAACTACCCTGTCAGCATTCATGCGGTGTCCGGCTACTCCGGAGGCGGGCGTGCCGGCGTGGAGGAATATGAGGGACCGGGAGCCGTCAACGCGCCTTCATACCAGGTATATGGCCTGGAACTCGCGCACAAGCACACCCCGGAGATCCAGCAGCACGCCGGGCTCGCGCAGCGTCCCATCTTCGTCCCCGCGATTGGGGCGTTCCGCCAGGGCATCGTGCTGACGGTCCCCCTGGCGCTGCGGCTGCTGGCACCCGACGTGGATGGCGCCGCGTTGCACGCATGCCTCGCACGCCACTATGCCGAGGCGGCCCACGTAAGTGTCACGCCGCTGCACGAATCGCGCGCCCTGAAGCACCTGGATCCGCAGGCGCTGAACGGCACCAACGACATGCGCCTGAGCGTATTTCCCAACATGGAACACGGGCACGTCCTGCTGTCCGCGGTTTTCGACAATCTTGGCAAAGGCGCATCCGGCGCAGCGGTGCAGAACCTGAACCTGATGCTCACGCGGCAATAGCGGCCGATGGCTTCAGCTGACGTTCGGCCGCAACCATATGCCGACGATTGTGCCAATGACCGCGCGCCGGCTCCGCCCGAAACGGGGGGAGGGGGCGAGGCCGCGCCGGTCAGGCTGACCGCCAGCCACCCTGCCCGAAGCTGAGACGAGCGATGTCGAGGCACCTCCGGTGTCGGCACCAAGGGTCCAGGAATTCGAAAGCGCCGCTGACGGCATCAAGATGGGTCGCCGAAAGTGCGCCAGCGGTTTCTTGGCTAATTTCAATGTCAGGCGGCCCTTCACCGAAGGCTGAAGGCGGCGTGATGCGTGAAATCCGAGTAAGCCTTCAGGAAATATGGTACTTTCAGCGGATGCTGAAAAAGGCCAATTCAATGAAAAAGGCGGAAGCTCGTGCTGGTGACGCGTTGCGGCGGCTGCTGGAGCACGTCCCGATCCTGCGGATCGAAGACATCGAGGCGGAAGCCGTCTCGGCCGATTGGAGGCCGGACCTGATCGCCCGGCTGCTCGTGGCCGGACGGCGGCACCTGCTCGTCTGCGAGTACAAGCCGAACGGCCAGCCACGCTACGCCCGTTCTGCGCTGCTGGAGCTGCGCAACTACGTATCGCAAAGCGCTCCGGAGGCAACACCGGTCTTCATGGCACCCTATATCTCTCCCGCGGTGCGGCAGATGTGCAAGGAGAAGGAAGTCGGGTATCTCGATCTGGAGGGAAACGCTCGCATTGCCTTCGGCGGTGTGTTCATCGAGCGCATGGTGACCGACAGACCAGTTGCCGAACAGCGCGAACTCAAGTCGCTGTTCCGGCCAAAGTCGGCGCAGGTGCTGCGCGTCATGCTGCGCGAACCGGGCCGCGCGTGGCGCGTCACGGAGCTGTCGGAGATCTCCGGGGTCAGCCTGGGACATGTCAGCAATGTGCGCGCCGCCCTGATCGACCGGGAATGGGCACGCGCCTCGAACGATGGCCTTGTCCTTGCCGAGCCCGGCGCACTGCTTGACGCGTGGCGAGACAGCTACGCCGCGCCGGCAGGCGAGCGGCTGCGGTTCTACACGCCATTGCATGGCAGCTCGCTCGAAGACGCAGCCCGCGACGCACTGCGCACCGAAGGCGGCGCGGGACATGCAGCATTCGCGTCCTTCTCGGCGGCGCAATGGCTCGCCCCTTACGGCCGGACCGGCATGCATTACTTTTTCGCCGACGAGGAAGGTCTGGGGAAGCTGCGGGCAGCGCTGAAGCTCGCGCCAGCCCTGAAGGGCGAGAACGTGGTCGTCACCGTGCCGAAGGACGCGGGACTGCTAGCGGACACGGTTGAGCCTGCTCCGGGCGCGGTCTGCACCAGTCCGGTCCAAACCTACCTCGACCTCTTCATTGCCGGGGAACGCGGTGCCGAGGCTGCGGAACACCTGCGCCAGGAAAGGCTCTCATGGCACGGATGACACCCCAGGAACCACAGTCGGCCGCTGAATATGACGACCGGACGACGGCGGCCGTGAAGTCGGTGCTCATCGAGATCGGCCAGATCCTTGGCAGTTTCAAGGGCAGGTTCGCCATCATCGGCGGCGCGGTTCCCTGGCTGCTGCTCGCCAACGAGGATATGCCCCATGTCGGCACGCTCGACGTGGACGTTGGACTGGATGCGGAAGCGCTCGGCGACGGCGAGTACGTCACCTTGATCGGCGCCCTTCAACGCCACGGCTATGCCCAGCGCGAGGGGCTTCGACGCTTCCAGCTGGTGCGCCGGGTTCCCGCGCGAGATGGCGGACAAGCGATCGACGTCGTGGTCGATTTCCTGATGCCGCGCGACGCCGAGATCGTCAGGAACGATCCCCCGTTGATCAGCGACTTTGCCGTGCAGCGGGCCGACGGCGCCGACCTGGCGATGCGGTTCTACCAGCTGGTGGCCGTGGCAGGTCCGATGCCAGACGGCGGGACCAACCGCGTGGAAATCGCGGTGTGCTCGATCCCCGCTTTGCTGGCGATGAAGGGCCACGCGCTGGCGGGCCGCTACAAGCAGAAGGATGCCTACGACATCTACTACTGCGTGCGGAACTATCCCGGCGGCATCGCGGTGCTGGCGCAGGAATGTCGTCCATTGCTGGGTCATGCCAGCGGCGAGCGCGGCTTCATGCACATCGCGGAAAAGTTCGACACCGTCGAAGGGCATGGCCCCACTTGTGTCAGGCGCTTTGTCGAAGACACGCACGCGCTGGGTGATCGCACTCCCGAACAATGGCAGCAGGACGCATTCGGGCAGATCGACGCGCTGCTGCGCGCCATGGCGCTGCGGGCTTGATTCGAGCGGCCATGTACGACGCCAACTTCGCGATCTGTCGGCGCCCCTGGCCGCAGGGCTGAAGGATGCCGGCACTGCGGGTGCCGGCATCCAACTCAAGCTCGCCGGCTATGAAGTCTTTCGCTTCGGTACCGCGGAGCTGCCGGTGCCCACGGCAAAGGCCGACGTGAACCGCCCCCTACGACATGGAGGCGTGCACCGCGGCACCACCTCACTCATCGCCCGGCACGCCGTAACTGGGCGCGGCGAGCGGATTGAGCGCCCGCGTCACGTAGTCCTGCATCTGCGGCTGATACCTCCGCCACAGCGCGTCCAGCACGGTGACTGGATCGTCATCGGTCCAGTCCACGCGCAGGTCCACCAGCGCCCAGGTTTGCGTACCGGCGATCTTGAGCGCGGCCGAATGAACCGGCCCGGCTTCGCCGCCGGCCTTCACGGCGGCGTGCATGGCGTGCAGCAGGCGGTCGCCCAAGGCGCCCTCGGATTGCTCAAAGGCCGCCACCATGACGTCGGCCACCCGCCGGTCCGCCAGCATGTTGCCGGCGGCGAGGCATTGCTGGCCGGCAACGGCATGGCTCAGCCCCAGTGCTTCCTTGCCGGTGAAGAACGCCGTCCTTCCCTGCTGGTCGATGACGGCGACCTGGCGGTACTCGCTCCACTCACGGGCGGCCAGCGCCTGGTCCAGCGCCTGCGCCGGCGGCAACTTGCCGGTTTCCAGCAGGTCCAGGATCTCCGGGCCCAGCGCGGGCAGCGTGACGTTCTGTGTGGCCACCGCGCCGACGCCCGCGCGTACCCAGGGGCAGCGCGCGCCGACGGAGATGCTCGAGGAGCTGATGGCGATACCGAGTTGCCCGGTCTGCGGGCAGCGGCCGACGATGGAAAATGTCATGTCAGGCTCCTTGCGCCGGCTTCGCCGTCCAGTTCTCGGGAATGACGGCAATCACGTCGATCTCCATCAGCCACTGCGGCTGGCCAAGGGCGCTGATGCACAGGCCCGTCGAAATCGGGAACACGCCCTTGAGCCACTTCCCCACTTCCTGGTAGACCGGCTCGCGATAGCGCGGGTCGGTGATGTAGGTGGTGGTCTTGACGATGTGGCTCAGGTCGCTGCCGGCTTCCTCGAGCAGCTGCTTCACATTCTTCATCGCCTGCTCGGCCTGCGCGCGCGGATCGCCCAGCCCGACCAGATTGCCGTCGAAATCGGTGCCGATCTGCCCGCGGACGTAGACGGTATTGCCGGCCCGCACCGCCTGGCACAGGTCATTGTCAAGCGCCTGATTGGGATAGGTGTCCTTGGTGTTGAACATGCGTATGCGATGGTGCGTCGGCATCATTTCGCTCCTGCGAAGGTGGTTTGCAATGGCGCCTCTGGGGCGATGGTGGTGCTGGCGACCTCGCGCGGGCGCGGCGCCGCCCTGGCGCGCAGGGCGACGTCGTAGGCGAGGTACTTGCGCTGGTTGGCGATGTGATCGCCGACGTGCTTGGCGTCGTGCCACACGCCCCAGATGAAGGATGAGCCGCGCCGGGACAGCCACGGCAGGCCCAGGAAATAGACGCCGGGCTCGCTGGATACGCCGCGCTGGTGTTGCGGCTTGCCTTGCTCGTTGAAGGCATCCACCTTCAGCCAGTCGTAGTCGACCGCATAGCCGGTGGCCCAGATGATGGTCTTCACGCCGGCCTGGGCCAGGTCCAGGCTGGCGATGGGGTTGCGCACGCAATCCGGGTCGGGCGGGATGTAGCGTGCCTGCGGATCCTCCGGCAGGTCCAGGCCGTTGCGCGCCGCATAGGCGTCGGCGGCGTCCAGCATGGCCATCAGGCTCTGGTCGCCACGCGCAAGGTTGGCGGCGAGGTCGCCTTCGAAGCTGGCCACGCCGTTGTCGAAGGCCTTGGTCAGCCCGACCAGTTTCATGCCGCCGTGCGCGAGCCGGCGAAAATCGATGGCCTGGCCGCCATAGGCGCCGCTGACGGCAATGGTCACGTGTTCGCGGCCGGGCACCGCGATTTCCTTGTCCCACTCGCCGAGCACGCCCAGCCACCAGCAAAAGTCGCGGCCGCGATAGGTGCGCGGCGGACGGTCATGCGCGCCGACCGAGAGATAGACCTCGCGTCCCGAGCGATGCAGTTCGTCGGCGATCTGTACCCCCGACGAACCGGCGCCGACCACCAATACCGCCCCGGCGGGCAGCTGCGCGGGATTCTTGTAGTACGCCGAATGCAATTGCGTCAGGCCCGCATCCACGGGCGCGATGGCGGGGATCACCGGGCGCTGGAACGCGCCCGTGGCCACCACGACGCGGAGCGCATGAAAACGCCCGGCGCTCGTATCGACCACGAAACCCGGTTGTCCGTCGCGGCGCTCGACGCCCAGGACCTCGACGCCGGTGCGCACGGGCGCGCCGAACTGCCGCGCGTATCGCTCGAAGTAGTCGGCCACCTGTTCCTTGGCGGCAAAGCCGTCCGGGTCCACGTTGTCGAATTCGAGGTTGGGGAAGCGGTCGTGCCAGGCCGGGCCATTGGCGACCAGCGAATCCCAGCGCCTGCTGCGCCACCGCTCGGCGATACGATCCCGCTCGAGTATCACGTGCGGGACCTTGAGCCGCGTGAGATGCTCGCTCATGGCGATACCTGCCTGGCCGGCGCCGATGATCAGCGTATCGATTGACTCTGTTTGCGCAGACATCGCTGCCTCCTTTGATAAATGACGCATTTCATGAGCATCAGATGTCCCGGTACGGGACGTGGAACCGCCTGTGCCCCCCGCTCGGGGGCAAATTCGTGGGTAGATCAAAAATCTATGTAATATTCGATCTGAATCCGAAAAAGCTATTCAAGACCGGTCAACCGTCTGTTCCGTTCCAGTTCTCCAACCAGATCCGTCATCGAGATGAATCCACTTCGCTATTCGCTGCGCCAGCTACGCTACTTCGTGGTGGCCGCCGAGGAACTCTCCTTCACGGGCGCGGCCAGGCGCCTGCACATCTCCCAACCCTCCATCTCGACCGCGCTGGCCGAGCTCGAGGCGGCGATCGGCGTCCAGCTCTTCATTCGCCATCACGCCAGCGGCCTGTCGCTGACGCAGTCGGGGCGGGATCTGCTGGGCAACGCGCGCAACCTGCTCAAGAACGCCGAAGAACTGCAACTGGCGGCCGCCGAACTGGACGAAGGCATGACCGGCTCGATCGCGCTGGGCTGCATGGTGTCGCTGGCGCCGCCGCTCATGCCCGGCATCATCAGCCGCTTCGTGGCGGAGAACCCGTCGATCTCCATCCAGACCACCGAGGCCCATCAGGACACGCTGTTGAGCGGCCTTCGCGATGGTTCCATCGACATTGCCCTGACCTACAGCCTCGATATCGACGACGACATCCATTTCACGCCGCTGGTCTCGCTGCCGCCCTACGCCATCCTGCCCAGGACCCATCGCTTCGCCAACGCGCGCAAGGTGTCGCTGGCGTCCTTGCTCGATGAACCCTATGTGATGCTCGACTTGCCGCATAGCCGCGAGTATTTCTCTTCCCTCTTCGACACCCTGGGCCGGCGTCCGGTCACTGCCTTTCGCTCGTCCCAGCCTGAAGTCGTGCGCGGCATGGTGGCCTGCGGACTCGGCTTCAGCATTCTCAACTTCCCGCTCAAGTCGACACGCACCGTGGGCGGTGATGAATTCGTCGTCAAGCGCTTCAAGGAAGAGGTCAAGGCGACCACGCTCGGCATTGCCCAGTCGCAGGCGATGAAGCCGCGCAAGATCGTCACCAGGCTGGCGGCATTCTGCGAAAGCCACATCCGCAAGATGCGCATCGACTGACCGCCGCGCGGGATGGCCGCGGCCGCGTGCGCGCGATCAATATCCCAGCGCATGCTGCACCTGGTGTTGCAAGGGCTGGCCATCGGACAGGCGTCGTACGTTGTCCACTATCTGCGTGGCCACCACGCCGGCATCCGATATCGCGGCGACATGCGGCGTGACGATGATCTTTTCATGCCGCCACAAGCCGTCATCGGCCGGCAACGGCTCGACCGGGAACACATCCAGCAAGGCGCCGCCGAGCCGGCCGCCGTCCACCGCCGCCAGCAGGTCGCCCACATGCAGCTGGTCGCCGCGGCCGACGTGGATCACGTAGGCGTCCTCGGCCAGCCGGGCGAACAGATCGCGCGACAGTATCTGCCGCGTGGCCGGCGTCAGTGGCAGCAGACAGACCAGGATCTGGGTGCCTGCCAGGAATTCGTCCAGCTGCCCCTCCGCGTAGCCTTGCACGCCTGCCATCTCGGTGCCCCGGCGCGACCAGCCGCGCACCGTGAAGCCGAGCTGCAGCAGCAGTGTCGCCACGGTCTTTCCCATCAGGCCCATGCCCATGATCCCCACCACCGTGCCGGGGGCGCTCTGCCCGGGCACGCGCTGCCACTGGATGGCGCGCTGATTGGCGCGGATGCCGTCGAACCCGCGATGGCGGTTCAGCACCCCCCAGACCACGTACTGCGCCATGCTCCGCGCCTGGCTTGCATCGACGATGCGGCAGATCGGGACCTGCAGGTTCGACGCCGACGAGATGATGCGATCGGCGCCGGCACCGATGCTGTGGATCAGTCGCAGGCCCGGCAGCCGCGCATAGCTCTCGGCCGGCGGCGCCCAGCTGATGGCCACTTCCGCGCGTGCCGACGCGGGGTCGTCCAGGGTGCAGATGTCCAGCTCCGGGGCAATCCGGCTGATGGCCGGTGCATAGTGCAGCGCGGCCTTGTCGGTGAAAACGAGTGCGGTCATGCGTTGGTTGCTTGCGGTGGATGGGCAGGATGCATGGCGGTCTCGGGCCGCCGCGCCGGTATGGCCAGTCCTCAGCTCGAGAGCGCGTGATATCGGCGCTGGTAGTACAGCAGACAGGTCTCGATATCGCGGTCGTCGATGTGCAGCACCTCGCATAGCAGGACATCGTGCGTACCCACGGTGGAGCTGCCGATGATCTTGCAGTGCAGGGACATTGCCGCGCCGTCCAGCGCCGGCGCATACCCTTCGCAGCGGGTCCAGCTTCCATGCGAGAAGCGCTCGGGCATGGGCGTCTTTCCGGCGAAGGCGGCCGACATCTCCTGCTGGTCGGCGGCCAGGGTGTTGATGCAGACGATGCCGTTGCCCACCGTGGTCGCATAGGCCGACGAGCCGCGGTTGAGGCACACCAGCACCGTCGGCGGGGTATCGGTGATGCTGCATACCGCGGAGGCGGAGAAGCCCGCGTAGCCGTGTTCCCCGTCGGTGGTGACGATGTGCACGGTGGCGGCGATCCGCGCCATCGCGTTGCGGAACTCCTGCTGCGTGGCGGCGGCCCTGTGCGCGGGCGCGTGGCTTGTCGTTTCAGTGAGCATAGGATGGGTCCTCGCGATCCAGGATGCGTTTCATCTCTTCGAAGTGGGCCACCGAGAAATCACGGATGCCCTCCCAGTCTTGCGCGGTCTTTTCAGCCACCTCGTCCGACAGCACCTTCAGGGGCTGGCAGGTGGCGTAGGCGATGGCCAGGATCTGGCAGGCGCGCTCCAGCGTGTACATGTCGTCGAAGGCTTCGCCGATGCTGGCCGCCGTCACCAGCACGCCGTGGTTGCCCATCATCAGGCGCGACTTTCCCTGCAGCTGCGCGATCAGCCGTGCCCCTTCGTCTTCGGTATCGGCCATGCCGCCGAAGTTGCCGTCGACGGCCACCCGGTTGAAGTAGCGCGCCGTGTTCTGCTCGATGGGCTTGATGGCGGGGTCTTCCAGGGTCGAGATGGCGGTGGCGTAGACCGGGTGCAGATGCAGGGCCACCCGGATATGCGGGGCGCGGCGGTGCAGCTGGCCGTGGATTGCCCACGCGGTCGGGTCGACGGCGCCGGCAGTCTGCGGCGGGCTGTCGGCATCCAGCAGCAGCAGGTCGCTGGCGCGGATGGTCGAGAAATGCTGCCACTTGCGGTTCATCAGGAAGCGCTTGCCGTCCGGCGAGACGGCCGCGCTGAAATGGTTGGCTACGGCCTCATGCATGCCCAGGCGGGCAAAGAGCCGAAAGCACGCGGCCAGGTCGATGCGGAGTTGATGTTCGTTCATTGTTGTTGCTTGCCGGTTGCAGTGCGTCTCATGTCGGGGGAGCACCAGATCAAGCAGCCCGCGCCCGCGGCCGCACCAGTTGCAGCACCGCGAACAGCATCACGACCACGAACAGCACGATCGACGATGCCGCCGCGAGCGTGGGATTGGCTTGCAGGAGGATGTCGTCCCACAGCTGCTTGGGCAGGGTCGACTTGACGCCGCCACCCATGAAGAGGGCAATCGTCAGTTCTTCGAAGGAGGTCAGGAAGCCGATCACGAAGGCCGCCGCCAGGCCGTTCTTCACCGAAGGCAGCGTGATGCGCATGAATACCTGGAAGCGGTTGGCGCCCAGCGTGGCCGCCGCCTGATCGATGGACCAGTCGTGCCCCTTGAAGGTCGTCAGCAGGATCACGAACACCATCGGCATGGCGATGACGATATGGCCGATGGCGATGCCGGTATTGGTCGCCACCAGCGAGATCTGGGCGCACAGGTAGAACAGCGCCATCGCGATCACGATCGACGGCACGATCATCGGCAGCAGGAACAGGAAGAAGATGCCGCCGGCCACCCGGCCGCTGGAGCGCGCCATGCCCAGCGCCGCCAGCGAACCCAGAATGCAGGTCGCGATCGCCACCAGGAAGCCGATGCCGAAGGATCGCAGCGTGGCATTGATCCAGAGCGGCGACTCAAGATAGACCTCGTACCACTTCAGACTCAGGCCCTGCGGCGGGAAGGTCAGGAACTGGCCATCCGTGAACGACATCGGCACGATGGCCAGGATGGGAAGCAGCAGGATGGCAATCACCACGCAGGAAAACACCGGGAGCAGCGGAATCTTCACCATGCGGGCGATGTGGCGGTCGTAGGCGGACACGATCCAGCCCGACGCGCGGCCCAGCGCATAGACCAGGCCCAGCCCGAACCTGCGCAGGTGGCGATGCCGCGAGCTGGATTGCTTGCTGTCGCTGCCGGCCAGCGACGACAGGCCAAACACCAGGTCGTAGACCACGCAACTCACCAGCGCGGTGATGACGAGCACCACCGCCAGCGCGCTGCCCATCTGCCAGTTCTGCAGCTCGTTGATCTGCACGATGATCAACTGGCCCAGCATCATTTCCTTGGGGCTGCCCAGGAAGGACGGAGTGACGAAGAAGCCGAGCGCGCTGATGAACACCAGCAGCCCGGCCGCGGCCACGCCACGGATCGACTGCGTGAAGAAGATGCGCCAGAACACATTGGCGCGATCGGCGCCGAGGGTCGACGCGGCCATGGTCAGGCGGCGGTCGATCTGGTTCATCACCGGCAGCATGGTCACCACGGCCAGCGGCAGCAAGGTGTGCGACATCGCGAACACCACCACGTTGCGGTTGAACAGGAACTGCGACCAGTCCAGGCCCGCGGCCTGCGCCATGCGCTCGACGAAGCCGCCCCGCCCCAGCAGGATCAGCCAGGAAAAGTTCTTCACCAGCGTGCTGCTCCAGAACGACAGCAGCACGAACAGCGACAGGATCTGCTGCGAGCGCCTGGACAGGTTGGACAGCCAGTACGCCACCGGGTAGCCGATCAGCAGGCAGATGGCGGTGGTCTCGACGGCCGTGGCAAAGGTGTTGAGCAGGACCTGCCGGTAGACACTGGGGCCGAAGAAACGGGCAAAGGCGGCAAACGACAGTGCCCCCTGGCTGTCGAACAGGCTCAGCGGAAAGATCCGGAACGACGGCAACAGCAGGAAGATCGCCAGGAACAAGCCGCCCGGCAGGGCCAGCCACAACGGCCCCGGACGCCAGGGTCTGGCGCGGGCGGCAGTCCGCTCGAGGACTACGTCGGTCGGCACTTTCATGCGTTGCCCCGGATGCTCGGCAATGGACAAGGCTGCACCTTATGCGGTAACGGCATCGACATGCCGGTTGACGGGACGCGCCAGCCCCAGGTGCTCGCGCAGCGTGGCGCCGCTGTAGGCCTTGCGATAGACGCCGCGGCGCTGCATCTCGGGCACCACCATGCCCACGAAGTTGTGCAGGTCGTCGGGCAGTACGTGGAAGCTCAGCATGAAGCCGTCCGCCGCCCCGCTTTCCATCCACTCCATCATGTGGTCGGTCACTTGCGCGGCGGTGCCGCACAGAGTCACCTTGCCACGTTCATAGCTGGAATAGAGCTGGCGCAGCGTCAGCTTCTGCTCGCGGATCATGCCGGCGATCTGATTGAAATAAGCCTGGTGGAAGTTGGACTTCTGCGGAATCATCTCCACCGGCACCGGCTCATCCAGCGGCAGGCTGGTCAGGTCGGCTTCGAGATCCGCGCCCAGGCGCATGCGGCCCACGTCCGGATGGATCATGCGCTGCAGTTCCTGGTACTTGTCTTCGGCTTCCGCCTGGCTCTCGCCCACCACCACCGAGAGTCCGGCCAGGATCTTCAGGGAATCGGCGCTGCGCCCGAACTGCGGCAGGCGCCCCTTCAGGTCGGCATAGAATTTCCTGGCCTGGGGCAGGGTCGGGTCCGAGGCGAACACGACTTCGGCGGTCTCGGCGGCGAACTGCTTGCCCACCTCCGACGAACCGGCCTGGATGATCACCGGACGCCCCTGCGGCGTGCGGCGGATGTTGAGGCCGCCGTAGACCTTGAAATATTTCCCGGAATGGTCGGTGATGTGGAACTTGTCGGGATCGAAGTTGATGCATTGTTCCTTGTCCTGGACGAAGGCATCGTCTTCCCAGGTATCCCACAGGCTTTCGACCACCTTGTAGAACTCGCGCGCCCGCACGTAGCGGTCGTCGTGCGGCGGCAGCTTGTCCAGCCCGTAGTTGCGCGCCGCATAGTCGTTGGCCGACGTCACCACGTTCCAGCCCGCGCGGCCGTGCGAGATGTGGTCCAGCGAAGCAAACAGGCGGGCGATGTTGTAGGGCTCGTAGAAGCTGGTCGAGGCGGTGGCGCCCAGGCCGATATGCTGCGTCGAGCCGGCCAGGGCCGACAGCAGCGTGATCGGCTCGAAGCGGTTCATGAACTCCGGGTTGCGGCAATGGATATGCAGCTTCTCGGTGCGGGCAGCGGGCGTGTCCGCGATGAAGAAGAGGTCGAACAGCCCCTGCTCGGCCGTGGCGGCGATCCGCCGGTAGTAATCGATGTCGGTGGCCGCGTCGCGCGGCGCGCTGGATTTGAGCCAGGAGGCCGGATGCGCACCGGTAGGATGCGTCAACAGGCCCAGATGTATTTGTCGATCGTTCACGTTACCACTCCTTCAAATCTGCCTTGCTTGTTCGCCGGACCGCCAGGGTCGGGCCCGGATCAACCCTGGATCAGCCACTCCTGGAACCGCTCGTTGGCGATGTCGTAGTTCTTGCCCCACCAGGCGGTGTCGCGACGGCGCAGTCCCTCGAGGTTCTTGGGATAGGTGGTGAGCAGCTCGGCGCGCTTCTGGTCGATCAGCTTGATCGATTCGGTATTGGTGGGGCCGTTGCCGGACAGGGTGCCGTATTCGGCGAGGCGGTCCGCGCGCATGCAGAAACGCACGAACTGCTGTGCCTGCTTGAGCTTCTTGGTGCCGGCCACGATCGACCAGCCGTCGACGTTGTAGGTGCCCTGCCAGACGATCTTCACCGGGGCGCCCGAGGCGATGGCGGCCAGCGCGCGCGAGTTCCAGGTGTCCGAGAGATCGACCTCGCCGCTTTGCAGCAGCTGGGTGTTCTGCGCGCCGTTGGACCACCACACCGAAACCGACTTGCGGATCTTGCTGAGCGACTTCATCGCGCGATCGATGTCGAGCGGGTAGAGGTCCTGGGGCGCCACGCCATCGGCCAGCAGGGCCAGCTCGAGGGTGCCGCTGGGCGAGCGGAAGAGGCCGCGGCGTCCGGGAAAGTGCGCGGTGTCCCAGAAATCGCGCCAGCTCTGCGGACCGCCCTTGGGGAACCTGTCACTGCGGTAGCCCATGACGACGCCGTAGACCGAGAAGCCGAACCAGTTCGCGGTGAGCATGCCGGGCAGGATGTTCTTGCCGTCGCCGGGCGCGTTGTCGAGCGGCGCGACGTAGTTCTTGGCGCTGGTCAGGCGCAGCACGTTGTCGGGGGTGACCATCGCCACGTCCCAGATGCCGGAGCCGGAGTCGACCACCAGCTTGAACTGCGTCACGGGATCGGATTCGTGGGCGACGTTGATGACACGGATGCCGGTTTCCTTCTCGAACGGGTCGTAGAAGGCCTTGCGCATGGCCGGGCCAAGCGCGCCGCCGTTGTCGGCGACGGTCAGGGCTTCGGCCGCGGAGGCTCGCGGCAGCCACAGCATGGGGGCGGCGGCGACGGCGCCCGTGACGGCGGCGGTCTTGATGAATTCGCGGCGACTATTCAATTTCTTGTTCATTTCAGGCCCCAGATAGTTGACGAGCAGGATGGATCAAGGCACTCCCCTTTGAGACGACTTTCATTTTTCGAGCAGGCGCGAATGGCTCTCGCGCCATTGCAGCGAGACGGTCGCGCCGACGTGGCGCGCGCGGCTGCCGGCGGCCTGGCGCACGGTCATCACGGTGCCGCTGCCAAGCTTCACCAGCAGGCGGGTCTCGGAGCCGGCGTAGATCTGCTCGATGACTTCCCCATCGACGTAGCCGCCCTGCTCCACCAGCTCGATGTACTCGGGGCGGATGCTGATGGTCGCCTCGGCCGACAGCGCGCGCGCGCTGTCGGCCGCCGGCACCGGGATCCTGCCGTCGACGCTCGAGAGCCAGCCGTCGCCGGCGACGCGGCCCCGGATCTTGTTGGAGATGCCGATGAAGTCGGCGGCGAAGGTGCTTTGCGGCTGCTCGTAGATTTCGGCGGGCGTGCCGATCTGCTCGATTCGCCCGGCATTCATCAGGCAGACCCGGTCCGACAGCGCCAGCGCCTCTTCCTGGTCGTGCGTCACGAAAATGATGGTGGTGCCGGTCTCGCGGTGGATGCGCTTGATCTCCACCTGCATGCTTTCACGCAGCTTGCGGTCCAGCGCCGACAGCGATTCGTCCATCAGCACCAGCGACGGCTGGTACACCAGACAGCGTGCCAGCGCCACGCGCTGCTGCTGGCCGCCGGAGAGTTCGCGCGGGAAACGCGCCGAGAAACTGCCCAGCCCCACCATCTCGAGCACGCGCATCACCTTGGCACGGATGGCGTCGCGGTCCACCCGGCGCATTTGCAGCGGGAAGGCAATGTTCTCGTACACGGAGAGATGCGGGAACAAGGCATAGTTCTGGAACACCACGCCCACATCGCGCTGGTGCGAAGGCGCATGGGTGCGGTCGACGCCATCGATGAACAACTCGCCCGAGCTGGGTTCGACCAGCCCGCAGATGATCTGCAGCAAGGTGGTCTTCCCCGACCCGGAGGGGCCCAGCAGCGTCAGCAGCTCGCCGGTACGCACATCGAGATCGACGGGGTGCAGGGCCGTGGTGCCGCCGTAACGCTTCGACAGCCGGAGCGCGCGCATCTTGATGTCGCGCGGCATGGCAGAAGTCCTTGCGACGTCATTGATCTTGGTGGCGGTATCTGCCATGAAAAACACTCCTTGAATCGACGGGTGTCCGGATGCGAATTCGGTGATGGACTCGCCTCGGCTTGCAGGCGCCGGTGAAATCTAACACCGCCCAATTAAAGGAAAATAAATATTTTCGAATGCACTACATAGCAAACTCCTATGCATACCGACAGGCGTGTTTCCGCGTCTCCCCGGCATGGAGAAATAAGCGCAAAGAAGGGGCACGGGGCCGCGCCACAGTCGGGAAAAGCGATCGTTTTGGGTGCGCGGGGCGGTACCGTGCACGCATGCCGGGCGCGCCGGCACTGCAGCGGTGCTACAGGAATCGCGTCAACTTTTCCCGATCTTTTTGGCCTGTCCGCCACAGAAGCGCAGCCGGCGCCCGGGAAGACCACGAGCCGCCGTCGATGTGGGGGCCATTGCGCGCCCGGGCGCCCGCGGTCCGCATCCACCGCGATCCCGGTATTCCGGCCGCCTTTCACCTGCCCGGGGGTCGTCGATGCATGGCCTGCGCGGCCTCGCGCCGGGCGTGCTCCGGCCATTTCCGGCATTTCCGGCATTTCCGGCATTTCCGGCGTTTCCGGCCCCGCGTCCGGCATACCCCTTTAGAGGGGGCCACCGGGGAGAAACCCGGAAGCAGGAGGTTCGCGCTTGCCCAACCCCAGTACAATGCCCCCCGGCCCGAACCGGGCCCAGAGCCAGAAAAACAAAAGCATCGAGGGGAATCACAAAATGGCAGTCGCGCTGACCAAGAAACTGTTACTTACCCTGGCACTTGCCGCCGCCGCGCAGGCGGCGCTGGCCGCCAACTGCGCGCCGGATTTCCGGGGCGCGGTCAATTGCCCCGGCAACAGCGCCTGCATGATGACGCGCTCGGGCGAGGTCCGCTGCGCCAGGGATGGCGGCGGGATCGCGCTGGACCGGGAAGGTGACGCGCGCTGCGGCGTGGGCCGCTGCGCGGTGGACATGAAGGGGAACGTGATGTGTTCCAGCACGGCGGGCGGCGGCGCGAGCCTGGACAGTTCGGGCGCGGTGGTGTGCGATGCCGGCTGCCGCCCGGGCTCCGGGACGGCCTGTTCGGCGCCGCGCTGAGGCAGCGCCTTCCGGCGCCGTTGGCGCGGACAAGCCCGTCATCGACAGCGCGCCGCGCCGGCCGCTGGCTCGTGCCGCAGCGCGTCTACGGGGATTGATGCGTCGGGAACGAAGCGCGCCCTGGCACGCAATCAGCCGTCCACCTGCTCTCTTGCGGGCGCCGCCGCCTGGCGGTGCCGCTGGCTGAAGCGGCGCACGAACGCTTCGAAGCCTTCCACCTGCACGGGGTGGCAGAAGAAGTAGCCCTGGTAGGCGTGGCATCCGGCGTCGGCGAGGAAATCGCGCTGGGCGGCGGTCTCGACGCCTTCGGCGATCACCTCCAGGGCCAGGCTCTTGCCGAGCGCGACGATGGTCTTGGCGATGGCGGCATCGTTGGGGTCGACGAGGATGTCGCGCACGAAGGAGCGGTCGATCTTGAGCTGGTCGAGCGGCAGGCGCTTGAGGTAGGAAAGCGAGGAGTAGCCGATGCCGAAATCGTCGAGCGAGAACACCACGCCGGAGTCCTTGAGCGCGTGCATTTTCTCGGCGATGTCTTCCACGTTGTCCACCAGCACGCTTTCGGTGAGTTCGAGCTTGAGCCGGCGCGGGTCGGCGCCGGTCTCGCCGATCACGGCCAGCACGCGCGCGACGAAGTCCGGCTCGCGGAACTGGTGGACGCTGACGTTGACGGCGATGGTGAGATGAGCCAGGTCGGGCTGGACCGACCAGCGCGCCAGCTGCAGGCAGGCGGCGCGCAGCACGCGGTCCCCGAGCGCGTGGATCAGCCCGGCCTCCTCGGCCAGCGGGACGAATTCGGCGGGGAAGATGATGCCGCGCTCGGGATGCTGCCAGCGCACCAGCGCTTCCGCGCCGGTGATGCGGTTGTCGACCGTGACCTGCGCCTGGTAGTGCAGCAGCAGCAGGTCTTCGTCGACGGCCTTGCGCAGGCCGGCTTCGAGCGCGGCGCGCGCCACCACCACGGTCTGCATGGCCGGATCGAAGAAGCGCATGGCGTTGCGCCCGCGCTCCTTCGACTTGTACATGGCGAGGTCGGCCTGCTTGAGCAGCTCGTCGATGGAGGCATGGTGGCCGTTGAACACCGTCACGCCGATGCTGGCGGTGCTGCGGTATTCCACGCCGTCGAGATGGTAGATCTTGCCGAGGATGGTGCGTATCTTCTCGCCGACGGCCTCGGTCTCGCTGGCCGCGAGTTGCCGGTTGCCGCTGAGGTTGCCGAGCACCACGACGAATTCGTCGCCGCCCACGCGCGCCACCGTGTCGCCTTCGCGCACGCTGGCGGACAGGCGCTGCGCGACCTGCTGCAGCAGCAGGTCGCCCTTGTCGTGGCCGAGCGTGTCGTTGAGGGTCTTGAAGTTGTCGACGTCGATGAACAGCAGCGCGCCGGAGGCGCCGCTCTGCGCGCTGACCGCGATGGCCTGCTTGAGGCGGTCGGCCAGCAAGGTGCGGTTGGGCAGGCGCGTGAGCGCGTCGAAGAAGGCCAGCTCGCGGATCTTGTCCTCGGCGATCTTGCGCTCGGCGTCGAGCAGCTTGCGCTCGGTGATGTCGCGCCCGCTGATGCGAAAGCCGGTGAACACGCCGCGCGCGTCGTGGATCGGGCCCCAGGAGACGGACAGCCACAGCACCGAGCCGTCCTTGCGCAGGCAGCGGAATTCCAGGTTGTTGCCGCGCAGGCCGTGCTGGCCCTTGAGCAGCTCGGGCGCCACGCGCGGCATGTCCTCGGGGTGGATCAGCGTGCCGGCGAGGTCGCGCATCGCCATGCATTCTTCCACGGTGTAGCCGGTGTATTCCTTGACGGAGGGATTGATCCAGCGCGGCCGGCCGCCCAGCCCCCACCAGACTTCCAGGTTGACGGTGCAGTCGGCCAGCGCGCGGAACTTCTCTTCGCTTTCGCGCAGTTCGCGGGTCATCAGCGAAGCCAGCCGCATGGCGCGGCTGCGGCCGCTGGCCATTGCCCAGGCCAGCAGCGCGAGCAGCAGGCTCAGGCCCGTGCCGGTCCAGGCGATCACCGCCTGCGAGTTGCGCCCGAAGCGCTCTTCGAAGGCCTTGTGGGCGGTCATGGAGAGCATCCAGTCGTGCCCGCCCACCACCAGGTATTCGTTGGCGGAGAGCACGGCGTCCGTGCTGCTGCCGCCGGCCTCGGGCGAGCGGTAGAGCAGCGCCGTCGCCGACGGCTCCACGCCGTCGTAGAGCGCCAGCGAGATCCCGGGCGGCTGCTCGCCGTAGAGGCTGGCGATGACCTCGCGCATGCGGAACGAGGCGTAGACCCAGCCGACCAGGCTGTCGCGCCGCTGCGCCGCGGTTTCCTGCGGCAGGCCGCGGCGGTACACCGGCAGGTACATGACGAAGCCGGGTTCCTCGTCGCCGCGGGTGTCCACGGCCAGCTGGACCTTGCCGGAGACGATCGCCGAGCCCGAGTCGCGCGAGCGCTGCAGGGCGAGCCGGCGCTCCGGGTTGAACCACGTGTCGAAGCCGAGCACGGGGGGATCGCCGTCGGCGGGCGGCTCGCGCTGGACGATGGGGGCGTAGGCCTCGCGCCGGCCGCCGGGATGGATGCCGTAGCCGGCCACGCCGGTGCCGCCGAGCGCGGCGACGTGGGCGTCCTTGTCTGCGGCCGGCACCCACTTGACCACGCCGACCGCCTGCACGCCGGACAGGTTGGCGTCGAGGTTGATGGCCTTGAGGTAGTCGTGGAACTGGTCGCGGTCCAGCGTGCCGCTCACGGCGAACATGCCGTGCACGCCGCGCAGCATCTGCTCGTAGGTGGCCATGCGCTGCTCGATGCGGCCGACGGCGTCGCCCAGCGCGAAGTTGAACTGGCTGCGCACTTCATGGCGGGAGGCCTGCTGGTCGTGGTCCCACACCGCCCAGGTCACGCCGAGCCCGGCGGCCAGGATCAGCAAGGGCAGCAGGATAAGGCGGACTGCGCTCACAGCGGCGACTTGAATTCGGTCATGGCGTCGACCATGTCGGATTTGAAATACTTGGCGAAGATCCGGCGCACGGTGCCGTCGGCGCGCATGTCGTCGACCAGCGCGCGCCATTTCTCCTGCTCGGCCGGCGGCAGCGCCTTCTTCGACATGATCAGGCCATGCAGCACGGGCGGGTCGTTGAACTCGACCACCGAGGTGACGTCGCGGATGTGCTTGGCGTCGAGCGCCGGATAGTCGAACGGTTCGATGATCATGCCCTGGATGCGCCGGCGCGCCAGCGCCTCGTAGAGCGGCTCGAGGCCGCCGGCCTGGCTGACGCGGTTGGCGGCGGCGAGCCGGTCCACCAGCTGGTTGGCGGACCTGCTGTAGCGGAAGCTGCGGATGACGCCGAGCTGGAAGCGGTCGTTGTAGGCGAAGTCGGACAGCTTCTGGATGCCGGCGTCCTTGCGCACCAGCAGATAGTATTTGTTGCTGAAGTACCAGGCGAAGGCGGCGTACTGGTTGCGCTCGGCGTTGGCGATGCCGGACAGGCTGAAATCGAGCGCGCCGGACTCGATCAGTTTCCAGATGCGCGCGCGCGACATCAGGCTGACCCGGATCTGGCATCCGCTGCGCCGGATCATCTCGTCGGCGAAGTCCTTGTCGATGCCGGTATCGGTGTCGAGCGAATAGAGCAGGCCATGATCGTGCAGCGCGAGCGTAAACGGCCGCGCGCAGTCCGGACCGCTTGCCTGGGCATTGCCCAGGCAGCACAGCGCAAGAAGTAGCCCGCCTAGTCCGTGTCTTGTCACTGTCTGACCCCGCAAAAAAAATCTGGCACCGATCGTTCTTTCTTATGACCGCGGCGGAACCCGGGCGAATCCCCCGGCCCTGCGAACCTCGGTGGTCCTTCAAATGTGCTTCCCGGCATGGCGCCGGGCCGGCCCCGGCGAAACCCCGCCGGGGCCGCATGGACAGCAAAGCCTGCATGCTCTCATGCAGGTGTCCGCGTGGGAAGGGCCGGGCGCGTTCCGGCGCCGCTCTTTGTTGCTGGCTTTCACATGCCGCGCCACTGGATATGCATACAGCACCGCCGCCGCGGGCCGCGCGGGCGCGATGGCGGCGGCGGGCCGCCGCAGCCGCGCCTAGGGCTGGCCCAGGGTGCCGCCGGCGCGCCGCAGCGCCGCCCCGACCTCGCCGTAGAACTCCCGCAGCGCCGCCGCGTCCAGGTCCGGCGGCAGCAGCGCCGGCCACAGCAGCGCGACGAGGTCGCGCGCGGTGCGCTCGATGTCAACTTCCCGCTGGCGGGCGATGGCGTCCCACAGGATATGCTCCATCGGCCCGAGGATGGCCGAGCGCAGCAGGCTCAGGGGCAGGTCGGCGCGGATCTCGCCGCTCTCGCGGGCGCGGGCCAGCAGGTCCATCAGCGGCGCGGTGTAGCGGCGCTGCAGCGGCACGAACACCTCGCCCAGCCCCGGCCCCTTGGCGCGGCCTTCGGAGAGCACCAGCGCGCACAGGCCGGTGCCCTGGATCAGGAACAGCCGCAGATGGGTGCGCACGTAGAACTCGAGCTGGGCCTTGGTGCTCTGGCCGCGCGGCAGGCCCGCCTCCACCACGCCGATGATTTCGTCGTACCAGTCTTCGATCACGCGCGCGCAGAGCTCGCGCTTGCCGTGGAAATAGGTGAAGACCGTGGCTTCGGAGATGCCCAGGCGCTGGGCGATCTCGGTGGTGGTGGCGCGCTCGTAGCCGAGCTCGGCGAAGACTTCGCGGCTCACGCGCAGAATGTCGCGGATACGCTGTTCCGCCTTGGCGCCCGCGGGAAGGCGGCGCCGCACCGTGATGTCGTCCATCGACCTGTTACCTCGCATGCCGGAAGGCGCTGATTATAGTGCGGCGCGCATGTTGCGACGCAACAAGAAACGGCGCCGCCGGGCCGCCCGCGCGGGCCTTGGCGCGTGTCACGGCATTGTAATTGATCTTTACTCAACTCAAGGTTGCATTTTTTGGGCGCAGCGTGTACTTTTCCTGTCAGCGCGGCCGGACCAACATGAAAACAACAGGCCTGGCAGCCCAAAAATATGCGCAGCCCGGAACTTGAGCCGTACTCAACTAAGTTGAGCCCGACTCAGGAAACCGGGATCCGGACAAGATAGCGACAGCGCTTTGGAGACGAGTATGACCATGCAGGGTGCGGCTGGCCCATCGACATTGCCCGTGGCGGGCCTGTCCCACGTACGGGGCGAGACCGACACGCCCTTGTCCGAACTGACGGTGCCGGCGCTGCTGGCCGGGACGGTGGCGCGCTTCCCCGACCGCGAGGCGGTGGTGTTCCGCGAGCAGGGGGTGCGCTGGACCTGGCTGGAGTTCTCGCAGGTGGTCGACGCGATGGCCGGCGGCCTACGCCTGCTGGGACTGGCGCGCGGCGACCGCATCGGCATCTGGGCGCCGAACCGGGTGGAGTGGCTGGTGACGCAGTTCGCCACCGCGCGCCTGGGGCTGGTGCTGGTCAACATCAACCCGGCGTACCGGCTGTCGGAGCTGGAATACGCGCTCAACAAGGTCGGCTGCAAGGCCATCGTCGCGGCGGAGTCGTTCAAGACCTCGCGCTACCTGGAGATGCTGCAGACGCTGGCGCCGGAGCTGGCCACGAGCGAGCCCGGCCACCTGCAGGCCGCGCGCCTGCCGGCGCTGCGCTGGGTGATCCGCATGGGCGCGGAGCGCACGCCGGGCATGCTCAACTACGATGCGCTGCTCGCGCACGGCACGCATGCCATCAAGGGCGAGCTGGACGCCATCAGCGCCTCGCTGGACCGCTACGACCCCATCAACATCCAGTTCACCAGCGGCACCACCGGCGCGCCCAAGGGCGCCACGCTGACGCACCGGAACATCGTCAACAACGCGCGCTTCATCGCGATGGCGATGCGCTTCTCCGAGCAGGACAAGCTGTGCATCCCGGTGCCGTTCTATCACTGCTTCGGCATGGTGCTGGCGGTGCTGGCCTGCGTCTCCACGGGCGCCTGCATGGTGTTCCCGGGCGAGGCGTTCGACCCGGCGGCGACGATGGCCGCGGTGAGCGAGGAACGCTGCACCGCGCTGCACGGCGTGCCGACCATGTTCATCGCGCAGCTCGACCACCCCGACTTTGCCAGGTACGATTTCTCCACGCTGCGCACCGGCATCATGGCGGGCTCGCCCTGCCCCATCGAGACCATGAAGCGCGTGATCGCGCAGATGCACATGGCGGAGGTGACGATCGCCTACGGCATGACGGAGACCAGCCCGGTGTCGTTCCAGAGCGCCACCACGGACCCGCTGGAAAAGCGCGTGACCACGGTGGGCCGCGTGCAGCCGCACCTCGAAGTGAAGATCGTGGACGGCGCCGGCGGCATCGTGCCGGTAGGCGAGACGGGCGAGCTGTGCACGCGCGGCTATTCCGTGATGCAGGGCTACTGGGACGACGAGCCGCGCACGCGCGAGGCGATCCGCGACGGCTGGATGCATACCGGCGACCTCGCCACCATCGACGAGGAAGGCTACTGCAACATCGTCGGCCGCGTGAAGGACATGCTGATCCGCGGCGGCGAGAACATCTACCCGCGCGAGATCGAGGAATTCCTGTTCCGCCACCCCAAGGTGCAGGCCGTGCAGGTGTTCGGCGTGCCGGACCCGAAGTACGGCGAGGAAGTGTGCGCGTGGATCGTGCTCAAGCCGGGCGAGAGCGCCACGGAAGACGACATCCGCGCGTTCTGCCGCGACCAGATCGCGCACTACAAGATCCCGCGCTATATCCGCTTCGTCGCCGAGATGCCGATGACGATCACCGGCAAGGTGCAGAAGTTCGTGATGCGCGAGCGCATGACGCAGGAACTCGGGCTGGCCGTGGTCAGGACCGCCTGATTCCGTCGCCTGATTCCCAGCCCGCATTACCGCTTTCCCCCATTTCCATTCGACGCAAGGCCGCCCGCTGCCGGCGGCCCCTTCCCACAAGACGACGAGCACCGACATGACAGAACTCCCCGGCCTGAACTTCCACCTCGGCGAAGACATCGACATGCTGCGCGCGAGCGTGCGCGACTGGGCGCAGGCCGAGCTGGCCCCGCGCGCCGCCGAGATCGACCGCACCGACCAGTTCCCGATGGACGCCTGGAAGAAGATGGGCGACCTCGGCGTGCTCGGCATCACCGTGGCCGAGGAATACGGCGGCGCCAGCATGGGCTACCTCGCCCACATGGTGGCGATGGAGGAAATCAGCCGCGCCTCGGCCTCGGTCGGCCTGTCCTACGGCGCGCACTCCAACCTGTGCGTGAACCAGATCCACCGCAACGGCAGCGCCGCGCAGAAAGCCAAGTACCTGCCCAAGCTGGTCTCGGGCGACTGGATCGGCGCGCTGGCCATGAGCGAGCCCAATGCCGGCTCCGACGTGGTCAGCATGAAGCTGCGCGCCGAGTTCAAGGGCGACCGCTACGTGCTCAACGGCACCAAGATGTGGATCACCAACGGCCCGGACTGCGACGTGCTGGTGGTCTACGCCAAGACCGAGCCGGACCTGGGCGCGCGCGGCATGACCGCGTTCATCGTCGAGAAGGGCATGAAGGGCTTCTCGGTGGCGCAGAAGCTCGACAAGCTCGGCATGCGCGGCTCGCACACCGGCGAGCTGGTGTTCGAGGACGTGGAGGTGCCGGTGGAGAACATCCTCGGCGCCGAGAACGGCGGCGCGCGCGTGCTGATGAGCGGGCTGGACTACGAACGCGCGGTGCTCTCGGGCGGGCCGGTCGGCATCATGCAGGCGTGCATGGACGTGGTCACGCCCTACATCCACGACCGCAGGCAGTTCGGCCAGAGCATCGGCGAGTTCCAGCTGATCCAGGGCAAGGTGGCGGACATGTACACCACCCTGCAGGCCGCGCGCAGCTACCTGTACACGGTGGGCAAGAACCTCGACGCGCTGGGCCGCGAGCACGTGCGGCAGGTGCGCAAGGACTGCGCGGCGGTGATCCTGTACACGGCGGAGAAGGCCACGTGGATGGCGGGCGAGTCGGTGCAGATCCTGGGCGGCAACGGCTACATCAACGAATACCCGGTGGGCCGGCTGTGGCGCGACGCCAAGCTGTACGAGATCGGCGCGGGCACCTCGGAGATCCGCCGCATGCTGATCGGGCGCGAACTGTACGCCGAGACGATGTAAGGCCGCTCGCCAGCGCGACCCCTGATACGAGATACCCAGACCCATGCCCACGCTCGAAACCAAACTCAATGCGCGCTCGGAATCGTTCCGCGCCAATGCCGACGCCATGCAGGCGCTGGTCGACGACCTCAAGGCCAGGATCGCCAAACTGGCCGAAGGCGGCGGCGAGGACGCGCGCGCCAAGCATCTGTCGCGCGGCAAGATGCTGCCGCGCGAGCGCGTGCAGCAGCTGCTGGACCCGGGCACGCCGTTCCTGGAGCTGTCGCAGCTGGCGGCCTACGACATGTACGACAATGCCGCGCCGGGCGCGGGCATCATCACCGGCATCGGCAGCATCGCCGGGCAGGAATGCGTGATCGTCTGCAACGACGCCACCGTCAAGGGCGGCACCTATTACCCGCTGACCGTGCGCAAGCACCTGCGCGCGCAGGAGATCGCCGAGCAGAACAACCTGCCCTGCATCTACCTGGTGGACTCGGGCGGCGCCAACCTGCCCAACCAGGACGACGTGTTCCCCGACCGCGACCACTTCGGCCGCATCTTCTACAACCAGGCCAACCTGTCCAAGCAGGGCATCCCGCAGATCGCGGTGGTGATGGGCTCGTGCACGGCGGGCGGCGCCTACGTGCCGGCCATGAGCGACGAGTCCATCATCGTCAAGAACCAGGGCACCATCTTCCTGGGCGGCCCGCCGCTGGTGAAGGCGGCCACCGGCGAGGAAGTGAGCGCCGAGGACCTGGGCGGCGCCGACGTGCACACGCGCCTGTCCGGCGTGGCGGACTACTTCGCGCAGAACGACGCGCACGCGCTGTCGCTGGCGCGCAATATCGTGCAGCACCTGAACCGCCGCAAGCCGGACCAGATCCGCCTGCACGAGCCGCTGCCGCCGCGCTACCCGGTGGAGGAGCTGTACGGCGTGATCCCCACCGACACGCGCAAGCCCTACGACGTGCGCGAGGTCATCGCGCGCATCGTGGACGATTCCGACTTCGACGAGTTCAAGGCGCGCTACGGCACCACGCTGGTGTGCGGCTTCGCGCGGATCTGGGGCTACCCGGTCGGCATCATCGCCAACAACGGCATCCTGTTCTCGGAGTCGGCGCTCAAGGGCGCGCACTTCATCGAGCTGTGCTGCCAGCGCAAGATCCCGCTGGTGTTCCTGCAGAACATCACCGGCTTCATGGTGGGCCGCAAGTACGAGAACGAAGGCATCGCGCGCAACGGCGCCAAGATGGTGACGGCGGTGGCCACGGCGCAGGTGCCCAAGTTCACGGTCATCATCGGCGGCTCGTTCGGCGCGGGCAACTACGGCATGTGCGGGCGCGCGTATTCGCCGCGCTTCTTGTGGATGTGGCCGAACGCGCGCATCTCGGTGATGGGCGGCGAGCAGGCCGCCAGCGTGCTGGCCACGGTGCGCCGCGACGGCATCGAGGCGCGCGGCGGTGCCTGGAGCGCCGAGGAAGAAGACAAGTTCAAGCAGCCGATCCGCGACCAGTACGAGCACCAGGGCCATCCCTACTACGCCAGCGCGCGCCTGTGGGACGACGGCGTGATCGACCCCGCGCAGACGCGCACGGTGCTGGGCCTGGGCCTGTCGGCCAGCCTCAACGCGCCGATCGGCGAGATGAAGTTCGGCGTGTTCCGCATGTAACGCCCCCACCCCGCGCCCACGCACCGCCACAGGACACCGAAATGGAATTCACCACCCTCACCGTCACCACCGCGCAGCATGTGGCCACCGTCACGCTGAACCGGCCCGACGTGCGCAACGCCTTCAACGAAACCGTGATCGCCGAGCTGACCGGCGCCTTCCGCGCGCTGGGCAGCGAGCCCTCGGTGCGCGCCATCGTGCTGGCCGGCAACGGCCCGGCCTTCTGCGCCGGCGCCGACCTGAACTGGATGAAGAAGATGGCCGGCTACTCGCACGACGAGAACCGCTCCGACGCGCTGACGCTGGCGCAGATGCTGCACACCATCTGGTCCTGCCCCAAGCCGGTGATCGCGCGCATCCACGGCGACGCCTACGCCGGCGGCGTGGGGCTGGTGGCGGCGTGCGACATCGCGGTGGCGGCCGAGGGCGTGACCTTCTGCCTGTCGGAGGCGCGCCTGGGCCTGCTGCCGGCCACCATCAGCCCCTACGTGATCCGCGCGCTGGGCGAGCAGGCCTCGCGCCGCTACTTCATCACCGCCGAGCGCTTCGGCGCGGCCGAGGCGCTGCGGCTGGGCTTCGTGCACGAGATGGTGGCCGCCGCCGCGCTGGACGCCAAGGTGGCCGAGCTGGCCGCCACGCTGGCGGCCAACAGCCCGAACGCGGTGCGCGAGAGCAAGCGGCTGGTGCAGGAGGTGGCCGGGCGGCCGGTCGACGACGACCTGCTGGCGCAGACGGCGGAGCGCATAGCCGCGATCCGCGCTTCGGACGAAGGGCGGGAAGGCGTGAAGTCCTTCCTGGAGAAGCGCGCGCCCGCCTGGAAGGTCTGAGGCACGCCGCACGCAAGGAAAAGACAAGAGGACCACCAGCATGTTCAACAAAATCCTGATCGCCAACCGCGGCGAAATCGCCTGCCGCGTGGCCGCCACCTGCCGCCGCCTGGGCATCCGCACGGTGGCGGTCTACTCGGACGCCGATGCCGGCGCGCGCCACGTGGCGCTGTGCGACGAAGCCGTGCACATCGGCGGCGCGGCCGCGCGCGACAGCTACCTGCGCGGCGAGCACATCATCGCGGTGGCCCTGGCCACCGGCGCGCAGGCGATCCACCCGGGCTACGGCTTCCTGTCCGAGAACGACGGTTTTGCCGAGGCTTGCGCGGCCGCGGGGCTGGTCTTCATCGGGCCGCCGGCATCGAGCATCCGCGCGATGGGCAGCAAGAGCGCGGCCAAGCAACTGATGGAAAAGGCCGCGGTGCCGCTGGTGCCGGGCTACCACGGCGAGGACCAGGACGCCGCGCTGCTGCGCCGCGAGGCCGACCGCATCGGCTACCCGGTGCTGCTCAAGGCCAGCGCCGGCGGCGGCGGCAAGGGCATGCGCGTGGTCGAGGCCGGCGCTGGCTTCGAGACCGCGCTGGCCTCGGTCAAGCGCGAGGCATCGGCCAGCTTCGGCGACGACAAGGTGCTGGTGGAGAAGTACCTGACGCGCCCGCGCCATATCGAGATCCAGGTGTTCGCCGATACGCACGGCAACTGCGTCTACCTGTTCGAGCGCGACTGCTCGGTGCAGCGGCGCCACCAGAAGGTGCTGGAAGAAGCCCCGGCGCCGGGCATGAGCGAGGAGCGCCGGCGCGCAATGGGCGACGCCGCCGTGGCCGCGGCGCAGGCGGTGGGCTACGTGGGCGCCGGCACCGTGGAGTTCATCGCCAACCAGGACGGCTCGTTCTACTTCATGGAGATGAACACGCGCCTGCAGGTGGAACATCCCGTGACCGAGATGATCACCGGGCAGGACCTGGTGGAGTGGCAGTTGCGCGTGGCCGCCGGCGAGCCGCTGCCGCTGAGGCAGGACCAGTTGCGCATCCACGGCCACGCGCTGGAGGCGCGCGTGTACGCCGAGAACCCGGACAAGGGCTTCCTGCCGTCCACCGGCACGCTGCGCTACCTGCGCACGCCGGCGGCGGTGCAGTTCGAGCTGGGCCAGGACCGCGGCGGCCCGGCCGGCGCGCGCATTGATTCCGGCGTGCGCGAGGGCGACACCATCAGCCCCTTCTACGACCCCATGATCGCCAAGCTGATCGTGTGGGGCCGCGACCGCGAGGAAGCGCTGGCGCGCATGGCGCAGGCGCTGGCGCAGTACCACGTGGTGGGCCTGTCCACCAATATCGCCTTCCTGCAGCGGCTGGTGGCCTCGCCGGCGTTCGCCACGGCGGACCTCGACACCGGCCTGATCGAGCGCAACCACGCGGCGCTGTTCCCGCCCGCCGGGCCGGAGGGCATCGACGCCATCGCGCTGGCGGTGGCGGCGCTGCTCGACGCGCAGGCGCGCGCGCGCCGCGTGGACCCGGCCGACGCGCATTCGCCGTGGCGGCACGGCGGCGCGTGGCGCCTGAACGGCGAGGCCACGCGCCGCTTCCGCCTGCGCACGGCCGAGGGCGAAACCGAGGCCAGCCTGCGCGACGACGGCGCGCGGCAGTGGCTGAGCGTGAACGGGCAGACCGTGCCCTTCCGCGCAGCCAGCGCCAGCGACGGCCATGCGCTCGACCTTGGCGAGCGCACGGTCAAGGGCAGCACCCATCTCGACGGCGATGCCATCCATGTGTTCAGCGGCAGCCGGCAAACCCGGCTGGAGGTGATCGACCCGCTCGCGCACGCGGCCGGCGCCGATGCCGAGGGCGGCAAGCTGGTGGCGCCGATGCCGGGCCGCATCATCGCGGTGATGGTCAAGGCCGGCGCCGTGATCGGCAAGGGCGACCCGCTCATCGTGATGGAAGCCATGAAGATGGAGCACACGCTGACCGCGCCCGCCGACGGCGTGGTGCAGGAAGTGCTGTACGCGGTGGGCGACCAGGTGCAGGACGGCGCGCAGCTGGTCACGCTGGAAGACGCGCCGGCCTGACGCCTTGCCCGGCATGGCCTGTGCCTTGCCGCGCCGCGGGCATCCACGGAGTGCCTGCGGCGCGGCTTTTGCGCGCATTTGACGGCAAATTCCGGCCCGCGGCGGGGTATTTCGGGCATACTGCCCGCTCCCTCCCTCTAGCGGGGCCGGTTCCCGGCCTCCCCCCTCTCCCCATGCCCGGGTATCAAACCAAGCAAGAGCGCGTTGCCATCGCGGGCGCGCCCGATTTGGTCATTCGCTGCCTGCTGGACCAGCAGCAGTTCCACGATCCCCACGGCGACGCCGAACGCATGGGCATTTCCTCCGCCGCGTGGCCGCTGTTCGGCATGCTGTGGCCGTCCGGCGCGCTGCTGGCCGAACGCATCGCCGCGCGGCCGGTGGACCCGGCCGAGCGCATCCTCGAGATCGGCTGCGGCACGGCGCTGGCCAGCCTGGTCGCGCACCGCCGCGGCGCCGACGTGACTGCCAGCGACTGCCACCCGATGGCCGGCCCCTTCCTGGCGGAGAACGCGCGCATCAACGGCCTCGCGCCGATGAAATACCGGCACGGCCACTGGGGCGCGGCCGACGGCAGCGACCCGAGCCTGGCCGGCGTGCAGAACGTGGCGGGCGACTTCGACCTGATCATCGGCAGCGACCTGCTCTACGAGCGCGACACCGACGGCAGGCTCGCGCGCTACATCGACAGCCACGCCAGCGCGGCCGCGGAAGTCTGGATCGTCGACCCCGACCGCGGCAACCGCCCGGCCTTCAACCGGTGGATGGCGGCGCTCGGTTTCTCGCTGGCGGAGCAGCGGCTGGACCGTCCCGCCGGCACCGACCAGAATGCCTACAAGGGACGCCTGCTGGTGTACACGCGGATGGCGCGGCCGGGCATCGTGGCGCAGTAGGCGGTGCGATGGTCTGGCGGGGGCTTGTGGTGGTGGCAGGCACCTGCCCTCACCCCCGCGCCGCACGCGCCCGCGCCAGCAGCAGTTCGCGCTCGCGCGCGTTGCGGGTCATGCCGGCGGCGCGTTCGAACTCGGCGCGCGCTTGCGCGAAGCGGCCCAGCTTCGACAGCAGGTCGCCGCGCACGCTGGGCAGCAGGTGATAGTTCTCCAGCGCGGCCCCCGCGGCCAGCGCATCGACAATCTCCAGCCCGGCCGCCGGGCCGAAGGCCATGCCCACCGCCACCGCGCGGTTCAGCTCCACCACCGGCGACGGCATGACCCGCGCGAGCGCGTCATACAGCGCGGCGATCTGCGCCCAGTCGGTCTCGGCCGCGCTCGGCGCGCGCGCGTGGCAGGCGGCCAGCGCGGCCTGCAGCGCGTAGGGGCCGAGCGCGCCGCCAAGCGCCTGCGCGCGCGCCAGCGCGTGCAGGCCGCGCCGGATCAGCAGCGGGTCCCAGCGGCCGCGGTCCTGGTCGGGCAGCAGCACCGGCTGGCCCTGCGCGTCGACGCGCGCGTGCGTGCGCGAGGCCTGTATCTCCATCAGCGCCACCAGTCCGTGCACCTCGCTTTCGTCCGGCATCAGGCCGGCCAGCGTGCGGCCCAGGCGCAGCGCTTCCTCGCACAGCGCGGGGCGCATCCAGTCGCTGCCGGCGGTGGCGGCATACCCTTCGTTGAAGATCAGGTAGATCACCTCCAGCACCGACGCCAGGCGCGCCGCGCGCGCCTGCGGCCCCGGCACCTCGAACGGCACGCGCGCCGCGCCCAGCGCGCGCTTGGCGCGCACGATGCGCTGGGCGATGGTGGGCTCCGGCGTGAGGAACGCGCGCGCGATCTCGGCGGTGGTCAGGCCACCGAGCAGGCGCAGGGTCATGGCCACGCGCGCCTCGCGCGACAGCACCGGATGGCAGGCGGTGAAGACCAGGCGCAGCAGGTCGTCGCCGATGTCGTCCTCGCGGGCCGCGTCGAGCCCATCGACGAAGTCGGGCACTATGCGGGCCTCCAGCGCGTCGAGCTCGTGGCCGATCTGCTCGTGCTTGCGCGCGTGCAGCGCCTGCCGGCGCAGGTGGTCCAGCGCGCGGCGCCGGGCCGTGGTCATCAGCCACGCACCGGGGTTGTCCGGCACGCCGTTTTCCGGCCAGCGCTCCAGCGCGGCCAGCAAGGCGTCCTGCGCCAGTTCCTCGGCCAGGCCCACGTCGCGCACCACGCGCGCCACGTGGGCGATGACCCTGGCGGATTCGATGCGCCATACGGCCTCGATCGCGCGGTGCGCCGGGGGAATCGCCGTCATCCTGCCGCCCCGGGACATTCAGGCCGGGTCCGCGGCCTGCGGCTCCATGTACACCAGCTCCCAGATATGGCCGTCCAGGTCCTCGAAGCCGTGGCCGTACATGAAACCGTGGTCCTGCGGCGCGCGCGGCGCGCGGGCGCCGGCGGCCAGCGCCTTGGCGACCAGCGCATCGACCTCGGCGCGGCTCTCGCACGACAGGCAGATCAGCACCTCGGTGCTGTGCGCGGTGTCGCACAGCGCGCGCGTGGTGAAGCTCTTGAAGAAGGCCTCGGTCAGCAGCATGGCGTGGATGTTCTCGCCGATGACCATGCAGGCCGCGTTGCCGTCGGTGAAGCGCGGGTTGAAGGCAAAGCCCAGGCCCTTGAAAAAATCCATCGCGCGCGGCAGGTCGGCCACGGCGAGGTTGACGTAGACTTGCTTGTGCATGATGTCCTCGTGGTGCTCGTGATGTGCGTTGCGCTCGTTGCGCTCGCGTCCGCTTCGGCGCCTTCAGCGCTGGCCCATGCCGAGCGCGCGGAAGCGGTCCACGGCGGGGCCGGGCGCGAAGTCCTCCAGTTCATAGAGCGGACGCACCTCGATCTCGCCGTCGGCCGTCTCGCCGTGCGGCGCGGGAAAGCGGCGCGCCCATTCCATCGCTTCCTCGCGGCTGCGCACCTGGATCAGGGTGTAGCCGGCCACGAGTTCGTTGGTCTGCGCGAACGGGCCGTCCGTCACCGTGCGCCGGCCGCCGGCATGGCGGATGCGCCAGCCGGCCGCGCTGGGCTTGAGCCCGGCGCCGTCGAGCAGCACGCCGGCCCTGGCCAGTTGCTCGTGATAGGCCGCCATCGCGGCAATGAGGCTTTCCTCGGGCATCTGGCCGGCTTCGCTGGCCTGGGTGGCTTTCACCAGGATCATGAATCGCATTGCATCGCTCCTCGGGTTGACGGTCGGTCGGGAGCCGGCGGCACTGGCATTGCGGTCGGTCCTGCGACCGGCCCGGTGCCGCGGCGCATGCCGGCACGACGCGCCGCGCGCGGCAGGATCGACATCGCGCGCGCGAAAATCCCGCGAACCCAGGGTAATTACCTAGAAGCATCCACCTCCGCCCATGCCGCCCATGCAGCCGCGCGGAGCTTCACGTAAAGCACGGCCCCACTTCGCGCACTTCCACCGTGCACCAGCTTGCGGCCGGACATTCGGCGGCGATGGCGATGGCCTCGTCCTGGCTCGCGCAGTCGAGCAGGAAATAGCCGCCGACCATCTCCTTGGCCTCCGCGAACGGACCGTCGAGCAGGTCGCGGCGGCCTTCGCGCACCTGCACGCGCACGCCCCGGGCGTCCGAGGTGAGCGAATTGCAGCCCAGCAGCACGCCGCGCTCGGTCAGGCGGCCGGCGAACTGCGTCATGCTCGCGTAGGCCTGCCGGCCCGCCTCCTCGGTGCGCGCGGCGCGCTGGCCGACAGGTTCCACGATCAGCAGCATGTACGGCATACGGGTCTCCAGCGCATGTCGGGATTGGACAGGCCCCCATCCTGCGCGCCCCCGGTGCCGGCCGCAAGCGGCCGGCCACCTGCGCGGCCACCCTCGCTTCCTGGCCGTTAATTGCAGTGAGGATGCCGGCGGCAGGACGCGACACGACGCGGCGGGCCGGCGTGCCGGTTTTCCCTTGCGGTCCGGCGCAGGCCGCCAATAATCCTATTCGCACGTCCGGCGCAGGCTGCCCCGGGCGACTGCATCGAATCTCGAACGGGAGCACGACGATGGGCGAAATGGTGAAGATAAGCACGGCGGACGGGACCTTTGCCGCCTACCTGGCGCGGCCGGCGGCGGCGAAGGCGCCGGCGATCGTGGTGATCCAGGAGATCTTTGGCATCAACGCGGACATGCGCAAGACCTGCGACGACTTCGCCGCGCAGGGCTACGTGGCCATCTGCCCCGATCTCTACTGGCGCCAGGAGCCCGGCGTGGAACTGACCGACGCCACCCAGGCCGAGTGGGACAAGGCATTCAAGCTCTACAACGGCTTCGACGTGCCGGCGGGCGTGCGCGACATCGACGCCACCATCCGCTACACGCGCGCGCTGGACGGCGCCGGCGGCAAGGTCGGCGCGGTGGGCTTCTGCCTGGGCGGGCTGCTCGCCTTCCTCACCGCGGCGCGCACGGACGCCGATGCCGTGACGGTGTACTACGGCGTCGGCATCGACCAGTACCTCGGCGAGGCCGGCAACATCCGCCAGCCGCTGCTGATGCATATCGCGGAAGCCGACGAATTCGTGCCGCGCGAAACCTGGACGCGGATCATCGCCGCGCTGTCGCCGCGGTCCCATATCGAGATACACACCTACCCCGGCTGCTCGCATGCGTTCGCGCGCAACAACGGCGTGCATTTCGACGCAGCCTCCGCGCAGGCCGCCAACGACCGCACCGCGGCCTTCTTCCGCGCCAACCTGTCCTGAGGGCATCCGGCCGGCGGCGGCGCTGTTGGCCGGCCACCGTCACCGCGGCGGCGCCTGTCGGGCGCGGCCCGCCTGTTCCGCGGCACAAACGCGCGGCCCCCGCGCGCCAGGGCGGGCATGCGCCACAAATGCCGGCGCCGCGCCACCGGCACGGACCATGCGTTGTCATGGACAGGCGGACCACGCCGTTGGCCCGCCGCCAACATGACCCGTCACGGAGAACCATCATGGACACCCTCGAAATCAAGGACCTTCCCGCCGCGGAAGCGCTCGACCGCGAAGCAATGCAAGCCGTGAAAGGCGGCATCGGCAGGACCCCGGTGCAGATCGCGGCCTGGGAATTGTCGGGCAAGCCCGCCACGTGGCAGGGGCTGGTGCTCGGCGACGATGGCCAGCTGCACATGCCCACGCCGAAGTGATGCGCGCTGCGCGGCACGGGCGCGGGCGGGAAGAACGCCCGCCGCGTCCGGCTGCGTGGCCGGATACGTGGCCGGCTGCGTGGCCGGCTGCGGCGCGCCGGCAGGCAGGACCGACATCCCGCCGCGGTTCATCAGCGTGACCGGCCACGAACGATTGGAAGACCGCAACGCGCGCACGCATCGGCGATGCCCTGCACCGCTGCGTCTGCCAGCGCATCGACACCCGCGACGATGCCTGCGACCACTTCGACCGCTTCGACCTCGACAACCCGCCGCACGGCAAGCTGCGCGCGGCGCCGGCAAAACACCTGTTGGAAATTCGCGCGCGACTGCTAGCATGAGAGGAAGCCGATTGCCCCGCGGCGCATCGCCGCCGCGCAGCGGATAGCACGGCGGCCCGCGCAGACATCTGCTCCGCCCGCATACGAAGGAGGCCGCCGACATGACCTGCTCCCGATCTTGGCAAAAGGCATGGCAACGGGCCACCCTGGCATGCGTGCTCGCCGGCGGCGCGCTGCTGGCGCAGGCGGGCGACATCACCGGCGCCGGCTCGACCTTCGTCTACCCGCTGCTGCTGAAATGGGCCTCGACCTACTACGCCAGGACCGGGCAGGAGGTGAACTACCAGGCCATCGGCTCGGGCAACGGCATCCGCCAGATCAAGGCCGCCAACGTTGCCTTCGGCGCCTCGGACATGCCGCTCAAGCCGGACGAGCTGCGCGCCTCGGGGCTGGTCCAGTTCCCGCTGGTGGCCGGCGGCGTGGTGCCCATCGTCAATCTCGACGGCGTGGTCCCGGGCCAGGTCCGGCTGACCGGGCAGGTGCTGGCCGACATCTACCTCGGCAAGATCGCCAGGTGGAACGATCCCGCCATCGGCGCGCTCAATCCCGGCCTCGCGCTGCCGGACCAGAAGATCCTGGTGGTACATCGCAGCGACAGTTCCGGCACCACCTTCAACTGGGCCAACTACCTGTCCGAGGTCAGCGGCGAATGGAAGCGCGGCGTGGGCGCCGGCACCACCATCAAGTGGCCGACCGGCGTGGGCGCGGTCGGCAACGAGGGCGTGGCCGCCTACATCAAGAGCGTCAAGGGCGCGATCGGCTATGCCGAGCTGACCTACGCGCTCCAGCGCAAGCTGCCCTACACGGCGCTGCGCAACAAGGACGGCGCCTACGTCGTGCCCTCGCGCGAGACGTTCAGCGCCGCGGTGGCGTCGGCGGACTGGAGCCAGCAGCCGGACTTCTACCAGGTCATCACCGATCCGCCCGGCGGGCAGGCGTGGCCCATCACCGGCGTGGTGTTCGTCATCATGCCGAAGGCGCCCAGGGATGCCACCGGCGCGAAGAACGCGCTGTCGTTCTTCCGCTGGGCGCTCAACGACGGCCAGGCCGACGCCACCGCCGAGCACTACGTGGCCCTGCCGCCGGTGCTGGTCAAGCAGATCGAGGCCTACTGGAGCGAGAACATGAAATGAGCCGGCGGGCTGCCGGCAAGACCGCGCGAAGGCGTCCGGCCCGCGCGGCTCAAGAAGGCACGGAAACGGCCGATACCGGTAAAATCAGACGCCGCCGATTCACGACGGCGCGCAGACCTGATCCCGGAGTTGGCATGGAATCCCTCTCGTTCGAGTTCGTCTCAATCGAGGAAGCAAAACAGATACTGGACGGCGCGGTCCCCACGCAGGCCGAACCCGACTGGCCGACCATGCGGCGCCCCGAAAGCACCGGGACGCAGGTCCTCACCGACACCGCGCTCAAATGGCTGGCCTCGCTGCCGCCCGACGCGCGGCCGCTGGAACTGTGCCGCGGCTACGCCCGCATCGGCAACCAGATGGCCGCGCTCGCGGCCAGCCCCGCCGTGCTGTCGGCCTACCTCACCGACCTGCTGATCGACCGGCGCGGCGGCCGCCAGGGCTTTCCCGGCGGCATCGCGCTCGAACTGAGCCGCCTGCAGGAACACCTGCTGCGCACCATACAGCCCTGAACCAGCGCCGCCCGCGGTACCGCCAGCGCGGCGGCACCGGCACGGCAGCGCTAGCGCGTCTTCGCCGGCGCGCAGTCCTCGACCATGCCGCGCACGCGGCCGCCACTGAGCAGCGGATGCCATTCGTCCGCGCTGCGGATCTCCACTTCCGTGCCTTCCCCGCCCCGGCGCAGGCTGACCAGGTGGTAATACCTGTACTCGGAATTGTCGGTACTGCCGATGCGGATATCCACCCTGCCCGGCTCGGGATACGACACCACGTTGGCGTCATCGCCCAGCCGGCCCTTCAGGCACGCCACCAGCGCGGCCGGGCTGGCCGCCGAGTGCACGCGCACCGGCTCCCTCGCCTGGATGGACTCCGGACTGACGCCGCTGGCGCATCCCGCGAGCCATGAAACCGCCAGCGCCAGCGCGGCGGACAGCAATACGCGTCGGTGGGACATTTTCTCTCCTTTGGCAAAAAACGGTGGCCGCATGTTACCGCAATCGGCTTGGGAGGCTGTCGGTGCAGCACATTGTCCGAGCCACACCATACGCATGAACAAGCAGGAAGGCGCGCGCCATCCGCCGGCTTCATTTGGAATTCGTCAGATTTACGCTGCGCGCCGATTCCGGTCAAATAGCCAGCCGTGCCAATCCGGCACGCCATGCAACCCTGGCATTGCGCCTATGTCTTCTAAGTGGAATTGGAAGTTCGCTCTCAGGATAGCGGCGGCGATCACGCCCGGCCTGATCGCCGCGCTGATGCCAATCGACTTCTGGCATGCCTGGACCGCACCGGAAGCGTATCCGTTTGACGCCGCCGGACCCGCCGCCGCCATGTGGGCATACCAATCGCAGGCGCATTATCTGGTCTCGGTCGCCGCGCTGTGGGCGAGCAGCGTGCTGGCACTCTGCGCGTTGTTTGCCACAAGACATGGGTGGCGTCTTCGCTGGCTGTGCGCCATGCCCTTTCTTGCCGTCTGGGCGTTCTGGGTGCTGGACGGGTCTCGGCTGGCCTGACGCCAACGAAGCGGGTCGCGCAAAAAAAAACGGCCCGGAGAGCGACAACTCTCCGGGCCATTGCTTGCATCGTCACTGTAATGGATGGTGCGGCTGGCAGGATTCGAACCCACGACCCCTTGGTTCGTAGCCAAGTACTCTATCCAACTGAGCTACAGCCGCACGCGAGGCCGCGACTATATCGCAGCCGTGGAAAAATGCAAGCTTTTTCCGCGGATGGGGCGCCCGGCGGGGCGTTGCGCCCCACGCCGGGCCGGACGGCTTACGCGGCCAGCCTGAACGATGCCACCGCTTCCTTCAGGCGCTGGGCCTGCTCTTCCATCGAGCCGGCGGCTGCCGCGGCCTGTTCCACCAGTGCCGCGTTCTGCTGCGTCACGGTGTCCATCTGCGTGACGGCCTGGTTGACCTGCTCGATGCCGGCGCTCTGCTCGGCCGAGGCCGCGCTGATCTCGCCCATGATGTCGGTCACGCGCTTGACCGCGCCGACGATGCGCTCCATCGTCTGGCCGGCGTGCGCCACCAGTTGGGAGCCCTTTTCCACGCGGTCCACGGAGTCGCCGATCAGGGCCTTGATTTCCTTGGCGGCGGTGGCGCTGCGCTGGGCCAGGCTGCGCACTTCGCCGGCCACCACGGCGAAGCCGCGGCCTTGCTCGCCGGCGCGCGCGGCTTCCACCGCGGCGTTGAGCGCGAGGATGTTGGTCTGGAAGGCAATGCCTTCGATCACGGCGATGATGTCCACCACCTTGCGCGAGGCGCCGTTGATGTCTTCCATCGTGGTGACGACCTGGCCCACCACTTCGCCGCCTTCGACGGCGATCTCCGACGCGTTGACGGCCAGCGTGCTGGCCTGCTTGGCGTTGTCGGCGTTCTGGCGCACGATGCTGGTCAGCTCTTCCATGCTGGAGGCGGTTTCCTGCAGCGACGATGCCTGTTCCTCGGTGCGCTGGGAGAGGTCGGTGTTGCCCGCGGCGATCTGGCTGGTGCCGGTGGCGATGGCGTCGGTGCCGTTGCGCACCTGGCTGATGATGCGCAGCAGGTTGGCGTTCATGTCGGACAGGGCCTGCATCAGCTGGCCGGTCTCGTCCTTGCTGTCCACCTCGATGCGGCTGCCCAGGTTGCCGGCCGCGACCGTGCGCGCGATGGCGACGGCGCGGTGCAGGGGCCCGGTGATGCCGCGCGTCAGCCACACCGAGAACGCCACGCCGATGGCAAGCACCAGCGCGCCGATCACGATCATGCCGTTGCGCGCGTTCAGGTAGATGCCGTGGATCTCCAGCGCGGTGGCGTCGATGCTGGCGCGCTGGATGTCGAGCAACTTCTGGATCTCGGCGAGGTAGGCGTCGCCGGCCGGCACGAATTCCTTCTCGAGCACCTGGTTGGCTTCGTCCGCGTTGCCGGCCTCCTTGAGCTTGGAGATTTTCTCGCGCGAATCGTTGTAGGGATTGCGCACGGTCAGGATTTTCTTGAACGCGGCCTTTTCCTCGTCGCTGGTCAGCATCGGCTCGATCTTGTCGCGCAGCGCGCCGATGGCGGCGAACGACCCCTTGGTCTCCGCCGCGAAGAACGCGCCCAGCGACGGGTCGGAGCTCTTGGCCACCGCGGTGGTGCGGCGCACGCTGGTATGCATCAGGCGGTACCAGTCGCTGACCATGCGTTCCTTGGCCAGCGGCTGCCGCATCATGTCGTTCGTGCGGTCGGCGACCTGTTGCAGGCGCACGATACCCAACACGGTCATGAAGGTGGACAACAATATCACTACGCCGAAGCCAATGCCGAGGCGCACGCCAATTCCCAAGCTTTTCATTTCTTCTACCTGATTTGCGATTGAATGGTGGCGAAGTGCCGGTGCGTCGGGAGGAAAATGGACACCGGTCCGCCCTTTTTGCCTGCCGCCTGCCGGATGGAGGCCCATCTGGGACGATGATCCCTTATCGGCAAATCAGGGAAAACCTTTAGTTGGCCGCCGTCCGTCGCTTGCGCGGAGCACCAGCGGGAAGACGGCGGGAAGGCAGCGGCACCGTGCTCGCCGGGAACGCGCGCATGCCATGCGCGCCCATTGGAGCCGATCTCGATAATCGATACGACGCGCCGCCCCGGAAAAACGAAATAACGGCATCGGGCGGCATCGGCACGTGACATTCGGATAAACAATAAAGAAAAAACCGAATAATCCCGGATCGTTTTTTTCATGACATGAAAACCATGAACTCCATACACTAGCAAGCAAGAACAAAAACGGCGCGACCCATGCGCGATTCCGTCCAGGAGGATCGCCAGCGCCGGACGACGAACGTCAGACGCCCCCATGCATCCAGCACGCCTCGAATGACGACGACCGGGTGGAATCCGTGCCCGGTCGAGCCATAGCCCCTCGGAAAACCACCCGCCGGAGCGCCGCGGATAACCGTCCCGCGCTTTCGCGCAGCATATTTCGTTTAGCCGCCGGCTAAATGTTCTTTGTTGTTTTCCACATAAAGGGAGAGGATTTTGAAACCCGGCATTATTCCGCTTGCAGGTTTATCTTTAATTTCCTGCAGCGCAGTTGCCCAATCGAGCGTCACCCTGTACGGCGTCATCGATACGAGCATTCGCTACACCACCCACCAGGCCACCGGCAACGGGCCCCGCAGCCAGATCGCCCTGACCGAGGGCGCCTTCAACAACTCCAGGTGGGGGATCCGCGGCGCCGAGGATCTGGGCATGGGCAGCAAGGCACTGTTTACGCTGGAAAGCGGCTTCGGCCCGGACACCGGACGAGCGGGACAGCAGGGCCAGCTGTTCGGGCGCCAGGCGTGGGTCGGCCTGGGCAACGACGCCTTCGGGACGATCAAGCTGGGCCGGCAGATGGGTGCGGCCTATCTCTTCGTCATCGGCGTGGACCCCATCACCATCGGCAACTACACGGAACTGAGCTGGCAGACGGCGCTGACGGGACTGCGCTACGACAACACCGTCGACTACAGCAAGCAATGGGGCGGCCTGGGCGTGGAGGCACAGTACTCGTTCGGCGAGCGCGCGGGGCAGATGGCCAGCGGCAGCACCGTGCAGCTGGCCATCACCTATGACGTCGACGCGCTTCACGCGGGGGCCGTCGGCCAGCAATCGAAGGACGCCAACGGGAATGCGATGCGCCTGTGGACGGCCGGCGCCCGCTACGCGCTCGGCAGTTTCACGCTGCATGGCTATTACCTCGACTCCTGGCGCGAGCCCGGCTTCGTGATCGGCGCCAGCGGCAGCGGCACGCCGCTCGCCAACACCAGCATCGGCGGCAATGCCAATACCGTCCTCGGCACCGGCACGCAGACGTCCGAGCGGCGCGACAAGTACGCGGCAGTGGGCGTTTCCTATCAATCGCCGGGGGCGGTCAAGGTGACTTTGGCCTATATGCGCGACAACGTGACGGGGGTCCGCCCCGGCGTATCGGGCCTGGTGCAGTCCGTGTACGCGATCGCCGTGTACAGCTTGTCCAAGCGCACCGATGCCTACCTGGAGGCCGACTACAGCAAGCTGTCGGGCGGCTCCATCACGGATCCGAACAACCCGGCCGGCTCGTTCGGTGGCGCGCGCTCCCGGACCGGCGCCGGCGTGGGCCTGCGCACGCGTTTCTGACCTCGGGGGGCTATGCCCCCCCGACCCGCCCAGGATGGGCGGCCGGCATGAAAAAGCCCGCACGACGAGAAGAATCGTGCGGGCGTGAAGGCGCCGGCAGGCGCACTATGAAGAAGCGGGCTGGCCGAGCCGAGGTTCAGCCAGCGTGCTCGCAGACGGGCCGCCGCTCAGGCAAGGGCGCCGTCGGTGAACGGGTCGCGCTTGTCGATACGCGCGCCATCGGTGAACGGGTCACGCCTGTCGATGCGCGCGCCGTCGGTGTAGGGGTCGCGGGTACCGGCACGCGCCGGCGTGGCCGATACGCCGGTGAGGTCCATGCCGGCGACCAGGTCGCCACGCGGCACCACCTTGCCGGCCCTGGCGCCGTCGGTGAAGGGGCTGCGTTGCTCGATGCGCGCGCCGTCGGTAAAAGCATCCCGCCTGGCACTGGAAGCCTGGGCGCTACCTGCGGCGAAGGCCGCCGCAAGTGCGGCGGCAATGGCAACGGAGACAAAACGCTGGGTGTTCATGATGATTCCTTTCCTCGGAGGGGTACGGCTCCATCCGATCCGTCGTGGGTCGCGATGCCGTATCCGATGCACACAGCTTATGCCTCCGCGGACGATTCTAAAAAGGAATAAAAATCATCATAACCAGTCTGCATTTTCATATGCAAGTCCCGGCGCGCCCGGTCGGCCGTGCTCAGTCCACGGTGATATGGCGCTTGTGGATGACCTCGGCCCAGCGCGCGCTTTCCTTCTGGATGGCCGTGGCCAGTTCGGCGGGCGTGCCGCCGGCGGCGTCCATGCCGACCACGGCGAGCTTGTCCTTGAGCGCGGGACTGGCCAGCACCTGGCCGGCCTGGTGGCTGAGCTGCTGGATCACGTCGCGGGGCGTGCCGGCGGGCGCCATCAGCGCGTACCACGAGACCGCCTCGAACTTGGGAAAGCCCTGCTCGGCGATGGTGGGCACGTCGGGCAGCACGGCGGAGCGCCGCGCGCTGGCCACGCCGAGCGCGCGCAGCTTGCCGGCCTTGATGTAGGGCAGCGCCGAGGAAAGCTGCGCGAACATCATCGTGACCTGGCCGCCCACCAGGTCGGTGATGGCGGGGCTGACGCCCTTGTACGGCACGTGGATCAGCTTGATGCCGGCGTCGAGCTGCAGCAGCTCGCCCGCCAGGTGCGCCTGGCTGCCGGCGCCGGGCGAGGCGAAGGTGAGTTCGCCGGGCTTCTGGCCGGCGAGCCTGAGCAGTTCGGGCAGCGTCCTGGCCGGCACGCCCGCGCTGACCACCAGCACGTTCTCGGCGGTGGCGAGCATGGCCACGGGCGCGAGGTCCGCCTGCTTGTAGGGCAGGTTCGGCATCAGCGTGGGATTCACCGCGATGTTGCCGACCGGCACCACGGCCAGCGTGTAGCCGTCCGGCGGCGCCTTGGCGACCTGGTCCACGCCGATGTTGCCGGCCGCGCCGGCGCGGTTGTCGACCAGCACGTTCTGGCCCCAGGCCTTCGACAGCCCTTCGCCGACGACGCGGCCGAGCACGTCGGCGGGACCGCCCGCGGGGAACGGCACCACCAGCCGCACGGGCTTGGCGGGATAACCTTGCGCGCCTGCCAGCAGCGGCAGGCAGGCCGCCATGAGGGTGAAAAGGAAACGCTTCATCGCAGATACTCGGTTGGTCGGGAAAACGGGGCGGCGCGCGCCGGCAGGCCGCCGGCGCGCGCGCGATGGTCAGGGAACGCCAGTGCCGGTCAGCGCGAAGTCGGCGGCGTCGGCCTCGCGCGCGTAGCCGGCGAGCACGGCGTAGTCGGCCTCCTCCACCAGCGCGAAGCGCGCCAGGCACAGGCTGGCCAGCAGCGCCGCGTTGCCGGCGTCGCGGTGCAGGTCGAGCAGCGCCATGCGGATGCGCGCGGCGGCGGTGTCGCCCAGCGCGGGCGAGGCCACCAGCGCCGGCACCGGCGACGCCGGCGTCACCGCCAGCGTCCTGAGCCGCGCCATGCGCGCGGGCGCGTGCAGGCGCAGCAGGTCCAGCACGTAGCTGTCCACCACGCCCACGTCCGCGCGGCCGGCGAGCACGGCGTCGATCACTTCGTTGGGCGTCGGCGTGGGCGTGTCGGCCGGGCGGTACGGCGCGCGCGTGCCGGGCGCGGCCTGGCGCAGCAGAAAATGGCGCGGCGCGTTGTAGCCCGAGTTGGACTCCGGCAGCATGTGCGCGAGCCGCATGCCGAAGGTGTCCGCCAGCGCCGCGGCCGGCGCGTCGGCCCGCACGATGAACTCGGTGAAATACACCGGGCACTGCCCGTAGCGTTCGGGCGAGGGCACCGGCGCGGCCAGCAGGCGCGGCCGCACCGCGGCATTCACGTAGGGGAAGCCGCACATGAACACGCAGCCGCAGTCGGGCCGCGCCCACAGGGCGCTGACCGGCGCCGGCGCGGCATGCTCCAGGTACGGCAGGTCCACGCCGGCGCGTTGCGCCACGCGCGCGAACAGCTCCCGCCACGCCTGCGCCACCGGCGCGGCCACCGAGTACATGCGTGCGTTGGCGATCATGCGTAGACCAGCCTCTGGCCCAGCCCCATGCGCTCGGCCTTCTTCAGGATGGCGTGGCCCAGCGCGATGTCGCTCAGCGACAGGCCGCGGTGCCAGAACAGGTTGGTCTCGGCGTCGCTCTGCCGGCCCGGCTTGCGGCCGGCGACGATCTCGCCGAGCTCGCCGTACAGGGTCTGCTCGGACAGCTTGCCGGCTTCCACGTGCGCGCGCAGCGAGCCGAGCACGCCGCCCTTGCACTGGCCCCAGTCGTCCACCACCAGCTTGTCCATGATGTCGGTCAGCGACAGCTCGACCGCGCTCATGGTGCCGTAGGGCACCACGAACGCGCCGGGCTTGATCCATTCGGTCTTGAGCATCGGCGTGGGGCGCTCCAGGCGCGAGGCTTCCACCACGATGTCGGCGCCGCGCACGCACGACTCCCAGTCCTGCGTGACCACGATCTTCTTGCCCAGGTCGCGCGCCAGGCGCTCGGCGAAGGCGTTACGGCTTTCCGGGCGGCGCGAGTGCACGCGGATCTCGTCGAAGTCATAGAGGCTGTCGAGCAGGCGCACGTTCCAGTACGCGGTGCCGCGCGCGCCGATGTGGCCCAGCACCTTGCTGTCGCGGCGGGCCAGGTGGCGCGCGCCGAGCGCGGTGACGGCGCCGGTGCGCGCGTCGGTGATGAAGGTGGCGTCGATCATCGCCACCGGCATGCCGGTGCGCGGGTCGAACAGGTTGAGCATGGCCATCTCGGACGGCAGCCCCAGCTTGTAGTTGTCGACGTAGTCGCCGACGATCTTCACGCCGGCCAGCCCCAGCGGCGCCACGTAGCCGCGCAGCACGTTGAAGTGCCCGTTGAACGCCGGGTCCGGCGTCAGGTGCACGCGCGGCTCGATCACGGTCTGCCCGTTGCCCTGCGCCAGCAGGCCCTGCTCGACCGCATCGAGGATCTCCGCGTCGGTCATCGCCAGTCTGGCGATGTCGGGACCGTTGATGTAGGTCAGATGAATGTCGCTCATGCCGTCTCCTGTCTTCAGGTTTCAAGTAAGTGAATGCACGCGCCCGGTGCGTCGCGCGCGGCGCCCGGTGCATCGGCGCCCCATCGGCGTGCCCGGCGGAACCACTGTGGTGCGCGTTTGCCGCCGCGGCGGAAATGCCCGGCGTGGGGCGCCTTCGAGAGCAAGTTTAGGTATCGCGGCCATGAATGTCGTATGCTTATTTGTCCATCTGACTTAACACCATGTTATGGACTGGCGGGGCCCGCCGCGGGCCTTCGCCGGCCGCCCCGCGACCACGATGAAACTCAATCTCCGGCAGATCGAAGTCTTCCGCGCCGTCATGCTCACCGGCTCGATCAGCGCCGCCTCCAAGCTGCTCTACGTGTCGCAGCCGGCCATCAGCCGCCTCATGTCGCACACCGAGCAGCGCCTGGGGCTGGCGCTGTTCGAGCGCATCAAGGGCCGCCTCTACCCGACGCCCGAGGCGCGCCGCCTGCTCGGCGAGGTCAATGCCGTGTACGAGGGCATCGAGCGCGTCAACGAGATCGCCGAGGACCTCGCCGCCAAGCGCACCGGCAGCCTGCGCGTGTCGTGCAACCCCAACCTCGGCCAGACCGTGCTGCCGCGCGCGATCGCCGCGTTCCGCGCGGCGCACCCCGACATCCGCATCGTGGTGCGCACGCAGATCCCCGCCAACATGCTGCGCGCGCTGCTGTCCGGCCAGGTCGAGCTGGCGATCTCCAACATGCCGCTGGCGCACCCCAACCTGGCCGCGCGGCTGCTGGTGCGCAACCCCATCGTGGCGCTGGTGCCGGCCGGCCACCGGCTCGCCGCGCGCGCCTCGGTGCGGCCCGCCGAGCTGGCCGGCGAGCCGCTGATCGGCTACGGCGCCGACGTGCCGTTCGGGCTGCTGGTGCGCGAGATGTTCGGCGGCGAGGACGACCAGCCCGACATGCGCGTGCAGGTGGAACAGGCCCACGTGGCGCGCGCGCTGGCGCAGGCGGGCGCCGGCATCGCGCTGGTGGACGCCATGACCGTGTTCGGCCAGGACTGGCCGGGCATCGTGGCGGTGCCGGTCCGGACCAAGGTCAGCGGCTCGGTGCAGATCTTCCATGTGCAGACCGAGCCGCTGTCGCGGCTGGCGCAGGATTTCGTGGAGACGCTCAGGCGGCTGATGAAGAAGTGAGTGAAGACAAATGAGTGAGGACGCGAGGCCGGCCGCGCGCCGGCTGCATCCACCTGATATTCATAGTTGAAAGCCTTCGTTGGTGGCGCGCCCGCGCTGGCCGATACTCCGGGCTGATCCCCGTCCGCCATCGACGCGCAGGATGCATGCGCTCCCGCGCCGGCAGGACATTCCGACAGGACAACTTCGAATGCCAGCGCCCTCCTCCGCCCCCGGCTCCCGCCGCCTCGTTCTCAAGCAACTGGCCTCGCTGGCCGCCGCCGGCGGCTTCGGCTCCCTGCTGGCGGCCTGCTCGCGCGAAGGCGCGCCGCAGGCGGCCGGCGGCGCGGCAAATGGCGCGGCCGGCGGCGCGCCGGCGGTGGTGGCCAAGGTGGGCGACAAGGTGCGCTTCCGCTACCCGGACAACCCGACCTTCGACTTGGTCTACCTGGCCGAGCAGCTCGGCTATTTCGAGGGCACCAACACGCGCCCGCAGTACATCGGCAAGGTCGCCGCGCCGCAGATCATTCCGCTGACCGGCACCGGCGAGATCGACTTCGGCTCGCGCATGGTGCCGCTGGTGATTTCCGCGGTGGCCAGCGGCGCCGACATCAAGGTGGTGGCGGCCGGCAACAAGACGCTGCAGGACGCGCCGCACATGAAGTACTTCGTGCGCAAGGCCTCCGGCATCCGCCAGCCCAAGGACCTCGAAGGCAAGACCATCGGCATCAACAGCTTCGGCGCGTGCGCGGAGTTCGTCACCAAGACCTACCTGCGCCAGAAGGGCGTGGACGTCACCAAGATCAACTTCGTGGTGATCCCCGACGACCAGGCCGAGCAGACGCTGGCCACCGGCAATACCGACCTGGCCATCATCCACGCGCCGTTCTCGGGCCGCGCCGACCATGCCGACAAGCTGGTGCGCCTGTGGAGCGACTTCGACCTCGACGGCGGCCTGGGCGGCATGCAGCCGTACAGCGCGCACGGCAAGTTCATCCGCGAGCATCCCGAGTCGGTGCGCGACGTGGTGACGGCGCTGGCCAAGGCGGCCAACTGGGTCAACGCCAACCCGGAGGACGCGCGCAAGCTGGTGTCCGAGCGCATCAAGCTGCAACTGGACTACGTGGACCGCTATGCCTACGTGGACAACCTGGTGGTGACCGAGCCGCCGATCCAGTACTACATCGACGTGCTGGAAGCCGAGGGCAAGCTGGCCAAGGGCAAGGTGACGGCCGCCAGCATCTACACCAACGAGTTCAACCCGTTCGCGGCCAAGGCCCAGGCGAAAGCCTGAGAGGCAGCGCATCATGACCGACAAGATTCTCGCGCGCGGCGTGCAGATGGACTACGCCGTGCGCGGCGAGAACGGGCGGCCCGAGAACGTGGCCGTGCTGCAGGACTTCAACCTCGCCATCCGCAACGGCGAGTTCCTTTCCGTGCTGGGCCCGTCGGGCTGCGGCAAGTCCACCTTCCTGAGCATCCTGGCCGGGCTGACCGAGCGCACCGGCGGCCACATCGCCATCGACGGCAAGCCGCTGGCCGGCATCAGCCGCGACCAGGGCGTGGTGTTCCAGGGCTATGCGCTGTTCCCGTGGCGCACGGTGCTGCAGAACATCGAGGTCGGGCTGGAGATCCGCGGCGTCAAGCGCGCCGAGCGGCGCCGCATCGCGCAGGCGCATCTGGAGCTGGTCGGGCTGGAAGGCTTCGGCGAGCGCTACCCGCACGAGATCTCGGGCGGCATGAAGCAGCGCGTGGCGATCGCGCGCTCGCTGGCCTACAAGCCCGAGGTGCTGCTGATGGACGAGCCGTTCGCCGCGCTCGACGCGCAGACGCGCGAGATCCTGCAGGGCGAGCTGCTGCGGATCTGGGAGCAGTACCGCAAGACCATCGTCTTCATCACGCACAGCCTGGACGAGGCCATCTTCCTGTCCGACCGCATCGCCGTGATGACGCGCCGGCCCGGCGCGGTCAAGGCCATCATCGACGTGCCGCTGCCGCGCCCGCGCCAGCCCGAGCTGCGCAACTCCGAGGCATTCGTGCGGCTGCGCCAGCAGGCCTGGGACATCCTGAAGGACGAGGTCCAGTTCAGCGCCGCGGTGCCGCGCCCGCTCGGCGCCACCGCGAACCCGGGCGAGCGCGTGGCGGGCGAGCCTGCCGCAGCCCTTGCGCCCGCTACGTCCGCCGCGTCCACCACATCCGCCGCGCGCGCCGCCACCCCGGCGCCGCTGGCGGCCACCACCGAAGCCAAGGCCGTCCTGTGAGCGATCCCGCCGTCAGCACTTCCGCAGCGCGCCATCCGGCCGCCGCCATCCGCCGGCTTGCCGGCCCTTCGCTGGCCGCCCGCCTGGGCGACCGCGCGCTGGGCCTGGTCGGCATCGTCGGCTTCCTGCTGCTGTGGGAGCTGGTGCCGCGCGCCGGCATCGTCAGCGAGGCCTACCTGAGCCCGCCGTCGCAGATCCTGCCGGCCATCTGGCAGATGGCGCAGAGCGGCGAGCTGCTCAAGCACGTGGGCGCGAGCCTGCAGCGCTCGCTGTGGGGGCTGCTGCTGGCGATCGGCCTGGGCGTGGCGCTGGGCCTGCTGATGGGCTGGTTCAGCCGGCTCGAAGCCATCGCCGACCCCATCCTGCAGCTGTTCCGGCAGACCTCGGCGTTCGCGCTGTTCCCGGTCTTCATCCTGTTCCTCGGCATCGGCGAGCTGTCCAAGGTAGCGATCATCTTCTGGGCCTCGTTCTGGCCGGTGCTGCTGAGCACCATCAGCGGCGTCAAGCAGGTGGACCAGCTGCTGATCAACTCGGCGCGCTCGATGGGCGCGTCGCGCCTGTTCGTGTTCGGCAAGGTGGTGCTGCCGGCGGCGTCGCCGTCCATCTTCACCGGCATCCGCCTGGCCGGCACCTACTGCATCACGGCGCTGGTCGCCGCCGAGATGATCGGCGCGCATTCCGGGCTGGGTTTCCTCACGCTGAATTCGCAGGAGGTGTTCCAGATCCCGGCCATGTATGCCGGCATCCTGCTGCTGGCGCTGCTGGGGCTGGCGCTGAACTTCATCCTGGCCCGCATCGAGCGCCGCCTCACGCGCTGGCGCCGGGGGCTGACCCTCAATGCCTGACGTGTCTTCCACCATGCCGCCGCTCCCGCGCGCGGCGTCACGCGGCGGTCATCCGCGGCTGCCTATACTGGCTGCCGCGCTGGCCGCTGCCGTGACGGTGCTGGCGCTGGCCTGGCTCGGCCTTCCCGCCGTGCTCGGCCGCCTGCCGCTGCGGCTGCCGGTGGAGAGCCTGCCCGCGCCGGCCCTCGACCTGCTGCAGCGGCTGCAGCCCGAGCCGCGCTGGGACGCGCTGCCGCAGGGCCCGGTGCTGGCCGGCGCGCGCCGCCGCGGCGTGCTGGTCGTCGGCGTGCGCGAGTACGCCCGGCCGGCGCCGCCCGGCGCGCCCAACCCGCCCGGGCCGGACGATTTCGACGCCGGCCTGGCCCGTTTCCTGGGCGAGCGCCTGCGGGTGCCGGTGAAGCTGGTCGGGCTGGACGCGGACGGCCGCGCGCATGGCGCCGGCGCGGCGGCGCCGGACCTGGTCATCGCCGGCGCCCGCCCCGGCACCGCCGGCGAGCCGCGCGTGGCAAGCGCCTACGCGGGCGGCAGCGGCCGGCTGATCGCGCTGCGCGGCAGCCCCTACCGGCGCGCCGGGGACCTGGCGCGGCGGCCGGTGTGCGTGGCGCAGGGCAGCCCGTATGCGCGGGAACTGGCCAGCCGCTATCATGCGGCCCCGGTGGTCTATGCGTCGGCGATCCGCGCGGTCGCCGCCTTCATGGCCGGCGAATGCCAGGCGCTGGCCGAGGACAAGCTGGCGCTGGCGCGGCTGGCGGGCCTGCCGGAATGGCGCTTCTACCGGGTGCTGGACCAGGACCTGGACGGCGACGGCGGCGCGCAGATCGGCCTGCGCCAGCCCGACCCGGACTCCGCGGCCTACCTGGACCGCGCGGTGCGCTACTGGGTCGGCGGCGGCGGCCTGGCGCGGGCGCGCGAGCAGCGCGCCGGCGACCTCGCCTACCAGGCCGGCGAGCTGCAAAGCGGCCTGGTCTGCCACGCCTGAACGGCCGCGCTGCCGGCGGCGGCCGGCGCGCGCTCGCGCCATTCGCGAAAGATACCCCCCTTAATCCCCTCTTTTCTTGAAACTGTCACATAGAAGACATACGCCACTTCTAGAATCAGCGACTTCGAAATAATCCGGATACCTTGGCGATGTCTGACGCTCCGGCCGATACCAGCAGGGTCGAATCCCGCGCGGCGCGTTCCCGCTTCCGCCAGCCTTGCGCGGAAGACTTGTGCGTTGCCACGCCGTCGGTGACAACGGAACAGACCAACCAGGACGTGCTGGACGTCTTCGGCAGGCACCGCGACCTCGACAGCCTGCCGGTGACCGAGGACGACCGGCCGATCGGGCTCATCAACCGCGCGATCTTCATGTCGCAGATGAGCAAGCCCTACCACCGCGAGCTGTACAACCGCAAGAGCTGCATCGCCTTCATGGACAAGGAGCCGCTGGTGGTGGACGCGGCCATGAGCATCGAGGCGCTGACCTTCAAGGCGGTGGAATACGGCGAGAAGGCGCTGGCGGACGGCTTCATCGTCGCGCGCGAGGGCCGTTTCCTCGGCCTGGGGCGCGGCCTGCAGCTGATGCGGGTGGTGGCCGACATGCAGGCCGAGAAGAACCGCCAGATCATGCACAGCATCGACTACGCCAGCATCATCCAGCGCTCGATGCTGCGGCCCTCGCGCGAGGCGATGGCCCGCACGCTCGGCGACGCCGGGCTGGTGTGGGAGCCGCGCGACGTGGTCGGCGGCGATTTCTATCACTTCGCGGCGTTCGAGGACGGCTGGTTCGCCGCGCTGGCCGACTGCACCGGGCACGGCGTGCCGGGCGCCTTCATGACGCTGATCGCCTCCTCCATCCTGACCCAGGCCATCGAGCAGCGCGGCCCGCGCGACCCCGGCGCGCTGCTCATGGCGCTCAACCGCGGCATCAAGCAGATGCTCGGCCAGGAAGAGCGCTACGGCGACACCGCGGAATCCAACGACGGCCTGGACGCGGCCTTCTTCTGGTTCGACAACGCCAGCCGGCACCTGTCCTTCGCCGGGGCGAAGAGCGCGCTGTTCGTGCTGCACCCCGGCGACGAGGACGGCGAGATGGTGGAAGGCGAGCGCATGGGCGCCGGCTATCTCGACACGGGCATGGATTTCGCTTGGCGGAACCGCGTGGTGCCGACCGTGCCCGGCAGCGTGGTGTTCGTCACCACCGACGGGCTGGTCGACCAGATCGGCGGCCCCAAGGAGATCGCCTTCGGCAAGCGGCGCATCCGCGAAGCGGTGCGCGCCAGCCGGCATGAGCCGGCCGCGCGCATCAATCAGGCCGTGCTGGAGCAATACAGCGCCTGGCAAGGGCAGCAGAACCGCCGGGACGACCTGACCTTCTTCTGCTTTCGCGTTCAGTAAGCGGGCAGCAAGTCCTGACAACAACGCCAACGACACCACGCCGATGAACGGTACTTCGATTGACAACGAATATGGGGCCTTCTTCAAAATGGCCCGGGAACGCAACGTGATCTTCTACTACGTCGGCTATTTTTCCCAGAACATCATCGCCGCCATGTCGGACGCGGTGCGGCTGCAGCTCGCCGTCAGCGGCGTGGACAACTCGACGCGGCGCAAGCTGTTTTCCTCGTTCGTGGAAATGGCGCAGAATATCGTCCATTACTCCTCGGACGCGCTGACGCCGCCCACCCAGGACACCGACCAGCTCCGCCACGGCTCCGTATGCATCAGCATGATCGACGACCGCTACCGCCTGATGTGCTCCAACCCCGTGGCGATCTCGCGCGTGGCGCAGCTGCGCGCCGCGCTCGAGCCGCTGCGCACGATGACGCTGGACCAGATCAAGCAGGCCTACCGGGAGACCATGCGGTCGGAGTCGCCCGAGGGCAGCAAGGGTGCCGGCCTGGGCTTCCTGACCGTGGCGCGCGACGCCAGCGCTCCCCTGGAGTTCAACTTCCAGCCGATCGATGCGGACCCGGCGTCGACCATGTTCCACCTGGTCGCCACGATCTGAGCAGGACGAGAAAAACAACGTCATGGAAAACCTGTTCATCGCCGCAACCCCGTCCTCGCCCGAGGTGAATTTCGACTTCGCGCAGCATACGCTGTCGCTCAGGGGCGAGTCCTACCCCGAGAACGCCGCCGTGTTCTACGGCGACGTGATCGTGCGCATGCGCAAGTACCTGGCCGCGTGCGAAGACACCGAGGTCACCGTCCACGTGGCGCTGACCTACTTCAACAGCTCCAGCACCAAGGTGCTGTTCAGCATGTTCGATGCCATGAACGACGCCGCCGAGAAAGGCAACCGCGTGATCGTGAACTGGTACCACGACGTCGACGACGACACCATCCTGGAATTCGGGCAGGAGCTGCACGCCGACTTCCCGGCCATCGAGTTCATCGACCACGCCACCACCGCCACCTGAACCGCGCCGATCCGCCGAATGTCCGAGCCCGATCTTTTCGAGTTGGAGAACAGCGCCGTGGCCGGGGCCCGCGCGGTCTTCTGCAATCCGGATGCCGGCGCGCAGGCGTATCGCCGCACGCTCGGCGAGCTGATCGGCCACTACGAGCGGCTGATGCGCGAGACGCGGCGCCTGATCCGGCGCAGCGACCGCGAAGAGCTGGAAATGAACCGGCTCAACCAGCGCCTGCAGGAACTGGCGCGCGAGCTCGAGTTCCGCGCCACGCGCGACACCCTGACCGGCGCGCTCAACCGCGGCGCGGTGATCGAGCAGGCCGGTCTGATCCTGGCCGGCGGCAGCCTGGCGCTGATCGTGCTGGACATCGACCACTTCAAGCGCGTCAACGACACGCTGGGCCACCCGGTGGGCGACGCGGTGATCCGCGGCGTCACCGAATGCCTGACGCAGACCGTGCTGGACGCCGGCATGGTCGGCCGCGTGGGCGGCGAGGAATTCGCCGCGCTGCTGCCGGCGCGCCCGCTCGGCGCCGCGATGGAACTGGCCAACCGCATCCGCGTGCGCATCGCCGACCACACCTTCTCCGAGGCGCCCGACCTGCAGGTGACGGCGAGCTTCGGCGTGAGCTGGAACCCGCGCGGCACCAGCTTCGAATATGCCTACGGGCGCGCCGACGAGGCCCTCTACGAGGCCAAGCGCAGCGGCCGCAACCGGGTGGTCAGCGCCCAGGCGTCCGAGGCGGCGCTGCCTTAAGCGCAGCCGCGGGGGCTGCCTCAGGCACCACCTTCAAGCGCCACCCTCAAGCGCCACTCGGGCGCTGCCCGATGGCCGGGCACGCGCCCCGCCGCGTCAGCCGAGCGCCGCCGTGACGATGAATTCCACCAGCACCCTGGGGTCCGCCATCTCCGCCTGGCAGGTGGCCCGCGCCGGCGCGTGGCCGGCCGGCACCCACGCTTCCCACACCGCGTTCATCGCGGCGAAATCGCGCGGCAGGTCCTTCAGCCAGATCTGCGCCGTCAGCAGGCTGGACTTGTCGCTGCCGGCCAGCGCCAGCACGCGCTCGATCTCCGCCAGCGCCTCGGCGGACTGGGCGGCGATGTCGCCGTCGAGGTCGGCGGCGATCGCGCCGGCCAGGTAGACGGTATCGCCGTGCACCACCGCGTGGGACATCCGGGCGCTGGTTTCGAACCGTTGAATGCGAGTCATGCGTTTTTGCTCCGTGGTTGGTATCAGTGACATTATCCGCGCGGCGCCGCGCTCAGCTGCTGGTAGGCCAGCCGCGCGGCGGCCAGGTCCTCCAGCGCCGTCCCGACGGCCTTGAACACCGTGCGCTCGCGCGCCGCGCCGCGTCCGGCGGCGGTGCCGCGGGCCAGGCCCGCGAGGTCGCCGCGGATCGCTTCCGGCGCGAGGCAGCCCGCCGCGAAAGCGTTGATCAGGTCGCCGGACTTCGCCGTTGCCTCCGCCGTGTCGACCCATACGCCCGCGCCGGCGAAGCAGGCCGGCTCGGCCTCGGTCATGCGCGGCGTGAAGCTGCCGATCAGGTCCAGGTGGCTGCCCGGCGCCAGCCAGTCCGCGCGGATCAGCGGCGCGGTGGCCAGCGTGGCGCAGCTGACGATGTCCGCGGCGCGCGCGGCCGGCTCCAGGTCAGCGGCCGCCACGGCCGGATAGCCCTGTTCGCGCAGGCCGTGCGCGCAGCGCTGCGCGGCCTCGGCATCGACGTCCCACACCGCGATGCGCTCCAGCGGGCGCACGCAGGCCATCGCGGGCGCCACCAGGCTGCCCACGCGGCCGGCGCCGACCACCAGCAGCGCCTGCGCGTCGGGCCGCGCGAGGAAGTCGGCGCCGAGCGCCGCCGCCGCCGCGGTGCGCCGCGAGGTGATCTCGTTGCCGTCGAACATGGCCAGCGGCACGCCGGTGCGCGCGTCGTAGAGCATGTACGTCGAGTGCAGGCCCGGCAGGCCGCGCGCGGCGTTGCCCTCGTAGATGTTGACGATCTTGACGCCGTAGAAGCCTTCGGCGTCCCACGCCGGCATCAGCAGCGAGATGCCGGCGTCGGGCGCGCCGGCCTCGCCGATGGCGTGCGTGTGCCGCAGCGGCACCGTGGCGCCGGCGACGAATGCCTCGCGCAGGGCCCGGATCAGCAGCGGAAACGGTAGCAGGGATTTGAGCAGGGCGGCATCGGGTTGCAGCAACGGGGACTCCTGGCGGCGAGGGGTGAAAGCAGGGGGTGAAAACCGGGGATGAAAGCCGGGGCGAGGCGCTGCGCGCGCCCCACGCCGGACCGGGACTCATCGTAATCACCGCCGCGCCGGCCTGCCATCGTCATTCGCGTTGGCAGCCTCGCGAATCGGCAATATACGAAGCCGGAGCCGCTATGCATGATGCTGGCCATACACATGTCCCACGAGCCCTCCGATTCGCCCCATGCCGCTCCCCTCCCCTGCCGCGCAGCCGCTGTCGCTGTTCGAGAAGATCTGGCAAGCCCATGTGGTCCTCGAGCAGGCGTCCGGCCAGACCCTGCTCTATGTCGACCGCCACTATCTCAGCGACGACCTGCCCGCCGAGTCGTACCACACGCTGAGCCGGCGCGGCATCCCGATCCGCCGGCCGGCGGCCACCGTCGCCATCCCGGACCACTACGCGCCGTCGCACAGCACCCGGCTCGCCGACGTGATCGATGACGACCGCCGCGACATGGTGGCGGGGCTGGCGGCGCAGGCCGCGCGCAACGGCATCGTCCACTTCGGCCTCGGCGACCGGCGCCAGGGCATCATCCACGTGGTGGGCCCCGAGCAGGGCATGACGCTGCCGGGCATGACCGTGGTCTGCGGCGACAGCCATACCTCCACCCACGGCGCGTTCGGCGCGTTCGGCTTCGGCATCGGCGCCAGCGAGGTCAGCCACGTGCTGGCCACGCAGACGCTGTGGCAGGCCAGGCCGAAGACGCTGCTGGCGCGCTTCACCGGCATGCCCGCGCCGGGCGTGACCGCCAAGGACCTGGCGCTCGCGTTCATCCGCCAGGTCGGCGTGGGCGGCGCGGCCGGGCACGTCGTCGAGTATGGCGGCGCGGCGGTCGAGGCGCTGTCGGTCGAGGGCCGCATGACGCTGTGCAACCTCTCGATCGAGGCCGGCGCGCGCGCCGGCATGGTCGCGCCCGACGCCACCACCCTCGCCTATCTGCGCGGCCGGCCCTTCGCCCCCGCGGGCGCCGAGTGGGCGGCCCGCAGCGCGGCCTGGCTGGCGCTGCGCGGCGACCCCGGCGCGGTCTTCGACCGCACCGTGACGATCGCCGCCGACGCCATCGTGCCCCTGGTGTCCTGGGGCACCGACCCGTCGCAGTGCTGCGGCATCGACGAGCGCATTCCCGAGCTCGCGCAGATCGCCGACGCGGACCGCCGCGCCGCGGTGGACCGCGCGCTGGCCTACATGGGGCTGGAAGCCGGCAGCGCCCTGCTCGGGCTGCCGGTCGACCGGGTCTTCATCGGCTCGTGCACCAACGGCCGCATCGAGGACATCCGGCTCGCGGCCAGCGTCGTCCGCGGGCGCCGCGCGAAGGTGCCGGCGCTGGTGGTGCCCGGCTCCGGCCTCGTCAAGGCGCAGGCGGAGGCCGAGGGCCTGGACCGCGTGTTCACCGCGGCCGGCATGCAGTGGGGCACGCCGGGCTGCTCGATGTGCCTCGGCGTGAACGGCGACATCGGCCGCCCGGGCGAGCGCTGCGTCTCCACCACCAACCGCAACTTCGTCGGCAGGCAGGGGCCGGGCGTGCGCACCCATCTGGTCAATCCCGGCATGGCCGCCGCCGCGGCCGTGCACGGCTGCCTGGCCGACTATCGCGAGGAGCTGATCCATGCAGCCGTTTGAGCACGTCCACGGCATCGCCGCGCCGATGCGCGAGGCCGACATCAACACCGACCAGATCGTGCCGGGCCGCTTCATGCACAAGGTGCGCGAAGACTACGGCCGCTACTGCTTCCACGACCTGCGCTTCGATCCGCAGGGCCGGCCGCGCGCCGGCTTCGTGCTCAACCAGCCCGCGTTCGCCGGCGCCTCGGTGCTGGTGGCCGGCGCCAACTTCGGCTGCGGCTCGTCGCGCGAGCATGCGGTGTTCACGCTGGCCGACTATGGCTTCCGCGCCATCCTGGCGCCGGGCTTCGGCGACATCTTCTTCAACAACTGCTTCCAGAACGGCGTGCTGCCGGTGGTGTTGCCGGCGGACTTCGTCGAGCACCTGTTCGCGTGCATCGAGGCCATCCCGCGCGCGCGCATCGCCGTGGACCTGCCGCGCCAGCAGGTGACGGCGCCCGACGGCCGCGCGTGCGGCTTCGACATCGACGCCTTCCGCAAGCACTGCCTGCTCGAAGGCCTCGACGACATCGACGTGACGCTGTCGATGGCCGGCGCGATCGACCGCTTCGAGCAGACCCGGCAGACCCGCTTTCCCTGACCTCTCAAATCCACAGCGAGCCTTTTGACATGAAAATTGCAGTACTTGGCGGCGACGGCATCGGACCCGAAGTGACCGCGCAGGCGGTGAAGGTCCTGCGCGCGCTGGCATCCCGCGGCCTTTCCTTCGAACTGACCGAATGCCTGGTCGGCGGCGCGGCGTACGACCAGAGCGGGCATCCGCTGCCCGCGCAGACGCTGGCGGCGGTGCAGCGCGCCGACGCGGTGCTGTTCGGCGCCGAAGGCGGCTTCCAGTACGAGACGCTGCCGCGCGGCCTGCGCCCCGGCGACGCGCTGCTGACGCTGCGCAAGGCGCTGGACCTGTTCGCCAACTACCGGCCCGTGGTGGCCTTCCGCGAGCTGGCGGGCGCGTCGTCGTTCAAGCGCGAGGTCGTCGAGGGCCTCGACCTGCTGATCGTGCGCGAGCTGACCTCCGACCTGTATTTCGGCGAGCCGCGCGGCATCGTGACGGAAAACGGCCGCCGCGTGGGCATCAACACCATGCGCTACACCGAGGACGAGATCGCGCGCGTGGTGCGCGCGGGCTTCGAGGCGGCGCGCCGGCGGCGGCGCAAGCTGTGCTCGGTGGACAAGGCCAACGTGCTGGAAAGCATGGAGCTGTGGCGCGCGGTGACGGAAGAGGTGGCGCGCGACTACCCGGACGTCGCGCTGACGCATCTCTACGTGGACGCGGCGGCGATGGCGCTGGCGCGCAACCCGGGCCAGTTCGACGTGATCGTCACCGGCAACCTGTTCGGCGACATCCTGTCCGACGAGGCCTCGATGCTGACGGGCTCGATCGGCATGCTGCCGTCGGCCTCGGTCAACGCGCAGGGCAAGGGCCTGTACGAGCCCGTGCACGGCTGCGCGCCCGACATCGCGGGCAAGGACATCGCCAACCCGCTCGGCTCGATCCTGTCGGCCGCCATGATGCTGCGCGACAGCGCCGGCCAGCCCGAAGCCGCCGCGCGCGTGGAAGACGCGGTGCGGCGGGTGCTGGCCGACGGCCTGCGCACCGCCGACATCCACGAGCCCGGCTGCACGCTGGCCGGCACCGCGGCGATGGGAGACGCCGTGGTGGCCGCGCTGCTCGACCACTGACACGGCCAACGACGCCGGCGGCCCGCCCGGCCGCGACCACGATCCCTTCCTGCCAACGCCGTACAAAACCAGAGGATCCACTGCCATGCACATGCTGAACCCGACCCCCGAACGGCGCCCCGCGCGCCCGGCCTTGCGCTTGACTTCGCGCTTGGCTTCGCACCTCACGCCGCGCTTCACGTCGCGACTGGCCTCGCGCCTGCTGCTGGCCGCCTCGGTCCTCGCCGCCGCCGCGGGCGCCGCCCACGCGCCGGCCGCGCTGGCCCAGGCCAGGACCACGCTGACCGTGTACACGACGCTGGAAAAAGAGCAGCTCGCGCCCTACAAGGCCGCCTTCGAGAAGGCGCACCCCGAGATCCAGATCGCGTGGCTGCGCGACAGCCCCGGCATCATCCTCGCGCGCCTGATCGCGGAGAAGGACGCGCCCAAGGCGGACCTGCTGTGGGGCGTGCCGTCGATGCACATCCTGGCGCTGAACAAGCTCGGCCTGATCCAGCCCTACGAGCCCAAGGGCTACGCGCAGCTCAAGCCGCGCTTTCGCGACACCGCCAACAAGCCGCCCGTCTACACCGGCAACGAAGCGTGGATGACCATGATCTGCTTCAACACCGTGGAGGCCAAGAAGCGCAACCTGCCGGCCCCGGTCACGTGGTCGGACCTGGCCAAGCCGATCTACCGCGGCCAGATCACCATGCCCAACCCGGTCTCGAGCCAGACCGGCTATCTCGGCGTCAACCACTGGGTGCAGAGCATGGGCGAGGACGCGGCGTGGAAGTACATGGACGGCCTGCACGCCAACATCGCGCTCTACACGCACAGCGGCTCCAAGCCGTGCAAGCTGGCGGCCACGGGCGAATACGTGATCGGCATCTCGACCGACATCACCGCGCCGCAGCTCAAGAGCAAGGGCGCGCCGATCGACATCATCGTGCCGGCGGACAAGCTCGGCTGGGACATCGAGTCGACCGCCATCATGAAGGGCACGCCCAGGCTGGCGGCGGCCAAGGTGGTGGCGGACTGGATGACCACCCGGGAGGCCAACGAGCAGTTCAACAAGTTCATGGCCGTGGTCTCGCACCCGGACGTGCGCCAGGTGCCGCCCAACTATCCGCCGAACGCCGAGGCGATGATGGCCGACGACAACGTCGCCAGGGCCGTGGAGAACCAGACCCGGCTGACCAACGAATGGACCCGGCGCTACGACGGCAAGTCCGAGCCGAAGCCCAACTGAAGCGGGAGCGCATCATGAACCCAGCCTCCGCCGGACCGATGCTCTCGCTGGAGCGCATCGCCAAGCGCTTCGGCAGGACCGACGTCCTGCACGACATCAACCTGGCCGTCGCCGAAGGCGAGTTTCTCTGCTTCCTCGGGCCGTCCGGCTGCGGCAAGTCCACCCTGCTGCGCATCATCGCCGGGCTGGAGGCGCACAGCGGCGGGCGGCTGTTCAAGCGCGGCGTGGACATCTCGCGCCTGCCAGCCGCCGCGCGCGACGTCGGCATCCTGTTCCAGTCCTACGCGCTGTTCCCGAACCTGACGGTGGCCGAGAACGTCGCCTACGGCCTGGTCAACCGGCGCATGGCGCGCGCCGACATCGCGCGGCGCGTGGAGGAGCTGCTGGCGCTGGTCGGCCTGCCCGGCATCGGCGGCAAGCACCCGGGCCAGCTGTCGGGCGGGCAGCAGCAGCGCATCGCGCTGGCGCGGGCGCTGGCGCCTTCGCCGGGCATCCTGCTGCTCGACGAGCCGCTGTCCGCGCTCGACGCCAAGGTGCGGGTGCACCTGCGCCAGCAGATCAAGCAGCTGCAGGCCGCGCTGCGCCTGACCACCATCATGGTCACGCACGACTAGGAAGAGGCGCTGACGATGGCCGACCGCATCGTGGTCATGAACCACGGCGCGATCGAGCAGATCGGCACCCCGGCGGAAATCTACCGCCACCCGGCCTCGCGCTTCGTCGCGGATTTCGTCGGCAAGATGAACTTCCTGCCGGCGCGGCGCACCGGCGACGCGCAGGCGCTGGCCGGGCAGACCGTGCTGCGCCTGCCGCCGCAGCCGGGCGCGCGCGAGGGCGAGCCGGTCACGCTCGGCTTCCGCCCCGAGGAGGTGTGTTTCCGCGGCCTGGGCGAGGACGCGCCCAACAGCTGCGGCGCGCGCGTCGCGCAGGTGGAGTTCCTCGGCGCGACGTGGCGCGCCACGCTGGCATGCCCGCAGCTCGGCGACGTGCCGGTGATGGCCGATTTCTCCAGCGACGACGCCCGCACGCTGGGCCTGCACGCCGGCCAGCACCTGCGCGTGGCGATCCGGCCCGAGCACCTGCACCTGTTTCCCGCGGGAGAGCCGGCATGACGTTCGCCTCACGACTCGACGGCGCGGCGCCGGCCGCGCGCGCCCGGCCGCGCCCGCGCGGCCTCCCGGAGCGGGCCGTCGCCGGGCTGCTGCTGGCGCTGCTGTGCGCGGTCGCGCTGGTGCTGATCGGCATGCCGCTCTACGCGGTGTTGTCGAAGAGCCTGCAGGATGCCGCCGGACGCTTCGCCGGGCTGGCGAACTTTGCCGCCTACGTCTCCAACCCGGGGCTGGTGGCCTCGCTCGGCAACACGCTGATCGTGTGCGCGCTGACCACCGCCATCACGCTGCCGCTCGCGTTCCTGTACGCGCTGGCGCTGGTGCGCAGCCGGCTGCCGTGCAAGGCGCTGTTCAAGGGCATCTCGCTGCTGCCGCTGCTGGCGCCGTCGCTGCTGCCGGCGATCGCGCTGACCTACATGTTCGGCAACCAGGGCTATCTCAAGTCCTGGCTGGGCGGCCATCCGGTGTACGGGCTCATCGGCATCGTCGCCGCGCAGGTGTTCTACTGCTTCCCGCACGCGGTGCTGATCCTCGCCACCGCGCTGGGCCTGTCCGACGCGCGCATGTACGAGGTCGCGCGCTCGCTGAACACCCGGCCGCTGCGCGCGTTCCTCACCATCACGCTGCCGTCGGCGCGCTACGGCCTGATCAGCGCGGCGTTCGTGATCGTGACGCTCTCGGTCACGGACTTCGGCATCGCCAAGGTCATCGGCGGGCAGTTCAACGTGCTGGCAATCGACATCTACAAGCAGATCATCGGGCAGCAGAACTTCCAGATGGGCGCGGTGGTGGGCGTGGTGCTGCTGGTGCCGGCCGTGCTCTCGTTCGTGATCGACGCCGTCGTGCGCCGCCGCCAGCGCGCGCTGCTGAACGCGCGCTCGGTGCTGTACCGGCCCGAGGCGCGCCCGCTGTTCGACGGCGTCATGGGCGCGTTCGCGGTGGTGGTGGCGCTGGCGATCCTGTCCATCGTCGGCACCGCGGTGTTCGCCTCGCTGGTCAAGCTCTGGCCCTACGACCTGAGCCTGGCGCTGGGCAGCTACGATTTCGCCGCCTACGACAGCCTGGGCTGGGGCGCCTACTACAACAGCCTGGCGGTCGCGGCCTGGACCGCGGTGGCGGGCACGGTGCTGGCCTTCGGCGGCGCGTACCTGGTCGGCAAGATCAAGGCCTTCCGCGCGCTGCGCCAGCTGCTGCATTTCCTGGCGATGCTGCCGCTGGCGGTGCCCGGGCTGGTGCTGGGGCTGGGCTTCGTGTTCTTCTTCAACGACCCCGCCAATCCGCTGTCGGCCATCAAGAGCAGCCTGTGGCTCATGACGATGTGCTGCGTGGCCCATTACTACACGGTGCCGCATCTCACCGCGCTGACCGCGCTGCAGCAGATCGACGGCGAGTTCGAGGCGGCCTCGGCCTCGCTCGGCGTGCCGTTCTGGACCACCTTCCGCCGCGTCACGGTGCCGATCTGCCTGCCGGCCATCCTCGACATCGCCACCTATTTCTTCGTCAATGCCATGACGACGGTGGCGGCGGTGATCTTCCTCTACGAGCCGCTCAGCATGGTCGCCTCGGTGGCGGCGGTGGCGATGGACGATACCGGCGACACCGCAGCGGCGTGCGCGATGGCGGTGATGGTGCTGCTGACCTCGGCGCTGGTCAAGTTCGCGCAGTCGATGCTGGCGATGCTGCTGGGGCGCCGCGCCCAGGCCTGGCGCCACGCGGGCCGGGACTGACGCGCGGCGCGCCGGCCTTGCGGCGGGTCAGGTGCCGCCGGTCAGGTGCTGGAACATCAGCCGCGTCGCCACCGGCTGCTGTTCCAGGTCGCGCACGCACACCTTGTAGTGCCGGTCCACCCAGTTCTCCAGCAGGCCGAGCGCGACCACGCCGGCCTGCGGCGACAGCCGCACCGCGTAGCTGTGCGGCACGATGCCGACGCCGAGCCCCGCCTGCACCATGCGGCACACCGCGTCGTAGCCCTCCACGCGCACGTGCGTGCGCGGGGTGATGCCGAGCTCGGCCGCCTGGCGCAGCAGCAGCGCCTGCAGCGCGCTGGTGGCCTCCTGCTCGACCATCTCGTGGTCGAGCACGTCGACGTAGCGCACCGCCTCGTGCGCGGCCAGCGGATGGCCGGCCGGGACCACGGCGACGAGCCGGTCCGAATAGCACGGCACCACCTTGAGATGCGGTGCCGGCACGTCGCCCCAGAAGATCCCGATGTCCGTCGCGCCGTCCGTGACGGCCTGCACCGACGCCGCGCTGGTGGCCGCGGCCAGGTCGATGCGGATCTCCGGATACAGCCCGGTGAAGGTCTTCAGCGCGTCGGGGAAATAACCGAACAGCGCCGACTCGCTCGCCAGCATGCGCACGTTGCCGCGCACGCCGTCGGCGTAGTCGAACATCTCGCTCTCGAGCTCGGCGAGATTGCGCAGCATGGTGCGCGCGTGGTTGAGCATGGCCAGCCCCGCCACGGTCGGCTCCACGCCCTTGCGATGGCGGATGAGCAGCTGCGTCTGCGTGGCATGCTCCAGGTCGGCGATGCGCTTGCTGACGGCCGAGGGCGCGATGAATTCCCGCTCGGCGGCGCGGTTGATGCTCTGCTCCTCGACGATCGCCACGAACAGCTTCAGCGTGACGAGGTCGAGGCGCGACACCAGACCGCCGTGATGCCGGCCGCGCGCGGCCGGCCGGCATTGGCCCGGCGGCCTGGCGGCATCGGTCTGGGTATAGGTGGGCTTGACTGGCAGGTTCATGTTGGGCAAACACGGAGCAAGGTCCGTGCCCGGGCTCCGTGGGAGGTGACGCCGTGCGAATGGCTGCACGATCCGACGATGTGCGGGCCGCCGTCAATCCGGGTTCCTACCAAGCGCCACAGGACACGCCACTGCGCGCGTCATCGAGTGCGCCACCGCGCGCGTCACCATTGCGGTGCACTCGCGGTTGACGATGCCACGCTCGCGAAACACGTATTTGCGCCGGCCACCGATGCGACGATCATTGATCACCGACCGCGCGCCACGGAGCGCGCGGCGCGCATCGTCCCGTCATGTCCTCTGCCATAGGAGCCAAGCCAATGCACCACGCCGTGTCCGAATCCTGCCCCACCCGCCTCGCCCGCAGGCGGCGAGCGCTGCGCCGCATCGGCGCGGGCGCGCTGCTGGCCGCGGGGCTGGGCGCGGCGCCCGCCGGCACGGCATGGGCACAGAGCGACAACACCGGGCCGCTGCGCCTGATCGTGGCCTATCCGCCCGGCGGCTCGGCCGACATCCTCGCGCGCATGCTGGGGCAGAAGCTCGGCCAGATCCTGAACCGCACCATCGTCGTCGACAACCGCGCCGGCGCGGGCGGCATGATCGGCCTCAACGCGGCGGCGCAGGCCGCGCCCGACGGCAACACGATCTACCTGTGCGCGCTGACCACGCAGATCATCGGCACGCTGCTCAACAAGAACGCGCGCTACGACGTGGTGCGCGACCTCGAGCCGGTCGCGCTGATGGCGAGCGCCCCGCACGTGCTGGTGGTGCACCCGTCGGTGCCGGCCAGGGACTTCAAGGAATTCGCCGCGTGGCTGAACAGCCGCAGCGGCAAGGTGGACTATGCCTCGGGCTTCGGCACGCTGTCGCACCTCGAAGGCATCCTGCTCGGGCAGAAGCTCAACGTGAAGCTCAACAACATCCCCTACAAGGGTTCGTCGCAGGCGGTCACGGACCTGCTCTCGGGCACGGTGTCGTTCATGTTCGACAGCATTCCGTCGTCGCTGCCGCTCATCAACAGCGGCAAGGTGCGCGCGATGGCGGTGGCGTCGACGCAGCGCATGCCCGCGCTGGAACAGCTGCCGACGCTGGTCGAGGCCGGCATTCCGGGCTACGACGTCAACAACTGGTTCGGCCTGTTCGCGCCGAAGGGCACCGCGAAGCCGATGATCGACGCGGTCGACCGCGCCGTCGCCGAGGTGCTGAAGGACAAGGACTTCACCGCGAAGATGGCGCAGAACGGCTACACGCCGAAGTACGGCTCGAGCGCGGAGCTGGCGCGCGTGGGCGCCAGCGACGTGAAGCGCTGGGGCGGCGTCATCCGCGCGGCCAACCTGTCCTTGTGACCAGGCCCCGGCCCGCGCCGCCTACGCCGCCTACGCCGCCAGCGGGAAGCCGGTGTCGAACGTGGTGCGCACGTCCAGCCGCTGCTTGAGCAGGCCGGCCTTGAGATAGAAGTCGGCGGTGCGCTGCTGCTCGGCGATCAGCGCGGCGTCGATGTTGCGCCACTGCGTGCGGCGCCGCTCGAACTGCAGCCGCGCGGCCTCGGGCGGGATGCCGATGATGCGCGCCAGCGCCGCGGAATAGCTGTCCACGTGCTGGTACGACCATACCTGCGCGCGCGCCGCGCGCTGCAGGAAGTCGCGCAGCACCTCGCGCTTGGTGGCCAGCGCGCTGTCGGTGGCGGCCAGGTAGCTCAGGCCCGACCACAGGCCGCGGCCGCTGACCAGCACGCGCGCGTGGCCGCTGGTCTCGGCCAGCGCGGTGTAGGGTTCCCAGGTCGCCCAGGCGTCGATCGAGCCGTTGACCAGCGCGAGCTTGGCGTCGGCCGGCGGCAGGAAGCGGATGTTGGCGTCCTCCGGCTTCAGCCCGGCCGACTCCAGCGCCTTGAGCGTGACGAAGTGGCCGATGGAGCCGCGGTTGGTGCCGATGTTCTTGCCGCGCAGGTCGGCCGCGCTTTTCCACGGCGAATCCGCGCGCACCAGCACCGCGGTGCCGAACGGGTCCGAGCGGTTGGCGCCGATGATCTTGATGGGCGTGCCGGCGGCCAGCGCGAAGATGGCCGGCGCGTCGCCGATCGGGCCGGAGTCCACCGCGCCCGCGTTGAGCGCCTCGGCCAGCGGCGCGGCGGCCGGGAACTCGGTCCACTGGATGTCGTAGGACAGGTTCTTGAGCTCGCCGGCGTTCTCCAGCAGGGCGCGCAGCCCGCCCTTCTGGTCGCCGGCCTTGAGCACCGGGCGCGCCTGCGCGCGCGCCGCGAACGGCAGCGCGCCGCTGGCCGCCGCCGCGCCCGCGGCCACGCCGTAGCGCAGGAATCGCCGCCTGGATGCCGTCATGTCCTGCTTCGCCGTCTCCGTCTGCCGTGCCATCTGCTGTGCCATCCTCCGCGTCATCATGCTCATGCCGCCTTGCGGCCGGCTTCGCGCTGCGCCACCAGTGCGCGCACGCGCGGGATCAGTTCGCGGCCGTAGTCCACCGCGTCTTCCAGCGGATCGAAGCCGCGGATCAGGAAGGTGGTGACGCCGAGGTCGTAGTAGTCCAGCAGCGCGTCGGCCACCTGCTCCGGCGTGCCGACCAGCGCGGTGGAGTTGGAGCGCGCGCCGGTCAGCTTCGCGATCTCGGTCCACAGGCGCTTGTCCACGCGCGCGCCCTGGTCGGCCGCGGCCAGCAGGCGGCGCGCGCCTTCGCTCTGCTGCGGGCCGCCCGGCGCCAGGCCGGCCACCTCGCGCAGGTGGCGCGTCCGCGCCAGGATGCGCTCGGCGCGCGCCCAGGCCTGCGCCTCGGTGGCCGCCAGGATCGGGCGGAACGACACCGAGAAGCGCACCTGCCGCCCGTTCTTCGCCGCCTCGGCGCGCACGCGCGCGGTGAGCTCGCGCACCTGGTCGAGCGATTCGCCCCACAGCGCGTACACGTCGGCATGGCGCCCGGCGACCTCGATGGCGACCTGCGACGCGCCGCCGAAGAAGACCGGCACGTGCGGGCGCTGGGCCGGCTTGACCTCGGAGAAGCCCTGCGTGAAGCGGTAGTACTTGCCCTCGTGGTCGAACGGCTTGTCCTCGGTCCAGATGCGCCGCAGGATGCCGAGGTACTCGTCGGTGCGCGCGTAGCGCTCGTCGTGGTTGAGGAAATCGCCGTCGCGCTGCTGCTCCGCATCCGAGCCGCCCGAGATGAAGTGCACGCCGAGCCGGCCGCCGCTGAACTGGTCGAGCGTGGCGATCTGCCGCGCGGCCAGCGTCGGCGCGGTGAAGCCGGGGCGGTGCGCCAGCATGAAATGCACGCGCTCGGTCACGGCCGCCGCGTAGGAGATGGCGAGCGTGGCCGAGGGGCCGGTGGAATGGTGCGGCACCAGCACGCGGTCGAAGCCGCCCTGCTCGTGCGCCTGCGCGAACGCGCGCACGTAATCGCGATCCACCGCCGGCCCGCTGGCCGGATGGATCTCCGACTGCTTCTGGGTCTGGATCATGCCAATGATTTCCACGCTCATCGAAGACTCCCCTGTTGCTGGTTTGCGGATGCGGCGGCGGCGCGCAACGCGCCCGCGCCGCGCGGACAAGCCATGAACATACGCCGCGCGGGCGCGGTTCTTAACGAATAAGAACGACGGTGAATATGCGGTTCACGCCGTGGCGGCCGATGGCGCCGGCCGCATGCCGACCGCATCCCTGGCCGCATCCCTGGCCGCATATCCACAAGCGGTTTTCTTCTTTGCGCGCCCGCGCGCCCGCGCGTTAGCCTGCGCGGGCGCGGGGCATGGCGGCCCCGCCGGCACGGCGGGAGTCACGATGGAACGAGTCAGGGAGCCGGCGCGCGCGCGGGCGGACCGGCAGGCCGGGACGCGGCGCGGCGAATGGCATGAAGGATGGCGCGGACGCGCGGGCGCCGCCGCCACGGTGGCGGGGCTGGGCCTGGCGCTGGGAACGGAGGCGGGCTGGCTGCAACTGGCGGGTGTCTTCCTGACCACCCTGGGCGTGCATTTCTGGGTGATGTCCCGCCAGCAGGGCGGCTAGGGCCGCCGGCAGGAACGCGCCGCGAACGGGCGAGTCAGGCTGGCAAGCGGTGGCGGCATCGCGCCGCCGCCGGCGCAAGCCTCAGTCGACGAAGGCCTTTTCCAGCACAAAGTGGCCGGGATGGCTCATGTTGCCTTCGGTGAACTGGCGCTCGATCAGGATGTTGCGCACGTCCTTGAGCATGTCGGGGCTGCCGCACAGCATGATGCGGTCGTTCTCGAGCGAGAACGGGGGCACGTCCAGGCGCTCGAACAGCTCGCCGGAGGCGATCAGGTCGGTGATGCGGCCCTTGTTGTCGAACTCTTCGCGCGTCACGGTGGGGAAATACACCAGTTTCTCGCGCACCAGCTCGCCCAGGTACTCGTGCTGGGGCAGGTGTTCCTGGATCAGCTCGCGGTAGGCCAGCTCCTCGACGAAGCGGCAGGTATGGGTCAGCACGATCTTGTCGTAGCGGTCATACACTTCCGGGTCGCGGATGATCGACAGGAACGGCGCCAGGCCGGTGCCGGTGGCCAGCAGCCACAGGGTCTTGCCGGGCAGCAGGTTGTCGACCAGCAGCGTGCCGGTGGGCTTCTTGCCGACGAAGATCTGGTCGCCTTCGCGCAGGTGCTGCAGGCGGGAGGTCAGCGGGCCGTCGGGCACCTTGATGCTGAAGAACTCCAGCGTTTCCTCGTAGTTGGCGCTGGCGATGCTGTAGGCGCGCAGCAGCGGGCGGCCGTTGACTTCCAGGCCGACCATCGCGAACTGGCCGTTCTCGAAGCGGAAACCGGGGTCGCGGGTGCAGGTGAAGCTAAAGAGCGTGTCGGTCCAGTGATGGACGGAAAGGATGCTTTGCTGGTTCAGATTGCTCATGAAAAAAGCGCTGGAAAGCGCTGTATTGCGCCGGCGTCGGGGGGCCTGGTGCCAGTGGCGGGCGGGAAGCGTGCCGGTTGCGTTCAACAAGGCGGCTCCGGTCCGAAGGCAGGAAGGCGCGCCGATTCAAGGTGAGAAGATAGCGGATTTTAGGAGAAAACGCAGGCCGCGTGCCAATTCATGCCCGATGTCATGGTTTTATGCGGGTTTCGCGGCCGTTGTGCCTGCGTTTTCAGCGGCTGGTCTCCACTTGCGCCGGCTTCAGCGCCGCCCGGACAGGCGCCTGACCACCGAAATCAGCCGGTCGACCTCCTCCGTGGTGTTGTAGAAGGCCAGCGAAGGCCGCACCGTGGCCTCCAGCCCGAAGCGCCGCAGGATCGGCTGCGCGCAGTGATGCCCGGAGCGCACCGCGATGCCTTCCTCGTTGAGTGCCTGCCCCACCTCTTCGGTCTCGTAGCCCTTGAGCACGAACGACAGCACGCTGGCCTTGTCGCGCGCCGTGCCCACCAGCCGCACGCCCGGAATGGGCTGCAGCAGATGGGTGGCGTACTCCAGCAGGTCGTGCTCGTAGCGGGCGATGTTCTCGATGCCGACCCGCTCCACGTAGTCCAGCGCGGCGCCCAGCCCCACCGCGTCGGCGATGTTGCCGGTGCCGGCCTCGAAGCGGTTGGGCGGCGGCTGGAACACCGTGCGCTCGAAGGTCACGTCGGCAATCATGTTGCCGCCGCCCTGCCAGGGCGGCATGTCCTCGAGCAGCGCGCGCTTGCCGTAGACCACGCCGATGCCGGTCGGGCCGAACACCTTGTGGCCCGAGAACACGAAGAAATCGGCGTCGATGGCCTGCACGTCCACGCGCATGTGCGAGACCGACTGCGCGCCGTCGACCAGCGCGCAGGCGCCGGCGCGGTGCGCCATCTCGACGATCTCCGCGACCGGCACCACGGTGCCGAGCGCGTTCGAGACCTGCGTCACCGAGACGATGCGGGTGCGGTCGTTGAGCAGCTTGCGGTATTCGTCCAGCAGCACCTGGCCCGAATCGTCCACCGGGATCACCCGCAGCCGCGCGCCGGTCTGCGCGGCAAGCTGCTGCCACGGCACGATGTTGGCGTGGTGCTCCAGGTGCGAGACGACGATCTCGTCGCCCTCGCCCACGTGCTTCGCGCCCCAGGTCTTGGCGATCAGGTTGATGGCCTCGGTGGTGCCGCGCACGAAGACGATCTCCTCCGGCGAGGCCGCGCCGATGAAGCGCTGCACCTTGCTGCGCGCGGCCTCGTAGGCGTCGGTGGCGCGCCCGGCCAGCGCATGCGCGGCGCGGTGGATGTTGGAGTTCTCGTGCGCGTAGAAGTACGCGAGGCGGTCGATCACCGACTGCGGCTTGTGAGTGGTGGCGGCGTTGTCGAACCACACCAGCTGGCGGCCGTTGACGCGCTCCTGCAGGATCGGGAAGTCGCGGCGGATGGCGTTGACGTCGAACGGCACGCGCGCCGACGGCGCGGCCCACGGCAGCGCTTCCTTGCCGGCGCGGTCCTGTCCGTAGCCCTGCGCGCCCGGCCCCTGCTGCGGTAGGTGCAGCGAGAGCGGATCGCCGAACGTGGCGATCTCGCGCAGCTCCGCCGCGCCGCCGTGCGGGGCGCGGCCCGCGCCTTCCAGGAAGTAGTAGGCGGGCGCGGCCGAAGCATGGGGCGACGGCGCGGCCGCGTGCGGCACGCCCAGCGCCTGGCCGCCGAAGCGGCTTTCCAGCGCGGGCGCCACCGTCACCACCGTGTCCGGCAGGCCGTTCTGCGCCGCCGCGGTGGGCGTCAGGGACGGCGCGCGGTTGGGCAGCGACAGCACGTGCGTGGGCGCGGCCGGCAGCAGGTTGGCGCCCGGCACGTGGCCTTGCGGGATGGCCGCGCCGGGCACGCCGGTGCCGGTGCCGCCGGGGCCGGCCACGGGCGAGCCCGGCGGCGCGGGGTTGTTCACCAGCGGCGGCGACTGCACGGCGGCCGGCGAGGTGCCCGGCAGCGCCGAGAAGAACGCGCCCGCCAGCCGCGCCAGCGCGGCGGGATCGGGCAGGCCCGGCGGCACCGACGGCGCGCCCGGCAGGCCCGCGGGAGAACCCGCCGCCGGATTACTTGTAGGTGTCAGGGTAGTCATGGTACTTGCCGATCTCCACGTCATCGAGAACCGCCAGCGCGTCCGGCGAATGCACCGCCAGCGAGCAGTACAGCGAGATCAGGTACGAGGCGATCGCCTGGTCGTTGATGCCCATGAAGCGCACCGACAGGCCCGGCCCCTGCTCGCCGGCCACGCCGGGCTGATACAGGCCGACCACGCCCTGGCGCTTGTCGCCCACGCGCAGCAGCAGGATCTTGCTCTTGCCGTCGGCCACCGGCACCTTGTCCGACGGGATCAGCGGGATGCCGCGCCAGGTGATGAACTGCGAGCCGAACAGGCTCACGGTCGGCGGCGGCACGCCGCGGCGCGTGCACTCGCGCCCGAACGCGGCGATCGCCAGCGGGTGGGTCAGGAAGAAGGCCGGTTCCTTCCACACCTTGGCGAGCAGCTCGTCGAGGTCGTCCGGCGTGGGCGCGCCGGTCAGCGGGAACACGCGCTGCTCCTCGGCCACGTTGGCCAGCAGGCCGTAGTCGGGGTTGTTGATCAGTTCGCCTTCCTGGTGCTCCTTGATGGTCTCGATGGTCAGGCGCAACTGTTCCTTGATCTGGTCGTGCGGGCTGCTGTAGAGATCCGACACCCGGGTATGCACGTCCAGCACGGTGCTCACCGCGTTGAGGAAATACTCGCGCGGATGCTCGTCGTAGTTGACGAAGGTGCGCGGCAGCTTGCCCTCGTCGTCGCGCTGGGTGCAGGCCACCTTGACCGACTCGGGGTCCAGCACCTGGTTCAGGCGGTAGATGCCGGCTTCCACCGGCACCCACTGCAGGAAGTGCGTCAGCCAGCGCGGCGTGATGGTCGCAAGCTGGGGGATGGTCTTGGTGGCATTGGCTAGTTGCCGTGCTGCGTTATCGCCGAGCGCCGTGTGGCTGCTCCCGTGTACCGACATGTGCTGCTCCGTGGCTGATGGACAAAAGTGGGTGGGGGCTTATGACAAAAACGAGAATGCTTATTACCGCAGCGATTATCTGGAGCCGGCACGGGCCGTTCAACATGCTATAGACGGCAATCCGCCAACGGCCATCGCGGGCCGCGCCGCGGCGGCTTTCGCGGCGGCGCGCGCTCAGCGCTCGGCCGCCGCCGTGCCGGACTGCGCGGCGGCGCCGGGCGGGCGCAGCAGCCAGGAGATCGGCACGCCCAGCGCCGCGGCCAGCTTCTCCACGGTGACGATGGAGGCGACGGCGCTGCCGCGCTCGATCTCGCCGATGTAGGAGCGGTTCAGGCCCGCATGCTCGGCCAGTTCCTCCTGCGACCACGCATGCGCCTCGCGCAACTGGCGCACCGCCGTGCCCAGGCTCCGCACCAGGTCCGTCATGGCAGGCTGCCCTCGGCGGCAAGCGGCGCGCCGCCGCGCGCGCTCTCGCCGGGCGCGCCGCCGCTGCGGGCCGTCTCGTTGCGGGACACGGCCTGCGTCACGTGCGCGCCCGCCGGCACGTCCTGCGTGACCCAGACGTTGCCGCCGATCACCGCGCCGCGCCCCAGCGTGACGCGCCCGAGGATGGTGGCGCCGGCATAGATGACCACGTCGTCCTCGACGATGGGATGGCGCAGCAGGCCCTTCTCGAGCTTGCCGGTGGCGTCGCGCGGAAAGCGCTTGGCGCCGAGCGTGACCGCCTGGTACAGGCGCACGCGCTCGCCGATGATGGTGGTCTCGCCCACCACCACGCCGGTGCCGTGGTCGATGAAGAAACCGCCGCCGATCCGCGCGCCGGGATGGATGTCGATGCCGGTCTCGGCATGCGCCAGCTCGGCCACGATGCGGGCCAGCAGCGGCAGCCCCAGCCCGTACAGCGCATGGGCGATGCGGTGGTGGATCATGGCGAGGATGCCGGGATAGCACAGCAGCACCTCGTCCACGCTGCCGGCGGCGGGGTCGCCGTGGAAGGCGGCCAGCACGTCGCTGTCGAGCAGCTCGCGGATGCGCGGCAGGCGGTCCGCGAACTCGCGCACCGCGGCCAGCGCCCGCGCCCGCTCGCCGGCCTCGTCGCGCTCGCCGTGGCGCGCGGCGTAGTGCAGCTCGAGCCGGGCCTGGGCCAGCAGGCCGTGCAGCGCGGCGTCGAGCGAGTGCGCCACGTACAGGTTCTCGCTTTCCTGGCGCAGGTCCGGCGGCCCCAGCCGCATCGGGAACAGCACGCCCTTGAGCGCGGCCACCACCTGCGCCAGCGCATCGCGCGAAGGCAGGTCGCGCCCGCCCGGCTCCAGCAGCCGCTGCTGGCCCTCGCGCCAATGCTGGCGCACCTGCTGCAAGGCGAGCACGATCCCGCCGATCTCGAAGTCAGCCACTGTGATGCTCCCCGTTCTGCGTTGTGTTGTTCTGTCGCTCTGTCGCTCTGTCGCTCTAACGTTCTGGCGCTCTGTCGCTGCGCCGCCGTCCCGCGCGGCGTGGCCGGGCATGCCCGGCCCCTGCCCGCCCCGGCTAGTCCTGCACCCAGGGCAGGTCGTGGAAGCGCCAGCCGCCGCTGCGGCCGCGCCGCTGCCGCTCGTCGAGGTCGCCCTCGAAGCCTTCCAGCACGTTGAACACATTGGCCAGCCCCGCCTTGGCGGCGGCCTCGGCGGCCAGCGCGGAGCGGTTGCCGCTGCGGCACAGCAGCAGCACCACGGCGTCCTTGCCGGTCTTGGCTTCCAGCTCGCGCACGAAGCGCGGATTGCGGGTCAGGCTGGTGCCGGTGGCCCAGGGCACGTGCACGCTGTCCGGCACGTAGCCGACGAACTTGCGCTCCTCGGCCGTGCGCACGTCCACCAGCACGGCGTCGCCCGCGCTGAACAGCGCCCAGGCCTGCTGCGGCGTCACGCGGCCCGCGTAGGGCAGGCCGGACGAACGTGCCACGCCGCGCGCGGCTTCCAGCACGGCATGGCTGGTCTGGTTTTCCAATGCAGTCGTCATGTGTCGTGTTCTCCTTGTGGCGCGCGGGCCGTGCGTTGCGCCGGCACGCTGCTCGCCTGTCATCCGCGCCCGTGGCACGGTTTCCGGTGGCCGGCAACCGCCTATAGCCATCACGTCTGCACTATGAAAGCGGGCGCGGAGATTGAAAACGAATAAAAACGCATTTCCAAAGACGGCGGCGGCACGCCGGCGCGCCGGCTTGACAGGCGGCGGCGCCGAGTCCAGATTCGAGTCCGGCCCGCGGCGGCGCGCGATGTGCCGCCACCGCCCCCTCACACCGGCAAAGGACGCCATGACCCCGAAGTCTTCACCGCACCGCCTCGCGCGGCGCGCCCTGCTGCTGGCCTGCGCCGGCACGCTCGCCCTGGCCGCCACCGCGGCGGGCGCCCAGGCCGGCAACGACGAGGCCGCGCTGGCCGCGGCCATCGCCGGCCCGCAGCGCAGCGCCGCCAACAAGGCGCGCGACGCCTACCGCCACCCGCTGCAGACGCTGCGCTTCTTCGGCCTCGCGCCGGGCCAGACCGTGGTGGAGATCGCGCCCGGCGGCGGCTGGTACACGGAGATCCTGGCGCCGCTGCTGCGCGAGCGCGGCAAGCTCTACGCCGCGCACTACGACGCGGGCGCGGCCGGCGAGGAAAGCGCGAAGGCGCGCGCCAACTACGCGCAGAAGCTGGCACGCGACCCGGCCAGCTACGGCAAGGTGGTGGTCGGCACGCTGCCACTGCGCCAGCCCGCCGATTTCGCCCCGCCCGGCAGCGCCGACCTCGTGCTGACCTTCCGCAACATCCACAACTGGATCCAGGACGGCCACCTGGACGACAGCCTGCGCGCCTTCTACGCGGTGCTCAAGCCGGGCGGCGTGCTCGGCGTGGAAGAACACCGCGCCACGCCGGGCACCTCGCTGGACCAGATGATCGCCACCGGCTACGTCACCGAGGACTACGTGATCGACCACGCGCGCGCGGCCGGCTTCGCGCTGGCCGGCCGCAGCGAGATCAACGCCAACCCGCGCGACGGCCACGACCACCCGGACGGCGTGTGGTCGCTGCCGCCCACGCTGCGCGGCGGCGAGCGCGACCGCGCCGCCTTCCTCGCCATCGGCGAGTCCGACCGCATGACGCTGAAGTTCGTCAAGCCGCCGGCGAGCCAGCCGTAGCCGCAGGCGCCGCGCGAACATGCCGGGACGCGGGCATCTGGACCGCGCCACCGGCTGCCCGTATATTCGGCAGGTTCCGCCGCGCCACGCGGCGCCCGCGCACGACAGACCACAACGGCAAACCCGGAGACCCCCATGCCCGCAAACAATCCCTTCAAGGCCGCGCTGTCGGCCGGCAAGCCGCAGATCGGCCTCTGGGTCTCGATGGCCTCGCCCTACCTGGCGGAAGTCTCGGCCACCGCCGGCTTCGACTGGCTGCTGATCGACGGCGAGCACGCGCCCAACGAGCTCGGCGGCATCCTGCACGCGCTCCAGGCCGTCGCGCCCTACCCGTCGCAGCCGGTGGTGCGCGCGGTGGCCGGCGAAGCGCCGCTGATCAAGCAGTTGCTGGACATCGGCGCCAGGAGCCTGCTGGTGCCGATGGTGGACACCGCCGCACAGGCCGCCGCGCTGGTGGCCGCCACGCGCTATCCGCCGCACGGCATCCGCGGCGTGGGCAGCGCGATTGCGCGCGCCTCGCGCTGGAACGCGCGCGCCGACTACCTGGCGGTGGCCGACGACGAAATCTGCCTGCTGGTGCAGGCCGAGACGGCGACGGCGCTGCAGAACCTGGAAGCGATCTGCGCGGTGGACGGCGTGGACGGCGTGTTCATCGGCCCGGCGGACCTGGCCGCGTCGATGGGCCACCGCGGCAACCCCGGCCACCCCGAGGTGCAGGCCGCCATCGAGGGCGCCATGCGCACCATCGTCGCCAGCGGCAAGGCGGCCGGCACGCTGACCTCCGACAACGGCCTCGCGCGCCGCTACCTGGAACTGGGCTGCACCTTCGTCGCCACCGGGGTGGACGTGCTGGTCTATGCCAACGCCGCGCGCAGGCTGGCCGCGGAATTCACCGGCGCCGCCGCGCCGGCCGGCGGGCCCTCGGCGGCGTACTGAAGCACTGCCACCGCCCTCGCGCCCGCGCCTAGGCCGGCTCGGGCAGCCGCAGCATGTTCCACGTCAGCCCGAGCTGCGCATCGGTCCTGAGCGACAGCAGCTGGCGCGACAGCCGCGCCAGATGGGCCTGCTCGGCCAGGTTCTTGCCGATCACGCCCTTCTCCCCGGCCGCGTTGGCGAGCACGCCTTCGAGGTCGCCGTACTGCCCCAGCAGCCGCGCGGCGGTCTTGGCGCCGATCTTCTCGACGCCGGGAATGTCGTCCGAGCTGTCCCCCAGCAGGGCCAGGTAGTCCGCCAGCTGGTGGCTGGCCACGCCGAACTTGTCCATCACGTAGGACTCGTCGAACCACGCGCGCTCGCCGTTCTTCGCGGTGGCGAAGTGGTTGCGCACCACGGCGCCGTCGGCGATCAGCTGGAGCACGTCCTTGTCGGTGCTCACCGGGATCGCCGCGCCGTCCTTGGCGGCGGTCCAGCGGTAATAGGCGGTGCCGATGATGTCGTCGGCCTCGAAGCCATCGATGGCGACGGTCTGCAGACCCAGCACCTCGGTCAGCGTCAGGCGGAAATCCGGGATCACCTCGGCCAGCTCCGGGTCCATCGGCTTGCGGTGCTGGCGGTACGGCGGATAAAGCTCGTGGCGCCAGGTCTTGCCGCCGGTGTCGAACGCCGCCAGCGCATGCGTGGTGCGGCACTCGGCGAGCGCGCGCCGGAACGAGGCCAGCGCCGAGATCACCGCGCCCTCGACCTTGGCCGGGATGTCTTGCGCCGGGTTGGCCTCGTAGACGCGGCGCAGGATGTTCAGGCCGTCGATCAGCAGGAGTGTTTGCGTCATGGTGCGTGCGGTGCGACTTCTCGTCAGACCCTCTATTCTGACGTGCCGGGCCGCCGGCGCAACCGTGGCGCAACCGCGGCGCGGCGCCGGCGGCCGGCCGCGCGCGGCAAAGTGGGCAAGACGGCGGGCGCGAAAGGCAACGGCGGCGATGGCCGCGGCGCTTCAAGCGGCGCGATTGGCGAGAACCCGGGGTTGCGCGCGCGCCCCACTCCGTCTAGTCTGACCACATCCAACCCGCGCCCGGAAATGAACAACAATCACGACACCCGCCAGGCAGTACTCGACGCCCTGCAGAAAGCGGGCACCCCGATGGATGCATACCAGGTCGCCAAAGCCGCGGGCGTCAGCCCGATCCAGGCCGCGCGCACCCTGACCAAGCTCAGCGCCAAGGGCATCGTGCAGCCCCAGGACCCGCTGAGCGACGAAGCCGACCTGTCCGCGCGCTTCACGCTGGCACCGGCGCAGAAGGCGGACGGCAGCACCGGCTGACGACTTCCCGGGCCGTTCCGCGCGCCCATGCCTCCCGGCACGCCGCCGGGCCGCCGGCATTATTGCGCCGGCAGGAACGATGCGAAGCCCCGCCGGCGCCGCTCCGATCACGTCGGATGATGGCCGTGAATACGGTTTTTCCCACTTCATAGCACGAAGATGCGCAAACTTGCGCGATCTTTCCACCACCCAGCCCCGTATCGAGCACCCGGCTCCCACCGACAATGGAAAAAGAAAATCCAATCAGGACTTTCCATTACGCATCAATCCGGGTATATTTCGTTTCGCGGGGTGGAGCAGTTGGCAGCTCGTCGGGCTCATAACCCGAAGGTCGCAGGTTCAAGTCCTGCCCCCGCAACCAGGATTCCAGCAAAGCCCGCACGGTTCACGCCGCGCGGGCTTTGTGCTTTCCGGCGGCCGCCGCGCGCCCGCGCATGCCCGGCCCGCCGGCCAGGCATGCGCGGGCGTGGCCGTTCAGACCGGCAGGCCCTTGGCCCGCAGCACGGCGTCGAAGCGCTCGCGGTCGGCGGTGCCGGTGCGGTTGGATTCGCGGATCTGCGCTTCCTTCTCCAGGTGGGCGCGGGTCCTGCGCAGTACGTCGGCCGCCTCGGCCGCCGGCACCGCGATCACGCCGTCGGCGTCGCCGATCACGAGGTCGCCCGGCATCACCACCAGCCCGGCGCACGACACCGGCACGTTGATCTCGCCCGGGCCGTCCTTGCTCGGGCCGCGGTGGGTGTGGCCCCTGGCGAAGATCGGCATGCCCTCCTCGGCCCACTCGCACAGGTCGCGCACGGCGCCGTCGATCACCAGGCCGCCGAGCTTGCGGGCCACGCAGGTGGTGCGCATCAGGCCGCCGACCAGCGCCTGCGTCACGTCGCCGCCGCCGTCGATGACCAGCACGTCGCCGGCCTCCACCATCATCAGCGCCTTGTGGATCATCAGGTTGTCGCCGGGCCGCACGCGCACCGTGACGGCCGGGCCGCACAGCACGGTATCGAGCCGCGCGTGGTACTGGCGCAGGCCGATGGCGCCCACGTTGCGGCTCATGGCGTCGCCCACAGCGGCCACCGGCATGTCGCGGAAGGCCGCCACGAGGTCGGCCGCGGGGCCGGCCGCGCGCGGGTTGATGCGGTAGCCGGCGGGCCACTGGACGGGTTGGGATTCGGTGCTCATGGGCGTCTCCAGGTTCGGTTTTCGGTTGGGCCGGGGCGGATCAGCGCAGCGCCTCGCAGGCCGCGCGCAGGCGGCGCATGCCTTCGCGCAGCTGCGCCTCGGAGGTGGCGAACGAGATGCGGAAGAACGGCGACATGCCATACGCGGCGCCCTGCAGCACGGCCAGGTTCTGCGACTCCAGCAGGTAGAGCACGAAATCGTTGTCGGTCTCGATGACCTTGCCCTCCGGCGTGCGCTTGCCGATCACGCCCGCGCACGACGGATAGACGTAGAACGCGCCTTCGGGCGAGTGGCAGGTGATGCCCGGCATGCTGGACAGCTCGGCCACCACCATGTCGCGCCGCGACTGGAAGATGCGCGTGCGCTCGGCGATGAAGTCCTGCGGGCCGTTCAGCGCCTCGAGCGCGGCGGCCTGGCTGATCGAAGACGGGTTCGACGTGCTCTGCGACTGCAGCTTGACCATCGCCTTGACCAGCTCGGCCGGCGCGCCGCCGTAGCCGATGCGCCAGCCGGTCATCGCATACGCCTTGGAGACGCCGTTGATGGTCAGCGTGCGCGCCTTCAGGGCCGGCTCGACCTCGGCGATGGTGCAGAACTTGCGGCCGTCGTAGAGGATGTGCTCGTAGATGTCGTCGGTCATCACCCACACGTGCGGATGGCGCATCAGCACCTCGGCCAGCGCCTTGAGCTCGGCATGGGTGTAGGCCGCGCCGCTGGGGTTGTTGGGCGCGTTGAGCACCAGCCAGCGCGTGCGCGGCGTGATGGCGCGCTCCAGGTCCTCCGGGCGCAGCTTGAAACCGTTCTCGGGCGGGCACGGCACGAACACCGGCGTGCCGTCGGCCAGCAGCACAATGTCCGGGTACGACACCCAGTACGGCGCCGGAACGATGACCTCCACGCCCGTGTCCACCGTGCACATCAGCGCGTTGAAGATGATCTGCTTGCCGCCGGTGCCGACGATGATCTCGCTGGCGGCGTAGTCGAGGTTGTTGTCGCGGCGGAACTTGGCGGCGATGGCCGCCTTCAGCTCGGGCGTGCCGCCCACGTCGGTGTACTTGGTGCGCGAGGCGGCCATCGCGCGCGTGGCGGCTTCGCAGACATGCTGGGGCGTGTCGAAGTCAGGCTCGCCGGAGGTCAGGCCGACGATGTCGCGGCCGGCGGCGCGCAGTTCGCGCGCGCGTTGTCCGGCCATCGAGCTCGGCGACGGTTTGATGCGGTTGAGGCGGGCGGCAATGAAAGTCATGATGCGGGCGGTTCCAGGTTGAGAGGGCGATCGAGGTTCGGGATTCGGGGTTCGGGGTTCGGGGCGGGCTCAGGCCAGCTTGCGGTGGTGGCGCAGGTACGGCACCAGCCCGCCGGCCGCGCGGATGGTCAGCACGATGTCAGGCACGGGCTCGCACGCGATGCGCCGCGCCGGCGCTGCGTGCGCTGCATGCGCCGGAGAGCCGACCAGCAGCTCGGCGCTGGCGCCGTCCAGGCGCAGCGCCAGGGCATCGCCTTCGGCAATGCCCGCGGTATCGGCGGTGATCAGCAGCAGGCCGTTGTTGATGGCGTTGCGCCAATAGGTGCGCGCGAAGCTGCGCGCCACCACCACGCGGATGCCCGCGGCCAGCACCACCGTGACCGCGACTTCCATCGCGGAGCCGCAGCCGAAGTTGTGGCCGGCCACCAGGATGTCGCCATCGGCGACGCTGGCGGCGAAGGCGGGATCGAGGTCTTCCAGCAGGTAGCGGCGCAGCACCCGCGGATCGAGGCTGTCCTTCTTGCGGCTGGAGGCGATCAGGTAGTCGGTGTTGATGTCGTCGCCGAGCAGGCGCGCGCGGCCGTGGATGCGCTCGGCGCCGTCCGGCGACCGCCGCGATTGCTGCTGTTCTTGCTGCTGCTGTTGTTGCGCTATCTGCTGCATCGTCTGCTGCTCGGTTTGCTGCTCGGTTTGCTGCTGCGTTCACTGCATGGCTGGCATCGGCCGCACCTAGGCCTCACGGCGCGAGGTCGCGCGGGTCCACCAGGTGGCCGGTGACGGCCGCGCCCGCGCACGCGCGCGGCGACGCCAGGAAGATCTCCGACTGCCGGTTGCCCATGCGCCCCTTGAAATTGCGGTTGGCGGTGGAGATCACGCGCATGCCGTCGGCGGGAATGCTGCCGCAGGTGCCGCAGCACGCGCCGCAGCCGGGCGGCTGGATCTCCGCGCCGAGCGCCTCGAACTCGGCCAGCATGCCGCTGCCCGCCAGCTCGGCGCGCACCGTCTCGGAGGCCGGCGTCACCACCAGCCGCACGCCGGGCGCCACGCCGCCGCCGGCGCGCAGCACGTCCAGCGCCTCGCGGTAGTCCTTGCTGCGCCCGCCCGTGCAGGTGCCGAGGTAGACCATGTCGACGCGGGTCGCCGGCGCCTGGGCGAGGTCGATCACGCCGTCCACGCGGTGCGGCAGCGCCACCTGCGGGACGACGGCGCCGAGGTCGAAGTCGAGCGTGCCGGCATAGGCCGCGTCCGGGTCCGCCGCGGCCGGCTCGTAGGGCTCGCGCGCGCGGCCCGACAGCCAGGCCGCGGTGCGCGCGTCGAACGGGAACAGGCCCGCCTTGGCGCCCATCTCCACCGACATGTTGGCCAGCACGATGCGGTCGTCCATGTCGAGCGCGGCCACGCCGGGCCCGGCGAATTCCAGCGCCAGGTAGTTGGCGCCGCCCGCGCCGATGCGCCGCGCCATCGCCAGCGCGAGGTCCTTGGCCGAGGCATGGGCCGGCAGCGCGCCATGCAGGCGGATGCGCAGCGAGCCCGGCACCTTCAGCCACAGCTGGTTGCATTGCAGGATGCCGGCCAGGTCGGAAGAGCCGATGCCGGAGCCGAAGGCATTGAGCGCGCCGTAGCTCACGGCGTGCGAGTCGGCGCCCACCGCCAGCGTGCCCGGCCGCACCCGACCGCGCTCCAGCATCAACTGGTGGCCGATGCCCTCGCCCGCTTCGAACAGGCCCACGCCGTGCGCCAGCGCATAGGCCCGCGCCACTTCCTGCAAGGCCAGCGCGCGCGCGCCGGAGGTGGCGCCGTAGTGGTCCAGCGCGAACACCAGCCGCTCGGGCGCCGCCGGCGGCGGCAGCGGCTCGCCCTCGGGCTGCATCTGGCGGAAGTAGTCCAGCGCCATCGGGATCGAGCCGTCGGTGCCCATGACGGCATGCGGCGCGCAGATGGCGAGGTCGCCGGCACGCACGTCGCGGCCGGAGGCGCGCGACAGCAGCTTCTCGGCCAGCGTGCGGCCCGGGGATTGGTCGGTGTTCGCCATCGTGTCGGTCGGGAGGAAGGGGCGGCGGCGCGGGGTCAGTTGAGCTTGATGTTGGCGGTCTTGACCACCTTGCCCCACTTCTCGTGCTCGGACTGGATCAGCCGCGCGAACGCCTCGGGCGGGCCGCCGACCGGCTCCACGCCCAGCTGCACCAGCTTCTCCCTGACCTCGTCGGTGGCCAGGATGCGGTCGATGGCGCGGTTGAGCTTGAGCACGATCGCGCGCGGGGTGCCGGCCGGCGCCACGATGCCGCACCACGACAGCGACTCGTAGCCCTTGAAGCCGGCCTCGTCCACGGTCGGCACGTTGGGCAGGCCGGGCAGGCGCTTGCGGCTGGTCACGGCCAGCGCGCGCAGCTTGCCCTGCTGCACGAAGCCGATGGAGGACGGCGCGTTGTCGAACAGCATCGTCACCTGTCCGCCCAGCAGGTCGGTCAGCGCGGCGGAACTGCCCTTGTAGGGCACGTGCAGGATGTCCACGCCCGACATCGCCTTGAACAGCTCGCCCGACAGGTGGGTGGAGCTGCCCGGGCCCGACGAGGCGAAGCTCAGCGTGCCCGGCTTGCTCTTGGCCAGCGCCACCAGCTCCGACACGGTGGTGGCCGGCAGGCTCGGCGAGACCACCAGGATGTTGGCGTTCTGCGTGACGTAGCTCACCGGCACGAAATCCCGGGCCACGTCGTAGTTCATGCGGCTGTAGAGATGGTCGTTGATCGAGAGCACGCCGGTGGCGCCCATCAGCAGCGTGTAGCCGTCCGCGGGCGCCTTGGCCACCAGCTCGGCGCCGATGTTGCCGCTGGCGCCGGCGCGATTGTCCACCAGGAACGGCTGCTTGAACTGCTGCGCCAGCTTCTCGGCGACGATGCGCGCCACCACGTCGGTCGAGCCGCCCGGGGCGAACGGCACCACGATGCGCACCGCCTTGTTGGGATAAGCGTCGTCGGCGGCGCCGTCGGCCGCGGCGGCCAGGCATGGCAAACAGGCAAGCAGTACTGCGCTAAGGCGGATCAGGCGCTTCATCGGGGGTCCTTGGTGGGGGAAAGAAGGTGTCGCTGTGCTGGCTTCGGGCTTTCTTGTCTTTTTGTCGTTCGCCACGCAGTACCGCCGCCGTGGATGAAGAACGATTCTAGGGACGCCGATTAATCCAGACAAACGAATTTATCTTGCCGATTTTTCTGAAAAGCTGAAAAATAGGCTGGCGCGCCGTCCCCGCGCCGCCACCTACGCTCCGGACCCGCCCCATGCGCCACAACGTCACCCTCAAGCAACTGCGCTGCTTCCTCGCCGTGGCCGATACCGGCTCGTTCACCGCGGCGGCGCTGCGCCTGTGCATGACCCAGTCCGCGCTCACCGCCACCATCCAGCAGCTCGAAGAAGCGGTGGACCTGAAGATGTTCGACCGCACCACGCGGCGCGTGGCGCTGACCCAGCACGCCGAGCGCTTCCGCCCCGAGGCGGAGAGGGTCGTCAACGGCTTCGACAGCTCGGTCTACGACCTGATGGCGCTGGCGCAGGGCAACCGCGGCCACCTGCGCATCGGCGCGGCCACCTCGGTCATCAACCTGTTCCTGGTCAGCGCCATCCCGCGCTTTCGCGAGACCTACCCCGAGATCACCATCTCGCTGCGCAACCCCGCCGCGCGCCAGGCCGAGCGGCTGGTGCTCGAAGGCGAGGTGGACTTCGCCATCGACAGCAAGTACCAGGGCCACGAAGGCCTGCACTACACCCCGCTGCTGTCCGACTGCTACGGCGTGGCCTGCCACCGCGACCTGCCGCTCGCGCACCTGGGCCGGCCGCTGCGCTGGGCCGACCTGCCGCCCGCCCAGTACATCGGCTTCAACGCGGACACCGGCATCGGCCACTTCCTGCGCAGCCACGCCACGCACTGGCCCGTGCTCGGCGGCGCGCACGACGAGGTGGAAAGCACGGGCGCGCTGTTCGCCATGCTCGGCACCGGCAAGCAATACTCGGTGCTGCCCGCGCTGGCCTACCAGGGCCACGCCTATCCGGGACTGGTCTTCCTCGAACTGCACGAGCCGCGCCTGTCGCGCGAGATCTGCGTGATCACCCGGCCGCTGCGCTCGCTGTCGCCGAGCGCGCAGCGCCTGCTCGGCGTGCTGCTCGACGACATCCGCCGCCAGCCGCTGCCGCCCGGCGTGACGCTGGCGGCGCCGGCGGCGCAGGAGTGAGGTGATTGCAGTTGTTGCCAACCTTTCGGGGTGCTGGGAGCGACGTCGCGTGCTGTGGAGTTGCAGCATCGCTGCCCAGCGCAGTCAGTACGCATCAATCGCCTTTGTAGTCATAGCCTCCAGCGAACGGATCGATCCATTTGTTGTTTCCGTGGAAAACCGTCAACATGTCGCCCCGGTTGAACTCGAGGTCCGCAACCCCGCCCGAGAATAATCTCCACTTTCCGAAATGACCATCGGAAAAGAAAACCATGCCAGTCGCATAACATGACGAATATCTGGAGTGCATGAGAACATAGCGCTCCACCGGGTATGCCTTGGCAAAAAAATGCCTTACCTGATTTTCCGTCGGCTGGAATTTCCGGCATTCTTGCGGTATCGTCGGATCATTGCTGCTTTCGTGAAGTCCGGTCGCCTGGATAACGACCCGGTCGACACCGCGCGACGAAGCCGGCATCGCAACCGAGCCCAGCAACAGCGCTGCGAGCCATACGCTGATCTTGTGCCCTACCATTGCGCCGTACTCGCTTCTGTCTGGTTTTTGTGTGACAGATCAGGATGACGATAAATCTCGGACATTGACACACCGAGCGTTTCGATGAGCTCCCCTATCAGCCATTTCAGGGACTCCCCTTGCTTCTGATTTACCGGCTCATAAATCTTGTTCTTGTCGTACATCCCCACGATCTCGATCCCGATCGAGTCGGTATTCCACGGGTAGCGATTCGGCCATGTCTTCCGGATTTCGTAACTCGAGCGCGGAATGATTTTCATCTTTGTCACTTTCTTTATCTCGGTCGGCGAGCACTTCCTTTCCACCAGACATCGGGACTTCAAAATACCTACATGGGCAGTAACCTTGAACAATGAGGCAGTCTGGTAGACTTTGCCATCGCGATCTATCAGAAAGTGAGCCCCATTTGCCCCTGGAGTCCTATAGCTTTCAAACGCACTATTCGCTGTAGACCCTCCGGTTTGATGGACGACAATGCCATTGACCTTCTCCATTGGCCCGTTCTCGATTGCCGGAAAGATCTTCACGATGACGCGCTCCGCGTCCACATGGCCCTGCTTCGATATGAACAGCATGAAGTCTCCTATTCCATGATTCCTTCTATGTTGATCCGATCTGCGTCGTGAACGCATGCCCCATGCGCGATCCCGACGGCCAAACCTATCAAACATCAGAAATTGGATATATTGGACCCGTCTGATTTTCAATCGCGGCTTGCTTTTGCCATTTCCACGCGGTGAAACCGCTGCGACAAAATCGAAGATGCCGGTCCGCTGTTCGCGATAGCGCGCGGAAGAGGCCAGTCTCCGCCGCGCGCGCCGCCTGCAGCCGCGCGGGGATTGGCCTACCATGCAACGCTCACCAACCACCGATCACCAAGGAGCGGCAAGATGGATTACGTGCGGTTTGGCTCGACAGGACTGAAGGTTTCGCGGCTGTGCCTGGGTTGCATGACCTACGGCGTGCCCGAGCGCGGCAACCACCCGTGGACGCTGGGCGAGGAAGCCAGCCGTCCGCTGCTCCGCCAGGCGCTGGACGCCGGCATCAACTTCTTCGACACCGCCAACGTCTACTCGGACGGCACCTCGGAGGAAATCGTCGGGCGCGCGCTCAAGGATTTCGCGCACCGCGACGACGTGGTGATCGCTACCAAGGTGCACGGACGCATGCGGCCTGGCCCCAACGGCGCGGGGCTGTCGCGCCGGGCCATCCTGGCGGAGATCGACCACAGCCTGCGCCGGCTCGGCACCGACTACGTGGACCTGTACCAGATCCACCGCTGGGACCCGGCCACGCCGATCGAGGAAACGCTGGAAGCGCTGCACGACGTGGTCAAGGCCGGCAAGGCGCGCTATATCGGCGCCTCGTCGATGTTCGCGTGGCAGTTCTCGCGCGCCATCCACACCTCGCGCCAGCGCGGCTGGACGCAGTTCGCCAGCATGCAGGACCACGTGAACCTGCTCAACCGGGAAGAGGAGCGCGAGATGCTGCCGCTGTGCGCGGCCGAGGGCATCGCGGTGATGCCGTGGAGCCCGCTGGCGCGCGGCCGGCTGACGCGGCCGTGGCATGCCGGCAGCGCGCGCGAGGCCAGCGACGAGTTCGGCAAGACGCTGTACCGCGGCGCCGAGGATGCGGACCGCGCCGTGGTGGAGCAGGTGCACGCCATCGCGCAGGCGCGCGGCGTGCCGGCGGCGCAGGTCGCGCTGGCGTGGCTGCTGCAGAAGCCGGGCATCACCTCGCCCATCGTGGGCGCGTCCAAGCCGCATCATCTCGAGGATGCGGTGGCCGCGCTGTCGCTCGGGCTAAGCGCCGAGGAAATCCAGGCGCTGGAAGCGCCCTACGTGCCGCACGAGCCGGTCGGGTTCTAGCCCCGGAGCAGCCCGCGGCGGCAGATCAAGGCATCAGGGCTTGCCGGCCGCCGCCGGCTCGCGCGCGACCAGCCGCAGCCCGCTGGCGATGCTGGCCACGCCGGCGAAGCCCGCGCCCAGCGCCAGCGCCAGCGTCGGCCCGTGGTGCCCGGCGATGCTGAAGCACAGCGCCACCAGCGCGGCGCCGGTGGCCTGGCCCAGCAGGCGCACGGTGGCGATGGTGCCGCTGGCACCGCCGGCGCGCTCGCGCGGCGCGCTGGACATCAGCGCCTTGAGGTTGGGCGACTGGAAGAAGCCGAAGCCGGCGCCGCAGATCGCCATGCGGATGCCGATGTCGAGCGCGCTCGGTTGCGCCGGCATCAGCGCCAGCGAGGCCATGCCCGCGCTCAGCACCGCCAGCCCCACGCCGCCCAGCAGGCCCGGCGGATAGCGGTCCGACAGCCGCCCGGCGATGGGCGCCATCAGCGCCACCACCGCCGACCACGGCGTCATCAGGAAGCCGGTCTCGATCGGGCTGCGGCCCAGCACGCTCTCGAAGAAGAACGGCAGCGACACGAAGGCCAGCCCCTGCGCGGCGAACGAGCACACCGCGGTCATCGCCGACAGCGCGAACATCGGCCGCTTCATCAGGTCCACCGGCAGCATCGGCGCGGGATGGCCGCGCTCGCGGCGCAGCAGCAGCACGAAGGCCACCGCGAACACCGCCAGCGCCGTGAGCGACTGCGCCGCCGGCGCGCGCTGCGCGCCCTCGCCCAGCGCGAAGATCAGCGAGGCGAAGGTAAGCACGTTGAGCCCGGCCGCCACGCGGTCGAAGCGGTGCGTGCTGCGCGCGGTCTGCGGCAGCGTGGGCCACGCCGCGGCCAGCGCGAGCAGGCCGATCGGCAGGTTGACGGCGAACAGCCAGGGCCACGGCCCCAGCGAGAGGATCAGTGACGCCACCGTGGGCCCGACCGCGAACGACACGCCCACCACCAGCGCGTTCAGCCCCACGCCGCGCCCGAGCCGGTGCGGCGGGAAGATCGCGCTGACCAGCGCCGCGTTCACGCTCATGATGGCGCTCGCGCCCACGCCCTGCAGCAGGCGCGCGGCCGCCAGCGAGGGCAGCGACCACGACAGCGCGCACACCACCGAGGACACGATGAACAGCATCAGCCCGCCCAGGTAGACGCGCCGGTGCCCGATGATGCCGCCCAGCGCCGCGAACGGCAGCACCGTGGCGACCATCGCCAGCTGGTAGGCATTGATGATCCAGACGGAGGCCGCCGGCGTGGCGTGCAGGTCGGCCGCGATGGCCGGCAGCGCGGTATTGGCGATGGCCGTGTCCAGCGTGGCGAGCGATACCGCCAGCAGCATGGCGGCCATGCCGCGGCGTTCGATGGATGTCATGGGCGCGTCTGCGGCGCGCGCTGCCAGGTTGGAGTCCGCTGTGTTCGACACTGTCTTTACCGGTAACCGCTTCGGGCGTGCCGCGCGTGCGTCGCGTGCCATGCGCCCGCCATGTCTGATACATGGACCGCGGCTCGGCGCTGGGGGCCGGCCGAAAGCCGCGGCAAGCCGACACGATAAGGGAAAACGCGAATATCTGCTGGCCTGCCGGCCGCGCCGGCGCCGCGAGGCGGTCCGCGCGGCCGCGGCGCGCGCGCCGGCCGGCCCGGGAACCCGCGCTCCGCCCGCAGCCCCGCGCCGCGGAGCCAGTCCGTCGCCACGCCCGGCGGGAGCAGCGCGAGCCGCACCGGCCATCCGGCGCCGCCTGGGATTTTCCCTTGGTTTGCGGCCGCAAGCGCAGTCCCCTGCCTTTTCCGGCCCGCGCCGCGCCGCGCGCGCTTCGCCGGTGCCACCTTTGTCTGCTAATGTCTGACCCGCAGGAAAACCGGGGGAGGAGAGACCGCCGGCCCCGCGCCGCCCGGGCCGGCCAAGCACCGGCCCCTGGCCTGCGGCAATGCCCAAAGACAGGAGACAAGACAATGCGGCCCAAGGCTCTAGAACCGACCGAATCCGTGCTGCTCGCCCTCATGGCAAGCGTGCGCGAATGGCAGCGCGCGCTCGACCAGACCCTTTCGGAGGTCGGCCTCGACTATCCCGGCTGGCTGCTGCTGCGCGCCATCCGCCAGGAGGAGTTCGTGCGCCACGCACCCTATGCCGGCCTGATGCCGATCCCGGTGGCGCAGTCCGAGTCCATGCTCGGCCCGCTGCAGGCGGAAGGCTGGATCGCGCTCGACGCGGCCGGCACGCCCTTCATCCCCGACACGGCGCTGCCGCGCATCGACCGCGTGTACAGCGCGCTGAAGGCGCTGCACTCGGTTTCGCTGGCGCCGTTCAGCAGCGAGGAGCGCGCCGTGCTCACCGCGTCGCTGCTGCGCATGAAGGCCACCCTGCACGACCACTGCGTGCGCCGCGGCCGCCAGGCCGTGCGCCAGGTCGAGATGCAGTTCTGACCGCGGCGGGAAATACGATAACGGCTGGAGGATCGGCGCGACAGGATCCGCGCCGCAACGTGACCGGCGTGACCGGCGTGCGGAACGATGTCCGCGTGGCGCGAAATGGCGGCCCGGGTGATCCGGCAACCGCGCCGGCAACCGCGCCGGCAGCGAACGGCACCGTCGGCGGCACCGTCGGCGAGGTGGCGGCACCAGCCGCCACGCCCGCGAAAACCGTGAAAGCGGCCGGCCCGAAGACCCGGAAACCGGATCGGGCAGGCCGTCGCGGCGGCGGCGGGAATGCCCCGCCGGCGGCGCCGCGCCCAGGCACACTCAGGCGCACTCAGGCGCGCCGCATCCGGCCTTCCTCAGGCCTTCTTCACCCATGCGCTGCACCAGCCCTTGCTGGCGACCTGCTTGCCGGCGAACAGCGGGCAGGCGCCGCTGGCGTCGGTCGCCTTGCCCTGGAACAACTGGCAGTTGCCGCAGTGCTGGGTGGCGTCGTGCTTGGGGTACTTGGCCTTGTCGACCTTGCTGGAGTCGGCCTTGTAGCCGAGTCCGACCGCTTGCGGGTCCTTCTCGTCCACCAGCGGCCCGCTGCCCTGCGCGCGCGCGGGGAGGGACAGCACCAGCGCACCGGCGGCGACGATCGGGATGCCTTTCAAGAAATGACGGCGTGATGACATCTTTTAATCCTTTTTTCTGTGGGGGAACAACCTGGGCAGGCCACGCGCGCAAGACGCGGCAAGGCCGGCAGCCATCGGCGCGCCATGCGGCACGCCCGATACCGGCTCGGCCGCGCGGCAGGCCGCCGCGGGCGCCAGACACACCCGCCACGGACCCACGCCGGCGCCTGAAGCCGGTACCCGATAGATTCTAGGCCAACGCGGCCGCGCGGCGCCGCGCGCGTGATGCGCGCGGCGGCCGCGCTTGACGCAGGGCAACATAACGCCGGGAAACCGCACGCCGGCGGCAAAAAACGGGTAGAGGAAAGAAAACGGCCGGCGCGCGGCAACACCGCGCGCCGGCCGCGCGCCCATCCGCGCGTGGCGCGTGGGCAGCAGAGAAAGACGGCGGGATGACCGGGTCGCCGCCTAGCGGCCCGGCCCCATGTCCACGATCGCGCCGTTGGGCGCCACCAGGTAGAAGTCCGCGCCCACGCCGACCCAGTGGCGTCCCTTGGGCGGCGCCGGCAGGTTGTACCCGCGCCAGTCGTCCACCACGTACTGGCGGTCGCGGTATTCGGCCGGAAGCCGGTCGCCCTTGTGCCAGCGCGGCGGCGTCATGCGGTCGTTGTTGCGGTCGTCGCCCGGCCCCGGGCCACCCGCCTGGGGCTGGTACTGATAGCCGCGCCCGCGGTCGGGCCCGGGCTGCGCGCTGCCCTGCGCCGAGGCCAGCAACCCGGCGGCGAGCAACAGGCCCGCCAGCAATCTGCTTTTCACGGTTTTTGTCATCGAGCACTCCTTTGGTCGGCCACGATAGCCGCGGTGGCCGCGCGGTGGCGGCACGTCGACACGTCGATCCGGGCACGCGCCATGCCACGAGCCGGCCACGCGCGCGGCAATCCGTCGCAATGGCGTGGTTCGCAACTTCGATGCCCGCTTCAAGGATAGTGGCTGCGGCGCATGGCGCCGGCGCCATGCGCCCGGACCGCCGCGCGCGGGCCACGGAAAGGCCACGGCAAGGATGGGCGGGGAGGTCGGTAAGAATTGCAACGGGCGCACAAACTGCACGGGCGGCCGGGGAGGCGCCGTGAAATCCGGGACGCTTGTGTTCTCCCCTCTCCCGCGCGTGGGAGAGCAACCGGAGGAGGGCCGGCGCATCGGCGAAGTGGCGGCCTGCGCCGTTCGCGGGCGCTTGTCCTCTCCCCCGCCCGGCCGCCTCAGTCCAGCTTGAACTCGCCGACCGCGCCCTGCAGTTGCTGCGCCTGCTCGGCCAGCGCGGTGGACGCGGAGGCGGCCTGCTCCACCAGCGCCGCGTTCTGCTGCGTGACGGTGTCCATCTGCATCACCGCCTGGCTGACCTGATCGATGCCGCTGCTCTGCTGCGCCGAGGCCACCGAGATTTCCTTGAGGATGACCGTCACCTGGCGCGAGGCCTCGACGATCTCGCGCATGGTCTCGCCGGCGTGCTCCACCCGCACGGAGCCGGTGCGCACCTGCTCGGCCGAATCGCCGATCAGGCCGCGGATTTCCTTGGCCGCCGCCGCGCTGCGCTGCGCCAGCGTGCGCACCTCGCCCGCCACCACGGCAAAGCCGCGGCCCTGCTCGCCGGCGCGCGCCGCTTCCACGGCGGCGTTGAGCGCCAGGATATTGGTCTGGAAGGCGATGCCCTCGATCACGTCGATGATGTCGACCACCTTCTTCGAGCTGGCGCTGATCGCGTGCATGGTCTCCACCACCTCGCCGACCACGGCGCCGCCGCGCTCGGCGATCTGCGAAGCATTGGCCGCGAGGTCGTTGGCGGCATGCGCGCGCTCGGTGTTCTGGCGCACCATCGTGGTCAGCTCGCCCATGCTGGAGGCGGTTTCCTGCAGCGCCGCGGCCTGCTCCTCGGTGCGCTGCGAGAGGTCGGTGTTGCCCACCGCGATCTGCCGGGAGGCATCGGTGATGGAATCGGTCGATCCCTTGATGCGGCTGACCAGGTCGGTCAGCATGTCTTCCATCTCGCCCATGCCGCGCAGCAGGCGGCCGAACTCGCCGCCGCGCTCGGTCTCGAATTCCTGGCTCAGGTCGCCGGAGGCCACGGTCTCGGCGATATAGACCGCCTCGCCAAGCGGCTGCTCCACCCCGCGCGCGATGACGAAGGTGAAGACCACGGCGGCCAGCAGCGCGGCCCCCCACAAGCCGTACATCCACGCGCGGGCGGAAGACACGGCCTGCTCCAGGTCGCCCCCGGCGGCGTCCGGCAGGCTGCCCAGCCCCGCCACGATCCCCGCCGCCGCCAGTACCAGCACCACCGCGAAACCGGCGCCCAGGCGCGCGCGGATGCTCAGGTTGCCAAAGAACGCCATCGTTTCATCTCCCCGTTATCATGGACTTCGCCCGTTTCGTCACCTGGTTAACGACCGGGCCGGAGAAGAACTTTAGGAAAATATTCGCGCGCCGCGGTGACAGGCCATTGCCACGGGACCCGCGCGGGGCGCGGGATGATAGCGGACGATCGCCACGCCGGGAATCTCCACCGGCAGAACAGTGAAATCCACTGGTGAACATAATGGCCGCGGCGCGGTGCCATGTGCTTCGCGCCGACCCCGGATTCGCGCCGCCGCGACACCCGTAAAATCGGAATCTCCCGATGCATTCCGGTTAATGTATCGACATTGTAAAATCCAATGTAGCAAGACATTATCGCAATGAGAATTGCCGCCCCGCTTATTGCCGCATTCACCAATCGATCGCACCGGAATCGCGGCAGATGACATGAAATGGCGCCAGCGCGCCTCACGGAAAACCGGCGCACGGCAGCCATGCCGACGCACGGATTCCGGCGCGCATCCGCCATCGCGCGGCACCCGATACGATGTGCGATTCCGCCCGGAACGCCCGCGCCGGCGCGCTCCGCGCCCGCCTCCCACACCGCGCCGCGGCACCCCGGAAAAACCTCGCGGCCCGTCTTCCGATTTGCGTGGTGGTACGCATGTTGCATATGCCAGCACTTCGATATGAGGCCAGAGCATATTGGCCACTGCTTTATTGCCACCCGCTGGCTTGAACAACTTGTCGGATTTAAAGACCGCGGCGCAGGGCCATGAATCACGCAGCCGTTCCTGATTTAAAGGGAAAGGGAACGGATTGCGGGCATCCTGCACCACCGGAAAAACATGATTCCCTCTTGTGGTGCCCCCCCAGGCTCCCCATGAGGGCCATCTTTATAGTCCCCCAGGGAGAAATCACGATGTACAAGAACAAACCGGCGCTTACAGCGTTGGCCGCGGCCGTCCTGGCCGCCGTCATGCTGGCTTCGTGCGGCGGAGATGATCCGAGCCCGCCCGTTGCCGTCACGCCCGCGCCCCCCTCCCAGCCCGTCGTGCCGGACACCAGCTGCCAGATCCTCTCCAGCGACGGCAACGCCGTGGTGGTGGGTTCCGACCAGCCGGGCGACCCCGCGCTGCCCGAGCCGGCCTCCGGCTACCGCACCGGGCTCAAGCCCGTGTACGCGAAGAAGTTCATGGTCTCCAGCTCGAACGCGCTGGCCAGCGTGGCCGGCTGCACGGTGCTCAAGCAAGGCGGCACCGCGGCCGACGCGGCGGTGGCCGTGCAGGCCGTGCTGGGCCTGACGGTGCCGGAAGCCACCGGCCTCGGCTCGGGCGGCTTCATGATCTATTACGATGCCGCCGCCAAGACAGTGCAGGCCTACGACGGCCGCGAGTCCGCGCCCGCCGCGGCCACCGCCAACTACCTGCGCTACGTCGACGACGTCGCCGACCAGACCGCGCCCAAGCCCAGCGCCCGCGCCAGCGGCCGCTCGATCGGCACCATCGGCGTGCCGCGCCTGATCGAACGGGTGCAGAAGGAACACGGCACGCTGGCCTGGAAGGACCTGTTCGGCAACGCCATCTCGCTGTCCACCAACGGCTTCAAGATCGGCGGCCGCCTGGCCCAGGCGATCTCGTCGAACGCCGCCGCGCTCAAGCGCGACCCCGAGGCGCTGGCCTACTTCTTCGAGGCCGACGGCACGCCCAAGGCACTCGGCACGGTGCTGAAGAACCCCGCCTACGCGCGCACCCTGACGGCGATGGCCGCCGGCGGCGCCGACGTGCTCTACACCGGCCAGATCGCCGCCGACATCATCGCCAAGATCGGCTCGACGCAAGGCGCCGACGGCAACCCCACCACCCCGGGCAAGACCACGCTGGCCGACCTCGCCGCCTACCAGGCCAAGCTGCGCGACCCGGTCTGCACCACCTACCGCGCCTACTGGGTGTGCGGCACGCCGCCGCCGTCGTCGGGCGGCATCACCGTGGCCTCGGCGCTCGGCATCCTGGAGAACTTCGACCTGGCACCGCTCAAGCCGACCGCCATCGACCTCGAAGGCGGCAAGCCGACCGTGCAGGGCGTGCACCTGATCTCCGAGGCGGAACGCCTGGCCTATGCCGACCGCGACAAGTACGTGGCCGACACCGACTTCGTGCCGCTGCCGGGCGGCACCTGGGACACCATGCTGAACAAGCCCTACCTGCAAAGCCGCGCCGCCCTGATCAGCCCGACGCTGAGCATGGGCGTGACCACGGCGGGCAATCTCGGCGCGGTGCCGCTGGGCGTGGACGCCAACCTCATCGAGCACGGCACCAACCAGTTCACCATCGTCGACGGCAAGGGCAACGTGCTGACCGCCACCACCACGGTGGAGTCGAGCATGGGGTCGTTCCACATGACCAACGGCTTCCTGCTGAACAACCAGTTGACCGACTTCTCGGCCAATCCGCTCGACGGCGGCGGCAACCCGATCGCCAACCGCGTGGCGCCGGGCAAGCGCCCGCGCAGCTCGATGGCGCCGACGCTGGTGTTCAAGAAGGCGGCCGATGGCTCCATCGGCGAGTTCTTCATGGCGACCGGCTCGCCGGGCGGCGGCACCATTCCGCAATACGTGGTGAAGACGCTGGTGGGCGTGCTGGACTGGGGCCTCGACGCGCAGCAGTCGTCCGGGCTGGTGGACTTCGGCGCCAGCAACAGCGCCACCACCACGGTCGGCGGCGAGCATCCCAACGTCAACACCGCCAACAGCGGCAACGACGACCCGCTGATCGCGGGCCTGCGGGCGCTCGGCCACACCGTCTCGACCAGTTCGCAGGCGAGCGGCATCAACTCCATCATCCGCACCCAGCTCAACGGCGCGGCGGTACTGATGGGCGGCACCGACCCGCGCCGCGAAGGCGTGGTGCTGGGCGACACCTTCAACCCGTAAGCGGGAGCGGCAAGCGGTGGAACGCCGGGCGTTCCACCGCGGCGCCGGGGCACGGCGACGCCCCGGCGCCGCACCATGCCCGCGCCATGTATTCAGGACATCGACAGCCACTGCGCCAGCTGGCCGGCCAGCCAGCCGCAGCCGACGCACGCCGCCAGCCATCCGCCCACGATGGCCGCGCAACTCTTCAGATCCATTTCCTCGCTCCGGTAAACCGGCCGCCGTCGCGGCGGCCCTGGGAATCTCCGCGGCGCCTAGTCGGCGCGGCTGGCCACGGCGCCGTCCGGCGCCGGCGCCGCGGCGGCCAGCGCCGGCGCCTCGTCCTCTTCCTCGTAGGCCGGCAGCGGGTCCGCGCCGTCGCGCAGCAGGTAGTGGCGGCGCTGCAGGTAGGCGTCGCGCACGAAGGTGTACTTGTCGAGCGCCGCCAGCGACAGCAGGTCGGTGGCGCCCAGCAGGTTGGCGCGCCCGTTGACGATGCCCGCGCCGGTCATCGCGTTGCGCCAGGCGGGATCGAGATATGTGACCGGCGCCAGCCAGTGGTCGGCCAGCAGGCCCACGCCGTCGCGCGCGGTGCTGGGGCCGAACAGCGGCAGCACCACGTAGGGGCCGGCGGGCACGCCCCAGGTGCCGAGCGTCAGGCCGAAGTCCTGCGAGTGCTTCTGCAGCCCGGCCGGCGTGGCGATGTCGATCAGCCCGCCGATGCCGAGCACCGAATTGATGGCCACGCGCATCAGGCTCTCAGCGGCCTCCACGCCCTTGCCCTGCAGCAGGTTGTTGGCGAAGTTGCCGACGTCGGAGAGATTGCCGTAGACATTGCTGACCGCGGTGCGCACCGGGCTGGGCGTCACGGCCTCGTAGCCCTTGGCGACCGGCTCGGCCACGTATTTGTCGACCTGCTCGTTGACGGCGAAGACCGCGCGGTTGACGGACTCCAGCGGATCGGCCGGGCTGGCCACCGGGCTGCTCGCGCAGCCGGCCAGCGCCGCCGCCGCAAGCAGGGAGACGGCGTGCGGCGAGAACCGCCGGAAGGAGGGGAAGCTGGAGAACATGGGAACTCTTCGGGTCGGGTTGGAAAGCCGTCCCGCGCGGCGGCAGCGGTGAAACCGTCCGCGCGAGCGTCTTCCGTTTGTTCTTGAGCCGGTGCCGCGGCAACGGCGCGGCACCGGCGCGATGGCGCAGCCGGCCCCTCTGCGGGGGCCCTCGGCAGGCCGGTGACGCGATTATCGTTGTCGACGCGCCGCCGATAAATGGCGAAAGCAGGGATTCTTTATCTACGTATCGCCAACAATCGCCGCAATCAGCGGCGGCGGCGTGGCGGGGGCCGGCGCGGTTGTCGCCGCCGGTTGTTGTCGCCGGTTGTCGTCACCCGTTGTTGTCGCCACGTGAAGAGTGTGTTCGCGCAAACCCCATTTATCCGCGCGCCGCGGCTTGCTATTGTTCGTCGCGGGACCCGGATACCTCCTCCCGGGGCCCTGGCGCCTGACACAGGCGCCCTGTTCTGTCTTTCAGGAAGCAGCCAGCTTGTTGTTCGCCTCCTCTCCGTGGCAACATTGCGGTTCTGCTTCGAGCGCAGCGTTTGCTGCGCTTTTTTTTGCGCGCGGGGTGCCGGGCCGACGGTGGAGGCCCGGCCAGCGCCTATGCGTTCGGCCGCACCGCAGCGCCGCCGGCATCCGCGTCCCGCCGCGGCGGGCGCGACAGGAAACCGAACACCGCCACGGCGGACAGCACCGTGACCGCGGTCAGCACGTGCAGCAGCATGCGGAACGCCTCGCCATAGCCGGCCACCAGCAGCTGGCGGCTGACCTGCGGCAGCGCCTGCGCGGCATGGGCGAGGTCGCCGGTGGCCAGGCGCTGCGCCGCCTCGGCCAGCCTGCCGGCGGCGCCGGCGCCGGATTCGGCCAGCACCGCGCCCAGGCTGACGTTGGCGATGGCGGCCAGGATGGCGCCGACGATGGCCAGCGCGATGCCCTCGCCCGCCACGCGCGTGGTGTTGAAGATGCCGGTCGCCATGCCGGCGCGCTCCTTCGGCACCACGCTCACCGCGAGTCCGTCCATCAGGCCCCACGGCATGCCCGCGCCGATGCCGATCAGCAGCATCGGCGGCACCACGGCAAAACCGGCGCTGCCGACCTCGACCAGGCTGAACCAGTGCAGGCCCGCCGCCGCGACCAGGAAGCCGATGCCGGACAGCACGCCGGCCGGGACCCAGCGCGTGAGCGACGCCACCACCACCGGCACCACCAGCATCGGCGCCGACAAGGCGATCATCAGGATGCCGGCGTCGATCTCGCTCAGCCCTTCGATGCCGATGAAGCGCAGCGGCAGCATCACCACCAGCACGATGTAGCTGTAGCAGGTGCCGATCGGCAGCATCTGCACGCCGACGAAGCGCGGGATGCGGAACAGGCTCAGGTCCAGCATCGGGCGCGCCACGCGCGACTCCACCGCGACGAAGACCGCCAGCATCAGCGCCGCGCCGGCCAGCGAGCCGGCCACCGCGGCGCTCGACCAGCCGCGCTCGGGCGCCGCGATCACGCCGAAGGTAAACAGCGCCAGCGTGGCGGTGAAGGCGACGGTGCCGGGCCAGTCCAGCCCCCGCGCGCCGGGGTCGCGGGTCTCGCGCATGCGCGGCAGGCCGAACAGCATGGCCGCCGCGCCGATGAGGCCGGTGGACAGGAACACCGAGCGCCAGCCGAAGACATCGATCAGCACGCCGGCCAGCAGCGGGCCGAACGCCAGGCCGATGCCGAAGCTGGTGCCCAGCATGCTGAACGCGCGCGTGCGGGCGTGGCCCTCGAACTCCTGCGCCAGCGCGGCCGAGCCGCCCGCCAGCGCGGCGGCGGCGGCGATGCCCTGCACCGCGCGCAGGATGTCGATCCACGCCACCGTCGGCGCCGCGGCCAGCGCGAACGAGGTCAGGATGAAGAAGCCGATACCGATGCCGAACAGGCGCTTGCGCCCGTACACGTCGGCCAGCGCGCCGGCGGCCATCAGCAGGCTGCCGAAGGTCAGCATGAAGGCATTGGTGATCCAGGTCAGCGACACGGCGCTGCCGCCGAGCTCGCGGCCGATGGCGGGCGTGGATACCGCGCCGCCGGAAAAGCTCAGCGGCAGGACCACGGCGGCCAGGCATACCGCGAGCAGGATCAGTGGCTTGCCACGCTCGGGGGCGTGGGGGTCGGGTTGGGTCATGGAAAAGGCCGGTGATGAAAAGAAGAGAAAGAGAAAAGGCTGACTGCCGGGATGCGCGGCGCCGGAGCATCGGGGATTCGCCTCTGGTGCCAGCGGAAAAGCGCCGACGGGTTGCTCCCCTCTCCCGCTTGCGGGAGAGGGGTTGGGGGAGAGGGCCAGCGCATCCGCGAAGTGCATGTCTTCGCCATGACGAGCGCCCGCCCTCTCCCCCGGCCCCTCTCCCATTTCATGGGAGAGGGGAGCAAACCCGCGGCGCAACAGGCGGCATCGGCAGGCCTCGACAGGGAACCGCCGACGCCTGCCGCACGGGCTTCAATTGCTCGCCACGCTGCCCGCCACCACGTCGCCCCAGCCGCCGCCGAGCGCGCGGATCAGGTTGACCGTGGCGGCGGCCTGCACGCTTTGCAGCTGCACCGCGGCGCGCCGGGTCTGCAACGCGGTGCGCTCGGCGTCGATCACGTCGAGGAAGTTGATCGCGCCTTCGCGGTACTGCGTGCGCGAGATGTCGGCGGCGCGCGCGGCGGACTGCACGGCGTCGGCCTGCGTCTGCGTCTGGGCTTCCAGGATGCGCAGGTCGGACAGGCCGTCCTCCACCTCGCGGAAGGCGGTCAGCACCTGCTGGCGGTACCTGGCGACGTCCTCTTCGTAGACCGCGCGCGCATTGGCCAGGCTGGCGCTGCGCCGGCCGCCGTCGAAAAGCGGGATGTTCAGCGCGGTGCCGGCCAGCGGCCCCAGCAGGAACGCGCGGCTGCTCCACTTGAACAGGTCGCCCAGCGTGGCCGACTCGAAGCCGCCGGTGCCGGTCAGCGTGAGCGACGGGAAGAAGGCCGCGCGGGCGATGCCGATGCGCGCATTGGCCGCGGCCATCGCGCGCTCGGCCGCCGCGATGTCCGGGCGGCGCTCCAGCAGCGACGACGGCAGCCCGGCCGGGATGCGCAGGCTGACCGCCTTGAGCGGCGCGGGCGGCATCGAGAACTCGGCCGGCGCCTTGCCCAGCAGCACGGCCAGGCCGTGCTCCGAGGCCGCGCGCAGGCGCTGCACGCTCATCGCGTCGGCGCGCGCCGTGGCCAGTTCGGCGCGGGCGCGGGCCACGTCGAGCTCGCTGATGTCGCCTTCGTCGAAGCGGCTCTGCACCAGCTTGAGCGCCTGCTCGCGCAGGCTCACCGTGTTGGCGAACACCTCGGCCTCGGCGTCGAGCCCGCGCAGCGTGAAATAGGCCTGCGCCACGTCGGCCTGCAGCGCGAGCTGCACCGAGCGGAACAGCGCCTCGCCGCGCTGGGTGTCGGCGCGCGCGGCATCCACCGAGGACGCCACGCGGCCGAACAGGTCGACCTCGTAGGAGGCGCTGGCCTGCGCGCGCCACAGCGTCTGCTGCGGGATACTGGTGCCGTCCGGCTGCAGCTGCGACGCCGCCGAGAGCTTCTCGCGGGTCGGGCCGAAGCCCGCGTCCAGCGTGGGGAACAGCCCGGCGCGCGCGGCCTGGTTGAGCGCGCGCGCTTCCTTCAGGCGCGCGGCGGCGGCCGCCAGGTCCTGGTTGGCTTCGAGCGCCTGCCGTTCCAGCGCGTCGAGCTTGTCGTCGCCGAACACGGTCCACCATGCGCCGCGCGCCACCTCTTCCGACGGCCTGGCGGGCTGCCAGGTGCCGGCTTCGGCGGGCTTGAGCTGCGTCTGGGTCCAATCGGCCGAGGCTTCCTTGAACGCGGCCGTGGGCACCACCGGCTTTTCGTAGGTCGGGGCCAGCGAGCAGCCGGCCAGCACCAGCAGCGACGCCAGCAGCACCGAGCCCTTGGCGAGCCACCGGCTCGACGGCTTGAATGAAGATGCTTTCATGATGATCTCCGTGGTCCTTACTCGGCCGAAGCCAGGGGCGCGGCCGGCACCGCCGGCGCGTGCCCGGCGTGCAGCGGCTGCGTGTGGGCGTGGTGCTTGTCCACCAGCGGCCTGCCGCCGGCCATCTTGCGCAGCGCCACGTAGAACACCGGCGTGAGCATCAGCCCGAACAGCGTCACGCCGAGCATGCCGAAGAACACCGCGATGCCCATCGCCCGGCGCATTTCCGAACCCGCGCCGGTCGACGTCACCAGGGGAATCACGCCCATGATGAAGGCGAACGAGGTCATCAGGATCGGGCGCAGGCGCAGGCGGCTGGCTTCGATCGCGGCCTGCACGATGGTGCGGCCCTGCATCTCCAGCTCGCGCGCGAACTCCACGATCAGGATCGCGTTCTTGGCCGACAGCCCCACCAGCACCATCAGGCCGATCTGCGTGAAGATGTTGTTGTCGCCCCTGGTCAGCCACACGCCCAGCAGCGCCGACAGGATGCTCATCGGCACGATCAGCAGGATCGCCAGCGGCAGCGTCAGGCTTTCGTACATCGCGGCCAGCACCAGGAACACCAGCAGCACGCTGATCGGGAACACCCACAGCGCGGCGTTGCCGGTCAGGATCTGCTGGTAGGTCAGGTCGGTCCATTCCAGCTTGATGCCGCGCGGCAGCACCTCGGCCGCGATGCGCTCGACCGCCGCCTTGGCCTGCCCCGACGAGTAGCCGGGCGCGGGACCGCCGTTGATGTCGGCGGCGGTGAAGCCGTTGTAGCGCACCACCATTTCCGGGCCGTAGGTGGGCGTCACCTTGACCAGCGACGACAGCGGCACCATCTCGCCGGCGGCGTTGCGGGTCTTGAGCTGCAGCACGTCCGCCGCGGTGGCGCGGAACTGCTGGTCGGCCTGGGCGCGCACCTGGTAGACGCGGCCGAACTTGTTGAAGTCGTTCACGTACAGCGAGCCGAGGTAGATCTGCATGGTGTCGAACACGTCGGTGATCGACACGCCGAGCTGCTTGGCCTTGACCCGGTCCAGGTCCACGTCCAGCTGCGGCACGTTGATCTGGAAGCTGGTGAAGGCCGGGCCCAGCTCGGGCGCCCTGGCGGCGGCGGCCAGGAACTTCTGCGTGGCGTCGTTGAGCGCTTCGTAGCCGAGCGCGCCGCGGTCCTCGAGCTGGAACTTGAAGCCGCCCAGCGTGCCGAGGCCCTGCACCGGCGGCGGCGGGAAGGTGCCGATCTGCGCGCCCTTGATATGGGCGTACCTGGCGTTCAGCGCGGCGGCGATGTCCGCCGCGGATTCGCCCTTGCCGCGCTCCTTCGACGGCTTGAGCACCGGGAACACCAGCCCGCTGCTCGACGAGTTGGTCAGGCCATTGACCGACAGGCCCGGGAACTGCGGGAGGTGGACCACGCCGGGCTGCTTGAGGGCGATGTCGCCCATCTGGCGCACCACCGCGTCGGTGCGGTCGAGCGAAGCGCCCGGCGGCAGTTGCGCGATGCTGACCAGGTAGTCCTTGTCCTGCGCCGGGATGAAGCCGCCGGGCACGACCTTGCCCATCAGCACGGCGCCGCCGAGCAGCAGGCCGTAGACCACGAACATCATCATCTTGCGGTTGATGACGCCGCCCACGCCGCGGCCATACGATGCCGAGCCGCGCTGGAAGACCTTGTTGAAGGCGGCGAAGAACTTGCCGAATGCCGCGTCCATGATGCGCGTCAGGCGGTCCTTGGGCGCGTGGTGGTCCTTGAGCAGCAGCGCGGCCAGCGCCGGGCTCAGCGTCAGCGAGTTGAAGGCCGAGATCACCGTCGAGATGGCGATGGTCATGGCGAACTGCTGGTAGAACTGGCCGGTCAGGCCGCTCATGAAGGCCAGCGGCACGAACACCGCGATCAGCGTCAGCGCGATGGCGATGATGGGGCCGCTCACCTCCTGCATGGCCTTGTAGGTCGCGTCGCGCGGCGACAGCCCCTCGGCGATGTTGCGCTCGACGTTCTCCACCACCACGATGGCGTCGTCCACCACGATGCCGATCGCCAGCACCATGCCGAACAGCGACAGCGCGTTGATGGTGTAGCCGAACGCCAGCATCAGCGAGAACGTGCCGACGATCGACACCGGCACCGCCAGCAGCGGGATCAGCGAGGCGCGCCAGGTCTGCAGGAACAGGATCACCACCAGCACCACCAGGGCGATGGCCTCGAACAGCGTGTGCACCACCGCGTCGATGCTCTCGCGCACGAAGCGGGTCGGGTCGTAGACGATCTCGGACCTGACGCCGTCGGGCATGTCCTTCTGCAGCTCGTCCATGATCTTGCGCACGTCGTCGGAGATCTGCAGCGAGTTGGCGCCGGGCTGCTGGAAGATGATGAGCTGCACCGCCTGCTGGTTGTCCATCAGCCCGCGCAGCGCGAACTCGGAGGCGGACAGCTCGACGCGCGCCACGTCCGACAGGCGCGTGACGGCGCCGTCGGCCGAGGTCTTGAGGATGATGTCGCGGAACTCTTCTTCCGTCTTCAGGCGGCCGCGCGCGTTGATGCTCAGCTGCGTCGGCACGCCCGCGTCCATCGGCGAGGCGCCGACGATGCCGGCGGCGACCTGCACGTTCTGCTCGCGGATGGCCTTGACCACGTCGGTGGCGGTCATGTTCTGGCGCGCCACCTTCTGCGGGTCCAGCCAGACCCGCATCGAGTAGTCGCCCGAGCCCCACATCACCACCTCGCCCACGCCGGGCACCTGCGCCAGGCGGTCCTTGACGTTGATCAGCGCGTAGTTGCGCAGGTAGGTCAGGTCATAGCGACCGTTGGGCGAGGCGATGTTCACGCCCATCGTCAGCGTCGGCGAGGACTTGACCGTGGTCACGCCCAGGCGCTGCACGTCCTCGGGCAGGCGCGGCAGCGCCTGCGCCACGCGCGTCTGCACGAACTGCTGCGCCTTGTCCGGGTCGGTGCCCAGCTTGAACGTGACCGTGGTGGTCATCTTGCCGTCGCTGTTCGCCTGCGACTGCATGTACAGCATGCTTTCCACGCCGTTGATCTGCTCCTCGATCGGCGCCGCCACGGTTTCGGCGATCACCTTCGGGTTGGCGCCGGGATACTGCGCCCGCACCACCACCGACGGCGGCACCACCTCGGGATATTCGGCCGTGGGCAGCTTGGTCAGGGCGATCAGCCCCGCCAGCAGGATGACCATCGACAGCACGCCCGCGAAGATGGGGCGGTCGATGAAGAATTTGGAGATGTTCATGATGCGCTCTCGACGTAGGCCGACGGATCAGGCCGCCGGCCCGGTGGCGCGCGTGGCGTCGACCATCCTGACCGGATTGGCCTTGACGGGGTCGTTGGGGCGCACGCGCTGCACCCCGTTGACGACGATCTTCTCGTCGGGCTTCAGGCCCGAGGCCACCACGCGCAGGCCGTCGTGCATGGCGCCGAGCCGGATCTCGCGGTACTGCGCGCGGCTGTCCTTGTCGACCACCAGCACGAACTTGCGGGCCTGGTCGGTGCCGACCGCGCCGTCGTCGATCATCACCGCCGGGTGCGGCTCGCCGCCGCCGACCCTGACGCGCGCATAGAGGCCCGGCACCAGCGAGCCGTCCTCGTTGTCGATGCGGGCGCGCACGCGGATGGTGCCGGACGAGGTGTCCAGGCGGTTGTCCACCGAGACCACGGTGCCGCGGCGCGAGTAGCCGCTCTCGTCGGCCAGGCCCAGTTCCACCGGCACGGCCTGCCTGCCGGTGTTGCGCATGTAGCGCAGGTAGGTCTGCTCGTCGACGTCGAAGGCGGCGTAGATCGGCGCCACCGAGACCAGCGTGGTCAGCAGCGGCGCGCTCGCGCCGGTGGAGACGATATTGCCCACGGTCAGCTCGGCGCGCGACACGCGGCCCGCCACCGGCGCGGTGACTTCGGTGTACGACAGGTTGACGCGGGCGGCTTCGAGCGCGGCGCGCGCCGCCTTGAGCGTGGCGCCGGCCTCGCGCGCGGCGTTCTGCTTCTCGTCGTAGTCGCGCCGCGCGATGGCGTTGCTGCCGATCAGGCGGTCGGCGCGCGCCGCGTCGCTGCCGGCGTAGCTGGCGCGCGCCTCGGCGGCGGCCACCTGCGCGGCGGCGCGGTCGACCTCGGCCACGTAGGGACGCGGGTCGATGGTGAAAAGCGCGTCGCCCTTCTTCACCAGCTGGCCGTCCCTGAAATGCACGGCCACGATCTTGCCCGGCACCAGCGGGCGGATGTCCACCTTGTCGATGGCCTCGAGGCGGCCCGAGTAGTTTTGCCACTCGACGATCGAGTCGCTGACGACGGTGGCCACGTCGACCTCGGCGGCCGGCGCGGGCGCGTCCGCCTGGGCGGAGGCGACGGGCTCGAAGCCCCGGGTGGCGGCCAGGCCGGCGACGCCGAGCGCGAACATCGTGCCCAGCGCGACGGACAGCCTCTTGCGGTTGGCGGTCATGGTTGAAACTCCTTTTCCTTTGGAATCGAGCGATCAGTTGGGTCCGAGCGGGTCCTGGCGAATCCGGCGCTGCCTGTGGGCATGCCCCCGGGGCGGACCGATGGAACCCAGTATGGCTACCGCCAGCGGGCGGATAAAGATGGCTTTCTTGCGAACTTTGTATCCATCAAGGAGACAATTTGCGCGTGCGAAGCCACGGTTTTCGTGCGTGTCGCCACCCCGGCGTCAGCCGACGCAGCCGGCGTCAGCGCGCGGCGGCCGGCGCCTCACGCCGCAGGGCCGCGGCGAGGGCCTCGATGTAGCCGTCCGCCAGCGCGCACTCGGACAGCGCGCATTCGAGCGCGAGCACGTAGTCCGCGTTGGAGCCGAACGCCCCCGAGGCGGCGGCGATGATCGAGGCCACGGTGGCGACGCTAGCGTCCGGCTCGTACTGCGGCCGCGCGGGGTTGGCGACGAAGGCGATGGCGGCGGCGCCGGTGCCGTCGGCCAGCGTCAGCGGCGCCCAGGTCGGCAGGTAGGAACCCGTGACCATCTCGCGGATCCACAGCACGCGCAGTTCTTCCTCGAGCGTGGCGGCGGCCAGCCGCAGGGCCACGCCGTGCGTGCTGCCGCCGGCTTCCAGCGCCAGCATGCGGCCCGGCACCTCGGGCGAGCCGCGCCCGGCGGTCATGCGCAGGCAGAAGCTGCGGCGCCAGCCGTGCAAGGTGGCGATCTCGCGCCGGTCGAAATCCAGCAGCGGGTTCCACATCAGCGAGCCATAGGCGAAGACCCAGACGTCCGCGCCGGCGGGCCGCGCCCGCATGGTTTCGGCCAGCGAGGCCTCGATCTGGTCCTGGGTCCAGGCGACCTCCCGCGGCAGGCCGAAGCTGCCGAGGTAGGCGCCGGAATTGATGGTTTCTCTGGTGAGCATGCGTTTTTCCTGTACTGCCGTGCCATGCGCGGGCGCCGGCAATCCGGCCGCGAATTCATGGCGAATTCGCCACGAATTCGCAGCGAGCCCGCCGCGGGACAGGCAGGCAGACCCGCCCGTTTCGCGGCGTCCGGCAGCGCGCAGGCATGCATCGGCGAAGGCATTGTGGCTGTCCGCCCACGCTCGATAAACATGCTAGAGTGCGACTCTTTGTCTCCGGAGCGGAAACAATGTCCGAGCGCATCGATGCCTCCGTCGCCGACATAGAAGCGTTCGTCGCGGTCGCGCACAGCGGCAGCTTCACGCGCGCCGCCGAGGGTCTGGGAACCAGCAAGTCGAATGTCGGCAAGTCCGTGCAGCGGCTGGAGGCCACGCTTGGCACGCGCCTGTTCCAGCGCACCACGCGCGCGGTGCGGCTGACCGAGGACGGCGAGACCTACCTGATGGCCGCCGAGTCCGCGCTGGAGGGACTGCGCGAAGCCGGACAGGCGCTGGCGGCGCGCCGCGCCGAGCCGATCGGCAAGGTCCGCCTGGACCTGCCGGCGGGCTTCGGCCGGCTGCTGTTCCCGGCGCTGGCGGCACTGCGCCGGCACCATCCCAGGCTCACCTTCGAGCTGGCGCTCAACGACCGCATGTCAGACCCGGTGGCCGAAGGCTGGGACATCGTGGTGCGCATCGGCGAGCTGCCCGCCGACAGCGAGATGACGGTGCGCAAGCTATGCGACCTGCGCCAGGGCCTGTACGCCTCGCCCGACTACCTCGCGCGGCACGGCGAGATCCGCTCGGTGGCGGACCTGTCGGGGCACGATGCCATCGTCTTCCGCGGCCCGTCGGGCCGGCTGCGGCCGTGGCGCGTGGCGGACGGCGCGCACGTGCGCGAGATTTCCCCCAACCCGGTGCTGGCGCTGGCGGATGGCCAGGCGCTGGTGGACGCGGCAATCAACGGCTTCGGCCTGACCCAGATCCACGACCGCGTGGCCCGACCCCATGTCGACGCGGGCCGGCTGCGCCACGTGCTGCCGGACGCGGACGTGCCCGGCCCGCCCGTGCACGCGATGATCCCGCTCGGCCTGCGCATGCCGGCCAAGACGCGCGCGGTGCTCAACCATCTCGTGGACTACCTGCGGCAGCCGCAATAGGCCGCGCCGGCGCGCGGCACTCCCGGTCGCGGCGGTGGCAATCAGGAAGCGGCCTGCGAATCCTGCGCGCGCCACTCCTTGCGCCGCTGCCGCATCAGGTCCAGCGCGCGGCGCGCGACCTTCCACCACGCGAACGGCCGCGGGTCGGCCAGCATGCTGAGCGCGCGCGCGTAGTCGAGCGTGAGCCCCGGCGTCCACGCCATCGTGACCGCGCGCTTGCGGATCTGCGCGGCCACCCACAGCTCGGGCGTGGCCAGGATGCGGAAGAAGCTCGCCCAGCCGGCGCGGCCGCCGCGCAGGCGGGCCGCGGCGCCTTCGAGCGCGGCCTCGAGCGCGTTCGACACCGTGCTGGAGCAGTTGCGGTGCGTGAGGTTGTAGGTGGTGTCGGCGCGGTAGCGCTCCCAGAACGCGCTCAGCTTGCCCGGGTCGTAGTTGCGGATGCGCACGCGCACCGTCGACGGGCACCAGGCGCGCGACTCGGTGGCGTAGTCGGGCTGGAACTCGCCCGGCACGTCGTTCTCTTGCGTGGCCCGCAGGATGCGGCCGAACTCGTCCGGCGAGCGGTCGATCTCCACGCCCGGATAAAGGCTGATGTAGATGCCCTCGGGCGACTCCAGCGCGGCGTGGCCGGTCGAGATGACGCCGTTCACGTCGACCGCCGCGATGTAGCGGCCGATGATCGGGTGGCGCAGCACCGGCGCCTTGGACGAGCCGGCCGGCGTCCAGACATGGACCGTCAGCGCGTGCTCCTCGTCGCCGGGCGGGCCGTCCCAGCCGGCCTCGGCGAACACCGGCCCGGCGCCGGGCTCGGCCCGGTCGGGCTCGACGGCGGGATGCCTGGCGCGGTTCAGCGCCGGGTTGCGCGCCAGCCGGCGCACGCGCGTGGCCAGCGTGACCAGGTTCAGCCCGCCGAAGAACAGGAACAGCCCGAGGCAGTACGGCAGCGTGCCGACGTAGTGGGTCGGGAACGGCTGGTAGAAGAAGATCGCCAGCAGGATCTCCGCGCAGCCCCACGAGAACGCGGCCTTCCAGCGCCGGTAGCGCACCACCCACGCCGAGATGCACTGGAGCAGGCCGTCGACCAGGAACAGCGTGCCGAAGATCATCGACAGCAGGAAGTTGCCGTGGTGATGGCCGGCCAGGATCAGGATCGCCGCGCCGACCACGGCGAAGCCCTTGACGTAGCGCAGCACGCGCTGGCCACCCACGCCGGTCCACGCCACCGCCAGCGTGGCCAGCCCCTCGGCGAGGAACAGCCAGGCGAAGACATCGATCGGGAAATAGGCGGCGCCGTCGAGCGCGTCGATGAACACCACGATGCCCGCGACCAGCCACAGAATGCCGATCGCCAGGATCGCGCGGGCGCGCTTGCGCAGATAATCGACGCCAAGCAGCAGCAGCATCAGCCGGACCATGATTCCCCTTTTCTGTGTTTGTCGTTTTTCGTATCTGTCGCCGTCCCGGCGCCGTTGCCATTGCCGCGCGCCGCGCAGCCTCGAAAATACCATCAATCGGCATGCCCGCGGCGCGGCCCGATTGGGCGGATATTCTGGATAATCCATCCAGGCCGGGACGGTTTATCCGCCGCCGCCGGGCGCTTAAGCTGGATGCCCTGTCAACCCATGAAGGAGACGTGCATGGCAGACCATTCCATCAAGGGCAAGGTCGCGCTGATCGCCGGCGGCGCCAAGAACCTCGGCGGCCTGATTGCCCGCGACCTCGCCGCGCAGGGCGCCAGGGCGGTGGCCATCCACTACAACAGCGCCGCCTCGAAGGCCGACGCCGACCAGACCGTGGCCGCCATCCGGGCCGCCGGCGCGCAGGCCGTGGCGCTGCAGGCCGACCTGACCACCGCCGCGGCCACGGGCAAGCTGTTCGCCGACGCCATTGCCGCCGTGGGCAGGCCGGACATCGCCATCAACACGGTCGGCAAGGTGCTCAAGAAACCGCTGGTGGAGATCACCGAGGCCGAGTACGACGAGATGGCGGCGGTCAACGCCAAGGCCGCCTTCCTGTTCCTGCAGGAAGCGGGCCGGCACCTCAACGACAACGGCAAGATCGTGACGCTGGTGACTTCGCTGCTGGGCGCGTTCACGCCGTACTATGCTTCCTATGCCGGCACCAAGGCGCCGGTGGAGCATTTCACGCGCGCGGCGGCCAAGGAATTCGGCGCGCGCGGGATCTCGGTCACGGCGGTGGGGCCCGGCCCGATGGATACGCCGTTCTTCTATCCGGCCGAGGGCGAGGACGCGGTGGCCTACCACAAGACGGCCGCGGCGCTGTCGCCGTTCTCCAGAACCGGCCTGACCGACATCGCGGACGTGGTGCCGTTCATCCGCCATCTGGTCAGCGACGGCTGGTGGATCACCGGACAGACCATCCTGATCAACGGCGGCTACACGACCAAGTAAGCCACCAAGTAAGCCGCCAGGCGGACGCGCCCGCCGCCGGGCCGGCACGGCGGCGGTTGCAACAGATGGCAGGGAGAGGCAGTCGATGGCAGCGAGCCGGCCACATGGATAGATTCGACCAGTACCGCGTGTTCGCCCAGGTGGCGGAGATGGGCAGCTTCATCAAGGCCGCGCATGCGCTGGAGCTGCCGCGCGCGTCGGTATCCGCGGCGATCCAGCAACTGGAGGCGCAGGTCGGCGTGCGGCTGCTGCACCGGACCACGCGCCACGTGCGGCTGACCACCGACGGCGAGCAACTGCTCGAGCGCCTGCGCCCGCTGATGGCCGAGGTGGAGAGCATCGACCAGTTGTTCCACGCCGGCGGGCGGCAATTGTCGGGCCGGCTCAGCATCGACGCGCCCAGCCGCATCGCCCGCCGCCTGATCGCGCCCGCGCTGCCCGGCCTGCTGCGCCGCCATCCCCGGCTGCAACTGTCGCTGGGCTCGAGCGACCGCGCCATCGACCTGGCGCAGGAAGGCGTGGACTGCGCGGTGCGCTTCGGCACGCCGCACGACAGCAGCCTGGTGGTGCGGCCGCTCGGCCACGTCGCCCTGGTCAATTGCGCCAGCCCGGCCTACCTGCGCGAGCACGGCGAGCCCGCCCAGCCCGGCGACCTCGCGCACGGCCACTGGGCGGTGGGCTACGCCTCGCCGCGGACCGGGCGCGAGCTGCCGTGGGAATACGCCGCGCGCGACGGCGCCACCCACACCATCGAGGTGCCCAGCCGCGTGATCGCGAACAACGTCGAGAGCTATATCGCCTGCTGCCTGGCCGGGCTGGGCCTGATCCAGATCCCGCGCTTCGACGTGCAGTACCTGCTCGACGCCGGCGAACTGGCCGAGGTCATGCCCGGCCACCGCGCCGCCGCCATGCCGGTGTCGCTGCTCTATCCGCACCGGCGCCAGCGCTCGCGGCGGCTGGACATGTTCGCGCAGTGGTTCGAGGAACTGATCCGCCCGCACCTGGACGACTGAATCGGGCGCCGCACGCGCCTATGCCGTCAGCGGCGCCTCGTATTCCTCGCGGAACTGATGCAGCGAACTCTCCACGACCGTCACGGCGCCGTCGATCAGGCCGCAGCGCCCGCTGCCCGGCAGGATGCTGCACAGGTTCTCCAGCGCCTCCAGGTCGGCATGCACGCCCCGGCCGGTATCGATCCGGTTGAGCAGCCGCATCAGCTGGAAGGTGCCGCCCTTGCATGGCGGGCACTGGCCGCACGAGCCCTGGGCGAAGAAGCTCACGTACTCGGCCACCTTGCGCACGATGCTGGTGCCTTCCGACACCACGATCATGGCGCCGGTGCCCAGCCGCGAGCGCCGCAGCCTGACCGAGTCGAAATCGAGCGCGACGTCGAGATCGCGTTTCGTCAGCAGCGTGTTCGAGGGGCCGCCGGTGAACACCGCCTTGAACTCCTTGCCCTGCAGCATGCCGCCGCCATGCTCGAACACGAGCGACTCGAGGCTCGTGCCCATCGGCAGCTCGTACAGGCCGGGGCGCAGCACGTCCCCCGAGAGCGAAAAGAGCTTGGTTCCCGCGGCATTGCCGACGCCGAGGTCCCGGTACCACTGCGCGCCGTGGCGCAGGATGCCGGGAACGTGCGCCAGCGTTTCCGCGTTGTTGACCACGGTCGGCGCGCCGCGCACGCCGTGCTCGGCCGGAAAGGGCGGCTTGCGGCGCGGGAACGGGAAGCCCCCCTCGACGCTGGCGATCACCGCGGTCTCCTCGCCCCCGATGTAGAGCCCCGAGCTGGGCACCACCTCCAGGGACACGGGCCCGCCCACCAGCCGCTCCAGTTCCGCGAAGCGGGGATGCCGCAGCCATTGCCCGACCGCCGCGCGCGTCGCCGCGAGGGATGCCGGCTGGTGCGGGTTGACGTACAGCACGACATGGTTGGCGCGGCACGCCGCGGCGGCGATGAGCGCGCCCTCGATGACCTGGTGCGGCGTGTGCTCCAGAAGGAAGCGGTCCTTGAACGTGCCCGGCTCGTCTTCGTTGCCGTTGCAGATGATGTACTTGTCGCCGTCCGGCGCGGCGGCGACCGGCGCCCACTTGCGATGCGTCGCGAAGCCGGCGCCGCCCATGCCGCGCAGGTCGGCCTGCCCGATCTCGCCGATGATGGCCGCCGGCTCGCGCAGCGCCCGCGCGAGCCCCTCCGCGCCGCCGACCGCGAGCCATGCGTCCAGGTCGGCGCCGACCCGGTTGTCTTCCTTCAGGAGAACCTGGTTCGGTTGTGTCATCGCGCTCCCCCCGCCCCGCTCACCGGACCCCGCGGACCACGCGGCCCCGCGCGCCGGAATGCAGCCCCGCATCGACGCGCAGGTCGAAATTCGCGTAGCCCGGAAACAGCATCGGCGCCTTGACGTGAAGCGGCAGCCCGGCGAGCGTCAGTTCGCGCTGCCAGGCATGCACGTGGACGATGCCCGCGCGGCTGGCCATCGCGCCGTGCCACGACCCAGCCGCGCTGGCGCCCGCGCGCCGCCCCATGCTCAGGATGTCGAGCAGCGCGTTGCCCATCAGCCGGTTGCGCCCGTGGATGCCGCCCGCCACCTCGCCGACGCAGTACAGGCCGCCCACGTTCGTGGCGCCGTCCTTGCCGACCGCCACGCCGCCGTTCTGGTAATGGAGCGTCGGATAAACCAGGAAGGGCTCCCTGGCCGCGTCCTGGCCGCACCGGCGCGCGAGGTGGCTCAGCGTGACGAGGCGCTCGGCCAGGATGCCGGGATGCGCCATTTCCAGCGTCGGCGTGTCGAGGAAAACGCCCACCTGCTGGCCGCGCACGATGCCGCGCCCCTGCGCGCACTCGCGCAGGATCGACGAGGCCACGACGTCGCGCGGCTTGAGCTCGTCGACAAAGCGCTCGCCCTCGCCGTTGATCAGCTTCGCCCCGGCGGAACGCGCCGCCTCCGAGATGAGCCCGCCGGCGAGATGCTCGGGGTAGGCGATGCCGGTGGGATGGTACTGGAACGAATCGAGTTCGCGCAGCCGCGCGCCCATGCGGTAGGCCAGCACCAGGCCATCGGCCGTGGCGCCGTAGTGGTTCGACGTCGGGAACGCATTCAGGTGCAGGCGTCCCGCGCCGCCGGTGGCAACGATCACGGCGCGCGCGCGCACCAGCACGAAGGTGCGCCATTCGAGGTTGTAGATCACCGCGCCGGCACAGTTGCCGTGCTCGTCGGACAGCAGCTCGACCGCCGGGCACCGGTTCCACACCTCGATGCCGGGGTCCAGGTCCACCGCCTCGCGCAGCACCCGCATCAGTTCGAGCCCGGTGTAGTCGCGGTAGGAGAGGATGCGCGCGGCCGACGCCCCGCCCGGCTTCTTGCGCAGCAGGTTGCCGATGGGCCGGTCGTCCTCCTGGTCGAACGTCATGCCGAGCCGGATCAGCCAGCGGATGACGTCGGGGCCGTCCATCACCATCTGCGCGACGAGTTCGGGATCGCCGCGGAAGTGGCCGGCGCGCAGCGTGTCCTCGAAATGCAGCTGGGGGCTGTCGTCCTCGCCGACGGCCGCCTGGATGCCGCCTTCGGCCATCACGGTATTGCTGTCGCCGAGGCGCAGCTTGGTGGCGAGGATGACGCGCGCGCCCTCCTTCGCCGCCGTGAGCGCCACCGCGCATCCACCGCCGCCGCCGCCGATCACCAGCACGTCGGTGGTCACGAGCTGGGCCCCCGCGATGTCCACGTCGTCGATCAGCGCGTTGGCCTGCAGTTGGCGCGCCAGATCTGGCTGGCATGGCTCTCCCCGGTTCACGCCGATGGCGAGCGGCACGCGCGCGTCCGGGCCGTGGTCGGGATGAAAGCCTTTCAGGAGGGCGTCGGTGGGGTCGTTGCCGGGATCGTCATCGGGCGCCGCATTGGAGCCGCCGGCACCGCGCACCGCCGGCGTCATGCCGGGCCGGTAGCGCTGGCGGGCCTCGTCGTAGGGAATGCCTGCAAGCATGGTATTTGTTGGTCCGGTCAGCGTGGCGGGCGCGCGCCCGGCGCGTCGAAATCGATCCGCATCTCGCCGCTTTCGATCTGCTGCAGCCGGTGCATCAGGTTCGCCGGGCGCAGCCACAGCGCCGCGGTCATGCGCCGCACGAACAGGCCGAGGTGGTTGGGCCGGATCAGCTCGGGACAGGCCAGCGTGCAGAGATTGCACATGACGCATTCGTCGAAGACGCGGCCGGACTCCGCCAGCTTGCCCTCGACGGCGAGGTTCACCCCGCGCTGCACGTCGAGCCCCTTCGGGCACGCGCGGTCGCAGCCGCCGCAGTGGCGGCAATGCGCGGCTTCGGGGAAGGTCTCGCCGATCGATTGCAGCAGATGCCAGCTGTCGCCCGCTTCTTCGGGGCGATAGACGTGGCGCACCGGCGCGGTGAAATACTCGAGCGAGGCCACCTGCATGCCTTCCTCGATCAGGGTCTCGCAGGCAAGCGCGGTGTTGACCTCGCGCTCGCCGCCGCGCCGCACCAGCACGCGGCAGGAGCCGCACACGCCCTGGCCCATGCAGCCGACGCCCTCCACGAGCGTCTGCCCCGCGTGCAGGAACGCCTGCAGGATGGAGCAGTTCGGCGGGGCATCGATCTGGTGGCCTTCGATGGTCAGACGTACCATCCTTCGCACCTTGTCATTTTGTCTGGCGGCTCCGGCGCCACGCTGGCGCACTTGCCTAAAAGATCATATAAACCATAGCACATGGCGGTTATGGCAAAGAGGCAAGCAAGAGGGGAATCGCGATGGCGCCATTCCGGGGGGCCGCTGCCACACGCGCGGCACTGATTTTCACCATCCTCACCCGCGCCGCGGAGCGCCCTGTCCGGCACATATGGCATCATTCCATCATTTTCGTCGGCCTGATCGTCCACATGATGCCGAAAGCCACCCAGGAAAAACGCACCAGACCGGTGCCATTGCCGCGGGCATCGCGGCGCGATTTCTTATTCTTTCCGTCGAAAAGATTCACTTCCGCTTGCGAAGTCCATCGATCAGGATTGCCTGAGCCTCGAACGCGCGCCATGCCGCCGGCAGGCACGGTTCGCGTCGACCGGCACGGGGACTTCGGCTGTCTTCATTCACTGTGTATCCCTCGAGGAGTTCGAAGATGCTCGCCAGGATAGTCGCGCTGTATCGCTACTTCATGTCCGTGGTGCCCTTCCGGCTGACGCCGGCCATCATCACCACGGTCGTGCTCATCACGCTGCTGCTCATCCCCACGCCAGCCGGCCTGAACGACAACGCGTGGGACCTGGTGGCCATCTTCCTGACCACCATCGTCGCCATCATTCTCAAGGTGATGCCGATCGGCGTGATGGCGATGATGGCCATCGTGATCGTGTCGCTGGCGCAAGTGACCTCGAACTCGTCCAAGGGCGCCATCGCCGATGCCCTGAGCAGCTTCTCCAATCCGCTGATCTGGCTGATCGTCGTGGCCGTGCTGATCTCGCGCGGGCTGAAGAAGACCGGGCTTGGCAACCGCATCGGCCTGATGTTCATCGCGCTGCTGGGCAAGCGCACCATCGGCATCGGCTACGGGCTGGCGATCTGCGAGCTGGTGCTGGCGCCGTTCACGCCCAGCAACACCGCGCGCGGCGGCGGCATCGTGCACCCGATCATGCGCTCCATCGCCGGCGCCTTCGACTCCGATCCGGCCAAGGGAACCCAGGGCAAGGTCGGCACCTATCTCGCGCTGGTCAACTACCACGCCAACCCGATCACCTCGGCCATGTTCGTGACGGCGACCGCGCCCAACCCGCTGGTGGTCGACTACGTGGCCAGGGCCACCGGCCAGGCGCTGCACCTGACCTGGACCACCTGGGCGCTGTGCATGCTGGTGCCCGGCCTGCTGTGCCTGCTGCTGATGCCGCTCATCATCTTCGTGCTCAACCCGCCCGAGCTGAAGGCGACCCCCAACGCCATCGACTACGCCAAGGGCGAGCTCGCGCGCATGGGCCCGCTCAGCGGCAAGGAGCGGGTCATGATGGGCGTCTTCGCCGTGATGCTGTTCCTGTGGGCCAACGTGCCGGCGATGATCTTCGGCCCGGCCTTCACCCTCGACCCGACCGTGGTCGCCTTCCTCGGCCTGTTCACGCTGATCATCACCGGCACGATCGACTGGGACGACGTGCTCTCGGAAAAGAGCGCCTGGGACACCCTGATCTGGTTCGGCGCGCTGGTCATGCTCGCGGAGCAGCTCAACAAGCTCGGCGTGATCGCGTGGTTCTCGGCGGACATGCGCGACGCCATCGCCGCCAGCGGCATGGGCTGGCTCGCGGTGGCCTCGGTGCTGGTGCTGGTGTTCGTGTTTTCCCACTACCTGTTCGCCAGCACCACCGCGCACGTCAGCGCGATGATGCTGGCCTTCCTCACCGTGGGCGCGCACCTGATCCCGCCGCCCTACGTGCCGCCCTTCATGCTGATGATGACGGCCGGCTCGGCGATCATGATGACGCTGACCCACTACGCCACCGGCACCTCGCCGATCATCTTCGGCAGCGGCTACGTGACGATGGGACAGTGGTGGCGGGCCGGCGCGGTGATGTGCGTGTTCGAGCTGATCGTCTTCGCCGTGATCGGCGGCGTCTGGTGGAAGATCCTCGGATTCTGGTGATCCGGCCAGCGGCCGGCCGGCGGCCGCCTACAGCAGCCGCAGTTCGGCCAGCGCCAGCGCGAAGGCGTCGTTGGGGCGCGGCTTGCGCGACATCTTGACCAGCGTATAGCGCGCCAGCGGCGGCAGCCGCCGCCACGCCTCGGCCGGGGCCGGCGCGAGGCCGGCCCATGCGTACTGCGCCAGCACGGCGGCGGGCAGCGCGTCGAGCGCGCGCCACGACGCATCGGGCGCGGCGTCGAGCACGGCCGGCGCGCGGCCGATGTGCTGCCGCATGGCGGCGTCGAGCAATGCCCCGAAGCCGCCACCGTCATCGTCACCGTCATCTCCACCACCATCCTCGTCCCGCGCGCTGTCCAGGCTCGCCGCCACCAGCTGCCGGCGCGCGGGCAGCGGCAGCGCCTGCCACTCCGACAGCGCGATGGTCACGCCCGCGCGGTCGAGCGCGAAGCGCACGCTCATGGGAATGTAGCGCCAGGACTGCATGGCTTCGGCATCGGCCGGAAAGCCGAAGCAGGTGACGCCGGGTTGCGGTGCCGTGGGCATGGTGGTGGTCTCCTGGAGGCGCGTCAGCCGGCCGCGCGCGGCGCGGCGGTACGGTGCAGCAGCACCGGGATGGATTTCGAGGTCGGCGTGTTGCAGAGGTCGGCCACGCTGTCCAGCGGCACCAGCGGGTTGGTCTCGGGATAATACGCGCCGATGCAGCCGCGCGGGATATCGTACTCGACCAGCAGGAAACCGTCGGCGCGGCGCGCGATGCCGTCGTCCCAGACCGTGGTCATGTCCACCCAGTCGCCGGCCGCGAAGCCGAGCAGCGCCAGGTCGTCGCGGTTGATGAAGACCACGCGGCGCTGGCCGAACACGCCGCGGTAGCGGTCGTCCAGCGCGTAGACGGTGGTGTTGTACTGGTCGTGCGAGCGCGTGGTCATCAGCGTCATCAGGCGCTCGCCGTGCTGCGCGCGCGCCCGCGCGATGGGGGTGTCGGCGCTGAGCGGGTTGACCAGGAACACCGCCTTGCCCGAGGGCGTGTGCCATTCGCGCTCGCGCGCGGCCACGCGCAGGTGGAAGCCGCCCGGGTGGGCGATGCGCGCGTTGTAGTCCTCGAAGCCGTCCACCACCGCCGCGATCTTGTCGCGGATGCGCGCGTAGTCCTCGGCGTACCACAGCCACGGCACCAGCGCGTCGCCGAGCGTGGCGCGCGCCATGCGCGCGACGATGGCGGTCTCGGACATCAGGTTGGGCGAGGCCGGGCGGTTCATGCCGTAGGAGACGTGCACCATCGCCACCGAGTCCTCCACGGTGACGCCCTGCGCCACGCCGTTCTGCATGTCGATCTCGGTGCGGCCCAGCGTGGGCAGGATCAGCGCGGCCTTGCCGTGCACCAGGTGGCTGCGGTTGAGCTTGGTGGCGATGTGCACGGTGAGGTCGCACGAGCGCAGCGCGTCCCAGGTGCGCGGCGTGTCCGGCGTGGCCGCGGCGAAGTTGCCGCCCAGCCCGACGAACACCTTGACCTTGCCCGCGAGCATGGCCGCGATGGTCTCCACCACGTCGTAGCCGTGATGGCGCGGCGGCGAGAACGCGAACACCTCGCCGAGCTTGTCGAGGAACGCCGCGGCCGGCTTTTCCTCGATGCCCACGGTGCGGTTGCCCTGCACGTTGGAGTGGCCGCGCACCGGGCACAGGCCCGCGCCCTCGCGGCCGATGTTCCCGCGCAGCATCATCAGGTTGGTGAGCATCTGGATGGTCTGCACCGAATGCTTGTGCTGGGTCAGGCCCATGCCCCAGGTGCAGATCACACGCTGGCCGCGCGCGTAGATCAGCGCCAGGCCCTCGATGTCCTCGCGCGGCACGCCGGACTCGCGCTCGATCACGCCCCACGGCTCGGCGCGCAGGTCGGCCGCGAACGCCTCGAAGCCGGTGGTGTGGGCGGCGATGAAGCCGGTGTCGAGCACGCGCGGCCGGCCGGCGGCCACGGCCTCGTCGTCGAGCTCCACCACGCGCTTGGCCACGCCCTTGATGAGCGCGTAGTCGCCGCCGATGCGCGGCTGCACGAACACCGAGCAGATCTGCGTGCTCGACATGGTCAGCATTTCCATCGGGTGCTGCGGGCTGGTGAAGCGCTCCAGGCCGCGCTCGCGCAGCGGGTTGATCGAAACCAGGGTAGCGCCGCGCCTGGCGCATTCGCGCAGCTCGCCGAGCATGCGCGGATGGTTCGTCGCCGGGTTCTGGCCGAAGATCAGGATGGTGTCGGCATGCTCGAAATCGTCCAGCGTGACGGTGCCCTTGCCCACGCCCACGGTCAGCGGCATGCCGCGGCTGGTGGCCTCGTGGCACATGTTGGAGCAGTCGGGGAAATTGTTGGTGCCGTAGACGCGCGCGAACAGCTGGTACAGGAAGGCGGCTTCGTTGCTGGCCCGCCCGGAGGTGTAGAACGCGGCCCGGTCGGCGTCGGGCAGCGCGCGCAGGTGGCTGCCGATCAGCGCGAAGGCCTCGTCCCAGGCGATTGCCCGGTAGGTGTCGCTCGACGGGTCGTAGACCACCGGATCGGTCAGGCGGCCGTGCTGCTCCAGCTCGTAGTCGGTCTGCTGCATCAGCGCCTCGACCGTGTGGCGCGCCAGGAACGCCGGCGTCGCGCGCTTGGAGGTGGCCTCGGCGGCCACCGCCTTGACGCCGTTCTCGCAGAACTCGAAGGTCGAGGCGTGCTCGCGGTCGGGCCACGCGCAACCCGGGCAGTCGAAGCCGTCCGGCTGGTTCTGGCGGAACAGCGTGCGGTAGTTGCCGCCGGCCACCCGCTCCTTGAGCAGGTTGATCGCCACGTACTTGAGCGCGCCCCAGCCGGCGGCGGGGTGCGTATAGGGTTCGATGCGTGCTTTCGACTTGCTGCTCATGGCGAGGCTCCGGGTTTCCGTACAGCGCGGTTGCGTCAGTGGCGGCAGGTTAGTGCGCGCGGCGGCGGGCGGCTTTCGCCGCGGCCCGCCGATGTCGGATTCGCACGGCACCGCGCGGACGGCGGGCCGCCATCACGCGGCCACCACGCCGCCACCGTGCGAATCGGAAGAACGCGCGGGCGGCGCGAATACAGCCCCGGCGCGGCGCGCTACGCTGCGGCCCTGTTCCGTCGCACCCGCCATTCCACCGTCCCCAAGGCCCGCACCGTGATCGTCCGCCCCCCGCAGAACTGGTTTCGCATGCTGTTCGTCTGGAACGGCTCGGTGCTCCAGAACATCATTCCGCAGCTGGTCTTCATGGCGCTGGTGAGCGGGCTCGCGGTGGCCACCGGCGGGCGCGTGCTGGGCGAGAAGATCCCGCTCAATGCCGTTCCCTTCACCCTGTGCGGCGTGGCGCTGACCATCTTCCTGGCGTTCCGCAACAACGCCAGCTACGACCGCTACTGGGAAGCGCGCAAGCTGTGGGGCCACCTGTTCATCGCCTCGCGCACGCTGGCGTCGCAGGCGCTGTGCTACGCCGCGCCGGTGGACGGCGCGTTCGACGGCGCGGCCTTCGCGCGCGGCATCGTCGCCTTCGCCTGCGCGCTGAAGCACCAGTTGCGCGGCACCAGCCCCGCCGCCGACCTGTGGCGCCTGCTGCCCGCGCACGCGGCGGCGGCGCTGGCCGCCAAGCAGTACAAGCCGGTGGCGCAGCTCAACGCGCTGCGCGCGGCGCTGGCGGCCTCGCACCGGCGCCTGGGCATCACCGGCACCCAGCTGTGGATGCTGGACCGCCAGCTCGACCGCCTCGGCGAGGTGGTGGGCGGCTGCGAGCGCATCGCCTCCACGCCGATCCCGTTCGCCTACGGCGTGCTGCTCCATCGCACGGTGTACGCCTACTGCATGCTGCTGCCGTTCGGGCTGGTCGACTCCATCGGCATGGCCACGCCGCTGATCGCCATCTTCGTGTCGTACACGCTGATCGCGCTGGAGGCGATCGCCAGCGACATCGCCGAGCCGTTCGGCCTGGCGCCGAACAACCTCGCGCTGGACGCCATCACGAACGGCATCGAACGCTCGCTGCTGGAACTGTGCGAGCTCGAACTGCCGCCCGCGGCCACGCCCGTGCGCGCCTACCACCTGACCTGAGGAAGCCCGCCATGCCCGAGACGACCAACCCGCCCGCCGCGCGCCGCGGCCCCGGCGGCCAGAACGACGAAGGCGGCGAGCGCGCCGGCAGCATCGCCTGCGCGGTGGTGCGCCACGGCCCCGGCTTCTCCCGCCCCGGCCGCGACCGCGTGGCCGAGGAATTCCCGGTGGCGCTGGTCTTCAACGGCATCTCGCACGCGGTGATGATGACCACCCCGCGCGACCTCGAGGCGTTCGCGGTGGGCTTCGCGCTGACCGAGGGCATCGTCGGGGCCGCCTCGGACATCTTCGACATCGAGCTCGCCATGCATGAGAACGGCGCCGAGGTGCGGCTCCGCATCGCGCAGGAAGCCTTCCTGCTGCTCAAGCAGCGCCGCCGCAGCCTGGCCGGGCGCACCGGCTGCGGCGTGTGCGGGCTGGAAAGCCTGGCGCTGCTCGATCTCGCGCCGGCGCCGCTGGCGCCGGTGCCGGGCCGCGCCGAGATCCTGCCCGAGGCGGTCTGGCGCGCCGCGCGCGACCTGCCGGCGCGCCAGCCGCTGATGCGCGAGACCGGCGGCATCCACGCCGCGGCGTGGTGCGCGCCGGACGGCGGCGTGCTGCGCGTGATGGAAGACGTGGGCCGCCACAACGCGCTGGACAAGCTGATCGGCCAGCTCGCGCTGGCGCGCGCCGACCTGCGCCAGGGTTTCGTCTTCATGTCCAGCCGCGCCAGCTACGAACTGGTGCGCAAGGCCGCGCGCATGCAGATCCCGGCGCTGGCCACGATCTCGGCGCCGACCTCGCTGGCGATCGGCATCGCGCGGCAGGCCGGCATGCGGCTGCTGAGCTTCTGCCGGCGCGACAGCCTCTCCGAGTTCGCCGGCGAGGCGCTCGCGCACTGCTGAGCACCCCCACGCAACGACCGGGGTGGCGGGCGGCGGCGCTCACGCCGCGCCGAACAGCTCCCTGCACAGCGCCGTGCCGCCCTCGGTCAGCCAGACCGTGCCGGTGGCGCCGTCCGGCTCCATGCGCACGGCCAGCAGGTTTCCTTCCTCGAGATCCACCAGCGTGCGCCGCAGCTCGCTCATCGGCAGGCCGGCGCGCTTGCGCAGGCGCGCCAGCGACATGGCGCGGCCGTCGCCGGCCTGGCCGGCCTCCCAGCACACCGCGAGGATGCTCAGCAGCGCGGTGTGCGCCTGGGGGTCCCAGTCCGGGTCCGGGTTGGCGTGCGGGTCCTGGCCAGTCATGGCGTCTCCGTGTGCGTGCGGGGTCGGTGGTCGATGCAAAGGCCGGTTCAGCGGTCGGGCATGGCGGGCACCGGCGTCTCGCGGCTGCGCGAGCGCGCTCTGCGCCTCGCGGTTCAGCAGCGCGTAGCTGAGCCGGCTTTCCCACGCCAGCGTGGCCGCGCCGGTCACCAGACAGCATACGCCCGTGTCAGCAGCACAGGCGCCCGCCGCGCCGCAAGCTAAACCTAGGTATGAATCGCGCAAACCATCCGACGCCGCCCGCAACCGTTCGTAGGGCTGGTGGCCCGCCCGGCGCTGCGATACCTTGAATCCATCGCGGACCGACGTCCCGCCCCCATCCAGAACCCACATCGAGGTCCATCATGTTCCATGCCCCGCTCGCGTGCCACCCCGCCTCGGAAGACCTCGCGCCGGCGCCGTCCCGCTGCCCCATCGACCAGGAAAGCGCCTGGCGCTCGCCCGGCGGCGCGGCGCATGGCGTGGTGCCGGTGTCGCGTTGGACGCGCCGCGCCGGCGCGCCGTGCGCGGTGGCCCATCCCGGCAACGACGCGCACCACTGCATCGCCATGAGCCTGAAATGCACCTCGCTGACGTTCACGCACGCCAGCCGCGTGGTGGTGTCCGGCCGCGTCACTGCGGGCGTGGTGCAAGTCACCGCGCCGCGCGTGGCGGTGCGCGCCACCTTCGACGCGCCCAGCGACGTGCTCCACCTGTACGCCTCGCAGGCGGTGCTGGCCGAGTGCTACCAGGACCTGTTTGGCCACGCGCATGCCGGCGACATCGTGCTCGGCGATCCGCGCCTGGTGCAGGACGGCGCGCTCGAGCGGCTGGGGCAGGCGCTGGCGGTGGCGCAGACGCGGGACGGCGGCGCGGGCCGCATCTTCACCGACAGCGTGAGCCTGGCCATCGTCTCGCGGCTGGTGGCGCGCCACTTCCAGCAGGCCGCGCCCAGGGGACGCAACATGACCGCGCTGCCCGCGTGGCGCCTGCGCCGCGCCACCGACTATATCGACGCCCATCTGTCGGAAGCCATCGGCCTGGCCGACATCGCCGACAGCGCCGGCCTCACGCGCATGCATTTCGCCGCGCAGTTCCGCCTCGCCACCGGGCTGCGCCCGCACGAATACCTGCTGCGCCGGCGCATCGAGCGGGCCCAGGTGCTGCTCGGCGCCAGCGGCCAGACCATGCTCGACGTGGCGCTGGGCTGCGGCTTCCGCTCGCAGTCGCACTTCACCACGGTGTTCAAGCGCTTCGTGGGCGAGACGCCCTACAACTGGAAGGTCAAGAGCGGCCTCGAACGCAAGGCCGCCTGATCCGCATGATGCGCATTAGGCGCCGCCGCCGCGCGGCGCGCGCCAGGCCATCCCGAACCGGAGGTGTCGACATGCCAGCCGACAGCAACGTCATCGACCGCGGCGCCCCCGCCCCGCGCGCCGCCGATCCCTGGCAGCAGGCCCTGCGCCTGCTGTCGGCCCGCGCGGAGGGCCTCGCGCCGCCGTGCGCGAACGCCGCGCCGCGCGCCGCGCGCGGCTACTACGGCGCGCTGATCAGCGTGATCGACCGGCCCGGCCCCGGCACCGCCACGCTGGCCTGGCGCGACGCCACCCACTGCCGCTACGGCGACCAGGAATGGGACGCCGCCACCGCGCGCGCGGCCGGCGTGTGCGCCATGAGCGGGCAGGCCATCGCGCCGGGCGACGCCATCTACAAGCCGCGCCCGTGCCGCCCGCGCCCGCGCAATGCCGATGCCATGATCCTGGCAACCGTGCTCGATGCCGCCGCGCAGTGACAGCGGCGGCGGCGCGGCGCGTGCCGCCGGCCTGCTGCGCTGGCCGCTCGCGCTGCTGGCCACCGGCGTGGCCGGCGGCGTGGTCGGCCTCGCCGTGGCCACCCTGCTCCACTTCGTGCAGCACCTCGCCTACGGCTACGGCGCGCTGGCTTCCGAGAGCTTCCTGCAAGGCGTGACGCAATCCTCCCCGCCGCGGCGCGTGGCGGTGCTGTGCCTGTGCGGCATCGTCGCCGGCGCGGGCTGGTGGGCCGTGTACCGCTGGTGCCAGCCGCTGCGCGGCATCGCGCGCGCGGTGCGGGCCGAAGCCTGGCTGCCGCCGTTCGCCACCACCTGCCACGCGCTGCTGCAGGTCATCACCGTGGCGCTGGGCTCGCCGCTCGGCCGCGAGGTGGCGCCGCGCGAGCTGGCCGCGATGCTGGCCGGCGTGCTGGCGCGCCGCCTCGCCCTGCCCGCCGCGCACGCGCGCCTGCTGGTGGCATGCGGCGCGGGCGCCGGCCTGGCGGCGGTGTACAACGTGCCGCTGGCCGGCGCGGTGTTCGTGCTCGAAGCGCTGCTCGCCACGGCGGGCTGGCGCGCGGTGCTGGCCGCGCTCACTACCTCGTGCCTGGCCGCGCTGGTGGCGCGCGCGGGGCTCGGCAATCATCCGCAATACCTGGTGCCGCACTATCCGGTGACGCCCGCGCTGCTGGCGTGGGCCGCGCTGGCCGGGCCGCTGCTGGGCGCGCTCGGCACCGTGTTCGCGCGCTGGACCGCGGCGGCGCGGCGGCGGGCCGCGGCCGGCTGGTGGCTGCCGCTGCTGTGCGTGCTCAACTTCGCCTGCATCGGGCTGGTCGCCACGCGCTTTCCCGCGCTGCTGGGCAACGGCAAGGGGCCGGCGCAGGTCGGCTTCGACGGCGCCTTCGGCGCCACGGCCGCGCTGGCCCTGCTGGGCCTGCGCGCGCTCTTCACGCTGACCAGCCTGCGCGCGGGCGCGCAGGGCGGCCTGCTCACGCCGGCGCTGGCCATCGGCGCGCTGCTCTCCATCGTGCTGGGCGAGGGCTGGTCCCTCGTCTGGCCCGGCACCGCGCCCGGCGCCTTCGCGCTGGTCGGCGGCGCGGCCTTCCTCGGCGCCACGATGCGCGCGCCGCTCACCGCGGCGGTGCTGATCGCCGAGTTCACGCGGTCCGGCGGCGCCTTGCTGCTGCCGGTGGCGCTGGGCGTGTGCGGCGCGTGGCTCGGCGCCGCGGGCATGCGCCGCCTGCAGGCGGCCGCGGCCTAGCCGCGCGCAGCTTCGCGCGCATCTCCGGCTAAACCAAAGGATAGGGTGGCGCTACCAATGCGCTAGCCCGGCGCACCTCGCGTACGAAGGCGCCGGCGCAACGCGGCTTCTATGCTTTCCAGCAAGGAGCCGGCATCGTGCGGTTCCCCTCGACGGCACACCTGCCGACACCACGCCTCGACCCACCGGAGAACCACCATGACCATCCTGACCCGACGCCTGCTCGCCACCGCCCTGCTCGCCGCCAGCGCGCTCGGCGCCACGCTTGCCCACGCCGCCGACCCGCGCGCCAGCGCGCAGGCCGGCGACAGCTACGGCTACCGCTTCAGCGTCGACAAGCCGCGCGACGTCTATACCGACGGCGCGCGCAACGACAAGCGCGACGTCTACCTGGACGGCGCGCACGGCCGCAAGTACGACGCCTTCACCGAAGGCGCGCGCGCCGGGCAGCCGCCGCGGCCGTTCGCGGGCCTGCAACTGGCCGGCCGCGACCAGAGCGGCGTGTCGGCATCGCCCGCCGACGAGCAGAACTCGCACACCTGAACACCGCGACGGCACCGGCGGCGCCCGCAATGCCGGGCGCCATCCACTCTCAACACGCATGCCGCACGAAACCGTGCCCAGGCGCATCGGCTCGCACCGATGACCGGCATGCCTTGCAGGGAACGGGAAAGAAGAAGAAGAACCGGGACGGATCGTCGAATCCCGCGCGCCGGGATCCATGAGGGATGTTCACGTACTTCGATACCGCCGATGCCTCGGGCACCAGCACGCTACAACGCCGCCGCGCGCGAAATGCGCGCGCCAGGCACAACCAAAGCAAAGCAGCCCGCCCCGGCTGCTCCGGGGCGGGCTGCTGCCGGCGTGGTCTGCATTCAGGCCCCGGCGTAGAACGGGTTGCGCGGCAGGTCGATGCGCGGCACCGTGTTCATCGACGCCTGCATCGGCATGCCGGCCGTCTGCGCGGCGGCCGGCGCGGCTGCCTTGTCGTTGCTGGCCATCTGTTCCTGCGCGGCGACCTTGGCTTCGGCGGCCTGGATGTCGGCCGGATAGGTCGCGTTGTCGATGTGCGGATCGTAGCCGGCCTTCTCGAGGCGGATCAGGTCGGCGCGCACTTCGGCGCGGGTCACGGGGCCTTGCGCGCTCTGTGCGCTCTGCGCGAACGACACCACGGGAGCGGCCATGACGCAGGCGACGAGTACGGTCTGGATCAGCGATTTCATGATGATTACCTCTTTCGGTTGGGTGGCCCGCCGGAGTGCGGTGCCTTGGTTCTTGCGTCAGGATGTGAGCAAGTTGTGATCATTGTTGGTCAGACGTGGTGACTCGCGGCTGACCATCTGATTACAAGGTTGTCACGTTGGCGCTGCGCCGGTCTCGCCCCTCCCGCAAGCCGCTCTTTCCTCTCTTTCCGGGCCGCTCCTGCGCCCCCCGCGCAACATGACGACTTGGTCATGCGCCGGTCAGCGCCCGGTAAGTCCGCCGCGCCACACTGCATCCATGACCCGGCGCCGCGCGGAACCGGCCCCGCGGCGCCCCGCCACCCCTTGCCTGGAGGCTTCGATATGGATCGTCGGACCCACCCCGCGGCGCCCCTGTGCCTTCAGCCGGCGCGCGCTCAGGAACAGCACCGGCGTGGCGTGGCTCGCGCGCAGCGCCTTGAGCACCGACCAGCCGTCCATCGCCGGCAGCGTCACGTCCAGCACGATCACGTCGTAGGGATATTCCTGCGCCAGGAACAGGCCGTCGGCGCCGTCGGCGGCCACGTCCACCTGGCAGCCGGATTCCTGCACGCCTTTCTTGAGATAGGCGCCCGTCTTGGGCTCGTCCTCGATCACCAGTACGCGCATGTGCTTGTCCTCCGCGGCATTGGCGGCGGCCGGGAGCGGCCGCCGCGTCAGCTTGAAGGTAGTGCACGCGCGGCGGCGCGGACAGCCCTACGATCGGTTGCGCGGCGCGCCCGTCGGGGTGAGGCGGCTATACCGGGGTATGGGCGGCGCGCGGCGCCGTCACGACAGCGCGCCGGACGTCATGCCGAGCGCCTCGGCCTTGAGCACAAAGTCCGCCAGCGAGCGCGAGCCCATCTTCTTCATGGCCTGGCCGCGGTGGATCTTCACGGTGATCTCGCTCAGGCCCATCTCGCCGGCGATCTGCTTGTTCATCAGGCCGCGCACCACCAGCGCCATCACTTCGCGCTCGCGCGGCGTGAGAGTGTCGTAGCGCCGGCGCAGGTCGGCGCTGGACTGGTCGGCCGCGCGCCGCGCGGCGTCGCGCTCGAGCGCGCTGGTCACGGCGTCGAGCATGTCCTGGTCGCGGAACGGCTTGGCGAGGAAGTCGGTGGCGCCCGCCTTCATGGCCTTGACCGACATGGCGATGTCGCCGTGCGCGGTCATGAAGACGATCGGGATCGGGATGCGCCCGGCCGCGATCTGCTCCTGCACGGCCAGGCCGCTCTGGCCCTTGAGGCGCACGTCCAGGATCAGGCAGCTCGGCGCGTCGCCGAGCTCATGCGCGAGGAATTCCTGCGCCGAGGCGAACGCCTCGACGCGCAGCCCCACCGAGCGCAGCAGCATGCCGACGGCGACGCGCATCGACTCGTCGTCGTCCACCACGTAGACGACCCCCGTACCCCCGCTTGCGCCGGGCTCATTGCTCATGGCTGGCTCCCTTGGTGTTGCCTTCGGCCACGCCGGCGGCATCGCCGTCGTCCGGCTCGTGCAGGGGCAGCAGCACCTGCAGCAGCGCGCCGCCCTCCGGCGGCGACTCGGCCCAGATGCGCCCGCCGTGCGCCTCGATGATGGAGCGGCAGATCGACAGCCCCATGCCCATGCCGTCGGCCTTGGTGGTGAAGAAGGCATTGAACAGGCGCCCGGCGTCCTCGGGCGCGATGCCCTTGCCGGAGTCGCGCACCTCGACCCGCACGTGCCGCTCGTCGGCCGCGCGCGTGGCGACCCGCAGGCAGCGCCGTCCGCCGACCGAATCCATCGCCTGCACCGCGTTCATCAGCAGGTTGATGAGCACCTGCTGGAGCTGGATGCGGTCGCCGCAGATCAGCGCGGGCGGCTCGCCCAGGCGCAGCTCGGCCTCCACGTGATGGTCCTGCAGCTCGCGCCGCACCAGCGCCAGCGATTCGTCGACCAGCGCGTTGAGGTCCATCTCCGCGTAGCTGGGATCGCGCTTCTGCGCCATCGAGCGGATCTGGCGGATGATCTCGCTGGAGCGCCGGGCGTCGCGGATCATCTGCCGGATCGACTCGGTGGCCTCGCCGACCTCGGGCTGCGGGCGGTTGAGCCAGCGCAGCGCGGAGTCGCCGCAGGTGACGATGGCGGCGATCGGCTGCGTCACCTCGTGCGCGATCGACGCCGCCAGCTCGCCCAGCGTGGTGACGCGCATCACGTGCGCCAGCTCGGACAAGGTGCGCTGCAGCGCCTGCTGCGTCAGCGTGGTGTCGGTGACGTCCATGAGCGCGCCCACGTACTCGTAGCGGCCGGCCGCGGCCACGGTCCGCCGCGCCACCAGGTGCACGTGCTTGACGGTGCCGTCCGGCAGCAGCAGGCGGTGCGCCACGTCGATCTGCGGCACGCCGGCACGCGCCTGCTCGCGCGCGGCCTGCACCAGCGCGAGGTCTTCCGGATGGGTGCGCTCGATCACCCGCTCCGCGCTCGGCTGCACGTCCCGGCCGTAGCCGAAGATGGAGTAGGCCTCGTCCGACCACGTCATGGCGCCCTCGGGCAGCCGCATGGCGATGCTGCCGGTCTTGCTCAGCTGCTGCGCCTCCGCCAGGAAGGCCTCGCTCTGCGCCAGCGCCGCCTCGGCGCGCTGGCGCTCGGTGATGTCGTTGTTGGTGGCGATGATGGCGACCGGCTTGCCGGCGCCGTCGCGCCACAGGGCCCAGCGGCTGGAGATGACCACGCGCGCGCCGTCGCGGCGGACGCGCTCCAGCTCGCCGTCCCAGCGCCCGTTGCGCAGCAGTTCCTCGTGGATGCGCTCCGGCGGGATCGGGAAACGCGTCTGCGTCAGGGTGTGCATGGGCTGCCCGATGGCCTGCGCGGCGGTCCAGCCGTACACTTCCTCGGCGCCGTGGTTCCAGAAGGTGATGATGTCGTTGAGGTCGTAGACGACGATGGCGTCGTGCGTCATGTCGAGCATCTGCACCTGCTCGCGCAGGCGCGCGTTGCTGGCCAGGTTGCGCACCGCCAGCAGCGAGGTGATGCCGATCGCCAGCAGGCTGAACACGCAGCGCGCCAGCGAGCCGCCGCCCATGTGCGCGCCCTTGGACAGCAGGAAGCCGATCACGGTGAGGACGGCGCAGACCACCGCCACCGCCAGCGTGGCGCGGCGCGAGCCGGTCAGCGCGACCAGCAGCACCACCACCACGTAGAGGACCGCGATGGCGATGTCCAGCGGCGTCAGCGCGTCGATCAGGAAGACCGCGACGGCCAGCAGCGCGGCCGCGCCCAGCAGGATGCGCGAGTCCGACAGCGCGGGGTCGCCCGCCCGGAACGACTCATTCATCGCGGGGCTGCCGGCGCGCGGCGGGCGCGAAGGGAATGGGGGCGGCGCATCTGGGGGGCGGCTCATTTCGGACAAACCGATTCGATGGCATGGTTCCTCGGCGCTTCGTTTTCTGCGGTGGCCGGCGGCGGCCCGGCGCACGCGGCGAACGCGGCACGCCGGGCATGGCGCGGAAAATTATACCGTTGCGCGGCCTTTGTCCCCGTGCCGGAAACGACGAACCCGGCGGCCAATCCGGCGGCAAACCCATCGACAAATCCACCGGCGCCGCTCAACGGCCCGGCGCCGCGTCGCCGCGCGCGATCCGGTCCAGGCATTCCTGCACGGAGGCGCCGTCGACCGGCTTGCAGAGAAACGACAGCGCCCCGCTCTCCATCGCCTGCCGGCGGATCGCCTCGGTGCAGAACGCGGTGATGAAGATCACCGGAATGCGGCAGCCGGCCTCCACCAGCTTGCGCTGCATCTCCAGGCCGGTCATGCCCGGCATCTGGATGTCGGAGATCACCCCGGCCACCTCGGCGGCGCGGCCCGAATCGAGAAAGGCGTGGGCCGAAGCGAACAAAAGCACCTTCCAGCCCAGCGAGCGCACCAGGCTTGACGTGGCGAGGCGAACGGAATCGTCGTCGTCAACGATGGCGATTATCTGGTTGTTATGCAAAGCGACTACCTCGACCAAGCTGAGCAATGGGTCCGGTGCGCCAGCGGCGGCGGCGGCAGTCCGGCTACCCTCGACTGCATGATACGGGCGGCGTTTTGCGCGCGGAATCATATATAGGTATATGCGCCGGCGCGCCGGCGCGCGGAAACTGGTGGCCGTGCCGTCCTGGCGTCACTTCCGGCGGGAGGCAGGAAAAGAGGGAGAGCGGCGGCGCGCGCCACGCCGCCGCCTCGTGCCGCCTAGGAAGGCACCCACCAGCGGTGCAGCCAGCGCGCCAGCGTATCGAGCGCGAAGCCCAGCACGCCGATCACCAGCACGGTGGCGAGCAGCTCGGAGTAGGCCAGGCGGTCGCGCGTGTCGAGGATGAAGTAGCCCAGCCCGGCGTTGACGCCGAGCATTTCCGCCGGCACCAGCACGATCCAGACGATGCCGATCGACAGCCGCAGCCCGGTCAGCATGCTGCTGACCGCGCCGGGCAGCACCACGCGCGTGAGCATCTCGGCGCGCGTGGCGGCCAGGCTGCGCGCCAGCAGGATCCAGCGCGCGTCGAGCTGGCGCACGCCGGCGGCGGTGCTGAGCAGGATCGGCCAGACGCCGGCGAAGGCCAGCAGGAACACCACCGAGCGGTCGCCCACGCCGAGCGCCATCACCACCACGGGCATCCACGACAGCGGCGAGATCATGCGCAGGAACTGGAAAGCCGGCGAGACCGCGGCATCGACGGCGCGGGCGCCGCCGACCAGCAGGCCCAGCGGCACGCCCGCCAGCAGCGCGATGGCCAGCCCGAGCAGCACGCGCTTCAGGCTCGCGGCGACGTGCATGGGCAGGTCCGGCTGGCGCAGCAGCTCCGCCAGGCTGGCCAGCGTGGCCGCCGGCGTGAAGCGCGCCGCCAGGCCCTCGGCCCGGCCCGCGCCGGTGGCAAGCCACCACAGCAGCACCAGGACCGCCAGCCCGGCCAGGCCGCGCCACAGGTCGGCGTGGAACGTGCGCTTTGCGGCGCCCTTTGCCGTGCCCGTTCCCGCGCCCTTCGCCGGCGCGTTCGCGGTTGCGTTCGCGGGCGCGACGATGGCTCCGCTCGTCAGCCCATTCACCGAACCATCTCCCGGCCCCCGCGCCGGCACGTTCTCCCGCTGCGTCACGCCGCGATCTCCTCCTGCCGCGTGAAGCCCTCGGGGAAGCCGAAGGCCTTGAGGCCGCCGGCGTCGGCCAGCGCGCGCCGCACGAAGCGGTCGTCGACCAGCTCGCGCGCCGCGCGCTGCGGGTCGAGCGTGGCGAGGAACGCGCTGTTGCCTTCGATCAGCGTGCCCTTCAGGCGCCGCACCAGTTCCTCGGTGTAGCTCGGATACGGATAGGGCTGGAAGTCGATGCGGTTGTCCTTCCAGTCGGGATGGTGGATGGCGCCGCTGGCGAGATAGCGGCCGTGGTCGCCGGCATCGGGGGCGAGCACCTTGCGCAGCGCGTCGAGCGTGTGCGGCGTGTAGCGGTTGGCGCCGTCCTTGGACAGCAGCGCCGCGGCCTCGGCGCGGTGGTCCTGGGTCCAGCGCTGCGCCCTGACCACGGCGTTGACCACCTTCTGCGACCACTCGGGGCGGCGGTCCAGGTCCTGCTGGTGCATGAACACCACGCAGCAGGCGTGGTTGCGCCAGACGTCGCCGGTGAAGCGCAGCACCTTGCCGATCTTGAGCGTCTCGGCGGCGGCGTTGAACGGCTCGGCGACGATGTAGCCTTCGATCTGGCGCGAGGCCAGCGCCGGCGGCATGTCGGACGGCGCCATCACCGCCAGGTTGACCTCGTTCGGCGCCAGCGCGCCGGTCTTCTTCGTCACCGGCACCAGGCCGTCCTTCCTCAGTAGCGTCTGCAGCACCACGTTGTGGATGGAGTACCAGAACGGGATCGCCACGGTCTTGCCGCCGAGGTCGCGCACCGACGACACCTGCGGCGCCACCGTCAGCGCGGAGCCGCCGACGTGGTTCCACGCCACCACCCTGGCCGGCACCTGGCTGCCGAAGCGCGCCCACACCGTCATCGGCGACAGCAGGTGGACCACGTTGACCTGGCCGGAGATGAACGCCTCCACCAGCTGGGCCCAGCTGCGCAGCAGGGTCGGCTTCTCGGCCTTGATGCCTTCCTGCTCGAAATAGCCGTTGTTGTGCGCCACCAGCAGCGGCGTGGCGTCGGTGATGGGCAGGTAGCCGATGCGCACCGGCGCATCGGGCTCCGCGGCCGCGCGCGCGTTCAGGGCATTGAGCAGCGGCAGCGCCCCGCCGGCGGTAAACAGCGTGGCGAGCTTGAGCAGCTCACGCCGGGACATCGGTACCTGGCACATCGTTCACCTCGTCGGTTGGGTTCGTGATTGGTCAAACGGAAGCCGGCCGCAGCAGCCGGCGCAGGTGCAGCACGATCTCGATGCGCAGCGCGCCGAGCGCCTCGACCTGCGACTCGCGCGGGTGCGGCAGGCCGATGCGCCATTCGTGCGCGACCGAGGCCGGCGCGCCGGGCGGGCCGCCGAGCAGCACGATGCGGTCGGACAGCAGCAGCGCTTCGTCGATGTCGTGCGTGATCAGCAAGGTGGCGGGCCGGTAGGCGCGCACGATGCCGAGCAGCAGCGCCTGCATGTCGACGCGCGTGATTTCGTCGAGCGCGCCGAACGGCTCGTCGAGCAGCAGCGCCTGCGGCTGGCGCGCCAAGCAGCGGGCCAGCGCCACGCGCTGCGCCATGCCGCCGGACAACTGCGCCGGGAACAGGTGGCGCGCGTCCAGCAGGCCGACCGCCGCCAGCGTCTGCGCCACGCGCCCGGCGCGCTCGCCGCGGCCGATGGCGGGCTGGCGGCGAAAGCCCAGACCAAACCCGACGTTGTGCTCCACCGACAGCCACGGCAGCAGGCAGGCGTCCTGGAACGCCACCGCGATGCGCGGATGCGGCGCGGCCAGCGTCTCGCCCAGCATGCGCACGCTGCCGCGGGTCGGCTGCTGCAGGCCGGCGAGCAGGCGCAGCAGGCTGGACTTGCCGGCGCCGCTGGGGCCGATCACGGAGACGATCTCGCCCGGCGCCAGGTGCAGGTCGAGCCGGTCCAGCACGGTGCGCGCGCCGCCGCCGGCGCCATACGCCAGCGCGACGCCCGCGGCTTCGAGCAGCGCGCCGCTCATGCCGCCTCGCGCGGCGCCTGCCCGGGCTGCGGGCGCGCCAGCTCGGCTTTCAGCTGCACCAGGCTGGGCGTGACCACCGGCAGGAAGGCCGCCTCGCGCCAGCGCCGCGCGAAGCCGTCGTTGCGCGAGCGCAGGTAGGCCGCGCCGCCGCGCGCCTGCAGCTCGAGCTGCATCGCGGCCAGCGCCAGCTCGACCAGGCGGATGCGGATGGCGAACAGCGCGCGCGGCGCGGCGAGGAAATCGTCGCGGTCCGCGCTGCCGTCCACGTTACCGTCCGCGTTGCCGTCCACCCCGCCGGCCAGCCGCGCGGCCAGCGCTTCCAGCTCGCCGGCCAGCGCGTCGAGCTCGTCGTCGAGCACCGAGCGGCCGGCGCCGCTGCGCCCGCGCGCCGCCGCCAGGGCGCGCCGCGCCAGCCCGATCGACAGGCCGCATTGCAGGCCGAGAAAGGCCGGGCGCACGCGCGGCAGGAAATGGTGCGCGTCCTCGTGCAGCAGCCAGCCGGCATCCAGCGCCACGGCGTCGAAGCGCAGCGTCGCGGTGTGGCTGCTGCGCAGGCCGATCAGGTCGAGGTCGTCGCCGCGCGCCACGCCGGCCAGCGGATACGGGATGGCGTAGACGCCGGCGCGGCCGGTGGCGAGGTCGTCGGCCGCCACCGCGACCGCGAAGCCGTCCGGGTTCAGGTTGGTGACCCACGGCAGCGCGCCGTCGATCTGCCAGCCGGTGTCGGTGGCGCGCGCGCTGACCTGCAGCGCCTCGATGCCGCCGAGGAACTTCATGGCGTTGGACAGCCCGGTGGCGCCGGCCAGCGTGCCTTCCAGCAGCGGCCCCAGCCAGCGCCCGGCCAGCGCGCGGTTGGGCGTCTGCAGCAGGTATTCGATGAAGGTGCGCTGCCCCCACAGCACGAACGCGGCGGTCTGCGAATGCCCGGCCACCGCGGCGATGGCGGCGATGGCGTCCGAGGTCCTGCCGCCGTCGCCGCCGGCCGCGCGCGGCACGCCGACGCGGAACAGGCCGGCCTGCGCCAGCCGCGCGAGCAGCGCGGCCGGATCGGCGGCGCCGCTGTCGAGCGCGTCGGCGTGGTCGTCAAGCCATTGCGCGAGGGTCGGGTCGAGCGTGGTCATCGGGCACTCCTGTGCTTGGCTTCGGTGGCGGGCCGCATCAGGCCGCGCCGCGCGTCCAGCGGTAGCTTTCCAGTTCGGGGTTGAGCGGCGTCTGCGACAGGTTGTTGCCGAAGTTGCACAGCGTGGCCAGGGCCACGCCGAGCACCACGTCGAGCGCCTGGGCCGCCTCGAAGCCGGCCGCCACGAAGGCGTCGAAATCGGCCTGCGGCACCGCGCCGCGGTCGCGGATCACGGCGCGGGTGAACGCCGCCAGCGCTTCGAGGCGGGCGTCCGGCACCGTGGTCTGGGCGCGCAGCGCGCCCACGGTGTCGGCGTCGAACTTCACCTTCTTGAGCGCGACCGCGGTGTGGCCGGCCACGCAGAAGCCGCAGCCGTGCGTGGCCGCCGCGGTGATCTGCACCACCTCGCGCTCGGCCAGCGTCAGCGAGCCGCGGCCGTTGATCTCCGACAGCGTCAGGTAGGCTTCCAGCGCGGCCGGCGCGTTGGACAGCGCGGCGATCAGGTTGGGCAGGTAGCCGTTGCTGGCGATGGCGCGCGCGACGAAGGGCCGGCTGGCCTCGGGGGCGGTGTCTGCGGTGTTGAGGGGAAAGCGGCTCATGGCGTCGGGGGAAAGGTGTTGGACACAGGCCGATTGTGCGATCCGCCGGTGCGCCCCGCCATGCGCGAGTGTCGCGATTTCCTGCTGTTTCGTCTGCGAATGCGCGCGCGGCTTATTCCAGCGCCGTCGCCGCGTGCGGCAGCGCCGACGGCGCGCCCTGCTGGCCCGACTGGCCCGGCTGGCCCTGCCGGCGCACCGCGCCCGGCTGCTCGCCGGTGGCCTTCTTGAACGCCCGCGCGAACGCGGCTTCGGAGCGGTAGCCCACCTGCTCGGCCACCTGCGCGACGCTGCAGCGGCTGGCCAGCAGCTGCGACGCGATCTTCATGCGCAGCAGCAGCAGGAACGCCGCCGGCGACTGCCCGCAGGTTTCCATGAAGCGCTTGCAGAACGTGGCGCGCGACATGTGGACCAGCTCCGCCATCGACTCCAGCGTCCAGGGCCGCCCGGGATGCCGGATCAGCGCCAGCATCAGGCTGGAGAATTCCGCGCTGCGCAGCAGCGGCCACAGGCCGCGCGCCACGTCCTCGCGCGTGGCGAGATGCCGCACCACGTAGAACAGCAGCAGGTCGACCAGCCGCGCGATCAGCGGCGACGGCTCGGCGTCGCCGCGGCGCGCCTCGGCCAGGATCAGGTCGAACAGCGGGCGCGCGCCGGCCAGCGCCTGGTCCCGCGCGGGCAGCACGAGGTAGTCGGGAAACGGCGCCAGCAGGACTTCGCTCAGGCCGGGGCGGAAATCGAAGAAGCCGCAGGCCAGCCCGGTGCCGTCCGGCGCGGGCGGCTCGAGCGGCTGCATGGCCGCGGCCGGCGCGCAGGCCTGACCGTCGGCATGCGGGCCGAGATGGTGGGGCACGTCGCGCAGGAAGAACACCGCGTCGCCGGCCTGCAGCGGCACGCCGGACTCGCCGGGCAGGTGCAGCCAGCACTCGCCGTGCAGCACGAGGTGGAAGCCCGCGCGCATGCGGCCGGCGACCGAGGCGCGCCAGCTGCCGCAATACTGCCCGATGTGAAAGAGGGTGGTCTCGAGTTCCAGGCTGCTCAGAACCCAGTGGACCAGGCGATCCGTGTGATGCATAGCGTGCGAGGACGAGCGCCGCACGGAAAGCGCGGCCCGACTGGCCACGATAGCCCACCAGCCGGGCACGGCTAAGGATTTTTTCCGCATGTGCATATGCGCATGCGGCGGGGCCGGCGATGCGCCGGCCCGGACGCGGCGCACGCGGCTATTGCAGCAGCGCGTCCTCGAACGCCTTCTGCGACGGCGCGCCGAACAGCGCGTCGAAGCCGCGCGCGCCGCGCGCCGCCAGCTCGCCGCCGGCGTCGACGGGCGGCTCCATGCCGCCTTCCAGCAGCCGGCGCAGCGCGTCCAGCCCATCGGCCATCCCCTGCGCGGCGGCGCCGGGCAGCAGCGTGGTCAGGCTGACGCGGCGCACGCCGAGTTCGCGGATGCGCCGCAGCGGCAGGCTGGCCGACGACGGGCTCGGCGCCAGCCCGGTGCCGATGCTCAGCGTGACGGGAATCTCCAGCGCCCCGACCAGCCGCTCCACGTTCGACGCGGTGCGCGGCGCGATCGGCAGCAGCAGGTCCGCGCCGGCCGCCTCATACGCCCGCGCGCGCGCGATCACCTGCTCGGGCGGCTCGCAGGCGAAGGCGTCGGTGCGGGCGATGATGAGGAAATCCGGGTCCCGCCGCGCGGCCCGCGCCGCGCGGATCTTGCCCACCATCTCCGCCACCGGCACCACTTCCTTGGCCGCGCCGGCGCCCCAGCGCCGCGGCACCACCTGGTCTTCGAGGTTGAGCCCGGCGGCGCCGGCTTCCTCGAACAGCTCCACCGCGTAGTGGACGCCGCGCGCGTTGCCGAAGCCGGCGTCGCCGTCCGCGGTGATCGGGATGGCCGAAGCCCGGACCAGCCGGCGGCAGTGCTCGACGGTCTCGGTCAGCGTCAGCAAGCCGATGTCCGGCACGCCCAGCAGCGCGTACGAGAGCATCGCGCCGCTGATGCAGGCGCTGCGGTAGCCGGCCTGCTCGACCAGCCGCAGGCTGAAGACGTCGTGCACGGCCGGCGCGACGACGAAGGCTTCCTCGCGCAGCAGCGCGCGCAGCGCGGCCCTGGCCGCGGCCGGCGTGGGGCGCGGCGTGGGAGGCGTTGAGGTGTTGGTTTCCATGCGAGTCTGCGCGCGCGCCGTCATGACGGCATGCACGCGGCCATGCGTCCGCGCGCCAGCAACAGCGCGGCGCGGCGCCGCGCGCTTTCGGTCTCGTGCGGCAGCGCGCCGTCGTCCTCGCGCAGCGCGCCGGCATCGCGCACGGCCAGCGCCGCGCGCGCGGCGTCCAGCTCGCGCGCGGTGGGCGCGTAGGCCGCGTTCACCACCGCGACCTGCTCCGCGTTGACGCAGGTGGCGGCCTGGAAGCCGAACGCCCGCGAGCGCCGCACCATCGCCGCGAACTCGTCCGCGTTGCGGTAGTCGACCACGCTGGCGAGATAACCGAGCGGCACGATGCCGGCCGCGACCGCGGCGAAGATCATCTGCTGCTTGGGCAGGCGCAAGGTGTCCTCGGACGACACCATCGCGCATTCGCGGGCAACGTCCTCGCCGCCCAGCCCGATCGCCACCAGGCGGCGGCTGGCGCGGCAGATCTCTTCCATGCGGCCGATGGCCGCGGCGGTCTCCACCAGCGCGATCAGCCGGATGCCGCCGGCGGCCAGCCCGCGGCGGCGCTCCCACGCGCCGACCAGCTCGTCGACCAGCATCAGGTGCTGCGCGCCCATCGCCTTGGTCATCATGATGGCGTCGGCGCCGGCGGCGACCGCGTGCTCGATGTCGGCGGCGGCCAGGTCCATGCGCCGGTTGATGCGCACCGCCACGCCCATGCCGGCGGCGCGGCACGCGGCGGCGGCGCGCGGCAGCGCCTGCCGGGCCTGCGCCTTGTGCGGATAGGGCACGAAATCCTCGAGGTCCAGGATGGCGGCATGCGCGCCGCTGCGCAGCGCGTCCTCGAGCCGCCGCGCGTCGTGCGCGGGAACGTACAGCAGCGATAGCCAGGGCAGCGGCGTGGCGTCTTGGGTCATGGGGTCGGTCAGTCGGCGGTGATGTGCTGCGAGACCACGATCTTCTGGCGCAGCTTGTATTCGCGGTGGATCAGGTCGGTGAACTGCTCGGCGGTGGTGGACTGCGGCAGCGCGCCGTTGCGCTGCAGGACCGCGACCAGCTCCGGGCTGCGCAGCGCGCCCGCGCTGGCGTCGCCCAGCACCTTCCGGACCGCGGGCGGCAGGCCGGCGGGGCCGGCCAGGCCGAACCACGCCATGTTGTTCATCTCCGGCAGGCCGGCCTCGGCGTAGGTCGGCACGTCCGGCAGCTCCGGAATCCGCTTCGCCGACGCCACCGCCAGCGCGCGCAGCTTGCCGGACTTGATGAAGGCCAGCGAGGACGACACGTTGTCGAACTGCGCGGCGACCTGCCCCGCCACCGTGTCGGCCAGCGCCGGGCCGGAGCCGCGGTAGGGCACGTGCGCGATCTCGGTGCGGGTCAGGCGCTTGAACAGCTCGCCGTCGAGATGGGCGATGCTGCCCACGCCCGAGGTCGCATACGAATACTTGCCCGGGTTCGCCTTGAGCAGCGCGATGAATTCCTGCAGCGTGCGGGCCGGGATGTTCGGGTTGACCGTCACCACGTTGGGCACGAAGGCGATCAGCGAGACCGGCGTGAAGTCGGCCATCGGGTCGTAGGCCGGCTTGCGCGAGGTCAGCGGCGCCGTGGCCAGCGTGCTCACGGTGGCGATGCCGAGCGTGTAGCCGTCCGCCTCGGCGCGCGCCACCGCGGCCGCGCCGATCATGCCGCCGGCGCCGGCGCGGTTGTCGACCACCACCGGCTGCCCCAGGCGCTTGCCCAGTTCCAGCGCGAAGGCGCGGCCGACGATGTCGGTGGTGCCGCCGGCGGCGTAGGGCACGATCAGGTGGATCGGCCTGGACGGATAGGCCTCGGCTGCCGGCGCCGTGCCGGACCAGGCCGCGGCGGCGATCAGGAGCAGGCCGGCAGCGCGGCGAAGCGGTGCGTGGCGAAGCGGTGCGTGGCGAAGCGGAGTCGGCTTGGACATGGAGGACATGGCGGGCGCGTTGGCGAGAGGGGTCGGCATGGTGACCGTGGAGGAAAAGGAAAAGGCGGCGGCCGCGGCCAGCCGCGGCGCGATGTCGCGCGGGCCGGCCATCGTCATTCCTTCGGCATGCTGGCCGCGAGCTTGCGCATGACCGCCTGGCGGCCCGCGATGTCCCTGGCCCAGGCGTCGCCGTCGAGATACGCCAGCACCGGCGCGTCGTTGCCGGCCTGGCGCAGGTAGTCGGGGTCCTTGAGCGTGGCCTGGATGGCCTGCCGCAGCCGCGCCACCAGCGCCGCCGGCACGCCGGCGGGCACGGCGATGCCGCGCTCGGCCGGCATCACGTCGTCGATGCCCTGCTCGCGCGCGGTGGGCACGTTCGGCACCGAGGCCGCGCGCCGCTCGCCCATCTGCGCGAGGATCTTCAGCGGCACGGCTTCCTTGCCCACGTCCTGCATCTCGCCGGTGGTCACGGCGGCGAAGTCGATATGGCCGCCGAACAGCGCGGTCTTGGACTGCGAGGTGCCGTTGAAGGGGATGTCGTTGAGCTTCACGCCGCCGGCGTTCTGCAGTTGCAGCAGCGCGAGGTGGCCGTTGGTGCCCACGCCGTTGTGGCCGAACGAGAGCGAGCCGGGGCGCTGCCTGAGCGCCGCCACCACCTCGCCCAGCGTGTTGTACGGGCTGTCCTTGCGCGCCACCAGGATGGTGGGGTCGCTCAGCACGCGCGCCACCAGCCGCAGCGCGGCGGGATCGAACTGGGTCTTGCGGTACAGCGGCACGAACGCCATCGCCGGCAGGTTCACCACGCCGATGGTGTAGCCGTCGGCCGGCGCGCGCATCAGCCCGATGTTGGCGATCTCCCCGGCCGCGCCGGGCTTGTTCTGCACCACCAGCGTGGCGTGGCCGCCCAGGTGCTTCTGGATGAACGGCGCCATGGTGCGCGCCATCGTGTCGGTGCCGCCGCCGGCGGCGAAGCCGACCAGCACCTGGATCGGCTTGTCGTCGGGCCATTGCGCCAGCGCGCCGGCGGCAGCGCTGGCCAGCAGACAAAAGCACAAGGCGCGCAGGCCGCGTTTGCTCATGATTCTTCACCGGGGCGTAGTTGGACAATGCGACAAAGATACGCAGCCCCCTCTGATGAAGAAAGCGACAAATATTCAATCCGTCACGTGAAGAAAAGGAATATGATCCGTCCCCATCGATCCGGGGGCCGCCGATGACGCTCAAGCAATTGGAAGCATTCTTCTGGGCCGCGAAGCTCAACAGCTTCGCGGTGGCGGCCAGGCGCCTGCATGTGACGCAGTCGACCCTGTCCAAGCGCATCGCCGAGCTGGAAAGCGACCTCGGCAAGCCGCTGTTCGACCGCACCGGCCAGCGCGCCGTGCTCACCGACGCCGGCGAGCAGCTGGTGGCGCACGCCACGCAGATGCTGGACATCGAGAGCCGCATCCGCGCCGACCTCGACGTGGCGGCGTCGCTGCGCGGCACCACGCGCTTCGGCATCAGCGAGCTGGTGGCCTCGACGTGGTTCCCGCGCTTCGTGGCGCGCGTGCGCCACCTGCATCCCAACCTCGCGCTGGAGCCGCAGGTGGACCTGACGCGCAACCTCGAGCGGCGCCTGGAGCGCGGCGAGCTGGACTTCGCCATCGTGCCGGGCCCGGTGCCGTCGACGGCGCTGTCGTCCGACCTGCTCGGCGAGCTGGAATACCGCTGGATGGCCGCGCCGCAGCGCCTCGCCGCCGGCACCCGGCTCACGCCCGCGCACTTCGCCGACAACCCGGTCATCATGCTCAGCGCCGAGGCCGGCCTGTCGCGCGCGCTGGAGAACTGGGCGGACAGCCAGCAGATCGTGATCTCGCGCGCGGTGGTGTGCAACAGCCTGTCGGCGGTGATCGCGCTGGTGATCGCCGGCGTGGGCATCAGCCTGTTCCCGCGCGCCTACGTCGCGCCGCTGATCCGCGCGGGCAAGCTGGCCGAGCTGTCGAGCACGCCCACGCCGCACAACCTGCGCTACTGCTTCCACTGGCGCAGCGGCGACGCGCGCTCGCTGGTGTCCACGCTGCGCGCGATCGCCGGCGAGGAGGCCGACTTCGCGGCGGCGTCGGCGCTGTGGCCGCTCATCGGCTAAGAAGTCGTTTCAAAAAGATCCTGGCGTCGTTGCGGGGCACGGCAAGTACCACTTGTACTGTCTGCGGCCCCGCGCCTGGCCAGGACCGCTTCGCTTCATTTTGAAACAACGTCTTGGGCACTGGTTAAAGCCCCTCCGGGGCCGCGCCGGCGTTCGGCGTCCGCTCATTTGCGTCCACTCACCTGCGCCAGCGCCTGCCTGACCGCCGCGACCGCGCGCGCCACGTCGTCGCCGGTGGTGCGCCAGTTGCAGACCGAGACCCGCATGCAGCTCTGGCCGCGCCACGTGGTGCCGCCGAAGTAGGCCTCGCCGCCGGCGGCGACGGCGGCGATCACCGCGTCGGTGTGGCGCTCGTGGTCGGCGGCGCGCGCGCCGGCGCCCGGCGCCGGGAAGCGCACCAGCCCCTGGTTGACCTCGGAGCGCCACACCACCTCGGCGCCGTCGAGCGCGCCGATACCGTCCACCAGCGCGCCGGCCAGCGCGCTGGTGCGCTCCAGCAGTTCGGCCACGCCCTGCCGGCCCAGCTGGCGCAGCGCCGCGTAGGTGGCCACGGCGCGGCCGCGGCGCGACCATTCGGGGTTCCAGTCGAGCGCGTCGCGCGCGCCGTCCACCTGCAGCAGATAACTCTCGCGGTGCGACATCGCGGCGAAATGCGCGGCCGGGTCGGCCACGAAGGCGTAGCCGCAGTCATACGGCACGTTGAGCCACTTGTGGCCGTCGGCCACCCAGGAATCCGCCGTGCCGGCCGCCGCCACCAGGTGGCGCAGGCGCGGGCTGGCCGCCGCCCACAGGCCGAACGCGCCGTCCACGTGCACCCAGGCGCCGCGCGCGCGCGCCAGCGGCACCAGCGCGGCGAAGTCGTCGTAGGCGCCGGTGTTGAGGTCGCCGGCCTGGAGCACCACGATGGCCGGCACGCCGGGCTCGCTGTCCAGCGCGAACTGCAGCGTGGCGGGCGCCAGCCGGCCGCGCGCGTCGGTCGGCAGGCTCACCAGCGCGCGGCGGCCCAGGCCCAGCAGCCGCAGCGCGCGCTGCAGCGAGCCGTGGTGCTGGTCGCTGGTCAGCACGCGCACGCGCGGCGCGCCCCACAGGCCGTCTTCCTCCACGTTCCAGCCAGCGCGCGCCAGCAGCGCGTGCCGCGCCGCGGCCAGCGCCACCGTGTGCGCCGTCTGCGAGCCCGTGACCAGCGCGAAGCTGGCCGCCGCCGGCAGTTGCAGCAGGTCCTTGAGCCAGGCGCCGCAGGTTTCCTCGATCACCGCCTCGGCCGGGCTGCAGGCGTGGATGGCGGCGTTCTGGTCCCACACCGAGGTCAGCCAGTCGGCCGCCAGCGCCGCCGGCAGGCTGCCGCCGATCACCCAGGCGAAGAAGCGGCCGCTGGCGCTGCGCATGAGGCCGTCGCCGGTGTTCTCGACCAGCTCGCCGATCACGCGCGCGGGATCGAGCGAGCCTTCCTGCAATGCGGCGGCAAAGCGCGCGCGCAGCGTCTGCAGCGAGGCCGTGGCGGCCACCGGGCCGTCGGCCAGGCTGGCCAGGTAGTCGCGGGCGTGCGCCAGCGTCTGTTCGAGCAGGGGGATTTCGGTGGACTGGCCGGGGTCGTGCATCGTGTCTGCCTGGGGGCTGGGTGGTGTTGAGCGAAATGATCCTGCGCGCAAGACTAGCGGGCCGATGCGCGCCGCGCTATCGACATTTCGCGGCGCTTCGTTTAGTTTTCCTCAACATGAAGACATCGCTCCCACCCCTGAACGCCCTGCTCGCGTTCGACGCCGCCGCCCGCTGCCTGAACCTGGGCGCCGCCGCCGACCTGCTGTGCGTGACCAAGGGCGCGGTCAGCCTGCAGCTCAAGCGGCTGGAACAGAGCCTGGGCGTGGCGCTGTTCGCGCGCTCGCCGCGCGGCCTGGCGCTGACGCCGGCCGGCGAGGCGTATTTCCAGGCCGTGAGCGGCGCGCTCGGGCTGATCGCACAGGCCACCGCGGCGGCGCGCACGGCCGCCGCGCCCCGGCTCGCCATCAGTTGCACGCCGGGTTTCGCCGCGCAGTGGCTGGTGCCGCGGCTGGGCGCGTTCGAGGCGCGCCACCCGCAGGTCGACCTGCGCATCAAGGCCTCCAACCAGGTGGCCGACTTCGCCCGCGACGGCATCGCCTTCGCGGTGCGCCACGGCCGCGGCCGCTATCCCGGCCTGCGCGCGCACAAGCTGTTCGACGACGACCTGAGCGTGGTGTCGGCCCCGGCGCTGCTGCGCGGGCGCCGCGCGAAACCGGCGCGGCGCGACGTGGCGGCGCAGGTGCTGCTGCACGACGAGCACCGCGGCGACTGGTCGCTGTGGCTGGCCGATGCCGGCCTGCCCGCCGCGCTGGCGCGCAAGGGGCCGGTCTTCACCGACTCCAACGGCGTGATGGAAGCCGCGCGCGCCGGCCACGGCGTGGCGCTGGTGCCGCGCGCGCTGGCGCAGCCGGACCTGGCCACGCGCCGCCTGGTGGACTGGTTCGGCGCTGCCGCGCCGAGCGGGCTGGCCTATTACCTGGTGTATCCCGAGGCCACGCTGCACGGCGCCGGCGCGCCGGCCTTGCGCGACTGGCTGCTGGAGCAGGCCGGGCAGCCGGCGGCCGCCGTCATTCGAGACGGATGTTCGCCTTCTGGATGACGTCGCGCATCAGCGCGTCATCGCGGCCGATCTGGGCCTTGAACGCGGCCGGGTCCTGGTAGTCCGCCTTCATGCTCATCTTGCCGAGCTGGTCCTTGTCGAGCCCGGCCACGATCTCGCGCGACAGCGCGCCGAACCGGTCCACCACGGCCTGCGGCGTGCCCCTGGGCACGAACAGCCCGTACCAGTTGGGCACGTCGATGTCGGTGCCGAGCTCCTTCAGGGTCGGCACCGAGGGCAGGTCCGGGTTGCGCAGCGCCACCATGCTGGCCACGGCCTGCACCTGCCCGGCCTTGACCTGCGGCACCAGCACGCTGTCGTAGGCGATGTCGATGCGCCCGGACACCACCTCGGAGATCAGGTCGGCCGAGCCCTTGTAGGGCACGTGCACGGTGTTCATGCCGAGCTTCTGGTTCATCAGCTCGCCCATCAGGTGGGTCATGGTGGCCGGCCCGGCCGAGCCGAAGGTGTACTTGCCCGGGTGCCGCTTCACCTCGGCCACCACCTCGGCCAGCGTGTGGCCGGGAAAGTCCTTGCGCGTGACCATCACCGGAATCCACGAGGTGATCTTGGCCACCGGGATGAAGTCCTTCTGCGCGTCGTAGGGCGTGGCGCGCAGGTGCGGCGTCACCACGAACACGGCGGTCGGCGCCATGAACAGCACGCTGCCGTCGCCGGGGCTGCGCGCGGCGGCCTGCGCGCCGATCATGGCGCCGCCGCCGGGCTTGTTCTCGATGATGACCGGCTGGCCGAGCTTCTTGGCCAGCGCGTCGCCGTACAGGCGCGCGATGTTGTCGGCGTTGCCGCCGGCCGGATAGGGCACGATGATGCGCACGGTCTTGTCCTGCGCGCGCGCGGGCGCGGCGGCAAGCACGGGCAGCGCGAGGCCGAGCAGCGCGGCGGCGAGCTGGCGGAGGGAACGGCGGCGGTTCATGAGGTGTCTCCTGCGTTGGCGCTCTGGACGGCGCTCGGCGGTACTCGGCGGTACTCGGTGGGGCTGCACGCGGCGCTAGCGCCCCTGGAAGTTGGGCGGGCGCTTCTCGCGGAACGCCTGCTGCCCCTCCCTGGCATCCTCGGACAGGCGCATGGCGTCGAGCTGCTGCAGCGTGCGCGCATACGACTCGGCCGGGCTGGCCGGCAGCAGCTCGTGCACGAAGCGCTTGATCGCGCGCACCACCAGCGGCGCGTGGCCGGCGATCTCGTGCGCCATCTCCAGCGCCACGCCGAGCTGCTGCCCGGCGGGCACCACCTGGTTGACGAGGCCGACCTCGTAGGCGCGCGCGGCGTCGATGGTGCGCCCGAGCAGCATGATCTCCATCGCCACCTTCTGCGGGATGCGCGCGGCGATGCCGGTGATGAAGCCCTGCGTGAAGCCAAGCTTCGCCTCCGGATACATGAACTTGGTGTTGTCGGCCGCCACGGCAAGGTCGCACATGCCCAGCAGCGTGATGCCGCCGCCGATGCACCAGCCCGCCGCGGCGGCGATGATGGGCTTGTCGGTGGCGATGCCGGCGCCCGGCGTGCAGCGCCAGAACTCGGGGATGTCGTTCAGGTCCGCGCCGGCGGTGAAGGCCTCGTTGCCGGCGCCGGTGACGATGGCCACGCGCTGCGCCGAGCGGTCGAACTCGGCGAACGCGCGCTGCAGGTCCAGCGCCGTGGCCTGCGAGATGACGTTGCGCTTGGCCGCGTTGTCGATGGTGAAGACGGTGACCGGGCCATGCTCTTCGATTTTCAGGCAACTCATTGTGGTTCCTCCCCGAACCGCGCGCGGGCATCGACGGCGACGCAGCCGTCTGCGCCCAGCCTGAGCGGATTCACTTCGATCTCGAAATCGCGCTCGCCCATCTGCGCGGCGAGCGCACCGAAACGCACCAGCACGTCGACGGCGGCCTCCAGGTCCACCGGCGCCGCGCCGCGGTAGCCGGCGAACAGCGGCGCCAGCCTGAGCGAGGCCAGCGCCGCGCGCGCCGCCGCGGCGCCGACCGGCGCCGGCAGCAGCACCACGTCGCGCAGCAGCTCCACCAGCACGCCGCCGCTGCCCACCACCACCATCGGCCCGAACTGCGGGTCGCGGCGCGCGCCCACCAGCAGTTCCACCTCGCCGCCGGCCATGCGCTGCAGGAACCAGCCTTCGATGCGCGCATCGGGCCGCGCGGCGGCGATGCGCGCCGCCATCGCGCCGACCGCGTCGGCCACCTCCTGCGCGCTGCGCAGGTTCAGCGCCACGCCGCCCACCTCCGACTTGTGCACGATGTCCGGCGAGACCACCTTGAGCGCGAGCGGAAAGCCCACCGACGGCGCGGCCTGCCGCGCCGCCTCGGCGTGCGCCACCACCGTGCCGGCGTTGACCGGGATGCCGGCCAGCGCGAGCAGCGCCTTGGCCGCCGCCTCGTCGAGCACGGCGGCGCCGGCCGGCAGGCTCACGGCCAGCCGCGGCCCGCCGTGCGCGGCGGCCGGCACCGGCCGCCACGCCGACCACGCGGCCCACGCGCGCACCGCCTCGACCGCCTCGCCGAGCCCATCCGTGAACGGCTGGCCGGCCTGCGCCAGCACCGCGCGCGCGCCGTCGGCCAGCCGCGCGGGCTGCATCACGTGGATGACCGGCTTGCCGGCTTCGTCGGCGGCGCGCGCGATCCCGGCGGCCATGCCGGCCAGGTCGGGCGCGGTGGTGATGACCGCCAGGCACAGGTCGGCGCGCGGGTCGGCCATCGCCAGGCGCGTGCTCTGGTAGGCGAAGTCGGGTACCTCGGCCACCTTGGCGCCGAACAGGTCGACCGGGTTGTCGGCCTGGCCGGGCACGTAGAGCGTGGCCAGCCGCGCGCGCGTGTCGGCGTCGAAGCGCGTCATCGGCAATTGCGCGGCGGCCAGCTTGTCGGCACCAAGCGCGGCGCTGCCGCCGGAGGTGGACAGCAGCACCGTGTCGCGCACGCGGTGGCCCGGGTGGCGCGCCATCGCCGCGGCCAGCAGCAGCATGGCGAACACGTCGTCGAGCAGCACCACGTTCTCGGCGCGGCACACCGCCTCCAGCGCAGCGAAGTCGCCGGCCAGGCTGGCCGTGTGCGAGAACGCCGCCTGCCGGCCGGCGGCGGTGCGGCCGGCCTTGACCACCAGCCACGGCTTACCGGCGGCGCGGGCGCGCGCGGCCAGCGCGCGGAAGCGCGCCGGCGACTTGATGCCTTCGATGTAGGCGCAGATCACCGCGGTGTCGGGGTCGTCGATCAGGAACTCGATGAAATCGCACAGTTCCAGGTCGGCCTGGTTGCCGACCGACACGCAATGGGTGAAGCCCACGCCCATCGCCACCGCGCGGTCGAACAGCGTGCCCATCAGCGCGCCGCTCTGCGTGACGAAGCCGATCGGGCTGCGCGGCAGCCGCTCGATCTCCAGCGCCGGCGACGAGCACAGCACCAGCTGGTTGCGCGGGCTGATGACGCCGAGGCAGTTGGGGCCGATCAGCCGCATGCCGGCCGCGCGCGCGATGGCCACGATCTCCTCCTCCAGCGCGCGCCCGGCGGCGTCCGCGTCGGAAAAGCGCGCCGTGATGACGATGGCGCAGCGCACGCCGCGCGCGGCGCACTCGGCCACGCGCGCCTTCACCTGCGGCTGCGGCACCGCCATGATGGCCATGTCGGGCACGTCCGGCGTATCGGCCACCGAGGCGTAGGCGCGCAGGCCGAACAGCGTGTCGCGGTTGGGGTTGATCGGATACAGCGTGCCGCCGAAGCGATGCCGCAGCAGCATCGCCAGCACGCGCCCGCCGAACTTGCCCTGGTCCTCCGACGCGCCGATCACCGCGACCGAGCGCGGCCTGAGCAAATCGGCCACCGGCAGCGGCGTTCTGGTCTCCTCCGGGGCGCGCATCTCAGGCCGCCATCTCGGCTTGCGCGGCCGCGCTGACCGGGCCGGTGTACTCGCCGCGCGCGGGGTAGTTACGCGTGATGGCGAAATCCACCGAGGTCAGCAGCTCGGCAAACTGCGGCCGCGCGAACGGCATGGTCTGCACCGCGCCGTAGTACAGCGTCTGGTCGGGCCGCACCAGGAACACGCCGGGCTCGGAGAACATCGGCGGCTCGTCGATGCCGATCGAGGTCTTGCCGTGGCCCTCGGTCACGTACAGGCCCCACTGGCGCGCCACCGCCAGCGGCAGGCCGTAGCCCATGCGCAGCGCCGGCATGCCGATCTTGTCGGCCATCTTGCGCGCGCGCGGCGCGGCGTCCGAGCTGATCGCCACCACGGACACGCCGCGGGCATCGAACTCGGGCAGCAGCCGGCCCAGCTCCATCAGGTACTTGGCGCACACCGGGCAGTGGTAGCCGCGGTAGAACACCACGAGGGAAAACTGCGCCGGCGACTCGTGCTGCAACACGTAGTCGCCGTGGTCGAGCGTGGGGACGGCGAGGGCCGGGACGGCCTGGCGGGGAATCAGCATGCGGAGCACTCCGTTCTGGGGCATGGGCGGGACCGGCGCGCGCTGTCCTGCGCGCCGGAGCGGGTCGAAGCGAGGTTGGGATTCATGCTGCAGTGCACGCGGGCAAGGGCGTGGCGGGTAGCGCCACGGCGCGTGTTGCAGGCTTGAGCGGCATCGGTCATCCAGGTCTCCCTGTCGATGAAGCTACAGTAGGTGTTTCCCAAATACGGCACAACAGTTCCGTATTTGAGAACGGGCGGGGAGACGAAGCGAGGTGACGTGGGGTGGCGCGAGATGGCGCGCAACCGCGCAAGCGGGAACCGGAAGCCGCGCGGAAAAGGCGGACAGCCGCGCTCAGTGCGCCCGCAGCGCGTCGACGATGCTCAGGCGCGCGGCGCGCAGCGCCGGGAGGAAGCCGCCGAACAGGCCCATCGCCACCGCGAACGCGAGCGTCTTCGCCACCACGGACGGCGTGAGGATGAAGCGGAACGACAGGTCGGCGAAGGTCTGGAAGTTGGTGGTGGAGAACGACGCGAACTGCATCAGCGCCGCGCAGGCAAGGCCGGCGACACCGCCGGCCAGCCCCAGCAGCATGGCCTCGATGAGAAACGCGCCGAGCACGTTGCTGCGCTTGAAGCCGAGCGCGCGCAGCGTGCCGATCTCGGCGACGCGGTTGGCCACCGAGGCGTACATGGTGATCATGGCGCCGATCATCGCCGCGACCGAGAAGATCACCGACAGCGTGAAGCCCAGGATGTTGATGAACGCGGACAGCGCCTTCGACTGGTCGCTGTAGAACACCTGCTCGCGCTTGGCCTCGCTGGCCAGGCGCGGGTCGACGTCGATGTCGGCGCGGAAGCCGTCGAGCCGGCCGGCCTGCGCCAGGCGGAACACCATCGCCGAATAGCTGGTGCGCCGGAACGACTGCATGAGCTGGTCGACGTCGCCCCAGATCTCGGAGTCGAAGCCGCTGCCGCCGGCGTCGAAATGCCCCACCACGGTCCAGTCGCGCTGGGCGAAGCGCAGGTGCTCGCCGATCTGCACGCCGTCGAATCCTTTGGCGATGCTGCTGCCGACCACGATCTCGGACGAGCCGGGCCGGAACAGGCGCCCGGCCACCAGCCGGACCTGCGGGCGCAGCGCCAGCCCCGCCGGCGAGACCCCGCGGATCACCACGTTGGAGGGCCGCGCCGAGCTGGCCTTGGTCAGCGAGATCAGCACCACCGCCTCCTTGGACACCCACGGGCGCCCGTCGGCACCCGTCGCCACGGCCGGGTGCATCTCCATGATGCTGGCCTGCTCGCGCGAGATCGCGCTCTGTATCTCGGTCTCGGCGCCCTTGCGGATCACCACCACGTTGTCCTGCTCGCCGGTCGTCACCAGGGTCTGCTTGAGGCCGGCATCGAGCATCAGCATGGTGGCGAACACGAACACCACCAGCGCCAGCCCGCCGGCCGTGAGCGCCGTGGTCAGGCGGCGTGCCCACAGGTTGCGCGCGATGTAGGAGAGCGGAATCGCCACGTCGGTCCCTTGCGCCTAGCCGATGGCCCGCAGGCCCTCGACGATGCGCACGCGCGCGGCCTGCACGGCCGGCACGATGCCGGCCGCCAGCCCCACCACGAGCGCGCAGGCCGCCTGCAGCTGCGCGGTCTCGCGCGACACGCTGAAGACCGGGAACACGCCGCCCACGGACTGCTTGAACAGGGTCGCCATCGGTGGCGTGGCGAGCATGCCGAGCGCGCCGCCGGCCACGGCGATGGCGACCGACTCGCCGAACACCAGCAGCGCCAGGAAGCCCGGCCCGAAGCCGAGCGCCTTGAGCGTGGCGTACTCCACCGTGCGCTCGCGCGCGCTCATCGCCATCGAGTTGGCCATCACCGCCATGATGATGACGATCACCACGTAGGACACCACGCGGATCGCCGCGATGATCTGGTTGGACATGGCCACGAAGCCGAGCTGGAAGGCCTGCTCGGTCTCGGTCAGGGTCTCGGCCAGGGAGTTCCTGAACACGCCGTCCACCGCGCGCGCGACCGCCGCGCCGTTGTCTGGACTGGCCACGCCGACCACGTAGACGCCCACCTGGTCGGCCTGCCGCGGCGTGCGCTTGCGCACGGTCTCGTTGAGGTATTCCCAGTGGAACACCATCTGGCGCGTGATGGTGCTCTCGTCGCGCCCGTCGAGGATGCCGCGCACGACGAAATCCCAGGTGCCGGGGTAGATGGTGCCCTTGAGCGGGACCACGTCGCCCACCTTGAAGCCGAACTGGTCGGCGAGCTGGCGCCCGACCAGCGCGCCGCGGCGGTCGCGCTGGTAGTCGGCGCGCTGCTGCGCCGGCAGGATGAACTCGGGATAAAGGTCCAGATAGTTGTCGGAGACGGCGAACTGCGCGAAGAAGTTCTTGGGGTCGCGGTAGATGCCGCCGAACCAGTTGGAGCGCGCCACCAGCGTGACGCCGTCGACGCCGCGGATGCGGTTCTCGTAGCTCAGCGGCAGCGGGAACACCAGCGAGATGGCGTTGCGCGTCACCAGCCGCGCGCTCGACGCCGCCGAGGCGCCCGCGTACCACGCGTCCACCACGGTGCGCAGCAGCCCGAACGCCAGCACCGCCACCACCAGCCCGGCGACGGTCAGCGTGGTGCGCAGCTTGTGGCGCAGCGCGTTCCTCACGATCAGCTTCAGCGCGAACATGGCATCCGTCCGCGGCGCCGCTCAGCCGGCACTGGCATGGATCAGCTCCCCTTTCTCCAGGTGCACCAGCGACTTCGCCGCGGCGGCCGCGTGCGCGTCGTGCGTGACCATGACGATGGTCTTGCCGAGCTCCGCGTTGAGCCGCTGCAGCATGGCCAGGATCTCCGCAGCCGAGGTACGGTCGAGGTCGCCGGTGGGCTCGTCGGCCACGATCAGCATCGGGTCGGTGATGAGCGCGCGGGCGATCGCCACGCGCTGCTGCTGGCCGCCGGACAGCTCGGACGGATAGTGGCTCATGCGGTCGGCCAGGTTCACCATCTCCAGCACCATGCCGACGCGCTCGCGCCGCTGGGCGCGGCTCAGGCGGGTCAGCATCAGCGGCAGCTCCACGTTCTCGAACGCGGTCAGCACCGGCATCAGGTTGTAGAACTGGAAGATGAAGCCGACGTGGGCCGCGCGCCATTCGGCCAGCGTGGCCTCGGCCAGCCGCGTGATGTCGAGCCCGGCCACCAGCAGCTCGCCGCTGTCGGGCCGGTCGATGCCGGCGATCAGGTTCAGCAGCGTGCTCTTGCCCGAGCCGGACGGCCCCATCAGCGCGATGAAGTCGCCCCCGGCGATGTCGAGCGTGATGTCGGTCAGCACCGGCACGGTCTGCGCGCCGCGCCGGTACGACTTGGCGACGTGGCGGATGGCGATGAGCGGGGCGGCGGCGGAATGCATGCTACTTCTTCGCCACGGTGACGCTGGCGCCGTCGCGCAGCTTGTCGCCGGGCGCCAGCACCACCACGTCGCCCGGCGCCAGGCCGCCGACCGCGACCAGCTCGCCGAGCGCGGCGCCGGCCGTGACCGGGGTTTCTCGCACGGTGCCGTCCTTGCCGAGCACGTAGGCCACCTTGCGCCCGCCGCGCTCGACCAGCGCGGCGGGTTGCACCGCGACCACCGGCTTGCGGTCCTGCGCCGGCACCGGCTTGTCCAGGAAGGCGATCTTGGCGCTCATGTCGGGCAGCACGCGCGCGTCGCGGTCCACGAAGCGCACCTTGACCAGCACCGTGGCCTTGGAGCGGTCCACCGTGGGCACGATGCGCGACACGCGGCCTTCCATGCGCAGCGCCGGCAGCGCGTCGAGCTGCAGTTCGCAGGGCTGGTCCACGCTGATCTTGCCGATATTGGATTCCGCCACGTCCGCCTCGACCTCCAGCGTCTCCATGTCGGCGATGGTCACGACGGCGCCCTTGGTGTCGGAGGCCGACGAGAACGGCGTGATGTTGTCGCCCACGTTGGCGTGCCGGATCAGCACCACGCCGTCGAACGGCGCGCGGATCACGGTCTGGTCCACCGCCACCTGCGCGGCGCGCGCGTTGGCCTGCGCCGAGACGATGGCGGCGCGCGCGCTGCTGACCGACGCCTTCGCCTTGTTGTAGCGCGCGAAGTCGGCGTCGTACTGCGCCGTGGAGATGGCCTTCGGCACCAGCAGCGTCTCGGAGCGGCGCAGGCTGATCTCGGCGTCCTTCAACTCGGCGACCTGCAGTTCGTAGTTGGCCTGCGCCACGCTGACCTGCGCCGCGGCCTGCGCCAGCGACGCCTGCACGTCGCGGCTCTCGATGCGGGCGATCACCTCGTCGAGCTTCACGTGCGAGCCCTCCAGCACGCCCAGCCATTCGAGGCGGCCCTGCGCCTTCGAGCCGACCGCGGCCTTGCGCTGCGGCACCACGTAGCCGGTCGCGTTGAGCAGCGTGTAGGCCTGCGACGGGTAGGCGGAGGCGACCGTGACCGTCTCCACCGCGGGCGGCGCGGCCAGCCGGGCGCCGATGCCGAGCGCCACGGCGACGGCCACCGCCGCGGCCGCGTAGCGCAGCCACCTGCGCCGCCGGGGAACGGGAGCGAGCGGGCCGCGCTCGATTTTCAGCTTTGCCAGATCGTGATCAGCCAATTTCGGGCCTTTTTCTGCCGTTGGACGGTAACGTCGGGGATGTCGCGGCGCGCCGGCGCGGGTGCCGCCGGACGAACGGCACGCCGCGGGGCACGCCGGGCGACGCATCGGCCGGCATGCCCGCCGGCGTACCCGCGCGCCGCGCATGGGAAGGGCGCCCCAGTATAGTGCCGTGCCCGGGCGGTGCTGGCAACACCACATCGAACATCGCGGCGGCTTGTCACATCCTGTTGCACGGCGGCCGCTCCCCCTCCCTCCCCGGCCCCGCGCCGCGCCCGGCAAAGGCCGCGCCTAGCGGATACACTACGCGCCGGATGATTTCCGCAAAAACGGGAGGGGATGCGATGGATCTGGGATTGCAGGACAAGGTAGCGATCGTCACCGGCGGCTCGCAGGGCATCGGCAGGGCCGCCGCGCTGCGGCTGGCGCAGGAAGGCGCGGCCGTGGTGCTGGCCGCGCGCGGGCGCGAGCGGCTGGACCAGGTGGCGGAGGAAATCCGCGCGCTGGGCGGGCGCGTGGCGGCGGTGCGGGCGGACGTGAGCCAGGCCGGCGACTGCGCGCAACTGGTGACGGCCGCGCTCGACGCCTTCGGCCGCCTCGACATCCTCGTCAACAACGCCGGCACCTCGGCCACGGGCGCGTTCGAGAGCGTGTCCGACGAAGCCTGGCAGGCCGACTTCGAGCTCAAGCTGTTCGCCGCGATCCGGCTGGCGCGGCTGGCCATTCCCCACATGCGGCAGCAGGGCGGCGGACGCATCATCAACGTCACCAACATCGGCGCCAAGCAGCCGCGCGCCAGGTCGACGCCGACCACCGTCACGCGCGCCGCCGGGCTGGCGTTCACCAAGGCCCTGTCCAAGGAATTCGCGCCGGACAACATCCTGGTAAACACCGTGTGCATCGGCCTGATCCGCGCGGGCCAGCACGAGACCAAGGCCGCGCAGGCCGGCATCCCGGTCGACGAACTCTATGCCCGCATGGCCGGCGACATCCCGCTCGGGCGCGTGGGCCATGCGGAGGAAGCGGCCAACGTCATCGCCTTCCTGGCCTCGCAGGCGGCCAGCTACGTGACCGGCACCAGCATCAATATCGACGGCGGCACCTCGGCGGTGCTGTAGCGGCCCGCCGCGCCGGCCGGGCGGCGCGGCGCTATGCCTGCGGCGCCTGCCCGGCCTCGTGCAGCACCTTGCCCGGGTTGAGCAGGCCCAGCGGATCGAACGCCTGCTTGAGCCGGCGCAGCAGGTCCATCTCCACCGCGCTCTTGTAGCGCGGCAGCACGTCGCGCTTGAGCTGGCCGATGCCGTGCTCGGCGCTGATCGAGCCGCCGTGCGCGTGCGCGCTGTCGTGCACCACCTCGTGGATCTCGTCTTCCACCGCGAACACCGCGGCGGCGCTCTGGTGCGGCGCGTGCGAGACGTTGTAGTGCAGGTTGCCGTCGCCCAGGTGCCCGAACACCACCGGCCGCACGCCGGGAAAACGCGCCTCCAGCGCCGCCGCCGTGCCGCGCACGAACGCCGGGATGCGCGAGATGGGCACCGAGACATCGTGCTTGACGTTGCGGCCGTCGCGGCGCTGCGCCTCGCCCAGCGCCTCGTCGCGCAGGCGCCACAGCGCCTGGCTCTGCGCCAGGCTTTCGGCGATGACCGCGTCGGTGACGAGGCCATCCTCGAACGCGCTGCCCACCACCGCCTCGAAGCGCGCGCGGGCGTGTTCCTCGCCCTCGCCGTCGGACAGTTCCAGCAAGGCGTACCAGGGATGGTCCAGGTCCGGCAGCGGGATCGGCTGCTCCGGCACGTGGCGCGCGATCAGGCCCAGCGCGGTGTCGGAGATCAGCTCGAACGCGGTCAGCGCCGCGCCGAAGCCGGCCCGCGCGTGCGACAGGAAGGCCACCGCGTTGCCGATGCACGGAAAGGCCAGCAGCGCGGTCTGCTGCGTGGCCGGCAACGGATACAGCCTGAGCGTGGCCGCGGTGATGATGCCGAGCGTGCCTTCGCTGCCGATGTAGAGATCGCGCAGCGCATAGCCGGTATTGTCCTTGCGCAGCCCGCGCAGGCCGTCCCAGACCGCGCCCTCGGCCGTCACCACTTCCAGCCCGAGCGTGAGCTCGCGCGTGTTGCCGTAGCGCAGCACCTGGGTGCCGCCGGCATTGGTGGACAGGTTGCCGCCGATGGTGCAGCTGCCCTCGGAGCCGAGGCTCAGCGGAAACAGCCGGCCCGCGTCGCGCGCGGCCTGCTGCACGCTGGCGAGCACGCAGCCGGCTTCCACGGTGATGGTGTCGTTGTCCGTGTCGATGGCGCGCAGGCGGTTCAGCCGCCCCAGCGACAGCAGCACCGCGCGGCCGCTCTCGTCCGGCGTGGCGCCGCCCATCAGGCCGGTATTGCCGCCCTGCGGCACCACCGGCACGCGGTGCGCGCGGCACAGCCGCACCACCAGCGCCACCTGCGCCGTGTCGGCGGGCCGCGCCACCGCGAGCGCCCGGCCGTGCAGGCGGCCATGCTGGTCGGTAAGATAGCCGGCGGCGTCGGCGCCGGCCAGGACATGCTGCGCGCCGAGCCCGGCGCGCAGCGCTTCCAGCAAAGAAGAGGTCATGGGCAGGCTTCCTTCGCGCCGCGGCTGGCTCAGCCCGGCGCCTTGCGGTACTTGTCGTGCAGTTGGTGCAGCAGCGGCGTGGGCGTCATGCCGTTCTTCTTCTCCACCTCGATCAGCCAGCCGGTGCGGTGCCAGTCCTGCACGATGCGGTCGATCGCGGCCTGCGCGTCGGCCTCGCCCCGCCGCACCCAGATCACCGACGGCGACGGGATCAGGTCGCGCGGCGAGACGATCTCGTAGCCGCTCCAGTCCGCGTTGTGCTCCACCAGGTCGCGCAGGGTCGGGCTCACGTGCACCGCGGCCACGCAGTTGCCGCCGCGCAGCGCCAGCAGCGACTCGGGCTGGCCGCGGAAGGCCTTGATCTGCGCGCCGTACTGCTCGATCAGCGGCTTGGTGAAGTTGCTGCCCTGCGAGACGCAGACCGGCTTGCCGCGCAGGTCCTCCCAGCGGGTCACGCCGCTGCCCTTCCTGGCCACCGCCGCGCCGCCGACTTCCTCGAACGGCGTGGGCACGAAGGTCAGGATCTCGCTGCGCTCCTGCGTCCACTGCATGTTGGCGATCAGGATGTCGACCTTGCCCTGCTGCAGGAACTGCACGCGGTTGGACGGCTGCACCTGCACCGTCTCCAGCGCCACGCCGAGCCCCTTCGCCACGCCCTCGGCCAGGGTCACGTTGTAGCCGACGGGCTTCTGCGTGGCCGGGTCGAGCGTGCCGAAGGGCGGGCCGGAAAGAATCACGCCGGCCACGAGCTTGCCGCGCTGGCGGATCTTGTCGAGCGTGGCGTCGGCGTGGGCAGTGGCGGTGGCCAGCGCGAGGCCGGCCAGCAGCGCGGCGCGCAGAGCGCGCGAGGTCGCGCCGGAACGGAAAAGCGTCGGCATCGGCAATGTCATTTCGTGGTCTGCGCCAGCGGCGCGTGATCGAACTCGCTCTGCTGCGCCTTCTGGTTGCGCAGCTTGATGTAGGCATCCGGCACGCCGTACTTCTGCGCGGTGCGCAGCAGCAGGCCGGAGCGGTGCCAGTCGCGGACGGCCCCGTCGACGAACGCCTGCGTATCGGCCTCGCCGCGGCGCATCCAGACCACCGTGGGCGACGGGATCAGCTGGTCCGGCGTGGCCAGCTCGTAGTCCTTCCACTCGGCGGCGCCGTCGCCGTGCAGCTTCTGGTAAAGCGCCGGCTGCACGTGCACCGAGGCCGCGCACGAGCCGCCCTTGAGCGCCAGCAGCGATTCGGGAATGCCGCGCAGCCCCTTGACGATGGCGCCGTAGGTCTCCTGCAGCGGCCGGGCGAAGTTGCTGCCCTGCGAGACGCACGCCACCTTGCCGCGCAGGTCTTCCCAGCGGTGGATGCCGCTCGCGCGCGACACCATCGCCGCGCCGCCCACGAGATCGTAGGGCGTCGGCGCGAACGACAGGATCTCGCTGCGCTCCTGCGTCCACTGGATGTTGGCGATCAGCACGTCCACCTTGCCGGTGTTGAGGAACTGCACGCGCGTGTTGGCCGTGACCGGCACGGTCTCCAGCTGCACGCCGAGGCGCCGCGCGAGATCGGCCGCGAGATCGGTCTGGTAGCCGCCGACCTTGCCGCTGGCCGTGTCCATGAAACCGAACGGCGGGCTCGCGCCGTCGATGCCGACGCTGATCCGGCCGCGCTGACGGATCTTGTCCAGCGTGGCGTCGGCATGGGCGGCGCCGGCCATCAGGCAAAGCAGCGCAGCCAGCACCACGGTGGCGCGGGCGGTGCGGGCAGCGAGCGGAAAGCGGAAGACGGAAGAAGGCATGCGGGCCGCGCGGCGAGGCACGGGAAAAGGGGGGAACGGACAGGCAAGCGGGCATCTTGCGGGATCGCGCCGGCGGCGACAACAAAGCGTTTCGGATATGGATATGCGCGCCGCCCCACCGCCGTGGGGAGCCGCCCCGGGCGGCATCCGCATACACTGGCGCACGGGTTTCGCGCCGACCGCGGCCGGAACCCGGTCCCGCCTCTGCGCAGCCTCACGTGTTGTCCTTACCGCCAAGAAAGGAAGAACCATGAAGCGATCCGTCCGGGTGCTACCCCTCGGCTGTCTTGTCCTGTCCGCCTGCACCACGCAGCTCACCCACGAGCAACTGGCCAGCCCCGGCGCCCAGCCGGCCGAGCCGGGTTTCTCCTACTACTTGCCGCGCCAGCGCTACACCGTCACGGCGACCTACGAGCTGCAGGCCTGCCAGCCCAGGATCGAAGTCGTGCAGCGCGCCACCATCGTCGAAGCGTCGGTCGCGGATCCGGCGCAGCACTATTCGCTGCCGCTCCAGTCGCTGAGTTCGGGCTGGAAGACCACCACGCTGACCGCGACGGTCTACGACAACCAGACCCTGCACACGGTCGGCGCGCAGGCCGAGGACCGCTCCGCCGCGGTGGCCAAGGCCGTGGTCGGGACGGCGCTCGGCGTGGCCCGGATAGTGGCTGGCATCCCCACCGCGGCCGTGGCGCCGCAGCCCTGCAGCCCCGGCATCCTGGACGCCCTGAAGACCGTGCAGGGCAGCACGGCCCAGCTCATCGACCCCGGCCTGGACGACAAGGGCCGGGCCAACGTGGCGGCCGCCGTCACCGCCGCGCGTGCCGTGCTGACCCTCACCCGGACCTACACGTTCGACCCCGACTGGAGCGAGGCGAGCCGGCGCATGGTCCATGCGCCGGCCGCGGGCGATCTCCAGGCCTGGTTCAGGAAGGACTATCTCGACGGCGCCGCCCGGCTGCCGGCGTTCACCACGGTGATCCGGCTCCGGGCCGTGCCCCCAAAGCCCGCGGAGCCGGCCCCCGAGTGGAACGGCAAGGGCATCGTCTACCGCGAACCCGCCCCCATCGCCGTCGAAGTCGCCACCGGCAAGAGCGACGGCACGCCGGAACGCCTGCTCGCTTCCGTGGAAACCCGCGCCGGCCAGTTCGGGCGGCGTCTCGTCCTGCCGCTCAGGAACGGCCCGTTCCAGAAAAACAACCTGTCCCTGAGCTTTGCCGCCAACGGCCAGCTGGAGAGCTTCACCTACGGCCAGGAGAGCACCATCGAGAAGATCGCCTCGTCGGCCTCCGACACCTCGGCCTCGGTGGAAGGCTACCTCGCCAAGAAACGGGCGGCCGATACCGCCGCGGCCACGGCGGCGGCCAGCGCCGAACTCGATGCGCTCAAGGCGCAGACCGCGCTGCTCAATGCCAGGAGCGACAAGATCGAAGCCGAGCAGCGGCTGACGGGACTGGGCGGGGATTAGCGCGCGCGGCCCCGGAAGCGCCGCCCGCTCACACCGTCGCGCAGCGCCCGGCCCGCAGCAGTTCCTGCGTGTAGTCATGGCGCGGCGAGGAAAACACCTCGCCGGCCGCGCCGTGCTCCACGATGCCGCCCCGGCGCATGACGATGACCTCGTCGACCATCGACGCCATCACGTTCAGGTCATGCCCGATGAAGATCAGGGTCAGGTCGCGTTCGCGGCGCAGCCCGGCCAGCAGTGCCAGGACCTGGTTGCGCACCGTGGCATCCAGTGCCGACACGGGCTCGTCGCAGACCAGCAGGCGCGGATTCATGGCGAGCGCGCGCGCAATGACGATGCGCTGCCGCTGCCCGCCCGAGATCTGGTGCGGAAAGCGCGCCAGCAGCGACGGCTCCATGCCGACCTCTTCCAGCATGGCGGCGCAGCGGCGCAGCAGTTCGCGGCCGGTCAGCGCGCGGTCCTGCGCGAGCAGCGGTTCCGACAGCGCCTGCAGCAGCGTGCGCCGCGGGTTCAGGCTGCCGGTGGTGTCCTGGAAGACATACTGGCAATGGCGGGCGAATTCCCGGCGCAGGCGTTTTTCGGCCGGGTTCATGCCGAAGACCCGGACCTGCCCGGCGCTGGGCGTCAGCAGCCCCATGATGGTGAGGGCCAGCGTGGTCTTGCCGGAACCCGATTCGCCGGCGATGCCCAGGGTCATGCCCGCGTGCAGCCGCAGCGCCACGCCGTCGAGCACGCGCTTGGGGCGGAACCGCCCGTAGTCCACGCAAAGGCCGGCGATATCGACCACGACGCCGCCGGCGGCCGGCATGCCGCGCCGGCTGACGGAGAGCCCGGCATGCGCATCGAGCAGGGAGCGGGTATAGGGATGGCGCGGCGCATCGATGATCTGCCGCGTGCCGCCCTGCTCGACCAGGTGCCCGCCGTACATGACGGCGACGTGATCCGACATTGCCGACACCACGTCCAGGTCGTGCGAGATGAACAGCATGGCCATGCCGCGCCGGCGCTGTATGTCGCGCAGCAATGAGAGGATCTGCGCCTGCGTGGTGACGTCCAGCGCGGTGGTCGGCTCGTCCGCGATCAGCAGTTCCGGCTCCGCCGCCAGCGTCATGGCGATCATGGCGCGCTGCTGCTGCCCGCCCGACAGCTCGAACGGGTAGCGGCGCAGCATGCCGGCCGGGTCCGGCAGGCCGACCTCCTCCAGCAGGCGCGCGGCCCTGGCCCGCCGGTCCGCCGCGCGCTCGCCGTCGACCGGCTTCAGGCTCTCCAGGATCTGGGACCCCAGCGTCATGATGGGATTCAGCGACGTCATCGGGTCCTGGAACACGATGCCGATCTTTTTGCCCCTGATGTCCTGCCAGCCGGGCTCGCCCAGGTGCATGAGCTCGGTGTCCCGATGGCGGATGCTGCCCGTGGCGGCGATGCCGTCGGGCAGCAAACCCATGCAGGCCAGCGCGGTCAGCGACTTGCCGCTGCCGGACTCGCCGATCAGGCCGACGGACTGGCCGGGATGGATGTCCAGCGTGACATCGTGCAGCACCGGCTTGCCGCCGTGATGCGCGCACAGGGAGCGGATGGATAGAAGGGGAAGAGAATGCACGTCGGTCATTGGCGGGAAACCTTGGCCAGACGCGGGTCCACCCAGCGCAGCAAGGCGTCCGCCGCGAGATTGGCAAGAACGATGAAGGCGGCGATGGTCATGATCGAGACCTGGATCACCGGATAGTCGCGGCTCAGGATCGCCTCGAGCGTCAGCCCGCCGAGCCCCGGCAGGGAGAACAGCGCTTCCATCGTCAGGGTTCCGCCCACCAGCCCTCCCAGGATCACGCCGGACAAGGCAATCACCTGCGACAGGCAGTTGGGCAGGACATGCCGCCAGGTGACGCGCCACGCGGACAGCCCCTTGGCGCGCGCGGTGCGCACGAAGCCGGAGCGCGTGGTTTCCTTGAGCTCCTCATAGAGCGGCTTGGCGATCTGGCCGGCGATGTCCAGCCCGAGAATGAGCACCGGCAACAGCATCTGGCCCCGGATGGGCAGCCACCGGAGCCAGATCGAGAACACCAGGATGCCCAGCGCGCCGGTGCAGAACGTGGGCACGGCAATGGACCAGATGTTGATCGCCTCGATCAGCGCGCCCAGGCCCAGGCGCTGCCAGGTCAGCGCCAGGATGGCCAGGCCGATGCCCAGCGCCAGCCCGGCGGCCAGGCTCAGCAGCGTCAGGCGCAGGGTGCGCGGCAGCGCTTCGGCCAGCATCGTGGCGACCGGCGCGCCGTAGCGCATCGATTCCCCGAACTCGCCATGCGCCGCGTGCGCGAGCCAGCGCTCGAACTGCACGGCGGGGCTGCGGTCCAGCCCGAGGTCCTTGCGCAGCGTGGCGAGCTCCTCGGCCTTGTAGTCCCCGCGCGCGGCGTAGTAGTCGGTGATGTCGCCGGGCGTGGCGCGCACGAGAAAGAAGATGACGAACGAGATCGCCGCGACGGTGAGCAACTGGCGGCCCAGATGCGTGATGGCTTCGAGCATGGGATGCATGGTTCAGGCTCCCGACGGACGCATCCGGGCCAGCGGGTCGAAGCGCCGGCGCAGCTGGCTGCCCACGATCGACAGCGACAGCGAGGTCAGCGCCAGCGCCAGCACGGGAAACAGCAATGAATTCGGCGCGTCTTCCGCGTAGGGCACCGCCATCGCGATGATGCGCCCCCAGGTGGGCACGTCGGGCGCCACGCCGAGGCCGAAGAAACTCAGGACGGACTCGATGACGATGGCGCGCGGCACCACGATGGCGAGCTGGGTCAGCAGCGTGCCGGCGACGTTGGGAAAGATGTGCCGCCACAGGATGGTGGAGCGCGGGATGCCCAGCACGTGCGCGGCGCGCACGTAGCCCGAGGTCATCTCGCGCTCGCTGGCGGCGCGGGACACGTAGCCGAACAGCGGCATGAACGAAATGCCGACGGCCAGGATCACGGACTGCGTGCCGACGCCGAACGCAACCATCATCGCCAGCGACAGCAGGATCGGCGGCAGGGTCCGGATCATGTCGAAGACCATGTAGAGCGCGGTGCGGACCACGCCGCCGATCGAGCACGCGACCAGGCCCAGGCCGGCACCGCCGACCAGCGCGATGGCGCCCGAGAAGACCGCGACGATCAGCGTGAAGCGCGTGCCCGCGACGATGCGGGCCAGGATGTCCCGGCCGAGATTGTCGGTGCCCAGCCAGTGCGCCGCCGAGGGCGCGCCGTTGCGCGCCAGCAGGTCCTGCGCGTACGGATCCTGGGCCAGCAGCATGGGGCCGAGCGCCGCGGCCAGCACGGCCGCGAGCAAGATGGCCCACGGCCAGCACCGGCCCAGGCGGGAGAGTTGCCGGCGCATCAGGCGGCGAGCCACGTGCGGGCCAGTCCCCCGTCGACGCGGTGCTGGCTCCAGGTATAGCCGGTGGAATAGCCGCGCACCGACGGCGCGACGCCGATGGCGTCGGCCGCGTGGCCGATGCCCAGCGTGTACAGCTTGTCCATGACGTGCTGCCACGCCTGCAGGTAGCCCGCCTTCGCCTGCTGCGCATTGGGCGCGGTGACGGCGGCGTTGATCCTGGCGTCCAGCTCCTTGTCCTGGATGCCGCCCCAGAGCATCGGGCTCGGGCCGTCGGAGAGCAGGCGCGCGTAGCGCAGGTAGACGTCGGCGCGCGGGCCGGAATGGAACGGCGCCAGATCCCAGTCGTACTGGCCGAGCGCGCGCTGGGCGCCGATGTCGTCGAGCGCCTGGTGGTCGATCTTGAAGCCCAGCTGGCGCACCATCTGCACCGCGACCTGCGCGTAGTCGTTCTTCCACGAGACCACCTTCAGCGTGTGCGCCGCCGGGTCGATCCCCGCATCCTTGAGCAGCTTCCTGGCGCGCGCGAGATCCGGCCTGGCGTAGGGGTCCTTCTCCTCGATGGCGCGGTCCCAGTAGAACGTGTCCGGACGCATGGGCTGGTCGCTGGGCCAGGCCCCCTTGACGATGAAGTCCATGTACGCGCGCTTGTCGATGCACAGCGCGACCGCTTCGCGCACGCGGGCGTCCTGCATCAGCGCGCTCGGCTTGCGATTGTTGAACGACAGGAAATACCAGGCCGTGTCCTTGAGGGTCTGCACGCCGACCTTCTCCTGCCGCAGCGTGGCCAGCTTGTCGTTGCCGACGTAGGCGACCTGCAGGTCGCCGGAACGCAGCGACAGGCTGTTGTCGCGGTCGCCCTGCAGGTCGAACTCCACGACGTCCAGGTAGGGCAGGCCCGGCTGCCAGTAGTTCTTGAACGCCGGCGCGGTGAATTTCACGTCGGGCTGCCATTTCCCGAACATGAACGGGCCGGTGCCGATGGGCTGGCGGATGGTGTCCTCCCAGCCCGGCGACTCCGGCGCCACGATCCACAGCTCCGAGATCAGGTTGAGAAACGGGGCGTAGGACTTGCTCAGCTCCACATGCAGCGTGTTGGGCGCGCTGACCGTCAGGCTGCTGATGAGCTTCATCGCGCCGCTCAGCCAGCCGCCCTTGACCTTGTCGCGCACGCGCTCGAAATTGGCCTTCACGTCCGCCACCGTCATCTCGCGGCCGTTGTGGAAGCGCACGCCCTTGCGCAGCGCGAAGGTGTAGCGCTTGCCGTCCGGGGAAATCTCGAAACGCTCGGCGAGAAACGGCTTGACGGTGCCGTCGTCGGCAATGCTGGTGAGCGTTTCCACGTAGACCTGCTGCACCGCGATGGAGCCGGCGTGGCGATGCGGGTCCGCCGTATCCAGGCCTAGCAGGGCGATCTTGAGGGTCCCGCCGCGGCGCGGCGTGCCCGCGGTCTGCGCGCTCAGCAGGCTGCTGTGCAGCCCGGCGGAAGTCATGACGGAGCTGGCGGCGGCGAGTTTCAATAGCGTGCGGCGTTTCATGCTTGGGTGTCCTTGCTTAAGTGACCAACGCGGATCGGTGATCAGTTGGAAGAGTCCGGGAAGGGAATGGCCTCGCCGTCCATGCCATCGGCGGGCAGTCCGAGATGCCGCAGGATGGTGGGGGCGTAGTCGACCAGGCCGACGGGATGCCGGCTGACGCGCCCGGGGCCGAAGCCGCCGCCTTGCGCGATCAGGAACGGCGCCTGTTCGTTGACGCCGAGCCCGCCGTGCTGCCCGCGGCCGTCGTATGACTTGGGGTCGGCATGGTCGGCCACGATCCAGCTCGCGCCCGCGACGGCGTGCACGTTGACGCTGTCGACGTGCCCCATCGTGACCGCGAGGGTGCACACGGACTGGTCCTGCGGCATGCCGATGCGCGCCAGCGCCTCGCCGTGGAACAGTTCCGCGCACCACGGCTGGCCGCGGAGGAATTCGACGATGGCCGGAATGCGCGCGGCGGCGGCGGGCATGACCCCGAGCACGAACGAGGTTCCGTTCGGCGCCACCACCACTTCGCGGCTTTCCCTGCCATCCTTGAGGCCGGCGTCGACCAGCGCCTGCTCGACGTCGATCTCGCCGAGCACGGTTTCCATGCCGTGATCCGAGCCGACCAGCAGCAGCACGTCCTCGCCGCGCTCGCGCAGCCGGCCCACGTGTTCGAGCACGCGCGCCAGGCAGGCCTCGGCATGCCCGATGGCGCGCAGGTGCGGCGGCGAGCCGAGTGCCTGCCCGTGACCGGAATGATCCGGCTCGGACAGCCACAGCGTGGCAAGCGTCGGGGCGTCGTCGGCGAGCAGCATGGCGCAGAAGCGTTCGGTCATCTCCGCGTCGCCCGCCGCGCCGCTGGCGATGTCCAGCGCCTGCGCGCCGGTGTGCGGCACGTGCCCCGGGCCGTAGGACCCCGCGCGGTGATACACGTGGCCGTGGGCATCCGGGTCGTGGAAATAGGCCGCGCCCGGCGACACGTTGGAATAGATGCGCGCGCCGCCATGCGCCGCCAGACGCTCGGCGAGCGTCGGCACCCACAGCGTGCGGCCGGTCGCGGCGCGCAGATGCTCGCGGAACGCCGGTTTGCCGACCGAGTGGTTGTGCAGGCCGTCGGGCTGCTCCAGCAGCATGCAGTTGCCCAGCAGCCCGTGGCGGCGCGGCCAGCATCCGGTTGCGATCGAGGCGGAGCTGACGCGGGTGGTCGACGGGAACACGCTGCGCACGTCCGCAAACCACGTGGCCCGCGCCGCCAGCCCCGTGAGCAGCGGGCTGTTCGCCGGCGAGACCAGGTCGCGGCGCAGGCTGTCGCAGATGACCACGACCGCTCGCCTGCGGTTCACGGCTGCACCCCGTTGAGCGCGAAGTCGAAGATGCGCCAGCTGTCGATCGGCATGCAGGCGGCCTTTTGCCGGTACGCCTCGTTGAGCGGACGGTTGAGGATGAACGGCACCTTCGTTTCCGCGAGCGCGCCGTGCGTGCGAAGCCGGTGCCCCCTCAGCCCGGCGAGATCGTGCAGCCTCGCGGCGCTGCCGATGCACACGTCCTTTCTTCCCACCACGACCACATCGGCCTCGCGGTCGGCGGGCTGGTCGAAGAGCCGGCAGGCGGCCTCCCGGCCCAGCGCCAGGTCGACCCCGTCGAGCGCCGAGACCGCGTCGATGATCGCCTGCGGCGCGACCTTGCCCTTGCTCCACACGCGCACGAATCCGCCCAGGGCGCCGTGGTGGGCCACGAACGCATCGGTGATCGGGCAGATCACGGTGGTTTCGCCGGCACCGAACTTCGCGTCGAGCACGTCCTGCAGCCAGATCACGTTCGGTTCGCCGGCGGCATTGCTCTTGTCGCTCATGCCGTGATCCGCGGTCAGCGCCAGCACGATGTCCTGCCCCGCCAGGCGGCCGAACGCATCGTCGAGCTGGCGATAGAACGCGCGCGCCTCGGCATCCTCGGGGGCGAACTTGTGCTGCACGTAGTCCGTCAGCGACAGGTACATCAGGTCCGGGCGGCGTTCCGCCAGCAGCTTGATGCCCGCCTCCAGCACGAACAGCGAGAGCGCCGTGGAATACATGTCGGGCTTGGGCATGCCGACGTACTCCAGCACGTTCTCGATGCCGTTGTCGGCCAGCGTGCACCGGTCGGCGTGCTCGGAAGAGAACGACACATGCCCCCGGGACACGTCCAGGTCCTTGCCCAGCTGGCGCCGCAGCTTGTCCTTCGCCGTGATCGACACGACCCTGGCGCCCGCGTTGGCGAAGGCCGAGAGGATGGTGGCGCTGCGCAGCAGCTCGGGCCCCGTCATGGCCACGGGCGCCCAGGTCGCCGCGTCCAGGTAAAAATTGCCCGAGATGCCGTGCACCGAAGGCGGCACGCCGCAGATGATGGACATATTGTTGGTGCAGGTGACGGAGGGCATCGAGCCGTCGGCCACCGTGGCGAACCCTTCCCGGACGAAGCGCGCGATGTTCGGCACGCTGCCGTCGGCCAGGAACCGGCTCAGGTATTCCGGGTCGCCCCCGTCGATGCAGACGACCACGACAGGCCGCCCGGGCCACAGATAGGTATTGCCGCTCACTTCCACTGCGCGCTGCATCATTTTCCTTGTACTGACGTTTCGTTCGGCATGATGCCCTCGCTTTATTGCATATTGTTGACAATCTGCAGTTAGACGGAAGATCGGTATAATGCACGCCTGAACTTGCCAAATGCACATGAACTCGCCGAACGCACTTGAAGTGTTGCGCACGCAATCGTTGACCGGCCTGGTGTACGAAGAGCTGGAGAAGCGCATTGCTTCCGGGAAAATCCTGCCCGGCGTCCCCCTGCGCGAGGTGGCGCTGGCCAATGACATGGGCATCTCGCGCGGCCCGGTCCGGGAAGCGTTCCGCATGCTCGAAGAGCGCGGCCTGGTCGAATTCGAGAAAAACATCGGCGTGCGCGTCCGCAACCTGGACCTGCGCCAGGCCGAATACCTCTATCAGGTGCGGATCCCGCTGGAAGGACTGATCGGCGAGACCGCCACGGACAACATGTCGGCGGCGCTCGAGGAGGCCATTTCACAAGTGCTGGACCGCATGCAGGACGCGGTGTCCCGGCTGGACGTGGAAGCCTATGCCGCGCTGAATTTCCAGTTCCACGACGAACTGGCCCGGGGCTCGGGCAATCCGGTACTCTACGATGCGTACCGGCGCGTGGTGGTGCAGCTCAATCTCTTCCGCAGCTACTCGTTCCGGCACAACCCGGCGACGCTGGCCGGCTCGCTGCAGGAACACCGGATGATCTTCGACGCCATCCGCGGCCGCCAGCGCGAGCGCGCCAGCGAACTGCTGCGCCGGCACACGCAGGCCAGCCTGCAGAAGGTACGCGCGGCGATGGAGCACGCCGGGGACGACGAGGGCCACGAGAGCGCCCGGTAAGAACGGAAAACGCCGGCGCGGCCCGCGTGCCGGGTTTCGCGGAGCATGCCCGGCGTCGGGCCGGCGGCCAGATCACGCCGCGACAAAGTCGTTGACGCCCCCTGTTGTCAATGAAGCCCCGAGTTTCCAGAATCCGTGCTTCCGGCTCTGGCGGGAATGCAACAGCGGCACGATGTCGCTCCACTTTTTCACGGAACCTGGCCATCTTCCACGCGGGTGATGCGGATCAGCCGGCTTCCCGGGACAAATCCGGCAGGTAGATCTCTCCGGCCATGAGACGACGCGCGGTGCGGGCAAGGCCCAGCGATCGCAGGCGGATATCTCTCGGCTCGCCGGGCCGGTCCGGCTCAGCTTCCACCCGCACGGCCATTACCCCTAGTGGATGGCCGATCCGCAACGACTGCGCCTGTGCGCCATTGTCACCCAGCAGGCGATGCACCACGCTGCCTGGCACGCGCGAAATCGCTGCCGCACACAGCGCGCCCGTGCCGGCCATGCTGTCGTGACACTTTCCCAGGAATACCAGCCGCGCGCGCACATCCATCGAACCTGCCTCATGCATGGCGCCCGTGGCGTCCCGGTAATCGCCGGCGGGCGCCACCAGCACCATCAGCGGAATGCCCGGCTTGTGCTGGCTGCGCCAGTCCGGCCACATGCCGATCCGCTCCCCCGCTTTCGCCTGGATCTCCGAGACGGCGTCCATCAGCGCGATATCGCCAGTCAATGCATCGGGCGACTCATGACCGGTCAGCCCCAATGTCGACGCCTGCACGAAGACGCACGGATTGGCGGCATCGCAGATCGACACTTCCAGCGCCCCGCCGCTTTCCAGCGCGATGACCTCGGCCGCCAGCCCGGTCGGCAGCAACTTGCCGGTTTTCGCGCCGACGGTATCGGTGTAGTCCATCAGTATCTCGGCGCCGCTACCAGGCACGCCGGGTATGGCGTAGTTCCCGTGCACCCGGGCCTTGCCGTGCGACACGGGGACCTGCATTGCCAGAATACTGTCGGTATTGGTGTTGTAGACCCGCACCGTCGTGACCGGCTCCACGGCCGCCACCAGGCCCTCGTCGATGGCAAACGGGCCCACCGCCGACGAGATATTGCCGCAGTTCGCGGTGTAGCCGATCAGGTCTCGCTCGACGTCGACCTGCGCAAACGTGTAATCCACGTCGGCACCGTCCCGGGTAGAGCGACGGACCAGCGCCACCTTGGACGTGACCAGACGGGAGCCGCCAAGACCGTCGATCTGAAGATGATCGGGCGTACCCATCGCCCGCTTGAGCATGCGGTCGCGCTCCGGACCCGGTGGCGGCACATCGGACTCATGGAAGAACAGCGCCTTGCTGGTACCTCCGCGCATCAGCACGCAGCGGTATGCCACCTGTTCGTTCGTTTGAGGCATCGTCGCTCCTCAGGCCACAAGCCGTTCATTGGCCTGCCGCCAGGCGATCAGGTCCGCGATGGTGACGATCGGCAGTCCGTGCCGCCGCGCGAACGCCACCAGCTCCGGGAGCCGTGCCATGGTGCCGTCGTCGTTGACCACCTCCGCCAGCACGCCCGCCGGCTGCATGCCCGCCAGCCGCGCCAGATCCACGGCGGCTTCGGTATGGCCCGGCCGGCGCAACACGCCACCCGCGCGGGCACGCAGCGGAAAGATATGGCCAGGCCGATTGAAATCCCCCGCCTTGCGCGCCCGGTCGGCCAGGGCGCGCAGCGTCGCCGCGCGGTCCGACGCCGAGATTCCCGTGGTGGTGCCGTGTCGGTAGTCGACCGTCACGGTAAAGGCGGTGCGCATGCTATCGGTGTTCTCCTTGACCATCGGCGGCAGGCTCAGTGCGTCCAGCCGCTCGCCCGACAATGCCGCGCAGATCACGCCGCTGGTCCAGCGCACCATGAAGGCGATGGTCTCCGGCGTGGCGGCCTCGCAAGCCATGATCAGGTCGCCCTCGTTCTCGCGGCCGGCATCGTCCACCACCACGGCAAGCGATCCCGCGGCAATGGCGACCAACGCGCTCTCGATCGGATCGGTCCGCATGATCAGGCTCCGCGGAATGCCGGCACCTCGAGCGTCATCAGCGGCGCATGCTGCTGCGCGCCGAAGGTATCGCGCTCGCCTACCCCACCCTGGTCGCCATGCCGGCGCAGCGTGAACTTGAAGGCCAGCGCGGGCTCGAAGAACATGCACGTCAGCAGGTCGCACTCGGGAACCCCATAGAGCCGCAGCACGGTCTGCGGATTGAGCACGCCGCTGTCGCGCACATGGCGATAGCGGTCGGCATCGGCAAAGATCACGTCGAACGTGATCTCGAACGGCCCGGAGTTCTTGCTCCGGATAACATCGGCGATATCGCGCAGCGTTGCCATGATCAGACCTCCAGCATGCGATAGGGAAACAGGGACTCCGGCGCATCCACCGTCATCAGGTGATAGATCGAGAACCGGCACACGGGTCCAATGGGGTTCTCCGGCGGGTTGAGCGGCAGCGCGAAGTTGCCGGCCGTGGCCTTCTGCCCGGGATACGGTATGTGCAGCACACCAATGCGGGTGGCGCTGCAGATGGCATTGGCAAGTGCCTGCGTGGGCGCCGTCACCTCGCCCAGCACGCCCACTTCATGAGGCACAGCATCGCGTAGCGGTTCCTGCTGCCCCATCACGGCATGCTTGCCGTAGACGTGGAAGTGCAGCCTGGCCTCTCCGCCTTCGAGCTCGGGAAAGATGCCCGCCATGCGCGCGCGCACGCGCTCCAGGAACGGATCGATCTGCCCGATCAGGATCGGGTCGCGCACGCCGCCGATGAAGATCGTCCGGTAGCCGCATATGGCTGCGCCTTCGAGCTTGACCTGGTAGCCATCCGAAGGCCGGAACACGCTGCCGCGCACGCGCGTGGTCTGCGGATCGATCTGTTCGTATTGCGCAGCGGTCAGGTCCAGCACGCCGCCGGGCCCGGCCAGCAGGTCGGGGCGCGTCTTCTCGTACAACGTATGCGCGGCAACGGACAGCGGCGTGCAGCGCTCATGCGGACTCATCGGCGTCAGGTCGAAACTGTCCTCGCGCACCGTGGCAAGGATGACCTTGCCCTTCGGCTCCGCGCAGACGCCACCGCACTCCATGATCTTGCCCATGTGCCAGTAGATGCCCGGCTCATCGATGCCATGCAGCATGCAGAACGCGGCGAACGGGGCAGGGTCGTAGGCGCGTCCGCACACGACAACATCGACATCCGGCTGCTCCCGCAGCACCTTCAGAATGGGCTCGGCACCCATCTGCGCCACGATATGCGCCGACCCGTCGATGTCGGCAACCGTCAGCGCCGGCGCCGACGCGCACGGCGCAATGCCCCCCGATGCCAGGCTGTCGCGCACGATGCCGGCGTCCACGTCGGCATAGATGGCCGCCACTTTGAGGCGCCGCCCCAGCTCGGCGGCAATCGTGCCGATGATGGCGATGAGATCGTCCACATGGCGCGCGGTGCCCGGCCCGCCTGCGGAGCCGATCAGCAGCGGGATCCTGCGCGGGCCAATACCTTGCAGGATGACCCGCAGATCGCGCGCATATGCCTCCGGGGATACGAGCATGGCACCCAGGCCAAGCTGATAGGGCCCGGGGTCCGTGGACCCCGAGTCAACGATGACGGCCTGCGCGCCGGCCTCGATGGCGCGGTTGAAGTCTTCCACCGGGATGCCATACCCGAGCATGCCGACCGGCGTCACGATCCTGATTTCCTTCATTGCCTCTCCTTCCAAGATGGGACTGAAGCCACCGCGGCGCGCTACCGCCCCGCGGTCTCACTGCCAAACGCCTCGTCCAGCGAACGTCGTGTCGTTTCGATACCGAGCCAGGCGATCATCACCGCCTGGATGGCACCCATCAGTACGAGCGCCAGCGTCACGCCTTGCACGCCATTGAGCTCGTAGAGCGCCGCCACGGTCACGGGCGCAAGAATCGAAGCGCCCCGCCCTGCTGCGCTCGCCAGACCGGTGCCGCGCAGCCGCAACTCCGTCGGGAAAAGCTCGGGCACATAGGTGGAAAATCCAATCGTTCCCGTAAAGTAGAGCGATGCCACCAGCAGGAAGCCCACCACCGTCGTCTGAGCAAGCGTGGCCATGTTGGGGTACAGCAGCCCAAGCCCGGCGCACAGCACCGAGTTCACGATCAGCAGCCGCCGGCGCGGAAAGCGATCGGACAGATAGCCGCCCAGCACGATCCCAAGCAGGCTGCCGCCCGCCATCATCGCCGTATGGCCGAGTGAACTTGTCAGCGACAAGCCGCGTTTGACGAGGAACGTGGGCAGCCAGATGATGAATCCATAGATTGCGCACAGGCCAACCACATTCATGACCACCGCCAGGACGGTCGAGCGCAGCAGCTGCCCGCGAAACAGGTCGCCGAAGCGATAGACCGAGGGGGCGCTGAAGGTGATCTCCGCGGGTATCTGCAAGGGCCCGTGCTCACGCTCGGCGATGGTCTCGATGCGCGCCAGAATGGCATCGGCTTCCCGGTGACGTCCCACTGATTCCAGCCAGCGCGGCGATTCCGGCAGCTCCTTGCGCAAGAACCACACCAGCACGCCTCCCACGCCGGCGATGCCGAACATCCAGCGCCATCCCAGACTCGGAATCACCCAGTAACTGACCAGGCTCGAACCCACCAAGGCCGCCGTGGCGCAGAAGAACAGCACCGCGCCCCACCTTCCGCGACTGGACGGCGGCACGAACTCGGTGATGGTGGCGTAACCGACCACGATCTCCGCTCCGAGCCCGATACCCATCAGCAAGCGAAACACGATCAGCCATCCCATCGATGGCGCTACCGCGGCAGCCAGCGACATGACGCCGAACAAGATCAGGTTGAACTGGAACGCGAAGCGGCGGCCATACCGGTCGCCAAGCCATCCGGCCAGCGCCGCGCCGAGCAACGCGCCCAGCGCGCCGGCCGATACGAACTGGCCATTGGCCTGCATCGTGCCCCAACCTTCGCGGGCCAGGGCCACCATGATGCCGCTGGCCATATAGAGGTCGAAGGCGTCAAAGAACAGTCCGGCACCGATCAGTGCGGCCAGACGCCGGTGAAATGAGGATTCCGGCAGGCGGTCGAGCCGCTGCGAGGCGTTGTACGGCATGTTGTCTCCATCGTGGACGGCGCGGGGTGACATGGACCCCGCGTCCGGTTGCATCGCGTTGAGCGTCCGGTGCTCAACGCATCGTGCAGAGCGCCATCAACGGCGCCAGCGACGGCGCATCGTCAATGGCGAAGACGGCCCGCGCAATCGATTCGGCCTGCTCGCGCGGGATGGCGCGCGATGCGTTGAGCACGAACTTGGCCAGCAATGCGTCGCGCGACATCGGATTGTCCGGCGTGCCAAGGCTAGTCGCCATACGGCAGCGGAACACCCGGCCGCTCCTGAGCGTCGCCACCACCTCACCCGGGAAGTGTTTCGGGAAATCGCTCTTGGTGTCCGGCACGCAGAAGGTCTTGGCCGCGACAGCCAACACGGCGGGATCGTCGATCGGCTCATCGTGGAACGTCGCCAGGTCGACGCGTCCCTTGACCAGCGCTACGGCCACGGCGTATTGCACGCTGAACAGCGCGGCATATGGCGTGGGGGGACGGATGCAGCGCTCGCGCGGCTCGGCCACCATCTTGTGCAGCATCGGCGTCAGCGGGCAATCGATGCGCTCGATATCATCCAGCGCGAACTGGCCTCGCAACTCCAGCGCGGCGTCCACGAAGGCATGGATGAAGTGGCAGCACGGATAGGGCTTCAGCGCGATGCCTCGCGTCTGCCATTCGCTGCCCAGCGCACGGGCCGGGGCGTTGCCCTCCTCCGGCACGGCTTCGATATGGGCGGCATAGAAGCCCCTGTGCCCTTCGAGCACGGTGGCTGGCCCCTGGAAACCGGCACGCCCCAGCGCGGCCGCAGCGATGCCGCTATGCGCGGCCCAGCCCGGATGCAGACGCTTGAGCCAGGACTTTCCGCTCTCCAGGATGCCCGAGGCCAGACTGCCGCACAGCCCCAGCGCCCACGTCAGTTGCTGTTGTGTCATGCCGTGCAGACGCCCGGCCGCGGCCGCCGACGCGAAGGTGCCGCACAGCGCGGTGGGATGGAAAGCCCGGTCATGAAACCTGCCCGCCCCGACTGCCGCCAGCCGGCAGCCGATCTCCAGTGCGACCACGAATGCCACCAGCACGTCCCGGCCGCTGGCGCGGTTGGCCTCGCCACAGGCCAGCGCCGTGGCCATCGCCTGGGCGCTGGCGTGATAGATCGCGCCAATGTGCGTGTCGTCGAAATCGAGCCCATGAGCCAGCACGCCATTGACCAGCGCCGCCGATGCCGCTGGCAGCTTCCTGCCACTGCCGATGGCCGTGGCGTCGGTGCCACTGCCGAGGGTCTGCGCGGCCTCCAGCGTGGCCGGGGCGAACTCGAACGTGTTCGAGGCCAGAGCGATGCCGATCACGTCGAGCAGGTGCTCGCGCGCCAGGTCGAGAACGTCCCCGGGGATGTCTTCGTAGCGCAGGTTCAGCGCAAAAGCGGCAAGCTGCTCCGCCTGCGTGGGGGAAAGTGCGGGGCTGTCCGTCGCAGTCATGCGTATGTCTCCATGTTGGTATCCTGGTAGCGGTCGGATCAGGCGGTCTGGCGCCACGCGCGGGTCGCCGGGCGATCCATGCCGAGCGAGTCGCGCAGTGTCTGGCCCGGGTACGCATTGCGATACAGACCGCGCCGCTGCAGTTCGGGCACCACGAGCCGCACGAAGTCCTCGTAACTGCCAGGTACCGAAAGCGCCTGGACGACAAAGCCGTCGCAGGCATCCCGGAACCAGGCTTCCATCTCGTCGGCCACCTGCTTCGCGGTACCGACGAAGCACGGGCCTTCACGTACCGTGCCGCGACCGGACGCCTCCACGAAATCGCGCACCGACGGGTTGCGCTTGCCGCTCTTGGCGATCACGCGGTCGCGCAGGCTGTGCCACGACACCGCGGCCAGTTCGGCATCGGTGAACGGCTCGTCGTAGCCACGCTTCGAGAAGTCGACGTTGAGCACTTCGCACAGCAGCGCCAGGCCATCGATGGGCCGCGCCAGCGAATCGATCAGCGCGAACTGCTCTTTCGCCTGCGATTCGGTCTCTGCCACCACCACCTTGACGGCCGGCGCCACCTTGACCGACGCCGGATCCCGGCCCGCTTCGGCGATGGCACGCTTCAGCTGCGCGTATTGCTTGCGGCCCGCGTCCAGGTTGGGATAGGCCGCAAACACCAGCTCGGCCCAGCGCGCGGCAAAGGCAATGCCCCGCCCACTTTGCCCGGCCTGCAGCAGCACCGGGTGCCCCTGGCGCGAACGCGGCACCGGCAGCGGCCCGCGCGACTTGTAGTATTTGCCGCGATAGTCGAGCCGATGCACCTTGTCGGGATCGGCAAAGCGGTCGTTCTCCTTGTCGAGGATCAGCGCATCATCCTCCCAGGAATCCCAGTGGCCCATCACCACTTCCATGAACTCGTCGGCGCGGTCATAGCGCGCGTCGTGCTCTTCGTGCGCGTCGCGGCCGAAGTTTTCCGCTTCGGAGTCATTGAGCGAGGTCACCACGTTCCACGCCACGCGGCCTTTCGTCATCAGGTCCATGGTGGCAAACAGCCGCGCCACGTGGAACGGCTCGTGGTACGTGGTGGAGTACGTCGCGCCCAGCCCAAGGCGCGAGGTGACCGATGCCATCGCCATCAGGACGGGCGTGGGATCCATCTTCACGGCCCGCACGCCGTGCGCCACGGTTTCACGATGGTCGTCGCCGTAGATGTCGGGCATGGCCAGCCGGTCGTCGAAGAAAGCCATGTCGAACAGGCCATCTTCCAGCGTGCGCGCGATGCGCTGGAAGTACTCCGGTGACAGGAAGTCGGACATGGTGGCGGGATGGCGCCAGGAACCGACATAGTTCGAACAATTCTGCGCCTGCAGGAAGGCCACCAGGTGCATCTGGCGGGACGATGGCGAGGTCATGATGCGTTGGACTCCATTCAGTGCCGTGTTCGGCAGGTGGAATGCATTCTTGACGACGCCAACGCCTTGAACAAATCATCAAGCCCGATACAATTATTCGCAAAGCCAATAAATCACGGAGACTCGCACCCATGCCCCCAGCACGCCCCATCGGCGACGCCATATCCAGCGCCGGCGTCGATCTGGCCGAGATCGAGACCTTCCTCGCCGTCGCGGAGACTGGAAGCTTCAGCCAGGCAGCGGAGCGGATGCACGTCACGCAGCCCTCGGTAACCGGACGCGTGCAGCGTCTCGAAGCGGCGTTGGGCACGACACTGCTCACCCGCACCACGCGGCGCGTGGAACTGACCGACGACGGCAGGCGCGCCGAAGCGGCCGCCCGGGCGGCACTGCATGGACTGCGCGAGCTGGTAGGAGAGTTCCGGCAAAGGATCAGGCAGGCCCGCCAGCGCGTGGTGATTGCCGCCACGCCCATGATTGCCGCGTTGAGCATGCCCGCCATCCTGCAGGCTTATGGCGAAAGGTACCCTGACGTCCAGATGGAACTTCTCGACGTGAAATACACCGAGGCGCTAAACGCACTGGATCGTGGCGATGCCGACGTCGCGGTGATGTCGCTAGACGAGATCGACTTGTCAAGCTACAAGTTCCAGCACCTGTGGAACGGGACGATGGTCCTGGTGGTGCCGTCGATTCATCCGCTGGCGAGCCTGGAGCGCGTTGGCGCGCGCGAGCTGGCCTTCCACCCGCTGATGCTGATCGAGCAATACCTGCCCGTGCGCGCCCGTATTGCCGAAGCCATGGAAAAGCAGGGATTCTCGTTGCCGCCCTCGAAAATGGTCGGGAATCTGAACACGTTGATGGGGATGCTCGATGCCCGCATGGGCATCACATTGTTGCCGCACGGCATGGCCGAACGCTGTCGTGACGTCAGCATCGTGCCACTGGCGGTCGATGGCCTGTCGCTGACACGCCGCTTCGGCGTCGTATTCCCGTACAAGACCGACCTCAGCACGGCAGCGGCGAGCTTCTGCAAGTTCCTGGGGCGCGCGGTGGCCGGCGACGAGCGCTCCTTGCCGCAGTCCAGACGTTCCTGACGCGGCCTCGGCATTCGGCGGCCTCCCCGGCCAATCTGCCACGTCGATTTATTGGCGCAGCCTATGGGTTCATCATCATTGCCGAATTGTTGCGAGCGCGCCGTCTTCATAGACTCTGGCCGTGCAAGCCAAATCATGGAGACCCGTCATGCATGCCGCCACCGAACCGCTCGACGCCCGCGAATTGCGCGACGTCCTGGGCAATTTCGTGACTGGGGTCACGGTCATCACCACGCGCGACCCGTCGGGCAAGCCGCATGGTGTGACCGCCAACTCCTTCAGCTCGGTGTCGCTCGATCCGCCGCTGATTCTCTGGAGCCAGTCGTTGAGCTCCCGGAGCTTTCCTGCGTTCCGCGAGAGCGACCACTTCGTTGTCAACATCCTTGCGGACGACCAGACCGCCATCTCCAATCATTTCGCCAAGTCGGGCGACGACAAGTTCGCGTCGATCGACTATGAGGATGGCCATCGTGGTGCCCCGGTGCTGCCCGGATCGGCCGCTTACCTCGAATGCACGAAGGTGGCGACCTATCCCGGCGGCGACCACGTTGTGTACCTTGGCAAGATCGAGCGTTTCGTCAATGCACTGCGGCGGCCACTGGCATTCGGGGCCGGGAAGTACATGGTGACCTCGTCGCACGAACTTGCGCCATCGTTGTCGCCCCTTGGCACCTCGTCGCCGGCACGACTTGACGTAGTCCGGCACGTCATCAGCGCCATGCCCGCCATCGCGGAATCGCTGGGGGAGCACACACTCTGCCTGGCGGTCTGGGGCAATCGGGGTCCAACGGCCATTCACTGGGAGCCCTCGCGCCAACCAGTCAGCGACCAGCTCCGGCTGGGATTGGTGATGGGCACGACTCAGTGCGCTACCGGCAAGGCATTCGCCGCGTTCCTTCCTCCGGAGATCACGCGTGCCTTCATCGACGAAGATTTGCGCATGCACCGGTCGCCGGGCGAGGACACGCATGCCCAGCGCGAAGCGCTCGATGCCGAATTACTCGAAACACGCACGCACGGCATTGCGCGAGCTACGAATACGGCGCCCTCACGACTACACAACATACCCGTGAACGCATTTAGTGCCCCAATCTTTGATCGACAAGAACATATGGTCCTGGCGCTTTCCGTCACAGCCCCTGCGTCGCGCATGGCGTCGGATTGGGACGGCGAGGTGCCTCAACGACTTCGGCGCGCGGCACAGGCGCTCTCCGAGCTTCAGTGATGGTATGCGTTCCCACAGTGCCCCGTAGCTCGCATATGCCTCGTTTGATGAGGAGACCACATCGGGAGACAACCTGCCCATACGGCATGCCATCTTCGCTTCAGGCCCATCCCGGCAAATATATTAATCAACCGCGGCGCCAGCCGCGCCCGGCCGGCAAAGGGCCAGCGGGACGACCAACTGCCGGCAGGCACACCAGCGGGCACCCCGCGCGAATCGACCGGCGACCGCATGCGGGCTCACAATGAGCCAAGACCCGAGGCAACGCCGACACCGGCCAGCTGACCACCCAAGACCAACACCACCAGTTGCCGGCAGCATGCCACGACCCAACCTCGATGCGAGGAGTGCGCTGACGCGCGCGGGCGCCGGCCGTTGGGATCAAGGCTTTCATCGGGTCGACCAGCACTTATCCTACCTCGCGAAATCGGCGAGCGGAGCCCAGTTCGCAATACGGGGGAGGCTCGCTGTTCAAGGCGTTTGCTTGGGGCGGCGAAAAATCTTGATCCCAGCATCCGCCAGTCTATCTGGCGTCATACGCGACCTGTTCACCCGGTTCAGTTCGGTCGTTTCCTCTTGAGTCAGTAGCACCAGGCGATATTTTGGTTTGATAAAAGAGAGAATTTTGTCATCCGTCGCACCCTCGTTGACAATTTTGACAACCGCTCGTGCAAACTCCCGTTGCGGCATAACATGCTCAATCAAAACCTTCTCGCCACGCTGACGGGCTTTTTGAGCGCCCACACTGCATTCCGCATCTGCGGCCGTCTTCAGATTGTTGATGTGCTTGAGGCTTGGATATTTCACTCGCTGGCACAGAATGTCGAGGATTCGCTCAACAGAATGGATGGCTCCGCCGCTATCGGTAAAACCACTCTCAATGGCTCTGTTTCGCGCATCGATAAATAAGCGCAGAGCCGGCAGAAGCCTAGTGGGATTGTATTTTCCTTGCATGTAAGTATCTGGGGCGGGCCGACACAATTAATTTTTTGTTCAATCATGACATTGACCCCTGATTGGCGAATCCAATAGCGAGGCGATCAGGCCGCGTGTCCCTGCTGAGCAGCCGACCAGTACTTCTCGGTGACGTAGTTCAACGTCGAATACGACCGACGAGCGTTGTAGAACCGACGCCTATCCGATGTCGTCCTGCTAAACGTCGGCAAAGGTGGGATTGTCGGCAATTCAGCCGTCGACGTCGACTGGCCGCACTTGGCAGCCGGACAAGGCCAAGTGACGGGAGGAGGTCCAAACGTCGCGACCGAGTGGAACCTTGAGCCTGAAGACGGGGGGCGGTCAAGTCTCTCGGGAATCTGCCGATATACAGCGATCGATCACCGAAATCCATTGAAATGCCCATAGCACCGTGCTTCCTGTTCAAAAACTCCTACGAGTTCAAGCCCAAGAGTGAAATCAACTCTGTTCCTATCCGGGTCCGCGGTATCTACGTCTTATATTCCGACAGGGACCATGGAAAAATGGACGTGGTCTACATCGGAATGGCGCGAGGCGAAAAGTCGGGAGCACGGGGCCGACTCAAAAAACACAGGGAAGATGCCGGAAAAGACTGGTCTCATTTCTCGGTGTTTGAAGTTTGGGACAACATAACGAGGGAACAGGTCGAAGAGTTGGAAGGGTTGTTCCGTCACATTTATCGGTACGACACCCATGCGAACCCCTTCAATATCCAAAAGACATATGCCCCGCTACAACAGATCAAACGGGGCGAAGTAGCCGAATGGCTCTTTTGACGCACAGTTGGCCCGGCACGGCCTTGGACGACTGCTTTTGGAGTTGAAACGCTTACAGGATGTCCGGCAGGCGATGGCAACTAAGGACCGCTCCTGGCCGGTAAGCGCCGCTTGGTGGTTCGACGGTCTGGCCTTGCAGGCGGGAGACTGCCGGTGGTAGTCGCACTCCGACATGTCCACCATCCGGTTAGGGAAGAAACTACCGCACCTTAGCAATCAGCTCTGAAGCGATTCTTTCCTGATCTTCGGATATAGGACGGCGCCTGTCTTGTTATATTCAATTCATCGGCCATGCCTGAGAAAACCTGACTCAATCAATAGTCGACCGACCTCACGCAGCGAGCGTTCACCAGGAAGGGCTTCCCCACCAGGATGGCCGTCACGGGATTCGACGAATAGTTCATGAGCCAGGCGAAGCTGGTCGGGTTGGACGAATATTCCGTCGACGTCCAGTAGAGACCGGTCAGATTGCCGAAACCCAGCCGCATCAGGTTGTCTTCGACATTGGCGATGCCTGCCGGGCAGTTGGCCGAGTTGCCGGCGGCGCCGACCTCGCAGGCCGCGGGCAGATACCACGTCCCCGGAGGCACGCCGCCGGACGTGCGGGCGTTGCAGAGGTTTGCCGCGTAGGTCAGTGACGTGCCGAACGACGCGACGATGGCCGAGGTGTTCCCCGCTCCATCCGTCAGGCTCTGCGCGGATGCCCCGACCGCCGTCCCCATGTCACCCCACACGCCCACGCCGACGTCGATCGAACCCACCACCTTCGCGGTGGACGCGCTCGTGACCGCGAATACGAGATCGCCGCCGACACTAAACGCCAGCGCGGTCGTCGGATTGGGGCTGCCGACGTTATCCGCGGCGACAGCGATGCCGCCCTGCGCGACATAAGGCGTCGTCGACGTGAATCGCAGCATGCAGCTTGCACTGGAGGGCAGCACGGCGCAGTTGCTGGCGTCCTGCGTCACGCCCGACCACGCGGACGGAAGCTGTGCTGCCACGTTGGTCGCCGCATTTGATCCGATGTTGGTCACCATGATCGTGCCCGTACCGCCGTTGACGGGGATGACGCCCGTGGCCGCCACCGAAAGCGTGGTGGTATTCGTGATGCACGACACGCCGACCGTCGTTACGTTATGCGCGGGCAGGGTGCCGCTGCCATTGGCCACCATGCATGTCTGGATGGCAGGCTGGGTCAGCACCGTCACGTTGTAGGGGCTGCCTTCGGCAGCCGGCGTGGCGAACGTGAAGGTGCCATTGCCCGTGACGGTCTGCGTGTCCGCGCCGTTGAGTTGCAGCTGTAGCTGCCCGGACAACCCCGAAACGGTGCCGCCAACGGTGTAGGTGTTCGTCGCGCAGGTAATCGAGACGTTCTGCACCGCGGCGCTCCCCATCAACCCGGTGCCATTGCCCACGGTGCAGGTCTGGCTGGCGGGCTGCGACTGCACGGTGACCGCGTACGCACCGCCCTCGGCGATCGCGGTGGGAAACGTGAACGGGCCATTGCCGGCAATGGCGAGCGTATCGCCGCCATTGTTCTGCACGGTCACGGTGCCCACGAGCCCGGATGCCGTGCCGCCGATGGCGTGCGTATTCGTCGCGCAGACGACAGCCACGTCCTGGACCGCCGTGGCGCCGACCGTCCCGGTGCCATGACTGACCGAACACGTCTGCCCGGCGGGCTGGGTGGCCACGGTCACCGCATACGCGCCGCCCTGTGCGACGAGCGTCGGGAAATTGAACGTGCCGTCGGTGCTGGTCGACAACGTCTCGCCACCATTGTTTTGCAGGACGACGGTCCCGGCGAGGCCGCTGACCGTGCCGCCAACGCTGCGCGCCGTGCCGGAGATGGTGTACGTGCGCGTCCAGATCGCGCCCTTCTGTCCGACCGTGCCGTCGAACGTCACCGCGTTGGGGTCCAGCGTCAGGGTCACGGTCTGGCCGTCGTTGCAGTGGCTGCCGGCAAGCGTCACCGAGACGATCTTGCCGGAGGCGTCGACCGTCGGCGTGGCGGTCGGCAGCGTGCCGCAGGTGCCGCTGGTCTTGAAGAAGCTGGCGCCCAGCGCGGATACCTTCGCGTTGAACGTCGCCACCACGCTCGTGGGCAGCTCGGTGGGCGTGCTCGAGTTGGCGGCGACGGAGACCAGCGCGGCAGTCTCCGGTGTCGTGGGCGGGGTGGGGGTGGTGGCTGGATCGTCCCCGCCACATGCCGTCAAGAACGCCGCGCATAGCGCGGCCACCCAGCGCACCTCGATTCCCCGAGCCTTCATGATTGGATCCCTGCCGTTTTTTCGTTCGATAGTGAGCCGAATCCTACACAATCGGGGCCGCGCAAGCCATGCTCGTGAAGCGGGGTGGAGGGGTTGCACGTCAGTTGCGGCCCGCCATGACCCCGCCGTCGATTATGGTACGGGCAGCAACTCATGCAATGCCCGCCACTCAGGATCTCTGGAAATCTGTAGTTCGATGGGGTATCAAGAGCGCTGAGACGTGACTACGCTCCCTCGCCAGACGCGGCAGCGACGTGTTGCCGCACCGCTCCTCCGCACCGCCGTTCCATACTAAACTTTCACAACTTACTAAAAATACAAAAAAGACAAGCAATGCACCTGTCGCCCCTGATCCAGCGCTTCGTGCTCCATTTCGGCGAAATGGGCAGTCGCTGGGGAATCAACCGCACCGTCGGGCAGATCTATGCCCTGTTGTTCACCGCCTCGCGCCCGCTCAACGCGGACGAAATCGCCGAGGCGCTCGGGTTCTCGCGCTCCAACGTCAGCATCGGCCTGAAAGAGCTGGAGTCGTGGAGCCTGGTGCGGCTGTCGCACCAGCCGGGCGACCGGCGCGAGTATTTTTCGGCGCCGGACGATGTCTGGGCCATCTTCCGCACGCTGGCCGAGGAGCGCAAGCGCCGCGAGATCGACCCCACGCTGTCGATGCTGCGCGAGGTCCAGCTGGAGTCGCCAGCCAGCGCGGAGGACCGCCATGCGCAGGCGCGCATGAAGGAAATGTACGGGCTGATCGTGCTGGTGACGAGCTGGTTCGGCGACATCCAGAAGCTCGACGTGGCCACGCTGGAAAAGCTGATGAAGCTGGGCGCCAAGGTCAACAAGCTGCTCGAGATGAAGGACAAGCTCGGCAGCGCCATCGGCGGCAAGCCGCGCGCCGAGACCCCCGCCCCCGGGACGAAGTCGAAGGCCCGGCCCGCCCGTCCCCGCAAGGAGTAGTCGCATGTCTTTCCCGCTCGACCCGGTGGTGCTGGCGCGCGTGCAGTTCGGCGCCAACATCACCTTCCACATCCTCTTTCCGACCATCAGCATCGCGCTGACCTGGGTGCTGCTGTTCTTCAAGCTGCGCTTCAACAAGACCGGCGACGACCGCTGGATGGCGGCCTATCGCTTCTGGGTAAAGATCTTCGCGCTGACCTTCGCGCTGGGCGTGGTCAGCGGCATCACCATGAGCTTCCAGTTCGGCACCAACTGGCCGGGCTACATGGAAACCGTGGGCAACATCGCCGGCCCGCTGCTGGCCTACGAGGTGCTGACCGCGTTCTTCCTGGAGGCCACCTTCCTCGGCATCATGCTGTTCGGCGCGCGCCGCGTGAGCAACCGCACGCATACCGTGGCCACGCTGCTGGTGGCGGGCGGCACCACGCTGTCGGCATTCTGGATCCTGGCGCTGAACTCGTGGATGCAGACGCCGGCGGGCTTCGAGATGATCGATGGCCGCGCCCACGTGACGAGCTGGATCGCGGTGATCTTCAACCCGTCGTTCCCCTACCGCCTCGCGCACATGCTGCTGGCGTCGGGGCTGACGGTGGCGTTCCTGCTGGCGGGCATCTCGGCCTACCGCTGGCTGCGCGGCGACCGCGCGCCGGAGGTGCTGTCGTCGCTGCGCACCGGGGTGGTGATCGCGGCGGTGCTGATCCCGCTGCAGATCGTGGCGGGCGACCTGCACGGCCTCAACACGCTGCACCACCAGCCGGCCAAGATTGCCGCGATGGAGGGCATCTGGAAGACGGAAAAAGGCGCGCCGGCGGTGCTGTTCGGGCTGCCCGACGCGAGCACGCAAAGCAATGATTTCGAAATCGCGATCCCGAAGCTGGCCTCGCTCTACCTCACGCACAGCATGGACGGCGAGATCAGGGGCATCGACGCCTTCGCGGGCAAGCACCCGCCGGTGGCGCCGCTGTTCTACGCCTTTCGCATCATGGTGGGCGTGGGCCTGCTGATGCTAGCGGTCTCGTGGAGCGCGGCCTGGCAGTTGCGCCGCCGGGGCCAGCCGTCGCGCTGGATGGCGCGCGCGCTGCTGGCCATGACGTTTTCGGGCTGGGTGGCGCTGGTGGCGGGCTGGTACGTCACCGAGATCGGCCGCCAGCCTTACCTTGTGTACGGCGTGCTGACCACGGCGCAGGCCGCCTCCAAGGTGCCGGCCGCGATGATCGGCGCCACGCTGGCGATGTACCTGGCGCTCTACGCGGCGCTGATCGCGGCCTACATCTCGGTGGTGTTCTACCTGGCGCGCAAGGCAGGCACGGACGCCGGCGAGCCCGGCATCGAAGCCGCCGGCATCGAACCCCCTCAAGCCGCGCTGCCCGGCGCGCTGCGGAGCGCGCAATGAACGACCTGACCCAACCCGCCGGCTGGATGCCGCTGGTGTTCCTGGCCCTGATGGGCATCTCCATGCTGGTCTACGTGATCCTGGACGGCTACGACCTCGGCGTGGGCGTGCTGCTGCGCCGCGCCGGCGATGCCGACAAGGACACCATGATCGCCTCGATCGGCCCGTTCTGGGACGCCAACGAAACCTGGCTGGTGCTGGGCGTGGGCCTGCTGCTCACGGCCTTCCCGATCGCGCACGGCATGATCCTGACCCAGCTCTACCTGCCGGTGGCGCTGATGCTGGCCGGGCTCATCATCCGCGGCGTGGCGTTCGACTTCCGCGTCAAGGCGCGCGCGCACCACAAGCCGTGGTGGAACCGCGCGTTCTACGCGGGCTCGCTGCTGGCCGGCTTCTCGCAGGGGCTGATGCTGGGGCTGTACGTCACCGGCTTTCGCCACGACTGGCCGGACATCATCTTCGCGGTGGTGGTGGGGCTGTGCCTGGTGGCCGGCTACTGCCTACTGGGCGCGGGCTGGCTGATCATGAAGACCGAAGGCGCGCTGCAGCGCCGCGCGGTGTACTGGGCAAGGCGCAGCCTGTGGCTGACCGGCACCGGCGTGACGCTGATCTCGGTGGTGACGCCGCTGGTGAGCCAGCGCATCTTCGACAAGTGGTTCTCGCTGCCGAACATCATCCTGCTGGCGCCGATCCCGCTGGTGACGGTGGCGCTGTTCGTGATCCTCGACCGGCTGCTGCGGCGCATGCCGGCCATGCTCGAACGCGGCAACGACCGCTGGTGCTGGGTGCCCTTCGCCGGCACCGCGGTGATCTTCCTGATGGCGTTCAATGGCCTGGCCTACAGCCTGTTCCCGTACCTGGTGGTGGACAAGATCGACGTCTGGCAGGCGGCGAGCGCGCCGGAATCGCTGGGCGTGATCCTGGCCGGCGCGGCGGTGGTGCTGCCGACCATCCTGGGTTACACGCTGTACGCCTACCGTGTATTCTGGGGCAAGGCGACCGACCTGCATTACTACTGAGCCAGCGAGGCCCGGCGGGCGGCCGCACCCATACTCGCACCGACCAAGGTACAGACCGCCCCATGAACGGCTCGCAAGGCCAGCAACCCGGCACGCCACCCGCCTCCCCGCCGCCCGCCCCGCTGCCGCGGCGCCTGCTCGACCGCCTGCGCGCCGGCGCCGGCGCGCAGGTGCGCGGGCTCACGCGCAGCAACTCCGGCCTCAGCCTCGACTACGACAACCCGCCCGGCGATCCCGGCCTGTTCGGCCCGGACGCGGTCTGCTGGCGCGTGCACGCGGATTTCCCGGCGATGCTGGCCGGCGGCGTCAGCGCGCTGCTGCTGCAGACGCTGCACCCGCTGGCGCTGGCCGGGGTGTGGGACCACTCCACCTTCCGCACCGACATGCAGGGCCGCCTGGGCCGCACCGCGCAGTTCATCGCCGGCACCACCTACGGCAGCCGCGCCGACGCGCTGGCGCTGATCGAGCGCGTCAGGCGCATCCACACCACGGTCAGAGGCATCGCGCCCGACGGGCGCCCCTACGCGGCCGACGACCCGGCGCTGCTGACCTGGGTCCACGTGGCCGAGGTGTCGAGCTTTCTCGGCGCCTACCTGCGCTACGTGGGCCCGCTGCCGGCGGCCGACCAGGACCGCTATTACGCCGAGGTGGCGCAGATCGCGCGCCTGCTCGGCGCCACGGAAGTGCCCGACAGCGCCGCCGCCGTGGCCGCCTACCTCGAGCGCCTGCGCCCCGAGCTGGTGGTCAGCGGGCGCACCCACGAAGTGGTGCGGCTGGTGATGGCCATGCCGGTCGCCAGCCCGCTGCTGGTGCCGGCCGTGCGCATCATGGGCGATGCCGGCATCGCGCTGCTGCCGCGCTGGGCCCAGCGCGAGCTTGGCCTGCACGGCGCGGCCGCGCTGCGCCTGCCGGTGTCGCTGGCGGGCATGCGCATGCTGGCGCCGACGCTGCGCTGGGCGCTCGGCAGCGGGCTGGCGGCGCGCGCGCGCCGGCGCGCCGGGAAGCCGGCGCCGGCGGCGCCGGTGGCGCCCGTTTCCTGATCCTGGCCGTCCGCCGCGGGCGCGGCATGGCCTAGTCGCTTTTCCATTTCTTGGCTCTGCGGGATATGCCGCCGCGGCGCTACATTGGGTGCTCCCGCGAACCGCGACAGGCACACGACCCGCATGCACGCACCCATCGAATTCAGGCACCTGGAAAGCCGGCAGGACTTGCTGGCCGCCTTCCCGGTCATGAAAGAACTGCGCCCCCACCTGGACAGCGCGCCGGCCTTCGCCAGCCAGGTGCGGCGCCAGCACGCGCAGGGCTACCGCCTCCTCGCCGCCTGCCGGCACGACGCCGTGCTCGGGCTGGCCGGCTACCGCCTGCAGGAGAACCTGATCTACGGCAGGTTCGTCTACGTCGACGACCTCGTGGTGAGCGCCGCCCTGCAGCGCGGCGGGCTGGGCGCGCAACTGCTGGAGGCCGCGCGCGCGCAGGCCGTGGCGCTGGGCTGCGCGCATTTCGTGCTCGATACCGGCCTGCACATGGCGCTGGCGCAGCGCTTCTATTTCCGCCAGGGCCTGCTGGCGCGCGGCCTGCATTTCGTCGCGCCGCTGGCGCCGGGAGCGCCGTCATGATGCGGGTCCTGCACGTCAACGGCAGCCCGCACGGCGCGGCCAGCCACGCCAGCCGGCTGGCGGAGGAAATGATCGCCGGGCTGCGCGGCCCGGACGGCGAGGCAAACCGGGATTTCCGCCTGGTGCGGCGCGACCTGCTGGCCGAGCCCTTGCCGGCGATCGGCCAGGCCTATGCCAGCGCGATCACCTCGCCGCCGCCGGGCACGCCGGGCGCGGCCGACGCCGCCACCCTGGCCGCCGCGTTCGGCTGGTCCGAGCGCCTGATCGGCGAACTCGAGCAGACCGACCTGCTGGTGATCAGCACGCCGATGCACAACTTCACCGTGCCGGCCTCGCTGAAACTGTGGATCGACCACGTGCTGCGCATCCATCGCACCTTCGCCGCGACGCCGGCCGGCAAGGTCGGGCTGCTGCGGGACCGGCCAACCTTCGTGCTGGTCGGCTCGGGCGGCTTCCACGCCGGCGAGCGCGCGCGCCAGCCCGATTTCCTCACGCCCTACCTGCGCCACGTGCTTGCCACCATCGGCATCCATGACGTGACCTTCGTGCTGCTGCAGGGACTGGTCGGCGGCGATGCCGCGGTGGCCGGGGCGATAGCCACCGCACGCCGGCAGATCGCCGGCGAGATGGCGCGGCTGCGCGGCATGCCGTGGCCGAAAAGCGCGGCGACGGAGACCGGCGAGATGCCATCGCGGCTGGCCTAGACTTCAGTCAGGCACCCTTGCCCGGATGCGGGCGTCCATGCCGCGGGCGCGGCACGCGCCTGGCGCCGCGGGGCGCATGGGAGGCTGCCATGCAAGGCTTCCAACTCACGTTGTTCACCATAGAAAACCGCCGCCACCACGGCAAGCAGTTGTCGCACTGGCTGCTGCAGGTCCTGCGCGAACTGCATATCCGCGGCGCCACCCACCTGGTGGCGGCCGAGGGCATCGGCCACGACCGCCGCTTCCATAGCTGGCATTTCCTGGAGCTGGCCGACCGGCCGGAAGAGATCACCGTGATCGCCACGGGCGAGGAGGTGGCGCGCCTGTTCGCGCGGCTGGCGGAGGAAGACGTGCAGGTGTTCTATGCCAGCACGCCGGTGGAGTTCGGCTTCCTCGGAAAAGGGGCGCCCGCGGGGCAGGGACAGTGTGAAGGTCAGGGTCAGGGACCGCCCGCCCCCTGACGCCGCCGCCGTCAGTCGAGGCTGGCGGCCACCGTGGGGGCCTTGCTGCCGCGCAGGGTCGTCTCGGGCAGGCGCGCCACCAGGAACGGCGCCACCAGCGACACCGCCGCGCTGAAGAGGAACAGCACGCGGAACGCGGTTTCCGCGGCGGCGCGCACCGCGCCCGCGTCGGCCGCGTCGCCGCCCACCATCGCGCGGTGGAACATGCTCATCAGCACGTCCTCGCCGCCGCCCAGGTCGGACACGCCCATGCCGCCGTGGCGCAGCAGCCCGATCAGGACCGTGGTCAGCACCGCCACGCCCACCGCACCGCCCAGCATGCGCGAGAACGCCGTCAGCGCGGTGGCCACGCCGACCTGCTGGGGCGGCACCGCGTTCTGCGTCGCCACCAGCCCGCTGGGCAGTTGCAGCCCGATCGACACGCCCAGCACCACCATCACCAGCGCGGTGAGCGCCACCGCGTGCGGCTCGACGAAGGCCAGCACCACGATGGCCAGCGGCGCGACCAGCGAGCCCGCCAGCTGCAGCGGCTTGTAGCGCCCGCTCCAGGACATGGTGCGCCCGGCGATGAAGGCGCCGAACGGGATCGCCAGCGTCAGCGGCACCAGCCGCAGCGCCGCGCTGTCGGCCTGCGCGCCGCCCACCACCTGGAAGCGCAGCGGCAGCAGCACCGACATGGCGATCAGCTGGAAGAAGCACAGGAACAGCGTGATGCAGCAGATGGTCACGGTCGGCACGCGCAGCATGCCCAGCGGGATCATCGGATCGGCCACGCGGCCTTCCTGCCAGACGAACAGCGCCAGCCCGGCCAGCCCGGCCACCAGCAGGGCCAGCGTCTGCGGCGCCAGCGGCGACTGGCCCTGGCCCAGGCGCGTGAGGAACACCAGCACGCCGGTCAGGCCGCCGCCGAACAGCAGTGCGCCGAGGTAGTCGATGCGGTGGCGGCGCCCGCCCGCGGGCAGGTGCTTGAGCGCGCGGCGCACCACCACCAGCGCGAGCGCGGCCAGCGGCAGGTTGATCCAGAAGATCCAGCGCCACGACAGGTAGTGCGCCAGATAGCCGCCGATCACCGGGCCGGCCATGCTGGCCACGGCCCACACGCCGCTCACGTAGCCCTGGTAGCGGCCGCGGTCGCGCAGCGGCACAACATCCGCGATGGTGGCCTGCGAGACCGAGATCAGCCCGCCGCCGCCGAGGCCCTGCAGGATGCGCGCGACGATCAGTTGCGGCATGGTCTGCGCCAGCGCGCACGCCACCGAGGCCAGGAAGAACAGCACGATGGCGAAGGACAGCACCGAGCGCCGCCCGAGCAGGTCGGACAGCTTGCCGTAGATCGGCGTGACCACGGTGGAGGCCACCAGGTAGGCCGACACCACCCACGCCATCACCTCGAAGCCGTTGAGCTGCAGCGCGATCTCGGGCAGCACCACGGCCACGATGGACTGCTCCAGCGCGCCCAGGAACATCGCCAGCATGATGCCGAAGATGACCTGCATGACGGGCACCGGCGGCGTGGCAAGCGGCGCGCCGCCGCCGCCGGGCGGCCGGGCCGCGCCCTGCGCGGGCGGCGCGGCGGAGGCCGCCGCCGATGCGGCAGGGGAAGAAGAAGGCAAGGCGGAAACCGGCGGGAACGACGTCTGGGAGGCGGCGGGCATGGGCGGGCGGGAGGAGGGAAACGCGGAAAAAGGACAACGATTGGCAGGCTGGGGGGCCTCGCACATCGCTGTTTTTTGTATACAAGGGGCATATTGTAGGCCGAAGCCCGCCGCCTTGCAGCGCCCTTTTCGGGCTGATTTCCGGCGGCTTTCCGGTGGCTGCCCGATGTTTTCCGGCGGCCCTTTCAGCGCGCTTTCATTGGCCTTTCAGCCCGCTTTCACCGCCATCGCGCCACTGCGCCGCCGCCACCCGGGTGCCTTTCCGGTGCCGCGCCCGCCTGTCTTCGCGAGCGGCACCGCGCCCGCGTCAGAAGGATTCCCAGTCGCCGTTGGCCACCGCCAGGTTGCCGGCGGGCACCGCGCGCGGCGCGCGCCGCACCGGGGCCGACGCGGCGGCCTTGGCCGGGCGCGCGGGCAGCGACTTGGACGACAGCACCGGCTCGCGTCCCAGGCGCACCACCGGCGCGCGGGCCTTGCTCGGCAGCACCGGCGCGCGCGTGCCGCCCACGGCGGCCAGCGGCGCGGCGGACCTGGCCGGGGCCGCGGGAGCAGCCAGGGTCTTGGCCGGCGCGGACGCGCGGACGGCGGGCGCCGCGCGCGGCGCCTCGGCCGGGGCGGCGGGAGCCGGCGCGGCCGCCACCGCGCGCAGCGGCGCGGGGCTCTTGGCGCGGGTGGCCGCCGGGCGCGCGGCCGGGGCACGTGCCGCCGGGGCCCGCGCCGCGGGCTGCAGCGCCTTCACGGCGGCGGCGGACGCGGCGGCAACCGGCGCGCGCGCCGGCGCCGGACGCGCCGCGCCGGTCTGCTCCTGCGTCACCTGGAAGCGCGACACCTCGCTCACCAGGCCGGCGGCCTGCTGCTGCAGGCTCTCGGCCGCGGCGGCGGCTTCTTCCACCAGCGCCGCGTTCTGCTGCGTCACGCTTTCCATCTGGGTGATGGCGCGGTTGACCTGCTCGATGCCGGAGGACTGTTCTTCGCTCGCCGCGGCGATCTCGCCCATGATGTCGGTCACGCGCTTGACCGCGCCGACGATGTCGTCCATCGTGCGGCCGGCGTCCTCGACCTGTTTCGCGCCATGCGCCACCTGCCCCACCGAGCCGTTGATGAGCTGGCCGATTTCCTTGGCCGCCGACGCCGAGCGCTGCGCCAGGCTGCGCACCTCGGCCGCCACCACGCTGAAGCCGCGGCCCTGCTCGCCGGCGCGGGCGGCTTCCACCGCCGCGTTGAGCGCCAGGATGTTGGTCTGGAAGGCGATGCCCTCGATCACGCCGACGATCTCGGCCACCTTGGCCGACGACTGCGAGATGTTCTGCATGGTCTCGACCACGCCGCGCACCGCGCGCCCGCCCTCGGTGGCCACGCCCGAGGCGCTCACCGCGAGTTCGTTGGCGTGGCGCGCATTGACCGCGTTCTGCCGGACCGTGGAGGTAAGCTGCTCCATCGAGGCCGCGGTCTGCTCGAGCGACGCGGCCTGTTCCTCGGTGCGCTGGGACAGGTTGGTGTTGCCGCTGGCGATCTCGCGGGTGGCGCCGTCGATCGAGCGCGACGCGCCCTGGATGCCGTGCACGAGCGCCGCGAGCTGGCCGAAGGCCCGCTCCAGCGCGCCCAGCATGCGGCCCATTTCATCGTTGCTGCGCGTCTTGATGGCGTAGGTCAGGTTGCCCTGCGCGAGCGCCTGGGCGGCGTCGAGCGCCTGGCGCGCCGGGCCGGTGATCGAGCGCGTGATGCCGAGGCCCAGCGCCGCCGCCAGCGCCACCGCGACCGCGGCCAGCCCCACCAGCAGGTTGCGCGCCATCTCGTAGCTGGCGTTGGCTTCGTCCACCGAGGCCACGGCCACCTTGCGCCCGGTTTCGGCCAGCTCGGTCAGCTTGTCGAAATAAGGCGCCTGGGCCGCCGGCAGCGTGGCTACCATCGCGCTGCGGGCGCCGTCGAACTCGCCGTTCTGCAGCTGGCGCAGCACCGTGTCGAGCTGGCCGTTGTAGACGTCGCGCGCCTCGATCAGGCGCGTGTAGTTTTCCTGCGCCGCCGGCGAGGAAGCCTTGGCCATCCACTTGCCGAGCGCATCCAGCGCGGTGCTCATGTCCTCGCGCAGCGCGCCGATCTTCTCGGCGTTGCGCCGCACCGCGACCGGATCCTCGTTGAGGGTGGCGTCGCGCGCCAGGATGCCGACCCACAGCGCGTCCTGCTTGACGCGCTCGATCTCCATCACGCGGAACATCCGCCCTTCCACCGTCAGGCGCATCGATTCGTTCATGGTGCGCAGGGACATCGCCCCCAGCACGGCCACCGCAACCAGCAGCAGCGCCACGACCGAAAACGCCACGGTCAGGCGCGCCCCAATGCCAAAGTTTCGCAACCAACGCATTTCCCGGCTCCTTTTTTGCTTTTTCATCGCGGGCGGCACCCTGGTGCCGGACGAACCTCCGGACCGACGCCGCATCGCAGCCTTAACGGCACGCACCGGGCAAGCTTGAGGATATTTCCGCAGTTTGTTGAAATAAGGCAAAAACGCGCCGGTTAGCGGAGATATGCAGGGAAAAAGCGGGGCAATTCGGGGAATTGACAGCGGGCGTCCTGTCGTCTAATGACGGCACGCACGCGGGGGGCGCCGCCGCCGGCCGCTGCCGGCGACATCCGGTGGCACCCAGGCGGGCGCGCAAAAAAAGAAGCCCACGCGCGGGGTGCTCGTAGGCTTTCCAGGACTGCTAGGAACCGAAAGGTCCAATAGCGAATATAAACCCGCTTACATGAGGTGTAAATCCAATTTCTATCAGGGAAACCTCTGATATAAAAGTGCCGGCCCCGCCATATCGATGGTATCGGGGCGGCGCGAGGAACCTCGGCCGGAACAAGCCAGGGCTGCGCGGCAGCCCGCAGACCTCATGTTGCACCTTGGGGCTGCGGTCGGACAGCATTGGGATTTGCCACACAAGTGTGCATGAATCCACATTCGGCCACTGTGATGCAATCGATTTTTTAGAGGTTTACCTCTAGGCCAGGTGCGCTCTCCCAACCGTCCACATTTGTAAAATTTTGTTACCCTCGCGCCTGAAGTCTTCCCCTTCTCTTCCGGCGGCGGCACTCGCCACCGGTGGCGGGGCGGTATCATCGGACCCGTCTCCCGCGTACCAGCCGCGGCTGGCCGCGCTCCGTGCCGCCAGCCCCCTGGCCGGTCCCGGGAGCGGATGTTTCATTCCCGGTTCCGCCAAGGCCAGGCCGCAGTCCGCGCTCCGCAGTGCGTCACACCCCAGTTGCCCAGGCCTGGCCATCGAATCCCTGCCAGCCGACAGAACCCGCGCGGGCTCTTCCGGAGAAGTTGTGAACAAGAAGGAAATCAGGGTGGACCGCCCTAGCCGCAGACTGCAGCACCAGCAGTTGTCCACCCATAGCGCGAGCCGGAAGCCCGTGGTCGTGCACCTGTCCAGCGGTACCCGCCTGCATGGCGTGATCGTGGCCGCGGACAACTATATGGTATTGCTCGCGGAGGACGCCGGCGATCCGCTGCCCCAGGTCGTCTACAAGCACGCCATCGCCGTCATCACGCCGGCCCATGCGCCCGAAGCCCAGGCCAGCGTGCCGGGCGCGGAGAGCTCGCCGGAGTTCGTCAGCCCTTACGTCCCGCGCACGCGCAAGCGGCGCTGACGACCGGTTCCGCGCGCCCGCCATGCTGTTTACTAATAGCACCGCCAAATATGCAGGACAGTTTGAGCCCATCGCAAAAGTCACTCTAAATCTTTCCCGGCCCCAACCGATAACCCAAACAACGGTGGCACTTCTCGCCCTGCATTGCCAGGCAGCCAACGTTGCGGCAACAGCCGGATTGCACAACTCACTGTAAAAGAATAGGAGTCGTACCATGTCGATGGTCATCAATACCAACACGTTGTCCCTGATGACGCAGAACAACCTGAATTCGTCGCAATCGTCGCTGAACAGCGCGATTCAGCGTCTGTCTTCGGGCCTGCGCATCAACAGCGCCAAGGACGACGCAGCGGGCCAGGCGATCGCCAACCGTTTCACCGCCAACATCAACGGCCTGGGTCAAGCCCAGCGCAACGCCAACGACGGCATCTCGCTGTCGCAAACCACCGAAGGCGCGCTGACCGAAGTCAACAACAACCTGCAAGCCATCCGTACCCTGGCCGTGCAAGCCGCAACGGGCTCCAACTCCGCTTCGGACCTGCAATCGATCCAGGACGAAATCACCCAGCGTCTGGCTGAAATCGACCGCACGTCGCAACAAACCGACTTCAACGGCGTCAAGGTGCTGTCGTCGGCTGCTTCGTCGCTGAAGGTGCAAGTCGGTGCGCAAGACGGCCAGACCATCTCGATCGACCTGAAGGAAATCAGCACCACCACCCTGGGCATGACCGGCTTCACGGTTGCCAAGAACTCCCTGGCCACCAGCGCCCCGATCACCACGGTCGTGACTGGCACGGGTTCGGCTCCGAACGCCGTGGACCTGAGCGCCGCCGCCACCTCGCTGTCGACCGCCACCGGCGGCACCGTCAACGCCAAGGACCTGCAACTGAGCAACGTGCTGGACACGGCCGGCAACGCCACCGCCAACTACGTCGTCAAGTTCGGCAGCGACTACTACGCCGCTTCGGTTGACTCGGCTACCGGCGCTGTCACGCTGAACACCGCCGACATCAGCGTCGGCGACGCCGCCAACGGCAACACCGGCAGCAGCATCGCCGCCCAGCTGGTCAAGGTCGGTGCCGACTCCGCCGGCGCAGCCGTGGCCTACGTGACCCAAGGCGGCAAGAACTACGCCCTGGACGCAGCCGGTCAAGGCGCGCTGGCCAACGGCGGCGCGACCACCACCACGATCTCCAACGCCACGCAGATCGAACTGAGCACCAAGGGTGCCACCACCGCCACCACCGAATTCACCGGCGTGGGCAGCTCCAACCCGCTCGACACGATCGACAAGGCCCTGGCTACCGTGGACAAGCTGCGCAGCTCCCTGGGTGCCGTGCAGAACCGCTTCAACTCGGTGATCTCGAACCTGGGCTCGACCGTGACCAACCTGTCCGCTTCGCGCTCGCGCATCCAGGACGCCGACTACGCCACGGAAGTGTCGAACATGTCGCGCGCCCAGATCCTGCAACAAGCTGGTACCGCTGTGCTGGCCCAGGCCAACCAGACCACGCAGAACGTGCTGTCGCTGCTGCGTTAATCGCAACAGTAGCCGCACCCCTGGCGGCGCCGGACCTTCGGGCCCGGCGCCGCCGGGAATGCTTCCAGAGCGGTCTCCGCTCTGAAAGCGTTTCCACCGGAGCCGCCCGCTCCGACCGTCCCTTGCGAGAGACAGACCATGATCAGCCCGACCGAACAGCTAGCCAAGTTGCCCGCCGCGCCGTTGCCCGCCACCCCTCCCACTGCGGCACCTGCGGCCCAGGCAGGCGTGCCGGCCGGGAGCCTGCCGGGCGCCATCGCGGCGGGCAAGGCGCCGGGCGACAAGGCGCACGCCGAAAGCTCGAAGGAACTGGCCAGCGCGCTCACCAGCCTGACCGAGGCGCTGCGCGCCACGCCGGTGGAAGTGCGCTTCAGCATCGACGGCGACACGCACCAGATCGTGACCACGGTGGTGGACAAGTCCACCGGCGACACCATCCGCCAGTTTCCCTCCGAAGAAGTCCTGCGCATCACGCGCGCCATCGACAGGCTGCAAGGCCTGCTGATCCACCAGACCGCATAGGCGGCCCCCGCAGTCTCTCCCTCGAACAAGACAACACAGGCAGCAAATCATGAGCACACCGATTTCGTCGATTGGCGTTGGTTCCGGACTGGACCTCAGCACCCTTCTGACCAACCTGCAGTCGGGGGAGGAAACCAAGCTGCAGCCGATCACGGACGCGCAGACCGCGGCCACCACCAAGCTGTCCGCCTACGGCCTGCTGCAGGGCGCGCTGGCCTCGTTCCAGAATGCCGCCGCCGCGCTCGGCGCCGCCAGCCTGTACAACAGCACCACCACCTCGTCGAGCAACACCGGCGTGCTGACCACCAGCGCGGACAAGACCGCTGTGGCCGGCAACTACGCCGTCAACGTAAGCCAGCTCGCCACCTCGCAGACGCTGGTGTCGAACGGCATCACCGACGCCACCGGCCAGCTGCTGGGCAGCGCCAGCATCAAGATCGAGCTCGGCACCACCGCCGCCGACGGCACCTTCACGCCGGGCAGCGGCACGCCGACCACGATCAACATCAACGGCACCAACAACACGCTCACCGGCATCCGCGACGCGATCAACGCATCGAACGCCGGCGTCACGGCCAGCATCGTCAACGACGGCAGCGGCACGCCGTACCACATCGTGCTGACCTCCAACACCACCGGCGCCAAGTCCAGCATGCGCATCTCGGTGGGCAGCAACGGCAGCGGCGACCCGTCCACGATCAGCGGCCTGCTGGCCTACGATCCGGCCGGCACCAAGTCGATGACGGAGAACATCAAGGCGGTCGACGCCAAGCTGACCGTCAACGGCCTGGCCATCACCAGCGCCAGCAACACCGTGCAGGGCGCGGTGCCGGGCGTGACCATGACGCTGACCTCGCTGGGCGCCAGCAACGTCGGCGTGAGCACCGACACCTCGTCGATGGCGGGCGCCGTGCAGAGCTTCGTCACCGCCTACAACACGCTGCAGAGCACCGTGGCCAAGCTCGACAGCTACGACGCCGACACCAAGACCGCCGGCACCCTGCTCGGCGACAGCACCGTGCGCACCATCGAGAGCCAGCTGCGCGGCGTGTTCAACACGGCGCCGACCGGCAGCAACGCCATCAACCTGACGCAGGTCGGCATCGGCTTCAACGCGGACGGCAGCATGTCGCTGGACACCTCCAAGCTGAACGCGGCGCTGACCAGCAACCGCGCCGGCGTGCAGCAGCTGTTCAGCGGCAGCGACGGCAAGTCCGGCTACGGCAACCAGCTCTCCAGCCTGGCCGCCAGCTTCACCGCCACCAACGGCGTGCTCACCACCGCCACCGCCGGCGTCAACACGCAGCTCAAGTCGCTGGGCGACGACTACACCAACATGTCGAACCAGATCGACGCGACGATGGCACAATACCGCGCCCAGTTCCAGCAGCTCGACACCATCATGGCGCAGATGACGTCCACCAAGAACTACCTGACGCAGCAGTTCGCCTCGATGAACGGAACGTCGTCGAACTGAACGCGCCGGGATCATTGCCGACACAGCTTCAAACCCAGGGATCGTCATGTACGCACGCACCGCCGCCAATGCCTACGCCAACGTAGGCGTCCAGACCGGGGCCATGAGCGCCTCGCCGCACCGGCTCATCGTCATGCTGTTCGACGGCGCGCGCGCGTCGATCGCCCGCGCCCGCTTCCACATGGAAGCGGGCAAGGTCGCCGACAAGGGCATGGCCATCTCCAAGGCCATCGAGATCATCGAAAGCGGCCTGCGCGCCTCGCTCGACCATACGGCGGGCGAGGAGCTCGCGGCCAATCTCGACTCCCTCTACGAATACATGGCGCGCCAGCTCATGCTCGCCAACCTGCACAACGACGACGCGCGCCTGCTCGAAGTGGACAAGCTGCTGGCCGACATCTCGGCGGCCTGGGGCCAGATCGACCCCACGCGCGAGCCCGAGCCGGAGCATCAATTGCTGCGCCCCAGGGACGCCGTCTCCATCGGTGCCTGACATGCTCACGCAAAAGAACCACCTGATCGCCTGCTATGAAGCCTTGCTGGTCCTCTCCGGCCAGATGTGCGAGGCTGCCCGCGCCGGCGACTGGGATGCGCTGAGCGCCCTGCAGGCGCGCTACGTGGCGCAGGTCAACGTGCTGCGCAACAACGACGACGTGGTGCTGCTGTCGCCGCAGGAGCGCCGCTACCGCTACCAGATGCTGGAGACCATCCTGTCGCAGGATGCCGCCATCCGCAACCTGGTGATGCCCCAGATCGAACGGCTCGGCCACCTGCTCAACAACTCGCGCCGCCGCCAGGAACTGCATCACGCCTACGGCGCCGACGCCCGTTACTGATCGCGCCGAATGGTCGGCATCCATCTTCCGCCAGATCCCGCGCTGGCGCTGCGCAACACGGACCCGCAGGGACTCAAGTCCGCGCTGAGCGTGGCCAAGCTGGCCGCGCTGATGCCCGCCGGCGCCGTCACCGAGACGGTGGCGCCGGCCGACAGCGGCGCCACGGTGCAGCAGAACCGCCCCGGCATAGTCACCGGCGGCACGCCGAACCCCGCCGACGGCGCCGCGCCGGCCTCCGCGCGCGAGACCTTCAGCTCGGCCGCGCGCGTCATCCTGGACATCCTCGAAGGCACCGAGCCGGCCCCGCTGCGCGGCTCGGCCCCGCTGCTGCCCAGCGCGCCGGCGCCCGGCAGCACCGGCGCGCTGGCCGCGGCGCTGGCGCAGCAGGTCGGGCAAAGCGGCCTGTTCTATGAATCGCACCTGGGCCAGTGGGTCAACGGCACGCAGCCGCTCGACGCCCTGATGCGCGAGCCGCAGGCCGCGCTCGGACCCGGCCCGGCCGCGCCCGCCAGCGCCCCCGCGCCCGGCGCCGACGACGGCGCGCCGGTCCTGCAGCTGACCTACCAGCCGGCCCCCGTGGCGCCGCCCACGGCGGCCCAGGCCGCCGCGGCGGACGCCCGCGCGGTGGCCGCGGCCACGGTCGCCATCGTGGCCCAGCCGGACACCCAGGCGCCCGCCGACGACGCGCCGCCCCCCGCCGCCAACGCGGCCACCGCGGCCAGCCATGCCGCGCAATCCAGCGCGCCGCCGGCCACGTCCGGCCTGCCGGTCCCGCAGGGGCCGTCGGCCCATCTCGCGCAGCAGGCCACGCAGGCCTACCAGGCCGCCTCCGCCCCGCTGCCGCAGGCGCGCCACGTGGACGCCGACGGTGCCGTGGCCGATGGCCGCGGCGGCGACGCCCGCCTGGGCGCGGCCTCGGCCACCCCGGCCGCCGGCCCGGCGGTCCACCCGGACGCCGCCGCGCTGGTGCGCCAGCAGCTCGACACCCTGGCCACGCAGCAATTCCGCTGGATCGGCGAGGCCTGGCCCGGCACGCCGCTGGACTGGCAGATCCGCCGCGAGACCGAGGAGCGCCACGCGGGCGGCCACGGCCAGGCGCCCGACCCGGCGCGCGCGCCGTGGTCGACCAAGCTGGTGCTCCAGTTCCCGCACCTGGGCACCGTCGAGGCGCGCCTGAGCGTGGCCGGCAACCGCATCGAGGCGCGCCTGGCCGCGCCCGACTCGGTCAACCGCCTGCACGCGGCCCGCGCGCAGCTGCAGGAGCGGCTGGCCGCCACCGGCCTCGATCTGTCCGCGCTGGCCGTCAACGGCATCCTCTCGCCCGGGGAGAACCTGCCTTGAACCAGCCCATGCCGCAGGACGACGCGCGCGGCAGCGCGGTCGCGCTGGCCTACGAAGAAGGCCGCGACGGCAGCCCGCGCGTGGTGGCCAAGGGCTACGGCGAGATCGCCGACGCCATCATCGCGCGCGCCCGCGAGAGCGGCGTGTACGTGCACAACTCCCCCGCGCTGGTGACGCTGCTGATGCAGGTCGACCTGGACTCGCACATCCCGCCGCAGTTGTACGTGGCCGTGGCCGAGCTGCTGGCCTGGCTGTACCAGCTCGAAAAGGCCGCCGCCGGCGAGGGCGCGGCCGGCGCGAAGCCGGCCCGCGGCGCCTGAGCCGCGCGCCGGCGCCCGATCCGGCACACCCCGGCCGCGAGCGCCCCCGGCGCGCCGCCAGCCGCCGCCACGGGCCATGAATTGGCCCTGTTTTGGCCTTGTATTCCCGCCTCTGAAGAAAACGCCGCCCTGATACGGTTGAGGGCGTCGGATATTGTCATTTCTCCTGTACGCGCGAGGCGTCGTGGGCGATCGGAATGCCAGCTCCGGCATGCCTGGAAATCCACTCACGATGAAACGACCCCAGCACGCTCCCACCTTGCCGCCGCCGATCGCCAGGGCCCAGACGCTCTATGAAGCGGGGAAGTTCCGCGAATCCCTGGCGCAGGCCGACAAGGCCGAGAAGCTGCTGGGCCGGCAGGCCGAGATCCGCTACTGGCAGGCCGCGGCCTACCTGGGGCTGCACGACACCATCCGCGCCGGCGAGGTCATCGACCAGGCGCTGCGGGAATTCCCCGAGCACACGCGCCTGATGGCGCTGGGCGGCGCCATCGCCATGCGCAACGGCGACCACGCGCGCGCGCGCGCCTGGCTGGAGCGCTGCATCGAGCTGGCCCCGGGCCAGATCCACGGCTGGATCAACTACGGCGCCCTGCTGGCGGAACTGCGCGAGTACGCCGGCGCGCGCGACGCCGCGCAGAAGGCCCTCGCGCTCGATCCGCACGAGCCGGTGGCCTACGCCAACTACGCCAGCGCGCTCAAGGAAACCGGCGAGATGGACGCCGCCATCGTGGCCCTGCGCCGCGCGGTGCAACTGTCGCCGCGCGACGCCGCGATCCGCGCCAACCTGCTGTTCGTGATGCTGTTCGACCAGGCCACCACCGCGCAGGACCTGCTGCGCGAGGCCAAGGCCTTCGGCCGCCAGCTCACCCCCCTGCTGCGCCCGCAGCCGGCGCGGCCGCAGCGCCCGGGCGCGCCGATCCGCCTCGGCCTGCTGTCGAACGACCTGCTGCGCCATGCCTGCGCCTATTTCATCCTGCCGCTGCTGGCCAACCTCGACCGCAGCCGCGTGGAGGTGGTGGCGCTGTCGCTGAACCCGGTCAGCGACCACGTCACCGACAAGATCCGCCTGAACGCCAACCGCTTCGTGCCGCTCGCGGGCATGTCGCGCGAGCAGCTCATCGACACCGTGCGCGCCGAGCAGCTCGACGTGCTGATGGACCTCGGCGGCCATACCGGCAATTCGCCGCTGCAGCACATGGCGCACGGCCTGGCGCCGGTGCAGATGACCTGGCTGGGCTACCCCGGCAGCACCGGCATGGAGGCCATCCGCTACCGCATCAGCGACTGGACCTGCGACCCGGCCGGCTTCGAGTCGCACTACACCGAGACCCTGCTGCGCGCGCCGCAGGTCTCCTACGTGTACGCGCCGCTGGTGCAGGACCCGCTGTCGGTCTACGCGCCCAAGTACCGCGTGCGCGAGACGCCCGCGCTGCGCAACGGCTTCGTCACCTTCGGCTCGTGCAACAACCTTGGCAAGATCACCGCGCGCACGCTGGCCCTGTGGGCGGCGGTGCTGGCGCGCTGCCCCGGCAGCAGGCTGCTGCTGGAGCTGCGCGAGATCGACCAGGAATCGGTGCGCGCGCCGCTGCTCGCGCGCTTGGCGCAGGCCGGCATCGACCCGCAGCGCGTGACCTGCGTGCCGCGCGCCAGCGCCAACCAGTACCTGACCTACCACGACATCGACATCGTGCTGGACACCGCGCCGCTGACCGGCGGCACCACCACCTGCGACGCGCTGTGGATGGGCGTGCCGGTGGTCACGCTGGCCGGCAACGCCTACCACGCGCGCATCTCGGCCACGTTCCTCAAGGCGCTCGGCCTCGACGGGCTGATCTGCGCCGACAAGGACGCCTACGTCGACGCCGCCGCCACGCTGGCCGGCGACGTCGACGGGCTCAACGCGCTGCGCCTGGGCATCCGCCAGCGCTTCGAGCAAAGCCCGGTGGCCGACGGCGCCGGCTTCGCGCGCTGGCTCGAGACCGAACTGGCGGCGCTGGTCGACCCGCGGGGTCTGCGCGGCCCGGCGCCCGCCGCCCAGCACGACGGCATGTTCTTCGCCGGTGCCTGGCACGGCATGGGCGAGATCGTGGTGGCCATCGCCGGCCTGCTCGAGGCCGGGCGCTTCGGCGAGACCCGCAGCCTGCTGGAAAACCTGAGCGCCAAGTGGAGCAAGCACTGGCTGGTGCCCTACGTGCTGGCCGAGATGGAATACCGCGGCGGCAACAAGGAGGCCGCCATCGACCTGCTGATGGAAAGCGTCGGCCTGCGCGCCTACCACGTGCCGCTGTACCGCCTGCTGAGCGCGCGCATGGACGAATGCGGCTACGACAAGACCGTGCTGGCCGACTTCCTGCAGCAGCAGTTCGGCATGAGCCTGGACTATCTCGGGCAGCAGGCCGTGCCCACGGTGTTCGACGTGCTCGGCATCGAAGTCGTGCCGGCGCAGTCGTCCGCCACCACCACCGAACACGCGCCCGCCTGAGCCATGAAGAAAACCCTCGCCGCCCCCAAGGCCAACCAGCACATCCAGAAGGCCGACGCGAGCTATTTCGCCGGCCGCTACCAGGAGGCGATCGAGCATGCGGCCAAGGCCCGCAAGCTCGACCCCGGACTGCCGCAGCCCTATTACTGGCTGGCCTTCGCGCACCTGGCGCAGCACCATGACGAAGAGGCCTACCAGTGGATCGCCAAGGGGCTGGCGGTGGCGCCGGACAACCCCGACCTGATGACCATGCGCGGGCGCATCCTGAACAAGATGGGCCGCCTGCAGGAAGCGCGCGAGCAGCTCGAGACCTGCGTGGCGCGGCACCCGCAGTCGCTGGGCGGCTGGGCCAACTACGCCATCGTCCTGCGCGTGCTCGGCCTGCACGCGCAGGCCCTCGAGGCCTCGGTCAAGGCGCTGGCGCTGGCGCCGGACAACGCCTCCGTGCTGGCCAACTACGCCAACGACCTGCGGGACACCGGCAACGCCGAGGAAGCCGTCGGCATCCTGCGCAAGGCTGCCCGGATCGAGCCCGAGAACCGCAGCATCCGCACCAACCTGCTGTTCCTGATGCTGTTCGGCGAACAGACCACCGCCGCCGACCTGCTGGCCGAGGCGCAGGGCTTCGCCCGCCTGCTGGCCGCCAAGCCGATCCCCGGCGCGGCGCGCACGCCCGCGCCGGCGGCCGGCGGCCGCATCCGCCTGGGCATCCTGTCCAACGACCTGTACCGCCACGCCTGCGCCTACTTCCTGGTGCCGTTCCTGGCCAACCTGGACCGCGCGCGCTTCGAGGTCGTGCTGCTCGGCCTGCACGCGTACCGCGACCAGATCACGCACAAGCTCGAGATCTATTCGGACCGCTTCGTGCAACTGGCCAACAAGAGCGACGCGGACGTCGTGCAGGCCGTGCGCGACGAACACCTCGACGCGCTGATCGACCTCGGCGGCTACACCGGCACGCCGCCGCTGCAATACATGGTCCACGGCCTGGCGCCGGTGCAGCTCACCTGGCTCGGCTATCCGGGCAGCACCGGCATCCCGGCCATCCACCACCGCGTCACCGACTGGACCGGCGACCCGGCCGGCTTCGAGGCGCACTACACCGAGAACCTGCTGCGCGCGCCGGTGTTCGCCGCCTACCAGCCGCTGGTGCACAGCCCGCTGCTGGCCTACCAGCCGCAATACCAGGTGCGCGAGACGCCCGCGCTGCGCAACGGCTTCATCACCTTCGGCTCGTGCAACAACCTCGGCAAGATCACCGGCCGCACCCTGCGCCTGTGGAGCGCGGTGCTGGCGCGCGTGCCCGGCAGCCGCCTGCTGGTGGAAGCCGCCGAGCTGGACAAGGACAGCGTGCGCGAGCCGCTGCTCGCGCGCATGGCGCAGGCCGGCATCGATCCGCAGCGCGTGACCTGCATCCCGCGCGAGGGCAAGAACCAGTACCTGACCTACCACGACATCGACATCGCGCTGGACACCTCGCCCGTGACCGGCGGCACCACCACCTGCGACACGCTGTGGATGGGCGTGCCGCTGGTGACGCTGGCCGGCCCGGCGTTCCACACGCGGGTGTCGGCGCCGTTCCTGCACGCGGTGGGGCTCGACGGCCTGATCTGCGAGACCGAGGCGGACTACGTGACGATGGCCGCGCAGCTGGCCGCCGACGCCGAACAGCTCAACGCCCTGCGCCTGAGCCTGCGCCACCGCTTCGAGAAAAGCGCGATCTTCGACGCGGCCGGCTTCACGCGCTGGTTCGAGGACCAGCTCGCGGAGCTGGTCGGCCGGCACCGCGACGTCGGCCACCTGGCGCCGCGCGCGCAGGACGGCGTGTTCTGCGCCGGCGCCTGGCATCCGATGGAGCACCTCGTGCTGACCATCGGGATGCTGCTGGAAGAAGGCCGCCACATCGAGCTGAACAGCCTGCTGGAAAACATGTCGGCCAAGTGGAGCAAGCACTGGCTGATCGCCTTCGCGCTCGGCGAGATGGCGCAGCGCACCGGCGACCACGAGCGCGCGCTGGAGCTGCTGATGGAAGCCGTCAACCTGCGCCCGTACCACCTGCCGCTGTACCGGCTGCTCAGCGCCCGCATGGAAGCGGGCGGGCACGACAAGACACCGCTGGCCGAGATCCTGCAGCAGCAGTTCGGCCTGGACCTGGCGCTGATCGACAGCCAGGGCCGTCCTTCCACCCACGAGATCCTGGGCATCCAGGTGTTGGAGAAAGCCGCATGAAAGCCGTCATCCTGGCGGGCGGGCTGGGTACCCGCATTTCCGAAGAGTCGCACCTGCGGCCCAAGCCCATGATCGAGGTCGGCGGCAAGCCGATCCTGTGGCACATCATGAAGATGTACGCCGCGCACGGCATCAACGACTTCGTCATCTGCCTGGGCTACAAGGGCTACGTCATCAAGGAGTACTTCGCCAACTACTTCCTGCACATGTCGGACGTGACCTTCGACATGTCGGAAAACCGCATGGACGTGCACTGCCGCAAGGCCGAGCCGTGGCGCGTGACGCTGGTCGACACCGGCGAGGAATCGCAGACCGGCGGGCGCCTGCGCCGCGTGCGCGACTACCTCACGCCGGGCGAGCCGTTCTGCTTCACCTACGGCGACGGCGTGTCCGACATCGACCTCACCGCCGAGATCGCCTTCCACCGCAACCACGGCCGCTGGGCCACGGTGGCCGCGGTGCAGCCGCCCGGGCGCTACGGCGCGCTGGAGCGCACCAGCGAGGGCATGGTGGCCGGCTTCGCCGAGAAGCCGCGCGGCGACGGCGCCTGGATCAACGGCGGCTTCTTCGTGCTGCAGCCCGAGGTGATCGACCTGATCGGCGACGACAAGACCAGCTGGGAACAGGGCCCGATGGAAGAGCTCGCCACGCGCGGGCACCTGCTGGCCTTCGAGCACCAGGGCTTCTGGCAGCCGATGGACACCCTGCGCGAGAAAAACATGCTCGAGCAGTTGTGGCAGTCGGGCGCGGCCCCGTGGAAGACGTGGTGAGCACGGCGGGCGCGATGAGCGCGATGAGCGCGGCGAACCCGATGGCGGACAGGCTCGGCCACTACGCGGGCCGCCGCGTCTTCCTGACCGGGCACACCGGCTTCAAGGGCGCCTGGCTGGCGCTGTGGCTGGCGCGCCTAGGCGCGCGCGTGAGCGGCTACGCGCTGCCGCCGGAGCAGCCGGCCGGCCTGTTTACCGCCGCGGGCGTGGCCGACACGCTGCACGGCCACCACCTGGCCGACATCCGCGAGGCCGATACGCTGGCCCGCGCGCTGCGGGACGCGCAGCCGGAAATCGTGTTCCACCTCGCGGCGCAGCCGCTGGTCGGCGCCGGCTACCGCGACCCGGTGGCCAACTGGGCCACCAACGTGATGGGCACCGTCAACCTGCTCGACGCCGTGCGCCAGTGCCCGGGCGTGCGCGCGGTGGTGGTCATCACCACCGACAAGTGCTACGACAACAAGGAGTGGGTCTGGGGCTACCGCGAGACCGACCCGCTCGGCGGCCACGACCCCTACAGCGCCAGCAAGGCCGCGGCCGAGCTGGTCGCCGCCAGCTACCGCAATGCCTTCCTGGCCGAGCGCGGCGTGCTGGTGGCCACCGCGCGCGCCGGCAACGTGATCGGCGGCGGCGACTGGGCGGACAACCGCCTGGTGCCCGACGCCGCGCGCGCGGCCGCCGCCGGCGGCGTGCTGGAGATCCGCAACCCGCACGCCACGCGGCCGTGGCAGCACGTGCTGGAGGCGCTGCACGGCTACCTGCTGCTGGGCGCGCGGCTGATGGGCGGCGAGCCGGCCCTCGCGCGGGCCTTCAACTTCGGCCCGCAGGCATCGGACAACCTGGCCGTGGGCGCGGTGCTGACCGCGCTCGAACGGCACTGGCCCGAACTCCGCTGGCAACTGGCCGACACCGGCGCCGGCGCGCCGCACGAAGCGCGCAACCTGCACCTGGACTCGTCCCTGGCCAGGGACATGCTCGGCTGGCAGCCGCGCTGGGCGCTCGACCAGGCGCTGGCCGCCACCGCCCACTGGTATCGCGCCGTGCAGGCGGACCCCGCCGCGGCCCGCGCCGTGACCGAACGACAAATCGATCAATTCCGCGTATGACAGACGCTGTCCAAGCCAACCACGCCGCCACGCAGGCGCCCTGCCGCGCCTGCGGCGCGCCGCTGGCGCAAACCGTGGTCGACCTCGGCCTCTCGCCAGTCTCCAACGCCTTCATCAAGGCCGGCGACGCGGCCCGCGCCGAGATCTTCTACCCGCTGCACGCGATGGTGTGCGAGCACTGCTGGCTGGTCCAGCTGCGCGACGCCACGCCGGCGGAAACCCATTTCCACGACGACTACGTGTATTTCTCCTCGTATTCGTCGTCCTGGCTCGAGCACGCGCGCCGCTACGTCGGCGCCATGACCGCGCGCTTCGGCCTCGGCGCCGGCAGCCGCGTGATGGAGCTGGCCAGCAACGACGGCTACCTGCTGCAGTATTTCGTGCAGGCCGGCGTGCCGTGCCTGGGCGTGGAGCCCACCGCCAACACCGCCGCCGCCGCGCGCGCCAGGGGCGTGGACAGCCGCGAGCTGTTCTTCGGCACGGCCAGCGCGCGCGCGCTGCGCGAGGAAGGCTGGCAGGTCGACCTGCTGCTTGGCAACAACGTGCTGGCGCACGTGCCGGACATCAACGACTTCGTCGGCGGCATGCCGGTGGTGCTCAAGCCGCAGGGCGTGATCACGCTGGAATTTCCGCACCTGCTGCGCCTGATCGAGCAGAACCAGTTCGACACGCTATACCACGAGCACTACTCCTACCTGTCGCTGGCGGCGCTGCAGCCCGTCTTCGCCCGGGCCGGCCTGCGCGTGTTCGACGTCGAGCACCTGCCCACCCACGGCGGCAGCCTGCGCGTGTTCGCCTGCCACGCGGGCGCGGCCCACGCCGCCACGCCGGCGGTCGCCGCCGCGCTGGCCGAGGAGCACGCCGCCGGCCTGACCAGCACGGCGCTCTACGCGGGCTTCGCCGAGCGCGTGCGCAAGGCCAAGCGCGACCTGCTGTCCTTCCTGATCGAGGCGCGCAATGCCGGCAGGCGCATCGCCGCCTACGGCGCCGCGGCCAAGGGCAACACGCTGCTCAACTACTGCGGCGCGGGCACCGACTTCATCGACTACGTGGTGGACCGCAACCCCACCAAGCAGGGCCGCCTGCTGCCCGGCACGCGCATCCCGGTGGTGGCGCCCGAGCATGTCTTCGGCGACCGCCCCGACTACCTGCTGATCCTGCCGTGGAACATCAAGGACGAGGTGATGGCGCAGATGGCCGGCATCCGCGAGTGGGGCGGGCGCTTCGTGGTGGCCATCCCGGAAACCGCGGTGCTGCCATGACGGAGCTGCCATGATCTTCACGCCGACTCCCATCGAGGGCGCCTGGCTGGTGGACCCGGAGCCGCTCGCCGACGAGCGCGGCTTCTTCGCCCGCACCGTGTGCGTGGACGCCTTCGCCGAGCGCGGGCTCAACGGCCGCTTCGTGCAGCAGAGCGTGTCGCGCAACACGCGCGCGGGCATCGTGCGCGGCATGCACCTGCAATACGAGCCCGCCGGCGAGGACAAGCTGGTGCGCGTCACCACCGGCGCGGTGTTCGACGCGCTGCTGGACCTGCGGCCCTATTCGGCCAGCTACCGCCAGTGGTTCTCGGTGGAGCTGTCGGCGCACAACCAGCGCGCGCTCTACATCCCGCGCGGCGTGGCGCACGGCTTCCAGACCCTGACCGAGCTGTCCGAGGTCTTCTACCAGATGACCGTGCCGTTCGCGCCCGCGCACAGCGGCGGCGTGCGCTGGGACGACCCGGAGACCGGCATCGCCTGGCCGCCGTGCGCGTCCCGGCTCGTCTCCGCCAAGGACATGGCGCTGCCGCGCCTGGCGGCGGCCCGCGCGTACTGAACCCTCATCCATACCGCATTCAACCGGTCACCGACCAACAAGCCAAACTTCGGAGCCAATCCATGAGTACCGACACCTTGCAGAAACTGTCCCAAGCCCTGCGCGAAGTTGGCAACAGCGAGGCCGCGCGCGACCGGCTGGTCGCCCTGTGCAAGTCCATCGAGGCCGACCTGTCCGGCTACGCGGGCAGCGTGCGCGACGACATCACCGGCCCCATCGTCGACGCCATGTACGACGACGACTCGCGCCTGCGCAAGACGCTGGCCGACGGCACCGTGTTCGAATTCCTCTACCGCACCAAGATCGCGCGCGACTTCCTCATGAGCACGCCGGCGCAGCCCGACCACGTGTGGGAGCCGCAGACCACCAAGCTGCTGGTCAAGCTGTGCCAGCGCGGCGGCAACGCGGTGGTGGGCGGCGCCTACTTCGGCGACCAGGTGATCCTGATGGCCCGGCAGCTGGCCGCCGCCGGCGGCACCTGCCACGCCTTCGAGCCCAACGCCGACCAGCTCGGCATGCTGCGCAACAACGCGAAGCTCAACGCGGTGGAGAACATCAAGAGCTGGCGCCTGGGCCTGTGGTCCGACAGCAGCACGCAGCTGCGCCTGGTCGGCAACGACTCGTTCGCCCACGCCGAGCGCGCCGAGGCCAGCACCGCCACCGACGACAGCAGCTTCGCCACCATCACCATCGACGACTACTGCGCGCAGCAGAAGCTCGACAAGCTCAGCCTCATCATGCTGGACATCGAGGGCGCCGAGCTCGACGTGTTCAAGGGCGCGAAGAACCAGTTGTCGCGCCCGGCCCCGGACGCGCCCAACATCGTGTTCGAGGTGCACCGCCACTACGTGGACTGGAGCAACGGCCTGGAAAACGCCGAGATCATCCGCATGCTGCAAGGCTTCGGCTACAGCGTGTTCGCGGTGCGCGACTTCAACTCCAACGTGGACATGTCCGGCCGCCCGATCGAGCTGATCCCGGTCGACGAGGTCTACCTGGAAGGCCCGGCGCACGGCTTCAACATGGTCGCGGTCAAGGACCCGGCGCTGCTGCAGGGCGCGGACTTCTCGGTCTGCCACCACGTCAGCCCCAAGCTGCTGTGGCACCGCGACCCGGCGCTGCACCACCCGCTGTCGTGAGCGGCGTGGGCGACGACGCGAGCGATGACGTGAGCAACGACGTGAGCGCCTCCACACCCGGCGGCCCCGCCGCGCCGTGCACCGTGATCGGCGGAGCCGGCTTCGTCGGCCAGCGCCTGGTGCGCGCGCTGCGCCACGCCGGGCATGAAGTCTACGTGCCGCGCCGCGACGACGCCGGCCTGTTCGAGCGCGACCTCGGCCGCGTGTTCTACTGCGCGGGCCTGACCGCCGATTTCGCCGCGCGCCCGTTCGACACGGTGGAAGCCCACGTCGGCCTGCTGGCGGCGCTGCTGCGCGCGGGCCGCTGGGACCACCTGATCTACCTGTCCTCGACCCGCCTGTACGACAGTTCCGCGCTGCCGGTGGGCGACGAAGCCGGCGCGCTCACGCTGCAGCCGGCCAACCCGCGCCACCTCTACGACCTGTCCAAGGCGCTGGGCGAGAACCTGTGCCTCACGCTGGCGCCGCGGCGCACCGCCGTGGCGCGCCTGTCGTGCGTGTTCGACTGGTGCGCCGGCGCGCCGGGCTTCCTCTCGGAATGGCTGCAGCGCGCCGCCGCCGAGCGCGCGTTCCGCCTCGACAGCGACGCCGCCTTCGTGCGCGACTACATCCATCTCGACGACGTGGTCCAGGCGCTGGCCGCCATGTCCGCGCAGGGCGCGCAAGGCATTTTCAACGTGGCCAGCGGCGCCAACGTCTCCAACGGCGAACTGGCCGAAGTGTTCAACCGCGCCGGCTGGCAGGTCGAGCTGGCCCGCGCCACCCGGCCCCAGCCGGCCGCGGTGTGCAGCGTGGCGCGCCTGCGCGCGCTGGGCGTGGCGCCGCGCGACGTGCGCGACGTAGTGGCCGCTCACCTGCAAGGAATCCGAACGTGGAACTGATCGACCAGACCCCGCAGAGCCTGGCGGCCTATACCTGCGCCCAGGTGGCCGCGCTGGTGCCGGACGGCAAGGCCGACGCCCTGCTGCCCGTGATCGCCCGCCACCAGCCCGAAGCGCTGGCCCGGCTCGAGCGCTGCATCGCCGCCGTGCGCATGTGGCAGCCCGGGCGCTTCAACTACCTGCATTCGAGCCAGTACTGCCAGTATCTCTATTACCTGGCCAACACCATCTGGCGCAACGAAGGCAACGCGCAGGCCTGCACGCGGCTGTTCCTGCTGAACAAGGCGCTCAACGGCATCGACATGTTCTACGAGGTCGAGCTGCCGGAAGTCTTCTTCATCGGCCACTCGGTCGGCATCGTGCTGGCAAAGGCGACCTACGGCAATTATCTGGTGCTGTACCAGAACTCCACGGTCGGCAAGAACCACGGCGTGGCGCCGGTGATCGGCGACGGCGTGGTGATGTATCCCAACACCGCCATCATCGGCCGCAGCCACGTGGGCGACGGCTCGGTCATCGCCCAGGGCGTGAGCGTGGTCAACCGCGACACGCCCGGGCATTGCCTCGTGTATGCCGGGCACGGCGGCGATCTGGTGTGCAAGCCGGCCCGCGAGCCGGGCGCGGCGGAGTATTTCCGGATATAAGGCAAAGGCAGCGGCGCCGGGAAATCCGGCACGGCGGCATTCGCCAGCCCCCGCCCAAAAAACGCAAAAACCCCCGCCCGCGCCCGCGAACGGAGGTCTTCTTCCGGCAAACGAACCATCCAGAACCGGCGCCGCCGGCCCGGCGGCCGTTACACCGTCATGCTCATGATTTCCTGGTAGGCGCCGGCCAGCCGGTTGCGCACCTGCACGGCGGTCTGGAACGACACGTTGGCCTTCTGCATGTCGATCATCACGTCGTTGAGCGACACGCCGGGCTTGCCCAGCTCGAAGGCGTCGGCCTGGCCGTAGGCGTGTTCCTGCACGGCGCTGACGCGCGCCAGCGAGCGCTGCAGTTCGCTGGCGAAGCTGCCCGGGCCGGCGGCCGCGGCCGTGGTGGCCTGGCTTTCCGTGCCAGTGGCGCTCTGGGCCAGCCCGCGCAACTGCTGCAGCATGCCGTCGATGGAAGAGATGGTAGTCATGGCGATCCGCTCGGAACCCGCCGCGCCCGCTCGGGGCAAGCCGGTCCCGGAAAGAGTCAAGTCGTTGAACATGGCGCCGGACCCTCCCCGCGCCGCTGCCGGCAAATCCGCCGGGGCACGCGCATGCCGCAAGACCGCATCCGCGCACGCCACCTGTGCCAGCCCCCGAAGCGTACCTGCCCCGCCGGGCGGCCCATTGCGGGAAATCGGGTGGAAAACGAGGCTTATTCCCGTGATTGTCGGCACCGCGCCTGGACGATGATCGATACCGTGCCGGATCTGGGGCGCTGCCGCGTTGCCGCGCCCGCTCCGGGACCCGAACCTTGATCAACTATCGCGGGGAGTACGCGTGTTTTGTCAGCAGCGTGATCTTAGCCATGCCGTAGCCGGGATGCTCCAGGCCAGCCGGGGTGGACAGGGCAGCCAGAGCGGCGCCCGCCATCCGGCCCTGCCCATCCTGGCCATGACCGGGGCGCGCGCATGAACGCCGTGGCCGCCCTGTCGGGCAAATCCGAGCTGTTCGAGCGCCTCAAGGCCAATCCGCGCCTGCCCATGATGCTGGGTGCCGCGGCGCTTGCCGCGGCCATCGCGGTGGGCGTGCTGTGGTCGCGCGCGCCGGACTACAAGGTGCTCTACAGCAACCTGTCCGAGCGCGACGGCGGTGCCGTCATCGCCTCCCTGCAGCAGATGAACGTGCCGTACAAGTTCGCCGAGGGCGGCGGTGCGGTCATGGTGCCCTCCGACAAGGTCCACGAGACCCGCCTGCGCCTGGCTTCCCAGGGCCTGCCCAAGAGCGGCACCACCGGCATGGAGCTGATGGACTCGCAGAAGTTCGGCATCAGCCAGTTCGCCGAGCAGGTCAACTACCAGCGCGGCCTGGAAGGCGAGCTGGCGCGCTCGATCGAGTCGATCGGCGCGGTGCAGTCCGCGCGCGTGCACCTGGCCATCCCCAAGCCCACGCTGTTCGTGCGCGAGCGCCAGAAGCCGACCGCCTCGGTGGTGCTGCAGCTCTACCCGGGCCGCGCCATCGACGACGGCCAGGTCGCGGCGATCAGCTACCTGGTGTCGTCCAGCGTGCCGGAACTCACGCCCAAGTCGATCTCCATCGTCGACCAGCACGGCAACCTGCTGTCGGGCAACGGCACCAACGAGCGCATGCTCGACGCCAGCCAGATCAAGTACGTGCAGGCGCTGGAGCGCAACTACGCGCAGCGCGTGGAAGCCATCCTGGCGCCGCTGGTCGGCCAGGACAACGTCAAGGCGCAGGTCACGGCCGACGTGGACTTCGCCATCGTCGAGCACACCGACGAGTCGTTCAAGCCCAACCAGGACCCGACCCGCGCGGCCATCCGCAGCCAGCAGTCGAGCGAATCGAGCCAGCAGGGCGCCGCGCCCGTCGGCGGCGTGCCCGGCGCGCTGTCCAACCAGCCGCCCGCGCCCGCCACCGCGCCGATCGCCACGGCCCAGCCGCCGCGCCCCGGCCAGCCCAACCAGCCGGGCCAGCAGCCCGGCCAGCAGGGCCAGGCCGGGCAGCCGGCTCAGACCGGCGCCACCAGCACGGCCCAGACCGGCCCGAGCAGCAACCGCAAGGACTCCACCACCAACTACGAGCTCGACCGCACCGTGCGCCACGTGCAGCAGGCCCCGGGCGGCGTGAAGCGCCTGTCGGTGGCGGTGGTGGTCAACTACCGCCAGAAGGCCGGCGCCAACGGCAAGATGGTGGCCGAGGCGCTGCCCGCCACGCAGCTCACCCAGATCGAGAACCTGACCAAGGAAGCGATGGGCTTCTCCGCCGAGCGCGGCGACTCGCTCAACGTGGTCAACAGCCCGTTTACCGCCGAGGTCGACATCAAGCCCGAACTGCCGCTGTGGAAGCAGCCGGACATGATCGCGCTGGCCAAGACCGTGGCCGGCTACCTGATGCTGGCCCTGCTGGCCGCGTTCGTGTGGTTCAAGATCGCCCGCCCGGTGCTGCGCAAGTACACCGCGCCGCCGCTGCCGCCGCCACAGGAGAAGACCGCCGAAGAGCAGGCCGTGCTGCTGCCCGCCGAAGAGCCGTCCAATCCGGAAGTCCTGCGGCTTGCCGCCAAATACGAAAGCGATCTCGCCCTGGTGCGCGACGCTGCGCAGCGCGACCCGCGCCTGGTCGCCAGCGTGATCAAGAACTGGATGTCCAAAGATGAACGATGAAGGGTTGCAGAAGAGCGCCATCCTGATGATGTCGCTCGGGGAAGACGCCGCGGCCGAGGTCTTCAAGCATCTCGGACCGCCGCAGGTGCAGGCCCTGGGCCAGGCGATGGCGGCGCTCACCTCGGTGACGCGCGAGCAGATGGCCGAGGTGCTGGCCGAGTTCCGCTCCGAGACCGAGCAGTACATGGCGCTGGACGTGGACTCGAGCACCTTCATCCGCAGCGTGCTGAACAAGGCGCTGGGCGAGGAGCGCGCGCTGTCGGTGATCGAGGACATCCTGGAGTCGCGCGACCCGGGCAGCGGCATCGACTCGCTGAACTGGATGGATTCCACCTCGGTGGCCGAGCTGATCCGCGACGAGCATCCGCAGATCATCGCCACCATCCTGATCCACCTGGACCGCCAGAAGTCGTCCGAGATCCTCGGCATGTTCACGGACCGCCTGCGCAACGACGTGATCCTGCGCATCGCCACCTTCGGCGGCGTGCAGCCGGGCGCGCTGCAGGAGCTGACCGACGTGCTGACCAAGCTGCTGGCGGGCCAGAGCCTCAAGCGCAGCCGCATGGGCGGCGTGCGCACCGCGGCCGAGATCATCAACCTGATGAGCACGGCCCACGAGGAAGCGGTCATCGAAGGCGTGCGCCTGCACGACGGCGACCTCGCCCAGAAGATCATCGACGAGATGTTCCTGTTCGAGAACCTGATGGAAGTGGACGACCGCGGCATCCAGCGCGTGCTCAAGGAAGTGGCCACCGAATCGCTCATCGTCGCGCTCAAGGGCGCGCCGGTGGAACTGCGCGACAAGTTCATCCGCAACATGTCTACCCGCGCCGGCGAAATGCTGCGCGAAGACCTCGAGGCGCTGGGCCCGGTACGGGTCTCGCAGGTCGAGGCCGAACAGAAGAACATCCTCCAGGTGGTGCGCCGCCTGGCCGAAGCCGGCGAAGTTGTAATCGGTGGTGGCGACGATGCCTACGTCTGAACGTGCCCTCGGCCAGTTCCGCGGTTATGCCGCGGACCCGGCCTACACGAATGCCCGCGGCGACCGCCAGGGCAACGGCAGCAACAGCGGCGGCGGCGACGGCGGCGATGGCCGCCGCGCGGGCGGCCGCGGCGGCCCGCGCCAGAATGGCCAGGGCAATCAAGGCGGCCAGGGCGGCCAGGGCGGCCAGAACGAATTCACCAGCTTCGCCCCGCCGGGCGGCCGCACCCCGCAGAAAAGCGGCTGGCAGCGCTGGCAGATGGTGTCGCTCGACCCGCGCGACGCCGAGCCGGCGCCGTCGGCGTTCATGCCGTTCGAGCCGGCCCCGCCCCCGATCGACTTCGCCGCGCTCGACGCCATGCGCGAAGGCGCGCGCAAGGAAGGCTACGCCCAGGGTTATACCCAGGGCCAGACCCAGGGCTACGGCGACGGCCACCGCGAGGGTTATGCGCGCGGCCTGGAAAGCGCGCGCGCCGAAGCCGGTCGCCTGCAGGAGCTGGCCGCCACCTTCAGCCACGCGCTAGGCCGCGTGGACGAGGAAGTGGCCCAGACCCTGATCGCGCTGGCGCTCGACGTGGCGCGCCAGCTGGTGCAGCAGACCGTGGCGGCCGATCCCGCGGTGCTGCTGCCGGCCGTGCGCGAGCTGCTGGCCGCCGAGCCGGCGCTGTCCGGCTCGCCCTGCCTGCTGCTCAACCCCGAAGACGTGGCGCTGGTGGAAACCCACCTGGCCGGCGAGCTCGAGGCCGCCGGCTGGAACGTGCGCGCCGAACCCGCGGTGGCGCGGGGCGGCTGCGTGGCCAGCGCCGCCAGCGGCGAACTCGACGCCACGCTGTCCACGCGCTGGAACCGCGTGGTCAAGGCGCTCGGCCGCGACGACCCGTGGGAGCCGCCCCATGCCTGACAACAGCGCGGCCAAGCCCGACCACGCCGCGCCGGCGCCTGCCGCGCCCGCGCTGCCCGGCCTGCACGGCCAGCGCTGGCGCGACGCGCTGGCCAGCGCCTCGGCCGGCCTCGCCGAACTCGACAGCAAGCGCAGCTGCGGCCGCCTGACGCGCGCCGCCGGCCTGGTGCTGGAGGCCGTGGGCCTGCGCATGCCGGTCGGCAGCGACTGCCTGATCGAGCTGCCCGGCGGCCAGTCGCCCGGCGGCAAGGGCACCGGCCCGCGCATGGCCGAGGCCGAAGTGGTCGGCTTCGGCGCCGACCGCCTCTACCTGATGCCGCAGTCCGACGTGGTCGGCCTGGTGCCCGGCGCGCGCGTGTACCCGCTCGAACCCACGCCGCGCCCCAGCGGCGACGCCGCCCCGCGCGAGCCCGGCTCCAAGCGCCTGCCGGTGGGCGAGGGGCTGCTGGGCCGCGTGCTCGACGCCGCCGGCCGCCCGCTCGACGGGCTCGGCCCCATCAGCGCCGCCACCGAGGTCACGCTCGGCGGCACCCAGATCAACCCGCTCGAGCGCGCCCCGATCGAGACCGTGCTGGACGTGGGCGTGCGCGCCATCAACGGCATGCTCACGGTCGGCCGCGGCCAGCGCATGGGCCTGTTCGCCGGCTCCGGCGTGGGCAAGAGCGTGCTGCTGGGCATGATGGCGCGCTACACCAGCGCCGAGGTCATCGTGGTCGGCCTGATCGGCGAGCGCGGCCGCGAAGTGAAGGACTTCATCGAGAACATCCTCGGCGAGGACGGCCGCCGGCGCTCGGTGGTGGTGGCGGCGCCCGCCGACACCTCGCCGCTGCTGCGCATGCAGGGCGCCGCCTACGCCACGCGCCTGGCCGAGTATTTCCGCGACCAGGGCCGCCACGTACTGCTCATCATGGACTCGCTCACGCGCTACGCGATGGCCCAGCGCGAGATCGCCCTGGCCATCGGCGAGCCGCCCGCCACCAAGGGCTATCCGCCCTCGGTGTTCGCCAAGCTGCCCACGCTGGTGGAGCGCACCGGCAACGGCCCCGAAGGCGGCGGCTCGATCACCGCGTTCTACACGGTGCTGACCGAGGGCGACGACCAGCAGGACCCGATCGCCGACTCCGCGCGCGCCATTCTCGACGGCCACATCGTGCTCTCGCGCAGCCTGGCCGAGTCGGGCCACTATCCGGCCATCGACGTGGAAGCCTCCATCAGCCGCGCCATGACGGCGCTGGTCGAGCCGATGCAGTTCGCCTCGGTGCGGCGCTTCAAGCAGCTGATGTCGCGCTACCAGCGCAACCGCGACCTGATCAGCGTGGGCGCCTACGTGCCCGGCAACGATCCGGAACTGGACCTCGCCATCCACCTGCACCCGCAGATGGAAGCGTTCCTCCAGCAGGACATCCACGAGCGCGCCGGCTACGACGCCTCGATCGGCCAGCTGCACGGCATCTTCCAACGGAGCGAACATGGCTAAGCCATCTGCATTGAATACCTTGGCCGACCTGGCCCAGAACGATACGGATGCGGCCGCGCGCGAGCTGGGCCGGCTGCAGGGCCTGCGCAACCAGGCCGAGCAGCAGCTTGCCGCGCTCACCCAGTACCGGCAGGAATACCGCGAGCGCATGCAGGCCATCGCCCAGGACGGCATGACCTCCACGCGCTGGCAGGACTTCGCCCAGTTCCTGGCCTCGCTCGACACCGCCATCCGCCAGCAGACCGAGGCGCTCGCGCGCGCCGAGGCGCAGCTGCTGGCCGGGCGCGCCAACTGGCAGCAGCAGAAGCGCCGCCAGAACTCGTTCGACACCCTCATCACCCGCGCCGAGACGCGCGAGCAGCAAGCCCTCTCGCGCCGCGAGCAGCGCGACACCGACGAATACGCCGCGCGCGCCGCCCGCCTGCAAGTCGCCGACCGCCACCGCTAAGCCGCCAGACACCGACCATGATCGATATCACCCAGATTGTCAGCAACACCGCCAGCAGCGCGGCCGCCTCGCGCAGCGCCGGCAGCACCGACGCCGCGCAGCAGGGCTTCGGCGACGCGCTGGCGCGCGCGCGCGACGACGGCAATGCCAATGGCGCCAAGAATGCCGGCAACAGCGGCAACGCCGGCAGCCAGACCGCCGCCCCGGCACAGGACACGCAGAACACGCAGAACGCCCAGAACGGCAACGCCGCGCAGAACAGCGCCGCCCAGGGCACGCAAGGCAATACGGTGGCCGGCAAGCCCGCGCGGCCGGGCGGCAAGGACGGCGCCAGGAACGGCGGCAAGGATGGCGACAAGGACGGCGAAGCGGCCGACGCGCAGGCCGTGAACCCGGCCGCCCAGGCCGCCGCCGCCGCGCTGGCCGTGCTGCTGCCGGCGCAACCGGCCCAGCCCGCCGCGCCGGCCACGGCCGGCGACGGCGCCCTGCCCGGCGTGGCCGCGGCCGCCCTCGGCGGGCAGGCCGGCCTGCCCGGCCTGAAGGACCCCACGCTGCCGTCGGCCGCCGCCGCCGGCACTGCCGCGGCCGACGCCGCGGCGGCGGCCTCGAGCGCCGCCGACACGCTGGCCACCATCGCGTCCCAGCGCGCCGCGCTGCAGCCCGTGCCGCAGCACACCGCCGCCACACAGGCCGCCGACCGGCCCGCCACCGCCGCCACGGCCGATGCCGCCAAGGCCGGCCCCGACCTGGCTGCCAGCCTCAAGACCGCCATCGCCGGCCAGCAAGGCGGCGGCACCAGTGGCGGCGGCCAGTCCGCCGGCCAGCAGGGCACGGCCGGCCAGCAGCACAAGGCGCCGCTCCAGCCTGGCGAAGCCATCGGCGCCAGGAGCCCGCTGGCGCCCGCCGCCGACACCGCCGCGGCCGCCGCCCCGACCAGCGCGTCGCAGTTCGCCGCCGCGCTGCGCGCGGCCGAGCCCGCCGCCACCGAGGCGGCCCCCGCCGACACGGCGGCCAGCACCCTGGCCGCCGCCGGCACGATGGCCGCCGGCCCCGCGCCGACCAGCAGCGGCCTGTCGCCCGCGACCTCGCTGCCGGTGGCGCCGCCGGTCGGCGACGGCCAGTGGCCGCAGGCGCTCAGCCAGCAGATGGTGCGCCTGTCGACGCAGGGCAACCACACCGCCGAGCTGCAGCTCAACCCGCCCGACCTCGGCCCGCTCAAGGTCGTGCTCAGCGTGGTCAACGACCAGGCGCAGGCGCAGTTCGTCTCCCCGCACGCCGCCGTGCGCGCGGCGGTGGAAGCCGCGCTGCCGCACCTGCGCAGCGCGATGGCCGACAGCGGCATCCAGCTCGGCCAGGCCTCGGTCGGCGCCGACAGCTTTGCCGGCCAGCCCGGCAGCGGCCAGCCGCAGCAGCAGCGCCAGCCCGGCAGCCAGCAGACCGCCTTCGGCGCGCCGGCGGGCAGCCAGCCGGCCCCGGCCGGCGCCGTTGCCGCGCCCGCGCGCACCCTGGCCCGCGGCGAGGTCGACACCTTCGCGTGATCCCGGCCGCGCACGGCGGGCCGGCGCGCACCAGCGCCCCGCCCGCCGGCGGCCATCGCGGACCACGCGCGCCGTCGCGCGCCAGCGCGAGCCAGCGCGAGCCAGCGCGAGCCAGCGCGCGCGATCGCGCCTACCATGTGGTTTGAGCGCAGGCCCGCCGCCTGCGTCCCCGGCCACCATGACCTTCGATCTCTTCGATTCCCTGCCGCAGCTGGACCCGCCCCACGCCGAGCCGCTCGTGCCCGGCGCGACCGTCCTGCGCGGCTTTGCCCGCGCCCATGAGCAGGCGCTGCTCGCCGCCGTGCGCGAGGTCGCCGCGCAGGCGCCGTGGCGCCACCTGATCACGCCGGGCGGGCAGCACATGTCGGTGGCGATGACCAACTGCGGCCGGTTCGGCTGGGTCTCCGACGCCAGCGGCTACCGCTACGAGCCGGCGGACCCGCTCGGCGGCGCGCCGTGGCCGCCGATGCCCGCCAGCTTCCTGGCGCTGGCGCGCGCGGCCGCCGCCGAGGCCGGTTTCGCGGGGTTCAGCCCGGACGCCTGCCTGCTCAACCGCTACCTGCCCGGCACGCGCCTGTCCCTGCACCAGGACCGCGACGAACTCGACCTGCGCGCGCCCATCGTCTCGGTCTCGCTGGGCCTGCCCGCGGTCTTCCTGTTCGGCGGCCTGCGGCGCGCCGACCCGTGCCAGCGCGTGCGCCTGGCCCACGGCGACGTGGTGGTGTGGGGCGGCCCGGCGCGGCTGGCCTTCCACGGCATCGCGCCGCTGGCCGACGGCGACCACCCGCTGACCGGGCGCGAGCGCATCAACCTGACGTTGCGCAAGACACGCTAGCCGGCGCCGCCGCCATTGCCGAAAACGCGCGACTGCGCGTATGCTGCTCGCGCCGCCGGCATCTCCCGGTAGCGGCATCTCCCGATAGCGCGCCCGACCCTCCCGACAGGACATCCGAATTGCCCCGCATCTGCCTGAACATGATCGTGAAGAACGAGGCGCCCGTGATCGCGCGCTGCCTCGCGTCGGTCAAGCCGTGGATCGACCGCTGGGCGATCGTCGACACCGGCTCCACCGACGGCACCCAGGCGCTGGTGCGCGCGTGCATGGACGGCCTGCCCGGCGAACTGCACGAGCGGGCGTGGGTGGACTTTGCCCACAACCGCAACGAAGCGCTGGCGCTGGCGCGCGCCAACGCCGGCGCCGGCGACTACGTGCTGTTCATCGACGCCGACGAGACCCTGCGCGTGCCGCCCGGCTTCCGCTGGCCCGCGCTGGGCGCCGACGGCTACCGTTTCCTGTGCGAGCTGGGCGGCTGGCACTACCGGCGCAACGCGCTGGTGGCCGCCGGCCAGCCGTGGCGCTGGGAAGGCGTGCTGCACGAATACCTGACGCAGGACGCGCCGCACGCATGGCAGCACCTGGACGGCCCCGCCATCGTGGTGTCGCGCGACGGCGCGCGGGCGCGCGATCCGCATACCTACCTGCGCGACATCGAGGTGCTGGAGCGCGCGCTGGAGAAGGAGCCGGCCAATCCGCGCTACCGCTTCTACCTGGCGCAGAGCTACCGCGACGCGGGGAACGTGGAGGCCAGCCTGGCGCAGTACCGCGCGCGCGCCGCGCTGGAGGGATGGGACGAGGAGCGCTGGTTCGCGCTGTTCCAGATCGGCGTGCTGACCGAACGGCTGGCCGCGGCGGACGCGAGCGTCGCCGCCGGCGCCGTGCGCGACGCCTACCTGGCCGCCTACCAGGCGCGTCCGGCGCGCGCCGAGCCGCTGTGCGAGCTGGCCCGCTGGCACCGCCTGCGCGGCGAGTTCGCGCAGGCGCACCTGTACGCGCAGCAGGCCGCGGCGCTGGCGGTGCCGGACGACTCGCTGTTCGTCGACACCTCGGTCTACAGCTGGCGCGCGCTCGACGAACTCGTGGTCAGCGCTTACTACATCGGCGCGCTCGACCAGGGCCGCGCCGCGCTGCGCAAGCTGCTGGCCGACCGGCGGTTTCCCGAGTCCGAGCGCGCCCGCATCGAGGCCAACCGGCCGTTCTACGGTTTGTAGGCGCTCGCCTTGCGCCCGCCCCTTGCGCGGCAGCCGGCGCCGCTCAGCCGCGGTCGACCCAGTTGACCCGGGGAAACTTGCTGGCGAACGCCGCCGGCATCGGCATCACCTGCTTGCGCGCATAGCTGAAGAAGACGAAGCCGGACTTGGCCAGCGCGATCAGCGCGCCGTCGCTCGGGCGCGTGATGCGGAAGGTGATGTCGCCGCCGTAGCGGTTGAAGTCCATCACGCCCACCTCGAACAAAAGCTGGTCGCGCGCATGCGCCTCGTTGCGGTAGGTGGTGGCAAGATCGGTGACGATGGTGCCGACCTGCTCGGTCTCGGCCGCCTCGCCGTCGCCGCTGCGCAGGTCGAACAGGAAACGCGCGCGCGCCTCGGAGATCATCGAGATCATCGAGTCGTTGCCGAGGTGGTTGGCGCTGTTGATGTCCGTCACGCGCACCGTGAGATGGGTGCTGTAGTAGTACTGGTCTTCGGGGAACTCGAGCTTGAGGCGGGCCATGATGCGGTGAAGGCGTGAGCGTGGAATGGGCAAAAAGAAAGGCCCCGGGAAGGGGCCTGACTGGGACTGCTGGCGAGGAGTGCCGACCGTTGGCTCCCCTCTCCCGCCTGCGGGAAAGGGGAGCACACCACCGCCGGTCCCGTGCCTTACATCGACACCGTATCCGCCACGTCCTTGAAGTCTTCGATCTGGTCGAAGTTCATGTACTTGTAGATCTTGTCGCCGTTGGCGCTCAGCACGCCCATGTCGGCCATGTACTCTTCCTTGGTCGGGATGCGGCCGAGGCGCGAGCAGATGGCGGCCAGTTCGGCCGAGCCCAGGTACACGTTGGTGTTCTTGCCCAGGCGGTTGGGGAAGTTGCGGGTGCTGGTGGACATCACCGTGGCGCCTTCGCGCACCTGTGCCTGGTTGCCCATGCACAGCGAGCAGCCCGGCATTTCGGTGCGGGCGCCGGCGGTGCCGAACACGCCGTAGTGGCCTTCCTCGGTCAGTTGCTTGGCGTCCATCTTGGTCGGCGGGGCGACCCACAGCTTGACCGGGATGTCGCGCTTGCCTTCGAGCAGCTTGGACGCCGCGCGGAAGTGGCCGATGTTGGTCATGCACGAGCCGATGAAAACTTCGTCGATCTTGGCGCCGGCCACGTCGGACAGGGTCTTGACGTCGTCCGGGTCGTTCGGGCAGGCCACGATGGGCTCGTGGATGTCGGCCAGGTCGATCTCGATGACCGAGGCGTATTCGGCGTCGGCGTCCGGCTGCAGCAGCTCGGGGCTGGCCAGCCAGGCTTCCATCGCCTTGATGCGGCGCTGCAGGCTGCGCGCGTCGGCGTAGCCTTCGGCGATCATCCACTTCAGCAGCGTGATGTTGCTGTTGATGTATTCGATGATCGGTTCCTTGTTCAGGCGCACCGTGCAGCCGGCGGCCGAGCGCTCGGCGGAGGCGTCGGACAGCTCGAACGCTTGCTCGACCTTCAGGTCGGGCAGGCCTTCGATTTCCAGGATGCGGCCGGAGAAGATGTTCTTCTTGCCTTGCTTGGCCACGGTCAGCTCGCCCGACTTGATGGCGTACAGCGGGATCGCGTTGACCAGGTCGCGCAGGGTCACGCCGGGCTGCATCTTGCCCTTGAAGCGCACCAGCACCGATTCCGGCATGTCCAGCGGCATCACGCCGGTGGCGGCGGCGAAGGCCACCAGGCCCGAGCCCGCCGGGAAGCTGATGCCGATCGGGAAGCGGGTGTGCGAGTCGCCGCCGGTGCCGACGGTGTCGGGCAGCAGCATGCGGTTCAGCCACGAGTGGATCACGCCGTCGCCGGGGCGCAGCGAGATGCCGCCACGGGTGCTGATGAACTGCGGCAGCGTGTGGTGGGTCTTGACGTCCACGGGCTTCGGATACGCGGCGGTGTGGCAGAACGACTGCATCACCAGGTCGGCCGAGAAGCCCAGGCAGGCCAGGTCCTTCAGCTCGTCGCGGGTCATCGGGCCGGTGGTGTCCTGCGAGCCGACCGAGGTCATCTTCGGTTCGCAGTAGGTGCCCGGGCGCACGCCCTTGCCTTCGGGCAGGCCGCAGGCGCGGCCGACCATCTTCTGGGCCAGCGTGTAGCCGCGGCCGGTGTCGGCCGGGTTCTGCGGCAGGCGGAACAGCGTGGACGGGGCCAGGCCGAGCGCTTCGCGCGCCTTGGCGGTCAGGCCGCGGCCGACGATCAGCGGAATGCGGCCGCCGGCGCGCACTTCGTCGAACAGCACGTCGGACTTGACCTGGAATTCGGCGACGACCTGGCCGTTCTTCAAGGCCTTGCCGTCATAGGGGCGCAGTTCGATGACGTCGCCCATTTCCATCTGCGACACGTCCAGCTCGATCGGCAGCGCGCCGGCGTCTTCCATCGTGTTGTAGAAGATCGGGGCGATCTTGCTGCCCAGGCACACGCCGCCGAAGCGCTTGTTCGGCACGAACGGGATGTCTTCGCCGGTGAACCACAGCACCGAGTTGGTGGCGGACTTGCGGCTGGAGCCGGTGCCGACCACGTCGCCCACGTAGGCGACCAGGTTGCCCTTTTCCTTGAGCGATTCGATGAACTTGACCGGGCCGCGCTTGCCGTCTTCTTCCGGGGTGATGCCGGGGCGCGCGTTCTTCAGCATGGCCAGCGCGTGCAGCGGAATGTCCGGGCGGGTGGTGGCGTCGGGGGCCGGCGAGAGGTCGTCGGTATTGGTTTCGCCCGAGACCTTGAACACCGTCACGGTCAGGCTTTGCGGCACTTCCGGGCGGCTGGTGAACCATTCGGCGTCGGCCCAGCTTTGCAGCACGGACTTGGCGTTGGCGTTGCCCTGGTCGGCCTTTTCCTTGACGTCGTGGAAGGCATCGAACATCAGCAGGGTCTTCTTGAGCGCGGCGGCGGCGACGGTGCCGACTTCGGCGTCGTCCAGCAGCTCGATCAGCGGCGAGATGTTGTAGCCGCCCAGCATGGTGCCCAGCAGTTCGGTGGCGCGCGCGCGCGTGATCAGCGGGCAGGCTTCCTTGCCCAGCGCCACGGCGGCCAGGTACGAGGCCTTGACCTTGGCGGCATCGTCCACGCCGGCCGGCACGCGGTGGGTGATCAGCTCGACCAGGGCCTGCTCTTCGCCGGCGGGCGGGTTCTTCAGGAGTTCGATCAGCTCCGCAGTTTGCTTCGCGGTCAGCGGCAGAGGGGGAATGCCAAGCGCGGCGCGTTCGGCTACATGGGCGCGATAGGTATCAAGCATGGGATCCTGCGGGGTAATAGGGGTTGGGAAGACCTAGTTGTGCCGTGATTGTAGAGTGAAGTGCGTCCGCGGTCAAATGTCTTATATCTTATATAAGAGTTGAATTACACAATCACAGTAAAAACAATGACTTGGACTTCCCGCTCCGTCGGAAACCCACAACAGGAGACCTTGACCAAATTGCTCGGGCAATCCCCCGGGAAAGGCCCCGGCGAGCCCGTTCAGCCGTAGTGCGCGTCGTCCAGCAGCATGTCCTCGAAGAACGCGCCGAAGCGGTGCCGCGGGTCGCGCAGGTGGATTTCCAGGATCCAGCGCATCGGCAGCGGGCAGCTTTCCAGGTCGGCCAGCGAGCCGGTGTAGATGGTGGCGTGCGGGAAGTCCGAGACGCGGTGGCCGGGCAGGTCGAAATTCAGCTCCCAGCCCATCTTGCGCGCGGTGCGGTCGGCGTGGTCGTAGAGCGCGTGGCCGGTCAGCCCTTCCTTGCGCCAGACCGCGCGCACGTCGTGGAACAGCGCCTCGGCGTCGCGCGCGCAGCGGGCGTATTCGGCGTCGTGGCCGACCGTGAAGCTGGCGCCGCCGTCGCCCTCCCAGGCGTCCACGCGCGGGGCGATGTCGATGAAGAAAAGGTCGTTTTCCCGCAGCACCACGCCGGGCACCGAGGCCTGCTTCATCGGCTTGATGGTGTTGCCGCCGAAGCGCACGCGGGTGGGGTGCCAGCTCAGCGCGAGGCCGGCGTCGAGCAGCACCGAGCGGGCCATCGCCACGGCGTCTTCCTCGACCATGCCGGGCGCCACGCGGGCGGCGATCTCGCGGATGGCCTGGCGCGTCTTGTCGCGCGCCAGCAGCATGCCGTCGACGGAAAAGGCGGGGCCGACACGTTCGGCGGCGGCAACATCGGTCTTTGTCATGGGTCTCTCCGGGTCAGGTGGCGCGCGCCGTGTGCGGCGCCGGGCAGGAACCAGTATGGAGAGCGGGCGGCCCGGGCAGAACCGCCTCCGGCGGTGCCCTGGCGCCAAATGGCGGCGTTTTCGCGCCAGCGCGGGCCGCGCCGCCCGGCTAACATGGCGGCCATCGCCTCCCGCCATCCGGCCCGCCCATGAACCGATCCGTCGCCATCCTTGTCTTTCCCGGCGTGCAGGCGCTGGACGTCAGCGGCCCGCTCGACGTGTTCGCCGAGGCCAATCGCTTCCTGCTGCCCGGGGACCGCTACCAGCTCGGGCTGATCGGCACCGAGCGCGGGCCGGTGGCCTGCTCCAACGGCATGGTGCTGCACCCCCAGCGGCATTTCGCCGACATCGACGCCAGCGCCGGCGCCGACACCGATGTCCCCGGCCTGCTGCTGGTGGCCGGCGGCCCCACGCTGCCCGAGCGGGCCTTTCCCGCCGCGCTGTACGCGTGGCTGCGCCAGGCCAGCCAGCGCGCCGCGCGCTTCGGCTCGATCTGCAACGGCGCCTTCCTGCTGGCCGGCGCCGGGCTGCTCGACGGGCGCACCGTGACCACCCACTGGAACGACGTGGCCGCGCTGGCCGCGCGCTGCCCGGCCGCCCGCGTGGAGGCGGACCGCATCTACGCGCAGGACGGCAGCCTCTACACCTCGGCCGGCGTCACCGCCGGCATCGACCTGTCGCTGTACCTGCTGGCGCAGGACCACGGCGAGGAAGTGGCGCTCAACGTAGCCAAGCGGCTGGTGGTGTTCATCCGCCGCGCCGGCGGCCAGTCGCAGTTCAGCCCCTACCTGACCCCGCTGGCGGAGGCGGCGTCGCCGGTGGCGCAGGTCCAGCAGTATGTGCTGGCTCACCTCACCGAGGATCTCACCCTCGACCGGCTGGCGGCGGTGGCCAGGATGAGCAGCCGCAACTTCTCGCGCATCTTCGCGCGCGACGCCCGCGCGACCCCGGCCGAGTTCGTCGAAAGCGCCCGGCTGGACGCCGCCCGCGTCATGCTCGAGCGCAGCGCGGTGCCGCTGAAGACGGTCGCCTACGCATGCGGGTTCCGCGATCCGCATCACATGCGCGCGGTGTTCCGCCGCCGGCTCGGCGTCTCGCCGCAGCAGTACCGGCACAGCTTCGGCGGCCCGGCCGAGGCACAAGCGCCAATGGAATCAAGCAGTTAGCCGGCCGGCGCGGCGGCGCGGCGCGCGCCGGCCCCGGGGCGCGGCCGGCCGCGCGGAGTGGCGCCGGCCATTCACGGCGCCGCCCCGCCGCCACCCTGCAGCCACCCCGCCACCACCGGCCACCGCCCGCCGCGCGGCCCGGGGCGCGGGTCTGCGGCGGGCGTCCGGCCCATCGCGGGCGCAATTCCGGCTCAAGTTCCGTGCACGCCATTCGTTAACCCCCAGTAAGACCATCCGCATCATCCGGATGACGCACCCGCTTGGCTCAAATGGCCAAGCTGAGCGGGTTTCACCCTTTTTTTCGGCCCTTTGCTTGCCCTGTCTTCACCCAAGAATGGCAGGGCATTCCGATACAGGCATCTCATGGCGACTACGCTCACTTCTTCCCAGGCTGACGGCAACAAGAGCAAGCGCGGGCGACTGCTGCTGGTTCTCGGCGTCGTGATCGTCGCGGCGCTGGGTGCCGGGGGCTTTTTTCTGGGCAACATCCTGAGCAACCGCCAGCCGCCGGTGCCGGCGGCTCCGGTCGTGCCGCCGCCGATCTTCGTGCCGCTGGAGCCGTTCACCGTCAATCTCAAGAGCGAAGATGGCGACCGTTTCCTGCACACCGGCCTGTCGCTGAAGGTGGCGGACGCGAAGGATCAGACGCGCATCACCGAGTACCTGCCGGAAGTCCGTAGCCGGATCCTGCTGCTGCTGTCGGCCAAGCAGCCGCCCGACCTGGCGACGGTGGAAGGCAAGCGCCGCCTGGCGCAGGAAATCCAGCGCGCCGTCAACCAGCCGTTCGCGCCCAACCTGCCGGCTCAGCAGGTCGTGGACGTCCTATTCACATCCTTCGTGGTGCAGTAAGCACGTGCCCTGCCCCACCAGCAAATCCGACATGAATCCGTCCCTGCCTGCCTTGCCCGTACAACAGCACGCGCGCCAACGCCAGCGCGCGGGCTGATCGGCACATGGTCGCTTTCATTCATCACGGCACTCACGGGGCAGGACACTAGATGGCCTACGACAAGTTCCTCTCGCAGGACGAAGTAGACGAATTGCTGAAAGGCGTGTCGGGCGAAGCCGACCTGCCCGAGGTTTCCGCGCCGGTCTCCGAGGACGGCGTGCGCCCGTACAACCTGGCCACGCAGGAGCGCATCGTGCGCGGCCGGCTGCACACGCTCGAGATCATCAACGAGCGTTTCGCCCGCCAGCTGCGCACCGCGCTGTTCAACTTCATCCGCCGCGGCGCCGACATCTCGGTCGGCTCGATCCGCATCGAGAAGTACGGCGACTTCGTGCGCAACCTGCCGGTGCCGACCAACCTGAACCTGGTGCACCTCAAGCCGCTGCGCGGCACGGCGCTGTTCGTGTTCGACCCCAACCTGGTGTTCCTGGTGGTCGACAACCTGTTCGGCGGCGACGGGCGCTTCCACACCCGCGTCGAGGGGCGCGACTTCACCCAGACCGAGCAGCGCATCATCCGGCGCCTGCTGGACCTGGCGCTCAACAGCTACGGCAACGCCTGGCACGCGGTGCACCCGATCGAGCTGGAATACGTCCGCTCGGAGATGCACACCAAGTTCGCCAACATCGCCATGCTCAGCGAGGTGGTGGTGACGACCGCATTCCATATCGAACTGGGCGCCGTGGGCGGCCAGCTTCACGTCTGCTTCCCGTACTCGATGATCGAGCCCGTGCGCGACCTGCTGATGAACCCGCTGCAGGACGAGGTCGAAGTGGACAAGCGCTGGATTTCCCAGCTGTCGCAGCAGATCCGCTCGGCCGAGGTGGAACTGGTGGCCGAATTCGCCCACCTGGAAAGCACCGTGGCCGAAGTGCTGTCGCTGCGCGCCGGCGATGTACTCCCCATCGAGCTGCCCGAGCAGGTGTTCGGCAAGGTCGATGGCGTGCCCGTGATGCAGTGCGGCTTCGGCACCATGAACGGCCAGTACGCGCTGCGGGTAGAACGGATGATCAATCACCAAGAAAGCGATTCCAACAAGGAAACCGACCATGACTGACGGCAAAGACGACAAGCCGGCCGACCCGATGGACGACTGGGCCAGCGCCCTGGCCGAGCAGACCAGCGCCGAGGATCTCGCCGCTGCTGCCGCGCCGGCACCGGCAGTCGCAGCCGCCACCGCAGCCGCGACGCCGGCCGCCTCCAAGGTCTTCCAGCCGCTGGAAAAGGAGGTGCCGAGCGGCTTCCACAACGATATCGAGATGATTCTCGACATCCCCGTGCAGCTCACGGTGGAACTCGGCCGCACCAAGGTGCCCATCAAGACCCTGCTGCAGCTCGCGCAGGGTTCGGTGGTGGAACTCGACGGCCTGGCCGGCGAGCCGATGGACGTGCTGGTCAACGGCTACCTGATCGCCCAGGGCGAAGTGGTGGTGGTCAACGACAAGTTCGGCATCCGCCTGACCGACATCATCACGCCGTCCGAACGCATCCGGAAGCTCAACAGATGATCGCCAGCCTGCGCCGGATGGCCACCGCCGGGCTCGTCGCCGGCCTGGCGCTGGCGCAGGCTGCGCCGGCGGCGGCGCAAGCCAGCGCCGCCGCCGGCAATCCCCCCGCGGCCGGCACCGGCGCCGCCGCGGGCCACGTCGGCCCCAGCGGCGCGGCCAGCATGGCCCAGGCCGGCCTCGGCCTGTTCGCCGTCATCGCCCTGATCCTGCTGCTGGCCTGGCTGGCGCGCCGCGCCGGCCTGGTCCGCCACGGCCAGGGCGGCACCATGAAGGTGGTCGGCAGCACCGCGCTCGGCCCGCGCCAGCGCCTGGTGATGGTGGAGGTGGGCGACACCTGCCTGGTGCTGGGCGTCAGCGCCGGCGAGATCCGCACGCTCCATACCCTGCCCGCGCAGGCCGCGCGGGCGCCGGGCCAGTCTCCGGACCCGGAGCGCGGCGGCCCGGCCAATCCGGCGGGCAGCGGCAGCTTCGGCCAGAAGCTGCTGCGCGCCATGCAACACAACCTGAAGTCATGAATTTCCTGCCCGGCGCCTCGCGGCGCGTTTTCCAGCAGCGGCTGCGAGGCCGCCTGCAGGCTCTGCGCGCCTGCGCCGGCCAGCCCTCGCGGCTGGCCTTCGCCGCCGCGCTGGCCGCCGCCTGCCTGGCGCTGGTGCTGCTGCCCGCCCTGGCGCAGGCCCAGGCGCTGCCCGGGCTGACCAGCCGGGCCGGCCCCGGCGGCAGCCAGACCTGGTCGCTGTCGGTCCAGACGCTGGTCCTGCTGACCTCGCTGTCGTTCCTGCCGGCGGCCATGCTGATGATGACCGGCTTCACCCGCATCATCATCGTGCTGGGCCTGCTGCGCAACGCGCTCGGCACCGCCACCTCGCCGCCCAACCAGGTGCTGGTGGGGCTGTCGCTGTTCCTGACCTTCTTCGTCATGTCGCCGGTGTTCGACCGCGTCTACACCGACGCCTACAAGCCGCTGAGCGAAAACAAGATCAGCCTGGAGGACGCCGCCGAGAAGGCCGCCGTGCCGCTCAAGGCCTTCATGCTCAAGCAGACCCGCGAGAAGGACCTGGCGCTGTTCGCGCAGATGGCCAAGGCGCCCGAGATGCAGGGCCCGGAGGACGTGCAGATGCGCATCCTGGTGCCGGCCTTCGTCACCAGCGAGCTCAAGACCGCGTTCCAGATCGGCTTCACCGTCTTCATCCCGTTCCTCATCATCGACCTGGTGGTCGCCAGCGTGCTGATGGCGATGGGCATGATGATGGTGCCGCCGGCCACCATCTCGCTGCCGTTCAAGCTGATGCTGTTCGTGCTGGTGGACGGCTGGCAACTGCTGCTGGGTTCGCTGGCGCAGAGTTTCCTGAACTGAACACGGGGCGCGCCCGCCGCGTCCCCACCGAGACCGCTCCATCATGACGCCGGAAACCGTAATGAGCATCGCCACCCAGGCGATGAAGATGACCCTGATGCTGGCAGCACCGCTGCTGCTGGTGGCGCTGGTGGCCGGCCTGGTGGTCAGCCTGTTCCAGGCCGCCACCCAGATCAACGAAATGACGCTGTCGTTCATCCCCAAGCTGCTGGCCCTGTTCGCCACGATGGTGCTGGCCGGCCCGTGGATGATCAACACCTTCGTCGACTACATGCGCGAAGTCTTCCAGGGCATTCCCGCCCTGGTGCACTGATGCGGGCGTAGCGCCCGCGCTGCCCTCACACCGCGCCCGCCGTGCTGTCCGTCACCTCCGCCCAGCTCTACGCCTGGATCGCCGCGTTCCTGTGGCCGCTGTTCCGGCTGCTGGCGCTGCTCAGCACGGCGCCCCTGTTCGGCGAGTCCACCATCCCGCGCCGCGCCAAGGTCGCCCTGGCCGCGCTGATCGCGATGATCGTCTCGCCCACCATCGACAAGCTGCCGCTGGCGCCGGTGTATTCCTTCGAAGGCTTCCTCATCATCCTCAACGAGGTCGGCATCGGCCTCGCGGTGGGCTTCACCATGCGGCTGGCCTTCGCCGCCGTGCAGTACGCCGGCGAGACCATCGGCCTGCAGATGGGCCTGTCGTTCGCCTCGTTCTACGACCGCTCCTCGGGCGGCCAGACGATGGTGCTGGGCCGCTTCCTCAACGTGGTCGCCACCCTGATGTTCCTGGCAATGGACGGCCACCTGATGCTGCTGGCCACGCTCGCCGACAGCTTCGCCACCCTGCCGATCTCGTCCCAGCCGCTCTCGGGCGAGGGCTGGTCGGCGGTGGCGGCGGCCGGCGCCAGCGTGTTCTCGTCGGGCATGCTGCTGGCGCTGCCGCTGATCGCCGCGCTGCTCACGCTTAACCTGGCGATGGGCATCCTCAACCGCGCCTCGCCGCAGTTGTCGATCTTCGCGGTCGGCTTCCCGGTCACGCTGGCCGGCGGCTTCCTGATGATGGCGCTGGTGATGCCGCAGATGAGCTCGTACATGGGACGGCTGATCGACAACAGCCTGGCCGAGGTCGGCATGGTGCTGGGGCAGCTGGGGCGGTAGACGGGCCGGCGTCGAGCGCGGCGGCCTTTTCCGGCAGCGCGGCGACGGCGTCGAGCCGGCCCGGCAGTTCCTTCATGAAGACCGCCCGGGCGCGCGGGCCGGCATACTCCGCCTCTTTCTTCGCATCCTGGATCAGGCGGGCGAAGACCACGCCGCGGCCATCCTTCTCCGTCCAGCCGACGAACCATCCATAGGCGTGGTCCCAGTCCTCGCCGCCGTCGGCCAGCCGCGGAGCGCCGGTGCCGGTCTTGCCGTGCACGGCCCAGCCGTTGGCGAGCGTGCCGAGCGCGCTGATGCGGCTGGTCATGTCGTACGCCCGCGCGCTGACCGGCAGTTCGCGCCGGACCACCTTGCGCAGGAAGGCGACCTGCTCCAGCGGGGAAATCCGCAGCGAGGCGCCGAGCCACGCATGGGTCAGGCCGTCATGCCGGCCCGGGTTGCCGGTGACGTCGCGGTTGCCGTACTGGAAGGCATCGACATAGCGCCGGAAGCGGGTCTCGCCAAGCTGGCGCGTGACCTGCTGCGAATACCAGACGATGGAGTTCTTCATCCAGCTCGCGGGATCGGTCGTGACCCGGCGCGCGGGATTGCGGTCGCCGTATTCGGCGCGGTAGGGCATGGCCGGGGCGTGCGCGTCGACCAGCAGGCCCGCGTCGAACCCCATCAGGCTGATGGGCAGCTTGAAGGTGGATGCCGGCGTGACGCGCGTGCCGCAGTCGCCTTCCTGCGTCAGCAGCCTGCCGGTGGCGGCGTCGGCCATCACGGTGCACAGCACGTCCGCCCGGGCCGCGGGCATGGCCAGCGCCGCGCCCAGCGCGGCGAGGATTGCGAATCGCTTCAAGATGTTCTCCGTGGTGTCGTGTTCTTGTCGGGGATGACGCCCGGGCCCGGGCTACGAAGCGCAGCATAGGAGGACGGCGCGCCGGCGCCAAGGCCGCGCGCTGTAACCTGCGTAACATGGCGCCCGCCGCGCAGCACGTCGCGGCCAACCTCGGCCTGTGCCTGTGGCTGTTCTGGAACCACGCACTGATCGACCCCGCGCGCGCGTGGCCGGCCGGGCAGGTGCAGCGCCAGGCGGTGCGCTGGCTGGGCTTGTCCGAATGGATCTGCGACCGCTTCGGCGTGGGCGGCGGCTCGGCGTGGAACATCATCTTCCTGCTGCGCATCGCGCGCGGCAACTGCAAACAGGACGGCGGCGGCGCGCTCGCCGACTTCCGCGCGCAGCGGCCACTGCGGCTGGACGACGCGGTGGATGCGCTGCGCCCGTTCCACGCGCCGTTCGCGCGGGCCAAGGGCTTCATCAGCTGGTCGTCGCTGGCCGGCTTCGCGCTGGAAGAGCACGACGGCGGCCACGTGCGCTACGGCGCCCTGCAACTGGCCAACCTGCTGCTCGAAGCGAGCTGGTTCGAGACCTTCGAGCATGGCGCCACGCCGGCCGCCTTCGCCGCCGTGGAGCGGCTGGCCGGGCTGCTGGGCAAGCTGCGCCCGGCCGAGCGGCGCTTCTTCCAGGCCGCGCTGGCGGCGCTGCCGCGCGAGCTGCGGCTGGCCGCGGCCGAAGCCGGCAGGCACGCGGGCCGGCGCGCCGATGAAGCGGCCGGCACGGCGAGCCGCAAACAGGCCCCGGGACAAGCCCCCAAACGGTCGCCCAAGCCGTCGCCAGAACCATCGCCAGAACAATCCCCCAAGCAGGCCCGCGCCGGCACGCACAGCCGCCGGCCACGCTGACACACAAGCGTCATCCCGACGCAACATCGCCTCCCTATAGTCGCGCTCGCCACTGACAGGGAGACAAGAATGGGCACTCACAAGAACAAGCACCACGTGCGCCCCGGCATGACCGCCATGCTGGCCGTGCTGGCCACGGCGGCCGCGCTGTACGGCTGCGGCAGCGAGAACCCGGACGCGGCCGCCGCCGCGATCGCCCCCGCCGTCCCCACCGCGCCGGCCGCGCCTGCGGCTCCGGCCGGCGACGCCGCCAGCGCCGCCGCCAACATCCAGGCCGCGTGGGTCGAGATCGGCGACAGCAACCAGGCCATCGCCCGCGTGATCACCAGCTATGCGGCGCCGGCCGCCGCCGGCGACACCCCGCCCGCCAACGCCGTGTGCCCGCTGCTGACCGTGGACGGCGTGCAGCAGCGCATGGCGCTGCGCGTGGGCGCCGGCACCATGCCGCTGCGCCCCACCGCCAGCGCGCCGGCCGACTCCAAACCCTCGGATTTCCCGGTCTCGGCGTGCGAAGCCACGCTGCCGGCCGGCGCCGCCGCCGCCAGCGTGGCCGGGCGCGCCCTGCCGCTGCCCAAGGCCAGTCCCCGGCGCGTGCTGGTGCTGGCCGATACCGGCTGCCGCCTGAAGAAGGCCGACAACGTCTACCAGCCGTGCAGCGACACCGCCGTGTGGCCGTTCGCCACGCTCGCGGCCACCGCCGCCGCCATGAACCCGGACCTGGTGCTGCACATCGGCGACTACCACTACCGCGAGAACCTGTGCCCGCCGGACATCGCCGGCTGCCAGGGCACGCCGTGGGGCTATGGCTGGGATACCTGGCAGGCCGACCTGTTCAGGCCCGCCGCCGCGCTGATGGCCAGGGCGCCGTGGGTGGTGGTGCGCGGCAACCACGAGGAATGCGCGCGCGCCGGCCAGGGCTGGTTCCGCTTCCTCGACCCGCGCCCGTACACCGAGGCCCGCTCGTGCAACGACCCGGCCAACGACGGCAACGCCAACTACTCCGAGCCCTACACGGTGGCGCTGGGCACCGACTCGCAGGTCATCGTGTTCGACTCGGCCAAGGCCGGCAAGACCGCGCTGCCGACCAGCGACCCGCAGTTCATCGCCTACCAGAAGCAGTTCCAGACCGTGGGCTGGCTGGCCAGCAAGCCGGGCATGGTCAACACCATGTTCACCAACCACCATCCGGTGCTCGGCTTCGCGCCGGTGGCGGGCAGCGCGCCGGCGCCGGGCAACCTGGCGCTGCAGTCGGTGATGAGCAGCCTCAACGCCCAGGCCTACTACCCGCCGGGCATCCAGGTGGCGCTGCACGGCCACGTGCATGACTTCCAGGCCATCAGCTTCGCCTCCAACCACCCGGCCACCATCGTGTCCGGCAACGGCGGCGACAACCTGGACGTGGCCCTGCCCGACCCGCTCACGCCGGGCGCCGTGCCCGCGCCGGGCACCACCATCGACAAGATCACCCATCACAACAGCTTCGGCTTCCTGCTGATGGAGCGCAGCCCGGCGCCCGCCACCGGCTGGACCTTCAAGGCCTACAGCGTGGCCGGCAAGCTCATGGCCACCTGCGCGCAGACCGGCACCACGCTGGCCTGCGACAAGACGGGCTTCCTGGCGCCGTGACGGCATCGGTTCGCGCCGCCTGCGCGGCCCGGCCCGCCGGGCCGCGGGCCGCCGGCATCCGCATCGCGCGGGCGGCGCGGAGACTTGCCGCCGGCGCTGCCGTCCTGGCCACGGGCCTCGCGGCCGGCGCGCCCACCGCGGACACCGTGCTGACGCCGGGCGCGCCACCATCGGTGGTGGTCGACATCATCGGCAACGGCACGCCCAAGGTGGCCGCCAGGGTCGACCCGACCGCCGCCGTGTTCCGCCCCGACCCGGCGCTCGCCGCGCTCGGCAGGCGCATCTTCTTCGATACGCGCCTGTCCGAGCCGCGCGGCCTGTCCTGCGCCGGCTGCCACGACCCCGCGCGCGCGTTCGCGCCCACGCTCTCGCCCGCCGTGCTGGCCGGGCCGCGCGTGCCGCAGGGCAGCCGGCCCGGGCACTTCAGCCTGCGCAACGCGCCCTCGCTGCTGTACGTGCGCTACGTCCCGCGCCGGCACTTCTACCAGGACGACGACGCGCCCTACGCCTCGCCGTTCGGCGGCCTGTTCGCCGACGGCCGCGCCGACACGCTGGCCGAGCAGGTGCGCGGCCCGCTGCTCGACCCCGAGGAGATGAACAACGGCACGCCGGCGCGCCTGCTGCGCAAGGTCGGGAGCACGGAACTGGCGCCCGCGCTGGCCGCGCAGTTCGGCCCCGCGGCGCAACGCGATCCCGCGCAGATGATGCTGGCGCTGGGCCGCGCGCTGGAGGCCTACCTGCAAAGCGACGAGATGGCGCCGTTCAGCTCGCGCTTCGACGACTACCTGCGCCGGCGCGCGCCGCTGTCGCCGCAGGAAACGCGCGGCCTGGCGCTGTTCAAGAACCCGGACAAGGGCAACTGCATGAGCTGCCACACGCTGGCGGACACCGCCAGCCGGCCCGAGCGCTCGCTGTTTACCGACTTCGGCTACGACGCCATCGCCGTGCCGCGCAACCGCGCGCTGCCCGCCAACCGCGACCCGAAGCATTTCGACAACGGCCTGTGCGACACCGCGCGCCGCCTGCGCTGGCCCGAACCGGCGCAATGGTGCGGCTACCTGCGCACGCCCGGCCTGCGCAACGTGGCGGTGCGCCAGAGCTTCATGCACAACGGCGTGTTCACCACGCTGCGCGACGCGGTGGCGTTCTACAACACGCGCTCGACCGATCCCGGCAAGTGGTATCGCGGCGGCAAGCCCTTCGACGACGTGCCCGCCGCCTACCGCGGCAACGTCAACGTCAACGCGACGCCGATGAACCGGCGCGCGGGCACCACGCCGGCGCTGACCGAGGCGGAGATCGACGACATCACGGCCTTCCTGCGCACGCTCACGGACGCGCCCTACGCGAGCGCCATGCCGCCGGCCGCGGCGCCGGTGGCTGCGCGGCCCTAGCCCTAGCCGGCGGCCCGCGCCTCACGGCGACGCGCACACCGCGTCCGGCTCGAAGCCGCGGAACACCTGCTGCGTGGGGTCCGGCGTGGCCACGATCTCGCCCGAGGGCGCGCGCAGCAGCCGCAGCACCTGGCCGGCGCAGTTGCGGGCCGCCGCGTTGCGCTGGTAGCGCAGCTCGTACTGCCAGCCCGGCAGCGGCACGAACGACACGCCGATCGCGCAGCGGTAAGGCTGGTCGTCCGCCGCCGAGGTCGCCGCCGCCGTCAGGTAGATGCGCTGGCTGGCCACCAGCCAGCGCTCGCGCGTGCGCGCCGGCGGCTCCGGCGAGATGCCCCACATCTTCAGGTCTTCCTCCTTGCCGATGGCCGCCGCCTGGTGGCCGGTGGCCGCCAGCAGCGCGGGCCGCGGCGGCTTGGGACACTTGCCGGCATCGACCACGCTGAAGGTGGTGTTGTCGTCCGTATTGGTCACGAGCCGCACGCGCGCGGCGGGCGTGCCGGCCTCGACGCGGTAGCGGGTCACGCAGCCGGCCAGCAGCGTGGCCAGCGCCAGGCTCATCAGGACAGCGGATCGGCGGACATTCGGCATGGGCTGGCGGGAAAGTAGGCGTCCGCTCAAGCATAGGCGTTCCGGCCGCCCGCGCGCCGCCGGGCAAAACCCCGAGCCGGCCCGCGCATTGACTTCCGTTCCGGTTCGGCCTTACCCTCGCCTGAGCCTCCGGCCCGCGCGGCGCGCGGTACCGGAAAAAAAACCGGAAGAAAACCGGAAGAAAAACAAAACAACAAGAACAATACAAAGACAGAGACAATTCCTCGTGAGCACCGCCACGCCTTCCCGCCTGTCCGAACTCCGTCCCGTCCTGCCGATCCTGCTCGGCGCCTCCGTCATGCTGAGCCTGGCGATGGGCCTGCGCCAGAGCCTGGGCATCTTCATGCCGCCGCTGACCAGGGGCATCGGCATCTCGGTTGCCGATTTCACGGCCGCCATCGCGGTGCAGAACCTGGCCTGGGGACTGCTGCAGCCGATCGCGGGCGCGTGGGCCGCGCGCGTGGGCTTCCGGCCGCTGATGATGGCGGGCTCGCTGCTGTACGTGCTCGGGCTGGTCATGCTGGCCACCGCGCAGGGCATCGTCGGAGTCACGCTCGGCGCCGGCGTGGCCATCGGCGCGTCGATGGCCTGCACCGGCAGCGCCTTCGCGATGGCGGTGGCCGCGCGCCCGGTGCCGGTGGCGCTGCGCAGCACGGTGCTGGGCATCGTCTCGGGCGCCGGTTCGCTGGGCGCGCTGGTGGCCGCGCCGGTCGGGCAGGTGGTGGCGCAAGCCTACGGCTGGCGCGTGGGGCTGGCGGCCTTCGTGGTGCTCGCGCTGGTGATGCTGCCGGCGGCGTGGTTCGCCGGCCGCGTCGACCGCCTGCCGCTGCCGGTGCCGCCGGGCGGCGTGCAGCAGAACGCGCGCGAGGCGCTGGGCACCGCGCTGCACCATACGCCGTTCCTGGTCATGGGCGCGGCGTATTTCGTGTGCGGCATGCAACTGGTGTTCCTGACCACGCATCTGCCCTCCTACCTCGACATCTGCGGCATGGACCCGATGCTCAGCGCCAAGGCGCTCGGCGTGATCGGCGGCTTCAACGTGCTGGGCAGCCTGTTCTTCGGCTGGGCCGGCGGGCGCGTCAACAAGCTGCTGCTGCTCGGCGCCATCTACACCATCCGCTCGCTGGCGCTGACGTGGTATTTCACCTCGCCGCCCACGCCGGCCAGCACGCTGGTCTTCGCCGCCGTGATGGGCTTCCTGTGGCTGGGCGTGGCGCCGCTGGTGGCCGGCTGGATCGCCGAGACCTTCGGTCTGCGCTGGCAGGCCATGCTGGGCGGGGTGGCGTTCTTCAGCCACCAGATCGGCAGCTTCGTGGGCGCCTTCGGCGGCGGGCTGGTCTATGATGCCCTCGGGTCCTACACCCTGGCCTGGCAGATCGGCGTGATGCTGGGGCTGGCCGCCGGGCTGGTGCAGATCGCCTTCGCGGTCGCCGCGCGGCCGCGCCCGCCGCGCATGGCGGCGACGTGATGGGAACGTGACGGCGACATGAAGGCGATGTGACGGCGCACGCCAGGCCCCGGCTGCGCCGAACGGCAAGGAGGAAATGTCATGGCCCTGACGCTGCACTACCATCCGCTGTCATCGTTCTGCCACAAGGTCCTGATCGCGCTCTACGAGAACGGCACGCCGTTCGCCGGCCGCGTCGTCGACCTCGGCGACGCGGCCGACCGCGCCGCCTTCGTGGCGCTGTGGCCGGTCGGCAAGTTCCCGGTGCTGCGCGACGACGCGCGCGCGCAGACGGTGCCGGAGAGCACCATCATCATCGAGTACCTCGACCGCCACTATCCCGGCCCGCGGCCGCTGCTGCCCGCCGACGGCGACGGCCGGCGCGAAGCGCGCCTGTGGGACCGCCTGTTCGATCTCTACGTGCACCTGCCGATGCAGAAGATCGTCGGCGACCGCCTGCGCCCGCAAACCGAGCGCGACCCGCGCGGCGTGGCGGATGCGCTGGCCGGCCTGCGCACCGCCTACGGCGTGGCCGACAAGCACATGGCGGAGCGCACCTGGGCCGCCGGCGAACAGTTCTCGCTGGCCGACTGCGCGGCCACGCCGGCGCTGTTCTACGCGGGCATCGCGCAGCCGTTCGCCGACACGCACCCGAACCTCGCCGCCTATTTCGAGCGGCTGGTGAGCCGCCCGAGCGTGCGGCGCGTGCTGGCCGAGGCACAGCCCTATTTCTCCATGTTTCCAATGGCAGACAAGATCCCCACCCGCTTCCTGGCCGGCCAACTGCCCTGAAACGCGACGGCGCGTCCGTCCACGCGGACAAAACCGGGATTGAGCGGAATTGGCCGCGCTACTCCGCGTTTTGAACCGGCGGCCGTTGCGTAAGATGCGCTCGTGCCTCCAGAGGAGGTGCGGCGCCCCCGACCATCAGTCCTGCCCAGCCCCGCGCGCGTACCCGCCGCGCGGGGCTCTTTTTTTTGCCGGCGCAACGCGCGGCGAAGACTTCCGGCGCGAACGAGCCGCAAGCCCCCGGCATCCCGATGCGGTCCGCCGGCGCGCCGCGGAAGCCCGACCGGCCCATCCGCTAAGATTCGGCATCCCAGCCCTCGGAGCCGCCACATGCGCAACCTGGATTTCAGTTCCTGGCAGGGCCTGCTTTCGACCTTGTTCGGGCTGGCCTTGATCACCTTGATCGGCGTCGGCATACGCCTCGTCGTCATGCAGACGATCCAGCAGCGCCGCGAGCGCGAGAACCGGCAGATCAACGAACGCCTGCGCACGCTCATCGCCGCCTACAAGACGCTGGGCGGCTCCTTCACCGGCAATCTCGCGGTCGATCCCACGCACCTGCGCGACCTGCGCCGGCGGAGCGCGGGCGCGGACAGCCCCGACGCGGAACAGGCGGCCGGCGCCATCGCGGCGGATGCGCCGGCCGCCGGCGCCTGGCCCAGCGTCGACCGCTCGCGGCGCATGCGCGACGCGGTCGAGGCGGCCTTGTCCGACATCATCCTGCTCGGCACCGAGGAACAGGTCCTGCTGGCGTCGAAGGCGGCCGCGGAGCTGGCCGCGGGCCGGCCGACGCATACTGACGAGCTGGTGGTCTCGCTGCGCAACTTCATCCGCCAGGTGCTCGACCTGGAGCCGGTGCCGGCCAGCCTGCAGATTCCGAAGCAGGGACCGGCCCGCCCGTCCGCGGCGCGCGGCAAGGCCGAAGGCGGCGCCAAGGGCGGCGAGGGAAAGTCCGGCGGCGGCATGGGAGGAGGTGGCGGCGGCGGCGGTGGTGGCGGGATGGGCGTCGGCGTGAGCCTGCCCGTCGAGGACGACCAGGAGCATCACCACTAGCCGCGCCCCGATGCGGACCCGCGCTATGCCGACGCTAACCCGGCACAATCCGCCGCCCTGCCGGCGCTGCCGGCCGGAGAACGAGGCCCGCGGGGGAATCTACTGGTAGTCGATCAGCACGGTAACAGCGCCAGTGATGGTGCCCGGCGTGACCGTATCGCCGGTCTGGAAATAGGCTGCCTTCATCGGGATCGCATACGATCCGCCCGTGCCCTTGTCGTAGGCACCGACCTGCACCGACTGCTTGAACGTCACCGGCGTGCCGCCGCTGTCCGTCAGCCGGATATTGACCCCGCCCGCGCTGGAACCCGAGCCCGCGGGCAGCACGCCGGGCGCGTTGGCGACCGTGCCGCCGGCCGGATCGAGCGCGTAGCCGACGCGGTTGTAGCCGGGCGGGCAATTGAGCAGACGGACCTCGAAGCCGATCTCGCCGGTGGTGCTGCCCGCGCCCGTGAACGCGCGCTTCTGCGCGGGCGGCATCGTGATGGTCTGGCTCGGCGTCTGGCAGGTGCCGGCGATGGGCTTGATCTTGCCGGCGAGCTGGATCGAGGCGAAGCGCTGGTAGCTGTAGCAGGCGCTATAGCCCGGGGTCGCGGTCGCGCAAAGGTTCAGGTTCGCGCGCCAGCCGCCAGCCAGATCCCCCTGCGACATCGTCGCCTCGGTGCGCACCAGTTGCACCTCGAGCGGACTGGATATGGTGACTGCCGGCGCAAAGGTGGTCGTGGTGAGCGGAGCACCGTTGAGCAGCACCTGCAGACCGATGCCGGACACGTCGACGTCGACCACCGGCCCGGCCGCGGTGTAGGCGCCGCCGTGGACCCAGAACGAGGGCCGTGCCAGCGTGCAGGTCGGCGCCCCGCACAGTTGCTGCGGCGTCACCGACTCGCGGACCAGCACGGTGCCCGGCGCGGCAAGCGCGGGGAACGCGAGATCCCGCCCGAATGCGGTGACGATGTTGTCAGCCACTGCCCAGCCGCATGCGGACGACAGGAGCACCGCGATGGCGCCGGCCGCGATCGTGCGGCGGGGCCGCACAGCTTGCGCACGAAAGCTGCCTTCGTCTTTCCTCATGGTGGTCACTTCGATGAATGGATGGGACGTGGCTAGTATCTGTAAATGTCCCGGCACATGAAATAAGACAAGTACCAAATCGTGGGCGGTGCAGCAAAACCGCGGATGATGTGACGAATTGGCGGGATTGCGATGCCGTGCGGGCCCCGCCACTGCCCCATGCCGTGGCTGCCAGCGCGAAGGCCGTCGGTGCGGGCACGGTAGCTGGTGCCGTGCCCGCGCCGGCCTCCGCCTACCGCGGCGGCAAGTCGGCAACGGCGCTGCCGATCTGCGCGGCGCGCCGCGCGTTCATCTCGGCCACGCACGCGAGGCCGAGTATCTCGTGCGTGTTGCCGGCACCGCCGCCGCCGAGCGCGGCGGCGAATTCGCACTGCGCGTCGCGGTAGCGCGCGAAAACCGCGCCGGATGCCTTGAGCTTGCGCGCGGCGGCGGTGGCGTACCTGGCGTCCTCGTCCCACGCGGCGAGCGCGGCCACGGCCTGCCGCTCGGCTCGCCGCAGCGCGTGCTCGCTCGCGCGCGCCTTGCCGGCGAGGCAATCGCGCATGCCGGCCTGCGAGCCGGCGCTGCATGCCGCGCGCGCGTTCTCGACGCCGCCGGCCTGCGCCGGCATGGCAAGCAGCGACGCGGCCAGGACCAGGCAAGCGGGAAGCGAATGCGCGACGGATATCACCGTGCGCATGCGGCCGCCCTTTCCCCGCGCGCCGGCCCGGGCGCGTACCCGGGCTGCCTGGCGTGGCCGGGACCGCCGCCGCCGTTGCAGCGCCGCGCGACCGGGGCCGTGCCCCGTCCCGACCGCCGCCTCGTGGACCGTGGCGTCGGCCGCGCGCGCGTTGCGGTGCCCGCGCCTGGCCACACCGGATTCACTGCGCGTCGCCGTCGAACACGCGGAAGACGAACGCCTCGGCGGGCGCCGCCTGCGCGTCGGCCACGTCGATCTCGATGCGCCGCAGCGCGCGCTTCGACGAGAACGCGCCGAGCCATTGCGCGGCGAGGCGCGGCAGCACGTGCTGCTCGATGAAGCCGATCAGCAGCCGCGCGCCGGTCTCCTGCACCAGGCAGCGGCCGGTGATGTAGTCGACCACGGCCGGCGCGTAGGTCAGGCCGATCGCGTGGTTCGAGGCCATGCGCCTGACCACGCGGTCGAGGTGCAGCGCGACGATGCGCGACAGCGCTTCCTGCGCCAGCGGGCGGTACGGCACCACGGTCACGCGGCCGAGGAAGGCGGCCGGGAACACCGTCAGCAAGGCCGGGCCGAGCGCCGCGCACAGGCCTTCGTGGTCCGGCGCGAGCGCCTCGTCGGCGCACAGGTTCGCGCTCAGGTCGGAGCCGACGTTGCTGGTGAGCAGGATGGTGGTGTTGCGGAAGTCGATGTAGCGGCCGTCGCCGTCTTCCATGTAGCCCTTGTCGAAGACCTGGAAGAACATCTCGTGCACGTCGCCGTGGGCCTTCTCCACTTCGTCGAGCAGCACCACCGAATAGGGCCGCCGGCGCACCGCCTCGGTCAGCACGCCGCCCTCGCCGTAGCCGACGTATCCGGGCGGCGCGCCCTTGAGGCCGGACACGGTGTGGGCTTCCTGGTACTCGCTCATGTTGATCGTGATGAGGTTCTGCTCGCCGCCGTACAGCGCCTCGGCCAGCGCCAGCGCGGTCTCGGTCTTGCCCACGCCGGACGGGCCGGCGAGCAGGAACACGCCCAGCGGCTTGCCGGGGTCGGTGAGGCCCGCGCGCGCGGTCTGCACGCGCTCGCCGATCTGGCGCAGGGCGTCGCCCTGGCCGATCACGCGGGCCGCGAGCGTATCGGGCAGGACCTGCACGGCGGCCACTTCGTCCGTCACCATGCGGCCGACCGGGATGCCGGTCCAGTCGGAGACGATCTCCGCCACGATGGCTTCGCCGACCTCGGGAAACACCAGCGGCGACTCCTGCTGCAGGTCGGACAGCGCCTGCTCCAGCTCGGCCAGCGCCGCCGGCGGCATGCCGGCCTCGCGCGCGCGCAGCAGCGCCTGGGCGGCGCCCGCCTGGGCCTGCCAGCCCGCCTCCAGCGCGCGCTCGTCGGCTTCCAGCGCGGCGATGCGCCGCCCCACGGCGGCCATCGCCTGGTCGTTGCCGATGCCGATGCGCCGCTCGCTGTCGAGCAGCTCGCATTCGACGCGGGCGGCCTGCAGGCGCTGGCGCACGTCCTGCAGCTCGCGCGGCGGCGCGTGCTGGGACAGCGCCACGCGCGCGCAGGCGGTGTCGAGCAGGCTGATGGCCTTGTCCGGCAACTGGCGCGAGGGGATGTAGCGATGCGACAGCGTCACCGCCGCGCGGATCGCCTCGTCCAGCACCACCACGCCGTGGTGGCCCGAGAAGGTCTGCACGAGGCCGCGCACCATGTCGATGGCGGCCGCTTCTTCCGGCTCGGGCACCTGCAGTACCTGGAAGCGGCGCGTGAGCGCCGGGTCCTTCTCGATGTGGCGCTTGTACTCGGCCCAGGTGGTGGCGCCGATGGTGCGGATGGTGCCGCGCGCCAGCGCCGGCTTGAGCAGGTTGGCGGCGTCGCCGGTGCCGGCCTGCCCGCCCGCGCCGATCAGCGTGTGGATCTCGTCGACGAACAGGATCACCGGCATCGCGGACTTCGCCGCGGCCTCGATCACGCCCTTGAGGCGCGCCTCGAACTCGCCCTTCATGCTGGCGCCCGCCAGCAGCGCGCCGACGTCGAGGCTCAGCAGCCGCACGTCGGCCAGCTTGGGCGGCACGTCGCCGTCGACGATGGCGCGCGCCAGCCCTTCGACCACCGCGGTCTTGCCCACGCCCGCCTCGCCCGTGAGCAGCGGGTTGTTCTGGCGGCGGCGCAGCAGCACGTCGATCATGGTGCGGATCTCCAGCTCGCGGCCGACCACCGGGTCGATCTCGCCGGCGCGGGCGCGCGCGGTCAGGTCCGAGCAGAACTGCTCGAGCGGCGCGCCGCCGGCCGGCGCGGCCAGCGCGGACGATGCCTCGCCCGGCAGCGCGGCGGAGAAATCGCTGTTGTCGTAGGGCGCGTCGTCGGCCTCGGGCGAGCCGTCGATCCACGCCGGCAGCATCTCGCGCAGCCCGTCGAGCGGAATCTTGCCGAACGCCGGCGAGACCGACAGCAGCACGCGCCGCAGCTCCGGCGTCTTGACCAGCGCGGCCAGCAGCCACGCGCCGCGGATGCGGCGGTCGCCGAAATCGAGCGTGGCCAGCACCCAGGCGCGCTCGATCGCGGTCTCGATGTGATGCGAGAAGTCGCTGATCGAGCTCGCGCCGGCGGGCAGCGCGGCGAGCGCGCGCAGGATGTCCTGGTCGAGCGCGTCGGCGTCGACCTCGCAATGCCGGAGGATGCGCTGCAGGTCGCCGTCGGGCGCCTGCAGCAGTTGATGCACCCAGTGCACCAGCTCGACATAGGGGTTGCCGCGCAGTTTGCAGAAAGTCGTCGCGGATTCGACGCTGCGGAACAGCGAGTTTCCGAGCTTGCCGAACAAAGCCTGTCGTGAAATCGTCATAGTCTCGACCGTGAATGATGGGGCGTGCGCGCGGGAGCGCATCCGCCGCGCGGCGCATCGGGAGCACCGTTGTCCGCGCGGGATGCGAGTCGGAAGCGGGCCGGATGCGGGCGGGGATGCAGGCGGGAATGCGGGCAGCGCCGGGCGGGAAATCCGCCGTGCGAAAAAAAATAAGACATTAATGGCGATCATTGCCGATTGCCAATAAGACTAGTATCAATCTTTCATTCAATTGTGTCGGCAATGTCATGAGGCGGAATAAAAGAAATCCGCCGGGCACATGCCGCATTCACGATACCGGACGGGAATAAGCGTCGCATTGCCCACGCCGCAAGCGCGCCACGACTTTCCTGGCGTGGCGGCGCGCATTGCCTTGTCCTGCCTGGATTTCCCGCCCGTGATCGCGCGCACGGATCGACGCGCGGGTCACATCGGCGATTCGCCGCGCCGCCGAAATTTAGAACAATTCCTATATCTACAAATCGGCCCGTGGCATAGCATCTCCCCGGTTTGCATCACACGCTATTCCGTCTTCCGCGTTTCACTTTCCCACCCCGCGCCGTCATTGGCAACGGAAACGGGAAATGAAATGGAGGCAGGCGAAATACCACCCTTTGACGATGTCGAGAGAGAAACTGGCGGCGCACGCGCATCCCGGGCCGCACCAACCCATCCCGGCCGGGAGCGACGCTCCGCGGCCCGGCGGCGAAGCGCCGCCGCCGGACGGCCACGCCGCGCCCGCGCCGCCCGACCTGATCGCCATCGGCAACGCGCTGGCGCGCAGCGAGCCGGCCCACTTCCGCGACCTGGCCGCGCTGGCCGGCGCGCAGGCGGACCCGATGCAGCACCGCGACGCGGCGGCGGGCGCGCCGGCGCCGCTGCTCATCTTCGACGAGGAGCCGCTGGCCGGCCCGGGCGCGCTGCCGGAAAGCGACGACGATGCCGACCCGCTGGCGGGCCTGCTCGCCGAGTACCGCCGCGCGCTGATCCACCGCGAGCGCGACCACGACGCGCACGAGCTCAAGGCCATCGGGCGGCCCCAGGTCGCCATGCCGCTGCCGGAGGACCCGTTCCTCGACGCGCGGGGCCGCTTCGAGACCGGCTCGCTGCTGGGCGATCTGCTGGGCAGCCAGCAGAACATCGACACCGTGCTCGGCGAGATGGACACCTTCCGCGCCGACCACCTGTTCGCCGAGGAAGACCGCCACGAGATCCTGGCGCTGCTCGCGCCGGCCCGCAAGGCCGGCCGGGCGCTGTCGCGGGCCGCGCTGCTGGCCCGCCAGGAGCACCACCTGATCAGCGTGGACAGCCATTTCCCCATGCTGGTGGCGCGCACCGACACGGACGCGCCGGACGAGACAGGCACCGAAATCGGCGCGGACGCCGGCGCCGACATCGACGCCGACACGCAGGCCGCCGGCACCGGCGCGCAGGCGCCAGCGGACGCGCCGTCGGCACACACGACCCCTTCACCGGAACCTCACGATGACGAACAACCTTGAAATGACCGTTTCCACCGCCGCCGCCGATGCCGTCAGCGCCGCCACGCTCGCCGGCATGCTGCGCACGCAGTCGCTCGACCAGTTGCAGCGGCGCACCGCCGAAGCGGTGCGCAAGCGCCCGGCCGATACGCAGGAACGCTGGCTGCTGTTCCAGCTGCTGTGCATCGACGGCGAATGGAACCGCGCGCTCAAGCAGCTCCAGACCTGGGCCACGCTGGAGCCCGCCGGCGAAGCCCGCGCCCAGCTGCATCGCGGCCTGATCCAGAGCGAGCTGTTCCGCATCGAGGTGTTCGCCGGCCGGCGCACGCCCGGCTTCATCGCGCCGGCGCCGGCATGGGTCGAGACGCTGCTGCAGGCCAACGCCCGGCTCGGCGCCGGCGACGTGGCGACGGCCGACACGCTGCGCCGCGCCGCGCTGGAGCAGGCGCCCGCCAGCCCCGGCGAGAGCCCCGAGATGGGCGCCTTCGCCTGGCTGGCCGAAAGCGACACGCGCCTGGGCCCGGTCTGCGAGATGGCGGTGGCCGGCGGCTACCGCTGGATTCCGTTCGAGCAGATGCAGTCGCTCACCTTCACGCCGGCCGGCACGCTGACCGACCTGGTGTGGCGCCCGGCCACCGCGGTGCTGCGCGACGCCACGGTCCTCAAGGGATACCTGCCGACCCGCTACGTCGGCTCCGACGCGGGCCCGACGCCGTGCCGGCTGGCGCGCGAGACGAGCTGGACGGACGTCGGCGACACCGGCGTGATCGGGCTGGGGCAGAAGACCTGGAGCACCGACCAGGGCGACTGGGGCCTGCTCGACCTCGGCAGTTGCCGCTTCGCGCACGGAAACGGCGATGCGGCAGCCTGACAACTGGCACCGGCCCGCCTACCTGCCGTCGCTGCTCGACCGGCTGCAGGACGACGCGCCCAACAAGCGCAGCGAGCGCCCCGACGCCTATGCGCCGGACGGCGAGGGCATGCGCAGGATCATCCGGCGCGACCTGAGCCTGCTGCTCAACACCACCAATCTCGACGGCGAACTCGACGCGGCGCGCTTTCCGGCGGCGGCCGCGTCCGTCGTCAACTACGGCGTGCCGCCGCTGTCCGGCAGCTACCTGAGCGACCGCAACTGGGAATCGCTCGAAAAACTGCTGCGCGCCGCGGTCATCCATTTCGAGCCGCGGCTGATTCCCGAGTCGGTGGCGATCCGCCCCGCGACCGATCCCGGCGCGGCCAGCTACAACAAGCTGGTGTTCGAGATCAGCGGCCTCATGCAGTGGTCGCCGTATCCGCTGGAGTTCCGCATCCAGAGCACCTTCGACATCGAAATGAACAAAGTGACGCTCGATCCGGGCGCACGCACAGGCAGTTGACATGGACCCGCAGTTTCTCGACCACTACAACCGCGAGCTGACCTACATGCGGGAGCTGGCCGGCGAATTCGCCGCCCGGCACCCGAAGATCGCGCGCCGGCTCGGCATGCAGGGCATCGAGGTGGCCGACCCGTTCGTGGAGCGCCTGATCGAGGCGTTCTGCTTCATGTCGGCGCGCACCCAGCTCAAGCTCGAAGCCGAGTTCCCGCGTTTCACCCAGCGCCTGCTCGAAGTCACCTACCCCAACTACATGGCGCCCACGCCGTCGATGGGCGTGGCGCGCCTGCGGCCGAGCCTGCGCGAGGGCAATTTCAGCAAGGGCTTCAAGGTGCCGCGCCACAGCGTGCTGCGCTCGGCGGTGCCGCCCGGCGAGCAGACCGCCTGCGAGTTCCGCAGCGGCCACGACGTCACCATCTGGCCGATCGAGATCGTCGATGCCAAGCTCACGGCGATCCCGCCCGACCTGCCGCCTACCGAGCGCCACCTGCGGCCCCACGTGCAGCTGCGCGGCGCGCTGCGCCTGCGCCTGCGCACCGTCGGCGAGATCCGCTTCTCGCAGATCGCCGGCCTCGACCGCCTGCCGCTGTACATCAACGGCGACGAGCGCATCGCCTCGCACCTGTTCGAGCTGATCCACGCCGGCAGCGTCGCCTCGGTGGTGCGCGCGTTCGGCGCGGCGCGCGGCGAGGGTCATGTGGTGTCCAGCGCCGCGGTCGATTTCGAGGGGCTGCGCGCCGACCAGAGCCTGCTGCCCGTGCCGTGGAACACCTTCCACGGCCACAACCTGCTGCAGGAGTATTTCACCTGCCGCCAGCGCTTCTATTTCTTCGCGCTGACGCAGCTCGGCGCCGGCCTGTCGGCCATCGACGGCAGGGAGGCGGAGATCGTGCTGCTGCTCGACCGCCTGCCCGAGACCCTGACCTCGCACGTCGACGCCGGGCGCTTCCTGCTGTTCTGCACGCCCGTCATCAACCTGTTCCCGAAGCGGACCGACCGCGTCGAGATCAACCGCGCGCTGACCGCCTTCCACCTGGTGCCCGACCGCAGCCGCCCGCTCGACTACGAGGTCTTCTCGGTGTCGCGCGTGTTCGGCCAGAAGGCGCAGACCTCGAACGAGGTGGTCTTCAACCCGCTGTACCAGACCCTGCACAGCGACACCGGCAACTACGGCCGCTACTTCTCCATCCTGCGCGAGCGGCGCACGCTGTCGGCCAACGTGCGCAAGTACGGCACGCGCACGCCGTACATCGGCACCGAGGTCTTCGTCTCGCTGGTCGACCAGGCCGAGGCGCCCTACGCCGACGACATCCGCTACCTGTCGGTGGAGGCCTGGGTCACCAACCGCGACCTGCCCCGGCTGATCCCGCGCAACGGCGTCAGCGACCTGACCATGCAGGAATCGGTGCCGATCGAGGGCGTGAGCCTGGTGCACGCGCCGAGCGTGCCGCGCGAGCCCTACGCCGCCGGCGAGACCGCCTGGCGGCTGATCCGCCAGCTCAGCTTCAACTACATGCCGCTGGCCGAGCTCGACCACGCCGACGGCGGGCAGGCGCTGCGCAACATGCTGCGGCTGTTCGTCGGCAGCGGCGACCACGAGCAGGCCGCGCAGATCGACAGCCTGGTCGGCGCGCGCACCGAACCCGTGGTGCGGCGCCTGCCCGGCCACGGGCTGCTGGTCTACGGGCGCGGCGTGCGCTGCGAGCTGACCGTGGACGAGACCGGCTTCTCCGGCGTCAGCCCCTACCTGTTCGGGCTGGTGCTGGAGCACTACCTGGCGCGCCACGTGTCGATCAACGTCTTCACCGAGACCGAGCTGCGCTCGATGCAGCGCGGCCTCGTCACGCGCTGGAAGGCCCGCATGGGCGGCCGCGGGGCGGTGTAGCCATGCACGCGCCCACCTCGCATCCGGTCGACGCCGGCTCCCCGATCCATCCCGACGCGCTGCGCGCGTGGTTCGACGAGCGCGCGCCGTGGCAGTCCAGCTTCCTCGGCCTGCTGCGCGCGATCTCCGCGCGCGCGCCCGGCATGCCGCTGCCGGGCACGGCGAGCCTGCCGGGCCAGGAACCGTTCCGCATCGGCCAGCAGCCGTCGCTGGCCTTCGCGCCGCGCGAGATCGCCGCGCTGGACGTGCGCGGCGGCCACCTGGACATCCGCCTGTTCGGCCTCGGGCTGTGGGGGCCGCAGGGGCCGCTGCCGCTGCACATGACGGAGCTGGCCTACACCCGCGGCGAGAGCCACCAGGACCACACGCTGAGCGCGTTCGCCAACCTGTTCCACCAGCGCGCGCTCACGCTGTTCTACCGCGCCTGGGCCGCGTCGCAGGCCACCGTCTCGCTCGACCGCCCCGACGACGAGGCGTTCTCGTTCTACGTCGGCAGCCTGATGGGCACGGACACCGCCGAGGCGGCGCTGACCCATCCGCCGACCCACGCGCGCTACGCCGCCTCGGCCCACCTGGTGCGCGAGGCGCGCAACCCGGACGGACTGGCGGCCACGCTGTCCCACTATTTCGGCGTGCCGGTGGCGGTCGACGAATACGTCGCGCACTGGATCCGCGTCGCCGGGCCGGAGCGCACCCGGCTGGGCGCGCCGGCCGAGTCCTCGATCGTGTGCGAAGGCGCCATGCTCGGCGAGATGGTGCCCGACTGCCAGCACAAGTTCCGGCTGGTGATCGGCCCGCTGGACCTGGACCAGTACCTGCGCCTCACGCCGCATGGCGACGACCTGCCCACGCTGGTCGACTGGGTGCGCGCCTTCGTCGGCTACGAATACGACTGGGAAATCAAGCTGCTGGTCAAGCCGCGCGCGGCGCCGCCGGCGCGCGCCGACGCCGCGCAGCGGCTCGGCTACTCCACCTGGCTCGGCGAATCGCTGGACGACCTGCCGGTCGTCGGCATGGTGTTCGAGCCGGAGAAATACTGTGCCTGACCTCGGAGATTTTCACGCATGAACGCGAACACGCCGGCCGCGGCGCTGCGCTACGCCGATCTTCTGGAACCCGTCTCGGCCGACGCACCGTGCGGCCCGGACCTCGAATACGATCCCGCCTTCGTCATGCTGCAGGCCGCCATCGCGCCGCGGGCCGACGCGCAGTACGGCGATTTCGTCGACGCGCCCCAGCCCGCCAACTGGGCCGAGGCCGAGCGCGACTGCCGCGCGCTGCTGCTGCGGACCAAGGACATCCGCCTGGCCGTGATCCTGGCCCGCTGCCGCACCCGCCAGGGCGACGCGGCCGGCCTGCGCGACAGCCTCGCGCTGCTCAAGGCCATGCTCGACCGCTACGGCGACGCGCTCCACCCGGTGCCGTTCTTCGAGGGCGAGCCCGACCCCGTGGTGTGCGCCAACGCCATCGCCGCGCTGGCCGACGCCGACGGCGCGCTGGCCGACGCGCGCGACATCCCGCTGCCCAAGACGGCGGGGCTGCAACTGCAGCTGCGCGACATCGAGAAGGCCTTCGCCGTGCCGCGCCAGAAGGACGCGCTGGCGCCGGAATCGGCCAGCCGGCTGCTGCGCGAGCTGTGGGCCAGGCGCGACCCGGCCGTGGTGGCGCTCGCCGAGGCGCAGCGGAGCGCCGCCGAACTCGATACGTGGAGCCGGGCAGCGCTCGGCGCCGACGCGCCCGACCTCGGCGCGCTGACGAAGCTGCTGCAGCCGTTCGCGCCGGCCAGCCTGGAATCGCCCCACGCGGCGGCGGCCCAGCCCGCCGGACTTCCCGCGCCGGCGGCGGACATGCCGGACACGAGCGACACGGCGGATGCGCCCAATGCGCCGGACACGCGGGCGGCCCCGCCGGCGGCGCCCGCGCTGCCGGCAGCCGCCGGTCCCGCGGACGCGCCGCGCCCTTGCGCCGGCCCGCCGGCCGACCGCTGGCAGGCGCTCGCCGCGATCCGCGACACGCGCCTGTGGTTCGAGGAGCACGAGCCGAGCAGCCCGGTCATCGTGCTGCTGCGGCAGGCCGAGCGCATGGTCGGCAAGCGCTTCTCCGAGCTGGCCCACATCATCCCCGCCGACCTGCTGCCGCTGTGGGACGCCGTCGATGCGTAGTCCGGGCCGGCCTTCCCGTTTATCCAGCGCCCCCGACTTCCGCGCGGGTTTCCGCCCCGGACCCGCCTCGTTTCCACGCCGTTCCCATCTCACTCCCTTCCAGCCATGAAAAGACCTTTCGCGCTACTGGCCTCCCTGTCCGCCGCCGGCCTGCTCGCCGCATCGCCGGGCGCCTTCGCCGAATGCCGGCCGATGACGCAGCCGGAGATCGACTACTCGGTCAACGTCGAAGGTATCAGAGCCCAGGCGTATTCGTCGTTCCAGATCAACTTCCCGGGGCCGGCCGAGGTCGATCCCGACCTCGGCATCGGCGAAACGATCGCGACAGGCGAATACAGAATGGACGACCGGCTCCGGTTTGCCATCTGCATCACTCCGTCCGGGACAATCAACTACGGGTTCTTCGCACCGTTCACGCTTTCCGTACTGGGACAGAAAATCTATGACACCGGCATCCCCGGCGTCGGCTTCCGGCTCAGCTATCAGCGCCCCAACAACGGGCGTGTCGACGTCATGCCTGTCGCGCTCCCGTGGGCAGGCAGCAGCAGTGTGTACTACAACATCAATGCCGGGGCGGTATACCGCATGGAGCTGATCAAGACCGGCAACAACATGCCGAGCCGGTCGGTGGTGAATCTGGGAACGGTTGCCACCTTCTACGGCGACCTGCCTGCTCCGGCACTCGGGCACATCAGCGTCAACAGCATCGAACTCAAGGTCCTGCCGAAGTGTCATGTCGACAGCAGCACGCTGAACATCGACTTCGGTCCGTTCGGCCCGGCCGACGTCTCCACCACCGCGGGCCCCACGCGGCAGGTCGATTTCACCGTGCGCTGCTCCGGCCCGACCCCGCCCGCCACGATCACCGCCACGCTGGCCGGCACGCCCGACGGCGACGATCCCCGCTTCATCCGCAACACCGGCGCCACCAACCTGGCGATCCGGCTGGCGGACCGGAGCACGTCCTACGTCCTCAAGCCCAACGACAGCAACAGCGCGCTCATACACGAGCCGTATGGCGCGATGGCGTCCAGCTTCTCGCTCGACGCCACGGTGCTGCGGGTCGGCAGCCGGACCCCCACGGCCGGCCAGATCCAGGCCACGGCGACCGTCACGCTGAGCATCCTGTGAACGAACACCTTCCCTTCTCATCACCGCATCTCATGAAATGAAACCCACGATTTTTGTCCAGATGGCCAGCTACCGGGACCCCGAGCTGATCCCGACGCTGCGCGACCTGATCGAACGCGCGGACCGGCCCGACATGCTGCGCATCGTCGTGTGCTGGCAGCACGCGCTGCACGAGACCGTCAGCGAATTCTTCGCGCGCGGCTTCGCCAAGTGGCGCCTCGATGCCAGCGGCCAGCACACGGTCCATACGCTGGCCTATGGCGATGCGTCGATCGAACTGATCGACGTGCCGCACATGGCATCGCAGGGCGCCTGCTGGGCGCGCAACCTGATCCAGCAGCAGTACCGCGCCGAGCGCTACACGCTGCAGCTCGACTCGCACCACCGCTTCGTCGATGGCTGGGACAGCCAGTTGACCGACATGCTGGAGTCGCTGCGCGCGGCCAGCCCCAAGCCGGTCCTCACGGCATACCTGCCGTCGTATTTTCCGCACGACGATCCCGGCGGGCGCCGCCAGAACCAGCTCGAAATGCGCTTCAGCCACTTCAGCAAGCGGGGCGTGGTGGTCTTTTGCCCGGCCCGGCTGTCGCACGCGACACCGCGGCAACCCGTTCCGGCACGCTTCTACAGTGGCCATTTCACGTTCGCCGACGGGAGTTTCTCGGTCGAGGTGCAACATGATCCGCAGTATTTCTTCCTTGGCGAGGAAATCTCGATCGCCGCGCGCGCCTATACCCACGGCTACGATCTCTATCACCCGCATCGGCTGATCGCCTGGCACGAGTACACGCGCAAGGGCCGCACCAAGATCTGGGACGACCACTCGGCGCAGGCCAAGGCCGACGGCGCGATTCCGATGTACTGGGGGGAGCGCGACAATATGTCGTACCAGCGCAATCGCGCGCTGTTCGGCATCGACGGCGAGCCGCGCGGCGACGCCGAATTCGGCCCGTACGGACTGGGCAGCGAGCGCACGCTCGCCGAGTACGAGACCTACGCGGGCATCGATTTCACCCATCGCGGCGTGCAGCGCGCGACCCTCGAGGCCGCGCCGCCGGCGCAGGGAATGGTGCCGGCGCGTGGCACCGAAGCGGAGTGGAAGGCATCGCTGGTACGCTCGAACGAGCTGCGCCTGTGCCTGCATCGGAAGACAATGAACGTGGCGTCGACGAAAGTCCACACCTGCCGCATGACCGTCCATGACGCCGCAGGCAGCGTGCTGCACCATCGCGTCATGGAGGCCGAGGAATTCGGCCAGGCCATGCGCGGCGAGTGGTTCGACCGCAACCTAATCTTCACCTCCGGGCTCGGGCAGCTTCCCGCCAGCTACGTCGTCGAACTGCTCGACGATGCCGGTGAGCAACTGGGACGGATAGAGCAGGCGGTCGAGGCCTGACATCCGGAGCGCGGGCGCGCATGGCTGCATGCGCGCCATTTGCACCGCATGCCCGTCCGGATTGCCGCCGGTCAGCGGATTGAACACGTAGCGGTACGGGCTCGCGCCGGCCGGCGCGGCGCGGTCGGGGCTCAGATAGCGGCCGGCGTCGGGATCGTAGAAGCGCGCGCCATTGAGATGCAGTCCGGTTTCCTCGTCCGCGTATTGCCCCGCGAAGCGCAGCGGCTGCCGCGCCTGCTCGCGCAGGCCGGTCGACGGCGCCAGTCCGCCCCAGGCCTTGTAGCGGCCGCGCCAGACCGGCTCGCCGCTCTCGTCGGTGAGCGCCACGGCGGTGCCGGCGCCATCGGTGTGATAGTGCAGCACGCGCATCGGGCCCAGCGTGCCGTCCTCGAGGCGCTTCTGGTCCACGCAGGCCAGCGGCGCGTATGCCGTCAGGCCATCCGCGGCCGGCTGGTACAGATAGGTCCGGATGCTGTCGCCGGTGCGCTCCTGCGCCAGGCGGCCGCCCTGCCAGACCAGTTGCGTGGCCTCGTCCTGCGCCCCGCCAAAAAGTGACCCCGGCAATCCGGGCAGCCCCTGCAGTCCGGCCAGGCCGGGCTCGGCCGGGCCGGCGCTGCGGCGGATGCAGCGGCCCAGCGCGTCGTAGCGGTAGCGCACCACGCGGTCGCGCTGCCGCGCGGCGACGAGCCGGCCCTCGGCATCCCACTCCAGCGACAGCGCGCCGGCCGCGCCGTGCTTGCCCGTCACCTGTCCCCAGGCATCGAATTCGTAGCGGTAGCCGCGGCACTCGAGCAGGCGGTGGTCCGCGTAGATGGCGGGCTGCCAGCCGGCGCGCGGCGTGTCGAGCAGGTTGCCGGCCCCGTCCCACGTGAAATACTCGATGCCGAGGTCGTCCGACACGCAGCGCAGCAGCGCGCCGCGCCGGTCGTAGTCGAAATGGATGCGGCCGTCGTAGCGGTCGTCCAGGCGCGCGAGGTTGCCCGCGGTGCTGTATTGCAGTTCGCGCCATTGCAGCACCTCGCCCGGCGCCATCTCGCCGTTCTCGCCAGGCACGGCGGTCATGGCGAACCAGCGCAGCGGCCAGCCGGTCTCGGTGTAGTGAGTGTGGAGATAGAGCGCGCCCTGCGAGCGCAGCACGCAGCGGCGCATGGCGTCGTGCTGGAACGCGGCGATGCCGTGCATGTCCTGGCCGCTGCCCAGGCCGAGCAGCGCGGGCGCGCCCGCTTCGTCGTGCTCGGTCTTGACCGTCTGGCCGTGCGGCAGCGTGACCTCGGTCGCGCGGCCGGCCGCGTCGTAGAGATAGGTCAGCGTGCCGTTGGCGCCGTGCTCGGCGGTCATGCGGCCGAGCGCGTCGTATTCGAAGCGGATCGTGTCCGGCTCCAGGCCGAGCGCGCGCCCCGCCTCGGTGGGCTCGTAGCCGACCGCCTCGGGCAGTCCCCGGCGCGTGTAGATGAAGCGATAGCGGGCATGCTGCGTCTCGCGCGAGACCAGCCGCCCGAGCGCATCGTGGTCGAACGTCTCGGTGCGCGCGAGCGCGCCCGCGGTGGCCGTGACCTGCCCCAGCGTGCCCGCCGCCGCGTAGGCGAACTCGCGCCGCACGCCGTCGGCGTCCGTCACCGACTGCAGGCGCCCGGCCGGGTCCCAGGCCAGTTGCTGTATCGCGCCGTTGCTGCCCGCGGTGCGCGTGCGGCGGCCGTGCGCGTCGTACTCGTGCAGCGTGACGTGGCCTTCCTCGTCGACCGCGCGCACGACGTTGCCGCGCGCGTCGCGGTGCCAGTGCCGGGTCTGCCCGTCCGCGCCGGTCCACGACACCGGCTGGCCGGCGGCGTTCCACGCGTGGCGCTCCTCGCGGTCGTCCGGCAGCGTCACCACGAGCGGGCGGCCCAGCAGGTCGGGCTCGATCCTGGTGAGCGCGCCCTGCGCGTCGATGACGGACACGACGTGGCCGGCGGCGTCGCGGCCATAGGCGGTGGCGCGGCCGCCCGGCTCCACGCGCCGCGCCAGCTGGCCGCGCGCGTCGTACTCCAGCACGGTCGCCTGGCCCTGCTCGTCGGTGCGGTGCTCCGACAGGCCGCCGTCCTGCTCTTCGTGCCGGATCTGCGTGATGCCGTGGCGCGGCGACTGGCGGCGCACCGCCTGCAGGCGGTCGTTGCGCTGCCACAGCCAGGTCCGGCCGTCGTCATGGCGGATGCTGACGAGCTTGCCGGTGGCGAAGGCATAGACCCGCGAGCATTCGGCGCCGAGCGGGTCGATCTCCTGCGTGACGCGGCCCAGGTTGTCGTAGACCGCGCGCAGGCGCCGCTCGCCGGGCAGAGCCAGCATGACCGGCCATCCCGCGCCGTTGTATTCGAAGACGTGGCGGCGCCCGTCGAAGCCGACGTGGGCGCGCACGCGGCCGCAGGTGTCGTACTGCCAGTGCGCGGCGTGGCCGAACACGTCGACCGCCTGGCTGGTGCGGTTCTCGATGCGGTAGGTGCAGCGCTCGTGCGCGCCGTCGCTGGTGATCCGCTCGGCCACGCGCTGCGTGCCGCCCACGGGCTGCCACACGTAGCGCGTGACGTGGCCCAGCGGCCCGGTCTCCTCGACCATGCGCCCGCCGGCATAGGCGAAGCGGCGCACCACGTCGCCGAGCCGGTTGCGCACCTCTGCAAGCTGGCCGTGCGCGTCGTAGCCGTACCTGACCAGGAAGCCGGCGCCGCCGCCGTCGACGCACTCGATGCCGGTCAGGCGCGAGCTCGCCTGCGCGTAGTGCAGGCGCAGCTCGTGCCCGCAGGTGCCGCGCATGCGCAGCAGGCGGCCAGCCTCGTCCCAGATGCAGCCGATGCGATGCTGGTGGATGTCCTCGACGTACTTCAGCCGCGCCACGCCGCGCGCGTCGAAGTCCCCGAACACGCGGTAGCGCGGCGTCAGGTCGGCCACCACCATGCGCCCGTCGGGCAGGCAGGCGATGTGCAGCTGCTCCGCCGACACGATGACCTGGGCGCCGCGCGCGGGCGCCGGCACCGACAGCGCGCGGCCCTGCTCGTCGGTGTAGACCAGCCGGTCGTGCACGCGCGCGAGCGTGACTTCCCAGGGCGAGCGCCAGCCCGGTCCCAGCAGCCCGCCGCCGGGCAGCAGGCTGGAATAGAAGCGGTTCCAGGTGATCGGCAGGCGTCCGGGCAGCGCGAAATCGGCCTCGTTCCACGGCAGGCAGATCTTGGCGCCGGTGGTCATGTCCACCGTTTCGCACAACAGCCCCGAGAGCGCGCGGCGCGCGCCGTAGCGCCCCGCGAGGTCGCCCGGCTGATGCCGGAAACGGCCCGCCGGCGGCGCCACCTCCAGCGATTCCAGCACCACGCCTTCCAGGCCGGCCAGCACGCCGCCCAGTCCTCCGATCCCGCTCATGCTTCTCCTTTGCTCAACCGCCGATGGAGACGTCGCCGGAGCCCGTGACGATGGGCGCTCCGCATGACGTCAGGCTGCCGACGAACGCCGCCGGCAGGCCATTGATGAAAACCGAGCCGGAACCCAGCACCACCGCCTGCGCGGAACAGTGCGGCCCGCACACGGCGATGCTGCCGCCGACGAAGGCGGCGGGGATGCCGTTGATGGACACGTCGCCCGAGGCTGTGACGACCACGCCGCCGTGGCCGATGGCGTCGCCGAGCCTTGCTGCGGGACTACCCATGATGAATCTCCTTCAGAAGAATGGGGCGACTGCGCCCTGGTTCGCGTAAACGCCGCGGCCCCTTTTCGGTCCCGCGGAGGGACCGCGGCGGCGCCGGATCAATCGACATCACCTGTAGTTTCGGGATACGTCTCGGGCGGCTCCGGTGTCGATGGTTCCGGCGTTGACGGCTCTGGTGTCGACGGCTCAGGCGTTGACGGTTCTGGTGTCGACGGCTCCGGTGTCGACGGTTCTGGTGTCGATGGCTCCGGCGTTGACGGCTCCGGTGTCGACGGCTCAGGCGTTGACGGCTCCGGTGTCGACGGCTCAGGGGTTGACGGTTCTGGTGTCGACGGCTCAGGCGTTGACGGCTCCGGTGTCGACGGCTTCGGCGTCGACGGCTCCGGCGCCGGCGGCAACGGCCGCAGCTTCGGCGCCGTCACCGAGAACCCGAACGCGGGCAGCGGGATCGGCGGCACGACGCCGCTGCCGCCGCCGCCGCCGCTGGCCGCGCTGTCGGAGTCGCCCGGGTTGAGGTCGACCTGCGAGCCCTGTATCACCACGTGGCTGCTGCCGATGATGCGGATCTTGGTGCCGACGATCTTGATGCTGCCATCGGGCGACAGCGTGATCCCGGCCGCGCCGCAGCAGAAGTTGATCAGGCCGCCCACGGCCAGCGCGTAGACGCCGCCGACCGAGGTCGAGTAGGCGCCGCCGACCGCGACCGCGCGCGCGCCGCCGACGTTCAACGCGGACGCGCCGCCGACCTGGGTCGACTCGGCGCCGCCCACGGAATAGCTGGCGGCGCCGCCGACGATGCTGGTAAACGTCGCGCCGACCGAGCACGAGTACGTCAGGCCCACGCCGAGCGAGAGGTTCACGCCGACCGTGTGCGACTCGTTGTTCTTGGTCAGGCGGTTCATGTCCTTCTCCGCCTGGATCTCGACCTCCTCCGCGCCGAGCTTGTCCTCGAAGCGGATGGCGTTGTAGTTCTGGCGCCCGCCGGTGATGGTCTTGCTCTTGAAGCCGCTCTTGGTCGCTTCCGCGGGCAGATCCCACGGCGGCGGCGTCATGGTGTTGTAGAGGCTGCCGTGGATCAGCGGGCGGTCCGGGTCGCCGTTCAGGAAGCCGACGATCACTTCCTGCCCGATGCGCGGAATGTAGATGCCGCCGAAGTTGGTGCCGGCCCAGGCCTGGCTGACGCGCACCCAGCACGAGTCGGTGGCGTCGTTGCGCGCGTAGCGGTCCCACAGGAAGCGCACCTTGACGCGGCCGAATTCGTCGGTCCACACCTCCTGGCCCTGCGGCCCGACCACGATGGCCGACTGCGGGCCGTGCGTGGTCGGCTTGGGCGTCTCGCGCGGCATGCGGAAGACCTCGCCGGTGGGCTGCACCACCAGCTCGTTGTTGCATTCGTAGCGATAGCCGCTGCCGGTCTCGTCGGCGACCTCGGTCAGCGCCAGCGCGGATTCGATCACCAGGTATTCGCGGTTCGCTTCCTCGTGCTGGTGCCGCGTCAGGACGAAGGTCTGCCCGCAGCCGATGCCGCGCACGTTGCCCTTGCCGTAGGCCCGCGTGCCGGGCGCGCGCCGCTCCTCCATGCGCACGCGGCTGATGAGCTCGCCGTGCTTGCTGTCGGTGTAGTCGCCCGGCCACTCGTAGAGCTCGCCCTCGCCCCAGTTGGTCTCGCGCGGCTGGTGGTTGGAGGTGCCGATCAGCGCGCGCGGGCGCGTGAAGTCGAAGTCGTCGATGACCACGCGGCCCGGCCGCAAGGCCTCGTCGGTGGAGAAGTAGCCGATGTACTCGATGTCGATCTTGCCGCCGTCCGGATGGTGGACCAGCTCGTGATAGGCCTCGCTGGGCGACTTGCGGTGCGCGCCGATGTGGTCGCACAGCACGAGGCGGTGCTTGTTGTCGGTGTGCTCGAAGAACCAGTAGATGCCCCACTCCTCCATCAGGCGCTGGATGAAGTCGAAATCGGTCTCGCCGTACTGGACCTGGAACGCGCGCGGCTCGTTGCGCTCGCTCTCGCCGCGCACCGAATACTTCTCGATGTCGAGGCGCTTTTCCACCGGGTAGGGATAGTCGTGCAGCACCGTGTCGATGATCTCGACCACGGTCTTGTCCTGGAAGATCTTGTAGTCGCTGGTCAGCGTGGCCAGCCACAGCCAGGGCCGCAGCTCCACGCGGTAGATGTTGTAGCGGCCCTCGCCGCGCAGGAAGCCCGCCTTCACCACCAGCCCGCTGATCTCGCGCACGCCCGCGCCCACCCCGCCCAGCGCCCCCGTGCCGATGCCGTCGAGCTGCAGGCTGACCGTCATTTCCGTGCCGATCATCGCCTTCAGGTCCAGATTGGCGCTGGTGGACAGCGGCACGTGGAAGTCATCCGGCGTGCGCAGGAGCAGCTCGTATGCGTAGAGCTTCCCGAGATGCTCCTCGCCCCGCAGGGACAGGAACCGGAGTGCCGGCTGGCCAAGCAACCGGGGCATCGCGTCGCTGCGGATGGCCACCGTGTGATCCTGGACAATCCGGCTCGCAGAAGAATTCATTGACATACAGTCCTCTCGATCCTACTCAACCAAACAAATTTGCGCCACGCGGCCGGCCCGGCCGCGCGGCTTCGCACCGCGCCGCTCAGGGCCGGGCGCCGCCGCTGTTCAGGGGCGGCTGCACGCGCACCTGCGCGCGCCGCAGCAGCACCTCGATCAGCAGATCGGCGCCGATGCCCTGCGCGGCCTCCACCAGGTAATCGGCAGCCAGGTCGAGATCCCTCGGACCACGCGCGTCGACAATCTTCTGACCGAACTCGGCCACCCGCCGCATGCAGTAGACCGCCCGCGGCCCCGGCACGGCGGGCTCCCCCGCCGCCGTGGCGATGCCCTTCACCCATCCGACCGGCGTCGCGTGGACGCCCAGCCACTCGCCGAGCATGCCGGCAATGGTGTGGAGGTTGCCGGCGGCGCACAGCGCGGCCACCCTGGCGCCGTCCACCTCGCGCAGGCGCCAGGCGGCGCGCCACAGCGCGCTCTCCAGCTTCTTCGCGTGCGGCAGGCGCCGGAAGGCGACGATTTCCCGGTATTCCCGGTGGCGGCTGCGCAGCGTGGTGCAGTTCGAGGCGATGGCGCGCTCGAGCACGCGCGTATCCGGCTCGTGCCGGCTCGGCAGCTTGTCGAAGGTGTAGGTGTCAGCGTCCCTGATGTTCATGAATCCGCCTATTGTCCTGTTGACGAGTAAGGGGCCGTGCCGCCGGCCAGCTCAATGCACCGCCGGCAGCCCGGCGCCGGCCGGCCGCGCCGCGGCCATCTTGCGCGCGCCGCCGGCCCCGCGGCCCGCGGCGGTGCCGGGGCAGCGGAAGTCCTTCAGCAGGTTGGTCGCGAGCGGGTTGAACTGCCCGCCCGTGACCAGTTCCAGCGCCGCGTGCCGGCCGTCGAAATCGAAATCCACCACCAGCCGGCTGGCCGACGCGGTGCCGCTCAGGCGGCCGCGCTCGATCAGCCGGAACAGCGCCCACGGCCCGCTGGCGACGATCGTCGAGGTGTCGGGCCGGATGCGCGGCCTGGCCGTGATCTCGGCCACCGCGCCGCCGCGCGGCCCGGGCCAGCTCAGCGCGAAGGGCCGCACCGGGCCATGCGCGTAGCGCAGGCCCTGGCCGTCCACGTCGACCGACAGTTCGGTGATCTCCGGGTCGATGGCGGCGATCCTGGCATCCATCTTCCACGCCATGCGCTTGGCGCCGGGCTCGCGGAAGAACAGCTCGCGGATCGCCGCGGCGCGCTCGAACGGCTCCAGGCTCGGCCCCTGGATCGGCGGCATGCCGGGATTGAGCGCCTTGTAGCGCCACGGCCTGACGTTGGTGTCCACATAACTGGCGAACGATTTCTGGAAGAAGTCGTCGAGCAGGCCCCCGGCGGCGAACACGCGGTTGAAGTCCTCGATGTCGACTTCCTGGCTGCTGGCCGCGAACGGATATTTCCCCTCGATGGCCAGGCGGCAGCTCGCGCCAACGCTGGAGTCCATCTGCAACGCCAGCAGCGCGCCCACCTCGCGCCCGACCTTGCTGGCCGACTGCGAGGCGATGCCGCCCAGCACCAGCCGCAGCGGCGCGGGCAGCTTGTCGGCTTCCATCTGCAGCGTGGTGCCGATGTCCAGCGCGGGCGGCATGCTGCTGCTGGCCAGCGCGTTGTCGGCCACCGCCAGGCGCGTGTACTGCTCGTTGAGCAGCGCGATGAGCGCGTCGAGCTGCAGCGCCTTGCTGCCGCTGACCGGCGGATTGCTCATGGCCGGGCCGCTGCCGGTGTCCGCCTGGCCGGTGACGACCTCGCGCAGCGCGGCGAAGCGGTTGTCCACCAGCTCTTTTTCCAGCCGCTGCTCGGGCCGCTGCGCGGCGATCCTGGCGGCGGTGGTCGCCGCCGCCTGCGCGGTACCGGACTTGCGCCCCACCGCGGCCAGCGCCATGTCGGCCAGCGACGAATCCTCCTCGCGCCCGGCCAGCGACAGCGAGGTCTCGCGCACGGCGGCGCGGGCCAGCCGCACCAGCGGCGAATCCGGCGAAGCCAGCACGCGCAGCGTGTTGAGGTCGAGCGCCAGCGTGCCGCCGACGCTCTGCGCGCCGGCCGCCGCCGGACGGATGTCGGCCAGGAACCGCTGCCAGTAGTTGCCGTAGTCGGTCAGGTACTGGCGGCGAATGTCGTCGGCGATGGCCGACCTGCCCGCCACCAGGCTGGTGTTGCGCAGCCCGCCCAGCGGCGCCGTGGCGGCCTCCGCGCGGCCCATGACCCAGGCGTCGTCGCTCTGCGCGCGCGCCAGGAACTCGGGCAGGCGCTTGCTGAAGATCTCGTGGTAGCCGCCGTAGGTATAGAGACCGGGGACACCGCGCTCGAACTGCGTGTCGTCGGCCAGCACGAAGATCGACGAACCCTGGATGCCGGCCGCGCGGGCCAGCGTGAAGTTCTCCGGCGCTTCCTTTTCCATCGAGGCCATCGCGCGCTCGTAGAGCCGGCGCGGCGCCGGGTTGCTGCTCAGGAAGCTGCGCGCGCGCTGCACCAGCGCCGCGTCCTGCGGCACGCCGGGTCGGGCCGGGCGCGCGGCGAACATGGCGTCCAGATGCTGGCTCATGGCCTCGCGGCCGCCCATCGCCGTGGCGCCGTCGGTGCGCTCCCAGTCGCGCAGCACCCAGTTCCCGACGGTCTGCGCGTCGAAGCGCTTGTCGTCGTAGAGCATCAGGTAGGCCATCAGCGTGCGGTAGACCTCGTCGGCGTTGCCGGCGTCGACCTGCGCGCCCAGCACCGCCTCGACGCGGCGCACCACCTGCGGGAACAGGGCCTGGTGCAGCAGGCTCGAGTACGTCGTCCGCGACGCGTCGACGATGACGGGCGCCGTGTACAGGCCGTAGCGGTAGGCGCCGCCCGGCGCGAGCAGATCGAGGCTGCGGTACTGCGGCAGGTCGCGCGAGGCGTCCAGCATGCCGGCGATGGCGCCCGCCCGCGGCGCCTTGTTGTAGGCCTTGACGCCGGCCGCCAGCTCGCCGGTCTTCTGCGAGATCACCGTCAGGTAGGCACGGTTGTTGTCGAAGCTCACCGTGAGCGCGCTGACCAGCCACAGGAACAGCGTGGCGACCAGCAGGTGCCCGGCCCAGCGCACCATGCACAGGCGGATCTCCCATTTCAGGTTGGGCCGCACCAGGTACGCTTCCGGCACGATCACCTGCCGGAACACGTCGCGCAGGAAATAGCCGCGGTGGACCGGCGGCGCCGCGTCGGCGCGGGCGGCCTCGGCCGCGCCGTCGTCCGGGCGCAGCCTGGCGAGCCGGCGCCGCAGGCGCTGCATCAGCGTCTCGCGGTCGGCCGGCACGACCTGGCCGGTCTGCTCGGTGCTGGTGAAATAGACGCCGCGCATGGTGGTCTGCAACTGCGTGTCGTCGTAGCGCGAGTCGAGGAACACCAGCCCGAGCGTGTCGACCAGGACCGCGCACAGGCTGCGGAACTCGCGCGGCAGCGCGTAGAGCGTCTTGCGGCGGTCGTTGTCGTACTCCTCGAGCAGGCGGTTGTTGAGGCCGGCGTCGATGCGCGCCTCCAGTTGCGCGAGCTCGTCGGCGCAATGCCGGCGCAGGTCGGCGACCTCCGCCGAGGCGCCGTCGCCGCCGTGCGGCAGCGTGAAGCCCCAGGCCTGCGCGCGCCCTTCCGCGCTCAGCGACTGGAAATACTCGGGAAAGCCCGGCAGCAGGTCGAGCTTCGTCACCAGCACGTAGACCGGGAAGCGGATGCCGAGCTGGTTGCGCAGCTCACCCAGCCGCGCGCGCAGGCTGGCCGCCAGCGCGGTGCGCTCGCCGTCGGACTTGTCCAGCAGTTCGGCCGCGCTGATGGCCAGGATGGCGCCGTTGACCGGCGCGCGCGGACGGTGCTTGCGCAGCAGGCCGAGGAAACCCCGCCATTCCGCCGCGTTGACCGCCGCGGCCGGTCTGTCTTGCTGGCCTTGTTCGCCGCGTTCCTCATCTCCGGCTTGTTCGGCCTGCTCGGCCTGTCCGGCTTGCTCGACTTGTGCGTCGCTCCGGCTCTCGTGCTGGACGTAGCGCCCGGCCGTGTCGATCAGCACCGCCTCGTTGGCGAACCACCAGTCGCAGTTGGCGGTGCCGCGCGCGCCGCGCGGCGCCGACTGCGCGCCCATCTGGTCGGCCAGCGGGAATTCCAGCCCGGAGCCCAGGATGGCGCTGGTCTTGCCGGCGCCGGGCGTGCCCAGCATCAGGTACCACGGCAGCTCGTACAGATGGCGGCCTCTTTCGAGCACGCGCGTGCGCAGCGTGCCGCCGCGCAGCCGCTTGAGCTGCCCGACCGCCTTGGCGACCACCAGGCTGACCGTGCGGATCTCGTCGCGCGCCACCGGGTCGGCCTTGTCGGAGGACGGATTGAGAATCCGCTTGAGGAGGTCCGGGTTGGCGCGCACCGCGTGCCACAGCCGGTACAGGCCATAGGCCGAGTAGCAGAAGACGATCACCGAGATCAGCAGCACGCGCACCCACACCGGCGCCAGCGGATGATGCTCGGCCAGCCCGAACAGCGGCCCCGCGTGCCACAGCAGCACGCACAGCGCGACGGCGGCGACCGGGCTCAGCGGCCACCCCAGCAGCCAGAACAGCAGCAGCGCCAGCAGCAGCACGATGACGGTCACGCGCGGGCCGGCATCCTCGAGCGGATGCAGCTGGCCGAAGGCCAGCAGCGGGCCGACGAACCACACCGCCAGCGACAGCAGCGCGACCGCGATGAACGCGAGCGTCTGCCGCGAGAACAGGAATCGGAAAAAACGTTTCAAGTAAGACATGGCGGGCTCCGTCGCTACAGCGTCACCGTGATTTCCACGCGGCGATTGCGCGCGCGGGTCTCGGCGGTGGCGTTGTCGGCGACCGGTTGCGAATCGCCCCGGCCGACCGCCTGGATGCGGCTGGCGGGGGTGCCGTGGGCCTGCAGAATCTGCGCGACGTAGGCCGCGCGCTTCTCGGAAAGCACCTGGTTGTTGGGAAATTCCGCGCTGCGGATGCGCTGGTTGTCGGTATGGCCGGTCACGGTCACGCGGCCGCCCACGCGCGCCACTTCCTGCGCCACCTTGACCAGGATCGGGTCGATCTCCTGGCGCACCCGGGCCTGACCGGACACGAACATGGCGTCGCCGCGGAACACCACCACGCTGCGGCGCTCGTCCTCGGCCACGGTCAGCAGCCCGCGCGCGATTTCCTGCTTGAGCAGGATCGACAGGCGCAGGCGCTGCGCCGGCACGGCGGGCGCCTCCTTGCCGATGGCCAGGATGTGCGCGGCCAGCGCGTTGCGCTGCGACAGCAGGTGGTATTGGTAGAACGCGAACAGGCCGAACAGGAACAGCACCGCGCACGCGGCCGTGGCCCACACCGGCACGCTGCGCAGGAACGGCAGCTTGCCGGCCTGCGCGCCGCGCCAGTGCGGCGACAGCTCATGCTGGAGGGCGTCGCGCGCGCCGGCGATCAGCGTCCACAGGCGCTGGCGTATCTGCTCGAGATGGCGGCGGCCGTCGGCGACCACGCTGTAGCGCCCCTCGAAGCCCAGGCCGAGCACGCGGTAGAGGATCTCCAGGATGTCGACGTATTCCTGCGGGTCGGTCGCCATGCGGCCGATCAGCAGGAAGAACTTCTCGCCGCCGTCGACCTCGCCCTCGAACGTGATCAGCAGGCTCTGCGCGGCCCACACGCCGCCGCCGCCCCAGCGCGTGCGGTTGGCGGCTTCGTCGAGCGCCGTGCACAGGCAGTAGCGCACCACCGCCATGTGCTTCCACGGCAGGTCGGCCTTCTCGCACAGCTTCTGGAACACGCTGACCTCGCGCACCAGCAGCGTGCGCAGGCTGGCCACGGCGTCCGACGAATCGAGCGCAGCCGGCATGTCGGCCAGCGCCCGCAGCAGCGGATGGGCAGCCTCGAGCAGCGGGTTCGCGGCCGCGCGCACCGCGTCCAGCCGCGCCGGGATGTCGACGGGCATGTCGAACGCGCCGTCGCCTTCGGGCACTTCCGGCGCGCCGAGGGTGCCGAGGGTGCCGGAAGCGGGCCGCGCCATCCCGGGCAGCAGGCCGGCGTCCGCGCCGGCGCTGGCGCTGGCGGCGGCATCGGACAGGAAATCGAACGCGCCGTCATCGAACGTGGCCGAGCTCATTTATGACGCACTCCCCACAGTTCGAGCTTGAGCTCGGGGAAGCGGCCGGCGATATGCATGGCGAGGCCGCCCTGCTGCGCGATCTGCTCCCAGAACGGCCCGCTGCGCGACAGCTCGTAGTAGATGAAGCTCGAGTTGAACGGAATCTGGCGCGGCGGCACCGGCAGCGGCAGCAGCGTAAGGCCCGGCAGGTGCGAACGGATGAGCTCGGGCAGGCGCTGCGGCTGGCTGATCTTGGTCTGCGCCGCGAACTGCTGCTGCAGCACGTCGGGCGACATCTGCGCGCCGACCGCGAGCACCAGGCTGGAGTAGCCCGCGAGATCGGCCGGCAGCATGGTGGCCACGCGGATGCCGTGCGGCTGCTCGGTCAGCGGAATCGGCTGCGCGCCGCGGATCAGGACCTGGTTGAGCAGGTAGTGGACCTCGTCGACCAGCGGCCGGATGCTGCGGTATAGCTGCGCGTGGTCGTAGCCCGGCGTGGGCAGCGGACGGCGCGTCTGCGGGCGCACGAAGGTCGACAGCTCGCCGGCCAGCATGGCCAGCTCGCGGTACAGCGTCACCGGCGGCGTCTCGCGGATGCGGCAGACGTGCTCGAGCAGCGGCTCGTAGCGGTTGAGCACCTGCAGCAGCAGGTAGTCGGCCACTTCCGCGGCCGCGCCGGCGCGGCCGTCGCCGCCGGACAGGCGGGCCGCGAGCGCGTCGGCGCGCAGCTTGGCCAGGCCATGCAGTTGCGTGGCCCATTCGCGCAGCAGCGGATTCGCGCCGTAGTGGCAGACCGGCGGGATGTGGTCGGTGTCGTGCAGCGTCACCGAGCCGTCCGCGCGCAGCGCCTTGACGCGCGTGAGCGCGATGCCGATCCACGACTGGGTCAGCTCCTTCTCCGGCAGCAGGCGCAGGCGCAGGTTGGCCAGCTGGACCGGCTTCGGGCCCTGGCCGATCGCGTTGCTGTCGCGCAGCTCGTTCTCGAAGGCGGCATAGCGCGCCAGCGAGCCGGGCTGCTCGTCGAACGCGGTTTCCTCGGTGTTGGGCAGGCGCAGCGGCACCGCCAGGTAAATCATCTGCTCCTGGTGCTCGGGCCCGATGGTCAGCGGCGGCGGCGGCGGCGTGTGGCCGGGCACGTCGAACGGCGTGCCGTCCGGGAACACGCCCGTGCCGTTCTTGAACACGAGCTTGCCGAACGACAGCGATTCCTGGTCGATCTCGTACTGGCCGAAGCCCCAGAAGAACGGGCCGAGCACGGCCGCGCGCTTGTGCGCGAAGTGCTCGAAATAGCGTTCCTGCTGCTGAAACAGCTGGGGAAGGAGAAACAGCCCTTCGCTCCAGACGACTTTGTTATGCCAACTCATTGCAACTAATCCAATTCAGTAACCAGAATGGCCTGCTGGCCGATATCGACGTTCAGCCTGACCTTGGTGCGCGGCATGACCGCCCGGTACCAGCCTTCCTCGGGCACCGGCGGCGCCTGATAGACCGCGCGCCATACGGATTTGCCCAGCTCGCGGTAGGCGGCCAGCACGCCGATCGCCACGGTGGCGGGATTGGCGCGCCGGCGGATGTCGCGCGTGTCGCCGGGGCGGAGGATGAATTCGTCCATCGCCAGCGCGTCTTCGCCGAGCACCTTCCTGCTGTCGTTGTGCAGCGTGAAGAAGTCGGCGTTCTCGAACGCCGTCGCCGATTTCAGTTCGTAGATCCGCACCATGACGGGCGCCGGGCGCCCCTTGTCGTCCGGATTCGTGCCTTCGCCCGACTTGATCCGCACGTGCAGGTCCGCCCGCTCCTTGCGCGGCTGGGGCAGGCTGCCGCAGGCGGGCAGAAGCAGGCATAGCGTCCCCGACGCGAGCCACCGGGTGGCCGCGCGCCGCGTCATGCGCCGGGAGGAAAGTCGAGAAGGCATCTGGATGATCATGTCGGGGAGGACCGCTGGCCGCACCGCCCGCCGCGCGGGCGCTCCGGTCAGCAGCCTCGGGCTCCGCCGCGGCGCGGCGGAGCCCTCTTCCGGAAAACCGGCGTCGGGGGTTAGGCTGCGTTCTTCTTGACGTCGAACGTTGCGGTGATCGCGCCGCCGCTGCCGCCCTGGGCGTTCTGCACCACGTATTCCTGCTTCAGGCGCGAGAACGACAGGCGCACGCTTTCACGCGGACGCGATTCGCCGGTGGCGACGCCGGACGGGCTCACCTGGGTCACCAGCACGTCGCTCATGGTCAGCTTGATGTACTCGAGCGGGTTGCCGCCGGCCTTGCGGACCACCAGCTTGGCTTCGTCGATATGCTTGCCCAGCAGGCAGTACTGGATCAGGTTGGGGCTGGCACGGTCGATGTAATGCTCGAACTGCAGATCGTCCACGGTCGCCTTGCCGGCGCCGCCACCCGAACCCAGATGCATGTTCGATTGCTGGGACACGTTCCATGCCCAGCTCAAGACTTCGATTTCGCCCTTGTGCGTGGCGTCTTCCGCTTCACCATCAATGCCGTTGATCTTGAGGAAGATGTCGTGCGACATGGCAATACTCCTTACGTTCTCGGTTAACAATGCGTTGAGGCAGGCAGGAATGTTTCACGAGCGCCTGCCCGTCGCTCGGCCGGGCGGCCGTCAGGCCGCCCCGCATGCCTTGATGCCGGCCGGGACCGCGCGGCAGGCCGCGCCCGGCCGCGGCCTCGCATCGTGTGTGTGGGGTGGCCGTGCCGCGGCGGCACGGCCGGGCGTCAGGCGGCTTCCTTGACCGAAGGCAGCTTGGCGACGAGGCGCAGCGATACCGTCAGGCCTTCGAGCTGGAAGTGCGGGCGCAGGAAGAACTTGGCCTGGTAGTAGCCCGGGTTGCCTTCCACGTCCTCCACGACCACTTCCGCGGCCGCGAGCGGGCGGCGCGCCTTGGTGTCCTGCGAGGAATTGCCGGGATCGGCGTCGACGTAGTTCATGACCCATTCGTTGAGCCACGTCTGCATGTCGCTGCGTTCCTTGAACGAGCCGATCTTGTCGCGCACGATGCACTTCAGGTAGTGCGCGAAGCGCGAGCAGGCGAACAGGTACGGCAGGCGCGCCGACAGGTTGGCGTTAGCCGTGGCGTCCGCGTCGTAGTATTCGGCGGGCTTCTGCAGCGATTGCGCGCCGATGAACGCGGCGTAGTCGGTGTTCTTGCGGTGGATCAGCGGGATGAAGCCGTTCTTGGCCAGCTCCGCCTCGCGGCGGTCCGAGATGGCGATCTCGGTCGGGCACTTCATGTCCACGCCGCCGTCGTCGGTCGGGAACGTGTGGCACGGCAGGTTCTCCACCACGCCGCCGCTTTCCACGCCGCGGATCAGCGTGCACCAGCCATAGTGCTTGAACGAGCGGTTGATGTTGACCGCCATCGCGTAGGCGGCATTGGACCATGCGTACTTGCGGTGGTCGGCGCCGTCGGTCGACTCCTCGAAGCCGAACTCGTCGACCGGGTTGGTCTTGATGCCGTAGGGCAGGCGCGACAGAAAGCGCGGCATGGCCAGGCCGATGTAGCGCGCGTCCTCCGAATTGCGCAGCGAGTTCCACGGCGCGTACTCGAGGTTCTGCGTGAAGATCTTGGTCAGGTCGCGCGGGTTCGCCAGTTCCTGCCACGAATCCATCTGCAGCACCGACGGCGAGGCGCCGGTGATGAACGGCGCGTGCGCGGCGGCGGCCACCTTGGCGATCGAGCCGAGCAGGTCGACGTCGGGCGGGGTGTGGTCGAAGTAGTAGTCGGCCACCAGGCAGCCATAGGGCTCGCCGCCGAGCTGGCCGTATTCCTCTTCGTAGATCTGCTTGAAGAACGGGCTCTGGTCCCAGGCCACGCCCTTGTAGCGCTTCATGGTACGGCGCAGGTCGTCCTTGGACACGTCCATGAAGCGGATCTTCAGCTTCTCGTCGGTCTCGGTGTTGGTGACGAGGTGGTGCAGGCCGCGCCACGCGCTCTCCAGCTTCTGGAAGTCTTCGTGATGCAGGATCAGGTTGATCTGCTCGGACAGCTTGCGGTCGATCTCGCCGATGATCGCCTCGATGCTCTTGTAGGCGTCGTCGGACATCGTGATCGAGTTGGCCAGGGCCTGCTCGGCCAGCGTCTTGACCGCGCCTTCCACCGCTTCGCGCGCCTGCTCGGTCTTCGGCTTGAATTCGCGCGACAGCAAGGCATTGAAATCCGGTTGCGTGGCGAGCGTCGCCTCGGCGGACCGGGATTGTGATTCACGTACAGCCATTTCTACTCCTGTGGACTAGTCCAGATTCAATCTTTTCCTTCAACGAAAATCAGCGTTTTTCCGCCGGTGCGGCAGCGCCTTTCTTTTCCGTTTCGGGCTTGGGCGCCTTGGCCAGCGCGCTGAGCAGCGCCGGGTCCTTGAGGACCTTGCTGACCAGGTTCTCGGCGCCGGACTTGCCGTCCATGTAGGTCTGCAGGTTGGCCAGCTGCGTGCGCGCATCCAGCAGTTGCGCCAGCGCGTCGACCTTCCTGGCGATGGCCGCGGGAGAGAAATCCTCCATGCTCTCGAAGGTCATGTCGACCATCATCTGGCCGTCACCGGTCAGCGTATTCGGCACCGAGAACGCCACGCGCGGCTGCATGGCCTTCATGCGCTCGTCGAAGTTGTCGATGTCGATGTTGAAGAACTTGCGGTCGCTGACGGCGGGCAGCGCCTCCAGCGGCTTCCCCGAGAGGTCCGCCAGGACGCCCATCACGAACGGAAGCTCGACCTTCTTCTCCGAGCCGTAGATCTCGACGTCGTACTCGATCTGGACGCGCGGCGCGCGGTTGCGCGCGATGAATTTCTGTGAACTGTTTGAAATGACAGACATGAACTCTCCAGCCTTATGTCTTTTGGTAAAAATCTATTGAAAAATTCTTCGTTTTTAGAATTCCCAATAAAACCAGTCGCAATGCTACGTGTTTGGTTGTACCGCTTATATGGGAATTGTTCGAAAAATGGCTTTCGACTCTGAATTTATTGACGCCGTGAAAATGAAGATGACGACGCTGCTCCTGGCGCCGGACCACGCGCGCGCCGGGGCGGCGCGGCGCGTGAAGTGCCGGGCGCAACGGCTTACCGCGCCGCGCTCTCGGGAACGAAGAAGATGTCCACGCGGCGGTTCTGCGCGCGGCCTGCCGCGCTGCGGTTGTCGGCCACCGGGCGCGTGTCGCCGTAGCCCTGGATGGCGAAGCGCGTGACGGGCAGGGGGCCCTGCGCGACGAACCAGTCGCGGATCGCCCGCGCGCGCGCTTCCGACAGCACGAAGTTCGCCTGGGCCGAGCCTTCACCATCGGCGTGCCCGGCGATCAGGATGCGCTGGCCGGGCGTCGCGCGGATGCGGTCCAGCACGTCCTGCAGGTCGCGCCGCGCGGCGCCCGGCGCGAACGTCGCCTTGCCGCTGTCGAACAGCGACAGGCTGTCGATGCGCACCGCGGGCTGGGACGGAAGGCGCGACGCCAGCTCGTCCAGCGCGCGGTCCAGCGGCGCCAGCGCCGCCGGGGCGCCGTCGCCGCGCTCCCCGTCCACGTGCCAGTACGCATACAGGCCGGGAAACGCGCGCAGGAGGGCCTGATGATTCGCCCATGCCGCGATGCCCAGCCCGAAGGCCAGCGTCGCGGTTGCCAGGAGCAGCGGCCGCCGGTGCGGCCACGGGCGCGCGCGGCTGCGCGGCGGCGGCGCAGCGGGCCTCGCGGCCGGCGCCGTGGTGGCGGCCAGCGGCGTCAGCACGGCGTGGAACGCCTGCGCCGGCGGCGCCTCGAATTCCGCCTCGAATGCCGCCTCGGGAACCATCGCGGGCGTGGGTGCTGCCACCGGCGCCGCCGCCGGCAGCGGCTGCCCGACCGGCACGGGCACCGGCAGCGGCCCGGTCGCCGGCGTCGTCAGGCGCGGCTGCATGCCGGTGCGGCCGACCAGCCAGCGCGACCACGCGCCGGGCCGCACCGGCGTCTGCGCCAGGTCGGCCAGCAGCAGGCCCTGCAGCGCCAGCGGCGCGGTGTTCGCCAGCGACGACAGCGAGGACAGCAGCGCCGCGGCGTCGAGCCACTCGAACACCGCCAGCCCCAGCGCGCCGCGCGCGGCGCTGCCGTGCGGCGGCGCCTGCTCCAGTTGCGCGCGCAGCGCCCGCAGGCGCTCGCGGACGTGGCCCGTGCCGGCCAGGACCGGCGCGCCGAAATCGACGGCATCGCCGAACCATCGCGGCTCCCGCGGCGCCGGCGCCTGCGCGCCGAGCGGGCCCAGGCAGGCATACACCGCGAGATAGCAGGGCAGCACGCATCCGGGATGGCACAGCGCGGTCGCCAGCACGTGCTGCCACTGCGCGAACTCGCGCCGCAGCGTCGCCTCGTCGTCGCCTTCGGGCAGCACGGGAATCAGCGCCGCGTCGGGGAAACGGCCGCGCGATGCCTTGACCTTGGCCATCGTCTCGGCCAGTTGCGCGGGCGTATCGACGCGCAGCCACACCGCGCGGTCGTCGCGCCGCAGCGTGGCGCGGGACGCCTCGCGCGCGAACAGCGCGCCCGCGTAGGGGCCGAGCACCAGGACGACCGGCAGCTCGCGGCCGTCGGCCGCGGCCTGCTCCGGCGCGCCTGCGCCGCCGTCCGGTTCCGCCCGCGCGCCGGCCGTCTCTTCCGGGTGCCGCCCCGCGGCCGCCGCCAGGCGGCGGCGGTACGCCTGCCGCAGGTCGCGCCCTGCCAGGAAACCGAGTTCGAGCACGAGGTCATACCAGTCCAGCAGCGCCGGCGGCGGCGCCGCCGCCGAATTCAGCAGCGCCTCGATGCGCACGCGCACGCGGCTGGTGCCGTCCTGCGCCGCGTGGAAGCGCGCCTGCAGCGTCTCGCGCATCCAGTCGTCGCGCTGGCCCGGCGGCAGGCTGCGCAGCGTCACCTCGTCGAGCAGCACGCAGTGCGCCAGCCCGATCTCGCTCACCGCGGCGTCGGCGTATCCGCGGTCCCGCAGCGCCTGCGCCAGCGTTTCGGCAAGGCCGGCACAGCGCGCGCGCCAGACGTGGAGGGGCGGCAGTTGCGCGCCGTGGGAAAGCAGGGCGAGATGCAGCGCGGTGTCGTGCATCAGCGGGCGCAGCGATGCACCGGGTGTTCCGAGGTTCATGCGAGGAAATGTCTGGATGGAGCGATGCCGCCGTCACGGCATCTGGAGGATGTAGGTGACGTAGGTCTGGACCACGCCCGCGCCGGTCTGGCCGGTGGCGAAATAGCGCGCGAAGAACGGGATCTGCAGGTTGGTCCGGCCTTCGACCGGCACGGGCCTGACCGTCGAGCGGTCGCCCACCTTGATCGGCGAGCCGTCGCCGTTGGTGAGCTGGACCTGCACGCGGGTCGCGCTTTGCAGGCCGGCCTGGTCCTGCACCTGGAGATTGCCGGTGCCGGGATCGGTGGTCGGCCCGCTCTGGAAATAGGCGATGACCGAGTCCACGCCGCTGTCGCATTGCACCGGGATGTGAAAGCCCGTGGCCCCGGCGGTCTCGCCGGCGGCGGTCAGCACGCGCGTCGAGATGGTCGGCAGCGTGACGGTCTGGTCCGTCGCACCCGCCGCGACCGTGCACGACACCGCGTGATAGGTGCCGGTGAAGTTCAGCGTGACGGTCGGCGAGCCCGCCGCGAACGCGGCCGGCGCGGTCCATGCCAGCGCCAGCGCGGCCAGCGCGGCCCGCCGGGCGCCGCGCGCAAGTTGTTTCAACGTATGCCTCTGTGTCGTCATTTCGGTTCGCCCGACGAATTGGATTGCTGGACCGGCGCAGGACCGGGATGGCGCGCCGCCGCGCGGGCGGGCGCCCCGGGCGGCGGCGCGGATGTCTTCATGTGGACGCGCATGCCGCTGCCCTCACGCGGACGGCCGGCAGCGCCATTGCACGCGCAGCGTGGTGGCGCCCTTGCTGGCCTGCAGGCCGGCCGGCGCAATCGCGTAGGGCACGGTGCAGCTTTCCTCCGCGCGCTCGCCCCACTTCGCCGTGAGCGCGCCGCTGCCCTCGAGCCCGCGCAGGAACGTCATGCCGCCCTGCCCGACGCCGCCCAGCGACTTGCCGGACGTGTCGAACAGCTCGGCGCCCATCGGCAGCGGGCTGCCGTCGGCCTTGCGCACCGTGGCGATGAGCGGCCGCCCCAGGCGCGTGGCCATCTTCACGAACACCACGGCATTCAGGCGCGGGACCACTTCCTCGCTGGTGTTGTTCAGCTCGACGTCGTCGGGCATGGCGGCCGGATCGAGCGCCACCGTGTTGGCGCGGTATGGCATCAGCGACGGAACCACGGCATAGCCGAAGCGGTCGATCGAGGCCCCCTGGCCGTTGATCACCTTGCCGCCCTTCGCCCCCTTGGCTTCGATCAGCGCGGCGGCCGCGCCGAGCGGCGGGCTCAGCGTCACGCCGCCGCGGTGGACGACCACCGCGCCCGTGGCGCCGAGCGACGCCTGGCGCGTGCGGTTGTTCAGCGACGCATTCGCCGTGACCGTGCCGACCGGCGAGCGGTACGTGCCGTAGCCGCCGAGCGAGGCGTTGGTGCTGTCGCCGCTCACGATGCGCGCCATGTTGACGCCGTAGTCGAGGCCGATGTCGGTGCGGCTGCCCGACAGGCTGGTCTGCAGCGCGCTGTTGCCGCTCGAATCGCGCGATGCCGATGCCGACAGGAAGCTGAACGTGTTGCGGTTCGCCGCGGTGGCGCGGCCGAGCGGAATCGACAGGTTCAGCCCGACCTGCGTCACCGTGCGGCCGTTGCCGTCGGTGGCGCGCTGCGCGTAGAGCGAATAACCGACGTGCCGGAACACGCTGCTGAAGCCGAACTGGAACTGCAGGTCGCGCCCGCGCGCCGTGCCCCAGTAGTTCTGCGTGCTGCCCGATACATAGAACGCGCTGCGCGTGCCAACCTGCTGGTTGACGTTCACCTGCAGGCGGCTGCGCGCGCGATAGTCGCGATAGTCGTCGGTGCCGCCGGCGCCGGCGTGGTCCTCGCGCGCGCGGACCGCGTCGCCCAGGCTGTAGAAGCCCGGCGTCGAATAGCGGTAAGCCGCCAGCGAGAAATTGGTGCGCGAGCCCGGCATCATCTTGCTGTAGCTGGCGCGCGTGCTGATGCCGCTGCGGTTGCCGCGCCCCGGCAGCTCGGTGCGCGCGGCGGTGGCGTCGAACGCGATCGCGCCGAGCGGCGTGTTCAGGCCGAAGCCGAGCACGCTCGATACGTAGCCGGCCGATGCCAGCACACCGCCGTAGGCCGTCACGAGATTGGTGAGGCCGTGCTGATAGGTGCCCTGCGCGACCCACGGCGTGGCGCCGTGCGCGGCATCGCGGTAGCGGCCCGCCGCCACGCTGAAGCGGTAGCTGCCTGGACGCAGCATCTGCGCCACCGAGGCGAACGGCACGGAGAACTGCCGCGCGCGCCCGTCGGACTCCGTCACCGTGACCTCGAGATCGCCGCCGTAGCCGGTGGCGGGCAGGTCGGTGAACTCGAACGGGCCCGGCGGCACGCTCGCTTCGTAGATGATGTTGCCGTTCTGCCGCACGATCACGCGCGCGTTGGTGTCCGCCACGCCGCGGATGACCGGCGCGTACGAGCGCAGCGAGTCGGGCAGCATGCGGTCGTCGCTGGCGAGCTGCACGCCGCGCACGCCGAACGAATCGAAGACCTCGCCGCTGGTGTAGCTGTCGCCGGCGGTCAACTGGCTGCGCAGCGCGGTGATGTCGCGCTGCGCGTAGGCCTCGAGGCTGCGCCAGCCCACGCCGGCGCCGCGGCTCATCCAGCTCACCGTGGAGCGCTGGCGGAAGCGCCAGGCACCGATGTTCAGCCCGCTCTGCAAACCGAGATAGGCGCTGCTGAAATCCTGCGTGCCGGTCTTCTGCTCGCTGGTGTAGGTGTTCAGGCTGTATTGCAGCAGGCCGGCGTCGATGCCGTTGTCCCAGCGCGCGGGGTCGATGTACCCCCGCGGCGTCTTGCTCATGGCGAGCTGCGGGATGGTGAGGTCGAGCTTCAGGTCGGCGCTGTCGAACGAGGCGCTGGCGCCCGGCAGTGCCTCGCGCAGCGGCAGGCAGGTTTCGGGGTCCAGCGTGGCGCGCGCGGCGTCGACAGTAGCGTCGGCGTCCTCGTCGTCCAGCCCCTTGAGCTGGCGCACCACCGCCTGGCTGTCCACGCCGAGCCGCTCCAGCGTCGCGAGCGTGAAGCACGGCGACGCGGTCTCGCTGCCGGGCACGGCGCGGAACTCGACCTCGAGGCGGCCGCGCCCGGCGCCGTTGACGGAGACGTCGACCGGATAGGTGCCGGGCTCGACCGGATTGCCGCGCGCGTAGCGCGTCAGGTCGACGCCCTTGCCGGCGAACAGGGCGGAATTGAAGGCCACCACCAGCGGCTCGGCGGGTTCCTGGCGGCTGGCGGGCGCGCGCGGCGGCATGCCGTCGGCCAGGATCTGCGGGGCGGCGCTGGGGGACAGCGCCGCCAGTTCCACGCTTGGCCGGCGCGTCACGGCGAGCTTGCCGGCCTCCTCTGCGGATGCATCCACGGCCCACGCTCCCGCGCCGAAGGCCAGAATCGCTGCCGAAACCGTTTGACGGCAGCGGAAAACGCCATGATCGCCGCCCTGCGGTCCACCCTGCATTGCCCTGCTTACTACGCCAGCCACTCAGCTCACCCCCAATCGTTTTACCGCCTGGTCCACTTACTCCACTGTTTCCACGTTTGCCGTGTCCTTCACTTCCGCGCCGTAGTCATTGAGCAGCCCGTAGGAAACGAGCCCCGGCGCCTTCACCAGGCCCGGCTCGCCCTGCTTGCGCTCGAAATCGAGATGGCCGAACGGCGCCACCATGTCCTGGTTGAACGATGTTTCCCTGTCGCCCGACTTCAGCGACACGCGGCTGAACGAGATGTGGTACGGGGTCGGGTTGTCGACGCGCAGCACCGGGCCGCCGCCCTTCTCGTCTTTTGCGTCTTTCGCGTCTTTCGCGCCCGGCACCAGCCGCCACTTCAACCGGGCCCGCACGGCGGCGGGGTCTTCCTGCAGCGCCGCAGGCCGGTAGAACAGCTTGATGCGGGTGCGGAAGGCGAACTGCAGCAGGTTGCGGCTGGCCGCGTCCTGCGCCGTGGGCGGGATTTCGAGGACGTTCAGCCAGTAGAGCGATTCGCGCTCCGGCGGCGCGTTCTCGCCCGCGTACATCACCCTGAGCGTCTGCCCTTTCTTCGGCTCCATGCGGAACACGGGCGGCGTCAGGACAAAGGGAACCTGGATTTCGTCGGGCTGCGCATTGACGTCGCCGTCGTCGATCCACGCCTGCACCAGCACCGGGGAATTCTCGATATTGGTCATGCGCACATTGACCTCGCGGCTTTGCTCCGGATAAACGACCCGCGTTCCGGTAATGACGACGGCTGCCTGCGCCGGCAATAACATCATGGCCGCCATGAAGGCGCCGATTTTCCATAAGCGCACGCAATACTCCTTTTCATTCTTTTTCCGGAAAATTCCGAACCGCCTCTGGCGAGACAGCCCGGAATTCGCCGATCCCGGCGGATCGATTTAGTTGTAGGCCAGCGTGAAGCGGGCGAACGATTCCACCTTGCCGGCCGTGGTGGCGGCGGTGGCGTAGTACTGGCCGCCGTACGTCAGCGTCGCGCCGCGCGCGGCACCGGTACCGGTGAGGTTGACGGGCTTGCCGCCGGCGCCGAGCGGAATCGGCGCGCCGCCGTCGCCGTCGACGAGCTGCACGTTGACGTTCCCTGCCGGGTTGGTGGTGGCCAGGTTCTTCAGGTTGCGGGTGGCCGGATCCATGTTGTCCATCTCGAAATGCGCCTTGACGGTGTTCAGGTCCGCGGAGCACTGCGTCACGCCGATGGTGAACGAGGTGGCGCCGGCGGTGGCGCCCTGGGTGGCCAGCGCGGTGGTCGACACCGTGGGCATCGTGACGGTCTTGTCTTCGTCGCCGGCGGTGATCGAGCAGGTGCTGCTCACCAGTTCACCGTTGAACTTCACCTTGCCCGCGGATTGCGCGAACGCGGTTTGCGCAGCGGCCAGGCCAAACAGCGTGGCGATGGAAAAAACGATTGCGTTCTTCTTCACTAATTACTCCTGTTCATATGAATAAAAGGCACCAACTTTTAATTGGTCGGCGAGATTGACGGGATTTTCTGCGGAATAATAAAAATGGATTCGCCTTATCCCGTCGATCAAACCCGAGGGCGATAGTAGTGCGCGGGATACGGGTGCGCCATATGACAAGTATTAAAGTCACCCGCTTGAAGTAACAGAGTGAAATGCATGTGCCGCACAGCCCATATGGGGATACCGATATGGCTGTGGCGGAAACATTTCAGACACAAAGCGCGGCCACGGATATTCGAATCGGGGCGCTGGAACGGCGATATGGAAATGGGCGCGCGGGCTTGGGCGCGCAGAGCGACAGCGCGCGGAACGCGTATGGGAAGCGAGCACGAGGAAAGCGGCGAGGCGGAGAACACGCCGGCCGTTCCACCCGGCGACCGCCGCGCCGGCACGGCCGGGACGCGCGGAGCCGGCGGCCTGCCCGGACGCCGCGACACGTGCGCCGCAAACGCCGCATGGCCGGCGGCGGCGGGAGCGCCGATGGCCGCCCCCGCCGGCAGCGCTCACGCCACCGCCGGCATGGCCTCGCGGCGCGGAGGGCCCGTTTTTACGCACCATTCAGGTGCATTTACGGCGCCGGGCGCAAGAAAGCGGGCCAAAGTCAGGCCTCTGAAAGCAAAATCAGGCAAAATCTCACATTTACCGCGGACTGCGATCCAGCCGGCGGCGCCTTCCCTACCTATTTCTTGACCTTGAGGTAAGCAATGAGTACCCAGCCCACCATCATCTACACGCTGACCGACGAAGCCCCGCTGCTGGCGACCAGTGCCTTTCTGCCTATCATCCGCACGTTCACCGCGCCGGCCGGCATCGACGTCACGACCAGCGATATCTCGGTGGCTGGGCGCGTCCTGGGCGAATTTCCCGAATTCCTGACCGAAGAGCAGCGTGTGCCGGACAACCTGGCGGAACTGGGCCGCCTGACGCTGCTGCCGGACACCAACATCATCAAGCTGCCCAACATCAGCGCCTCGGTGCACCAGCTGGTCAGCGCCATCAAGGAACTCCAGTCGAAGGGCTACAAGGTGCCCGACTACCCGGAAGATCCGAAGACCGACGAAGAGAAGGCCATCCGCCAGCGCTATTCCAAGTGCCTGGGCAGCGCCGTGAACCCGGTCCTGCGCGAAGGCAACTCGGACCGCCGCGCGCCCTCCGCCGTCAAGAACTACGCCCGCAAGAACCCGCACAGCATGGGCGAGTGGAGCATGGCTTCGCGCACCCACGTGGCGCACATGAAGCACGGCGACTTCTATCACGGCGAAAAGTCGGCCACGCTGGACCGCGCGCGTGAAGTGCGCATGGAACTGGTCACCAAGAGCGGCAAGACCATCGTGCTCAAGCCCAAGATCGCGCTGCTCGACGGCGAGATCCTCGACAGCATGTTCATGAGCAAGAAGGCGCTGCTGGCCTTCTACGAAGACCAGATGGAAGACGCGCGCAAGACCGGCGTCATGCTGTCGCTGCACGTCAAGGCGACCATGATGAAGGTGTCGCACCCGATCGTGTTCGGCCACGCCGTCAAGGTGTTCTACAAGGACGCCTTCGCCAAGCACGCCAAGCTGTTCGACGAACTGGGCGTGAACGTCAACAATGGCCTGATCGACCTGTACACCAAGATCGAGGCGCTGCCGGAATCGAAGCGCGAGGAAGTCATCCGCGACCTGCACGCCTGCCACGAGCACCGCCCGGAACTGGCGATGGTGGACTCGGCCAAGGGCATCTCGAACCTGCACGCGCCGAACGACGTGATCGTCGACGCGTCGATGCCGGCCATGATCCGCATCGGCGGCAAGATGTGGGGCGCCGACGGCCGTCCGAAGGACACCAAGTGCCTGATCCCGGAATCGACCTTCGCCCGCATCTATCAGGAAATCATCAACTTCTGCAAGACCAACGGCAACTTCGACCCCACCACGATGGGCACGGTGCCGAACGTCGGCCTGATGGCGCAGAAGGCCGAGGAATACGGCTCGCACGACAAGACCTTCGAGATCCCCGAAGACGGTGAAGCCCGCGTCGTCGACAACGCCACCGGCGAAGTCCTGGCCGCGCTGACGCAGCAGGTCGAGCAGGGCGACATCTGGCGCCTGTGCCAGGTCAAGGACGCGCCGATCCGCGACTGGGTCAAGCTGGCCGTCACCCGCGCGCGCAACTCCGGCATGCCCGCCGTGTTCTGGCTGGACCCGTACCGCCCGCACGAAGCCGAGCTGATCAAGAAGGTCGAGACCTACCTCAAGGACTACGACACCAAGGGCCTGGACATCCACATCATGTCGCAGGTGCGCGCCATGCGCTACACGCTGGAGCGCGTGATCCGCGGCCTGGACACCATCTCCGTCACCGGCAACATCCTGCGCGACTACCTGACCGACCTGTTCCCGATCATGGAACTGGGCACCAGCGCCAAGATGCTGTCGATCGTCCCGCTGATGGCCGGCGGCGGCATGTACGAAACCGGCGCGGGCGGCTCGGCGCCCAAGCACGTCAAGCAACTGGTGGAAGAAAACCACCTGCGCTGGGACTCGCTCGGTGAATTCCTGGCGCTGGCCGTGTCGCTGGAAGACCTCGGCCTCAAGACCGGCAACGCCGCCGCCAAGATCCTGGCCACCACGCTCGACGCCGCCACCGGCAAGCTGCTCGACAACAACAAGAGCCCGTCGCCCAAGACCGGCCAGCTCGACAACCGCGGCAGCCAGTTCTACCTGGCCATGTACTGGGCCCAGGAACTCGCCGCGCAGACCGCCGACGCCAAGCTGGCCGCCCACTTCGCGCCGCTGGCCAAGAAGCTGACCGACAACGAGAAGACCATCGTCGGCGAGCTGTCGGACGTGCAGGGCAAGCCGGCCGACATCGGCGGCTACTACTGGCCCGACTTCGCCAGGCTGGAAGCCGTGATGCGCCCGAGCAAGACGCTCAACGCCGCGCTGGCCGCCACGCAAGGCTAAGCAGGACCGGCCCGAAAAGAAACGGCCGGGCCGCCCCGAGAATCGGGGCCGGCCCGGCCGTTTTTTCGTTTCCGGCAGCCGGATGGCTCCCTGGCGCGCGGGCCTTGCCCGGGCGCCGGCGCGGCTAGTCCCAGAGACTCCGGAATGCCGCCGCCACGATCACCGGGATGGTGAGCACCAGCGGAATCGCGAAATACGGCAGGTCCAGGTCGACGTAGCGCTTGTAGATGAGCCAGGCGATGCCGAGCGCAAGCGTGACCAGTCCCACGAGCACAGAGAGCACATTCAAGGTCCGGTCCGACGGACGCTTTTGCGCTCGTTCCTTGGTGGAATGCGTGTCCATTTCAACTCCGAAGCAGGTCGTGGCGGGCATCCGGTGCATTCAGTCTACTCCAGCCCGCGCCGGCGTGAATACCGGTCTGCCGGGCCGGCCGCCGCCACCGTTGTGACGCGCATGCCATTTCCGCCGGGCATGGCATCCGCCACCGCCAATGTGTCAAAATGCCACGGCTCGCGCGGCCCCGGCCGCGTCCCGCTTCGGGTAGACTGCACGCGCCCCGATCGCACACCCACATGACGCCCCGCAAACGCATCTCGACTACCGCATGGCTCGGCTTGCTCGCCATGTGGCTGATCGTGTTCGCGCCGGTCGTCAGCCAGTTCGTGGCGTCCGCCCATGCCGCCGACCCGGCCGGCTACATCTGCTCCGCCGCCCATCCCGACGATGCCGCCCGCCAGCCGGCGGCCGCCGACCTCGCCGCCTGCGGCTACTGCGACCTGCTGGCCGATCATCCGGCGGCGCCCGCCATGCCCGCGCCGCCGCCCACGCTCGTCCTGCTGATCGCCTTCGTCGCCGCGGCGGCGCTCTTCACCCGGTTCGTGCCGCTCGGCGCGTTCCCCTCGGGACGCCCGCGCGCCCCGCCAGCCCTGCCTCGTCTGCGCCCCTGAGTATCCGCGGCGCCCCTGCGCGCCCGCGGCGTCCGCATGCACCGGCATGCGGGCGACGGACATCGATTCGAGGTAGACCCAGATGCACAAGATGCTTTCCCGCGGCCGCACCGCGCTGCGCGAGGCCGCTCCCGCGGCCGCCCGCACCCTGCTTTGCGCCGCGCTGGCCGCGCCCGGCGCCCACGCCCAGGAGGCCGGCGGCAACCCGGCCAGAGCCGCCGGCGAAACCGGCGCCGACGACCACAGCCTGCCCGCCGTGAGCGTGACCGGCACGCGCTCGTTCGCCGAGAAGAACCAGTTGCCGCAGACCACCGCCGGCATCACGGCGCAGCAGGCAGCCGAGACCATCAACGCGATGGGCACGGAAGACATGCTCAAGTACCTGCCCGACGTGCTGGTGCGCAAGCGCTTCATCGGCGACACGCAGTCGCCGATGGCCACCCGCACCACCGGCATCAACGCCAGCGCGCGCAGCCTGATCTATGCCGACGGCGTGCTGCTGTCCACGCTCGTGAACAACAACAACGGCAACGGCTCGCCGCAGTGGTTCATGGTCGCGCCCCAGCAGGTCGAGCGCATCGACGTGATGTACGGCCCGTTCTCCGCCGCCTATCCCGGCAACTCCTACGGCGCCGTGACGGAGATCGCCACGCGCATGCCGAAGAAGCTGGAAGGCAGCATCGAAGTCACCGGCGCGATCCAGCACTTCGGCCAGTACGGCACCAGCGAGAACGAGCCGTCCCAGCAGTACAGCCTCACGCTGGGCGACCGCGCGGGCAAGCTGTCGTGGTGGTTCAGCGCCAACCATCTCAACAGCTTCAGCCAGCCGCTGAGCTTCGGCACCGTCACCCAGTCCACCACGCCGGCGGGCGCCGCGCTGCCGGTCGTCAGCGGCGCCTTTGCCGAGCGCAACCGCACCGGCGGCGCGATCCAGGTGATCGGCGCGGGCAACTTCCAGCACACGCTGCAGGACAACGCCGCCATCAAGCTGGCCTACGACTTCACGCCCGCGGTCAGCGCGGTCTACTCGCTCGGCTACTGGCAGAACGACGCGAAGGCCAGCGCCCGCACCTACCTGAGCACCGCCGGCGGCACGCCCTATTACGGCGGCGCCGGCGGCAGCGTCAACATCGGCGGCTTCGCCTACAACGCCAGCACCATCGCCGGGCAGTTCACCGGCAACAACGTCGAGCAGCAGCACCTGATGCAGAGCCTCAAGGTGGAAAGCCACACGCAGGGCGTGTTCGACGGCGAGGCGACGGTCAGCAATTTCTACTACCTGCGCGACCTCAGCCGCCTGTCCACCGGCACCTACCCGGCCGCGCTCACGGGCGGCCCCGGGCGCGCCACCGACATGAGCGGCACCGGCTGGACCACGCTCGACCTCAAGGGCACCTGGCGCCCGCAGGGCGTGGCCGGCGCCAACATCGTCAGCTTCGGCGCGCACTACGACCAGTTCAAGCTGGTCAGCCCGACCTACACCACGGCGGACTGGACCGCCGGCAGCAGCGGCGCGCTGTTCAGCAACTCGCTCGGCAAGACCCAGACCACCGCGCTGTGGCTGCAGGACGTCTGGCGCGTGGCGCCCGGCGTGCAGGCCACGCTGGGCGGGCGCTACGAATGGTGGCGCGCCTACGACGGCTACAACTTCTCGCTCGGCAGCAACGGCGCGGGCGTGTCGATCAGCCAGCCCAGCGTGGACCAGTCCGGCTTCTCGCCCAAGGCTTCGCTCACCTGGGACGCCACCGAGCGCTGGTCCGTCACCGGCTCGTTCGGCAAGGCGCTGCGCTTTCCCACGGTCGGCGAGCTGTACCAGAGCGTGCAGACCGGCACGACCTTCACGCAGGCCAACCCGTTCCTGCAGCCCGAGCGCGTGCTGTCGAGCGAACTGGCGATCGAGCGCCACGACAGCGACGGCAAGATCCGCCTGTCGGTCTTCAACGAATACGTCTCCAACGCGCTGATCTCGCAGACCTCCAACATCGCCGGCTTCGCCACGCCGGTATCGTTCACGCAGAACGTGGGCAAGACGCGCCAGACCGGCGTGGAGCTGGCCGGCCAGCAGGACAACGTGCTCATCCGCGGGCTCTCGCTCTCGGGCAACGCCACCTATGTCGATTCGCGCATCCTCTCCGACGACAGCTACGTGCCCACCGTGGCGGGCGCCACCGCCGCCGGCAAGCGCGTGCCCTACGTGCCGGCCTGGCGCGCGACGCTGGCGGCCACGTACCGGCCCGACAACAAATGGACCTACACGCTGGCGGGCCGCTACAGCTCGCGCGTGTACGCCACGGTCGACAACACCGACGTCAATCCGGCGACCTACCAGGGCTTCCAGAGCTTCTTCGTGATGGACGCGCGCGTGCGCTACGAATTCGACAAGCACTGGAGCACGGCGCTCGGCGTGGACAACCTGAACAACCGGAAGTATTTCCTGTTCCACCCGTTCCCGCAGCGCACGTTCTATCTCACCGTGCGCTACGCGCTCTAGGCGCGCCGCCGTCGGCCCGCGGGCGCTCGCGCGCCTGCGCCGCCACCGCCACCAGCGCCTCGATCAGCCCCGCCACCGGCGCCCGCTTGAGCGCCGACTGCCGCACCAGCACGCCGATCTCGCGGAACATCGGCTCGCCCGGCAGCGGGATCTCCACCACGTTGCGCGTGCGCCCGAGCGGCACCAGCTCGGCCGGGATGATGGCGCAGCCCAGGCCTTCGCTCACCATCTGCAGGATCACCGCCGGCTCGTCCAGCTCCATGCCGCCGTCCACCCACAGCCGGTGCCGGCGCAGGTAGCGGTCCACCAGCTGGCCGCCCATCGAATGGCGGTTGTAGCGGATGAACGGCAGCGCCGCCAGCGCGGCCTTGAGGTCGCGCGGCGCGCCCCTGGGCGCGATGCCGACGAAGCGCTCCTGCATCAGCGGCACCCACTTCAGCTCCGGCGGGATGCCCAGCCGCGGCTTGACCAGCACGGCCACGTCGAGCTCGCGCGCGTCCACCTGCGTGAGCAGCTGGGTGGACATGCCGGGGACGACGTTGACGTGCGTCTTCGGAAAGCCGTCGCGGAAGCGCTTCATCGCGCGCGGCAGCAGCGCGGCCTGCACGGTGGAGACCGCGCCCAGGTCCAGCGGCGCGGTGTCGGGGGCCGATTGCGCATGGCCCTTCATCGACTCGTACAGGTCGATGAAGCGGCGCGCCTCCGGCAGCAGGCGGCGCCCGTCCCCGCTCAGCGCGACCGATTTGCCGGCGCGGTCGAACAGCGTGCAGCCCAGGTCTTCCTCGAGCCGGCGGATCTGCGTGCTGACGGCGGACTGGGTCAGCCCGAGCCGCGCGCCGGCCGCGGAGAAGGAGGCCGTCTCGGCGGCCACGAGGAAGGTCTGGAAGTAGCGGATCATATATAGAAACTTTCGATACTCAGAGCAGAAAACATTCGTTTCATATTACGAGTTCTGCTGATTACAATCAACGGACCAGCGCCGCGCCGGCCGCGGCGCGGAACCGGCCAACCCGTCCCCCCGAGAGCCCCCGATGAGCGCCATCCCGCTGTTTCACCTCGCCTTTCCCGTCAACGACCTGGCGCAAGCGCGCCGCTTCTACGGCGGCCTGCTCGGCTGCCCCGAAGGCCGCAGCTCCGACGCCTGGATCGACTTCGATTTCTACGGCCACCAGGTGGTGGCGCACCTGGCGCCGCAGGAATGCGGCCATCGCGCCACCAGCGCGGTGGACGGCGACGAGGTGCCGGTGCGCCACTTCGGCGCGATCCTGCCGATGCCCGAATGGGAAGCGCTGGCCGACAGGCTGCGCGCGGCCGATACGCAGTTCGTGATCGAGCCGCACGTGCGCTTCAAGGGACAGGTCGGCGAGCAGGCCACCATGTTCTTCCTCGACCCGTCGGGCAACGCGCTCGAGTTCAAGGCCTTCGGCGACCTCAGCCAGGTGTTCGCCAAGTAAGTGCCGCCAGGCCGCAAGCCACGTTTGCCAAGCAGGCGCCGGATCGTTCCGGCGCATTTTTCCAAGCCCCCTCACCTACGGATTCCAAGATGACCGATTTCGTGATCCAGCCGCCCGCCCAGGCGAGCGTCGCCGTGGCCGGCAGCGATGCCCGCTTCCCCATCCGCCGCGTGTTCTGCGTCGGCCGCAACTACGCCGCGCACGCGCGTGAGTTCGGCAACGACCCCGACCGCGATCCGCCGTTCTTCTTCACCAAGCCGGCCGACGCCGTGGTGCCGGCCGAAGGCACCGTGGCCTACCCGCCGCTGACCGGGAACCTGCACCACGAGATCGAGCTGGTGGTGGCGATCGGCAAGGGCGGCGCCGACATCAAGCCCGAGCAGGCGCTGGACTTCGTGTGGGGCTACGCCGTGGGCGTGGACATGACCCGCCGCGACCTGCAGGACGTGGCCAAGAAGATGAGCCGGCCGTGGGACTGGTCCAAGAGCTTCGACGCCTCCGGCCCAAGCGGCCCGCTGCACCCGGTGGCCAGCGTCGGCCATCCGGCCAAGGGCCGCATCTGGCTCGCGGTCAACGGCGAGACCCGCCAGGACGGCAACCTCGACGAACTGATCTGGCCGGTCGCGGACGTGATCGCCTATGTCTCGCAGAGCGTGACCCTGGCCCCCGGCGACCTGATCTTCACCGGCACCCCGGCCGGCGTGGGCGAACTGCGCCAGGGCGACAAGGTGACGGCGGGCGTGGAAGGCGTGGGCGAGATCGCGTTCACGGTCGGCAAGCGCTGAGGCAGCGGGGTCAGGCATCGCAAGCGGACGGCTTTTTCCAGTCCGACAGCATTCGCCAGCGCTGGCCCTCTCCCCCGACCCCTCTCCCGCGAGCGGGAGAGGGGAGCGGGGCCGGCCCAAACCCGGCTATCCCCGGCTTATACTTCCCCGCAGCAGCGCGGATCGCCGCGATCCGCCGTCGAGAACACGCCGGGGGCACGTGTCGCCTGGCGAAGACCAGCCAGGAGACAAAGCCCGATGCGCGAGAACCGGATTCGAAAGATGTGGGCGGCCGACCAGGCCGTGGTCAATGGCTGGCTCTCCATCCCCAGCAGCTTCGCGGCCGAGACGATGGCGCACCAGGGCTGGGACTCGCTGACCGTGGACCTCCAGCACGGCGCGCTCGACTACCGCGACGCGCTCGCGCTGTTTACCGCCGTGTCCACCACCGACACCGTGCCGGTGGCGCGCGTGCCGTGGAACGAGCCCGGCATCCTGATGAAGGTGCTGGACGCCGGCGCCTATGGCGTGATCTGCCCGATGATCAACACGCGCGAGGACGCGGAGCGCTTCGTCGCCGCCACGCACTACCCGCCGCTGGGCTCGCGCAGCTTCGGGCCGATCCGCGCGCTGCTCTACGGCGGCGCCGATTATCCCGAGCGCGCCAACGAGACCATCGTCACCTTCGCCATGATCGAGACCCGGCAGGGGCTGGACAATCTCGACGCGATCCTCTCGGTGCCGGGGCTGGACGCGGTCTACATCGGCCCGTCCGATCTTTCGCTCGCGCTCGGCTGCCGCCCGGTCTTCGACGACGTCGATCCGCCGGTGGCCGCCGCCATCGCCCACGTGCTGGCGCGCGCGCAGGCGCACGGCGTGGTCGCCGGCATCCACAACGGCGCGCCGGAAGCGGCGCTGCGCCGCATCGGGCAGGGCTTCCGCTTCGTCACGGTCGGCTCCGACGCGCGCCTGATGGCCGCCGGCGCCCGCCAGGTGGTGACGCAGATGCGCGCCGGGCAGGCGCCGGCCGGCGGCGGCGCCCAGGGCTACTGACCGCCGGCATGCCGACCATGCCAGCGCGCGCTACACGTACTTGCCGGTGATGCCGCCGTCCACCACCAGCTCGGTGCCGGTGACGTAGGCGGCCGCGTCCGAGGCCAGGAACGCGCAGGCGTGCGCCACCTCCCACGCGCTGCCCATGCGGCCCAGCGGCACCTGCGCGGCGCGCGCTTCCTTCGCCTGCTCCAGGCTGGTCGCGGAGAACATGCCGGCCACCGTGGTGGCGATGCGCGGCGTGTCGATCAGGCCCGGCACCACCGTGTTGGCGCGCACGCCGTGCGGCGCGTACTGCTGCGCCAGCATGCGCGTGAACTGGATCACCGCCGCCTTGGTCACGTTGTAGGCCAGGTGCGGATAACCCAGGTAGCGCATGCCGGCCACCGACGAGATCGCGACGATGGCGCCGCGCCCGCGCGCCACCATGTCGGGCAGCACCTGCTGGCTGGCCAGCAGCAGGCTGCGCACGTTGACGGCGTGGATGCGGTCGAAGTCGGCCGCGCTGGTCTCCAGCGGGCCGCCGGTCTTGCCGATGCCGACGTTGTGATGGAGCACGTCCACCACGCCGAAGTGCTCGCGCGCCTCGGCGAACAGGCGCACCACGTCGTCCTCCACGACGACGTCGCCGACGAAGGTCTCGGCCGTGCCGCCCTCGGCGCGGATCAATGCGGTGGTTTCCGCGGCCGAGGCCGCGTCGCGGTCCGCCACGCAGACCCGCGCGCCGAGCCGCGCGTAGGTCACGCTCGACGCGCGGCCGATGCTCCAGCCCGGCCCGGCCGAACCGGCCCCCGCCACGAATACCGTGCGCCCGGACAGATCGAGCGGCAGCGCCGGCGGGCGCGCATCCCGCGTCGCGTCCGCCGTCATGCGCCCTCTCCCGCCGCGCGCCCGCCTTCGCCCACGTAGGGAATGGCGTGCTCGACGGTATCCCAGATGAAGCGGCCCGACGGGCTCTGCTGTTCCTCGACGATATGCGCCACCAGCCCGGCCGCGCGCGAGATCACGGCAAAGCCGCGCATCACCGCCGTGGGCACGCCCAGCTCGCCCAGCAGCGCGGCCACGGCGCCGGTGGCGTTGATGGTGATGGGCCGCCCCGCCACCGCGTCGACCGCCGCGGACAGGCGCTCCAGCGCGCGGATCTTGTCGCCGCCCAGCTCGGGCTCGGCGCGGCCCATCTCCAGCAGCTTGTAGGCGCGCGGGTCCACCGGCTTGTGCAGGTGGTGGCCGAAGCCGGGCACGTGGGCCTTGATGGACTTGTAGTGCCGCGCGATCTCCATCGCCTCGGCATCCGGGTCGGCGGCCGCGCCGATGCGGTCGAGCAGCTGCGAGCAGTTTTCCATCGTGCCCACGAAGGAGCTGCCCACGGCCAGCAGGCCGGCGGCGACGGCGCCCTGCAGGTTCTCGGGCGCGCTCATGTAGATCAGGCGCGTGGCGATGGCGCTGGGCGTGAGGCCGTGCTCCATCAGCACGATCAGCACCACGTCGGTGATGCGCAGGTCCACCGGGCGCGGCGCGCGGCCCAGGATCTGCATCAGCATCACCTCGGTGAAGGTCTTCTTGCCCATCAGGTCCTCGACCAGGTCGGCATCGCGGTAATGCAGGCTGGTGAGCGTGTGCGTGCACAGGCGGGTGACGGGCGTGGCGGCGTTCGAAGCGGCGTTGGTCATGGCTTGGTCTCTTGTTGTGCGGAGGAACGGAGGTGCGGAGGCGCGGACGATCAGGATACGTCGGCGGGCGCCAGCGCGCGGTCGCGCACGGCGGTCTTGAGCACCTTGCCCACCGGCGAGCGCGGCAGGCTGGCATGGAAGTGGATGCGCTTGGGCGTCTGCACCGGCCCCAGGCGCTCGCGCACGAAGGCGATCAGCTCGGCCTCGCTGGCGTGCTGGCCGGGGCGCAGCTCCACCGCCGCCTGCACCGCCTCGCCCCATTTCTCGTCGGGCACGCCGAACACGGTGCATTCGTGCACGGCGGGATGCTGGCCCAGCGCGTTCTCGACGTCGATCGGGTAGACGTTGAAGCCGCCGGTGATGACCATGTCCTTGAGCCGGTCCTTGAGATACAGGTAGCCGCGCGCGTCGATCAGGCCGCGGTCGCCGGTGTGCAGCCAGCCGTCCACCAGGGTCTCGGCGGTCTTTTCCGGCAGGCGCCAGTAGCCGCTCATCAGCAGGTCGCCGCGCGCCACCACCTCGCCCACCTCGCCGGCGGGCAGCAGGCGGCCGTCGGGCGCCATGACGGCCACGTCGCTGAACCACGTGGCGCGGCCCACGGCGGCCCAGTTGCGCTCGTCCTCGAAATCCTCGGGGCGCATCACGGTCAGGTTCTGCGGCGCCTCGGTCTGGCCGTAGGTGGTGCCCAGCACCGGGCCGAAGAATTCGCGCACCTCGCGGATCTTCTCGGGCGGCATCGGCGCGCCGCCGTAGATCAGGCGGCGCAGGTGCGGGAAGTCCGCGCGCGAGGCGCCCGGCAGCGCCATCAGCATGTAGACCAGCGTGGGCGGCATGAAACACACCGTGCCGCCGCGCTCGCGGAAGGCGGTGCGCACGGCCTCGGCGCCGGCCTCGGCCAGCACCACGTGGCAGCCGCCCTGCGCCAGGATCGGCAGCAGGTAGGTGGAGGTGCCGTGCGTGACCGGCGCGGCCACGATGTAGCGCTCGTGCTCGTCGAAGCCCCAGGTGTGGATCTGGTTGGCGATGTTGGCCATCCACGCGCGGTAGGTCTGCATCACGCCCTTGGGCGCGCCGGTGGTGCCGCCCGTGAACTTGATCGCCTGCGTGGCCTCGGGCGGCAGCGAGAACACCGGGCGCGCCGCGCCGGCATGCTGCGCCACCAGCCCCGCCAGCGTGCGCTCGCCGGCCGGCGGCGGGCCGCAGTAGATGCGCTCGCCGGGCGCGCCTTCGAGCAGGCCGGCGCAGGCGGGATCGATCACCAGGATGGACGGCTCGGTCGCGTCGATGATGCGGCGGATCTCCGGCCGCGTGCTCTTGGGATTGAGCGGCACCCAGACCTTGCCGCAGGCCAGCGCCGCCAGCAGCGCCACGATGTGCTCGGCGCTGTTGCGCGCGCAGATGCCGACGCGGCTCTGCGGCGCGGGGTCCAGCGCCACCAGCGCCGCGGCCAGCGCCGCGACCCGCTCGGCCAGCGCGTCGTAGCGGATGGCGCCCTCGGGCGCGTCGATGGCGATGTTGCCGGGCCAGCGCGCGGCCGCGCGCCAGAAGAAATCGATCGGGAACATGCGGTAAATCCTCCTTATTCGGCTTTGGCGCCGGACTGCTTGACGACATCGCGCCAGCGCCTGGTTTCGGATGCGATCAGCTTGCGCAGCTGGTCCGGCGTGCCGGGCTCGGGCGTGGCCGCCAGGTCCTGCAGGCGCTGGCGCACGTCCGGCATGGCCAGCACCTTGCCCAGCGCGGCGTTGAGCCGCTCGACCACCGGCTGCGGCGTGCCCGCCGGCGCGGCGAGCGCGAACCACGACTGCACGTCGAAGCCGGGAAAGCCCGACTCCGCCACGGTCGGCACGTCGGGCAGCAGCGGCGAGCGCTGCGCGCTGGTGATGGCGATGGCGCGCAGCCGGCCGGCCTTCACGTGCGGCAGCGACGACGGCGTGTTGTCGAACATCGACTGCACCTGCCCGCCCAGCAGGTCGGTCACGGCCGGCGCGCTGCCGCGGTAGGGCACGTGCAGCATGTTGAGCTTGGCCTGCATCTTGAACATCTCGCCCGACAGGTGGATGGACGAGCCGCTGCCCGACGAGGCGAACGTCACGCCCTCCGGCGCGCTCCTGGCCAGGCGCATGTAGTCGGCCAGCGTCTTCACCGGCAGCTTGGGGTTGACCACCAGGATGTTGGGAATCCGCGCGATCAGGCCGACCGGCTCGAAGTCCTTCTGCGGGTCGTAGCCGAGCTTGTCGTACAGCGAGGCGTTGATGGTGTTGGCGATGGTGTAGACGTAGAGCGTGTAGCCGTCCGGCGGCGACTTGGCCACCAGTTCGGCGCCCACGTTGCTGTTGGCGCCGGCGCGGTTGTCCACCACCACCGACTGGCCGAGCTGCTCGCCGAGCTTGACCGCGACGAGGCGGGCGATCACGTCGGTGGCGCCGCCGGCGGAATAGCCGACCACCAGCCGGACCGGCTTGGTCGGCCACGCGGCGGGCTGGGCCCGCAGGGCCGGCGCGGCGCCGCAGGCGAGCGCCGCGGCGAATGCCAGCAAGCGCCGGCGCAGTGCGTTGTGCGAAGTCATGTTGTCTCCTGTTTTGGCGGTGCGATGCCGTCTCGGGCCCCCTTCTGACCGCGCTGCGGCATACTGCGGGGTGGCTCCGTCGACCGAGAAATTCTTCCCCATGCCTGCCCGCACTGCCAGCCGAAACGTCCGCCAGCCGGACGTTCACTCCGCCGCCGAGGTGGCCGAAGACTGTGGCGCGCGCACCTTGCGGCGCGGCCTGCAACTGCTCGACGCGGTGCTCGACAGCGGCCGCGACGGCCTGCGCGTGGTGGACCTGTGCCGCATCGCGGCGCTCGAGCGCGCCACCGTCTACCGCCTGCTGGCGACCCTGATCGAGAGCGGCTACGTGGCGCAGCGCGGGCGTTTCCGCTACGTGGCGGGACCGCGCGCGGCGGCGCTGGCGCAGCCGCGCGCCACGCCCGGCTTCGCCGCGCGCCTGCAGCCGGTGCTGGCGCGCGTGAGCGCCGCCTGCGGCGACGCGGCCTTCGCCATCGTGCGCGAGGGGCCGATCTCGCATTGCATCGCGCGCCACGTGGGCACGCACCCGGTGCAGATCCTCGTGATCCAGATCGGCACGCGCCAGCCGCTCGGCGTGGGCGCCGCGGGGCTGGCGCTGCTGGCCGCACTGCCCGACGAAGAGATCGAGCGCTGCATCGCCGCCAACGCGCCGGCGCTGGGCCGCTACGGCGGCATGACGCCCGAGCGCATGAAGATCCTGGTGCGCTCCACGCGCGAGCGCGGCTGGTCGGTGATCGGCAACCACGCCACCAGCGGCGTGCTGGCGGTCGGCATGGCGGTGCACGCGCCGGACGGCGAGCCGGTCGCGGGCATCAGCGTGGCCTCCACGCTGGCGCGCATGCCGCGCGAGCGGCAGCAACTGATCGCGCGCGCGATGCGCGAATCGCTGGCGGCGCTGTTGCCGAAGGGGTTGTGAGGGGACGCGGCGCGCGACCCGCGAAGTAGCACCGCCGGGCGACAGATTGATGACCGCCGGCGCATCGGCGCCGGCAGTTCAGTAGCCGCGGGACGGGACGCGCGGAACGCGCGCGCCGGCATGCCTGTTGGCTGGACAACGCCAGGTGGCGCGAGTAGCCTACCCGGGCCACCGTGACGTGGCAGACCCGTCATCCACCAGGATGAGGCAACCCCCCAGGCTCAGACCGGGCACCGGCCCGGCCACACTCAAGAGGCCCCCATGAGCATCACCAGCAAGCTTCGTTTCGCCGCAACCATCCTCGGCACCGCCGCGGCCCTGAATGCCGCCTGCCTGTACAGCGGCAGCGCCGGCGCGCAGACCGTCAACGCGCCGCCCGCGGGAACGGCCACCGCGACGCCGGACAACGCGGTGCTGCTCACCGTGTTCCTGCGGCACGACCAGTCGCGCCCGCTCAGCGAGCTGAACGCGCAACTGGCCAAGCAGGGCTTCTACAAGGCGTTTCCGCCGGCGGGCGTCGAGGTGGTGAGCTGGTACGTCGCGATGGGGATCGGCCAGGTCATCACGCTGCGCCTGCCCGCCACGCGCATCCGCGAGGTCAACCGCGTGCTGGAAGACACCGCCTGGGGCGCGTACCGCACCGAGTTCTACCCGACCTACGACTACAAGGCCGTCGGCCTCGCCGAGCACGACAAGGCGGCCAAGTAACCGGGGATCGCGCGGCCGGGCCGGACCCTGAGCGGACCCTAAGCGCCGGCGATGAGGCTTGCGACCCGAGCCAGGTTGTCCGGGCTGACGTGAATCAGTCCCCGGCCCGGCACGTCGATGTCGGCGATGAGGGCGAGCGAAATCGAGATGACCGCGGGAAACACCACGAGGAGCCCGCGGTGATTGCGAACGCCGGCGCTGTAGCCGATGAGCGCGCTGCAGAAGGCGGCCAGCGCCGTGATCAGGCCCCAGGCCGCGGGTGGTATCTGGCTTCGCCAGCTGGCCGTCGAATTCTCATACGAACCGAGCAAGTCGCTCATTGCGGACACCGGCAGCACGGCGACCGGATTCGGCTGCCTTCCGGCGTTCCGCGCCACGATCGCCCACATCTGCGACCTGAGCAGATTCGCATTGCCGGCCAGCTCATCCGTCTGCCTGCCGTGGCCGGTCTGGTAAAAACGCAGCCGCGCATCCAGATACTGCCGGAGCAAGCCGCGCACTTTGCCGGCATCCTCGCCCGGCAACAGTTCCGCCTTGAAAAAGGCGGACTCGATCCTGTTGGCCTCCATTGCCTCGTTGGCCTGGCGCGCGTTGTATCCGCCGATGGCAAGCGAGAAGGCGAACCCCACGACCAGCGCCAGCAGCGTCAGCGTGGCGCTCAGGACCACCCTGATATCGTCGGTGGCCCCCGATTCGGCGTTCCGCACATACCTGGCGCCAACCGCGCCGCACGCGCTCACGACCGACAACAGGGCAAGGTACTGCAGGAGCAGCGGCCATGAATAAGGCACGACGTGGTAGAACTGGTGCAGCATGGCAATGTTTTCCAGGGGCCGGATTCGATCACAACGCCGCGCGGCGACGCTCGATGCTTAATTCCTGATGTCTTGCTTCCCGACGCGCCGCCGCGTCATTGCCCGAACAGCAGGCGCGTGTACTTGGGCGAGACCACGCCATCCCGAACGCCGTTCTTGTCGAAATATCGGCCGAACCGGCACACGCGCTGATTGGCATCGCAAAACAGACCCGATTCGAACGTGAATGCCGTCAGGTCGAATTCTCCCTGGGAGCGCAATCTTTCCAACGCCTTCCTGCCAAGGTATTTCTCCGTCAGCGCGTAGGATATTCCGCCTGCGCCCGCGCACACGTAGCGGTCGCACAGGACCCCCGCTCCGGGCGAGAACACCTTCCCCGGCTTTGCCGCCCAGGCAGGCGCGGCAAGCACGGCCGCAAGCAACAGCGGGAGGAAACGGACGAAGCGGACGAAACGGACGAAACATCTGATCATGACTCCCTCGGCATCTCTTGCCTCCCAATGCGATCGTCGCCGCGAGGATCTCTCCGGGCAAGACCGGAACCAGCCTTGACGCGCTTCTCGCGGAAATTCGCCGATGTAGTATGCCATCAGCCAACGGCAACGTGACGTCTCCGTGGCCGGCAAGACCAGTCACGCGCATTTGTTCGGCGCCGGGCGTGCCGCATTGAACGGCAGCCCGCCTGTCCCGCGCGCGGGGATTGGCTGGAAAGATCCGCCGCGGGAAGCGGCATGACGTGCCGGCGGCGGTCGCGCGCACGGCAGGCTGCGGGCGTGTGGAATTCAATGATGTGCATTCGATGGCGTTCGGGCGGAACGCCATCGCGGAGGGCTCCGGGCCGGCGCCGGCCCGGCCGCTCAATACGTTTCCAGGTGCAGCCGCCCCTCGCGCCTGAGGTCGGCGCCCAGCGTCTCCCACGACAGCCCGGCCTGCTGCGCCACGTCGCGCAGCGCCAGCACCACGCCCTCCTCCATGCTCTTGAGGCCGCACACGTAGAAATACGTGTCGGGGTCGGCCAGCAGCGCCGCGAGGTCGGCGGCGCGCTCGCGCATGGCGTCCTGCACGTAGCGCCTGGGCTGGCCCGGCGTGCGCGAGAACACCATGTTGATGTCGATGAAATCCCTGGGCAGGTTCTGCAGCGGGCCGAAGTAAGGCAGTTCCTCCCTGGTGCGCGCGCCGAAGAACAGCATCAGCTTGCCGCCCTCGAACTTGCCCGACTTGCGCAGCCGGCGGCGCCATTCGGTCATCGCGCGCATGGGCGCGCTGCCGGTGCCGGTGCAGATCATGACGATGTTGGAGCGCGGGTGGTTGGGCATCAGGAAGCTGCTGCCGAACGGGCCGATCACCTCCACCTTGTCGCCCACCCGCAGATCGCACATGTAGTTGGACGCCACGCCACGCACGGGATTGCCCTGGTGGTCTTCCAGCACGCGCTTGATGGTCAGCGAGAGGTTGTTGTAGCCGGGCCGCTCGCCGTTGCGCGCGCTGGCCACCGAATACTGGCGCGCGTGGTGCGCGCGGCCGGCGGCGTCCACGCCGGGCGGCACGATGCCGATCGACTGGCCTTCGAGCACCGGGAACGGCAAGGCGCCGAAATCCAGCACGATGTGGTGCGTGTCGTAGTCGTGCCCGGCCTCGCGCCCGACCTCGGTCACGCGCACGTTGCCGGTCACGGTGGCGGCGATGGTCCTGGCGGCCTTGGCGCCGTACAGGTTGGTGTAGGCATGCGCGGCCGACCACGGCGGCACGGTGGCGCCGTACTGCGCGCTGTTGAACGCTGCCTCGCCGCTGGCGGCGGCGGGCAGCGAGACGGCGGCCGGCGGCGGCGGCTCGGCGCCGGCCGCCACGCCGGCGGCGGCCAGCTGCTCGGGCGTGAGCTCGGCCGGCAGCTCGTCCCAGCCGAGCTGCTCGCCGATGCCGTAGGCGCGCGCGCGCGGCATGGTGCGCCAGTTGTCGATCGAGCCGGTCGGGCACGGCGAGATGCAGGCCATGCAGGCGTTGCATTTGTCGGCATCCACCACGTAGTTGCGCGCGTCGTGCGTGATGGCCGCCACCGGGCAGGTGGCTTCGCAGGTGTTGCAGCGGATGCAGATCTCGGGGTCGATCAGGTGCTGCCTGACGACCTGGATGTCGGACATGTCCAAGGCGATCTCCGGGTAGCGTGCCCCCTGTGGCCGGGGGCTTCCCCATTGGCTTGCGGCGGCAGGCGCGGGGGTTCCTGCCGCAGGTAGCGCCCGCGCGCGGGCGCGGCGCTCAGTTGAAGCGCACGTACTCGAAATCCACCGGCTGGCGGTTGATGCCCATCACCGGCGGCGCGATCCAGTTGGCGAACTTGCCGGGCTCGACCACGCGGCCCATCAGGCTGGCCACGAAGGCGCGGTCGCCGTCGCTGGGCAGCCACTGGTCCACGTTGTCGCGCCATTCGGCCTCGGAGACCACGCGGCCGTCCGGCGAGATCTTCACGCCCGAGAGCGCGCCGATGTTGCGGTGGAACGCCTTGTGCGGCACCTTCAGGCGGAACGGGATGGCGGCCTTCTCGATGACCTTGTTCCAGCGCTCCACGCCGGCCATGCTGTCCTTGATGTAGTCGTCGCGCAGCACTTCGTTGAGCGCGTTGAGCAGCGGCACTTCCTTCTCCACCAGTTGCCCGCCCACGGCCTGCAGCACCTTGTAGCTCTGGCCCTTGAGCACGTGGTCGTCGGTGCGCTTGCCTTCTTCGTAGCGGCCCTTGAGGCCGGTGCTGTAGAAGGTGGCGGCATTGCTGGACTCGTCCGCGCCGAACAGGTCGATGGTGACGCTGTAGTGGAAGTTCAGGTAGCGCTGGATGGTCGGCAGGTCGATCACGCCGGCCGCGCGCAGGCGGGCCGGGTCGTCGGTCTTGAGCTCGTTCATGACCTGGCAGGTGCGCTGGATCACGCGCGACACGCCGCTCTCGCCCACGAACATGTGGTGCGCTTCCTCGGTCAGCATGAACCTGGTGGTGCGCGCGAGCGGGTCGAAGCTCGATTCGGCCAGCGCGCACAGCTGGAACTTGCCGTCGCGGTCGGTGAAGTAGGTGAACATGAAGAACGACAGCCAGTCGGGGGTCTGCTCGTTGAACGCCTGCAGGATGCGCGGATTGTCCTGCTGGCCGCTGCGGCGCTCCAGCAGCGCCTCGCCTTCCTCGCGGCCGTCGCGGCCGAAGTACTTGTGCAGCAGGTAGACCATCGCCCACAGGTGGCGGCCTTCTTCCACGTTGACCTGGAACAGGTTGCGCAGGTCGTACATGCTCGGCGCGGTCAGGCCGAGGTGGCGCTGCTGCTCGACCGAGGCCGGCTCGGTGTCGCCCTGGGTGACGATGATGCGGCGCAGGTTGGCGCGGTATTCGCCGGGCACGTCCTGCCAGGCGTCCTCGCCCTTGTGGTCGCCGAAGTGGATCTTGCGGTTGGCCTCGGCCGGGTTGAGGAAGATGCCCCAGCGGTAGTCCGGCATCTTCACGTGGCCGAAGTGGGCCCAGCCCTGCGGGTCCACGCTGATGGCGGTGCGCAGGTAGATGTCGAAATTCTGCGAGCCGTCCGGGCCCATGTCGTTCCACCAGCTCAGGTAGTTGGGCTGCCATTGCTCGAGCGCGCGCTGCAGCGTGCGGTCTTCGCTGAGGTTGACGTTGTTGGGGATCTTTTCGCTGTAGTTGATGCCGGACATCATTGTCTCCGTGGCTGGCTGTGCTGCGTTGGCTTGGGTGGAGAAGGATCGGTGCCGGCCGCGGCGCCCCCACCGGGAAACGCGCCGCGCCGCCGGGGGCGTGCGGTCTAGACGCGGTTCCAGTCGAACGCGGCCTTGTCACCCTTGCCGTAGACCTTGAGCGCGCCCTTCTCGCCCACGGCGTTGGGGCGCTGGAAGATCCAGTTCTGCCAGGCGGTGAGCCGGCCGAAGATGCGGGTGAACATGTTCTCGGGGCCGTTGAAGCGCAGGTTGGCTTCCATGCCGGTGAGCGCGTCGGGCGACATGGCGGCGCGCTCCTCCAGCGCGATGCGCACTTCGTCGGTCCAGTCGATGTCGTCGGGGTTGGCGGTGACGAGGCCGAGCGCGTGGGCCGCGTCGGCGTCGAGCGGCTGGCCGGCGCGGGCGCGCACCGCTTCGAGCGCGGGCTGCTCGTCGTAGAAGCGGCGGCCCAGGCGGCTTTGCCCCGTCACCATCGGGTAGAGGCCGAAGTTGGCCTCGGCCACGGTGATCTTCGGCGCGCGCGCCTCGTCGTCGGGCAGCGCGAGGTGGTAGCTGCGGTCGCAGGCCAGCGCCAGTTCGAGGAAGGTGCCGGCGAAGCACGAGCCTGGCTCGATCAGCGCGAACAGGCTGCGCGACGACACGTCCAGGCGCGCCAGCGTGCGGCGCAGCAGGCCGATGGTCTCGCGCACCAGCCAGTGGTCCTTGTGCGCGAGCAGCGTGGCGTCCATCGCCAGCACGTCGGCGGCCTCGCCCTCGGTCTTGATCAGCCAGGTGCCGATGTCGAGCTCGTTGGTGCGCATCGACAGGATGGCGTCGTCCAGCTCGCGCGCCAGCTGCAGCGGATACCACGCGGCGCCCGCCTCGGCGATGGCGCCGAGCGTCCGCGGCTGCGTGGCCGACGGCGCCCTGACGATGAAGGTGGCGCGGCGCGCGGTGCGGTCGATCTCCACGCTCACGTGCTCGTAGCGCAGCGCATCGGCGTCCACGCCGCGCCGAAGCGGGGTCAGCGCCACGCCGCGGCCGTCGGCCGGACGGTCGCTCCGCGCGGCCAGCGCCAGCGCGCGCGCGCGCACTTTCTGCGCGAACACGGCGGGCTTGGCGATGTCGTCGACGAGGCGCCAGTCCCTGGCGCGCTGGCCGCGCACGCCTTCGGTGGTGGTGCAGAAGATGTCGGCGAGATCATGGCGCACGTGGCGCTTGTCGGTCACGCGGGTCAGGCCGCCGGTGCCCGGCAGCACGCCCAGCAGCGGCACCTCCGGCAGGCTCACGGCGGAGGCGCGGTCGTCGACCAGGATGATCTCGTCGCAGGCCAGCGCCAGCTCGTAGCCGCCGCCGGCGCAGGCGCCGTTGACCGCGGCGAGGAATTTCAGGCCGCTGTGCCGCGACGAGTCTTCCAGGCCGTTGCGGGTCTCGTTGGTGAACTTGCAGAAATTCACCTTCCAGGCGTGGCTGCTCACGCCCAGCATGAAGATGTTGGCGCCCGAGCAGAACACGCGGTCCTTGCCGCTCGTGACCACCACGGTGCGCACCTCGGGATGCTCGAAGCGGATGCGGTTGACCGCGTCGTTCAGTTCGATGTCGACGCCGAGGTCGTAGCTGTTGAGCTTGAGCTTGTAGCCGGGGCGCAGGCCGGCGTTCTCGTCGATGTCCACCGCCAGCGTGGCAACGGGACCGTCGAACGTCAGCTTCAGGTGCTTGTATCGGGACGGGTCGGTCTGGTAATCGACGCGGGGGGCGGTAGTCATGCGGTGTCTCCTCGGCAGCGAAGCACGATAGTGCAGTGATCGGGAATCTGGTGGAACGAAATATAGTTCCCACCAAAACCCACGTCAAGCACTATTGTGCATATTTTCTGCCGAGGCGCCTGAAACGCCCCTCCGCCGCTAGAGCGGCAGCCGCAAGGCCCGCCGCACCACGTCCCGCAGCGCCTGGAACGTCTCCTCCAGCGGCTCGGCGCTGGTGTCCACGCTGAACTCCGCCTTGGAATAGAACGCCGCGCGGCCGGCCAGGATGTGGCGCAGGTCTTCCATCGCCTCCTTGCTGGCGGCCATCGGCCGCAGGTCGCCCTGGGCGCGCACGCGGCTCATGTGGTCTTCCGGGTCGGCCTGCAGCCACACCGTGGTGCAGTGGGCCAGCAGCAGGTTGAAGGTGGCCGGGTCGGACACCAGCCCGCCCGGCGTGGCGATCACCGCCTCGGGATAGATCTGGATCGCCTCCTCCAGCGCGCGCCGCTCGTAGCGGCGGTAGGCGTTCATGCCGTACAGGCCCTGGATCTCGGAGATGCTGCAGCCGGCGAACTGCTCGATCTCGCGGCTCAGCTCCACGAACGGAAAGCCGAGGTCCTCGGCCAGCATCGCGCCCAGCGTGGACTTGCCGGCGCCGCGCAGGCCGATCAGCGCCACGCGCGGGCTGCGCGCGGCGTTGCCGCCGCCGGTGCCCAGCATCTCGCCGATGGCGATGCGCACGCGCCGCAGCGTGGCTTCGTCGCGGTGCTCCAGCAGCTCGCGGATCAGCAGCCATTCCGGCGACGAGGTGGAGACGTCGCCCAGCAGTTCCGCCAGCGAGCATTGCAGCGCGCCGGCGACGTGCTGCAGCACGAGGATGGAGGCGTTGCCGCTGCCGTATTCGAGGTTGGCGAGGTGCCGCTCCGACACCCCGGCGGCCAGCGCGGTGGCCTTGCGGGTCAGGCCGCGGCGCGCGCGCAGCTCGCGCACGCGCTCGCCCAGGCCGGCCAGCAGCGCGTTCCGCTCGCCGGCGCTGGCGGCCGCGGAAGCGGCGTCCTGACCGGCGGCGGGCTGTGCGGCCGGCTGTGCACCTGGTTGTGCACCCGGCTGTGCTGCGCCGGCCTCGCCCTCGTCCAGCGCGGCCTCTTGCTCGATCGGCTGCTCGATCGGCGTTAACCCGGTCGCATGCAATATATTGCTTGACATGATTTCTCGTCGGCTCTATGTTTCACACATGCACAATAATGCATGAAGCGTGGGTATGCAACCCGGCTAAGTCTAATGGAGCCCCCAGATGTCCCCAACCGAATTTCATGCGCAGGCATTCCGCGCACGGATCGCGCGGCTGACGGCCGAGATCGCCGGCCGCCCGCTCGATGCCGCCCTCGACGCCTGGCTCAACACCGAACACGGCGCCGGCAGCCCCGCCTACCGCGAACTGAAAGCCGCCTGCGAGACCGGCGTGGCCGAGGGCTGGCTGTGCAACCGCGAAGGCGGCGGCATCCGCTACGGCCGCATCTTCAAGCCGGACGACGAACTGCACGGCTTCTCGGTCGACGTGGTGGACATGCGCGACATCGCCGGGCCGCACCACGTGCATCCCGAAGGCGAGATCGACCTGATCATGCCGCTCGAAGGCGACGCGCGCTTCGACGGCCGCCCAGCCGGCTGGCTGGTCTGCCCGCCGGGCAGCGCGCACCGGCCCACCGTCACGCAGGGCCGCGCGCTGGTGCTCTACCTGCTACCCGCCGGGCGCATCGAATTCACGCGGTGAATTCGCACTAGATTCACACCACAGGCAACCCGCATCATGACCGAACTGCTTTCCAACCATCTCGGCGGCCGCTGGCAGGCCGGGACCGGCGCCGGCACGGCGCTGCGCGACCCCGTGCTGGGCCACGAACTGGTGCGCGTGGACGCCGCCGGGCTCGACCTCGCCGCCGGCTTCGCCTTCGCCCGCGAACAGGGCGGCGCGGCCCTGCGCGCGCTCGACTACCGCGAGCGCGCCGCCCTGCTCGGCGCCGTCTCCAGGGTGCTGCAGGCCAACCGCGACGCCTATTACGACATCGCCACCGCCAACAGCGGCACGGTGCGCAACGATTCGGCGGTAGACATCGACGGCGGCATCTTCACGCTCGGCACCTACGCGAAGCTCGGGGAGTCGCTCGGCGCGCGCCGCTTCCTGCTGGACGGCGAGGCCGCGCGCCTGGGCAAGGAGCCGCTGTTCCAGTCGCAGCACGTGCTCGCGCCCACGCGCGGCGTGGCGCTGCTGATCAACGCCTTCAACTTCCCCGCCTGGGGGCTGTGGGAGAAAGCCGCGCCCGCGCTGCTCTCGGGCGTGCCGGTCATCGTCAAGCCCGCCACGGCCACGGCATGGCTGACGCAGCGCATGGTGCGCGACGTGATCGAGGCCGGCATCCTGCCGCCCGGCGCGCTGTCCGTGGTGTGCGGCAGCGCGGCCGGCCTGCTCGACCAGTTGCAGCCGTTCGACGTGGTGTCCTTCACCGGCTCGGCCGCCACCGCCGCGCTGATCCGCTCGCACGCGGCGGTCACGCGGCGCTCGGTGCGCGTCAACATCGAGGCCGACAGCGTCAACTCGGCGCTGCTGCTGCCGGGCGAAGCCGCCGGCGGCGAGGCGTTCGACCTGCTGGTGCGCGAGGCCGCGCGCGAGATGACGGTCAAGTCCGGGCAGAAATGCACCGCCATCCGCCGCATCTTCGTGCCCGCGGCGCTGTACGGCGCCGCCGCCGAGGCCATCGGCGCGCGCCTGCGCAAGACCACCGTGGGCAACCCGCGCCACGACGCGGTGCGCATGGGCGCGCTGGTCAGCCGCACGCAACTGGACACGGTGCGCGAGGGGCTGGCTTACCTGCGCGAACAGGCCGAAGTGCTGCACGACGGCGCCACGCACGCGCTGGTCGACGCCGACCCGGCCGTGGCCTGCTGCGTCGGCCCCACGCTGCTGGGCGTGCGCGATGCCGATGGTGCCGACAGTGCCGACCGCGTGCACGACACCGAGGTGTTCGGCCCGGTGGCCACGCTGGTGCCCTACCGCGACGCCGCCCACGCGCTGGCGCTGGTGCGGCGCGGGCAAGGCTCGCTGGTGGCCTCGCTGTACGGCAGCGACGCCGCCGCGCTGGCCGCCGCCGCCGTCGCGCTGGCCGACAGCCACGGCCGCGTCCACGTGGTCTCGCCCGAAGTGGGCCAGTCGCACACCGGCCACGGCAACGTCATGCCGCAGTCGCTGCACGGCGGCCCGGGCCGCGCCGGCGGCGGCGAGGAACTGGGCGGGCTGCGCGCGCTGAACTTCTATCACCGGCGCAGCGCCGTGCAGGCCGGCACCGGCGTGCTGGCGCAACTGTAGGCCGGGCGCACGACCCGCCGCCAGCACGACCCGCCACCCACCAGGGGAGACAAGCATGACCACCGACACGCCCGCGCAGCCGCCGGGCACGCCCTTCAATTTCGCCGCGCACCTGATCGCCCGCAACGCGCGGCGCGCCGGCAAGACCGCCTATATCGACGACCGCGGCAGCCTCAGCTACGGCGCGCTGGCCGAGCGCGTGCGCCGCCTGGCCGCCGCGCTGCAGGACTGCGGCATCCACCGCGAAGAGCGCGTGCTGCTGCTGATGCACGACTGCAACGACTGGCCGGTGTCCTTCCTCGGCGCCATGTACGCCGGCATCGTGCCGGTGGCGGTCAACACGCTGCTCACCGCCGACGACTACGCCTACATGCTGGAACACAGCCGCGCCCAGGCGGTGCTGGTGTCGGCCGCGCTGCTGCCGGTGCTGCGCCAGGCGATGGCGCAGGGCGGCCACGAAGTGAAAGAGGTCATCGTCTCGCACCCGGACGGCGCGCCCGCCAATGACGCCAATGATGCCGCCGACGCCGACTACGCCGGCACCGTCGCGCTCGACGCACTGCTCGCGCGCCACGCGCCGCTGGCCGCGCCCGCCGGCACCGGCCCCGACGACCCCGGCTTCTGGCTCTATTCGTCCGGCTCCACCGGCCGCCCCAAGGGCGTGCTGCACAGCCAGGCCAACCCGTACTGGACCGCGCAACTGTACGCCGGCCCCATCCTCGGCCTGCATGAAAACGACGTCTGCTTCTCCGCCGCCAAGCTGTACTTCGCCTACGGGCTCGGCAACGGCCTGAGCTTCCCCCTGAGCGTGGGCGCCACCGTGGTGCTGATGGCCGAGCGGCCCACGCCCGAAGCCACCTTCCGGCGCTGGCTGGAACACCGGCCCACGGTCTTCTTCGGCGCGCCGACCGGCTATGCCGGCATGCTCGCCTCGCCGGCCCTGCCCGCGCGCGGCGCGGTCGCGCTGCGCCTGTGCTCGTCCGCCGGCGAAGCGCTGCCCGCCGAGCTCGGCGAGCGCTTCACCGCCCACTTCGGCTGCGAGATCATCGACGGCATCGGCTCCACCGAGATGCTGCACATCTTCCTCTCCAACCGCCCCGGCCAGGTGCGCTACGGCACCACCGGCTGGCCGGTGCCCGGCTACGCGGTCGAGCTGCGCGACGAGGAAGGCCGCCCGGTGCCCGACGGCGAAGTCGGCGACCTCTACATCCAGGGCCCGAGTGCCGCGCTGATGTACTGGGGCAACCGCGAGAAATCGCGCGAGACCTTCCGCGGCGGCTGGACCAAGAGCGGCGACAAGTACGTGCGCAACCCCGACGGCAGCTACTGCTACGCCGGTCGCAGCGACGACATGCTCAAGGTCAGCGGCATCTACGTCTCGCCGTTCGAGGTGGAAGCCACGCTGGCCCAGCACCCGGCCGTGCTCGAGGCGGCCGTGATCGGCGTGCCCGACGCCGCCGGCCTGACCAGGACCAAGGCCTTCATCGTGCTCAAGCCCGGCGCGCGGGCCGGCGAGGCCGAGCTCAAGGCCTTCGTCAAGGAACGCCTGGCGCCCTACAAGTACCCGCGCGTGATCGAGTTCGTGCCCGCGCTGCCCAAGACCGCCACCGGCAAGATCCAGCGCTTCCGGCTGCGCGAGCTGGAAGGCGCGCCGGCCTGACGCCGGGTCGCGCAAAGCGCCACGATGGCCGCGTACCTGCCGACGGTCTGCTCCCCTCTCCCATGCAATGGGAGAGGGGAGCAGACCCGCAGTCATTCCGCGGCGCGCCTCACGCCGCCGCCTTCGCCTCCTGGTACGCCGCATACAGCCGCTTGAACACCGGCCCCGGCACGCCCGCGCCGATGGTCTTGCCGTCGATGGTCACCACCGGCAGCACTTCCTTGCTGGCCGAGGTCAGCAGCACCTCGTCGGCCGCGAACACTTCCTCGCGCGCGATGCGGCGCGCTTCCAGCGAAATGTCCAGCCTGGCGCAGAGCTCCTCCATCCAGCCGTAGCGGATGCCTTCCAGGATCAGGTTGTCCTTGGGCGGCGCGCTGACGCGGCCCTGCGTGACGATCCACACGTTGGACGAGGACGCCTCGGTCAGGAAGCCGTCGCGGAACTGGATGCTCTCGGTGACGCCATGCTCGGCCGCGTTCTGCGCCGCCAGCACGTTGCCCAGCAGCGAGGTGGACTTGATCTGGCAATGGAGCCAGCGCTTGTCTTCCTGCGTCACGCACACCACGCCCTGCTCGCGCATCTGCGCCGACGGCGGCGTCATCGGGTTGGTCATGATCAGCACCGTCGGCGTCACCTCCCTGGGAAAGGCATGGGCGCGCCGCGCCACGCCGCGCGTGACCTGGATGTAGACCATCTGGTCGGACAGCCCGTTGGCCTTGACCACGCGGTCGATCAGCGCCATCCATTCGGCCTCCGTATGCGGATTGGGAATGCCGATGGTTTCCTGGCTGCGCGCCAGCCGCGCCAGGTGCTGCGGCAGGCGGAACGGCCGGCCGCCGTAGATGGGCACGACTTCGTACACGCCGTCGCCGAAGATGAAGCCGCGGTCCAGCACGGGGACGCGGGCTTCGGACAGGGGCGTGAGTTCGCCGTTGAGGTAGACGATGTCTTCGTTCATGGTTGGCAGGGGTCTCGGGGCAGCGGTGGAAGGGAATGCGGCATTCTTCCACAAGCCGCGGCGGCAGCTCATGCAAATTAAGCATGACGCGCGGGCGGCCTCTGTGCCTGCTGCCGCACCCGCGCGGGCGCGCCTTCCTTGATCGCGCGGCAAGAATCATTTGCCTGCCACGGGGTTTTTGCCGGAGCCGGCCGCCCCGACAATCGCTTCATCCACCCATCCGAAGCGAGGCAACCATGCTGTTCACCCCCTACACCCTTGGCGACATCACCACGCAGAACCGCATCGTGATGCCCCCGATGACCCGTTCGCGCGCCGCCGCCGGCGACGTCGCCACCGACCTGATGGCCGAGTACTACGCCCAGCGCGCCAGCGCCGGCCTGATCATCTCCGAAGGCACGCAGATCAGCCGGCAGGGCCAGGGCTACGCCTGGACGCCCGGCATCTACACCGGGGAGCAGGTGCGCGGCTGGCGCAAGATCACCGACGCGGTGCACGCCGCCGGCGGCCGGATCTTCGCGCAGCTGTGGCACGTGGGCCGCGTCTCGCACACCTCGCTGCAGCCGGGCAACGCCGCGCCGGTATCGTCGTCGGCGCTGGTCGCCGAGGGCGTGAAGGTGTTCGTCGACGCCAGCGGCCAGGGCCCGCAGGGCGGCGTGGGCGAGATGGTCCAGCACTCCGCGCCGCGCGCGCTGTCGATCGACGAGATCCCCGGCATCGTGGCCGACTACGCCCGCGCCGCGCGCAATGCGCTGGAAGCCGGCTTCGACGGCGTGGAGCTGCACGGCGCCAACGGCTACCTCATCAACCAGTTCATCGACTCGCAGGCCAACGCCCGCACCGACGCCTACGGCGGCTCGCTGGCCAACCGCCTGCGCTTCCTCAAGGAAGTGGCGCAGGCCGTGACCGACGTGGTCGGCAAGGACCGCATCGGCGTGCGCCTGGCGCCGCTGACCACGCTGCAGGGCGCGGTCGACGACACGCCCGAGGCCACCTACCTCGCCGCCGCGCACGCGCTCGGCCAGATCGGCGTGGGCTACATCCACATCGCCGAGGCCGACTGGGAAGACGCGCCCGTGATGCCCGCCGCCTTCAAGGAAGCGCTGCGCGCGATCTACCCCGGCACGCTGATCTACTCCGGCAACTACACCAAGCCGCGCGCCGAGGAAGCGCTCGCCCGGGGCTGGGCCGACCTGATCGGCTTCGGCCGCCCGTTCATCGCCAACCCGGACCTGCCGTATCGCCTGCGCCACGACCTGCCGCTCAACACCGGCGACCGCGCCAGATACTTCGGCGGCGCCGAGGCCGGCTACACGGACTATCCGCGGCACGCCAGCAACACCGGCGCGCAAGCCGATGCCGCCTGATCCCGCCGCCAAGGAGACCGCCATGCCCGGCGCACTGGACAAACTGACCGCCGGCGGCTTCAGCGTCGGCGTGGAACTGCCGCTGGACAACGACTGGTCGCCCGCCGGCGAAGCCGCCCGGCGCGCATCCGGCCGCCTGCCCGGCGAGCCCGACATGGCCCGCCACGGCGAACTGGCCCGGCTGGCCGACCGGCTCGGCTTCCGCGCGCTGTGGGTGCGCGACGTGCCGCTCTACGACCCGCAGTTCGGCGACGCCGCGCAGGTGTTCGAGACCTTCAGCTACCTCGGCTACCTCGCCGGCGTGACCGGGCGCATCCTGCTCGGCACCGCCGCCGTGGTGCTGCCGCTGCGCGAGCCGATGCTGACGCTCAAGTCCGCCGCCACGGTGAACCGGCTCAGCAACGGCAGGCTGCTGCTCGGCGTGGCCAGCGGCGACCGCCCGGTCGAATACCCGGTCTTCGGCCGCGACTTCGCGCGCCGCGGCGAAACCTTCCGCGAGCACGTGGCGCTGCTGCGCGACGCCGGCGCGTCGCGCCTGCCCGAAGGCGTGCGCATGCTGCCGCGCCCGGAGCAGCCGCTGCCGCTGCTGGTGGCCGGGCTGGCCCAGCAAGCGCCCGCCTGGGCCGGCGAGCACATGGACGGCTGGCTGGCCTACCCCGGCACGCCCGAGGACCACGCGCGCCGCAGCGCCATGTGGCGCGGCGCCGCCGGCGCCAAGCCCTACATCAGCTTCATCCACCTCGACCTGCTGGCCGACCCCGACGCGCCGATCCGCCGCCACCGCTTCGGCGCGGCGGTCGGCCGCAACGGGCTGATCGAAGAACTGCGCGCCATGCGCGCGGCCGGCGCCGCGCACATCGCCCTGCACTTCCGCCGCAGCCAGCGGCCGGTGGGCGAAGCGATGGAGGAAATCGCGGCGCATGTGCTGCCGCATTTTCATGTGGAGGCGGTGGCGGCTCAGGCTCCAGCATGCATCGCGGAGACCGTGACCCATGAGATGCGCGTGGTGGCGTAGCCGCGGCGCGCGGACCGCTCGTCACCCGGTCCGCGCTCCCGCCTGACCGAACAGCGCAGCCTGCGCCTGCGCGCAAGCCGCGCCGATGCAGCGCCCGAGTTCGTGCAAGGCGTCGTCGGCAAGCTGTCCGCTGAACGTGTGGGTACTGACCGCCAGCGCGGGCCGGCCGTGCGCATCCGCTATCGCCGCGGCGACCGAGACCACGCTCTTGATCAGCACGCCGGCATCCACCGCGTAACCACGCTGCCGCGCTTCATCGATCTCCGCGAGATAGCGCTCGAATGGCATCGGCGTATTCCAGCGGATGCCCGCGAAGGCTTCCCGCAACCGTTCGGGGGACACCTGGCCGGCAGCCGCGGCCGCGCGCCCGATCGCGCCGGCGTACAGCGGAATCCGCATCGCGCTGCGGAACTCGATATGCACGCCGAGCTCCGGCTTCAATCGATCGAGCAGCAGGAAGCGCGGCGAATCTCGCCTTGAATCCCGTGGTGGAGCGCGCTGCGAATCCACCACCCGCCATACGCTGACGGTGGCCTCGAACTGGTTCGCGATGCGCTGCAGTCCCGGGCGCAACAATTCCACCTCCGTCTTCCCCAGCATGACCCGCGCCAGTTCCAGCAGGCCGAGATCGAGGCCATAGGTCTTGGTGGCCGGCTCGAAGGCAACCAGCCGCTCTTTCACCAGGGTCCTCAGGATGTTCAGCGCGGTCGACGGATTCAGCGCGGCGATGCGCGCGATGGCGGTCACGCCCAGCGGCTGCCGCGTATCCGACAACACCCGCAGGATCGATGCCGCCTGTATTACCGCGCCAACGTCTTTGCCTGCTTCCATTGCGTTCTCCGGTCAAGGCTCGAATGGCCCGATAGCCGGTCACTCTACACAAACAAATTCCTATTATTTACAGCAAATAAAGCCTTTGAAAAATCATGAAAAATTAGTCGGCAATTCATTTAATCGGTAAACAACAAATTCATGGTATTTCCCTACGGTGAATATCATTGACCATAGAAAACCTTGGGTATAACTTGTTAGTCAACCGGCATGCATAAGGCGACCACTTTCGCCAGACACCGCCGACCCGGCCCCCTGCCGCGCCGCATGCCCCGGCCGGCCACAAACCCGTCGAATCCACCCGCCCCCGGCGGCGCGCTGCACGCGAGCCACCGGCGGCCTCATGCTGCCCGCGACATGATCAGCTACGACATCGTTACCTTTGGCGAGGCGCTCGTCCGCCATGAACGGCCCACTCCGGTCCCCACCGGCGACGAGATCCTGCTCAGGATCTCGGCGGCGGGCGTATGCCATACCGACGTCCATACCCGTTCGGGCGCATACGACCTCGGCGGCGGCAAGGCCCTGCGCATGGCGGATCGCGGCATCCGCCTGCCGCTCACGCCCGGCCACGAAATCGTGGGCGAAGCCGTGGCGGCGGGGGAACACGTGGACCCGGCCATGCTCGGCAAGCCATATCTGGTCTATCCGTGGATCGGCTGCGGGACCTGCGCACCGTGCCAGGACGACCGCGACAACATGTGCGCCCAGCCGCGTTCGCTGGGCGTCTTCCGCCCCGGCGGCTACAGCGACCATGTGATCGTGCCCGCCTCGCGCTTCCTCGTCGACATCGCCGGGCTGACCCCCGAGTCGGCCGCGCCGCTCGCGTGTTCCGGGCTGACGACCTACAGCGCGCTGCGGAAGCTCGACGCGCAAACGCTGGGCGCGACCTCGCTGGTCGTGATCGGCGCCGGCGGCCTCGGCCTGATGTGCGTGCGCCTGGCCCGGGCAATGGGCGGCGCGGGCACCATCGCCGTCGACATCAACGCGGACCGGCGCCAGGCCGCCGCGCTGGCCGGCGCGCGCGCCTGCTTCGACCCGGCGCAGGCCGGCGTGGCCGAGCGCATCCGCGCAGCCGCCGGCGGGCCGATCCTGGCCGTCGTCGACCTGGTCGGCTCGGCCCGGAGCACCGCGCTTGCCCTCGACCTGCTGGCCAGGGGCGGCAAGCTGCTGCTGGTAGGCCTGGCCGGCGGCGAACTGACCCTGCCCTTGCCACTGCTGCCGCTGCGCGCGCTTTCCCTCGAAGGCTGTTATGTCGGCACCCTGCAGGAGCTGCGCGACCTCGTCGCGCTGGTGCGCAGCGTGGAGATGGCGCCGATGCCGACCACCTGCCGGCACCTTCACGAAGCCAACGACGCGCTCGACGAGCTGGAAGCCGGGAACGTCGTCGGACGGATCGTACTGCGCCCCTAGGCCAGGCATCCGGCCTGGCCGGCATCCAACCGCGGCGGCCACCGCACCGCCGCGTCCAACCACACAAGGAGACGGGTTCAATGGACATGACTGCCCCCGAACAGACGCAGCAGCGCTCGGCCGAGGACGCCACCTACCGGAAAATCACCGCCAGGCTGCTTCCCATCCTGCTGCTGTGCTATCTCACGGCGTATCTCGACCGCATCAACATCGGCTTCGCGCAGACCGCCATGAGCGAGGACCTCGGTTTTTCCGCCGCCGTGTACGGCTTCGGCAGCGGCATCCTGTTCATCGGCTACCTGCTGTTCGAGGTGCCAAGCAACTATGTGCTCGAGCGCATCGGCGCCAGGAAGACGCTGGCCCGCATCGCGCTGCTGTGGGGCACGATCTCCTCGTGCATGATGTTCGTGCAGACGCCGATGCAGTTCTACGTCATGCGGTTCCTGCTGGGCGTGGCGGAAGCCGGCTTCTTTCCGGGCGTGATTCTGTACCTGACCTACTGGTATCCCGCCGGGCGCCGCGCCAGGATCGTCGCGCTGTTCATGACGCCGATCGCGTTCGCGGGCTTCATCGGCGGGCCGCTGTCGGGCTGGATCATGCAGAACATGGCAGGGCTCAACGGATGGAAGTCCTGGCAGTGGATGTTCCTCATCGAAGGCCTGCCGTCCATCGTCATGGCGGTGGTCGTGATGCTGTTCCTGGTGGACCGGCCCGACGATGCCAAATGGCTGACGGCCGAGGAGAAGCGCATCGTCAGGCGGGCGGTGGAGACCGGGCGCGCCGGAAGCAGGTCCGGCTTCAACGAGACACTGGCCGCGCTGCTCAAGGACGCGAAGCTCTATCCGCTGCTGTTCGTCTACTTCGCGCTGGTCTGCGGCGTGGTCACTACCGCGAGCTGGATTCCGGCCTTGCTCAAGACCGTGTTCCCCGCCGGCACGCCGCAGCAGCTCGGCCTGCTCACGGCCATCCCCTATGCGCTCGGCGGCATCGGCATGGTCTGGATCGGCCGCCGCTCGGACCGCACCGGCGAGCGGCGCTGGCATTGCACGCTGTCGGTCCTCGCCGGCGGCGCCGGCATCGCGGTGCTGGGCTGGAACACGGACAGCCTGGCGCTCGCGGTCGCGGCCATGTCGGTCGCGTCGGTCGGCATCTTTGCCGGCTTCCCCACCTTCTGGGCAGCCGCCACCCATCATCTCGACGAAGCGAAGGCCGCGTCCGGCATCGCGCTCATCAGCTCGGTAGGGCTGATCGGCGGCTTCATCAGCCCGATCGTGATCGGCACGCTGCGGACCACCACCGGCAGCTTCAGCGGCGGGTTGTACGCCGTGGCGGCGGTGCTGCTGGCCGGCGGCGCGACCATCTTCGCCACGCTGGCCGCGCCGCGCGGGCGTGGCGCCATCCTCGCGGACGGCCCCGGCCGCTCGCTGGAGCCGGGCAACCACCCATGAACCTGTTCGCGCACTTCAGCATGACCATCGGCGGCGCGCCGGTCCTGGCCGCCGATACCCTGCCCGTCATCGACCCGGCGACCTGGCAGCGCGTCGGCAACGCGCCGCGCGCCACGCGGGCGCATCTCGACTGCGCGGTCGCCGCGGCACGCGGCGCCTGCGCGGACTGGAGCGCGGTTTCCCTGCAAGAGCGCCAATGCCTGCTCAGGCAACTGGCGGCCAGGGTCAAGGCCCGCGAAGACGACTTCGCCCGCCTGCTCACGCTGGAGCAAGGCAAGCCGCTCCATGCCGCGCGCGGGTCCTGCTACGAGGTGCGCAGCGTTCAGGCGTGGCTGGAGGCTGTCGCGCGCATGTCGCCCGCAGCCGAGGTGCGGCTCGACACCGCGCAGCGGCGCGTCGAAGTCCGCCGCGAGCCGCTCGGCGTGGTCGGCGCCATCGCGCCGTGGAATTTCCCGATGACGCTGGCGGCCTGGAAGATCGCGCCGGCGCTGCTCACCGGCAACACGATGGTCCTGAAGCCCTCGCCGTTCACGCCGCTGACCATGCTGAAGTTCGGAGAGCTGGCCCGCGGGATATTGCCGCCCGGCGTTCTCAACGTGGTCAGCGGCGGCGACGAGCTCGGCCCCTGGATGACCGCGCACGCCGGCATCGACAAGATCGCATTCACCGGCTCCACGCAGACGGGCAAGGCCATCCTGCGCGCCGCTGCCGACACCATGAAGCGCGTGACGCTGGAGATGGGCGGCAACGATGCGGCCATCGTCATGGACGACGTCGACATCGATGCCGTGGTGCCGAAGCTGTTCTGGGGCGCGTTCGCGAACAACGCGCAGTTCTGCCTGGCCATCAAGCGGCTGTACGTGCACGAGCGCATCTACGACCGCTTCACCGCCGCCTTCGTCGCCTTCGCCAGGACCGTGAGAGCCGGCAACGGCCTGGACCCCGGCGTACAGCTCGGCCCGGTGCAGAACCGGCGGCAATACGACCGCCTGGTCGAGCTGATCGCATCGTCGAAGGCGCGCGGCGACACCTTCCTGCTCGGCGGAGACATCCCCGCGGGGCCGGGCTATTTCGTGCCGGTGACGATCATCGGCAACCCGGCCGACGATGCCCGCGTCGTCGTCGAAGAAGCGTTCGGCCCGGTACTGCCCATCCTCCGGTTTGCCAGCATCGACGAAGTCGTGCGGCGCGCCAACGACTCCGACTACGGGCTGGGCGCATCGGTCTGGTGCGCCGACCCCGCGACGGCGAGCAAGATTGCGGCGCGCCTGGAAGCGGGCACCGTCTGGATCAACACGATCCATGTGCTGTCGCCAGACTATGTCTTCGGCGGCTACAAGCAATCGGCCTTCGGCAGGGAAAATGGCATGGAAGGACTGCTGGAGTACACCAATACGAAGACGGTGGTGACGGACTTCTGAGCCCCCGGCCATCGTCACGTACCGGACGTCGGCGGCGGATCGGACGCGGTTCGGCCGGCCATCCGGCAGTCAGGGCTTTTCGCGGCAACAAGAAACCCGGTCATCCGACCGGGCTTCAGGCTGCATGCAACCCCCGACTTGCCAACGGGTTGCTCCCCTCAATCCCAGACCGGCGCCAGCCCCTCCGGACTGGTCAAGCGCCCGCCGCGATCCAGCGCGGCGATGGCGGCCATGTCCGCATCGTTCAGCCGCACGGCCAGCGCGCCGAGGTTGCTTTCGAGGTTGGCGCGCCTGGTGGACGACGGAATCACCGCATAACCGAGCTGCATGGCCCAGGCCAGCACCACCTGCGCGGGCGTGGCGGACAGGCGCGCGGCGATCCGCCCGATCACCGGGTCCTGCAGCACGCTGCCGTAGCCGAGCGTCATGTAGGACGTGATGTGGATGCCCTGGCTGCGGGCGAACTCGGCCACCTTGCGGTTCTGCAGGAACGGATGCAGCTCGATCTGGTTGGTGGCGATCGCGCCGGCGCCAACGGCGTCGATGGCCTCGCGCATCAGCGCGATGGTGAAATTGGACACGCCGATCTGCCGCGTGAGGCCCTGCTCGCGGGCCTCGGCCAGCGCGCCCATGAACTCGGCCACCGGCACCGCGCCGCCGGGCGAGGGCCAGTGGATCAGGGTCAGGTCGACGTGGTCGGTGCGCAGCTTGGCGAGGCTGTCCTTGAGGCTGGGCACCAGCTTGCCGCGCGAGAGGTTCTCGATCCAGATCTTGGTGGTGAGGAACAGGTCGGCGCGGGCCACGCCGCTGGCGGCGATGGCCGTGCCGACTTCGGCTTCGTTGCCGTAGATCTGCGCGGTGTCGATGGCGCGGTAGCCAACCTCGAGGCCGTTGCGCACGGAGTCGATGGCAGCCTGGCCTTGCAGGCGGAAAGTGCCGAGGCCGAGTGCGGGAATGCTCATGTTCGTTCCTTTGTCAGGTAGGTGGCGGCCGGGGCTGACGGCGGCCCGGCCGGAGATCGGGGGTGGCGGGCAAGCGCGCTGGCTCAGTCCACCGGCATGTCGTGTTCGATCCAGCCGGTGACGGAGTCGTGCGCGGGCCGCCAGCCGAGCTCGGTGCGCGCGCGGCGGGCGCGCACGCGGCTGTTGGAGCCGAAGGAATAGCGCGCGGCGCCCTCGCCCCACACCGGCGCGGCCTGCGCCACGGTCCAGGACTGCACCGGGCCGAGCCCGAGGCGGCGCGCGATGGCGGCGCCGATCTCGGCGTAGGACGCCTCGCCGTTCTCGACGAAGTAGAAGGCGCCGGCCGGCGCGTGCTCCAGCGCCAGCGCGTAGAGCGCCACCACGTCGGCGATGTGCACGTTGGACCAGCGGTTCACGCCGCTGCCGACGATGCGCACCACCCCGTTCTCGCGGGCCTGCGCCACCAGCGGCGGGATCTGCACGCTGTCGGCGTGCAGCCCGGTGCCGGTGCCGTAGATCATGCTGTTGCACAGCACGATGCCGCGCACGCCGTCGGCGGCCGCGGCCAGCACCATCTCGTCGATGGCGTGGCACGCCTGCTTGTCCGCTTCCACCACCAGCGGCGTGTCTTCGTCGAAGATGCGCGCGGACAGCACGTCGCCGCCCACGTCGTCGCCGATCACGCTGGAGCCGCTGGTGTGCAGGAAGGGCTTGCCGCTGCCGCGCAGGCCGGCCAGCAGCGCCTCCACGGCGCCGCGGTGGTCGCTGCTGGCGGTGTTGATGACGGCGTCGGCCTGCGCGGCCTCGCGCGTCAGCAGGGCCGCGTCGTCGAGCGTGCCGGCCACCGGCACGATGCCGAAGCGGGCCAGCGCGTCGGCCTGGGCCGGGTTGCGCACGAGACCGCGCACGGTGTGGCCGTCGGCCAGCAGCCGCGCCGCGACCGAACCGCCGATGAAGCCGGCGGCGCCGGTGATGAAGATCTGCATGGGAAACTCCTCATGCCGGGCAAGCCCCGGCTTTTGCACATGGCAGGAGTATCCGGGCAAGCCGCGGCGGGAAACACCCGCCGCCGCGCAGAAGAGACTTGACCGCGGCGCAAGAATCGCAGGGCGGCGCGCGCCTGGCCGAGCCTCAGCCGGCACCGACGGAAACGCGCAGCGGTCTCGCCATGCGGGTAGCGGCGCGAGCGCGTCAAACCCGGTGGGGCAGACCTCGGAGCCGGTCCGGAAATGCAACGATGCGCGAAACCTGCCAAGCTGCCGGCAGGTGGCACGGCCAAGCGTTACAACCTTTAAGCTGTATCTCTTGATTACAGCTTATATAATGTTTTTTTCAAGAAATACACTTCATACGCTGTATTTTTGAAAAACAGCCTATACTCTGTATTCAAGGCACGCACCGGAAGACCACCGTGAACTACCCGATCCAGACCGTCGACCAGCTGGCACCCACGCTCAAGGCCTTCCGCCGCGCGGCCGGCATGACGCAGGCCGAGCTGGCGGCTCGGCTCGGCATCACGCAGCAGACCTATGCGCGCCTCGAGGCAAATCCGCAGGTAGTCAGTCTCGCGCGCTTTCTGCGCGTGCTGTCGGTGCTCGGCGTCCAGATGACGCTCGGGGCGGAAGACGCGGCAACCCAACGGCAGAGCCCGACCAACACCTGGTTTTCCGGCGACCAGTCCTCCCCCCCTGCGGCCAGGCACGTGCAGGAGGCCGCCGCCCGGTACGCAGCGCCCACGGCCACCCGCAAGCAACCCGAGGCCGGCGCATCCGCCTCCGCGAAACGCCCGGCCGCCGCGAAACGCAAACCGGCCAGGCAGGATTCGGACAGCGCGCCTGAACAGTCCAAGCAGCCCAAGCCTGTCGTCTCCAGGCGCGAGCAATGGTAGGCATGGCGCGCGCACCGCGTCACCGCCGCCTGCACCTGTGGATGAACGGTCTGCCGGTCGCTGGGACAAATTTGCCCCGGGGGCACGCCCCCGTCTCGCGCCTCAGCTCTGCCTGAGCGCCATCGCCAGCACCCGCGCCACGTGCAGCGCCTCGGCCTGCGCGCCGTCGTGGATCTGGTGGCGGCAACTGGTGCCGTCGGCCACCACCAGCGCGTCCGCCGCGCGCTTGCGCACCGCGGGCAGCAGCGAGAGTTCGGCCATCGCCGTGGAGGCGTCGTAATGCTCGGCCTCGTAGCCGAAGCTGCCCGCCATGCCGCAGCATGACGATTCCACCGGCGACACCTTGAGGCCGGGAATCCAGCCGAGCACGGTCTGCACCGGCGTGAAGGCATCGAACGCTTTCTGGTGGCAGTGGCCGTGCACCACCGCCTCGCTGGCCGGCAGCGCGCCGAGGTCGAGCGCGAGCCGCCCCGCGCGGTGCTCGCGCACGAGGAATTCCTCGAACAGGAAGGCTTGCGACGCCAGCTTCGCGGCTTCCTCGCCATAGCCGTAGCCGAGGAACTCGTCGCGCAGCGACAGCAGGCAGGAGGGCTCCAGCCCGACCACCGGCACGCCGCGCTCCACGTAGGGCTTGAGCGTGTCCAGCAGGCGCCGCGCTTCCGCCTTGGCCTCGTCCACCAGTCCGGCGGCGAGGAAGGTGCGGCCGCAGCACAGCGGACGCTCGCCCGCGCGGACGTTGAAATGCACGGTGTAGCCCGCAGCTTCCAGCACCTGCTGCGCCGCGCGCGCGTTGTCCGGCTCCATGTAGTTGTTGAAGGTGTCGACGAACAGCAGGACTTCGCGCGCGGGCGCGTCCTGGCTTGCGGTGCTCTTCGTCCGCGCCGTCGACAGGAACGAAGTCCGCAAGCGCGGCAGCGAGCGCTGCGGCGCAAAGCCGAGCGCGCGCTTGACCAGGCCGGAGATACCGGGAATGCCATCGGCCAGCGCAAGCAGCGGCGCCAGCCGGCTGGCCAGCGGCGCGTAGCGCGGCATGTACGCCACCATGCGCTCGCGCAGGCCGGTGCCGTGCCGCCGCGACCACGCCTGGCGCGCTTCGATCTTGAAGCGCGCCATGTCGATGCCGGTCGGGCAGTCGCGCTTGCAGCCCTTGCACGACACGCACAGGTCCAGCGCTTCCTTGACCTCGGCGCTGGCCAGGCCGTCGTCGCCGAGCTGGCCGGAGACCGCCAGCCGCAGCGTGTTGGCGCGCCCGCGCGTGACGTGCTGCTCGTCGCGCGTGACGCGGTAGCTCGGGCACATGGTGCCGGCGTCGAACTTGCGGCAATGGCCGTTGTTGTTGCACATCTCCACCGCAGCCGCCAGCCCGCCGGCGCGGTCGGTGCCGGTGCCGGGCGCGCTCTCGGCGCCGGTGAGCGGGTCGCGCGTGACGTTCCATGCCGACCAGTCGAGCGCGGGCGTGAGCGGCAGCGCCGCGTAGCCGGGCGCGAAGCGGAAGTTCTCCCGCGCGTCCATGCGCGGCGGGCGCACGATCTTGTCCGGGTTGAAGCGGTTGTCCGGGTCGAACAGCGCCTTGATCTCGCCGAACGCGGCGTTGATGCGCGGGCCGTACTGCCACGCCACCCATTCGCCGCGGCACAGGCCGTCGCCGTGCTCGCCGGAGTACGCGCCCTTGTACTCGCGCACCAGCGCCGCGGCTTCCTCGGCGATCTCGCGCATGCGCACCGCGCCGTCGCGGCGCATGTCCAGAATGGGCCGCACGTGCAGCGTGCCCACGCTGGCGTGGGCATACCAGGTGCCTTCGGTCTCGTGCTTGTGGAACACCTCGGTGAGCCGGCGGGTGTATTCGGCCAGGTGTTCCAGCGGCACCGCGCAGTCCTCGATGAAGGAGACCGGCTTGCCGTCGCCCTTCATGCTCATCATGATGTTCAGGCCGGCCTTGCGCACGTCCCACAGCGCCTTCTGCGCGCCCGCTTCCGGCATCTTCACCACCGCGCCGGGCAAACCCAGGTCGCCCATCAGCTCGGCCAGCGCGTCGAGCCGGGCCAGCAGCGCGGCGTGCTCCTCGCCGGCGAACTCGACCAGCAGGATGGCCTGCGGGTCGCCGCTCAGCGCCCGCTCGATGACGGGGCGGAAGGCGGGGTTCTCCATCGACAGGTCGATCATGGTGCGGTCGACCAGCTCCACCGCCACCGGCCCGAGCTTGACGATGTGCCGGGTCATGTCCATCGCCTGGTAGAACGTGGGGAAGTTCACCACGCCCAGCACCTTGTGCGCCGGCAGCGGCGACAGCTTGAGCGTCAGCTGGCGGCTGTAGGCCAGCGTGCCCTCGGAGCCGACCAGGATGTGCGACAGGTTGGCGTGGCCGTCGTCGGTGTAGGCGCGCGGATTCTGGCAATCGAACAGGTCGATGTTGTAGCCCGCCACGCGGCGCAGCACCTTGGGCATGCGCTCGGCGATCTCGCCGCGCTCGCGCGTGGCGATGCGGCGCAGGTCCGCCAGGATGCCCGCCACGCGGCCGCCTTCGGCCGCACGCGCGAGCGAGCCGAAATGGCACTGGCTGCCGTCGGCCAGGATGGCGTCGATGGCCAGCACGTTGTGGACCATGTTGCCGTACTCGATCGAGCGCGAGCCGCACGAGTTGTTGCCGGCCATGCCGCCGATGGTGCATTGCGCCCCGGTGGAAACGTCGACCGGGAACCACAATCCGTGCGGCTTGAGCCACGCATTGAGGTGGTCCAGCACGATGCCCGGCTCCACCGTGACGGTGCGCGCCGCAGCATCGAAGTCCACCACGTTGTTGAGCCATTTGCTGTTGTCGATCACCAGCGCCTCGCCCACGGTCTGGCCGCACTGGCTGGTGCCGGCGCCGCGCGCCAGCACCGGCAGTTGTTCCTCGCGCGCGATCTCCAGCGCCGCCAGCAGATCGGCCTGGTCGCGCGGCACCACCACGCCGAGCGGCGTGATCTGGTAGATCGAGGCATCGGTGGCATAGCGGCCGCGGCTGGCGCGGTCGAACAGCACGTCGCCGCGCAGCGCCTTGCGCAGCCGCGCCGACAACGGCGAGGCCGCGCCGCGTTGCGGCGGCACGAGGTGGACCGGCTTGACCAGCAGGGAGGAAGGCGTGGGGTTCATGGCGTTTTTTGTCGAGGCTTGTGGAGTCCGGCGCCCGGCTAGCCGAGCGTGAGTGCGACCGGCGGCAGCCCGGCGATGGTGCCCAGCGCCACGCCGGCCTGCGCCGGGAAATGCATGCCGGTGTAGGAGCCGGTCGTGACCAGCGTGCCGTGGCCGAGCGTGATGCCGCGCGCCGTGCAGTGGTTCACCAGCCACGGCAGCAGGCGGCGCGGATCGCCGGCGGGATTGGCCGGCGCGCCCGCGACCACGTCCACCCCGGCGCCGCCGAAGGTGAAGGACAGCGCGGGATGCAGGAACGGGTAGCCGGGCTGGTAGCGCACGCAGTCGCCGACCACCAGCGCGCCGTGGTTCTGCAGGTCGGCCAGCTGCGCGAGCTTGTCCACCGCGGGCCACTCGCGGTAGCGGCTGGCCACCACTTCGATGGCGGCGGCCATGTATTCGATGCCGTCCAGCACTTCCTCGTCGGCATAGGGCGCGGCGCGCGGCGCGAAGACCCGCCCGAAGCGGAACGCGATCTCCAGCTCCAGGCCGGGCCGGCGGAAGCTGCCCAACTTCAACGCGGCGGGGCTGGCATGCACGCAGTCGGCCGGCAGCGGCGCGCCCTGGACCGGCCCGGTGGCGGACTTCGCGCCGACCTTCCAGCCGCCGATGCCGGCGCCGCGCTGCCGCAGCACTTCGGCCTGCACGGCGTAGGCCGCGTCGGCGTCCCGCGGCAGCAGCGCGGCCGGCAGATCGGCGAAGCGAAGACCGTCGCCGCCGGCGCGCGCGAGCAGGCGGGCCAGTTCCTGCTGCGGTTGGGGATGGCGTTCGGGATCGGAATGACGCATGGCGGGATGCTCAGGCATGCAGGTGCGTGGGACTGGCCGCGCCGGCGGCATCGGCTTCGAACTTGCTCTCGGGCTGCATGCGGAAGGCCAGCACCACGCCGACGCCCATCAGCAGCATGCTGCCGATGAAGGGCAGTTCCCAGCTGCCGAAGCGGTCGATCAGGTAGCCCGACAGCACCGGCGAGATGATCGCCGCCAGCGCCGAGCCGGTGTTCATCATGCCGCTGGCGGTGCCGGAGTATTCCGGCGCGATGTCCATCGGGATCGCCCACATCGGGCCGATGGTCATCTCGGCGAAGAAGAAGCCGGCGGACAGGCAGGCCATCGAGACATAGAGCTGGTGCGTGAACAGCATGGGCAGCAGCGAGATCATGGTCAGCAGCATGCAGACCGCCACCATCCAGCTGCGCGCGCGCTTCAGGCTGCCGGTGCGCTCGTAGAGCTTGTCGGTCACCACGCCGCCGAGCGTGTCGCCGAGCACGCCGGCGAAGAACACCGCGGAGGCGAACACCGCCGACTTCTTCAGGTCGAGGTCGTAGCTATGCAGGAAGTACTGCGGAATCCAGCTCAGGAACAGCCACAGCGTCCAGCCGTAGCAGAAGTAGACGACCGTCACCGGCGCCATGCGCCGGAACAGGCGGCGCCACGGCACGTTGGGCGACTTGCTGCGCGCCGCCGGCAGGGTCTCGAGCTCGGCTTGCGTGATGCGCGGATGGTCCTTGGGCTGCTCGGTGAAGGTCAGCGCCCACAGCGCCACCCAGACCAGGCTGATCGCGCCGCAGAGGTAGAACGATTCGCGCCAGCCGTAGACCGCCATGATGGCGACCACCGCCGCCGGCGCCACCGCGTTGCCGACGCGCGCGCAGGCATGGGTGATGCCCTGGGCGAAACCGCGCTTGTCCTTGGGCACCCAGCGCGCCATCGCGGCGGTGGCGGCGGGAAAGGTCGCGCCTTCGCCAAGGCCCAGCAGCAGGCGCGCGGCCAGCAGCGAGACCAGCCCGCCGGCCATGCCGGTAAGCAGCGTGGCGATGGCCCACAGCACGCCGCAGGCGATCAGCGTGCGGCGCGCGCCGAAGCGGTCGCTGACCCAGCCGCCGATGATCTGGAACACGAGGTAGGGATAGGCGAAGGCGGAGAACACCAGGCCGATCTCGGTCTTGTTGAGATGGAACTCCTGGCCGAAGCCGGCCGCGGCGGTGCTGACGTTGACGCGGTCCAGGTAGGTGATGAAATACATGATGCACAACATCACCAGCACGATGCTGGTGGCACGAAAGCGCTTCATTGCTTGTCTCCGGTCTTTTTTTGCCTGCCCGGCGCCCGCCTGGGCCTCGGCTTTGCATCTCTTGTGCGTTTCCTGTGCCGGGCCCGCTCTGCGGCGGGCTTGCGCGCGCGCGGCAGGCGGCGGGGCTGCGATCGGCAACACCGCTCCCTGGCCTCGCCCGCGCGGGTGAAGCCATGCCTGTGCGTACTGCTGTCCGGCTGTTTGCTGCTATGCGCCGCTATTTGCCGCTATTTGCCGCCGTGCGCCGCCACTGCGCGGGAAGGCCGCGGCGGCGCGGCCTTCCCTGTGAAACTCAGGCCGCCGCCTTGAGCGCCGGCTTGTCCTCCAGCGAAACCAGGTAGTCCATCGCCGCGGCCACGCCGCTGGCGGCCACCGGCACGCCCGAGAGCTTCAGCCCCATCTCGCAGCCGGCCAGCGTGGCCATCAGGGTCAGGTCGTTGCAGTCGCCGAGATGGCCGATGCGGAACATCCTGCCGCGCATCTTGCCCAGCGCCTGGCCCAGCGACATGTCGAAGCGTTCGTAGATGCGCTTGCGCACGGCGTCGGCGTCGACGCCCTCGGGCATCATCACGCCGGTCAGCACCGGGCTGTAGACCGCCGGGTCGGCGCACTGGATCTCCAGGCCCCAGGCCCGCACCGCGCGGCGGGTGGCCTCGGCCAGCCGCTGGTGGCGCGCGAACACGTGGTCCAGGCCTTCTTCCAGGATCATGTCGAGCGCCTCGGACAGGCCGTAGAGCAGGTTGGTGTTGGGGGTGTACGGCCAGTAGCCGTTCTTGTTGGCCTCGAGGATCTCGTCCCAGCCCCAGAACGCGCGCGGCAGCCGGGCCTGCCGGCCGGCCGCGATGGCCTTGGCCGAGAGCGCGTTGAAGCTGATGCCGGGCGGCAGCATCAGGCCCTTCTGCGAGCCCGACACGGTCACGTCCACGCCCCATTCGTCATGGCGGTAGTCCGCCGAGGCCAGGCCGGAAATGGTGTCCACCAGCAGCAGCGCCGGATGGCCGGCCGCGTCGATGGCGCGGCGCACCGCGGCGATGTCCGAAGTCACGCCGGTGGAGGTCTCGTTGTGCACCACGCACACCGCCTTGATGGCATGGCCGCCGTCGGCGCGCAGGCGCGCCTCGATCATGTCGGCGCGCACCCCGTGGCGCCAGCCCTCGATGCCGGGCAGGCCGATGAATTCCGGCTTCAGGCCGAGCGCCTCGGCCATCTTCTTCCACAGCGTGGCGAAGTGGCCGGTCTCGAACATCAGCACGGCGTCGCCGGGGCTCAGCGTGTTGGTCAGCGCGGCTTCCCAGGCGCCGGTGCCGGAGGCCGGATAGATGATGACCGGCTGCTCCGTCTTGAAGATCTTCTTGATGTCGGCCAGCACCTTGCGGCCCAGCGCGCCGAACTCGGGCCCGCGGTGATCGATGGTCGGGTAGCTCATCGCGCGCAGGATGCGGTCCGGCACCGGGCTCGGCCCCGGGATCTGCAGGAAGTGGCGGCCGGCGGGGTGGAAATCGAGCTTGATCATGGGCAGTGCCTCCTTTGTTTGAATCATGAATTTTGAATTCAAAATACTTTAGCAACGAAACGGCCCCGATCCAAGGACGGAATCGCCGCCGCGGCTCGGTGTTTACCCGCGAGGCGCTTGCGGCCAATGAGATGCAGTAAAATGCGGAAAACGCAAAGGGAAGGACTTTGTATGCAAAATCCACAAAATCCGGGCGACAGCGGCGTGCCCCGTCCCGCCCCGATCCTGCCCAGGGTGGAGCGGCAGCGGCTGCACGAGATGGTGGTCGAGCACCTGCGCAAGTTCATCGTGGAAGGCGTGCTGTCGCCGGGCATGAAGCTCAACGAGCGCGAGCTGTGCGAAACCCTGGGCATCTCGCGCACGCCGCTGCGCGAGGCCTTCAAGGTGCTGGCCGCCGAGGGCCTGATCGAGATCTCGCCGCACCGCGGCGCCAGCGTCTCGCGCATGACCGAGGCGGAGATGTGGGAGACCTTCGAGCTGATGAGCGGCCTGGAAGCGTTCTCGGGCGAGCTGGCCTGCGAGCGCATCACGCCGGCGGAGCTGGCCGAGATCAAGGCGCTGCACTACGCGATGCTGGCCTGCCGCGTGCAGAACGACCTGCCCGGCTACTACAGCCGCAACCAGGAGATCCACGACCGCATCAACGAGGCCGCCCGCAATTCGGCGCTGCGGCAGACCTACCAGTCGGTCAACCGCCGCCTGAAGGCGCTGCGCTTCCGCTCCAACCACCAGACCGACAAGTGGGACCGCGCCGTGCACGACCACGAGGACATGATCAAGGCGCTGGAAGCGCGCGACGGCAAGCTGCTCGGCGCCATCCTGCGGCGCCACCTGCTGGAAAAGCGCGACGCCGTGATGCAGATCCACCCCGACCCGGTCGGCGACGTGGTGACGCACAACGACTGAAGCCGGGCCTGCCGGCGCGGCGGGCCCCGCGTTCCCGCGCGCGCTATGCCGCGGCGCTCATCGCCCCGGACAGGCTGTCCGTCAGGAACGACATCAGCGGCCGCACCAGCTCGGCCGGCGCGGACTCCTCGCCGAGGATGACGATCTCCGTCATCGGCAGCGTCGGCCAGGCATCGCCCGAGGGCAGGATCTGCAGGCCGGGCTGCGCGAACGAACGCCCCAGCACCGTCACGCCGAGACCGCCCGCGACCGCGGCCTGGATGCCCATCAGGCTGGCCGAGGTGCACGAGGAATACCACTCGCGGCGGATCGCGTCGAGCGAGCGGATCATCACCTCGCGGTAGGTGCACGGCGGCAGCAGCAGCACCAGCGGCACCGGCTTGTCCGGGTCCGGCGGGCTGTTCTTGCCGCTCATCCACACCAGCGGCTCGCGCCAGATCACGCGGCCGCGCTGGGCGCTGCCGTCCTTCTTGGCGATCACCACGTCGAGCCTGCCGTCGTCGTAGGCGGCCAGCAGGTCGCAGCTCAGGCCGGTGCGCAGCTCCAGGTGCATGTCCGGGTAGAGCCGCCGGAAACGCGCCAGCAGCGCGGGAAGCTGCATCGGCACGAAATCCTCGGCAATGCCCAGGCGCAGGTTGCCGGCGGCCGGCGGATCGGTCAGCGCGCGCACCGCCACGTCGTTGAGCTCCAGGATGCGGCGCGCCATCACCAGCAGTTGCTCGCCCTCGCGCGTCAGGCTCAGCGCGCGGCTGGTGCGGTGGAACAGCTTGCGCCCGAGCAGCTCCTCCAGGCGCAGGATCTTCTGGCTGACGGCCGACTGCGAGCGGCGCACCACCTCGGCGGCGGCGGTGAAGCCGCCCGTCTCCGCCACCGCGACGAAGGCGCGCAGCAGGTCTATGTCCAGGTCAGGGCGCATGGCATCGAGTCGATTCAGTCGAATTTCAGATTGTTGGGATTAAAAGTATTCGATTGCCTGATGAAAGGCAAGCGCATACCATCCTCGCCGATGCTCCCGAACCACCCTCGAAAACCAGCAAGCACCAGATGAAACTCTCGACCATCGCCCGCACCCGCTACACCACCAAGGCCTTCGACCCGGAGCGCCGCGTCCCGCAGGAAACCATCGACGACCTGCTCACGATGCTGCGCCACAGCCCGTCCTCCGTGAACTCGCAGCCGTGGCACTTCGTGGTGGCCGGCACGCCCGAAGGCAAGGCGCGCGTCGCCAAGGGCCTGCATGGCGGCTTTGCCTACAACGAGCGCAAGGCGCTCGACGCCTCGCACGTGATCGTGCTGTGCGCGCGCACCGGCATCCCCGACGCGCACCTGGAAAACATCCTCGAGCAGGAAGAGCGCGACGGCCGCTTCCCGCTGCCCGACGCCAAGGCCGGCCAGCGCAAGGGCCGGCTCGGCTACGTCAACCTGCACCGCTACGACCAGAAGGACCTGCAGCACTGGATGGAAAAGCAGACCTACCTCGCGCTGGGCACGCTGCTGTTCGGCGCCGCCACGCTGGGCGTGGACGCCACGCCGATGGAAGGCTTCGATTTCCGCCTGCTCGACGAAGAGCTCGGCCTGCGCGAGAAGGGCTTCACCAGCGTCGTGCTGGTCGCGCTCGGCTACCGCAGCGACAAGGACTTCAACGCCAAGCTGCCGAAGTCGCGGCTGCCCGCGCAGACCGTGCTGTCGTTCATCTGAGCGCCGCGTACCCCGATCGAATGACGCCGTGCCGCCGCGCGCCTGCGTTGCGGCCGGCGCTGCACCGGCATGCGGGCGGCGGCATCCGCCTATGTCATGCCTTATATCAGTCTTTAATTATTTTTTGATTCGTTCGGCGAAATTTCTACCAGCCTTGTCTCGGCGGAAATAGCCTCATTGAAAAGGCGCCTCTTTAATTCATGGCGCCGCTTTTCCCGCCACCGCTGCTTTGTCTTGCTTTGTATTGATTGTTAATACAGGTGCATTGCAATACCACCACCGCCGCGGACCGCGGAAATCCGCGGAAAACCAGACCGGACGCGCTTTCCGGCGCTTTGGCATCCAGCGCATGCCCGCTGCCGCCGGGCCGGAATGCGGCATTGCCGCTTGGACCGGCGTCGCATGGAAACGACGCCAAGCGGAAATTCACCGCCGATCGATGCCATGCGGTTCAATTTTTCCGCACATTGCGACGATAATCCCCCTGCCGAATTTCCCCGATCATGGCCCGTCTTTCCCAATGCGGGAATGACCGGTTCTTTACCGCTTGCGCATCGCCCGGCATTCCGGATTTCCGGAATCCGTCTTTCCGGGTTTCCGGAAATCGCAATCCATCAAGACACAAGGCCGGCGCGCGCGCGCCGGCATGCAACCCACGGTGACGACATGACCTTGCCGAAAGGCCTGTTTCTCGCGCTGGCGCTTTCCGCTGCCCTGCTGGGGTGCGGCGGCGGCGGCGAAGACGCGCCCGCCGCAGCTCCAGCCGCCGGCGTGCCCGCCGCGCCCGAATCGCCCGCCCCCAACGCGCCCACCGCTCCCGCCACGCCGGACCCGTCCGCGCCGGCCGTGCCGAAGAGCGCGAAGCGCGGCATTGCCTACGACCTCGCGTCGCCGGCCGATCTCGCCGCGCTGTCGCCCGGCGTGAGCTGGTGGTACAACTGGAGCCCGCGGCGCAATGCCGGCGTGCCGGCGGACTATCGCGCGCGCTACGCGATGGACTTCCTGCCGATGATGTGGAACGGCACCGAGGACACCACCGAGGTGGAGGCCTTCCTCGCGGCCAATCCCGGCGTGCGCTACCTGCTGGTGATGAACGAGCCCAACCTCGCCGACCAGTCCAATCTCACGCCGCTGCAGGCGGCGCAGCGCTGGCCGGTGTTCGAGGGCATCGCCGCGCGCGCCGGCGTGCAGATCGTCGGCCCCGCCATGAACTGGGGCACGATGCCCGGTTATGCCGACCCGGTCGCGTGGCTCGACGCGTTCTACGATGCCTACCGCGCCGCCAACGGCGGCCGCGACCCGCGCATCGACTACCTGGCCTTCCACTGGTACGACTACGGCCTCGCCGGCCAGCTCGACCGGCTCGCGAAATACGGCAAGGCGTTCTGGGTCACGGAGCTCGCCAACTGGCACAGCCAGGCCGACGGCGCGCAGATCGATTCGGTGGCCAAACAGAAGGCACAGATGGCGGACATGGTGGCCATCTGCGAAGACCGCGCCGACGTGTTCCGCTATGCGTGGTTCACCGGCCGCGAGGACAACGACAACCACTTCACCAGCCTGCTCGGCGCCGATGGCCAGCTCTCCGAGCTCGGCTCGTTCTACGTATCGCTGCCGTTCCACTGACCGCGCCGGCGCATGCCGCCGCACCATCGAGCCACCGAGCCAGACAACCATGCCAATCCACGCCCCCTCCCGCCGGTCCGGCCACGCCGGCACCGGCCTCGCGCCGCGCGCGGCGGCGCTGTTCGCCGCCGTGCTGGCACTGGCCGCGCTGGCCGCCTGCGGCGGCGGCGGTGACGGCGGCGCGCCGGCCGCCGCCGCGCCCGCCGACACCGCCGCCTACGCGCCGCTGTTCGCGCCCGGCACGCCGGTCAACGAGCAGATCCAGTACCGCGAGGCGGACGGCACGCTGGTCACGCTGATGGGCTCGCGCCCGACCGAGCGCCACGCGCGCGAGCGCGGCGAGGCCTGGGACGCGCCCGACGCCGGCCCGGGCCGCTACCTCACCTTCCCCACCTTCTATTTCCAGAACCGCACCTTCGGCCTGGAGATCCGCGACGGCGTGCCCGCCGGCCGCCAGCGCATCGAGATCTACCTGCACGTCAACCAGGGCGTCTTCGACGGCACCACCTTCAGCCTGTTCCGCAACGTGCTCGACCCGACCGTGCGCGACTACGGCTGGGCGCTCAACTACGGCTTCAACAACCCGAAGGAAGGCGGCCAGCCCATCTGCCGCGAGGGCCAGCCGCGCGAAGACTGCATGATCGTGGTGGACTCCAACTGGCGCACCGACCCGCACAGCGCGCTGAAGATCGGCGACCCGATCGAGCTGGCGCCGGCGCCGCGGCTCAAGCGCGACCCGGTGGTGGATGGCGGCGGCAGCCGCTACTACTCGTTCGAGCAGCTCTACGTGGTCGGCGTGGGCATGCGGCCGTGGTACGGCATCGCGCCCAATCTCGACTCCGCGCCGCTGCCGGCCGAAACGCTGCTCGGCGGCGACGCCAGCATCTCGTACAACTACTCCGAGGAGCCGATGCGGGTGTTCCAGCAGATGGCCAACAATATCGGCATCGTCAACACCCAGCGCTTCGTCGAGGGGCGCCGGCTGTTCCACACCTCGTTCGCCGACGGCAAGCACTCCGAGCACGACGCCGACAACCCGGTGTTTGCCGAGCACATCGGCCAGCTCGGCCCGCGCTACAACCAGCCGCGCTGCATCGAGTGCCACACGCAGAACGGCCGCAGCCTGGCGCCGGCCATCGGCGCGCGGCTGGACACCATGTCGATGCTCGTCGCCGCCGGCGGCAAGGCCGACCCGACCTACGGCCTGAACGTGCAGCAGCACGCGCAGGACCCGGGCGCGCCCGACTACGGCGTCAGCGTGGCATCCTACGAGACCACCGCGCGCACCCTGTCCGGCGGCGAGACGGTGGCGCTGGTCAAGCCGTCCTATGCGTTCAAGGGGCCGGTGCCGGCGCAGTTCTCGGCGCGCCAGGCGCCGCAGGTCATCGGCATGGGGCTGCTCGAGGCGGTGGCGGAGCCCACCATCCTGGCGCTGGCCGACCCGGACGACAGGAACGGCGACGGCGTGCGCGGCATCCCCAACTGGGTCGCCGATCCCGAGACCGGCAAGACCCATCTCGGCCGCTTCGGCTGGAAGGCGACCAAGGCCAGCATACGGCAGCAGGTCGGCGACGCGCTGATCAAGGACATGGGCGTGACCTCGCCGGTGTTCCCCTCGCGCGGCTGCCAGCGCGAGACCGCCGACTGCCGCGCCGCCGCGGCCACCTCGGTCTCCGAGACCGACCTGCAGCGCCTCACGCACTACCTCTCGCTGATCGGCGTGCCGGCCCAGCGCAGCCTGCGCAGCGGCTTCCCGGACGGCGTGCGGGTGTCGCCCGAGCACGACGTCGACCCGCCGCAGATCGCGCGCGGCGGCACGCTGTTCGCGCAGGCGCGCTGCGTGGCCTGCCACACGCCGACGCTGAAGACCGGCAACACGCACCCGTTCGCCGAGCTGCGCGACCAGACCATCCACCCGTACAGCGACCTGCTGCTGCACGACATGGGCCCGGGCCTGGCCGACACCCTGAGCGAAGGCCGCGCCACGCCGAACCTGTGGCGCACCGCGCCGCTGTGGGGCGTGGGCTCGCTGCGCTTCGTCCAGGGCGGCGAGCAGAACGTGCGGCTGCTGCACGACGGCCGCGCCCGCACGCTGACCGAGGCGATCCTGTGGCACGGCGGCGAGGCGGACGACAGCCGCGCCCGCTTCGAGGCGCTGCCGAAGGAAGACCGCGCCGCGGTAGTCGCCTTCCTGCAGTCGCTGTAGCGGCCTGGCCGCGCTCAGGCGCCGGCGCGGCGGTCCCGCCCGGCCGGCTGCGGCGCGCGGCCGCCCTCGCGCAAGGCGGTCTTTTCGCCCGCCCGCCGGCGCAGGATCTTCTCCACGTTGCGGATGGCGAAGATGTGCAGGAACGACGTGATGTGCGCGTCCACCGCCAGCTCGGCGCGCTCATGTTCGTAGAGCTGCTCGACGTCATCCACCGGCATGTGGGCTTTCGCTGCCAGCAAGGCGACGAGGCCCTTCTGGTCGGGTTGTCTGAGTTTGTGAACGGACATCATCGCTCTCCGGCGGTCCAGCGGGAATGAAGCAAGTGACGGGAACCGGCGCCATGCGCGGACCCGTATCCATGTACAGCATATGACCGGCGCGCCATCGCCGGCGGAAAGATTCGCGCCGGCCTTTGACTTGTCTCAAGCATTGGTGCCGGCCCTTTCCGTTTGTCGCAAAACGGTCATTTCCGCTGCCCAGACTCTGCCGCATCGACAATCGAGCCAGAGGCCCGCATGCAAAAATCCGATGCCGTCGCCGCGATGGGAAAGAGCACGCTGCTGCTCCCCGCGTGGATCCACGCCGCGCTTGCCGCGAATGACCGCCTCAAACTGTACCTGACGGTCCTGCAGGCCGCCGCCGCCCACGCGGAGCAGCCCGCCACCGAGCCGCCGGACTTCGGCCGGGAAGCGGCGGCGGCCGGCATCGAGGGCCGCTGGCTGCGCGAGCTGCCGGCGGCCGCGTCGCGGGTCGAAGGCGCGCTCCTGATGCCCGGGCTGCAGCGCCTGGCGCGGCACCTGGCGGAGGACCTCGGCGTGATGGCGCGGCCGCTGCTCGAAGTGCCCGACACCGGCGACGACCTGCGCGAACGGGTCAGGCACTGGAGCGGCTGGCTCGGCACGCTCGGCGCGCCCGCGGCGGAGCAGCCGGGCGGCGAGACGCTGCGCAACGGCCAACTGCGCGCGCTGACCAGCGGCAAGCGCGCGGACAAGCACCGGCATGACGGCGCGCCCGGCGAGGACGACGACAGCCTGCACCTGCTGGTGATGGATCTGCACAAGCAGCTCAACCACCTCGCCGGCACCTTGTCCGGCGAGGTGGTCGACGGCGCCCACGTGTGGCAACTGCTGCCGGCGGACCGCGCGCGGGTGGCGGCGTTCATGCGCGGCCTGAACCGCACCGCGCCGCTGAAGTTCGACCATCCCGGGCTCGACACGGCCGCCACGCGCGACGGCGCGCGGCTGCTGCTGCAGAACGACATCGGCACCAACGACGCCCACGTGCTGGTGCTGCAGGTCGAGGGCACCACGATCACGCTGCACTACTCGGACCTGCACCGCGCCCGCTTCGCCTTCTTCCAGGCGCTGCTGGCCCCGTTTGGCGCGCAGTGGACCGAGACGCAGTCGAAGGTCGATGCCGCGCTCAACGAAGGGCGGGCCTACACCTTCGGCACCGCGCGCTTCGAATGCGCGGGCACGGCGGCGCTCGACGATGCGCTCGAAGGCATCGGCTCGCGCATCGTGTTCCTGATCGACTGGAACCGCGCGCGCAAGCGCCTGCTGCCCTTCGTCGGCAAGGCGGAGGCGATCGACATCCTGCGCGAGGTGGCGCGCTGCGACGCCGGCCACATGGCGTGGCTCAAGGCCGGCGGCGAACAGATCGTGTTCGCCGCCATGCAGGCCGCGGGCGAAGATGCGTTCCGCATCGGCGACCGCCTCGACGCCGTGCTCGGCCCGCCCGACGCCCGCGCCTTCCTGGTCGAGGTGCTGTGCCAGGCCAGCCGGGCGCTGCTGGCCGGCCAGCCGCTGGCGCTGGTCGCCGACGAAACCCGCATGCTGCTGGCCCGGCGCATGCGCCAGCACGGCAGCGAGTTCGACCTCATCGAAGAACACGCGGCCTATTGCCAGGCGCTGGCGCAGGCCGTCAGCGACGGGCTGGCGCACGACGTGGTCGCGCCGTCCGGCAAGGCGGAGCGCGAGGCCGCCGGCGAGGCCGGTAAAGCCGCCCATAGCCTGGCGGCGCGCGCCAAGGTGTGGGAGCGCCAGGCCGACCACCTCGTGATGCACGCGCGGGACCACGCCCGGCGCCAGCGCCGCTGGCAGCCCGCGGCGCGCCTGCTGGAACTGTCCGACGACATCGCCGATGCGCTCGAGGAAGCCGCGTTCCTGATGAGCCTGATCGCCGAGGACCACCACCAGGGCTGGAACGCCGACATCCGCCACCTGCTCGGCAAGCTGGCGCAGACCGTGCTCTCGGCGACGCAGGAACACGTCAAGGCGCTGGCCATCGCGCGGCAACTGGGCGCCGGCAGCGATGCCGCCGACGGCGACGCCTTCCTCGCCGCGTCATGGAACGTGCTGCGCGCCGAACGCGAGTGCGACGAGCTGCTGCGTGCCGCCCGCCGCGCGATCCTGGCCGCGATCCGCGACGCCGGCGCGCTGATGCTGGCCAACGACCTGGCCATCGCGCTGGAACTGGCGTCCGACCGCCTGCTGGTGGCCGGCTATGCGCTGCGCGACGTGGCCTTCGGCCAGGCCGGAGCCCAGGGATGAGCCCGGACATGAACGCAAACATGAACGCACCCGACCCCGCCGCGGCTCCGGACTGGCCCGACGCCCTCTACCTGATCGGCTGCGCCGCGCCGGTCGGCACCGCCCGCCTTGCGCATCCGGCGCACGAGCCCTCCGCGCGGACGATGGGCTTCAAGGCCTTCAACCTGCTGCGCATGGCCGCGCTGGGACTGCCGGTGCCGCCCGCGTTCGCGCTCGGCACGGTCTATTGCGCAAGCGCCGCCACCAGCCCGGCGGCCACCGCGCCTGCGCTCTGGCGGCCCGGGCTGCAGGCCCTGGAACACGCCACCGGCCTGCGCTTCGGCGACGCCAGGCTGCCCCTGCTGCTGTCGGTGCGCTCGGGCGCGCCGGTGTCGATGCCGGGCATGATGGAGACGCTGCTCAACATCGGCCTGTGCGACGCCACGCTGCCCGGCTTCGTGCGCCAGACCGGCAACCCGCGCCTGGCGTGGGACACCTACCGCCGGCTCGTGGCGAGCTACGGCGAAGTGGTGGCCGGCGTGCCGGCGGCGGTGTTCGATGCCGAGAGCGCGGCGCTGGCCGGCACGCGCGACGAGCGCGACCTCGACTTCGCCGAACTGCGCATGCTCACGCGCCGCTACCTGGAAGCCTACGCGCGCGCCGCGGGCACGCCGTTTCCGCAAGACCCGCAGGCCCAGCTGAGCGGCGCGATCGGCGCGGTGTTCGCCAGCTGGCGCTCGCCCAAGGCATGCGAATACCGCCGCCAGCGCGACATCCCCGACACCATCGGCACCGCGGTGACGGTGCAGACGATGGTGTACGGCAATGCCGGCGGGCGCTCGGGCTCGGGCGTCGGCTTCACGCGCGACCCGGTCAGCGGCGAGCCGGCGCTGTGGATCGACTTCCTGTTCAACGCCCAGGGCGAGGACGTGGTCTCGGGGCGGCGCAACGCCTACGGCCACGACGAGCTGGCCGCCGTGATGCCGGCGGTGTGGCAGGACCTGGCCGACGTTGCCGCCACGCTTGAGCGCGCGTTCGGCGACATGCAGGACTTCGAGTTCACGGTGCAGGACGGGCGCCTGTACCTGCTGCAGACCCGCAACGGCAAATGCTCCGCGCAGGCCCTGGCGCGCATCGCGCTCGACCTGTGCGACGCCGGCATCATCCCGGCCGCGGTGGCGCGCGAACGCACCGCCGCGCTGAAGCCGGAGGAACTGGTGGCCACGCACACCGTGTCGCCGGACGGCACGCCGCCGACGCCGCCGACGCCGCTGGCGCAGGCGGCCAGCGCGGCCAACGGCATCGCCGTCGGCGCGATCGCCTTCGACGAAGCGGCGGCGCGCGCGCGCCAGGCGGCCGGCACGCCGGTGGTGCTGGTGCGGCGCGACGCCGAGACCAGCGACATCGCCGCGCTCGAACTGGCGGCGGGCCTGCTGACCCAGCACGGCGCGCGGACCTCGCACGCCGCCGTGGTCGCGCGCCAGCTCGGCAAGGTGTGCCTGGTCGGCTGCGCCGCGCTGCAGCTCGACGAGACCGCGCGCACGCTGCGCGTCGGCGAGACCACCCTGCATGAAGGCGACCTGCTGACCCTGGACGGCAACCTCGGCCTCGTCTATGCCGGCGCGGTGCGCACCGTGACCGAGCCGCTGGCCGACCTGCAGGCCCGCCTCCGGCGGCTGCGCGGCGCCGATGGCGAGGCCACGGCAAGCATGCGGCCGGCCGCCGGGTAGAAGCGCGCCGCGCCGGGGCCGCTCAGACCACGTTGATGACGACGTCGATATTGCCGCGCGTGAGCCTGGAATACGGGCAGGTCTGGTGCGCGGTGTCGGCCAGCGCCCGCGCGACCTCGCGCTCCAGCCCCGGCAGGCTGACGTTCAGGCGCGCCTGCAGGAAATAGGCCTCGCCCGACTTGACGAGGTCGACCTCGGCGTCCACCGCGAGGTCCGCCGGCAGCGCGACCTTCATCTTGCCCGCGGCCAGTCCCAGCGCGCCGATGAAGCAGGCCGACCAGCCCGCCGCGAACAGCTGTTCCGGGTTGGTGCCGCCGCCCGCGGTGCCGGGGGACGACAACTGGATGTCGAGACGGCCGTCGCTGCTGCGCGACTTGCCGTCGCGGCCGCCGGTGGTGTGGGTCTTGCCGGTGTAGAGCACTTTCTGCGTCTGGGTCATGATGAACTCCTGGTGGTGAAATCGGGGCGGGCACGGCCGTGCCGCCCGGGGTCAACTCGCCGGCGGCGCGAGCGCCACCGGCCATGACCGCATGAGACACGGCCGGCATGTCCGCTGTGTATCGGCATCGGCCGCAAGCGTAAGGCAGTGTCAGCGGCGCGCGCGCGGATACACTGCGATACAAAGAGGGCGGCCGGCATGGCCCCCGGCGCGGCCGTCTTCCGGTATTTTCGGTGCCGTTGCCACGCCGTCTTCCGATCCACGCCGAAGGTGCTCCCGATGGAACCTCATATCGATCACATCCTGATCGTCGACGACGACCGGGAAATCCGCGAACTGGTCTCGGCCTACCTGACCAGGAACGGCCTGCGCGTGACCGTCGCGCCGGACGGGCGGCATATGCGCGCCTTCCTCGAAGCCAGTGCCGTCGACCTGATCGTGCTGGACCTGATGCTGCCCGGCGACGACGGCCTGGTCCTGTGCCGCGAGCTGCGCGCCGGCCGCCACAAGGCCACGCCGGTGCTGATGCTGACCGCGCGCAGCGACGAGACCGACCGCATCGTCGGCCTGGAGATGGGCGCCGACGACTACCTGGCCAAGCCATTCGCCGCGCGCGAGCTGCTCGCGCGCATCAAGGCGGTGCTGCGCCGCACGCGCATGCTGCCGCCCAACCTGCAGGTGACGGAAGCCGGCCGGCTGCTGCGCTTCGGCGCGTGGCAGCTCGACACCACCGGCCGCCACCTGATCGACCGCGACGGCACCGCGGTCGCGCTCAGCGGCGCCGAGTACCGCCTGCTGCGCGTGTTCGTCGACCACCCGCAGCGCGTGCTCAACCGCGACCAGCTGCTCAATCTCACGCAGGGGCGCGAGGCCGAACTGTTCGAGCGCTCCATCGACCTGCTGGTCAGCCGGCTGCGCCAGCGCCTGGCCGACGACGCGCGCGAGCCGGCCTACATCAAGACCGTGCGCAGCGAAGGCTACGTGTTCGCCATGCCGGTCGAGATCGCCGAGCCCCGCCAATGAGCGCCGCCGCCGCGCGCCTGCTGCCGCTGCCGCGCACGCTCGGCTCGCGGCTGTTCCTGATCCTGCTCGCCGGGCTGACCATCGCGTACGGGCTGGCCTTCGGCGTGGTCTTCGCCGAGCGCTACCTCACCGCCCGGGCGGTCATGCTGGGCACGCTGGAAAGCGACGTGGCGACCTCCATCGCCATCCTCGACCGCCTTCCCGCCGACGAGCGCGCGCAATGGGTGCCGCGCCTGGACCGCGGCACCTACCGCTTCGTGCTCGGCCCCGGCCTGCCCGGCGTGCCCGACCTCAGCGCGCGCGGCGCCGACATCGCCGCGCGCATCCAGGAAGCGGGCGGCCGGCGCCATCCCGTCAAGATCGAATCCATCCCCGGCGACGGCAAGCGCCTGCAGGCCCACCTGACGCTGAGCGACGGCAGCCCGCTGACCATCGACGTGCATCCCGCGCCGCTGCCGCTGGCGCAGTGGCTGCCCTACGTGCTGGCGATCCAGCTCGTCCTGCTGCTGCTGTGCTGCTGGTTCGCCGTGCGGCTGGCCATCCGCCCGCTGGCCGACCTGGCGCGCGCCGCCGACGCGCTGGACCCGGACAGGCCGGCGCCGCGCCTGAGCGAGGCGGGGCCGGCCGAGGTGGCCCACGCGGCGATGGCGTTCAACGCCATGCGCGACCGCATCGCGCACTACGTGGAGGAGCGGGTGCGGATCCTCGCGGCGATTTCCCACGACCTGCAGACGCCGATCACGCGCATGACGCTGCGCGCCGAGATGGCCGAGGATTCCGCCGGCAAGGACAAGCTCGTGCAGGACCTCGCCGAGATCCAGCGCCTGGTGCGGGAAGGCCTGGCCTATGCGCGCAGCACCCACGGCGACGCGGAGGCCGCCGCGCGCATCGACATCGCCTCGTTCATCGAGAGCCTCGCCTACGACTACCAGGACACCGGCAAGGCCGTGACGACGGCCGGCCGCATCGACGGCGCCATCGTCACGCGCCCCCACGCGCTGCGCCGCATCCTGACCAACCTGATCGACAACGCGCTGAAGTTCGGCGGCGCCGCCGAGCTGTCGGTGCGCAGGGACGCCGGCGGCGCGGTGGTCATCGCGGTGCTGGACCGCGGCCCGGGCATCCCGGAGGACCAGCTGGAAGCGGTGATGCAGCCGTTCTTCCGACTCGAGCAGTCGCGCAGCCGCGAGACCGGCGGCACCGGGCTGGGGCTGGCCATCGCGCAGCAGCTCGCGCTGGCCATCGGCGGCACGCTCGCGCTGCGCAACCGCGACGGCGGCGGGCTGTGCGCGGAAGTCACCCTGCGCTGAACCGCCGCTCCTCAGTACTTGTCCACGTCGAGCACCGCCTGCGCGAAGTCCCGCGGGGCCTCCTGCGGCAGGTTGTGGCCGACGCCCCTGATGATGCGGTGCGTGCGCCTGCCCGAGAACATGCCGGCGTAGGCGGTGCCGTCGGTGGCCGGGGCGACGCCGTCGGAATCGCCGTCCAGCGTGATGGTCGGCACGGCGATGACGGGGCCGGCGGCGAGCCGCTTTTCCAGCGCGTCGTGCTTCGGATCGCCGGCGGCCAGGCTCAGCCGCCAGCGGTAGTTGTGGATCACGATGCTGATGTAGTCCGGGTTGTCGAAGGACGCCGCGGTGCGCTCGAAGGTGGCGTCGTCGAACTGCCACTGCGGCGAGTTGACCTTCCAGATCAGGTTGGCGAATGCCTTGCGGTTCGCCTCGTAGCCGGCCCGGCCGCGCTCGGTGGCGAAGTAGAACTGGTACCACCAGCCCCACTCCGCCTTGGGCGGCAGCGGCAGCTTGTTGCGCTCGAGGTTGTTGATCAGGTAGCCGTTCACCGACACCATCGCCTTGCAGCGCTCGGGCCAGAGCGCGGCGATGATGTTGGCGGTGCGGGCGCCCCAGTCGTAGCCGGCGAGGATGGCGGTCCTGATCCCGAGCGCGTCCATCAGCGCGACGATGTCGAGCGCCACCACCGCCTGCTGCGCGTTGCGGAAGGTCTGCGCGGACAGGAAGCGCGTGGTGCCGTGGCCGCGCAGGTGCGGCACGATCACCCGGTAGCCCGCCGCCGCCAGCATGGGCGCGACGTCGACGAAGCTGTGGATGTCGTAGGGCCAGCCGTGCAGCAGGATCACCACCGGCCCGCCGGCGGGCCCGGCCTCGGCATAGCCGACGTTGAGCTCGCCGGCATCGACCTGCCTGAGCGGGCCGAACGAGGCCAGCGCGCCCGGCGGCGGGCCGGCCTGCGCGTGCGCGAAACGGATCGCGCCGAACGGGGCGGCGGCGAGGGTCATGGCCGCGGCGCCGAACAGGCGGCGGCGCGGCTGGTTGATCTGGTCAGGCATGGTGCTCTCTCCGGGTGATGGCGGGTCATGCACAGCATGCGGGCCGCGTGTATCCCCCGTGTATCGCCGCGCGCCGGACTTGCATGCCCATGTAGCATAGGCGCGGGCGGATACATGGCGATACAAGGCCGGCGCGGCGGAAGCCGCGGGGAGTGGAGAGAGCGCGCGCGCCGGGCGGCATGCGGGCGCCGCCCGGCGCACGCGCCGGCTCAGCGCCGCGCGCGCGAGGCCGGCCCGTGCACCTTGCTCACGCCACCCTCGCCACCGCCATGCACGGGCAGCAGCGGCGAGGTGGACGAACTGGACAAGGTGGACAAGGTCGACGAGGCGGGCGGCTGCACCACGCGCAGCGTGCGCGTGGCCGGGTCGATGTCCACCCAGGCGCCGTGCGCGATCTGCGCCGTGATGTCGACATCGAAGCCCGCCAGCAGCGTCACGTCGCCGAGCGCCGCGCCCTGGGCCAGGATGGTGTTGACCGAGTTGAGGACGATGGCCAGCGGCGCCATGTGGCGCGACTGCATCTCGTGCAGCATCCAGGCCGTCGCCACGCCGCCCTTGGCGGTGTCGAGGATCAGGATGCGGTCGAGGTACGACTGCCCGGCCAGCTTGTGCCCGGGCCGCGAGAACACCCCTTGCAGGCGGTCGAGGTCGTAGCGCGCGGAGAAGCCGTCGGCGGCGACCAGCGCCTGGCCCGCTACCGGGCGGCCCATCGCGTGGCGGGCGGTGAAGATCGTGTCGCTCATGCGAGTTCTCCGGTTTCTGCCGCGTCGACGCATTGCTCCATCGACGCCAGCATGGGTACGTAGCCGTAGCCGCCCAGGATGTTAACCATCTTGGCGCTGTTGGTGGCCAGCCGCGTCCAGCCTTTGGCCTCGCGGATCTCGCGCGCGTAGGACTGGTAGAAGCACATGCCGGACATCACCGTGCCGCCGGCGCGCTCGATGGCGGCCGTGTAGCCGAAGCGGTCGCAGTCCGGCTTGACCTGCGGGCTCGTGATCGCCAGCAGCGGGCGCTTGAACTGCCGCCCTTCGCACAGCCCCGCCAGCTGGCGCAGCTCAAACAGGCTCAGTTGCGGCGCCGAGAACACCACCACGTCGATCTCCTTTTCCACCGCGTAGCTCTGCTGCAGGCCGCGCACCTCGGCCTGGCCGATGCGGTGCGCCACCGGCAGCGCATCGCCGCCCACGTCGGACAGGCGCGCCGCCTCGGGCGTGATGCCGACCAGGTGGAACAGCGCGACCGAGCCGAAGCTGGCCATCGCCGCGCCGAAATGCTTGAGCTGGTCGGAGGTCGGCGCGGCTTCGAGGCCCTCGATGACCGGCACCTGCCAGTAGTTGCCCGCCAGCCGCCCGATCACGCCGCCCAGCGCGCCCCAGTCGTTGAGGCTCTGCGGCGTCCAGTCCACGCGCAGCCGCAGCGTGGCCCGGCGCTGCGCGTCGAGGTGAAAGCCGTAGCGCGGCGTGCGCCCGGTCAGGCCCGCCGCCAGCGCCGACGGCCCGCCCTCGAAATTCGAGCGCGCGCCGCTGACCGAATTCGAATAGATGACCACGCCGGTGTCGCCGAACGCCACGTGCTCGCCGCGCGTGGCGGCCAGCACGGTCTGGTAGTTGATGCAGGTGTCGGTCATGCTCACGCCCAGGCGCGTGAAGGCGTCGATGGCGCGGCGCTCCAGCTCCAGCATCCACTCGGCCTGGCCGAGCAGCGAAGCCTTCTCGAAATCGGTGCCGCGCGGGTCGGTGATGGTGGGGATGCGCACGCGCCCGTCGCCGGCGTCGGCCAGCCGCTCCAGCCACATCACGCCGGCCTGCCCCAGGCTCTCGGTATCGGCCATGATGTGGGCTTGCGATACCGGCACGAAATCCTGCGCGCCAAAAAAGTCGCCTACCTTGATCTGGTGTTCGATGACAGTGCGCGCCACGGTGCCGGCCTCGCCGGCCAGCATGGCTGCCTCTTCGTCGTTGAGTCTCATGTCGTTCTCTGTCGTTCTCTCTGGTGGGGGTTCCGGATGACGGGTGGCCGGCGCCGGGGTCAGCCCGGCGGCCGCGCGCGCGTCTGCACGCCGGCCAGCGGGCCTTGCGCGGTGACGACGAACTCGTACCTGTCGGGGCGCACGTGGAAGGCCGAGATCTCGCACAGCGCGTCCTGCTCGTCGAACGAGCGGCGCAGCAGCACCAGCGCGAAGCCGCCGCGCCCCAGCGCCAGCGACGCCGCCACCGGCGCGCTGGCCTGCCCGGCGCTGATGGTGGTTTCCACGCGCGCGATGCGGTGACCGAGGCCCTGCTCGACGATGCCGTAGATGGTGCGCTCGGCCGCGACCTCCTCGCCCAGCGCCAGCGCCGCGTCGGGCAGCCACGACGCCACCACCGCCAGCGGCTCGCCGTCGACCAGGTAGCGCCGCTCCAGGTAGGTCGACAGGCCGGGCGCGCGCGGCGCGCGCGCGCCGAACGCGGTCAGCGTGGTTTCGGGGATCACGCCCTGGCACAGCAGTTCGTCGTAGAAGCCGCGCGGCGTGTCGAGCTGATGCCGCACGCGCCCGCGCGAGACGAAGGTGCCCTTGCCCTGGCGGGTCTCGATCAGCCCTTCGTCGACCAGCTTGCGCAGCGCCTGGCGCGCGGTCACGCGGCTGATGCCGAAACGGCGCTGCAGCGCCGCCTCCGAGGGCAGCAGCGTGCCGCGCCCGGCGTCGATGCCGTCCCGCAGGATGCGGCAGACCTGCTCGTACAGCGGCGTGGCGGCGTGGCGGTCCAGCACCGCGTCGGCGCGGATCTCGAGCGTCTCAGTCAACCGTCGCTCCCGAGCTCTTCACCGCGCGCGCCCACTTGGGGACTTCGGTCTCCACCAGCGCGCGCAGCTCCGCGGCGCTGCTGCCGACCGGCTCGATGCCCAGCTTGCCCAGCTGCTCGCGCATCTCGGCGCTGCGCATGACCCGGGCGGTTTCCGCCTGCAGCTTCTGCTGCACGGCGGCCGGCAGGCCCGCCGGCGCGAACAGCGCCCACCAGGCCTCGGCCTCGTAGCCGGGCACGCCGGCCTCCGCCATCGTCGGCACGTCGGGCAGCACCGGGCTGCGGCGCGTGCCGGACACCGCCAGCGCGCGCAGCTTGCCGGCGCGGATGTTGGCCAGCGGCGACTGCACCGGGTCGAACATGGCGGGAATCTGCCCGCTCAGCAGGTCCGAGATGGCCGGCGCGCTGCCCTTGTAGGGCACGTGCAGCAGCTCGGCGTGCACCGCGTCGGCGAACAGCGCGCCCGCGAGGTGCCCCGGCGAGCCGCTGCCGGCCGAGCCGTAGGCGATCGACTTCGGCTTGCTGCGCGCCAGCGCGATGAACTCGGCCAGCGTGTGGGCGGGCACCGAGGGGTTGACCGCCAGCACCACCGGCGCCGACGCCAGCAGCGAGATCGGCGTGAAGTCGGTCGACGGCTGGTACGGCAGCTTGCGGTACAGGCTCTGGTTGATGGCGTTGGTGCCCACCGTGCCGAGCAGCAGCGTGTAGCCGTCGGCCGGCGACTTGGCGACGAGGTCGGCGCCGATGATGCCGCCGGCGCCGCCGCGGTTGTCCACCACCACCTGCTGCCCGAGCTGGTGCGACAGCGCCTGCGCCAGCGGGCGCGCCACGATGTCGGTGGGCCCGCCGGGCGGGAACGGCACCACCAGGCGGATGGCCTGCTTCGGATAGGCCTCGGCGGCGGACGCGGCGAGCGGCAGGACGGAGAACAGGCTGAAGGCGGCGGCGCAGGCCGCCGCGAAAACGCGGGTGGACACGGTAATTCCTCAAGCGGGCGCCGGACAGGTCCGGGCGAAGACTTGTATTGAAACGTATTAATACGAGTTTTCTAACGAAGGCTTTCGCACATGCATATGCGAACCCTGCGGCCACAACGCGGGCCGCTGCCGCGCGCCGCTGCCGCCGGACGCCGCGCCAGCCGGCAAATACGCATATGAACGAAGCTTCGTTTGCCGGCCGCGAGCGCCGGGCTAGCATCATGGCCTGTTGCCGCGCGGCGTCCGGCCTGGCCGGACGCGCCGCGGCACCCACCGGAAACCAACTTGACTCCAGCCATCCCGACCGTGCCCGGCACCTCCGGCAGCACCTCCCGACGCACCTCCCACCCCACCTCCCGCCGCACCTTCCTGCTCGGCACCGCCCGCGCCGGCGCCAGCGTGGCCGCCCTGGGCGCGCTGTCGGCATGCGCCACCACCGCCGCCACCGCCGAGCCGGTCGCCGAGACCACCTCGGGCCGCCTGCGCGGCACGCGCGCGCAAGGCGCGTTCGCGTTCCGCGGCGTGCCCTATGCCGCCACCACCGCCGGCGACAACCGCTTCCGCCCGCCGCTCGAGCGCCAGCCGTGGGCGGGCGTGCGCGACGCCCTGCAAGGCGGCGCCTCGGCCCCGCAGCCGCAGGTCGGCAGCCCGGCCGAGTTCGCCTGGTACTGGTCGGCCATCCCCGCGAGCGAGGACTGCCTGTCGCTGTCGGTATTCACGCCGGCGCTGCGCGACCACCGGCGCCGCCCCGTGCTGGTGTGGCTGCACGGCGGCGCGTTCGCCATCGGCGCCGGCACCTCGGCGGGCTTCGACGGCAGCCACCTGGCGGTGTCGCAGGACGTGGTGGTGGTGTCCGTCAACCATCGCCTCAACGTGCTGGGCGGGCTGTTCACCGGCGAGCATCCCGAGCAGTTGTCCGCCGAGTCGGGCAACCTCGGCACGCTCGACCAGCTCGCCGCGCTGAAATGGATCAAGGCCAATGCCGAGTCGTTCGGCGGCGACCCGGCCAACATCACGGTGTTCGGCCAGTCGGGCGGCGCAGCCAAGGTCACGGCGCTGCTGGGCCTGCCCGCCGCGCGCGGCTACATCCAGCGCGCCATCGTGCAGAGCGGCTCGGGCGCGTGGAAGCTGGCCGGGCCCGAGGCGGCGGCGCGCGCCGCGCATGCGTTCCTGCGCGAGTTCGGCCTGAACGCCGCCAGCGCGGGCCGCCTGCGCGAGGTGCCGGTGGCGCAGCTGGTAGCCGCGTTCGCCAAGGTGTCGGGCGCCGCCGGCGGCGTCAGCGAGTTCCGCCCGACGCTGGACGGCCGGGTGTTCGCCGACGATCCGTTCGACCCGGTGGCCTCGCCGCTGGCGGCGGACGTGCCGGTGCTGATCGGCAACGCCGCCGACGAAGCCACCTTCTTCCTCGCCGCCGACCCGCGCAACTTCTCGCTGGGCGCCGCCCAGGCGCGCCAGCGCATCCAGCGCTTCCTGCGGCTCGACGGCGCCGCCACCGACCGGCTGATCGAGGCCTACCGCGAGCGCGACGGCAAGGCCACGCCGAGCGAGCTGCTGATCCGCATCGCCGGCGACTACAACTACCGGCTGCCGACGCTGGCCGTGGCCGAGCGCAAGGCCGCGCAGCAAGGCGCGCCGGTCTATGCCTACGAGTTCGACTGGAAATCGCCCGCGCGCGGCGGCGCGCTGGGCTCGCCGCACACGGCGGAGGTGCCGTTCATCTTCGGCACGCTCGACGCGGCGCGGCCGCTGGTGCAGGACAGCCCCGACCAGCTCCAGGTGCGCGACCGCATGGGCGCGATCTGGGCGCAGTTCGCGCGCACCGGCCGGCCAGGCGACACGGTGTCGGGCTGGACGCCCTACGACGGCACGGCGCGCACCACCGCGCTGCTGGGCAAGTCATGGGAGGCGCGGCGCGATCCCGCCGCGCACGCTCGCGCGGCGTTCGCGGGCATCCCGCTGTACGAGTACAGCTTCCCGGTGTCGTTCACCCGCGACTGACGCGGCTGACGCCGGCCGCTGCCGGCCGCGCGCCCGGCGCCATGCCGGCGCGCGGCGGCTTCGCGCTCAGCGGTGCGCCTGCCACGGCGTCAGCGCGCGCGACAGCCGCCGCATGGCGAGGTCGAACAGGTAGGCGATCAGGCCGATCAGCACGATGCCCATGACCACCACGTCGGTGCGCAGGAAGTTCGACGCATTGAGCACCAGCTGGCCGAGCCCGGCCGTGGCCGCCACCATCTCCGCCGCGACCAGCGTGGTCCAGCCGAAGCCGATGGCGATGCGCAGCCCGGTCAGGATGTCCGGCAGCGCCGACGGCAGGATGACGTGGCGCACGAGCTGCGCGCGCGTGGCGCCCATCGACAAGGCCGCATGCAGCTGCTCGGCCTGCACGCCGGCCACCCCGGCGCGCGTGGCCAGCGCGATCGGCGCGAAGCAGGCCAGATAGATCAGCAGCAGCTTGGCGGTCTCGTCGATGCCGAACCAGATCACGATCAGCGGCAGGTAGGCCAGCGGCGGCAGCGGGCGGTAGAACTCCAGCACCGGGTCGAGGATGCCGCGCGCCACGCGGCTGGTCCCCATCAGCAGCCCCACCGGCACCGCGCTCAGCGCCGCCAGCGCGAACGCGCCGAACACGCGCCACAGGCTCCAGCCGATGTGCTGCCACAGCGGCAGGCCGCCCTGCACGTTGCCGTCCCACGCCTGCACCGCGGCGCGCCAGACCGCCGCCGGCGGCGGCAGGAACAGCGGCGCGATCCAGCCCGCCGCGGTCACGCCCCACCAGCCGGCCAGCAGCGCCACGACCGTCGCCACGGTGATGGCCGCGGTCCCGCCGCTGCCCAGCCGCGGAAACGGCCGCGCCGCGGGCAGCGGCCCGGCTGATGCGGCTGAGGCAGCCGCCCCGGCCGGCACCTCGCCGGGCGCCGCCGCGATGGCGGGACGGATGACGTCGTCGGCCTCGCTCATGCACCTTGTCCGTGAACGAGTTGCAGCAGGCGCTCGCGCCAGTCGATGAACTCGGGCGACGATTTCACCGCCCTGGCGTCGCCGCCGTCGATATAGCGCCGCAGGAACGGCACCTGGAAATCGTGGGTGATGCGGCCCGGCCCCGCCGACATGACGATCACGCGGGTGCCCAGGAACAGCGCTTCCTCCACGCTGTGCGTGATGAAGAAGACGGTCTTGCCGGTGGCCGCCCAGACCCGCGCCAGCACTTCCTGGACCGACTCGCGCGAGAGCGCGTCGAGCGCGCCCATCGGCTCGTCCATCAGGAGCACGCGCGGATCGTTGGCCAGCGCGCGCGCAATGCCCACGCGCTGCTGCATGCCGCCGGACAACTGGTAGATGGGCGTGGCGCCGTGGCGCTCCAGGTCGACCAGCGCGAGCTTCTCCCGCGCCACCGCGAGGCGCGCGGCGCGCGGCACGCCGCGAAAGCGCAGGCCCAGCGCGACGTTGTCCTGCACGTTGAGCCACGGCATCAGCGCATGCTTCTGGAACACCACGCCCAGCCCGGGGCCGGGACCGGACACCGCCTCGCCGTCGAGCAGCACCTTGCCGGCGGACGGCCGGATGAATCCCGCGAGGCAGTTCAGCAAGGTGGTCTTGCCGCAGCCCGACGGCCCCAGCGCGACCACGAACTCGGCCGGCGCGATGGACAGGTCCACGCCGGCGAGCGCGAGCGGCGCCTGCGCGCCGGACGGCGCGAAGCGCACCGACAGGCGGCGCGCCTCGATCCGGCCGCCGGCCTTCGGGCTGCCGGCATGGCCGGGCGCGTGGCCGGGCGGGTGGCTTACTGCGCTGCCTTGCGTACCCATGTCGCGTTCACGCCGGACGCATAGTCAGGCAGCACGTTCTGGATGGTGCCCTGCTCCTTCAGGAAGGCCGCGGTGGCCGCCAGCGACCTGGCCGCGCCGCCGCCGAGCCAGGCCGCCGAGGCCTGCTGCTGCAAGGTCGGGAATTCGTACAGCGCGAGGCTGGCCGGCACGTCGGCCGGCTCGGCGCCGGACCATTTCGCCACCGCCTTGACCTGGGCCGAATCGGCGCTCCAGGCGGACTTGTTGTTGCGGTACGCCGCGTCGGTGTCGGCCAGTATCTTGACGAACTCCGTCAGGAAGGCGTCGTTGTCGCGCGCGAACGCCTTGCTCACCACGATGCCGTCGAACGTGGCCTTGCCGGTCTGCGCGGCAATCTTGCCCGAGGTGGTCAGCACCTGCCCGCTCTTCTTGGCCTTGGCGAGAACCGGGTCCCAGATGAAGGTGGCGTCGATGTCGCCGCGCTCCCACGCGGCGGCGATTTCCGGCGGACGCATGTTGACGATCCTGACGCCGCGCGGATCGACCTTGGCGGCCTCCAGCGCCAGCAGCGTGTGGAAGTGCGAGGTGGACACGAACGGCACCGCCAGGCGCTTGCCCTTGAGGTCCGCCAGCGACCTGACGTTGCTGCCGTTGCGCACCACCAGCGCCTCGGCATCGTTGATGTTGTCGAGGATCCAGAACAACTCGATGTCGAGGCCCTGCGACAGCCCCGAGGCGATCGGCGCCGAGCCGGCCTCGCCGATCTGCACCGAGCCCGAGGCCAGCGCGCGGATCACGTCGGCGCCGCTGGCCAGCTTGCGGAAGCTGACCTTGTAGCCGGTTTTCTTCTCGACCGCCTGCGCATCCTGCGCATGGCGCCAGGGCACGACCATGTCCTGGTAGGCGATCACCACCTCCCGGGATTGCGCCGCGGCGCCGCCCGCCAGCAGCAGCGTCGCGCAGACCATCATCGTGTTCAGAAAGCGCTTCATGTGTGTGTCGTCCCGGATCGAAAGGGACCAGTATAAGAAGCGGCATTTTTCGCCCGAACGAAGATTTCCTCCCATGCTTATCCACATTCGGCCGGCGTGGCATATGCGGCCACCGCCCATGCTATCTCGCAAATATTCTTACGCGCGGACGGCGGCGGCGCTCAAATGATGCCCTGCACATTCACCGCCTCAGGCATCCAACGGTATGGCTCTCGACATCTTCTGGTTCCTCCCCACTTCCGGCGACACGCGCTACCTGGGCAAGTCCGACTTCGGCCGCGCGCCGACCATCCCCTACCTGCGCCAGATCGCCGTCACCGCGGAGAACCTCGGTTACGACGGCCTGCTGATCCCGACCGGCGCCTCGTGCCTGGACCCGTGGGTGGTCGCCTCCAGCCTGGTGCCGGTCACGCAGCGCATCAAGCTGCTGGTGGCGCTGCGCACGTCGCTCGGCGGCCCGGGGCCGTCGGCGCGGCAGGCCGCCACGCTCGACCAGGCGCTGAACGGCCGGCTGCTGCTCAACGTGGTGCCGGGCGGCGACGCCACCGAGCTGGAGGCCGATGGCGTGTTCCTCGCCCACGACGAGCGCTACCAGGCCGCCGACGAGTACCTGCAGATCTGGACCCGCCTGCTGCGCGGGGAGACCGTCGATTTCGACGGCAAGCACTACAGCATCCGCAAGGGGCAGGTGTTCCACGCGCCGGTGCAGAAGCCCTATCCGCCGCTGTATTTCGGCGGCTCCTCCGACGCGGCGCACGACCTCGCCGCCAGACACGTGGATGCCTACCTGACCTGGGGCGAGCCGCCCGCGCAGGTGGCGCAGAAGATCGCCGACGTGCGCGCCCGCGCGGCCAAGCTGGGGCGCACGGTGCGCTTCGGCGTGCGCCTGCACGTGATCGTGCGCGAAACCGGCGAGGAAGCGTGGGCGGCCGCCGAGCGGCTGATCAGCAAGCTGACCGACGACGACATCGCGCGCGCGCAGCAGAACTACGCGCGCATGGATTCCGTGGGGCAGCAGCGCATGGCCGCGCTGCACGGCGGGCGGCGCGACCGGCTGGAGATCGCTCCCAACCTGTGGGCCGGCGTGGGGCTGGTGCGCGGCGGCGCCGGCACGTCGCTGGTGGGCGACGCCGAGACCGTGGCCGCGCGGCTGGCCGAGTACGCGGCGCTGGGCGTGGACTCGTTCGTGCTGTCCGGCTATCCGCACCTGGAGGAAGCGATCCGCTTCGCCGAGCTGGTGTTCCCGCTGCTGGGCAAGGAAGCGGTGACGCTGCGCGACCAGGCGCAGACCGGCGGCGCATTCGACATTCGCGCCCGCTGAGGGCGGGCGCGAGAGTGAACATGAAGGCGAACGTAAGGCGAACCGGGCCGGCGGCAATCCGCGCGGGGATCGCGGTGCCGGCCGGCCGGAAGGCGACGGCGCTTACTTGGCCGTCGGCATGGCGAACTCGGCGCCGCGGGTGGTGTCGTCCGGCCAGCGCTGCATGACGCTCTTCTGCTTCGTGTAGAAGCGCACGCCCTCTTCGCCATAGGCGTGCATGTCGCCGAACAGCGAGCGCTTCCAGCCGCCGAAGCCGTGCCATGCCATCGGCACCGGAATGGGCACGTTGATGCCGACCATGCCGACTTCGATGCGGCGGGCGAATTCGCGCGCGATCTGGCCGTCGCGGGTGTAGCAGGCCACGCCGTTGCCGAATTCGTGCTCGTTGACCAGCCTGACCGCGTGGGCGAAGTCGTCGGCGCGCACGCACGCCAGCACCGGACCGAAGATCTCTTCCTTGTAGATGCGCATCTCCGGGGTCACGTTGTCGAACAGCGTGCCGCCCGTGAAGAAGCCCTGTTCGTGGCCCGGCACCTTGTAGTTGCGGCCATCCACGAGCAGCTTCGCGCCTTCTTCCACGCCGAGCGCGATGTAGCCCTCGATGCGTTCCAGCGCCTGCCGCGTGACGACCGGCCCCATTTCGGCATCGGGCTCCATGCCGTTGCGGATGACCAGTTCGCGCGCGCGCGCTTCCAGCTTGGGCATGATCTTGTCGGCGACGTCGCCGACCAGCACCGCCACCGAGATGGCCATGCAGCGCTCGCCGGCCGAGCCGTAGGCCGCGCCGATCAGGCCGTCCACGGCCTGGTCGATGTCGGCGTCGGGCATCACCACCATGTGGTTCTTGGCGCCGCCCAGCGCCTGCACGCGCTTGCCCAGCCTGGCGCCGGTTTCATAGATGTAGTTGGCGATCGGGGTCGAGCCGACGAAGCTGGCGGCCTTGACGTCCGCGTGCTGCAGCAGCGCGTCGACCACGGTCTTGTCGCCCTGGACCACGTTGAACACGCCGTCCGGCAGACCCGCCTGCTTGAGCAGGCCGGCCATGAACAGCGACGCGGACGGATCGCGCTCGCTCGGCTTGAGGATGAACGCATTGCCGGCAGCAATGGCCACCGGGAACATCCAGCACGGCACCATGCAGGGGAAGTTGAACGGCGTGATGCCGGCGACCACGCCCAGCGGCTGGCGCAGCGTCCAGTTGTCCATGCCGGTGGAAACCTGGTCGGTGAAGTCGCCCTTGAGCAACTGCGGGATGCCGCAGGCGAACTCGATGATGTCGATGCCGCGGCTGACCTCGCCGGCCGCGTCGCTCAGCACCTTGCCGTGCTCGGCGGTGATGATGGCGGCCAGTTCGTCCTTGTGCCGGTTCATCAGCTCGAGGAACTTCAGCATGACGCGCGCGCGGCGGATCGGCGGCGTGTCGGCCCATGCCGGAAACGCGGCCTTCGCGCTCGCCACGGCCGCGTCCACGTCTTCCACCGAGCCCAGGCGGACCTGCCGCGCGACGGCGCCGGTGGCCGGATTGAACACGTCCTGGGTGCGCGTGCCGGTGCCGACGTAAGGCTTGCCGGAAACGTGGTGGATGACTTCGGCGGAACTGGTGTAAGGCGCGGTCACGGGTATCTCCTGTCGATTGTGCGTCCATGCGGTCGACGCAGTATATGAATGGCGCGGGCAACCGGGTAGACGTCCTTTGCCAAACATATTGTTCAGGATTTTGACCTGCTACCATGCCAGACATGCGAATGATCGGCATCGCGGAGATGTAGTGCGCGGTAGTGCACGGTAGTGCGCGGCGGGAGGCGGCGACAAGAATGCGGCAAGGAAACGTGGAATATCTCTGGGAGCACCTGCACTGGCTCGTGGTGCTCGACCAGCAGGGCAGCTTCAGCAAGGCGGCCGCCCGGCTGGGGGTCAGCAAGGCGTCGATGAGCCAGCACATCGCCGACCTGGAGAAGGCGGCCGGCATCATGCTCGTGCAGCGCACGACGAGAAGCGCCACGCTCACGGCGGCGGGGCGCGAACTGGTCGAGTCGACGCGCGGCGCGTTCGATCGGATTGCGACGAGCTTCGCCAATGTCCGCGATCTGGCCGGCGCCCCGCGCGGCCTGCTGCGCGTGACGGCGCCGGTGGCGTTTTCCCGCCAGCAGCTAGTCCCGACGTTGCCGGCCTTCCTGCGGCGCTACCCGGACATACAGATCGAGCTGGACATGTCCGACCGCATCCGCCCGCTGGCCCAGGAAGGCTTCGACCTGGCCGTGCGCCATACCGCCGCTCCGCCGGAGACGCACGTGGCGTGGGCCCTGGCGCCGACGCGGACGGTGCTCGCGGCCAGCCGCGCCTACCTGCGCGCGCGCGGCATGCCGGCCTCCCCGGCCGCGCTCGCCGGGCACGTCTGCCTGCACTACCCGCGCACGCATGGCACGCCCACGTGGACCTTCGTGTCGGCCGATGCCGGGCAGCCGGACCCCGTCACGGTGCCGGTCTCGGGCCAGCTGGCCGTCAACAACAGCGAGGCCTTGCGGGACGCCGCGATGTCGGGCCTCGGCATCGCCCTGCTGCCCGATTTCAGCGCCCAGTCCGCGCTGCAGAGCGGCCGGCTGGTCGAGGTCCTGCCCGGCTGGCGCTCCACCGGCGTCTTCGGCGAATGGCTGTACGCGATCCGGCCCTACTCGGCCCATGCGTCCAGGGTCTCGCAGGTATTCGTCGAGTACCTGCGCGAGGCCTACGCGCAGGGCTTCGCGCCGCGCCAGCCAAAACGCCTTCACCGGACTTGAGCGGCCCGGTGAAGGCGTGGGACCGGCCTGGCCGACACAGTGTCGGGCCGGACGGGATCAATAGATCGCGGGTTCTCCGGGCGAGCGTCCGAACGACGTTTCGAGGTAGTCGAAGTCGCAGCCCTTGTCCGCCTGCAGGATGTGCTGGGCGAACATCCAGCCGTATCCGCGCTCGAAATTCCGCTCCGGCGGCGTCCATTCCTTGCGCCGGCGCTCGAGTTCCCCGGGGCTGACCAGCAGCTCCAGCTTGCGCGCCATCACGTCGATCTCGACGAGGTCGCCGGTGCGGACCAGCGCAAGCGCGCCGCCGACGAAGGCTTCCGGCGAGACGTGCAGGATGCAGGCGCCATAGCTGGTGCCGCTCATCCTGGCGTCCGAGATCCGCAGCATGTCCCGCACGCCCTGCTTGACGAGCTTGCCCGGGATCGGGAGCATGCCCCACTCCGGCATGCCGGGGCCGCCCTGCGGGCCGGCATTGCGCAGCACCAGCACGTCGTCCGCGCTGACATCGAAATCGTCGCGGTCGATGACCTCCTTCAGCGAGGGGTAGTCGTCGAACACGATGGCCTTGCCGGTATGCTTCATCAGCCGCTGCTCCATCGCGCACGGCTTGATCACGCAGCCCTCGGTGGCGAGGTTGCCCTTCAGCACGGCCAGCGCGCCCTCGGGGTAGATCGGCTGGTCGATGTCCCGGATCACGTCGTCGTTGTGGCAGGCGGCATCGCGCACGTTCTCCGCGATGGTGCGGCCGTTGACGGTGAGCTCGCCGGGCGAGAGGAAGCCCAGCAGCTTGCGCATCAGCGCGGGCAGGCCGCCGGCGTAGTAGAAATCCTCCATCAGGTACTTGTCGCCGCTCGGCCGCACGTTGGCGATGACCGGCACCACCCGGCTCGCGCGGTCGAAGTCGTCCAGCGTCACGTCGTGGCCGGCGCGGCGCGCCATGGCGATCATGTGGATCACGGCATTGGTCGAGCACCCCATCGCCATCGCCACGGCGATGGCGTTGTCGAACGCGCCGCGGCTGAGGATGCGGCCCGGCACCAGGTCTTCCCACACCATCTCGACGATGCGGCGCCCGGAGGCCGCGCACATGCGCACGTGATTCGCGTCGGGCGCCGGGATCGACGACGCGCCCGGCAAGGTCATGCCCAGCGCTTCCGCCACGCCGGTCATGGTCGACGCGGTGCCCATCGTCATGCAGTGGCCGTGGCTGCGCGCGATGCCGCCCTCGATGTCCTGCCAGTCCTGGTCGTTGATGACGCCGGCGCGCCGCTCGTCCCAGAACTTCCAGGCATCCGAGCCCGAGCCCAGTATCTTGCCGTGCCAGTTCCCGCGCAGCATCGGGCCGGCGGGCACGTAGATCGCGGGCAGCCCGGCGCTGATGGCGCCGAGCAGCAGCCCCGGCGTGGTCTTGTCGCAACCGCCCATCAGCACCACGCCGTCGACCGGATGCGAGCGGATGAGCTCCTCCGCCTCCATCGCCAGCATGTTCCGGTACAGCATGGTGGTCGGCTTGACGAAGTTCTCCGACAGCGACAGCGCCGGCAGTTCCAGCGGGAAGCCGCCGGCCTGCAGCACGCCGCGCTTGACGTCCTCCACGCGCGTCTTGAAATGGGCGTGGCACGGATTGATGTCCGACCACGTGTTGATGATGGCGATGACCGGCTTGCCCGCCCAGTCGGCCGGGGCATAGCCCATCTGCATGATGCGCGAGCGGTGGCCGAATCCTCGGAGGTTGTCCGGCGCGAACCACCGGGCGCTGCGCAGCTCTTCTGCTTTCTTCATGGTCACTGTGGAATCTGGGTCGGGTATGGGTTCGGACGCGCGTCAGATACGCGTCAGACGCCGTGCCTGCGCTCGCTCAGTAGCCGCCGGGCGCGGGGGCGGCGCTCGCCTGGCCCGGGTTGCGAAAGCGCGCCGCGGCGGCGTCGAGCCCGTTTCTCAGCATGACGGTATCGAGCGCCACCGCGACGAACTGTGCGCCAAGCGCCAGGCATTCGCGCGCGCGCGCCTCGTCCACCATGAGGATGCCGGGCGCCTTGCCGCAGGCGCGGATCCGGCGGATGGCGTCGTCGATGGCGCCGCTGACGGCGGGATGGCCGGCGTTGCCCGGATAACCCAGACTCGCGGACAGGTCGGCGGGACCGATGAAGATGCCGTCGATGCCGTCGACCGCGGCGATCGCCTCGATCTGGTCGAGCGCCTCGGCCGTCTCCACCTGCACCAGCACGCACAGTTCCTCGGCCGCGCGCGCCACGTAGTCCGCAGTGCGGCCGAAGTTCGCGGCGCGCGTGGAGCCGCCCATGCCGCGGATGCCGGGAATGCCGGCGCTCGGGTAGCGCGTCGCCAGCACGGCGGCGCGCGCTTCCTCGGCATTCTGGACGAAGGGCAGCAGCAGGGTCTGCGCGCCGATGTCGAGGTAGCGCTTGATCAGGACGGGATCGTTCCACGCCGGCCGCACCACCGCGTGCGCGGGCAGCATGCCCTCGGGCGGCTGCGCCGCGGCGGTGGCCTGCAACTGGCTCAGCATGAGCGGCACATCCGTGGGCGTATGTTCCGTGTCCAGCAGCACCCAGTCATAACCGGCACCCGCGATGAGCTCGGACACGTATGGCGACGGAATGGTCGACCACACGCCGATCTGCGCGCGCCCGCTCTGCAGCGCGCGCTTGAAATGATTGATAGGCAGCATGTCTGTACTTAATTCGTCCGGATGTTGGCGCTCTTGACGACGGGTACCCAGCGGGCAACTTCGGCCGAGATAAAGCTCGCGGCCTGCTCCGGCGTGCCCGGCGTCGAGACGCTGTTGATCTTGGCGAGCTGGGCGACGACGTCCGGCTGCTTCAGGATTTCCTGGCAGGCCTTGTTCAGCCGCTGCACGATTTCCGGCGGCATCCCGGCGGGGCCCTCCAGGCTCGTCCAGGAGTAATTGACGATGCGCGGCTGGCCGGCCTCCGGCATGGTCGGCGTGTTCGGCAACGCCTCCAGCCGCTGCGAGCCGGCCACGGCCAGCGCCTTGAGCTTGCCGCCCTGCACGAACGTCACCGCCGACGTCGCCGGCACGAACAGCAGGTCCAGCTGCCCGCCGATCAGGTCCGTCATGGCGGGCACGTCGCCCTTGTAGGGCACCGAGTTCAGCGAGATCCCGACGGTCTGCTTGAACAGCTCCGTCGTCACGTGGCTGGAAGAGCCGATCCCGGTCAAGGCGACATTCAGCGAATTCGGGTGCGCCTTGGCCAGCGCGATCAGCTCCGCCACGGTGTTGGCCTTGAGCTGGGGCGCCGCCACCAGCAGCATGGGCGCGCGGCTCAGCATCGCGATATGCGTGAAGTCCTTGCGCGCGTCGTAGCGCACGTTCGCGTTCACCAGCTGGTTGATCGCATGCGTGCCGGGCCCGCCGATCACCAGCGTGTAGCCGTCCGGCGCGGCGCGGGCCACCATGTCCGAGCCGAGCGAACCGTTCACGCCCGGCCGGTTTTCCACCACGAACGCCTGGCCGAGCACACGGCCCAGCTGGTTGGCGATCAGCCGGCCGACCACGTCGGTCTGGCCGCCCGGCGGGAACGGCACCACCACCGATACCGGCCGGGAAGGATAGGTGTCCGCGAAGGCGCTGCCCAGCGGGGCGAGCAGGCCGGCCAGCAGACAGAACAGAACAGTGCGGCGATTGGCCGCGCGCGAGCGATGATCCATCGTTTGTCTCCTCTTATGATTGCGCAATCATATCCCCTGGAGCCGAGGAAGAATCAGGCGAAACAAGGGATGACCGCTGATATTTTGTGTTGCCATCATGATTGCCGTAACATTGCAATCATTTGACGTCGACAAGGCACAGATGGCTTCCCGTCCCGCGAGCGTGGCGCCCACGCTGAAAGACCTCGCCCGCCTCGCGGGCGTGTCCCCCATGACCGCCTCGCGCGCGCTGCACCGCCCCGACCTCGTCGCCGAGACGACGCGCCTGCGCGTGGAAGCCGCCGTCGAACAGACCGGCTACGTGCCCAACTCGCTTGCCGGCGGGCTGACCTCGCGGCAGACGCGCCTGGTGGCGGCCATCGTGCCGTCCATCGGCCACTCGCTGTTCTCCGACATGCTCGACGAACTCGTGGGCACGCTCGAAGCCGAACGCTACGAAACCACGCTGGGCATTTCCCGCTACGACCCCGTGCGCGAGGAAAACTGGCTCGCGACCATGCTGAGCCGGCGCCCCGACGGCGTCGTGCTGACCGGCATCGAGCACACCGCGCGGACGAGGCGGCTCCTGCTCAACGCCGGCATCCCCATCGTCGAACTATGGGACTACACCCCGCATCCGCTCGACGTGGTGGTCGGGTTCTCGCAGGAAGACGCCGGCCGGGCGGCCTATCGCCACCTGACCGCCTGCGGCTACCGGCGCGCCGCGCTGCTGCGCTCCGACGACAGCCGGGCCGCGCGCCGGGCACTCGGCTTCAGGCGCGCCGCCCTCGAAGCCGGCACCCCCGAACCCGTCGAGATCGTGTTCCCCGAATCCAACCCCCAGGCCGGCCGCGGCCGCGAAGTGCTGAAGGAACTGCTGCAGCGCGCCCCCGAGACCGACGCCGTCTTCTGCAGCTCCGACGCCCTGGCGCTGGGCGTGCTCGCGCACGCGCACGCCGTCGGCATCCGGGTCCCGGATCAGCTGGGCGTGATGGGCTTCGGCAACCAGGCCCTGGCGATCGACGCCGTGCCGGCGCTGTCGACGCTGTGGGTCGACGGCACGCGCATCGGCAACCGCGCCGCGCGCGCGCTGCTGGCGCGGATGCGGGGGGAGGAAGCGTCGCTAGCGGTGGATGTGGGGTTCGAGACGATTGCGCGGGAGAGTACGGGGAGGGGGGTGTAGGGGGTGGACAGCTTGCGCTTATTTCGCGCCGACAAGACGCTGTCCTTATCTGCATAACAAACCAATAGTGTTCACCACGCCCCACCTGCAGGCCAAGACCTCGGCGTGACCGTCAAATGACCTTGAACCACTTCCCATAAAAAGACCAAGAAGGTGATGGTCAGATCAAGGTCGTGAAGAAGACCGGGACGGCCTAGGAGCCTGTTTGAAAATTCCCAGCAGATGTGGTTTAACCCTCGGATGTGGAAAAAAGAACATCGAGAGCGGCAGGCGATCATGGCGACCAAGACAAAGCGGTATCCGAGGGATCTGACGGACGTAGAGTGGGGTGCGATAGAGGGGCTACTGCCCAAGCCGGTAGCCCGCGGCCGGCGCAGGCAATGCGATCTGCGCGAGGCAATCAATGCACTGCGCTACCTAATGCGCTCCGGCTGCGGCTGGCGCATGTTACCCAGGGAATTCGGGCGTTGGCAAACGGCGTGAGCATTTGGGCGTGCGCCTCGACAAAGCGCAGCAGTGCCCGCACCTTGCCCACGCAGACCCCGGGCACCGCGCGCCACCAAGCTGGACTGGTACTCATGCGGGCATGCAGATCGACCAGGGTCACCATCCCATGGCCGGCCAAACATGTGACCAACGAGTCAACGAATCAGGCCTCGCAACCATCGTAAAAGATCACCGGGGGCGTCGCCTGTACTTCCAGGGCAAGGCCTGCGACACGTCGCTTGTCCTGCGTGAGTGCCACGTCGTAATGCTTCGCGTAGGCAGCCTGCTGCTCCCCCTCGCTGAAACCGTCAAGCCCAACCGCGGCGACACTAGTGTCAGGAGCGCCTGCGGCGTGCGCGGTGCCAAGTCCAAGCGCAGCAGGTGGGTGCGTCCGAAGTTGCCGCCTCGCTCCGCTGCTCCGTCGGTGCATGCGACGACGCCTCCCGGCCACGGCCGCATCATCGCGGCCGCGAAACGTGGCGCGTGGGCTCCCACGCGTCGGTACTCTTGGAATGCATAATAAGCCAAGTTATTTTGCTACACAGAAACGTAGATTTCTGGCGCGCGTACACGCCTGCACCAGTGAGCTATACCGCGAGTCACGCCGTCGGCGTGGTCCCACCACATAAGTCACTGGCACCCTCATGCCTGCGGTGCAGATCCAAGTGACGTCTCCAGCAAAATCGGCGAGTTGCTGTTCCCATAGGCCTCGGTAGCGAGAACCACGGAACGCGTCGTCGCAAAAGGGTCACACAAAGACTCCAGGCTACTCAGGCAGTCAGCCACATCTCGCTTGTCGGGATCGTCAGCCGCAAATCTCGCCACCGTCAACGCTATTGTGCCGCCACGCTGAACATGCTGTAGGGCGGCTGATAGAGAGCGTACTTGCTCATCATGGTGACTGGTGGCCATGCCCGCGCGGACATGCGAATCCCAAAGCAATATCCACGTCCCGAGCTGCTTCCAATCCCGAGCGACTAGCATTACGCGAACGAGGTCCGCGGGCATACTTTTCACTTGAGTATTAAATGCCTCCGAGGAAATGCGTCTACGTCGGATGGAGGACAATCCCATGTATACCGTTGAACTGATCATCAGCACCGCGGCAACCCCCAAGCCGAGAACGATGTCAGGTGCAGTCGGTGTATAGCCAACTAACTTCCTCGCAGAAAAAGAAAGCACAGCACCGATACCATAGCAGATCACACCCACGCCTGCGATCATAAGCACGGTGAAGGCAATGGTTTTAAGTGCCCCGATGATCCGACTTTGGCGACCATATCGGCGAATAAAAAACCCGAAGGTCAACGGTTCCCCAATGGCTCGAAAGCTAAAGAGCAGCGGAAAAAACAGATAGATTGAGATGGCGAGGACGTAGCATCCTGCAATCGCTAGGCCCAAGGCTGCTCGACTTGGTGTCGAAGGTAGTTCAACATGAATCAGCGGCAAACCTAGCGAAGCCTTCGCTGTTCCGAAACCCATGAGGAGCAGAAGCGGGATATAAGTGATACCAATGCCACCAAATACCAGTGCGGCCCGAGTGCGCAACGTCGCCTGATTTTTCACTCGTTGCTGCCGCGGGATCCTCGCCATCAGCAAGCCAAGGACTGCGACAGATAAGGTGAGCAATTCTGTTGAACTTACCAACTGCGTCATCCGCCACAAGAGACGACAACGCCGCTGAACGTATTCGGCGCCGAGATCGCGTGGAAGTCGAGCGACTAGCGCTTCCATCCTCAACAGTGCGGAGCTATCCTTCGCGCCAAGAATCTCGTCGGCTAGACGCTTGAGCACGGCTCGTCGAACAGCTATCGGAACCGTTCCGATGAGGGATGCCGTTTGCCTAAAGCCTTCACTTTGCGCCTTGTCACTACCAGTCGAGAACGTCTCTTCGAGGTATCTGCTCAATGTTGTTTGCGGCAGCAGGGCCGCAACGCGCATGACTCCAATTCGGTCGAAGGCGTCGCCGCTCTCCCACCGCACCTCAAGGAACGCGCGGACCGCTTCGGAGAGAAACATTGGAATTGTCGCGACGCGACGCGCCAAGCCCTCCTGCAGCAGGCTCAGCATCTGCGCCGCATCATTCATCCACTCAAAGTAGCCAAAGGTCTGGCCAAGTGGATCAAGAGCGTGGCGACGACGTTGAGAGGCTGCCGCGTTGGTCAGGATCTGAGCGGCGGCGGCGAACATCTCGTGAAGGGCTTCGTCGGGTTGCGTCTCCAATAGTGTCACCGAGTATTCCCGCCATCGTGGATCGGTGAGCAGGTCGTAATCGGAAAGATATCCCGGATGCGCGACGAGATGCCGGACAAATAATGCCTCCTGATAGCGGCGATGTGCGAAGGCAAACCGTCGATCTCCGGGCGCTGCATTTGCGACATCAGCTCTCGCGATTTTGCAGTCCACCATAGCAGCAACAAACCGCTGAATGTCACCCCCAGGAATATCGCGCTTGTCCAAAACTGCTTCGACCTGGTCGATGGTGGGTGCCAAGCCGAGCGACGATTCTTCCGCAAACAAGCGGGCAATCCGCTGAGCACCGCTCAGTAACTCTACCGCAGTCAGACCATAGACGCGTCTGAGGTAGAGGGGATCCCGTCCAGCAAGCCGATCAATTTGCAGCGAGAGCAGTTCGTAATCGTTTTTTGGCGCTTTCTTTGCCTCTTTGACATATTGGCACAACAGCGTTAAGAACAGCGGGGTGTTCGCAAGCGTACTGCCGTTGGTCGCCAAGTGATGCAATACCTGACGTTCATGATCCGGCGACAGAAAGGCATTGGCCACGAGTTCCTGCTGCTTGCGTGACGTCAGACGAAGGATTCGGAACTTCTTCCACGGTAACGATTCCGGCCCCTTAAACTCGCGCGAGGCTAGGATTCCGCGGCATCCGCCCATTCCCTCCAGAAACATTCGGATCGCTTCCGCATAATCCTTGGTGACTGGGCTTCCCTTCTCCGCGTGAAGGACTGCAGGAATCTCATCAAAGGAATCGAATAGAAAGAACCAGATACCGCGCTCACGGTAGTCGGCCCAGTTTTCCCGCACATAGGCCGTTGTGTCGCTGTCTCCGCGCCGGATGTTATCGAGGATAAAGTCGCGGATTGTGTCTGCGGTAATGGGAGCGCCTGTAGGAACGGTGATCTCTCGCAGATTAATGTAGAGCGGCACAAGAGTGACTTTCGCCTTGCTCGCTTTTGCTCGGACCGCTAATTGGCCTGCGAGGTGCCGAAGCGCCACACTTTTACCAGATCCTGGTTCCCCCGTCAGTTGAATCGCTCGCTCGCTGCTCGATGAAATCGCCTTAATGAGCGATCTCTCCTTACGCAGCCCCGTCGACACTTTCCCCAGAAACCGATGCAGCGGCGAAATGTAATATCCGCCCTCTGTCTCTACCTCCGCCTCAAGGTCCGTAAAGTATTGGTCGTTCCAACTTTCGGCCTTTGTGAGATTGGTGAGGTCTGCCTCCAGCACAGCACAAAACTGGGAGCGGCGACGAATCTTCAATCGCTGCTCTCGTCCCATAAAGCGGGGCAGACCGCTCGCTTTGTACGTTTCGATGAGCTTGGATGCACCTTCAAAGAGCTTACCGAGAGCGCCGCAGAAAGCCGTCAACATCGCTAGCCCCACGACCACAATGACGGCAATCACCACCACTATGCGCCATGTCTCGCTCGTACCAGTCCACGCCCATAACGCATCGAAGACTTTGAGCCCAGCATCAGCCAATGATGCGCCGTCCGCTTTTTCTGCCATACCCGGTTCACTCTCTTCCGTTGTCGATTCTTGTTCGGCGACCCTGCTCATCGGCAAGGCCCGCCATCATGTATCCCAGAGCGTAGTTTTCGCTGCGCCAGCCAAACGCGGCCCTAACAAGCCCCGTATGTCAACCGGCGGCAAGCGTCAGAAAACCGGTGTGCGAGTGCAATCGCTGGATTAAGCAATCGGACGGCAGACCTTTCGCCCTTGACACAGTCGGTTCGGTACATGCACACGAGTCCCATTCAAGCTTGATATGACCATATCGTCGTCTACGATGCGGAGCTCGCATTTTGTACCCCTCCGTCGAGGGTACCACTGGAGTCCAAGAGGCGCGAAAAATGGGCGTCAAACGGCACGGGAGGAGTTGCCGAACTGGACCGGCCAGCCTTTCGTAGACATCTTCGAGTCATAATTTATGGCAAGCGAGGGAGTCAATATGAGTCGCAAGCGATATACGGATGAGTTCAAGATCGAAGCAGTTAAACAAGTAACCGAGCGTGGCCATTCGGTGGCGAATGTGGCCCAGCGTTTGGGCATTACGATGCACAGCCTGTATGCCTGACGGACGAAGTTCGATAAGCCGGATATCGTGCGGCGGCAGGCAGAACTGAACCAGAGCACCGAGGTGCAGCGACTGAAGGCCGAACTCAAGCCGGCGACCGAGGAGCACGACATTCTAAGGAAAGCCACCGCGTGCTTTGCAAAGGAATAACAGCAAGGTCGCGTTCATGTGGGCCCATATCAACGAACATTGTCTGCGCACGATTGCCGAGTGCTCGGCCCTCATCGCAATGGCTATTACGTCTGGCAGTATCAGTCTGGCAGTGCGCGCAAGCGCGAGAATGATCGACTACTGTGTCTGATTAAGCATCACAGACTGGCCAGCAGCAGTGTCTACGGTTACCGCAAAGTCACGGTGGATTGCGTGAATCGGGCGAGACGTGCAACCGTCACCGCGTGATCCGATTGATGCAGAGCGAAGGTTCGCGTGCCGAGATTGGCTACGGTAGCAAGACGGTCCGGTCAGTATGGTTGCCATACGTATTGAACCGTGACTTCGCGCCTGACGCGCCAAACAAGGCCTGGGCAACTGACATCACCTACAATCGGACCTATGAGGGCTGGCTGTATCTGGCGGTAGTCATGGACTGTACTCGTGGCAAATCGTCTTCTGAGCCACCTGCTCCGCTATGATCAGTGGCCTATTGTTGCAGGCTGCTGTTGGCAGCGGTATGGAAACGCAAGCCAGAACCGGGCGTCATGATTCATTCGGATCAAGACAGTCAGTTCACCAGCGATGACTGGCAACCATTTTTGAAGTCCCACCACATGGGACCAGGTATGAGTCATCGCGGCAACTGCCACGACAACACCATGGCGACAAGCTTCTTCAGTGTACTGAAAAGAAACGAATCAAACGGTGGAACTACCTGACCCGAGCAATGGCAACGCACAGATGTGTCGATTACATTGAAATGTTTTGCAACCCCATTCACCGGCACAGTTTCGCTGTGCAACCTGTCACCTGCAGATATGAAACTCTAGCCTGTCCACCTATGTTACTACTGGCACCTAGCTCGATTAGTTACGTAATCACGGGATCCGCCTAACTTGCACCATATTCTGATGTGCCCCAAAAAAGCATAGGACCCGCCCCGAGTAATGTGGTACGTGCTCGAAAGGGAAAGTTTCTACGATTTTTTTGACAGATATTCTAGAATTTTTTATCCGACCACATAATTCACTCGCGCAGCACGCACCCACCCCTTACATATACTTGAACAGATTCATCCCCTGAATCTGCATGAACGACTGCTGCGCCGCCTGCAGCGCCGTCTGGCGCTGGTAATACTCGGTGATCGCCGAGTAGTAATCCAGGTCCTGCAGGCCAGACAGCGTCTGCTTGTAGTTCAGCGAGCGGTTGGAGCCGATGGTGTCGAGCGAGTCGAGTTCCTGCATGCGCGAGCCCACCGAGGACTGCACCGTGCTGACGTTGTCGAGCGAGTTGGCCATCTTGCGGTTGGTGGTGGCCAGCACGTTGCTCAGCGCGGCGCGGTCGGCGTCGGTGACGATCGGCTTGTTGAGCGCGGTAATGACGTCCTGCAGGTTGGCGAAGATGTCGGTGCCGGCCTGCTGCGCGGGCTGCAGGTTGACCACGTCGCCGTCCTTGGGCGCGCCCGTGACCGACAGGGACAGGCCGCCGACCTGGATGCCGGCGCCGTCGGTGTAGTCGACCGGGGTGCCGATGGCCACGGGCGCCGCGCCGCTGTTGTCCATCAACTGGTACTGCATCTTGCCGCTGACGGGGTCGGTGGCGAAGTTGATCGACAGCTTCTTGCCATAGTCGGCGTTGGTCGGGTCGGTGACGGAGACCGCGCTGAACGTGGCCGTGCCGGTGTTGCCGGCGGGTGCGGAGGCCACGTAGGTCGCGGTGTTCTGCACGCTCATGAAGATGGAGTAGCCGTTGTCGTTGGTCGGCATCTGGCGCGCCACGTCGACCTGCAGCAGTTGCTGGCCGGTGTCGCCGCCGTACTGCACGGCGCCGCTGGCGTTCTTGGAGAACGGCGGCGTGGCGGACTGGTAGCCGGCGAACAGGAACTGGCCGTTGCCGTCGTCGGCGTTGGCCAGGCCCACCAGCTGGTTGTACGCATCCTGCAGCGACGATGCCATCGAGGCGCGGTCGGCGTCGCTCATGGTGCCGTTGCCGGCCTGCACCACCAGGGTCTGGATGTTCTGGATGACCGTGGTCACGCTGTTGAGGGAGTTCAGCTCCATCGACAGGTTGGTGTTGGCCTGCTTGCGCGAGGTGGCGTACTGGTTGTTGATGGCGCTGGACTGCGAGACGATCAGCGCGCGCGTGGCGCCGACCGGATCGTCCGACGGCGTGAGGATGCGGCTGCCGGTGCCGAGCTGCTGCTGCACATGCATCAGGGCGCTCTGCTGGCTGTTCATCGAGGCCAGGCCGAGCTGATAGAGCGTGGAGCTTGCGATGCGCATGTCTGTTCCTTTCTGTGTCCGGGTCGTCGGTGCGATTGGCGGGCGATCTCGATCGGGCGGGCGATCAGCGGCCGATACCGATGATGGTATCGAACAGGTTGGTGGCGGTCTGGATGACCTTGGCGTTGGCCTGGTAGAGCTGCTGGAAGCGCAGCATCGAGACCGTTTCCTCATCCATGTTCACGCCGGACACGCTCTGCTGCGCGTTGTTGACCTGGGTGGTCACGCTGTCCTGCGAGGTCGAGGCGATCTGCACCGACTTGGCGCGGCTGCCGACGTCGTTGACGAGCTGGGCGAAGGCGTCGTTGTAGCTGGACACGCCGCCGATGGTCTTGGTGCTCTGCAGCTTGGCCAGCGCCAGCGCGTTGCCGTTGTCGGACACGCCGCTGAGGTTGGGCGCCAGCGTGAAGGTGTCGCCGGCCTTGGGCGCGCCGTCGAAGCTGACCGTGATGCCGTTGAACGAGAACTCGGTGGCGGTGCCGTTGGTCGTCGGGCCGGTGGTCGGCGTGACCGGGTTGCCGGCGGCGTCGGTGAAGACGTAGCCGGTGCCGTTGTAGGTGGCCGTGATGGTGCTGGCCGGCAGGGCGAAGCCCTGGGCGACGCTGCCGACCTTGACGGTGCCGGTGCCGGTGTTGGTGGTGCCGTTGCTGGTGCGCAGCGGGCCCCCGGCGGCGATCTTGGCCGGGTCGGTGATGGCCATGTCCATGGCCGCGGCGGCGTTGCGGGTCGGCTGGATCTGGAACGAGTCGTTGGTGCCCATCGAGGTGGCGGCCGGGATGGTCACGTCCACGCCGTCGGCCGACAGCGTCAGCGGATAGGTGGCGGTAGCGCCGGCCTGGGTGGCCACGACCTTGCTGTCGGAGGCGCGCACCAGGTTGTAGTTGGTGCCGTCGAAGCGCAGCGTGTAGTCGCTGGTGGTGAGCTGGGACGTGTCGCTGATCGCCGCCGTGATGCCCGAGATGCCGGTGTTGGTGCTCTTGGCGATGACCCCGGGCGTGCCCAGCTTGAACAGGTCGCCGCCGATCTGGCCGGTCAGGTCCACGCCCAGCTTGTGCTGGTCGTTGAAGGTCTGCGCCAGCGTGACCGACAGGCGGCCGATGGCGTTCTGCGCCGGGTCCAGGGTCTCGCTGCGGAATTGCAGCAGGCCGCCGAGCGAGCCGCCCTTGAGCGCGCTTTCGTCCATCTGGTACACGTTGCCGTTGGACTGGGTGAACGCGACGGTGGTGCGCGAGGGGTCGTCCGACGACTGCACGGCCTTGAGGTCGTACGAGGTGGAGCCCATCACCAGCGGCTGGCCGTTGCCGACGTAGACGTTGAACACGCCGTCCTGCGGCACCACCTTGACGCCGACGATCTGGGTCAGTTGCTGGACCAGCTGGTCGCGCTGGTCGAGCAGGTCGTTGGGCGGCTGGCCGGCGCCGGCGGCGGTGGCCTGCGTGATCTGGGTGTTGAGCTTGGCGATCTGCTGCGAGTAGGCGTTGACCTGCGTCACCTGGCTCTGGATCTGGGTGTTGACGCCGTCGCGCAGCTGCTGGAAGTAGGCGTTGGAGGCGCGCATCTGGCCCACCAGCGACTGCCCGGCGTTGAGCATGTTCTGGCGCGCGGCGGGGTCGGCCGGCGTGTCGGACACGCCCTGCACGGCGGCGAAGAAGTTCTGCATCAGCGGCGCCAGGCCGCCCTTCTGGTCGGCCAGCAGGTTGTCGATCTGGCTGATCTGGTCGGAGTAGGTCGAGAGCTGGGCGCTCGAGCTCAGGGCGCCGCGCAGCTGGTTGGTCAGGAACTCGTCATAGACGCGCACCACCGAGGTGGTGTTGGAGCCCTGGCCGAAGAAGCCGGCGCTGGTGTACTGGCCGCCGGCCGAGGCGATGATGGTGTTCTGGCGCGTGTAGCCGGGCGTGGCGGCGTTGCTGAGGTTGTGGCCAACCGTGGTCAGCGCGTTCTGCGCCGTGTTCAGGCCCGAAAGTCCGATGTTGAAGAGAGACATGCTCTAGCTCCGCGTCTGGTGGCTGCCGCGCGCCTGACGGGACGATCCGCGCACCGTGGCCGCCAGGGCGCTTCGGTGCCGGTTCGCCGCTGCCTGGATCCACGGCGGTGAATGGTGTAGGTAACGGCAGAAGTACGAAAAGACTTTAGGGGCGGCGGCGGATTTTCCTGCCGGCGGACCGGCAGGCCGCCTCAGACCGGCACCTTGCGCATGATCCGCACGAGTTTCTCCCCGTAGGCGGGATCGGTGGCGTAGCCGGCCCGCTGCAGGCCGCGCGCGGCCTCGTCGGCGCTGCCCGCGGCCAGCACCTCGGCATAGCGCGGGTTGTTGCTCAGCAGGCGGCCGTAGTCGGCGAACGCTTCGTCGTAGGAGCCGTAGGCGCGGAAGCGCGCGCGCACCTTCTGCGGCTGGCCGTCGACGTATTCGGTGGTGGTGATCTCCGCGACCGGCCCCTTCCAGCTGGCGCCGGCCTTGACGCCGAACACGTTGAAGGTGGTGCTGCCGTCCGGGTGGGCGATCTCGCGCCGGCCCCAGCCGGATTCGAGCGCGGCCTGGCCGAGGATCAGCTTGGCGGGCACGCCGGTGGCGCGCGCGGCCGACATCGCCGGCCCCGCCATGCGCGAGACGAAGGCGCTGATGTGGGCCGGCGTGTCTTCCGGCAGCGCCGCGCCGTTGCCCTGCCAGGCGCCGGCGTCCTGGGCCTGGCCCTGGTACTGGCGCAGGCCGGCGGTGGGGTTCCAGTTCGCGCCGGGCACCACGCTGCCCAGGCGCGGCGTATTTCCGTCGCCGCCGCCGTCGCCGTTGCGCATGTCGAGCGCGCCGGCCAGGCCGGGCGCGGCGTCGTCCATGCCGGACTGCATCAGGGTCTGCTTCGCGGCCGAGGCGCCGGCGGTGCCGGCCAGCTCGGGCGGCACCGCGGCGCCGCTGGCGCGCGCGAGCTGGCGCACCATGACGTCGGCCAGGCCGATGCCGCGCGTGGACATCTGCTGCGAGAGCTGCTGGTCCATCATCGACATGTAGAGCTTGGTCTGCTCGTTGTCGAACAGGCCGTCCTGCGGCGTGGCGTCGCGCATGCTCTTGAGCACCATCTGCGTAAACACCGCCTCGAACTGGCGCGCCGCGGTGCGCAGCGTCTCTGGGGTGGCGCCGGTGCGGGCGCTTTGCTTGAGGCCTTCGAAGCCCTGGGTGTCCAGGGCGAAGCGCTGCGAGAGTTCGGCCTGCGCGGCCATGCGGCTGGCGGACATGTCAGATGATCTCGAGGTCGGCGCGCAGCGCGCCGGCGGCGCGCATGGCTTCCAGGATGGTCTGCAGGTCGGCCGGCGTGGCGCCCAGCGCGTTGAGGCCCTTGACCACCGCGGACAGCGAGGCGCCGGCCCGCACCATCTGCAGCGAGCCGCCCTGCTGCTTCATGTCGATCTGCGAGACCGGCGCGACCACGGTCTGGCCGCCGCTGAACGGCGCCGGCTGGCTGATCACCGGCTGGGTGTTGATCACCACCGAGAGATTGCCGTGCGCGACGGCGCAGTCGTCCACGGTGACGGCCTGGTTCATCACGATCGAGCCGGTGCGGGCGTTGAGGATGACCTTGGCCGCGGCCTTGGCGCGCGTGACCTCGATGTTCTCGATGCGGGCCATGAAGCCCACCCGCGCCGACGGCGCCTGCGGCGTGCGCACCTGCACCACGCGCCCGTCCAGCGCGCTGGCCACGCCGCCGCCCATGTTGCGGTTGATGGCGTCGACCACGCGCTCGGCGGTGCCGTAGTCGGTCTCGCGCAGCTCCAGGTTGAGCAGGCCGCCTTCGGGCTGGAAGGCCGGCACGGCGCGCTCGACGATGCCGCCGTTGGCGATACGGCCCACCGCGAGCTGGTTGACCTGCACCCGGCTGCCGTTGGCCGACGCGCCCGCGCCGCCCACCAGCATGTTGCCCTGGGCGATGGCGTAGACCTGGCCGTCGGCGCCCTTGAGGGGCGTCATCAGCAGCGTGCCGCCGCGCAGGCTCTTGGCGTTGCCCATCGACGACACCACCACGTCGAGCTGGGTGCCGGGCTGCGCGAACGGCGGCAGCGTGGCGGTCACCATCACCGCGGCCACGTTCTTGAGCTGCATGTTCTTGCCGGCCGGCAGCGTGATGCCGAGCTGCGAGAGCATGTTGGTCAGGCTCTGCGTGGTGAACGGCGTCTGCGTGGTCTGGTCGCCGGTGTTGTCCAGGCCGACCACCAGGCCGTAGCCCACCAGCGGGTTGTCCCGCACGCCCTGGAAGGTGGCGAGGTTCTTGAGCCGCTCCGCCTGCGCCGCGCCTGCCAGCAGGCCCAGCGTCAGCGCGAGGAAAAGAGCGCGGACGAAGCGGCGGCGCAAGACGGGGAACGAAGACGGGAACATGATGCGGTCAGCCATCAGTACGGTGAGACGTTGAGGAAGAAACGCTGCAGCCAGCCCATGTTCTGCGTTTCGTCGATGTAGCCCTTGGCGGTGTACTCGATGCGCGCGTCCGCCACCTGGGTGGACGGCACCGCGTTGTCGCCGGTGATCGTGCGCGGATTGACCACGCCGGAGAAGCGGATGAACTCCGCGCCCTGGTTGATGGCCATCTGCTTCTCGCCGGACACCACCAGGTTGCCGTTGGGCAGCACTTCCAGCACGGTCACGGTGATGGTGCCGTTGAAGGTGTTGGCGGCGGTGGCGCCGCCGCTGGCCTTCAGCCCGTTGGCGCCGCTCATGCTGGCGTTCTGGCTGCTGCTGAACAGGCCGCCGAGCGCCTTGGGCACGGCGTCGAACGTCAGCGCGCTGTTGGAGGTGCGCGTGGCGTTGGTGCCCGAGTTCTTGCTGGCGTTGACGTTCTCGCTGATCACGATGGTGAGGATGTCGCCCACGTTGCGCGGCCGGCGATCCTCGAACAACGGATTGCCCGCATACGAGCCCTGGAAGATCGATCCGCTCGACGGCCCCACCGAGCGCGGTTCGGCGCGCGCGGTGGTGGGAAGCTGGACCAGCGGCTCGCGCGGCATCATCGCGCAGCCGGTCGCGAGGCAGCACAGGGCGAGCGCGCCCAGGCGGATCAGCGAGGCCATCATGTTCATCCGAGCTGGGTAAGGCGCTGCAGCATCTGGTCGGAGGTCTGCACCGCCTTGCTGTTGATCTCGTAGGCGCGCTGGGTCTGGATCATGCTGACCAGTTCCTCGACCACGTTCACGTTGGACGCTTCCACGTAGTTCTGCTGCAGCGTGCCGGCGCCGTTCAGGCCGGGCACGGTGGCGTTGGGCGCGCCCGAGGCGTCGGTCTGCACGTACAGGTTCTCGCCCAGGCTTTCGAGGCCGGCCGGGTTGGGGAAGGTCGCGAGCTGGATCTGGCCGACCTGCACGTTGGCGCTCGAGCCCGGCTGCGTGACCGAGACGGTGCCGTCACGCCCCACGGTCAGCGAGGTGTAGTTGGGCGGCAGCGTGATGGCGGGCTGGATGACGAAGCCGCTGGAGGTCACGAGCTGGCCGTTCTGGTCGGTCTGGAACGAGCCGTCGCGCGTGTAGGCGGTGGTGCCGTCGGGCATCGTGACCTGGAAGAAGCCCTGGCCGATGATGGCCACGTCCTTGCTGTTGCCGGTCTGCTGCGGATTGCCCTGGGTGTGGATGCGCTCGGTGGCCACGGGGCGCACGCCGGTGCCCAGCTGCAGGCCCGAGGGCAGGTTGGTCTGGTCCGACGACAGCGCGCCCGGCTGGCGCACGGTCTGGTACATCAGTTCCTCGAACACCGCGCGGCTGCGCTTGAAGCCGTTGGTCGACACGTTGGCCAGGTTGTTCGAGATCACGTCCATCTGCGTCTGCTGCGCATCGAGGCCGGTCTTGGCAATCCAGAGTGAGCGGATCATGTTTGTCCTTGCATGGCCGCCGCTGGGCGCGGCGGCGCGTCAGATCGTGAAATCAGTTGGTCGAGAGCAGCTGGTTGGCGCGCTGGTCGTTGGTGTCCGCGCCCTGGATCATCTTCATCTGCATCTCGAAGCGGCGCGCGTTGGCGATCATGTCGACCATCGCTTCCACCGGGTTGACGTTGCTGCCTTCCAGCGCGCCGGTCAGCACGCGCACGTTGCCGTCCTGCTGCAGCGGCTGCGCGCCGGGGCGCAGGCGGAACAGGCCGTCGTCGCCACGCGCGATCGAGTCCGGCGGCGGGTTGACCAGCCGCAGCCGGCCGATCTGCGCCAGGCCCTGGGCGGTGTCGCCGGGGCCGCGCACGGTGATGGTGCCGTCGCTGCCGATCGTGACCTCGGCCGAGGGCGGCACCGCGATCGGGCCGCCGTCGCCCATCACCGGCAGGCCGGTGCTGGTCTGCAGCTGGCCGTCGGGCGACACCTGCAGCGAGCCCGCGCGGGTGTAGGCCTCGCTGCCGTCCGGCGCCTGCACGGTCAGCCAGCCGTTGCCCTGCAGCGCCACGTCCAGCGGACGCTCGGTGTAGGTCAGCGGGCCGGCCTTCATGTCGGCGCCCGGCGTCGAGGCCAGCGTGAACGCGCGGGTCGGCGAGGCGTTGCTCACCACCGGCACCGCGCGGAACATGTTGACCTGCGCGCGGAAGCCCGGCGTCGAGGCGTTGGCCAGGTTGTTGGACACCGCGGCCTGCTGGTCGAGCGTCTGCTTGGCCCCCGACAGGGCGGTGTAGATCATGCGGTCCATGGCGTTTCCTCAGCGCCGGCCTGCGCGGCCGGCGACATGCTCTGCTGCTCGGTTACAGGTTCACCAGGGTCTGCATGACCGTGTCCTGCGCCTTGATGGTCTGCGCGTTGGCCTGGTAGTTGCGCTGCGCCACGATCAGGTTCACGAGCTGGCCCGACAGGTCCACGTTGGAGTCTTCCACCGCGTTGGACTTGAGCGTGCCCGAGGCGCCGCCGGCGGCGGCGACCACGGCCGGGCCCGACGAGCCGGTTTCCGACCACACGTTGTTGCCTTCCGGCTTGAGGCCCTGCGTGTTGGCGAAGTTGGCCAGCACGACCTGGCCCAGGGCCTGGGTCTTCTGGTTCGAGTAGCTGCCGAGGATGGTGCCGTCCGGCTGCACGGCGAAGCCCAGCAGGCTGCCCGCGGCGTAGCCGTCCTGCACCGGCGGCTTGGTGTCGTTGTCGCCGGCGAACTGCGTGGTGCCGGTCAGGTTCATCGCCACCGTCATCGCGGCGGCGCCGTTGGAGGCGGGCAGCGCGATGTTGGTGGTGGCGCCGGCCGCCGGCACCACCAGGTTGCCGTTCGGGCCGAACTGCAGCGTGCTCGTGCTGACGATGTTGCCCGCCGCGTCGGTCAGGTTCATGGTCCAGTCGGTGCCGCCGGCATTCGGCGCGGGCAGCGCGCCGGCGCCCGGCGTGCCGGTCGAGAAGTAGGCGGTCAGCTGGCGGGCGTTGCCCAGCGAGTCATAGACCGTCACGCCGGTGCTGTAGTTGAACATGTCGCTGGTCGGCAGCGCCGCCGGCACCGGGGGCGGTCCCGGCAGCGGGCCGGTGCTGGCGAACGGCGTGACGGGAACCTTGCTGCCGGAGTCGAGGTTGAACGACATGGCCAGCGACGTGGTCGCGCGCGCGGCCATCGTGGTGTTCGGGATCACCAGCGGCTGCGGCTGCACCGCGCCGCCGCCGGTCGTGCCGGCCGGGTAGCCGGTCAGCGCCAGGCCTTGCGCGTTGGTGATGCTGCCGTCCGGCTGGCGCTGGAACTGGCCGTTGCGCGAGTAGAACACCGACCCCGTGGAGTCGGTCATGCGGAAGAAGCCGTTGCCGTTGGTGATGGCCACGTCGAGCGCGCTGCCGCTAGATTCGATATTGCCCTGGTTGAACGACTGCACCACCGAATTCACCGTCACGCCCAGGCCGATCTTGGTGCCGGCGTACACGTCGGCGAACTGCGCGGTCGACTGCTTGTAGCCGACCGTGTTGGCGTTGGCGATGTTGTTGCCGATGACGTCCAGGTTGGATGCGGCGGCGTTGATGCCGCTTACCCCTTGACCGAAACCCATGATGTTCCCCTAATGAACTGGTTAGCTGACGAATCGCAGATAAATCAAAGAATGCGGCGCACGTCGTCGACCGACGCCGTGCGGCCATTGCCGATGTCCACCAGCACGCCGGTGGAGTCACCGCTGATGCTGCCCACCTTGCCGTAGACCAGCGCGACCGGCGAGACGTCCTTGCCATCGGCGGTGGCCGCGACCTTGAAGGTGTAGTCGCCGTCCGGCACCGCCACGCCGGCATCGTTCTTGCCGTCCCAGGTGATGTCGTGCACGCCCGCGACCTGGCCCTTCATGTCGATGGTGCGCACGATGTTGCCGTCCTTGTCGAGCACGTTGACCGTGACCGCGTCGGCCGTGGCCGGCAGGTCCACGCCGATCTGCGTCGGCACGCCGCCCGCCACCGTGGCGGTGTTGCCCGGCACCATCACCGTGTGGCCGATCAGCGACGCCGAATCCATCGCGCGGCTGGCCGCGACCTGCGACAGCAGCGCCTGCAGCGTATTGTTCATGGTCTGCATGCCGCTCACCTGGCTGATCTGCGCGAGCTGCGAGGTGAGCTGCGAGTTGTCCATCGGGTTGAGCGGGTCCTGATTGTTCATCTGCGTGACCAGCATGGTCAGGAAGTTGTTCTGCAGGTCGGCGGCGCTGGCGCTGCTGCCTTGCAGGGCGTTGTTGATGCCCTGGGTGCTGGTGTCGACGGTGGTAGTCATTGCGGGTCCTGGTTTCTGGGCGTCACTGACCGAGGGTCAGCGTCTTGAGCATCATGGTCTTGGCGGTGTTCAGCACTTCGACGTTGGCCTGGTAGGAACGCGAGGCCGAGATCATGTTGACCATCTCCTCCACCGGGTTGACGTTGGGCATCGTGACGTAGCCGTCGGCATTGGCCAGCGGGTGCGTCGGGTTGTGAACCATGCGCGGCGGCGACGGGTCCTCCATCACGCCCTCGACCTGCACGCCGCCCACGTCGCTCTGGCCCGGGGTCGGCGCCAGGCCGAAGATGACCTGCTTGGCGCGGTAGGGCTGGCCGTTGGGGCTGACCGCGCTGTCCGCGTTGGCCAGGTTGGAGGCGGTCACGTTCATGCGCTGCGACTGCGCGGCCATCGCCGAGCCGGCGACGTCGAAGATATTCATTGCTGGCATGGCGTGCTCACTGCTGGATGGCCGACAGCATGGTCTTGATCTTGGCGCTCATCACGGTAAGGCCCGACTCGAAGTGCACGGCGTTGTCGGCGAAGGCCACGCGCTCGGTGTCCATTTCGACGGTATTGCCGTCGATGCTCGACTGCAGCGGAATGCGGTACTGGAGGTCCATGTCGTCGGCCACCGGCGCCTGGCCGGGCAGGTGCCGCGCCGAGGTGGTGGACAGCGACACGCCCTCGGCGCGCTTGCCGCGCTCGACGGTCTGCGCCAGCGTGCTGGAAAAGTCGAAGTCGCGCGCCTTGTAGCCGGGCGTGTCGGCATGCGCGATATTGGAGGCAATCACCGATTGCCGCTGGGTCCGCAAGCTCAGCGCTTCCTGCTGGAAGCGCAGCGCCGCATCGAGTCTGTCAATCATGTCTGTGTCTCGCTGGAGGGAGAGAGCGACGAAGGTCGACCTTCTTCAGGTGTGCCATCTTAGGTTCGGCCCTGTCATCCCAATCGCGCGAATAGGGCAAAAAAACCCGCGTATTTCGCCACGAGCCCGAAGGCGCGGCTGCCTACAATGGGTCCTGTTCCGCGGCCCGGCCCGCGCGCCCGCCGCGCGCCGCCGGCCCGCAGCCTTGCCGGATGTACACATGAATCCTCGCTTCTGCGTCACTTTGTGCGCCACTTTCCGCGCCGCCCTGCGCACCGCCACGCGCGCGCTGCCCTGCGCGCTGGCCGCCGCCGGCGCGCTGTGCGGCGGCGCGCTGGCAGCGCCGCCCTCGCCTTTCACCGAGGATCCGGTGCGCGCCGCCGTGGAACAGTTCCTCGAGCGCCAGACCGCCGGCCTGCCCGGCAAGGCCAGCATCCAGGTGGTGCCGCCGTCGGGCGGCCGCGCGCCGGACTGCCCGCTGCCCGAGCCCTTCCTGCCGCCGGGCGCGTCGCCCTGGGGCCGCATCTCGGTCGGCGTGCGCTGCGGCGGCGAGCGGCCCTGGACCCGCTACGTGCAGGCGCGCGTCTCGGTGGTGGCCGACTATTACGTGGCGGCCCGCAACCTCACGCCCGGCGAGCCGCTGGACCCGTCCGACCTGGAGCTGCGCCAGGGCGACCTGTCCGGCCTGCCGCGCGCGGTGGTCACCGACCTCGCCCAGGTGGCGGGCGCGGTGGTCGCCAACCGCGTCGCGGCGGGCTCGCCGATGCGCATGGACCTGCTGAAGAAGGCCATCGCCGTGCGGCAGGGCCAGAACGTGACGGTGGTGGTGGAAGGCGAGTCGTTCCAGCTCAGCAGCGAAGGCAAGGTGATGGCCGACGCCGCCGCCGGCAACAACGTGCAGGTCCGGCTCAAGAACGGCCAGGTGGTCAACGCGCTGGTGCGCAACGGCGATACGGTGGTGTTGCAACAATAGCGACAATAAGACAATAGGCCCGCGCGCCGGCCCGGCGCCGCCGCCGTGCATGAGACAATGGCGCGCCGCGCTGCGCACGAAGTGCAGCCGGCATCCCAAGCCCGTGCCCGGACGGCCGCGATCCGCCCCGGGCGGCCCTAAAGTTCTGCCGCCGCCGTCCGATAAGCCAGAGGAACCCAGCAAGGAACCACCGTGAAGATCAATCAGACCACCTCCTCGAGGCCGGCCGACGCCAGCGACGGCACGCCGCGCAGCGTGGCGGGCGCCGCCGCAGGCCCCGCCGCCGCCCCGGAAACCGCCGGCGTGCGCGTCAGCCCGCTGGCCGCGCAGGTGCGCGAGATCGGCGCGCGCCTGGTGGAAGACCACGACGACGATATCGATACCGCCAAGGTGGACGAAATCCGCCAGGCGATCGCCGAAGGACGCATCAAGATCGACCCCAGCAAGATCGCCGACGGTCTGCTGGCGTCGCTGCGCGAACTCAACGGCGGCGCCTGACGCACCACACACCGCGGCGGCCAAGCCAACCCACGTAACATAGGCAAGCCATGAGCCAGTCCCTGATCCAGAACCTCGCCCGGGAAACCGAGCTGTCCAAGGAATTCGCCGCCGTGCTGGGCGAAGAGCGCGCCATGATCAAGGCGGGCGACTACCAGGCGCTGGTCGGCCTGCTGGAGCGCAAGGTCGAACTGGCCGGCCTGCTGCAGACGCAGACGCGCACGCGCGAGGCGCAGATGGGCGCGATGGGAATCCGGCTCGGCGCCGGCGGCCAGATCACCGGGCGCGACCTCTCCCCCGCCATCGAGACGGCCTGGCGCAACCTGCTGTTCGCCGCCCGCATGGCGCGCGACGCCAACACGCTCAACGCGGCCGTGGTGGACGCGCACCTGGAGTTCACCCAGGAAGCCATCCAGACGCTGCGCCAGCGCGGCGACACCGGCGGCACGCTGTATGGCAAGGACGGGCGCACCCAGCAAGGCCCGCAGGGCGTGAGCCTGGCGGCCGGCTGAGGCTGGTGGCGCGGGGAAACGATAAGAAAACCCGCAACTCAGTTACCGCAACACCCTTGGCAAAGCGCGAACATGCGGTACGCCGACGGTGGCCCCACCGGATTTCAGGTCTCCGGCGAACCGGTCAATGCGTCTAGAATGCCACTTTTGAGAGATTCCTCCGCACATGGCGGAGGAATTTGCGAACTGGCAGCCGACTGCGCCATCGTCAAACGCGGGGTGATACCGCCATTCCCAATGCCGCGGCCATGGGCGGAAACACCCGCCAACTGCAGCGTGCTGCCCCGCAGCTCGATCTTCACCGGGTCGGTCTTCTTCCACTGCTTTTTCGGCACGACCACCTTCCAGACCGCTTCTTTGTCCGCTCTGCGGAAGAACGCCACCACGCCGACATACCCGGCATCGGCGTGCATCGGCTCACTCAGGCTCACACTCGCATCCGGGCGCAGGATGACGTCCCTGGTTGCCAGCAGATCGGGCTTGAGCGACTCGAGATCGTTGGCCTGCAGTTGCGCGTAGCTCAGTTGCTCGAAGGCCTGCGGCGTCTTCAGTTGGTAAACCCGCACCACCGTCGACAACGATTGTCCGGCGCCATCAGCATTTAACGACAACCGGCTGGTGAGGTCGAGGTTCATGGTCTTGACCTGCGTCGTGAAGACCCACTTCGCCGCCTCCACCGTGCTGTCCTTGATCCCTTGCCCAACGCCGCAGCCAGCCACAACAAGGGTGGCAACCAGCAGTCCGGCTCTATTTTGAAGCTGTCGCCCCATCGTATTGATCCTCTTGGCGTATCAGGTTTTCGTGTTGCATTCGTCTTGCGCGCGGCCGGCACAGCTTTGCTGCCTGCTACGCTGCGCCAGCTCCGTTCCATGTCCCAAGTTGCACGCGCGTCATGCCCGGCATGGCGCCGTCGACGTCGTTGGCTTCCGCCACCGCCGGACATCGCAGTTGCGTGGTGTAACCCAGGCTCGCCTGGTCCGAATTCAGGGCTGGTGCCGGCATCAGCGCGGGTCTTACCCGCATCTCCAGATGGGCATGCGCTGCGTAGCCGAGATAAAAGCGCAGCAGCGCCATCACCTCCCCATGCATGCGCCTGCCCGGCATCAGCTCCAGCACCGATTCCCGTGTCTGCGGCGTGATCGCCACGCGCACGGTGTTCGCGCGATCGTAGAAGCCGCGTCCCAGCACGCAGTTCTCTCCGAGCGGCATCCGTTCGTCGGCGTCGAGGCGCACCCACACGGGGTAGAACTCCTCGACCGCAATCCGGGCGTCCGGCACGGCGTGTTGCAATACGCCGGCCAGGCCTTCGGCCGTGCGCGTGCGCTGGCTGGCCAGCCCCAGCATCGACAGCAGTTTCTGCGTGCCAACGGTGTCCTCGATCCGGACCTGGCCGGCTTCCATCTCGCCGAAACCCAGCCCGAGCAGGCTCAACAGATAGCGCGACACGTCGTCCTGCCCGCCCGGACGGAAACCCACCGGATAGCGATACTTGCGTGCGACGCGGTAGAACTGCGTGACAATCCGGTGGTGGAACAGATCGAGAAAGGCTGCGAGCGGCTCGGCCCCGTCGCGACGCTGCGCAATTTCATCCACGAAGTAGGACGGCATGCGCGCATCGACGCCATAGAGGCCAAGGAAGGTCGTGCGGACCACGGGCGGCCGATCGGGGTGGTCGCTGTCGTGCTCGATTGCCTGGATCTCCCGCCCCGGGAAACCCAGCCGCCCATGCGAGCGGAAACGCACAGGCTCGTTGGCCGGGGAATCGGTCGTACCCAGCGGCGGGTGCCGCGGCGCGGACAGCTCGATCAGTTCGCAGAGCCGGAAGACATTCATCCGTGGCGCATTGGCGAGCAGCGCCGGCAGCAAGGCGCCGGCCGGGGAGGACGTCGCAACCTGGTCTGTCATGCTCAAAACGGAGCCCCCTCCCCTTTGCTGTCTGGCCACGCCAGACGCTTGCCGGTGGGCTGGGACACGATCACCAGCCGGGTATACAAGTTCACGGTCGCGTACAGCGACAGGAACCGGTTGAGCATTTCACCGAACAGTTCCACGTCTCCCTCGCCGGCAAAACGGGGGCTGTCCAGTGTCACCACGATCTCCACGCCACGCAGCAGGCCTCCCTTGACGAGCTTCTGGAGCGGACGGTGCCGCACGTCGGAAATGGCATCGATGCGCCGGCGGTTCAGTTCCCCGTCCGTCCAGTCGTACAGCGCCAGGCTGCCGCGCAAGACTTCGGCATCGAGCAGCGACAGGTAGTTCGGCGCGAGGTGCGACAGCACCCGCCAGTGAAAGCGGTCGCCGGTGGGGGGATATACCGGCAGGGTCGGCGCGGTCAGGTTGCGCACCGTGCCGATATTGGTGAAGCCGCCACGCATGCGGGTGATGCCGGCCTCGCGCAAGCCCTTGCGCGGCAGCATGCCATTGGTGCCGGTCACCGATAGCGACAGGGTTTCCTGCGGCAAGGTTTGCTGCTGTTCCCAAGCATGGCCACCAAGGACGACCCAGGTGTCGAACCTGCCCGAGGGACCGCGACGCACGCGGGTGTGAAAGTAGCGCTCCGGCATCTCGTGGCGCAGCATGCCGCCCCGGTGACGGAACGCCGCAAACGGCGCGTACTCGAAGCGCTGGCCGCTGCCGGCTTCGAATCCGCGTACGGTATCGACGGAATATGCCTCGACGTGCTGCCCATGCTGCTCCATCGCCCGCACCCGGTACTCGGTCTCGAAGTGAGTGACGGAGATCGGGTTAGCTTCGAGCTCGAACAGATTGATGATGGGCGTGCAGAAGAGCCGCACGTTCTCGGCCGAGAAGCGCATGTCGTCCGGAAACGGCTTGTGGAGTACCACCTCCACGTCAAAATGCTCCGCATCTTGCGGGATGGCGTCCATGTCCAGCCCCACCAGGTCCACGAACATGAATTTCTCGGGGAAAGTGAAGTATTCCAGCAGCAACTGGTAGCCGCCAAAGGCGTTGTCAGGCTTGGGCCAGAGGCGCTCCTCGGCCGCAAATCCCGCCGGTTCCAGGCGCAAGCCCGCCATCGGCTGGGGTGCACCGGGCCGGTCGGCCGGGTAGCCCGGGACCCGTACCTGCACGGCCAGCGGCTCGGCGGTGAGCGCGGCATAGAGCGCCAGCGCCAATGGCCGGTCGGCATGGAGGTAGAGCCGCAGGCGCGGCACCGCCAGTTGCTCGCGGCGCCCCTGCATCTGGAGTGCGAGCCGCAGCCGGATCACCGAGCGGCCATCCTCGCGCGCGTGAGCACTGGCTTCAGTGAGCCGCAGTGGGTACAAATCGACCGGTTGCGTGGTCCGATAGATGCACTCGACGCTGTCGCCGCCGTTGGCGGCCTGGGTACTCAGCGCAATCGGGTCGGACGTGACTTCCAGCCCGGCCGGCAACGTCTCGTGGCGTTGCAACGCGCCGGCGGTCGGGGTCAGTTCGAGGATCGACAGCGAGGGAATCATGCGCAGGTAATGCGGCCATAGCATGCTGACCAGTCCCTCGGTCAGTTCCGGCAATTCGTCGTCGAGCTTATGGCGCAGCCGCCCCATCAGGAAGGCGAAGCCCTCGAACAGCCGTTCAACGTGGGGATCGCGCTCGCCGATGCGGTCGATGTTGAGCATCCGCGCGCGGTCCGGAAATGCCTGGGCGAACTCCTTCCCGGCCTCGCGCAGGTAGCGCATCTCCGCCTCGTAGTAGCGCAGGATCTCGTTGTCTTGGGTGGGATGGTTCATGAAATAGGTAATTGGTTCTGCAGCTAGGCGAGGGCCACCGCGCGGGCCGGGTCGATGGCGGTCAGGTCGCCCACCAGTGCGTCGATGCGCTGCGTCAGCGTGGACTTGTCCGCGTCCTTGCGGGTCAGGCGGGCTTTGAGCAGCCGCAGCAGTTGCTGCTTGGCTTCGAATGCGAGCGACGGCTCCCAGGCGGACAGTTGGAAGCGCTGGGCAGCCAGATCGAGAGCGGACAGCAGGTGCAAGGCTGTGTCCGGCCGGCCAGCCCGTTCGGCCACGCGCGCCATGACCAGTTGCCGGACGAAGCGATCCCGTTCGCCATCGGGCACTGGCAGGCCCTGCAGCCAGGCGAAGGCGGCATCGAGGCTCTGCTGGGCGGCGAGGTCGGCCGCCTGGGCTTCCGTCTCCGCCCAGTCGGTGCTGGCGGATGCGACCGATACCGGTGCCACCGCTTCGCCGCGCTCCACATCGCGCACGGTGGCATGGCGCGCGATCCACTCCAGCGTGGCGTCGTCCGCGAACGGCGTGCCATCCGTAAAGGCCAGCCGATCGAGGCCGGGCAGGCGCTCGAGCATCAGCGCGCAATCGGTCGCCAGCAGGTCGCGCACGCGGGCATACTCGCCGCCCGCCTGGTCCTGGGCGGTGAAGGCGTAGTACTGCAAGTCCAGCCAGAAGTGGTTCGCCCCTTCGGCGAAAGCCTGTTCGACGCGGTCGAGCAGTTCCGGCCACTGCTTTTGCAGCAGCAGGCGCCTGAGCTGGGCCCGCAGTTCGGCGCGCGGCGCCAACAGGCGGGTCTTGCCGCTCGCCTCATGCGGCGGCACGTCGGTCAGCGTATCCCAGCGCACGCAGCGCATCAGGCGATACGCCGCGAGATAGCCCTGGGGCTGCTCGCGCAGGAAGAGCGCCATCTGGCGCGTCCGGTCGAGCAGGTCGCGCGTGGAGGCCACCTCGCCGGCGGCAGGCGGGAAGGTCGACGAGGTGGGGGATGGTCTTGATAGCTCACCGATGCCGGTACTCTCGGCGGCCAGTGGAGACTCGACGCGCTCTTCGAAGCGGCGGAATAGCCCGTCGAGCGCCGGGCGCGCCGACTCCGGCCACTGCGCGGTGCGCTCCAGGATCAGGGCCAGCGCGGAGAGCGTCCGCTCCAGGGGCGCGCCGGTCAAGCCCTGCACCCGGTCGAGGCGGTCGGTAAACGTGGCGCCAGCCAGCCATTCGAGCGCGGCCTTGCGGCTCTCGGCGCGGGTGGGCAGCATCTGGGCGCCAAAACGGTCGATCAGCGCCGACAGCAGTTCGAAGCCACAGGCTACCCCTTCCGCACCTTCGCGCCGCATACATCCGTAAGCATAGTATGCCGCCAGGCGCACATCCTTGGCGACATGCTTGAGCAATTCGCCTGCGGATTCCATGATCAGCGCGTCGTCGATATCGGACAACTTGGCGACTTCCTCCTTGATAGCGAGGAAGCCGTCGTCGTAGCCGGGATCGTCGCCAACCGGGGCATCGGGGCGAATTGGTTGCAGCCACGGCTCCCAGCGGGCCTGGGCCGAGCGGGCAAGCGCGGCGGGCGCGCGGGCGCCAAACAGTGCGTTGAGGAGGTTGCTGAACATGATTTCCTTCTCAATTAGCGCGAACTGCGCGGGGCCGAGGTGGCACGCGGCACCACCTGCGGCTCCCGGCCCACGAAGATGCGCGACGGCAGCACGAAGCCCCGCAGTGCCAGCATCTCCAGCGGTCCCTGGCCGACTTCGGTGCGCATCTGGTAGCGGATCGGGTAGGCCATCTCCGCTTGCGGCGGCAGCCTCGCCGCACGCTCCGTCAGGCTGTCAGCCTCGGCAGCGCTCGGCTCAAGCTCGCTGGTTGTCGGCCCCTTGGTGTCGGGCGTGCCTCGCCAGGTCAATTGATAGACGGCGCTGTCCAGCGGCTCGACGTGCGCCCGCTCCAGCATCCGCACGAAGCCAAAGCGGCCGCCGAACTCATAGCTCTTGTTGGTGCCCGCGTGCTCGGTCTGCCACTGCAGCCGGGTGCCCAGGTCCTGCAGGTTGTTGGCAGGCCAGGTCATCGCCTGCCAGGTCTCGCGCTGGTTGTAGTAGTGCAGCTTCTGGCTGTCGACGGTCAGCACCGTGTCGGTCAGGCCCGGCGTGGGAATCGGCTTGACCTCAAAGCGATACTGCGGCTCGCCTTGCGCCAGCAGGCGGGTGGCGATGCGCTGCAGGGCATTGACCGCCTTGAGGAAGGCCGGATCGAAGGCCAGCGCCTGGCCGCCGGTGGCCGCCGGCACCCATTGATCGCCCTGCAGTTCCAGCACGCCTGCCAGTTGCGTGCCGAGGAACGCCCCGATCACGCCGGTTTGCGGGCGCAGGAAGCGCGCCAGTTCCGGCAAGGAGGCATCGTTGGCGCTGTCGGCGAACGGATAGCGCCCGGCGAACGATTTGCCCCATGCCATGGCAATGCCCTGTCGCCAGGCGTCGTTCAGGCTCGCCTGCGCGGGTTGCAGCACGGTCTGCGTGGCCTGCGTGATCGGGCGTACGAACAACGTCTCGCCCATGCCCGCCCACTGGTTGCCGAGGCTCGCCGCCATCAGTTGCGCATAGGCCCGGGTGTCGGCCAACTCCGATCCCTTGCCCTGGAAAAGTGCCTGCGCCATCTGCCGGGCTTGCGCGTCGGCATCCGCGCTGTTGCTGACCTGCTGCAAGCGCAGGCGCAGCGCCGTTGCGCGGTCGAGGAAACGTTGCAGGCTCAGGTCGCTGCTGCTGCCTGCATTGGCGGCCTGGCCCTGTCCCACCAGCCGCAGCACCGGTCCGAAGGCGGCGCCCAGCGGCCCGGCCGTGTCCGGCTTGATCGCCTCGGGTCCCGCCGTCTTCTTGCCCAGCAAGTCCTGGGCCTTGGCCACCAGCGTGTCGGACAGCGAATCCTTGTGCGCGCCGGCGCCACCCTGGTATTCCAGCGACTTCATCAGCGCGATCACCGGCGACTGGCGCGCATCGGCCATCAGCTTGAGCTGATCGATAGCGGCCGGCAGCGTGGGGGCGGGTTCCCATTGCAGGCTGTTCATGAAGCCCTGCCAGCGCTCCGCGTAGTCGGCGAAGTACCGCTCGGTCAGAGCCGCCTGCAGGGCTTCGGCAGAGCGGCCTTCTGTCGGCGATGCCTGGGGCTTGCCGTCGGTCAGCACCCAGTCGCTGGCGATCTCGCTGCGCCTGGCGGCGGCCTCGATGGCGGGAGCGACATAGCCCTCGTAGGCCTGGCGCGTGAAGATACCGGGCACGATCGCGGTGGCGCGCACCAGCCCGCGGGGATCGGCGCCGGCCGTCAGCGAGACCAGGGTCGCGTCCGGATACTTGTTGCCGCCGTTGTTCGCGAAGGCATTGATGATGCCCTGGTAGATGGTGTCCTCGCCGTTGCGCTCCCCGATCACCGCCAGCAGGGTCTGGCGAGCGCCGGCCACGAGTTCCGGGCGGGGTTCGATGCGCCAGTCCGGGTTCGCCTTGAGGTGCTGGGCATAGAACCTGAGCAGGCGTTCGGCGAGGTCCTGCCGCTCGCCCGGCGTGATGCGGGCATCGGTAGACCAGCGTCGTACCAGTTGCGGGGTCAGAAAGGCCGGGTCGGCACGCTCGGGGGCGGCCAGCATCAGGTAGGTCTTGAGGCCTTCGTGACCGCCCAGCGCCCAGCGGCTGGTCTGCTCGTCCAGCATGTCGGTGCGCATCTGCGCGAGGTCCACCAGCGACGCCTCGAGGTCCTGTTGGACCGGCGTTGCCAGCAATCGGCGACTGGCCTGCGCGTAGGGCTGCCACAGGGCGTCAAGCACGGCTGGGTCGCGGTTCAGGCCAAAGCGGGTCGCGAGCGGTGCGTGATGCTGGGTACGGTATTCGTAGCGCTCGATCTGCTGCTGCAGGGCAAGCAGTGCGCGCAGGCGTTCGGCGGCATTCGGGGCCGATTGGATGCCGGTCACGGCCTGCCCGGCAACGTGCATGTCGCGGCCATTCAGTACGCCAGACACTAGCATGCCGGCGCTCCACAGGCCGATGGCCGTCAACGCCAGAGTGGAGCACACCGTGACCGGATGCCAGCCGATCCGGCGGCCCGGTTGGCGGCGGACGGCTTCGCCCAGGTACTGCCAGAGGGGCAAGTCGGTACCAGGCTCGTCGTCCGCATCGGCGGCAGAGCCCGGATATGGGGCGAACACAATGCCGCTGAGCGGGAGGCGTCGGCGTTGACTGCTCACCAATCCACCGATCCAGTCGGCGAGCACCGGGCCTCGCGTGTCGAGCCGCTGGGAGAGGGCTCCCATATAGCGGTCACGCCCATTCTGGATCAACTGCGCGACGCTGCGATTCGCCAATTGGTCACGCAGGGTCTGCAGCGCGGTGCCGATGGCGGTGGCGTCAGCTTGCCGCGGCAACTCGCAGCCGATCACCGGTGTATCGCCGTGGGCGGTCACGTCTGCCTGGGCGACATCGAGCAGGTAGATCGGTGCAGACCAGTGCAATACCTCGGCGATGCGAGCCAGGTGGAGGCCACAGGGCATGGTACTCCCGCGTGGCTTGGGCAATTGGGCCTCGCCGTCGGTCACGAGGACCACGGCATCGACCGGATGGCGCCGGCGCAGCCTGTAGATCTGCTTGAGCCATGCGGCGTCCGGCTGGCCGCCCTCGCCGCCCTTGCTCCATAGCAGCACCGCATCGGTAGTGGTCAGCCAACCCGTTTCGGCAAGGCCGGGCAGCAGGTGCTCAATAACGTCATCGTCGCCGGTGAGCAGTAGCCAAGGCTGGCGATGGCGCCAGCGCCAACCGTGGATAGCTCGAAGGCGTGTTGCCAGCGATTCCCTCAAGGGCGCCCACGCTAGCGAATCGGGCACTTCCGACCCGGCCACAGAATCGACCGGCACGACCCCCTGGGCAAGCAATGCCTGGTCTACCACGCGCCCCGCCTTGCGAAACTCCACCAAGGAAAACAGCGGGATCACAACCAGCAGGATTGCTCCACAGCCCAATACCCATGCCATCGCACGGCCTCGGCTCTCCGGCGTAGTCAGGCCAATCGTCGCGCCGAGCAGATAAATCAGGACACACGCCAAGGCGCATGCGAAGACCAAGGCCCAGAGTAGCCCAGAGGGCAGGCGGACCTTTGAAGCGGGAGAGGGAACGTCAGACACCTTCATGCGCTGTTAGATTTTCATTTGATCATGGTCATGCGGACCAGGTCACGTTGCTGGCTCGCAACCATTTGCGGACGCCCTGTTTGATGTGCATGCTCGCTCGCGAGTGCAATGCCAAGCCAATCGGCTGCGATGCCCGCATGGCCAAGACTGGCATCGACCTCTTGGATTTCACCCGCGTTCCGGCCGGCGTTCGTCCAGGCAGCCAGGATGGCTGCCCCAGTTGCGCTATCCACGCCGGATTGCCACAAACTACCGGCTTCGTCAGCAGAACCCCGCCCCCATTGCATGGCGGATGCTAGGACCCCGCCCATATCGGAAAGAGTGCCTTCAACGGGACGATGCAGCGCAGTATTCCCCACCCACCCTGCTCGCCGTCCAGCGCATTGCGTCACAAATAGCAAAGCCACGCCAGCCTCGGTACTATCAGATGGCGGCACGTCATACAGTTGTGCGGCGACGACCAGGATCGCGCGGGCCGTCTTTCCACCATTGTCAAGCCACCTATCCACTTCCATAACGCCATAATCTGCCGTTGTGTGCTCGACATTTTCCCCGCGCAGGCCCATCTCCACCCAGATGCGTTTCCAGCCGACCAACGCCTCAGCGGGGTCAATTGACCGCCCGTCAGCAACCAGATAGACATCCAGATGCAGCCGGGCCGGCAAGTCTCGCAGCGCATCCGTCATGCGTTCGAGCAACATCTGATACACCGATTCCGACCGGATGGCCGCTGGCTTCCTGGCGAATTCACTTGCGACATGGCCAGCCTCGTCCTCGCTCTCAATAAGAATCGAGTGCCGGACGTGAGCATTGACGGCATCCACATAGGTCGATTCCAACACGCTTTCACCATCGACGATGCGTTCGGCAACACGGTCTCCCCCAAGAGCGGTGACATAGGCAATTTCCAGTAAGCTCAATGGCTGTTGGGCATGTCTAATGGCAACACGCAAACCCTCGTCTCGCACTTCGTTGCGAATGTGCGTTTTCATCTGGGCATACTGGAACAGCCCATAACGCAGAGAAAACATCACTCCGTAGCAAAGGCCCGGAACACCAAATAACCAGGCCCAAAAGACTCCTTCGTGAACCGACTTGCCCGCAGGCCAGCACCACAAGGTCAAACCGGCACCGGCACCCATCACCACGATAAACAACACAAGCCAAATCACCGCCGAAGGCCCATCATCGCCACAGGCAACTTCTGCCGGCAATGCGGAGAGGTCGATCGGCATCAGGCAATTCCGGTATTGGGTGCCGACGAAATCAGCGAGCACCCGCAGGCAGTTCGGTGGCCATGAAAGGCCACCGGAACGCCATCATCGGTAAACGATGGGTCACCCTCGACGATCACGTTTTCTCCGTGCATTGGGCAAGACACCCAATCACCTTTGCGCGCCACCGGGCTGCCGTCGATCAACATCGTCACCGAGCCCGTGAGAACTACCCCGCCATGTGAATTTCCGTCGCCCTTCCTGACAATTCCTCTCATTTCTTTATCTCATCACAATATAAGATCAAGCTTCCTACTTAGCGGCGCCGACTATGGCAACCGCTGCCCATGACTTCTCGCACTCCGAGCTCACTTCGGCAATTCGGCAGGTCCGGCCGTCCACAACCAGCACATGGCCGTGGCCCCTCCCCACGTCACGCCTACCGCCACCAGCAGCATTGCAAGCCAGATCAGGGAGGCTTCGATCGTCCCGCCCAACTTAATGGGCAATGCGTTTCGAAATCCCCGTTGATCATCCAGGCAAATCAGCAACAGTGCTCCCGCGGCGGCAACTACCCACGGAAATACGGCATAGGGAGCGAGTCCGTTCCGTCGTTGTCGGAACACACGCACGCACTGCCTCAGCCAGAGCAACGAAACGAAGACAGGCAACGCGAGAATGGTGCGCGACAGCAACACCAAACTGAACATATCCCGCTCGGTCATCAACGTCAGCAACCAAATGGGAAGCACCCAGAAAATGAGTGCCCAGGCCATGACGAGCTGCAGATGCGATCCTCGTCGGGCAATTAAACTCACGCCCAAGAGCGTGACAGTCACGCCAAGCACACCTGCAATCAGGATCAACATTCCGCTGATATAACCCGCATAATCCGCATTAGACATAGCTGGCAGCCCCGACGCTCGTTGTTACCGGAATTAGACCGCATCCATCATGATCACTCCCGCTTGCGCAGTGACGCCACCACCTCGTCCGCTAGCCGCTTGAATTCCTCCTTCGACATTGGCGTAAGATTGCGTTGCCTTGCCACTTCCGACCGTTGAATCAAATGAATGTCCAAGGCATAGTAACCACCCTGCGGATTGGCGACAGCACGATATCCATAGTCCACGTCCCCATTCTGACGGGTGATTTGGATGAAACTGCTGTAGCCCTCATAGTCCGCCATCTTGACTGACGGAAATGGCCAAACGAGAGTTCGCATTTCCCTTTCTCGGGGAAGTTGCTCCCAAAATACCCTGAGGCTATCGCGGCTTTTTTTCTTGTTTTCGCTTGATGACAATCGGAAATCCGACGCGTCATCGTTACGATCCCACCAGGCACCATCACCCACCCAGATCATGATATCCGGGTGTTTCGCAAGCACGCCCTTCTGATAGATCCTTAGAAATCGCCCACGAAACGTCGTGCCGATGAAAGAAAATGGCAAACACAAGCCCTCTCCACTAGAAATCTCAAATAATTCCCGTGGCCGGAATAGCTTCACCTTCTCTTCAAAGGTCGGCTCGCCTGGGCTTGCTTTTCCTTTCGGAGGCCCTGAGATCGAATAAATCCTGCCAGCACGGTAGAAATACCCGTCAATACTATCTGGGCCATCTCGCCATGCGAAAGCATTTATGTCGCTGATTGGGTACGCGGAAATACTTTCCCCGTAGATCTGCCTCTCTTTCGCTGCATCCGTCATCGGTGCATTTTTTGCCTCATCAAGCGCATTTTTCTTATTACTGATATATGCGTCGTGCAATTTTTTTTGCACCGTATAAAATTCTTTGATCGTCACGTTACTGCCCGATGCAACCGGAAGTTCAGCTACCTGATCGCTTCCGCTAACGTAGTCACCAACAACGCTGCCAACCGTCCTCACAAGGGGCTGGAAATCCGCTGGCAGGTCCACCTGATATAACCCAACACACTCACTTTTCCAGGCCACCCCGTCTGTTTTAAATCCAAATACTTGCGCCTGACACACTCCCGCGCAAAGAGACAAGAGCATCCAGACCAACTGGAACCTGATTAGCTTGAAGGGATTCCTCATGATGCGCTCCCGTTGTCAGGCAACTGCCCGACTGCGGCCAGAACTGGCCGGGGTGCAGCATTTTTCTCATCGGGAACTTCCTTTGTTGGCAAAGGATCTCCCTCTGTAACCAAAGTATAATTTAGCTTCACATCGTTGTTCTCACCCTTGGTCCATGCATAAGGAAACAACGTCGCGAATCCCTTAATATTTCCCAATTCAGCCACCTGCTTTTCATCGAGTGGTGGCGCCTTCCAGAATTCCGAGTCAAATGGCATCCTTGTCCTTGCAAGCGTCAAATCTGCCCCCTTTCTCTCATTCTTCTCACCTCTGTGATAGACGGGCCAGATCGAAGCCCCCCTTTTCCGCTCCGTATTCTTTTGTGGATCAGAAGGGTCAAAATTTTGGGGAATAAAGGGAAACGCTGCTTCATAAGCCTTTGCGTTAGCGTCCGCAATTTTTTGAATGTTCTTCCAGCTGCCCGGCTTCCCTGGCTGCTGGATGGCGTTTTTCAACTCTGTTGCTTGCTGAACACTACTGCTGCCGTTTTCCACGTTGAGGCCGAAAATCTTCTCCCACACCGCTACCCGTAGATGGTGCGCGAAGTTCCGCACCAGGCGGGGTCGACCGTCATCAAGCACATCCTTACTGCCCTGTTTAGTGTCCAGAATCAGCACTCCAAGCTCTGAGTCACGATCCCCCAGCAAACTCCGATCGTTGATATTGGCACTGCCTAGCAGCACATAACGATCATCCACAATCATCAATTTCGAATGCACGTAGACCTGTTCTGTCACATAGCGTTCGCCCAGCTTGGTCCAGTTACGGAGATTCAATAGCGTGACGTACCTGAAGCACTCAGAAATCTTAATATCCTTATAATCATTCGTCGTCTCGCTCTCCCTGCAAACCGCCGCCTTGAGGGATGCCAATTCCTTGACGGTCTTGCACGTGCCTTTATTTGCATCGAACTCCCGCTTCGCCCACAAGTGCCGGCGAATCCGGTTCAACAGACTGAACCGCCCGAACACCAGCGTCTGCATCGTCCAATGCACCTGGCATAGCACCGCCCCATCATTCAGCTTCCCTTCCGGATGTACAGGCAGCGTGATATAGACGTGAAATGGCTCCCCATCAGGGTTGTCAAAGATTGCCCGCCTTATCCGGTCTCCAATGCACTGGCAAATGTCGTTCTGGATTCCTTCGTCATCGCCGTCGTAGCCCCAGCGGGTAGCCTTCGCCGAGACCATGCTGTACACCTCCGCGCCTGGCCCTACATAGCCGGGGCCCGGCGACGGGCTCGGGTTCCAGTCCGATTGGGCGCCGTCAATCGTCCGCGCCGAACCCGATTTCACCTGAGCACTGCTGAAGTTCGAGACGAAAAATTGATTCTCGATGTAGATGAAGTGCGTGCTATGGTCGATCAGCAACCGCATCGCCTGCAGATGATCACTTTGGGTCTTGCCGCTATCGCACATCGCCGGCGGAGCGCTACGCAGCACCTGAACCACGCAGCCACCTTTGCCTTGGACCGGTTTTTCCGCGTTTGTCAGCTTGGGGAAGTCCTTCTTTGCACCGTGGTTCCAGCGGCTCACGAAATTCCGCGTGAGCTCCGCGACAGCCGGTCCCTCAATGCGCACCTCGACATCATTCCAAGGCTGGCGGGGCTGGATGGCCACATCCAGTCCGTCGAGCGTTGTAGATAGTGGCACACCGGGCTTGTCCTTCGCTATATTGCCGCTGTATGGCTTCTGATAAGCGCCTCGTTCAATAGCCTCGCGTGCGATTTTCTTGTTCGTCTTAACGAGATACGGCACCCCTGCAGCGGTGTCCCATGGGCCACTCATGAGATCTGGATCGACGACCTCCACTTCACCATCGGTGACTTTACCCACCGGAGCCACGCAGGCGTTGTAGCGATTCAACCCCTTTCGACCATCCGCATCCGCACGCAGGGTGAACTGCGCATCGTCATATCGACCATAGGCGAGATCGATGCCGCCGACGTAACCGATCTTCCGGTCAATCACGACCTGCTTCTGATGATGACTGTAGAAATCCCTATTCCGGGGTGACACCGAAGCCGACAACTGAACGTAGACTTGCTTGCCCTCGACTCCGCGCCGCAACGTGTCATTGATGCTTTCCAGCGCGCTCTTGGTTTGATCGTCGTAGGTCTGCACCGGTGGAGAGTCATCCCACGGCATGACATAGATCTTGAGGCGTGGCTTTGCCTTGGCCGCGCTAAGCAGAACGTCGTACAAGCGTTTGCCAGGCGCGAGCTGAGCATCCCAATTGACTTGCCATCCTGCGATATAGATGCTTTCCGTGGCACCAGCAATATCTTTGATCAGGTCGGAAAAATAGTCCTTCCCACAAATATATGGCTTGACCTGGTTCCCTTCGAGTGGCACGGAAAATCCATCCACAACGTGGAGGGAGCTGGTCACCGCGGCTTTATATGGGCTGCCATCCGTGCCAACGATCTGATGAACTTGACGCCTCTTGTCGGTGTTATCCGGCACGACTCAGACCCCCTTTATCTTATTCAGCGCGGCCTTGCCACCGACCTTTAGTACATCGGCGATGTGAGCGCCAGCCGAGCCATCGATATCCGTGCCGTTGATGCTACCCATTGCATCGGTATAGCCCATTGCATTGATGGCACTCTGATAGGCTTGACGGCTGCTCCAGCTCGCCAACTCCTGGTCCAGTACCAATTCATGGGCCCGGCCGTTCGCAACGACCCACATCTGATTCGGCGTCTCGTCATAGGCAGCCTTGAGCCTTTCCATTTCCGCGGATGTCAGTGGCAGTTTTCCAGCAGCGTCTACCCGTCCTTTCAGCAAAGGTTCAAAGTCCAGCAGGGCCTCTTCTGGACTCTCGGCCTGGACGATGGTCCATGGGGTATGCACGAGGTGGCCTCCGTGCTCACCAGGGACGTCCGGCATTATTAAATTGAACGTGGAGGGCGTCTCGGGCAACGCAGTGCGTGGCAGTACTGGCATTTTCATGTTCAAGCTCGCTGGCCCCACCTTCTGAAAGGTCGCGCACTTGAATTTCAGGTCCCCCGGGCAAGCGATCTCGATATTGCCGTTCTCCAGCTTGATGTAAGCGCCGCCACTGGCGAGAACAACCGACTTCTCGCCAACTGCCAACACCTTGCCAGTGGCGCTGGCCACTGTGACATCCTTGCGGCCAGTCATGGACAGTTCGTCGTCCTGCGCCTGTATTTCGACCTTGCCCTTGGCGGCAAACAGCTTCATGCCCAGTTTCTGCGCAAACAGCGAAACCGCCTCGCCTGCGGCAACCGTGAACTTCCTGATGACGCCGATATCAGCATTGCCGCCGGCAGTAGCAAACAGGTTCCCAGTGGCCGACACCTGAAGATGCGAACCGCTCGTCAACGCCACGCCTGCCGGAGCAGTGGCAAGCAAACCTGCCCCCTTGAGTTCATTCAGGGTCTGCTCAAACAACTGCTTTTGCTTCTCGAACTCGGCGGCGTGCGCCTGGGCCGCCTGCGCGGCCTTCGCCATTGCCTGCATCTGCTCAAGCGCAAGGTTCAACTGCTTCTGCGCGCCTTGCATGTCCAACTGCTGCCCATTCGCTCCCGGCTGGTCGTCCGCGGAAAGGAACAATCCCTTGCCGCCCCGGATCGCCCCCCAGCCCGAGGTGCGCAGCTCAAAGCCATCCCCCCGCTTTTTCTTCTGATGGTCAACCAGGTGGCCCAGGTTGAGCTGGGTCTTGCCGCCATACTCGGTGGAGAGCTTGACCCCCTCCTGCCCCTCCCAGTCCTCAAACCGCAGCTTGTTGTTGCTCTGCGTGCGAATCACGTTGCGCGACAGCCAGCGATCCTGATTGGTGATCAGGTCAGGGTGCTGGCTGGTGTGCTGCACGCTAGCGATGTACGGCTTATTCGGGTTGCCGTCGCGGAACGCCACGTCCACATAGGTGCCGTCGATCAGAGGAAAGTGAAAGCCCGTCTGCCGCGCCCCGGCGAACGGCTTGGCCAGGCGCAGCGGCACGCTCTCGCCGCCATTGGGCCAGGCGTCGAAGTCGAAATCGAAGCGGACGATGTAATGGCCATCCTGGGTCAGGTAGGCATACTTGTACTGACCCGGCGAGGTGATGCGGGCGCTCAGCGTGCCGGCGATGCGCGGCCAGTTGGCTTCGTCCATCGGCAGCCGGAAGCGCCGGTCCGAGGGAATGGCCTTGTAGGTGTTGCGGTAGGCGGCATCACGCGCGCCGGTGTGGACGACCTCGGTGACCACCTGCCCGTTGGGCGCGTCGGGCAACGCCAGGTCCAGTCGCAGGATGCGCGCCGGGCGCAGCGCCAGCACGTTGCTCTCACCCGCGTAGACCAATTGGCCGGCGAACTCGGCCTCGTGACGCAACTGCGCTTCCCACTTGGCGTCGTCGAAGTCCAGGTGATGTGTGCCATACACGTAGGACTGACCGTAGGTGGTCCTTTCCTTCGCGACATCGGCCTCTCCGGCGGGGCGTTCCCATGCCTTGTCGGGATTGAAGTCCGCGACCCGGAATGATTCGGGAATGGTCCGCGCATGGGTCCCGAGCGAGAACACCGTTTCCTGGCCTGATTCCAGTCCCGCCGTCTCGCGATAGGGCACTCGCAGCTCCGGCTGGTAGAGGTAATGGTCGATGTCGTCGCCGAACACGATCATCTCGCCGAACTCGCCATGGATGAAATAGCAGTACAGGCCCTCCTGCTCCATCAGCAGCCGGATATAGTCCCAATCTGATATCTGGTACTGCATACGCAACTTGTGCTGCGGGTACTTGCGCCGCGTCTTGAAGGCGAACTGGTGGCCCTTGAGGTCATGGCGGCGCAGGATGGCCTCGATGATCTGGGGCGCGGTCTGCTGCTGGTAGATACGGCTGGCGCGCGTGAGCCGCAGCCGCGCGACGAGCGGCTCCACGACGATCTCGTAGCCGCAGAAATCCCGGGTCTGGCGGGTCTTGGAGAAGCGCGTGATGCAGCCGGCAAACTTGCGTGGCTCGCTGCCATCAGCGGGAACAATCAGGAAAGTCGCGTCTTTGCCCAGATACCCGGCTCGATCAAGCTCAAGCGGATGCGTCAGTTGGATGGTGACGGCATAGGGCTCGCCCATCCGCTCCACTGCCTCGAACGACACCACCGACAGCGCGGCGGCGCTGGCTGTGCCCGGCACCTCGAGAAAGTATGCCTGCCGCCCGGTCAGTCCCCTGAGCAGGGCATCACCGTAAGTCCTCAGTTCCCTACCCAGATCCGCCATTGCTTGCGCTCCGTTGTCAGCGTGATCGAACCCTTTTTCACAGGCCATGCATCGCTCGACACACAGCGCCTTGCGGCGCACGATAAACGCTTTTTCTTATGGAGAGAACCCCTTTGTCTCCGCATTAACATTGATTCACGATCTTCGACAAAAAATCAATCCAATTAAGATTCCTCTGATTTTCTTTCGATGAATTACGTGATATCAATTAAAAACAAGCGCCGTACCCATCGTTTTTCAAGCAGCAATAAAAACCGTTAAAGTCAGAATTAAAAAGGATCAGAATAATGGCTGAGAGTTTCCAGAACGAAGTGCCCAAGGCACGCGTCAATATCAAGCTGGACCTGCATACCGGTGGCGCGCAGAAGAAGGTGGAGCTGCCGCTCAAGCTGCTGGTGATGGGCGACTACAGCAACAGTCAGGACGCGCGAGCGCTTGCCGAACGCGAGAAGGTCTCGATCAACAAGAACAACTTCAACTCGGTCCTCGCCGACTTCAACCCGAAGGCCAGGATCGCGGTCGACAACACCCTCGCCAGCGATGGCTCGGAGCTGCCGGTCGATCTCGATTTCAAGTCGATGGACGACTTCAAGCCGGAAGTGGTGGCCGGCAAGGTGCCCGAACTGCGCGCCCTGATGGCGGCGCGCAATCTGCTGCGCGACCTGAAATCTAACCTGCTCGACAACGCGATGTTTCGCCGCGAACTCGAGAAAATTCTCAAGGACCCGGCCCTGTCCGAGCGCCTGCGTACCGATCTGCAGAATATCGGCCACGCCGCCCCGGCCTCCCCGTCCGTCCAGTAACTGCCTTCCTTGAGGAACCAACCCATGGCCAAGCATGAAATCACCGCCCACGCCCCTGGCGAAACCGACACCGTCGTCCTGGATGCGCCCGGCAAGAGCGTCTATGAATCGCTGTGCGAGAAAATCAACCTGACGCCAGTCAAGGCCACGCGCCCTGTGGAGTCGTTCCAGAGCGCCGATGCGCTCTCAGAATCGTCGCTGGATGAACGCGTCGCCCAGGCGATGAACGTTTTCCTGAAGATGATCCAGGACTCGTCGCAGCAGGTGGATCGCCTCGACAAGAGCCTGCTCGATTTCCATATCGAGCACCTGGATCAGCAGATCAGCCGCCAGTTGGACGCGATCATGCACAACGAGACGTTCCAGCAGATCGAATCGGCTTGGCGTGGCCTCAAGTTCCTGGTCGATCGCACGGACTTCCGCAAGAACGTCAAGATCGAAGTGCTGGATGTTTCGAAGGATGCGCTGCGCCAGGACTTCGAGGATACCCCCGAGGTCATCCAGAGCGGCCTGTACCTGCATACCTACATCCAGGAATACGACACGCCGGGCGGCGAGCCGATCGGCTCGATCATCTCGAACTACGCGTTCGATCGCAGCCCCCAGGACATCGCCCTGTTGCGCAATATCTCCAAGGTCTCGGCCGCGGCGCACATGCCGTTCATCGGCTCCGTCTCGCCAGCGTTCTTCGGCAAGGAGTCGATGGAAGAGGTAGCCAGCATCCGCGACATCGGCAACTACTTCGATCGCGCCGAATACCTGAAGTGGAAAAGCTTCCGCGAGTCCGACGACGCGCGCTATATCGGCCTGACTCTGCCGAATTTCCTGGCTCGCCTGCCCTATGGTCCGGAAACCGTGCCGGTACGTGCCTTCAACTACACGGAGGCTGTCAAAGGCCCGGACCATACCCGCTACCTTTGGGCCAATGCCTCGTTCGCCTTTGCCACGAACATGGTGCAGAGCTTCATCAAGAACGGCTGGTGCGTGCAGATCCGCGGCCCGCAGGCGGGCGGCCTGGTCGAAGACCTGCCGATTCACCTCTACGATCTGGGCACCGGCAACCAGGCCAAGATCCCGACCGAAGTGCTGATCCCGGAAACCCGCGAGTTCGAGTTCGCCAACCTGGGCTTCATCCCGCTGTCGTACTACAAGAACCACGACTTCGCGTGCTTCTTCTCCGCTCACTCGGCCCAGAAGCCGGCGCTCTACGACACCAAGGAGGCGACCGCCAACAGTCGCGTCAATGCGCGCCTGCCGTACATCTTCCTGCTGTCGCGGATCGCCCACTATCTGAAGCTCATTCAGCGCGAGAACATCGGTACCACCAAGGACCGCCGCCTGCTGGAGCTGGAGCTCAATACCTGGGTCAAGACGCTCGTGACCGAGATGACCGATCCGGGCGACGAGTTGCAGGCTTCGCACCCGCTGCGAGAAGCCAAGGTGATGGTCGAGGACATCGAGGACAACCCGGGCTTCTTCCGCGTCAAGCTCTTCATCGTGCCGCACTTCCAGATCGAAGGGATGGACATCAATCTGTCGCTGGTGTCGCAGATGCCCAAGGCGAAGAACTGAGCGACCGCAGCCAGTTTCAACGGCGATCTCGACATATCGCCAAGTAACTTGAGTCCCGCCGCACGCTGGCGCATGGCCACCGTGCGGCATCACCCATGCGGAAAATCTTTCCGCATACCAGCCGAGCACGATGAAGATAACAAGACCGCTGTGGGCGCAAGGGATTTTCATGACCCCGCAGCATTTCCAGCAACAGGCGCTGTGGGACCGCTATGCCGACGAGTACGTCGCACGCCTTGTCTGCCCCGATCCTTGGGGCGTCGTGCGCGTCGGGCTCGACCAACAGGCCCTGTCGATCCATCGGCTGGCGGTGAGCGCCCTGGCCCTGCGGCTGCCGGATGGCACCGTCATCGATACCGATCTCGCGGACCTGACGCCCTCGGCACGCGATCTTGGCGATGTGCCGGCCACCGTCGACGCGGTGGTCGTGCTGGTCGGCCTGGCCCTTGTTGATGCGCAAGGCGGCAATTGTGTCGAAGCCGGCGACCGGCCCGCGCGCCCGCGCCGCTTCATTCGGGAATACCGGGAAGTCGCCGACCTGCACGGGGAAGGCAAGGAAGAGATCAGCGTCGAGCGGCATGCGCTCGCGCTCCTCTTTGACTTCGAGGCAATCGGCGACTACGTCACCTGCCCGATTGCCCGACTGGTACGCACCCCTCAAGGACGCTTCGAACTCGATCCGGCCTTTGTGCCGCCCTGCCTGTTCCTGTCGGCCAGCGACCGGCTCACCGAGCGAATGGGCCGGCTATCGGAAATCCTGAGCGCCAAGAGCGCGAGTCTGGCCGTGCGGCGGCGCGAACGCTCCGACCAGATCGCCGACTACGCGGTTGCCGATGTGGCCCTCTTCTGGCTGCTGCACAGCGTGAACAGCACCTGGCCGGATCTGGCGCGCCTGCATGCGGCCCCGCAGCAGCATCCCGAACGACTTTACGGCACCCTGGCCCGGCTGGCCGGGGCACTACTGACCTTCTCCACCACCGAGACCCTCCAGGCCATTCCGGCTTATGACCATCTCGCCCCCGAACCGGTGTTCGCGGAACTGGAATCGCTGATCCGCACCCTGCTTGACACGGTGATCCCATCGCGCGTGGTGCCGGTGGCACTCGAACGTGCCCGGCCCACGGTCTGGGTAGGCAAGATCCTTGACGAACGGCTGGTCGAAGGGGCCGAGTACTACCTGTCCGTGCAGGCTGGACTGCCGGCCCACACGCTGCTTGAACAACTGCCGCGCCTATGCAAGGCCGGGGCACCGGACGAGGTGGAACAGATCGTCAACTCCGCGCTGCCCGGCATTCCGCTGCGCACGATGTCGCGCCTGCCCGCCGCCATTCCGGTGCGCATCGAGAACCAGTACTTTGCGCTCGACAGCGCCCACCCGGCGTTCAAGCGCATGCTGGACGCACGGGCCTGCCAATTCTACGTGCCGGCTTCGTTGCCGGACGTGTCGCTCGAACTCTTCGCGGTATTGCCGGCATGAGTCCCTCCACCATGCGTACCCCCGCCATGATGCTCCCGCTCGCACTGCGCGACACAGCGCTGACCGTCACGGAACTCGCCGACTCCGCCAGACCGACCGCTGGCTTCGAAACGTTCCGGGCAAAGTGTGTCGAACAAGTAGCCCGCCTGCGCGAGGAATTCGTGGCGAGCGGCCAGCCGGTCGACGTGATAGAAGACGCCGCCTATGCCCAGTGCGCCCTGCTGGACGAGGTAGCGCTAGGTCGGCTGCAGGGCGCCGACCGCGACGCCTGGGAGCGTGAGCCAATGCAGGTAGCGCAGTTCCAGAGCCACAATGCCGGGGAGATGCTGATTGCCCGCATCGAGCGGCGCCTGGCCGATCCGCAGCCGGTGCTGCCGCTGCTCGCCGTGTTCCACGCCGTCCTCGGGCTGGGTTTTCGGGGCCGATATGCCCTGGAGGGCGCCAGCGCCCGCACCGCCCTCATGCGCGCCATCGATGAACGCCTGGATCGCGCCGGCTGGCGAAACGCTTCCGGCCCGGTGCTGGTGACCGTCGGCAAGACACCTCGATGGCGCCAACTGTCGCCGCTTGCCTGGGTGGTCACCGCCTGCGTTGGCGCGGGTCTGGTCTATGTTGCGCTCGATCGGTGGCTGGCTGCGGCGATCACCCGGCTCGCGAGCTGAAAGGGGTGTCGTGACCGGCTACCCCTACCGTACGTTGTTTGCCTGGATCGCGGCACTCGCGCTCGCCTGGCTGGCATTCAGCTCGCCTTGGGCGTCGAGGTGGAATCTGCTGCTCGCCGCCTTCACGATCACCCTGGCGCTGCTCGCGATCATCGTTGTCACCCGGCGGCTGCATGCGCGCCGGCGTGCTGCGGCGCCGGTGCTGCAGGCTGTCAGGGCATCGCTGGATGCGCTGCCCGGCGACATCCGGCGCAATACGCCGCTGGTGCTGACGGTGGGAGATGCCACCGGCGCCCCGGCGCAGGCCTTTGGCGATGCGATGGTTCGGATCACCGACACCGCGATCTGGGTGCGTGTCGACGATCCGACCCGGTTGGCTCATGTGGCAGATGCCCTCAAGCGATGGCGCGAGGAGCAGGGTCCGGATGCCGTCGCCTATCTGATTGGCGCCGACCAGGCCGACAATGCGGGTACGCTGAGCGCAGGGCTCAGGCGCTGGCGCTCGGCCATCGGAGAGGCCAGCCGCGCGGTCGGCTATGCGTTGCCGTGTATGCCGAAGAGGCGGACGGTACGCCGGACGACTGCCCCTGGTTTGGGATGTCTGGCATGGAGATGGTGTCGGGCGAGACCCTGGCGACCAGCGTCGCCACGCACGCCCTGCAGTATGCGCAAGCCGCAGTTCCGCTGGATCGCGAGGCCCGCATGCATCGCGCCACGCGTCTTGACACCCTGGCACGGTGGGCCGCTGGCGCGCTGCTGCCCGCCTTCGTCGAGAATCAGCGCGATGGAATCCGGCATGGGCGCCCGGTGCGCGTCGCAGCATTCGGCGTGACCACCGTCGTCGGAATCCCCGCTGCAAACTCGCTACTGACCCGTTTCACCGAGCAGACGACAGCCCTGAGCCGACTCGCCCGGCACAGCCGGGATGGCCGGCGTGCAGCTTACCCGTTGCCGGAGCCCCTGATCCAGGGCATCGCCCTGCAGCCAGTGCGACGAACCTTGCCGCGTGCCTTGGGACATGCCTTTGCCTGGCTGGCGCTGGCATTCTGTGCCGCCTGCGCGGCCTCGGCCTGGCAGAACCGGGCGCTGGTGGCGCGCGTCATCGACGATATGGCGCGCTATCGCGCCATCAGCCCAGAGCACGACGCCGCCCGGGTCGATGCGCTGCGGGCCATCAAGCGCGACCGCGACGAGCTTGAGCGGTATGCCCGCGCTGGCGTGCCACCGCGCCTGGGCCTGGGTTTCTATCGGGGCGTCCCATTGCTCACCCCGCTCAACACGCTGATCGCCGCGTATCAGCCCCCCGCACCGCCACCCTCGACCATCGAGCTCGACAGCCTGTCCCTCTTCAAGAGCGGCAGCGCCGTCCTGAACCCCGGTTCGAACCGGGTGCTGATTGGCGCGCTCGAGATGATCAAGGCGCATCCGGACAAGCGCGTGCTGGTGGCCGGACATACCGACACCACCGGCAACCCGGACAGCAACCTCAAACTCTCCGAGGCACGTGCCGCGTCGGTACGCGACTGGCTGGCCGATGCCGCTGGCCTGCCACTCACGCACTTTGCGATCCAGGGCTACGGGGACACTCGGCCTAAGGCCACCGACGACACCGAAGCGGGGCGCGCTGCGAACCGCCGTGTCGAGATCACGCTTGTCCCCGATTGTCGCGATGACCGTCACGACAATCGGACACCCTCGGGCCAGTCGGCCTGTTCATTCCAGCAGAAGGAGTAAGAAAAAATGGCAATTCCCGCGTACATGTGGATCAAGGACGATGGCGGTGCCGATGTCAAGGGTTCGGTCACCGTGTCCGGCCGCGAGGGCAGCGTCGAAGTCGTCGCCTTTGACCACGCTGTCAATATCCCGACCGACTCCAACACCGGCAAGCTGACCGGCACGCGCGTGCACAAGCCGATCTTGTTCACCAAGGAAACTGACGCATCGACCCCCTATCTGTACAAAGCGGTCACCAGCGGCCAGACCCTGAAGTCGATCGAGATCAAGTGGTACAAGATCGACGACGCCGGCAAGGAAAAGGAATACTTCAACACCAAGCTGGAAAACGTGAAGGTGGTTGGCGTGACGCCCAAGATGCTGGACATCAAGAACCCGGCCTACGAAAAACACAACCACCTCGAAGACATCGAGTTGCGCTACGAGAAAATCACCTGGTCGTACAAGGACGGCAACATCATCCACGCCGACAGCTGGAACGAGCGCTCGTAACACGCGCGCAGCCGGCGCCAGGCGCCGGCTGGCCGTCTTGCATGGACGACATGTCGTGGTCCGCGCGCCCCATTTTCCCCTTCCTGCGTTCTTTCTCCCACGCCATGACCGCCCGCGATCCTTCCCCGTTCCTGCGTCGCCTGAACGACCACTGCGCCCAAGCCCTCACCGAGGCAGCCAGTCTCTGTGAAACACGCGCCCACCGGGACATCGAGGTCGAGCACTGGCTGATCAAGCTGCTGGAGTTGGGCGACGGCGACCTGCTGGCGATCCTGCGGCGTTATGAACTGGATGTCGACGGCATCTGGAACGCGCTGCTGGCCGCCATCGACCGGCTGCCGCACGACCTGCGCGGCAAGCCAGGCCTCTCGCAGCGCGTCGGCCAGTGGCTGGAAGCTGCCTGGATGCGCGCCTCGCTCGAAGCAGCGGGCCCCAGCGAGGCTCGGCCCATCCGCTCGGCACATCTGCTTGCGGCGCTGGCCGACTCGCCGCACCTGCTGCGTGCGCCTGATGCCTGGCCGCTCCTGTCCGTGTCGGCCGTGCAGATCGAACGGCTGATGCGCGAACTGAACAAGATCTCGATCGAGGCGGCCTCGCCCATTGGCCCTGGAGCGGACGGGCAAGCGCCCGACCCGCTGACGCCGGGACCGGCGGCAGCGCCCACCTCGCCTGCCCCGGGCAGGGCGATGCCCGGCCAGGCCGACACGTTGGCGCTGGACCGCTTCACCACCGATATCACCCGAAAGGCACGCGATGGCAAGATCGACCCGGTGTTTGGCCGCGATGTCGAAATCCGTCAGATGGTCGACATTCTGGCGCGCCGCCGCAAGAACAATCCGATTCTGGTCGGCGAGCCCGGTGTCGGCAAGACCGCGCTCGTCGAAGGGCTCGCGCTAAAAATCGCCGAAGGGGATGTGCCCGCCGTCATCCGCGATGTCAGCGTGCTGACGCTGGACCTGGGTCTGCTGCAGGCCGGTGCCGGGGTCAAGGGCGAGTTCGAGCAGCGCCTCAAGAACGTCATCGAGGCCGTGCAGCAGTCTCCGACCCCGATTCTGCTTTTCATCGACGAGGCCCACACCCTTATCGGTGCCGGCAATACCGCCGGCGGCGCCGACGCGGCCAACCTGCTCAAGCCGGCGCTGGCGCGCGGCGAGCTGCGTACCATTGCGGCCACGACGTGGTCCGAATACAAGCAGTACTTCGAGCGCGACGCCGCGCTGGAGCGCCGCTTCCAGATGATCAAGGTCGACGAGCCCGACGATGAGAACGCGTGCCTGATGCTGCGGGGCCTGAAGGAGCGATATGCGCACCACCACGGCGTGCATATCACCGATGCGGCCGTGGGCGCCGCTGTCCGGCTGTCGCGCCGCTACCTGACCGGGCGCCAGTTGCCGGACAAGGCCGTCGACTTGCTCGACACTGCCGCCGCCCGCGTGCGCATGAGCCTGGAGGCCACTCCGATCGCCATTTCCGCCTGCGAAGCGAAGCGCGGGGCGCTCGAGGTCGAACGCTCGGCCCTGCTGGAGGACCAGGCTGCCACCGGCGCCGAGGCCGGCGAACGGCTGGCAGCCATCGACGCGCGGCTCGCCGCGCTCGCCAGCGAGTTGAACGCGTTCGCGCACGTCTTCGCCGAACAGAAGCGTGCCGCCGAAACCTTGATCGCGTTGCGCGCGCAGTGGCAGGCGGCCACCGACGAGTCGGCCCGCCTGGATCTGGCGCCATCGATCCAGGCTGCCCACCAGGCATTGGCCAGGCACGGCCACGCCGCCTTGCTCCACGCAGAAGTCGACGAGACTGCCATTGCCCAGGTGATTGCCGACTGGACCGGGGTGCCGGTCGATAGCCTGCTGTCGAGCGAAATCGCCACCTTGCTGGCGCTGGAAACGCGTCTGGGCCAGGTCGTCGTCGGCCAGGACGAAGCGCTGGCCGCGCTGGGCAAGAGCCTGCGCACCGCCAAGGCCGGTCTAAAATCGGAGGACGCGCCGCTGGGCGTGTTCCTGCTGGTCGGGCCATCCGGCGTCGGCAAGACCGAAACCGCTCGGGCGCTGGCTGACCAGATGTTCGGCGGCGAACGTTCGCTCATCACCATCAACATGTCGGAATACCAGGAAGCGCACACGGTCTCGCAGCTAAAGGGATCGCCGCCAGGCTATGTCGGCTATGGCGAAGGCGGTGTGCTGACCGAAGCGGTCCGCCAGCGCCCCTACAGCATTGTCCTGCTGGATGAAGTCGAGAAGGCCCACCGCGACGTGCTGAATCTGTTCTATCAGGTATTCGACCGCGGCTTCATGCGGGACGGAGAAGGCCGGGTGATCGACTTCCGCAACACCGTGATCCTGATGACCTCGAATCTCGGCAGCGAGCAGATTCTGGCAGCAACCGACGCTGCGGCACAGGCCGGTGCCGAACTCCCGACCGGCACCCTGATGGAAGCGATTCGTCCGCTGCTGATCGATCGCTTCCAGCCGGCGCTGCTGGCACGCTTCCAGACCATCGTGTACCGCCCGCTGTCGGCCGAGGCCATGACCGCGATTGTGCGGATGAAGCTTGCCAGGGTAGCTCAGCGGATCGCAAATCGCTTCGGCATGCCGCTGAGCTGCGGCGACGCGCTGGTCGCCGAACTGGTGCGGGCCTGCCTGCTGCCCGATTCCGGAGCGCGCAATATCGACAGCCTGCTTGACCAGCAGATTCTGCCGGTGCTATCGCGCGAGCTACTGGTGCGCATGGCCGACCGGCAGATGCCGAAGTCAATCCAGCTATCGTTCTCCGAGGCGGACGGCATCGGGCTGAGCTTTGAGGAAACCTGCGTGGGCGCGCAGGCGGGCGCGTGATGCGTGGCGGGCCAGGGTTCTTCGAGGCCGTGACGGGGCATTTTGCGAACGGAGCCCCGATCGGCGAATTCGACGCGGCCACACAGACCTTCCTCTCGGTGCAGGACAACATCCAGCGCATCCTCAACAGCCGCCGCGGCGGCCTGGCCCATCTGCCGGACTATGGTCTTGGCGATCTGTCCCGCATCTACCGGCACCTGCCCGCCTCCGCGCATACGCTCAAGCGCGAAATCGAAACCACGCTGCTGCGTTACGAGCCGAGGCTGAAGGCGATCGACCTCACCATCGAAGAGACCGAGCCCGGCATGCTGCTTAGCTTCACCATGAGCTGCCACCTGCATCAGGCCGGGCTGGTCCGCTTCGGCACGCACTTCACCCCCGATGGACAAACGCGGCTCAAACTGCTGAAGGCCGACCGCGACCGCGGATGACCCTACAACGTTGGATGGAGATGGAGGCTTGACCATGAAGCAGTTGGCCGTAAAAGGCAGTCGCACCACCACCGATGGCACCAAGATGGGCGCTTTCGGCCATTCGATCATGAACATTGGGATCTCAAGAACTCATGGAATGGTCGAGTACAGCGCATGGCACCGATTTTCGCGTTGGCGATTACATCTTCTCCGGCGGTGGATTCACGAACCTGGCGTGGTCGCCTGACGGTTCGATCCGCATCGAGGGCAATGGCAAATACGAAGGAACTGGTGAGACGCTCCATTGCCTGATCTTGCGCGGCGAAGCGGTACAACCATGCAGCCAGGTGCGACCAACTCCTCCGGCAAACCTGCACAATCCGCCGACATCGCCACCGGAAGCCACAGCGCCCTTGCAAGGCCGCGCAGCACCCTCCTGAACGTCCCGATCTATCCGCCGCCGAAGCGCGCTGCCCGGCGTGAGCGCCAAGCAGCCAGCGCTCGGGGTAGTGCCGCTCGATCAACTGGTTGAAGCGCTGGAACAGGCGCGGATCCTCGCACCGCATCAGGCCAGCCAGCACAATCTCGCACCCCCGGCGCTTGCCGCGGAATTTGGCCGGACGAGAACCTCAAGGCTTGATGTGCTTGAGCTCGTCGAGCAGCCCGAGCAGCAATCGCAGCTTGTCCTCGCCGAACTGCGCGAGGATGCGCCGGTAGTTTCTCTCCATGTCCTCGCTCATATCGACAAAGCACTGCTGCCCCGCCTCGCTCAGGCACACCAGCACGCGGCGCTGGTCGTGCCCGGACTTCCAGCGGCGCACCAGGCCGTCGCGCTCCATGCGCGCCAGCACGCCGGTCATGCTCGGCTTGAGGATGCAGGCCTGCTGCGCCAGTTGGTAGATTTCCATCTCGCCCTGCTGGCGAAGGATGCGCACGATGCGCCACTGCTGTTCGGTGAGGTCATGCTGATTGAGCGAAGGCCGGAAAAAAGCCATGGCGGCCTCACGCGCCTGCAACAGCGTGAGGGTCAGGGACGGGCGCGGACTGGACATGCGGGGATGCTCGGCTGGAATTGGATAAGATTTTAACCATTCTGGTCCCTGCCGACCAACCCGATCCCGCTATCGCACGCATATCACCGCGGTACCACCTCATCCATCTGGCTCCTGGCAATGATCCTGGGCGAGATGTCGCCACTGAAGGGAGCGCGACGAATCCTCTTGAGCAATGACTTGACTGTAGTTAATATCTTAACTATAAAGATAACATGTTAATGAAATCAGGGCGCCCGACGGCGATCCCGATGGAACCAGGAGAACGAAGCCATGCGCCGCGCTGTCAGCGAAGCCGCAACGGGCACACTGTTCGGCGTCGCGCTGAACTACCAGGGCCTGTTGCGCGGCCGGCTGGAGGAATTCCAGCGGCCGCCCTACCAGAAGCCGCCGGTCAAGCCGGTGCTGTTCATCAAGACACCCAATACGCGCAACGGCGACGGCCAGGCGGTGGTCTTCCCCGCCGGCACCGAACGCCTGCAGCCTGGCCCGGCGCTGGGCGTGGTGCTTGCCCGCGACGCCAGCCGCGTCGGTGAGGAACAGGCCATGGACTACGTGGCCGGCTACGTGATCGTCAACGAGTTCAGCCTGCCGGAAGACAGTTATTACCGCCCGGCGGTCAAGGCCAAATGCCGCGACGGCTTCTGCGCGCTGGGCACCGAGGTGATTGGCCGCGACGAGATCGCCGACCCGCACGCGCTGCCGATCCGTCTGCTGGTCAACGGCGAGCTGCGCCAGGAAAATAGCAGCGCCAACCTCGTGCGCGGAATTCCCCGCTTGATCGCCGAGATCAGCGAATTCATGACCCTGCATGCCGGCGACGTGCTGATCACCGGCACCCCCGAAGGCCGCGTCGACGTGCAGCCGGGCGACGAAGTGGTGGTGGAGATCGAGGGCCTCGGCCGCCTGCGCAATCGCATCGTGGCGGAGGCAGTCTGAGATGAAACACGCACGCATCCGCTACCAGGGAGAAATGCACGCCGTCACGGTGGAGGCCGGCAACGCCGTGCGCCTGGCCGATGGCCGCCTGCTCGGCGAACGCCAGGTGGAATGGCTGCCGCCGGCCAGCGGCAGCATGTTCGCCCTCGGCCTGAACTATGCCGATCACGCCGCCGAGCTGGCCTTCAAGGCACCCACCGAGCCGCTGGCGTTCATCAAGTCGCGCGGCGCCTACACCGGCCACAACCAGGTCACCTGGCGCCCGGACAACGTGGCCTGCATGCACTATGAGTGCGAACTGGTGGCGGTGATCGGCAGGACGGCGCGCAACGTCGGGCGCGACGACGCCCTCGCCTACCTGGCCGGCTACACGGTGTGCAACGACTACGCGATCCGCGACTACCTGGAGAACTACTACCGACCCAACCTGCGCGTGAAGAACCGCGACGCCACCACCCCGGTCGGCCCCTGGATCGTCACGCCCGACAAGGTGCCCGACCCGTCGAGGCTGACGCTGCGCACCTGGATCGACGGCGAGCTGAAGCAGGAAGGCACCACCGCGGACATGATCTTCGACATCCCCTTCCTGGTCGAATATTTCTCCAGCTTCATGACCCTGCAGCCGGGCGACATGATCGCCACCGGCACGCCGGAAGGCCTGGCCGACGTGGTCCCGGGCAACGAAGTGGTGGTGGAAGTGGAAGGCGTCGGCCGCCTGGCCAACCGAATCGTCAGCGAGGCCGAGTTCTTCGCGAACCGCGCCCGCCCGTAGCAAGCGGAGGCAGAACCATGATCAGGCACTGGATCAACGGCCGCGAGGTCGAAAGCAGGACCGTCTTCGAAACCGTCAACCCGGCCACCACCGAGGTCATCGCCGAGGTCGCCAGCGGCGGCGCCGAGGAAATCGCCCTGGCCGTCGCCGCGGCCAGGGAAGCCTTCCCGAAATGGGCCGGCACCCCGGCGCGCGAACGCGCGAAGCTGATGCGCAAGCTGGGCGAGCTGATCGACCGCAACGTGCCCAGGCTGGCCGAGCTGGAAACCCTCGACACCGGCCTGCCGATCCACCAGACCCGGAACGTGCTGATCCCCCGCGCCTCGCACAACTTCGAGTTCTTCGCCGAGGTCTGCACGCGCATGGACGGCCACAGCTACCCGGTGGACGACCAGATGCTCAACTACACCCTGTACCAGCCGGTGGGCGTGTGCGGACTGGTGTCGCCGTGGAACGTACCGTTCATGACCGCCACCTGGAAGACCGCGCCGTGCCTCGCGCTGGGCAACACCGCGGTGCTGAAGATGAGCGAACTCTCGCCCTTGACCGCCAACGAGCTGGGCCGCCTGGCCCTCGAAGCTGGCATTCCGCCGGGCGTGCTCAACGTGGTGCAGGGCTATGGCGCCGCCGCCGGCGAGGCCCTGGTCCGCCACCCGGACGTGCGCGCCATCTCCTTCACCGGCGGCACCGCCACCGGCAGGAAGATCATGCAGGCCGCCGGGCTGAAGAAGTATTCGATGGAGCTGGGCGGCAAGTCGCCGGTGCTGGTCTTCGACGACGCCGACCTCGACCGCGCGCTCGACGCCGCGCTGTTCACCATCTTCTCGCTGAACGGCGAGCGCTGCACCGCGGGCAGCCGCATCTTCATCCAGGAGACGGTCTATGAACGCTTCGTCGAGGCGTTCGCCGCCCGCGCCCGGCGCCTGATCGTCGGCGACCCGCAGGACCCGAAGACCCAGGTCGGCTCGATGATCACCCAGGCCCACCACGACAAGGTCACCGGCTACATCCGCATCGGCATCGAGGAAGGCGCGCGCCTGCTCGCCGGCGGCCTGGAGCGCCCGGCCAACCTGCCGGCGCACTTGTCTCGCGGGCAGTTCATCCAACCGACGGTATTCGCCGATGTGGACAACCGCATGCGCATCGCCCGCGAAGAGATCTTCGGCCCGGTGGTCTGCCTGATGAAGTTCAAGGACGAGGCCGAGGCGCTGCGCCTGGCCAACGACACCGAGTACGGCCTGGCCTCCTACATCTGGACCCAGGACATCGGCAAAGCCCATCGCCTGGCGCGCGGCATCGAGGCCGGCATGGTCTTCATCAACAGCCAGAACGTGCGCGACCTGCGCCAGCCGTTCGGCGGGGTGAAGGGCTCGGGCACCGGCCGCGAAGGCGGGGAATACAGCTTCGAGGTCTTCGCCGAGGTCAAGAACGTGTGCATTTCCATGGGCAGCCATCACATTCCCCGCTGGGGCGTGTGAGGCGTGGCCAGACGACAGAGCGGCCGTCCGAGGCCGCCGCAACCGCCGGCGTGACATCGACAAGGACAAGAAACGGGCACGGCGCCCCTCACCAGGAGACTCGACATGGGCAAACTCGCTCTAGCTGCCAAGACCACTCACGTTCCTTCGCTGTACCTCTCGGAACTCCCCGGCCCTCGCCACGGCAGCCGCCAGGCGGCCATCGACGGCCACAAGGAGATCGGCCGCCGCTGCCGCGAGCTGGGGGTGGACACCATCGTGGTGTTCGACACCCACTGGCTCGTCAATGCCGGCTACCACGTCAATTGCGCGCCGCGCTTCGAAGGGCTGTACACCAGCAACGAACTGCCGCACTTCATCGCCAACATGGAGTACGGCTTCCCGGGCAACCCCGAACTCGGTCGCATCCTCGCCGATGGTTGCAGGGCCATGGACGTGGACGTGCTGGCCCACGACGCCACCACGCTCGCGCCCGAGTACGGCACGCTCGTGCCGATGCGCTACATGAACCAGGACCAGCACTTCAAGGTGATCTCGGTCTCGGCGATGTGCACGGTGCACTATCTCAACGACAGCGCGCGCCTGGGCTGGGCCATGCGCAAGGCGGTCGAGGAACACTACGACGGCACCGTGGCCTTCCTGGCCAGCGGCTCGCTGTCCCACCGTTTCGCCCAGAACGGCCAGGCGCCGTCGTTCGCCGACCGCATCTGGACCCCGTTCCTCGAGACCCTCGACCATCAGGTGCTGGCGATGTGGCAGCGGGGCGAGTGGCGGGCCTTCTGCGACATGCTGCCCGAGTACGCCACCAAGGGCCACGGCGAAGGCTTCATGCACGACACCGCCATGCTGCTGGGCGCGCTCGGCTGGTCCGCCTATGACGGCAAGGCGGAGGTGGTGACGCCCTACTTCGGTTCCTCCGGCACCGGGCAGACCAACGCCGTGCTCCCGGTCACCCCGCAGGACGGCGCGGCGATACCCGCCGCGCAGGCCTGGGCCGGCGCCGGCAACCCTTGCGCCAGCCGCCTCTGAGGAAGCCGCCATGCCACACTTCATCGCCGAATACACCCACAACATCGAAGCCGAGGCCGACCTGCCCGGCCTGTTCGAGCAGGTCCATGCCTGTCTCGGCGCGAGCGGGATCTTCACGCTCGGCGGCATCCGCAGCCGCGCCGTGCGCATCGACACCTGGCGCATGGCCGACGGCCGGCACGACTACGCCTTCGTCCACATGAGCCTGAAGGTGGGCGCCGGGCGCGACCTGGCAACCCGCCGGCAGGTCGCCGACGCGCTGTTCGCGGTAATCAAGGCCCACTTCGCCGAACTGCAGGCGCGGCGCCCGCTGGCGTTGTCTTTCGAGATGAGCGAGCTGGATGCGGAGCTCAACTACAAGCAGAACAACGTCCACGCCTTCCTCAAGGGCCAGGCGGGCTGACGCCGGCCGCCGCGGTCAACCCCCGCTGAGAGACAACGCCATGCTCGACTCCACCCTGATCCAGGAAGCCGCCACCCGCCTCGACGCCGCCGAACGCTCGCGCCGGCAGGTGCGGCAGTTTTCCCTCGACTACCCGGCCCTGGCCATCGAGGACGCCTACGCCATCCAGCGCGCCTGGGTGGCGCAGAAGATCGCCGGCGGCCGCGTGCTCAAGGGCCACAAGATCGGCCTGACCTCGCGCGCCATGCAGGTCTCGTCGAACATCGCGGAGCCGGACTACGGCGCGCTGCTCGACGACATGTTCTTCGACGAAGGCGGCGACATTCCGTGCGCGCGCTTCATCGTGCCGCGCGTCGAAGTGGAGCTGGCGTTCATCCTCGGCAAGCCGCTGCGCGGGCCCGGCGTCAGCCTGTTCGACGTGCTCGACGCCACCGAATGGGTGATCCCGGCGCTGGAGATCATCGACGCGCGCATCGAGCAGGTGGACCCGGAGACCAAAGCCACGCGCAAGGTCGTCGACACCATCTCCGACAACGCCGCCAACGCCGGGGTGGTCATGGGCGGGCGCGCCGTGCGGCCGGACGAGATCGACCTGCGCCGCGTGCCGGCGATCCTCTACCGCAACGGCGTGATCGAGGAATCCGGGGTTTCCGCGGCGGTGCTCAACCACCCGGCCAGGGGCGTGGCCTGGCTGGCCAACAAGCTGGCACCCTACGACGTCACGCTGGAGGCCGGCCAGGTGATCCTGGGCGGCTCCTTCACCCGCCCGGTGGCGGCGGCGCCCGGCGACACCTTCCATGTCGACTACGACCGGCTCGGCAGCATTTCCTGCCGCTTCGCCTGAACCCCGGAGATCCATGAACGTCCCGCCGAACCTGTTCAGGCAAGGCCTGCAGACCGGCCATGCACAGACCGGCCCGTGCTGCGCGGCACTGGCGGCCAGCGCGCCGTGAAGAGAAGGAACCGCCGGAGAAGGGACCGCCGACGCCTACCGGTATCCCACCACCACCTGCCCCGACTGCCCTTGCAGGACCGGCGTCAGCGCGCCCCTGCCCGGTACCTGGAACGCAAAGACGAAACCGTTGGCGGCATCGTCGCCGCCGAACGCATCGGTCAGCCCTTCGGCGCCGGACAGCAGCACGCAGCGCTGCGCGTTGCACAGGTAGGCCTGCAGGTCGTGCGGCGGCGTGCGGTTGAAGGCGTAGCGCCAGCGCACCGTGGTGATCGCGCCTTCGGCCTGCGGCAGGTAGCCGGTGGGCGTGATGGGCGCGGAGACGGTGCGCAGGCCCTTGCCGTACAGCGCGGGGCCGCTCACGGAAGCGGACCATGAGTGCAGCGTCTGCCCGGCCGGGCCGGCCCAGCCGTGGCCGCCGCAGGCGGCCAGCGCCGCCACGGCGAGACAGCGGGACCAGCGCAGCGGCAGGGTCATAGCAGGCCGCGCAGTTGGGAGCGCAGGCGCGTGATGGCCTGGCTGCGGATCTGGCACACGCGCGATTCGGTGACGTCGAGCACGGCGCCGATCTCGCGCAGGTTTAGCTCCTGGTCGTAGCACAGCGACAGCACCAGCTTCTCGCGCTCGGGCAGGCGCTCGATGGCGCGGATCAGCGCTTCGCGCATGCCGCTTTCCATCAGCACGGTGAGCGGGTTGCCGTCGTCGCTGACGCTCAGGTGGCGGTCCAGGAAATCTTCCTCGCCGGAGCGTTCGAAGTCTTCGTAGTGCAGCAACTGGCAGCCGTAGACCTCGTTGAGCAGGGTCTGGTATTCCTCCAGCGGCAGCTCCAGCTCCTGCGCCACCTCGGAGTCCAGCGGCGTGCGGCCGAGCGTCTGCTCGAGGCCGCGCACGGTACGCTCGATGCGCCGCGTGAACTGGCGCAGGCTGCGCGACTGCCAGTCGTTGGCGCGCACCTCGTCGAGCATGGCGCCGCGGATGCGCTGGCTGGCGTAGGTCTCGAAGCGCGCGCCGTGGGTGTCTTCGTAGCGCTTGGCGGCATCGAGCAGGCCGATCATGCCGGCCTGGATCAGGTCGTCGAGCTGGACGCTGGCGGGCAGCTTGGCGGCGAGTTGCAAGGCGATGCGACGCACCAGCGACGCATGCGCGGTCACCGTATCCGTCTGTTCGAGCTTTCCCTGAATCGTGTACATGGTGGAATTCTCGTGAGTCCTAGCTTGCTTGCAGGCCCGGCGTTCAGGCCAGGGCCGTGGCCGGCGGCGCCAGGGGCGTGGCCGGAGGGGTTGAACGGTTTTCCACCGCCGCGGGCAACGGCCAGGCGGCGACGCCGGTGGCCAGGCGGCGCAGGGCGGCCGTGGCCGGCGCGGCCGCGAAGGCTTCGACCACGCAGCGGCCCAGCGCCGCGCTGCGCGCGACCAGCGGGTCGAGCGGCAGGCTGCCCGCCGCGCGCGCGTCCACGCCGAGGTACTGGCTGGCGGTGCGCGCCAGGTTGCCGAGCACCGCGGTGGCGGCCGCGTCGCTGGGCGCGGCGTTGACCACCAGGTGGAAGCGGCGGCAGGCGTAGAGATGGTTGAGCTGCTTGATGCAGGCGTAGGCGGCCTTGATCGAGGCCGGCTCCGCGCGCAGCACCACGATCAGGTTGTGGGCCGCGGCGGCCATCGGCGACAGCGCGCCATCGGCGTCGCCGCGCGCATCGCTGAGCACGGTGCGGTAGCCGTTGAGCAGTTGCAGGTCGCCGCCGGCCTGGGCGCTGGCGGGCAGCACGCCGATGGCGCCGGCGGGACGCTGGCCGAGCGCGGCCTCGAGCGTGGCGGCGCCGCCCAGCACGGCGTCCAGCGTGTCGGCGGGCGCCGCCCCGGACAGCCGCGTGGCGCGCGCGCCGGCGCGGTCTTCGTCGATCAGCAGCACGCGCTCGCCCTGCATGGCGAGCGCGTTGGCCAGGCCGAGCGCGACCGTGGTGGCGCCGGCGCCGGCGTCGCTCGCCACCACCGCGATGCGGCGCGTGACGCGCGGCGCCAGCATGCGCCGCAGGCTTTCGGCCTGGTCGAGGGCGAGAGAATTCACGTCCTACTCCCCCTGCACCTGCGCCAGTGCCTTGAACATGCGGCTGCTGTCGGTAAAGGCGTCCGCCTCCGTGGCGGAAGCGACGGTGGAAATGGCGGTGGAAGCGGCGGTGGAGACAGTGGCAGAAACAGCGGCTGAAACAGCGGGCGCCGCATCGCGGACGGCGGCGCGGCCGTTGCGCGCGGGGTAGTTCTCCAGCACGTCCAGCAGCGCCAGCAGGCGGCCCATGCCTTCGACCAGCACCGCGGCGTTCGGGGTCTGGCGCGCCGGCGCGCGCGCCGACAGGCGCGCGAGGAAGGCGGCGGCCTCGGTGTCGCCGGCCTGCTCCAGGCGCAGCGAGGCGATGGCCATCTGCAGGGCCAGCAGGCGCGCGCAGGCCTGGCCCTCGGCCTGGGCGGCATCGCCGGCGCCGTCCTGGCGCTCGCCCTGGCTCAGGTGGTCGAGCGCATGGCCGAGCGTGCGCAGCTGCGCTTCGCCGTCTTCGGCCCAGCGCGCCCAGCGCGCCAGCTGCGCGCCCTCGCCGAGCAGCGCGGGATCGCACAGCAGGTACTGCACGGCCAGGGTCTGGCCGTTGTCGAGATCGACCACGCGCGAGACCAGCAGGCCGGCTTCGATGCCGCCCTCGGCGCCGCGCGCGCCGCGCGCCTGGCTTTCCAGCACGCGCACCGGCGCCTGCGCGACCCACTGCGCGGCGGCGCGGCCGCGGTATTCCATTTCCTCGACGGCGTGGAAGGTCAGCGTGTCGGCCAGCGCGTCGACCTTCAGCGCGGCGCCGCCGCTGACCACGCGCGTGGTCCTGCGGGTGGCGGTGAGCCAGCGCTCGCCCGCGGTCTGCCAGCGCGCCAGCATGGCCGGCGCCGGCATGGCGTCGAGCACGTTGACGACGGTGCGCGTGGCGGCGATGGTGGCGGCCAGGTTGACCGCGTCGGTCTCCCAGCCGCCTTGCGTGGCCTGCAGCACCGGCGCGGTGCGCCCGCCGGGCGCCACGGCGGCGGCCAGCGGCAGGCCGTCGCGGTCGGCCAGCCACAGCGTGTGCAGCCACGGGCGCGCGGCGCGGCGGCCGGCCGCGGGCGCGGCCACCACGGCGCTCAGCGCGAGCACGAAGCGGTCGCACTGGCGCACCAGATCGCGGCAGACGGACTCGCGCACGTGCTGCGCCATCAGCCGCGCCGAGGGCGCGCTGTCCGCGCGCTGCTGCCAGAGCGTGCGCACCAGGTCGAAACCGTAGTTGCCGCCGTCGAGCTGGTCGACGCAGTCGCTGACGGCGTTGGCGCTGTCGGTCAGCGAGCGCAGCATGCCGTCGGCGCCGGTGGCGCCTTCGCCGCGCGCGGGCAAGGCGCGGCGCGCGGCTTCGGCCTCGGCGAACACGGAGCCGCGGCGCGGGGTCTGGAAGGCGCGCTCGACCAGGGCGGTGCCGCTGGCCAGCTCCAGGTGCTCGGGCACGCGCTGGCCGGTGGAGGCGTAGTAGACCGGCAGGCGGTGGCGGATCACCACGTCGAGCACCGAGCCCAGGTGCGTGGCTTCGTCGAGCTTGCTGACGATGCAGCCGTCGATGCCGCCGTCGGGCGAGGTGTCGTGGCGGTAGGCGTGCACCACTTCGTTGAGCGTGTCGCCGTGGCTGGCGCCGTTGAGCAGCAGGATGCGCTGCACCGGGGCCTGCACGCCGCCCAGCATGGCGATCTGCTCGGACAGGCTGCGGTCGCGCTGGCTCATGCCGACGGTGTCGATGATGACCAGGTGCTTCTCGCTGAGCGCGGCCAGCGCGAAGCGCAGGTCGGAGGCGTCCTTGACCGCGTGCACCGGCACGCCGAGGATGTCGCCGTAGATGCGCAGCTGCTCGTGCGCGCCGATACGGAAGGTGTCGGTGGTCAGCAGCGCGAGCCGTTCCGGGCCGTGCTTGAGCACGAAGCGCGCGGCCAGCTTGGCGGTGGTGGTGGTCTTGCCCACGCCGGTGGGGCCGACCAGCGCCAGCACGCCGCCCTGTGCGAACAGCGCGTCCTCGTCGCCGAGCACCGGCACCTTGCGCGCCAGCTCCTGGCGGATCCAGGTCATGGCGGCGGGCCGGTCGTGGCCGAGCGGCAGGTGGCCCAGCAGCGTGCGCGCGAGCTGGCCGGAGAAACCGGCCGTGACCAGCCAGTTGAACAGCGAGTCGCGCAGCGGGTCGCCGCCGGTGGCGGGCAGGCTGTGCGTGCCGACGGCCGCGGCCTGGCCGGCGAACTGGCGCTCCATCATGGCGCGCATGTTCTGCAGTTCGCCGCGCAGGTCGCCCAGCGCGCCGTCGACCGCCACCGTGGCCGGCGGCGGCGTGAAGACCGGGGCGTTGCTGGAAATCGCGCCGAGATCGGTGTCGCGCATGGCGACGATCTCCACGCCGCCCTCGACGGTGCGGTTGGACAGCACCACGGCGTCCGGGCCCATCGCCTCGCGCACCTGGCGCAGGGCCTCGCGGCCATTGGCCGCAACGAATTTAGCTACGCTCATCTTGCGTCATCCCTCACGCTGCGCCGCCGATCATGGCGGTGATCCTGATGTTTCGGTTGTCCGGCACCTCGGCATGCGAGAGCACCTTGAGCTGCGGCATGGTCCGGCGCAGGAAGCGTGCCAGCAGCGGGCGCAGCGGATGCGGCACCAGCAGCACGGGGTCCAGCCCCAGGTGTTCCTGGCGCGATACCGCGGCCTGGGTCTGCTGCAGCAGCGCGTCGGCCAGGCCCGGCTCGATGCCGCCGCCGTTGGTCAGCGCCTGCGACAGCACGCGCTCCAGCCCCGCGTCGAGGCCGATCACCTGCAGGTCCGCGCCGTTGGGGAACCACTGCTGGGTGATGGCGCGGCCCAGCGCCACGCGCACCAGCGCGGTGAGCTCGTTCGGGTCGCTGATCTTGGGCGCGTGCTCGGCCACCACGTCCAGCACGGTGCGCATGTCGCGGATCGGCACGCTTTCGTCGAGCAGGTTCTGCAGGATCTTCTGCAGCGCCGTGAGCGTGATGACCTTGGGCACCAGGTCCTCGGTGAGCTTGGGCGACTCCTTGGCGATGCGGTCCAGCAGCGCCTGCACTTCCTGGCGTCCGAGCAGCTCGGCCGCGTGCAGGTGGATCAGGTGGTTGAGGTGGGTCGCCACCACCGTGCTGGCGTCCACCACGGTGTAGCCGTAGGTCTGCGCCTGCTCCTTGAGCGCGGCGTCGATCCACACCGCCGGCAGGCCGAAGGCCGGGTCCTGCGTGGGCGCGCCGGGCAGCGCGCCGGACACCTGGCCGGGGTTGATGGCCATCCACTGCCCCGGCGAGGCCTCGCCGCGGCCGATCTCCACGCCCTTGAGCGAGATGCGGTAGGCGTTGGGCTTGAGCTCGAGGTTGTCGCGGATGTGCACCACCGGCACCAGGAAGCCGATCTCCTGCGCCACCTTCTTGCGGATGCTCTTGATGCGGCCCAGCAGCTCGCCGTTCTGCGCGCGGTCCACCAGCGGGATCAGGCGGTAGCCCACTTCCATGCCGAGCGGGTCGACCAGCGAGACGTCGTCCCAGCTCGCCTCGGTCGATTCCGGCGCGGTGGCGGGCACGCGCTCCTCGCGCTTCTTGTCCTGCGCCGCCGCCACGTCGCGGCGCGACACGTAGCGGCCGAACCACACCAGCGCGCCGGCGAACAGCAGGAAGGCGAAATGCGGCATGCCGGGGATCAGGCCCATCATGCCGATGATGCCGCCGGTCAGGTACATCACGCGCGGGTTGGAGAAAAGCTGGCCGGTGAGCTGCTGGCCCACGTCCTGCTCGTTGGCCACGCGCGAGACGATCACGCCCGCGGCGGTGGAGATCACCAGCGCGGGGATCTGCGCCACCAGGCCGTCGCCGATGGTCAGCAGCGTGTAGTTGCGCACCGCGGTGGAGAAGTCCAGGTCGTGCTGGAGCATGCCCACCACCATGCCGGCGCCGATGTTGATGAACATGATCAGCAGGCCGGCGATGGCGTCGCCGCGCACGAACTTGCTGGCGCCGTCCATCGCGCCGTAGAAGTCCGATTCCTGCGCCACTTCGGCGCGGCGCTTCTTGGCGCCTTCTTCGTTGATGAGGCCGGCGTTGAGGTCGGCGTCGATCGCCATCTGCTTGCCCGGCATGGCGTCGAGCATGAAGCGCGCGCCGACTTCGGCGATGCGGCCCGCGCCCTTGGTGATGACCATGAAGTTGATCACCACCAGGATGGCGAACACCACGATGCCCACCGCGAAGTTGCCGCCCACCAGGAAGTGGCCGAAGGCCTCGATCACCTTGCCAGCGGCGTCCGGACCGGTGTGGCCCTCGAGCAGCACCACGCGCGTGGAGGCCACGTTGAGCGACAGGCGCAGCAGCGTGGAGAACAGCAGCACCGACGGGAAGGCGGCGAAGTCCAGCGCCTTCTGCGTGTACATGCCCACCAGCAGCACCATGATCGACAGCGCGATGTTGAACGTAAACAGCAGGTCCAGCACGAAGGGCGGCAGGGGCAGGATCATCATGCCCAGGATCATGATGATCAGCAGCGGCCCTGCCAGGGCCTTCATCTGGCCGCCGCCGGCGCGCGCGCCGGGCAGGTTGAACAGCGAGGTCAGTGCGTTCATGCGTGGCTTTCCGGTACGGCGAGTTCGTCAGGCACCAGCAGGTCCGCGGGCGCCTGCGGGTGCGGGCCGTTGGTGTGGTGCCAGTGCTTCAGTTGATAGACCCAGGCCAGCACTTCGGCCACGGCGGTGTAGAGGCCGGACGGGATCTCGTGGCCCAGCTCGACGTGGCGGTGCAGCGCGCGCGCCAGCGGCGGCGCCGACAGCAGCGGCACGTTGTGCTCGGCGGCGATCTCGCGGATGCGCGCGGCCACTTCCTCGCTGCCCTTGGCGACCACGCGCGGCGCGCCCATGCGGCCTTCCTCGTAGCGCAGCGCCACGGCGAAGTGGGTCGGGTTGGTCACGACCACGTCGGCCTTGGGCACCTCGGACATCATGCGGCGGCGCGCCATCGCGCGCTGCTGCTGGCGGATGCGGTTCTTGATGTGGGGGTCGCCCTCGCTGTCCTTGTGCTCCTGCTTGACCTCTTCCTTGGTCATGCGCAGCTTCTTGAAGAAGGTCCAGTACTGCCAGGGCACGTCGAGCGCCGCCACCAGCACCAGCGAGGCGGCGATCAGGCCGCAGCAGTGGAGCACGAACTCCAGCATGTGCAGCAGCGCCTCGTGCAGCGGCGCGTTCATCAGCGCTACCGCCTCGCCCAGGCGGTGCCACAGCACCCAGGCCGCCACGCTGCCCACCAGCAGGGCCTTGGCGATGGCCTTGGCCAGTTCCACCAGCGATTGCGAGGAAAACAGGCGGCCCACGCCCTTGAGCGGGGACAGGCGGGAGAAGTCGGGCGCGAGGGACTGGGTGGAGAACAGCCAGCCGCCCAGCAGCATGGGGCCGGCCAGCGCCGCCGCGCCGAACAGCAGCAGCAGCGGCAGGAAGGCCAGCAGGCCTTCCCAGACGTTCATGGCGAAGCGCGACATCATGCGCGAGGTGTCGAACGCCGTGGCCGGCTCGAAGGCCAGGCTGGCTTGCATCACGGCGTTGAGCTTGCTGCCGAGCGTGCCGCCCAGCGCCCACAGGCCGGCCACGCCGCTCATCAGCATCATCAGGGTGGCCAGTTCGCGCGAGCGCACGACCTGCCCTTCCTCGCGCGCCTTTTCCAGGCGCCGGGGTGAGGCGGGTTCGGTTTTCTCGAGATCGCTTTCTTCGGACATGGCCGCTCCGTTACGAAGCGGCATGCTGGCCCTTCGTCAGCAACGATTATCGGAGCGCGAAGCGGCGGGCATTAGCGGGAATAGGGCGGGGATTCTGGCGCTGTTTGCGCGATGGCGCCTCCCCCCGGGGGAGGCGCCGCGGCGCACGCGGGCGCCGCGCGCGGCACCGCGTGCGCCGGTGCGGGGCTCAGAAACCCAGGCTGGCGAGCAGGTCGTCCACCTGCGACTGGTCGGAAACCACGTCGTGCTTGCCTTCGGGGTTGATCTGCGGGCCGTTCATCAACGTGGCGGGGGTGTCCACCCGGCGGTCGGCCGGCACGTTGTCGATCAGCACCTGCAGCAGCTCCTGCTCCAGCGAGCGGATCATGTCCATCATCTTCTTGATGACCTGGCCGGTCAGGTCCTGGAAGTCCTGGGCCATCATGATCTCCAGCAGGTGGCTGCCGGTGGCGCGCGCCTGCTGGGGCACGTCGGTCAGGAAGGCGCGCGTGTCGAGCACCAGCTCGCGCGCGTCGGCCAGCTCGACCGGCTTGTCGAACCAGGCTTCCCAGCGCTTGTCCAGCGCCTCGGCCTGCTTTTCCATGCCGGACTGGAGCGGCTGCGCCAGTTCCACGGCATTGAGCGTGCGCTCGGCGGCCTGCTCGGTCATCGAGGCGATGTAGCTGAGACGGTCGCGGGCGTCGGGGATGGCCTGCGCGGCACGCTCGATTTCCTTGTCGAGCCCCAATTCGCGCATATTGTCGCGCAGCATCCGTGTCAGGGCGCCAATGCGCTGGAAAAGCTGCTCGGCAGATTCGTTGCTGAGAGTCGGAGTCGTCGACATATCGCTCACCTTATGCCCCTTCCTTGGCCAGCTTTTCGAAGATCTTGGTGATCTTCTCGTCGAGCGTGGCGGCCGTGAAGGGCTTGACCACGTAGCCGTTGGCGCCGGCCTGCGCGGCGGCGATGATGTTTTCCTTCTTGGCCTCGGCCGTCACCATCAGCACCGGCAGCTTGGCCAGCGTGGCTTCGGCGCGGATCGCCTGCAGCATGCTCAGGCCGTCCATGTTCGGCATGTTCCAGTCGGACACGACGAACTGGAAGCTGCCGTCCTTGACCTTCTCCAGGCCGGCGGCGCCGTCCTCGGCTTCCTCGACGTTGGAAAAGCCCAGCTCCTTGAGCAGGTTGCGGATGATGCGGCGCATGGTGGGGAAGTCATCGACCACCAGGATCTTCATGTTCTTGTCCACTTTAACGGCTCCAATACAGTTGTGGAAAGTTGCTTCGGTTGTTTCAATACCTGCGCCAGCCGGGCCGCTTGCGCGCGGCCGGGTGGGCGCCAGTGCCCGGTCAGACCCGCTGCGCGCGCGCGCCGAAGGTCGCCAGGCGCGCCATCACGCGCTGGCTCATCGCGTGCAGCGGTACCACCTCATGCACGCCGCCGGCGGCTATCGCCTCCTTCGGCATGCCGAATACGATGCAGGTGCTCTCGTCCTGCGCCAGATTGTAGGCGCCGGCCTCGCGCATGCGCAGCATGCCCTGCGCGCCGTCGCGCCCCATGCCGGTGAGCATCACGCCGATGGCGTTCTTGCCGGCGTGCTGCGCGGCGGAGTCGAACAGCACCTCCACCGACGGGCGGTGGCGGTTGACCGCCGGCTCCTGCGACAGGTGGGCCACGTAGTTGGCCCCGCTGCGCGCCAGGCGCAGGTGCGAGTCGCCCGGCGCGATGTAGGCGTAGCCCGGCAGCACGCGTTCGCCGTGCTCCGCTTCCTTGACCGTGATGCGGCACAGGCCGTCCAGGCGCTGCGCGAACGAGCGCGTGAAGCCGGCCGGCATATGCTGCACGATCATCACCGCCGGGCAGTCCGGCGGCATCGGCATCAGGAATTCCTTGATCGCCTCGGTGCCGCCGGTGGAGGCGCCGACGATGATCAGCTTTTCCGTGGACAGCAGCGGGCTGCGCAGCATCGGCGCGGCCGGCGCGGCGGCGTCGCCGGCCGGCGCGGGAGACGCCGTGCGCAGGCGCGCGCGCGCCGCGACGCGGATCTTGTCGGCGATGGTGTCGGTGTACTCCATCAGGCCGTCGCGGATGCCGAGCTTGGGCTTGGTGACGAAATCCACCGCGCCCAGCTCCAGCGCGCGCATGGTGATCTCGGAGCCGCGCTCGGTCAGCGAGGACACCATCAGCACCGGCATCGGGCGCAGGCGCATCAGGCGCTCGAGGAAGTCCAGCCCGTCCATGCGCGGCATTTCCACGTCGAGCGTGAGCACGTCCGGGTTCAGGCGCTTGATCAGATCGCGCGCCACCAGCGGGTCGGGGGCGGTGCCCACCACCTCCATGTCGGGCTGGCTATTGATGATCTCCGTCATCAGGCTGCGTATCAGCGCGGAATCGTCCACGCACAATACCTTGATCTTGGCCGCACTCATGTCTTGGAAAATCCTTGTCGGTTCAGGAAGCGGCTGCCGACGGCGAACGCCGGGGAAACAGCTCGGCGCCGCCGGTGGCGGGTGCGGTGGCAATGGCGCGGGCCAGCGCGCGTTCGTTGCGCTCGACCACGACCTGGTCGTCCTGCCGCGTGAGGCGGCGCACCAGCGCCAGCCCGGTCAGTGGGAAATAGCTCACGCGGCGCGCGTGCGGGCCGCGCAGGTCCTGCGCGGCCACGCGCACTTCCTCGGTCTTGAGGTACTTGAGCACGAACTCGGCGTTGCGGTCGCCGATGTTGAGCGTGGTCATGTTGGCCAGCACCGCGCCGCCGCCGAAGACCTTGGCCTCGAGCCGCTCGCGGCGCGCGCCCATCTTGAGCAGGTCGTTGATCAGCACTTCGAGCGCGTAGCTGCCGTAGCGCATCGACGCCGACAGCAGGCGGTCCGCGCCGGCGCCGGCACCGTCGTCGTCGGGCAGCATGAAATGGTTCATGCCGCCCACGCCGGCGGTCTCGTCGCGGATGCAGGCCGCCACGCAGGAGCCCAGCACGGTGGTCAGCACCACGTCCTCGCGCGTCACGTAGTACTCGTTGGGCAGCAGCTTGATGGCCTGCTTGCCGAACTCGCGGTCGAAATAGGTGCGGGTGGCGATCGCTTCCGGCAGGTGGGGGGTACGCATCACGAACCTCCCAGCCGCGCCGACGGCGGCGCCAGCTCGTACACCGTCTGCCCGCGCAGCTGGAACGCGCGCGTGACGTAGGAAAAATTCTCCGAGTGCCCCGCGAACAGCAGGCCGTGCGGCTTGAGCAGCGGCACGAAGCGCTCCAGGATGCGGCCCTGGGTCGGCTTGTCGAAGTAGATCATCACGTTGCGGCAGAAGATCGCGTCGAACTTCTCGCGGATGCCCCAGTCCGGCGCCAGCAGGTTCAGCGGCTGGAAGTCGATGGTGCCCGCCAGGTCCGGCTTGACCTTGACCGCGCCGGCGCGCTGGCCGGTGCCCTTGAGGAAGAAGCGCTTGAGCCGCTCCGCCGACAGCTTGCTGACCTGCTCGGCGGTGTAGACGCCGGCGCGGGCCTTGGCCAGCACCTGGGTGTCGATGTCGGTGGCCAGCACGGTGCCGGCGCGGTCGCCCAGCGCCTCGGCCAGCGTGATGGCGATGGAGTAAGGCTCCTCGCCGGTGGACGCGGCCGAGCACCAGACCGAGTAGGGCCGCCCGATCTTCTTGGCGTGCTCGGCCAGCAGCGGGAAGTGATGCGCCTCGCGGAAGAACGAGGTCAGGTTGGTGGTCAGCGAATTGGTGAAGAACTCCCACTCGTCCGTGCGGTCGTCCGCCTCCAGCATGGCCAGGTAGGTGCCGAAATCGGTGAGCTGCAGCGTGCGCAGGCGCCGCGCCAGGCGGCTGTACACCATCTCGCGCTTGTGGCTGCCCAGCGAGATGCCCGCGCGGCGATGGATCATCGCGCGGATCTTCTCGAAGTCGCGTTCCGTCAACAGGAAGTCCCGCGGCTCGTCGCGCCGCAGCGAGGCGGGCTGCGCCGGCGCGTGGCCGGCGGCGAAGGCGGTGGGGCGGGGCTGCGTCATCTGTTGCCTGCTACGGGATGCTTGATGCTATGGCGGCTGCGGACGGGCTCACGCGAGCTCGGCCTCGACCAGTTCCATCTCGGCGCTGGTCATCAGTTTCTCGATGTCGATCAGGATCAGCATGCGGCCGTCCACGGTGCCGAGGCCGGTGAGGTGCTCGTTGGAGACCGACACGCCGAACTCCGGCGCCGGCTTGATGGCGTCGCCGGTCAGCGTCAGCACGTCGGACACGCCGTCCACCACGATGCCGACCACGCGCCCGGCGATGTTCAGGATGATGACCACGGTCTGGTGGTCGTAGCGCACGTTGCCGAGGCGGAACTTCAAGCGCAGGTCGACGATCGGCACGATCACGCCGCGCAGATTGGTCACGCCCTTGATGAAGTCCGGCGCGTTCGCCAGGCGCGTCACCGCGTCGTAGCCGCGGATCTCCTGCACCTTGAGGATGTCGATGCCGTATTCCTCGCTCCCCAGCGTGAAAACCAGGAACTCCTGCCCCGCGGCTTCGCTTCCGGGGGTATCGATGTGTCCGATGCCGGCCATGATGTGTTGTTCTCCTGAGCGTTAAGCAACGTTATGCAAGTACCGGGTCCTGCCGGCGCACGCCGGTGCGCTGCAGCGCGCCGACGTCCACGATCAGCGCCACGCTGCCGTCGCCCAGGATGGTGGCGGCGGAGATGCAGGGCACCTTGCGGTAGTTGGTTTCGAGATTCTTCAGCACCACCTGGTGCTGGCCGATGAGCTGGTCCACCAGCAGCGCGAAGCGCTTGCCTTCGGCCTGCAGGATCACGGCGATGCCCTGGGTCGGCTCCTGCACGGCTTCGTCCACGTTGAACACGCGGTGCAGTTCCAGCAGCGGCAGGTATTCGCCGCGCACGTGCATCACGCGGTCGTTGTTGGCCGCGGTGTGCACGTCCTCGGGCTTGGGCTGCAGCGACTCCATCACGCAGTTCAGCGGCAGGATGAAGGTTTCCGCGCCGACCTTGACCGACATGCCGTCGAGAATGGCCAGCGTGAGCGGCAGCACGATGCGCGTGGTGGTGCCCTGGCCGGCGCGCGAGCTGACCTCGACGTGGCCGCCCATTTCCTGGATGTTGCGCTTGACCACGTCCATGCCCACGCCGCGCCCGGAGAGATCGGTCACGGCCTCGGCGGTGGAGAAGCCCGGCGCGAAGATCAGTTGCCAGACTTCGTCGTCGCTGATGTTCTCCGACACCGGCAGGCCGTTCTGCACGGCCTTGGCCAGGATCTTGTCGCGGCGCAGGCCGCCGCCGTCGTCGCTGACCTCGATCACGATGTTGCCGCCGTGGTGCTGCGCGGACAGGATCAGCTGGCCGGTCGGCTCCTTGCCGGCGGCCACGCGCTTGTCCGGCGTCTCGATGCCGTGGTCGAGGCTGTTGCGCACCAGGTGGGTGAGCGGGTCGATGATGCGTTCGATCAGGCTCTTGTCGAGCTCGGTGGCCTTGCCGAACGTGACCAGGTCGATCTGCTTGCCGAGCTTGCCGGCGAGGTCGCGCACCAGGCGCGGGAAGCGCGAGAACACGTAGTCCATCGGCATCATGCGGATCGACATCACCGCTTCCTGCAGGTCGCGCGCGTTGCGCTCGAGCTGGCCCATGCCGGAGAACAGGCGGTCGAACAGCACCGGGTCGAGCGCCGAGGCGGTCTGCGCCAGCATCGACTGCGTGATGACCAGCTCGCCGACCAGGTTGATGATCTGGTCCACCTTCTCGGTGGGCACGCGGATCGAGCCGGACTCCTGCGCGTGCGCGGCGGCGGCCGGCGCGGCCTTGGCCTTTTCCTTGGCCGGGGCGGGCGCGGCGGCCGGCGCGGCAGCGGCGGGAGCGGGGGCCGGCGCCGGCGCGGCTGCCGCCGGCGGGGCCGCTTCGGCGGCGGCCGGGGCGGCCGGCGCATCGGCCGCTTCCACCACGATCTGGTCGCCGTCGACGATGAAGCAGCACACCGCGATGATGTCATCGGGGCTGCACTGGGTCGACAGCCACACGGTGAGGTTGGCGCCCTCTTCCTTCTGGCCGGTGATCTCGCCGAGGTTGCCGAGCTCGTCGCGCAGCAGCGCCTGGTCGGCCGCCGAGACGTTGACCAGCGTCACCTTGAGGCCGCCGCCGCCGGCTGCCGGCGCGGGCGCGGCTGCCACCGGGGCCGGCGCGGGCGCCGCGGCGGGCGCGGGCGCGCCGCCGCCGGCGGTCTCCAGCGCCAGTTGTTGCAGGACGGCGCAGATACGCGCCAGCGTTTCCGGATCGGGTTCGGTACCGTTACGGTAGGCGTTGAGCTGATCTTGCAACACGTCCTTGGTTTCCAGAAAAGTGTCGATGATGGTGCGGGACAACGTCAGCTCCCGCCGCCGCGTGCGGTCGAGCAGGTTCTCCAGCAGGTGCGTGGTTTCGGTCAGTGCCGCAAAGCCGAAGGTGGCCGCACCGCCCTTGATGGAGTGGGCCGCGCGGAAGATGGCGTTGAGCTCTTCCGCGTCGGGGGATTCGAGATCCAGCCCGAGCAGCAGCTGCTCCATTTCCACGAGGAGCTCCTCGGCTTCCTCGAAGAAGGTCTGATAGAACTGTGTGATATCGATATCGACAGACATAACCGTCCTGGCTCACTGAAATTGGCGGTGAAGGCCGCCGCCGGCATGGCGGGCGGACTTCATTGAACACGGCTCCTGCTGGCTGGAGCCTGGGCCGGGGGCGCGGCGGGATTGCTTGGTGCGGTGGCGGGCGCGGCCGGCGCTGCGGTGGCCGCGGGCGCCGGGGCCGAGGCCGCGGCGGGCGCGGAGGCGGCGGACAGCTCCGCCTGCATTTCCTTGCCCACCTCGCCCGCCTTGGCCGACACCGTGACCTCGGCGGCGCTGGCGTTCTCGGCCTCGATGCGGGCCTGCGCGCGCTGGTTCAGCACCACGATGCTGATGCGGCGGTTGATCGGCGCCAGCTCGTCCTTCTTGTCTAGCGGCATGGTCGCAGCCAGGCCGATCACGCGCAGCACCTTGCCTTCGTTCATGCCGCCGGCGACCAGCTCGCGCCGCGACGCGTTGGCGCGGTCCGACGACAGCTCCCAGTTGCTGTACGTGCGCTCGCCGTTGGAATAGTTGGCCGCGTCGGTATGGCCCGACAGGCTGACCTTGTTGGGCATCTCGTTGAGCACCGGGCCGATCTCGCGCAGGATGGTGCGCATGTACGGCTCGACCGCGGCGCTGCCGGTGCGGAACATCGGGCGGTTCTGCGTATCCAGGATCTGGATGCGCAGGCCCTCGCTGGTGATGTCCAGCAGCAGCTGCGGGCGGAACTGGCGCAGCACCGGGTTGTTCTCGATGATCTGCTCGAGCCGGTTCTTGAGCGCGCGCAGGCGCTCGCCTTCCTGGCGCTCGCGGGCCTTCTGCGCGGCGTCGTCGGCGCTCTTGCGCACGTCGCCGTCCTGGCGCGTGACGTCCATGCCGCCGCCGGGAATCACGCTCGACGACAGGCTGCTCTTGTTGCCGCCCGCCACCGCCACCTTGAGCGGCGTGCGGAAATACTCCGCGATCTGCACCAGGTCCTTCGGCGTCGACGCGCGCAGCAGCCACAGCACCAGGAACAGCGCCATCATCGCCGTCATGAAGTCGGCGTAGGCAATCTTCCAGCTGTGGTTGCCGTGCGGCTTCGCGTGTTGGCGCGACTTGCGGACGACAATCGGACGCATGTCGTGGGCGTTGCTCATGGCTGTAGCTCCTGCCGCTTAGGTGATGCTCTTGACCTCGCGGACGTGGTCGTCCAGCTCGAGGAAGGAGGGGCGTTCGCTGGAGTACAGCACCTTGCGGCCGAACTCGACGGCCACCAGCGGGGCGTAGCCGTTGAGCGAGGCGAGCAGCGTGACCTTGATGCACTCGTACATCTTGAGGGACTCGGCCACCTGGTGCTCGACGCGCGCGGCCAGCGGCGAGACGAAGCCGTAGGCCAGCAGGATGCCGAGGAAGGTGCCGACCATCGCGTGGGCGATCAGCGCGCCGAGCTCCGCCGGCGGCAGGTCCGCCGAGGCCAGCGCGTGCACCACGCCCATCACCGCGGCGACGATGCCGAAGGCCGGCAGGCCGTCGCCGACGCGCGACAGCGCGTGGGCGGGCACCTCGGCCTCGTGGCGGTAGGTCTCGATCTCGTGGTCCATCAGGGCCTCGATTTCGAAGGCATTCATGTTGCCGTTGACCATCATGCGCAGGTAGTCCGTGAGGAACTCCATCATGGCCGGGTCGGCGAGGATGCGCGGATACTGGCTGAACACGCTGCTGGCCGCGGGGTCCGCGATTTCCTTCTCGAGGAACAGGATGCCTTCGCGGCGGGCCTTGGACAGCAGCACGTACAGCAGCGCCATCACTTCCATGTACAGCGCCTTGCTGTACTTGCTGCTGCGGAACAGCGTCGGCAGCGCGCGCAGGGTGGCCTTGATGGCCTTGCCGTTGTTGGAACTGATGAACGCGCCGATTGCGGCACCGGCGATGATGACCAGCTCTGCCGGTTGATAAAGCGCGCCCATATGGCCACCGGTCATGGCGTATCCACCAAGCACCGCCGCCATCACGACAACATAGCCAATTACAACTAGCACGATCGATTCCCCGTCAGTAAAACACGCCAGGCACGCACAAGGCTCGCCCGGCCGGGATGGGCGCAAGCGCGCCCGCCCCGCCCTGGGGCTCACCGGCCGCGCAACCTGTCGTCGGGCCCGGGACTCCGGGTCAGGCGACGGCTTGCACGGGCGCGACGTCCTTCGAGAGCTTCTTCGCCTTGCCGGCGCGCGACGGTGGTCGGCACAGGCTGCACACGAAGTTCGCATGCGGCTCGTATGCGTGTGTCACGAACTGGCCGCCGCAGCAGGTGCAGCTGGAAAGCTGCAGCATGTTGCTCTCGAAAAACCGTACTAACGTCCAAGCACGGGTGAAACTTAAGACAATTTCGCTGCCGAGCAGCGATACGTGCTCGAGATAGAGGCGATAACTGGCCACCACCGCGCGGATGCCGGCCGTCTCGCCCTGCTGGACCATGAACTGGTAAGCCGAGAAAAACAGCGAGGAATGGATGTTCGGCAACCAGGTGGTGAACCAGTCGGTCGAGAACGGGAGCATGCCCTTGGGCGGCGAGGCGCCGCGCAGCTCCTTGTAGAGGCGGATCAACCGGTCGCGCGAGAGCGTGGTCTCGGCTTCGAGCACCTGCAGGCGCGCCCCCAGGCCGATCAGCTCGATGGCGAGCTGGGTCTGGTTGGCGTCCTGCAGCACGCTCTTGCGGTTGGGTACGGGAGCGGCCGTGAAGCTCCGGGCTGGCTGGGCTTGCAGGAGCGCGGTCAATTGAGCGACTCCACGGGTTGCCGCGCGAGCAGGATGGCAGCATGGATCTGCTGCATGTCGTGACTCTTGGCCGTGTGGGTGAGCGTCGACAGCAACGCATGGTCATCGAACCGGAAACGGCACAAGACCATGTTGGACGCTGCCAACTTGACGAGCTGGGCCGGTGTCAGCTTGGCGAGAATGTCGGCAATTTCCTTGCTGACGCCAAGCCGGAACATGGCTTCCAGATGGTTTTCGCGCACCAGGCGTTGCGCGAGCAGCAGATAGGCGAGATTGACCTCCCTGATCTCCTGGAGAACTTCACTGCTTTCCAATTTTTCCCCGCTACCAAAAACCCGTCGACCGCTTGTCCGGCGCTTACCCGCAGCACGGGGCTGAAGGCGACCAGATCGTTTGTGTGCGTGTGCGACGGGTACTGCGTACGACAAAGGAACTGCGCTTGGTCAGACTTATCTCGAACGTTACAAGTGTTACAGAGTGTAAGTAAGACTGTGAGAGTTATATCGGCAATTGGACCGGGCTGCCAATCCCCTCTAACGTTGGGTCAATCAAATGTCGCACGAAACATACATGGGATGCGAAGTTTGTAACAAGTCACCGATTTGTCATGTGATTTGCATCAAATCTGTTACCCATATGTAACAGAAGAAAGCCTCTAAAATGCACGATGCGTTACCTCCTGGACAGTGCCGAAGCCGGCGGAAACCACGGCGAAGTGGCGCCCGCGGGGGGGTGTAGTCGCATTCCTCTATTGACCGCCCGGCACTCATTGCAGTAGCGCCCGGCGCAGCCACGCCGCCACGCGCGCGAACAGGTCGTCGGGCTCCTCGCGGAACAGGTGCGGGCAGGTCTGCTCGACCTGCTCCATGACGCGCGCGGTCTCCTCCGCGTTCACGGTGCCGTACTCCAGCGCGAGCGCCAGCAGCGCGCGCAGCTCGCCCAGGCGCGCGCGCGCGGCGCCTGCGCCGCGTTCGGTCTGCACCCGGTACATGACGTCGTAGACGCGGCTACGCAGGCTCTCCGCCACGCGCCACGCCGGCGTCTGCATCTGCTCCTCCAGCACGCGGATGTCCACCGCGGAGCTGGCCAGCTGCGAGGCCAGCGGCTCGACGAAGGCGAGATCGGCGCCGGCATCCTCCAGGATCTGCCGCGACCACTCGCGCGCGCGCGTCAGGCGCTCCTGGGGCGTCCATTCGTAGCGCACCGCGAGGCCGTAGCCGAAGCGCTGGGCGTCGCGCATGAGCGTGGCCATCGCGTTGGGCAGCTGCTTGTTGAAGACGCGCTTGGCCCAGGCGTATTCGCCGCCGGAAAGCAGGCGCGTGACGGCGCGCTCGGTCAGCGGGCCGTCGTGGTGAAGCAGGCGGGCACGCAGGAAATCGTCGAAATCCGGCGGCGTGAATTCGCTGTCGAGCCCGGCGGAGAGCTTGACGAAATGGTCGAACTCGGCGCGCAGCTTGGCGGCGGCTTCGTCGGGCAACGCGAGTGAGATTTCCGTTGTCATGGGGTCCAGTGCTGACGTGGGCGCCGCGCGGCGCCGCCGCCGGCCGCGCCGGCATGCGTCGCCGCCCGAGGCCGGTGCCTCGGGTTATGGCCTCAGAAAGCGCTCCAGTCGCCGTTGTCCGACGCGGCTAGGGCGGGACGCGCCGGGCGCGCCGGCGCCGGCGCGGGGGCTTCCTGCGCGTCTTGGTCCGCGTGCGCGGCGTCGCCGTCGTCCAGTTCCTCGGCAACCGCGGCGGGCGCCGCCAGGCGGGTCGGCTCGACCCGGCGCAGCACCGCCGGCGCCTTGGCGCGCGGCGCTTCCGCGCGGCTGGCGGCGGCCTGCGCCTCGGCCAGGCGGAAGTTGGCCACCGAAGCCTGCAGGCGCGAGGCCTGGTCTTCCAGCGAGCCGGCCGCGGCGGCGGCCTCTTCGACCAGCGCCGCGTTCTGCTGCGTGACCTCGTCCATCTGCGCCACGGCCTTGTTGACCTGCTCGATGCCCGAGCTCTGCTCGGCCGAGGCCGCGCTGATCTCGCCCATGATGTCGGTCACGCGCTTGACCGCCTGCACGATCTCGCCCATCGTCTTGCCGGCCTGGTCCACCAGCGCCGAGCCGTTTTCCACGCGCGCCACCGAGTCGCCGATCAGGCCCTTGATTTCCTTGGCGGCGTTGGCGCTGCGCTGCGCCAGGCTGCGCACCTCGCCGGCCACCACCGCGAAGCCGCGGCCCTGCTCGCCGGCGCGCGCCGCTTCCACCGCGGCATTGAGCGCCAGGATGTTGGTCTGGAACGCAATGCCCTCGATCACGCCGATGATGTCGACGATCTTCTTCGATGCATCGTTGATCTCGTCCATCGTCTGCACCACGCGGCCGACCACTTCGCCGCCCTTCACGGCGGTCTCCGAAGCGTTGGCGGCCAGCCCGCTGGCCTGGCGCGCGTTGTCCGCGTTCTGGCGCACCGTGCTGGTCAGCTCTTCCATGCTCGACGCGGTTTCCTCCAGCGAGGCCGCCTGCTGCTCGGTGCGCTGCGACAGGTCGCTATTGCCCGCGGCGATCTCGCGCGAGGCCGAGGCGATCGATTCGGCCGAATCCTTGAAGTCGCGCAGCGTGGCCGACAGTTGCTGCTGCATCTGCTTCATGGCGTGCAGCAGGCTGGTCTTGTCGCCGCCGCGCAGCTTGACCTCGCCGGAGAAGTCGCCGCCGGCGATGCGCGCGGCGATGGCCGCCGCATAACCGGGCTCGCCGCCGAGCTGGCGCGACAGCGTGCGGGCCAGGAAGGCGCCCAGCGCCACCGAAAGCGCCAGCGCGCCCAGCACCATGCCCAGCATCCACAGGCGCGAGGTCTGGTAGACGCCGCGCGCTTCTTCCATGTTGGCCAGCGCGCGCTCGTCGCGGCGCTTGACCATGTTGGCCATCACGTCCTCGAGCGCGCGGCTGTCCTTGATCAGGTCGGCGCTTTCCGTGAACACCTGGCTTTCGAACTGCGAGGTGTCGAGCGGCTGCTTGTTCACCAGCGTCACGTAGGCGCCGATGCGCTGGCGGTAGGCCGGCAGCAGGGTGTCGAACTGCTTGAGCATGGCCTGGCCTTCGGGCTGCGTGAAGGCGACGCGCGCGCCCTTCATGCGCTCGTCGAGCGCGGCCAGCGCTTTCTCGATCTGTTCCTTCTCGGCGGCGCGCTCGCCCATCGTCGAGGCGGACAGCAGCGCGATCTGCGCGCGGCTGGAATAGAGCAGGTCGATGTTGGCGCCCTGCACGCCCTTGAGCGACTGCAGGTCATCGTGGTAGATCTTGCCGGTCCAGTCGGCCATGCGCCCCATGTTGACGACGCCAAGCAACCCTATCACCGCGCCGATGAGCGACACGACCAGAAAGCCAGCGACCAGCTTGGTCGTGACGCGTAGCTGATTGAACCATTGCATGCAGACTACCTCTTTTCTCTGAATGACTTGACCAGATGCCTGCCTGTCCTGGCCGGCGGATGCCGGCCACCGCGGAACGGCGGCGCTATTTCTTGTTTTCCAGAACCAATGTTTTCAGACCGACCACTTCAGCCGGAGGCTGGCCGGCGCCGGGCTGCCGCCCCGCGCCGGCCTCGACCTGCCGGGTACATCCCTTGCATCCCTCAAATCCCTCGAATCCCTTGAATTTCGTACATCCCCGCACTGCTTGCCGGCGGGCTCGCCATGACCCGCCCGCCCCGCGCCGCGCGAGCGGCCGTCAGCCAGCCATCAGCCGCGGCTCGCCCTGCCCCGTGCCACGCGCCGCCCGCACGGGGCGCGGCTCGGGACGCAGGCTCACGCGGAACGTGGCCACCGCATCGCGCAGGCGCTTGGCCTGATCTTCCAGCGAGCCGGCCGCGGCTGCGGCCTGCTCCACCAGTGCCGCGTTCTGCTGCGTCACCTCGTCCATCTGGGCCACCGCCTCGTTGACCTGCTCGATGCCCGAGCTCTGCTCGGCCGAGGCCGCGCTGATCTCGCTCATGATGCCGGTCACGCGCTCGACCGCCTGCACGATCTCGTTCATGGTCTTGCCGGCCTGGTCGACCAGCGCCGAACCATGTTCCACGCGCGCCACCGAGTCGCCGATCAAACCCTTGATTTCCTTGGCGGCGTTGGCGCTGCGCTGGGCCAGCCCGCGCACCTCCCCGGCCACCACCGCGAAGCCGCGGCCCTGCTCGCCGGCGCGCGCCGCTTCCACCGCGGCATTGAGCGCCAGGATGTTGGTCTGGAACGCAATGCCTTCGATCACGCCGATGATGTCGACGATCTTCTTCGACGCCTCGGTGATCTCGTCCATCGTCTGCACCACGCGGCCGACCGCTTCACCGCCCTTCACCGCGGTTTCCGAGGCGTTGGCGGCCAGCCCGGTGGCCTGGCGCGCGTTGTCCGCGTTCTGGCGCACCGTGCTGGTCAGTTCTTCCATGCTCGACGCGGTTTCCTCCAGCGACGCCGCCTGCTGCTCGGTGCGCTGCGACAGGTCGCTGTTGCCCGCGGCCACCTGGCGCGTGGCGGAGGAAATGCTCGACATGCCTTCCTGGATCTCGCCGACCACCGACAACAGGCTGCGCTGCATGGTGCGCATGGCGCGGGACAGCGCGCCCATTTCGTCGGACGCGCGATAGTCCAGGTGGGTGGTGAGATCGCCCGCGCCCAGGCGCAGGGCGAAGTCCAGCATGTCGCGCACCGGCTTGTTCACCCGCGCCAGCAACAGCGAGCCGGCCACGAACGACGACACCACCGCCAGCGCGAAGCCGCCCCACAGCCACGGCCGCAGCGCGCCCGCGCCGTCGCCGGCCAGCAGCTCGAACGCCGCCAGCGCGGCCAGGAACCACACCAGCCCCGCCGCCTGCGACAGCACGATGCGGCGCCGGATCGTGACCTTGCGCAGCCGCCCGAACAGCCCGAACAGCCCGCGGCGCACCACCGCGCCGTTGCGCACGGCCAGGCGGCGGCCCTGGTCCTCGCGCAGGCGCGCATAGGCGGCCTCGGCCGCCTCGACCTGCTCGCGCGGCGGCATCGCGCGCACCGAGGTGTAGCCCACCAGCTGGCCGTCGGCCACTGTCGGCGTGACGGTGGCGCTGACCCAGTAGAAATCGCCGTTCTTGCGGCGGTTCTTGACGATGCCCACCCACGAGTGGCCAGCCTGGATGGTCTGCCACAGGTCGGCGAAGGCCGCGGCCGGCATGTCCGGGTGGCGCACCAGGTTGTGCGCGGCGCCGAGCAGTTCCTCGGCCGCGAACCCGCTGGTCTCGATGAAGGCGCGGTTGGCGAACGTGATGCGTCCCTTCAGGTCCGTGCGGGAGATGAGGTAGTCGTCCGGGGAGAGCTTGAACTCCCGGTTGGTAACAGGCTGGTTATTTCGCATGACTGGAGAAACTGCGTGGATCGGGCTGGCGGCGGAACAAGGTGCCGCTCAGGCGGCGACGGCGGCTTCGAGTGCCGCGAGCTCCTCGGTGTCCAGCAGTTTCTCGATGTCGACCAGGATCAGCATGCGGTCCTCGACCGAGCCGATGCCGCGTATGTATTCGGTTTCGCCGGAAAGCTGCGGAGCCTGGCGGACCTGGCCCGCGCCCAGCGTCAGCACGTCGGACACGCCGTCGACCACGATGCCGGTGGTCTGCTGGTGCAGCTCGACGATGATCACCACCGTGTACTGGTCGTAGGCGATCTTGGCCTGGCGGAACTTGATGCGCAGGTCGATGATGGGCACGATCAGGCCGCGCAGGTTGATCACCCCCTTGAGGTAATCGGGCGCGTTGGCGATCTGCGTGACGTTCTCGTAGCCACGGATCTCCTGCACCTTGAGGATGTCGATGCCGTACTCCTCGCCGCCCAGCCTGAAGGCGAGGAATTCCTCGCCCGTCCCTTCTGTCGTCTTGTTCGCGCTTTTCATTGTCTGGCTCCGCATGCCGGCTCCGGCCCCGGGGCGTCGCCAAAGCCCGGGCCGGCCAGCCCGCGGGCGGGCAGCCAGCCGAGACCCGGTGCGCCGGGGCACGAATGTCGTTTAGTGCTTAACGGCAGCCGCGGGCGTGGCTGAAGGGTAACAATGACAAAGCATTTACCCCACCTTCGTAGGGTCCAGCAGCGCGCCCACGGCCTCCATGAGCTGGTCGGGGTCGAACGGCTTGGCCAGGAAGCCCGATGCGCCGGCCACGCGCGCCTGCTCGCGCACCTGGCCGTCGGCCTCGGTGGTCAGCATCAGCATGGGGATGGCGGCATAGGCGCCGGTGGCCCGCAGCGTGCGGATCAGGGTCAGGCCGTCGGTGCCGGGCATGACCTGGTCGGTCACGAGCATGCCGAAGGACGCCGCCTGCGCCATTGCCAGCGCCTCGCCGCCGTCGGCGGCCTCGGACACGGCGTAGCCGCCGGTGCGCAGGCAGGCGCCGATCATGCGGCGCAAGGAGGGGGAATCGTCGACGACGAGGATGTGAGGCAAAGACATGGCGGCTCCGTTGACAGCACGATGGTGAGTCCACGGACGCGGCGATCTGGCGTGGTGGACCGGGGTTCGTTCCTGCCCTGGGCGGCATGCGCCCGGCGGACGCCCTGCGCGTTGTGGCATGCGCCGGCGACGAGGCAGAGACTGGCGCCGCGCCGCCGGCAAGGCCGGTGCGAAAGGCGCCCCTGCGGGGCATATCGGCAGCCGCGGCGAAATCCGTAGGCCGAATGCGGGCCGGCGCGCGCGATTGTGCGCGGCGGCGGCGGATTGCCCCGGCGTGCGGCCCTGCATGCCCCCGCATGCCCCCTGCATGCCGCCCGCGCGCCGTCCGCCTGCCGCCGTCAGCGAGTGCCCGATAACCGATCGCCGGAAATCCGCTTACCCTACCTGCATGGGGTGCAGCAGGCCGCCGCGGGTGGGCATACTACGACGCCTGCTGCAGGATGCACCCCGCGCTTGCCGTGCCAGGCAAAGGCCCGCGGCGCCCACAAAATGGGCGCCGCGGCTTGATCGGAACCTCACCATGTCGAATTTGCCAGGCCCCCCGTGGCACCAGCGCGAGGTACCGGAAACGCGCCGCCCCGACAAGCTCACGGTGTTCGTGCAGGGCGCGCCGGATGCCCTGCTGGCGCCGCTGCCCGATTTCGGCGGGCGGCTGCAATGGCTGTCGCGGCGCCCGCGCCAGCCGGCCGACGCGCAGATCGTCATCGCCGAGCGCCAGATCGGCGCCACGCTGGCGCAGCGCCTGCGCTCGCTGCGCCATCCCGAGCGGCTGGTGCTGACCGTGCTGGTGGACGGCACCACAGCCGCCGCGGCCGGCTGCGGCCCGGTCGTGCCCACCACCGCCGAGGCGCTGCCGCGCACCTTGCAGCTGCTGGCCTCGGTGCTGTTCGCGCCGGTGCTGGAAGACGGCCCCATGCCGCTGTCGTGGCAGGACGTGCACGCGGTGGCGAGCCGCGACGCGGTCGGCCTGGCGCTGCACCTGGACACCGGCGCCGAGTCCTGCATGGCGGACGAGCTGCTGCTGCAGCTGGCGCGCTTCCACGGGCGCACGCGCATCGAGCCCGAGGCGCTGCTGGCCAGCATCTACCTGCCGCGCGGGCTGCCCTCGCTGGTGGCGTGCAGCCAGCAGCTGCGGCGCCTGGGCGCGGTCACGGGCCACCATTGCGAGACCCGCTTCGCCCTACTGGTGCCCGAGAGCGGGCGCTTCACCCGCCTGCTGGCCCTGTTCCCGCCGGGCGGCGCGCTGCCGGAGCCGTTCACGCCGCGGCGCTGAGCGCGCGGCCGGCAGGCCGGCGCGGCGTTCAGGCCGCCGACATCAGCTCCGCGAAGGCGCCGGCATCGAGCGGCAGCGACAGCAGGTAGCCCTGCACCTCGTCGCAGCCCATCGCGGCGAGGATGTCCATCTGCGAGTTCGATTCCACCCCTTCTGCCACCACGCGCATGCGCAGCTCGTGCGCCAGCGCCACCATCGAGCCGACGATGGCGCGGCCCTGCGCGTCCACGTCGAGCCCGCCGATCAGCGTGCGGTCGATCTTCAGGGTGCCCACGCGCAGCCGCTTGAGGTAGCCCAGGCTGGAGTAGCCGCTGCCGAAATCGTCGAGCGCCACGTGGATGCCGAGCGCCTGCAGCTCGACCAGCGTCTCGAGCGACTGCGCGATGTCCTTCATCGCCGCGGTCTCGGTGATCTCCAGCGTGACGGCCGACGGCGGGATGTCGTGCTGGTGGATCTGCTCGAGCAGGTATTGCGGGAAGTCGCGGCTGGCGAAGCGCAGGCCGGAGACGTTGATGGCCACCGGCACGGTCGGGATGCCGGCGTCCTGCCATTGCCGGATCTGCCGGCAGACCGTGGCGATGACCCAGTCGTCGAGCTTGTCGATCTGCCCGGACTGCTCCGCCACGCTGATGAACTCGGCCGGGTTGACCACGCCGAGCGTGGGATGGCGCCAGCGGCACAGCGCCTCGGCGCCCACCACGGCGCGCTGGCGCACCTCGAACTTGGGCTGGTACTGCAGCGAGAGGCTGTCGTCCTGGATCGCCAGCCAGAGGTCGCGCCGGATCACGCGCATGCGCCGGGCGCGCTCGCCGGCCGCGGAGTTGAACACGCGGACCTGGTTGGAGCCGCTCTCGCGCGCCTCGGTCAGGCTCACGCGCGCGGCCTGCATCAGCGCCTCGGAGGTCTGGGCGTCGCGCGGGTAGATGGCGATGCCGATGTTCACGCCGATCTGCATCTGCAGGCCGCGCGCGGCCACGAACTCCGCCAGCGAGCCCAGCAGGCGCGAGCCGAGCTCGTTGGCGCGGCTCTGGTGCACCAGCTCGGGCACGCCCACGGCGAACTCGTCGCGCGCCAGGCGGGCGAGGAAATCGTGCGGCTCCAGCGCGGCCTGCGCCAGCGCGCCGGCATCCTGCGCCAGGATGTCGTCGGCCCGCACCTCGAAGACTTCGTCGACCTCGCGGAAGTCGGCGATATGCACCAGCAGCACGGCGCAGCCGGTCTCGGCCAGCCGCGCCTGCGCGATCGACTGGTCGAGCCAGCGCGCGAAGGCGCTGCGGTCGGGCAGGTCGGTGCTCACGCTGTACTCGCCGACCGTGCCCTGGCCGCGCGCGGCGGTGCGCACGGTCAGGCGGCCCGGGATGCGGCCGCGCCGGCGTACCGGCAGGGTGCTGGCGACGGGCACCGGGCCGGCCGGCAATTCCTCCGGCGGCTCGTCCTGCATGCCGGCGCTGGCGCCGCCGCTGTAGCCGGAGGCGGTGGCGAGATGCCAGCCGCTCGGGTTGGCGCGGCGCAGCCAGAAGAAGCCCAGCGACAGCGCCGCCAGCGCGCCCACGGCCAGCCACGCCGGCTGCACCGCGCCGCGCGGATCGGCGCACAGCGCCGACAGGCGCGAGCCGCCGCCGCACAGCGTGCTCAGGCGGGCGCCCGCGGCCACCACCACGCCGGCGCCCGCCAGCGCGGCCAGCAGCACGCCGCCGCGCAGCGGCGGCAGGTGGCGGCGCAGCCAGGGAATGGCCAGCGCCACCGCCACCGTCGCGGCCAGCGCGGTGGTGGTCTGCACCACGCCGTGCGAGAAGCGCAGGCTGCCCGAGGCCACCACGACCCACAGCGGCAGGCCGACCGAGGCCGGCGACAACAGCAGGAACGCCCAATGCAGCGACCTGGCGGGACCGCGTGCCAGCTCCCGGTCCGGCTTGGCTGCACGTATGCCCAGCCCGACCGCGAGGCCAAAGAGAGCAGCGAGCAGCAGAAGGCTAGCACTCATGTCGATAAGGAAGCTGGGCAAGAATTGAGAGCGATGATGACGCGACGATGCGGTCGATGCGGCGCGAGACCCGCATCATCGCATCACGCAGGCGTCCCCGAAAAGGAAAACGGCTGCGGTCGCGCCGGCATGGGTCAGAACGCGCTCCAGTCGTCGCCGCCAGCGCCACCCGCGCCGGCCGCGAGCACCGGCACCCGCGCGGGCGGCGCCACGCGCCGGACCAGCTCGCGCCGCGCGGGCGCGGCGGGCTGGAGCCGGGGGGCGCGCGCTGCCGGCGCGGCGGCGCGCGGGGCCGCCGCCGGGGCGGTCACCGCATGGCCGACCGTATGGCTGACGGCGGGGCCGGCGCCCTGGCCGGCGGCGAGCCGGAACACGGACACCACGCCGTTGAGCTTCTGCGCCTGTTCTTCCAGCGCGCCCGCGGCGGCGGCAGCTTCTTCCACCAGCGCGGCGTTCTGCTGCGTGGCCTCGTCCATCTGCGAGACCGCCTGGTTGACCTGCTCGATGCCGCTGGTCTGCTCCTGCGTGGCCGCGCCGATCTCGTTCATGATGTCGGTCACGCGCTTGACCGCGCTGACGATCTCGCCCATCGTCTGGCCGGCCTCGGCCACCAGGCGCGTGCCGCTTTCCACGCGCTGGCCGGATTCGCTGATGAGCGCCTCGATCTCCTTGGCGGCGCCGGCCGAGCGCTGGGCCAGGCTGCGCACCTCGCCGGCCACCACGGCGAAGCCGCGGCCCTGCTCGCCGGCGCGCGCGGCTTCCACCGCGGCGTTGAGCGCCAGGATGTTGGTCTGGAACGCAATGCCCTCGATCACGCCGATGATCTCCACCACCTTGCGCGACGAGCCGTTGATCTCGTTCATGGTATCGACCACGCGGCCCACCACCTCGCCGCCCTTGAGGGCGATCTGCGAGGCGTCGCCGGCGAGCTGGCCGGCCTGGCGCGCGTTGTCGGCGTTCTGGCGCACCACCGTGGTCAGCTCTTCCATGCTGGCGGCGGTCTGCTCGAGCGAGGAGGCCTGCTCCTCGGTGCGCTGGGACAGGTTGAGGTTGCCGGAGGCGATCTGGCCGGTGGCCGCGGCGATCGAGTCGGTGCCGCCGCGCACCTGCGCGACGATGTTGGAAAGGCTGTCCTGCATCGACGCGAGCGCCTGCATCATGCGGCCGATCTCGTTGCGCGACACATTGACGATGCGCGAGGTCAGGTCGCCGCCGGCCATGCGCTCGAACACCGACAGCGCTTCCTCGACCGGCCGCACGATGGCCCGGTGCAGCGCCAGCGTGGACAGCGCGGCCACCACCAGGCCGAGCGCGATCAGCGCGAACGACAGCATGCGCACGCTCTGGAAGCCGGACTGGGCGAGATTGAAGTTCTCCTCGCCGGTGCGGAACTGGTAGCCCTGCAAGGCCTCGTAGGCCGTCGCCAGGCTGCGCTGCATGTCGGGCAGCTCGTTCTTGGCGAGGGCCAGCGCCTGCTCGGCGTTGTTCTCCAGCAGCGCCTTCTGCAGGGGCTTGATGCCCTTTTCCATGAAATCGCGGCGCTTGCGGTCCACCTCGTCCGCCAGGGCCTTTTCCTCGGCGCTCTGCGGCAGCGCGGCGTAGCGCTTCCATGCGGCATCGGCGCTGTCGACGAAGGTCATCGAGCGGTCCACCACCGCCTTGCCTTCGCCGCCGGCGCCCGGCATCACGCCGCGGTCCAGCGCCAGCCGCATGCGGGTGGTGCCGAGCATGGTCTCGCTCAGCGCCTGGGCCGAGGCAAGCTGGTTGCCATAGGTTTCCTGGAGTGCTGCGTTGCTGCTGGATATGCCATGCAGGCCGGCCGCGCCGACCAGCACGAGCAGGACCGACAACAATGCCATCGCCCCGCGCAGCAAGGTCTTGATCTGAATATTGTTATGGAACGACATAAAACACCCGATACGGTAAGGAACGCGCGGGACCTCCTCCGGCCCCGGCCCGGCGGATCGACACCCCTGCGATCCGCTCACGGCAAATAACGGCGAGCCGCCGAGAATCCTTGAGAAGGTGCGGTGCGCGCCACGCCGCTTATGCGCCGCTCTCCGATTCCACTTGAAATGCCTCCCCAGTGGCGAAAAACGCCCCGCCGGCAAGATAGTGGATCGAGCGGTGTTCGTTATCCGGAAAATGCCAGCGGCCCGCCGAAAACGCTGCCGCGTCGGCCCAGGCGGCCACGACCTCGGCGATGAACAGATCATGGCGCGCCGCATTATGCGGCTCGGGGATCACCCGGCATTCGAGCCAGCCGAGGCAGCCCGCCAGCAGCGGCGCGGCGATTTCCCGCGCGGGGAACGTGGACAAACCCGCGGCGGCGAACTTGTCGGCCTCGCGGCCGGAGCGCGAGCCAACCGCCAGCGTGGCGCCCGCCTGCGCGCGCGCCGGGATGTTCAGCGCGAACTCGCCCGACGCTTCCACCAGTTCGCGCGTGAGCGTGCGCGCATCGATCACCACCGCCACCTTGGCCGGCTGGAAGTCCAGCGGCATGGTCCAGGAGGCGGCCATGACGTTGCGCCGCCCGCCGTGCGCGCTGGTGACCAGCGTCACCGGCCCGTGATTGAGCAGCCGGTAGGCCTTGGGCAGTTCCACGGGAACGAAGCCGGCCGGCGCGGCGGCCGCGGCGTTGATCGGATCGGATGACATGGCAGCGTGGTGGCGAAGGATGGATGGGCGCGCGAAACGGACCGCTATTGTTACAGCAAACGCACCCGGAGGCGATGGCCAATACCCAGCAGGGGTATTTCCCCCTGCCGGCGGGACAAAAACATGCAAATGAGCCGGGTCTCATTTTTCCGCCGCGCGGCGCCGCGCCGAAAATGCCCGGCGGCGCCGCGACCGGAGATTGGCGCGGAAGTTCATTAATTTGACACGGGCGCCGATTTATCGGAATTCTCTTTCTGCCGACATGGGCATATGCAGGATCGCCACACCCCGTTATAATCGTCCCACTCTCACCCGCTCACCAGTAAATCGAGGCTCGTAATGGCGACTTATCAGGAAATTGTTCAGAAAATCAGCGAACTCCAGAAGCAGGCCGAGGAAATCAAGGCGCGCGAGCAGGCGACCGTCATTGCCGATATTCGCGAGAAAATCGAGCAATATGGCCTGACCGCCGACGATCTCGGCTTCGGCACCAAGCCCGCCGCCAGCAAGAAGGCCACCCGCAAGGTGCCGGTGCGCTACCGCGACAGCGCGGGCAACACCTGGACCGGCCGCGGCAAGCGCCCGGGCTGGCTGACCCAGGCGCTGGCCTCCGGCAAGAACATCGACGACTTCCTGATCTGAACCAGGGTTTCGCCGCAGGCATGAAAACGGCCGGGCCAGCGCCCGGCCGTTTTTTATTGCCCGCCGGCGCGGCTCAGCCGGCGAAGCCGAGCGGGTTCATCGACTGCCAGCGCCACGAGTCCTCGCACATGCGGTCGATGTCGTGCCTGGCCTGCCAGCCGATCAGCGCGTGCGCCAGCGCCGGGTCGGCATAACACGAGGCGATGTCGCCCGGGCGGCGCGCCACGATCTCGTACGGCACCGGCCGGCCGCTGGCGCGCTCGTAGGCCGCCACCACTTCCAGCACGCTGTAGCCGCGGCCGGTGCCGAGATTCACGGTCAGGCACTGCTGCTTGTCGCGCAGGTAGACCAGCGCGTCGAGGTGGCCGGCGGCGAGGTCGCACACGTGGATGTAGTCGCGCACGCCGGTGCCGTCCGGGGTCGGGTAGTCGCCGCCATACACCATCAGCTTCTCGCGCCGGCCGCCGGCGACCTGCGCCACGTAGGGCATCAGGTTATTGGGCACGCCGCCCGGGTCTTCGCCGATCAGGCCGCTCTCGTGCGCGCCCACCGGATTGAAATAACGCAGGTAGGCAATGCGCCACGACGGGTCCGAATGCTCCAGGTCGCGCAGGATCTGCTCGCCCATCAGCTTGGTCTGGCCGTAGGGATTGGTGGCCGACAGCGGAAAGTCCTCGAGGATCGGCACGGCATGCGGATTGCCATAAACCGTGGCCGACGAGCTGAACACCAGCTGCTTCACGCCGGCCGCGTTCATTGCCGAGCACAGCGTGAGCAGGCCGCCGAGATTATTGCCGTAATAATCGAGCGGCTTGGCGACCGATTCGCCCACCGCCTTGAGCGCGGCGAAATGAATCGCCCCGGTGATGCGGTGCTCGGCGAACAGGCGGTCCAGCAAGGCCCGGTCGCGCACGTCGCCTTCGACAAAATCCGGGCGCTGCCCGGTTATCCGCGCCAGTCGCTCCACCACCTCGCGGTTGCTATTGCAGAGATTATCCAGGCCGATCACGCGATAGCCGGCTTCGAGCAGGGCCACCCAGGTGTGCGAGGCGATATAACCGGTAGCTCCCGTGAGCAGCAAGGTTTCAGACATGGCGATTCATCGGTAAGTTGAGAAAGAGGCGAAACGGGCGCGGCAACGGCGCCGGCCCTGGCTGCCGCGCCCGCTCCTGCCCGGCATGCGGCAATGAGCACCAGCAAGCGGGGCCGGCGGCGCGGCGAGGCGGGTAAGCATATCAGGCCGCATCGGGCACGCGCGTGACGGCGCCCGCATGCCGCGCCGGCGGCTGGCCCGAGCGGGCCTGCCACGCTTCGAACGCGGCCCGCAGGCGCCAGCCGGATTCCAGGTCGCGCATGCCGAGGCGCTGCGCCACCTCGGCCGGGCTCGCGCCGGCTTCGAAGTGCAGCGCGCAGCAGGTGTTGCGCAGCGTCTGCGGCGAGGCGCGCTCGCTGCGCCCCGCCAGCACGCCGGCTTCGTCGAGCAGGATCTCGACGCGGCGGTACAGCGAGGCGGCGTGCAGCGGCCGGCCCGCCGGCGTGGCGGGGAAGACCAGTTCGCCGAGCGTGTCCGCGGCCGCGCGGACCGTCAGCCACGCCAGCAGCGCGGCGCGCGCGAAGGCGAAGACCGGCGCCTCGTAGGCGCGGCCGTTGTCGGCGCGCACCAGGCGCAGCGCGCGGGCGTCCGGCGCGATGCTCTGCGCGCGCAGGTCGCGGGCTTCGCCCACCTTGAGGCCGGCGCCCAGCAGCACCGCCACCAGCGCGGTGTCGCGCGCGCGCTTCCACTGCGTCGGCGACGGCATGCCGGCGTCCTTGCCGTCCTGGCCGTCGTTCGCGCGCGGCGGCGCCGGCGCCAGCACGCGGGCGATCACGATGTCCCGCTCGGCGGGCAGCAGGAATGCCGTGGGATCGTTCTCGCCTTCGGCCAGATGCGCGCGCACGGCCTGGCTGGCGGGGTTGTGCAGGCCGCCCTGCAACCGCGACAGATGATGGAACACGCGCTCGATCAGGCGCGCGTAGCGATAGCGGTGATGCTTGTGCAGGTCCTGCTCGTCGAGGAACGCGCCGATCTGCTCGGCCGACCACGCCAGCGGCGCCACGCCGCGCTCGCCCGACCAGCGCAGCAGCTTGCCCCACATGGCGCGGTAGACCACGGCGGTGCCGTGGCGGAAGCCGTGGCTGGCCAGCCAGCCGTCGAAGGCGCGCTCGGGCTGGGCACGCCAGGCGGCCAGGTCCGCATCGAACAGCGCCGGGGGCGGCCCGTCTGCGCGCATGTTGGTCTTCACTTGCGCTCCTGCGTTGGTTTGCGGCAATGGCGGTATTGTAGACAAGACGCCACAAAACACCGAGCCCCGCGACATGCGAACGCGGCGGCCGGGCGCAGCGGGCGGCATCCGCCGCGAATTTGGCGGGCCGGCGGCATGCAGCCAGTTGCATTCGCGCGCGCGGGCTGCTACCTTTCACCTGATCTCTCATGCAACTGGTTGCATAGAGACGACGGCGAACCGATATTCCGATGCCTGGGATATCCGATACCCGATACCCGATACCGAAGAACGATGCCGGGGCGGCCCGCCCGCCCCCGGCCAACCCGGAGAAGACACTTGACCCAAGCAACGCTGTCGGCGGCGGCGCAGGCCTCGCTGGCCATCTGGCACCGCATGATCGCCACCCATTCGATGGACGAGCTGGACGGCATCGTCGCCGACGAGGTCGTCTTCCATTCGCCGGTGGCGCACACGCCCTACCCGGGACGCGCCGCGCTGCGCATGGTGCTCGAGACCGTCAACCAGGTCTTCCAGGATTTCCGCTACCACCGCGGCTTCGTCGGCGACGACGGCCGCAGCGTGGTGCTGGAATTCAGCGCGCGCGTGGACGGCAAGGCGGTCAAGGCCATCGACATGATCCGCTTCGACGCCAACGGCAGGATCGACGACTTCGAAGTCATGGTCCGCCCCAAGAGCGGCCTCGACGCGCTGGCCGCGGCGATGGGCGCGCGGCTCGCCGGCCAGACCTCGGTCCTGCACGGCGCCTGAGCGGCGCCGCCATCCCGGCCACCAACCCTTTCCGATCCGGTCCCCGGACCTAACCTTGCGCTAAAGACCATGTCACTTCCCGCCATCCTCCAGAACCGCCTGTCCCTGCCGGTGGTATGCTCGCCGCTGTTCATCATCTCCAACCCCGACCTGGTCATTGCCCAGTGCAAGGCCGGCGTGGTGGGCTCCTTTCCCGCGCTGAACGCGCGCCCGGGCCCGGTGCTCAACGACTGGCTGGACCGCATCACCACCGAGCTGGCCGAGCACGACGCCCGCCACCCGGACCGCCCGGCCGCGCCGTTCGCGGTCAACCAGATCGTGCACAAGTCCAACGACCGCCTGGACCACGACCTGGAGCTGTGCGTGCGCTACCAGGTGCCCATCGTCATCACCTCGCTGGGCGCGCGCAAGGAAGTCAACGACGCGGTGCATTCCTACGGCGGCATCGTGCTGCACGACATCATCAACAACACCTTCGCGCGCAAGGCCATCGAGAAGGGCGCGGACGGCCTGATCGCGGTGGCCGCCGGCGCCGGCGGCCATGCCGGCACCTTGTCGCCGTTCGCGCTGCTGCACGAGATCCGCGAGTGGTTCGACGGCCCGCTGCTGCTGTCGGGCGCCATCGCCAGCGGCGACGGCATCCTCGCCGCGCAGGCCGCGGGCGCGGACCTGGCCTACGTGGGCTCGGCCTTCATCGCCACCGAGGAGGCCAACGCGCAGGCCGGCTACAAGCAGATGATCGTGGACAGCAGCGCGTCCGACATCGTCTACTCCAACCTGTTTACCGGCGTGCACGGCAACTACCTGCGCCAGAGCATCGTCAATGCCGGGCTCGACCCGGAAGCGCTGCCGCAGTCGGATCCGTCCAAGATGAACTTCGGTTCGGGCAGCGCCAAGGCGTGGAAGGACATCTGGGGCGCCGGCCAGGGCGTGGGCGCGGTCAAGCGCGTGGTGCCGGCGGCCGAACTGGTGCGCCGCTTCGCCGAGGAATACGCGCTGGCGCGCCGCCGCCTCGGGCTGGCCCCGCACACCGCCGGCGCCACCGCCGCGGCCGACCTGGCCTGATCTAGCGTCCTCGCAGCCGCGGGCGCCTCGCGCGCCGGGCTGCGCCTTTCCTTTCAGGCGGCGCCGCCCGGCTGCGCCAGCAGCGGCAGCAGGTCCTCGGCCCACGCCACCCAGTCTTCCTCGTAGCGGATGCCCCGGCGCAGCAGCGCATGCTGCAGGCGCTGCGCGCGCGTCGGCTCGGCCGCGGCAAAATCGCGCACCTCGATCCTGCGGTAGGTCTCCAGCCGCTCGCGGTGCATCTCGATCAGGCGCGCCATTTCCGGGCCCAGGCCGAGCGGCCCGATGACCGCGTCGGCGCGCAGCCTGACCAGGATCTCGTCGCGCGCGTCCAGCCCGTTGGCGGGCTCCAGCACCCAGCGCGCCAGTTCGTCGCGCCCCGGCGGCAGCACGAAATACACCTTCTTGCGGTTGCGCGCGTCGCCCTCGCTCTCCTGCGCGGCGATCCAGCCGTTCTGCGCCATGCGGCCCAGCTCGCGGTAGATCTGCTGGTGCGTGGCATGCCAGAAATAGCCGATCGAGCGGTCGAAGCGGCGTGCCAGTTCATAGCCGGACGACGGTTTTTCCAACAGGGAAGTCAGGAGGGCGTGCTGGACGGACATGCAAGAAGGGGTGACGTGGAGGCCGCCCGGCGGGCGATTCGCGCGGGCCGCGTGGCCTGGATGGCCGGCATGGCAACCGTCTATGTTAGCGCAAAGCCGCGCGCGCACGGCACGCGGCGCGCTGTCCGCCACCGGCCGCGCGGCGGGGCCGGCACCCCGCGCGCGGGCCGATCATTGCGCGATATATGACAAATTGAAGCGTCGACCACACCCAGAATTAAAAAATACGAAATAGCATTTTGCGACCCGCTGCCATACATTTGCAGACATAGCCATTTTTGCATGGCCCGTGCCGCTATTCGGCCACGGCGCGGGGCATGCGAATCCATCGATCGGGAGTCGTCCATGCCAGGACAAAAAGATTACGCCGAAGACCGGGATGTCCCTTGGGAAGCCGACGGCGACGGACCTGCGGCACCGCCCGCGCAGGCCGCCTCGATGCCGGTGTACTACCGCCTGCCGGACACGCCGGAAGGCCACCATATCAAGGAATACGCCAGTGGCCTGCGGCAGCTGGTGCGCTTCGTGGGCGTCGAAGAACAGGTCGTCAAGTACAGCCTCGGCTGAAACAGCCCCGGCGCAAGAGCGCGAAGACATGCGTCCGTGACGCTTTCTTGTCTCCTCCTGCCCTGTGAGTGGGCCGGAATTGAGCCCGCGGGATCCGCGGGCTTTTTTTCGTCCTCGCGGCATGGCGCCGGGAATGGCACCGGGAATGGCGCCCAAAAGACAAGGCCGCGGCCGGGACGGCTGTCCCGGACCGCGGCCGGTCCGACGGTCTGAAGCGAGCTGGGCCTAGCGCATCAGTCCACGGTCGCGCCAGAGGCCTTCACCACCTTGGCCCACTTGGCGGCTTCGCTCTTCATGAAGGCAGCCAGTTGCGCCGGCTTTTCCGGATGGGCTTCCGCGCCCTGGTCGGCCATCTGCTTCTGCACGTCCGGCATGGCCAGGATCTTCACCACTTCGGCGTTGATGCGGTCGACGATGGGCTGCGGCGTGCCGCCGGTGGCGTACAGCGCGAACCACGAGGTGGCTTCGTAGCCGGGCACGCCGGCTTCGGCCACGGTCGGCACGTTCGGCAGCGCCGGCGAGCGCTTGGCCGAGGTCACGGCGATGGCGCGCAGCTTGCCGGCCTTCACGTGCGGGTACGACGACGGCAGGTTGTCGAACATCAGGCCGATCTGGTTGCCCAGCAGGTCATTCACGGCCGGGGCGCTGCCCTTGTACGGAATGTGCTGGATGTGCAGGCCGGTCATCGAATTGAACAGCTCGCCCGACAGGTGCATCGACGAGCCGCTGCCCGACGAGCCATACGACAGCTTGTCCGGGTTGGCCTTCACGTAGGCGATCAGCTCCTTGATGGTGCTGACCGGCACCTTGGGATTGACCACCACCAGGTTCGGCACCATCGCCACGCGCGTGATCGGGGCGAAGTCCTTGACCGGATCGTACGGCAGCCTGGAGTACAGCGACTGGTTGATGGAGTGGGTGCCGATGGTGCCCATGAACAGCGTGTAGCCGTCGCCCGGGGCCTTGGCCGCCAGCGCGGCGCCGATGTTGCCGCCCGCGCCCGGACGGTTGTCGATCACGACCGGCTGGCCGAGCGCCTTGCCCAGTTGCAGGCCGACGATGCGCGCCAGGATGTCGGTGGTACCGCCGGCCGAGAACGGCACGATCATGGTGATCGGCTTGGTCGGGTAGGTGCCTTGGGCTTGGGCGCTGCCGGCCACGCCGGCGAACGCCGCGGCCAGCGCGACGCCGGCGGCCAGCAGGCGCCGGCGCGTATTGACGTGCAGAGGGCTTGCTTGGAAATCGGTTTTCATGTTTGCTCCAGGTAAATCGCTATCGGCCCGCACCGGCGGCGCGGGTCGTCTTTTTTAGTTATGGACTGCGGATTGCTTCGGCGTGATGACACCGCGGCATGTGCCGCGTCCACGCCACGGGCTTACACGGGGGCGACGCCGAGCGTGGTGCCGCCGCACACGTACAGTACCTGGCCGGTGACGAAACCGTTTTCCGGCGACAGGAAGAACATCGAGGCACGCGCCACATCCTCCGGCGTGCCCATGCGCTTGACCGCGATGCTGGCCAGGATGCGCTTGGTCTGCTCGCTGCCCTCGGGATTGCTCTTGCGGAACAGCTCGGTGGCGATCGGGCCCGGCGCCACGGCGTTGACGGTGACGCCGTCGCCGCCAAGCTCCATCGCCAGCGTGCGGGTCATGCCGATCAGGCCGGCCTTGGTGGCGGAATACACCACGCGCTCGGGCTTGCCCAGCGCGGCGCGCGAGGCCATGTTGACGATGCGGCCGAAATGCGCGGCGCGCATCGCCGGCAGGCAGGCCTGGGTCAGCAGCATGGTGGCCTGCAGGTGCAGGCCGACCACGTAGTCGAGGTCTTCGACGCGCGCGGTGTCGACGGTGCCGGGGCGCGTGGCGCCGGCATTGTTGACCAGCCGCGTGACGGCGAAGCGCGAGACCACCTGCTCGGCCACGGCGCGGGTCGCCGCGGCGTCGGTCAGGTCGGCCTGGAAGAACGTCATGCTGGGGTGGGACCAGGCGGGGGCGACATAGTCGACATTGACCACCTGGGTCACGCCATCGGCCAGCAGCATCTCGCTGATGGCGCGCCCGATACCGGAACTGGCGCCGGTGACGAGCGTGGCAACGGGAAGGGACATCGTTGACTCCAACCGGCGCAAGCCTGCGCCGGGTCATGCCTGAAGAGATGCGGCCGGAACCGGCGAGCCAGTCGGCCCGGTCGCGCTGCTTCTTGCGTTGGGGGAAACTTCATCAACCTGCACATCCATAGCAGGCTAACGGCGGTGAAACGCCATTCTTTAGCGGCTGTTTTCCAACCGCGCGCCAGCGGCGCGCCCCGCGGACCGGAGCCCGCGGCGCGCGCGCCGGACCGCAGCGCGTCAGACGCGCTCGATCACCATCGCGATGCCCTGGCCCACGCCGATGCACATCGTGCACAGCGCGAAGCGGCCACCGGTGCGGTGCAGCTGGTACATGGCGGTGGTCACGAGGCGGGCGCCGCTCATGCCGAGCGGGTGGCCCAGCGCGATCGCGCCGCCGTTGGGGTTGACGCGCTCGTCGTTGTCGGCCACGCCCAGCTGGCGCAGCACGGCCAGGCCTTGCGCGGCAAACGCTTCGTTGAGCTCGATCACGTCCATCTGGTCGATGGTCATGCCGAGCTGCCTGAGCAGCTTCTGCGTGGCCGGCGCCGGGCCGATGCCCATCACGCGCGGCGCCACGCCGGCGGTGGCCATGCCGACGATGCGGGCTTTCGGGGTCAGGCCATGCTGCTTCGCGGCCGCTTCGCTGGCCAGCAGGATGGCGCAGGCGCCGTCGTTGACGCCCGAGGCATTGCCGGCGGTCACGGTGCCGTCGGCGCGCACCACGCCGCGCAGCTTGGCCAGCGCCTCCATGCTGGTGGCGCGCGGGTGTTCGTCGCGCTCCACCACGATGGCGTCGCCCTTCTTCTGCGGAATCGTCACCGCGGTGATTTCCTGCGCCAGCGTGCCGTCGGCCTGCGCGCGCGAAGCCTTTTCCTGGCTGCGCAGCGCCATCAGGTCCTGGTCTTCGCGGCTGACCTTGTAGTCGGTGGCGACGTTCTCGGCGGTCTCGGGCATCGAGTCCACGCCGTAGGCCGCGCGCATGGCCGGGTTGACGAAGCGCCAGCCGATGGTGGTGTCGAAGATCTGCGCGTCGCGCGAGAAGGCGCTGGTGGCCTTGCCCATCACGAACGGGGCGCGGCTCATGCTTTCCACGCCGCCGGCCAGCATCAGGCCCGCTTCGCCGGACTTGATGGCGCGCGCGGCGGTGCCGGTGGCGTCCATGCCGGAGCCGCACAGGCGGTTGATGGTGGCGCCCGGCACGCTTTCCGGCAGGCCGGCCAGCAGCAGCGACATGCGCGCCACGTTGCGGTTGTCCTCGCCGGCCTGGTTGGCGTTGCCGTAGATCACGTCATCGATGGCGGACCAGTCCAGGTTCGGGTTGCGCGCCATCAGCGCCTTGAGCGGCACCGCGCCCAGGTCGTCCGCGCGCACCGCGGACAGGCTGCCGCCGTAGCGGCCGATGGGGGTGCGGATGGCGTCGCAGATAAAGGCTTCGGTCATGTTGTCTCTCTTGCTTGTACGTGGCTTGTACGTGAATCGTGATCGTGAAGCGGAGGCCCCGGCGGCGCTCAGGCCGTGGCAGCCTGCAGGAGCGGCACGCCGGTCACGCGCTGCAGTTCCTCGAAGGACAGGCCTTCGACCAGGTCGCGCGCGACCAGCCCTTCGGGCGTCACGTCGATGGTGGCCAGGTCGGTATAGATGCGCGTGACGCAGTTCATGCCGGTGAGCGGATACGTGCATTGCGGCACGATCTTGCTCTCGCCCTGCTTGGTCTGGTGCTCCATCATCACGAACACTTCCTTGGCGCCGATGGCCAGGTCCATCGCGCCGCCCACGGCCGGGATCGCGCCCGGCGCGCCGGTGTGCCAGTTGGCCAGGTCGCCCTTCTCGGAGACCTGGAACGCGCCCAGCACGCAGAAGTCGAGGTGGCCGCCGCGCATCATCGCGAACGAATCGGCGTGGTGGAAATACGAGCCGCCCGGCTTGATCGTGACCGGCTGCTTGCCGGCGTTGATCAGGTCGCCGTCTTCCTCGCCGGCAGGCGGCGCCTTGCCCATGCCGAGCAGGCCGTTCTCGCTGTGCAGCAGGATTTCACGGTCGGCCGGCAGGTGATTGCCGACCAGGGTGGGCAGGCCGATGCCGAGGTTGACCACGGCACCGTCGGGAATGTCTTTGGCCACGCGGGCGGCCATCTGATCGCGGGTCAGGCGTTGCATGTCGGGATTCTCCTTGTCGCTCAGACGGGGGTCTTGCCGGCGTCGATCTTGACGACGCGCTTGACGAACAGGCCCGGCGTGATGATGTGCTCGGGGTCCAGCTCGCCCAGTTCGACGATCTCGCTGACCTGCACGATCGGGCACTTGGCGGCCATCGCCATGATCGGGCCGAAGTTGCGCGCGGTCTTGCGGTAGGTCAGGTTGCCCCAGCGGTCGGCGCGCTGCGCCTTGATGAGGGCGAAGTCGGCGTGGATGGGCTTTTCGAACACATAGCCCTGGCCGTCGATGATGCGGGTTTCCTTGCCCTCGGCCAGCGGCGTGCCGTAGGCGGTGCGGGTGAAGAAGCCGCCGATGCCGGCGCCGGCGGCACGGATGCGCTCGGCCAGATTGCCCTGCGGCACCAGTTCCAGCTCGATCTCGCCGGCGTGGTAGAGCGAGTCGAACACGTAGGAGTCGGCCTGGCGCGGGAACGAGCAGATGATCTTGCGCACGCGCCGGGCCTTGAGCAGCGCGGCCAGGCCCGTATCGCCGTTGCCGGCGTTGTTGTTGACGATGGTGAGGTCGCGCGCGCCCTGGGCGATGAGGGCGTCGATGAGCTGCGCCGGCATGCCGGCCATGCCAAAGCCGCCGATCAGGATGGTGGCGCCGTCGTGGATGTCGGCCATCGCCGCTTCCACCGAGTCGAATAGCTTGTTGATCACTTGCGTTCCAGTTCCGAAAGCCCGGACGAACCATCCGGAACCGGCCGCCAAGCCGCGAGGAGGAACATCAGGCGGCGCGCGAACGCTGTCTCCGGACAGTCCTGCCGGAAGAGCCATCCGGCCTGCCCGCCCCGCCGCAGGTGCGGGAGCGTGCCGCCGGACACGAATCCAACAGACTTTGTTTTTCTTGTTCTTGTGATTTGTTCTAACTGCGAACCTCAATTCGCACTCTGAACAGATTACACCTGTGCTCCCGGCACGGTCAAGGCGCCGCCGCATCGCTTGTGCGTTAGCCGGACACCCCCGGCGCGGCACGGCAAGAGCTTACGCAGCTTACGCTTTTCCGCGCCGCGCCGGGCAGGCTCAGGGCAATTGCAGTTCGGCGCGGCTGCCGGCGGCGCCGGGCCGGATCTCCAGCCGCACGTCGATGCGCTCGCGCAGCTCCGCCACGTGCGAGATGATGCCCACCAGCCGGCCCGCCTGCTGCAGGTCGATCAGCGTGTGGATCGCGAAGTCCAGGCTTTCCGGGTCGAGCGTGCCGAAACCTTCGTCGACGAACAGCGTGTCGAGCTGGATGCCGCCCGCGCGCGACTGCACCACATCGGCCAGCCCCAGCGCCAGCGACAGCGAGGCCAGGAAGCCCTCGCCGCCCGACAGCGTGTTGGCCGGGCGCGCCACGCCCGAGTTGTGGTCGAACACCTCCAGATCGAGCCCGCCGGCCGCGCGCAGGTCGCCCTGCTCGCGCACGCGCTGCAGTTCGTAGCGGCTGCGGCTCATGCGCATCAGCCGTAGCGACGCGGCCTCCAGCACCTCGTCGAGCAGCGTGGCCAGCACGAAGCGCTGGAAGGTGATGCGGCGCGGGTTGTTGCCGTTGGCCACCTCGGACAGGCGCCCGAGCACGGCATAGCGGCGCTCGATGTCGGCGCCGTCGGCGGCGAGCCGGTCCAGGCGCTGCTGGCATTGCAGCAGGTTCTCGCGGCTGCGGTGCAGGTCGGCCTGCTGGCGGACCAGCGCCTCCAGCGCGCTTGCCGCGGCCGCCTGGGCCTGGCGCAGCGCGTCGAGATCGGGCGCCGCCAGGTCGCGCGCGGCGGCCGTGGCGCGCGCGCGGCGGTCGGCGGCGGCGGCCACGTCGCGGTCGAAGCGCTGGATGCGGGTTTCGAGCTGCGCGGACTCCGCCTCGGGCAGGCGTGCCTCGGCATAGGCCTGCGGCGTGGCAAACCCGGCCTGCGCGAGCGCGCCGTCGAAGGCCGCGCGCGCCTGCGCCTCGCGCTGCGCGCCGCCGGCAACGCTGGCCCGCGCCGCGGCCTGCGCGGCCTGCGCCGCGGCCAGGTCCGCGCCGGCCTGCTTATCGGCGGCCTGGGCCTCGGCCAGCGCGGCCTCGGCGGCGGCCAGTTCCTGCCGCGCGCGCGCCAGCGCATGTTCCAGCTGGGCGGGATCGCGGCGCTCCGGCGGCACCTGCGCGCTGGCCGCCTCCCACTCGCCTTGCAGCCGGGCGTGGCGCTGCGCGGCCCCCTGCGCGGTGGCATCGGCGCCGCGGATGGCGGCTTCGGCCGCGGTGAGCGCGGCGCGCTGGCGCTCGAGCTCGGCGGCCAGCGGCAGGCGCCGCGCCTCGGCCGCTTCGGCCGCCTGCTGCTGGGCGCGCAGCGCGCTGCCGCTTTCGGCCAGCGCCTGCCGCGCGCCGCCGATGTCCGCGGCGGCATCGGCGGGCATGTCCGCGGCGGCCAACGCCGCGCGCAGCTCCGCCAGCTGATCCTGGCGCAACGCCAGCGCGGCCAGCGCCGACTGCGCGCCGGCCGCGGCTTCGTGCGCGGCCTGGTCGGCGGCGCGGGCGTCGTCGCGCGCGTGATCGAGGACCTCGTCGGGCACCGGCGCGTCCAACTGCAGCGCAAGCTGCGGATGGGCCGCGCTGCCGCACACCGGGCAGGCCTCGCCGGCGCGCAGCCCAGCCGCCAGCCGCGCGGCCTGCCCCGCGCGCCATGCGCGCTCGGTCTCGCGCAGATGCGCGGCGGCGGCCGCCTGCAGCGTGGCGGCGCGCTGCGCGGCGCCTTGCGCGGCTTCGGCCTGCGCGCGGCCCTGCTCCGCCTGTGCCAGCGCGGCGGCGTATTTGTCCAGCATCGTGGCCTGGCGGGCCAGTTCGGCCTGCCGGAGCCGGATTGCCTCCAGCCCGCGCGCGCCGGCCTCGGCCTGCGCCAGCCCGGCTTCGGCCTGGCGCATCGCCGCGGCGGCCTGTTCCTGTGCGCGCGCGGCAGCCGCGTGCGCCGCCGCCGCGCTGGCCTGCTCCGCGGCGGCGCGCTGCAATTCGGCTTGCAGCGCGCCAAGGCGCTGCGCGCGCGGCAGCATGGCCTCCAGCTCGGCCGCCTGCTTCTGCATCCGCTGGCGCTCGCCCGCGCGCCCGGCCTGCGTGGCAAGCGCGGCGGCGGCGCGCGCCGAGACGGCGGCGCAGGCATCCGCGCGCGCGCCCGCCGCCGCCAGCGCCTGCTGCGCCTGGCGGTGATCGTGCCCGGCTTGCTGCCAGTGCTGCTCGAACGGTTGCGCCTGCGCCGCGCGGCGCGCGGCCTGCAGGCGCAGCCGCACGGCTTCCACCTCGGCCTGCTGCGCCATCAGCCCCGCATGGGCCGCCTCGGCTTCACGCGCTTCGCGCAGGCGCGCGTCGGCCTGCTCGCCCTGCTGCGTCGCCAGCCGGGCGTGCTCGAGCGTGGCGCGCGCGGCGGTTTCCTGCCGCGCCAGGTCTTCCAGCCCGGATTGCAGCGCCGCCACCTGCACGCGCAGCGCCTCGGCGGATTCGAGCTCGTATTGCTGCAGCAAGGCCGACTGCTCGATGCGCAGCCGCTCGGCCTGCTGGCGGATGGCCGCCGCCTGCCCCTTGAGCAGTTCCTCCACGCGCCGGTACAGCTCGGTGCGGAACAGGCGCTCGAGAATGGCCTGGCGGCTTTTTGAATCCGCCGTGAGCAGTTCGCGGAAACGCCCCTGCGGCAGCACGATCACCTGGCGGAACTGGCTGCTGTCGAAGCCCAGCAGGTTGCGTACGAATTCATCGACGCGGCTGGGCTGGCTGGCCTTGCTGGTCCAGCCGGCCGCCTCCAGCGCATCGAGCTGGGCCTTGGGCGTTTCCTTGACCGTGCCGCCGCCGCGCAGCTTGGGACGCTCCTGCGCGGGCGAGCGCGTGACGCGGTAGCGCTGCGCGCCGAGGCTGAACTCGAACGTCACCTCGGTGCGCAGGCCCGGATCGGCGTTGGCGCTGCGCATGTCCTGCGCGCTGCGCTCGCCGCCCGAAGTGTCGCCATAGAGCGCGAAGCAGATCGCGTCGAGCAAGGTGGTCTTGCCGGCGCCGGTGGGGCCGTGGATCAGGAAGAACGCCTGCTCGCCGAGCCGGCTGAAATCGATTTCCTCGCGGGCCGCGAACGGGCCGAACGCCTGCAGCGCCAGATGCAGCGGTCTCATGCGGACTCCCTGTCGGCCGCGGCGATGCCGTCGAGCACCTGCGTCAGCGCGCGGCGCTGGTCTTCATCCAGGTCCTCGTCGGCGACTTCCTTGAAAAAGCTGGCGAACAGCTCGCCGGTGTCGAGCTGGCGCAGGCGCTGGCCGGCGGCGCTGGCCTCGCCGGCGCGCGACAGCACCGCGCGCTCGATCGCCAGCGCGTTGGGATAGGCCTGGCGCAGGCGCGCCATCGGGTCCAGCAAGGCGCCGGTATCGGTCAGCACGGCGTGGATATAGTCGTCGCGCCGCGGATCGGCGGCGCCCTGCGCCACCAGCGCGGCCAGTTCGCCCTCGAGGATGCGCAGGTCGCGCCGCGGGGCCAGCGCGATCTCCTCGATGGCAACCTCGCCATTGGCGCCCAGTTCGATCAGCGAGACCGACTTGGCGTGCGCGGCTTCCGACAGCGAGTATTTCAGCAGCGAGCCCGAATAGCGGATGCGCCCGCCCAGCGTCTGCGGCCGGTGCAGGTGGCCGAGCGCGACCAGGTCGAAGCCGTCGAACACGCCCGCCGCCACCGCCCCGCTGCCGCCCACCGAAAGCGGCCGCTCGGATTCGCTGGCCTCGCCGCCGATGACGAAGGCGTGCGCCACCACCACCGAGCGCGCCTGCGCGGGATGGCCGGCGCGGATCGCGTCGAGGCGGGCCGCGAGCGCGGCCTCGTGGCCGGGCACGTCCACGCCGAACGCATCGCGCACCGTGGCGGGCTCGGCATAAGGCAAGGCATAGATGCGCACTTCGCCGTGCGCGTCGGACAAGGTCACGCAGGCCGCCTCGCGCTCGGTGCGGCCCGCCACGTGCAGGCCCTGCGCGGTCAGCAGCCGCGCGCCGAAACCGAGCCGCTGCGCGCTGTCGTGGTTGCCGGCGATCATCACCACCGGCACGCCCGCGTCCACCACGATGCGCGCCAGCACGTCGTCGAGCAGCGCCACCGCCTCGGGCGGCGGCACCGCGCGGTCATAGACGTCGCCGGCGATCAGCACCGCGTCCGGCTTGTGCTCGCGGACCAGCGCCACGAACTGGTCGAGCACCCAGGCCTGGTCTTCGAGCAGGCTGCGCGCGTGAAAGACGCGCCCGAGATGCCAGTCGGCAGTGTGGAGAAAACGCAATGTGGAATTCCTTGATGACCTGTGCGGGGCACGGCTGCCCATGAAGCATGAGGATAAGGGCCGGCCGCGGCAGGCGACATGATAAACGCCGCCGGCGCGGCGTTCAGCTTCGGTTCAGCGCGCGCTGCGCACAATGCACGCATGCTGGTGCAAAGGCGCCAGCCCCGGCACGCCGGGCCATTCCGGGCACGCGCGCGCATAACCAGGCATAACCAGGAGAACAACATGAAACGCATTCTGATCGCCACCGCACTCGCCGCCGCAACCGTCGCCGCGCAGGCACAGTACACCGGCCCGTCCGCGGTGCCCGCCGCCACCGTCAAGAGCCTGCAGGCGCAGGGCAAGGACGACCAGCCGGCGGTGCTGCGCGGGCAGATCGTCAGCCACGTGGGCGATGAACTCTACAGCTTCGACGACGGCACCGGGCAGATGCGCGTCAAGATCAAGCACAAGCTGTGGCCGGCCGGGCAGCCTGTCGGTGCCGCCACCAAGGTGGAGCTGACCGGCGAGTACGACAAGGACTGGGTGGGCGAACCCAAGTTCAAGGTCAAGCAGGTTCGCGTGCTCTGAGCGGGCTTGCGCCTGCGAGCCGGGCCGCGCTCCCGAAAAATGGGGAAACCCGCGGCCCGCGCGCGGTTTGCCGGTCAATCGACATTTGCCGCCGCGGCTTCGGGGTAGAGGTTGGGAAACAGAATATTCAAGGCATCCAGCGGGAAGCCAATCCGCAACTCTGCCCTGTGGGACTGGCTCACCAGCAGCCCGTCCCTCAGCAACTGCGAGATGATCTTGCGCGCGGCGCGCTCGCCCAGGCCGGTCATCTGCGAGAAGTCGCCACGAGACACGCTGCCGCTCAGGAGAACGTGAAGCAGCGGGAGCACGGCCTCGGTACGATAGTCCCGAAATTCCGCCGACTGGCTGCGCACCAGGACCAGGGCTTTGACCCGGTCTCGCAGACCGCCGACGTCGAACATGCGGGCCATGAAGCTCACCTGGTCCTCGCACAGGTCGATGAAGTAGTCACACCATTCCCACAACATCTTCTCGCTGAGATTGCCGCGTCCATCCAGATCGCCATGCCTCGGCATGTCCGCGTTGGAAAGCCGCTCGTAATACCTGTCCCGGTTCCGCGCGAGGCCCCGGTTGACCGACCAGAGGCCGCCGCTAAGCCGGCTGAGCGCGGTATGGGTCTGCAGCCGCGCCGCGCGGCCATTGCCGTCGAGGAACGGGTGGATCCACACGGTGCGGTGATGGGCCGCGGCGATCATCGTGAGCACGTTGTCGACGCCTTGTGCCTGCCCATACACCTGGTCCATGCGGGCCAGGAACTTTGGCAGCGAGGCGAATGCTGGCGCGTGGTGCCGTCCAACCGACACGTCCGCCTCCCGGATCCGGCCGGGCTCGACGATGCGCCCTTCGGATGTCGTCCGGTCCTCGGCGGACAGGCGCCCATAGAGGCTGCGGTGGGCGCGCAGCAGGAAATCGCTGCGCAAGGCCTGGGCCTCGGTCAGATGGAGCGCTTCAAGCTCCGCTTCAAGCTCCCTTTCGGCCTCGATGTGCGCCACGGCGATGCGCTGGCGCTGGGCGATCTCCGGATCGTCGGAAAAGTCCCTTTTCAGGGCCTTGCTCACGTTCGCGGGATGCGTGCTCTGCCCCTCGATCCGGTTCGAGTAATACGAGTTCATTTCCCGCACCAGCTCGCGCAGTGCCTCGCGCGCCGGCGGGCACAACGCGCCGCGTAGCTCATGCGCCTTTTCAAAGACAGCGCGCGTTTTCGCGACAAGCTCATCGAGCCGCTTCTGGGGCAGCAGCGGCTCGAACTGATGAGGACTGTCGTAGATGGCAATGGTCGTGCCTGGAACGGATGTCATGCCGGTTTCCATGCCGGATCATTCCGGATAATTTCCGTAGTATATACAACAGCTTATATTGGAAATCGGACCGCATCATCGTATCTTTTGTGCCGGTTATCCTGCCGGATTGCCCGTCCCTCGGATCGGGATGCCCAGTCCGAAAGGAAGATCCCCCGCAAGCCACCGCCTGCGGGGGATTTCCAGCCGGCCACGCAACGTCTTCCGATACGCTGCCGGGCAGTCAGCGCCTGCCAGCGCAACAGGAAAACGTTCCGGGACGCGCCCGGTCTCAGGCCGGCTCGGCCTCGTTGTCCGCGATCTGGAACTTGCGCATCTTCTCCCACAGCACCTTGCGGCTGATGCCGAGGCTGGCCGCCGTATCCTGGCGCCGCCAGCTATTGGCGTCGAGCGCCGCCACGATGCGGCGGCGCTCCTCGGTCTCGCCGCGCCAGTCGGCGGTGCGCTCGTTGCCGTCGAACGCTCCCGGGCGCAGGCTGCGGAACAGCGGCCGGATGCGCGCCTCGTCCCAGTGGCCGGTCTGCTGCACCGTGATGCCGACGCGCTCGGCGAGGTTGCGCAGCTCGCGCACGTTGCCGGTGAAGAACGCCGTGCCCACCGCGCCCTTGAGCCAGTCCGGCACCGGCGGCAAGGCCTCGAAGCCGGACGGCCCGAGCATCTGCTTGAGGAACGAGATCAGCAGCGCCACCTTGTCGACCGCGCCGCGCTCTTCCAGGCTGGGCAGGCGCAGCTCGATCACCGCCAGGCGGAAATAGAGATCCGCGCGAAAGCGCCCTTGCGACACCGCCTCGCGCAGGTCCTTGTTGGTGGCCGCCACCAGGCGGAAGTCCAGCTTCACCGGCATGGTCGAACCCAGCCGCGTGAGCGCGTTCTCTTCCAGCACGCGCAGCAGCTTGACCTGCTGGAACAGCGGCAGGTCGCCGATTTCGTCGAGGAACAGCGTGCCGCCGTTGGCCTGCTCGAAAAAGCCGCGGTGCGCGAACATCGCGCCCGTGAACGCGCCCTTGGCATGGCCGAAGAACTGCGACTCGAACAGCCCGTCGGGAATCGCGCCGCAGTTCACCGCGACGAACGGCCCCTTGCCGTAGATGTTGTTGCGCTCGTGGAAAAGCTGCGCGATGCGCTCCTTGCCCGCGCCGGTCTCGCCGTACAGCATCACGTTGCTGCTGAAGTCGGCGAACGTGTCCACCTGCGCCAGGAACTGCTGCATGGCCGCCGACTCCGCCACCAGTTCCGCGCCGGTGTTGCCGGTCTCGGCCGCGGCCAGCAACTGCGGCAGCAGCTTGCCGATCTGGTTGCGCAGGTCGGGGCCGGTGAAATCGTCGGACAGGATATGCGCGTATTCCGCCGGGAAACGCCCCGGATCGGTCTCCCGCCCGGGCGCCGCGACCCAGATCACCGGCATGCCGTGCGCGGCCTCCCAGTCCAGCGCGGTGAACTTCGCCGCGCCGATCACCGACACGCTGATCACCGCCACGCACGGCTTGGTGCGCGGCTCTGCCGGCAAGGCTTCCAGCGCGCCGGCGCGGATCACGTCTACCCCGAGCGGCGACAGAAAGCGCGCCACGCGGTCGGCAATATCGTACTTGCCTTCCCACACATAGACTTCAAGGCTCTCGTAGGCCCAGCGATCTGTTTTCATCTTTCTTCCGCCGTATCGCGATTCGCCTGTTGCATGGCTTGTTCTTCAGAACACCAGTTCGGCATTGTTGCAGTCGATGTCGTTCAGCCACAGGTCGGCGTAACCCAACTGGATGCCGAGGGCGCCGAGCAGCGGCCCCAAGAGCACGTCCAGCGACTGGAACAGTGGGGTCAGCAAACCCGCAAGGGGCAACGGGATGCCCAATAGCGGAATGCCGAGCACCGTCACCTCGACCTTGAGATTCAGCGATCCCACCACATCGAGCAGGATGCCCGTCAGCGGGTTCGCCGTGCCCACCCGGGTAGTGGCCCCCGGGGCTAGGGTAACAACGGTGTTATTCAAGCTTGGACCCGTTTTCGTCGAACCGGTCGCAGTTACCTTGACCGTTGTGGAAATCAGCGGAAGCCCGGTCTCGACAATTGTCACCGGCCCGGATGCGCACCCTGCACCGCTGCCAACCCCGGCGGCAAGACAAGCCTTTGCCACACCGGTATTGACGCCGAACGTCGCCCTGCAATCCGCCTTTGCGGCTGCGCATTGAATGCTCTGCAGGGATGCCGTCGCGGAAGCGACTTCCACGTATAGCGGCAAATTCACGCTGACATTGATCAGACCCAGCAGCGGCGCTATCAGCGCGCCAACCAGCGTTGTGGTCTTCGACGTGTCCATGCCACCCAAGGCGGCAATGTCGAGTCGCAGCCCGACCTGGGCGTTGTGGGCGGTGGTCTGCCACGTGCCAGAGCTCAGTTGGCGCGCCGGACCTACCGCCGTGGCCGGCGGCGCGATGACATACAACTGTGCACTAACGCCTGCGATGTTGGGCACATTGATATTGGTCGTGGGTAGCGCGATTGCGGCCGTACCATTGGCCACCTGCGCCCCCAGCATCAACAGATTGGCCACGCTCAGGCCGACATCCGCGGCCGACGACGCCGCCGGCGCCAGCACGCCCAGATTGAGCAGCTTGCCCAGCCCCACATCCACCGCCGCGCCGCCCACGCCCAGCTTCGTGGGCGGGCTGCCAAGCGCGGTGGACAGCAGCGCGTCCTTGCCCGCCGCACCCAGCACCAGCGCATAGAACTGCTGGATCGACAGCGAGGTCTTCAGCAACTCGTCGACGGAACCAAGGCCGAGCTTGAGCCGGAGCTGGTCCAGCGTGACCGTGGTGTTGAGCAGCCCATTCCAGTCCAGCACCGAGAAATTGACGGCGGTGCCCAGCAACGCGCCCAGCAGACTGTTGGCGGACTGAAAATCCAGCAGCCCGCTGCCCAGCGAAAACGACGCCACCGGCGGACTCGCATTGGCAATCGCCTCCGCGCGCAGCTGGCGCGAGGTGCCGCCCGGAATCACGAACAGGATCGGCACGGTCTGCGTGACCACCACCTGTACCGCGTTGGCCGAGACCGACTGCGCATTGGCGTCGTAGCCGGCCTTGAAATGCCGCGCCGTATCGCTGCCGGACGTATAGGCCGGGTCCCACACGCCCATGCACACGTTCATGCCGTCGGCAGCACCCGCGGCCGGGCTGGCGCAGCCGGCCGCGGCCGCGCCCCCGTAGCCGTTCTGCGTGCCGGCCGCCTGCGTGGCAGCGAGCACGTTGGCGGAAACCGTGGCGGACGGCCCCGCCTGCTTGAGCTGCTGGGCGCCGGCCAGCGCGGCCATGTCGGCAACCTTCTGCAGCTCCCGCTGGCGGTAGAACACATGGCCCACGTCGATCGACACCAGCGCGCCCACCACCACCGTCACCAGCAGCAGGGCGCCCAGCACGCCGATGGCCCCGCGCTGCGCGCGTCCGCGCACGCCGATGCAGGACGAGCCCATGCGCGTCATCGCCCGGCCGCTCCGGCAGCTCCGGTTGCGCCGGCCGTCATGCCGCTGCCCCGTTGCGACGATGTCTGGCCCGTATAGAACTCCGGAATCGGATAGCTGAACGTGGCCATGTAGCGCGGGTAGGACAGCGCGGCCTGCTCGCCCCGCAGCGGCAGCAGTTGTCCGCCCTGCGTGCCGTTGCGCTGGATCTCGAGGATATTGCGCGTGGTGGCGCCAACCTCCTGCCGCGCGGGGCGCGCCTGGCGCGTGGCCTCGGTCTGGCCGCAGAGCGGGCCCGCGGCCAAGAGGGCCACGGCGAGCGCCAGCCCGCGGCGGCTGGCGGCATGCAGGTTCTTCGATGCGGTGGTCCGTGTCATGAATGGCTCCTGGATGCGCGCCCGGACAGCGGGCAGCGCCTGGTGACTCGCGAACGCCGGCCGCGCGGCGGCATGCCGGGCGTTCATGGCGTGGCCTGGCCGATGTCGGTCAGGCGCAGATGGCTGGGGCCGGCCACGGCCGCGGTGGCAGCGCCCGGCGCGGCGGCGGCCAGCGTCGCGCCGGGTGCTGCCGCGCGGGCATGTTGCGCGCTGGCGCGCCTGACGCGCTCCGCTTCCTGCATCACGGCCTTGCGCGTGGCCTCCGGCAGGGCCGCGCGCTGCATCAGCGATGCGGCCTGGTCGGGCTTGCCGTCGGCGGCAAGCCACACCGCCGCGTTGCTGACCACGCGCGGGTTCTTGCCGTCGAGCTGCAGCGCCTGCATGACCGGCACGCGCGCCTCGGCCAGCGCGCCGGTGCGCATCAGCGCGTAGCCGAGGTCGTTGGCCACCTGCGGGTTGGTGGGATCGGCCTGCGCCGCGCGGCGGAACTCGGCGGCGGCGCCGGCAAAGTTGTTCTGGCGCCCGGCGATCAGCCCCAGGCCGTGGTAGGCGCGCGCCTGCGCCGCCGTCTCGGCGAGGCTGCGGTAGGCCTGCACCGCCTGCGCGTCCTGGCTGGTCTCGCGCAGCGCGTCGGCGCGCATCAGTGTCAGTTCAGGGTTGGCGCCGAAGCGCTTCTCGTACACGTCGATATGCGCGAGCGAGGCAAAGTACAGGCCCTCCTCCTGCATCTTGCCGATCAGCCCCAGATAAACCGTCTTGTCGTCATAGCCGGCGCGGTCCTGCTTGTCGCGCAGCCTGGACAGTTCCACCTGGGCGTCGGCCTGCTCGCTCATGCGGCTGGCCAGGCTGGCGCCGCAGCCCGACAGCGCCGCGGCGGCCAGCGCCGGCAGCAGCGCCCACGCCCAGCGGCGGCGCGCGCCGGTCCTGTCGTCTCGTCCCGTCATCTCGTTCCCCCCGACAAATGCGTCAGCATCCGCGCCACGCCCAGGAAGCCGGGGCCGGCGGTGATGATCAGCAATACCGGCAGCATGGTCACCACCATCACCGCCGTCATCTTTACCGTGAGCTTGCCGACCTGCTCCTTCATGCGCGCCTTGCGCGTCTCCTGCAGGCGCAGCCCGAACTGGCGCAGCGGCTCCTGCACCGCGCCGCCGAAGCGGTCCACCTGGGTCAGCATGGTGATCAGGCTCTTCAGGTCCTCGCTGTCGAACAGCCGGCCGATGCGCTGCAAGGTCTGCTCGCGCGAGCGCCCGGTGGCGAACTGCTGGTTGGCGCGCATCAGCTCCGGCCCGATCACGCGCAGCATGCTGCCGAACTCCGCCACGATCACCTGCAGGCTCTGGTCGATCGACAGGCCCACGCCCTGCAGCAGGCGCAGCATGTCGACCAGCACCGGCAGCTCGTCCTCCAGGCGGCGCAGCCGGTTCGACGCGCGGCGCTGCAGGATCCATTTGGGCACGAGAAACGCCAGCGCGAACACGGCGAAGGCCCAGAACACGGCACCGCTCAGCGAAGGCAGGCGCCAGGCGAAGGCCGCCGCTGCCAGCGCCGCCGGCACCGACACGCGCAGGCCGCCGAACACGGCCCGGGCCTTGTCGCCATAAAAGCCGCATTGCTCGAGCAGGCGCTCTTCCTCGGCCGTGACCACGGCCTTGCCCAGCGGGGAGTTCAGCCAGCGCTGGTCGAAGCGCCCGCTCAACTGGCCGCCCAGCCTGGCGCCGATGCCGGCCCCGGCGCGCTGGGCGGGGGCAGCCGTGGCCGCTGCCGCTGCCGCGGGCGCGGGCGCGGCGTCGCCCGGCGCGGGCGGTGCTGCCGCGGCGCCGGCCGCCGCCACCGCGGCCTGGCGCGAGAGCGCCGCGTCGATGGTGCGCGTGGCGCGCAGGCGCTGGCGCCACTGGCTCACCAGCGGCAGCGCGAGCGCGGCGAGGCCCAGCGCGGCAAGGCCCAGGCTCAGCGAGATCAGGGTGATGCTGTCCATGCGCGCCGCCCCTATACCGACCTGGCCAGGCGATAGAGCATGGCCGCCCCGACCACCTCGAGCGCCAGCGCGACCAGCAGCAGCGTCTTGCCGCCGGGATCGCGCCACATCATCATGATGTAGGCCGCGTTCATCACGAACATCATCCCGCCCACCACCAGTGGCAACAGCCCCAGCACCCACGCCGACAGGCGCGTCTCCGCGGACAGCGCATACAGTTCCTGCTGGGCCTGCTCGCGGTCGCGCATGAAGGCCGCGGTGCGCTCCATCACGATGTCGGCGCGGCCGCCATAGCGCGTGGCCAGGCGCAGCACGGACGACAGCAGCATCAGTTCGTCCACGCGATAGACGCGCGCCACCTGCAGGACCGCCTGGTCCAGTTCCTTGCCGGCGCGCTGCAGGTGGATGGCCTGCACCAGGCACTGCCGCAGCGGCGGCTCGGTGTTGCCGATGGCGGTCTGGAAGGCGGCCGGCACGCTGCTGCCGATGCTCATCATGCGCACCACCGCGTCGAGGAACGACGGCAGTTGCCGGCGCAGCTTCTGGCCGGCGCGGCGCGCCCGGTTCCACAGCAGGAAATACATCAGCAGCAGCGTCAGGAACAGCGCCGTCAGCGCCGCCAGCACGCCGCCGGCGGCGGCGGCCAGCAGCGCCACGCAGACGACCACCGCGGCGGCCAGCGAGTAGGCGCGCCGCGTGGGCGCCAGGTCGGCCCGGCGCAGCAATTCTTCCCAGCGCCGGCCGAGGTCGTTGCGCTTCTTGCCGGCCTGCGGCTCGGGCGCGGCCGCGTAGCGTGCCTTGACCTGCTCGGTCTGCGCGCGCAGGAAGGCGCGCGCGCTCTCGTCCTGCGCGCGGGCGCGGGCGCTGGCCAGCAGCAGCAGGCCCAGGCCCAGCACCACGAGCGCGGCCGCGGCGACGGCCAGGGCAGCGCTAGACATCGAAGCGGTCGTCGAGGCCGAAGCCGGCCGCCGGGCGCATGCGCGCGAGCTTCGGCGAATGCGGCAGGATGCCCAGCGACAGCCAGCGGTCCACCTCGATGCCGTCGGGCCCGGTATAGGGCTCGTGGCGATAGAGCTCCTGCGTGGAGATGATGTTGTCGCCCAGGCCCGTCACCTCGGTGACGGAGAGGATGCGCCGCTTGCCGTTGGAGAGCCGGCCAATCTGCACGATGAAATCGATGGCGTTGGCGATCTGCCGGCGCAGGCTGGACTCGCTGCCCTGGAAGCCGGCGAAGCCGGCCAGCATCTCGAGCCGGTACAGGCATTCGCGCGGGCTGCTGGAGTGGATCGTGCCCATCGAGCCGTCGTGGCCGGTGCTCATGGCCTGCAGCATCTCCAGCACTTCGCCGCCGCGCACTTCGCCCACGATGATGCGGTCCGGCCGCATGCGCAGGCTGTTGCGCAGCAGGTCGCGGATCGACACCACGCCGGTGCCCTCGAAGCCGCCGGGGCGGCTCTCCAGGCGCACCACGTGCGGGTGGTTCAGCGCCAGCTCGGCGGTGTCCTCGATGGTGATCACGCGCTCGCCGTCGGGCACGAAGGTGGCCAGCGCGTTGAGCAGCGAGGTCTTGCCCGAGCTGGTGCCGCCGCTGACGAGGATATTGCAGCGCGCCTTGACCGCGGCTTCGAGCAGTTCGCTGACCTCCGGGCTCATGGTGCCGAGCGCCTGCAGGTCCGCCGGCGTGAGCGGGTCCTTGCGGAACTTGCGGATCGACACCACCGGGCCGGCCAGCGCCAGCGGCGGGATCACCACGTTGATGCGGCCGCCGTCCGGCAGGCGCGCGTCGACCATCGGGTTCGATTCGTCCAGGCGGCGCCCGATCGGCGCGAGGATGCGGCGCACGATGCGCAGCAGGTGGCCGTTGTCGGCGAAGCGCACCGGGATGCGCTCCAGCACGCCGTGGCGCGACACGTACACGTCGAGGTGGCCGTTGACGAGGATGTCCTCCACCGCCGGATCGTTGAGCAGGTCCTCGATCGGGCCGAAGCCGGCCAGCTCCTTGGTCAGCGCCTCGGCGATCTGGTGCAGCTCGACCTCGTTGATCGGGATCCGGCGCAGCCGCGTGAAGCTCTCCAGCTCCAGGTCGACGAAGCGGTTGATCGCGGTGCGCGACCAGCGCCCGAACTCCGCGCCGAGCTCCTCGATCCGGGTGAGCAGGTGCTCGTGGGCCGCCTCCTTGATGTTCTGGAATTCCTGCGATGCAGGAAACGGCGCGGCGGCGTTGTCGGAGAATTCAATGGCTTGCGACATGTCAGTTCCCAGCCCGCTCAGTGCGCAACGCGCGCATGGCGCGCAGCGCTTCGGGCAGCTTTTCTTTTACCCGGCCCAGCAAGCCGGCTTCGCTTGCGGTGCCGGCACGGTATCCCAGCTTGTCCACCAGCTGGCCAACGGCACGGACATACGGATCGGCGGGGCTGTCGTCGGCCAGCACCACGCCACGGTTGAGCGCCAGCACCAGCGGCTCGCGCCGGTCGGGCAAGGTGCCGACCGACGTGGCCTCCAGCCGTTGCGCGATCTGCTGCGCATCCACGCCCAGGCGCGCGTCGAAACGCGAGACCAGCAGGTGCAGGTCTTCCCGTTCCACCTCGCGCTTCTTCAGCTCCTGCAACAGCTCGGCCGCCGAGACGATGGCGCCCACGCCCTGGTCCACCATCAGCAGCACCGTGTCGGCGGCCTTGACCAGGTGCGCCATGAACTCGATGTTGCTGAACCCGCCCAGGTCCACCACCTGCAGGTCGAAGAACGCGCGCAGGCGGTTGAGCAGGCCCAGCGCCTCCATGAAGGAGATGTCGCGCAGCTCCGCCAGCGTGGCCGGCAGCGGCAGCACCACCACGCCGTTGCCGTGGCGCGCCAGCGCGGTCTGCACGAAGACCTGGTCGAAGCGGCGCAGGTTGCGCACGCCCTCGACGAAATGAAAGCCGGGGTTGATGTTCATGTAGAGCGAGCCGTCGCGCGCCGGCAGGCCCAGGTCCATCAGCAGCACCTCGCCGTGGCAGCGCTTGCGCACCGCCGCGGCCAGGTTGGTCGCCAGCGTGGTCGCGCCCACGCCCACGCGCGCGCCCAGCACCGCCACCACCTTGCCGCGCCGCGCGGGCTCGGCCTGGCCGCGCGCGGTCAGCAGCCGGCGCACGATCTCCACCGCGCCGCCCGGCGGCGCGGTCATGTCGATGAAATCCTTGGCGCCGCCGCGCAGCGCCGCGAGCATGATCTCGGGCTCGCCGGCATTGCCCACGGCCACCAGCGGCAGCCCCGGATAGAGCCGCGTCACCTGCTCGGCGAGCCGGCCCGAGGCCAGCGCCTGCTCGCGCGAAAAATGCAGGAACACCATGCCCGGGTTGATGGTGGCGATCTGTTCCAGGAACACGTCCTGCGGGCCGGGCTCGACCGCCAGCTGGCCCAGGCTGGAGAGCGCGGCCGACAGCCATTGCCGTGGTTCGGGCTGCGCCGCGTTGAAGAGGAAATAGCCCATCTGCGCCTGCCGCTCCGTGCCTTCGTCCGCCGCGCCGGGATTCATTTCGAGAAGCCCGGCAGGGTGGGATCGACGTATTCGCCCAGCACGTACCAGCCCCACACATTGGGGTTGCCGCTGGTGCGGCCGTCCTCGGTGACCGCGGCCACCGCCGCCGCGCCCTTGGCCAGCGGGCGCACCAGGCGCGGCGTGACCACGATCATCAGCTCGCGGTCCTCCTGGTTGAAATTCAGGTTGCGGAAGAAGGTGCCGATGATCGGCAGGTCGCCGAGGAACGGCACCTTGCTGACGTTGCTGACCGTGTTGCGGCTGACCAGGCCGCCGATCACGAAACTCTCGCCGTCGCCCAGCTCCACCGTGGTGTCGGCGCGGCGCGTGACGATGCCGGGCACCAGCGTGCCGTTGATCGAGACGCCGCGCGAGGGATCGAGATCGCTCGCTTCGGGCGCCACCTTGAGCGCGATGCGGTCCTTGGACAGGATCGTGGGCGTCACGCTCAGGCCGATGCCGAACGGCTTGAACTGGATCGTGGTGGTGCCCAGCGCCTGCGGCACCGGGATCGGAATCTCGCCGCCGGCGAGGAAGCTCGCGCTCTGGCCCGACAGCGCCACCAGGCTGGGCTCGGCCAGCACGCGCGCCATGCCGTTGCTTTCCAGCAGGCTCAGGTTGGCGAAGATGCCGCGCGAGAACGACGCCGCGACGAGGTTGAAGGCGCTGCTGATCGGCAGGCTGACGTCCGTGCTCAGCGAGCCGGTGCCGTTCGCGCCCGGCGTGAAGGTGAACTTGTTCAGCGACGACGGCGCGAACGTGCCGAAGGCAAAGCCGCCGTTGTTGCGATAGAAATTGAAGCCGACCTCCTTGAGCACCGTCTTGCTGATCTCCACCACCTTCACGTCCACCTGCACGGTGCCGCTGACGGGAATGGTCGAGCGGTCTGCCACCATGCTGCCCTTGCCTTCCGCGCCGGCGGTGGCCGCGCGCGCCAGCTGCTGCGCGCGCCAGGCCGACTGCGCATCGCGCGACTGGCCGCTGATGTCGGCGCCCGCGCCCGACACGGCCACGCCGGCGCCGTCGGCCTCGGCCTCGGTGGCGTCCACCTGGACATGGATGGTCCGCGCCGGCTCGCCGCGCGTCCACACCATCAGGTCGGTCGCGCCGGGCTTCTTGGCTACCACCAGCACGCCGTTGGCGCCGGCACGGTTCTTCAGCAGCAGGGCGTCGGCCACCGCCGGATTGCCGATGGCGACGCGCTCCAGCGGCTGGGCCAGCTGCAGCTGCCGCTGGCTGCCGACCACGAGCCGCAGCTCCCGCGGACTCTCCGCCTGCTGCGCCCAGGCGGTGGAAACGGCGCAGCAGACGGCAAGGGTGGCTGCGCCGGCAAGAAGGGATTTCATCAATCGGCTATCCAGAAAGTATGACTGTCCGAAAAGCGCCGCGGCTCGCCAGCGTGACACGCATGGACGGCCGCGGGGCCTTGCTTCATTCGATCTCGCGCTTGCCGCCGCGGATCACCTCGACACTGTTCTGCGCCACGCTGCTCGCCATGCGGCTCCGCGGCGCCGGTACGGCGGACGCGGCCGCCGGCGCCGGCCGGGGCGCGGCCTGCTCGCGCCGGGCGGGGCCGGCCACGCCGGCCAGGCTTGCCAGCGCCACCCCGGCCACGGCCCGGTCGGACGCGGTGAGCACGGCCGGCGCGCCGGCCGGCAGCCGGGCCTGCAGCGCGGGCGCCGGCTCGGCAAGCAGGTTCTCGGCCGGCACGCTGCCGTCTTCCGGATTGCGCAGCGCCAGCAGCAGGCGTCCGCTCTGCTGCCCCAGCGCCAGCTTGCCGACGTCGGCCACGGGCACCGCCAGCACGGCGGTCTTGGCGCCCTCGCGGCGCACCATCATCTGGTCCGGGGCGGGCTTGGCGGTCTCGATCACGGTGCCCGCGCCGTAGGCCAGCACGCGCAGGCGCGCCAGCAGCAGGCGCGCCTGGCTGCCTTCGATCTCCTGGCCGTCGCGGCGGAACACGGCGAACACGTCGACGAAATCGCCGGGCTGCACTTGGTTGCCCACGCCGATCACCTCATCGACGGCGACGGCCACCGCGCGCTCGCCTTCCTTCACCTGTGAAGCCAGCCCGGCAAGCAACTGGCTTTCGAGCACGGGCACGTTGGCGCCGATGCCGACCAGCGGGATCTGCCCGGCGACGCGCGCCACGTCGGTGTACGCGCCGGTCGGGTTGATCGGCAGCTGCTCGACCTTGAGCGCGTCGGCGGGAACCGGCTTGCCCGCTTCGATCGGCTTGACGGTGATCACCACGGCATGCAGCTCGGCGGCAGCGGCCACCGGCGCCGCCGGCTTGGCCGGCGTGCGCGCCACGCGCCACGCCAGCAGCGCCAGCAGCAGCGCGAGGACGAGCAGCGCGATGGCGAACACGCGAATCTGTTTGCTGGTCATGTGGACTCTCTGTTTCGGTTGAGCGGCACGCGGCCTCGCCGCATGCGGGCAGGCGCGTCAGGCCGCGGCCTCGGCGGTCTGGTGTTCATGTGTCGGGAGCAAGCTGCACGGTGGCGCTGCCGGTGAGCGTGGCGGGCATCGGCACGCCCGGCACGACGGGCAGGATCGCGCCGGAAGGCAGGTTCAGAGTGACCTTGACGCAGACCGAGCCGCCCGGGTTCGCGCAGGTGACGGTCTGCGCAACGTTGCTGGAAGAAACGGCATTCCGGATGGATGCCGGCAAGGTGGCAAGGGCGGTCGCCGAGGCCGCGCTCACTCTTAACGCCTGCGTTGCCGCGGCGTTATTGCCGGTGGCCCCTGCGGGATAGCGCAGGGCCGCGCGCGCGCCTTCCTCGGCAGCAAGCGTGAGCACCTGCTGCATCGCCAGGACGACCCCGAAATAGACGATGCCGATCACCATTGCCAGCAAGATCGGCAATACGATGGCGAATTCGAGCGCGGCCGCGCCGGACGAGCGCGTCCGCACGGCGTGATTTCCCCGCAATGACATACTTCACCCGGTTGTGCTTTAGTTCTTCTTGCGCCGAACCGGTGGCGCGGACTGCGACACCTACTTCCCGAGCATCATCCAGACCAGCAAACCGACCGCGAGGTAAGCGGCATATGGAATGCCCCTGACCTCGTTTGCCTGCCCTGTCGAGACCGATGGCGCGGTGCCTGCCAAGCGCCGCAGCAAGCCCGCCACATGGTCTGCCCATACCCTCACGACCACCGTCTCCCGCGCACGTACCAGCAAGGCGTGCACGAAAGCCAGCAGGCTGCCCACGACCCACACCGTCACCAGCCCCACCGGGCCGGTCAGCAGACCCGCCACGGCGAAGAATTTGACGTCACCTGCGCCCATCTGCCCGAGCACATAGAAAGGCAGCATGACTAGCAGGCCGAGTGTGAATCCGAGCAATCGAGAGGCGAGACCCGGCTCCGGAATCAAGCCGAGTGGGAACGCCAGGCCGACCGCCGCCATAGCGGCAATCAGCACGGCATTGGGCACTTTTCGATAAGCAAAATCGGTCCAGATGATCGCCGCGCAGAATAGTGCGGCAATAAGGGTAAGCACCTAGATCAGGTGAGAATAGTTGTAATTTTCGTGCCGATAGCCTGGAAGAAGGTACCAATATCGGTAGCCAGTCCCTTTGCAGCCACGGTGATCCCCAATGCGACCAGCCCCACAATCAACCCGTACTCAATTGCAGTAGCACCCCGTTCGTCCCTGATGAAGCCCGCCAAAGCCTTTTTCATGATGTCACTCCGTATAGGTTTAGTTACCCAACGTCCGCTTACCCCTCCGACACCGCCGGGCTCTTTTGGCCTGGCTAGTATCGAGCAGTAACGCTGGTGAGAGAATTTATAGTTCAAAGCCATGTATCAACCATACCCCCCCTTCGGGTTATATTTGTTTCAGCTTAATGGCTGACGGCCGTTTGAAAACAGTGCGTTTTTAAAGAGCAAAACCACTAATTGCGCCGGATGCCACACCCATCCGGATGAAGCCATCCGGCGCAGCGGTGTAAAAGGATGCGCAGCCGCGGGGTAAGGACGACTGCGCACCATAAAGGCGAAATCAATAGAGAATTAAATAAAACTTTTATCAGTGTGAAGTCAGACCACCGAGCAGATTCGGCAATCCGGGCAGCGCGCCGCTGGCATTTCCGCCAGCGCCCCCTGCCGTATTGCGCAAGCCACCGAGCAATCCGGTAACGGGCGCGAGAAGGCCGGTCACTGGCGCGAGGGCGCCCGCGGCGGCGCCGCTGCCACCCGAACCACCCGCGCCGCCGGCCACCGCGCCGACGACCGGCAGGTTGCCGAGCAGGCCGCCAAGCGGATTGCCGCCGCCGCTGCCACCGGCGGCACCGCCGAGGCCCGGCAGGTTGAGCAGGCCGCCGAGCGGGCTGGTGGCGCTGCCCGAGCCGGGACCGTTCACGACCCCGCCGGCCGCGGCAACGGTCTTGCCGGCCTCGGTCACGACGCCGCCGAAGCTGGATACGATCGGGGCATGGGTATTGGTGATCAGGCTGCCGCCGCTGGCCACCGAGTTGCCGAGCGTGGCCAGCAGGTTGCCGAGCGGGCCGCCCAGGCCGGTGGCGCCGCCGGCCATCTGCGTGGCGTCGGTGAGCTGCGTGGTCAGCGGCACGATGGCCTTGCTCACGCTGCCCGTCACCTGCGCCACCGGGCCGGTCGACAGTGCCTGGCCGAGCGTGCCGCCGGCCATCGTCACCACGCCGCCGACCTGGTTGACCAGTCCGCCCACCGGCGTGGTCACGGCGCCCAGCGGCGCGAGCGGGCCGGTGCCGAGGCTGCTGACGAGATCGCCCGCGCTCGATACCGTGACGCCCGCCTTCTGCACCACGTTGCCGGTGCTGGCCACCGTCACGCCGAGCGGGTCGGCCACCGCGCCCATCTTGCCGAGTCCGTCGCGCACGCCCGCGCCGAGCGCGCCGACCGTGTCGCCGGCATTCACCACCACGCCACCGAGGCTGTTGCGCGTGGCTTCCGGCACCAGCGGCAGCGGCGTGTTCTGGATCTGCTTGCCGATGTCGCTCACGGCATTGCCCGCGGCGATCACCGTGTTGCCCACGCCTTCCGTGACCTTCGCCGTGGGCGTCGTGTCAGCGCTGGTCGGCGTGGTGGGCGTGGTCGGCGTCGAGGGCGCGGTCGGCGTGGCGGGGCTGGCGCCGCTGCCGGACCCGCCGGAGGAGCAGCCGGCCAGCAGCATGAGTGCGGCAGCACAGGCGAGGGTCACGGCCGACATCGGGGCGGATTGCGCTTTCATGGGATCTCCTGGTCTTCCTCGCGGAAGGTTGTGCTAGCGGTTGTTCTGCGAACGGCTTTCTTGGTTGGCTCGGGGACCGGGCCCGCGACGCTGGCGTTGCGCCGTGCGCGGTGCTTGTCGGATGCCATTACCGCAAGCTGCGTGCCATCCGTCCGGCGCGCGCCGGACACGCGCCGCCGGGCAGCCGCGCGGCGCGCCGCAAACCGTTGCCGCACGCGGCCCGGCGCGCCGCCGCCGGGCCGCGTGGCGCGCGCCGGGCCGCGGTGCTTCGCTGCCGCCGGCGTGTTACGTGCTACGTAACGTGTTCCCTCGCGACGTTCCGCGCGCCGGCTTTCCTTCGTTCTCGCGGCGGGGGTCCGCAGGCCGGCGTTGTTCCGTGCGCGGGCCGCCGCGTTACGTAACGCGTAACGCGGAAAGACCCCGCGCGGGGCCCATGTCTGGTCCTTTTCCGGCCATGTCTCATCCTCCCGAAACCCATGCGTGGCAAGGGCTGGAGAGATTTCGGCAGGTGCCGCGCGCGCATGCCGGCCCGCTCTGGCACACCCTTTGCGCAAAGGAGTGCAACACGACGCGCCAATGCGCACCGTGATTTAAACGACGGGAAAAAAGGAAAAGGTCATGCGTACTCAACAGATCATCGTCACCACCCTGCTCGGCACCCTTCTGGCACTCGGCGGCTGCGCCAGCGGCGGCGGCACGACGTCGATGGACACCGGCAGCGGCGCAGGCACCGGCGCGGGCACTGGCGCAGGTACCGGCGCAGGTACGGGCACGGGCGGCGGCAGCAACAGCGGGAACAACGCCGGCAATAACGGAGGCAGCAACGGGGGCGACAGCGGCGGCGGCAATGGTGGCAATAACGGCGGTAACAACGGTGGCAACAACGGCGGCGGCACCACGCCGGCCGCGCTGACGCCGACCAGCCAGATCGTCAACCAGGCCGGCAACGTGGTGACTACCACCGGCAACGTGGTGAGCGACCTCGGCACGCAGATCAAGAACACCAACCTGCCCATCCTCTCCACCGAATCGAAGAATGGCCTGGGCGGCGTGATCGGCTCGCTCGGCGCGGCGGTGAGCACGCTGGGCACCGGCGTGCAGGACGGGCTGGGCAACATGCCCAATGCCGCCAACCCGCTCGGCACCACGGTGGCCAGCACCGGCGGCGTGGTGAGCCAGGTGGGCAACGCCGTGACCAACGCGGGCGCGCTGGTCAGCGGCCTGGGCAGCGGCCCGCTGGCACCGCTGGGCGCGGTGACGACGCCGGTCGGCTCGCTGGTGTCGCAGCTCGGCACCGCCGTCAACGGCGTGGGCGGCAAGCTCGGCCAGGCGCTGTCGACGGGCCCGGTCGAACAAGTCACCGGCGGCGTCAGCAAGCTGATCGTGCCGCTGACCTCGCAGCTCACCAGCGCCACGCAGACGCTTGGCGCGGCCACCGGCCTCGGCGCGCCGGTGAACAACCTGCTGACGACGCTGGGCGGCGGCATCGCGCAGATCGGCAACACGGTCAAGCAGACCGACACGCCGGTGGTGTCCGGCGTCGGCGGCATCGTGGCCGGCGCGGGCACCACGGTGGCGGCCCTCGGCGGCGCGGTCTACAACCCCAGCGGCAGCGCGGGCGGCAATCCGCTGGCACCGGTCACCGGCCTGCTGGGCGGACTCACGGGCGGCCTTGGCGGCGGCAGCGGCACGAGCAACCCGCTCGCGCCGGTCACGGGCCTCGTTGGCGGCCTTACCGGCGGTCTCGGCGGACTCGGTGGCGGTGCCGGCGGCGCCGCGAACAGCCCGCTCGCGCCCGTCACCAGCCTGGTCAGCGGTCTCACCAGTGGTCTTACGGGCGGCCTCGGCAATCTCGGCGGCGCGGCCGGCGGCGGCGCGGGCAATCCGCTCGCGCCCGTCACGGGCCTGGTCAGCGGCCTGGTGGGCGCGGTCTCCGGCGCGGCCGGTAACGCAGGCAACGCAGGCAGCGCGGCCGGCGCCGGCGGCAATCCGCTGGCCCCGGTAACGGGCCTCGTCGCGGGACTGACCGGCGGCAACGGCGCGAGCAGCGGCGGCACCAGCGGTGCCGGCAGCGCGGGCGGCAGCAAGCCGCTCGCGCCGGTGACGGGCCTGGTGGGCGGATTGCTCGGCGGCCTCGGCAACCTCGGCGGCAAGCGCTGATCCCGCGCTCCGCCACGCAGCAGCGCATGCCGTGCCTTGACAGGCAACGGCATGCGAAATACAAGAGTGAGCGCGGCGCGAGCCGCCCGACACAACAGAACGCGATGGCCATGCGGTACCGCCGGGGATAGCGGCCCCCCGGCGCGATTGGCACGGCGCGTGACAGCCGCAAGCAGGTTTAACGGAAAATCCAGGGGTAAGACCATGACGCACACACGCCTGCGCGCCGCCGCCTTGGCACTCGGCCTCGCCGCCTGCCACGGCGCCGGCGCCGAGCCGCGCAGCCCGGTCCAGGGCGATCCCACGCAGACCCTGCCGAGCATCGCGCCGGCGCGTCCGCCCGAGAGCAAGGTCACGGTCCAGGTGGAGCGGCCCGATTCGGCGCTGCAGAACCTGCTGTCGAGCAAGCTCACGCCGCAGCGCTTCCAGATCGAAGGCGTGAAGGCGATCCCGTTCGCGGAGATCGCGGCGAAGTTCTCGCCGCTGGCGGGCAAGGAGATCACGGTGGCGCAGTTGCTGGAAACGGCCAAGGAAGTCACCGACATGTACCAGCAGCGCGGCTATCCGCTGTCCTTCGCCTTCGTGCCGGCGCAGAGCTTCGAGAACGGCAACGTGATCGTCACCGTGGTGGAGGGGCACGTCGCCACGGTCACGGTGCGCGGCGAGGCGGGCCCGGTCGAAGCCCGCCTGCGCGCCATCGCCGACAAGCTCAAGGAGGACACGCCGCTGCGCCGCGAGACCTTCGAGCACTACGTCAACGTGCTGGCGCTGCAGCCGGGCGTGCAGGTGGCCGCCACCGTGCAGCCGCCGCAGACCACCGACGGCGCCTGCGAGATGGTGCTCGACGTCAAGCGCAAGCCCTTCACGTTCGGCACCGCGCTCGATTACCGCTCGCCCGGCATCCGCGGCGTCGTCACCGCCACCACCAACGGCCTCACGCCGCTGGGCGAGCAACTGTCGGTGTCGGCGCTGGTGCCGAAGGGGCCGGACCACGAGGAATACTACGTGGCCAGCTACGGCCAGCCGATCGGCACCGAAGGCATGATCGCGCGGCTGAGCGCGTCGCACTACCGCGGCGTGCCCGAGAACGGCACGCTGGAGCAGCTCGGCTTCAACTCGCGCTACGTGAACGACACCAAGCGCCTGGGCGGCACGCTGAGCTATCCGGTCATCCTCAACAACGCGCATTCGCTCACGGCCACCGGCGGCGTCTATGCCAACGACCAGTTCGAGCGCTATACGCAGGCCGGCACCGACCGCCAGATCGCGCTGACCACGCACGTGCGCGTGCTGAGCGCGGAGCTGTCCTACGTGCAGCGGCAGGAGGGCCAGACGCGCAGCGCCACGCTCGGCGTCTACAAGGGCATCGACGCGCTCGGCGCGCTGCGCGAGAACAACGTCAACGACCTGAGCTTCCTGCGCACGCGGCTGATCGCGTCGCAGGCGACCGACCTGCCGCTGGGCTTCGGCGTGGCGGTGTCGGCCGCCGGGCAGTACAGCGCGCAGCGCCTGGCCTCGAGCGAGCAGATCAGCTTCGGCGGGCGCTTCTTCGGCCTCGGCTACCCGCCCGGCGAAGTGGCGGGCGACAAGGGCTGGGGCGCGTCGGCGGAGATCAACCGGCTGTTCACGCCGGGGCTGACCTACCTGAAGACGATCCAGCCCTATGTGTGGTTCGACATGGCGCGCGTGTATTCGAACAGCGTGTCGCTGGTGCACCGCACGCTGTCCTCGGTGGCCATCGGCCTGCGCTTTTCCGACCGGCGCTACTACTCGCTGGACCTGTCGGTCGCCCAGCCGGTCGGCGACAAGCCGGTCAATGCCGCGCGGCGCTCGCCGCGCCTGAACGCGACCTACTCCTACCAGTTCGAGTGATGGCGCGGACAACGCCGTTTCAACGGCGGTTTGCGCAGATCCTCCTGAACCGGCGGCAGCGCCGCGGCTGACGGCCGCGGCGCTGCCGCCGTCTTCCCGCAAGGCGGGAAAACACGCGGACCCGGCGAATGCCCGGGCATTGGCGTGTCCCCGTCGCCGCGCCGCCCGCCTCCCCGCTCCATCCCGGCTTCCCCATCCGTCCCGACCTGTTTTTCCGCTCCCCGGCTACCGGCGCCCCCGTGCATCCCGTCCAGACGCGGCGACAGAATCACTTTTGTTCCACGCATGTAACGTTTTGCGTACACGTCGTTCACCTGTATGTCTTGACGGACATATAAGAGTCAAATGATAATCTGTCTCATTCTCAATATTATTTAAGAAAACAGGGGTAATCGTGCAGACTGTTGTTGCCGCCGGGAAGAACAAAAGACACCAGATTCCGCGCCTGTCGGGCGCCGTGGGCATGGCCGTGGCCGCCGCGCCCGTCGCCGCGCAGACGGCCGGCAGCGTGGAGCTGCCGCACGTGACGGTGGTGGGCACCGCCGACAGCGGCTTCAAGGCGGACACGGCCTCCTCGATCAAGACGCCGGCGGCGCTGCTCGATACGCCCAAGTCGATCACCGTGATTCCGCAGGAAGTGATCCAGAGCACCGCCTCGACCAGCCTCAGCGAAGTGCTGCGCACGGTCCCCGGCATCGCCTTCGGTGCCGGCGAGGGCGGCAACCCGGTCGGCGACCGCCCGTTCATCCGCGGCTACGACGCGCAGGCCAGCACCTTCCTCGACGGCTTCCGCGACATCGGCTCGCAGAGCCGCGAACTGTTCAACGTGGAGTCGGTGGAAGTCACCAAGGGCCCGGCCGGCGCCTACGACGGGCGCGGCTCGGCCGGCGGCAGCATCAACATCGTCAGCAAGGCGCCCAAGCTGGGCAACTTCGCCGAAGGCAACGTCAGCCTCGGCAATGCCGACTACAAGCGCGGCACCGCCGACGGCAACTGGCAGTTCGCCGACCACGCCGCGTTCCGCCTGAACGCGATGTACCACGATGCCGACGTGCCCGGCCGCGACGCCACGCACGCCAACCGCTGGGGCTTCGCGCCGTCGCTGGCGTTCGGCCTGGGTACCGACACGCGCCTGACGCTGTCGTACTACCACATGCAGTCCGACGACATCCCGGACACCGGCATCCCCTACGACAACCCGGCCTTCAACCGCCGCACCGACGGCCGCCAGCGCACGCGCGCGGCCGGCGACGGCTCGCCGCTGAACGTGCCGCGCAACACGTTCTACGGCCTGCTCGACCGCGATTTCCGCAAGGACAAGGCCGACATGGGCACGGTGCGCTTCGAGCACGATTTCAGCCCGGCGCTCAAGTTCCGCAACCAGACGCGCTTCGCCCGCACCACGCAGGACTACATCTGGACCCAGCCCGACGACAGCCAGGGCAACATCTACTACGACATGGTCTGGCGCCGCACCAACACGCGCATCGCCACCGCGCGGACCATCGCCAACCAGACCGACCTGTCCGGCGAATTCGCCACCGGCACGGTCAAGCACAAGTACGCGTTCGGCGTGGAGTTCGCGCAGGAAAAGAGCGAGAACGACAGCTACACCGTGGCCACCGGCAACAACCGCTGCCCCGCCGGCCCGGGCGCCGCCGGCGGCTACAACTGCACCACGCTGTTCAACCCGAACCCCAACGACCCCTGGACCGGCGCGATCACGCGCAACAACAACCCGAGCAACTCCAAGACCAACACCACCTCGGTCTATGCCTTCGACTCGATCGAGCTGACCAAGCAATGGCTGTTCAACGGCGGCGTGCGCTTCGACCACTACAGCGCGGACTTCCAGGCCGCGCGCGCGGCCGACGGCAGCCGCGCCGAGTACTCGCGCGACGACAACCTGTTCAACTACCAGCTCGGCCTGGTGTTCAAGCCGGTGGAGAACGGCAGCGTCTATTTCTCGTACGGCACTTCGTCCACGCCGGCCGGCTCGTTCCTGTCGCAGGGCAGCGACGGCAGCGCGCTGGCCCCGGACCGCGCCGGCAACCGCGGCGACCAGCTCGCGCCGGAAAAGAACCGCGCGTTCGAGCTCGGCACCAAGTGGGACGTGCTGAACAAGCGCCTGCAACTGACCGCCGCCATTTTCCGCGTGGAAACCACCAATGCCCGTATCGTCCAGCAGGACGGCACCGCGATCATGGCCGGCAACAAGCGCGTGGACGGCGTGGAACTGGGCTTCGCCGGCAACGTCACCGACAAGTGGGCGGTGTTCGGCGGCTATACCCACCTGAAGAGCGAGCTGCGCAAGAACGGCGGCTCGGGCGCCGCCTTCGGCAGCACCGACGGCCAGTCCTTCCCCAACACCCCGGCGGACAGCTTCAGCGCGTGGACGACCTACCAGGCCATGCCCAACTTCACGGTGGGCGGCGGCGCGTACTACGTGTCGAAGATCTGGGGCAACGAGGCGACCAACAAGTGGGTGCCGTCGTACTGGCGCTTCGACGCGATGGCGGCGTACCGCCTCAACAAGAACGTCGGCCTGCAACTGAACCTGCTGAACCTGACCAACAAGGTCTACTACAACCAGGCCTATGCCAGCCACTACGCATCGATCGCGCCGGGCCGCGCGGCCATCGTGAGCCTCAACCTGCGCTACTGAGCGCGCGGCGCGGGCTGCCCGCCGGCGGACCCGCGGCAAACCAACGCGGCACACCTTGTCCACGGGCACGGTGTGCCGTTTTTCCTTCTTTCCTCGCATGGACACACTGCCTTTTCGCATCGCCTCACCGGGCGAACTGGACCAGCTCGGCGCGGCCGGGCTGGCCGGCAAGCTGCGCGAGCCCGCGCACCTCGCGCTGCCCTGGCTGGGCGGCGCGGCCGTGCGGGGCGACCTCGACGCGCAGATGATCCTCGGCCAGTGGTTCCTGGCCGGCCACGGCGTGGCGCGCGACGAGGCCCGCGCCTTCGCCTGGTTCAAGCATGCCGCCCACGCCGGGCACGCCGGTGCCGCCAACATGGCGGGGCGCTGCTACGAGAACGGCTGGGGCACCGCGCGCGACGACCGCGCCGCGGCGCAGTGGTACACGCTGGCCGCGCAGCGCGGCTCGGACTGGGGCATGTACAACCTGGCCACGGCGCTGGTGCTTGGCCGCGGCATCGCCGCCAGCCGCGCCGACGCGCTGGCGTGGTACCGGCGCGCCGCCGGCATGGGGCATGCCAAGTCGCTCAACATCGTGGGCGGCTTCTATGAAGACGGCTGGGAGGTGGAGCGCGACACCGCGGCGGCGATGGACTACTACCGCCGCTCGGCCGAGGCCGGCGACTTCCGCGGCCAGTTCAACTACGCGCGCGCGCTGGCGCTGTGCGGCCAGGACAGCGAGGCGATCCGCTGGGTGCGCCAGGTGCCGCGGACCGCCAACGCGCCCTTCGTCGAGAAAATGCTCGACTTCCTGCGCGACGCGCCCGACGCCGCGCTCAACCGGCTGTTCCGCCATGCGGACGCCGCCGCGCGGCAGTTCAGGTCACCCGAAAGCCGATCTTCAGCGTGACCTGGTAGTGCGCCACCTCGCCATCCTCGATGTGGCCGCGCGTCTCCACCACTTCGAACCAGTCGATGTGCTTGATGGTCTCGCCGGCCTTCGCGATGGCGCTGCGGATGGCCGCGTCGCAGCCATCCGGCGAGGAGCCCACGATCTCGACCAGCTTGTAGGTGTGGTTTGACATGTCTGCCTCCTTGGCGCGGCGCGTCGGGCCCGCCTGTTCATCATAGGCAGCCCCGCCGGCAAAGCCCAAGCGCGGCAACGCGGCAGGCACCGCATCGCGCGGGCGCGGCGCGATGGCCCGCGCGCGCGGCGGGTACGGCATCGCGCGACACCCGGCCGGGCGGCGCCGGCGGCATATGCCGCATGCGGCTGCCACTTTGCCGCCCGGTGTTGCCCGGTGTTGCCGAACCGGCGAAACGGCCGCTGGCGGCGGCGAAAGTGTTTGTCCTTTCCGCCACATACGTTCTACCTTACGAGTGTGCGCCCTGCCTTTTCGGAGACCGCAATGGCAATACGCTCTACCGCATCACACAGCACCGCGCAGTTAAGACGCCTGGTCGGACAATTGCAGGCGGAACTCGATTCGCTCGATCACCTGGCCATCTTCGACGCCGAGACGCAGACCGCGCTGGGCCAGGCGCGCGAACGCCTCACCCAGGGCATCGAAGCCATCGAGGATGCCATCCTGAGCCTGCGCACGCTGCAGCAGGTGCGCCCGTCCGGCATGCGGGCCCGCAAGACGCCGCGCGTCGCCTGACGCGGCGCGCGGCAACTGCTGCGAAATCTCAGAACTCCTGCACGGTCGGGCGCAGCACGATCTCGTTGATGTCCACGTCCGCCGGCTGCTCGATCGCGTAGGCGATCGCGCGCGTCACGGAGTCCGCGGGAATCGCCTGCTGGTAGAACTCGTTCACGGTCTGCGCGCTTTGCGCATGGCTGCTGCCGAGCTTGAGCTCCGAGTCCACCGCGCCCGGCGAGATCACCGTGGTGCGGATGGCGCCGCCCACTTCATGGCGCAGGCCCTCGGAAATCGCGCGCACCGCGAACTTGGTGCCGCTGTACACGGTGCCGCCCGGGCTGAACACCTTCACGCCGGCCACCGAGGCGATGTTGATGAAATGCCCCGCGCCCTGCTTCTGGAACACCGGCAGCGCCGCGGCGATGCCGTACAGCACGCCCTTGACGTTGATGTCGATCATGCGCTCCCACTCGTCGACCTTGCCTTCGCTCAGCGGCGCGATCGCCATCAGGCCGGCGTTGTTGACCATCACGTCGACGCGGCCGAAGCTGGCCACGGCCTTTTGCACCACCGCCTCCACGTCGGCGCGGCGGCTGACGTCGGCCACCACGGTCTCGGCGCGGCCGCCCCCGGCGCGGATCTGCGCCGCCAGCGCTTCGAGGCGGTCGCCGCGGCGCGCGGCCAGCACCAGGAACGCGCCGGCCGCGGCCAGGTGATGCGCGGTAGCCTCGCCCAGCCCGCTGCTGGCGCCCGTGATGACGACGACCTTGCCTTCGATACCTTTGCTCATTTCCTGCTCCGTTGGATGCGGGCTCCCCGGCCCGCCACGAAGCCATTATGTCGGCCGCGACCATCCATAAAAATGGAAATATTCTGATTTCAGTATTCCGGGATATGGAATACCCGGCACACTCGTCAATACGGCTCAGGACTCGGCCGCCGCCATGTTGCCGAAGTAGGCGACCAGCGCGTCGAACACCAGCCGGATGCGCATCGGCACCGGGCTGCGCCGCGAGCGGTAGATGTACAAACCCCACGGCGCCGGCGCGTGGCGCTCCAGCACGCTGACCAGCCGGCCCGAGCGCAGGTGCGGCTGCGCGAGGTAGTCCGGCAGCTGCCCGTAGGCCAGGCCGGCGAGGATCGCCTCCATCTCGGTCTCGGGGTCGTCGGTCAGGAAGGTCGGCGAGCGCGGCGTGAACTGCTCGCCCTGGGCGAAGTACCAGGGCCACGCGCGCCCGGTGCTGCGGTCGATCAGGCCGGTGGCGGGCAGCGCCGCGAGGTCGGCCAGGCTGGCCGGCTTGCCCACGCGCGCCACCAGCTCGGGCGTGCCCACCACGTGGAAGGCCACCCGCGCGGTCATGCGCGCCACCAGGCGCTGGTCGCGGAACATGCCCAGGCGCAGGCCGATGTCGATCTCGTCGTCGACCACGTCCGCCAGCTGGTCGGACAGGCGGATGTCGAGCGTGATGCCGGGATGGGCCAGCGCCAGCGGCCGCAGCGCGGCCAGCAGGTGCTGGCGGCCCAGCGTGCTGGGCGCGGTGATGCGCACCACGCCCTTGAGCTCGCTGTCGGAGCGGCTGGCCGGATGCGCGAACAGGCTGTCCACGTCGAGCAGCGCCGCGCGGGCGCGCTCGGCCAGCCGCTCGCCCGCCGCGGTGATGCGGATCTGGCGCGTGTTGCGGTGGAACAGCGGCTCGCCGACCGCCTCCTCGAGGTCCTGGATGGCGCGTGTCACGGTCTGCGGCGACGTGCCGAGCCGCGCCGCGGCTGCCTTGAACGAGGCCGACTCCGCCGCCGCGCAGAAGATCCTCAGCATTTCCAGCCGGTTGAGCATGGGTGTGGGCGCCTTGTCCTTGTATGTGCGCGTGCGCGCGGCGATGGCGCGCGCGCGACACGAAACGGCGATTATAAAAGCGGGCCGGGCAGGCCGCACTCTGGCAGAATGCGCGACGCCCGCGGCCCGGGCCGGCCCGGCAGGTCCGATGCCCGGGTGCCGCGCGGCCTGCCATCGCGCCCGCGCGGCCGCCTTGCGCGGGCTGCCCCGTATTTCCACACGCAGAATGAAGACAGCATCAGCATCACCGGCAACGAAAAAGGCCGCGGCAATCGCACTGACGGCCCTGTTCCTCGCCACGGCGGCGGCACTGGCACCGCCCGCCACGGCCAAGTCCCGCGGCATCAACCCGCAGAGCGCGCCGCCCGCAGCAGGCGCGACCGCTTTCTCGCAATGCCCGCAGTTCTTCGCGCAGCAGGCCGCGCCGAGGCTGCGCGACGACCCGCTGGCCAGGACGCGCGCGCTTTGCTACGACGCCTTCGCGGTGCTCCACTCGGGCCGCAGCAAGACCCCGCTGTACGTGGCCGAGCGCCTGTCGCGCAGCCAGCTGGCCGACGCCCGCGACGAGCCGCGCACCGACCGCTTCTTCGCCGACGCGCGCCTGCCGCGCGCCGAGCGCGCCGAGCTCGACGACTACAAGGGCAGCGGCTATGACCGCGGCCACCTCTCGCCGGCGGCCAACCAGCCGACCGCGCAGGCGATGGCACAGAGCTTCTCGCTCGCCAACATGGTCCCGCAGGCGCCGCAGAACAACCGCCGTGCGTGGGCCTCGATCGAGAAGGCCACGCGCAGGTACGCGCTGCGCGCCAGCGGCGACGTCTACGTGATCTCCGGCCCGGTCTTCGAGGGCCGGGTGCAGACCATCGGCAGCGACAACGTCTGGGTGCCGAAATACCTCTACAAGCTGGTCTACGACCCGGCGGCCAACCGCGCCTGGGCGCACTGGATCGAGAACACCGACGAGGCGCGTCCGGGCAAGCCGATTTCCTACGGCGAACTGGTGCGCCGCACCGGCATCGAATTCCTGCCGGGCGCGCACCTGGCGGACTGAAGACTGAAGGCGCGCCGCACCCGAAAAGCGCGGAAGTGGCACACTTGCGGTTTGCCGCGCGCGGCGGCCCGCGGCGCCCGTGTCACGGCGGCGCCGCATCGCCGCGCTAGCCTGGCCTTTGTGTTTTCGTCTCGCCAGTTTTTGTCTCACTAACGATGGAGCAAGCCCCAATGCCGAACAATAGCCAATGGATCCGCGTCGAAACCGAAGGCGGCGCCTTCGATGCCTACCTGGCGCTGCCGCCGGCCGGCAAGACCGCCGGCGCCCCCGGGATCGTGCTGGTGCAGGAGATCTTCGGTGTCAATGAACATATCCGCGCCGTGGCGGACCAGTACGCGGCCGACGGCTACGTGGTGCTGGCCCCCGACGTGTTCTGGCGCGACGCGCCGCGCGTGGAGCTGGGCTATGCCGGCGACGACATGAAGCGCGCGCTGGAGCTGCGCCAGAAGGTCGACGTGGAACTGGCGCTCAAGGACATCGCCGCTACCGCCGAAGCCCTGCGCGCGCAGATCGGCGCGGGCGGCAAGATCGCCGTGGTGGGCTACTGCTTCGGCGGCCTGCTGGCCTACCTGAGCGCGGCGCGCGGGCTGGTCGACGCGGCCGTGCCGTACTACGGCGGCGGCATCCAGAACAACCTGCAGGAAGCGGCCAGCATCAAGGTGCCGGTGCAGTTCCACTACGGCGCGCTCGACGCACACATCCCGGCCGAAGCCGTCGCCAGCGTGCGCGCCGCCGTGGCCGGCAACCCGCGCGCGGAGATCCACGTCTACCCGCAGGCCGATCACGGCTTCAACTGCTGGGCGCGCGGCTCCTACCACCAGCCCTCCGCCGTGCTCGCGCATGGCCGCGCGCTGACCTTCCTGGCCGGCGTGCTGTAATCCCCGCCGCGGCCTGCGGCCGCGCGCCCGCCCGCGCCACGCCGTCCCTCCGGCGCGGGCCACCCTTCCCCCAAACCTCCCCCCGCCGGGGCGCCTTGCGCCGAATCCGCGCCGCCCGTATGCTGGCCGACGTTCGCCAACGCCGCCGTTCCCCGCGCCCCGTCCATGCCACCGGCGCCGGGAGATGTCCGTCGCGGCAGCGGCTCAAGACTTGCTGGACCCTGGAAAAACACAACGGAGACCACCATGCAGTCAGAGCAGCAGCGCGTCCTGCGCAACACCATCCCCGATGCCCTCGCCCGCGCGGTGCGGCGCAGTCCGGCCAAGACCGCGCTGCGCTTCGGCGAGCGCAACTGGAGCTACCGCGAGCTGGAGGCGGCCGCGGCCGCCGTGGGCGCCGCGCTGCTGCGCTGGGGCCTGCGCCCGGGCGACCGCGTGGCGGCGTTCGGCAAGAATTCCGACGCCTACGTGCTGCTGTGGCTGGGCTGCCTGCGCGCCGGGCTGGTCCACGTGCCGGTGAATTTCTCGATGACGCGCGGCGAGGTGGAGTACGTCGTCGGCCAGTCCGGCGCCAGCGCGCTGTTTGCCGACCCGTCGCTGGCGCCGCTGGTGGCGGGCCTGCCGTGCCGCGTGCTGGGCAGCCTGCACGGCGGCGGCCCGCGCGACGTGCTGGCCGCCGCCGCGGGCCCGGGCGACGAAATCCTGGCCACGCTGGACGAGGCCATGCCGGCGCAGATCCTCTACACTTCGGGCACCACCTCGGCGCCCAAGGGCGCGGTACTCACGCACCGCGCCTTGCTGGCCGAGTACATGAGCGCCATCGCCAGCTGCGACATCCGCGCCGAGGACTATTCGCTGGCGGCGCTGCCGCTCTACCACTCGGCGCAGATGCATGTGTTCCTGATGCCGCTGCTGCTGATGGGCGGCACCTGCCTGCTGGCGCAAAGCCCCGAGCCGGGCTTCTGCCTGCGCACCGTGCGCGAGGCCGGCATCACCAGCTTCTTCGCGCCGCCCACGGTGTGGATCTCGCTGCTGCGGCATGCGGATTTCGATCCGCGCAAGCTCGGCAGCCTGACCAAGGCCTATTACGGCGCGTCGATCATGCCGCTGCCGGTGCTGCAGGAACTGCGCGAGCGCCTGCCGGCACTGCGCTTGTTCAATTGCTACGGGCAGAGCGAGATCGGGCCGCTGGCCACGGTGCTGGGGCCGGAGGAGCACCGCGAACGGCCGGCATCGGCGGGCCGGCCGGTGCTCAACGTGGAGACCCGCATCGTCGACGAGGCCATGCGGGACGCGCGCCCGGGCGAGCTGGGCGAGATCGTGCACCGCTCGCCGCAGTTGCTGACCGGGTACTGGGACAAGCCGGAACAGAGCGCGGAAGCCTTCGGCGGCGGCTGGTTCCACTCGGGCGACCTGGGCTACATGGACGAGGCCGGCTACCTGTACGTGGTCGACCGCATCAAGGACGTGATCAACTCCGGCGGCGTGCTGGTGTCGAGCCGCGAGGTCGAGGAATGCCTGTACCAGCACGAGGCGGTGGCGGAGGTGGCGGTGTTCGCGCTACCGCATCCGAAGTGGGTGGAGGCAGTGGCGGCCTGCGTGGTGCTCCGGCGCGATGCGCGCGCGCGGCAGGACGATGGCGGCGACGGCGCGCGGGAAGAAGCGCTGCTCGCCCACGCGCGCGCGGCGCTGGCGCCGTTCAAGGTGCCCAAGCGCATCGTGTTCGTCGCCGACCTGCCGCGCAACACGGCGGGCAAGCTGCTCAAGCGCCAGTTGCGCGAGGACTACGCGGGCCTGTTCGGCGCCTGAACCGCCGTCACGCCATCACGCCGTCAGTACGGCATCGCCACGCCGTTCTGCACCTTGACCCGGTCGCCGTTGCGCAGGTTGTACGGCGTCGACTGGGTCAGCGTGAGATAGCCGTTGTCGGTGGTGCGCACGCGGATGCGGTAGGCCGGCGGCGCGGTATTGGCGCGCTTCTCGACTTCGTTGCCGGCCACCGCGCCGGCCACCGCGCCGCCGATGGTGGCCACCGTGTTGCCGCGCCCGCCGCCGACCTGGTGGCCCAGCAGGCCGCCGACCACGCCGCCGATCAGCGCGCCGGCCACGCCGCCGTCCGGCGCTTGCCCCTGCACCATCTCGATCGACTCGACCTGGCCATAGCGCACGCCATAGGTCTCATAGCCGCCCGCGGCGGGCGCGGCCTGCTGGTAGCCGGCCTGCGGATACGGCGGCTGCGCATAACCCGGCTGCGGCTGCGGGTAGCCGCCCTGCTGGGGATAGCCTTGCTGCGGGTAGCCCTGCTGCACGTAGCCTTGCTGCGGCTCGCCGTCCTGCGCCCAGGCCGGCTGCGGGTAGCCGTCCTGGGGATAACCGGACTGCGGGTAGGACGCCTGCGGAACCCCCTGCTGCGGGTAGGCGGCGGGATAGCCGGAGGGATAGCCGGAGGGATAACCGGCAGGATAGGCCGCGCCGGCCGGCGCACCGCCGGCGCCGTAGCCGCCGTATCCTCCCGCGCCATATCCTCCGTAGGGCGCGGTCACGCAGCCGGCCAGGGCGCCCGCGGCGAGCAGACCCAGCGCGGCGGCACGGAGAACGGAAGAGAAGGGAAAGGACATCGGCTGGCTCCTGCGCTGAAACGCGTGTTGTGGTGCGCGCGATTCTGGGGCCGGCCGGGCGCCGCGGGTGTCACCGGGATCTGTGATTGGTAACTGCCTGTAACGCCGCGCGCGGGCCGCGGCGCGCGGAGGGATTCCGGCGGGATTCCGGCGGCGATGCAGACGGGGATTCAGGCGCGCTCGGCGCCGTCGTCGTTGAACGCGGTCAGGCGCGCCACGCGGAAGGTGCCGCGCAGCGATTCGAGCTCGCTCCGGTGCAGCATCGCCAGCCGGTTCAGGAAGCGCTCGCCCTTGGCCAGCAGATGGACCTCCACGATGCGGCGGTCGTCCGCGTTGGCCTTGCGCTTGACCAGGCCGGCCGCCTCGCAGCGGTTGACCAGCGCCACCACGCCGTGCTGCTTGGCCTGCAGGCGCTCGGCCAGTTCGCCGATCGAGGCCCAGTCCTTGCCGGCGCAGCCGCGGATATGCAGCATCAGCAGATATTGCTGCACGGTCAGGCCTTCGTTGTGGGCGGCGTCCTCGGAGAACCGCAGGAAGCGGCGCAACTGGTAGCGGAAATCGGAAAGCGCCTCGAAATCCTGCTTGGCGAGCGGGGCTTTGGCGGCGGCTGGCTGACGGGTCATTGGCGGGTCAGCGGCATGGCGCTGTGGTCTGGTCCGGCGCCCATTATAGGGGCTGCCTTCCGGCCCGCCGTGCCGGGCGCCCCGGCGCGCGGCACGGCGCGGAAGCGTGCGGCGGCATGCGGCAACCCGCATTTCGACCCGGCCCCGTGCGGGTATGGCAGAATCTGTGCGTCCGCAGACACTCCCGACTGCCAACGTCATTCATTGCCACGGAACCGAAACCGATGTTCACGGAAATCGCCCTCTTCCTGCTCGATACCGTCTTCACCTTGTTCGGCATGGCGCTGTTGCTGCGCGTCTGGATGCAGTGGACCCGGCTGCCGACCCGCAACCCGGTCTCGCAAGGCGTGTTCCAGGTCACCGACTGGCTGGTGCGGCCGCTGCGCCGGATCATCCCCGGGCTGGGCGGCATCGACTGGGCCACGCTGGTCGGCGCCTGGCTGACCGCGATCGTGTTCCTGCTGCTGGTGATCCTGCTGTCCGGCGCGGACCCGTCCGCCTTGCTGCCGCTGCTGCTGCTGATCGCGCTGCTCAACGTGCTCAAGTGGGGCGTCAGCATGGTGATGTGGGTCACGCTGCTGATGGCGATCCTGTCGTGGGTCAATCCGCAGTCGCCGGTCACGCCCGCCATCAACCACCTGACCGATCCGCTGCTGCGCCCGATCCGCCGCGTGGTGCCGCGCCTGGGCGGCTTCGACATTTCGCCGCTGGCGCTGTTCGTGATCGCGCAGATCCTGCTGATGGTCATCGCCCGGCTCGGCGCGGGCCTGTTCGGCGCGCGCTTCGGGCTGTAGCCGACAGCGGGGGCGGCGCCCCCGCCATCTCCGTTGCCGCGCTATTGTCCACGCTGGCGAACAGTGTTTCGATGATTGGTACTTTTTCCTGGGCGGCAGGCCGCCTACATTACGGGCAACGTGGAACAAACCACGAAGCACCACGACAAAGCCCAGGAAGAAAGCTCCAATGAAAACAACTCTCGCACAACCCCGTACCCTCGCCACCACCCTGCTCTGCGCCATCGGCCTGTCGCTGGCCGCCGCCTCCGCGCACGCCAGCACGCCGGTCTCCGACCTGTCCCGCCTGGACGGCAGCATCGGCCGCAAGGTCGACTCCTTCACCGACGGCGCCCGCTCGGGCCCGCGCGACCCGTTCACCGATGGCGCCCGCACCGCCCCGCGCGATGCCTTCACCGACGGCGCGCGCGGCGTGAACGAGCCGCGCGGCAGCTTCAGCGACGGCGCCTGAGCGCCGCGCCACCGAATCTCCGGGACGGAGGAGACAACGGCACCACGGAAAGACCGGCCTGCCAGCCGGCTCGCGACATGCCCCCGCAGCCGCGCCAGCCCTCACGGGCCGGGCGCGGCTGTGTCGTTTCGGGCGTGGCTTTCCGGTGGATGCCGCGCTCAGGCTTCCTCGCGCTGCGGCTCGGCCAGGTCGGTCGCCATCATGGCTTCGACCGCTTCCATGAACACGCGCACCTTGCGCGGCTGCAGCCGGCGGTCGGGCAGCAGCGCGAAGACCCGCAGCGGCGGCGGCGGGCAGTCCGGCATCACCTGCACCAGCCGGCCCTGCGCCACCTCGGCTTCGCAGTAGGCGCGCGACAGCCGCGCGATGCCCAGCCCGGCCAGCGCGCCCTGCAGCCGCAGTTCCGCGTTGGAGGTCTGCATGCGCGGGCGGATCGGCACCGACACGCGCTCCTCGCCGCGCATGAATTCCCAGATGCCGTCGCCGGTGGTGGTCAGCGTGGGCAGGTTGGCAAGGTCCTCCGGCTGCAGCTGCGGCGGCAGCGCGGCGGCCAGGGCCGGCGCCGCGAACAGGCCACGCTCGACATGGTAGATGCGCCGCGCCACGGTGCCGGAGTCCGGCAGGTCGTTCTCGACCGCGACGAAGGCCACGTCGAAGCCGTCGCGGATCGGGTCGACCATGCCCTGGCTGATCTCCACCTTCACGTCGAGCGCCGGATGCGCCGCAAGTGTCCGGCAAATCACGCCGCCCAGCTGCTGGGCGCCGAACTCGTACGGCGAGGCGATGCGCAGCACGCCCTGCACGCGCTCCTCGCGCGCCAGGGTTTCCTGGCGGATCTCCCGCAGCCGCGCGAACAGCGGCGCCACGTCGCGGTATACCGCGCTGCCGGCGTCGGTCAGGCGCATGCGCCGGGTGGTACGCTGGAGCAGCTTGGCGCCGATGGCGGACTCCAGCCGCGCCACCGCCGCCGAGACGCGGGACTTGGGGCAGTCGAGCTGCTCGGCCGCCGCCGTGAAGGTGCCCTGCTCCACCACGCAGCAGAAGGCTTCCCAATCGTTCCACTGGATTGTCTCGTTCACCAGGCCAGATTTCCTTTGCAAGCTATGTTTCCCAAACGCGCGCCATTATGCGGCACGCGCGCCGGCGGCGCCGCGCGGCACTGGCGCGCGGCGCGCATTTCCTCTACCCTTTCGGCCTTTCCGTGCATATTCGGCGTCCGGCCGAACTGATCGATGGCCAGCCCAGCCGCTCCAGACCATCCCGCCAACCCTGCCGCCGGCGCCGCGCCGGCCCAGGAGAAGCCGAGCGACAGCTATGTGCAGTCCTTCGCACGCGGGCTTTCCGTCATCCGCGCCTTCGACACGCAGCACCCGGCCCAGACCCTGAGCGAGATCGCGCAGGCCAGCGGCCTCACGCGCGCGGGCGCGCGCCGCATCCTGCTGACGCTGGTGGGGCTGGGCTACGTGCGCGCCGACGGGCGCCTGTTCCGCCTGACGCCCAAGATCCTCGACCTCGGCTTTGCCTACCTGACCTCGATGCCGTTCTGGAACCTGGCCGAGCCGATCATGGAGGCGCTTTCGCAGGAAGTGCACGAAAGCTGCTCGATCTCGGTGCTGGACGGCACCGAGATCGTCTACGTGCTGCGGGTGCCGGCGCGCAAGATCATGACCATCAACCTGTCCATCGGCAGCCGCCTGCCGGCCTATTGCTCGTCGATGGGACGAGTACTGCTGGCCGGCCTGCCCGACGCGGAGCTGGATCGCGTGCTGGGCGCCAGCGACCTGCGCGCGCGCACCGACCGCACCATCACCGACCCGGCGGCGCTCAAGGACATCGTGGCCGGCATCCGCGCGCGCGGCTGGGCGCTGAACGACCAGGAACTGGAGGAAGGGCTGGTTTCGCTGGCCGCGCCGATCCGCAACCGCGCCGGGCAGGTCATCGCCGCCATCAACATCAGCGGCCAGGCCAACCGCACCAGCGCCGACGAGATGGCCGCCAATTTCCTGCCGCCGCTGCTGGCGGCGTCCGAGAAAATCTCGAACCTGGTCAGCCTGCGCACCTGATGGTGGCGGGCCACGCCTGCCGCACCTGCCGCACCCGCCGCGCTAGCGCGCGGCGGCAGCGGGCGCGGACAGCGCCACGGTGCCGAACTCGGCCGAGCGCGTGCCCGGCAGCGGATGGTTGCCGGCGCCGAAATACGCGAAGGCCGCCGACAGCTTGACCGCGTCGGAGACGTTCTGCCCGGCGGCGTGGAACAGCCGGCTGTCGAAGAACAATACGTCGCCGCGCTCCAGCACCAGCGGCCGCACGCCACGCAGCAGCGCCTGGCTGGCCGGGTGCGACTCGACCAGGAATTCCGCCGCGTCGAGCTGGCCCGGTTCCAGCGCCACCGTGTGCGAGCCGGGAATCACGCGCAGCACGCCATTGCTGTCGTCCTCGCGGCCCAGCGCCAGCCACACCGTCACCAGTTCCGGGCGCGCGAACGACCAGTAGCGCGTGTCGCGGTGCCAGCCGGTCTGGCTGCCGAAGCGCGGGTGCTTGGTCATCACGCAGTTGTGGTGCGCCAGCGTCAGGCAGGCCGGCTCGCCCAGCAGCGTCGACACCACCCGCGCCACGGCGGGATCGGTGGCCCACTGGCGGAACGCCTCGTCGCGCCCGTAGGCCTGGCGCAGGCGCCGCACCGTGCCGCCGCCGTCCGCGTCGCGGCTGGCGGGCGCGCCCGGATAACCGAGCTCGGCTTCGTATTCCACCGGCGGCACCGCGGCGGCAAGCTGCCGGCGCGCGACCTGCTCGATGCGGTCGCACACGGCGGGCGGCGCGAAGCCGCGCAGCACGATATAGCCGTCGGCATGGAAGGTACGATTCAGCGCGTCCAGTTCAGCGGCGGCGGGAACGATGGCGGAGGCCGGGGCGGCCGCGCTGGCGGCGCCCGGAGATGCGGCGAGGGGGGAGTTCATTGCAGCGGATGTGGGGGTTGGCAGGGTCCGACAGCTTCGATAATGCCAGAAGCCGCGCAATCCGGCGTGATCTGGCACAACACGGGTGCGCCGCGCGGCGCCCTGCGTGCGCAAACAGACTGTTGCCCGGTGCGCGCGCGCCGCTACAATGGCCGGGTCCCCGATCCGACCCGCAGGCTTCCAGTGACCGCTCGTCCCCGCATCGTCGCCTCGCTCTCCCAGGCGGAAGCCCAGCTCGGCCGCATCGTCCTGGGCAAGCCCCGGCAGGTCCGGCTGGCGCTGGCCTGCATGCTCGCGGGCGGGCACCTGCTGCTCGAGGACCTGCCCGGCGTGGGCAAGACCACGCTGGCGCACGCGCTGGCGCGCACGCTCGGCCTGCAGTTCCAGCGCGTGCAGTTCACCAGCGACCTGCTGCCGGCGGACCTGATCGGCGTGTCCGTCTACGTGCGCGAGAGCGCCGAGTTCCGCTTCCACCGCGGCCCGGTGTTCGCGCAGGTGGTGCTGGCCGACGAGATCAACCGCGCCACGCCCAAGACGCAGAGCGCGCTGCTGGAGGCGATGGCCGAAGGGCAGGTGACGCACGACGGCGTCACGCACGCGCTGCCGTCGCCGTTCTTCGTCATCGCCACGCAGAATCCGCTCGACCAGATCGGCACCCACGCGCTGCCTGAATCCCAGCTCGACCGCTTCACCATGCGGCTGTCGCTGGGCTACCCCGATCCCGCCTTCGAGCGCGTGCTGTACCTCGGCGGCGGCGCGCCCGCCGACACCGGCCCGGTGATGGACGCCGACCAGGTGGTGGCGCTGCAGCAGGCCGCGGCGCAGGTCTATGCGGGGCCGGCGCTGGTGGACTACGCGCTGGCGCTGGTGCAGGCCACCCGCGCGCATGCCGGCTTCGCCGCCGGGCTGTCGCCGCGCGCGGGGCTGGCGCTGCTGGCCTGCGCGCGCGCGTGGGCGCTGCTCCACCAGCGCGACATGGTGCTGCCGGAAGACGTGCAGGCGGTCTTCGAGCCGGTGGCGGGACACCGCCTGCTGCCCGCCGGCGGCGCCGGCGCCGGACAGGACACGCTCGCCCGCCTGCTGGCCGAAGTCGCCGTTCCCTGAGCGATGCCGCGCAGCCGGCCGTTCCCGCCGCAAGCCGCGCCTGCGGGCGCGCCGCCGCCGCGCGGCAGGCGCTGGCCGTGGGGCGCGCCGCCGTGGCTGCAGCGCCGGCGCCCGCCGCGGCAGGGCGTGGTGACGCTGGACCGCCGGCATCTCTACATCCTGCCCAGCCGCACCGGCTTCGGCTTTGCCTTGCTGCTGGTGGCCATGCTGCTGACCTCGCTGAACTACAACATCAGCCTCGGCTTCGCCCTCACCTTCCTGCTGGGCGGCATCGGCATGGCATGCATGTGGCAGGCCTACCGCAACCTGCTCGACGTCACCGTGGCCGGCGCGAGCGCCGCGCCGGTGTTCGCCGGCGAGGCGGCGGCCTTCGGCCTGCGCGTGGCTGGCGTGGCCGGCGCGCGCGCGCCGGTGCGCATCGGCATCGAAGCCAGCCTGCCGGCGCAGGCCGGCGCGCAGCCGGCCAGCCTGAGCCTGGCGCGCGGCGCCGCCGGCGTGCTGACGCTGCGGCTGCCCACGGCGCGGCGCGGCTGGCTGGCGCTGCCGCGCGTGACGCTCTCCAGCCGCTTTCCGTTCAACCTGTTCCGGGTATGGAGCCATGCCGACCTGCCGCTGGCCGCGCTGGTCTACCCGCAGCCCGAGGCCGGCGCGCCGCCGCTGCCGTTCGCCACGCAGCCGGACGAGGACGGCGCGGCATCGCTGCCGTCGGACGACGGCACCGACCAGTTGCGGCGCTACCGCAGCGGCGACCCGCTGCACCGCATCGCCTGGAAGCACAGCGCGCGCACCGGCCGCTGGCTGAGCCGCACCGGGCAATCGGGCAGCCAGCCGTCGTGCTGGCTCGAATGGCAGTCGCTGCCGCCCTCGCTCGGCAACGAGGCGCGGCTGTCGCGCCTGTGCGCATGGGTGCTGGCCGCGGGCGACGCGGTGGAAATCGGCCTGCGGCTGCCCGGCGTGGAGATCGCGCCCGGCCGCGGCGGCGCGCATCGCCGCGCCTGCCTGGAAGCGCTCGCGCTGTGGCCGGCCCGGCCCGGGCAGGCCGCGCCGGAACACGCCGCGTGAAGGCGCACCGGATGAAGCCCGCGCCCCGCCCGCTCGCCCATCAGGAACACGGCCTGCTGCTGGGCCAGCTGGCGCTGGTGCTGGCGCCGCAGGCGCGCAGCCTGCCGGTTGCCGTCAGCGTCCTGCTGGTGCTGCTGATGGGCTGGCGCTGGCTGCTGTGGCGCCAGCGCGCGCCGCTGCCGTCGCGCCTGACGCTCGGGCTGGTGGCCGGACTGGTGCTGCTGGTGGCCGCCGCACTGGTGTGGCAGGCCGGCGGCAACATCGGGCGCGATCTCTCGGTGGCGCTGCTCGGCGCCTTCGTCGTGCTCAAGCTGCTGGAGTGCCGCGTGCTGGCCGATGCCACGCTGGTGACGCAGTTGTGCTTCTACCTCCTGCTGAGCCTCTATCTGTTCGACCAGCCGTTCTGGCTGGCGCTGTACAGCCTCGCCATCGCGGCCTGGCTGCTGCGCAACTGGCTGTTCCTGGGCCACCCGGAGGCGCGCGGCTACCTCGCGGTGTGGCCGCTGCTCGGGCGGCTGGCGCTGGCCGGGCTGCCGTGGGCGCTGCTGCTGTTCGTGCTGTTCCCGCGCCTGGACCGCCCGCTGTGGCGGCTGCCGCAGGCCGAGCCGGTGGCCGCCACCGGCCTGAGCGACACCATGAGCCCCGGCAGCGTGAGCGAGCTGACGCAATCGCCCGAAGTGGCGCTGCGCGCCGACGTGGAGGGCGGGCAACTGCCGCCCGGCGCCCTGTACTGGCGCGCGCTGGTGCTGTGGCAGTTCGACGGGCAGACCTGGCGCGCGGCGCCCGGGCGCCAGCGCCGCGGCCGGCCCGCGCCGGCGCTGCCGGCGGAGGCAACGACAAGCGCGGCGGCGAACGCCACGCCCGCCGGCGTGATCGACTACAACATCACGCTCGAGCCCAACCAGCATCCGTGGCTGTTCCTGCTCGACCGGGGCCAGGCCATCTCCGCCCCGGCCGGCGTGCGGGTCAATGCCGACGGCGAGTTCTTCATGCGCGACCTCATCGACCGGCGCCTGCGCTATCGCGCCCGCTCGGCGCCGGCCGCGGCGGAGCCGCTCGATGCGCAGACCCGGCTGCTGGCCTTGTCGCTGCCGCCCGGCAACCCGCGCAGCCGCGCGCTGGCCGCCGACTGGGAACAGCGCTACGCGGACCCGGCGCAGCGCGCGCAGGCCGCGCTGCGGCTTTTCGCCGCGGCGCCGTTTGCCTACACGCTGTCGCCGGCGCCGCTCGGCCAGGAGCAGGTGGACGGCTTCCTGTTCGACACCCGGCGCGGCTTCTGCGAGCACTACGCCAGCAGCTTCGTCTTCCTGATGCGCGCGGCGGGCGTGCCGGCGCGCGTGGTCACGGGCTACCAGGGCGGCGAGTACAACCCGATCGGCGGCAACTACATCGTGCGCCAGGCCGACGCCCACGCATGGGCGGAAATCTGGCTGGACGGGCGCGGCTGGGTGCGCGTCGATCCCACCAGCGCGGTGGCGCCGAGCCGCGTGGAACGCGGCCTCAACGCCGCGCTGGACGCCGGCGAGACCGCCGTGCGCGAGCCGGGCTGGCTGCGCGAGCTGCGCTGGGGCATGGATGGCATGGTCTACACCTGGCAGCGCTGGGTGCTGCAATACGACCGCGGCCAGCAGGCCCGGCTGATGCGGCAGCTCGGCATCGGTGACAACCTGCCGCAGGCGTTGCTGGGCGGGCTGGCCGCGCTCAGCCTGCTGGGGCTGGTGCCGCTGCTGCCGCTGCTGCGCCGGCGCCGCGAGGCCGATCCGGTGCAGGCGCTGTACGCGCGCTTCTGCCGCGAGCTGGCGCGGCACGGCTGCGTGCGCGAACCCGCCGAAGGCCCGCAGGATTTCGCCGCGCGCGCCGCGCTGGCCTGGCCGGAGGGCGCCGCCGCGGTGCTCGACTTCAACCGGCGCTACATGAAGCTGCGCTACGGACCGCCGGAGCCGGCGGCGCGGGCCGCGGAGCTGGCGGCGCTGCGCGAGGCCCTGCGGCGGCTGCCGCGCCGCCCGGCCGGCGGCGGTCCCGCCACCGCGCCCGGCATGCCCCGCACGCCCAGTATTCCCGACATGCCCGACATGCCGCGGTAAATGGTTTCAGGTGATATGATTACGACTGAAATCAAATGGCCGGCACGGCATCCCGTTGCGCCGGCGTCACCTCGAGCCTTGCGCCATGTCGTTCGAAGACCGCATTGACCGTTTCTGCGCCAGCCACCCCGAGGCGCCACGCGACCTGATCCTGGCTTCGCGGCTGCTGCTGCGCACCGCGCGCCTGCTGCGCACCCATATCGACCGCGCGCTCGCGCCGTTCGAGCTGGACCTCCAGCAATACCTGGCGATCAGCATGCTCGCCACCGACGAGGCGCAGCCGACGCTGCCGTCCGAGCTCGGCCTCACGCTCGACGCCACCCGCACCCAGATGACGCGCCTGATGGACGGGCTCGAAGCGCGCGGGCTGGTGCGGCGCAACGCCTCGGCGCAGGACCGCCGCGCCACCGAGCTGGTGCTCACCGCCGCCGGCCATCGCCTGCTCGAGCGCGCGGCGCCGGCGGTGCACGCGGCCTACGCCGAAGCCTGGCAGCCGCTCGGGGACAGCGGCCTGGGCACGGCCACGCGCGCCCTGAACCGGCTGCACAAGAACCTGCTCGCGCTGGAGCCATGAGAACGGCTTCCGCGTTGCGGCCACTGCGCCTGGGGCTGCGCTGGCTGCGCCTGCTCAGCCACCGCCAGCGGCAGACGCTGTTGATGCTGCTGCTTGCGTTGGCCACCTCGGTCGAGTTCCTCGAGAACATCATGTTCGTGTTCGCGTCGAGCCACATCGTGGGCGGCGTGGACGCGGACCCGCGCAGCTTCGCGCTGGTCCAGGCCGCCTACGCCGTGGGCAGCATGCTGATGATCCTCAAGCAGCAATGGCTGGCGCAGCGCTTCGGCTACCGCTACTACCTGACCGGCGCGCTGATGATCTTCATGGCGGGCACGCTGGCGGCGGCCACCAGCCATTCGCTGCCGCAGCTGGTGGGCGCGCGCTTCGTGCAGGGCGTGGGCGGCGGCGCGCTGTTTACCAGCTGCCGCATCCTCGTCAACGTGATGTTCGCCCCGGCCGACCGGCCCCGCGCGGCACGCATCTTCATGCTGGGCATCTTCTCGGCCTCGGCGCTGGCGCCGGCGCTGGCCGCCGAGCTGATCGAGCGCGGCGTGTGGCAGGACGTGTTCTACGGCGCGCTGCCGTTCGCGGCGCTGGCAACGCTGGGCGCATGGCTGCTGCTGCCCGACGCGGAGCCGCGCGACGACGATGCCGGCCCCGCGCTCGGGCCGCTGCTGCTGTTCGGCGCGGCCGTGGTGGCCTTGCAGGCGGCGCTGACCGAGGCCCGCTTCGACATCTTCTCGCACCCGCTGCGGCTGGCGGCGATCTGCGCCGTGGGCCTGGGCCTGCTCGGGTCGTTCCTGTGGCAGCAGTGGCACCACAGCGCGCCCGTGCTGCGCGTGCGCGCGCTGGGCGATCCGGTCTACCTGACCGGGCTGGGAATGTACTTCGCCTATTACCTGATCAGCAACCTCAGCGGCTACGTGTTCCCGATCTATGCCGAACAGGCGCTCGGCATGCCGCTGGCGCGCACCGGCTGGCTCAACAGCTTCGCCGCGCTGGTGAGCCTGGCCGGCATCGCGGTCTACCTGCGCGTGGCGCCGAAGCTGCCGCACAAGAAGCCGCTGATGGTGAGTGGGCTGCTGCTGATGGCCGGCGCGGCATGGTGGTTCTCGTCGATGCCGCCCGATGCCGGCCCGCAAGCGCTGACGCCGGGGCTGATCGGCAAGGGCCTGTTCGGCGTGCTGGTCATCATCCCGGTCGCGGGCCTGACGTTCCGCTCGCTGGCCGCGGAAGACTTCGCGCACGGCTATCGCAGCAAGAACCTGCTGCGCCAGATCGCCGCCTCGTTTGCCTCGGCGCTCGGCGCGGTGCTGCTGCAGAACCGGCAGTTCGCCGTGCACACCAGCCTGACCGGCGCGCTCGGCCAGCACACCGCGCAGACCCAGCTATGGATGGACTCGGCACAGGCTGGCTGGAGCGCGCGCGGATTCGACCCGGGCCATGCGCATCAGGCCGCGCTCGCGCAACTGGCCGGGATGGTCGACACCCAGGCCAGGCTGATCGCCTGCGAGGACCTGTACCGGCTGATCGCGGCGCTGGCGCTGGTCGCCGCGGTGTTCATGCTGGCGCAGCGCCGGCTCGACTGAGCGCAGGCTGGCGGGACACTGGAAACGGATGCCGCGAAGGTAGCGGGAGGGGCGCAACCGCTGGGCGGCGGAACGCGGGGACTGCCGGGGCCGGGCGAATCGCTCCGGCTGGAACGTGCTCGATGCGGACGACGCATCAGCCGGCCGGGCGGCCGGCAACAACGGATCTCGTGCTCAGAACAAGGCCAGCTGGCGCATGCCGAAGCCGATGGTTTCTTCCACGCGCATGCGCGCATGGGCGAGCGAGCCTTCCGCGCCGGAGTAGTTGCCGGCGGCCCAGTGGTAGACCACCGGAAGCTCGCCGCGGTCGGACAGGCGCACCTCGCCCAGCTTCTCGCCGCGCTCGTTGCGGTAGAAGTGCGAACGGTAGCCACGCTCCCAGTGCGGGGCGGCTTCCGCTTTCTTGCGGCGTCGTGGCGAGGGCGTCGATTGCGGCAGGCGCCGCGCTCTTTCGGTACCCGTGGTCGCGGACGCGCGGGTGAAATCCAACTGCATAGACTTCCTTGTATTCGAGTCTGCAGGACGAATTCGCAACAAGGGTCCGGAGACCGTCGCGGCGTGCCCTGCGTCGCAGTCGAGATAATACCTGTTACCGCGCGTTCTGACAGCCCCATATGCACCGGAATTCGGCTTCCAGCAAGGCTTGGCGGGCCGGACGTATACCTGGCGTATACGTCCGCGTATACGTATACGCCAGGTATACGGGGCATTAACGCGGACGCGTTTACCACGCCGCGCGCATTATCGGCGGCGCGCCCGGCACCGCATTTTCGACAGTGCCGGGCGCGCGCCTGCGCGCTGCTCAACCGAGGTCGAGCGGGATGAAGATGCGGGCGTCGTCGCGCTGCACCAGCAGCGCCACTTGCTTGCCGGCCTTCGACACCAGCGCGCGCAACTGGTCGGCCGAGCTGATCGGCGTGCCGTTGATCGACAGGATCACGTCGCCGGGCTGGATGCCGACCTTGGCCGCGGGGCCGGCCACGTCCTCGACCACCAGGCCGCCGTCGATGCCGCTGTCGCGCTTCTCGGTCGGGCTCAGCGGACGCACCGCCAGCCCGAGCTTGCCGCCGGCGTCGTTGGCCGGGCTCTTGTCGGCCACGGCCGTATCCTTGGTCGTGCCGATCTTGACGGTCAGCGTCACCGGGTCGCCCTTGCGGATGACCTTGAGCGAGGTCTGCGTGCCGGGCGCGAGGTCGGCCACGCGCTCGGGCAGGTCGCCGGAATGGTCGATCACGTCGTTGCCGAGCTGCACGATCACGTCGCCGGGCTTCACGCCGGCCTTGGCGGCCGGGCTGTCCGGCTCCACCGAGTTGACCAGCGCGCCGCTGGGCTTGGGCAGGCCGAACGATTGCGCCAGCGCCTGGTTTACCTCCTGCACGCCGATGCCCAGGCGGCCGCGCGTAACCTTGCCGTGCGCGACCAGCTGCGTCTCCACCTTGGTGGCGACGTCGATCGGGATCGCGAACGAGAGGCCCTGGTAGCCGCCGGTCTGGCTGTAGATCTGCGAGTTGATGCCGATCACTTCGCCGCGCTGGTTGAACAGCGGGCCGCCCGAGTTGCCGGGATTGACGGCCACGTCGGTCTGGATGAAGGGCACGTAGGTGTCGTCGGGCAGCGAGCGCGACTTGGCGCTGACGATGCCGGCGGTCACGGTGTTCTCGAAACCGTAGGGCGAACCGATGGCCAGCACCGGCTCGCCGACGCGCACGCGCGCGGGGTCGCCCAGGCGCACCGTCGGCAGGTTCTTGGCATCGATGCGGATCACCGCCACGTCCGACTGCGCGTCCATGCCGAGCACCTTGGCCTTGAATTCGCGGCGGTCGGTCAACTTCACGGTCACTTCCTGCGCGCCGTCGACCACGTGGGCGTTGGTCAGGATCAGGCCGTCCGGACTGACGATGAAACCCGAGCCGAGGCCGCGCACCAGTTGCTGCTGGCCGCTCTGCGGGCCCTGGAACTGCGGGCCGAAGCGCTTGAAGAACTGGAACAGCGGATCGTCCGGGTCCATGCCCGGCGGCACCTGCGCCGAGGTGCGCTGGGCGCGCGAGGTCACGCTGATATTGACCACGGCCGGGCCGTACTGGTCGACGATGGCGGAGAAGTCGGTCGGGGTGGCGACGGCCACCGGCTGCGACGGTGCCGTGACCGGGCTCTGCGCGGCGTATCCCGGCGTGATGACTTCTTTCTGCAGATAGGCATAGCCCCCGGCAAGCGCGGCCAAGGCGGCGATACCAATGGCGGAGCGGGCAAGTGTCTGACGGATCATGGCGTCTTCCTTTACTGGTTTTACCTTGGGCGTCCGAACGATCGGGGACGCGACAGGATCCATGCTAAGGGGCGATCCTTAAATCAGACTTAAGGAAAGGAAGAGCGCGAGAATTTAACGGGAGCGGATTCGGGAATCCCACCGCCGGGATGGTCAGGCAGCCGGTTGCAACCGGACGTCAGGCGAATATGTCGACAACATCGCGCATAGATCACGCTTCTGCGCCGAATTCAGCCGCTTCGCGGCGGCTTCGGCCTTCGAGGCTTCGGAGCGGTTCTCGAATTCCTTCCAGCCGAGCACCCGGATCGGCTTGTGCGAACGGGTATATTTTGCGCCCGTACCGGCCTGATGCTGGGCGAAGCGGCGCTCCACATCGGTCGTGATGCCGGTGTAGATCTTGTTGCCCTCGCATTCGAGCAGGTAGAGAAACCACGGGGCGCTGCTGCCGTCGGCTGGCATCCGGAATATATCGAGATGGAAACGCGGCAATTATGCAGGCTGGGGCGGCGGCTGCAAAGCCATTGTGCATTTTCCGCCGCGGCTGTCCGAGCAGCCCGAAGCGCTGTCCAGCGATCGGTCGCCCTAAAAAGCAAAACCCCCCAGTACGTACGTACTGAGGGGTTTTAAGAGAGAGCCTGGCGATTACCTACTTTCACACGGGTAATCCGCACTATCATCGGCGTGGAGTCGTTTCACGGTCCTGTTCGGGATGGGAAGGGGTGGTTCCAACTCGCTATGGTCACCAGGCATGAGCGGTGTGTTGCGCTGGGCTTGTCGGCCAACGCAACGAATAGGGATGTAGTCAGGTTGTGTCTTGTATCGGCCAGGCTGCTGAGCAGCGGCACGCGATACGTCAACCAGGCAGAAACACACTGGTTATAGGATCAAGCCTTACGGGCAATTAGTACTGGTTAGCTTAACGCATTACTGCGCTTCCACACCCAGCCTATCAACGTCCTGGTCTCGAACGACCCTTCAAGGAGGTCAAGCCTCCAGGGAATCCTCATCTTCAGGCGAGTTTCCCGCTTAGATGCTTTCAGCGGTTATCTCTTCCGTACATAGCTACCCTGCGATGCCTCTGGCGAGACAACAGGTACACCAGCGGTACGTCCACTCCGGTCCTCTCGTACTAGGAGCAGCCCCCGTCAAGATTCCAACGCCCACGGCAGATAGGGACCAAACTGTCTCACGACGTTTTAAACCCAGCTCACGTACCTCTTTAAATGGCGAACAGCCATACCCTTGGGACCGGCTACAGCCCCAGGATGAGATGAGCCGACATCGAGGTGCCAAACACCGCCGTCGATATGAACTCTTGGGCGGTATCAGCCTGTTATCCCCAGAGTACCTTTTATCCGTTGAGCGATGGCCCTTCCATTCAGAACCACCGGATCACTATGTCCTGCTTTCGCACCTGCTCGACTTGTCGGTCTCGCAGTTAAGCACGCTTTTGCCATTGCACTTTAGGTACGATGTCCGACCGTACCAAGCGTACCTTCGAACTCCTCCGTTACACTTTGGGAGGAGACCGCCCCAGTCAAACTGCCTACCATGCACTGTCCCCGACCCGGATTCACGGGCCAAGGTTAGAACCTCAAACAAACCAGGGTGGTATTTCAAGGTCGGCTCCACGCAGACTAGCGTCCACGCTTCAAAGCCTCCCACCTATCCTACACAGATCGGTTCAAAGTCCAATGCAAAGCTACAGTAAAGGTTCATGGGGTCTTTCCGTCTAGCCGCGGGGAGATTGCATCATCACAAACACTTCAACTTCGCTGAGTCTCGGGAGGAGACAGTGTGGCCATCGTTACGCCATTCGTGCAGGTCGGAACTTACCCGACAAGGAATTTCGCTACCTTAGGACCGTTATAGTTACGGCCGCCGTTTACCGGGACTTCAATCAAGAGCTTGCACCCCATCATTTAATCTTCCGGCACCGGGCAGGCGTCACACCCTATACGTCCACTTTCGTGTTTGCAGAGTGCTGTGTTTTTATTAAACAGTCGCAGCCACCATTTTATTGCAACCCCTTCACCCTCCTGGCGCAGGCCAGTCAAGCTACAAGGGCGTACCTTATCCCGAAGTTACGGTACCAATTTGCCGAGTTCCTTCTCCCGAGTTCTCTCAAGCGCCTTAGAATACTCATCTCGCCCACCTGTGTCGGTTTGCGGTACGGTCTCGTATGACTGAAGCTTAGAGGCTTTTCTTGGAACCACTTCCAATTGCTTCGCAGCACTAGGCCGCTCGCCCCATATCCTTGAATTCCGCGCCCGGATTTGCCTAAGCGCCTTCTCCAATACAGGGACCGGGACTTCCAACACCCGGACAACCTTCCGCGATCCGTCCCCCCATCGCATCATACGACGGTGCAGGAATATTAACCTGCTTCCCATCAGCTACGCATCTCTGCCTCGCCTTAGGGGCCGACTCACCCTACGCCGATGAACGTTGCGTAGGAAACCTTGGGCTTACGGCGAGGGGGCTTTTCACCCCCTTTATCGCTACTCATGTCAGCATTCGCACTTCTGATACCTCCAGCATCCTTTACAAGACACCTTCACAGGCTTACAGAACGCTCTCCTACCACGCACTTACGTGCGTCCGCAGCTTCGGTGACTGGCTTAGCCCCGTTACATCTTCCGCGCAGGACGACTCGATCAGTGAGCTATTACGCTTTCTTTAAAGGGTGGCTGCTTCTAAGCCAACCTCCTGACTGTTTTAGCCTTCCCACTTCGTTTCCCACTTAGCCAATCTTTGGGACCTTAGCTGGCGGTCTGGGTTGTTTCCCTCTTGACACCGGACGTTAGCACCCGATGTCTGTCTCCCGTGATTGCACTCTTCGGTATTCGGAGTTTGCTATGGCGGGGTAATCAGCAATAGACCCCCCAACCATGACAGTGCTCTACCCCCGAAGGTGAGACACGAGGCACTACCTAAATAGTTTTCGGAGAGAACCAGCTATTTCCAGACTTGTTTAGCCTTTCACCCCTATCCACAGCTCATCCCCTAACTTTTCAACGTTAGTGGGTTCGGTCCTCCAGTACGTGTTACCGCACCTTCAACCTGGCCATGGATAGATCGTCTGGTTTCGGGTCTACACCCAGCGACTGAACGCCCTATTCGGACTCGCTTTCGCTACGCCTTCCCTAATCGGTTAAGCTTGCCACTGAATGTAAGTCGCTGACCCATTATACAAAAGGTACGCCGTCACCCGTTTCCAGGCTCCGACTGTTTGTATGCATGCGGTTTCAGGATCTATTTCACTCCCCTCCCGGGGTTCTTTTCGCCTTTCCCTCACGGTACTGGTTCACTATCGGTCGATCACGAGTATTTAGCCTTGGAGGATGGTCCCCCCATCTTCAGACAGGATTTCACGTGTCCCGCCCTACTTGTCGTACACCTAGTTCCACAACGCTGTTTTCGCATACAGGGCTATCACCTGCTATGGCCGGCCTTTCCAGACCGTTCTGCTAACAACACTGCTAAAGAGTACAAGGCTCTTCCCATTTCGTTCGCCACTACTTTGGGAATCTCGGTTGATTTCTGTTCCTGCAGCTACTTAGATGTTTCAGTTCGCCGCGTTCGCTTCCCTGACCTATGTATTCAGTCAGGGATGACCCATAAGGGCCGGGTTTCCCCATTCGGACATCTCCGGATCAAAGCTTGTTTGCCAGCTCCCCGAAGCTTTTCGCAGGCTACCGCGTCCTTCATCGCCTGTGATCGCCAAGGCATCCACCACATGCACTTGTTCGCTTGACCCTATAACAAGTGTGTCTCTTTCGAGTCACGCTTCCTACAGGTTGAGTTCTCGCATTTGTGCCGTATTCCAAGTCATCTTTCGATCACTTTAAAATACATTTGGTTGATACAATCACAACCCGGTATCGTGTTTTACTGCAGCGTCTCATCAACGCTCACGACACCTTTACTACATCCCATATTGTTAAAGAACAGCCGATGTTTCCATCGTCTTGGCAAAGCCAAAGGCAAACGCTTTTCTCTCAAAGCGCTTGCCTTTGGACTGACCAATCCAAGGTAGTGGTGGAGGATGACGGGATCGAACCGACGACCCCCTGCTTGCAAAGCAGGTGCTCTCCCAGCTGAGCTAATCCCCCGATAACTTGGTGGGTCTGGTAGGACTTGAACCTACGACCCCCGCCTTATCAAGACGGTGCTCTAACCACCTGAGCTACAGACCCTTGGCTGTAACACCAAACAAACCGATAAGTGTGAACGCTCAACAACTTCTGCACGCTCTTGAAAGGAGGTGATCCAGCCGCACCTTCCGATACGGCTACCTTGTTACGACTTCACCCCAGTCATGAACCCTGCCGTGGTAATCGCCCTCCTTGCGGTTAGGCTAACTACTTCTGGCAAAACCCACTCCCATGGTGTGACGGGCGGTGTGTACAAGACCCGGGAACGTATTCACCGCGGCATGCTGATCCGCGATTACTAGCGATTCCAGCTTCACGTAGTCGAGTTGCAGACTACGATCCGGACTACGATGCGTTTTCTGGGATTAGCTCCCCCTCGCGGGTTGGCAACCCTCTGTACGCACCATTGTATGACGTGTGAAGCCCTACCCATAAGGGCCATGAGGACTTGACGTCATCCCCACCTTCCTCCGGTTTGTCACCGGCAGTCTCTCTAGAGTGCCCTTTCGTAGCAACTAGAGACAAGGGTTGCGCTCGTTGCGGGACTTAACCCAACATCTCACGACACGAGCTGACGACAGCCATGCAGCACCTGTGTCCACTTTCTCTTTCGAGCACCTAATGCATCTCTGCTTCGTTAGTGGCATGTCAAGGGTAGGTAAGGTTTTTCGCGTTGCATCGAATTAATCCACATCATCCACCGCTTGTGCGGGTCCCCGTCAATTCCTTTGAGTTTTAATCTTGCGACCGTACTCCCCAGGCGGTCAACTTCACGCGTTAGCTACGTTACTGAAGAAATGAATCCCCAACAACTAGTTGACATCGTTTAGGGCGTGGACTACCAGGGTATCTAATCCTGTTTGCTCCCCACGCTTTCGTGCATGAGCGTCAGTGACGTCCCAGGGGGCTGCCTTCGCCATCGGTATTCCTCCACATCTCTACGCATTTCACTGCTACACGTGGAATTCTACCCCCCTCTGACATACTCTAGCCTTGCAGTCACAAGCGCCATTCCCAAGTTGAGCTCGGGGATTTCACGCCTGTCTTACAAAACCGCCTGCGCACGCTTTACGCCCAGTAATTCCGATTAACGCTCGCACCCTACGTATTACCGCGGCTGCTGGCACGTAGTTAGCCGGTGCTTATTCTTCCGGTACCGTCATCCCCCCGAGGTATTATCCCAGGGGATTTCTTTCCGGACAAAAGTGCTTTACAACCCGAAGGCCTTCTTCACACACGCGGCATTGCTGGATCAGGGTTGCCCCCATTGTCCAAAATTCCCCACTGCTGCCTCCCGTAGGAGTCTGGGCCGTGTCTCAGTCCCAGTGTGGCTGATCGTCCTCTCAGACCAGCTACTGATCGTCGCCTTGGTGAGCTCTTACCTCACCAACTAGCTAATCAGACATCGGCCGCTCCTATCGCGCGAGGCCTTGCGGTCCCCCGCTTTCACCCTCAGGTCGTATGCGGTATTAGCTAATCTTTCGACTAGTTATCCCCCACGACAGGGCACGTTCCGATGTATTACTCACCCGTTCGCCACTCGCCACCAGGATTGCTCCCGTGCTGCCGTTCGACTTGCATGTGTAAGGCATGCCGCCAGCGTTCAATCTGAGCCAGGATCAAACTCTTCAGTTCAATACCTGTGTGACCCAAAAGGGTCTCGCTCTTTCGAGCGGTCGCTCACTCTCAGAAAACTGACTCGATCCCTCCGAAGAAGAACCGAACATGTTTACTGTGCGAGCACTTTATAACTTGTAAGCTAGAAGACCGAAGTCTCCCGCGTCCGCTATCAAGCGCCCACACTTATCGGTTGTTTGTTTGTTAAAGAACTTGCCGCGGTTCGCTTTGCTTACCGCGTCGCTGCTTCGTTGTCAGCAGCAGAGAAACGAGATTATGAAGAACTTTCTACGTTTCGTCAACAGGTTTCGCAATCTTTTTTTGCTTCGATCAGCCGCGCCATCCGCGCCACCAACCTCACCCATTCCCCCGCAGCCCTTGTCCCGTCTGCCTTTGCAGACAAGCTTCGTGTTGCGAGGGAGCGAATATTAAGGCCACCAACCCACCTTGGCAAGCGTTTTCTGCAAATTCCACAAGATTCTTTGTGACGCCGTGATGAAGTGCCGAAGTGCCGGCCGCCGGCCCGGGCGCTGCCGCGCAGCCCCTTCCATTAGAATCGCCGGATGCAAGCCCTTTCCTCCTCCGAACCGCCAGACCAGCCGGCCGGCACGCCGCAGCACCTGGATGCGCAGGCCCTGGCCGCCGCCCTCTCCCGTCCCATCGTCTTCGTCGACCTGGAGACCACGGGCGCGGACGCCACCCGCGACCGCATCACCGAGATCGGCGTGGTCGAGGTCGGCCCGGATGGCATTGTCGAGTGGGATACGCTGGTCGCGCCCGGCGTCGGCATTCCGCCCTTCATCCAGCAGCTCACCGGCATCACCGACGTCATGGTGCAGGGCCAGCCGCGCTTCGAGGATCTCGCCGAAAACCTGGCGGAGCGGTTGCAGGGCAAGCTCTTCGTCGCCCACAACGCGCGCTTCGACTATGGCTTCCTGAAGAACGAGTTCCGCCGCGCCGGCATCACCTTCCGCGCCGACGTGCTGTGCACGCTGCGCCTGTCGCGCTCGCTGTTCCCGTCGGTGACGCGCCACGGCCTCGATGCGCTGATCGCCCGCTTCGGCCTGGAACCCAAGGGCCGCCACCGCGCGCTGGCCGATGCCGAGCTGCTGTGGCAGTTCTGGCAGAAGATCCACGGCCTGTACAGCGTAGCGCTGGTCGAGTCCGCCGTGCGCTCGCTGGTCAAGCGCGCGAGCCTGCCCGCCGGCCTGGAGGAAACCGCGCTGGACGACGTGCCCGACACACCCGGCGTCTATCTCTTCTACGGCGACCAGGACCTGCCGCTCTATATAGGGAAGAGCATCCACCTGCGCCAGCGCATCGGCGCGCATTTTTCGGGCGACCACCGCGCCGCGCTGGAAATGCGCCTGGCCCGCGCGGTGCGGCGCGTCGAATGGCGCGAGACCGGCGACGAAACCGGGGCGCTGCTGCTCGAAGCCCGGCTCATCAAGCAGATGCAGCCGCTGCACAACCGCATGCTGCGCCAGAACGCCGCGCTGTTCGCCTGGGAACTGCCGCCGGGCCTGAGCGCGCCGCTGCTGCGCTCGGACCGCGATACCGACTTCGCCCGCCACCCCAATCTGTATGGCGCGTTCGCCAGCCGCGCCGGCGCCGAGGCGCGCCTGACCGAACTGGCGCAGGACCACGAACTCTGCCAGGCGGCGCTGACGCTGGAAAAACCGGCCCGGCGCGGCCTGCCCTGCTTCGCCCGCCAGCTCCACCGCTGCCGCGGCGCGTGCACCGGCGAGGAAGCGCTGGCGGATCATCGCGAACGGATGGCGACCGCGCTCGCCGGCCTCGCGCTGCAACCCTGGCCGTTTGCCGGCGCGGTGGCATGGCGCGAGCAGGACAGCGCGCGCTCCTGGTGGCATGTCCTGGAGAACTGGTGCTATCTCGGCTCGGTATCCACGCTCGAAGAAGCGCCCGCGCTGCTGGCGGGGCCGGCCCGCTTCGACCTCGATACCTACCAGATCCTGGCGCCAAGGCTGGCGGACCTGCTGGCCGGCGCCATCGCGCTGGAGCCCGTGCGGCAATTCACGCTGGAGCCGCCCGCGCCGCCGGCACGGATCTCCTCCGACCGCGGCACCGCGCCGGCGGCCGGCCCGCGCCGCCGCAAACTGGCCAGCCCGGACCAGCAAACCCTGTCCTTCCCCGAACAATAAGTAGTAGCCCGGCAACGCACGACGGCCGCCCCGCGCGGTTGCGGTGCCGGCGCCGGCCGATCTGGCCGCGCTGACCTCACAGTCAAACGGTATACCAAATAAGTCGAAATCGCGCCCAATCGCGGGGCATGCGATGGCCTGCACGCGCGCATCCAACCCCGTTTTTGTGCCGCCAGATCCCGCATTGCACCAAAACGCGGCCCGTTCCGCCGCATTCCACATTCGTCTTGCACTTCGCATTTCTGTGAATATAGTATACCGATTTTCGCCATAACCTCCCCAAGCCCCCAACCCGCGCCAGCCATCCGCGGGTCTACAAGACGGAGTGCAGCGTGACGCGGCAAGACATTGCGAGCATCGACCCCGACCCGGCGGACCTCCGCTTCCTGCCGGCCTGGCGGGCAGCCGAGCTGCTGGCCGGCGGCCAGGTCAGCGCCGAGGACCTGGTCGACGCGTGCGAGGCCGCCTACGAGGCCTGGCATGCCAGCATCAACGCCATCGTGCTGACGGACTTTCCCGCCGCGCGGGCCGCGGCGCGGGCCAGCGACCAGCGCCGCCGCGAAGGCCGCGCGCTCGGCGCGCTGGACGGCATCCCGTTCTCGGTCAAGGAATCCTTCGACGTGGCCGGCTGGCCGACCACCTGCGGCAGCCCCGCCCAGCGCGGCAATATCGCCACCGGCGACGCCGCCGTGGTCGAGCGCCTGCGCGCGGCCGGCGCCGTGCTGCTGGGCAAGACCAACGTGCCGATCGGCCTGCGCGACTGGCAGAGCTACAACGCCATCTACGGCACCACGCGCAACCCGCACGACCCCGCCCGCACGCCGGGCGGCTCCTCGGGCGGCAGCGCCGCCGCGGTCTGCGCCGGCATGAGCTTCTTCGACGTGGGCTCGGACATCGGCTCCTCGCTGCGCAACCCGGCGCACTACTGCGGCGTGTTCTCGCACAAGAGCAGCCACGGCCTGATTCCGCTGCGCGGCCACGGCATCGGCCGCACCTACGGCGAGCAGGACATCAACGTGGCCGGGCCGCTGGCGCGCAGCGCGCGCGACCTGGAACTGCTGCTGCACGCGCTGGCCGGCCCCGACGGCAGCGAGGCGCTGGCCTACCGGCTCAGCCTGCCGCCCTGCGACAAGCGCGCGCTGGCCGATTTCCGCGTCGCCGTGCTGCCCAGCCATCCGCTGTGCGAGGCCGATGCCGAAGTCAGCGGCCAGATCGAGACGCTGGGCCGCTGGCTGGAGGCGCAAGGCGCCCACGTGCGCTGGAACGTGCGCCCCGATTTCGACGCCGCCGCCCTGTGGCACACCTACGTGCTGATGCTGCGCGCCACCACCTCGGTCCACATGGACGACGCCGCCTTCGACGCCGCGCTGGCCCGCGCCGCCGCCGTGACCTCCAGCGCGCCGGACAACCACGACTACGCCACGCTGCAATTCACCGGCGCCGGCATCCGCCACCGCCAGTGGCTGCAGCTGCAGCAGGCGCGCGCCGACTTCGCCCAGGCCTGGCAGCGTTTCTTCGACGATTTCGACGTGCTGCTGTGCCCGGCCGCCGCCACCACCGCCTTCGCGCTGGACGAGGCCGGCGAGCCGTGGCAGCGCACGCTCCAGGTCAACGGCCGCGCGCTGCCGCTCACCAGCCAGTTGTTCTGGGCCGGCCACTCCGGCCTGTGCGGCCTGCCGTCGACGGTAGCCCCGATCGGCCCGGGCAGCAGCGGCCTGCCGGTAGGCGTGCAGATCGTGGCCGGGCGCTTCGCCGACCTGACCTCGCTGCGTTTCGCCCGGCTGCTCGAAGCGGCGGGTTTCGCCTTCCGGCCGCCGCCGGCGCATTCCGGCACGGTGCCGCGCGCTCCGGCGCGACAAGACTGACGACCCCCATCCACCAATAAGCAAAGACAGGCACAGACAAGGAGCGAGCATGCTGGACTGGTTCAAGGATCTATCCAAGATGGAGCGCAAGGGTTTCTACGGCGCGTTCCTCGGCCATGCAGTCGACGTGTTCGACTTCATGATCTATTCCTTCCTCATCTCGACGCTGCTCGCGCAGTGGGGCATGAGCAAGTCCACGGCCGGCGCCATCGTCACCTGGACGCTGGTGTCGTCGCTGGTGGGCGCCATCGGCGCGGGCATCCTGGCCGACCGCTACGGCCGCGTGCGCGTGCTGCGCTGGACCATCGTGGTGTTCGCGCTGGCCTGCTTCCTGTGCGGGCTGGCCAATTCGCCCGAGCAACTGATGCTCTTCCGCATGCTGCAGGGCCTGGGCTTCGGCGGCGAATCCTCGCTGTGCATGGTGCTGGTGACGGAGATGATCCGCAACCCGGCGCACCGCGGCAAATACTCCGGCTTCGCGGCCAGCAGCTATTCGTTCGGCTGGGGCGCGGCGGCCATCGCCTACGCCGTCACCTTCAGCCTGTTCCCGGCCGAGACCGCCTGGCGCGTCTGCTTCTTCCTCGGCATCCTGCCCGCGCTGGTGGTGATCTACCTACGGCGCAACCTGGAAGAGCCGGAAATCTTCGTCAAGAGCCAGGCCGAGCGCGCCGCGCACGACGCCCCGTCGGCATGGCAGCAGCTCGCGCGGCTGGGCCGCCGGCCGCTGCTGGGCAAGACCATCCTGTGCAGCCTGCTGTCGGGCGGCATGCTGGGCGCCTACTACGCCATCGCCACCTGGCTGCCGACTTTCCTCAAGACCGAGCGCGGCCTGTCGGTGTTCGGCACCAGTTCCTACCTGGCCATGACCATCTTCGGCTCGCTGGTGGGCTACGTGGCCGGCGCCTATGCCACCGACCGCTGGGGCCGCCGCACCACCTACGTGGCCTTCGCCGCGGGCGCCTTCGTCATGGCGCTGGTCTACATGGTGATCCCGGTCTCGAACACCTCGATGCTGTTCCTCGGCTTCCCGCTCGGCGTGCTGATGCAGGGCGTGTTCGCCGGCATCGGCGCCACCATCTCCGAGTCCTATCCCAACGATATCCGCGCCACCGGCTACGGCGTCTCGTACAACGTCGGGCGCGTGATCGGCTCGCTGTTCCCGCTGTCGGTCGGCTGGCTCAGCACCGGCCGCACCTCGCTGCCGCTGGCCATCGCCATCGTGGCGGGGGTGGGCTACGCGCTGGTGATGGGCGCCGCGCTGCTGCTGCCGGAAACCAGCGGCATCGACCTGGGCCAGGCCGGTGGCGGCGACAGCGAGCACGAGCCGCCGGCCGAGCCCGTCCGGGCCATGCTGGCGCCGACTGTGGGCAAGCCCGCATAACGCGCGCGCGCCCGCTTGCCGGCGGGCACGGCGCTGCGCTAGTCTGGGCAACGGGGGGATACGCCTGCCCCCGTGGAGCCGCCATGCCCGCCGTCCGCCGCGCCCTTGCCCCACCCTTGCCCCGCCGCCCGGCGGCGCGTTCCGGCGCGGCCCTCGCGGCTTTCGCCGCGCTCGCGCTCGCGCTCGGCGCCTGCGCCAGCCTCGAGCAATCGGCCATGCAGCGCATGCTGGATTCCTGGCAGTCCGCGCCGATCGAGCAGGCCAAGGAACAGTGGGGCCCGCCACAGTCCGTGCAGGCGGTGCCCGGCGGCACCGCCTACCTGTGGACCGAGGAAGTGCCGCCGCCGCACCCGCCCGGGAGCGGCCCGCGCGACGCCCGCGTGCCCGCCTCGCCCGAGCCGGTGCCGCGGCCCGGCCAGTGCCAGCGCCGCCTGATCGCCGGCCCGAACGGCCTCGTCATCGGCGGCGACTGGTCCGGCAATGCCTGCTGCCTCACCGCCGCCATCGGCCGCTGCGCGGAGCTGGCCAGGAAATCGGCCGGCACCTGAACGCCCGCGCCCCTCGCACGCCGGGCCGGCGCATCCGGTCCACCGCCGTCTAGCTGGCGGCTTCCGGGCGCGGCCCCACATAGGCCGCGCGCGGGCGGATCAGCGCATCGCCGGCGCGCTGCTCCAGCGCGTGCGCGATCCAGCCGACCGAGCGGCCCAGCGCGAACATGCCGAACGCGGCGCCGGGCGGCAGCCGCAGATGCCGGCGCACGGCCACCAGCGCGAAGTCCACCGAGGGCCGCTGGCCGGACAGGCCGTAGGCCACGTCGATGATCTCCTGCCATTCGGGGTGATGCGCCAGCGTGCGCGCGAGCAGGCCGAACGCGCGCACGTCGCCGGCGGGATAGAGATGGTGGCCGAAGCCCGGCAGGTCCTCGCCGCGCGCCAGCCGCTCGCGCAGCCGGGCCTCGGGCGGCGCGCCGGCCAGCTCGTCCCACAGCGCCTCCACGCGCGCGGTGGCGCCGCCGTGCCGGCCGCCGGTCAGCGCGGCCAGCCCGCCCACCACCGACGCGCGCAGGCTGGCGCCGGTCGAGGCCACGCAGCGCGCGGTGAAGCTCGACGCATTCAGCTCGTGGTCCGCGCACAGCACCAGCGCCATGCGGATCAGGTCGGCGCCGGCCTCGTCCACGCCCCAGGTGCTCGCGCATTGCCGGTGCACCGGCGTGGCGGCCGGCGCGGTGCCCAGCAGGCACGCCGCCAGCAGCCGCACCAGCGCGCCGCAGCCCGCGGCCAGCCGCGCCGGCGACTTCTGCCACTGCGCGGTGTCGTCGTCATGGCTGGCGGCGGTAAACAGCGGCAGCAGCGCTTCCTCGCTGCGGTGCCCGGCGAAGGCCGCCCGCAGCGCGGCGAGATGCGCGGGCGCGGCCGGCGCGGCGGCGCCGAAGGCGGCCGGCTCCGGGCACTGCCACAGCAGCGCGCCCAGCGCCTCCAGCGTGATCGACTCTGACAGCGCCGCGGCATCGCAGCCGCGGTAATACAGGCAGCCGTCCTCGATCAGCGTGATGCCCGACTCCAGCACCGGCAAACCCCAGCTCAGCGTGGCCTTGGCCACCTCGCGCGGCTTGCGCCCGCGCGTGCGCTGGCCGGCCAGTTGCTCCACGTCCGCCGCCAGGTAGCGGCTTTCGCGCGGGGTCTCGCCGTCGTGCGCATGCAGCAGGCCGCGGCTGACGTAGGCGTAGAGCGTCTGGCGGGACACGCCGAGCCGGGCGGCGGCCTCGGCCGAGGAGAGGTAGCGGGACATGTGGCGCGTGAATGGGGGTGAAATGGGGGTGAAATGGGGGTGAATGGGGGTGAATGGGGGTGAATGGGCGGAGATGGACAATGACTTGATTAAGTTAATCAATATTGACTATTAAAACAAGCGGCCTATCCTGCAAGGCACTGGCCGCCAGCCCGATCAACGATCCGCAACGATCCATCAGAGTGACCCCCGTCATGTCTTCACATGCACCTGCCGCGCCCGCCGCAGCAACTTCCGCCGCGCTTTCTTCCACCTCTTCCAACCTTGCCCCCGGCCCGGCCGCCGCCGCCATCCTGCGCGAGACCTGGGCCGGCGTGCACGGCGACCCCGCCTGGCTGGAGCGGCTGGACTGGAGCGGCGGCGGCAGCCTGCCGTCGGTCTTCCCGGTCACCGAACTGGCCGCCGCCACCGCCGGCGCCGCCAGCCTCGCGGTGGCCGAACTGATCCACGCGGCCAGCGGGCAGGCGCCGCGGGCCGGTGTCGACCAGCGCCTGGCTTCGCTGTGGTTCGGCACCTCGCTGCGCCCGCAAGGCTGGGAAGTGCCGCCGCAATGGGATACCGTGGCCGGCGACTACCGCGCCGCGGACGGCTGGATCCGCCTGCACACCAACGCGCCGCACCACCGCGCGGCGGCGCTGGGCGTGCTCGGCGTGCCCGCCGACAAGGCGGCGGTGGCGAAGGCCGTGGCCGGCTGGGAAGCGAACGCGCTCGAAGCGGCGGTGGTCGGCAGCGGCGGCTGCGCCGCGGCCATGCGTTCCGCCGCGGACTGGGCCACGCACCCGCAGGGGCTGGCGATTAGCCAAGAGCCGCTGCTGCACTGGACCGACTTCGACGCCGGCGCCGCGCGCCAACATGCGTTCACGCGCGAGCGCCCGCTGCAGGGCATCCGCGTGCTGGACCTGACCCGCATCCTGGCCGGCCCGGTCGCCACGCGCTTCCTGGCCGGCTTCGGCGCCGACGTGCTGCGCATCGACCCGCCCGGCTGGGAGGAACCCAACACCGTGCCCGAGGTGGTGCTCGGCAAGCGCTGCGCGCGCCTCGACCTCAAGCGCGGCGAAGACCTGCAAATCCTGGAAGGCCTGCTGCGCCAGGCCGACGTGATGGTGCACGGCTACCGCGCCGACGCGCTGGCCCGCCTGGGGCTCGACGCGCGGCGGCGGCGCGAGCTCAACCCGGGACTGGTCGACATCTCGCTGGACGCCTACGGCTGGAGCGGCCCGTGGCAGCACCGGCGCGGCTTCGACAGCCTGGTACAGATGAGCAGCGGCATCGCCGAGGCCGGCATGCGCCAGCGCGGCCTGGACCGCCCGGGCCCGCTGCCGGTGCAGGCCATCGACCATGCCACCGGCTACCTGCTGGCCACCGCGGCCGTGCGCGGGCTGTCGCGGCGGCTGGCCACGGGCGCCGGCTGCCAGGTGCGCGCCTCGCTGGCGCGCACTGCCCAACTGCTGCTGTCGAACGCCGGGCTGGCGCGCGACACCGCGCCGCTGGCCCCGGAAAGCGAGGCCGACATGGCCGGGCAGGTGGAGGCCACCTCCTGGGGCCCGGCGCGGCGCGTCCGGCCGCCGGTGACGGTGGCGGGCGCCCCGGTGCACTGGGCGCGCCCGGCCGGCGCGCTCGGCAGCGCGGCCGCCGCGTGGTGACGCGGCTCAGTCGATCTTCGCGCCCGAGGCCCTGACCGCCTGCCCCCAGCGCTTCTGCTCGGCGGCGATGGTCTGGCCGAAGGCTTCCGGCCCCTGCCAGGCCGGCTCCGCGCCCTGTTGCTCGAGCTTGGCGCGGGTGTCGGCATCGGCCAGCACGGTCTGCAGCGCGCCGGAAATCTTCGCCACCACCTCCTTCGGCGTGCCGGCCGGCGCCAGCATGCCGTAGAAGCCGACCACCTCGAAGTTCTTCAGGCCGGCCTCGTCCATCGTCGGCACGTCCGGCAGCGCGGGCGAGCGCTGCCGCGACGTCACCGCCAGCGCGCGCACCTTGCCGGCCTTGATGTACGGCGTGAACAGCGGGATCGAGTCGGCCATCATCTGCGCCTGGCCGCCCATCACGTCGGTCAGCGCCGGCGCGCTGCCCTTGTACGGGATATGGACGATGAAGGTGCCGGAGGCCTGCTTGAACATCTCCGGCATCAGGTGCGAGATGCCGCCGTTGCCGCCCGAGGCGAAGTTGAGCTTGCCCGGGTTGGCGCGCGCGTAGGCGATGAACTCCTTCAGGTTGCGCGCCGGCACGTTGTTGTTAACCACCATCACCAGCGGGATCAGCGCGGTGCGCGCCACCGGGGCGAAGTCGCGCGGCATGGCGTAGGGCAGCTTCGGGTAGAGCGAGCCGTTGATGGCCATCTGGCCGGTATTGGCCAGCAGCAGCGTGTAGCCGTCCGGCGCCGCCTTGGCCACGGCGTCCGAGCCGAGGTTGCCGGCCGCGCCGGCCTTGTAGTCCAGCACCACCGACTGGCCCAGGATGGGCTGGAGCTTCTCGGCCAGGATGCGGGCATGGGTGTCGACCGGCCCGCCGGGCGGGAAGCCCACCACCAGCCGGATCGGCTTGTCCGGCCACGCGGCCGCGGCCGGCGCCGCGGCCAGCGCGCCAGCCAGCAGGACAGGCAGTAGAACAGGCAGCGCCAGCCTATGGGACAGGAATCGTGGTTTTGCCGCGAATTTTGCCATTTTGTCGTTTCTCCTCGTTTATATTTCGGCCTCGGTCTGTCAGCCTGTGCCTGCGCCGGAACGGCGCGGAAAAGCGCGGCGGGCGCCGCCCCTCCCGGGCAGCGCCCGCCCGCTAATGTGACGATTTTATGACAATCCGCCGGTCCCGCCAGTGCATTCCGGCCCGACGAACCGCCCGGCGGATGCGCGGGCGCGTCAGCCATCCGCGCGCCTGGCGCGTTCAGGTAGCGGCAGGCCGCCGTGCAGGGCACGGCGGCGCCAGTCCGGCCGGCCCCGCTCCCCTGTCGGCATCCCCCCATCGGTGCCCGGGCCAAAGCCAAGGAAAGCCAACGTGAATGCAAGCAACCGCGCCGTCATCCTGTTCCTGTGGGCGGCACTCTATTTCTGCTCGGGCTACGTCTCGCACCAGCTCAACGGGCCGTTCTACGCCACCGGCTACATCTGGCTGCCGGCCGGCGTGACCACGGCCGCGTTCATGCTGCGGCCGATGCCGCGCTGGCTGCCGGTCGGGCTGGCCTTCTTCGCCGCGCAACTGCTGCTGGGCTGGGTCGAGGGGCGCGACACGCTGCGCCTGGTCCTGTTCTCGCTCGACGAGATCGGTTTTGCCGCGCTCGGCGTGGCGCTGGTGCGGCGCGCGCAGTTCTCGCTCGAGGGGCTGGTGTTCGTGCGCGCGCTGCTGATCGCCGGCGTGGCCAGCAGCGCGGCCAGCGCGGCGGTGGGCGCGGCGTGGTTCCTGCTGCTGCAGGACGTGCCGTTCTGGCGCACCTGGCGCGTGTGGGCCGCGGCCGACCTGGTCGGCGTGCTGATCGTGCTGCCGGTGCTGGCGGGCTGGTCGCGCTTCCGCGCCGCGCGCTCGGGCGGCATGAGCCGCGCCGACTTCCTCTCCGGCCTGGGCGCCTTCGCGGCGCTGGCGCTGACCGCCTTCTTCATCTTCGACCACCGCATCCTGCTGCCGGTCCAAAGCGGCGTGGCCTTCGCGCTGACCTATATCCCGCTGTTCCTCGCCGCCGTGGTGACGCTGCTGTGGGGCGGCCGGGGCGGCTCGGTGGCGGTGGCCATCCTGGCGCTGTTCGTGCTCTACAACACCAGCCAGGGCGACGGCCCGTTCGCCGAGCGCTCGCTCAACCACGGCCGCTCGCTGCTGGAGGCGCAGCTCTACCTGGCCGTGGCCGCGCTGCTCACGCTGCTGATCAGCACGCTGCGCACCAGCCGCGAGCAGCTGCTGGCGCAATCGGCGCGCAGCCAGAACGACGTCAAGCTGGCGCTGGCCGCCAGCGCGCAGCTGGTCTACTGCCTCGACCCGCGCAGCGGCACGCTGCGCTGGAGCGGCGACCTCGCCGGCCTGCTGGGCGTGCGCGAGGACGCCTTCCGCAACCTCGACGACGTGCTGGCCCACGTGCACGACGACGACCGCGCGCAGGTGCGCGGGCGCTGGCTGCGCGAGAGCGACGGCGAGCAGCGCACCGACATGCTGTTCAAGCTGATGCTGCCGGCCGGCAGCAGCACCCTGGTGCTGGACATGAGCGGCCCGCTGCTCGACGGCGACGAGTCGGTCGCGGTGATCGCCGGCGCGTGGCGCCTGCAGCCCGCCGACGTGCTCGAGGAGCGCGACGCAGCATGACGGCACCCGCGGGCGGCGGCACCGGCGCGCTGCTCATCCACGGCCTGGGCGGCACCCAGTTCGACCTCGGCCCGATGCACAAGGCCCTGCGGCGCGCCGGGGTGGAGACCCACGCCGTGACGCTGCCCGGCCACGCCGGCAGCCCCGAGGACCTGGTGCCGGTGCGCGCCGAGCAATGGCTCGACGCGGTCGCGCAGGCCTACGACGAGCTGGCGCCGCAATACGAGACCTTCCACGTGCTGGGCATGTGCATGGGCGCGCTGCTGGCGCTGGCCGTGTGCGAGCGCCGCCAGCACCGCAAGGGCCGCCTGGTGATGCTGGCCGCGCCGGTCTACATCGACGGCTGGTCCACGCCGTGGTACCGCGCGCTGCGCCACGTGGTCTACCGCATCCCCATGCTGCCCGCGCGCATGCGCGTGGACGAGGACGAGCCGTTCGGCATCAAGAACGACCTGGTGCGCGCCATCGTCAAGGCCAAGTTCGAGCGCGGCGACAACTTCCACTACCGCTGGGTGCCGCTGTCCTGCATCCACCAGGTGGACCGGCTGCGCGGCTGGGTGCTGCGCGGCGCCGGCCGCATCGCCTGCCCCACGCTGGTGGTGCACGCGCGCGAGGACGAGCTCACCAGCGTGCGCTCGGCCGACTTCCTCGAAGCCACCGTGCCGGACGTGCGCAAGGTGGTGGTGGAGAACAGCTACCACATGATCTGCGTCGACAACGACCGCGAAGAGGTGGTTGCCAGCGTGCTGGCCTTCCTCGGCTTCGATCCCGAGCGCGCGCGCCGCCGCGCGCGCGCCACCGTGGAAGTGCCGATGAGCGGGGAAGCCGTCGCCGCGGTGGTCGGCGAATACCTGCAGGCGCTCACCAGCGGCCACTTCGAGGCGATCTTCCCGCTGCTCGAGCCCGGCGTGCGCTGGCGCCACCACGGTGAGCCGCCGCTGGCGGGCAGCTACGACGACCGCGACGCGGTGATCGCCATGTTCGCCCGGCTCGACGCGCTCGCGGGCAAGACCGTGCGCGTCGCCGTCGGCGCGCCGCCGCGCATCGACGGCGCCAGCGTCGAGATCGACCTGGAGGCCAGCTCGGTGATGGAAGGCGTGCCGCGCCACAGCCGCGGCACGCAGACCCTGCGCCTGCGCAACGGCCGCATCGCGGCGGTCACGTTCCGCCCCGCCGGCGCGATCGCCGCCGACGCCCCGGCCGCCGCGCAGTGAGCGGCGCGGCGCGCGGGCCGGCCCGCGCGCCTAGAACACCCGGCCCAGTTGCAGGTACAGGTTCCACACCCCCTGCGGCGCCGCGGCGAAACCGAAGTACAGGGGACCGATCGCGCTGTTGCCGCCGATGAACAGGCTGGCGCTGGACTTGTACGGCCCGTTGCCGAAATTCCTGCGCCGCAGCCACACGTCGCCGGCCTCCAGGCTCGCGCCCACCACCGTGCTGCGCAGCCCCGGCAGGATGAACTCGCGCAGGTCGTTCAGGTAGGTCACGCGGCCGTACAGCAGGTAGTTGCCGGAGAACTGGTCCTGCGCGTAGGCCGAAAGATGCTGGAAGCCGCCCAGCGTGAAGCCCAGCCCGCCGCTGACGCTGTTGTCGCTGCGGTGGTCGCCGTAGGTGGTGGCCGCCTCGGCGGCCAGGTTCAGCGTGTGGCGGCCGTAGCTGGTGGCCCACAGCGCCTTGGCGTGGGCATCGTTGAAGCGGTTGTCGGCGCCGCCGAAGGCCAGCTCGTTGGTGGCCAGCAGGTAGTAGCCGGTGCGCGGGAACAGCGGGTCGTCGAGCTGGTCGATGGTGAGCTGCGAGCGCACCGTGGGCTGGCGCACGCGCCCGTGCGGGAACAGCCGCCCGCTGCCCACCGGCAGGTTGTAGGCCGCCGAGTAGTTGACCTGCTGGTAGTTGATGCCGGTGCGGAACTCGCCCAGCCGGCCCAGCGGCACGCCCAGGTCCAGCCCCGCCACCGCGGTATCGATCTGGTAGGCGGTGAGCGGCGTGGTGTTGCGGTTGGGCGCGCTGTCGCCGTAGAGGTCCACGCGCTTGCGGCCGTACTCCGCGTAGGGCGCCACGTAGAAGCCGAGCCGGTCGAACACCGGCTGGCGCAGCTCGGTGTGCAGCCGGGCCTGGTTGCTGCCGAGCACGATGTCGTTGCGCCACTCCAGCCCGCCCGGCGTGATCCACGGATAGCGGTGCCCCAGGTTCAGGTTGAAGCCGCCCTGCCCGTTGAAGGTGTTGGACACGCCGAAGCCGAACAGCAGGAACTGCGGCCCCCACGATTTCTGCTGCGCCTGCACCTTCAGCACGTTGGCGCCGTTCTCGCTGACCAGCTCCTGCGTCACGCTCTCGAAATCGCCCGAGGTGGACAACTGCGCCATCTCGCGGTTGAGCGCCACCGCGTCGTAGGTGTCGCCCTCCTTCACGCCCAGGTACTTGCGCACGAAGCTGGCTGGGATGCGGCCCTTCGAGTCGATCTGGATGGCGTCGATGCGCGCCGGCCCGGCCACCGTGCGGCTGCCCTGGCGCGCCGCCAGGTAGGTCTGCCAGGCGCCGTCGGGCAACGCCAGCGCCGCCAGCGCGGGCGCCGCCGCGCGCACCGCCGCCGCGCCGCCCTGGATGCCGTCGCTGGCGCGCGAGAAATCCGTAAACGACAGGTCGCCCAGTTGCGGCTCGATCAGCACGTCGCCGGGCTTGAGCCGCGCCTTCTGCGCGTCCACGTTCTGGTTCATCAGGATGGTGACCATCTGCTGCGTCACCGCCGCCGGCGAATCCAGCGTGGCGGGATCGTCCAGCGGCGAGCCCACGTTGACCGCGATGATCACGTCCGCGCCCATGTCCCGCGCCAGTTGCACCGGCAGGTTGCTGACCAGCCCGCCGTCGACCAGCACGCGCCCGCCCACGTCGATCGGCGCGAACAGGCCCGGCACCGCCACGCTGGCGCGGATCGCGCGCGGCAGCGAGCCGTGGTCCAGGATCACCGGCTTGCCGGTGCCGAGGTCGGTGGCGATGGTGCGGAACGGCGTCGGCAGCTTGTCGAACGAAGCGTCGGCCGGCAACTGCGCGGTCCAGTTCTGCAGCAGCGCCAGCAGGCGGTTGCCCTGCACCAGTCCGGTGGGCAGCTTGAGCTTGCCGCCGCCGTAGCCGGCCGAGATGCCGATCGGGTATTGCAGGTCGTCCTCGCGCTGCGCCTGCGGCAGCTCGGCGCGCTCGTTGCGGTCGAAGGCGATGTCGCTCAGGTTGATGTGCGACAGGCGCGCCTCCAGCTCGCCGGCCGGCAGCCCGCTGGCGTACAGCCCGCCCACCACCGCGCCCATGCTGGTCGCGGCCAGGCAGTCGATCGGCACGTGCATCTGCTCGAGCGCCTTGATCGCGCCGATATGCGCGTAGCCGCGCGCGCCGCCGCCGGACAGCACCAGGCACACGCGCGGGCGCTTGGCCGCGGCGCCGTGCCGCGCGTCTGGCTGCGTGCCTTGCTCCGCGGCCGCCTGCGCGGGCCGCGGCACGGCCGCCAGCATCACCGCCAGCGCCAGCGCCAGCCGCAGCGCGGGAAAACCGTGTACCAGCGGCCACAGGCGGCGGGCCACGCTTGAGAGAGAGCGGAACATGGAGGCAACGGGGGCGGAACGGGGCAGCAACGGGATGACCACAACATGCAAGACCGCTTGGCATGCGGCCCGGCGGCGCAACCCGCGCCGGTTCGGCAGGGGAAGGACGTCACGATAGGGCAATTGCCCCGCCTTGAACAGCGGCACGTGCACCGATGCCTGGCCGGCGGGCGCGTCCGCCCCGCGCCCGCCGCCTGCCCCGCCGCCCGTATCGCGAGCTATGGCGCGGAAGGCCGGCCATCGGCGGCAAGTGCGCGGCGCAGCACCGTGGGCGGCCCCGCGCCGCAATCGTATGCCGGATACAACAAGGGCTGGCGGGAGGCTCCCGGCGCGCGGGGCAATGGCCGCGCCGGCAACGAACGGGTCGATCCCGGGGGTATCGGGCGGCGAGCCGGACGCGGCACCGGCAGCAACTGCCGCGCGCGGTTCCACGCTTGACGAAACACCGTGGTGCCCATATGGTTCACGAAACCGAATACAAATTCGAAAACGGAGACATCATGCCCGCGTCATCTTCTGCCGCGCCCGCCGGCAAGCCCACCAAGGGGACCTCCGCGTTCCCCACCGTGGCGACCCCTTCGATCCTCCATCCGCCGCGCCAGCGCCGCGCCCGCGAGACCGAGCAGGCCCTGCTCGAAGCCGGCCGCGAACTGCTCGCGCAGCGCGACTTCTCCGCCGTGTCGGTGGCGCAGATCGCCTCGGCGTGCGAAGTGTCGGTCGGGGCTTTCTACGGGCGCTTCCGCGACAAGCAAGCGTTCTTCGAGTCACTGCGCACGCTGGTGATGCAGGAGACCGGCGAGTCCATCTCGCGCTATCTGCGCGTGGAGCGCTGGGACGACGTGCCGACCGACGTGCTGCTGGAAAAGGCGATGCGCTTCGTGGTGCTGGGCTGCCACGCCAACCGCGGCGTGATCAGGGCGTCGCTCAAGCACGCCTCGATCCGCCCCGAGGAATGGCTGCCGCACCGCGAAAGCGGCGAGGCGGTGGTCGAGCGCATGGTGGCGCTGCTGGTGCCGCGCCTGCCGCTGCCGCCGGCGCAGGCCGAGCTGCGCGTGCGTTTCGCCATGCAGTCCGTGTTCAGCATCGTGGTCAACGCCATCCTCAACGAGTCCGGCCCGCTGTCGCTGGACGACGAACGGCTGCCCGGCGAGATGACGCGCATGGTGGCCGCCTACCTGGCGCAGCCGGCCTGACCCCGCGCGGGCGCGGGCAACCCGGCGCGGTGGCGCAGCCGCCGCGGCATGCAGCGCGGAAATGACCGCTATGAATCCGGTGCGGCATGCCTTGGCCGCCGCCGGCCCCGTCCATACAATGGCTGCAACCCATGCGGCGCCCGGCGCGCCGCGTGCCCATTCCCGCCCCACCTGCGCCTCGCCGCATCACTCACCGCATCTCATGGCAACGCTTTTCCTGGTACGGCACGGCCAGGCGTCCTTCGGCGCCGCCAACTACGACTGCCTCTCCGCCACCGGCCGCCAGCAGGCGCGCTGGCTCGGCGAGTATTTCCGCGACCGCGGCGTCGCCTTCACGCGCGTGATCGCCGGCTCGCTGGTGCGCCAGCAGGACACCGCGCTGGAAATCCTGGCCGGCATGGGCACGCCCGGCGTGCCGCCCGGCACCGCGCCGCGGGCACCCGCCGAAGCGCTAGCCACGGCAGCGGAGGAAGCGCCCAGGGCGCGCGTGGAAACCCACCCCGGCCTCAACGAATACGACGGCGAGGCGCTCTACCGCAGCCATACCGCCGGACGCGACCACCGCGCCCACCAGAACGAGGACTACAACGATTACTGGCGCACCTTCCGCGCGGCCTACCAGGCCTGGACGCTGGACCAGCTCGCCGGCATGCCCGAGTCGTGGCGCGATTTCGGCGGGCGCATCCGCGCGGGCCTCGCGCACGCCACCGAAGGCGCCAAGCGCGAGGACGCGCTGCTGGTGGTGAGTTCGGGCGGCGCCATCGGGCGCGCCGTGGCGGACCTGCTCGGCGCGCCGGCGCAGACCGCCATCGAGCTGAACCTGCAGTTCCGCAACACCGCCTTCTGCGAGATCATCGCGGGGCGCGGCACGCAGCGGCTGCTGAGCTTCAACAGCCTGCCGCACCTGGAGCGCGCGGACCGGCGGCAGGCGATCACGTTCGCGTAGCGGCGCACGGCGCCGCGCGGGCACCGTGCCATGCCGCGGCCCCTACAACCGCTCGACGATGGTCACGTTGGCCATGCCACCGCCCTCGCACATGGTCTGCAGGCCATAGCGCTTGCCATGCGCGTGCAGCGCATGCACCAGCGTGGTCATCAGCTTCGCGCCCGAGCCGCCGAGCGGATGGCCCAGCGCGATCGCGCCGCCGTGCACGTTCATGCGCGCCGGATCGGCGCCGGTGGCCTGCAGCCAGGCCAGCGGCACCGGCGCGAACGCCTCGTTGATCTCGAACAGGTCGATGTCGCCGATCTTCATGCCGGCCTTCTCCAGCGCGCGCAGCGTGGCGGGCAGCGGCGCTTCGAGCATGATGACGGGATCGTGCCCCAGCACCGACATGTGGTGAATGCGCGCGAGCGGCCTGGCGCCGAGCTTTTTCAGGCCGGCTTCGTTGACCACCATCAGGCCGGCGGCGCCGTCGCAGATCTGGCTGGCGCTGGCGGCGGTGACGGTGCCGCCTTCCTCGATCAACTTGACGCTGCCGATCGATTCCAGGCTGGCCTCGAAGCGGATGCCTTCGTCCACCGTGTGCAGCTCGCCGCTGGCGCGGCCGTCTGCGGCGCGCACGGCGACCGGCACGATCTCCTGGCTGAAGCGGCCGGCCTGGGTCGCGGCGATGGCGCGGCGGTGGCTTGCCAGCGCGTAGCGGTCGAGGTCGCCGCGCGTGAGGCCGTACTTGCGCGACATCATCTCGGCGCCGGTGAACTGGCTGAACTTCACGCCGGGATAGCGCTCCTGCATGGCCGGGCTCATCGAGGTACCGAAACCGTTCTTGGCCGCCAGCGAGCCGGGCAGGCCCATCGGCACGCGCGTCATGCTTTCCACGCCGGCCGCGATGACGATGTCCATCGCGCCGGACATCACCGCCTGCGCGGCGAAGTGCAGCGCCTGCTGCGAGGAGCCGCACTGGCGGTCCACCGAGGTGCCGGGCACGCTCTCGGGCAGGCGCGAGGCCAGCACGGCGTTGCGCGCCACGTTGCCGGACTGCTCGCCGGCCTGGCCGACGCAGCCCATGATGACGTCGTCGACCAGCGCGGGATCGGCGCCGCTGCGCGCGACCAGCGCGTCCAGCACCTGCGCGGCGAGGTCCGCCGGATGCCAGCCCGCCAGCCTGCCGCCCTTGCGCCCGCCCGCGGTGCGCGCGGCCGCCACGATGTATGCCTCTGCCATGTGCTCTCCTCTTGTCGTTACAGGCAAACCCTGTTTATCCTGAGGCGGATTCTGGCGCGGGAGGCAGGAGCGTGGCGTCGTCGGAAGCGACGATTGCGCGGCGATCACGCGACGATCGTGCCGCGAACGCGGAGTCAGGCGCGCGGCGGCAGCACCGAGAAGATCGCCGTGGCGCGCAGCAGGCAGCGCTCGCCCGCCAGCAGGCGGCAACTGCCGAAGCGCAGCCGCGAGCCCATCTTGTCGAAGGTCACGTGCGCCTCCACCCAGTCGCCCACGCGCGCGGCGTCGAAATAGTCGAGGCTGAGGCTGGCCGTCACCGCCGGATGCTGGCGCCCGGCCTCGAGCATCATCATCATGCCGATGGCGGTGTCGGCCAGCGTCGCCAGCATGCCGCCGTGCGGGATGCCGAGCGGGTTCAGGTGCTGCGGCCCGATGCGCACGGCGACCACGCGGCGCGCGCGGTCCACGTAGATCTGGCCGAAATGTTCGAGATAGCCGCTGGCGCCGCGCAATGCGACAAAGCCGGGCGGCACCGCTGCCGCATCGTCGTCGGCGGGTTCGTTGGCCTCTGCCATGAATGCTCCCGCTCAGGCCGCGAAATAGCGCGACGCCACGCCGAGCCGCTCGCGGCATTCGGCCACCATGCGCTCGATCAGCTCGGCGCAGCTCGGGATGTCGTCGATCAGCCCCACGCACTGGCCCGCGCTGATGATGCCGCCGTCGGTCTCGCCGGCGGCCAGCGCCGCCTTGCCGCGCGTCCCCGCCACCAGGTGCCTGACGTCCTCGAACTGCGCGCCGCCGGGCTGGCGCTCGATCGTCACCACCTCGTCGGAGACGGCGTTCTTGAGCACGCGCGCGGTGTTGTGCAGCGTGCGGAAGATCAGGTTGGTGTCGCGCTCGGTCGCCTCCACCAGGGCCTGCTTGATGTTGTGGTGGATCGGCGCCTCGCGCGTGGCGCAGAAGCGCGTGCCCATGTTCACGCCCTCGGCGCCCAGCACCAGCGCCGCCGCCATGCCGCGCCCGTCGGCAATGCCGCCCGAGGCGATCACCGGGATGCCGAGCCGGCGCGCCGCCAGCGGGATCAGCACCATGCCGGGCACGTCGTCCTCGCCGGGATGGCCCGCGCACTCGAAGCCGTCGATCGACACCGCGTCCACGCCCAGCCGCTCGGCCGACAGCGCGTGGCGGATCGCCACGCACTTGTGGATCACCTTGATGCCCGCCGCCTTGGCCCGCGCGATGTGCTCCTTCGGGTTGTTGCCGGCGGTCTCCAGCACCTTGACGCCGCTCTCGATCACCACGTCGAGGTAGCGCGCATACGGCGGCGGGTTGATCGACGGCAGCAGCGTCAGGTTGACGCCGAACGGCTGGTCGGTCAGCTCGCGGCAGCGGCGGATCTCGGCGGCCAGCGCCTCCGGCGTGGGCTGGGTCAGCGCGGTGAGCACGCCAAGGCCGCCCGCGTTCGACACGGCGGCGGCCATTTCGGCGTAGCCTACCCACTGCATGCCGCCCTGGATGATCGGGTAGCGGGTGCCCAGCAATTCGGTGATGCGCGTCTTCATGATGTCTGTGTCTTCCTTCTCGTTTCCTGTTTCCCCGTCGTTGCCGGCGTCCGGCCCGGCGCGTCATGCGTGCGCCGCCGATGCCGCCAGGCGACCTGGCGCCAGTCTACGGCGCCGGGCCGCGGCCCGCCTCGTCGGATGCGACGATTGCAGACGCATGATTCTGCACTACCTTGTCAGCAGCCAGTTCAGCAGCCAGTTCACCCGCCACTTCCACCAACCCTTCCGCGCAACCAGCACAACCAGGCGCAGCCAAGGCCAGCCATGAGCACTCCCGTTCCCAGCTTCGAGACCCTGCAATACGCCGTCGAGCAAGGCGTCGCCACCATCACCCTGCACCGCCCCGACCGGCTCAACGCCTTCACCCCCAGGATGATGGAGGAACTGATCGCCGCCTTCGACGCCACCGACGCCGACGACGACGTGCGCGCCGTCATCGTGACCGGCTCCGGGCGCGCCTTCTGCGCCGGCGCCGACCTGGCCTCGGGCGGCGCCACCTTCGACTACGAGAAGCGCTACGGCACCGGCAAGGGCAGCGCGCACCGCGACGGCGGCGGGCGCGTGACGCTGCGCATCTTCCGCAGCCTCAAGCCGGTGATCGCCGCCGTCAACGGCGCGGCGGTCGGGATCGGCGTGACCATGCAGTTGCCGATGGACATCCGCCTGGCCTCGACCGACGCGCGCTTCGGCTTCGTGTTCGCGCGCCGCGGCATCACGCCGGAAGCGGCTTCGTCATGGTTCCTGTCGCGCGTGGTGGGCATCTCCACCGCGCTGGAATGGTGCTACACCGGCCGCGTGTTCGGCGCGCAGGAAGCGCTCGAGCGCGGGCTGGTGCGCTCGCTGCACGCGCCCGAGGACCTGCTGCCGGCCGCCCGCGCGCTGGCGCGCGAGATCGCCGACAACGCCGCGCCGGTCTCGGTGGCGATCTCGCGCCAGATGATCTGGCGCATGGCCGGCGCCAGCCACCCGATGGAAGCGCACAAGCTCGACAGCCGCGCGATCCAGTCGCGCGGGCAGTCGGCCGACGTCAAGGAAGGCGTCGACGCCTTCCTGGAAAAGCGCCCGGCCAGCTTCCCCGAGCGCGTCTCGCGCGACATGCCGGACTTCTACGACTGGGGCAGCGAGCCGCCCTTCATCTGAAACGCGCCACGCGCGCCATCCACGCGCGCCATCCACATTCCACGGGAGTCCAGCGTGAACGTCAGTACCGCAGTCCAGACCCGCAGATCGGTGCGCGGCTTCCTTGCCACGCCGGTGGACCCGGGCATCATCCGCGAGGTGCTGGAGCAGGCCGCGCGGGCGCCCTCGGGCGGCAACCTGCAGCCGTGGCACGTCCACGTGGTGGGCGGCGAGCCGCTCGCGCGGCTCAAGGCCACCATGCGCGAGCGCATCGCCAGCCAGCCCGGCGGCGAAGGCACCGAGTACGACATCTACCCGCGCGAGCTGGTCTCGCCCTACCGCGAGCGCCGCTTCCAGGTCGGCGAAGACCTCTACCGCTGCCTCGGCATCCCGCGCGAGGACAAGCGCGCGCGCATCACCCAGTTCGCCAGCAACTTCACCTTCTTCGGCGCGCCGCTGGCGCTGTTCTGCAGCGTGGACCGCCGCATGGGCCCGCCGCAGTGGTCGGACCTCGGCATGTACCTGCAGACCGTGATGCTGCTGCTGCGCGAGCATGGCCTGCACAGCTGCGCGCAGGAATGCTGGGCGATGTACCCGCGGACCATCGGCGAATTCCTCTCGCTGCCCGAACAGCGCATGCTGTTCAGCGGCATGGCCATCGGCCACGAAGATCCCGAAGCGCCGGCCAACCGGTTGCGCGCGGCGCGCGCGCCGCTGGCCGAGTTCGCGCAGTTCATGGGGATCTGACGGCGGCGCGGCGCTCCCTGCCGGAGGCGCCGCGCCGGCCGCTCAATGGAAGAACGTCGCCACGCTCAGCGCGGTGCGGTAGATGCCCCACGCCAGCGGCACGCACACCGCGGCCCAGGCCAGCCACGTCACGACGCCGCCAGCCTGGCCGCCGCTGCGCGCCGACGCGGTTGCGCTGCCGGCCGCGGCGCGGTCATGGGCGAGGCGCTTTTCCTCGGCCAGCTCGGCCTCGGTCATGAAGTACCTGGCGTCCACCGGGCGCACCAGCAGGTTGCACACCAGGCCGATGGCCAGCATGCCGACCAGGATGTACATGGTCTGGTTATAGACCTGCTCGCGCGGCAGGCCGAGGCCGAGCTGGTAGTCGCGCATGTAGTTGACCACCACCGGGCCGAGGATGCCCGCCGTGGCCCACGCGGTCAGCAGGCGGCCGTGGATGGCGCCGACCATCTGCGTGCCGAACAGGTCGGCCAGGTAGGCCGGCACCGTGGCGAAGCCGCCGCCGTACATGCTGACGATGACGCAGACCGCGCCCACGAACAGCAGCTTCTGGCCGCTGGCCGCCAGCGTCGGGATGCTGGCGTACAGCAGGCCGCCGAGCACGAAGAACACCATGTAGGTCATCTTGCGGCCGAGCCTGTCGGACAGGCTGGCCCAGACGAAGCGACCGCCGATGTTGAACAGACTCAGCAGCGCGGTGAAGCCCGCCGCGACCACGGCGATGGCGGCGAGCTGGCTCTTGCCGAGCTCGCCGAAGCGCGCGGACACGCCGATCAGGCTGCCGCCGAAGACTTCCTGCAGCATCGGGCTGGCCATGCCGATCACGCCGATGCCGGCCGACACGTTCATGCACAGCACCATCCACACCAGCCAGAACTGCGGGATGCCCCACACGCGCTTCACGTGCACGTGGTGCGGGGTGATCATGACGTTGGCGCGGCTGGCCGGCGCGGTCCAGCCGGCCGGCGTCCAGCCGGTGGGCGGCACGCGGTAGGCCAGCGCGCCGCCCATCATGAACACGAAGTAGACCACCGCCATCACGGTGAAGGTCTGCGCCACGCCCACGCTGGTGGGCGAGGCGAACTTCGCCATCAGCTCGGCCGCCAGCGGCGAGCCGATCATGGCGCCGCCGCCGAAGCCCATGATGGCCATGCCGGTGGCCATGCCGCGCTTGTCCGGGAACCACTTGATGAGCGTGCTGACCGGCGAGATGTAGCCCAGCCCGAGGCCGATGCCGCCGATCACGCCCGAGCCCAGCAGCATCAGCCAGAACTGGTGCATCTGGATGCCGAGCGCGGAGATCAGCATGCCGCCGCACCAGCACAGCGCGCTGACCACGCCGGCCTTGCGCGGGCCGGCGCGTTCCAGCCAGCCGCCCCAGATCGCCGCGGAACTGCCCAGCAGCACGAAGAACAGCGTGTACATCCAGCCCAGCGTGGAGACCTTCCAGTCGCAGCCGGTGACGAACAGTTCCTGCAGGAAGCCGACGTCGGCGCCGCAGCGCAGCGGCTCGGCGATGCCGATGGCGCGCGACAGCGGCAGCCAGAACACCGAGAAGCCGTAGGCCATGCCGATGCAGAGGTGGATCGCCAGCGCCGCGGGGGGCACCAGCCAGCGGTTGAAGCCGGGGGCGGCGACGATCCGCTCCTTGGACAGGAACGGCGTGCGCGCCTGCCCCGCGAGCGCGTCCGCGCTGAGGTCTGGGGACATCCCTTTCTCCTTTCTTTGTTTTGTTTGTTTTGTCTGTTGTTTTTCTGCCGGGATGCCGCCCGCCCACACGCCGGTGGTACGCGAGCCTTCCCCGTGCTGCGCGGCCCGCCGGGCACCGACGCGAGCGGGCGGCGCGGGGGGGCGCCGCATAGTGTAACGGCGCCGGCCGCGGCCGTGGCGTGCCGCGAAGTGGGGTGTCGCCCGGTGAGGCCGGCGCGCGACAGCGGGCCGCCGCAGCAAGCCGCTACAGCAGGCCCAGTTGCCGGGCGATGGCCACCGCCTGCGTGCGGTTGCTGGCGCGCAGCTTGGCGCTGATGTTGCGCAGATGCGTGCGCACCGTGGTTTCCGAGACGAACAGGCGCTCGGCCATCGCCACGTTGGAGAAGCCCTCGGCCAGCAGCTGCAGCACCTTGTGCTCCTTCGGCGTGAGCGGCTCGAGGATGTCGCCGCGCGCCGGCCGGCCGGCAGCGCCGGTCTCGGGCGCGCCGCCGCAGGCGCGCAGCAGCCGCTCCAGGTAGGCCGCCGGCAGCGCGCCGCCCGGGCGCGCGGCGGTCTCCGCCGCCAGGCGGCGGGCCTGGGCGCCTTCGTCGGCGAAGATGCGCACGAAACCCTCGGCCGCGCCGAAGCGCAGCGCCTCGGCCATGACCTGCTGGGCCTGCGCGGCCTCGCCGGCGCGCTGGCAGGCCAGCGCCAGCAGGATGCGCAGCTTGAGCGCGCGCCGCATCAGTTGCGCCTGCCCGGCCGCGGCCAGCTCCGCGGCAATGGCCGCGCGCGTCGCCGCGGCGGGCTCGGCGAAGGCGGCCAGGCGCAGGCGGCCCACGGCCACGTCCTCGACGTCGTTGGCGAAGGAACTGACGGTGCCGGCGCCGGGACGGCTGCGCCACAGCGCCGGGTCGGCGGCATGCTGGATCGCCTCGCCGGCGGCGTGGCCGTTGCCTTGCAGCAGGGCGATGCGCGCGCGCTCGAGCATGGCGCCCTGCACCAGGCGCGGCAGGCCGCGGTGGTGGCCGAGGTGCTCCAGCGCGGCCAGCCATTCGTGGGCGCCGTCGACGTCGCCGCGCTCGCAGGCGATGCGCGCCAGCACGACATGGCCGCTGATGATCTGGTCCGGCAGGCCCAGGTCGCGCGCCAGCGGCACGTAGACGTTGAGCAGGCGCTCGGCGCGCTCGCGCTCGTCGGTCTCGTAGAGCGCGTCGGCCAGCAGGATGCAGGCCATCGCGTTGCCGTTGGTGGGGCCGTAGCGGTTGGGCAGCATGGTGCTGGCGGCGATGCGAAAGCGCGCCAGCGCCTGCTGCAGGCGCCCCTGGCGCAGGTCGATCAGCCCCTCCACCGACTCGGAGAAGATCTTGTTGAAGTTGCTGTCCGGGCGGCGCACCACCTGGCGCGCCAGCCCCAGCAGGCGCCTCGCCTCGCGGTAGTCGCCAGTGACTGCGGCCATGCGCGCCATCGAGGTGGCGAGGATGGAGTCCGGAAACGGATAGCCCATCGGCAGCGGCAGCGGGTCGTCGCGGCTGGCCGCGCGCGCGTCCTCGAAGCGGTCCATCATGTTGAGCAGCATATGGCGCAGCGCGCGCAGGTGGGCGCGCAGGTCGCCCTCGGCGCCGTCCAGCGGGATGGTCTGCAGCAGCGCGATGGCATCGGCCGGGCCGCGCGTGAAGGACAGCGCCCACACGTGGGCGATCTGCAGCTTGGGCCAGGCCGCCATCTCCGCCGGCGGCACCGCGTCCAGCCAGCGCGTGAGCAGGCGCATGCGGCCCTGCGCCAGCAGGTCGTCCACGCTCGCGGCCAGCAGCGGCAGCGCGTGCGCCACCGCGCCGGCGGCCAGCGCGTGCTCGATGGCGGGCACGGGCCGGCCCTGCGCCTCGTACCAGCGCGAGGCGGCCATCTGCAGCGCCGGCACCTCGGCCGGCATGGCCTGCTGGAGCTGCGCGCGCAGGAAGCTGGAGAACAGGCTGTGATAGCGATACCAGCGCGCGCCGGCATGGGCCGCGCCGTCCGCGCCGCCGTGGCGCTCACCGTGGCGCTCGCCATCGAGCGGCATCAGGAACAGGTTGGCGCGCTCCAGCCAGGCCAGGATCTCCTCGCTGTCGGTGGCGCCGCGCACGGCATCGCACAGCGGCCCGCCAAGCTGGTCGAGGATGGAGGTGCGCAGCAGGAAGACGCGCACGGCCTCGGGCAGGTGCAGGTAGACGTCCTCGACCAGGTAGTCGGCGATGGCCGCGTCGGAGCCCGAGAAGCCGGCGATGAAGGCATCCGGCTGGCCGCGCCGCTCCAGCGCCACCGAGGCCAGCCACAGCGCGGTGGCCCAGCCCTCGGTGCGCCGGTGCAGCGTGGACACCGCCGCCGGCTGCAGCGACAGCCCGCGCGCGCCGCGCAGGAAGGCCTCGGTCTCCTCGGCGGTGAAGCGCAGTTGCGCGGGCTCGATCTCCAGCAGCTCGCCGCGCGCGCGCAGCCGCGCCAGGCCGGACTCGGGCACCCAGCGCGTGCCGATCACCAGGCGGCCGCCCGGCGGCAGGTGCTCCACCACCTGCCACACCAGCCCCGCCACGGCAGCGTTCTGCACCGCCTCGAAGTCATCCAGGAACAGCGTGAAAGGCCGGTCGTGCGCGGCCATGCGGTCGATCAGCGCCAGCGCGTGCTCGCCCGGCGAGCGCGGCGCGGCCGGCGCCCCGGCCGGTGCCTCGCCGCGCTTGCGCAGCACCTGCGCGAAGGCCGCCTCGAGCGAGCCGAGAAAGCGCGTGGCGTCGTTGTCGGCGCGGTCCAGCGTCAGCCACGCGGTGGCGACGCCGTCGGCATCGAGCCGCGCCCGGCACTGCAGCATGGCGGTGGTCTTGCCGAAGCCGGCCGGCGCGCGCACCAGCACCAGCTTGACGAAGCCGGCCGCGCACACCGCGTCGCAGATCATGCGCCGCTCCACCTGGAACGGCGTCAGCATGGGCGGGCGCAGCTTCGCCACCAGTGTGGCGGCACGGGCCGCGCCTTGCCGCCCCGCGCTGGTCTCCTCGATTGTGGCCATTCGCCGTGTCATCCTGTTGGCGGCGGCATCCGCGCAGGCGGACGCCGCGCGATCCGCTCCGGCTTATGGTTGCCGGCTGCCGGCGCCGCATGCGCCGTGGATCGAACGGCTGATTATGGCGTAAACGCGGGCAAGGCCCATGCGTGCCGACGCGCGCGCTCCTCTCTCTCGCTTGCGGGAAAGGGGGTGCATCCCGGCGGCTTCGTTCATCGCCCCGGGTTTTCTCCCCTCTCCCGCTTGCGGGAGAGGGGTTGGGGGAGAGGGCGGGGGCCTGCGAATGCTGGCGTGCCGGAAAAAACCATCGGCTTCGTTTCCGGCCGCTACGCTGGACAACACCGTTGGCTCCGCTTGCACCGCTACACCAGCTTGTTCTCCCGCCCCGCCCAATAACGCTCGCGCAGCAGGCGCTTGAGCAGCTTGCCGGTAGGCAGGCGCGGCAGTTCATGGGCGAAGTCCACCGAGCGCGGGCACTTGATGCCCGACAGGTGGTCCCGGCAGAAAGCCATCAGTTCCTCGGCCAGCGCCGGGCCGGCCAGGCGCATGTCGAGCGGCTGCACCACCGCCTTGACCTCCTCGCCGAAATCCTCGTTGGGCACGCCGATCACGGCCACGTCCATCACCTTGGGATGGGTCATCAGCAGGTTCTCCGCTTCCTGCGGGTAGATGTTGACGCCGCCGGAGATGATCATGTTGGCCTTGCGGTCGGTCAGGTAGAGATAGCCTTCCTCGTCCACGTAGCCGATGTCGCCAAGCGTGGTCCAGTCGTCGTGCTGCGGGTGGCGCGACTGCGCGGTCTTGCCGGGGTCGTTGTGATAGACGAACCGGCGCCCGCCGGCGAAGTAGATGGTGCCGGGCTGGCCCGGCGGCAGCAGCGCGCCGCTGTCGTCGCAGATGCGCAGCTCGCCGAGCGAGGCGCGGCCCACGGTGCCCTTGTGGGCGATCCAGTCGGGCGAGCCGACCGCGGTGGAGCCGTTGCCTTCGGTGCCGGCGTAGTACTCCCAGATGATGGGTCCCCACCAGTCGATCATCTGTTCCTTGACCGCGACCGGGCACGGCGCGGCGGCATGCACGGCGAAGCGCAGCGACGAGACGTCGTGGGCGCGGCGCACCGCCTCGGGCAGCTTGAGCAGGCGCGAGAACATGGTTGGCACCACCTGCGTGTGGGTGATGCGGTGCCGGGCCACCAGCGCGAGGAACGCCTCCGCGTCGAAATGCGTCATCACCACCGAGGTGCCGCCGATCTGCTGCACGGCCATGTTGTAGCGCAGCGGCGCGGCGTGATAGAGCGGCGCGGGCGAGAGGTAGCGCATGTCGGGGCCGAAGCCGTAGAGCGACTGGCACACCGGCACCAGCGAGCCCGGCGCGTCGATCGGCTGGCCGGCCGGCGGCGTGAACACGCCCTTGGGGCGGCCGGTGGTGCCGGACGAGTACAGCATGTCGGTGCCGGCGCATTCGTCGTCGATGCGCCAGCCGGGATATTGCGCCAGCGTGGTCTCGTAGGCGGCGAAGCCGGGCGCGGCGCCGTCCATCATCAGGCGCGCGCCGAGCGCCGGGGCCCGCGCCGCCACGCCCTGCGCCACCTCGGCCTGCGCGCGCGAGCTGACCAGCAGGCGCGCGCCGCTGTCGTTGACGATGTAGGCCGCGTCCTCGACGTTGAGCCGGGTGCTGATGCACACGTAGACCAGGCCGGAGCGCTGCGCGCCCCAGCACAGCTCGAACAGGCGCGCGTGGTTCTCCAGCAGGAAGGCGACCCGGTCGCCGGGCCGCAGGCCGTGGTCGCGGAACAGCCGCGCCACCTGGTTGGAGCGCTCGTCGAGCTCGCGGTAGGTGAGCACGGCGCCGCCGCTCATGATGACGGCCGGCTTGTCCGGCGAGCGCTGCGCGTGGACGTACGGATGCATGGCTTGTCCCTCCTGGCTGTCGTGACGGCCGGCCCGGCGCGGCGGGACCGCGCGGCACGGCATGGCTGCGCCATTGTCGGGACAGGCGCGCCGCGCGGGCATCGTCGGAAGCGACGAACCGGCGCAGAACCAGCAGCAGACCAGGGATGAACAAACCGGCGGCGAACGCGGTGGTGCGGTGCGACAAGACAGGCCGCCGCGAGTGGCGGCCAGCGCCGTTCAGTGCAGCACGGTGCCCGGCGGCAGGTGCGTGGCGGCGGCGGGCGCCGGCCGATCTTCGCAGTCGGTGCAGCCGGCGCATTCGGCGAACGGCGCGGCGGGCTGGCCGCCCTCCACCTCGGCGCCGGCCTCCAGCGCGTCGATCACCGCGGCCCGGATCGATTCGGCCTTGATCAGCAGGCGCAGGGCGATATCGGCGCCGCGGCTGGCCGCCACGCGCGCGACGAAGGCGCGCCGCGCGCGCTCGTCCAGCGTGGCGACGTGGGCCGCTTCGCACAGCACGTGCCAGGCGGCGGGCTGGCCGTCGAACTGCTGGCGGCGGCGCAGCAGGGTGGCGTCGATGGCGGCGGCGATGTCCGCGTCCCGGACGATGTGGTTGCGCATGCTGCTCTCCTCAATGGGCCGGCCGGTGGCCCTGGCCGGTTCTGCCCCGCAGGGCCGGGAAGCGGGCGCCGCGCTCGCGCGCGGCGTGGATCGCTTCGGCCTTGCTGCTGACCTGCAGGCGCTGGTACAGCAGCGCCACGTGGCTCTTGACGGTAGTCACCGAGATGTCGAGCAGCCGCCCCACCGTCTTGAGCGGATAGCCGCGCGACAACAACACCAGCACTTCGTACTGCCGCGGCGTGAGGTGCAGCATGCGCGCCTCGCGCAGCCGCGCCTCGCGCAAGCCCGGGCGCAGCGCCGCGGTGGCGGATGGTTCCGGCCGGGCCGCCGGCGGCCCGGGCACGCCCGCCAGCATCTGGCTCACGGCCGCCTCCACCGCGGCCGGCGTGGCCGTGCGCGCGAGCCAGCCGCACATGCCCCAGTCCTGCGTCGGCGGCGGCGCCTGCCGCGGCAGCGCGCCGTCGCCGAGCAGCAGCAGGCGCTGCGCCGAGACCGCCGCGCGCGCGGTCCTGAGCAGCGCATGCGCGCGCTCCGGGTCCGGCGGCATGCCCAGCACCACCAGCGCGATGTCGTCGAGCCGCCGGGGCAGCAGCGCGAGCTCCGCCGGCTCGACGCAGATCACCTCGCCCAGCGCCGCGACGTTGCCGAGCGTGCGCTGCAGGCCCAGCCGCAGCAGCGGGTTGTCTTCCATCAGCAAGGCGGTCATGCCGCCCCGGTCATTGCCGCTCATCATGGTTTCCGCTTTCATCTGCTTCCGTTGAAAGCAGCGGGCCATTCCGGTTGAACCGATATTTGCGGCGGCGCTGCCGGAAGCTGATTCTGCAAGCGGTGTGCCAACGGCCGGCCCATGCGCGGGCGCGCCGCGGCGCGCGCGCGGGATGGCCGGCGCGCGGCCACGGGCAAGGCATTGCGGGGATGGGGGAGATCCGGCGCGCGGCGCCGGCATGGGCGCCACGGGCCGGCCGGCACGCGCGCGGCGTTACGCGTTACGTAACGTGTTCCGCCGATGCCGGGTCAGCGCGGCGCGAAATGGGAGCGGTACGTCACTCCCGCCGCCGCCGGCTTCAGTTGACGCGGCGGCTGTAGCCTTCCCAGTAGGGCTCGCGCAGCTTGCGGCGCAGCAGCTTGCCGGACGGATTGCGCGGCAGCGCGTCGACGAACTCGATGCTCTTGGGCACCTTGAAGCCGGCCAGCCGCTCGCGCGCCCACGCCACGATGCTGTCGCGCTCGGGCGCCGCGCCCGCGCGCGGCACGACGATGGCCTTGACCGCCTCGCCCCATTTCTCGTCGGGCACGCCGATCACGGCCACGTCGGCCACCTGCGGGTGGCCGTAGATGGCGCTTTCCACCTCGGCCGGATAGACGTTCTCGCCGCCGCTGATGATCATGTCCTTGACCCGGTCGTGGATGTAGACGTAGCCGTCGGCGTCGAGATAACCGGCGTCGCCGGTGCGCAGCCAGCCGTCGGCGTCGATGGTGCGCGCGGTCTCGTCGGGCTGCTTCCAGTAGCCGGCCATGTTCTGCGGCGAGCGGATCATCAGCTCGCCCACCTCGCCGGGCGGCAGGCGGCGGCCTTCCCAGTCCACCACCGCCACTTCCACGCCGGGCAGCGGCTTGCCGGCGGCGCGCATGCGCGGCACGTCGTCGGTGGTGTGGTCCTCGGGCGGCAGCGCCACCACGGTGCCGGTGGTCTCGGTCATGCCGTACTGCTGCGCGAAGCCGCAGCCGAACACTGCGATGCCTTCGCGCAGCAGCGCGGCGGGGATCGGCGCGGCGCCGTACAGCAGCGTCTTGAGGCGCGTGTAGTCGACGCTGCGCGCGCGCGGGTCGCGCAGCACGAACTGCATCGCGGCGGGCACCAGGAACAGCTTGCTGATGCGCTCGCGCTCGAAGAAATCGAGCACCGCGGCGGGATCGAACTCGCGCGCCACCACGCCGCGCGCGCCCGCGAGCAGGTTGCGCAGGCCCCAGCCGGAGCCGCCGATGTGCGCCACCGGCATCGCCACCAGCGAGACGTCGTCGTCGGTCCAGCATGACCACGCGAGGCCGGCGCGCTCGCTGGCCTCGGTGCCGTAGGTGAGATTGCGGTGGGTCAGCATGGCGCCCTTGGGACGGCCCGTGGTGCCCGAGGTATAGAGCTGCAGCACCACGTCGTGCGCGGCGGGCCGATGCGCCACCGGCACGGGTGCGTGCGCGTCTCGCCAGTCCGGGTAGGCCGGCCAGCCGGGCTCGCCGCCTTCCATCGCGATCACGCCGCGCACCAGCGGCAGCGACGGCAGCAGCTGGCGCATCATCGGCGCCGACTCCGGCCCCACGAACAGCAGCACGGCATCGGCGTGGCCGACGATGTATTCCACCTCGGGCGGCGCCAGGCGCCAGCTTGCCGGCGCCATCACCGCGCCGGCCTTGGCCGCGCCGAGCAGCAGCTCGAAGTAGTGGTCGCTGTTCTTGCCGACGTAGCCGATGCGCTCGCCCGGGCCGACGCCGGCCGCGATCAGCGCCTGCGCCACGCTGTCGGTGTGGCGCTCGAACTCGGCGTAGGTGGTCAGCCGGCCTTCGAACGCATAGGCCACCGCGTCCGGCCGCCGCCGCGCGAAATGGCGCACGGCGTGCGGCAGGGTGCTCAGATGACTGAAGTCCATCGGCGTCTCCTTCTCCCGGTCTTGCCGGGCGCGCGCGCCGTTGCCGCCAGCGGCGCGCGCTTCCGGTTTTTTTCTCGTGGCGCGCGGCCGCTCAGCGCGGCGCCATGCGGATGGCGCCGTCAAGCCGGACCGACTCGCCGTTGAAATAGCTGTTGCGGCACATCTCCAGCGCCAGCGAGGCGAATTCCGCGGGCTGGCCGAGCCGCTTGGGGAACGGCACCGAGGCGGCCAGCGCGGCCTTGACGTGCTCCTGCGCGCCTTGCAGCAGCGGCGTGTTGAAGATGCCGGGCAGGATGGTGTTGACGCGGATGCCTTCGCCGGCCAGGTCGCGCGCGATGGGCAGCGTCATGCCGACCACGCCGGCCTTCGACGCGGAATACGCGGCCTGCCCCATCTGGCCGTCCTGCGCCGCCACCGAGGCGGTGTTGATGATGACGCCGCGGTCGCCGTCGCGCGCGTCGAGCGTGAGCATGCCGGCGGCCGAGCGCGCCAGGCAGCGGAACGAGCCGATCAGGTTGATCTGGATGATGCGCTCGAACGCGTCGGACGGAAAAAACCGGATCTGGTCCGGCGCTTCCTTGGCGCGCGAGGCGGTCTTGATGGCGTTGCCGGTGCCGGCGCAGTTGACCAGGATGCGCTCCTGCCCGAGCGCGGCGCGCGCCCTGGCGAAGCCGGCTTCGACCTCGGACTCCGAGGTCACGTTGACCTGGCAGAACACGCCGCCCAGCTCGCGTGCGAGCGCCTCGCCCTTTTCCGCGTTGAGGTCGAACAGCGCCACGCGCACGCCCTGCGCGGCCAGCGCGCGCGCGGTCGCCTCGCCCAGGCCCGAAGCGCCGCCCGTGATCACTGCCGTTACCGATGCATCGAGTTCCATCTCGTCTCCACGTTGTCTGCTGTCCTGCGAAGGGCTTGCGCGGCGGCGCGCAAGCGTCGGCCCGGCGAGCGGCGATGCGGCCCGCGCGGCGTGGTATGGAGATTCGGGGATGACGGCATCGCACGCATCGTCGGAAGCGACGAATGCGCGGATGCGTAGATGCGTAGATGCGTGGTGCGCGCCTCGCGGCGGCGTCAGTCGCGCCTGGTGGCGAGGTGGTAGAGCGCGAGCAGGATGACGGCACCGAGCACGGCGCCGACGAAGCCCGCCGACTGGCCCGGCCGGTACCAGCCGAGCGCCTGGCCGAGGAGGGTCGCGGCAAGCGAGCCGACGATGCCGAGCACGGCGGTCAGGATGAAGCCGCGCGGCCCGCGCCCGGGCGTGAGGATGCGCGCCGCCAGCCCGGCGAGAAAGCCGATCAGGACGACCCAGATCAGATGCATGGCCCCGGCTCCCGCGGCGTCAGCCGCATGCCTTGCCGTGGTCGGCGTGGAAGCCTTGCGCGGTGGCCTGCGACTCGCTCATGTAGGCGCCGTTCTTGGTCTTGCCGTACCAGCGCGAGCCGGCGCAGTGATAGGTCTTGGAGCTCTTGTTGACCCAGACCTGACCGGCCGCGCCGGCCGGAGCGGCGGCGGGCGCGGCGGCAGCGGGCGGCGCCGGCCTGGCCGCGGCGGGCGCGGGCGCGGGTGCGGGCGAAGGCGCAGGCGCGGCGACCGGCGCGGGCGCTGCCGCCACCGGCGCGCTGGCGGCAGCCGGGCCGTGCCATTCCTTCACGCCGCCGTGGCCGGCGCAGGCGCCCTTCTTGGTGGCGCCGAAATAATTGCTGCCGTCCTTGCACACGCCGGTGGGCGCCTGCCCGGCCGGCGCCTGCGCGCGCGCCAGCAGCGGCACGGAAACGCAGAAGGCGGCGGCCAGCAGCATGGGCAGGCCCAGGCGCATGAGCAGCGCTTGCCGCGCTGCGCGGGCGGGAACGGCGACGGCGGACTTCCTGGCTTTCGTGGCGGACATGACGGGCTCCTGCGATGACAATGCCATTGGGAACAGCGGAAACGACGGCGAAACGACAGCGAAGCGGACAGCGAAGCGGCGACTGCACGGAAGACGGCACGCGGCCATAACCCGGCGCATGATCCGTCGCATGGTCCGGCGCATGGCCCGGCCATGCGCGATACCCCACTCAACGGCCCGCGCGGCACTTGCGTTGACGCCGGCCCGGTGTGACGCCGGCGGCCCAGGCGGCAAGGCATGCCGGCGGGGCAATGCGCTACAGTGTCAGCCATGTCCGCCGCTCCCCCAACGCCGCTCGTCCTTCCCGCGCCTCGGCGCGCTTTCATGCGCTTTCACGCCATGGCGATGAAGTTCCCGAACCGATTGTCGATCCCCCTCGCGGCACGGCTGCTGGCGGCGCTGTGGCTGGCGCTGGCGTGCGCCTGGCCGCTGCCGGCGGCGGGCGCGGCAAACCCGGCGCTGGCCGCGCTGGCGGCGGCCGTGGCGACCCCCGCGGCGCCGGCGTCCCAGCCCGCGGCCAGCGAGCCGCTCGCGCAGTCGCTCGACCAGGTCATCACCACGCTGCAGAGCGACAAGGACCGCACGGCGCTGGTCGAGCAGTTGCAGGTGCTGCGCCAGGGCGTGGCGCCGGCCAGCGCGGCCTCGGCGCCGCAGCCGGGCCTGCTGGGCGCGCTGGCCGAGGTGGTCGACCATCTCGACGACAAGCTGCGCAAGGACCGGGGCCCCTGGCACTACTGGCGCTGGCGCGCCGGCTTCGCCGACGAGGAATGGCGGACGGCGCTGACCGTGGGCGGCAGCCGGCCGGCCTCGCGGTCGCTGGGGGAATTCGCCACCGTGCTGGCCGCGTGGTTTGTGGCCGGCTGGCTGCTGTGGGAGCTCGGCAAGCGCGTGCGCCACCGGCTCGCGCAGCACACCCCGCGCGCCGAGCTGCCGGCGGTGCCGTCGTGGATCGACGTGGCGCTGTACATGCTGCGCCGGGTGATACCGTGGGCGCTGGCCTTCGGCCTGGCCATGCTGCTGTCCATCAGCGTCTTCAAGCGCTCGCCGGCCAGCGTGGCCGGCATGGTGCTCGCCTATTCGGTGGTGGCCGGCGCGGTGCTGGGCGCGGTGTGCCAGGTCATCTTCGCGCTGTTCAGTTCGGCCCACCGCGCGCACGCGGTGCGCGACCTGCTGCGGCATTCGCGCGGCCTGCTGTTCGCCACCGGCGCGCTCGCCGCGCTGGGCGACGTGGCCAACGACGCGCGCGTGGTCGGCGCGCTCGGCACCAACCTGTCGGCGCTGGTCTCCACCGTGGCCAACATCGCCGCGGCGCTGCTGATCGGCTGCTTCGCGCTGCGCTTCCGGCGCCAGGTCGGGCAGATCATCGCCAACCGGCCGCTGGCCTTCCGCCAGGCGCACCCGACGGTGATGGACCTGCTGCGCGTGGTGGGCGCGACCTGGCACCTGCCGGTGCTGGCGGTGGTGCTGGCCTCGGTGGCGGGCACCATCATGGCCACCGGCAACGCCGACGTATTCCTGCGCCGCACCGTGGCCTCGGTCGCGCTGTTCGTGGCGGCGCTGCTGCTGACGCTGGTGAGCGGGCGCTCGCCCAAGGCCTCGCGGCGCGCGCCGCGCCTGCGCGACCGCCAGCGCTCGGCCTACATCGCGCGCTTCTGGCGCTTTGCCACCGCGGTGGTGCGGGTGCTGATCTGGGTGGCGTACTTCGAGCTCGGCAGCCGCATCTGGGGCACCTCGCTGCTGGCGATCGCGGAGTCGTCGCCGCTGGGCCGGCGCATCGGCGAGGCGGTTTTCAGCGTGACCGCCACGGTGCTGCTGGCGTGGCTGCTGTGGCTGATCATCGATACCGCCATCACGCAGACGCTGGCGCCGGCGCACGGCCGCGGCGCGCAGCCGAGCCTGCGCGCCAAGACCATCCTGCCGCTGGTGCGCAACGCGCTGTTCGTGACGCTGCTGGTGCTCACGCTGATCGTGGTGCTGGCCAACCTCGGCGTCAACGTGACGCCGCTGCTGGCCGGCGCCGGCGTGGTCGGCCTGGCGATCGGCTTCGGCGCGCAGAGCCTGGTGCAGGACCTGATCACCGGCCTGTTCATCGTGATCGAGGACTCCATCGCCATCGGCGACTCGGTGGAGTTGCCCGACCACGCCGGCACGGTGGAGGCCATGACCATCCGCACCGTCAAGCTGCGCGACGGCAAGGGCGCGCTGCACACGCTGCCGTACAGCCAGATCAAGGCCATCAAGAACCTGTCGCGCGGCTACGCCTACGCGGTGTTCAGCATCGGCGTGGCCTACGGCAGCGATCTCGACCGCGCGCTGGAGCTGATCCGCGAGACCGGCAACGAGATTGCGCGCGATTTCCGCCATGCGCGCAACCTGCTGTCCGGGCTCGACGTGCTCGGCCTGGACCGCTTCGATCCGAACGGCTCGGTGGTGCTGGCGCAGTTCAAGACGCGGCCGCTGATGCAGGCCGACATCACGCGCGCGTTCAACCTGCGCCTCAAACGCAAGTTCGACCAGAACGGCATCAGCATGGCGACGCAGCGCGTGACGGTGCAGGTCGAAGGCGGCGCGCCGGCGGACGGCGCCGGGGCCGCGCAGGCCGGCGCGGCAGGGGCGGCAGGGGCGGCGGGCGTGGTGGCGGGGGCAGCGGAAGCGGCGGGCGCGCCCGGGCCGGGCTGAAGCGCGCCGGCGCGGGCACGCAGAAACGGGTACGCATGGCCCCGGCCGGCGGTGCCGATGTTCGCCCGGGGATACATTTCAGCGCTGAAAATCCACGCCGCGCATCGGGAAACAACAGTCGCCGTTTGCGAAGTCATGCACCGATGCGCATAATGCCGCAACGCGGTAACGCGGGGCTGCCCAGCCTTCGCCCGGGACGAAAACCCCGCGGCGAAACGGGCTGCACCCGTCCGGGCAACCCGCATTGCACCGGAGCCGGCCAGCACGAGCCAGCCCTGCCGGAGAACCAAAAATAAAGCGCCAGGACGCATCCGTCGCATTGGCAATAGCCACCGGGGAGAACAACATGGGAGAACAGCCGTCGGCGGATGAGGATTTCCACCGCCTGATCGATTCGATCTACGAGTCCGCGCTCGACGTCACGGCCATGCCGGCGGCGCTCGGCCTGTTCTCGCGCTATACCGGCACCGAAAGCCCGCACTACCTGGTCTGGGACAAGCTTGCCGGGCAGGCGCGCCTCGGCGTGACCCCGCACGGCTGCTTCTCGGCGCAGGGCGCCTACGTGCCCGAGCCGCTGCGCGTGCTGGCCAGCCGGCCCGCGCGCGCGCTCGCGGACGCGCATGCCTGCGGCGCGCAGGGCGCGTCGTGCTACGTGCCCGCCCACGGCGCCGACCTCGAGCGCGGCGTGCGGCTGCTCGACACCAGCGAGGTGTGCGTGCTGATGGGCGGCGCCGGCGCCGGCCCGCGCCCGGACGGACGCTTCGACAGCGCCGACGGCGCCGCGCGCCGCCGCAGCCGCCTCGCGCGGGTGCTGCCGCACTGGGCGCGCGCGGCGCGCATGCAGCAGCGCAACATGGAGCTCAGCGGCCTGGCCGCGCTCGGGCTGGCCGGGCTCGACACGCTCGACTTCGGCGTGATGGTGCTGCAGGCCGACATGCGCGTGCGCTACGCCAACGTCTGGGCCGAGGCGCTGGTGCAGGCCGACAGCCACCTGGCGCTGGACAACGGCGTGTTCCACGCGCGCGAGCCGGCGCTGCACGCCACGCTGGGCAGGCTGCTCGAGCGCGCCATGCAGCCCCACGGCGGCGGGCCGGCGGCGGGCTCGTGGATGCACATCACCTCGGGCGGCCAGCCGGTGCCCATCATCGTGCTGCCGCTGGTCTCGCGCCAGCCGGTGGAAGGGCCGTGGCAACTGCCGTTCGCGATGGTGCTGATGGGCAATTCCGAGTCGCGCTCGGTGCTCGACAGCGCGGTGCTGACCTCGCTGTTCGGCCTGTCGCGCAAGGAGAGCCTGGTCGCCATCCGGCTGGCCGCCGGCGCGACCCTCAACGAGATCGCCGAGCGCGAGTTCGTCTCGCCCCACACCGTGCGCGTGCACATCCGCGACATCCTGCGCAAGACCGGCACGCATCGCCAGAGCGAACTGGTGCGGCTGCTGCACCTGCTGCCGGGCGTGGCGCTGGAGCGGGTCGTGCGGCAGTCCTAGGCTGCCGCGCCCGCCCCTGCGCCCATTCCTGTCCCGGTTCCGGTTCCTGTCCCCGCCCCCGCCGTCTCCCGCGCCACCGCCATCAGCCGCTGCACCTGGCGGTCGTCGCTGTCGGCCGGCGTGGCCAGCGCGATGCCGATGCGCGCGGCCGGGCGCGGGCTGCTCAGGCGCAGGAAGCGCACGCGGCGGTTGACGTAGCGCGCCGCCACGCTGGGCACCAGGGCCACGCCCAGCCCGCTTTCCACCAGGCTGATGATGGTCTGCACCTGCACCGCCTCCTGCGTCACGCGCGGCACGAAGCCGGCCTGCTGGCACAGCAGCATGGCGATGGCCTGCAGGTTGGGCACGTCCGCGCTCGGATGCATGATGAAGGGCTCGCCGGCCAGCGCCTTGAGGGCGATGGCGTCGTGCTGCGCGAAGCGGCTGTCGGCCGGCACCGCGGCGACGAACTCATCGGTCTCCAGCGGCATCAGCGCGTAGCCGCCCGCGTTCAGGATCGGGAAGCGCACCAGCCCGGCGTCGAGCTGGTGGCGCTCGAGCCGGTCCAGGATCGACGCCGAGGTGGACTCGTGCAGGATCAGCTCGATGCCGGGATGGGCCGCGCGGAAGGCGGGAATCAGCCGGGGCAGCAGCGCGTAGGTGGCCGAGCCGACGAAGCCCACGCGCAGCGCGCCGCGCTCGCCGTGGGCCGCGGCCACCGCCGCGGCGCGCGCCTGCGCGGCATGGAACAGCGCGCGGCGCGCGTCGTGCAGCGCGGCCTCGCCGGCCTGCGTGAGGCGCACGCCGCGCGAGGTGCGCACGAACAGCGGCGTGCCGAGCGAATCCTCCAGCTTGCGGATCGAGATCGACAGGGGCGGCTGCGCCATGTGCAGGCGCTCGGCCGCGCGGTGGAAGTTGCCGGTCTCGGCGAGGGCAACGAACTGCTGTAGCTGGCGGAGATCCACGTTGATATGTTCTGAATATCGGATACTAAAAATCTAATATTAGACGCAAAGGCCCCGCTGATCTACTCTGTGCCATCCGCTGCCGGCCCGCCCCGGCGGCGCGAATACAAGAACAGAACAAGACAGATCAGGAGACCGCCCAGCATGTTGCCCCTTTCAGGCGTGCGCGTGATCGACCTTTCCACGGTCGTGATGGGCCCCTACGCCAGCCAGTGGCTGGCCGACCTCGGGGCCGAAGTGATCAAGGTGGAGCCGCCCGAGGGCGACTCCACGCGGCGCACGGGGCCGGCCGCCGAGGACGGCATGTCGGCCATCTTCCTCGGCGTCAACCGCAGCAAGAAGAGCGTGGCGCTCAACCTCAAGCAGCCCGCCGCGCAGGCCGCGCTGGAGCGGCTGCTGGCCGGCGCCGACGTGCTGGTGCACAGCATGCGCCCGCAGAAGCTGGCCGGGCTGGGGCTGGACCCCGCCGCCGTGATGGCGCGCCATCCGCGCCTGGTCTACGTGAGCCTGCTCGGCTTCGCCGAGGACGGCCCCTACGGCGGCCGCCCGGCCTACGACGACATCATCCAGGGCCTGTCCGGCAATGCCGCGCTGATGGCCGCGCAGACCGGCACCATGCGCTATTTCCCCACCATCGCCGCCGACAAGACCAGCGGGCTGGTGGCGGCGCTGTCGATCGCGGCGGCGCTGGCCGGGCGCGAGCGCAACGGCGGCAAGGGCGCGCTGGTGGAAGTGCCGATGTTCGAGTCGATGGCGGCCTTCAACCTGGTCGAGCACCTGTACGGCCAGCAGTTCGAGCCGCCGCGCGGCCCGACCGGCTACCCGCGCGTGCTGGCGCCGCTGCGCCGGCCCTACCAGACCGCCAACGGCCACGTCTGCATGATGCCGTACACCGATGCGCACTGGCGCGACTTCTTCCGCGCCGCCGGCCGCCCGGACCTGGCGGCGGACGCGCGCTTCGACGGCATCGCCGCGCGCACGCGGCATATCGAGACGCTCTACGAGCTGACCGGCGAGATCGTGCGCGCGCGCACCACCGAGGACTGGCTGGCGCTGTGCGAGACGCTGCAGATCCCGGTGGCGCGCGTCAACGAGCTGGCCGACCTCGTCGACGACCCGCACCTGCGCGCCACCGGCTTCTTCGCCACGCTGGACGACCCGGTCATGGGCACGCTGCGCTTTGCCGGCGCGCCGGTGCGCTTCGACGGCGAGCGCGCGCGGCCGGCCATGCCGCCGCGCCTGGGCGAGCATACGCGCGGCCTGCTGGCCGAGGCGGGCCTCGACGACGCGCAGATCGACGCGCTCGCGCAGGCCGGCGCGGCCTACTGCGCGCCGGGCACCGGGACGTGAATGCCGTGGCGCGCCCCGGCGCCGGACCCGCGGCGCCGCCCGGACGGCGCCCGCCTGCTTTCCACACCAGCCACTTCTAACATTAGGCATGCCGGCCACACGCGCCGGCCATCACCAGGAGACGCCGTGCCGCATACCCAACTCCCCCGCCTGGGCCAGGGCTTTTACTGGCAGGACATCAAGGAAGGCCAGGCCTTCCAGACCTTCCGCCGCACCTTGACGGAGACCGACCTGGTCAACTTCGTCTCGGTCACGGGCATGCTGGAGGCCATCTTCATCGAGAAAGGCTACGAGGGCGGCGCCATCCAGGGCCGCCCCGTGCCGGCCGCGCTGACCTACACGCTGATCGAAGGCTTCATCCTGCAGACCATGATCCAGGGCACCGGGCTGGCCATGCTCGAGCTCACGCAGAAGATCCTGGCGCCGGTGGTGGTGGGCGACACGATCTGGGCCACCGTCACCGTGGACGGCATCCGCCCCACCTCGCGCAACGGCCGCGCGGTGGTGGACTCGACCATCGAGGTATTCAACCAGCGCAACGAGCGCGTCATGACCTATACCGCCCGGCGCCTGCTGGCCGGGCGGTAGCGGCCGCACCGGAGGAGACAGATGAAATCACAACAACAAGACCACAAGACCCACCACCACAAGCGCCGCAACCGGCTGGCGCGCCTGGCGCTGCCGCTGGCGTCCGCGCTGCTGGCGCTCGGCATGGCCGCCGGCGCGACAAGCGCGGCAAACGCGGCCGGGGCGGCGGACGGCTATCCCGCGCACCCGGTCAGGCTGGTGGTGCCGTTCCCGCCGGGCGGGCCGACCGACCTGGTGTCGCGCGTGATCGCCCGCAAGATGTCGGAGGAGCTCGGCCAGCAGGTGCTGGTGGACAACCGCCCCGGCGCCAACGGCAACATCGCCGCCGAGCTGGTGGCCAAGTCGCCGGCGGACGGCTACACGGTGCTGTACAACACCTCGTCGATCGCGCTGAGCCCGGCGCTGTACAAGAAGCTGTCCTACGACGTGAAGCGCGACTTCGCGCCGGTGGCGATGACGGCGATGGTGCCGCTGGTGCTGGAGGTCAACGCGCAGGTGCCGGCGGCCAGCCTCGACGAGTTCATCCGCTACCTCAAGGCCAACCCGGGCAAGCTGACCTACGGCTCGGCCGGCAACGGCAACGTCACGCACCTGGCGGCCTTCCTGTTCCTGCAGGCCAACGGGCTGTCGGCGGTGCACGCGCCGTACAAGGGCAGCGCGCCGGCGCTGACCGACCTCGCCGGCGGCCAGGTGCAGTTCATGACCGACACCATCAATTCCTCGCTGCCGTTCATCCGCGACAAGCGCATGAAGGCGCTGGCCGTCACCAGCATGTCGCGCAGCTCGCAGTTGCCGGACGTGCCGACCGTGGCCGAGACCGTCATGCCCGGCTTCGAGGTGGGCGCGTGGCAAGGCATGCTGGTGCCGGCCAAGACCCCGTCCGAGGTGATCCACAAGCTCAACGCCGCCGCGCAGAAGGCGCTGGCCGCGCCCGACGTGCGCGCCAGCCTGGCGGCGCAGGGCGCCGAGCCGCGCGGCAGCAGCGCGGACGCCTACGGCCGCTACCTGGCGCAGGAGATCCAGCGCTGGCAGAAGGTGGTGAAGGACTCCGGCGTGACGCTCGACTGAGCGCGGCGCCGCCTTCGCGCATCCACGGAGACCGACCTTGACTTCCCTGATCGATACCTTTGAGCTCACCGCCCTGCCCCCCGGGGCGGCGGCTTTCCGGCGCGAGGTGCAAGCGTTCCTGGCCGAGTACCTGCCGCCGCTGCCGCCCGAGCGGCGGGCACGCTCGTGGATGGGCTTCGACGCCGGCTTCAGCCGCGCGCTGGCGCGGCGCGGCTGGGTCGGCATCACCTTGCCGGCGCAGTACGGCGGCGCCGGGCTCGATCCGTTCTCGCGCTTCGTGCTGGTGGAGGAACTGCTGGCCTGCGGCGCGCCGGTGTCGGCGCACTGGATCGCCGACCGCCAGAGCGGGCCGCTGATCCTGCGCTACGGCAGCGACGCGCAGAAAGCCTTCTACCTGCCGCGCATCTGCCGCGGCGAGGCCTTCTTCTGCATCGGCATGAGCGAGCCCAATTCCGGCTCGGACCTGGCCAGCGTGGCCACGCGCGCGGTGCCGCAGCCCGACGGCGGCTGGCGCCTGAACGGGCGCAAGATCTGGACCACCAACGCCGACCGCTGCCACTACATGCTGGCGCTGGTGCGCACCTCCGGCGCCGCCGAGGACCGCCAGCGCGGCCTGTCGCAGGTGATCGTGGACCTGTCCGCGCCGGGCGTGACGGTGCGCCCGATCCACGACCTCGCCGGCGACGCGCATTTCTCCGAGGTCAGCTTCGAGGACGTGCTGCTGCCGGCCGACGCGCTGGTGGGCAAGGAAGGCAGCGGCTGGGAACAGGTCAACGCCGAGCTGGCCTTCGAGCGCAGCGGGCCGGAGCGCCTGTACTCCAGCGTGGTGCTGCTCGACGCCTGGATCGCCGCGCTGCGGCGCGCGCCGGCGGCGCGGCGCGACACCGCCACCATCGGCCGGCTGGCCGCGCGGCTGGCGGTGCTGCGCACCATGTCGCTGGCGGTCACGGCGCGGCTGGCCGCGGGCGAGAGCCCGGTGGTGGAAGCCGCGCTGGTCAAGGACCTCGGCACCGAATTCGAGCAGTCCATCCCCGCGCTGGCGGAGGCCGCGCTGGGCGACGACGCCCACCTCGCCGCCGACGGCGCGCTGTACCGCACCCTGGCCTACGTCAGCCAGGTGGCGCCGTCCTATTCGCTGCGCGGCGGCACGCGCGAGATCCTGCGCGGCATGATCGCGCGCGGCCTCGGCCTGCGCTGACACGGAGCCCTCCATGCACAACGCTTATTCCGACGCGCTCGACACCCTGCTGCGCGACTGCTGCACGCCCGCCGTGGTGCGCGCCGTGGAGCACGGCGGCGATCCCCTGCCGCTGTGGCAGGCCCTGCGGGACAGCGGCTTCGCCGACTGTCTGCTGCCCGAGGAAGCCGGCGGCGCCGGCCTGCCGCTGGCCGAGCTGGCGCCGGTGCTGTTCGCGCTCGGCCGCCATGCGCTGCCGCTGCCGCTGGGCCAGACCATGTTCGCGCGCGCGCTGCTGCACGCCGCCGGCCACGCCGTGCCGGCCGAGCCGGTCGCGCTGGCCGCCTTCGACGACGGCGCCGAAACCGCGCTGGCCGCCGGCGGCGCGCACGCGGCGTGGTTCCTGGTGCAGGACGGCACGCGCTGCGTGCTGCTGCCGCGCGCGCAGGCGCGCGTGTCCGCCACCGGCGTGCCGGCCGACCTGACCGTCGCGCTGGCGCGCCCGGCGCCGGACGGCCCCGGCGCGTTCGCGCTGCCGGCCGGCGCGCTGCGCGAGATCGGCGCCTGCGTGCACGCCGCGCAGATGGCCGGCGCCATGTCCCGGGTGTTCGAGCTCACGCTGCAATACGCCAACGACCGCCAGCAGTTCGGCCGCGCCATCGGCAAGTTCCAGGCGATCCAGCACCAGATCAGCGTGATGGCCGAGCACGTCGCCGCCGCGCGCATGGCCGCGCAGCTGGCCTGCGCCGGCGGCGGCCGCTTCAACGCCTGGCAGCCGGACCCGCTGCGCGCGGCTATCGGCAAGCTCAACGCCAGCGAGGCGGTCACGCCGGTGACGGCCATCGCGCACGCGGTGCACGGCGCCATCGGCATCACCGCGGAATACGACCTGCAGCTCTACACGCGCCGCCTGCATGCGTGGCGGCTGGCGGACGGCTCCGAGACCTACTGGGGGCGCGTGGTGGGCGAAGCCGTCTGCGCCGGGCCCGCCGACGGCGCGGTCGCGCTGGCGCGGCGCTGGAGCGGGGAGGCGGCTTAGTGGCTTAGTGGCGTAGCGACGCGCCAGCCCACGCCCGGACCGCGCGGTCCGGGCGTGGGCTGGCGTGCGAATCAGCTTTCCTCCTACACGCGCGTGGGATTCGAGGCGATTTTGCAGGCCTCCGGACGATGAAAGGATGGGCTGGCGGCATATCATTGGCGTATTCACCACCGCGCTGATTGCCGCCTGGCGCCGGCGCCGCCGTTGCGGCCCATCCACGGATTCGGTGTCTCCCGCTGGCCGGGATACGGAGGCTGATGTGTCGACATTTCGAGCAACGCCCGCGCGTGCCGCGGCATGGCGGCGAACCCTCCTGCTGCTCCTCCTGCTGCTGGCGCTGGCCGTCCTGGCAGCCGGCGCGCGGGCGCAGACGCCTTCGCCCGCGCCCGAGTGGCAGTACTCGGCCGGCATCCCGCTGGAGAAGATGTTCGAGCCCGAGATACCGGAATGGGCGGTGCGCGTCGGCGCGGCGGCCATCTACCGGCCGCGCTACGACGGCGCCTCCAGCTACCACGTGCTCGCGGGCGCCACGCTCGACGTGCGCTACCGCGACCTGTTCTTCGCCTCCACCGGCGAGGGCATCGGCATCAACGCGGTCAGCACGCCGCACCTGCGCGCCGGCCTGGCCATCACCTACAATCTCGGGCGGCGCGAGGCCGACGACCACGCCCACCTGCACGGCATGGGCAACATCAACTTCGCGCCCGAGGCCAAGCTGTTCGTCGACTACGTGGTCTCGAAGGAATTCCCGCTGGTGATCCGCGCCAACGCGCGGCGCGCGCTGGGCGGGTCCGACGGCTGGATCGGCGATCTCGGCGCCTACCTGCCGCTGCCGGGCAGTTCGGAGCACTTCTACTGGTTCGCCGGGCCCAGCGTGAGCTTCGCGGATTCGCGCTACATGGACACGTGGTTCGGCGTGAGCGCGGCGCAGTCGGCGCGCTCGGGCTTCGCGCAGCACCATGTCGGCGCCGGCATCAAGTCCTACGGCGCGGGGCTGAGCGCGATGTGGTTCCTGCACAAGCACTGGTTCATCACCGCCGACGCGAGCATCTCGCAACTGGTCGGCGCCGCCGCCGACAGCCCGGTCGTGCAGCGGCCCACCACGTTCTCGGCGGACCTGTCGGTCAATTACCAGTTCTGACCATCCGTCCCGAGCGCCGCCACCATCTCAAACCGCTTTAGACGTTGTTTCAACATGAAGCGAAGCGGTCCTGGCTAGGCGCGCAGCCGCAGACAGTACAAGTAGTACTTGCCGTGCCGCGCAACGACGCCAGGATCTTTTTGAAACGACTTCTCAGGCCGCCTTGCGGTGCCGGCGCTCCGGCTTGCACTCGAACTTGGATTCGCGCCGGCCGTCTTCGTAGGCCACCTCCAGCCGCACCGTGAAGCCCCACAGCCGCGTGACGTGGCGGATCACCTCGTCGAAGTTCTGCGCCAGCGGGCGGCGCTCGTTCTGGAGGTGCCGCAAGGTCAGCGAGCGGTCGCCGCCGACGTCCACGTTGGTGATCTGGATGTTGGGCTCCATGTTCGACAGGTCGTACTGGTTGGCCAGCAGCTGCCGGATGTTGCGGTAGCCCTCGTCGTCGTGGATCGCGGTCACGCGCAGCTTGCCTTCGCGGTCATCGTCGAGCACCGAGAACAGCTTGAGCTCGCGGATCACGCGCGGCGACAGGAACTGCAGCAGGAAGCTCTCGTCCTTGAAGTTGCGCATGGCGAAGTCGAGCGTCTTGCGCCAGTCGCTGCCGGCGAATTCGGGCGCCCAGCGGTAGTCTTCCTCGGTCGGGTTCTCGCACATGCGGCGCAGGTCCTGGAACATCAGGAACCCGACCGTGTACGGGTTCAGGCCGCTGTAGTACGGGCTGTTGTACGGCGGCTGGTAGATCACGTTGGTGTGCGCCTGCAGCAGCTCCATCATGAAGGCGTCGTTGACCAGGCCTTCCTCGTAGAGCTGGTGCAGGATGGTGTAGTGCCAGAACGTGGCCCAGCCTTCGTTCATGACCTTGGTCTGGCGCTGCGGATAGAAGTACTGCGCGATCTTGCGCACGATGCGCACGATCTCGCGCTGCCACGGCGCGAGCTTGGGCGCGTTCTTCTCGATGAAGTACAGCAGGTTTTCCTGCGGCTCGGGCGGGAAGGCCGATTCGCGCTCGAACCCCTCGTCGTCCTCGAGCGCGTGGGCGCGGTGCTTGGGCAGCGTGCGCCACAGGTCGTTGACCTGCATCTGGAGGTAGTTCTCGCGCTCGGTCTGGCGCGCCTGCTCCTCGGCGATGGAGAGCTTCTTGGGCCGCTTGTAGCGGTCCACGCCGTAGTTCTGCAAGGCGTGGCAGGAGTCGAGCAGCAGCTCCACTTCCTGCTCGCCATAGCGCTGCTCGCATTCGGCCACGTAGTTCTTGGCGAACAGCAGGTAGTCGATGATGGCGTCCGCGTTGGTCCAGGTGCGGAACAGGTAGTTGCCCTTGAAGAAGGAGTTGTGGCCGTAGCAGGCGTGCGCGATGGTCAGCGCCTGCATGGGCATGGTGTTCTCCTCCATCAGGTAGGCGATGCAGGGGTTCGAGTTGATGACGATCTCGTAGGCCAGCCCCATGTGGCCGCGCTGGTAGCTGCGCTCCGAGGCCAGGAAGTGCTTGCCGTAGGACCAGTGGTTGTAGCCTACCGGCAGCCCGGACGATGCGTAGGCATCGAGCATCTGCTCGGCGGTGATGATCTCGATCTGGTTGGGATAGGTGTCGAGGCCGAAGTCGCCGGCAATGCGGGCGATTTCGCGGTCATAGCGGTTGATCAGCTCGAAGGTCCACTCCGAGCCGGTGGAGAGATAAGCCATTTACGACCCCCGTTGCGGGTGAAACGAAAACCTGCCTGTCGGCTTCGTCGGCCTTGCCGGCCTTGTCAGCCTCATCGACCTCATCAACCCTCGCGCGGCGCGCCTCTCCCGCGCGGGCAGTGGCAACGACGGCGCGCGCGCTTCAGCGCACGCCCGCCGGCCAGGCCGCCTTCTTCTGGAACAGGTCATGCAGCACGGGATAGATTTCCTCCGCGCCGATGATGCGCTGCATGGCGAAGTTCTCATGCCGGTCCCTTACCAACAGATACTCTTCCCAGAGATTCTGCGGCTCCTCGGAGGCCACCTCGACGTAGGCGTAGTACTGCACCAGCGGCAGGATGGACTCGCGCAGCAGGCGCCCGCACAACTCCGAATCGCCCGCCCAGTTGTCGCCGTCCGACGCCTGCGCGCAGTAGATGTTCCACTGGCTGGCGGGATAGCGGTCGTGGATCACCTCGACCATCAGCTTGAGCGCGCTGGACACAACCGTACCACCGGACTCGCGCGAATGGAAGAAGTCCTCCTCGTTGACTTCCTTGGCCACCGTGTGATGGCGGATGAACACCACGTCGATGCGCTCGTAGTTGCGCTTGAGGAACAGGTACAAGAGCATGAAGAAGCGCTTGGCGAGATCCTTGCGGCTCTCGTCCATCGAGCCGGAGACGTCCATCAGGCAGAACATCACCGCCTGCGCCTGCGGGCGCTTCTTGAGCACGCGGTTGTTGTAGCGCAGGTCGAGCTTCTCGATGAAGGGCACGCGCTCCACGCAGGCGCGCAGGTGGCGCATCTCCTTCATCAGCTCCAGCGCGCGCGCGGAATACGGGCCGTCCTGCTCCAGCACCTCGCCGTACTCCTTCTCGAGCACGGTGAGCTTCTTCTGGTAGGGGCTGGACAGCGCGATGCGGCGCCCGAGCGAGCTGCGCATGGTGCGCAGGATGGAAAGGTTGGAAGGCGTGCCGTCGATGGAAAAGCCGGCGCGCACCTTGCGGACCTCGGCGATCTTGGCAAGGTGGCGCTTGGCCATGTCGGGCAGCGCCATGTCCTCGAAGAAGAAATTGAGGAAATCCTCGCGCGACAGCGTGAAGACGAAATCGTCCTCGCCCTCGCCCGAGTCGCTGGCCTTCGAGCCGCCTCCGCCCGCGCCCTGCTGCTGGCGGTCGAAGCTGTCCCCGCGCACGAACTTCTTGTTGCCCGGGTGGATCCACTCCCGCCGGCCGCCCTGGCCGTGGTGGAAGGCTGGCTCGGAGATGTCCTTGACCGGAATGGACACCTGCCCGCTCTGCTCGATGTCCATGATCTTCCGGCCGGACACCGCCTTCGCTACCGCCTGGCGTATCTGTTCGCGGTAGCGCTTGATGAAGCGTTGCTGGTTGACGGCACTCTTGTTGCCGCCGTTCTCGCGCCGATCGATGACCGTGGCCATATGCTTGCCCTCTTGGAGAGGCCTCGTCCAGGCGCCGTTACGATGATTTTCTGACGCGCAAGTACCACTCCACAAGTAGGCGGACCTGCTTCGCCGTGTAGCCCTTCTCAACCATGCGGTTGACGAAGTTCGCGTGCTTGTCCTGGTCCTCGCGGGAGGACTTGGCGTTGAACGAGATCACGGGCAGCAGGTCTTCGGTGGTGGAGAACATGCGCTTCTCGATCACCATGCGCAGCTTCTCGTAGCTGGTCCACGCGGGGTTCTTGCCCGCGTTGTTGGCCCGCGCGCGCAGCACGAAGTTGACGATCTCGTTGCGGAAGTCCTTGGGGTTGGAGATGCCCGCGGGCTTTTCCACCTTCTCGAGTTCGTCGTTGAGCGCGTTGCGGTCGAGAATCTCGCCGGTATTCGGGTCGCGATATTCCTGGTCCTGTATCCACAGGTCGGCAAACACCACATAGCGGTCGAAGATGTTCTGTCCATATTCGGAATAGGACTCCAGGTAGGCGGTCTGGATCTCCTTGCCGATGAACTCCACGAACGGCGTGGTCAGGTACTCCTTGATGTACGACAGCAGCTTGGCTTCCTGCTCCGGCGGGAACTGCTCGCGCTCGATCTGCTGCTCGAGCACGTAGAGCAGGTGCACCGGGTTGGCCGCCACCTCGGTGTTGTCGAAGTTGAAGACCTTGGACAGCACCTTGAAGGCGAAGCGCGTGGACAGCCCGTTCATGCCTTCGTCGATGCCGGCGTAGTCGCGGTATTCCTGGTACGACTTGGCCTTCGGGTCGACGTCCTTGAGGCTCTCGCCGTCATACACCCGCATCTTGGAGAAGATGTTCGAGTTCTCCGGCTCCTTGATGCGCGTGAGCACGGCGAACTGCGCCATCATCTTCAGCGTGTTGGGCGCGCACGGCGCGGCCGCCAGCGAGCTGCTGCGCAGCAGCTTGTCGTAGATCTTCACCTCGTCCGACACGCGCAGGCAGTACGGCACCTTGACGATGTAGATGCGGTCGAGGAAAGCCTCGTTGTTCTTGTCGGCCTTGAAGGTCTGCCACTCGGCCTCGTTCGAGTGCGCCAGGATGACGCCGTCGAACGGGATCGCGCCGAAGCCCTCGGTGCCCTTGTAGTTGCCTTCCTGCGTCGCGGTCAGCAGCGGGTGCAGGACCTTGATCGGCGCCTTGAACATTTCGACGAACTCGAGCAGGCCGCGGTTGGCCAGGCACAGCCCGCCGGAATACGAGTAGGCGTCCGGGTCGTCCTGCGGGAAATCCTCGAGCTTGCGGATATCGACCTTGCCGACCAGCGAGGAGATGTCCTGGTTGTTCTCGTCGCCCGGCTCCGTCTTGGAGATGGCGATCTGCGACAGCACCGAGGGGCGCAGCTTGACCACGCGGAAGCGCGTGATGTCGCCGTTGAACTCGTGCAGGCGCTTCACCGCCCACGGCGAGGCGATGGTGTTGATGTAGCGCACCGGGATGCCGTAGTCCTCTTCCAGGATCTTGCCGTCTTCCTCGGGCGAGAACAGCCCGAGCGGAGATTCGTGGATGGGCGAGCCCTTCAGGGCGTAGATGGGGATCTGCTCCATCAGCACCTTGAGTTTCTCCGCCAGCGAGGACTTGCCGCCGCCGGGAGGCCCGAGCAGATAGAGGATCTGCTTGCGTTCCTCGAGTCCCTGCGCGGCATGCTTGAAGAACGAGACGATCTGCTCGATCGTGTCCTCCATGCCGTAGAACTCGCGGAAGGCCGGATAGATCCTGATGACCTTGTTGAAGAACAGGCGGGACAGCCGTGGATCGTGGTGGGTATCCACCAGTTCGGGCTGACCGATGGCGGCGAGCATGCGCTCGGCGGCGGTCGCGTAGGCGGAGGGGTCCTTCTTGCAGATATCCAGGTACTCCTGGATGCTGTATTCCTCTTCCTTGCGAGCTTCGAAGCGTGTGGCGTAGTGGCCGAAAATGTCCATACCTCACTCCCGTCAGATTCCCGTCCGAGGCGAAGGCACATCTGCTGCATCAAAAGATCCCGCGCCAGCGTTTGCAACTCCGCCACCCCGGCTTGGCGGTGCTGGCCATGTTGCGAGGCCTTTACTTCATCATAGTCAAATAACGGCGAAGGCTAAGAGCCGGTTGACCAACTTCACGCCTGTGTCTTGCAGGTGCGCGTGCAACCGCGCGACGACAGGCAGGTCTCCGTACTGCTGCTCCCGGCCCCACTCGCGACGGGCATTTGGACCATGTCTTGTGACACACATTACACCTTTCCCGCGCCGCGTGCATAGATGGTTTTGTAACCACAACCACGCTTGCGGTTTTGCAACGCACGCCCCGCGCGGCATTGCGGACAGCACTACCGCCAACGTCCTAAGGCGTCGGCATGAGGGGCCGCCGCGCGCTGCGCATCCGGCACGCACCGGCACGCACCGGCACGCATCCGCGCGGCGGCGCACGCCCTACAGCGTGCGCGCCACCAGCTCCTTCATGATCTCGTTGGAGCCGCCGTAGATCTTGCTCACGCGGGCGTTGGCGTACATCCGCGCGATCGGGTATTCGAGCATGTAGCCGTAGCCGCCATGCAGCTGCAGGCATTCGTCGATGATGTCGCAGTTCTTCTGCGCGCACCACCACTTGGCCATCGCCGCGGTGGGGGCATCGAGCTCGCCCGCGAGCAGGCGCATCATGCAGTCGTCGACGAAGGTCGCGGCGATGGTTGCCTCGGTCTTGCACTCGGCGAGCTTGAAGCGCGTGTTCTGCATATCGATCAGCGGTTTGCCGAACACGTGGCGCTCGCGCACGTAGTCCGTGGTGAGCTCGATGGCGCGCTGCATGCTCGCCACCGCGCCCAGCGCGATGATCATGCGTTCCTGCGGCAACTGCTGCATCAGCTGATAGAAGCCTTGTCCCTCCTCGGCGCCGAGCAGGTTTTCCGCCGGCACGCACACGTCGTCAAAGAACAGCTCGGCAGTGTCCTGCCCTTTCTGCCCAATTTTTTCCAGGATGCGGCCGCGCCGGAAGCCCGGCAGGTCGCGGGTCTCGACCATGATGAGCGAGACCCCGCGCGCGCCGGCCCCGGGATCGGTCTTGGCCACCACGCAGACCAGGTCGGCGTGGTAGCCGTTGGTAATGAAGGTCTTTGCACCGTTGATGCGATAGACGTCTCCGTTCTGGTTCTTTTCACGCACCGCGCGGGTGCGTACCGACTTGAGGTCCGAGCCCGCGCCGGGCTCCGACATGGCGATCGCGCCTACCATCGCGCCGGAAGCCATCTGCGGCAGCCATTTGCGCTTCTGCGCCTCGGTGCCGTAGTTGAGCAAGTAATGGGCCACGATGCCGCTGTGCACGCCATTGCCGAGACTGGTGGCGATGGCGCGCGCCATTTCGTTACAGATCACGGCCTCGTGCGCGAAGTTCCCGCCGCCGCCGCCGTACGCTTCGGGGATGCTCGCGCACAGCAGGCCGACCTCGCCGGCGCGGTTCCAGACCTCGCGGTCGATGTAGCCGCGCTCAGCCCAGCGCGCTTCGTGCGGCACCAGCTCGCGCTCGACGAAGCGGCGCACGGTGTCCTGGAACAGGGTCAGTTCCTCGTTCATCCAGGGCACCTTGCGGGCCGCCATCGCCATGTTCTTGTCCGTGCTCTTCATCTTGGTGTTCTCCGGGAAATGTCGTCGGGGCGGAAGCCGCCGGTGCTGCGCCGCAACACCCGCGGCGCCGGGGTTCGGCCGCGGCGGGAGGTGCGGCGGCTGCGATGTATCGATTGATGCTCTTTGACGCAAGCGCCGGCGCTCAGTCCAGCTGGATGTGCGCGTCCTGGACGATGCGGGCCCACTTCGGCGTGTCGGTGGCGATGACGGCGGCCAGTTCCTCGGCCGACGACCCTACCGGCTGCAGGCCCATCGCCGCCAGCTTCTGCGCGATGTCCGGCTGGCGCACGATGCGCCCGACCTCGGCCGACATCCGCGCCACCATCTCGCGCGGCGTGCGCGCCGGCAGGAACGCGGCGAACCAGCCGCTCGGCTCGAAGCCGGGAAAACCCGCCTCGGCGAACGTGGGCACCGCGGCGATCGACTTGTAGCGCTGCGCGCCGGTGATGGCGAGAATGCGGAATTTCCCGCTATTTAAATAGCTGTTCGCGGACGTCACATCGACGAAGGCCGAGTCCACCTGCCCGCCCAGCACGTCGCTCATCAGCGGCGCGGCGCCCTTGTACGGGATGTGCGCCAGGTCCAGCCCGGCCTGCATCTTGAGCAGCTCGCCGTGCAGGTGCGAGGACGTGCCGTTGCCGTAGGAGCCGTAGCTGAACCTGCCGGGGCTGGCCCTGGCCAGCGCCACGAACTCGGCGAGCGTGGCGGCTGGCACCCGGTTGGGCACCACGAACAGGTCGGACGAGCGCGCCAGCAGCGAGACCGGCTGGAAATCGCGCGCCACGTCGTAGGGAATGCGCTTGTACAGGCTTGGCGACTGGATCATGGCGGTGATGCCGAGCAGCACCGTGTAGCCGTCCGGCGCCGCCTTGGCGACGATGTCGTTGCCGAGCATGCCGCTGGCGCCGGGCTTGTTGTCCACCACCACGGGCTGGCCCCAGGCCTCGGCCAGGCGCTGGCCGATCATGCGCGCCACGGTATCGGTGCCGCCGCCGGCCGGGTACGGCACCACCATGCGGATGGGCCTGGCGGGATAGCCGCCCTGCGCCCGCGCCGGCCGCCGCCAGCCGCCCAGCAGCGCGCCGCCGCCGAGTGCCGCCGCCTGGCCCAGCCAGGCTCGCCGCGTTGTCTTCATCGTTGTCTCCCCCAATTCGCTTGGTGTGCTCTGGTGTGCTTTCCGGTGCGTTGTCCTGCCGCGCGTCTCAGTCCGCGGGCCGGACCGGCGCCGCCTGTTCCTGCTCCTGCAGCGCCCGCCACTGGATCTTCCCGGTGGCCGACTTGGGCAGCGCGTCGACGAAGCTGACGATGCGCGGCACCTTGTAGGCCGCCAGCCGCTCGCGGCACCACGCCATGATCTGCTCGGCGCCGGCCTCGGGCGTGCCGCGCGCGGCGGGCTTGAGCGCCACCACCGCCTTGACGGTCTCGCCGCGGCGCGCGTCGCGCGCGGCGATCACGCAGGCTTCGTGGATGGCCGGATGGCCGTACAGCAGGTTCTCCACCTCGGCGGGCCAGACCTTGAAGCCGGAGGCGTTGATCATGCGTTTGAGGCGGTCGCGCATGAAGAAATAGCCTTCCTCGTCCATGAAGCCCAGGTCGCCGGTGCGCAGGAAGCGCTTGCCGTCGATCTCGACGAACGCCTCGGCGTCGGCCTGCGGATTGCGCCAGTAGCCCAGCATGATCTGCGCGCCGTGCGTGACGATCTCGCCCAGCTCGCCCCGCGGCAGCCCGGCCAGCGTGTGCGGGTCGATCACGCGCGCGTCCACGCCGAAGGTGGCGATGCCCAGGCACTCGCGCTTGGGCCGGTGGCGCGGGTTGGACAGCAGGAAGGCCGCGCTCTCGGTCAGGCCGTAGGCCTCCACGTAAGGCAGGCCGAAGCGCTCCTGCAGCATCGACGCCACCGCGTCCGGCATGGCCGCGCCGCCGCCGCCGAGGTAGGACAGGCTGGAGAGGTCGCGCCCGGCGATGCCGGGCTGGGAAAAGAAATCCACCAGCATGGCCGGCGGCGCGCCCCAGGTAGTCACCTGGTAGCGCTCGATCAGGTCTGCTGCCAGCGCGCGGTCCCAGCGCGGCAGCAGCACGATGGTGGCGCCCAGGTAGAGCGGCGCGTGGATGCCGTTCTGCATGCCGAGCAGGTGGAACATCGGCGCCACCGACAAGGTCACGCTGTCCGGCAGGGCGCCGCGCCAGCGCTGCGAACCCACCGCCGCGCTCATCAGCGTGCCGTGCGTATGCATGCAGCCCTTCGGATGGCCGGTGGTACCGGAGGTGTAGGCCAGCATGCACAAGGTGTCGTAGCCGGCCTCGTCCGCGCCGGGGCTCAGGCCGGCGGCGTCGGCCTGCGTCCACGGCACGAGCGTGGCGCCGGCCGGCGCGCCGGCGGGCAGCGGCGCGCGCTCGTGCAGCCACGCCGGCACCCCGGCGTCGGTCCGGTCGGCGCGGTCGGCGCGGTCGGCACGGTCGGCACGGTCGGCGGTGGCGAGCATGTCGCCGTACTGGTGCGCGATCACGTGCGGCAGCCGCGCGCCGTGCAGCGGCGCGATGCGCGCGTACAGCTCGGCGGCGACGAAGGCCGCCACCGCGCCGCTGTCCGCCACCACATGCTCGAGCTCCGCGGTCAGCCACATCGGATTGGCCGGCACCACCACCGCCCCGGCGCGCAGGATGGCGTAGTAGGCCACGATGAACTGCGGGCAGTTCTGGCTGAACAGCAGCACGCGGTCGCCCGGCGCCACGCCGCACGCCTGCTGCAGGTAGCCCGCCATGCGCCCGATCTGCGCCTGCAAGCTGGCGTAGCTGATGGCGTTGCCGAAGAACCGGATCGCGGTCTTGTCCGGGTAGCGCCGCGCGGCGACTTCCACGTTGTAGGCCAGGCTGGTGCGCGGCACCTGGATCTGCGCCGGCAGGCCCGGTGGCCAGAACGGCGAGCGGCAGGGAGGCATGGAAGAGGAATCGGCTTGCATCATGGCAACACGGGTAAGAGGGAAAGGCGCCGGCCGCCGCCGGCGCGGCATCAATCGAGGCGGATGTTGCGGGTGCGGATCACCTGGCCCCAGCGCGCGTAGTCGCTGCGCATGGTGTCGGCGAAGGCGTCCGGCGTGCTGCCCGAAAGCACCACGCCCATCTCGCCCATGCGCCCGCGCACGGCCGGCACGGCCAGCACGCGGTTGACGTCGGCGGAAAACTTCTCCACCACCGCGCGTGGCGCCGCGGCGGGCAGCAGCAGGCCGAACCAGCCCATCGAATCCATGCCCGCGATGCTGCCTTCGCGGAAGGTCGGCACGTCCGGCAACTGCGGCGCGCGCGCCGGGCCGGTCACGGCCAGCGCGCGCAGCCGGCCGCTGGCCACGTGCGGGCGCGCGCCCATCACGGAGATCACCGCCGCCGGCACCTGTCCGCCGAGCAGGTCGTTGAGCTCCGGCGCCTCGCCCTTGTACGAGACATGGGTCAGGTCGAGCCCGGCCGCGTCGTTGAAGACCTCGCCGTACAGATGCCCGCTCGAGCCGGTGCCGAACGAGCCGTAGCTGAACTGGCGCGGCCGGGACCTCACCAGCGCGATGAACTCCGCCAGCGTGGCCGCGGGCACCGAGTTGTGCACCGCGAACACCAGGCTGGTGGTGCCGAGCTGCGACACCGGCGCGAAATCGCGCACCGGGTCGAACGGCGCCTTCGCGTACAGGCTCGGCGCCTGGACCAGCGTGGTGATGGTCAGCAGCGCGGTGTGGCCGTCGGGCTCGGCCTTGGCCACCGCGTCGGCGCCGATCATGCCACTCGCGCCCGGGCGGTTTTCCACCACCACGGGCTTGCCCCACGCCCTGCCCAGCGGCTCGGCGAGCGCGCGCGCCAGCACGTCGGTGGCGCCGCCGGCCGGGTAAGGCACCACCAGCCGCACCGGCCGGCCCGGCCAGTTGCCGCCCGCGCCCTGCGCCTGCGCCGGGCCGCACGGCCCGATGCCGCCGGCCGCCAGCGGCGCCGCGCCCAGCCATGACAAGATCCTGCGACGATCAGCCTGCATCCCGCTCCCTCCCCCGGTCCCATGCCCAGGCAACGAGATTGCGCGATGCTGCGCTGCGTGGACAATGACCATTCGGCCCAAAATGATTGGCCGAATCGCTCAGGGAAAAGCCTGCCTTTGGTAAATCCGGATTGCGCGGCGCCGGCGCATCGGGCTAACTGGCGCGACAGGCTCGCCATGAGCCGCCATAAGCCACCATAAGCCGGCGCAGACCCGGCATCCCGCCAGACCCGCCAGCCCGCGCGCTCATGCCGCGCCGCAGCATCCGGCAGCCAGGGCTGCGGCAACGAGGACGAGGAGACCATGCATATCGTCGCTTCCGGCGCGGGCGCGTCCGTGCCGCCAGCGGTGCCGGCCGCTTCCCGCCCGCTGCGGGCGGCGCCGCACGGCCCGCCGGCCCGCCACACCATCGCCGTGCTCCAGGTCGAGCAGATCCTGCTGGGACCGCGCCGCCTCGGCTGCGACATCGACGCCCTGCTGCGCCGCGCCGGCATCCCCGCCGCGCTGCTGCAATCGCCCAGCGCGCGCGTGAGCGAAGACCAGTTCGCCGCGCTGATGCGCGCCATGCGCCGCGTCACGCGCGACGAGTTCTGGGGCCTGCTGAACCGGCCGCTGGCGCCCGGCGTGTTCGCCCAGGCCTGCCGCGCGCTGATCCACTGCGCCACGCTCGAAGACGCGCTGCGCGTCGGCCTGCAGCAATACCGGCTGCACCTGCACGACTTCGTGCCCCGCCTGCAGCAGCACGACGGCCGCGCCACCCTGCTGCTGCTGCCGCGCGCGCCCGCCACGCCGTGCCGCCTCTATGCCGAATCCACCTTCGCCTTCCAGGCCTACGGCGTGGCCAACTGGCTCGCCGCCCGGCGCATCCCGCTGGCCGGCGTCGACCTCGCCGCGCCGGCGCCCACGCCCGCGCCACGCGGCAACGCGCGGCGCAGCGACACCGAGCGCGTCTTCAACACCCAGGTCCGCTACGGCCAGCCGCACACCGCGCTGCATTTCGACGCCGCCTGGCTGCGCCTGCCCGTGGTACAGGACGCCGCCAGCCTGCAAGCCTTCCTGCGCGACACCCCGCGCAACCTGCTGACCCGCTATCGCGACGACTCCTGCCTCGCCGAGCGCATCCGCCGCCACCTGCGCGGCCACCTCGACGGCGAACTCCCCTCGCTCGAACAGATGGCCGAAACCCTGCGCCTGACCCCGCAGACGCTGCGCCGCCGCCTGCGCGACGAAGGCCGCGGCTACCAGAGCATCAAGGACAGCCTGCGGCGCGACGCCGCCATCGGCTTTCTCGAACATACCGACCTGCCGTTGCAGCAGGTGGCGTTAAGGGTGGGGTTTTCGGAGCCGAGCACGTTTCACCGGGCGTTCAAGAAATGGACTGGCGTGGCGCCAGGGGAATACCGGCAGCGGCAGATGATGGGGTGTGCGGCGTAGGGATGTTGGGGGGCTTGGGGAGGGTTGGTGGAGAATTCGGCTTTTTTTGACTTTGGGAAGTCGACGGTCGCTTCAACTGCTTAGCTTCAAAGGCAACTTCAAAGTCAAAGGCTTTAACGTCAAAGTCAAAGTCAAAGGCTTTCGCGCCCCCGGCGCGACCTACTTTCTTTTGTCCGAAAAGAAAGTAGGCCAAGAAAGCGGACTGCCTGGCCGGCAGGGGCAGAAACGTTGGGGTTTCTTGTTGTTGTTGGTTTCGTGGTGGGGCCTGTAGTTCTGCTGGCATCCTGCCGTTACCGGTTCGGCTGGCCACGATCTGGCTGGCGGTATGGGTTTCGGGGTCAGACCTATGATGGCGGGTGCACTGCTGGTTCGGGCATCTGCCGTTACCGGTTTGGGCCATCACGACATAGCACCCGCATGGTTTCGTGGTGGGCATGGTGGACCGGTGCACTAGTGTGCCGGGTGCCTCTCAAGCAGTGCCGTTGGGCAATTGTGCATAACCGCATGATATATACCTGATCCTATAAAAATTAAGGATTCATACAGATCAATATATTAACTTTTGACATCAATCAACCAAGAACCAATCCCATCAGAAATAACTGATAGAAATCGTCATCGACATTGCTCAAAATTCCCGGAATTTTGAGAATTTTCGACTACCGATCTGTTTCATTCCCGCATGACCAGTCGCAGGTACGACTCTCACGAGGATCCCTGCCGACGAATTGCCACACCTGCGGCATTCAGCTCGGCATGCTGATTGACATCTGCTCGCCTGCTCCCCCAGAATTCATCCGTCACCCCACAACGGTGACCGGGCGTGGAAACCCGGAGAAATGAAAGATGGACAGCCACATTTGTGGATTTTTTGTGTCCAATGCGTTCGCGCGCGCCTACAATCCCGAGGCGGGCCGGGCGAGGCAGCCTTCGGGCTGGCCGGTTGCTTTCATTCCCCGGTATTTCCACCCTCGCTGCGGGCCCGCCACCCTCACGTGGAAATGAGCGGCGGGCCTTTCGATGGAATGAAAGGAGCCTGAAATGCCGAACATCACTGCTCGTTCAGAGCAATCCACCGTTACCCCCACAGCACCGGCCTTGGCTATTTCCCGCCAATCGCCGGTGATCGCCGAACTGATCGAACTCGCCGTTCCCGCGGACACACCGGACAAGCTCCGGGTGCAGGAACTCGCTTACCAACTGGATGCACTCCAAGACAGCATTCACAGCGCGGCGGCAGACGGCTGCGATAACCTGTTGCGCGTCAGCGCCGGCCTGGGTGCCGTGCTGCAATTGCTGGATGGCGACAACGCTGCGTCCCTGGCGGCTCACGACATCCATTGCCTGCTGGCACCGCTTAAGCGGCAACTGGATGGTGCTGTGAGCCGAGTGCAGGGGATGATCTAGGAATGGAGGCGCAATGAGGTCTGCGTGATCGCCCACGCTGGCGTGCTCGTCGATCTCTCTCCTGCTTGCGGGGGAGGGATCGATGAGAACTGGACTATCGTGGGGATAATAGTTATGCGAGAAGGTTCTGGTTAAGAATTTAAGTCGAATTTCATTTCAAATTTAAATTCAAATTCGATTTCAACCTCAACTTCAAAGACCACTTCAAAGTCAAAGTCAACATCAAAGTCAAAGTCAAAGGCTTTCGCTCCCCCGGAGCGACCTACTTTCTTTTCCCCGAAAAGAAAGTAGGCAAAGAAAGCGGGCTGCCTGGCCGGCAGGGGCAGAAACGTTGGGGTTTCTTGTTGTTGGTGGTTTCGTCGTGGGGTTCGTGGTTCTGCTGGCATCCTGCCGTTACCGGTTCGACTCGCCACGATCTGGCTGGCGGTATGGGTCGCGGGGTCAGACCTATGATGGCGAGCGCACTGCTGGTTCGGCCATCTGCCGTTACCGGCTCGGGCGACCACGACATAACACCCTCGTGTTTTCGTGGTGGGCGTGGTGGACCCAGCGCGAGTGTGTTGGGTTGCTGAAACCGGGATTGCTTTTCAACCGTTCGGCACCGCGCTCGAACAAGGGCCACCGCGCCCACCACGAAACCAGCACCGTCCCTACGACGCACCCATCCGCCCCGGTCGCGGCAGCAGCCCGAAGGGCCTGGGCCTCCGCCATCATGCAACGCCACCACGAATCGAACACCACCCGAGAGACAGTGGCAGCCAAAACCGGTACCGGCAGAATCCCTGCAGAACCGCAGACCCCACGACGAAACCAGCAACATGAGCATTCCTGTTCGGCTCTGCCCCTGCCGGCTAGGCAGCCCGCTTTCTTTGCCTACTTTCTTTTCGGGGAAAAGAAAGTAGGTCGCTCCGGGGGAGCGAAAGCCTTTGACTTTGACTTTGACGTTCAGCCGTTGACTTTGACGTTAAGCCGTTGAAGCCGTTGACTTCGAAGCACAAGACCCCCCCTCCCCCTCAAACCACCCCCTTCCCCCTCAACACCCCAATCCTCTCCACCGACATCCCCAAAACATCCCCCAGCACACTATCGGTATGCTCCCCCAGCCGCGGCGGCGCCACGTCATAACGCACCGGCGTAGCCGACAGCCGCAACGGACTCTTCACCGTAGGACACACACCACCATCACTACGCACAAGATCCACCTGCAACTCACGGTGCCGCACCTGCGGGTCTTCCAGCACCTGCGCGTAATCGTTGATGGGCCCGCACGGAATCCCTTCGCGTTCCAGCGCTTCGACCCAGTGCGCGGTGGTGCGCGTGCGCATGTGCGCTTCGAGCAGCGGCACCAGCACCTCGCGGTTGACGATGCGCCCCGATCCCGTGACGAAGCGTTCGTCCTGCGCGAGGTCCGGGCGTGCCACGCCACGGCAGTAGCCTTGCCATTGGCCGTCGTTGCCCGCGGCCACGATCATGTAGCCGTCGGCGGTGGCGAACACGTGGTACGGCACCATGTTGGCGTGGGCGTTGCCGAAGCGGCCCGGCACCTTGCCGGTGACGCGCTGGGCGATGATCGGCGTGGCGCCGACCGCGACCACGGCGTCGAGCAGGGCCATGTCGATGCGCTGGCCTTCGCCAGTGCGCTCGGCGTGGCGCAGCGCGGCCAGCACGGCGACGGTGGCGTACATGCCGGTGAGCATGTCGACCACGGCCACGCCGACTTTCTGCGGGCCGCCGCCGGGCAGGTCGTCGCGCTCGCCGGTGATGCTCATCAGGCCGCCGATGCCCTGGAAGATGAAGTCGTAGCCGGGCTTGTGCGCGCTCGGGCCTTCCTGGCCGTAGCCGGTGATGGAGCAGTAGACCAGCGCGGGATTGATGGCCTTGAGGCTGTCGTAGTCGAGGCCGTAGCGCTTGAGGTCGCCGACCTTGTAGTTCTCGAGCAGGATCTGCGACCTGGCGGCGAGCTCGCGCACGATGACCTGCCCTTCGGCGCTGGCGATGTCGAGCGTGACCGAGCGCTTGCCGCGGTTGGCGCCGGCGTAGTAGGTGGCGTCGCGCGTGGGCTTGCCGTCGCCGCCGGGCAGCCACGGCGGGCCCCACGAGCGGGTGTCGTCGCCCACGCCGGGGCGCTCGATCTTGATGACCTCGGCGCCGAGGTCGGCGAGGTTCTGCGCGCACCACGGCCCGGCCAGAATGCGCGAGAGGTCGAGCACGCGCACGCCGTCGAGCGCGCTTTTGATCGGGGCGCTCATGCGCGGAACTCCGCCACGCCGTTGCTGAGCACGGTGACGTCGCGCGCCGCGATGCGCGCGTCGAACAGCACGCGCTGCGCGCCGTCGTGGCTGCCGTCGCGCCACATGCGCACTGCCAGCGTCTCGCCGGGGAAGACCGGGCGCGAGAAGCGCACGTTCAGTTCGAGCAGGCGGTCGCCGTCGCCGTCGGCAAAGGTGTCCACCAGCGCGCGCGCGGCCACGCCGTAGGTGCACAGGCCGTGCAGGATGGGCTTGTCGAAGCCGGCGGCGCGGGCCACTTCGGGGTCGGCGTGCAGCGGGTTGGGGTCGGCGTTGAGGCGGTACAGCAGCGCCGCCTGCGGCAGGATGGCGAGGCTGCGCACCGCGTCCGGCGCGCGCGCCGGCGCGGCCGGCAGCGGCTCGGGCGGGGCGTCGCCCTGGCCGAAGCCGCCGTCGGCGCGGCAGAACGTGGTGTGCGTGACGGTGGCCAGCTCCGCGCCGCTGGCGTCGTCGACCAGCGTGCGCTCGATGATCACCAGCGCGCCCTTGTCGGCGCCCTTGTCGATCACGTGGCTGATGCGCGCGCGTGCGCGCACGGTGCCGGCCGCGGGCAGCGGGCGGTGCAGCCGCAGGCGCTGCTCGCCGTGCACGATGCGCACCCAGTCGATGCCGCTGCGCGGGTCCTGCATCCAGAAGCCGGGATAGGCCAGCACCACGGCCTGCGTGGGGAAGGCCTTGAGCCGCGCCTCGTAGACGTAGCGCAACTGGCGCGGGTCGTCGGGCTGCTCGCCCAGGCCGAGGCCGAGCGCGTACAGGATGGAGTCCTTCTCGCCGTAGGTCTGCACGACCTCGGGGAAGTCCCAGTGCTTGATGCGTTGATAGTCGAGCGGCATGGTGTCAGATCGGGTCCCAGTTGATCACGTCGGGCGAGCGCTCGAGCTTGAAGAAGCTGCCGCGCATGGCGGGAATCGCGATCTCGCCGATCATCTCCGGGGTCCAGCCTTCGCTCATGTGCACCGAGCGCACCGGGCGCGGCTGGCTCATCAGCATGATCTCGTTGGCGCGCACGGCGAAGATCTGCGCGTTGACCTCGTGCGCGGCGTCGCTGGCGAGGAAGGTCGCCATCGGCGCCACCTTGTTGGCCTCCATCTTCTGCAGCTTGGCCACGCGCGCCTTTTCTTCCGGCGTCTCCGACGGGATCGAGCTGGTCATGCGGCTCCACGCGAACGGCGCGATGCAGTTCGAGCGCACGTTGAAGCGCGCCATGTCCAGCGCGATCGACTTCGACAGCGCGGCGATGCCGAGCTTGGCCGCCGAGTAGTTGGCCTGGCCCAGGTTGCCGATCAGCCCCGAGGTGGAGGTCATGTGCACGTAGGCGCCGCTTTCCTGGTCCTTGAAGTGGTTGGCGGCGGCGCGGCTGACGAAGAAGGTGCCGTTGAGGTGCACGTCGATCACCGAGCGCCATTCTTCCTCGTTCATCTTGAAGAACATGCGGTCGCGCAGGTTGCCGGCGTTGTTGACCACCGCGTCGATGCGGCCGAAATTGTCCAGCGCGCATTGCACGATGGCGTTGGCGCCCTGCCAGCTCGACACGCTGTCGGTATTGGCCACGGCGGTGCCACCGGCGGCGCGGATCTCGTCGACCACGCGCTGCGCGGGGCCGGCGTCGCCGCCCTCGCCGGTGAGCGACACGCCGATGTCGTTGACCACCACCTTCGCGCCCGCCTTGGCCAGCTCCAGCGCGACGCCGCGCCCGATGCCGCCGCCCGCGCCGGTCACCAGCGCCACCTTGCCTGCCATCAATCCACTCATGTCATTGCTCCTGTCTGCGTATTCACTAGTTCGTTCAAATCGGTGCGGCGGCGCCGCGGCTCATTCGAGCCGCGCGCCGGAGTCCTTGACCACCTTGCTCCAGCGCGCGATCTCGGCGTCGATGTGCGCGCCCAGCGCGGCCGGCGTGGAGCCGACCGGCTCGTAGCCGTTGGCGGCGAGATTGGCGCGCAGCTCGGGCTGCATCAGCACCGCGGCGATGTCCTTGCTCAGCCGCTCGACGATGGCCGGCGGCGTGCCGGCCGGCGCCAGCACCGCGTACCAGCCGTTGATGTCGAAGCCGGGCACGCCGGCCTCGGCCAGCGTGGGCACCTCGGGCGCCAGCGCGGCGCGCTTGCCGCTGGTCACGGCCAGCGCGTGCAGGCGGCCGCTGCGCACGTGCGGCATGGTGGTGGAGATGCTGTCGAAGGTCAGCTGCACCTCGCCGGCCAGCATGGCGTTGACCACCTGCGAGCTGCCCTTGTACGGCACGTGCGTCATCTTGACGCCGGCCAGGCTGTCGAACAGCTCGCCGGCGAGGTGGCCGGTATTGCCGTTGCCGGCCGAGCCGAAGGTGAGCTTGCCGGGCTCGGCCCTGGCCTGGGCGATCAGCTCGGGCACCGTCCTGGCCTTGAGCGACGCGCTGCCAGCCAGGATCAGCGGCAGGTTGGCCACCAGCGAGACCGGCGCGAAATCCTTGCGCGTGTCATACGGCAGCCTGGGATAGAGGCTGGCGTTGATCGCGTGCGCGGCCAGCACCACGATCAGCGTGTAGCCGTCCGGCTTGGCGCGCGCGAGTTGCTGCGATGCAATGGTGCCGCCCGCGCCGGGCCGGTAGTCGAGCACCACCGGCTGGCCCAGCCGCTCCTGCAGCCGGGCCGCCACCGGGCGCGCCAGCAGGTCGGCGCTGCCGCCCGGCGGATACGGGATCAGCAACTGGATCGGCTTGGCCGGCCAGGTGTCGGCCAGCGCCGGCACGCCGGCGCACAGCAGGCCGGCCGCCAGCGCCGCCATCAGCCAGGTCCTGCGGGGGGATGCGCGCGATGTGTCCATGCCTTGTCTCCTTGGTGCCGTTGCGGCTTGTTGTCGTGACGCGTGACGATCGCGGCGCGCGCGCCGTCATTGCAGCGGGATGCCGGTATCCTTGACCACCTTGGCCCAGCGCACGCGCTCGGCATTGATGAAATTGCCGAAATGCTCGGGCGTGTCGCCGCCCGGCATGCCGCCGAGCTCGGCCAGCCGCGTCTTGACCTCCGGCTCGGCGAGGATGGCCGCCACCGCCTTCTGCAGCCGCGACACCAGCGCGGGCGGCGTGCCCGCCGGCGCCACCAGCCCGAACCACGCCGTCACCTGGAAATCGTCGAAGCCGGCTTCCTTCATGGTCGGCACGTCCGGCAGCTCGGGCACGCGCGTGGCGCTGGTCACGGCCAGCGGGCGCAGCTTGCCGGCCTGGATCTGCGCCATCGAACTCGGCAGGTTGTCCACCATCATGGTCACCTGCCCGGCCACCAGGTCGGCCACGGCCGGCGCGGCGCCCTTGTAGGGCACGTGGATGATGTCGATGCCGGCGCGCTTCTTGAACAGTTCGCCCGACAGGTGCACCGACTGCCCGGTGCCCGACGAAGCGAACGACAGCTTGCCCGGCTGCGCCTTGGCCAGCGCCACCAGCTCGGCCACCGATTTCGCCGGCACCTTGGGGTTGACCACCAGCACGTTGGGCACCGACACCACCAGCGTGATCGGCGCGAAGTCCTCGGCGCGGTAGGGAAGTTGCTTGTACAGGCCGTAGTTGATGGCATTGGGGCCGATATTGCCCATCATCAGCGTGTAGCCGTCGGGCGCGGCCTGGCGCAGCGCCTGCGCGCCGATGATGCCGGCGCCGCCGGCGCGGTTCTCCACCACCACCGGCTGGCCGAGCACTTCGCCCAGCCGCTTGCCGACCAGCCGCGAGGCGATGTCGGTGGTGCCGCCCGCCGCCGCGGGCACGATCAGGCGCACCGGCTTGTCGGGCCAGGCCGCCAGCGCGGCGTCCATCGGGCCTGCCGCGAGGCCGAGCGCGGCGGCCACAGCCGCCAGCATGCGAGCGCTGCTGCGCCGTTGTGTCATGTGTCTTCCTCCTGTGAGCCTGGCGGCGATGCGCCGGACTATCCGGTAACCGCCCGCGCAATGCGGGCGGTCCGGCCTTTTTGGTTCTATTGCCACGCCGAATACGATAAATTGGCGGCGGAGACATGGCTATTCACGATTCACAAAAGAGGCCTTTGGCCCAGCAAAACACATGCATTACGACCTGACCGACCTGCGCCTCTTCCTCAACGTCGGCGAAACGGAGAACCTGACCCGCGCGGCCGAGCGCAGCTTCCTGTCGCTGCCCGCCGCCAGCACGCGCATCAAGCAGCTCGAAGAGGCCTTCCAGACCCAGTTGCTGATCCGCCAGGTCAAGGGTGTGCGCCTGACGCCGGCCGGCGACGCGCTGCTCAGCCACGCGCGCGAGGTGTTCCGCGAGCTCGAATGCCTGCACGCCGACCTGCGCCCCTATGCCAAGGGCGTCAAGGGCCGCGTGCGGCTGCTGGCCAACACCACCGCCACCAACTCCTTCCTGGCCACGGCGCTGTCGCGCTTCCTCTCGGAAAACCCGGACGTGGACATCGAGCTGGAGGAGCAGCTCTCGCAGGCCATCGTGTCTTCCATCGGCGCGGGCGCGGCGGACCTCGGCATCGTGGCCGGCGAGGTAGCCACCAACGACCTCGAAGTGATGCAGTTGTGCAGCGACGAGCTGATCGTGATCGCGCCGGTCAACCACCCGCTGCCGCAGTTCACGCGCCTGCATTTCGCCGACCTGCTCGACACCTGCCGCTTCGTCGGCCTCAACCAGTTCAGCGCGATCCAGTCGTTCCTCGACCGCATCGCCAGCGGCATGGGCAAGCGCATCAGCCTGCGCATCCAGCTCGGCAGCTTCGACGCGGTGTGCCGCATGGTGGAAGCCGGCGCCGGCATCGCCATCGTGCCCAACAGCTGCGCGCGCCGCTACGCCAGCCGCAAGGTGCTGCGCTTCATTCCGCTGGAAGACGAATGGGCCAAGCGCGACCTGCGCCTGGTGCGCCGGCCCGGGCGCGAACTGCCGCAGTTCGCGGAGACGCTGGTGCAGTACCTGAAGGATGCGGCGCGGGAGCCGGTGTGAGGCACCGGCGCGGCCGGCCTAGAGCGTGAGCTTCAGCCGTCCCGCCAGCGCGCCGGGCAGCAGGCTCGAATCGGTCTGCCGCTCGCCGTAGGTGCTGCTCGATACGCGCAACTGGCGCTCGCGCGTGAGCGCCTCCAGGTGTTCGCCGAGGAAGCTGTAGAGGCTGTCGTCGAAGCGCATGGTGCCGAGCGGCGCCGCGATGCGGCCGTCTTCCACCCAGAAGCTGGCGAAGCGGGTCATGCCGGTCATGCGCGCGGCCGGCGCATCGGACCAGTTGAGATACCAGAGGTTGCCGATGTAGAGGCCGGTGCCGAGCGCGGCCAGCACGTCGGCCTGCGCCAGCGTGCCGGCGCCGAGCGCGAGCGCGTGCGGCGCCTCGCCGCTGTCGGCGCAATTGGTCTCGAGACCGTGTTCGCGGGCGCTGCGCGGGCAGACCAGCCGCGCGGCCGGCAGGCCGGCGCGCACCAGCGCCGCGTCGCCGCGCGGAATGCCTTCGGGGCCGAAGGCCGGCGCCAGCGCGCCGCTGGCGCGCTCGTCCATGTCGATCAGGCCGCTCAGCCTCTCGCTGCCGTCGTAGAGGCGCTGCAACGGGCTTTCCTTGTGCGCCAGCGAGCGCGCCGAAAAGCCGCCCCAGCCCAGCATGCCCACCACGTCATCGAGCGCGGCCGGCGCGAGATAGGCGCGGTACTCGCCCGGCGCGAGCGCGCGCGCCGGCTTGCCGAGGTGTTCGAGCTGCGCGCGCGCCGCGCCGAAGCGGCTGGCGAACTCGCCGTCGTCCCACTGGCTGCCGGCGTAGTCGGCCTTGACCGCCTGGCCGTTGGCGTGGAACAGGCTCCAGTCGAAATGGAAGGCCTGCGCGGCGTGCCAGCCGAAGGCGCCGAAGCTGCTGGCGAAGCCGCGGTACAGCGGCCCGGCGGCATGGATGCCGACCAGGTCGAGCCCGCGCGCGGCCTCGTCGATGCAGGCCAGCACGTGGCCGGTGTCCGGCGGCGCGGTGTCGTCGGCGAAGCGGCGTTGCCAGGGCTCGCGCTCCAGCGTCAGGTAGGGATCGGGCTGCAGCTGGGCGAGCGCGCCGCGCAGCCGGCCCAGCCCTTCGGCCAGGCGCGCGCGGTCGGTGGCGGCATCGCCGCACAGGGCGATCTCGCTGGTGGCGTGGCGCTCGTCGCGGATCAGCCGCAGGCGCGCGGTGGCCTGCGTGACGTGCCCGGCCTGGCGCACCCTGGCGCGGTTGAAGCGGATGAATTCCGAGGACTCCGCGCTGTACCACAGCGTGAACGCCTCGCCCGGCGCCAGCGCGGCGCGCACGTCGTCGGCCAGCGCCGCGAACGACGATTCCATATCGGCCATCACGCCGCTCCCCCGAAGACTTCCACTTGCCGGAACACGCACGCCGGCGAGGCATGCCCCACGCGCACGATCTGGTTGGGCTCGCCCTTGCCGCAGTACGGCGTGCCGTGGACCTCGAAGGTGCCGGCGTCGCCGACCGCCGCGAGGCTGCGCCAGAAGTTGGCCGAGACGCCGCGGTAATTGGGGTTCTTGACCACGCCCTTGAGCTCGCCATCCTCGATCAGGCGGCCCCACTCGCAGCCGAACTGGAACTTGTTGCGCGCGTCGTCGATGGACCACGAGCGGTTGGTGGACATCAGCACGCCGCGCTCGATGCCGGCCACCAGTTGCGCCAGCGTGTGGTCGCCCGGCTCCAGGTTGAGGTTGGCCATGCGGTCGATGGGCGCGCGGTTCCAGCCGCTGGCGCGGCTGTTGGCCACGCCCGGCAGGCCGCTGCGGAACTGCGAGAGCGCGCCGCCGAGCGGGCGCTGCAGGATGCCGTCGCGGATCAGGAAGGCCTTGCCGGCCGGCTGGCCGTCGTCGTCGTGGCCGTAGCTGCCCAGCTCCTGCGGAATGCCGGGATCGAAGGTGATGTTCAGCAGCGGCGAGCCGTACCGGTAATGGCCGAAGTCTTCCAGCTTGACGAAGCTGGTGCCGGCGTAGTTGCGCTCGTCGCCGAGGATGCGGTCCAGCTCCAGCGGATGGCCGACGGATTCGTGGATCTGCAGCATCATCTGGTCCGGCATCAGCAGCAGGTCGGTGATGCCGGCGGGCACGTTGGGCGCGAGCAGCAGTTGCAGGGCCTCGTCCGCCACGCGCGGCGCGGCCGCGGCGAAGCCCAGCCGCGCGACCACCTCGAAGCCGCCCTGCTGGCCGCTGCCGAAGCCGCCGAAGGTGCGCGTCTGGCTGTCGCTGCCGTCGAACGCGGTTACGCTCAGGCCCGGATAGACGAAGCGCTGCGCCTGCCACTGCTCGGCGCCCGCGCTGTTGAGATAAAGCTGCTCCTGGTACTGGTGCGCCAGGTACGCGGTGTGGTTGACGATGCGCGCGTCGGCGGGCATGGCGGCGCAGACCTCGGCCAGCAGCGCGAAACGCTCGGCCAGGCCGGGAAAGGCGTCCTGCGCGCCGGGCGAGGCGTAGCGGGACTGTTCCCGCGGCGGCGGCAGCGCGCGCATGTCCACCAGGCCGTGCGCGGCGATGCGGGCGGCCAGTTCGCCGGCGGCATCGAGCGCGCGCTGCAGGCCGGCCGCGCTGATGTCGCTGGTGGCGGCATAGGCTTCCACGCCGTCGCGCCGTGCCGTCAGCATCGCGCCCACGTCCTGCGTGAGCGAGGGCGGCTCGGCCACGCCGCGCCGCACCATGCAATGCTCGCCGCTGGCGCGGACCAGCCGCAGCGAATGAAACCCGGCGCGGGTGACGAGACCGGCGAAATCCTGCCTGGCGCGTTCGAACACGGGAGACTCCGGAGACGATATGAGTGTGCGCATCTTACTCCGCCGGCGCGGCCTTCCCCACCGGAACCGCCGCCCGTCCATCTGATTCGATTTATTTATTTGAATAAATTCGTATCAATACTAGATAAATTTGTTTTTAAAAAATATTTAAACCAGTTTTAAGAAAATTCACCAGCCTCATTGAGAATTCACCCCCCATCGGCGCGCAGGCGATTGATTTACGTTGGTACCGGTCAGCCACCCACGGGACCAGCAAAGACCATGAACACCGCCTATCGCATCATCTGGAGCCAAGCCGCCGGCACATGGGTGCCGGTCCCCGAACATGCCGCGTCGAAGGGCAAGCCGGCGCAGCCCGGCCGCGCGCTGCGCCGCGCGCTGGCGGGCGCCGCCGCGGCGCTGTGCGTGGGCGGCACGCCGGCGGCGGACCTGGCCGACACTCGGATCGTCGGCAATTCCAACCACACGCCCGGCCTCGAACTGGGCCCGGGCGACGCCGTGCGCCTGTACGAGCAGTCCGGCACCAACACCGGCAAGAGCGGTATCGTCACCACCGGCCACGCCAGCCCTGGCGCGCGCGTCTCGGGCGGCGCCAGCCTGGTGCTGGAGCACGCCAATGTCGCAACCGGCGGCCCCGACGCCACCGGCATCGAGGTCCTCGGCGCCGGCTCCCGGGCGAGCATGACCGGCAGCGAACTGACGACCAGCGCCGGCATCGGCGCCAGCGTCTCCGGCGGCGCCAGCCTGTCGCTGGCGCGCACCGGCTTTCGCACCGCGCTGACCGGCCTGTCGGTCGACGGCGCCGGCTCACTGGCCACGCTCACGGACGCCAGCATCGCCACCACGCAATACGGCGCCCACGGCATCAACGTCACGGGCGGCGGCAGGGCCATCCTGACCGACACCGACGTCACCACCGCCGGCCTCACCGCGCACGGCATCCGCGCCAGCGGCACCGGCTCCGAGGCCGTCGTGCGCGGCGGCACGATCGCCACCGGCGGCATCGCCCTGTCCGCCTCCGGCGGCGGCGCCATCCACGCCACCGGCAGCACCCTCAGCAACAGCTCCCTCCTCGCCACCACCGTGCAGAGCATGGACGCCGGGTCGAGCGTGACGCTGGACGACGTGCGTATCAGCCAGAACGGCAGCGGCGCGGCGGCGGCCACGGTCGGCACGGGCGCCAGCCTGTCCATCAAGGGCGGCGCGATCAGCGCCGGCGGCGCCAATGCCAAGGGCGTCACGGTGGCGCCCGACCCGTCCGCGCAGGCCGCGCGCCTGGCGATCGAGGGCACGCGCATCGAGGTCGCCCAGGATGCGAGCAACGGCTACGGCGTGCACGTCGGCGGCCACGCGGCGGTCAGCCTGAAGCAGGCCGATATTGTCACGCGGGGCGTCAACGGCTCGGGCCTCTGGCAGACCTCCAGCCTCGCCGACACCACCTTGACCGACACCACGGTGCACACGTTCGGTGCCGGCGCGGCCGGCGTCGTCGGCTATCGCGGCCTCATCCGCATGGACGGCGGCAGCGTCACCACCGAGGCACGGGACGCGCATGGCCTCTATGCCGCCAACGGCGCCCAGATACGCGCCAGCGGCACCGCCATCCTGGTGCGGGGACAAGACAGCTACGGCGTCTTCGCCGTCCAGGCTGCGCGCGTGGCGCTGGCCGGCGCCACGGTGCGCAGCGAACTCGGCGGCGGCCTGGTCAGCCTGGCGACCGTGGCGGGCGTGCACGGCACCATCGAGGTGGCCGGCAGCACGGTGGATGCGCCCAATGGCATCGCGCTGGCCACCGTGGGCGGCTCGGCGACGGTCGACCTGAGCCACAGTACGGTGAGCGGCGCCATGCTGATGCATGTCGGCGACGCCGTGTGGAAGGATGCCGGCGGCAACGTCGTCGAGACCATCGAGGCCGGCACCATCGACGTCAACGCACGCAACAATACCTATCTCAGCGGCGCCGGCGGGGTGCGCGTGGACAGCGGCACGCTGAACCTGAACCTGGAACGTTCGGCGCTGGCCGCCGACATCCGCGTCACCGGCATCGGCGCGGCGCCGGCCGTCGCCAATGTGAGCCTCGCCGCAGGCTCATTGTTCGCCGGCGCCGCCATCGGCGCGGGGCAGGTCACGGTGGACGGCAGCAGCACATGGCGCGTGACGGGCGACTCGACCGTGGCCGGCATTGCCAGCGCCGGCACCGTTGCCTTCGATCCGGCCGGCGGCTTCAAGACGCTGACCGCCGGCAGCTATGCCGGCGGGCCGGGCGGCGGGTCGGGCGGCAGCAGCGGCACGCTGGCCATGCACGCCGCGCTGGGCGGCGACGGCTCCCCCTCCGACAAGCTCGTGATCGACGGCGGCCGCGCCAGCGGCAGCACCGCCGTGCTCGTCAGCAACGCGGGCGGCCAGGGCGGGCAGACCGTCGGCGGCATCCTGCTGGTCGAGGCGGTGCGCGGCGGCACCACCGACGCCGGCGCCTTCCACCTCGCGCGCGAGGTGCGCGCCGGCGCCTACGACTACCGGCTGTTCCGCGGCGGCGCGCAGGGCGAGGCCGCGCAGGCGGAGAACTGGTACCTGCGCAGCACCTTCGAGTACGGCGGCATCGAGCACCCCGACGAATCCGGCAGCACGCCGCCCGGCCTGGTCAAGCCGTCGCCGCAGGCCATCGTCGGCCCCGAGCTGTCAGTCTATGGCGCGGCCATGCCGACCGCGGCGCGCATCGGCCAGCTCACGCTGGGCACGCTGCACGAGCGCGCCGGCGAGCAGGAGAACCTGCGCGCGGACGCCGCGAACACTACGGACGCCACGGACGTCGCGGCCACCGGCAAGATCCGCAACGGCCACTGGGGCCGCCTGTTCGGCAGCGCCTACAAGGATCGCTACGGCGGCCTCGGCAACCCGGCCGCTTCGGCCACCATCGCCGGTTTCCAGGTCGGCGCCGATCTCTATCACCACCAGCACGACGATGGCCGGCGCGACCATGCCGGCCTCTACGTCGGCGCCGCGCATGCCAGCGGCGGCGTCGACGGTACCGTCACCAATGCCGGCGCCACCGCCTACGAGCGCCAGCGCACCGGCCACCTCAAGGTCGACGGTGCCAGCGCCGGCGCGTACTGGACCCACTACGGCGCGACCGGCTGGTACGGCGACGCGGTCCTGCAGCTCACGTCCTACAGCGGCACCGCCTCCACCAGCCGCACCGCGATCGGCGTGGACGGCTACGGCGTGGCGGCCTCGCTCGAAGGCGGCTATCCGCTGCAACTGCGGCCCGGCTGGAGCCTGGAGCCGCAGGCGCAGCTGATCTACCAGCGCGTCAGGCTCAACAACACGACGGACGCCTTCTCGACCATCGGCCTGGGCACCAGCAACAGCGTGCTCGGACGGCTCGGCGCACGGCTGCAGTTCACCCGCAGGCAAGGCGACAAGCTGCTGCAGCCATACATGCGCGCGAACCTGTGGTCAACGCTGTCGGGCGCGAACAGCACCGTGGACTACGGCGGCATGGACCGCATCCAGACCCGCGCGGGCGGTCACTGGGGCCAGCTCGGCCTGGGCATCACCGCCAGGATCAGCAGGCAGGCCAGCGTGTTCGGCAACGTCGACGGGATGTTCCCGCTGGAAGGCGGGGAGAAGAGCCACGCCGGCGTGCAGGGCGTGGTCGGTTTCCGCATGAACTGGTGACGGCGGCGCTGGCGGCGGCACCGCGCCGCCGCCAGCCCGCTCCGTGCTGGCTTAATCCGCCTGCACGCCGGCCGCCTTGATGATGGGCGACCACTTCTCGATTTCCGACTGCAGCCACGTGCGCAGGCCCTCCGGGGTCTGCTTGTCCTCGGGCACGATCTCCGCGCCCAGCTCGGCCAGGCGGGCGGCCACGGCCGGGTCCTTGAGGCCGGCGCGCATCGCCGCGTTGAGCCGGTCGATCACCGCCGGCGGGGTGCCGCGCGGGGCGTAGACGCCGTGCCACACCTTCACCTCGAAGCCCTTGAGCCCGCCCTCGGACAGCGTGGGCGTGTTGGGCAGCGCCTTGATGCGCTGGGTGGTGGTCACGCCGTAGAGCTTGACCTTGTCGGCCTTGATATGGGGCAGCGTCTGCGTGGTCTGGTCGCACAGGATGTCGACCTGCCCGCCCAGCAGCGCCGTCAGCGCGGGCGCCGTGCCCTGGTACGGGATCGCGGTCAGGTCCACGCCGATGGCCTTCTGGAACAGCATGCCGCACAGTTGCGACACCGCGCCGAGGCCCGCGTTGGCCAGGTTGAGCTTGCCCTGGTTCTGGCGGATGTAGGCCACCAGCTCCGGCAGGGTCCTGGGCGGCAGGTCGTGGCGGCCCAGCAGGGTCATCGGCACGTCCGCCACCTGGCCGACGAAGCTGAAGTCCGTCAGCGGCTTGTACGGCAGCTTGCTGTACAGCGCCGGCGCGGTGGCCATGCCGTTGTGATGGATCAGGATGGTGTAGCCGTCCGGCGCGGCCTTGGCCACGTAGGCGGCGGAAACGGTACCGCCGGCGCCGAGCCGGTTCTCGATCACCACGCTCTGGCCGAGGTTCTTCGACATGGCCGCGGCCAGCGTGCGCGCCACCACGTCGGTCGGGCCGCCCGCGGCGAACGGCACCACCATCGTGATCGGCCTGGACGGATAGGCGTCGGCCGCGCGCGCCGCGCACGGCAGCGCCAGCGCCGCCGCCAGCCCGAGCGCGGCCAGCGCCATCGCGCGCCGGGGCGCCGGTCCCGCCATGCCGCCCCCGCTCTTGCCTTTGCCCTCGTCCCTGTCCTCGCTCCCGCCATTGCCGCCGGTCCGCCATCCTTGCCGTTGTGTCTTGCTGTGTGCCATTGCCTGTGTCTCCTATGGTTGATATGTCCGGCCGGCCTGGTACGGGGCGGCGATGCGGCCGGCGTTGCCTGCGTCGGCCCGGGACCGGGCGCGCGGCTTTCTGGTTGTGGCGCCAAGCGTGGCGGCAAAGCGCCACAGCGGCAATACGGATTTCCCGAAGGGTGAGCAAGGCGCGCTGGAAGGAGCGGGGGCGAGGGGTGGGGGTAAAGCAACGGGCGCACGGCAGGCGGGGCCCCGGACGCCCCGGCGAAGGTGGTGCCGGCGCCGCCCCGGCGGCGCGGGAAGGCGCCCCGCGCCACCGCTTCCGGGGGCGCTAAGCCGCTCTTTCGCAAATCCGAATTACGGCGGGAAGGGGCCTCGGGAATAATGGCCGCAAGCTAAATCCGATAACGGGGCATTTTTCATGTTCGCAGAGCAGACGCACGACCAGCCGTATCCCGACATCCGCGAAGCCGTGCGTGCGCTATGCACGGGCTTCGACTCCGCCTACTGGCAGCGCGTGGAAGAGCAGAACGCCTTCCCCGAGGAGTTCGTGCAGGCATTGACCAAGGCCGGCTGGCTGTCGGCGCTGATCCCCGAGGAATACGGCGGCTCCGGCCTGCCGCTGACCGCGGCCTCCGTCATCATGGAGGAAATCAACCGCACCGGCGGCAACTCCGGCGCCTGCCACGGCCAGATGTACGTGATGGGCTGCCTGCTGCGCCACGGCTCGGCCGAGCAGAAGCAGCGCTGGCTGCCCGGCATCGCCTCGGGCGAGCTGCGCATGCAGTCGATGGCCGTGACCGAGCCGACCACCGGCACCGACACCACCAAGCTCAAGACCACGGCCGAGAAGAAGGGCGACCGCTACGTCATCAACGGCCAGAAGGTGTGGATCTCGCGCGTGCAGCACTCCGACCTGATGCTGCTGCTGGCGCGCACCACGCCGCTGGACCAGGTCAAGCGCAAGTCCGAGGGCCTGTCGGTATTCGTGGTGGACCTGCGCGAGGCCATCGGCAAGGGCCTGACCGTGCGCCCGATCCGCAATATGGTCAACCACGAGACCAACGAGCTGTTCTTCGACAATCTGGAAGTGCCGGCCGAGAACCTGATCGGCGAGGAAGGCAAAGGCCTCAAGTACATCCTCGACGGCCTCAACGCCGAGCGCATCCTGATCGCCGCGGAGTGCATCGGCGACGGCTACTGGTTCATCGAGCGCGCCAGCAACTACGCGCGCGACCGCATCGTGTTCGACCGCCCGATCGGCCAGAACCAGGGCGTGCAGTTCCCGATCGCGCGCGCCTACGTCAACGTGGAGGCCGCCAGCCTGATGCGCTACAAGGCCGCCGCGCTGTTCGACGCCGGCAAGGCCTGCGGCAAGGAAGCCAACATCTCCAAGCTGCTGGCCGCCGATGCCTCGTGGGAAGCGGCCAACGTCTGCCTGCAGACGCACGGCGGCTTCGGCTTCGCCGCCGAGTACGACATCGAGCGCAAGTTCCGCGAGACGCGCCTGTACCAGGTGGCGCCGATCTCCACCAACCTGATCCTGTCCTACGTGGCCGAGCACGTGCTCGAGCTGCCGCGTTCGTTCTGAGGATCGCGCCCATGTTCGCTTCGCACCAGGGCATCCGCCCGCTCGACGGCATCCGCGTGGTCTCGCTCGAGCACGCCGTGGCCGCGCCGTTCGCCACGCGCCAGCTCGCCGACCTCGGCGCGCGCGTGATCAAGGTGGAGCGCCCCGGCGTGGGCGACTTCGCGCGCGGCTACGACGAGACCGTCAACGGCCAGGCCTCGCACTTCGTCTGGCTCAACCGCGGCAAGGAAAGCCTCACGCTCGACCTCAAGCACGACGAAGCGCAGGCCGTGCTGCACCGCCTGCTGGCCGACGCCGACGTGCTGGTGCAGAACCTCGCCCCCGGCGCCGCCGCGCGCATGGGGCTGGACTTCGACACCCTGCACCCGCGCTACGGCAAGCTCATCGTCTGCGACATCTCCGGCTACGGCGACGCCGGCCCCTACCGCGACAAGAAAGCCTACGACCTGCTGATCCAGGCCGCCGCCGGCCTGATCGGCATCACCGGCGGCGCCGACGAGCCGTCGCGCGCCGGCGTCTCCATCGCCGACATCGCCGCCGGCATGTACGCCTACACCGGCATCCTGTCCGCGCTGCTGCAGCGCGGACGCACCGGCACCGGCCTGCGCGTGGAAGTGACCATGCTGGAAGCGCTCACCGAGTGGATGAACTACGCGCTGTACTTCGGCCACTACGGCGGCAAGGCGCCGGCACGCTTCGGCGCCTCGCACCCGGCCATCGCGCCCTACGGCGTGCACCGCACCGGCGACGGCGGCAGCGTCATCTTCGGCCTGCAGAACGAGCGCGAATGGCAGGCCTTCTGCGAGAAGGTGCTGGACCAGCCCGGCCTGCTCGAGGACGAACGCTTCACCTCCAACTCCGGCCGCGTGAAAAACCGCGCCGAACTCACCGCGCTGATCGAAACCCGCTTCGCGGCGATGACGGTAGCCGAGGTCGAAGCACTGCTCGACGCGGCGCAGATCGCCAACGCGCCGATGAACGACATCGAAGCCGTCTGGAACCATCCGCAGCTTGCCGCGCGCGGGCGGTGGCGGGAAGTGAACAGTCCGGGCGGCGTGATCGGGGCGCTGCTGCCGCCGGCCAATCTCTCCGGCGTCGAGCCGGTGATGGGGGATATACCGGCGCTGGGCGCGCATAGTGCGGCTATTCTTGCTGAATTGGGGTATTCGGAGGGGAGGATTGGGGAGTTGAAGGAGAGGAAGGTGGTTTAGTTTTCTTGGGTTTTGGAGATGCGCTTGTGGCTGTGGGTCTGGCGGCTTGGGTTTTGTGGGTGGGTCATTTGCACTGTTTGGCTTCAAGGTTGGCTTCGGCTTCGAAGTCAACTGCTGAACGTCAAAATCAAAGTCAACTTCAAAGTCAAAGGCTTTCGCTCCCCCGGAGCGACCTACTTTCTTTTCCCCGAAAAGAAAGTAGGCAAAGAAAGCGGGCTGCCTGGCCGGCAGGGGCAGAAACGTTGGGATTGCTTAGGTTGCTGGTTTCGTCGTGGGGTCTGCGGTTCTGCAGGGATTCTGCCGGTACCGGTTTTGGCGGCCACTGTCTCTCGGGTGGTGTTCGATTCGTGGTGGCGCTGCATGATGGCGGAGGTCCAGGCCCTTCGGGCTGCTGCCGCGACCGGGGCGGAGGGGTGCGGCATAGGGACGGTGCTGGATTCGTGGTGGGCGCGGTGGCCCCTGTTCGAGCACGGTGCCGAACAGTTGAAAAGCAATCCCGGTTCCAGCAACCCAACACACCCGCGCTGGATCCACCACGCCCACCACGAAACCAGTGCCGATGCTACGCCGTGACCGCCCAAACCGGTAACGGCAGATGGCCGAACCAGCAGTGTGCCGGCCATCATAGGTCTGACCCCGAAACCCACACCGCCAGCCAGATCGTGGCGAGTCGAACCGGTAACGGCAGGATGCCAGCAGAACCACAGGCCCCACCACGAAACCACCAACAAGAGAAACCCCAACGTTTCTGCCCCTGCCGGCCAGGCAGCCCGCTTTCTTTGCCTACTTTCTTTTCGGGGAAAAGAAAGTAGGTCGCTCCGGGGGAGCGAAAGCCTTTGACTTTGACTTTGATGTTGACTTTGAAGTTGACTTTAAGCCCAAATAACTCTTGACTCTAAGGAAATGCTGATCAATGAGCTTTGCGCGTGATGTTGCTCAGGCTATTGACTTCGGTTTTCGCAATGCGGGAGAGAAAGACCAATTCAGCACGGTTTTTCCCGGGTTTTGCGCCTCTCCTGGCGCGCTTGGCGCGCTCAGCACGGACTGCTCCCCCGTGAGGCCAACAACGGTTTCCTGGCAAGCACCAGATTCGCCAGACCAAACAGGCTGAGCAACTGCGCCGTGTTCTTGACCAGGCCCTTGTAGCGAACCTTACGATGACCAAAGAGATTCTTGATGACGTGGAACGGATGCTCGACCCGCGCCCGAATCTGGGCCTTGGCCCGCTCGACGGCGATCAGCAAGTCCTTGACGGTGCCGTCATGCATCGTCTTAATCTTGCCGCGCTTGACGGCCACCTGCCACTTCACGGACTTGCCTTGCATCTCGTCGCGCTTCTCCACGCCCGTGTAGCCCGCATCGCCAAACGCATGCTCCTCGTGACCATGCAGCAAGGCATGCGCCTGCGACACATCCGACGCGTTCGCTGCAGTGCCCACCACGCTGTGTACCAGCCCCGAAGCCGCATCCACGCCGACATGCGCCTTCATGCCAAAGTGCCATTCATTACCCTTCTTGGTCTGGTGCATCTCCGGGTCGCGGCTCTTCTCCTTGTTCTTGGTCGAAGGTGGCGCCTCGATGATGGTGGCATCCACAATCGTGCCTTCCTTCATCATCAGCCCACGCTCGCACAGCATGATGCCGATCTCGTCGAACAGCTTTCGCGTCAGCTCATGCTCGACGAGCATGCGGCGAAACTTGAGGAGCGTGGTCGCGTCTGGCACCGCTTCGACTGCCAGGTCGATCCCGGCAAACGCCCGCATCGCCACGCTGTCGTACAGCGCGTCTTCCAGTGCCTCGTCCGACAGCCCGTACCACTGCTGCAGGAAGTAAATGCGCAGCATCCGCTCCAGACCGATCGGCGGCCGTCCGCGTTTGCCTTTGGGGTAGTACGGCTCGACCGCCGCAATCAGGCGCGACCACGGCACCACGCTTTCCATCTCCGTCAGGAAGCGCTGGCGGCGCGTCACCCGCTTCTTACCGTGGCTTTCCGCTTCCGCAAAACTGATCTGTCGCTTCATCTCCGACTCATCTCTTGGGCATGCATATGACAACGCTTACAAGCCACCCAACGATGACTTTCGTTCTGAATAAATCAGTCTTTCCCTAAAGTAAAAAACCATCCAAAAACGAACAACCCAGAGCAAAAAAAATGACCCAACAACCCGACACCCAAACCTACCCAACCCGCCAACTCTGCGACTTCCTCGCCACCCTGAAACTAAAACAAATCCCCCAGGAAGTCATAGAAAAAACCAAAGACCTCTTCCTCGACTGGATCGCCTCCGCCATCGCCGGCAAGGACGCCCCCGCCATCCGCAAACTGCAGGAATTCGCCGCGGCGATGGGCCCGCAGCAAGGCCCCTCCGAAGTCTTCGTCGACCGCCGCCGCACCTCCCCGTATTTCGCCGCGCTGATCAACGGCGCGTCCTCCCACGTGGTGGAGCAGGACGACGTGCACAACGGCTCGGTGCTGCACCCGGCCGCGGTGGTGTTCCCGGCGGTGATCGCCGCCGCGCAGGCCGAGGGCAAGAGCGGCGCGGACGTGCTGCTGGCCTCCATCGCCGGCTATGAGGCCGGCATCCGCATCGGCGAGTTCATGGGCCGCTCGCACTACCGCGTATTCCACACCACCGGCACGGTCGGCACGCTGGCGGCCGCGGCGGCGGTGGCCAAGCTGTACGGCATGGATGCCGAGGGCATCAACCAGGCGCTCGGCTCGGCCGGCACGCAGGCCGCCGGCTTGTGGGAGTTCCTGCGCGACGCGGCGGACTCCAAGCAGTTGCACACGGCCAAGGCGGCGGCGGACGGCCTGATGTCTGCGTGGATCGCGCGCGCGGGCTTCACCGGCGCGAAGCGCATCCTGGAGGGCGCGCAGGGCATGGCCGCGGGCATGTCGAGCGACGCCAACCCGGCCGCGCTGACCGATGGCCTGGGCACGCGCTGGGCCACGGCCGAGACCTCGTTCAAGTTCTTCGCCTCGTGCCGCCACACGCATCCGGCGGCCGACGCGCTCAAGGCGCTGATGCTGCGCGAGCAGATCCGCGCGGACCAGATCGCCGCCGTGACCGCGCACGTGCACCAGGGCGCGATCGACGTGCTCGGCCCCGTGACCGATCCCAGGACCATCCACCAGGCCAAGTTCTCGATGGGCACCGTGCTCGGCCTGGTGGCGCTGCACGCGCATGCCGGCCTCGGCGAGTTCGAGGACCACGCCTTGCAGGACGCGCAGGTGGCCGCCTTCCGCGACAAGGTGGAGATGGCGCTCGACGACGAGATCAACGCGGCCTATCCGCGCCAGTGGATCGGCCGCGTCACCGTGCGGACCACCGATGGCCGCACGCTCGGCGCGCGCGTGGACGTGCCCAAGGGCGACCCCGGCAACACGCTGTCGCGCCCGGAGCTCGAAGCCAAGGCGATCCAGCTCGGCGCCTTCCGCCACGGCGCCGGCGAGGCGGAGATGCGCGCCATCATCGCGCGCGTGTGGGCGCTGGAAAAGCAGCCGGACGTCAACGGCTGGCTGCCGCTCGCGCGCTGACGCCTCACCTTCCCGGGAAATACCGATGTCCTCAGTCTCCACCGCCGCCACCGCCATCACCTACCTGTTCGTGCCGGGCGACCGGCCCGAGCGTTTCGACAAGGCCGCCGCCGCCGCGCCCGACGCGCTGATCCTCGACCTCGAGGACGCCGTGCACCCGGACGCCAAGCCGGCCGCGCGCGGCGCCATCGCCGCGTGGCTGCGCGAGCGCGGCGCGCACGCGCACGCCTACGTGCGCATCAACGACGCCAGCTCGCCCGCCTTCGCCGCCGACATGGACTGGCTGCGCGCGCTGCCGCCGGACACGCCGCTGGCCGGCCTGCTGGTGCCCAAGGCCGAAGACCCGGTCGCGCTCGGCGAGATCGCCCAGGCGCTGGCCCAGGTCAACCCGCAGGGCCGCATGGTGGCCATCATCGAAAGCGCGCGCGGGCTGCACGGCGTCGACGCGGTGGCCGCCGCGCCGGGCGTGTCGCGCCTGGCCTTCGGCTCGCTCGACTTCGCCGTGGACCTGGGCTGCGCGCACACGCGCGAAGCGCTGCTGCTGGCGCGCTCGCGCATCGTGCTGGCCGCGCGCGTGGCCGGCCTGCCGCCGCCCGTGGACGGCGTCACCACCGCGCTCAAGGACGAGGCCGTGCTGGCCGACGACGTGGCCCACGCGCGCGCGCTCGGCTTCGCCGCCAAGCTGTGCATCCACCCGGCCCAGCTCGCCGCGGTGCGCGCCGGTTTCCTGCCCACCGCGCAGCAGCTCGACTGGGCGCGGCGCGTGCTGGCCGCCACCGCCAGCGGCAGCCACGCGGTGCAGGTCGACGGCAAGATGGTCGACCGCCCCGTCATCGAACAAGCCCGGCGCCTGCTCGCGCTCGCCGGCCACCCCGAAACCCAGCAAGCCAATCCGTCATGACCCAGCTCGAACACCTGCGCACCTGGATCGGCCGCAGCGAAAGCCGCACCGAGACCCTTTCCCCCGAACCCGTGATCGGCCTGGCCGCCACGCTCGACCTCGACGCCGACGCGCTCGTGCGCGGCCCGCTGCCGCCGCTGTGGCACTGGCTGTATTTCCTGCCGCGCGCGCCACAGCGCGAGCTCGGCCGCGACGGCCACCCCGCGCTGGGCGGCTTCATGCCGCCGGTGCCGCTGCCGCGCCGCATGTGGGCCGGCGGCGAGCTCGACTTCAAACGCGCGCTGCGCGTGGGCGACACCGTCACGCGCACCTCCACCGTGCGCAACGTCGAATACAAGACCGGCCGCAGCGGCGAGCTGTGGTTCGTCACCGTGGAGCACGTGCTCACCGTCGGCGGCGAGACCGCGCTGACCGAGCGCCACGACCTGGTCTACCGCGCCATGCCCGAGCCCGGCCAGCCGCTGCCGCCGCGCCCGCGCCTGGCGCACGCACCGACGTGGCAGCGCCAGCTCCAGGCCGGCCCGGTCATGCTGTTCCGCTTCTCGGCGCTGACCTTCAACGGCCACCGCATCCACTACGACCACGACTACGTGCGCGACGTGGAAGGCTATCCCGGGCTGGTGGTGCACGGCCCGCTGCAGGCCGTGCTCACGCTCGACCTGCTGGCGCGCGAGATGCCGGCGGCCAAGGTGCGCCGCTTCGGCTTCCGCGGGCTGGCGCCGCTGTTCCACCACGACACCGTGACCGTGGGCGGCGCGCCGGACGCCGCCACGCCCGGCAGGATCGCGCTGTGGACCGGCGACGACGCCGGCAGCCAGGCGATGGAAGCCTGGGCCGAGGTGGAGGCCTGACGGGAGGGACGACGCAGGCTGACCGGCGCGGCACACCAATACAACATCGGGATCAGCGGGGAACCACGATAAATGGAGACTTCCTATGCATGCATCCCGAAAGGCCGGGCGGCGCGCCCGCCGCCTCGCCGCCTGCGGCGCCATCGCCGTGCTCTGCGCCGTGTCCGCGCGGGCGCAGCCGCCCTATCCGGCGCGGCCCGTCACGCTGATCGTCCCCTACGCGGCGGGCGGCACCACCGACGTGGTGGCGCGCCAGTTCGCCGTGGCCCTGCAACGGGCGCTCGGCCAGAACGTGATGGTGGAAAACAAGCCCGGCGTCTCGGGCACGATGGGCGCGATGGCCATCAGGCAGGCCCGGCCCGACGGCTACACGCTCGCCGTCATGCCGGTCACGGTGTTCCGCCAGCCCTTCATCCAGAAGACCACCTTCGACCCGGCGCGTGACTTCACCTACCTCGCGCGCATCACCGGCTATACCTTCGGCGCGGTGGTGCGCGCCGATTCGCCGTGGCGGGACTGGCATGACTTCCTCGCCGCCGCGCGCGCACGGCCCGGCACGCTCGGCTACGGCTCGCCTGGCCAGTTCTCCTCGCCGCACCTCACCATGATGGAACTGGCCGGCAAGGAAAACCTGGCCGTCAACCACGTGCCGTTCAAGGGCGACGCCGACTGCATCAACTCGCTGATGGGCAACCACGTGCAACTGTGCGCCGCGGGCAACTCGGCCGGCACGCTGGTGGACGCCGGCAAGCTGCGCTGGCTCAACCTGTGGACCGCGCAGCGCTCGTCGCGCTGGCCCGGCGTGCCCACGCTGCGCGAACTCGGCTACGACATCGTCTCCAATTCGCCGTACGGCGTGGCCGGGCCGAAAGACATGGACCCGCACGTGGTGCGCATCCTCGAAGCCGCGCTCAAACGCGCCGCCGAGGACCCGCAGCACCTCGCCGCGCTCAGGCAGCAGGACCAGGACCTGATGTACCTCGACAGCACAGGCTACACGCGCTACGCCATGCAGCAGATCGCAAGCGAGAAGGCGCTGGTGGAACGGCTTGGCATCAAGGCGGACTGACCTGGCGGTTTGCGGGGGCGCGTGGTGGTGCGTGATGCTGTCGTGCCGGGGGGCGGGAACTGGTGCTTCTTGCGGAGCGAGCGTCTTCGCTCTTGCCGGCGCTCGCCCTCTCCCCCGGCCCCTCTCCCGCGCGCGGGAGAGGGGAGCAAACCGGTGGTATGCATTAGCGCATTGGGGGTCGTTCGCTCTTGCTGGATGCAAACCACCACACGGCAGGCACGACACCAGAGATCACCTGCTACGCATGTTGTCTCCCCTCTCCCGCCTGCGGGAGAGGGGCCGGGGGAGAGGGCCAGGCGCCGCCACGAAGTCACCGCCACCGCGAACCGCAACCCGCGCTTCCCCGCCAGATAAAAAACGGCAGCAAAAAAAGCGGCCCACCAGAGCCGCTTTCCTCCCAGCAACACAAACTCAGCGCATCCTCACTCCACCTGGATCTTCGCCGTCTTCACCACGCCGCCCCACAAGGCCAGTTCCTTCTGGATACGGTCCGACAGCGGCTTCGGCCCGGTGATGTTGAGGTCGTAGCCGCCCTGCGTCATGCGCTGCTGGAAAGCCGGATCGTCGCCGATCGCCTTCTGCGCCTTGACCAGCTTGTCCACCACCTCGGCGGGCAGCCTGGGCGGCCCCACCAGCGCGTACCAGCCGGTGACGTCGTAGTTCTTCAGGCCGGACTCGATCATGGTCGGCACGTTGGGCAGCGCGGCGTTGCGGGCCTTCGACGTGACCGCCAGCGCGCGCACCTTGCCGCCCTGGATATAGCCGATGGCGGTGCCGGTGATGTCGAACATGAACGTCACCTTGCCGCCGATCACGTCGGCCATCGCCGGCGAGTTGCCCTTGTACGGCACGTGCAGCATCTTCACGCCGCCCATCTCCGCCAGCAGTTCCGCCGACAGGTGGTTGGAGGCGCCCACGCCGGCCGAGCCGAAGCTCACGCCTTCGGGATGCTTGCGCGCGTAGTCCACCAGCTCGCCCACGTCCTTGGCGGGGAATTCCTTGTTGATGAGCAGGACGTTGGTGTAATCGGTGATCAGGCCGATGTAGCTGAAGTCCTTGGTCGGGTTGAAGTTCACCGACTTCTGGATCAGCGGCGTCATGGTCATGGTCGGGCTGGCCACGAAGTACAGCGTGTAGCCGTCCGGCGTGGACTTCGCGGTCAGGTCGGCGGCGATGGCGCCGCTGGCGCCGGCGCGGTTGTCCACCACCACCGGCTGCTTGAGCACGCGGCCGAGGTAGTCGGCGTAGATGCGCGCGGCGGTATCGACCGGGCCGCCGGGCGCGTAGCCCACCAGCAGCTTGACCGGGCGCGCCGGGTAGGCGTCGGCCCAGGCGGCGCCGTGCGCCGCGGCCAGCAGCAGGCCGGCCATCATCCATCGTTTCATCGTGTCTCCTCCTTCTTGTGTTTGCGCCGGCGCGCGTTCAGGCCGCCGCCGCGTTGCCCTCCACCAGGGCGCGCAGCGGCTGCTTGAGCAGCTTGCCGCTGGCGGTGGTGGGAATGGTCTCGATCACGCGCACCTGCGCGGGCCGCTTGTACGGCGCCAGGCTCTCGCGCAGGTAGGCCTGCAGCGCGGGCACGTCGAGCGTGGTGCCGGGCTGGGTTTCGATAAAGGCCACCACTTCCTCGTTGCCGTCGGCGGCCGCGCGGCCCACCACGGCGGACTGGCGCACGCCGGGGAAGGCATTGATGACCGATTCCACCTCGATCGGGTAGACGTTGAAGCCCGAGCGGATGATCAGGTCCTTCGAGCGGCCGACGATGAACAGCGCGCCGTCCGCGTCGAGATAGCCCAGGTCGCCGGTGTTGAGCCAGCCGCCGGGCAGCAGCGCCTCGGCGGTCTGCCCGGCGTTGCGGAAATAGCCGCGCATCACGCCGGGCCCGCGCACGCGGATCTGGCCGCGCTCGCCGGGCGGCATCGGCTGGCCCTGCTCGTCGGTGATGGCGATCTCCACGCCTTCGACGATGTAGCCGGCCGAGCAGTCCGCGCGCGGCGCGTCCTTGCGCGTGATGAACAGCGAGCCGGCGTACTCCGTGATGCCGTAGCCGTGGTGCAGCGGCTGGCCGAACCACGCCTCAGTGTCGCGCTTGAGCGTGGGGTCCAGCGGCGCGCCGCCGGTGTACAGGTAGCGCAGGCGCGGGAAGGCCGTGGCGCCGGTCTGGCCGGTGCGCGCGGTCATCTCGCGCGCCAGCGCCATGATGCGCGTGAACATGGTCGGCACGCCCTGCAGCATGGTGAGGCCGGGCGAGCGCAGCGCCGCGAACACGTCGGCCGCGTCGAAGCGCGGGCGCATCACCAGGCTGGCGCCGGCATAGAGCGTGGCCATCAGCACCGTGGCGATGCCGAAGATATGCGACAGCGGCAGCGCGCCGTAGGCGATGTCGTCCGGGCCGAGGTCGCGCGAGGTGGCGGAGATGCGCGCGAACACCGTCAGGCCCGCGTGCGGCACCATCACGCCCTTGGGCGCGCCGGTGGTGCCCGAGGTATAGATCAGCGTGGCGATGTCGCGCGCCTCGGCGGCGTCCACGCGCTGCGGCGCGTGCTCCGCGCGCAGCACCGTGAAGTTCGGGTCGAGCGCGGCGCAGTCCGACGGCTGCGCGCCGAGGCGGGCCGCGTGCGCGGCGGCCACGTCGGACACGTTGCTGGTGAAGAAGGTCAGCAGCGGCTCCGCATGCGCGCGGATGCCGTCGATCTCGCGCGGCGAGAGCCGCGCGTTGACCTGGATCGGCCACGCATGCAGCGTGCTGCACGCAAACAGCATGACCACCATCTCGGTGCAGTTCTCGCCCACCACCATCACGCGGTCGCCCTGGCCCACGCCGCGCGCGGCCAGCCAGTCGCGCGCGGCGGCGATGCGCTGCCACAGCGCGCCGTAGCTCAGGATCCCGCCGGCCAGGTGCAGACAGGGTGCGTCGGGCGCGCGCTCGGCCCAGTGCTTGGGGATGTCGTGGATGAACTCAGGGCGGAAGGAAGACATGATGCGGGCGATGTAATGCGGATGACGCTGACAGGAGGAAGCCGGCGCCGCGAAGCGCCGGCCACGGGCAAAGCTACTGGTCCAGATGGATGCCGGCCGACTTGATCAGCCCGTCCCACTTCTGGTACTGGCTGCGCATGTAGGCGCCAAACTGCGCCGGCGTGGACGGGAACGGCACCGTGCCCTGCGCCGCCAGCCGCGCCGCCAGCTCGGGCTGCGCCAGCGCGGCCACGATCTCGGCATTGAGGCGGTCGACCACCGCCGGCGGCGTGTTGGCCGGCGCGGCCACGCCGAACCACGCGGTCAGCTCGTAGCCGGGCACGCCCGCGGCGGCCAGCGTGGGCACGCCGGGCAACTGGTCCGACGCCTTCGCGGTGGTCACGCCGAGCGCGCGCACGCGGCCGTCGCGCACATAGGGCAGCGCCGTGGAAATGCTGTCGAACATCATGGTCAGGCGCCCGCCGATCAGGTCGGTCATGGCCGGCGCGCTGCCCTTGTACGGCACGTGGTCGATGCGCACGCCCGCCATGTGGGTAAACAACTCGCCCGCCAGGTGCGAGGACGAGCCGTTGCCGAACGAGCCATAGCTCAGCTTGCCGGGCTCGCGCTTGGCCAGCGCGATCAACTCGGCCACGTTGCGCGCGGGCACCGACGGGTGCACCACCAGCACGTTGGGCAGGTAGGCCACCGACGCCACCGGCGCGAAATCCTTGAGCGGGTCGTAGCCCGGCTTGTCGTACAGGCTCTTGTTGACGGCCAGCGAGCCGAAGGTGCCGAAGAACAGCGTGTAGCCATCGGCCGGCGCGCGCGCCACCGACACCGCAGCGATATTGCCGCCCGCGCCGGGCCGGTTCTCGATCACCACCGGCTGGCCCAGCCGCACCGACAGCGCATGGCTGATCTCGCGCGCCAGCAGGTCGGTGGCGCCGCCCGGCGGAAAAGGCACGACCAGCCGCACCGGCTTGTCGGGATAAGCCGCGAACGCGCTCGCGGCGGCCAGCAGTCCGCCGCATAGCGCGAGCAGCCTGGTGCATCGTTGGGTCCAGCGTGACATGCGCCTGTCTCCTCGGCGTGATTTCTGTTTTGTGCTGCGATGGCACGGCGCCAGTTTGGGCCAGCCGCCGCGGGCACGCCATTTGGATTTGGCTAAGGCCGCCTTCAGGCTGGCGTGAATGGCATGCTCCGCCATCCGCGCACTGGGGGAAACCCTTGTCAGGAATGCAGGGACAACAGCCGCACAACGCTTTGTGCCTGCCGAAGTGCGGCTTTGCCATTGCGGAAACTCCGAACCACGCGCCGCACATAGAATCGTCTCACCGTATCGTGGAGGCAGCCGCGTTGCGCCGGCATGCCGCCGCCGCGACGCGGCCAGCCTTCCCAACCGAGGGGACAAGCAGATGGATTTGCGTTTCAACGCCGCGGAGCAGTCGTTCCGCGAAGAGGTTCGGACCTTCGTGCAGGCCAGCCTGCCGGCGGACATCCGCGACAAGGTGCTGGCCCACCAGCGCGTGGAGAAGGACGACTACGTGCGCTGGCACCGCGTGCTGCACGCGCACGGCTGGGGCGCGCCGACATGGCCGAAGCAATGGGGCGGCACCGGCTGGACGCCGCTGCAGCGCCTGATCTTCGAGATCGAGACCTTCCGCGCCGGCGCGCCGCGCCTGCTGCCGTTCGGCCTGACCATGATCGGCCCGGTGCTGATGAAGTACGCCAGCCCCGAGCACCAGGAACGCTTCCTGCCGCGCATCCCCACGGTGGAAGACTTCTGGTGCCAGGGCTATTCGGAACCGGGCTCCGGCTCGGACCTGGCCTCGCTCAAGACGCGCGCGGTGCGCCACGGCGACCGCTACATCGTCAATGGCCAGAAGACCTGGACCACGATGGCGCATTTCGCCGACTGGATCTTCTGCCTGGTGCGCACCGACACCGAGGCCAAGGCGCAGGAAGGCATCTCCATGCTGCTGATCGACATGAAGACGCCGGGCGTGACGGTGCGCCCGATCGTCACGCTCGACGGCGGCCACGACGTCAACGAAGTGTGGTTCGAGGACGTGGAAGTGCCGGCGGCCAACCTGCTCGGCGAGGAGAACCGCGGCTGGACCTACGCCAAGTACCTGCTCGGCCACGAGCGCACCGGCATCGCCGGCATCGGCCACTGCAACCGCGAACTGCGCCAGCTCAAGCACTACGCCGCGCAGGCCACCGACGGCGCCGGCCGCCCGCTGATCGACGACGTGCGCATGCGCGACAAGATCGCCCGCATCGAGATGGACATCATGGCGCTGGAAATGCTGCTGCTGCGCGTGGCCACGCAGTCCGCCGGCCAGCCCGGCCCCGAGGCCTCCATCGTCAAGATCCGCGGCTCCGAGATCCAGCAGGACCTCGCCATGCTGCAGATGGAAGTGGCCGGCCCCGGCGCGTGGCCGTACTCGCCGCGCTGGCTCGAGGCCGGCGCGACCCCGGCGGACCTGCCGACGCACGCGCCGGCCTGGGCCGCGCCCGCGGCCTCCACCTACTTCGACATGCGCAAGACCTCCATCTACGGCGGCGCCACCGAAGTGCAGAAGAACATCATCTCCAAGATGATCCTGGGTTTCTGAACGCCGGGACGGAAGGAACAAGCACAGTCATGGACTTCAACTACAGCGAAGAACAGCAGATGCTGGCCGACAGCCTGCGCCGCTTCATCGACACCGAATACACCTTCGCCCGGCGCCGCGCCAGCGCGCGCGGCGGCAACAGCCTCGACCGCGCCGCGTGGGCCCAGCTCGCCGAGATGGGCGTGCTCGGCCTGACCGTGCCCGCCGAATACGGCGGCTTCGGCGAAAGCGCCGCCAGCCAGCTGGTGGTGCAGCGCGAACTCGGCCGCGGCCTCGTGCTCGAGCCGGTCACGCCCGCCGCGGTCATCTCCACCGCCGTGCTGAGCGCCTACGGCAGCGCGGCGCAGAAAGAAGCATGGCTGCCCGCCATCGCCGGCGGCGAGCGCATCGTCACCCTCGCCTACCTCGAGCCCACCACGCGCTACCGCGCCGAAAGCGCGCGCGCGGCGGCCGAGCGCAAGGACGACGGCTACCAGCTCAACGGCACCAAGACCCTAGCCTGGCACGGCGAAGCCGCCGACGCCTTCCTGGTCAGCGCGCGCCTCGCCGGCAGCAGCGAACTGTCGCTGTTCCTGGTGCCCGGGGACACGCCTGGCCTGAGCGTGCACGGCTATCCCACGATGGACGGCCTGCGCGCCGCCGACATCACGCTGCACGACGCCACGGTCGGCGCCGCCGCGCTGGTCGGCAGCGAAGGCAACGGCCTGGCCGCGCTCACGCACGGCATCGACCACGGCATCGCCGCGCTGTGCGCCGAAGCCGCCGGCGCAATGGAACGGCTGATCGAGATCACCGGCGAATACCTGCGCACGCGCCAGCAGTTCGGCAAGCCGCTGGCCGCGTTCCAGGCCCTGCAGCACCGCATGGCCGACATGCTGGTGCAGAAGGAACTGGCGCTGTCGATGGCCTACGTCGCCGCCCAGGCGCTGGACGAAACCGACCCCGCGCAGCGCCGCCGCATGCTCAGCGGCGCCAAGGTGGTGGTCGCCAGGGCCGGCCGCTTCGTCGGCCAGCAGGCGGTGCAGCTACACGGCGGGATGGGGATGACGGACGAACTCGAGGTGGGGGACTACTTCAAGCGGCTGACGATGATCGACCCGCTGCTGGGGGATAGCGATTTTCATGTGCAGCGGTATGGGGAGGTGATGGTGGGGTAGGGGTCGTCTCAAGACGATCCTGGCATCGTCGCGCGGCCCGGCAGGCGCCGCTTGCACTTGATGACACAATCGGCCGACACGTCGGCATGCAGCCCATTCGCAACCAGCAGGACGTTGGTATCGATGACAGCCTTCATTCTGCCCTGTCCTTCTGGTCCAACTCACGCCTGCGCTGCATCGCTGCCAGGGTGCGGCCCGCGATGTCGGCCATCTCGTCGCCGAAGAAGTGCTCCGGCCAGTTCTCGATTTCGCCGAACATGTTCAACTGCAGCGGCTCCAGTTCGGTGGCGGCGCCGGCACGACGGCAGAAGTACACCGCCACGTCCTCGGGTGCAACGGCGCCCTCGGCCACGCGGCGCTGCAGGCGGTTGAGGAAATGCTCGGAGTGGCTTTCCACGATCAGTTGAACATGACGCGCCCTGCCGTTTTCACGCGCCTGCGTGGCCGAAATGAATACGTCCGCCAGTTCGGCCTGCACCTGCGGGTGCAGATGAATCTCGGGCTGCTCCATCCACACCGTGGAGTTCGGCGGGCAATAGAAAGCCTGCACCAAAGCCGGAAGCACCTGCGACACGCCGAACCCGACATCGGTGATCTTGACCTCCGGCGCCTTGGCATGCGTCCTGACCAGGACTTCGTATTCCTTGCGCCCTTCTGCCACGGGCTTGACGGAAAAATCATGTATCACGCCCAGGTCTTTCAGCCAGGCGGCAATGAACGTGGCAAATCCCTGCTTGGCCCGCTTCGGGCCACGATTGAGCATGCGCCCTTCGCTCTGTGCCGCCAGGATTGCCGCGATAGCGTACTCGCCCATCTGCCCCACGCTCGAAGGCGTATCTCCCGACCACTGATAGATCCGCTGGGGATGGTTGCGCAGAGGCCCCAGATAGGACAGGCTATCCAGCATGGCCTCGGTGGCCAGCGCGAAGTCCGCCAGGAAGCCCGCGTTCTTGAAGCGCGCATTGCTGACGTCCGACAGGCGATAGAACTTCTCCGGCTCCTCGAGAGGCCATTTGCGGCCGTCGGCCATCTTGAACCCGTAGCGCTGCGATGACAGCGTGAATTTCCGCTTGTCGTCTCGCCGCAGCGACACATCGAGAACGTCTTCCGCATCCGAGCCCAGTACATAACTCAGTGCCTGCACCTCGGGCTGGGCGGACTTGCCGGCAACCAGTTCCACCGCCAGCCGCATATGGTCGCCCTGGTAACGCACCGCGGCTTGCAGTGGATCGCGCACCTCCAGCGCCCTGGGCAAAGACCAGCCGATCTCGAACTCCAGTGACTGCGTCAAGTCATGGCCGTGCAGGCGCAGTCTGCGAAGGTGCCCAGATCGATGAGTGAGGAGGTATCTCCCAGATGCAGAGCCCGTTTTCGATCTGTCGAGCGCGCCGTTTGCTGCAGAGCCAGCAACAAGTGCCCGAGGCTGCTTTTACCCGCGCTGTTGGCGCCGAAAATCACCGTCAATGGCGCCAGACGAATCGGACCCGTGTCTTTCCAGGCTTTGAAGTTCTTAATATGAAGATGGTTCAGCATCGGCGGATGTTCCCTTCTCAAATTCCGCTAACGAATGACCTCTCGCCGCTCACCGACGCATCGGCAACCAAGCGGAAGGCCTTCATCGAAACCGAGGATACGTGTTGGATCCACAGCACCACCCCGTCGATCAGGAGATGGCAAAGTGGTAGTCGACGATGTACTGGAAAGGTGATGCGGCATTGGGATGTTTCTCTTCCTGCTTCCTTTATGCCGCAGCCTGTTGACGATCATTGCCGCCAATAATGCATCCAATCACATCCGATACTTCCGCCGGCACGCTGCCGGGAACGCAGCGTGGCAGGACATGACGGATTCCCTGGAACAATCCATCTTCGCGATTGCCTGCCGTGGCTGGCCCGATACCGCACGGTGGCCAGTCCACGAGATGCCTGTTCCAACGGATTCCCCATCGGGCGCGCCGGCCAACAGCTCAAATCACCAACTCAATCAAGAACGGCCCCGCCTTCGCATTGGCCGCCGCGAACAGCGCCGCAAACCCCTCCATATCCACCGCGCGCGCGCCTTCCACCCCCATGCCGTTGGCCAGCTTCACCCAGTCGAGATCGGGGTTGCCGATGTCGAGCATGTCGAGCGCGGTCTTGCCGGGATTGGCGCCGACGCCGGCGAGTTCGCCGAGCAGGATCGCGTATTTGCGGTTGGCCAGCACCACCACGGTCACGTCGAGCTTTTCGCGTGCCATCGTCCACAGCGATTGCAGCGTGTACATGCCGGAGCCGTCGGCCTGCAGCGCGACCACGCGGCGGCCGGGCGCGGCGACGGCGGCGCCGGTGGCCAGCGGCAGGCCGTCGCCGATGGCGCCGCCGGTGAGCTGCAGCCAGTCGTGCGGCGCGGCGTGCACGGTGCCCGGATAGAAGGCGCGGCCGAAGCTCACGCTTTCTTCCACCACGATGGCCTGCTCGGGCAGCAGCGCGGTCAGCGTCTGCGCCACGGCTTCGGAGGTCACGGCGCCCTTGGCGATTTCGTGCGACGCAGCGGAGGCCGGCAGCGCGACGGCGGGCGCGCCGAGTTCGTCGGCCAGGCGCGCGAGCGCTTCGGCGAGGTCCTGCTCGGGGCGGGCGAGCACGAGCACGTCGGCGTCTTCCGGGTACGGGCGCGGCGACTTGCCGGGATAGGCGAAGAAGGTCACGGGCGGCGGCGCGCCGACCAGGATGACGTTGCGGATGCCGGCCAGCTTGGCGCGCGCCACGTCGCCGGAGTACGGCACGCGGTCGACGTTGAAGCGGCCGCGGCCGCGCGACACGCGCGCGTTGGACATCGGCGTGATCAGGCGCGCGTCGGTGGCGGCGGCGATGCGGTGTGCGTCGGCCAGCGGCGCTTCGCGCAGCGCGGCGCCGGCCAGCACGATCAGCGTGGGCTGGCCGGAGCGCAGCACGCGCGCGGCCTGCTGCACGGCGTCGGGCGAGACCTTGGGCACCGGCAGCGGCGGCAGCGGCGCGGCGACCTTGCCGCCGGCGTCCCAGCACACGTCGGAGGGCAGGATCAGGCTGGCCACGCCGCCCGGCGCGCCGAGCGCGGCCTGCACCGCGGCGGCGGCATCGGCGCCGACCGAGGCGGCATGCGTGGCGGTGCGGGTCCAGACCGAGACCGGGCGCGCCCAGCCTTCGGTGTCGGCGGTCAGCGGCGCGTCGAACGGGCGGTGGTAGGTGGCCTGGTCGCCGACGATGTTGACCACCGGCGTCTGCGCGCGGCGCGCGTTGTGCAGGTTGGCCAGCCCGTTGGCCAGGCCCGGGCCGCAGTGCAGCAGCGTGGCCGCGGGCTTGTCGGCCATGCGCGCGTAGCCGTCGGCCGCGCCTGTCACCACGCCTTCGAACAGGCCGAGCACGCAGCGCATGCCGGGGATGCGGTCGAGCGCGGCCACGAAGTGCATTTCGCTGGTGCCGGGATTGGCAAAACAAGTATCCACGCCGCACGCCAGCAGCGTCTTGACCAGGCTTTCGGCGCCGTTCAGTTCGCCCTGCCCGTTGTCTGCGTGGTTCGGCTGGTTGCGCTCGGTTGTCTGCATTGGCTTGGTTTCCGGTTGGGTTGCAGGATGAGGGTGCTGAATCGGGACGGCCGCCGCGGTCACGGCTGCGCGGCCGGACGTGGCGGATAAGCGGGGACGGCGCCCGCGCCGGGCGCGAGCAGGTCGAAGTCGAGGCAGACGAACTCGCTCGGGAATTCGATGCGCGCGTAATAGACGATCACGCCGTCCACGCAGGCATGGCGGCGCAGCTCGGCCACCGGCGCGCCGACCGGCAGCGCCAGCCGGGCCGCGGTTTCCGCGCCGGCGGCAATGACGGACAGGCGCTGGCGGGCGGCCGTGACCTTGAGCTGCGGGAAGCGGTCCAGCACCGGCACCGAGGCGCCCTGGCGGAACGCCTCCGGCTCGCGCGCGAACACGCCGGCCTCGATGTACACCTCGCTCAGCGCGAACGGCTTGTGCTCGATGCGGTGCAGGCGGCGCAGGAAGCGGTAGCCCGGCGCGCGCGCGGCGCTGCACGGCAGGCCGAGCTCGTCGGGCAGCGGCACCAGGCCGTCGGATTCGCCGAGCGCCTCGGTGCCGAGCCGCTCGCCCACCGCCACGGCCTGATCCCAGCTGACCGGCAGCGTCAGCGGGCGGCGCTCGCGGCAGCCGGCCTTGACGAAGGTGCCGCGGCCGCGCTCGCGGATCAGCAGGCCTTCCTCGTCCAGCAGGGTCAGCGCGTTGTGCATCGTCATGCGCGCCACGCCGAACTCGCGGCAAAGCTGCTCGAGCGAGGGAATGCGCTCGCCGGGCCGCCACTCGCCGCTCTCGATATGGCGGCGGAAGATGGTGGCGAGCTGGAGGTAGACGGGCTGACGGCTGCGCGAAAGCAGATCGCCGGAGGCGGCAAAGGCTGGGGGCAGCGCGGAGTTCTGCATGTTCGGCGGGAGGTGCGGCGAAAGGAGCAGCGAAAGGAGCGGCGGAAAGCTTGGCAAGCCGCGCGAGCGGCGGGCGCAGCCTGGCTGCAAGCGAGCTACTTTAGTAAGGTCTACAAACCTAGACTACTAGGGTTAACTAGCGGACCCGCGCCGGACACGAAAAAAAGCGCGGGAGAATTCCCGCGCTTTGCGCTCGTCCTGTTGGCATGCGGCGCGGCGCCGCCTCGCAGCATGCCGTCCTGATGCCGCCCTGATGCCGCCTTCAGGCCGCCTTCAGGCCGCCATCGGCGACGAGCCTTCCGGCGGCCTGACCTGCATCAGGGCCGGCGCATGCATGGTGGCCGGCATGGCGTCGGGTGCGGCCAGCCAGCCTTGCACGGCCGCCTGGATGCCGTCGGCCTGCGCCTGCTTGCGACGATAGGCGGCGCGCTTCCTGGAGGGCAGTTCCATCACGTCGCGGCGCGGCTGGTCGACCGGCATGCCGATGTTGCCGCAGCCGAGCGGCACGCCGCCGTACTCCGCCCAGAAGCTTTCGTAGTCGCACAGGATCGCGCGCGGCGTATGGCGCTGGCGTCCGACGTGGTTGCGCCGGGATACCCCCACGATGCGGCGTGCGCCGAGCGCCGCCGCCAGGGCAAGCAGCGCTGCCATGACCGTGTCCTTGGGCCGCAGGCCATCGCAGGCCTTGGTCGATTCGCGGATCAGGTCGCGGCTGTGCTCGCCCATCGGGCCCTGCAGGCCGCCGACGAAGATCTCCGCGCCATCCTTGCCCTGCCGGAGGTAGAAGCTGAGCTGGCTCAGGCAGGTGCCGCTGGCGGTGTCCTGCCAGTAGAAGGCCAGTTCGCCTTCCTTGGGGTTGGGCCCCGAGTCGGCCAGGCGCAGCGCATAGCGCGCCTCGCCAAACGCGCAGGCCAGCCCGCCATGCACGTAGATGCGCTCGCACAGCGCCATCGGCACCAGCGCGCGCAGGGTGCGATAGTGGTCCAGCACCGTGTCCATGCGCGCGCGGAAGCCCAGCCCGGACACACCCAGCGGGCGGTACGGGCGCTCCAGCAGCGCCGGCCTGGCCACCGCCACGCACCGCATCAGCGCGCAGGCATCCACCGCCTGCAGCCAGGCGCGCACCGCCGCGAAGCGGAACGCCGAGCGGCAGAACAGTTTCAGGCGCTTGAGACGCGAGCGCGCGCCATATTGCGGATAACAGAACACCGCCAGCGCGCTCAATGTCGCCAGATAGCGAAAGTAGAAAAACGGCCCGAAGTCACGGAATAAACCACGGGCGTGGATTGCCGAGAGCCATTGAAGGCTCGACACTGGTCCCTGCACGGCTTGAAGCTCCCCTGTTCCGCAGCTAAGCCGGTAACCGGTCTTGTCTGTCCGCGGCATCTGACACGATGTTTACGAGACGGCAGGTCTCCCGACGGACGGGAGGCCAGGCAAATGTATCCGGCCCGTAATATTTCGTAACGAACAGTAATAGTTCCCGTTGACAGGAAAGTGGGGAATTTCTGCGGACAACAAAAAAGGCCGGCTTGGGGCCGGCCTCGCGCGCTCGACAAGATCAGCTCGCCACTTGCTGTTTCCCTCCCCGCGCGGGCAAAGGAAGGCACCGGGAAAGCGCCGGCGCCATCACGAAGTCAGCGCCTACCCTCGCCCATTCCGCGGCAGTCCGGACAATCCGGGACCAATCCGGCCCCGGCTCAGCGGTGTGCCGCCGCCGGCCGCCGCTCCGTCGCGAAATACAGCCCCGCCAGCACCGGCAGCCCGAACCCGATCCAGCTGGTCAGCATCCAGCCGCCGTGGGCGAAGGCCCAGGCGCCCAGCGCGGAGGCAATGGCGCCGCCGGCGAAGAAGATCGCCATGAAGACGCCGTTGAGCCGCCCGCGGATGGCGCCGCCGAGCGAGAAGATGGCGCGCTGGCCGACCACGAGGTTGGCCGCCACGCCGAAGTCGAGCGTGATGGCGGCGATGGTGAGCGCGGCCAGCGCCGGCATCGAGCCGGGCGTGCCGGCCATGCCCAGCAGGAAGGCGCCGGCCGCCAGCGCCATCGCCAGCGCGGTGGTGGGGCGGCCCAGGCCGCGGTCGGCCAGGCGCCCGGCGATGGGCGCGGCCACGGCGCCGGCCACGCCGGCCAGCGCGAACAGGGCGATGCCCTTCTGGCTCAGGCCGAACTCCGGTCCGGCCAGCCACAGCGGCACGGTGGTCCAGAACAGGCTGAAGGCGCCGAACATGCAGGCCTGGTAGGCCGCGCGCCGGCGCAGCACGGGCTGGGTGCGCAGCAGTTCCCACATCGATGCCAGCAAGGCGCCGTAGCGCACCGGCGCCGGGCGGCGGTCGGGCAGCAGCCGCGCCAGCACGGCGGTCAGCACGGCCATGCCGACCGCCGAGCCGGCGAAGATGGCGTGCCAGCCGAACAGGTCGGTGACCAGGCTGGAGACCGGCCGCGCCAGCATGATGCCGAGCATCAGCCCGCTCATCACGTTGCCCACCACCCGGCCGCGCACGTGCTCGGGCGCCAGGTGCGCCGCAAACGGCACCAGCACCTGCGCCGCCACCGAGCTCAGCCCGATGCACACGGCCGCGGCCAGGAACACGCTGGCGTGGCCGGCCAGCGCCGCGACCGCCATCGCCACCGCGCTGGCCGCCAGCAGCGTGCAGATCAGGCGGCGGTTCTCGATGATGTCGCCCAGCGGCACGATCAGCAGCAGGCCCAGGCCGTAGCCGGCCTGGATCAGCGTCACGATCAGCCCGGCGGCCTGCGGCGACAGCCCCAGCGCGTGGCCGATCGGGCCGATCAGCGGCTGGGCGTAATACAGGTTGGCCACGATCAGCCCGCAGGCCGTGGCCAGCAGCAGCGTCATCCAGCTGGCGCCGCCCACCGGGCCGGCTTGCGTTGCCGCGGCGCAGTCCGCTCTTGTCGTCATGTCGATTGCATTCCTACGGTTGAGCCGGGCCGGTCCCGCATTCGGGCGAGCCACGGATCGAAGGTCGAGATCATGCCTCAGATGGCCCGAGCTTGCAGGCCATCGCCGCGCTCAGGGCAGGTAGCCGAGCAGCCGCCACCAGAAGTAGTCCAGCGGCAGCAGCGCCAGCAGGGTCGGCGCGGCCAGCGCCAGGCACAGCCGGCTGCCGGCGCGCAGCCCCACGCCGCCGAGCTGCATGGCGATCACGATGGGCGGCGACTGGTACGGAAAGAACACCGTGGAGAACACCGGCACCTGCAGCATCAGCACGCTTTCCAGCGGCAGGCCGGTGGCCTGCGCCAGCTCCCCGGCCAGCGGCGTAAGCACGGCGGGCAGCGCGGGCAGCGTGGCCACCAGCCCCAGGGCGGCGCCCATCGCGCCGAGCGCCGCCACGTTGGCGGCGTCGTGCCCGGGCGCCAGCGGCAGCCATTGCAGCAACGCCCTGCTGATCGCCAGGCCCAGCCCGGTGGACTCCACCACCGCGCCCAGGCCGAGGAAGCCGGCCACGTAGATCAGCGGCGTCAGGTGCACCTGCTCGGCCAGCATGCGCGGCGACACCAGTCCCACGCCGGGCAGCAGGCACACGATGCAGGCCGCCAGCGAGATCCACGCCGGCGAGATGCCGTGCAGCGCGTCGGTGGCGAAGCCGGCCACGGCCAGCGCCAGGATCGCCGCCAGCACGGTTTCCTGCCGGCCCGGCGCGCCCGCGTCCTGCGGCGGCGGCGCGGCGGGACGCCCCGCTTCCGGGAACAGCCGGCACACCAGCCACACCAGCAGCACGGTCTTGAGCGCGCCGAGGATGGGGAAATGCAGCAGCAGGTAGCTGCCGTAGCTGAGGTTGATGCCATACAGCGAGCCGGCCGCGCCGAGCAGCACGCTGTTGGGAATGTTGGCCGGCAGGATGGTGGTGGGCGGCATGTAGCTGGCCAGCGCCACCGTCAGCACCATGCCGATGCGCCCGTTCGAGCCGGGCGCGTAGCCGAGGCGGTCCGCCAGCGCCAGCACGATGGGCATCAGCAGCAGCACGCGCCCGGTGGTCGACGGCATCAGGAAAGCCAGGCCGACCGCGCTCAGCGCCACGGTGGCGATCACCTGCCGGTAGCTGCCCGTGCGCCCGCGGAAGACGATGGCCGCCAGGCGCTGCGCCAGCCCGGTGTGGCGCAAGGCCACGCCGGTCACTGCGCCGCCGAACATCAGCCACCACGCGGTGGAGGCGAAGCCGGAGAACGCCACCGCGGGCGGCGCCACGTGCAGCAGCACCGCGCACAGGAAGAACAGCAGCGTGGTGACGGGCTCCGGCAGCACGCCGAGCGCCCAGCAGCACACGGTGGACGCCACCAGCGCCGCGGCCGTCACCAGCGGGGCCGGCAGGCCGGCGGCGCGCCCCGCCAGCCACACGGCGGCCACGCACACGGCGATGACCGCGGCGGCGCGCGCGCTGTCGGAAAGCTTGCCGGCGGGCGGCGGGCTGGCCGCGGGCCCGGCCGTGGCGGTGGCCGGACTGGCGTTGCTGATGGTGTTGTTCATGGGGGCGGGCTCCGTGGTGCCTTGGCATGCCGGTCATGCTAGGCCGCGCGCGTTTGGCGGAGTTACACTTTCCGGGCAACTTCTTACGAATTCCGGCCACCGCCGGAAATCGCACCGGAATTCGCACCGGAATTCGCACCGAAAATCACGCCGGACCCGGTGCAGGATCTGCCCCGGGAATCCCCGCGACGAGACACCTGCCGATGATGCGCACCACCTACCAGCCCATCCCGCTGACCGAACCGACCGCCGCGCAGCCGGTCGTCGTGCACCTGCGCCTGCCGCCGCCCAACGCCATCATCCGCCGCCACCGCCACGCATGGGGACAGGTCACGCTGCCGCTGCGCGGCAGCATGCGGGTGACGGCCGGGGACACCACCTGGGTGGTGCCGCCCATGCGCGCGGTGTGGATCCCGCCGGACGTGGAGCATGAGACCGTCACGCTCGGCGATGCCGCGCTGCATGCCTGCTACGTGCTGCCGGCCGCGGCGCCGCTGTCGCTTGCGAGCTGCACGGTGCTGGAGGTGTCGGCGCTGATGCGGCAGCTGCTGGTCGCCCTCGCCGGCGCGGCGGACCTGTCGCCGCGCCGGCGGCAGTTAAGCGCCGAGCTGCTGATCGAGGAGCTGCGCGCGGCGCCCGCGCTGTGGCCCGGGCTGGCGCTGCCGGCCGACCGCCGCCTCAAGGCGCTGTGCGACGCACTGATGGAAGCGCCCGGCTCGGCCCTGAGCCTGGCGCAGTGGGCGGCGCGCACGGGCGCCAGCGAGCGCACGCTGGCGCGCCTGTTCCGCACCGAGCTGCACACCAGCTTCGCCGCCTGGCGCCAGCAGTTGCGGCTGGCCCACGCGGTGGACCTGATGAGCCGCGGCAAGCCGCTCGGGCACGTGGCAACCGAGACCGGCTACGCCAATGCCGGCGCGTTCTCCACCATGTTCCGGCGCGCGCTGGGACAGGCGCCGCGCGATTTCATGGCGCACCGGGCCGACACGTAGGCCGATGCGTCGGCCGACGAATGGACCGACGAATGGGCCGGCGAACGGGCCGACGGCACCCGACCCGGCGGGGCCTTGGTAAGATGGCCGGCCAGTCCCCTTCCCACGCGACGAGAGGCCTCCGATGCCCATTGCCGACACCCGCGCCACCCCTTATTACGCCGTGATCTTCACCTCCATCCGCACCGGGGCCGACGACGGCTACGGCGCGATGGCCGAGGCGATGGAAGCCTCCGCGTCGCGGCAGCCCGGCTTTCTCGGCGTCGAGTCGGCGCGCGAGGACATCGGCATCACGGTGTCCTACTGGGAAAGCCTCGAAGCGATCGCGGCGTGGAAGCGCGACGCCGCGCACCTGATGGCGCAGCGGCTCGGCCGCGAGCGCTGGTACGCGGCCTACAAGACCCGCATCTGCCGGGTCGAGCGCGACTACGATTTCTCGCCGGACTGATACCGCGCAACCGACACCGCGCACCCCGCCCGCGCCGGCGCGGGTCAGGCCAGCCGCACTTCCTCCAGGTCCAGCAGCCGGACCATGTCGCGCGCCACCTCGTCCGAGATTTCGCGCTCGCGCGCGAGCTTGTAGATGGCTTCGCGCGATGCCTCGATCGCGGCCCGCCGCATGGCCCGCTCGACGTCCCGCCGCACCGGCTTGTGGCCGTCGCCCGCCGGCTCCGCGGCATGGCCGAGCGGCTCGTGCAGCCCCGCCAGCACCTGGTCGACCACGTCCATGTAGCGGCGCGCCTCCAGCGAGGAATCCTCTTCGCGCTGCGCGTCGAGGATGGTCGAGATGCGGTTCACCGCCGCCCGGTGCGCGGCCTGCCGCGCGAATTCCCGCTGCCGCTGGTGCGGCGAGGACCGCGCCGGCTCGATGCCCTTGAGCAGGCGCGGCATGCCGATGCTCGCGCCGACCAGCGAGATGATGATCACGGCCGCGGCGAGGAAGATCGCAAGGTCGCGCGCCGGGAACGCCTCGCCGCCGGGCAGCAGCAGCGGCAGCGTCATGACGCCGGCCAGCGTCACCGCGCCGCGCACGCCGCCCAGCGACAGCGCGAGCATGATGCGCGGCGTGGCGCGCGCCTCGGGCGGCGGCGTGGCATTGCGCACGATCCGCGCCAGCCTGACCGAGACGAAGATGCACGCCAGGCGCAGGGCCGCCAGCATGAGCCAGATCAGCAGCGCGTACACCGGCAGCAGCCACGGGTCGTCCCCGGCCTGCGTCACGGTCCGCGCCGCCGCGCGGAACACCCGCGGCAACTGCTCGCCGAGCAGCACGAACATGATCCCGTTGAGGACGAACTGCACCATGTCCCACACCGCCTGGCGCTGCATGCGCGCGAACGCGCTGACGCGCCCCGACAGCTCCGCGTAGCTCATGGTCACGCCGGCGGCCACGGCGGCCAGGATGCCCGAGGCGCCGACGTGCTCGGCGAGGAAATACGCGGCGAACGGGATCAGCAGGCTCAGCAGCACCTCGGAACGCGGCTCCTCGCCGAAGCGCTTCGTGAAGCCGTCGCGCAGCCGCATGACGGCCGCCGTGACGAGCGCGCCGGTCGCCAGCCCCGCGCCCGCCACCCAGAGGAACGACATCACCGCCGACGAGAGCGAGAACGCGCCGGTCATCGCCGCCGCGATGGCGATGCGGAACGCAACCAGCCCGCTGGCGTCGTTGAACAGCGCCTCGCCTTCGAGGATCGAGGTGATGCGGCGCGGCACGGTCAGGCGGCGCGTGATGCCGGCCACCGCCACCGGATCGGTCGGCGAGATGATGGCGGCCAGCGCGAACGCGACGGCCAGCGGCATCGACGGAATCATCCAGTGGATGGCGTAGCCGGCGCCGACCACGGTCATGACGACCAGCACCACGGAAAGCTGGAAGATGCCCAGCTTGTCCCGCCGCAGCATGTCCTTGGGGATGTGCCATCCGTCGAGAAACAGCAGCGGCGGCAGGAACAGCAGGAAGAAGACGTCGGGGTCGAGCCTGACACCGCGCTCGAACACGCCGGCGATCAGGAAACCCAGCGCGATCTGGAGCAGCGGCAGCGGCACCGGCCACGGGATGACCCGCACCGCCGCGCCGCTCACCAGCACCGCGCCCAGCATGGCAATGGCAATATTGATGCTTTCCAATGCGCCCCCTTCGGCTGCCCCGTATCCGCGCCGCGCCGCGGCCTTGCATGTCCGTTCGCGTCCCCCCGCGCCCCCCGCGTCCCCCGCATCCCCTCGCCGGGCCGGCTAGTGGTACGGCACGCCCAGCGTGTTCTTGTGGATGCGGCCGTCCTTCATGATGATCTTCATGTTCCTGGCCGGGTCCGCGATCAGCGTGATGTCCTCGAGCGGGTTGCCGCCGATCACCAGCATGTCGGCGAACGCGCCCGGCTCGATGACGCCCAGCGCGCCGGGATAGGGGCTGCGGGCGCCCGACAGGCCGAGCAGCGCGGCGTTGCGGCTGGTGCCGAGCCGCAGCACGTCGGCGGGACCGAACCAGCGGACCAGCTTGGCCAGTTGCCTGCCCTGCGTCAGCGCGCCCGCGGGATTGAACAGGACGTCGGTGCCCCACGCCATGTTCACGCCGTGCTTCTGGCCAAGCTCGAACGCGCGCACCGTGCCTTCTGCGATCGCCTTCTGCTGCAGCCGCTGCGCGTCGGTCGCCTTCGGGTTGGCGTCGTCGTCGGCCAGGAACGGCTGCAGGCTCCACCACGCGCCGGCGTCGGCGATCCGGCGCACGGTCTCTTCGTCCGCGAGCTGGCCATGCTCGATCGATTTCACGCCGCACGCGATGGCCCTGCGGATGCCGGCCGAGGTGTACACGTGGGCGCAGACGTAGGTGCCCCAGTCCGACGCGGCGGCGACGGCGGCGCGCATCTCGTCCTCCGTGTACTGGACCGAGTCGAGCGGATCGAACATCGACGACACGCCCCCGCCGGCCATGATCTTGATCTGGCTGGCGCCCAGCATGAGCTGCTCGCGCACGCGCCGCAGCATCTCCGGCACGCCGTCGGCGATCGACGAGATGCCCGCCACTTCCGCCGCGCTCAGCGAGCACAGCGCCGTGCGCGGCAGCTCGCCGCGCCGGCGGAAGTCGCCGTGCCCGGAGGTCTGGGAGATCATCGCGCCCGAAGGAAAGATGCGCGGGCCCGCGATGCGGTGCTCGTCGATCGCCTGCTTGAGCGAGAACGACGGCCCGCCCACGTCGCGCACGGTGGTGAAGCCGCGCAGGACGGTCCGCTCGGCTTCCTGCGCCGCGAGAAGGTAGATGTAGGTGATGTCGGCCGTCATCGCCACGTTCAGCGGCACCGCGGCGAGAATCGAATGCCAGTGCGCATCGATCATGCCGGGCATGACGACGTGCCCCGCGCAGTCGATCACCTGCGCATCGCCCGCGTCCTGCCCGGCCGGAACGAGGTCCTCGATGCGGTTGCCAGCGACGATCACGTCGAGGCCCTGCAGGAGCGCGTCCGACTTGCCGTCGAAGATCCGCGCGCCCCTGAGCCGCGTCGGGCGCGCCGCGGCCTGCGCCGGCACCGGCGCCGCCAGCGCGGGCCCGCCCGCCGCGGCGCCGGCCGCGAGCTCCTGCATGGGCAGGCGGCCCGATGCCGCCTCGCCGAGCCGCCGCAGGACCGCATGCGTCAGGTCACTCCGGCAACGGCACCGGGAGTTGTACGCCAGACGCTGACTCTCATTGCCAATCATGTTCGTCATTCCGTTCTCCGCGGCTTGCTGTGGCAGCAGGCTGCATTCTCTCACTGCCGGCGAATCTTTCGCAAACTGGATTTCGCGATGGCGCGATACCGCGCCGGCATGCGCGCCGGTTTGACACACTGCGGACATAACGCACCGGATTGGGGCGCAGTGAATCGGATATGTGCGATAGGACAACGTCGGCCAATGCGAAAAAGAACGATAGGCATGACCACGATCCATCGCCATAAGCCCGCCGCGCCTTTCACCGCGAATTGGTTCAATTTTTTTATGACACGGAATTCCTAGGGATTGCCCTGCTTGCGGTCATTTCATGATGCGCACAGAATTTATTCAACCGGGCAATGATTAATCTTTAAATCCCGGCGCATCGATTTTTCATTCATTAAACCATTCTATCAACCACTCAATCGACCACTCAATCGACCACTCAATCGGTCATTCAATTACCAGGCATGATCTCGATTTCCATGTGCGGCGGTTAATCGCCAGTCTTCCGACGGACATGTCGATTGCCGCGACGCACCTCATCTCGCGGAGGTTTCCATGGCACGCCGTTCGATCGTCTCTCACACCATCCTTGCCTCGTCGCTGTTCGCAGCGCTGCTCCTCTCCTGCGCCGCCGCCAGCGCGCAGACGGGCGGGACCATCCGCTTCAGCGGCGCGCTGGTCGAGCCGCCGTGTTCATTCAGCGTGCGTCCCGCGGACAGCGAGCGGATGCGGTTCCACACGGCCTGCCCGCGCCCGGTCGCCGGCAAGGTTGCCTTCACCGGCACGCCCGGCCACCTCCCGGCGCGCCACGTCGGGTTCACGCACCGCACGCAGTCGATCGGCCTGCCGGCGCTCGCCGCCGCGCGCCATTCCCGGATGACCGCGGTCATCACCTACCGCTAGCCGCCGGCATCGACCCGCCCGAACCCGGCATCGCGCGCCATGCGCGCGAGCGCCGACGATGCCCGGCTGCGCACCTCGGCGAGCGCCTGCGCGAGCTCGCCGGGGGTGGCGCCGGAGGTGACTTCGGAAGTGACGCCGGAAATGACGCCGGAAGCGGCGTCGGGCCGGTCCGCCAGCAGCGCTTCCAGCCGCGAGCAGGCCTCGACCACGTCCGTGGCATGCAGCATCGCGAACGCTCCCTTGATGGAATGGGCCTCCGCCGACACGGTTGCCCGGTCGTCTCGCGTGATCGCGCTCGCGGCGGCCTGGAGCGACTGCGCGGTGCGCTGCTCCAGCGTGCCGAGCAGCATCTCGGACAACGCGGCATCGGCGCCCGCCGCGTCCGCCTCGATGGCGGCCTCGGCGCGCGGGTCGGCCGCCAGGCTCAGGTAGCGCCGCGCCGCGGCGTCGATGGAGGCCAGCGACATCGGCTTGAGCAGCACGCCGGAGATGCCCGCGTCGCGCAGGCGCTGCGAATCGGCGGCCGTGACGTCCGCGGTGATCGCCACGATCGGCGTGCGCGCGCCCTGGTTGCGCAGGCACGTGGCGAGCGTGTAGCCATCCATGACCGGCATCGACAGGTCGGTCAGCACCAGATCGTAGTGGCGCTCGTTGAAATGGCGCAGCGCGACCAGGCCGTTCTCGACGATGTCGCCGGTATAGCCCAGCGCGTCGAGCTGGTCGCGGATCAGCTCGCGGTTGACTTCGTGGTCTTCGGCCACGAGCACGTGGATGCCGCGCGCGTCGTGCGCGTCGCCGGCCGCGGGCGAGGCATCGTCATGCGCGGGCGCGCCGCCCGCGGCCGGCCGCAGCGGGAGCGTCACCGTGAAGGTGCTGCCGCGGCCCGGCTCGCTCGCCACCGCGATGGCGCCGCCCATCGCCCCGGCGATGCGCCGGCACAGCGCGAGCCCCAGCCCCGTTCCGCCGAAGCGGCGCGTGACCGACACGTCGACCTGGTCGAACGCATCGAAGATGCGCGCCTGCTGCGCGGCCGCGATGCCAATGCCGGTGTCGGCCACGCGGATCCGCAGCGGCGCCGCCGCGCCATCCGTGCCATCCGTGCCATCGGCTGCCGCATCGACGTCGACCGACACGCGCCCCCGCTCGGTGAACTTGATGGCGTTGCCCAGCAGGTTCGCCACGATCTGGCGGACCCGGCCCGGGTCTCCCGTGTACCAGCGCGGCAGCGCCGCGTCGAAATGCGCCTCCAGCGCGAGTCCCTTGCGCTGCGCCAGCGGCATGAACATCGCCACCGTTTCGCGGATCAGCGCCGCCACGTCGAAGCGGATCGGCTCGAAGCGCATCTCGCCGGCCTCGATCTTGGAGAAGTCGAGGATGTCATTGAGGATGTCCAGCAATGCCCGCGACGACGACGCGATGGTGCGCACGCGCGGCGCCACGGGCGCCGCCTGCGGCAGCCGCTCGAGCAATTCGAGATGCCCCAGGATCGCGTTGAGCGGAGTGCGGATCTCATGGCTCATCGCCGCGAGGAAAGCGCTCTTCGCCGCGTTGGCGCTGTCCGCCGCCTGCTTCGCCGCGGACAGCTGGCGCGCGAGCTGGCGCTCGGTGGTGACGTCCGCCAGCGTCGCCACCACCACCGGCTGCCCCTGGTAGTGCGACGGCGCCAGCTTCGCGGCCACGTCGATGGTGCCGCCGTCCCCGGTGGGCAGGTTCAGCTCCACGTCGAACGCCGCCGCCGCGCGGCCGCCCGGCGCGCCGAACGCGGCCGGCGCGTGCCGCCGGAGCACGTCGCCGAGCTGCCCGTCGGCCGCCTTGCCGATGCGCCGCTCCAGCGCCTGCATGTGCGCGCTTTCCAGCAGCACGGTGTTGTCGTTCGCGTTGACGAGCGCGAGGCCGACCGGCACCGTCTCGATCAGCGTGCGGCTCAGGTGCTCGCTGTCGAACACGCGCTCGGAGCGCGCGAACAGCGGCACGAGGATCTTGCGGTTGAAAAGCAGCACGAAGGCCCACAGCAGCGCGATGGCCAGGCCGGTGGCGATGGCCGGCGCGGCGCCGTCCCGCGCCACGCGCGCGGCGATGACCCGGCCCGGCACCGCGTAGGCCAGCGTCCAGCCGGTGTCGCCGAGCGGCGCGCACAGCAGCAGCATGCCGTCGCGATAGGTCCCGGCGGCGCCGGGCGCGGCAGGCCCGCGGCACTGCGCCGCCCCGGCGCCGGCCGGCGGCAGCGCCGCCGGGTCGGACGCGCTGCCCGTCACCGCCTCGGCGCGCTCGTCGGCCACGCGGTAGACCCCGGAAAACGAGCCCGGCTCCAGCCGCTCGAGCAGCCGCTCCGGGCTGAACTCGCCGGCGACGATGCCGATCGGCCGCCCGTTCGCCGTCATGGGCGCGAGCACGCGCAGGCGCGGCCGCCCGGTGAGCGGGTCGGCCCGCGGGCGCAGCCAGCGCAGCGGCCGGCTGGCGCCGCGCGGCGCCGCGGACCACGATGCGAGTTGCTCGAGGCCCGCGCCGTAGTAGGCGGACAGGCTGGCCGGATCGGCCGCGATGCGCGGCAGCGGCGCGCCGGCCAGGTCGGGCAGCGGGCTGATGCCCACCAGCGCGGCCGCCGGCGCCACGAAATAGCCGCTCAGCCCCCACGGCAGCCCGACCGCGTCGTTCATGGTCTTGACCAGGCTGCTGCCCGCGCCCGCGGTGCTCCGCGCCACCGCGAGAAAATGGCCGGCCGCCTCGCCGCCGGCGCCCTGCCCGCGCGCCAGCCGCAGGACCAGCGCGCCGCGCGAGTCCGGCGTGACGGGGAACACGATGCGGCCGTCCTGCGCCTCGAACGCGCTCACGTCGGCGGCATCGGCGGCGCCGGTGCCCTCCCAGGCGGTCTCGATCCCGACGGCGGCGATGCGCACCCGCGTCTCGCTCGCCCTGACGACGTCCATCACGCGCCCCAGGTCGCGCTGGAACGCCTGCCGCTCGTCGTTGAGGTCCTCGCGCACGAGACCGGCGAGACCCAGCGCGAACGCCAGCAGGATCAGGAGCGTCAGCGCCGCCGAGCCGATGAACAGGACGATGCGCTGATGGCCGCGGACGCGGGCGAGCAAGCTGGGAGACGACGATGCAGGCATGGTAGATTACCGTTGCTCTTTGATGCGTTCGCGCATCGGGATCCAGGCACGCGGCAACGGCCCGCGGCACAGGGACAACGCATGGCATGGCGGAGAAATCGTGAGCGCTGACAACCAGTTTTCGATCAAGGTCGTGATCGCCGACGACCATCCTACCGTATTGCGCGGTCTCGTCCATACACTGGAGCCGATCGGCACGACCGAAATCGTCGCGACCTGCCGCAACGCCACCGAGCTGATCGCCGCGCTCGAGAAGCAGCCGTGCGACGTGGTGGTTTCCGATTATGCGATGCCGGGCGGCGAGCACAGCGACGGGCTGGCGCTGTTCGAATACCTGCGGCGCCATTATCCGAAGGTCGGCATCGTCGCGCTGACGGTCATGGACAGCCCGGCGGTCATCCGCGCGCTCCTGGCGGCGGGCATCACCACCATCCTGAGCAAGTCGGACGCGACCGGCCACATCATCACCGCGATTCACAGCAGCTACGCCGGCGGCTCGTACCTGTCGCCGACCATCGAGAAGGTCGTGGCCGGCAGCGAGGGCGCGGGCACCGGCCAGCCGCTTTCGCCGCGCGAGCTGGAGGTGGCGCGGCTGTTCGCCTCGGGACTGTCGATGACGGATATCGCGAAGCGGCTCAACCGCAGCAAGCAGACCGTCAGCACGCAGAAAGTGATGGCCATGCGCAAGCTCGGCATCGCGAACGACGTCGAGCTGATCCGCTACGCGATCGAGGGCGGGCTCGTCGCTTCGCCCGGCAAAGACAGCAAATAGGCGCTTCGCTGCCTGCCGGCGGCGCGCCGGCTTGTCGCCGCATTGCCGCCGGAAGCCACCGCGCCATCACGCCATCGCTTCGCAATGGCGATGGGAAGATGCCCGCGCCATGCCTTTTCTTTTATCCTGTTTTTATCTCCGCTTTTAGCCAAAATCTTAATTTCAGTGCCAAAAAACATTGATTTTTTCGGTCTGGAATGAATTTCGTACGAGTACTAATCAAAATAAGTAAAGTCGATCAATCGTATGATTGGCGCCATCCATTCCTATTATTAAACTGACTTCGGCGGCTTCCCCATTGCACCAGTCCCTTGTGTGAACCACGCGAGGCGCAAACGGAAGGCATCCGCCAGGACTGGTTGCGACGACAAGGGCACCGTACCCCCGACGGGCCGAGCTTCGCATTGCCGCCCAGTCGCCGCCGTACCCGTTCCCTCACCGGGAAACGGGATACCCATGCCCTTGTCGCGCGCGCCCATTACTCAACGGATTAAATGGCATGAATAAATTCTCAATCCGCGTTGTGATCGCCGACAGCCACCCCGCGGTTCTGATCGGACTGCAACAGGTTCTCGAGAGCGCGGGCCACATAGAGCTCGTCGGCACTTGCCTGAACACCACCGAACTCGTCGAACTGCTGCAGCATGTCGCCTGCGACGTCGTGATCTGCGATTACACGATGTCCGATGGCGAATATGGCGACGGCATGGCGCTGCTCGGTTATTTGCAGAGGAATTTTCCGAATATCGGGCTTGTCGTGCTGACGACGATCAGGAATCCCGCCGTGATACGGACATTGGCCGCGCACAGCGGCCTGTCGTTCATCAGCATGGCGGACTCGACCGGCCACATCATCACCGCGGTCCACGCCAGCTTCGCGGGCGGGACGTACACGTCACCGACCATCAGGGCCATCGCGACCCCCCTGAACAAAGGCTCGGCCGACCTCGCCACCGAACTGTCGCCGCGCGAGGCCGAAGTGGTGCGGCTGTTCGCGTCGGGCAATACCGTGACCGATATTGCGGAACACCTGAAACGCAGCAAGCAGACCATCAGCTCGCAGAAACGAAGCGCCATGCGCAAGGTGGGCGCGTCGAACGACGTGGAGCTCATCACGTTCGTGCTGAACGGAGGCAATGAAGGCGCCTCGCTGCTCTTTCCGGCGGACGACCTGTCCGGCGCGCACGCGAGGGAGATTCCCTGAACCCCTGATGCCTGATGCCTGACGGGGGCGGACGCGGTTGTCCCGCCCCCAAAAAGCGCGTCCCCGCCATTGCGGGGACGTTTGCGTTTACGGGCAGCCAGGCAATCGGCCTTGCTGCGGGGGAAAGGCCTACAGGCCTTCCCCGCTCTCGACGGCGGGGTGCCGGCTTGCCGGAACGCTCGCGCCCAGCCCGGGCAATCCGCCGCCCGCCGCGAGGCGCTGCAGGTAGTCCGCCGCTTCCAGCGGCCGGCACAGCGCATAACCCTGTCCCGCCGAGCAGCCCGCCGCGCGCAGCGCGGCGACCGCCTGCACGGACTCGATGCCCTCGGCCACCACCGTCATGCCCCGCGCCAGCCCCAGATGGACCGTGGCGGCCAGCGCGCCGCCGAGGGCCGGGCTGTCCGCCATGCGGCGCACCAGCGCGCCATCGATCTTCATCTCGTCGAACGGCATGTCGCACAGCATCTTCAGCGACGCCGCGCCGGTGCCGAAATCGTCCATCGACACGCCGAATCCCCTGGCGCGCAGCCAGTGGATGGAGGACGACAAGGCCAGCTCGTCGAGCACCGGCTCGCTTTCGGTCAGTTCCAGCTTGATGAGCGAGGCGGGCAGCGAGGCCTGCGCCAGCGCGCGCTCGAGGGCCGGCACGAAACCGGCCGACGACAACAGCGCACAGGGAACGTTGACCGCGACGGGCACGGCCCGGCCCAGCCGGGCCGCGCGCCCGAGCACCGCGACGACGCGGCCCAGTTGCAGGAAGAAGAAGCGCTGCGCGCGGGCCGCGTCCTGCGTCCACGGGATGAACGTGGCCGGCGACACGGCGCCGAATTCGGGATGGCTCCAGCGCGACAGCGCCTCGGCGCCGACGATGCGGCCGTCGCGCAGCGAGAACTGCGGCTGTACCACGATCCTGAAGCCCTCGTCCCGCGCCAGCGCGTCGACGAACGCGGCCTCGCAGCCTTGCTGCCGGTCCGCCGCGGCGCCGCGCGACGGCGCGGCGCCATGCGGGACGTCGGGCAACGATGCGATGACCTGCCTGAGCGCGCCGGCAACCGCGTGCGGCGAGCGCTCGCACAGGATATGGACCGGAACGCCCGCCTCCCCGGCGAGCCGCGCGTGCGACGCCAGCGCCTGCCGCGACAGCTCGGTCGCGTAGACCACCGGCGGCACCGCCGCCAGCCGGCCTTCGTCGCGCGCGGCGGCAAGGCGCGAGGGCAGGAACAGGCCTTCGCCGTTGTCCCGGCAGAGCTGCGCGAAGACGACGGTGCGCATGCCGGATGCCAGCAGTGCGAGCAAGGCATCCGTCGAACCCGCGAACTCGACCGTGACGCCGGACAGCCAGCGCAGCGCGGCGCCGAGCCATGCCGGCACGTCGCCCGGCGCGGCCAGGACGACCAGTTGCGTGTGGGCGCCGGGCATCCGGCGCGCGGCGCCGCCCTCTCCCGTGCGGGCCGGCGCCATGCGCCGGCCGGATGCCGGCGCGTGCCGCGCGTTGCCGCGGCCGCGCGCCCGGATCATATCCGCCACACCGGTCACACCGGTCACACCGGCCACACCGGGCACACCGGCCACACCGGCCGCGCGCGCGCGGACCCGGTCCTCGTTCCTGCTTTCCACCGTCGCTTTCATGAGCATCCTCCCAGTCCTGCGAACAGGGATGACGCCATCGCCCGTTCGCTTTCCCTTTTGGTTTTCCTTCCGCTTTTCCTTCCGTACTGGCTGTCCATCCGCGCGCGCCATCTACTGATAGTCGACCAGCACCATCACGCTGCCCTTCACGCTGCCGACCGTCACCGGGTCCGCCGTCTTGATGTATGTCGCCTTGTACGGAACCGCGTACGAGCCGCCGGTCGTCTTGCTGTAAGCATTGAGCTTGATCGACTGATTGAACGTGGCGGGCGTGCCGTTGGCATCGGTGATCCGTATGCGCACGCCGGTGGCGGTGGAGTCGGCGCCGAGCGGCAATACCCCGGTGTAGGCGCTGGTCTCGGAGCCGACCGGCACGAAGCTGTAGCCCACGCGGTTGAAGCCCGCCGGGCAGTTGTTCAGCCGGACGTTGAAATCCACGCCGCCGGCGCTGCTGCCCACGGCGCCGAGCTTGCCGAGCGCGATCGGCGGCAGGGTGACGGCCTGGCTCGGCGTGGAGCAGGTCCCGTCGATGGTCTGCACCGTCGCCGCCAGGAAGATCTGGTATTTCGTGTTCCCGTTCGAGAAATACAGGATGTAGTACGCGGGGGAGAGGGTGGCGCCGTTGGCCTTGAGCGGGCCGCCGACCACCTTGGTCCCGTTGGACACCAGTTGGATCTCGATGGGCCGCGAAAAGGAGACGGTGCTGGGCCCGGCCATCATCGTCTGCCCGTTGATGATCAGACGCGTCGAGAGCCCGGTGACGGTGGTCAGGACGTCCGGTCCCGGCACCCGTTCGGCGCCGCCGTACTTGTACATCTCGATGTACGTCAGCGTGCAGGTCGTCCCGTAGCAAAGCTGCGACGGCGTCAGGTAGTCGCGCGCGACCACGGTGCCGCCGGCGACGCTGGCCGGCACCGTGATGGTGGACTGGCCGAACACGTACTGGGCGAATGCCGGCGACGACAGCGCGGCCATCAGCCCGGCGGCCACGAGGCCGTTCCTCGCCCAGCGGGCGGGCGCGATCCGCGCGGCCGCCCGGGCCGCGCGCATGACGATGGAAAGAAGTCTGTTCATGCTTGGGTTCCTGTCTGTTTGAACTGCACCCGGATTGCGGGACGCGGCGTGTGGCGCGCCGGCTGCGCGGCGCCGCCACCTGCCGTTGCCTTCGGCCGCCGTCAGTCGGCGGCGGGCCCGCAGGTCGTTTCGATCTGCTGGTAGCTGCGCGCGGGCTGCTGCCCCTTCGCCGCCGCCAGCGTGTACGGCATGGCGCACGACGCGCCGCCCTCGTTGCCCCAGCGCACGGTCAGCGTGCCGTGCTCGTCGAGGCCGCGCGCCAGGATGCGGCCGCCCTGGCCGACCACGCCGACCTCCGTGCCCGCCGCGTTGAGCACCTGGGCGCCGAACGGCAGGGCCTCGCCACCGGCCTGGCGCGCGGCGATCAGCGCCGCGCGGCCGACCACGGTCGGGAAGCGGATCAGCGGCACCGCGCCCGCGCGCGGCACCACCTGCTGCGCGGTCACGCTCAGCTCGACGTCGAGCGGCAGCCCCGTGGGATCGAGCTCGACCTCGTTGATCGAGTACGGCGTGAGCATCGGCACCACGGCATAACCGCGGCTGTCCATGCGCACCCCTTGCGAATTGAGCACGCGCGCGCCGGCCGAGCCCGGCGCCTCGACCACGGCGAAGGTGTCGGACAGCGGCTGCGACAGCGTGACGCCGCCGGGATGGACGACCACCCCGCCGCGCGCGCCGACCGAAGCCTGCTGGTAGCCCTGGCCGACGCCGGCGCTCGCCGTGAGCTCGGCATACGGCGCGCGATACACGACCGTGCCGCTGCCGTTGGTCGAGGCGCCGCCGTCCTGCGACGCATGGTTGCCCGACACGCTGTAGAACAGCGCATCGTCGCGCCCGGCGCTGCCCGACAGCGTGGCCTGCGCCTGCGCGCGCCCGTTGGTGTCGAACGACAGCGCCGAGGACGCGATGACCGGGCGCTCCCTGCCCAGCGGAATGCTCACGCTCGCGTAGAACGTCGTGTTGCGGTTGCCCAGGCTGCCGTTCTCGCGCGTTACCGACAGCCGGTAGGTGATCCGGCGGAACACGTTCGAATACGAGGCGGCATAGGTGATGTCCGAGCCGGGACGGTTCCAGTAATTGCTCCCCGACAGCGTCATGCCGAACTGCCCGAAGCGGGCGCCCAGGTTCTGGTTGACCGACAGCGACGCGCGGCTGCGCTGCCGGGCGATGTCGTCGGGCGAGCCGCCGCGCTCCACCTGGTCGCGCATGAGCATGGCGTCGTTGAGGCCGAAATAGCCGCTCGTCGAATAGCGGTACGCGGCGATGGCGATGTCGGTGGAGGTCTGCGTGATCGACTTCGCATAGCTCACGCGCGCGCTGGTGCCGTGAAAGCGCCGGGTGCCGGGCGCCACCGTGGTCGCCTGCGTGACGTCCACGCCGAACGCGCCCACCGAGGTGTTGAGCGCGCTGCCCAGCATGAACGACAGGTAGCCCTGCGCCGCGGTCACGCCGCCGTAGCCCGTCACCAGGTTGGTGAGGCCCTGCCGCCACGTGCCCTGCATGAACAGCGGGTTGCGGCTGCTCTGCGCGGTGCGCACCGCGCCGGCCACGAAGCTGTAGCGGTGCGTGCCCGGGCGCAGCGCCAGCGGCACCGCCGCGTACGGCACGGAGAACTCGTGGACCGAGCCGTCGGCTTCCTTGACCGAGACGTTCAGGTCGCCGCCGTAGCCGGTCGCGTACAGGTCGTCGATCTCGAACGCGCCCGGCGCCACGGTGGTCTCGTAGATCTTGACGCCGTTCTGGCTGACGGTGACGCGCGCGTTGCTGCGGGCGATGCCGCGCAGGACCGGCGCGTAGCCGCGCGCCGAGTCCGGCATCATCCGTTCGTCGGTCGACAGCTTGACGCCGCGGAACTGCGTGGAGTCGAACAGCTCGCCCGACGTGTAGGCTTCGCCGATGGTCAGTTGCGAGGTGAGCCTGGGCAGGTCGCGCTGCACGTAGGTGGCGATGTCCTGGTAATGCCCGCCGTTGTTGTTCGACCAGCTATACGAGCCCTGGTGGCGGAAATGCCAGTTGCCCACGTTGAAGCCCGCCGTCAGGCCGGCGAAGCCCTGCGTCAGCGACGGGCCGTCGTTGTTGCGCGTGGTGTACAGGTCGGCGCTGTAGTTCAGCATGCCGGTGGTCACGCCGGCTTCCCAGCGCTCCGGCGAGACGTAGCCGCGCGGCGTGCGGCGCAGCACGCCCTGCGGAATGCTGAGCGACAGGCGCTGCTCGTCGAACACGAATGCCGCGCTCGCGTCGGCGATGGCCTCGGGCAGCCCGACGCACGCGTCGTCCGCCTTGAGCCGGTCGCGCACGTCGCCGGGCAGCTTCAGCAGGTCGACGCCGAGCTCCTCCAGCAGCGCCCTGCCGAAGCAGGGCTGCGCGTCCTTGCCGTCGGCGGCGGCGCGGAACGGCACCTGCGCGCGCGTGACGCTGTCGCCGTTGACGTAGAGGTCGACGCGGTAGTCCCCGGGCAGCACGCCATTGCTTTTCTCGAAGCGGCTCAGGTCGATGCGCTGCTGGTCGGCGTGCACCAGGAAGCCGCTGTCGAACTGGACGTCGGTGGCGTCGGGCTGCGTGCTCGCCGCGGCGCCCTGGCGGCCCGCGGGCGCGGCCTCGGCCTGCCCTTGCCACAGCAGCAGCGTGGACAGGACGGCCAGGTACAGCGGGTTCAGTCGTGGCACCCGACCACCGTCGATGCCACCGTGGCAAAACAATGTCATATGACTCCTGAGATGTCTCTTGAGACCGGAGGCCGATAAAGCCGCGGGGCACCGGGCAAAGCGGGACCACGTAGCCGGGCAATGGGCGAACACCCGCCCCGCCGGCCGCTGTCGGGGCCTGCAAGGGCGAATGGATGAAACGGGGGCGGGCGCGGACCCGCGGGCGGTGCGCCCGGGATGCCGGCGCGTGGGCGCGTCAGTGGAGCGCGTCGCTCCTGGTGACGCTGGCCGCGGCGGCCGGGCGGATCACGCCCCAGTCGTCGATGCTGCTGAACGTCACGCTCGCGCCGCCAACGGGACCCGTGGCGAGGCGGGGAAGCGGCATGCGGGCCGCGTCTTTCGCGCGGACGTAGGTCGGTTCGACCTCGTATTTCTGCCCCGCCGCCTCGAGCGTCACGCTGCCCAGGTTCACCACGTAGGGGCTGGGATTCGACACCTTCAGCTCATGCTCGCCGCTGTCGTCGCGGCGCACGATCTCCCACCGCAACTGCCGCGCGGCATCTTCCGCGTTGCCGGCCAGCCCGGCCGGCCGGTACATCACCTTGATCCGCGAGCGGAACGCCAGCTGGATCTTGTTGGCTGCCTCGTCGTCGCGCGCCTTGGGCGGGACTTCCAGCACGTTCAGCCAGAACAGCGATTCCTTGTCCGTGGGCAATGGTTCGCCCGTGTAAAACATGCGCAACGTCTGTCCCTTCTCGGGATCGATCCGGAACATCGACGGCGTCAGGATGAACGGCACCTTGATCGACTCCGGCGCCGCCTTCTCGTCGCCCGTGTCCATCCAGGTCTGAACCAGCGCGGGCGTGTTCCCGTCGTTCAGAAGCCGGACGGTCACTTCGCGGCTGTCGCCCGGAAACACCACGCGCGTTCCGGTGATCACCACGCTTGCCTGGGCCATGCCGCTCAGAACGGTTGCGCTCAGAGCCAGCATGGCAACTGCCTTGGATACCCATCGACTCATCTGCTACTCCTTTCTGGTCATCGGGCGGGCGGCTGCCGCCGCCCGCCGCTTTCGTGGACTTACTGGTAGTTCAGCGAGTACTGGATGCGCGAATCCGCGGTGCCGGCGGTCGCCTTGCCGGTGGCCACGTATTCGGCGTAGTACTGCAGCGACGCGGCGCCGCCGTTCAGGTCGACCGTCTGCGAGTTCTGCGTGCCCACGGGCGCGCCGGCCACGATCGGGTTCTGCGCGTTGTTCAGCAGGCGGATGCGGACGTTCGCCGCCACCGGCTTGCCGCTGCCGTCGTCGATCAGGTTGATCTGGCCCGATGCCTGGTCGACCGTGTTGCCGGCCTCGAAGTAGGTCGAGACCTTGGTGGAGCCGGCGGTGCAGCCGCTCAGGTTGATCGAGAACGGCGTGCGGCCCGCGGTGTCGCCGGAGCTGCCCAGCGAGGACACCGACACGGTCGGCAGCTTCACCGTCATGTTGCTGGTGCCGGTCGCGCCGCCGCCGCCGGTGATGGTGCACGTGGTCGACAGCACCTGGCCGCTGAAGGTGATCTCACCATCCGCCGCCATTGCCGCCGGAGCCGACGCCACTGCCGCGGCGATCGCCAATGCCTTGAAAATGGAATTCGTGTTGATTTTCATTTTTGCCTTACCTGTCTTTATATGCCTGCATAGTGAACTCCCCCGGATCGGGTGGACGCTGACGGCGTGTCATTTCAACGCCAGCCCAGATTGTGGCAACCTTGCGTTTTTGGCGAAATAGGACTGCCGCGAAAGCTATTTACAGCCATTTAGTAATCGTACTAAAAGCACGGCAAGGGCCTATTAAGACCCATGATTTGGGCGCGCATCATGAAGATCGCGGCCCGGATCGCGCATCCTGCGGGGGTTTTCGAAGAAGATGAGAGCGGATTCGGGGGTGCTGTGGCGGCGAGGCAAGTCCGCGGGCGGGTGGAGCGGACGGCGCAAACCCGTTCCGGACCGGATTTTCCGATCCGGCGTAGCGGGGTGCCGCGTTATACACCCGGAGGCTGGCCGGTTTTCCGTTGCTCGGTTTATTCCGAATCAATATCGGAACTATCTCGTGTTTTCGGATTTTCGGCAGTAACCCGCGCGGCGATGGCCGCGATGGGAATCACCATATTCCGATAATGCCGGGAAATAAATCCGACGGGGCGATCAGAAAATACCGAGCGATAAACCGGCGGGCGCCGGCATGGCACAGGCCGGGAAATCCGGCGCCAACGACAAAAAAGGCCTGTGCCGTAAGACGGCACAGGCCCTGCTGACAAGGTCGGCTCGCGGCTTGTGGCCCCCCTCACCCGCAAGCGGGAGAGGGGAGCCAGCCGGCGGCAAACCCGGATGCCGCTTTGCCGCGCGGATCAGGCCGGCACCGAATCCGACAGGCGGTTCTCGTCGCCGTTGCCGCCGCCTTCTTCGTCCGGCCAGTTGCGGCCGACCATCCATTCGTACAGCGTGGGCAGCACGATCAGCGTGAGCAGCGTGGCGGTGATCAGGCCGCCGATGATGACGATGGCCAGCGGGCGCTGCGTCTCGGAGCCGATGGCGCGCGAGATGGCCATCGGGAACAGGCCCAGCATGGCCAGCAGCGCGGTCATCAGCACCGTGCGCAGGCGGTCCATCGAGCCGGTCAGCACGGCCTGGCGCACCGGCATGCCTTCGTCGCGCAGCTGGTTGAAATACGTCACCATCACCACGCCGTTGAGCACGGCCTGGCCGAACAGCGCGATGAAGCCGATGGCCGCCGACACCGACAGCGGAATGCCGGTGAGGAACAGCGCGAACACGCCGCCGATCAGCGCGAACGGGATGTTCGAGATGATCAGCGTGGCGCTCTTGAACGACTTGAACGCGTTGAACAGCAGCAGGAAGATCACCAGCACTGACAGCGGCACCACGATCGACAGGCGCGCCATCGCGCGTTCCTGGTTCTCGAACTCGCCGGACCAGCTGATCTTGACGTCGTCGGCCTTGACGTTCTTGGCCACCAGCGCCTGCATGTCCTTGACCACGCTGCCCATGTCGCGGTCGTGGATGAAGATGCCGATGGAGGTGGTGCGCTGGCCGTTCTCGCGGCTGATGTTCATCGCGCCCGATGCCGCGCGGAAGTGCACCAGCTGCGACAGCGGCACCTGCGCGCCGTCCGCGGTCTGCATGAAGATGTTCGGCAGGTTGGGCAGCTCGCGCTCGCCCGGCTTCAGGCGCACGACCACGCTGAAGTGCTTCTCGCCTTCCCACAGCTCGGTGGCGGCCTTGCCGGCCAGCGCGGTTTCCATCAGGTCCTGCACGTCGCCCACGTTGATGCCGTAGCGCGCGGCCTGGGCGCGGTCGAATTCCAGCACGTACTGCGGCAGTTCGCCGTCGCGGTCGATGAACGCGCGCATCACGCCCTGGACCGACTGCACGTTGGCCAGGATCTGGTCGGCCACCTGCTTGTTGTGCTCGAGGCTGTCGCTCTGCACCTTGATCACGATCTGGCCCTTGATCTGGGAGATGCTCTCGAGGATGTTGTCGCGCACCGGCTGCGAGAAATTGGGCTCGATGCCGGGCAGCTGGCGCAGGTTGGCGTTGATCTCGTTGATGATCTTGCGCTTGTCGTAGCCGGCGCGCCACTGCTTGTCCGGCTTCAGGTCCACCAGGATCTCGACGGTGTTGATCAGCTTGGGATCGGTGCCGTCGTCGGGGCGGCCCACCTTGGAGATGGTGGTGTTGACCTCGGGCGTCTTGCGGATCACGCCGCGCAGGCGGCGCGCCTGGTCGCGCGCCTCGTCGAGCGAGACCGAGGCCGGCAGGTCGAAGCTGACCCACATCGAGCCTTCGTCGAGCTCGGGCAGGAACTCGCTGCCGAGGAACTTGCCCACGCCCACGGTGGCCACCAGCAGGCCCAGCGCGATGCCCACCACGGTGCGCTTGTGGTCGAGCGCCCAGGCCAGCATCGGCTCGTAGATGCGCTTGCTGTGGCGGACCACGAAGTTGTCGTCGTGCGCGATGTTCTTGGTCAGCAGCAGGTGGCACAGCAGCGGCACCACCGTCAGCGAGATGATCAGCGAGCCGATCAGCGCGCCGGTCACGGTGTAGGCCATCGGCGCGAAGATCTTCCCTTCGTGGCGCTGCAGCGTGAAGATCGGGATGTGCGCGGCGATGATGATGATCATCGAGAACACGGTCGGGCGGCCCACCTCGGTGGTGGCCTGCAGGATCGCGTGCATGCGCGCGCGGCTGTCCTTGATCTGCTGCTCCTTGAGCTCGCCGAGGCGCTTGAAGATGTTCTCCACCACGATCACGGCGCCGTCGACGATGATGCCGAAGTCCATCGCGCCGAGCGACAGCAGGTTGGCCGGAATGCCCACCCAGGTCAGGCCGATGAACGTGGACAGCAGCGCCAGCGGGATCACCAGCGCCACGATGGCCGCGGCGCGCACGTTGGCCAGGAACAGGTACAGCACCGCCATCACCAGCAGCGCGCCCTCGACCAGGTTGCCGAACACGGTGTGCAGGGTCTTGTCGATCAGCGTGGAGCGGTCGTAGTACGGCACGATCTTCACGCCCTTGGGCAGGATCTGGTTGTCCAGCAGCTCGATCTTCTTCTTGAGCGCCTCCAGCACCAGCGAGGGGTTCTCGCCCTTGCGCATCACCACGATGCCCGAGACGATGTCGTCCTCGTCGTCCTGGCCCATCAGGCCCTGCGGCGGCGCCGCGCCGACCTTCACGTCGGCGATGTCCCTGACCAGGATCGGCGTGCCGTTGACTTCCGTCACCACCACGCTGGCGATGTCGGCCGAGGTGCGGAAGCTGCCCAGCGAGCGCAGCAGGAACTGCTGGCGCCCGTTGGCCACGGCGCCGCCGCCGGCGTTGGAGTTGGCGCGCTGCAGCGCGGTGAACAGTTGCGCCAGCGAGATCTTGGCGTCGCGCATCTTCGCCAGGTTGGGGTTCACCTCGTACTGCTTGATGGTGCCGCCGATGGTGACGAGGTCGGCCACGCCGGGCACCTGGCGCAGGTTCTTCTCCACCACCCAGTCCTGCAGCGTGCGCAGCTCCTGCGCGGTGTAGCCCTTGCCGGTCAGGCGGAAGCGGAAAATTTCGCCGATGGCGGTGGACAGCGGCGCCAGGTCCGGCTGCACTCCGTCGGGCAGGTCCACGCCGCGCAGGCGCTCGATGACCTGCTGGCGCGCCACCACGTCGGTGGCCTTGTCGTTGAACGTGACCATCAGGAAGGACAGGCCGAACTGGGTGTGCGAGAACACCCGCACGGAATTCGGCGTGCCCGCCAGCGCGGTCTCGATCGGGATCGTGACCTGGCGCTCGACTTCCTCGGCGGCGCGGCCCGGGTACAGCGTGATGACGTTGACCTGGATGTCGGAGACGTCCGGGAAGGCTTCGATCGGCAGGTTCTTGAAGGCCGCCAGGCCACCCCCGATGAAGATGGCGAGGCCGAGCCAGACGAACAGCTTCTGGTGCAGCGCGAAATGAACGATACGCGAAATCATGTGGCGGTCTTCCTCACTGCTTCGCGCCGGAGCTGCCGCCGGCTTCGCCGGCACGCGCGGCGTTCACCGCGGTGGCGTCGCGCAGGATGTCCTGCAGGTACAGGTTGCCGTCGGTCACCACCACGTCGCCCGCCTTGAGGCCGTCCACCACCTCGGTGGTGCCGGGCAGCGACACGCCCAGCCTGACCGGGCGGCGCTCGAAGCGGTTCTGCGCGGCGCGCACGAACACGTAGTGGCGGTTGTCGGCCAGGAACACGGCCTTGGACGGCACCGAGATGCCCTGGAACGAGGCCGCCGGCAGCCGGGCCGTGACGAACATCTCGGCCTTCAGGCGGCGGTCCGCGTTGGGCACCGACAGCCGCACCTTGATGCTGCGCGCGACCGGATCGACGTAGTCGGCGACCTTGACCACCTTGCCCGGGAAGGTCTCGCCGGGATAGGCGCTCGACACCAGTTGCACGCTCACGCCGGGCTTGAACAGCGCGAGGTCGGCCTCGGCGGCGTCCACCTGGGCCCACAGCTCGGTCGGGTCGGTGACCAGGAACAGCGGCGCGGCGGGCGGCTGGTCGGGGCGCAGCTCCATGCCGACGTTGATGTTGCGCTCCACCAGCAGGCCGTCGATCGGCGTGCGCAGGGCGAAGCGGTTGACCGCGCCGTCGCCCTGGGCGGGGGCGCCGTACTGGCGCAGCGCGGCCTGGGTGCGCTGCAGGTCGGCGCTGGCGCGCGCGGCGTCGGCCTGGGTCTGCTCCAGGTCCTTCTGCGCCACCACGCCGGCCGCGAACAGCTCGCGCTGGCGCGCCAGCGCCTTGCCGGCGTAGGCGGCATCGGCGGCGGCCTTGCGCGCGTCGGCCTGGGCCATGCCGAAGTCGGTCGAGGTCAGCGTGGCCAGCACCTGGCCGGCCTTCACGCCGGTGCCCGGCTGCGCCAGCACCTCGGTCACGCGCCCGGCGAACGGGCTGGACACGCGCACGGTGCGGTCTTCGTTCCACACCAGGCGGCCGGGCAGGCTCAGCATGCGCTCGCCGCCGCTCTTGACCGCTTCGCCGGCGATGCCGGGCAGGGTCTTCACGGAAGCGGGGAATTCGACCACGTTGCCGGCGACCTTGGGGTCGTCGCTGGGCGGCGGGGCTTCCTGCTTGCCGCAGGCGGCCAGCGCCAGCGCGACCAGCGAAAGCGTGGCCAGGCGCACGCGCAGGCCCGGGCGGGCGGGAGAGATCGAAGCGGGCGTAGCAGTCATCGGGGACATCGAAGCAGACATCGGAGCGGACACGGGATTAAGGGCGCGGCACATCGGTACGAGCCTGGGCATTGGGTGAGGACTGCAGGGCGGCGCGGTAGGCCGACAGCGACTTGGCGTACTCGCCCCGCGCGGCCACCGCGTCGAGGCGGGTCTGGCGCAGCGCGCGGCGCGCGTCGAGCAGGTCCAGCACGCCGCTGGCGCCCCTGGAATAGGCGAACTCGGCGCTGCCGGCCACGCTTTCGGCGGCGGGCACCACGCTCTCGACCATCTGCTTGAGCGACAGGCGCGCGGCCTCGAGCTGGCTGCGCGAGCGCTCCAGCTCGTTCTGCGCCTCGAGCAGCACGCGGTTGCGGTCGTCCAGCGCGGCGTAGTAGTCCACCTCGGCGCGGCGGGCCTCGCCGCCGAAGCTGTGGCGCACGAACAGCGGGATCGACACGAACACGCCGAAGCTGTTGCCGCTGCCGGTCTGGTTGGCGTCGGAGACCGGATAGTGCTCGGCCTGCGCGCCCACGGTGACGTCCGGCACGCGCCCGGCGCGGGCCAGGTCGCGCGCGCTGGCGGCGGCGGCCAGGCGAGCCTCGGCGGCGGCCACGTCGGGGCGGCGCTGCACGGTGTCGGCGTCGGGTTCCGGCACCGGCACGCCGAGCTCGGGCCAGTCGGCCACCAGCCGGTTGTCGGCCAGCGTGCCGGGCACGCCGACGGCCTGCGCCAGCGCGGCCTTGTCGCTGGCGTAGCCGGCCGTCGCCGCGCGCAGGTCGGATTGCGCGCGCAGCACATCGAGCTGGAGCTTGGTCACGTCGGCGCGCGACACGTCGCCCGCCTTCAGGCGCACCTCGTTGGCCTGCTGGGTGCGGCCGTACAGGGCCAGCGTCTCGTTGAGCACGGCCACGCGCTCCTGGCTGACCAGCGCCGCGAAGAACGCCTGGTCGACCGCGCTGGACTGCTGGGTGATGACCGCTTCCAGCATCTCGCCGGCGGCGCGGCTGGAGGCGCGCGCGCTTTCCACGCGCAGGTTGCCCTTGTTGGCGGTCTCGATCACCTGGTCCACGCGCAGCGTGGAATCCACGGTCTTGCTGCGCGGGCCGCCGGAGTTGAAGCCCTGGTGCGGGTTGATGTTGGCCACGCCCAGGCTGAGCACCGGGTTGGGCCGCTGCGAGGCGATCTGGATGTCGGCCTGGCTGGCCTCTTCATTGCGGCGCGCGGCGATGATGTCGCGGTTGCAGCGCACCGCGTCGAGGCGCACCTGCGCCAGGGTCAGCGCGGCCCTGGCGGGCGGCGCCACGCACGGGCCGTCCGCCGGCAGCGGCGCGCTCGGGGGGACATCCGAGCCGGCCACGGCGACGCCGGCAAGGGCGCTGAGCAGGCTCGTCAGCAAGAAACGTGGAAAGGAAAATGACACGATCAATCAGGCTCGGTTCGACTTTAGTGTGCGGTAAACGACCATGACGGCCGATCGGTGCACCGCGGCCGCGAACTTTCACTTATCTCCATGAAACATGCCGCGTTCGTGCCGGCATCCGCAAACGGGCGCCGGTCGGCCGAAGGGGCGCGACATATCCCGTGCGCATTCAAACTGAAACGCATTACAAACGGCTTTCATCAGCGCAGTAAAAGCCGGCGTAATCGTAGGAACGCGCCGATTTCGAGGGAAAACCCTGACGAAAGCGCCACTTTCGTGAGGAAAGCACGCGCGGGCGGCAGCCATCGGCAAAGGCTCGTATGATTACGCACTTTGCGTCCGCGAGACAGAGGCAGCGCGCCGGCATGGAAATGGGTGTTGCAGTGCCGCATCGGCCCGCCGTTTCCCGGCTTGCTTCCTGGCTGGTTTCCCGGCTTTCGGCCGCCCTGTCCCGGGGCGGTCATATTGTCCGGCTAGGCCGCCCGGCACCGTCCGCGGCATCGTTCCGTGCTGCCCGGTATTGCGCCGCGTTGCCCGTGTTGCCGGCGCCGTTTCGCCATTTCGCCATTCCCCCAGCCCTCCGTTCCCATGCCCGACCATTCCCTGCTGTCCTCCCTGATGATCTTCGGCCTTGGCGGGGCGCTGGGCGCTGTGGGCGGCCTGTTCGGCATCGGCGGCGGGCTGATCGCGATTCCGGCGCGGGGCCTGCTGTACGGCATGGACCAGCAGCTGGCGCAGGGCACCGCGCTGGTGATGATCGCGCCCAACGTGCTGATCGGCTTCTGGCAGTACCGCCGCCGCGCCGACATCGCGCTGCGCACGGCCGTGGTGCTGGGCCTGTCGGCGGTGCTGGCCACCTATCTGGCGGCCCGCGCCGCGACCGCGATGGATGCCGTGCTGCTGCGCCGCATCTTCGCCTGCTTCATGATCGGCATGGCGCTGTATTTCCTGTGGCGCCTGCTGCCGGGACGCGCCGCCACCGTGCAGCGGGCGCGCCTGTCGCCGCGCTGGATGCCCGCGCTGGGCGCCGTGGGCGGCGCGTTCTCGGGCTTTTTCAGCGTGGGCGGCGGCGTGGTGGCCGCGCCCGCGCTGGTCGGCCTGTTCGGCTTCCGGCAGGCGGCGGCGCAGGGGCTGGCGCTGGCGCTGGTCACGCCCGGCGCGGTGGTGGCGCTGGCCACCTACGCCAGCGCCGGCCACGTCGACTGGGCCAGCGGCATCCCGCTCTCGCTGGGCGGCATGCTGACCATCTCGTGGGGCGTGGCGCTGGCCCACCGCATGCCCGAGCGGCGCCTGCGCGCGCTGTTCTCGCTGTGCCTGATCGCCACCGCGGCGATCATGCTGGTGCGCGGCTGAGCGCCGCCATCCGCCTCCCCGCCTGAACGCCTACCCCAGCAGGCCCTTGCGCCGGTGCCACTCGGCCAGCGACTCCGCCGGCCACGTGCCGCAATGCACGTGGCCGCGGCCCGTGGGCACGTCCACCCACGGCGCGGCGTAGTCCAGCGCGGCCTCCACCACTTCGGGCGGCCTGGGCAGCGGCGTGTCGATGGCCGACGCCTGCGGGTGCACCAGCTCCGGCCAGCGCGGGTCCCACAGCCACAGCGCGCTGCCGCACTTGAGGCAGAAATGCCGCTGCGCCTGCGAGCGGTACGCGCGCCGGCCCGGCTCGCGCATCACGGCGTGATAGATGCCGACGTGCTTCCTGCCGCGGACCTTGAGCGTGGCGGCGTCGCCGCCGAGGTTGATGGCATAACCGCCGCCGCCGGCCGTCTTGCGGCAGATCGAGCAATGGCAGTGCATGAACGGATAAGGGGAATCGGCCTCGAGGCTGAAGCCGACGGCGCCGCAGTGACAGGAACCTTCGAGATGCATGGGACCTCCTGCTGGTTGGGGGAAAGTCCATTCTAGGCAACGCCGCCGGCGCGGGGCCGGCTGGACAGGACATGCCCGCTATGGCATAAGGACCAGTCCGGCGGCGGCCCGAGATTGCGGCCGTACGCCAACCGCCAACCCGAACCGGCCCGAACGCCGCATGCCCATCGTCCCGACCGCTCCGCGCGCCGCCCTCCCGCCTGCCCCGCAGGCCGCGCCGGCCTGCGCGCGCGCGGCGGCCCCCCGGGGTCTCGCCGCCGTGCTTTTCCTCGCCGTGCGGGGAAGGCGGGACATCGCCATGCTGTCCTGATCTCCCCGCACGGCACCTTGCCAGCGGGCGCGCGCGCCCTTTGTCCAACGTGCAACCGGGAGAACAGCCAATGTCCTCGATCTACCGCAAGACCCTCTGCGCCATCGGCGCCGTCGCCGTGGCCTACCTGCTCATCAACCTGTGAAGCCGCGGGACGCCGCGCACCGGCGCCGGCGTCCCGCGCGGGCGAGCTGGGCGAGTCGGGCGAGTTGTTTCGGCGCGAAACAACTCGCCGCGGCGAACGGATGAAATTTACGAAGCCGCATCTCAAGTTACAGATATGTTGCACATTAGGCCGCATAGCGCACTGCAGATTTCCCGGCCCGCGTCGTAATCTTCAACACGTGCCAACCACGGCGCTGCCACCAGAACAGGAAATCATGTCAGAACGCCTCATCATGCTCGACGTCCCCGGTGTCCTCTATTCGGGCCGCTCCGAGGCCCGGCTGGGCGGGATTCCCGATACCGGCACCCTGCGCGACGTCCGTTTCTTCGATCCGCTCGCGCTCGGCTTCGTGCGCCGCCTGTTCGGCCTCGCCGGCGCGCGCGTGGTGGTCTCCGAAGCGTGGCGCCGCGGTGTGCCCGCGGCGATCCTGCAGCAGCTCGACCTGCAGGTCGAAGGCATGACGCCCGACGTGCCCGGCGGCCATGCCGCGCGCGTCGCCGCCTATTTCGCCAAGCGCCCCGCGCCGCAGGCGTTCGCCATCCTGACCTGCGACACCGCGTCGCTGCGGGACGAGCAATACGCCTGCCTGCGCCCGCACACGGTCGCCGTGAATCCGGCCGAGGGCCTCACGCCGGCCAACTTCAAGCAGGCGCTGGACGTGCTCGGCGTGGCCTGCCCGTCCACGCTGAGCCTCGACACCCAGCCCGACGCCGGCCTCGAAGCGCGCCTGCAGCGCCTGCGCCGGCTGGCCCGCGAAGCCCCCGCGCGCTTCGCGCCGGGCGCGATCGCCACGCCGCTGCTGCAGGGCGTGCCCGAGCTGGTCCTGCCGGCGCAGGTCGTCGCCCCGGCAGTGGCGCACGCGTGACGGCGCGGCGCGCCGCCGCCCGGCGCTAGCGCTGGCCGGCCGCTCGCCCGAACACCAGCGCGAGCCCGGCCACGATGGCGCCCATGCCCGCGAGGGTGGACGCCGTGAGCCGGTTGCCGAGGAACAGGTAGTCCAGCAGCGCCGTCACGGCGGGCACGAGGTAGAACAGGCTGGTCACGCTGACGAGGTTGCCGGCCTGGATCAGCCGGTACAGCAGCAGCGTGGCGCCCACCGAGATCACCAGCGCGAGCCACGCCAGCGAGAGCAGCAGGCCCGCCGCCGGCGTGGCCGTCATCGGCTGGAACGGCACGAACAGCAGGCACAGCGCCAGCCCGGCGCCGTATTGCAGCGGCAGCACGTCGAGCGGCGCCTGCCGGATGCCTTTCTGCAGGATCGCGCCGAACGTCATGCAGGCCAGCGCGGCCAGCGCGAAGCCCACGCCGGTCGGCGACAGCCGCGCGCGGCCGATGCTCGCCGACACCACCAGCACCAGCCCGCACAGCGCGGCCGCGAGGCCCGCCAGCCGGCGCAGCGGATAGCGCCGCTCCACCAGCAGCAAGGTCAGCACCGGCTGCGCGCCCAGCACGGTGGCCAGCACGCCCGGCGTCACGCCGCGCGCCAGCGCGAGCAGGTAGCAGATCGAATAGGCGCCGGTCATCAGCAGGCCGGCGGCCATCACGCGCACGCGCGTGCCCGGCGCCGGCAGCCAGCGCCGCCGCCACGCGGCCAGCGCCAGCAGCACCAGCAGCGCGAGCGCGAAACGCGCGGCCAGCAGGGCAAAGGCGGATGCATACTCGAGCCCGAGCCGCGCGAAGATCGCGCCGCTGCTCCACAGCAGCACGAAGAGCGCGGTCGAGCCATGCGCGCCCAGGGCGGTTTTGTTCAATGTCATGATGTTCACCTGTCGAAGGCATCCGGCCCGTGGCCGGATGCCTTCGAAGACTTCGCGTCGAAAACCTTCGGCAAGCCGGTGCCGGTCACGCGCCGTGCGTGCGGCAGGGGAAAAAGCCGAAGATGGAAAGACGGGCCGGGAGTCGGGGGCCGGCCCGGTCAGCCCCGCGTGGACGGCGGCGGCGGCGCGGTGCCGGCCCGCGCGCGCGGCGGGGAGGCGACAGGAGGAGGAGGCGAGGCGATGAAGACCGCGCACGGCAGCGCCGCGCCCGCGAGGGGAGCGTCGGCGGCAAGCTGGAAGTGCGTGGCTGCGGTCATGATGGTCCGTGTGCCCGGCGCGGATCGCCATACTGGATCGGCCGGTGGATGCGCAACGTTACACCGGCGCGGCGCGAGAGGCAAGCGAGAAGCAAGCCGGGGCCTGCCTTACAATGCGCGGCGCCTCCCGTGCCGGAACACAGCCGGCAGCGGCAGCGGCATGCACACCGAAACGAATACGGAGAACGCGCGATGGAATCCCGCCTGACCGAACTGGAGATCAAGGTCGCCTTCCAGGACGACCTGCTCGAGACGCTGAACCTCGCCGTGGCGCGCCAGCAGCGCCAGATCGACCTGCTGCAGGAACAGCTCCAGGCGCTCTACCAGCAGATGCGCTCGGGCGGCCCGGGCGGTGCCGACAACGGCCCGCAGCACGAAATCCCGCCGCATTACTGAGCGCCGGCGACACGCGACAGGAACATCCCCGCCGCCGCCGCGTCTGACCCTGAACCCGCGCGCCAACCCGGAGGAGCCGCATGAGAACGAAGCCGAACGCCATCCGCGCCACCCGCGCCGCAGCGCGCTTCGTGCTGTGCGGCGCGCTTGCCGCGCTCGGCAGCGCCGGCGCCCGGGCCGGCTACAACGTCTGGACCGGCGACTACACGTTCTCGCGCCAGGAGCTGCAGGAGGCCATCGACAAGCGCTTTCCCGCGCGGCTGCGCTACGGCCAGGTGCTCGACGTGCGGCTGGCCAATCCGCGCCTGGTCCTCGACGACGCCGGCAACCGCGTGAGCACGCAGATGGACGCGCAGGTCAGCAACACGCTGCTGCCCGCGCCGCCGATCACCGGCAAGCTGTCGCTGAGCAGCGGCCTGCGCTACGACCCGGACAAGCGCGCGGTGCTGCTGGATAATCCGTCCGTCGAGCGCGTGCAGGTCGACGGCATGCCGGCGCAATACGGCGAGCAATTGAACGCGATCGGCGCCGTGGTGGCGCAGCAGGTGCTGCGCGATTACCCGCTTTACACGTTCACGCCGGAACAATTGCGCGTGGCCGGCAAGGATATAGAGCCCGGCGCGATCACCGTGCTGCCGGACGGCATCAAGGTCCGGATCAATACCCGCTGAAACCGGCGAAATTACGAAAAGGCCCATACGTGGGCCATATTTTCATCTTCGGCGCGCGCCGGGTCCGGATAAGGGCGTTGTATCGGCGCACGTTTTTCCGTTGGAAATCAACCGCATTTATTTGAACGCGTGGAAGTCATGCCGCGCGAAAGGTTATACTCCGCGCTCCACAAACTAACGGGTAAATCATCATGGCCGTGACCACCAAGAAAGTTGTAAAGACCAACGCAGCAGCAAAGGCCAAGCCGGCCGCCGCCAAGAAGGCCGCCGTGCCCGCGAAGAAGGCCAGCGTCCTGTCGCGCGAACTGGCCGCCGCCAAGAAGGCCCTGCTGAAGCTGCGCGCAGATTCGAAGAAGGCCATCGAGACCGCCAAGCGCGACATCGTGCAGGTCGCCGAAGCCGTGAAGAAGGCCCTGCTGGCCGAGAAGCAGATCGCCAAGGAAAAGCTGGCCGCGCAAAAGGCAAAGGCCAAGGCCAAGCCCGCCGCCAAGAAGCCGGCAGTGAAGGCCGCCGCCAAGAAGGCCGCCGCCAAGCCGGCAGCGCCGAAGGCAGCAGCACCGAAGGCCGCTCCCAAGGCAGCCAAGAAGGCCGTCGCAAAGAAGCCGGCAGCACCCAGGAAGGCCGCCGCCGTGAAGACCGAAGCAGAAGCAGCGCCCGTCGCAGCGAAGTAAATCGCGCTGGGCCCGGCGCGGCCCGGAGGTGCGCGCGGCGATCCGCGCCATGCTCCGCGCCGCGCACCTTGCTCGTGCAGACCGGCTGGCGCCTGGCCGGCCGGCACGCCAGCCCGGCATTGCCGCTTTTCCTGCCCGCCTTTCTGTCCGCCCTCCTGCCCGCGTTCTCCGCGCGCACGGCCTGGTCTTCCTTCCGCTGTGTTTTGGCCGCACTCCCGCCGCGCTTCAGCCACGCTTCAGCCACGCCTTGGCCGCGCCTGAATCCCGCCTTAACTCCGCCTTAGCCGCTTCCCCTATTGCCCCGCGCATTCGCGCAGCGCTCGCGCCCGGCTGCACCGCCACTGACCGCGGCCGCGCATTCCCGGCGCATTCCGGCATTTCCCCTATTTGCGGAATACCAGGCTGAAATTATTCGCCGGCATCGGAATTGGCTCGTCCAGGCGAAAGCCTTCCGCTTCGCCGAGCGCGGCAATATCTTCCATATTGCGCACGCCCCATTGCGCGTCCGCGCTGCGCAATTGCGCGTCGAAGGCGGCATTGCTCGGCGCCGTGTGCTCGCCGTTGCGGCGATAGGGGCCATACAGGTAAAGCACGCCGCCGGCCGGCAGCAGGCGGCCGGCGCCGGCGAACAGCGCCTCGGCCGCCGACCACGGCGCGATGTGGACCATGTTGATGCAGACCAGCGCCTGCGCGGCCTCGATGCCCCACGGCTGCTGGCGCACGTCCAGCGCCAGCGGCGGCAGCACGTTGGCCAGCCCGGCGTGCGCGGTCCAGCCCGCGATCGAGTCGCGCGCGGCCGGCTCCGGGTCGCTCGGCTGCCAGGTCAGGCCCGGCAGCGCCGCGGCGAAATGCGCCGCGTGCTGGCCGGTGCCGCTGGCGATCTCCAGCACCAGGCCGCTGGACGGCAGGACGCGGCGCAGCACCGCCAGGATGGCGTCGCGGTTGCGGTCGGTGGCCGGGGCCATGCGGCGCGCCTGGAGTTGCTCGTCTCGTGTCGGCATCGTGTATCTCCTGTTTTTTGTGGGGCAGCGTGCCGCAAGGTTAGCAGGCATGCCCGGCGGCGCAAAACAAAATGCCCCCGGCGATCGCTCGCCGGGGGCATTTTGCCGCGGGCCCGGCCCGCGGCCTCGCGGCCACGGGTCAGGCTATTGCGCTCAGGCCTTGCTCGTCTTGACGCTGGTGGCCTCGGCGGTCAGGTAGCCGACCGCCGCGCCGAACCTGTCCTTGTAGTTGGCGCGCACCAGCGGGTCCAGCGTGGGCTGTACCTTGGCGTGGAAGGTGGCATTCCAGTCGCCGGCGTGCTGGAAGTTGTTCATGATGTAGGTCCAGCCGTTGAGCTCGTCGACCGCATGCAGGCCGGTCGATTCGGCGCCCGACGGAGTGGACAGCACGCGGGCCAGCTTCTTGGTGTCGACGTTGTAGGCCCACAGGAAGTTGTTGATGTGCTGGCCGCTGTCCTCGCCGATGAACAGGGTGCGCATCTTTTCCGAGAACTTCAGGTTGTCCGGGTTGGCGACGAGGTCCGGGTCGGCCGTGTTGCCCAGCGCATCGGCGGCGATGTCCTTGCCCACGAGTAGCGCGCTGGTGTGCACCGGCACCCATTCGCTGTTGATCGCGGCGCCGTCCAGGTCCTTCTGGCCGCCGGCCAGCTTGTGCTGCATCACGCCGCCGGCCTTGAGGGCCGCGTCGACCGAGATGTTGCTCTGCGCGTTCCAGCCCTTGGCGTTGTTCTTCACCATCGAGTCCTGGATGTTCTGCAGCGCGGAGTAGGCGATCTTGTCCTTGATGTTGACGGTGGTGCCTTCCATCTTGGTGAAGCCCATGCTGCCGCCCTTGAGGAAGGCGTAGCGGTGGGTTTCCAGGAACGCGGCGACCCGCTCCTTGCCCGGCACGACCTTGATCCACTGGGCCGCGCCGTTGGCGAAGATCTTGGTGTAGGTGTTGTCGAGCGGATCGGCGTACACCACGTCCATGATGTCGGCCGGGCGGTGCGACTTGGCCATCGCCTCGACTTCCGCGCTGGTGGCGTGGCCGAGCTTGACCCAGGTCAGGTCGGCGCCGGCGGCGGCGGGATCGATGGAGAAGCCGGTGCCGACCTTGCCCACGTACAGCGTGCCCGCGGAGAGATCCTTCTCCTTGTCGGCCACGAACAGGAACAGGCCGCTGTTGGTGGCGTCGTCGCCCATCAGCACCGTGCGGTTGTCCGGCATCACCTGCACCAGCTCGTGCGAGATGCGGCCCAGGCAGTAGTGCTTCTTGATGCTGGCGGTGCCGTCCGGGTTGACCGTGACCTCGGGCAGGTGGCCGTAGAGATACGGGTTGAGCGGGATGCTCGCGTTGCCGTAGAGATTCGCGGCGTACTTGGCGTACTGGTCGACCAGGTCGAGGTAGGTGGCGTCGAGCGGGTTGGTCGCGTTGAGGAACGCGTCCGGCTCGTATTCCTCGCTCGACAGGTGCGTGTTCCACGGCGACAGGCTCGCGCCGCAGGTGATCCACAGGCCGTTGGCCGACGAGGTGTCGACGTTGTGGTACTTGACCAGGCTCAGCTTGCCGGTGGCGGGATCCTGGTCCAGCGTCAGCACGGCGATCGGCGACGGCAGGCGGCCGTACATGGTGGCGTTCGCCTGGTTGCGGGTGGTGTACTCGAACTGCACCACGGCGAACACCGTGTTGCCCTTCACGCCGGCCACCTTGGCGCCGTCGATCTTCAGCAGCGAGGTGCCGTCCGGCGAGTCGGAGAAGAACTGGCGTTCCTTGCCGGCCACGGACTTGTCGATGATCGGCTGGTTGTTGATGTCGAAGTAGCCGCCGGCCAGGATCTGGCCGCCCTTGACGTCGGCCACGGTGTCGCCGGTCATGAAGAACGGCTGGTAGGCCAGCTTGTAGGTCTGGCTGCTGCCGTCGCTGAACGACACCTTCAGGCTCGAGCCGACCGTGGTGGTCGCCATCGCGGCCGGGTTGGACAGCGCCGGCGCGGACATGCCGGTGAATTCGGCGGTGCTGAAGGTCGCGGCGGGCGTGCCCGGCGCCGCGGGCGCGGCGGGAGCGGGCGCGGCCACGGCATCGTCGCCGCCGCCGCAGCCGGCCAGCAGCGCGGTCGCGCCGAGGCCGAGCGGCAGCATCGGTGCGCCGGCCAGGAATTTGAGTGCCTTGCGGCGGGAAGCATCCGGTTTGTCGATCATTCTTCTTTCCCGTTTATTTTGTGAGTGGGTGAGCGACGCACGTGGCGCCACCGTGCCGCGCGCCGATGGGGACAACGGCCGCGCAGCGATCAGGCCGAGTCGCATGCTATGAACCATTTGTGACAGCTTGTTTAAACTGACTTACTTTGCAGACATCCAGGAGGCCCGCCGCGTCTGCGCGGCGCCCCCGCGCGGCGCCCCAGGCCGGGCCGGGCGGCCCGCTGCGGTACACTGGCGCACGCCCGCAGCCCGCGGCGCCGTCCTTCCGTTTTTTCCGCCCGCCGCCGCAGCCCGGCGTGGCCCGATCAGTGCCGACCTACACCCTCGCCTTTCCGCTCCAGGCCGAACTGGAAATCCGCAAGAGCCGCTTCATCGGCTACGCCATCCCGGTGGCCGACCGCGCCGCCGCCGCCGCCGAGCTGCAGCGCCTGCGCGCCGAACATCCCGGCGCCACCCATGTCTGCTGGGCCCTGCTGGCCGGGGGGCATTCGGGCATGTCCGACGACGGCGAGCCGTCCGGCACCGCCGGCCGGCCGATCCTGGAAGTGCTGCGCCACCATGAGCTGGAGGGCGTGCTGGCGGCCGTGGTGCGCTACTACGGCGGCATCAAGCTGGGCGCGGGCGGCCTCGTGCGCGCCTACACGGACGCCATCGCGGTGGCGCTGAAGGACGCGCAGCGCATCGAGCGCATCGCCTATGCCGGGCTGGTGGTGGAGGTGGACTACGCCGACGAGGCGCGCGTGCGCCGCTGGATCGAACAGGCCGGCCACACGCTGACGCACGGCGAGCACGGCGCCGCCGCGCGCCTGACGATCCGGCTGCCGGCCAGCGAACTGGACGCCGCGCGCGCCGCGCTGCGCGACGCCACCCACGGGCGCGCGCGCTTTCCCGATCCCGATGAGGGCGAGGGTGAGGGCGACGGCGAGAACGGAGCGCAGCCGTGAGCGCGGAAACACCAGCAGCACCGGTCTTCCACGCGCGCGTGGAACCGCTGGGCCGGGGCTTCGCCGCGCCGGGCGCGCAGACGCTGCTGCAGGCCGCGCTGCAGGCCGGCGTGCAACTGCCCAGCTCGTGCCGCAACGGCACCTGCCGCGCCTGCCTGTGCCGGCTCTCGGCCGGGCACGTGGGCTACCGCATCGCGTGGCCGGGCGTGAGCTTCGACGAGCGCGACGAGGGCTACATCCTGCCGTGCGTGGCGTACCCGGAAAGCGACGTGGTCATGCAAGCGCCGCTTGCCCGGCTGCGGGACGGCGAGCCGCCTCCGCCGCCAGGCACTGCATGAAGAACTGCCACGCGATGCGCAGCGCATCGGGGCCGGCGGGATCGCTGAAGGCCTGGCTGGACGGCCCGCCGCTCCACGCATGGCCCAGCCCTTCGATGCGCACCAGCCGGACATAGGGCCGGCCCGCGTCCGACCATGCGAACACGTCGAAGGGCCGGCGCTGGCCGCGCTGGACGCGGCGCGGCGCGGCGGCCAGCGGCGCAGCCGGCAGCAGTTGCTGCCAGAGCGCGGCGGCGGCCAGCGCGTTGTCGAAATCCACCACGTGGTCGGCACTGCCGTGCAGCAACAGCAGCGGCGGCGGCCGGCGTCCCGCCAGCAACAAGCGCGCGGCCTGCAGGTCGGGCTGGCCCTTGCCCTGCATGACGCGCGCCGCCTGCGCGGCATTGCCGGCGCTGAGCGCCACCGCGCCCGAGTGCGAGCCGACCGCGGCGAAGCGGTCCGGATAGCGCAGGCCCAGGATCTGCGCCATCGCACCGCCGGCCGACAGGCCCAGCGCGAACACCTCGGCTGGCCGCACCAGGCGCTGCTCGCAGACGTGGTCGACGATGGCCATCAGCAGGGCCGCCTCGGTCGCCACGCGCGCCGCCGAGCGGAACCAGTTCCAGCAGCGCTGCGCATTGGCGTGCGAGGACTGCTCCGGCATCAGCACCACGCAGCGCGCGCTGCGCGCCAGCGCCGCGGCGCGCGTGCAGGCGGCGAAGCTGGCCGAATCCTGCCCGCAGCCATGCAGCAGCACCAGCAGCGGCGCCGGTCGCGCCGCGCTCACGCCGCTCGGCACGAACAGCCGGTAGCGGCGCTGCACCAGCGGCCCCAGCCCCCAGCTGCCCTCCTCCCAGCGCCCGCCGGCCCGGCTCACCGGCGCCGCCACCGGCGAGGCCACGCCGCTGAGCACGCGCTGCGCGGCCTTGCTCATCGCCTCGCCCTGCCTGACCGCCGACTGGATCGCGCTGCGCGTGACGGTGCGCTGCGCGCGCCGCACGTTGCGCGTGGCGATCTTGCTGAGCGTGTTCCAGAGCTTCGCGCCGCTGCTCGTCCGGCGGCGTGTCATCGGAGGCCTGCCATGAGGGAGTCCCTTCTCGCGGGTGAGGATGCGCCGTAGTATGCCGCCCCGGGCGCCGTTCCCGCCAGATTTCTCGCGATGCGAGAACCGCGCGCCGCGCCGGCGGCCCGCCGGATGGGTCCATTCCGGCAAGCGCTCGCGGCGCGCGAGGCCATGCGCGGCCTCGCGGCGCGCGATGTGGCGCGGCGGCCCGGTACCGAAACCGGCGCGCTAGTGCGCGTACACCGCCTCCCAGGTCTTGAATCCTTTCACTTCGATCGGATTGCCAAACGGGTCGAAAAAGAACATCGTCCACTGCTCTCCCGGCTCGCCTTCGAATCGGACCTGCGGCTTCAGTACGAAGTCCGTGCCGGCCGCGGTCAGGCGGTCGGCCAGCGCGCGCCATTCCGGGAGCAGCAGGATGATGCCGAAGTGCGGCATCGGCACCAGAGCGGTGCCTACGCGCCCCGTGCGCGCGGTCTCGAACGGCTTGCCAAGGTGCAGCGAGATCTGGTGGCCAAAGAAGTCGAAATCAACCCAGGTGTCGGTGCTGCGGCCCTCCTTGCAGCCAAGAACCCCTTGGTAGAAACGACGCGCCTCATCGAGGTCGGTGATATTGAATGCCAGGTGAAAAACGGACTGCGTCATGATTTTCGAGGTTGTTGGGTTAACGGATGGTGGAACTATGCGCGATGGCCGTGCCGGATGACGGTGCCGGCACGCGCGCCGGTCGCCGCGCCGTCGCGCCATGCCATGTCGCCATTGACGAACACACAGGCAATGCCGGCGGCCTGCGCCACCGGCTGTTCGAAGGTGGCCGTATCGATGATGCGCGCGGCATCGAAGACCGTGATATCGGCGAAATTGCCCTCGGCCAGGACGCCGCGGCCACGCAGGCCGAAGTGCCGCGCCGTCAGGCCGCTCATCTTGTGGACCGCCGTCTCCAGCGGAAACAGCCCCACATCGCGACTGTAGTGGCCCAGCACGCGCGGGAATGTTCCCCACAGGCGGGGATGCGGCACGGGATCGTGAGGCAATCCGTCGGAGCCGATCATCGTCTGCGGGAATGCCAGGATGCGGCGGACATCGGCCTCATCCATCAGGAAGTAGATGGCGCCCGCGGGCTGCAATGCGTCGACGGCCGCTTCCGGTGACACCCCCATCCGGGCCGCGATCACGTCGAGGTCCTGCCCCGCGTATTCCGGATGCGGCTGCGACCGGGTCACGATGACGCGGCTCGACACCGCCAGACGGTCCTTGCGCAGGATCGTCGAACCGGCCTGGTACGGATAGCAGTCCAGGCCCACGCAGCGGTGGCGCATCGCCTGTGCAAGATGGCCGAGCGTTTCCACGGAACGCCCATGATTCCTCGGGCCGATCAGCTTGTGATGCGACACCACGGTGCCGGCATCCCCGGCCGCGCCGATGGCCACGGCTTCGTCGATGGCCTCGCATACGCCGTCGCCCTCATCCCGGATGTGGCTGGCATGCACGCCGCCAAAACCTTGTAGCGCTACGGCGACCTGCGCCATTTCCCCGGTCGGGGCCGACATGGCCGCGGGATACGCGGCGCCGGTCGACATCCCGCAGGCACCGCTGGCCATTGCATCGCGCAGCAGGCCCCGCATGGCCGCAATCTCCGTGCCGCTCGCGGCACGGTCCAGCCGGTCCATCACCGCCACCCGCAGGGTGGTATGGCCCACCAGGCAGGCCGCATTGACGGCGGGCGCCGCGCGCGCCAGCGCATCGAGGTAGTCGCCGAACACGGCATAGCGAAAAGCCGAAGGATCGTCGCCGAGCAGGTCCAGCGGCGGCGGCACGGCCTGCCCCGGCGCCGCGCGCCACGGTGCCAGGCTGATGCCGCAATTGCCGGTGACAACCGTCGTTACCCCCTGGCTCAGCTTGGCGGGCATCAGCGGGTTCTGCATCAGGTATCGGTCGTCGTGGGTATGCGCATCAATGAAGCCAGGCGCCACGATGCGGCCCCGCACGTCGAACTCGCGTCGCCCGCGCGCCCCGGACAAGTCGCCGATCGCCGCGATCCGCCTGCCGTCGACAGCCACGTCGGCATCAAAGCGTGGCGCCCCCGTGCCGTCGATCACCGTCCCGCCGCGCAGCACTACGTCGAAATCGGCCATGAACGTCAATCCAGCGTCGCGCCCGAGGCGCGGATCACCCCTGCCCAGACCGGACGTTCCTTGCGGGCCAGGTCGAACAGCGCATTGCGCGGCCCGGTCGTGACCTCGTAGGCCATGTCCGCCAGGCGCGCCTTGATGGCATCGGCGCTGGCGGCCTTGTTGAACGCGCGGTTCAGCAGGTCCAGGATCTGTGGATCGACGGCCGCCGGCGCCACGTAGCCGGTCCATGCCACAGCCTGATAGTCCTTGAGCCCGCTTTCGGCCATCGTCGGCAGTTGCGGCAGACGGCTGTCGCGCTGCCTGCCCGTCACGGCCAGCGGCACGACGCTGCCGTTCTTGAGGTACGGGGAGATCGACGTGATGTTCTCGAACACCAGGTCGACTTCGCCGCGCAGCACGGCCAGATCGGCCTCCGGGCCACCCTTGTACGGAACGTGCGTAATCGAGACACCGGCCATCGACTTGAACATTTCGGCGCTCAGGTGTCCCGTGGTGCCGTTTCCACCCGAGGCCACGGCCAGCTTGCCGGGCGCGCCCTTGGCCTTGGCCACCAGTTCGGCCACGCTCCTGACGCCAAGGTCCTTGCGCACGGCCAGTACGTTCTGCACGAAGCCGGTCAGTGCCACCGGCGCCAGCTGCTTGTCGGCGTCGTACGGCAGCTTCCTGTAGAGCGACTGGTTGATCGCCAGCGTGGCCACGTTGGCGAACCCGATCGTGTAGCCATCGGCCGGTGCGTTGATGATCGCCTGCGTGCCGATGATGCCGGACGCGCCCACGCGGTTCATGACGACGATCTGCTGCCCGATGTCGCGGCCCACCGCATCGGCCAGCAGGCGCGACACGATATCGGGCGTGGTGCCGGCATTGAACGGCACGATCAGCGTGATGGGCCGGTCGAGATATGCCGCAAAGGCCTGGGCGGAAAGCAGCAGGGACGCAGCCGCGAATGCCATGCGCGCGATCGCGCGCAACGGGGTGAACTTGAGAGACATGGCGAAAGGATTCCTGAATCGGCGGGGGTGGCGGTAATCCGGCGCAACGGGATGCGCGCCGGCATGGACACGGTCGTCTCAAGTCCCGTGCGGGGCGGCCGCAGTGGGCTGCAGCATCGTTTGCAGCAGCGGCAGGTCGATGTTGCCGCCCGACAGCACGAGCACGGCATCGCGGCCGGCCAGCTCGATCCGGCCCGCCAGCAGTGCCGCCAGCGCGACGGCGCCGCCAGGCTCCACCAGCAACCGCAACTCTTCCAGCGCGAAGCGGATCGCGGCAATCACTTCGTCATCGCTGACCGCCACCGCCGCGTCGAGATAGCGGCCATTGATCGCAAAGGGCAGCTCCGCGGGCGTGACGGCCTGCAGGGCGTCGCACAACGACGTCGCGCCCGCCGCATTGATCTCGCGCCGGCCGCTTCGCAGCGAACGCACGGTATCGTCGAATGCGGCGGGTTCGGCCGCCACGAGCCTTGTGCCCGGACTCATCGCTTCGATTGCCAGACCGCAGCCGGCGAGCATGCCGCCGCCGCCACACGGCGCGGCGAACGTGCCGAGGTTTTCCCGCGCGGCGCGCGGCAGGTCCTGCAGCGCCTCCAGCGCAAGCGTGCCCTGCGCCGCCAGCACATCGGGATGATCGCCAGGCGGTACGAGCGTACCGCCCGTTTCGTCCAGCAGCCGCATGCCGATCGTCTCGCGGCTTTCGCGGCGCCGGTCGTAGTGCACGACGCGCGCGCCCTGCGCCAGCGCGCGTTCGACCTTGTTGCGCGGCGCATCGGCGGGCATCACGATCGTGGCGGCCACGCCGAGCCGTTTCGCGCCCCAGGCGATGGCCTGGCCGTGATTGCCGGTCGAATAGGCAATGACGCCGCGCGCCCGCGTGGCCTGATCCATCGCCAGCAGCGCATTGAGCGCGCCGCGCGCCTTGAACGAGCCCGTCACCTGCAGGCACTCGGGCTTGATCCAGACCGGCGCGCCGGCGAGCGCATCGAGCGTGGCGTTGCGCAGCAGCGGTGTCCGGACGATATGCGGCGCGAGCGCGCGCGCCGCGCGTTCCACGTCGGCAAAGACGGGCAGGCGCATTTCGCCAAGCATCTCGTGGCGAATCGACGCCGGCAGCGCCGGCCTGGCCTGGGTGACGACCGTTTGCATGGGCCGCTCCTTCAGACCGACGCCGGCGTCCAGGCCGGCGGCGTCTCGCTGCCGGTCTGCGCCGTGATGCGGCCATAGGCTTCCACGCGGCGGTGCAGGCCGAAATTGAAGACCGTGGAGCGGCCCAGTTCGCAGAGGCCGAGGTTGCAGTCGGCCACGATCAGTTCGTCGTCCCACGTGGTGGCCTGCGCCATGATCTCGCCCTGCGGATTGACGATGATCGAGTGGCCGAACATCTCGTGACCGTCCTCGGCGCCGGCCTTGGCCACGGCCACCGCGAACGTTGCATTCTGGTAGCAGCCAGCCTGGATCGAGAGTTGCGAATGGAACACCCGCAGATGGTGCGCCTCGAAGCCGCGATTCTCCTGGTTCATGCTGGGCGTGTTATAGCCCAGCATGACCAGTTCCACCTGCTGCAGGCCCAGCACCCGCCAGGATTCCGGCCAGCGGCGGTCGTTGCAGATCATCATGCCCATGTTCACGTCGACGTCGCCGATCGGCGCACGCTTGACCGGAAACCCAAGGTTGCCGATCTCGAAGTAGCGCTTTTCCAGGTGTTGCACCTTGCGGTGCGCCGCGTACTCGGCATGACCCGGCAGATGGACCTTGCGGTACTTGAGCACGATTTCGCCGGAAGGCGCGATCACGACCGACGTATTGAACCGGCGCTTGCGCACCACGCCGGTCGCGTCGGGCTCGAACGCGATTTCGGCGTATCCCAGGTAGACGGTCAGCCCGTAGCGCCGGATCGCGTCGAACAATGGCTGCGTGGCCGCCGACGGCAGTTCGGTCTCGTACCAGCCATCGGCCTCGTCCAGATCCTCGTGATACCAGCGCGGAAAGAACGTGGTCAGAGCCAGTTCGGGAAACACGACCACCTGCGCCCCACGCCGGTGCGCGCGCTCGAGCAGCCGCACCATGCGGTCAACCGCGACATCGCGGCCTTCATGTTTCTGGATCGGGCCGAGTTGGGCAGCCGCTACGGTGATGAGTCTGGTCATGAATCGGAGGTGCCTGGGGCATCGGGCGTTGAAGACAGCGTCAGTGTAGGAAGACCGCGGCCATGCCGGAAGCGCGCTGCCCGCGCGCCGCGCCGCCCCGCGCCGGCGCGCCTTCGGCACGCCATGCCCTTGATTGGCAAGGCAAAGTGCCGCGCGTCGGGCGTCCCGGCGGCGCGCGGCCATAACCTCGCGTTATGGTTGCCAGACAAAGATTGATGCCGTGCCCGGCGCCGCGCGTCGCCATGCCGCCACACTCAAGCCGGCTGCCGTTGCAGAAGATGGGTCAGCGTGGCGACAAAGCCCCTGGCAAGCGTCGACATGGCTTGCCGCCGCGCATGGATCAGGTAGATCTTGTGGGCCAGCGCGGGACGAATCGGTTTGAGCACGATGTCGCCGGCGCCGTCGGGGGTGTACCCGAACGACTCCATCAGGGCCACGCCGACACCTTCGCGCACCAGCGCCATGGCTTCGGGTGTCGAGCGGATTTCGATATCGGGTGCCAGCGTGCCGCGCTCCGATGTCAGGAACCGCGCGGACAGCCTGCCAAACGGTGTATCGCCGCCATAGCCGATGAAGGTGAAGCCGCGGAGATCGTCAACCGTCAACTCGCCGCGATCGGCCAGCGCATGTCCGCGCGGCAGCGCGCACATGATGTTGCCTTCGCCGATCTCGCGCGCGCGCAGCGCCGAGCCTTCGGGTGGCGCCATCGATGCAATGCAGAGATCGGCATGCCCTTGCGCCACAAACGGGAGCAGCGCGTCGAACGGCAACGGCCGGTAGTGCACGCGCACCGAGGGATGCCGATGCCGGAACCGCTGAATGGCGCGCGGCATCAGCCATTCGCTATAGCTGGGGCTCGACACGATCGACAGCCTGCCGTCGCCATGCTCGGCGAGGCTGGCCGCCACGGCGTTGAAGCGGCTCACGCCATCGAGGATCGGACGCACCTCGGCAAACAGCCGGTGCGCCTCGGGCGTGGGGTGCAGGCGGCCGCGCTCGCGATCGAACAATGCGAAGCGCATGCGCGCTTCTATGGTGGCCAGCACCCGGCTGATGGCCGGCTGCGACACGCACAGCATGCGGCCAGCCTCGCTGAGCGAGCCGGCCACCATGATGGCGTGGAACACTTCGATCTGGCGCAGGTTCAACGGCGTGACAGGTTGCCTGCTCGGCGGCGTGGAAGAAGGCATGCGGGCGAACGTGAAAGCAAGCATACGGCTCGGAACCATCTGCCAGACGCAAGATCCACGCCACGGCCAATCCGCCGCTACAGGGCGGCCATGGCGGCCAATGCTCCGTCCAGCATGTCCCGCAACACGGGTTGCACGCGCTCCGCCGCGTCCGGCAGGTACGGGAATGGCGCCTGCTCATCCATGTAGACGGCCTGCACCATTTCAAGCTGGATGGTATGCACGCCCCGAGCGGGCTGGCCGTAGTGGCGCGTGATATGCCCCCCCTTGAACCGGCCGTCCGCCACCCACGTGAACGGGCTGCCAGCCGCCGCCGCGATCACGGCGTCCCGCATCGCCGGCGCGCAACTGGCACCGCCGTGGGTGCCGATGTTCAGCTCGGGCAGCTTGCCATCGAACAGCCGCGGCAGCACGCCGGCAATCGAATGCGCCTCCCAGACCAGCACATTGGCGTGCCGCCCGCGCAGCCGGGTGATCTCGGCCGCGAGCGCATCATGGTAAGGCTGCCAGTATTCGCGCTTGCGCACGTCGATCTCCCCGGCCGACGGACCATCGCCCTGGAGGTACAGCGGCTCGCCGCGGAACGTCTCCACCGGGCAAAGCGTGGTCGTGGCCTGCCCGGGATAGAGGCTGCTGCCATCGCCGGGCCGGTTCACATCGATGACATAGCGCGAATAGCTGGCCTCGACCACCGACGCGCCCTGCTCCGCCGCGAAGGCGTACAGCCGGCGCATATGCCAGTCGGTATCGGCGCGCTCGCGGGCCGCCGGCGTCAGCCGCGGCACGAGCCAGTCGGGCAGCAGTTCGCCGCCGTGAGGAATCGAGATGACCAGCGGCAGATGGCCTTCGGTGACCTTCCAGACGGGGGCGCTCATGCCTGCACCGCCATCGCGCGGGCCACCGTGCCGTGCCGGCGGCGCGGCCAGACCGACGGATCGAGCATGTTTTCGGGCTGCCGGCCGGCAAGCGCGTCGATGACCTGCGCGGCACACTGGCTGGCCGTGTCGGCCAGGGCCTCCTGCGTCGAGCCCGCCTGATGCGGGCTCAGCACGACATTGGGCAATGCCGCCAGCGGCGACGCCACCGGCAACGGCTCGCGCGCGAAGACATCGAGCCCCGCGCCGAAAAGCCTGCCGGCGCGCAGGGCGTCGACCAGCGCCGGTTCGTCGATCAGGCCGCCACGCGAAGTATTGAGCAGGATCGCGCCGGGCTTCATCGCCGCCAGCGCGGCGGCATCGATGGTGTGGCGCGTATCGGGCCGCAGCGGCCGGTGCAGCGACACGACGTCCGAGACCTCGAGCAGCGCATGCAGGGTCTCGACGCGCTGGACGCCCTGCGCCGCCACCTCGGCCTCGTCGACGCGTGGCGACCACACCACCACGTGCATGCCGAAGCCGGCTCGCGCCATCTGCGCGACGATCTGGCCCGTGCGGCCAAAGCCGACGATGCCCAGCGTCTTGCCGGACAGCGAAAGCATCGGCACGGTATAGCGGTGCTGCCAGTCCGACCGGCGCGTCGCCGCATCGGCCAGTACCGCGCCACGTGCCACGGCCAGCATCAGCATCATCGCGTGTTCGGCTACCGCGCGGACGTTGGCGCCAGGCGTCGACACCACCGGGATGCCGCAGGCGTGGGCATGCGCCACCGCGATCTTGTCGGTGCCCGTACCGTGGTTGCTGATGACAGCCAGGCGCGGCGCGGCGTCGATGGCGGCGGCCGACAGCCCCTCGCGGACGATCGCCGCGTCGACGTCGTGGATTTCGGCAATGCGCCCGGCTTCGTCGGTGGCGGTGCTGTGGCGCACCTCGATACCGGCGGCGCGCATGCGTTCGGCGCCGACAGGATGAATCGGCTGGGTAATCAGACAGACTGGCATGAATTCAATATCGCAGTGGAATGGAAAACACCGGCTCGCGCGCCGAGCACGCCGGCCAGTACGCGCGTCGCCAGCGCAAGATCGTCGAGCCGCATCGACTCGTCCGGGTTATGGCTGCCGTGCGCGTTGCGCACGAACAGCATTGCGGCGGGCACCCCCTGGGCGGCGAACAGCGCCGCATCGTGGCCGGCACCACTGGGCATGGGCCGCGCCGCCACGCCAGCCTCGGCGGCGGCGGCCGTCAGCATGCCCTGCAATGCCGGGTCCATGACCCCCGCCGCGCTCGCCGTGAGCGGGCCAAGGTCGATCTCGACCCGGCAGGCCTGCATGATGTCGGCCCGTATGGACTGGACGGCCGCGTCCATCGCTGCGAGCGTGGCGCGGCTGCGCGAACGCATGTCGATGCTGAAGTCGACACGTCCGGACACCTTGCTGAAATTGGCCTGCGCCGCCTCGGTCGTGCATTGCCCGACCGTCACGGTCAGCTCGTGGCCGGCGGCCTCCAGCGATACCCACGCGCGCTGCAATGCCGTGACCAGCGCCGCTGCCGCCACCACGGCATCGCGCCGGTGGCTGCGCGGCGTGGCACCGGAATGCGCGTACTGGCCGCGGATTGCGGCGTGCCGGTAGCGTTGGCTGCCACAGATGCCGGTCACCACGCCGAGTACGTCGCCCGCTTCATCGAGCACCGGGCCCTGCTCGATGTGGAGTTCCACAAAGCAGTCGATATCGGCGGCCTTCAGCGCGGGAACTCCAGCGGCCACGGCGCCGGGGTCGCCCCCGGCTGCACGCATGTGATCGGCCAGCGTGCGGCCCGTGTCGGCACGGCGCAGCGCCAGTGCCGGCGCGTCGAGCAGTCCGAATGCGGCCTTGCTGCCCGCATAGGACAGGGGAAACCAGGCACTCTCCTCCGCGCGAATGGCCATGACGGTCATGTCGCGTTCCGGCACGATGCCCGCGCGGCGCCATCCTGCCAGGATGGCCAGGCCGGCCACCACGCCAGCGGCGCCGTCGAAGTTGCCGCCGCGCGGCACGGAGTCAAGGTGCGACCCCGTCATCACGACCGGCGCACCACGGTCGCGGCCCGGCAGGGTCAGATACAGATTGCTGGCCGCGTCGCGGCGGACTTCCAGTCCGCACCGCTCGGCCGTCGCGGCGGCCAGTGCATGCGCCGCGCTCTCGCCGTCGCCGTAGCTGTCGCGCGTGATGCCTACGCCGTCGTGGCTCTGTGCCGCCAGTTGCGCGAACAGCGAAGCCGCCAGCGCGTGGTCGGGTTCGATCGCCGGGTTCACGGGGCCTCCACGACTTCGGCTGCGGGCACGCCGGACAACTGCGCGGCCTGCGGATCCCACGCCTTGCCGGGCATGGAGTCGATCAGGCGGCGCGTATAGGCATCGCGCGGTGCTTCGAATATCTCGGCGGGACTGCCCTGCTCCAGCACGCTGCCGCGGTGCATGACCAGTACCTTGTCGCAGATCTGCGCGGCCACGCGCAGGTCATGCGTGATGAAGATCAGCGCGATGCCAAGGCGCTTCTGCACGTCGGCCAGCAGCCTGAGCACCTGTGCCTGCACCGACACGTCGAGCGCCGACACCGATTCATCGGCCACGATCAGACGCGGCTCCATGGCCAGCGCGCGGGCGATGCCGACCCGCTGGCGCTGCCCTCCCGAGAACTGGCTGGGATACCGGTCGAATGCGCTGGCCTCGAGTTCCACGAGCTTCAGCAATTCCCGTGCGCGCGCTTCGGCCTGTGCCCGGGGCACGCCGTTCGCCATCGGGCCGTCGCAAAGAATCCGGCCCACCGTATGGCGTGGATTGAGCGATGCGAAGGGGTCCTGAAAGATCATCTGGATATGCCGGCGCAGCGGGCGGAAGGCCCGCTCGCTGATCGGTGCGATGTCCCGCCCTTCGAATGACATCACGCCGCCATCGTTGCCGGTCAGCTTCAGCAGGCACTTGCCGATCGTCGACTTGCCGGAACCCGACTCGCCGACGATGCCCAGCGTTTCGCCGGCCCGTATCTCGAAACTCACGCCCTTGACGGCCTCCACCACACGCTTGCGCTGGAACAGGCCGCCCGGCGTCGTATACGTCTTGCGCAACCCTTCGACGCGCAGCACCGGGTAGCCCCCGGGCGCAGCGGCGGATACGCCGGCGCGCGCCCGATGGGACGGCACGCTGCCGATCAGGCGGCGCGTATAGGGATGTGCGGGGCGATTGAGCACCGCCTCGGCCGGACCCTGCTCGACGATGCAGCCCTTCTCCATCACGATCACGCGGTCGGCGATCTCGGCCACCACGCCAAAATCATGCGTGACGAACATCACCCCCATGCCCTTCTCCTTCTGGATGCGGGCAATCAGCGCCAGGATCTGCGCCTGCGTGGTCACGTCCAGTGCCGTGGTGGGCTCGTCGGCAATCAGGAGGGCCGGCTCCAGCGCCAGGGCCATGGCGATCATCACGCGCTGGCGCTGGCCGCCGGACAGCGCAAACGGATAGGCGTGGTAGAGCGACGGCGGATCGGGCAACCCGACGAACGCCAGCAGTTCCAGCACCCGCACGCGGCGCGACTCCGGTTCGAGCGCGCCATGTACGCGCATCACTTCGGCAACCTGGTCGCCAACGCGATGCAGCGGATTGAGAGCCGATAACGGCTCCTGGAAGATCATCGCCATGTCCTTGCCGCGCATGCCGCGCAACGTGGCTTCGTCCAGCGTCAGGAGGTCGCGGCTCTGGAACAGGATCTGGCCCGATTCCGGCTTCAGGTAGGTTGGCAGCAGGCCCATGATGGCGTTCGCGCTCATCGACTTGCCCGAGCCCGACTCGCCCACGACGCACACCAGTTCGCCGGCACCGATATCGAAGTCGATGTCGCGCACGGCATGGGGCCGGTCCCCGCCCTTCGGCAGGGCGATACTCAGGTTTCGGATCGACAGCAGCGGCGCAACTGGCGCCTGGTTGCGGGATTCCCTCATCGGTCAGCTCCCTCGTTTGCGCAGTTGCGGGTTCAGGGCGTCGTTGAGCCCCTCGCCAATCAGGTTGATGGCAAGCACCGTCAGCATGATGGCCACGCCCGGCCACAGGCTCATCCACGGCGCCTCGCGCAGCATCGTGCGCGCCGCGCCGATCATGAAGCCCCAGCTCATCAGGTTGCGGTCGCCCAGGCCCAGGAACGACAGGGCCGACTCCGTCAGGATGGCGGTCGCGGTCATCAGCGAGGCCGTGACGATCACCGGCGACGCCGCGTTGGGCAGAATCTGCGTGAAGATGATGCGCGCCGGCGACTGTCCGATCACCACGGCCGCCTGCACGAACTCGCGCTCCTTCAGCGTCATGAACTCGGAGCGGACCAGCCGCGCCACCGGGGGCCACGACACGATCGCGATGGCTCCAACGATCGAATACAGCGACGGCTTGAAGATGGCCACCAGGACCAGCGCCATCGCAAGCTGCGGAATGGTCTGGAAGAACTCGGTGCCGCGCATCAGCGCGTCGTCGATGCGGCCACCGTAGTAGCCGGCCAGCGCGCCGACCACGATGCCGATCAGCACGGCCACCAGCGTCGAGATCACGCCTATCATCAGCGAGACGCGCGCGCCATGGGCGATGCCGGCGGCAATATCCCGCCCGAGCATATCGGTGCCCAGCGGATAAGCGCTGTCATGGAACGGCGCCAGTAGCGGTTCCGCCACCATCATCCAGGGCGGATCTTCATAGAACGTGGAAGCCAGTGCCGCCGTCAGGATCACTACCAGCAGCAGCAGCAGGCCCACGGCGGCGCCACGGTTGGCGCCGAAGCGTTTCAGGAAGGACATCTCGCAGCTCCTCAGGCCCGGCCGATGCGCGGGTCGATCAGGCGGTACACCAGATCGGTCAGCAGATTGAATACCACCACCATCGTCGATGTGACCAGGAACACACCGAGCAGCAACTGGTAGTCGCGCTGCATCAGGGCGTCGAACATCAGACGGCCGATGCCGGGCCAGCCGAAGACGGTTTCCGTCAACACGGCGCCGCCAGCCATCTGGCCGAGCTGGATGCCGGCGAACGTCACCACCGGCAGCAATGCATTGCGCAATGCGTGGCGGCGGATGGTCTCGCCAAGCGGTACACCCTTGGCGCGCGCGGTCTTGATGAAATCCATGCCCAGCACCTCGAGCATCGATGCGCGCGTGAGCCTGGCGTAGACGGCCATGAAGAAGCAGCCGAGCGACACGGTGGGCAGCACCAGATGGTGGGCAATGTCGCCAACCCGCACCCAACCCGACAGATTGCCGCCCACCTGTTCCATGCCGTAGGGCGGCAGCCAGCCCAGATGCAGCGAGAAGAACAGGATGGCCAGCAACGCCAGCCAGAACTGCGGCGTTGCATAGATCAGGAGCGATCCGGTCATCAGCACGCTGTCGAGCCAGGTGCGCCGGCCGGCATAGCGGGCACGCGACGCGATCACGCCGAACAGCACGCCGAATACCAGCGCAAACACGAAGGCACACGACATCAGCAGCAGCGTGGCCGGCAACCGGTCGAGGATCAGGTCGAGCACCGGCAGGCGTTCCCGATACGAGTACCCGAGATCGAGATGCGCCACGCCCCAGAGATAGCGGCCAAGCTGCACCGGCAGCGGCTGGTCGAGGCCGAACTCCTTGCGCAGTTCTTCGACGTAGGCCGGATCGGACGATCCCGATTCGCCGGCCAGCACCGTGGCGGGATCGCCGGGTGCCATGCGCACGAGCATGAAATTGATGATGACCACGCCAAGCACGACGAACAACGCCTTGCCTAGCCTGGCGATCAGGATGGAGAGTGCCTTTTCCACGTGATCGGATCCTTCTTGAGACCGGAATTTCCGAAGCGCCGCCACGCGCGGCGCTTCGGCCCGCAGCAGGATTACTTGCTGATGTAGACGTCGGCGAACGTGTCGTTCAGACCGATGGCCGTCTGCACCAGGTTGTGCACCTTGCCGCTATAGAGCGTCGGCAGCTCCATCTCGAACAGGTAGCCGTTGGCCACTTCCTGGACCAGCGTCTTCTGGATGTTCGAATAGAGTTGCTGGCGCTCGGCGTCGGACGTCGCGGCCGCGGCCTTGTCCCACAGCGCGTCCACACCCGGATTCACATAGCCCTGGTTGTTCACGAACGCCGAACCCTTCACCTGGTTGCGTGCCAGGTAGAGCCGCGAGACACCCAGCGCGGGGTCGCCGTACTGCGACGTGAAACTGAAGGTCAGGTCGAAGTCGAAGTCCGAGACGCGCTTGGCCCAGGTGCCCGCATCGGCGGACTCGATCTCCACCTTGAAGCCGAGCTGCTCCAGGCACTGGCGCGTGTACTCGCCAAGGCGGTCCCAGGTGGCGCCGTACGGGTAGGACAGGATGCGGATGGTGGTCGCCGACGGATCCACGCCCGAATCCTTGATCAGCGCGCGGGCCTTCTTGATGTCGTAGCCATAGGCCGGCACGTTGCCGTCATAGAACGGAGTGGTCGACGAAATCGGCCCGGTGGCGACCTTGCCCAGCCCGAAGAAGATGTTGTTCACCACGAACTTGCGGTTGATGGCCTCCATGATGGCCTGGCGCACCTTCACGTTGTTGAACGGTGCCCTGCGCTGGTTCATCTGGATATAGGCCAGCTTGGAGAACATCTCCCAGCCCTTGGTCGTGTACTCGACGTTGGGCAGCGCGCGCAGGCGCTTGATCTCCACGTTGTCGACGTCGCCGGCGCTGACCACCTGCACGTCGCCGCGCTCGAACGCCACGGCACGCGACGCGGCGTCCGGAATCACGTTGAAGACGATCTCGTCCAGGTAGGGCTTGCCCTTCTGCCAGTAGTTCGGGTTCCGGGTGAGCACGATATAGGCACCCTTCTTCCACTCCTTGAACATGAAGGGTCCGGTGCCGACCGGGGTCTGGTTGGCGGGGTTCTTCGCGTAGTCGGTGCCGTCATAGATATGCTTTGGCACCATCGGCATGTTGTCGCTGACGAACGACTTCAGGAACGGGGCAAACGGCTCCTTGAGCGTGATGACCACCTTGTTGGGCCCCTGCGCCTTGACCGACTGCACGAACTGGTCGATGACCACGCGCGCACGCGGATGCACGGTACGCAGGAACTTGTCGATCGAGAACACCACGTCGTCGGACGAAAACGGCTTGCCGTCATGCCATTTAACGTTTGGCTGCAACTCGAACGTGTAGACCTTGCCGTCAGGCGAGATCGTCCACGACCTGGCCAGGCTCGGCTGGGGCTTCATGTCGGGCGACCAGGTCAGCAGGCTCTCATAGATCTTGCCGGCCACGTATTGTGTCGGCGTCTGCTGGTTCAGACCCAGCATCAGCGTGGGCGGCTCGGGCTGGGCGATGGTACGCAGCGTGCCGCCACGGGTCTGTGCGTGGGCGCCGGCGGCGACACCGACAGTCAGGGCAAGCGAGCACGCCGCGATCTTGAGCAGGCGGGCGGTGGGCAGGGGCAGCTTGATGGGCATGGATTTACCTGGTTATCGAGGAGAACAAGGGACGGGAGTCAGAGCGGTTGGACGGCAACGCCGTCTGCGGACAGGGCATTGCGGATGCGTTCGGCGAACAGGACGGCGCCGGGCTGGTCGCCGTGGATGCATAGCGTGTCGGCCACGATCGGCACCGACCTGCCCGACAGCGCCTGCACGCTGCCGTCGAGCACCATGCGACGCACCTGCGCGATCGACGCCTCCACGTCTTCGATCATGGCGTGCGGCATCGAGCGCGGCGTGAGCGTGGCGTCGTCCTGATACGAGCGGTCGGCATACACCTCGTTGGCGACGCGCAGTCCGGCGGCATGGGCCGCGGCCGCCATGTTGGCGTTGGCGACGTAGATGAGCACATCGGGCGCCACCGCGCGCACGGCGTCGGCCACGGCAGTGGCAAGCACCGCGTCGCGCGCGGTCATGTTGTAGAGCGCGCCGTGCGTCTTGACGTGATGAAGCGGCACGCCGACCGCACGCGTCACGCCAAGCATGGCGCCAACCTGGTACACGGTGAGCGCGTAGACCTCCGCGGCCGTCATTGCCATGGCGCGGCGGCCAAACCCCTGCAGGTCGGGCAGGCCGGGATGGGCGCCGACGGCTACGCCGGCGTTGGCGGCCGCGCGCACCGTGGCCAGCATCACGTCGGGGTCCCCGGCGTGGAAGCCGCATGCAATATTCGCGGACGTGACGTGGCGCAGGATCGCTGCGTCGTCACCCATGCGCCAGGCGCCGAAGCTTTCGCCCATGTCGCAGTTGATATCGAGAGTTGGCATCGAAATTTCCTCGTGTTTCACGGTGTTATTGGGGCGGAAGGCCGAGCAGCCGCGCTGCTTCGGCGGCAATGGTGTCCAGGCGGTCTTCCATCGCCAGCAGTTCGCGTTGCGCGGTTTCGGCCGTCACGGCCTGGAATCTCAGTGCAGTGCCCGGCATGGCCTGGGCCAGCGACGGCAGGTCGGCGCTGATGACATAGGCGATCTTCGGATAACCGCCCACGCTCTGCCGGTCGGCCATCAGCACGATGGGCGCGCCGCCGGGCGGTACCTGTACCGTGCCGAAGCTGACGGCCTCCGACACCATTTCCAGCGGGGACGACAACGCCAACGCGGGGCCTTCGAGGCGATAGCCCATGCGGTCCGACTGGCTCGACACAGTGAACGTCTCCGTCTCGAAGGCCTTGCGCGCCGTCGGCTCGAAACGTTCCCATTGGGGGCCGGGCAGGAAGCGAATGGCATTGCCCGTCTCCGGGCCATTGGCGCCGGCGGGCCTTGCCGCCGCCACGGATGCCATGACGCTTTGCACCATCATCCGCGCCAGCGGCAACATCTCGCGGTACGGGGACGCCACGGCGACACGGTCCCCGGCGCGCAGCGCGCGGCCTTCGACACCACCAAATGCGGCACGCAGGTTCGTACTGCGGCTGCCCAGCACCGCGTCGGGTGCGAATCCGCCGCGCACCGCCAGATAGGCCCTGGCGCCGCGGCGGCAGTGGCCAAACGCGATCGGCACGTCGTGGCGCACCATCACCGCGCAATGCGTGGGCAGCGGCACGCCAGCCGCCGTCACCGCGATGTCGGCGCCTGTCACGGCAATCAGCGTGTCGTGCGCAAAACGCACCGTCGGCCCATTGAGCGTGATCTCGAGCGCGGCGCTGTCGGCGGCGTTGCCCACCAGCACGTTGGCCAGGCGGCACGACCACTCGTCCATCGCGCCGTTGACCGGCACGCCAAACCGCTGGTAGCCGTAGCGGCCGCCGTCCTGCAGCACGGAAAGGATGCCGGGCCGATCCACACGCATGAGGTTCATGGCCGCGACTCCAGCATGGCGTCGAATTCGGCCGGAGAAATCGGCACGAAACGCAGCCGGTCGCCAAGCTGCAGGCGCGTCGGCGGGTTGCGATCGACGTGAAACAGGTTCCAGGGCGTGCGGGCGATCACGTTCCAGCCACCGGGCGATGCGTTCTGATAGATCGACGAGATGCCATTGGCAATGGCCACCGAGCCCGCCGGCACCAGCGTTCGCGGCGTGGCCCGGCGCGGTACGTTCAGACGCGGGTGCAGCGGCCCGGCAAACGGATTGCCCGGCGAGAAGAAGAAGGTGTAGAGCACCAGCGGCGTGGCGCAATGCAGACGGATCACTTCGGCCGTATCGATGTCGCAGGCGCGCGCCACCTCTTCGAGGTCGGGACCGTACTCGCCGCCGTAACAGGCGGGCACCTCCACTTCGCACCCCGCGTGGACCACGGCGGGCACGCCTTCGACCAGCACGTCCCGGATCCGCGCGGAAAGCTGCGCGAAGGCCGGGCCCTTGTCGCGCGCAAACCTCTCGGGACGGAAATGCACAGCCACCGTGGTGAACGCCGGCACCACATCGCGCACGCCATCCCAGCGCTGCCGCAGCAGCCACTCGGTCACGGCATGCACGGTCTGGCTGACCGATACGCTGACCTGATCGCCCAGGCGGATCTGAAGGCAGCGATCGCCGACAGGCTCGATACGCCAGTCGGTCAGCGCGAGCAGCCCGGCGTCCGGTCGTGCGATGGCCATCACGCGCGCTCCAATGCGGCGCAGGCCATGACGATGCGCTCGCAAGCGGTGCGCAGGCGATCATCGGCCAGGGCATAGGCCAGGCGCACATAGGGCGCCAGCCCGAAAGCCGAACCGGGCACCACCGCCACGTTCGCGGCGTGAAGCAGGTACATCGCGAAGTCGATATCGGTTTCGATGCGCGTCCCGTCCGGTGTACGCATGCCGATAGCTGCGCTGCAGTCCGCATAGAGATAGAAGGCGGCGGCCGGGCGACGCATGGTCAGAACCGGTGCCGCGCCGGCCAGGACAGACAGCGCCAGATCGCGGCGTGCGCGCAGCCGGGCGCGCCAGCCATCGAGGAAGTCCTGCGGACCGTCGAGGGCAGCCGCTGCGCCCGCCTGGCTGATCGCGCTGGGGTTGCTGGTGCTTTGCGACTGCAACAGCGCCATGGCCTTCACCAGCCAGGCGGGCCCGGCCGCGTATCCCAGGCGCCAGCCCGTCATCGCGTAGGCCTTGGATACGCCGTTGACGGTCAGCGTGCGGTCGCGCATATCCGGTTCCGCTTGCGCGAACGACACGAACGCGCCCTCGAACGCGATCTCTTCATAGATCTCGTCCGACAGGACCAGCACATCAGGGTAAGCACGCAGTTCGTCGGCCAGCGCACGCAGTTCGTCCGCCGAATAGAGCGCGCCCGACGGGTTGCACGGCGAGTTCAGCATGAGCCAGCGCGTGCGAGGCGTCAGTGCCGTGCGCAGCGCGGTGGGCGTGAGCTTGAAATCGTCGGCGGGTGTCGCCGTGACCTGCACCGGTGTGCCGCCCGCGATATGCACCATATCGCTGTACGACACCCAGTAAGGCGCCGTGACGATGACTTCGTCGCCGGCGTCGACGGTTGCAAGCAGGCCGTTGAACAGCATCTGCTTGGCACCGGTGCCAGCGATGATTTCTGCATCGTCGTAGTGCAAACCATTGTCGCGGGCCAGTTTTCGTGCAATCGCGGCTTTAAGTTGGGGCGTGCCGGCCACGCTCGTGTACCGCGTTTCCCCCCCGGTCATCGCCTGGATGGCGGCAAGCTGGATATGGGCCGGCGTGTCGAAATCCAACTCGCCCTCGGACAGGCTGATCACCGGCTTGCCCGCAGCGGCAAGCCGCCTGGCGGCCTCGGACATGGCGCCGGTGGCGGACGGACGCGCCATGGAGAGGCGCTGGGAAAGACGGGGGATGGCAGATGAGCTCGGCATGAAAATCGCGTATTGTCTGAACCGGCATTCCCTTAGAATGCCATTGGTATACCAGTGGCATTCAAGCAAACCCCGTGCCATACTTCGCGTCATGATGAAAAAGACCGCCTTTGCCTATTCAGCGCCCGCCGTGGAGACCGACCTGGGCGCCGAGCCGCTGGCTGACGAATTGCCCAAGGAGCGCGCCTTGGGAAACCTGGCCTATGACGCGGTGCTCGATCTGCTGGTGTCAGGCGGACTGCATCCCGGCGACCCGATCCAGGAACGCGCCCTCGCCGCCCAGCTCGGCTTCTCGCGTACGCCGTTGCGCGAAGCCCTGCATCGGCTCGAAGGCGAACGGCTGCTCGAGCGCGGCGCGAACAGCCGGTTGTTCGTGCGGCAGGTAACCGTGCAGGAAATCCTCGAAGCGTTGCATGTACGGCGCCTGCTCGAGCCTGACGCGGCCGCCCGCGCGGCTGGGCAGGTGCCTGGACCCGAGCTCGAACGGCTGCGCCAGCGCGTGGAAGAGTTGCTGGCGCGCAATGAGCCCGGAAACCCCGAGCATCAGGTGCTGGACGCAGATCTGCACGGCGTCATCTGCAACTACTGCGACAACGAGATGTTGGCCGGCATCATTGCGGAGGTACGGCGCAAGACCCGCATGTTCTCGCTCAAGCGATTGGAAAGGCGCCTCGGGCCGGTCTGCCATGAACACCTGGCAATGATCGACGCCCTCGAACGGGGCGACGGCGAGGAAGCTGCGCGTCAGACAGCCGAGCACATCGACAATATTCGCGCCTCGATCCTGGAAAAATTGGCGCGGTGGTAGCCGAAATCGCTTGAGCCGAGGCCGGCAACTCTTGAGGAGCAATCAACGACAAGGACATCCAGGATGGGAGCCCGCATTCGCGGGGCCCCCGTGACCTGTGGCTGGCCTAGGTGCGCGCCCGCGGCGATGCGCGATCGAGCCAGGCGAAGTAGGTTTCCTCGGCCTCCAGCATGAACGCCAGCATGGTGGTCCTGACCCGCTCCGGGTCGCGGGCGATGAAGCCGGCCAGCAGCGCCTTGATGCCGTCCGCGACCACCTTCTGCGTTTCCACATGGCTGAGCGTGCCCAGCCGGATCAGTTGGGCGTGGTCGACGAATCGCAGGATGGCGCCGCGCAAGCGGGTGTTGGTCACCGCATCCAGCCAGGCCTCGCGAAACGCCACGTTGGCGGCGAACATCTGCTCGATGTCCTTTGCCTTGAAGGCCTGTTGCACGCTGCGGTAGGCGGCCTTGAGACGTTGCTCGTGCGCCTTGCTCAGGACAGCCGCCGCATTCGCGGCCGCGGGTGGCTCCAACAAGCGGCGTACTTCGAATATCTCGCGGATGTCCTGCTCGGTGATCGAGGGGATGACGAAGCCGCGTGTCGTGCCGACCAGAAAGCCCTCGTTGACCAGCCGCAGCAGCGCCTGGCGTACCGTGGTTCGGGTGCAGTCGAACTCTTCGGCGATCTCGTAATCGAGCAGGCGGTCGTGCAGGCCGACCTTGCCCCGCTGGAGGCGTGCGTGCACCTCCTGGTAGATGGTCTCGATGAGCGTCGTCTGCTTGAGCCGGGAATGCCGCGGGGGCCGGGGCGTCTTGTCCTCGTCTTGAGCCAAGATACCTCTCGATGAAGTGATGTCGGAAAGGCGATTGTATCCCGAGCATGTCCCAACCCCGGCGTGACAGCGATCCGCGCCGCCTCGGGCGATCAGCCCGGCAATGCGTGTTCCAGGCGGTCGATCACGCTGTCGTGGGTCAGCACGCCTGGCGAGAAGCGCATCACCCGCCCGCGCACATCGGTAAACAGGCCGGCGTCTTCGAGCTGCGCCGGCAACGGACCGGGTTCCAGATGCGCCGGTACCTCTGCCATCACGCTGCCGCCGCGCCGATGGTCCTCGCGCGGCGAGCACAGGCGAAAACCCTTGTTCTCCAGCACCGTCATGAGCGCGCGGCACAGGCGCAGGTTACGATCGCGCAACCCTCCGGCGGCGCCGGACAGGCGCCAATCGAGACCGGGCTCGGAGGCAACGAAGGGCAACAGCGACGGCGTGCCGGTATCGAAGCGCCGTGCCTCGCGCGCGAGGGAAAACTGCGACAGGTCCCAGTTGAACGGATCCGGCTGGCTGAACCAGCCCACGATGTCCGGTTTGATATCGCCGTCGAGCAGCGCCGGGCTCAGGTAGGCCAGTCCGGCCCCCGGCGCGCCGCACAACCACTTCAGCGTGGTGGCGGCGGCGAAGTCCACGCCCAACGCCGTCGCGTCGAATTCCAGCACGCCCACGCCCTGGGTGATGTCCACGGCGACCAGGCTGCCGCGGTGGCGCGCATGGTCCACCAGTCGTTCGAGGTTGGCGCGCTTGGACGCGGTCGAGGTCACCCAGGTAATCACCGCCAGCGCCACGGAATCGTCCCAGGCGTCGAGGTAGGCCTCGTCCTCGACCCAGCCTTGTTCGGCATCCAACGGCACGGTGTACAAGGTGAAACCCATGCGCCCGGCCAGGTGCGACAGCAGGAAATGCAGGCTCGGAAAGCAGTCGGCAGCGATCAGTACCTTGCGGCCCGACAGCCGGCGCCCCAGAGACGTGACGAACCTGGCGAACGCCTCGGTGACGTTTTCGGCAGCGAACACGTGCTCGGGTGCGGCGTTGATCAGCCTGCCCCACTGTGCCAGCACGCGCTGGCGAGCGGCCAGCCCCTCCTCCCAGCGCCGCTGGCTGGGCGCGTACCAACTGGCGGCGAAGCTGCTTAGCGCCGCCTCCACTGCGGCCTGCTGACCGGGAAACAGGCCGACGGAGTGATACATGAGCCAGCCTTCGTAGGCGGCCGGATCGGGATGCTTGATGAATGGCATGGGTTGCTCCAGGGAAAATCCATCAAAACGTGTGACGCAGGCCCACGCGCAGCAGGGCTTGGTTGCTTCCGGACGCGCCCGGCATGCTGATGATCGCGGCGGTCGCGCCGTGACCGCCGGCCCGCATGGTGATGAGCTGCAGGTAGAGGTCCGTGCGCTTGGACAGGACGTAGTCGAACGTGAGGTTGAACTGGTGATAGCGCTTGGCGTCCAGCATGGTCAGCCCGTAGCCGAAGCCGTAGCGCTGGGCTGATGTGGCCCGATAGGACACGCCCGTCTGCAGGTTGCGGAACGATGCGCGTGTCGCGCCGACATAGCGGGCCTGGGTGTAGAGGCCGTAGACCGTCACGTGCTTCAGCGCGTAGCTGGCACCCGCGCCCCAGGTTCGCATGCGATCCCCGCCGGCCCGCAACGGTGCCGGGGCACCGACCAGCGGCGCGATATCGAGCGTCTCGCCGCGGCTATCCGTATAGGCCAGCCCCGCGCTGAACGCCTGCCGGCTATAGGATCCGCCCACGCTGTAGGTACGTCCCTTGCCGCTGGCCTCGTCCTTGTGGATGGCAAAGCCGTACAGCAGGCCGGCTTTGAAGCCGGCGACGTCCGGCGTCTGGACCTTCACCGCCTGGTCCACGCGCCGGCCACTGAGCCGGTCATTGTCCAGCGGATTGTTGGCATAGCCGCCCGCCGACCAGGTGGGCGTGTAATAGGCGCCCAGCACCTCGTACATGAAGTCGTACTGCCGGCCCAGCGTGGCGGTGCCCCAACGTGGCAAGGCCAGCCCTACATAGGCCACGCGGCCGAAGATCCGGCCACCCTGGCCGAGGCTGCCGTCGCGCAGCTGAAAACCCGATTCGAGGTTGAACAGCGCCCGGCGGCCACCGCCCAGATCCTCCGCACCGCGCAAGCCCAGGCGATTGCCCTGCATCACGCCGCTGTCCATGAACAGCTTCGCGTGCCCGCCACCGTTGCTGAGCCAGGTCAGGCCGTTGTCCACGATGCCGTACAGGGTCACGCTGCTTTGGGCGACGGCAGCGGACGATAGACCGATACCCAGCCCGGCCGACAGCGCGGCCGAGGTCCTTCGACCCGGCCACATCATGGCCGCTCTCCCGGGCCGGCGGCGGCCATCGCGGCGTGCTCGGCGGCCAGGCGGCGGGGTGTCGGCAGCACCAGCACCAGCAATCCGCCGGCGACGGCCAGCATGGCCACCCCGAACAGCGCCATTTGCGTATTGCCCATGAGGTCCTGCCCCAGTCCCATGAGGTACGGGCCGAACACGCCGCCCAGGGCCGCCAGCGCATTGATCAGCGCGAGGCCCGCGGCCGCGGCGCGCTCGCGCACGAAGACCGAGGCCAGCGCCCATACCAGCGGTGTGGCGCCGATGAACGCGGCAGTGGCCAGGGTGACGCCGGCAATCGCCCACGTCGGATGCGCGCTGGCGCTCAAGGTCAGGACCAGACCCGCAGCACCGGCCAGGCTCGCGCCCGCAATGTGCCAGCGGCGCTCCGCAAGCAAATCCGAGCTGCGTCCGATCAGTGGCATGGCGATGGCCGAGGCCAGGTACGGTAGCGCGGAAATCAGGCCGATCGTGCGGTAGCTCGTGACCCCGGTCTGGTGAATGATCGTCGGCGTCCAGAACACCACCGCGTAGATGCCCAGGTTCAGGCACGCAAGCACCAGCCCGAGCAGCCACACCCGTCCTTGAGCGAAGGCGTCCCTGAGATGCGCGCGTTGCGCGCTTGTCTGCCGATCGGCACCGATCAGGGTGGCGAGTCGCTGCCGCTCGGCATCGGTCAGCCATTTGGCCGTGCGCGGGGCCTCCTCCAGCAGGCACCATACGACCACCCCCATCAGCACCGCGGGCGCGCCCTGCAACAGGAACAGCCATTGCCAGTTGCGCAGCGGGGCGACGTCGGCGAAGGTGTCCATCATCCACCCCGACAGCGGGCCGACGACGATGCCGCCCACGGCCGCGGCGGTAATCAGCAAGGCGATGGCGCGGCCGTGGCGACGTTGCGGGTACCACTGCGTGAGGTAATAGACCACCCCCGGCAGGAACCCGGCCTCCGCCGCGCCCAGAAGAAAGCGGATGGCATAGAACGCGGCCGGCGTCGTCACGTAGAGCGTCGCCACCGAGATGACGCCCCACGTGACCATGATGCGGGCGATCCAGCGGCGCGCGCCGACCCGGTACAGCAGCAGGTTGCTCGGCACTTCGAACAGGATGAAGCCCAGGAAGAACACGCCCGAACCCAGGCCGTAGACCGTCGCGCTGAAGCCCAGATCGTCGAGCATCTGCAGCTTGGCGAAGCCGATGTTGATGCGGTCCACGTAGGCGATGACATAGCTGACGAACAGCAACGGCATCAGGCGCCAGGTGATCTTGCGGAACAGCCGTGCATCGAACACGGCATCGGCATCGGCCGGCAGGCCGACGGCGGAAGGCACAGGGGTCATGGAAAACTCCAGAGAGGGCGGTTCAGCGCAGGCGCTGGATCAGGCAATCCAGGAAGCGTTCGCAGGCGCGCAACTGATCCAGGGTGACGTACTCGTCCGCCTTGTGCGCCTGGGCGATCGAGCCGGGTCCGCATACCACGCTGGGCACGCCTGCGCGCTGGAAGAACGACGCTTCGGTGCCGTAGGCCACCTTGCCGGCGTCCTTGGCGTCCACCTGGAGCAGGTCGGCCACCAGGCCCAGGACAGCCGCTTCGCGGCCGGTGTCCAGCGCGGGAATGTCGCCGATGCACTCGAAGGCAACGGCCGCCTGCGGATGGCGCCGCCGCATGCGCGGCAGCAGGCTCGTGTCCACGTAGCGCTGCAGGTCGCCAATGAAGCCGTCGGGATCGACGCCGGGCAGGTAGCGATACTCGAAGTGGAAAGTGCACTCCGCCGGGATGATGTTGCGCCCGTTGCCGCCGTCGATGGTGTTGGTCGAGATCGTCGAGTACGGCACGTCGAAGCCGCCGTCGTGGCGGCCGTGCATTTCCTCGGACTCGGCGAGATCCTGGATGCGCGAGACGATGCGCGAGGCATACTCGATCGCGTTGAGTCCCTGGGGCGTGAGGGAGGAATGCGCGGCGCAGCCGCGCACCTGGCAGCGGTAGATGCGCCCGCCCTTGTGCGCCGCGACGACGCGCATGTCGGTCGGTTCGCCAACCACGCAGCCCGAGGGCTCGATGCCCGCCTCGGCCATGCTCGCCAGCAGTCCGGGCACGCCCAGGCAGCCGACCTCTTCATCGTAGGTGAGGGCGACATGCAGCGGCTCGCGCAGCGGCGCACGGCCGACCTGCCGCACCTGAGCCAGCACCGTGCCGATAAACCCTTTCATGTCGCAGGCGCCGCGCCCGTACAGGCGGCCGTCCCTCACGCTGGCGCGGTAAGGGTCGGACGTCCAATCCTGTCCGTCGGTGGGCACCACGTCGGTGTGCCCGGACAACACGATGCCGCCCGGCCCCTCGCCGAAACTGGCGAACAGATTCGCCTTGCTGCGGTCGGCGTTGTAATCCAGTTGCACGCGCGCACCGGCCTCGTCGAGCCAGGCGGCGGCCCACTGAATCAACGCCAGGTTGGAGTGCCGGCTGGTGGTGTCGAAGCCGATCAGGTGTGCAATGCAATCGAGCGTGGTCCGGCTGGGCATGGTGGTCGAACGAGGGTGAAGTGGTTGCAGGGAAAAAACTGAAACCAGAAAACTGTTTTCAGTTATTGGTGCTGACTTTATAGATCGCTCGCTCGGCCGGAATTGGGATTTCTACCTACCTCGGCGATTGTCTGAAGCCAGGGCGGGCTCCAGGCGTTGACGAGCGTTTCGCCACCCCAAGGTCGCGGTCGACCGGCAACCTGCCTCGGTCAGAGCAACTGCGTAGAAAGGCAGCCCTGCCGGGAAGTCCCTAACGGGAAGTCAGGTTCAGGCGAGATTCGGAAGACACACTGATGTTCAGGAAGGCGCTTTGATGTTCGGAACGGGACATTGACCTGCAAGCGGGATTTTAGTGTCCGAGGTCAGCGCGGCCCAAGGCCGACCTATACTACGATCGTCGTTTCGTCGTGGACTGAACTATGGAATACGCTCCCGGCATCAGCCACCGCGCCGGCCTCCTGGCGGACCCGGGACGCGCCGCCATGCCGTGGGCGCTGATGGCGCGCCAGTGAATCGAGCCGGCTTCCGCCTCGCGCGCGCTGCGCGTGACGCCGCTCGGCCAGCGCGAGATCCCGCTGGTCGCCGGCTGAGCGACTATCGGGCACCGGCCACGTTGTTTTCCCCAGCCATGCGCCGCGAGGCGCCGCACCGAAGGAGGCAGATGCAATGAGCGACGGACTGAACGACGAAGCGCGCCAGGCACTCTGGCGCCTGATCGAGCTGATCAACTTCGACGACGCGGCCATGATCGAGAAGCAGCAGACGCTGTTCGACGAGGAGCTGGCCGACGCCGACGATGCCGACGAGATCGAGGGCCAGGAGCTGCTGTGGATCCTCAAGGACGTGATCGACTGGGAATCGGGCTTCTACGTGGACTGGAAGGACTGCGCGTCCTTCATCGGCTGCATGGACGCGCTGTGCGCGCGCGTCGACGTCACGCTCGACTGGGGCGCGGAGGACCCGGAGGACGAGGATTTCCTCGAGAGCACCAGCGTGCCCGAACTGATGGAGCTGGCGTTCGAGCAGTTGCGGGTGGCGGGCTTCACCTTGTGGAACTGGAACACGGAAGGCGATGCCTACGCGGGATGGATCGCCCGCGGCGAGGACGACGAGGAGATGATGACGGTGGCGGAAGTGCTGGGGCTGGACATCCGGCCCGGGGACCAGCCGTATTGATGCCCGCCGGCATCCGATGCCGGCATCGCGGAATCCGCCGGGCTTGCCGCTTCACCTCCCCGGCACGGGCATGTCAGACCCGCGGCGGCGACAGCCGCGGATCGATCCGGCCCAGCGTTTCTTCCAGCACGTCGAGGAACACCCTGACGCTGGCCGGCATCAGCTTGCGCGCCGGCATCAGCACGAAGACCTTCAGCGGCGACGTGGTATAGCCGGGCAGCACCCGCACCAGCCGCCCCTGGTCCAGTTCATCCTGCACGTAGCGCGGCGACAGCCGCGCCACGCCCAGCCCGTCCATCGCCGCCTTGAGCCGGATCTCGGCGTTCTGCGTGCGCATGCGCGGGTCCACCTGGAGGCTGAACACCTCCTTGCCGTCGCGCAGGAATTCCCAGCGGCGGTCTTCGGCGTTGCCCAGCGTGGGCCAGCCGTCCATGTCCTGCGGCGTGCGCGGCAGCCCGCGCGCGCGGATCAGCGAGGGCGCGGCGAAGAAACCGCGCTCGATCAGCACCACGCGCTTGCTGGCGAAGGAGCTGTCGTGCAGGCCGGTGTTGGTCATGACGAAGGCGAGATCGTAGCCACGCTCGATCAGGTCGGGCTGGTCCCAGGTCACGTCCACTTCCACGCGCAGGTCCGGGTGCAGCCGCAGCAGCCGCGTGAGGCTGGGCGAAAGATGCAGCGAGCCGACCTCGTAGGGCGTGGAGATGCGCAGGGTGCCGCTGACCTGCTCGCTGACGGACAGCGCCTCGGCGCTGATCTCGCGCAGCTCCGTGAACAGCGGCGCGACGCGGTCGTAAAGCTGCTGGCCGCGCTCGGTCACGCGCACGCGGCGCGTGGTGCGCTCGAACAGCCGCACGCCGAGCTGTGTCTCGAGGCGGGACACGGCGGCGCTGGCGGACGACTTCGGCACCTCGGCCAGCTCGGCGCCCCTGGTGAAGCCGGCGCCTTCCACCACGCGGCAGAAAATCTCCCAGTCCTTCCACTCGATCGTCTTCATGCGCCGTTCCGCTCTCCGTGCCCGATGGCGCGCCGTGCGCGCGCGCCGGGCCATTGTCCCACAGGGCGAACAATAACGAGCGATTGCACGCGGGCGTCCCCCGCTCAATCCCCGAACAGGATCACCGAGCGCGCCAGCTCGCCGCGGCGCAGTTCGTCGAAGGCGTCGTTGATGTTTTCCAGCGGCATGCGCCGCGAGATCAGTTGGTCGAGCTTGAGCTTGCCGGACAGGTAGAAATCCACCAGCCGCGGCATGTCCACCGGGAAGCGGTTGGAGCCCATCATCGAGCCCTGGATGCGTTTCTCGGCGAGGAAGTCGGTGCCCTTGAGCTCGATCTTCACGCCCGGCGCGATCATGCCGATCACGGTGGCGGTGCCGCCGCGGCGCAGCATCGAGAAGGCCTGCTCGGCGGTCTGCTTGAGGCCGATGGCCTCGAAGGCGTGGTGCACGCCGCCGCGCGTGAGCGCGCGCACGGCGTCCACCACATCGGTGTCGGCGGCGTCGACCACGTCGGTGGCGCCGAACTGCTTCGCCAGCGCCAGCTTGCCGGGCACGCGGTCGATGGCGATGATGCGGCCCGCGCCGGCGATGGCCGCGCCGTTGATGGTGGCCAGGCCGATGCCGCCGCAGCCGATCACCGCCACGGTCTCGCCCGGCTGCACGCGCGCGGTGTGCACCACGGCGCCCACGCCGGTGGTCACGGCGCAGCCGATCAGCGCGGCGCGGTCGAGCGGCATCTCGGGGCGGATCGCCACCAGCGCGTGCTCGTGCACCAGCATCTGCTCGGCGAAGGCCGACAGGTTGAGGAACTGGTTCATCGGCGCGCCCCTGGCCAGCAGGCGCGGTTCCTCGCCTTCGCGGCGTCTGGTGTCCGGCTCCACGCACAGCGACAGGTGGCCGGTCAGGCAGTGCTCGCAATGGCCGCAGTAGGCCGACAGGCAGGTGATGACGTGATCGCCGGGCTTGACCGTGCGCACCTCGGAGCCAACTTGCTCGACGATGCCGGCGGCCTCGTGGCCGAGCACCACCGGCGTCGGGAACGGGTAGGCGCCGTCGAGGAAGTGCAGGTCGGAGTGGCACACGCCCACCGCCGCCGTGCGCAGCAGCACCTCGCGCGGCCCCGGCTTGCCGATGGCGACGTCCTCGATCACGAGCGGGGTCCTGGGTTGATGCATGACGGCGGCTTTCATGGGTCTCCTCGGCTGGTCTCGTTGTGGCCTCGTTGTGGCCTCACTGTGGTCTCGCTGTGGCCGCGGTGTGTCTCGCTGCGCGGCAGCGCCTACCATACCGCCGAAACGCGATTCGGTGAAGCGCCCGGCCCACCCCGCTGTGCTCAGGACCGCGCCGCCGCCTTGCCGTCCTGCTGCGCCGCCAGGACCTCGCTGCGCTGGCGGTGGTAGCGGCGCAGGATCTGCTGCCCGACCGTCATGCGCGAGGCCACCGGCACCGGGAAGCGCACCAGCGCGTCGAGCTTGTCGGCGGCCACCGGCTCGAACAGCACGCGCGGCTCGAACTGCGACAGGTCCATGAAGCGCGAGCCGCCATATTCCTGCAGGCTGTGCCGCGCCTCGGCCAGGAACGGCGCGCACACCGCCTCGGTGATCGCCAGCAGCTCGGCCTCCACGCGGTCCGGGTCGGACTTCTCGGGCAGCGGGATGCGCAGCGTGTCCTGCGTGTACCTGCCAGCCTGCGAGTGATTGCGCACCGCCACGGTCAGCAGCATGCTGTTGGGCACCTGCACGGTGGAGCCGGTGAACTGGCGCGTGCCGGCGATCTCCGCCAGCGTGGTGGTGAGCACGTCCATGTCCACCACCTCGCCCGAGTGCGGCCCGATCTCCACCAGATCGCCGAGCTGGAACGGGCGCGCCATCATGCGCAGGAACGCGCCTAGGAAGCACATCACCAGTTCCTTGCCGCCGATCACCAGCGCCACCGCGAAGGCGGTCAGCGAGATCGCCACGCTCTTGAGCTCCGACACCCAGATGCCCAGCAGCAGCAGGAACACCACCGCCGCGATGGCATTGCGCGTGGCCACGGTCCAGGTGCGGTAGCTGCCGCGGTTCTCCTTGTCGGCGAGCTGGCGGCCCTGGAAGAAGCGGTTGACGAACTTCACCACCACCATGCCGGCGAGCACGATGGCCGCGCTCAGTCCGATGTGCAGCAGGTAACTGTCGTTGAAGGGCAGGTTCATTGAGGCATGTCCGAATACGGCCGGGCGGCAGCGCCGGCAAGGCGGCGCGCCATGAGCAAACCCCCGATTCTAGCCATGCCGCGTGGCCGGGCCGCAAAACCCGGCCGCCGCGCGTGGCGGGGCCGGCGCGAGCGCGCCTCGTCGTGGCATGGCGCGGCATGGCGAGACGTTCCCCGGCGGACGTTTTCTCTCCTGGGATGCCGCTCCGTACCAGGCGACGGATGCAAGGCCTGCCTGACGTGGGTTTCCGCGCGCCGGACGCGCGCGGCTTGTCAGGGCGGCGCCGGACGGGACGGTGAAGACGCGCGCGGCGCCGCGACCGGAGGCCGGCCGGCGCGCGCGCGGAACAAGCGGAACAAGCGGAACAAGCGGGGCATGCGCGCCGCGCGCGGCAAGCCGTGCCGGCCGCGCGCGGCGGCCAGCAGCAGCGCGGCCACGCCTTCGATGCCCATGCAGATGAGGAAGTACAGCAGCGCCACCGCGCCGAACACCTGCGCGGCGTAGCCCATGCTGCGCCCGTTGACCTGGGCCGCCGCCGTGGACAGTTCCACCACGCCGACGATGTAGGCCAGCGACGTGTCCTTGGCCAGCGACACCCACACGTTGCCCAGCGACGGCAGCATGGCGCGCAGCGTCTGCGGCAGCACGATCTGCCACAGCGCCTGCGGCGGCGTCATGCCGAGCGCCAGCGCGGCCTGGCGCTGGCCGCGCCCGATCGCGTCGAAGCCCGCTTCCATGACCTGGGCGATGTACGCCGCGCCGATCAGCGCGAGCGCCAGCACCACGGTGCGCACCTCGCCGACGTGCACGCCGGCCAGCATCGGCAGCAGGAAGTAGGTCCAGAAGATCAGCATCAGCACCGGGATCGCGCGCAGGCCGGCGAGCAGCGCGCGCAGCGGCAGCGCCGGCGCGGTGGGCATCAGCTCGAGCAGCATGGCCAGCCCGATGCCGAGCACGGTGGCGCCGGCGCAGGCCAGCACGGCGATCCACAGCGTCAGCGCGGCGCCGGCCAGCGGGCCGTCGGGGAAGGTGCCCTTGAGCAGGTAGGGCAGCTGGGCCAGCACCACCGCCCAGCCGCCGGCAAGCGCCTCAGGCACGGGCCGCCTCCGTCCAGCCGAGCCGGCGCAGCAGCGGCGGCGCGGCGGCCTGCAGCAGCAGGATCAGCGCCGCGTACAGCAAGGTGGCCAGGCCGAAGGCCTGGAAGGTCATCAGGCTGTCGGTCTCGACCTGGCGCGCGGCGTAGGACATCTCGGCAAAGCCGATCGCCATCGCCAGCGAGGTGTTCTTGATGGTCTGGCAGAGCTGCCCCACCATCGGCCGCGCGGCGATGCGCAGCGCCTGCGGCAGCACCACGCGCCAGAACGCCGCCGCCGGCGTGAAGCCCAGCGCCAGCGCCGCGGCGCCCTGCCCGGCGGGCACGTTGGCCAGCCCGGCCTCCAGCTCGCGCGCGTAGAACGCGCTGGCATACAGGCCGATGCCGATCAGGCTGGCCAGCGCCTCGAGCGACGGCGCGGGCAGGTGGATGGCGCCGAGCCGCACGCCCTGCCAGTCGTACAAGGCGCCGATGGCGGCGTCGCCGAGCAGTTGCGCCGCGCCGAAATACCAGAAGAACAACTGCACCAGCAGCGGCGTGCGGCGCAGGAAGCCGACCGCGCCGCGCGCGGCCAGCCGCAGCGGCGCGAACGGCACCAGCGCCAGTGCCAGCCAGACCGCGGCCAGCACGCAGCCAAGCGCGAACACGGCGGCCGACAGCGCCACCGTGAGGCCGAAGCCGGAGACGATCCAGCCGACGTACTTCGCCGGCAGGGGCTGCATCAGGATGTCAAGCACCGGCATGGCCATCCTTCACGCCATCCTTCACGCGGCAGGGGCAAGCCGGCCGCGTCACTTCACCGTGCTGCCGATGGTGAAGTCGCGCGCCAGCGGCGCGGCGCTCTTGGGGCCGAACCACTTGTCGTAGATGCGCGCGGCGGTGCCGTCCTTTTCCAGCGCCAGCAGGATGCGGTCGATCTCGGCGGTCAGGCGGTCCTCGCCCTTGGGCACGCCCACGCCCATGTACTCGCGCGTCAGCGTGAACGAGGAAATCTCGAACTGGTCCTTGTTGGGCAGGGTGGCCAGCAGCGCGCCGAGCTTGGCGCCGTCCTGCGCGAAGGCCTGGATCGCGCCGCTGCGCAGCGCGGTCAGCGCCAGCGGGGAGTCGTCATAGGCGATCACGCGCGCGTCCGGGTACTTCTGGCGCAGCGTGGTTTCCTGCGTGGTGCCCTTGTCCACGCCCAGGCGCCAGGTCTTGAGGTCGTCCGGCTGCTTGAGCGTGCCCTTCCTGGCGATCAGTTGCAGGCCGCTGGCGAAATACGGCGTGGAAAAGCCGATCTGCTGGCGGCGCTCGTCGGTGATGGTGAAGTTGGCGGCGACGATGTCCACCTTCTGCGAGGCCAGCAGCGGGATGCGGTTGGCCGGGTTGGTGGCGCGGAACTCGGTCTTCACGCCCAGGCGCCTGGCGATCTCGGTGGCGTAGTCCACGTCGAGGCCCGCCGGCGTGGTGCTGCCCGCCTCGACGAAGCCGAACGGCGGGTTGGCGTCGAACACGCCCACGCGCAGCACGCCGGCCTTCTTGATGTCGTCGAGCCGGTCGGCGCGGGCCGCGCCCGAGGCCAGCACCGAGATGCCGAGCGCCAGGCTCAGCGCGGCCTTGATCAGCGGGGAGGAAATTCGCATGGATGTCTCGCGATGGTTGTGTTGGCGAGACGATAGCGATCCCTTGACCCCAAGGGAACGAAGGGTTTTGCAGATGGTTATTCCGTGCAAAAATACTAGCTTGGCGCACCGCAGCAAACACTGTGTGGCGCAAGAATGTCCCTGAAGACCGTCGCCGCGGATGCCGCGGCGACCAACAGGAGAGCCCGAATCCATGTATCACGGAGAGCGCTTCAACGGCTACAGCCACCTCGCCGGCGCCATCCTCGCCGCCGCCGGCTCCGCCGTCCTCGTCACCTCCTCCGCCCTGTACCACGACGCCTGGAAGGTCGTCAGCTCGGTGGTCTACGGCAGCACGCTGGTGTTCCTCTACACCATCTCCACGCTCTATCACAGCCTGCGCGGCCGGCCCAAGGACATCCTGCGCCGGCTGGACTACTGCGCCATCTACCTGCTGATCGCCGGCAGCTACACGCCGTTCGCGCTGGTCACGCTGCGCGGGCCGTGGGGCTGGACGCTGTTCGGCGTGAACTGGGGGCTGGCGGTGATCGGCATCGCGCAGGAGCTGTGGATCGGCAAGCGCACGCGCATCTTCTCGCTGCTGATCTACGTGCTGATGGGCTGGCTAGTGCTGTTCGCGTTCGGCCCGCTGGTGGCCGCGCTGCCCGCCGGGGGGCTGTACTGGCTGGTGGCCGGCGGCACGCTGTACACGGCGGGGATCGGGTTCTTCCTGTTCGATGAGAAGGTGCGGCACTTTCACGGGATCTGGCACCTGTTCGTGCTGGCGGGGAGCGCCTGCCAGTTCGTGAGCATCTTCTGGTACGTGGGCTAGGGCGCCCGCCTTCCCGGCGCCGGGGCAGGGCGACCCGCCTTGCCCGCGCGTGCCGCGCCCCCGCCGCCGCCGCCCAATAACATGCGTCCAGCCGCATGCCGGCCAGCCCGGCGCGCCGGCTCCCCGCCCGCGGCGGTCGATTCCCTTCCCTGCCATCCGCTTCCCCGCACGGCCGTCCCCCGGACGGCCGCGCTCGCTTCGGCTCCGGGCGCCGTCCGCATCACCCGGCCAAGATGATCGATTCAATCACAATTTGTGATTGAACTAGTCAAAATTCGCGCGCTGTCCTAGAATTCCGGTCACACGATGATTGAATCGATCATCGTCAACACGACTGATACGCACAAAAAGCGACAGGAGACAATGATGCAGATACGAATCAAGCGCGCGATCGAGCGCGTTCCCGGCGGCATGATGATCGTGCCGCTGCTGATCGGCTCCCTGGTGGCGACGTTCGCGCCCGACACACCCAAGTTCTTCGGCTCGTTCACCGGCGCGCTGTTTACCGGCGCGCTGCCGGTGCTGGCGGTGTTCTACGTCTGCATGGGCGCGAGCATCAATATCAAGGCCACGCCCTACATCCTCAAGAAGGGCGGCGTGCTGTTCGGCACCAAGGTCGGCACCGCCGTGCTGCTCGGCGTGATCCTGGGCCATTTCCTCGGCGAATCGCCGGTTTCCGCGGGCGTGTTCGCCGGCCTGTCGACGCTCGCCGTGGTGGCCGCCATGAACGACACCAACGGCGGCCTGTACATGGCGCTGATGGGGCAATACGGGCGCCCCGAGGACGTGGGCGCCTACAGCATCATGTCGCTCGAATCGGGGCCGTTCCTGACGATGGTGACGCTGGGCGTGGCCGGGCTGGCGGCGTTCCCCTGGCCGACGATGGTCGGCAGCATCCTGCCGCTGCTGCTGGGCATGCTGCTCGGCAACCTGGACCGCGAGATGCGCGACTTCCTCTCGCGCGCGGTGCCGGTCATGATCCCGTTCTTCGCGCTGGCCCTCGGCGCCAGCCTCGACCTGCACAAGGTGTGGCAGGCCGGCATGCTCGGCATCGGCCTGGGCATCGCGGTGGTGGCCATCACCGGGACCACGCTCTACCTGGCCGACCGCCTGAGCGGCGGCAACGGCGTGGCGGGCGTGGCGGCGGCCAGCACGGCCGGCAACGCCGCCGCGGTGCCGACCCTGATCGCGGCGGCCAATCCGGTCTACACCGAGGCCGCCAAGAGCGCCACGCTGCTGGTTGCCGCGTGCGTGGTGGTGACGGCGATCCTGACCCCGGTGCTGACCGCCTGGGTGGCCCGGCGCGGCGCGCTGGCGGCACCCGCGGGCGCCGCGCGGAGCGCGCCGTGAGCTGGCTCGTCATCGCCGACGACCTGTCCGGCGCGGCCGACTGCGCGATCGGGTTCACGTCGCCCAGCACCAGCACGGTCGTGACGCTCGACGCCCACGCCGGCCCCGCGTTCCAGGCCGACGTGATCGCGGCCGACGTCGACAGCCGGCGCCAGGACCCGGCCACCGCCGCGGCGCGCAACGTCGCCGCCTGGAACCGCTTCGGCGGCGCCGGCCGGCGCCTGTACAAGAAGATCGATTCCACGCTGCGCGGCAACTGGGCGGCGGAAACCGCGGCGCTGCAGCGCGTCGCCGGGCTGGCCATCGTCGCGCCGGCGTTCCCGGACGCCGGCCGCACCCTGCGCGACGGCTGCGTGTACGTGCATGACGAGCCGCTCGAAACCACCGACATCTGGCGCCTGGAAGGGCTCGCCGGCCGCGCGGACGTCACCGCGCTGCTGGCCGCGCAGGGCCTGCGCGCCGAACGGCTGGAGACCGGCGGCGCCATGCGCTGCGCCGACGCCCTGCGCGACCGCCTCGCCGCGCTGGCCCGCCAGGGCGTGCAGGCGGTGATCTGCGACGCGCAGACGCAGGACGACCTCGACAGGCTCGCGGCCGCCAGCGCGGACCTCGGCGTGCCGGCCTTCTGGGTCGGCTCGGGCGGCATGGCGCGCGCGCTGTCGGCCGGCGGCGCACACACGCGGGCGGCGCAGGCAGGCCACGGCAACGCGCCGCTGCCGCCCGTGCGCGGCCCGGTGCTGACGCTGGTGGGCAGCCTGTCGGGCGTCTCGGCGCGGCAGGCGGCATGCCTGTGCGAGCGCGGCCAGGTCGAAAGCGTGGTGATCCCGCCGCAGGTGCTGCGCGCCGGCCCCGCGCATGCGGACTGGGCCCGCTGGCAGGACCGCGTGGCGCTGCCGCTGCTCGCGGGGCACGACGTGCTGGCCGGCATCGGCCGCGACGAGCACTTCAGCGCGGACGAAGGCCCGCGCCTGAGCGCGGCCCTGGCCAGCCTGATCGCGCCGCATTTCCATTGCGTGGGCAGCCTGATCGCCACCGGCGGCGAGACCGCGCGCGCGATGCTGGAAGCCGCCGGAATCCGCGCGCTGGCGCTGGTGCGCGAGATCGAGCCCGGCGTGCCGCTCTCGAAGACGCTCGGCGGGCCGGCCCGGCGCGTAGTGACCAAGGCCGGCGCATTCGGCAGCGAGGCCGCGCTGTGGCTCGCATGGCAGGCCGTGCGCGAGGCCTGAGCCGCGCGCGCGGGACGACCAGACAATGACCCCCGGTTGGCGTCGACGCCAACCACGAACCTGAAGCGAAACATGAGCGATTACCTCCCCATCATCGGCATCACCATGGGCGATGCCAGTGGCGTCGGGCCTGAAGTGATCATGAAGAGCCTGGCGCACGCCAGCGTCTACGCCCAGTCGCGCCCGCTCGTCATCGGCGACGCCAGGCGGCTCGAGCTGGCCGGCAAGCTGGTCGGCAGCCCGCTCGCCGTGCGCGCGATCGACAACCCGGCCCAGGCGCAATACGCGCAAGGCACGGTGGACTGCATCGACCTCGGCCTGATTCCGGCCGACCTGCCGTTCGGCAAGCTCTCGCCGGTCGCCGGCGACGCCGCGTTCCGCTATATCGAGCGGGCCGTGGCGCTGACGCAGCAGGACCAGATCGACGCCATCTGCACCGCGCCGCTGAACAAGGAAGCGCTGCACGCGGGCGGCCACAAGTTCCCGGGCCACACCGAGATGCTGGCGCACCTGACCGGCACGCCGGAAGTGTCGATGATGCTGGTGGCGCCGAACCTGCGCGTGATCCACGTGACCACCCACATCGGCCTGCTCCACGCGATCCGCAAGATCGACACCGGGCTGGTGCAGCGGACCATCGAGCGCGGCCACGAGACGCTGGTGCGCGCCGGCATCGCCGAGCCGCGCATCGGCGTGTGCGGCATCAACCCGCACGCGGGCGAGAACGGGCTGTTCGGCTGCGGCGAGGAAGAAGAGAAGATCATTCCCGCGGTGCTGGCGCTGCGCGAGCGCGGCTGGAACGTGGAAGGCCCGCTGCCGGCCGACACCCTGTTCTTCCGCGCCGGGCGCGGCGATTTCGACCTGGTGGTGGCGATGTACCACGACCAGGGCCACGGCCCGGTCAAGGTGCTGGGCCTGGAAGCGGGCGTCAACATCACCGTGGGGCTGCCGGTCATCCGCACCTCGGTCGACCACGGCACCGCGTTCGACATCGCCGGCAAGGGCATCGCCGACGAGCGCAGCCTGCTCGAGGCGCTGCGCCAGGGCGCGGAGCTGGCCACGCGCCGGGGCTGAGCGGCGGCGCGGGCGGGCGGCGCCGGTGGCTGTATGATTTCGCTTTGCCCGCCACCTTGCCGATGCCCCCGCTGCCAATGAACGCCGCCGATCGCCGCCGTGCCATCCTCGAACTCGTGCTGTCAGGCAGCGAATCGAGCGTCGAGCAGCTTACCGGCAGCCTCGGCGTGTCCGAGGCCACGGTGCGCCGCGACCTCGCCGCGCTCGCGCGCGAGGGCCGCATCGTGCGGACCTACGGCGGCGCCGCGGCGCTCACGCAGATCGGCGCGCACGAGCCGGAAACCCCGCTGGAAGAGCGCAACGTCATCCAGCGCGCGCAGAAAGAGGCGATCGCGGCCGTCGCCGCCGGCTTCGTCCACGACGGCGACGCCATCCTGCTCGACAGCGGCAGCACCGCCACCGCGCTGGCGCGGCAGCTGGCCGCGCGCGCGGACCTGCACGTCTACACCACCAACCTGCTGGTGGTCGGCGCGCTGGCCGGCGTGCCCGGCATGCGCATCACGCTGGTCGGCGGCGACGTGCGCCCGTCCAGCATGGGCACCATCGGCCCGCTGGCGCAGATGACGCTGGCGCGCATCAGCGTGGACAAGGCCTTCCTCGGCGCCGACGGCGTGGTGGCGGGCGTCGGCCTGTGCGAGGCCACGGCCGAGCAGGCCTACCTGAAGGAATGCATCGTGCGCCAGTCGGCCGAGATCTTCGTGCTGGCGGACGCCACCAAGCTCGGCCGCGCGCGCCAGCAGCACTGGACGCCGCTCGAGCGGCCGTGGACGCTCGTCACCGACGACGGCGCCTCCGCGGCGCAGCTCGAAGCGTTCCGCGCGCTCAAGCACGTGCGCGTGGCGCTCGCGCCGGCCTGACGGCGGCCGGTCCACGGCCGGTCCGCTCCGCGTCCGCCCGCGCCGCGGCTGGCGCGGGCAGTCCCGGCGCGTCTTCGCTTTTTCCCTTCTTCCCGATGGCCGCCGCCCGCGCGGCCCGCTCATCCGCGTAGAGAACCCAACCGGCAGGATCGCCTGTTCTGCCCATTCCACCCGTTCCGCCTGTTTCATCCATTGCGCCCGTTTCGCGGCGCGCCACGGCCCGCCGCGCCCCACGCGCCAGCATCCCGCCCCAGAAACGGGCCTGCGGACGGGCCCGCATTCCCGCTTTCGGCGCACGGCGCCGGTTTCCCCCCCGTTCCGGCGATTTTCTCGGGTTGGCCCGACTCTTGCGTATTGAAATTCAAATTTTAGAGACGTATCGTCCCGAAAATTTGAATTTCCACTCAACATTTGCGCACGCCCCAGAAACCGTGCGCCAGGAGTCCGCATGTTTCTCCGTTCCATGACCCGCCGCGCACGTGCCGTTCTGGGCCTGGCGCTGATCGCCACCAGCTTGTCGGCCGGCGCCGCCCAGGTCGTCAACATCGGCGTCCAGCCCGCCACCCAGCCGATCTACATCGCCAAGGCAGCCGGCTACCTGGCGCCGCTGGAGGCCAAGTACGACGTCAAGTTCGAATTCCACAGCTTCCCCTACGGCGCGCCGGAGAACCAGGCGATGGCGGCCGGCAATCTCGATCTCGCCTCGGCGGGCATGGGGCCGGCGGTGGTCGCGTCGGCGCGGCTGCCGGTCAAGCTGCTCGGCATCACCATCCTGGAGCAGACCGCCATCGTGGTCCCCTCCGACTCGCCGGTCCACACGATCGCCGATCTCAAGGGCAAGCGCATCGCCTACCCCGGCGAGGGTTCCCAGCAATATCCGCTCCTGCTCAACGCCCTGCAGAAGGCGGGCCTGAAGCTGGCGGACGTGCAGTTGTTCAAGACCTCCGGCTCGCAGGTCGGCACGCTGGTCGAGCAGCACAGCGTGGACGCCGGCATCACCTGGGACCCGCACATCTCGGTGGCGCTCGCCGGCGGCAAGACCCGCGTGCTGCTGAAGGCCGAGAAGATCCTGCCGCTCAAGAACGGCCATTACGTCGGCGACGGCTTCTACGGCCGCACCGAGTTCATCGATGCCCATCCCGACCTGGTGCGCGACATCATGGCCGCGCAGATCCGCGCCATCAAGCTCATCAACAAGACGCCGCAGAAGGCCGTGGAGATGTGGAGCAAGGAAATCGGCTTCCCGCCCAAGGTGATCGAGTATTCGCTCAAGGAAGGCATCTCGGTGTACTCGACCGACATGGTGCCTGACGCGCAGACCATGAAGGTCTACGCCTCGTTCCTCAAGCAGGCGGCGATCCTGCAGGACGGCGACGAGCCCAAGCTCGCGCCCGAGCCCGCGCGCCAGGCGCTGGCGGCCGAGAAGCCCTGATTCCCCTTTTCCACTTTCCTTCAGAGGAGAAGCCGATGGCTTCGTTTTTCCGGTCGGCGGCGAGCCGCGTGTTCCCTTACCTCGCCGCGATGCTCGCGGTGGTGCTGGTGTGGGAGCTCGTGGTCGTGCTGACCCATCCGAGTCCGGCGGTGCTGCCGTCGCCGGAGCTGACCGCGCGCACGCTGTACGGCCTGTTCGCGTCGGGCACGATCTTCCGCGACATCGGCGCCAGCCTCGGCCGGGTGCTGGCCGCCTGGCTGCTGGCGGCGTGCCTGGCGATTCCGCTCGGCCTGCTGCAGGGCACGCGGCCGCGGCTGGCGCGCGTGCTGGAGCCGCTGGTGGAGCTGTTCCGGCCGATCTCGCCGCTGGCGTGGATCCCGATGGCGATCCTCTGGTTCGGCATCGGCGAGGCGGGCAAGGTGTTCATCATCTTCATCGCCACCTTCTTCCCGATCCTGCTCAACACGGTGTCGGGCGTCAAGGCGGTCGATCCGGTGCTGGTGCGCGCCGGCCGCGTGCTGGGCTGCAATTCGGACGCGCGGCTGTTCTGGCAGGTGATCCTGCCCGCCGCCATGCCGACCATCCTGGTCGGCCTGCGCATCTCGTTCGGCATCGGCTGGGCCGCGATCATCGCCGCGGAGCTGGTCGCGGCCAACAAGGGGCTGGGCTACCTGATCGCCAACGGCATGGAGATCCTGCGCTCGGACCAGGTGCTGGCGGGCATGGTCATCATCGCGTTGCTGGGCATTCTCATCGACACCGGCTTTCGCATTCTCGGCCAGCGGCTGGGCTTCAAGGAGTAAGACATGGACCGCACTGCGGCCGCCGCGCCCCGCGAGGGCGTGGCCATCAACAACGTTTCCAAGCTGTACTACACGCGCGCGGGCGACGCCGTCGAGGCGCTGCGCCCGGTCTCGCTGGACATCGCCGCGGGCGAGTTCGTCGCGCTGATCGGCCCGTCGGGCTGCGGCAAGAGCACGCTGCTCAATATCGTGGCCGGCTTCGAGGCGCCCAGCGCCGGCTCGGTGCTGGTCGACGGCGACAAGGTCGTGCGGCCCGACATGCGGCGCGGCATGGTGTTCCAGCAGTACGCGCTGTTCCCGTGGCTCAACATCCGCGACAACATCGCCTTCGGCCTGCGCCAGCAGGGCATGCCGCGCAAGGAGCGCGAGGCGGTGGCCAACCGCTACCTCGAACTGGTGGGGCTGGCCGAGTTCGGCGACGCGCGCCCCGACGCGCTCTCCGGCGGCATGAAGCAGCGCGTGGCGCTGGCGCGGGTGTTCGCCACCGAGCCGAGCACGATCCTGATGGACGAGCCGTTCGGCGCGCTCGACGCGCTCACGCGCGGCTTCCTGCAGCAGGAGCTGCTGCGCATCTGGCGCGAGCACCGCAAGACGGTGCTGCTGGTGACGCACTCGGTGCAGGAGGCGCTGTTCCTGGCCACGCGCGTGGTGGTCATGACCAGCCGCCCCGGGCGCATCAAGCTCGACCAGCGCGTGGACCTGCCCTACCCGCGCGCGCTCGCCACGCCCGGCTTCCGCGAACTGGAGGCCAATATCCTGACCGCGCTCGACGACGAGCTGCGCAAGACCTACGGCAGCGCGCCGGCGATGGTATCGGACTGACCACGACATGCTTTCCCAAGATTCATTCCAGCCCGCGCCGGCCAGCGTGCGCGAGCGCATCGCCGCCACGCTGGTGCGCGCGCGCCAGCGCGACCGCACGCTGCACGCCTTCATCGAGCTCGATGCCGCGCGCGCCGCGCGCCGCGCGGCGGAACTCGACGCCCTGCCGCCGCGCGCGCGCGGCCCGCTGCACGGCATGCCCGTGGCCGTGAAGGAGATCATCGACATGGCCGGCGCGCTGTGCGCGTGGGGCTCGCCGCTGCACGCGGGGCGCCGGCCCGCGCACGATGCGCTGCTGGTACAGCGCCTGGCCGCGGCCGGCGCGGTGCCGGTCGGCGTCACCGCCTCCACCGAATACGCGCTGGCCGCGGCCGCCGCGACCGTGCATCCGCGCGACGCGCGGCGCTCGCCGGGCGCGTCCTCGAGCGGCTCCGCCGCGGCGGTCGGCGCCGGGCTGGTGCCGCTCGCGCTCGGCACGCAGACCATCGGCTCGGTCATCCGCCCCGCGGCCTATTGCGGCGTGGTGGGGTTCAAGCCGAGCTTCGGGCGCTATCCCACCGATGGCATCCTCTGCCTCTCGGCGCGGCTCGACCACGCCGGCGTGCTGGCCGCGCGCGTGGCCGACGTGATCGCCGCGGACGCGGTGCTGGCCGGCATCGCCGCGCCGGCGTCACTGCCAACGGCAGCGCATGGCGCCACCCCCGCGCTGCGCGTGCTGCAGCCGTGGTTCGGCGAGGAAGTGTCCGCGGCGGTGTCGTCGACGCTCGACGGCGCATGCCAGCGCCTGCGCGGCGCCGGCTTCGGCCTCGCGCCGCTGTCGGTGGACGCCGGCATCGCCGCCGCCGAGACCGGCCTGACCGACACGCTGCTGACCTTCGAGCTGGCCCGGCGCCACGGCGCCGCGCTGCGCGCGGCACCCGACAAGGTGTCGGCGAAGCTGCTGGCGATGACCGAGCGCGGCGCGCGCGTGAGCGAGGCGCGCTTCGACGAAGCCGTGCGCGAGCAGGCCGCGCTGTCGGCGCGCCTCGACGCCATGCTGCGCCCCGGCGAGATCGCGCTGGCGCCGGCCACGGTGGGCACCGCGCCGCTGCTGCCGGAGGGCTCCGGCTCGCGCGCGCCGCAACGGCTGTGGACGCTGGCCGGCATGCCGGCGCTGACGCTGCCGGCGGGCACGCACGGCGGCCTGCCGGTGGGCCTGCAACTGATCGGCCGCCGTGGCGAGGATGCGGCGCTGCTGGCCGCCGCCGCGCGCATCGAAGCCGTGCTCGGCGCCGCGTCTCATGACTAGCCCGGCCTGGATGCCGCTGGCGGCGACCACCCTGATCGTGTTCTCGGGCACGCTCGTGCGGGCGGTCTCGGGGCTCGGCTTCTCGCTCGTCGCCGTGCCGCTGCTGTCGCTGGTCTGGACGCCGGCCCAGGCCGTGGCCATCGCCGTGCTGTTCCAGACGCTGAGCGCGCTGCCGCTGGTCGCGGCCGAATACCGCGACATCGACTGGCGCCTGCTCGCGCGCATCTGCGCGGGCGGGCTGGCCGGCATGCTGCCCGGGCTCGCCCTGCTGCAATGGCTGCCCGAACCCGCGATGCGCGTGGCGCTGGCGGCCATCCTGCTGCTGTCGGTGGCGCTCATCGTGGTGGGGCGGCGCTTGATCCGCAACATGACGCCGGCGCGCATCCTGCTGGTGGGCCTGTGCGCCGGCGTCGCGCAGGGCATGGCCGGGGTGTCGGGGCCGCCGCTGATGGCGGGCCTGATGGCGATGCCGGGGCTCGACCCGCGTACCATCCGGCTCACCGCCACCTCGGTGTTCCTGATCCTCGGGCTGGTGTCGGTCGCCACGCTGGGGTGGCATGGCGCCTTCGGCGTCATGGCGCCGGGCAGCTACGCGATCGCCACCGCGGGCATGGTGGGCGGCCATCTGGCCGGGGAACGGCTGTTCGCGCTGGCCGGCGCGGCCGGCTTCCGCCGTTACGTATTGCTGGTATTGTTCGCGTCCGCGCTGCTGACGCTGGCGCCTTTGTGGCGATAGGATCTTGTTGATGATGGATATGGAAGACCAGGAGCGCGCCCGCACCACGGGTTCGGCGCTCGAAAAGGCGGTGGGCATCCTGGAGACGCTGGGAGAGCAGGTGCGCGGCCTGAGCCTGGCCGAACTGGCCGAATTCACCGGCATGCCGAAGCAGACCGTGCACCGCATCGTGCGCCAGCTCGAGGAGCTGGACCTGCTCGCGCGCGAGGCCGGCGGCGACCGCTTCATCTTCGGCGCCCGCCTGCGCCAGCTCGGCGTGGCGGCGCTGTCGGCGCCGCGCCAGTCGCTGGCCACGCGCCAGATCCTCACCGAGCTGGTGGACGAGATCGGCGAGACCTGCAACATCGGCGTGCTCGACGGGGAGGAAGTCCTGTACGTCGACCGCGTCGAATGCCACTGGCCGCTGCGCGTGCAGCTGCGCCCGGGCAGCCGCGTGCCGTCCCACTGCACCGCGATCGGCAAGCTGCTGCTCGCCCACCTGTCCGGCGCGCAGCGCCGCGAGCTGCTGCCGCGCCTCGCGCTGACCGCCTACACGCGCAATACGCTCGCCACCGTGCCGGCGCTCGAAGCCGCGCTGGCGCAGATCCGCAGCCAGGGTTACGCCATCAACCAGGAGGAAGACTCGCTCGGCCTCAACGCGATGGCGGTGCCGGTGCGCGACGCGGCGGGCAAGGTGCTGGCGGGACTCGCGGTCCACGCGCCCAGCGCGCGGCTGCCGCTCGACGAGATGCTGGCCCGGCGCCCGCTGCTGGAGGCCGCCGCCGGCCGGGTGGCGTCGGTGCTGTTCAACGCCTGAGCGCCCGGCGCGCGCGACGCGAGGCGGCGCGCGTCGACGCGAAGCGCGGGCGACCCCCGCGCGCCGCGTCACGAACTCTGGATGCCCCGCTTGCGGATGAAGTCGCCCCAGACCTTCGACTCGGACACGGCGCGCTGCCTGATGGCCTCGGCCGAGCCCACGACCGGGAAGAGGTAGAGCGAAGCCAGCTTCGCCTTGATCTGCGGGTCCGCCAGCGCGGACTGCACGGCGGCGTTCAGGCGGGTCACGACCTTCGGGTCCATGCCGGCCGGGCCCACCAGCGCGTACCAGCTCGGCATGAGCGGCGCGTCGATGCCGGCCTCCTTCAGCGTCGGCACGTTCGGCAGCTCCTTGACGCGGTGCGGCCCGACGATCGCGACCGGCACCACCGTCCCTCCCGTCACCTGCGGCAGCGCCGCGCCGAGCACGCTGACCATCGCATCCACCTCGCCCGCCACCACGCCGGTCAGCGCCGGACCGGAGCCCTTGTAGGCGACGTGGGTCATCTTCAGGTCCAGCTTGTCCGCCACCACTTCCATCGCCAGGTGCGTCGAGTTGCCGACGCCGGCGCTGCTGAACGTCAGCCCGCCCGGCTTCTGCCGGGCCTTGTCGATGAAGCTCCGCGCCGACGTGATGCCGCTGGCCTTGCTGGCCACCAGCACGAACGGCGTGTCGACGACCGGCGAGATGAACGTGTAGTCCTTCTGCGGGTTGTACGGCAGCGACGCATACAGGTGCGGGTTGAAGCTGATCTGCGACACGCCCGTGAGCAGCACGGTATAGCCATCCGGCTGCGCCTTGGCGACCGTGCTCATGGCGACGATGCCGTTCGCGCCCGGCCGGTTGTCGACGACGATGGTCTGCCCGAGGTCCTGCGACAGGCGGTCGGAAAGCAGCCGCGCCACGACGTCGCCGCCCGAGCCCGCGGACTGCGGCACGATCATCCGGATCGGCCGGCTCGGAAACGCATCCTCGGCCTGCGCGGCGCCATGACACATGGCCGCCGAGGCAATGAACGCAGAAGCAATCAAACGTCGGTACATCAACACTCTCCCATCGAAGCGAAGCCAATCACGGAATTTTCATAGCGATGGTATGGATACGCACGCCGAACAACCAATACGGATTGTCGATGCCAACATAGGCAAAGGCTATGCCCCCGGGAAACCATGACGCGCCTGCCCGCCGGTGGGGCACGGACGCGCCATTGCAATGCAGCCCCGCGGCGCGGCGCACAGAACGAGTGCGCGAATGCGCGAGGCCAGTCATGCTCCGGCGCGCGGGCGCCCACGAAACCGTATCGTCATAGGACCAGCCTATGACCGGATCGGAATTTCGTCTTTCCGGATGGCGCGCCGCGCTCCGTACCATGACTGCCGTCATCCCGGGCCCTCCCCGGGCCCTCGGCCCTCACGCAAGAGCGCACAAGTCATGTCCGACATCGATACCCGCGGCAACGCGTGGCTGACGCCACCGTCCGCCTACCTGGCAAGCCGCCCGTCCACCTTTTCCGTTCCGGCCCGCCCGGCGTCGCGCTACCTGCCGATGCGGGACGGCTGCCGCCTCGCCGCCGACATCTACGTCCCGCAGCCGCTGCCGGGCCAAGCCGCGCCGCGGACGTTCCCGGCCGTCGTCATCTTCACACCGTACTACCGGCGCTTCCGCCTGTCGGGCGCGGGCGCCGAGCCCAGCCCCAACACCGCGAAGTACCACGATGCGTTCGTGCCCAGGGGCTATGCGGTCGTGGTGGTGGACGTGCGCGGCACCGGCGCGAGCTTCGGCACGCGCGACGCGCTGCGCTCGCCCACCGAACGCGACGACTATTACGAAGTGGCCGAATGGATCGCCGGCCAGCCCTGGTCGAACGGGAAGATCGGCTCCACGGGCATTTCCTACCTGGGCGCCGCCGCGTGCTTTCTCGCCAGCACGGGCCACCCCGCGGTCAAGGCGATCGCGCCGCTGTTCTCGGTGTCCGACATCTACAGCGAGCAGCTCTATCCGGGCGGCATGCTGTCCAAGGTCTGGGTGGAAGCCTACGACGAGCTGATGCTCGCGCTAGACCAGGACCGCCGCGACCTGGTGGCCGGGTTTCCTTATTTCGACGACCCGCGCTTCGCGGGCCCCGAGCGCTGCGACGAGGACGTGGACGGCACGCTCGTCGCGGCGGCCATCGCCGAGCACCGCAACAACTTCACGCTGGCCGACCTGGCGCCGGAATTCGCCTTCCGCGACGGCGCGGCGTTCCACGATGCGTCGCTCGACTCGGGAAGCTGCAGCCCCTATCGCTACCTCGACGGCATCGCGCCGGACGTGTCGGTGTATTCGATCTCGGGCTGGTACGACGGCGGCGGCTACGCCAACGGCGCCATCACGCGCTTTCTCTCGCTGCCGTCGAACGACAGCCGCCTGCTGCTGGGCCCGTGGGACCACGGGGCCCGCACCAACATCTCGCCGTGGCGCGACCACGCCGCGTCGGATTTCCCGCTGCTGGGCGAAGTCCTGCGATTCTTCGATCACCACCTGCTCGGCCTGCCGACCGGCCTCGAACGCGAAGCCCGCGTGCACTACCACAGCATCCACGACGACCGCTGGCAGCCGGCGGACACGTGGCCGCCGGCGCCGGATGCCACGCGGCTCTACCTGGCCGGGGACGGCACGCTTGCCGACACGCCGGCGCCCGCGCCGACGGAAGTGCGCGCCCAGGTCAGCTTCGACTGGACCACCGGCCGGCAGACGCGCTACGAGCGCCTGGGCGCGCTCAACATCGAGGACTACTACGCCGACTGGGGCCGGCGCGAAGCCGCGCTGCCCCACTTCGATTCCGCGCCGCTGGCGTCGCCGCTGGCGATCGCCGGCCACGTGGTGGCCCATCTCCGCGTGGCGTCGTCGCAGCCCGACGCGGCGCTCTTCGTCTACCTGTCGGAGGTGGAGGCGAACGGCACGGTCCGCTACATCACCGAGGGCATGCTGCGCGCGTCCCACCGGAAGCTGGAGCCGTGCCCCGCGGAGTACCGCACCACGTGGCCATATCGCGCGCACCGCCGCGCCGAGGCCGAGCTCCTGACGCCCGGCGCCGCCGTGCCGCTCACGTTCGCGCTCCTGCCGGTGGCGTGGACGCTGGCGGCCGGCAGCCGCCTGCGCGTGTCCGTCGCCGGGGCCGACCGCGGCCATTTCCCGCCGGTTCCGCTCGGCCGCCCGCCGCTGCTGACCCTGACGATGGGCGGCGGCGAAGGCTGCCATCTCGACGTGCCGGTGGCGGATCCTGCCGCGGATCCCGCCGACGACCCTGCCGGCGGGCGCTAGCGCCGGCCCGATGCCCGCCCGCCACCCGAGGTGCTAGAGTGGGCATCCGTCCTTCCCTCCGCCCCCGTCATGGACTTCCGGCAGCTTCGCTATTTCGCGCGCATCGTCGAACTCGAGAGCATCACCGCGGCAGCCGATGCGCTGCATATCGCCCAGCCGTCGCTGAGCCAGCACGTGGTCAACCTCGAAGCCGAACTGGGCGCGAAGCTGCTGGTGCGCGGACCGTTCGGCGCGCGCCCCACCGAGACCGGCCAGATCCTGTACCGGCATGCCAAGATGGTCCTGCGCCAGATGGAGGAAGCGCACGCCGCCGTGCGCCACGGACGCGACGTGCCGTCGGGCCACGTCCGGGTCGGCCTGCCCACCAGCACCTCCCGCGTGCTGGCCGTGCCGCTGCTGCAATTCGTCAGCGGCAGCGTCCCCGACGTGACCGTCGAGATCGTCGAGGGCAGCAGCGCCGACCTGGCGGAACTGGTGACGGCGCAGAAGCTCGATCTCTGCATCGCGATGGATGCCCAGCAGCGTCCCAACATGCATCTGGTGCCGCTGCTCGACGAAGACCTCATGGCCGTCGGCCCCGCCCCGGCGCAGCGCGACACGGCGCTGACGCTGGCTGAAATGGCGGCGCTGCCGTTGCTGCTGCCGAGCTTTCCCAATTCGATCCGGGTGCTGACGGACCGGGCGTTCGTCGCCGCCGGACTCGAACTCAAACTCGTGGCGGAAACCAGCGCGACCTCGGTCCTGCTTGCCGCGGTCCGCGCCGGCATGGGATGGACGATCCTGCCGTGGAGCGCGCTGGCGACCGAGCACCCGGACGCATTCGCCTGCGTGCCGATTTCCGATTCGTCGCTGGTGCGGCGCGTGTTCCTGTGCGTAGCGGGCTCCGCGCGCCTGAGCCTGGCCTGCAAGACCGTGGAAGACGCCCTGCTCCGGCTGATCGGCGAGGCCATCGCCACGCGCACCTGGAAAGGCGTCAGCCCGCTGAGCCGCCTGCTGGGCCAGCGCGGCGAGGGCAACGAGGGCGGCGAGGGCAACGGGGACGGCGGGGGCGGCTAGCCCGGCGCGTTGCCGCGGATGCGCCGGCCTCGCCGCGCAGCGAAAGCGCACGCTTCGTGCCCCGCATCTCCGCCCCGGCCGCGCGCATGGGGACGCCATTCGTGCCATAGCCACGGCGCAAGACCTTCCCGCCCACGCGCGGTAGACCGTTTCACCCCGCCGATGATCCGCGAGAGAATCGCGCGCGCCGCATGCCGCACGGACATGCCCGCCGGCCGTCACGACGCCCGCGCCCGACGGGCGCCGTTCCGCCATTGCCGCACGGCGGCGGGCGCCAGCGCACGTCCCCCGGCCCCGGTTTGGTGCGGCATGACGAAAAAAACCAACATACCAGCACGCTATTCGAGAAAAAAACGTGGCATAATTTTTGCACAGAAAACTTGAGTACACAGAATTTCTCTTGTACTTCCAGGTAGCTCACACCTGGCTGCGTCCGTTCAGATTGGCTACGTTGAAGGAGCTTCACGATGCGGTCCCCAGTTTTCCAGATGTTGTCCAGCATTCTCCTAGGCCTCACCCTCGGGCTCGCGGGCCAGGCGTGGTCGGCAAGCGGCGTGCCGCTGCGGCTCATCGTGCCCTACCCCGCCGGGGGACCCACCGATATCGTTGCCCGGACCGTCGCGCCGGCCTTGGGCGCGGCGCTCGACCAGACGGTGATCATCGACAACCGCGCCGGCGCGAGCGGCTCGATCGGGGCCGGCACGGTGGCGCGCTCGGCCCCGGACGGCAACACGCTGCTCCTGAACACCTCGATCCATACCATCCTTCCGCATCTGACCAAGGTGCCGAACGACGCGATCAAGGACTTCACGCCGCTCGCGCAGGTCAACAGCATTCCGTTCGTGCTGGTCGCAAACAAGGATCTGCCATACAAGACCGTGCCGGAGCTCATCGCTTACGCAAAGGCGCATCCGGGGCAGATCAACTTCGCCACCAACAGCGCGGGGTCCGCCTCGCATATGGCCGCGGAGCTGTTCGCGCGGGCCGCGGGCATCGAGATGCGGCACATTCCCTACAAGGGGAGCGCCCCGGCCCTTACCGACCTCGTGGGTGGCCAGGTGCAGATCATGTTCGAGCAGGGCCCCTCGGTCGCGCCCTTCCTGAAGAGCGGCCAGCTCCGCGCGCTTGCCGTCACGAGCCCCGCCCGCACGCTGAACAATCCCGAGCTTCCCACATTGGCGGAACTCGGCCTCAAGGATTTCAGCTACTCGAACTGGCAGGGCATCTGGGGCCCCGCGGGCCTCCCGCCCAACGTGACGAAACGCCTGGTCGACGCGCTGCAGAAGGCCCTGACCCAGCCCGAGGTGCAGCAGAAGCTCCGCGCGCTCGGCACGGAGCCCGCCAACCGGTACGGCAGCGATTTCGAGACGTTCGTGAAACAGCAGTTTGACCAGCAAGGTACCCTGATCAAGAGCGCGGGTATCAAGATCGAATGATGGCCGTCACCGGCTGTTTTTCCTGTTCGAATTCCCGTCATCGAAGCCCGATGCGGGCAGCATGCAAAGGATCGAGGAGCTATGTCGGTTGATTCCGTTTCCCAGTCGGGCTCGAGTGTCGAAAGCGCGTACAAGGCGGGCCGCGCCGTCATTGCCGCGCGCCGCCATTGCGTGTCGACCGGCCACTACCTCGCCACCCAGGCTGCCTTCCAGATACTCGAGGCGGGAGGCAACGCCATAGACGCCGGCGTCGCCGCGGGCCTGGTGCTCGGCGTGGTGCACAGCGACCAGGTGAACATCGCGGGCGTCGCGCCGATGATCATCTACCTCGCCAACCGCCGCGAAGTGGTGACGATCGACGGCCTTGGCGTGTGGCCCGCGGCCGCGAGCCTCGAGCACATCAGGAAGGAGCATGGCGGCGAGATCCCCGAGGGCCTCCTCAGAACCGTGGTGCCGGCCGCGCCCGCGGCATTCATCAAGGCGCTCGGCGACTTCGGCACGCTTTCGTTCGGCACGGTCGCTTCTTTCGCCCTGCGCTTCGCCCGCGAAGGCTTCCTGATGTATCCGTTCATGCACGAGCAGTTGCAGATGGTGAAGCACAAGCTCGAGCGATGGCCGTCCAACCGCGACATCTACCTGCCCGGCGGGGACGTCCCCGCGGTGGGGGCGCTTTTCGTCCAGAGCGACCTTGCCGGCAGCATCCAGTATCTGATCGACGAAGAGCATGCCGCGCTGGCGCGTGGCGGCAGCCGGCTGGCGGGATTGCAGGCCGCGCGCGACGCCTTCTACAAGGGCGACATCGCGAAGAAGATAACCGGCTACCACGCCGCCCACGGGGGCTGGCTCACGCCCGGGGACATGGCGAACTTCGAGGTGAAGTTCGAACGGCCCGTGGTGACGCGCTACCACGACCTGGAAATCCATGCGTGCGGCTTCTGGTGCCAGGGACCGACGCTGGGCCAGGCGCTGAACCTGCTCAAGGGTTTCGATCTCAAGCAGATGGGGCACAACACCCCGGCCTATATCCACCACGTCGCCGAAGCACTCAAGCTGGTCTTCGCGGACCGGGAGGCATTCTATGGCGATCCGCGATTCAACGACACGCCGGCCGACTGGCTGCTGTCCGACCGCTATGCCGACGAAAGGCGCAAGCTCATCCGCGAGGACCGCGCCTGGCCCGGTCTTCCGCCATCGGGGGCGAACACCCGGCCGGCCGCCAGCGGCGACGCCGGTGGCCAGGCAGGCGGCCCGTTCGATACGTCCTGCGTCACCGTGGTCGACCACGCCGGCAACGCGATCTGCATCGCCCCGAGCGACGTGTGCAGCGACACCCCGGTCATCCCGGGAACGGGCCTCGCGCCATCTTCGCGCGGCTCGCAGTCCTGGGCGCTGAGCGGGCACGCCTCCTGCCTCGCCCCGGGAAAGCGGCCCCGGCTCACGCCAAGTCCGGCCCTGGTCATGCGGCCCGGAAAAATGGTCATGCCCATCGGCAGCCCGGGCGGCGACAGCCAGACGCAGGCCAATATCCAGGTCCTTCTCAATATGGAAGTCTTCGGCATGGATCCGCAGACCGCCATCGAAGCCCCGCGCTTCATCACGTACAGCCATCCGGACTCGTTTTCCCCGCACAAGGCCTTTCCCGGCCGGCTCTGCCTGGAGGGCCGCATCGCGCAGGCCACGGCGCAGGCGCTTTCGGACCTGGGGCATGAGGTGGTCATCTGGCCGGACCGCCTCTGGCGCGCGGGCGGGGTCTGCACGGTGCGGCACGACCTCGAGCGCGGCGTGTACGAGGCCGGCGCGGATCCCCGGCGGGCCGCTTCGTCGGCGCTCGGCTGGTAAGGCCGGGACCGGACGCGCGCGGGGCTTCGGGAGGTCAACCCTTCGGGCTGGCTTCCCGACGCCGGGGCGCGGCAGCCACCGCGGCCCGTTCGTCGCTTACCTGAAGACGACCGTCTTGTTGCCGTTCAGGAATACGCGGCTCTCGATATGGAATTTCACGGCGCGCGCGAGCGCCACCTTTTCGGAGTCCCGTCCGGCCGCGACCAGCAGGTCGGGGCCAAAGACGTGATCGACGCGCTCCACGACCTGTTCGATGATGGGGCCCTCGTCGAGGTCGCCGGTGACGTAGTGCGCCGTTGCGCCGATCAGCTTCACGCCGCGCTCGTATGCCTGGTGATACGGCTTCGCGCCCTTGAACCCGGGCAGGAACGAGTGGTGGATGTTGATCGCTTTGCCGGACAGCGCGCGGCACAACTCGTCCGACAGCACCTGCATGTAGCGCGCCAGCACCACCAGCTCGCTGCGCGTCTGCGCGACGAGCTGCAGCAGCCTGGCTTCCTGTTCCGACTTCGTCTCGGGCGTCACGGGCAGGACGTGGAACGGGATGTCGTGCCGCTCCACGAGATGCCTGAGGGCCTCGTGGTTCGACACCACCGCGGTGATGGTCATGGGCAGCTCTCCCGTCCGCTGGCGATACAGCAGATCTTCCAGGCAGTGGTCGAACTTCGACACCATCACGAGGACCCGCGCCCGCTCGTCCCGGGACCGCAGGTTCCACTCCATGTCGAAACGTGCCGCGGTCGCCTTGAACGCGTCGCGCAGCTCCTCCAGCGAGGGCGCCGGAGTGGTGTCCGTGCGGAACACGACCCGGGAAAAGTAGCGGCCCTGGTTCTCGTCGTCGTACTGGGCCATCTCCGTGATGTTGCAGCCCCGGTCCGCAAGGAAGTTGCCGATGGCGGCGACGATGCCGCGCGTGCCGGGACACGCCACCTTGAGCACATAGGAGCTGGGGACGGACGCTTGGCGTGCTGGGGAATGGGATTGCATGGGCGTTGGCGGATGAAAGAGGGTTGGTCGGCCGAATTTTTTGATTCCTTGTGTGAAAAAAATATATCACTAAATTTTTCTTGCGAGAAGTTTTTTGTAGATTTATAGTCATCAAAAGAAATTCTGGACCTGACCAACGCAACATCCGCGCCCGCGGCATGCGCCCGGGGACCGCGTGGAACGGTGCCCGGCAAGGCATCTTCCGGGAGCGCGGCGTGGTGAAGCCTTGCGTCGGGACTTCTCGGAACCACAAGGATCCATTCATGGCAAACAGAGTTCCTGCCCAGGCAGAAGTCGTCATCGTCGGTGGCGGTATCGTGGGATGCTCGATCGCATACCACCTGACCAGGCTCGGCATCACCGATGTCGTCCTGCTCGAGCGCAGGCAGCTGACTTGCGGCACGACCTGGCACGCCGCCGGCCTCATCGGCCAGCTGCGGAACAGCCGGCAAATGACGGAACTGGCAAAGTACACGTCCGACCTGCTCTACGAGCTCGAGCGCGAAACCGGGCAGGCCACCGGCTTCAAGCAGAATGGCTCGATCAGCCTGGCGCTCAATGCGGCCCGTTTCGAAGAGCTCAGGCGCGGCGCGTCGATGGCGAAGAACTTCGGCCTCGATGTGCAGGTCGTCGGCCCGTCCGACATCAAGAGGCTGTGGCCCATGCTCAACCTCAAGGACGCGGTGGGCGGCGTGTTCCTGCCCAAGGACGGGCAGGCAAACCCCACCGACATCACCCAGGCCTTCGCCAAGGGGGCCCGCATGCGCGGCGCCAAGGTCGTGGAGAACCTGAAGGTCGAGAAGCTGCTCGTCGAGAACGGCAAGGCGGTCGGCGTGCAGACCGAAGAAGGCGTCATCAAGGCCGGCACCGTGGTGCTTGCCGCCGGCATGTGGTCCCGGGAACTGGCGGCGCAGGTCGGCGTGTCGATCCCGCTCCATGCCGCGGAGCACTTCTACATCGTGACCGAAGCCATCGACGGCCTGCCCGGCAATCTTCCGGTCCTGCGCGTGCCCGACGAATGCGCCTACTACAAGGAAGACGCCGGGAAACTCCTGCTGGGCGCGTTCGAGCCCGTGGCGAAGCCCTGGGGGATGAAGGGCATCCCCGAGGATTTCTGCTTCGATGCCCTGCCCGACGACTTCGACCACTTCGAGCCGATCCTGACGAGCGCCGCGGAGCGGGTTCCCGTCCTGCAGACCACCGGGATCAAGACCTTCTTCAACGGCCCGGAGAGCTTCACGCCCGACGACCGGTATCTGCTGGGCGAAACCGCGGAGGTCAAGGACCTCTTCGTTGCCTGCGGATTCAACTCCATCGGCATCCAGAGCTCCGGCGGCGCGGGCAAGGCGCTCGCCGAATGGATCCGCGACCGCCGGCCGCCGGTCGACCTGTCCGACGTGGACGTGCGCCGCATGCATCCCTTCCAGGGCACGCGAACCTATCTTCGCGAGCGCACGACCGAGACCCTCGGCCTGCTCTACGCGATGCACTGGCCGTTCCGCCAGTTCGAGACCGCCCGCGGCGCCCGCCGCTCGCCGCTGCATGACCGCCTCGTGGCGGCGGGCGCGGTCATGGGCGAAGTGTCCGGCTGGGAACGCGCGAACTGGTATGCCGAGCCGGGCGCGCAGGCGAAGTACGCGTATTCGTGGGGACCGCAGAACTGGTTCGAGAACGCCGCGCGCGAATGCCGCGCGGTCCGAGACGCGGTCGCGCTGTTCGATCAGACGTCGTTCGCCAAATTCCTCGTGCAGGGTCCCGATGCGACGCGGGCGCTGAACCGGATCTCGGTGTCCGATGTCGACGTCCCCGTGGGCAAGATGGTGTACACCCAGTGGCTCAACCCGCACGGCGGCATCGAGGCGGACCTGACCATCACCCGCACCGGCCCCCGGTCCTACCTCGTCGTGACCGCCGGCGCCACGCAGACCAGGGACTTCTCCTGGCTCGAGCGGAACATTCCCGCCGACTGCCGCTGCGTCGCCACCGACGTGTCTTCCGGCATGGCGGTCCTTGGCGTCATGGGGCCGAACGCGCGCGCGCTGTTGCAGAAGGTTTCGGAAGAGGACCTCTCCAACGAGGCGTTCCCCTTCGCCACCTCCCGGGAAATCCAGATCGGATACGCGCGCGTGCGGGCCAGCCGGATCACGTTCGTCGGGGAGCTCGGATGGGAACTGTACATCCCGACCGAGTTCGCCCTGCATGTGTTCGAGACGCTCAGCGCCGCGGGCGGCGAATTCGGCCTCACCCTGGCCGGCTACCACGCCATGAACAGCTGCCGCACCGAGAAGGGCTACCGGCATTGGGGGCATGACCTCACCATCGAGGACAACCCGCTCGAAGCGGGCCTCGGCTTCTGCGTGGCATGGGAAAAGCCGGGCGGCTTCATTGGCGACGACGCCCTGCGGCAGGCCAGGGCGGCCGGTCCGCTCAAGAGGCGGCTGGTCCAGTTCCAGCTGGCGGACCCGGGCAAGCTTCTCCATCACGAAGAACCGATCTGGTGCGATGGCAGGATCGTCGGCTCGATTACCTCCGGCATGTTCGGACACCGCCTCGGCGCCTCGCTGGGCATGGGGTATGTGACGAACCCCGACGGCGTCACCGCGGACTGGCTCGCGCGGAACACCTTCGAGATCGAAGTGGCGTGGCAGCGCATCCCCGCACAGGCGAGCCTGTCGCCCTTCTACGACCCCAGGAACCTGCGCATCAAGTGCTAGGGAACAGCCTCGATCCACGTACTCAACCTACTCAACGTATTCCACGTATGACGGTGCAACAGATGAAAGTCCTGGTTGGCGTGAAGAGGGTGGTGGACTTCAACGTGAACGTCCGTGTCAGGTCCGACCGCTCCGGCGTGGACACCGACAACGTCAAGATGTCCATCAACCCGTTTGACGAAGTGGCCGTGGAGCAGGCCGTGCGCCTCAAGGAGGCCGGCGCCGCCGCCGAGGTCATCGTCTTCTCCGTGGGCCCCGACCGCGCGGCCGAGACGATACGCACGGCCCTGGCGATGGGCGCGGATCGCGGGATCCTGGTGCAGACGGACCAGGCCACGGAACCGCTGGCCGTGGCGAAGGTGATCGCGGCCCTGGTGGCGCGGGAAGCGCCGCGGCTCGTGCTCCTGGGGAAGCAGGCCATCGATGACGACTGCAACCAGACCGCGCAGATGGCGGCCGGGCTGCTGGGATGGCCTCAAGGCACGTCGGCCTCGGCATTGCGCCTTGCCGGGGATGTCCTGCAGGTCACGCGAGAGGTCGACGCGGGCACCGAGGAAGTCGAACTGGCGTTGCCGGCGGTGGTCTCCGTGGACCTGCGCCTCAACGATCCCAGGCATGCGTCGCTGCCGAGCATCATGAAGGCCAGGAAGAAAGAGATCGCGTCCGTGACGCCGGACAGCCTCGGTGTCGACGTGGCGCCGCGCCTGTCCGTCCTGGAAGTGCGCCCGCCGGAAGAACGCAAGGCCGGACGGAAAGTCCGCGGCGTTGCCGAACTGGTCAGTGAAATCAGCGCCGTTCTGGAGGACGCATGATGGCCGCACTCGTCTTTGCCGAGACCGGCGCGGGGGGACTGAATCCCGCCGCGCGCAACGCCGTCACTGCCGCGCGGCAGATGAGCGCCGACGTCGATATCCTGGTCTGCGGCGCGGACTGCCGCGCGGCGGCCGGGCAGGCGGCGCATCTCCAGGGCGTTCGGCGCGTCCTCCAGGCGCAGGCCGCGTCGCTGGCGAACCAGCTTCCCGAGGACGTGGCGCCGCTGCTCGTGACGCTTGCCGCCGATTACGACTACATCGTCGCCGCCGCGACCAGCGCCGGCAAGAATGTCCTTCCCAGGGCGGCCGCGCTGCTCGACGTCTCGCAGATTTCGGAGATCAGCGCGGTCGTCTCTCCCGATACGTTCGAGCGCCCGGTCTACGCGGGCAATGCCAACGCCGTGGTGCGCTCGGCCGACGCGAAAAAGGTCGTCACCGTCCGTGCCACCAGATTCGCCCCGGCGGGCCAGTCCGACGTCGCCGCCGAGATCGTCCCGCTGTCGTGGAACGAAGGCCCGGGACTCGCGAAGTTCATCCGCGGCACCGCGACGGCGAGCGGCCGTCCGGAACTCACCACGGCCTCGGTCGTGGTGTCCGGGGGACGCGGCATGGCCTCCAGGGAGAACTTCCGGCTGCTGGAGTCCCTCGCGGACAAGCTCAACGCGGCGATAGGCGCTTCGCGCGCGGCGGTCGATGCCGGCTTCGCACCCAGCGACGCGCAGGTGGGGCAGACCGGGAAGGTCGTCGCCGCGGACCTGTACATTGCCGTCGGCATCTCAGGCGCGATTCAGCACCTCGCCGGCATGAAGGATTCGAAGACCATCGTGGCCATCAACAAGGATGCCGACGCGCCCATCTTCCAGGTGGCCGACATCGGCCTGGTGGGCGATCTGTTTGACGTCTTGCCTGCCCTGACGCAGGCGCTGGACGCCGCGGGCTAGCGGGGCGGGGAAGGGGTGGGGAAGGGGCGCAGAAGGGACGTGGGGTGGCCCCCTGGAAATGCCGGTTCAGTACGTGGGTGGCGCGATCACCCACACCACCACCGCCTCGATCCTGCCGCGATTCGCCCAGCGGAACGGCTCGCGCTCGATGCGGAAACTGTCGCCGGCATTGAGCTCGAAGAAGTGCTCGCCGATCCAGACGTCGAGCCGTCCCTTCACGAGATAGCCCTCTTCCTCCGTATCGCGCAGGCTCGGCTCCAGCAGCATCGCTCCCGGCTCGAATGTGCTGAGGAACGTCTCGAACGAACCGCCGATGTTCGGCGACAGCAGTTCTTCGACAAGGCCGTCCGTGACGGTGCCCAGCCGCCGCCGCGAGCCGGCGCGCTGGACCCGCCCCACTTCCGCGGCCGGCTTCGATTCGCTCACGAAGAACCAGCCGAGCGGCACCCCCAGCGTCAGCGCCACCCGCTTGAGGTCCGAGATGGACATTTCGGCGCGCCCTCTTTCCAGCTGGCTCATGAAGCTCGTCGAGCGGCCCGCCGCTCCGGCGAGGTCCGCCAGGGTCTTCCCCCTGGCCTTGCGCAGCTTGCGGATCTCCGCGCCCAGCGCAGCGGTATCCAGCACGGGCCCGTCGGCCTGTTCAACGACATTCATGGCTTGCGGATGTTCTGGCATGGTTCGTTCGAGCCCCACGGAGAGAGCCACCCTGAATTTTTCCATTTTTTCGGATGGAAAAATTCTACTCCATTTTTTTACCCACAAAGATTCCTGGCACCTTCCCGGCGTCTGCCCGCTCGATTCGCGCCCGGCCGCCAGGCCTCGCCTTGTTCACATTCGCCGGATCACAAGGCGCCGTGCGCCAGCAGATATTCGTCGAACTCGGCGGCAAAGGCGTAGGCCAGCTTCGACATCGGCCGGTCGTGCGGATGGAAGACCGCGAAGTGATAGGCCAGCGGCGGCGAGAACGGGCGCACGAGCAGCGCATCCGATTTCATGTCCTCGGCGCTGATCGGGTCCACCAGCGCGACGCCGACGCCGCGCGCCGCGAGCGAGATCGCGCTGGCGAAGTAGTCGCACTCGGCGACGATGCGCAGGTGCGCGCCCGCCTCGTCGAACACCTTGCTGGCGCCCAGCTGGGCGGCATGGCCCCGGAACATGCCGATGAAGGGCGTGCCGTCGAGCAGGCGCGGGGTGAGCACGGGATGCTTCGCCAGCGGATTGTCACGGTGCAGCACCGCCACGAACGACATCTGGTAGCGATTGACGGCGACCAGCGGATGCTCGACCGGCAGCTCGGCCACGGCGAGGTCGAATGCGCGCGAGGGGATGAGGTCGCGCACGCCCTGCGACTGGCGCGAGATCAGCTTGACCGTGACGCCCGGCCGCGTCGCCACGAAGCGCGCGATGACCGGAGGCAGCCAGGAAATGCTCGGCCCCGGGTGGCTGGCGATGGTGAGCGAGCCGGCCCGGGTTTCGTGGATGTCGTGCGCCGTGCGCGACAGCTGGGCGTGCCGGTCCAGCACCTCGGCGACCTCCCCGACCAGCGCGATGGCTTCGGCCGTCGGCGTCAGCCGGCGGTGCTCGCGAACGAACAGCGCATAGCCCACGGCCTCTTCCAGTTTGTTGAGCAGGGTGCTGACGGCGGGCTGGCTGATGCCCAGAACCTGTGCGGCAAGGGTGGCGGAGCCGCGCTCCATGACGGTGCGAAAGACCTCAAGCTGCCTGATTTCGAGCATATCCATATGAATCGATTATGGATTGAAAACCCAGCAAAATCAATGGATCGAAAAACACGGCGCGGCGAGGATGGCACGCAGATTGCAAGGTAGATTCAACTTCAATATGTGAGCCGTGATGACGTCCGACGCAGATTTCCCCAACCTCCTCATGTCGGCCCGCGGCGTCGTCAAGACGTTTCCCGGCGGCAAGCCGGTGCTGCATGGCATCGACTTTTCCGTGGCCCGCGGCGAAGTCGTTTCGCTGATCGGCCCCAGCGGCTCCGGCAAGACGACCCTGCTGCGCTGCCTGGCGATGCTCGAGACGCTGACCGAAGGCGAGGTGTTCGTCGAAGGCCAGCGCGTCGCCTGCCCCAAACCCGGCCGCGACATCGCCCGGGCCGCCAGGGCGGTGCGGGCCGACGTCGGCATGGTGTTCCAGCAGTTCAACCTGTGGCCGCACCTGTCGGTGATGGAAAACGTCATCGAGGCGCTGATCCGCGTGCGCCGCATGGACCGCGACGCCGCCGTGAAAAAGGCCGAGCCGCTGCTCGACAAGGTCGGCCTGCTGGGCAAGCGCGACGACTACCCCAGGCGCCTGTCCGGCGGCCAGCAGCAGCGCGTGGCCATCGCCCGCGCGCTGGCCATGACGCCCAAGATCCTGCTGTTCGACGAGCCCACCTCCGCGCTCGACCCCGAGCTGCGCCAGGAGGTGCTGCTGGTGATGCGCGAGCTGGCCCGCGAGGGCATGACCATGCTGGTGGTCACCCATGAGATGGGCTTCGCCAGCGACGTCTGCTCGCGCGTGGTCTTCATGGATGCCGGGCGCATCGTCGAAGACGCGCCACCGGGCCAGTTCTTTTCCGCGCCCGCCACCGAGCGCGCCCGCAGGTTCCTCAGCCAGCTTTCCTCCTGAATTCTTCCGCCCGAATTTCCTACCGAATTTCTTCCCGAAAAGGCTTCGCCATGTCCATCTCCTCCCCAGTCTCCTTCCTGCGCAAGACGGCCCTCGTGCTGCTGGCGGGCGCCGCCGCGCTGTCCGCCGCGCCGGCGTCGGCCCAGCAAACGCAGTCGCGCCTGTTCGAGATCACCAAGAGCAGGAAGCTTCCCGTGTGCATCTACCCGCTGTACTACGCCATCTCCTTTCGCGACACGAAGACCAACGCGCTGACCGGGCTGGACATCGACATGGCCAGGGAGCTGGGCAAGGAGCTCGGCGCCGAGGTCGAGTTCGTCGAGTCCGGCTTCGGCACCTTCATCGCCGACCTGCAATCCAACAAATGCGCGATCGGCATGTTCGCGCTCGGAGTGACCACCAAGCGCGCGCAGGCGGTCGAGTTCAGCAAGCCCTACATGAACGCGTCGGTCTACGGCGTGGTGCGCAAGGGCGGCAAGGTCAAGACCTGGGCCGACATCGACAAGCCCGGCGTCAAGGTGGCGGTCCTCCTGGGCAGCTACATCGAGACCTACATGAAGGGGTACCTGAAGAAGGCCACCATCGTCTCCATCCAGCCGCCGGCGACCCGCGAGGCCGAGCTGTCGGCCAACCGCGCCGACGTGATCCTGGTGGACTACCCGACGGTCCTGCGCGTGAAGCAGGAGTTCGACTGGGCCCAGAGCGTGGAGCCGCCGAAAAAGCTGGCCCCGACCCCGGTCGCCTATGCCATTCCCCAGGGCGACCAGATCTGGCTGAACTTCGTCAACCAGTTCATCGACATCACCAAGATGGACGGGCGGCTGGCGGCCATCGCCAGGAAGTACCAGCTCGACGGCAACGTCGCGCCCTGAGGCAAGCCGGCCATGCACTACGCATTCCGCTGGGATGTCATCCCCAACAACCTGGACTTCCTGCTCTCCGGCCTCGGCCAGACGCTGCTGATCTGCGCGTGCACGCTGCTCGCCTCCATCTTCGGCGGGCTGGCCATCGCGCTGCTGGACATGTCGCGCCACCGCGCCCTGCGCTGGTTCGGCATGGGCTTTGGCGAGGTCATCCGCAACACGCCGATCCTGGTGCAGATCCTGTGGGTGTACTACGTGCTGCCGATGGTGTTCGACATCTCCATCGACGCCCTGCCGGCCGCCATCATCGCGCTCTCGGTCTACTCCTCGGCGTTCCTGTCGGAGGCGTACCGGGCCGGCATCCAGGCGGTGCCGCCGGGCCAGCGGGAGTCGGCGCTCGTGCTGGGCATGAGCCCCTGGCACACCTTCCACCGCATCGTGCTGCCGCAGGCGGTGCGGCTGACCCTGCCGGCCATCGCGGCCAACTTCGTGCAGCTCATCAAGTACTCGTCGCTGGCCTCGGTGATCTCGGTCAGCGAGATCACGCGGCGGGGCATGGAGCTGTCCGCCACCGCCTTCCGGCCGCTGGAGATCTTCACCTTCATCGCCGTCGTCTATTTCGTCATCTGCTGGCCGCTGGCCATGGCCATCCGGCTCTGGGAACGGCGCCTCGCGCATCAATGAACATGCAAAATCAATCGGAAATCCAGGCTGCCCAAGCGCTGGAGAGCGAACTGCTCGCCGCCGTCGCGGCGCGCCGGGACCTGCTCGTCGACATGACCCGCGCGCTGGTGGCGGCGGCGTCGCCCAATCCCCCGGGCGACGTGTCCGCCGCGGCGCACGCGGCCTTCGGCCTGCTGAGCGCGATCCCGGGCGTGGCGATCTCGCGCCACGAGACCGCGCCCGGCATCGTCAACCTGGTGGCCCGCATCGACAGCGGCAAGCCCGGGCGCCGGCTGGTGTTCAACGGCCACCTGGACACCTTCCCCATCGGCGAGGACCTCGGCTGGACCGTCCCGCCGCTGGGCGGCGTGGTGCGCGACGGGCGCCTGTACGGCCGCGGCGTGTCGGACATGAAGGCCGGCATCGCCGCGTCGATCGCCGCCGCCACGGTGCTGGCCGAGCGCCGCGGCGACTGGTGCGGCGAGGCCGTCGTGACCCTCGCCGGCGACGAGGAAAGCATGGGCGTCCTCGGCACGCAGTGGCTGCTGGACAACGTGCCCGAAGGCCGCGGCGACGTCATGGTCAGCGGCGACGTGGGCTCCCCGCTGGTGGTTCGCTTCGGCGAGAAGGGCCTGTTCTGGATCGAGATCAGCGCCACCGGCGAGCCGGCCCACGGCGCCCACGTGCACAAGGGCGTCAATGCCATCGACCGGCTGCGCGTCGCGCTGGACGCGGTCAAGCGGCTCGAGTCGCTGGCCGTCGACGCGCCCGCCGAGATCGGGGCGGCCATCGCGGTGGCGGCCCCCGTGTCCGAGCCGATGTCGGGGGCCGGCGAGAGCGAGGTGCTGCAGCGTGTCACCGTGAACATCGGCACCATCGACGGCGGCGTCTCGCCCAACCTCGTGCCCACGCTGGCCCGGGCCCAGGGAGACATCCGCCTGCCGGTCGGCGTCAGCACGCGGCAGGTCATCGAATGCCTGGACCAGTGGCTGGGTCCGATGGCAGGCGTCAGCTGGAAGGTGGTCCAGCGCTACGAGCCGAGCTTCACTTCACCGGACCATGAAATCGTCCGGCGCGCCTTGTCGGCATCCGCGCGGGTGACGGGCGGCGCGCCGGTGGCCAACATGCGCGTGGGCGCCTCGGATGCGCGCCTGTACCGCGCGGCCGGCGTGCCGACCGTCGTGCTGGGCTGCACGCCGCATGGCATGGGCGGGCCCGACGAGCACGTCTACATCGACGAGCTGGTGAGCGTCGCGCAGATCCACACGCTGATCGCGTTCGGCTACCTGGGCCAGGCCGCCGCGGCATAGCCGTTCCGGCAGCGGGGGCGGCACGAACCACGGTCCCCGCTACTGCGGCGCCAGCGGCACCAGCTCCACCCGCTCCCGGCTCTCCTTCTCCACCGCCTTGCGCGAATAGACCAGCGGGAAATACTCGCCCCTGGCCCACAGCGGCGCGAGGTCGCGGTAGTGCGGGCTGGCCGGGTTGCCCGACTGGCCCGGCGTGTTGATCACGCGCGAGGCGTCCCAGTTGCCCACGTCCAGCACCATGCGGAACGACGCGCCGGCGGTGAGCTGGAAATCGCTGTTGCGATAGCTGGTGTTCATCGGCGTGAAGGACGAGCCGCCGATGGGGCCGGCGTTGACGTCGTAGCGCTGGCGCGCGGCCGCGTCGAGGATCGGGTGCAGCGGGTGGTCGAACACGGCGGCGTGCAGCTTGCCCCATTGCCAGGCCCTGGGGTCGGGGCCGAGCTTGCGCTCCACCTCGGTCATGGCGCTCTTGAGCGAGCTCACGATGGCCTCGTTGCGGCGCTCCAGCGGCATCCACGGCTCGGGCCGCTCCAGCACCGCCAGCACGCGGCTGGCGTCGCCGTAGCCGGCCAGGCGCGCGCCGTCCGGCGAGAGCGCCGCGCGCACCACGGCCGGGCGCAGGTACTTGCTGAACCACACCTCGAACAGCGCCGCCGGCGCGCTGTCGGCGCGCTCGTTGCCGTCCCAGCCGCGCAGCAGGTCGAGGCCGCGCTGCGCCTGCGCGTCGTCGCTGCGCACGTTGGCCAGCACGGCCACCGCGCGCAGCGCGGGCAGCGAGACGGTGTCGTTCTGCCAGGCCATGCTGTCGGCCAGCGACGAATGCGCGTTGGCCGCGACCAGGCTCTTGAGCCGGCGCGCACGCGCGGTGTCGCTCCACTCGTAGCCGATGCCGAGCCGGGCGGCGGGATGCCTGGGCGGGATGTTGTTCTCGTTGGCCGTCACCACGTAGCCCGCGCTCGGGTTGAAGGCCCACGGCAGCTCGTCCATGTTGCGGTAGCCGGCCCATTCGTAGCGGCCGTCGCCGGGCACCGGCATGAGGCCGTCCCAGTTCGGGCGGATCGGCGTCAGGCCGCCGGGCAGCCAGCCGATGTTGCCGTCGCGGTCGGCGTAGACCTGGTTCTCGCCGGGCGCGCCCCAGCGGTTCATGGCGGCGCGGAACTGGTCCCAGTTCTGGGCGCGCATGTAGTCCATCGAGCCGAAGTACGGCGCCATGCCGAAGTCCAGCCACGCGGCGCGCAGCACGTAGGCGCGGCCGCTCTTGGCGTCGGCGTACAGCACCGGGCCGTGGCGGGTGAAGTCGATGCCGACCTTGCGCGGCGCGGCCTCGCCCTTGACGGCGATGTCCTCGGTCACGGTCTCCATCGGCTCCCAGCGGCCGCGGTAGCGGTACTCGCGCGGCTGCGCCGGGTTGGTCTCGTAGACGTAGAGGTCTTCCTGGTCCATGTAGAAGCGCGTCAGGCCGAAGCCCACGGTGTCGTTGTGGCCGATCGAGATGCCGGGCAGGAACGGCTCGCCGGCGCCGATCACGGACAGGCCGGGCGCGTTCAGGTGGCTGATGTAGCGCAGGCTCGGCGCGCCCTGCGCGCGGTGCGGGTCGTTGGCCAGGATCGGGCGGCCGGTGGCGGTGCGCGCGCCGGCGATGACCCAGTTGTTGGAGCCGAGGCTGCGCGCGGTGTCGCTGTTGCCGTCGAGCACCGCGTAGAGCGCCTCGTGCGGGATGTCGCCGGCCGCGGCCGAGGTCCACCACTCCTTGGGAAAGCGCGGCGCGGCGGTGGCCAGGTCGTAGGCGCGGCGCAGCTCGGCCACCGGCAGCGCGCACGGGTCCAGGCCCTCGGGCAGCCGGGGCGTGACCGGCGGGTCCAGCTCGCGGCGCACCCAGTCGGCGCGCACCGCGTCGGGCTTCACGTGGCAGTAGATCTGCGCGCGGTCGATCTCGCCGGTGAGGTTGAGCGTGAGGCCGTGGTGGCGGATGCGCACGATGTCCTCGGCGCGCCAGCGCGCGGGCTTGTAGTTGAGGATGCGGAATTCGGGCGGCAGCAGCTCGGGACGCGCCTCGGTCTGCGCCACGAAGGCGTTCACGCCGGCCACGAAGGCCTCGGCCACGCGCTTGGCGTCGGAGCCGTAGGCCAGCCACTCGCGGTACATGTCGCCGCGGAACAGCACCGCGCGCGCCATGCGGTCGCCTTCCACGTAGGCCGCGCCGAAGTCCCTGGCCATCTCGCCCAGGCCGCGCTTGCGCCACAGGTCGATCTGCCAGAGGCGGTCGCGCGCGGCCATGAAGCCCTGCACGTAGAAGGCGTCGTACAGCGTGCCCGCGTAGATGTGCGGCACGCCCCAGCGGTCGATCAGGATGCTGGCCGGCTTCTCCAGCCCGGCCACCTGGTAGCGCTCGGTGCCGGATGCCGCGGCCGCGTTGTTGGCCGCCGCCGGCACGGCCTGCGCGGCGCCGGCGCCCAGGACGGCACTCAGGCCAAGGACGGCGGCAAGGCGGCGGGCACGGCGGACCATCTGGAATCTCCTCGGAATGGCGGGAACTGCATGCGGGGCGGCGCGCCCGGCGCGCGGCGAAATGTCGCCAAGGATAGCGGAAGACGGCACGCGCGGGCGAAATCCGGCGCGGTGCCGGGCGCGCGCGGCAGGCCCCGGCGGGCCTTGCGCGCGGCTTGTGCGCGGCTTGTGCGCGATGTTTTATCCCGCAAAACTTTGATGCAGCGCAGAATGACGCCCCGCGTCCGGGCGTCTATAACCTGGGAACCGGTTTCACTCCCCGAAACTGCCCATCCCGGAGCCTGCGCGTGACGGTCCCCACGACCTCCCTCCAGAAAGCCTGCAAGCTGCTGCGCGCGCTGTCCGACCCGCGCAATACGCGGCTGACCGATCTCGCCGCTGTCACGGGCGTGGACAAGGCTTCGGCGCTGCGCCTGCTGGACACGCTGGCGGCCGAGGGTTTCATCGCGCGCGACGCCGACACCAAGGCATTCTCGCTCGGCCCCGAATGGCTGGCGCTGCGCGCGGCCAGCGTGCGCCGCATCGACCCGCGCGCCGCCGCGCGGCCCGCGCTGATCCGGCTGGCGCAGGCGTTCGAGGACACCGCCATCCTGTCGGTGCCGAGCGGCTGCGAGTCGGTCTGCCTGGAACTGCGCCCGGGCACCTTCCCGATCCGCGCCAACTATCTCGACGTGGGCAGCCGCCGTCCGCTCGGCGTGGGCGCCGGCAGCCTGGCGCTGCTGGCGGCGCTGCCCGATGCCGAGGTGGAAGCCACCGTGCGCGCCATCGCGCCGGCGCTGCGGCGCTATCCGCGCATCGACGGCGCGCTGCTGCTGCGCGAGGTGCAGGCCACGCGCGCGCGCGGCTACGCGGTGCTGCTCGACGTGGTGGTGGAGCGCATGGGCGGCATCGCCATCGCGCTGCCCGGCCCGGACGGCTACCCGCTCGGCGCCATCAGCATCGCCGCGCTCAACGAGCGCATCACCGAACGCGAGCCGGCGCTGGCGCGCGCGCTGCGGCGCGAGGCCGAGGCCGTGTGCGCGGCCTGGCTGCCGGCGGCGCAGGGCGGCCCGGCCGGATCATCCACCGCGCGGCGGCCACGCAAGGCCGGCGCCGCGCGCGTCCAACCACAACCGGAGGCATAGCGCATGCGCTGGAAACAACGACCGCAGGGATCCAACTGGGGCGATTTTGGGCCCGACGACCAGCTCGGCCGCGTCAACCTGATCGGCCCCGAGCAGGTCCGCAAGGGCGCGCTCGAGGTGCAGGCCGGGCTGTCGTTCTGCCTGTCGCTGCCGCTCGACTACCCGGGCGGCAACAAGCTCAACCCGCGCCGCCACCCGCCGGTGCTGCGCCCGACCTTCCGCGACGACATCCCCTACGTGAACTTCCCGCTGGCCAAGGTCGATGCCGCCGCCACCGACGTCATCAGCGACGACCAGGTGCTGCTGTCGCTGCAATACTCCACGCAGTGGGACTCGCTCGCGCACGTGGGCGCGCTGTTCGACGCCGACGGCGACGGCCGCGCCGAGCGCGTCTACTACAACGGCTACCGCGCCAACGAGCACATCGTCGGCCCGGTGGACTACGCCGAGGACGACCATTTCGCCGCGCACGCCTGCGGCCACGAGCACAGCGAGGCGCGCGCGCTCGGCATCGAGAACTTCGCCGTGAAGGGCATGCAGGGCCGCGGCGCGCTGGCGGACCTGGCGCACCACTACGGGCTGGACTTCCGCAACGTCGGCTACGACGACCTGATGCGCGTGCTCGAAGCCGACCGCGTGGAGGTGGAGCGCGGCGACATGCTGCTGCTGCGCACCGGCTTCGCCGAGGTGGTGCTGTCGATGCGGCGCGAGCCCGACGAGAACGTGCTGCACCACGCCTGCTGCGCGCTCGACGGCCGCGACAACCGCCTGCTGAACTGGATCACCGATTCCGGCATCGCCGCGCTGATCGCCGACAACTACGCGGTGGAGCGCTACCCGGCGCTGCCCGCGCCGGCCGGCGAGACGCACCACCCGCTGCTGCCGCTGCACCATCACTGCCTGTTCAAGCTCGGCCTGCCGCTGGGCGAACTGTGGTACCTGCAGGAGCTGGCCGCGTGGCTGCGCGCCAACCGGCGCGCGCGCTTCCTGCTCACGGCGCCGCCGCTGCGGCTGCCGGGCGCGGTGGGCTCGCCCGCCACGCCGATCGCGACGGTCTGACCGGACCCGCGCCTCAAGAAATCAAGAAAAAAACGGGCCATGCAGGCCCCACGCTGGAGGAGACAACCATGAACCGCAACCATCCGTGGCTGCGCCGGCCGCTCGGCGCGCTGGCGCTGGCCGCCGCCCTGCTGTGCGGCGCCGGCCAGGCCGTGGCGCAAGCCGCCAAACCCGGCATTTCCGACGACGAAGTCAAGATCGGCCTGATCCTCGACATGAGCGGCCTGTATGCCGACGTGACCGGGCGCGGCAGCGCCGTGGCCGCGCAGATGGCCATCGACGACTTCGGCGGCAAGGTGCTCGGCAAGAAGATCGAGCTGGTCGTGACCGACCACCAGAACAAGGCCGACATCGCCGCCAGCAAGGCGCGCGAGTGGTTCGACACCGGCCACGTCGACGCCATCCTCGACGTGGCGGCCTCCGCGCCCGCGCTGGCGGTGCTGGAAGTGGCCAGGCAGAAGAACCGCATCGTGGTGTTCTCCGGTCCCGGCACCGAGCGCATCACCAACGACCTGTGCACGCCGGTGTCGGTGCACTACGCCTACGACACCTACGCGCTGGCCAACTCCACCGCGCGCGCGGTGGTGCAGCGCGGCGGCAAGACCTGGTTCTTCCTGACCGCCGACTACGCCTTCGGCCACACGCTGCAGGAGTCCGCCACCGCCGTCATCAACGAGACCGGCGGCAAGGTGCTGGGCGCGGCGCGCCACCCGATCGGCGCCAGCGACTTCGCCTCCTACCTGCTGCAAGCGCAGGCCAGCAAGGCGCAGGTGGTGGGCCTGGCCAACGCCGGCGGCGACTCGGTCAACGCCATCAAGGCCGCCAGCGAGTTCGGCCTGACCCGCGGCGGCAGCCAGCGCATGGCCGGGCTGCTGCTGTACATCAACGACATCCACGCCATCGGCCTGAAGACCGCCTCCGGGCTGCTGCTGACCGAAGGCTTCTACTGGGACATGAACGACGCCACGCGCGCATGGTCGCGCCGCTACTTCGACAAGCTCAGGAAGATGCCGAACATGAGCCAGGCCGGCACCTACTCCTCCGTCATGCACTACCTCAAGGCCATCCAGGCCGCCGGCACCGACGAGACCGCCGCCGTGATGAAGCAGATGAAGGCCATGCCGATCAACGACTTCTTCGCGAAGAACGGCCGCATCCGCGAGGACGGCCGCATGATCCACGACATGTACCTGTTCGAGGTCAAGACGCCGGCCGAGTCCAAGTACCCGTGGGACTACTACAAGCTGCTGGCCACGGTGCCGGGCGACCAGGCCTTCATCCCGCCGGCCAAGTCGCAATGCCCGCTGATGAAGCGCTGAACGGAACGCCCATGCTCAATCCCGTTTACCTGCGCGGCGCCGGCAATACGCGCTTCGGCCGCATCGAAGGCAGCACGCCGCTGACGCTGATGGCCGCCGCCACCGATGCCGCGCTGGCCGACGCCGGCCTGGCGCGCGCCGACATCGACGGCGTGCTGTGCGGCTACGCCACCACGCTGCCGCACCTGATGCTGGCCACGCGCTTCTGCGAGTACGCCTCGCTCGATCCCGCCTACGCGCACGGCGTGGCCTCGGGCGGCGCCACCGGCGGCGTGATGGCCATGCTGGCGCGCGAGCTGGTGCGCGCCGGGCGCTGCCGCCACGTGCTGGTGGTGGCGGGCGAGAACCGCCTGAGCGGCCAGAGCCGCGACCAGTCCATCCAGACCCTGGCCCAGGTCGGCGAGCCGGAGATGGAGGTGCCCAACGGCGCCTCGGTGCCGGCGTACTACGCGCTGCTGGCCTCGCGCTACCTGTTCGAGACCGGCCTGCGCGCGGACGACCTGAGCGGCTTCGCGGTGCTGATGCGCGAGCACGCGGCCGGGCATCCCGACGCGCACCTGCGCGAGCCGATGACGCCGGAGGCGGCGCGCGCCGCCCGGCCCATCGCCTCGCCGCTGCGGCTGTCGGACTGCTGCCCGATCTCCGACGGCGCGGTGGCGGTGGTGATCTCCGCCGAGCCCGGCGGCGGCCGGCCGGTGCGCATCGCCGGCGCCGGGCAGGCGCACCGCCACCAGCACCTGAGCACGCTCGACAGCGTGCTCGCCACCGGCGCGGCCGACGCGGCGCGGCGCGCGCTCGGCGAAGCCGGCAGCACGGTCGCGGAGGTCGACTACCTGGCGATCTACGACTCCTTCACCATCACGCTGGCCATGCTGCTCGAGGAACTCGGCGTGGCGGGGCGCGGCGAATCGCCCGGGCGGCTGGCCGCCGGCGACTTCGGCCGCCACGGCGCGCTGCCGCTCAACACGCACGGCGGGCTGCTCGCGTTCGGCCACTCGGGCGTGGCGGGCGGACTGATGCATCTTGCCGAAGCCGGGCGGCAGCTCGCGGGCAAGGCCGGCGCGCGGCAACTCCCGCCGCGCAGGCGCGCGCTGTTCCACGCGGACGGCGGCGTGCTGTCGTCGCACGTGAGCCTGGTGCTGGAGGCGCAATGACCACGCCGCTCGCCAGTCCCCTTGTCTTCTCCCCCACTTCGCGGGAGAGGGAAGCAAACCCCCTGCAACGCACGGCGCCATCGCGGAACCAGCCATGACCACCGACCAAGCCGACCATCCCTACCAGTCCGGCCTCGACGCCGGCATCGTGCGCTACCAGGCCTGCGCCGACTGCGGCGCGTGGCAGCCCTTGCAGCGCCACGCCTGCCGCGCGTGCGGCGGCACGCGCCTGGGCTGGCGCGACGCGGCGGGCACCGCCACCATCCACTCGGTCACGGAGGTCGCGCGCGCGCCGACCGATGCGTTCCGCGCGCTGGCGCCCTACACGCTGGTGCTGGCCACGCTCGACGAAGGCCCGCGCGTGATGGCGCATGCCGAGCCCGGCGTGGCCATCGGCGAGCGCGTGCGCGCCGGTTTCCTGCGGCACGGCGAACGCACGTTGCTGCGCTTCCTGCGCGAATAGCACGCGGCGCGCGCCGGTCGGCGCGCGGCGCTTCCATCACAACCGAGGAGACCGACATGAACCGAACCTTGCCGCTTCGGCGGCCCGCGCTCGCCCTGCTGGCGGGCGCCATCGCCCTCTCGGGCGCATTGCCCGCGCCGCCGGCGCGGGCGCAGGCCTGGCCCGCCAGGCCGGTGCGGCTGATCGTGCCCTACCCGCCGGGCGGCCCCACCGACATCGTGGCGCGCGTGGTCGGGCAGAAGCTGGCCGACCAGCTCAAACAGCCGGTGGTGGTGGAGAACCGCCCCGGCGCGGGCGGCAACATCGGCGCGGAAGCGACCGCCAAGTCGGCGCCCGACGGCTACACGCTGCTGGTGGCCACCACCGCGCACGCGATCAACATGACGCTGTTCAGCAAGCCCGGCTACAGCACGCAGAAGGATTTCGCGCCGGTCTCGCTGCTCACGCGCGGGCCGCTGGTGCTGGTGACGGCGCCGGCCACGCCGGCCGGCAGCGTGGCCGAGCTGATCGCGCTGGCCAAGGCAAAGCCGGGACAGGTCAGCTTCGCCAGCTCGGGCAACGGGCAGTCCACCCATCTTGCCGCCGAGCTGTTCAACAGCATGGCGGGCACGCGCATGACCCACGTGCCGTACAAGGGCAGCGCGCCCGCGCTGACCGACGTGATGGGCGGGCAGGCCACCGTGATGTTCGACACCATGCTCTCGGCCATGCCGTTCGTGCGCGACGGCCGGCTCAAGGCGCTGGCGATCACGGGCGCGGCGCGCTCGCCCGCCGCGCCCGACCTTCCCACCGTGGCGCAGGCCGGCCTGCCCGGCTACGAGGCCACCGCGTGGAATGCGCTGCTGGCGCCGGCCGGCACGCCGCCCGCGGTGGTCGGCGCGCTCAGCAGCGCGCTCAAGACCGTGCTCGAGCAGGACGACGTGCGCGCCAAGTTCGCCACGCAGGGCTTTGCCGCCGAGTGGACCTCGCCCGCCGCCACCGGCCAGTTCCTCGCCCGCGAAATCGACAAATGGGGCAAGGTGGTCAAGGCCTCCGGCGCCACCATCGACTGACTCCCCCGCTTCTCTTTGCTGCCACGCCGCAATCCACCATGAACCAGACCCTGCAAGCCCTGCTGGCGCCGCGCTCGATCGCGGTGATCGGCGCCTCCGACCACATCCACAAGATCGGCGGCCGGCCCATCTACTACATGCGCGAGCACGGCTACGCCGGCAAGCTCTATCCGGTCAACCCGCAGCGCGACACCATCCAGGGCCTGCCCGCGTTCGCCTCGCTCGACGCGCTGCCCGAGGTGCCCGAACTGGCCATCATCGTGGTGGGCGGCGAGGCGGCCGTCGCCGCCGTGCGCGACTGCGCGCGCCTGGGCGTGGCCGCGGCCATCGTCATCGCCTCGGGCTTCGGCGAGGCCGGCGCGGAAGGCCGCCGCCAGCAGGACGAAATGGTGCGCGTGGCCGCCGGCGCCGGGCTGCGCCTGGTCGGCCCCAACAGCCAGGGGCTGGCCAACTTCGGCACCGGCACCATCGCCAGCTTCTCCACCATGTTCATCGAGGTGCCGCCGCAGGACGGCCCGGTGGCCGTGGTCAGCCAGAGCGGCGGCGTGTGCGCGATGGTCTACGGCCTGCTGCGCGGGCAGGGCATCGGCGTGCGCCACATGCACGCCACCGGCAACGAGGCCGACCTCACCGTCAGCGAACTGGCGCTGGCCGTGGCGCACGACCCCGACGTGAAGCTGATCCTGCTGTACCTGGAAAGCCTGACCGACCCGGCCGTGCTGGCCGAGGCCGCGGCGGTGGCGCGCCGGCGCGGCGTGCCGATGGTGGCGGTGAAGGCCGGGCGCTCCAGCGCGGGCCAGCGCGCGGCGGCCTCGCACACCGGCGCCATCGCCAACGAGGACCGCGCGGTGGGCGCCTTCCTGGCGCGCCACGGCATCTTCCGCGTCGACGACGCGCACGCGCTGGCGCGCTGCGCGCCGCTCTACCTGCGCGGCTGGCAGGCCGCCGGGCGCCGGCTGGTGGTGGTCAGCAACTCGGGCGCGAGCTGCGTGATGGCCGCCGACGCCGCCGAGCCGCTCGGCCTCGCGCTGGCGCCGCTGTCGGCCGCCACCCAGGCCGCGCTGGCCGAGCGCCTGCCCGGCTTCGCCGCCACCGCCAACCCGGTCGACGTGACCGCCGCGCTGCTGACCAACAGCGGCCTGTTCGGCGACGTGCTGCCGGTGGTCGCCGCCGACCCCGCCGCCGATCTGGTGCTGCTCGACATCCCGGTGGCGGGCATGGGCTACGACCTGCCGCGCTTCGCGCGCGACGCCGCCGGCTTTGCCGACAGCGCCGGCAAGCCGATCGCCGTGGCCGCGTGGCAGGCGCCGGTGGCGGCCGCGTTCCGCGCCGCCGGGGTGCCCACCTACGCCAGCGCGGCCGACGCGCTGGCCGCCTTCGCGCAACTGGCCACGCACCAGCGGCAGTTGCGCGAGACCGCGCAGGAAGACGGCGCGGCGGCCGCGCACCGGCCGCCCGCGCGCGCCAGGGCCCGCGCGGCGGCGAACGCACCGGCGCAAACCCTCAGCGAAGCCGCCAGCCTGGCGCGCCTGGCCGCGGCCGGCATCCCGGTGGTGGCCCACAAGCTGTGCCACGGCGTGGACGAAGCGGTGGCGGCCTGGCGCGAACTGAAAGGCCCGGTGGCCGTCAAGGCCAGCTCGCCGCAGGTGCCGCACAAGAGCGAGCACGGCCTGGTGGCGCTCAACTGCAACGACGAGCACGCCGTCGCGCACGCCTACATCGTCCAGACCGACATCCTGCGCAAGATGGGCGCCGCCTGCGAAGGCGTGGTGGTCGCGCGCATGGAGCGCGGCCAGCGCGAATGCATGGTCGGCGCGCACTGGGACCCGGTGTTCGGGCCGGTGGTGGTGGTCGGCGACGGCGGCAAGTACGTCGAGGTGCTGCGCGACACCGCCGTGCTGCTCGCGCCCTGCAGCGAAGCCGCGGTGGCGCGCGCCGTGGCCGGCCTGCGCATCGCGCCGCTGCTGGCCGGCGTGCGCGGCGAGAGCGCCGTGGACGTGGCCGCGCTGTGCCGGATCGCCGCGCGCGTCGGCCGGTTGATGCACGAGGCCGGCGGCGCCATCCGCGCGCTCGACCTCAACCCGGTGATGGTGAGCGCGGGCGGGGCGGTGGTGGTGGACGCGCTGATGGAGGTGGCGGGCTGAGGCGCGATGCGGGCGGCAGGCCCGCGTCGGAGCAATCCGATTCCGGCCATTGTCAAATGCGAACAGACCGGATTTTCCGTTGCTTGCCGCGTGCATCGGGCCGCGTCCGCTCATTAGAATGAGCGGACGATTCAGTCCGGATGCACGCAATGGAATTCACCGCCGGGGAAGTTCCCCACCAACTCATCCTGTTCGGCCCGCCGGGCACGAGCAAGAGCCATACCGCGCTGCACGTGCTGGCCGGCGTGCTGGGCGTGGACAAGGACGACATCTTCCCCGTCACCTTCCACCCCGAGTTCGGCTACGGCGATTTCGTCGCCAGGCTGATGCCCATGTCGCGCCGCGACGGCGGGATCAGCCGGATCGAATACAGCGTTCACGCCGGGCCCTTCATCGAGGCGCTGGGCCGGGCATACGCGGCGCCCGACAGGAAGATCCTGCTGCTGATCGACGAGATCAACCGCGGCAACTGCGCCGAGATCTTCGGCGACGTGTTCCAGCTGCTCGACCGCAATGACGATGCCTGGTCCAGCTACGAAGTGATGGCGTCCGAGATCGTCATGCAAGCGCTGCGCGACAAGTTCGACGGCGCCGGCAGCGGCGACGGCAACGTCGCGGCCGTGTACGGGAAGAAGAAGCTGCGCCTGCCGCCGAATCTCCATCTCGTCGGCACCATGAATTCGAGCGACGAATCGGTGTATTTCATGGACACGGCATTCAAGCGGCGCTGGCACTTCCAGTTCGTGCCCGTGGATTTTGCCACGGTGCCGGCAACGCAGAAGGCCGCGCTGCTGGAAAACGGCACCATGCCGGCGCCGGACTGGGAGGCGTTTCTCACCGCGCTCAACCGCTTCATCGTGGCGAAGTGCCAGGCGGCCAAGCTCGACGACAAGCTGGTCGGGCCGTGGTTCATCAAGGCGCGCAGCGCGGGGCGGCTGGCGGACAAGTATCCGGCCGCGCTGGGCGAACTGAAGGTGCTGGCGCCCAAGGTGACGACGCTGCGCAGGGGTGCCGACTTTAGCCGCGCCTTCGACGAGCAATTCCATGCGTTTGCGGAACAGCTCCCCCAGCCAATGCGCGACGCCGTGCTGGAATTCGCCCGCTACGAGAACCAGGAGGTGCGCAAGATCGGCAGGATCCCGTTCAATCTGGAGTCCGCTTACTACTACGCGCGGGATACGAAGCCCGCGACGATGGAAGACGGCCAGCTCGTCATCGAGGATTTCGTCGAGGCGCTGGGCCAGCTCGCGCTGGCGCCCCGCATCAGCCGCCACGACATCGCCGGCAAGCTGTGCCTGTACCTGTGGGACAACGTGTTCGACCGCGACCGCCGCCCGCTGTGCGAGGTGATCGGCTGCGGCCGGGAAGCGCTGCGCACCTTCGGCGATTTCGCCGGCAAGGTGGACGCCTTCGTGGGCGGGATCATGCGCGACTACGGCGAGCGGCCGGAGACGGCGGCGGCCGCCGGCGCCACGAACGCCAGCAACGACGAAGACCGCGGGAACGACGGGAACGACGAGGACGGCGAGGACGGCGAGGCGGAAGCGGCGGCCGATGCTTGATTTCTCCACGCTAACGGTCGAGGCGGCCGGCGGCTACGTCGGGCTGGAGCGCAGGCAGGGCCGGGCCGTGCTGCGCCTGCCGTACCACCTGTCGCACCTGGAGCGCGAGCCGGTGCGCGCGCTGGCGATGCTCTACAAGGTGCTCGGCGTGTTCAGGACCACGGACAAGGCGGCCGGGCGGCTGGCGCCGGTGGACGGCATCGAGCACAACGGCGCTTCGGTCCGGGGCACGCGGGACGAAGGCGTGTCGTTCCATGACACGCTGGGGCTGGAGGCGCTGTTCCAGGCCTTCGATCCGCTCGGCCTGCTGAGCCTGGTCGAGCGGCGCGGGCGCACCAGCCGCGTCGACTACGGCAAGCTCCACCGGCATCTGCATCGCGCCGTCTATCTCGACGACGGCGCGCCGTTCGTCGAATACGCGAGCGGCCCGCGCCGCGAGCTGCGGCTGGCCGCGCACGATCTGGTCGGGCTGTACTGCTTCGTCGCCGGCGATTTCTACACCGGCTTCCTCGGCCTCGCGCCCGAGCAGGCATGGGGCGACTTCAGCGGCGAGGCGCTGGCGCAGGCCGCCGATTTCCGCCACCGCTTCCTGCACGCGGACAGCGGCCTGTTCGGCGGCGACGCCTTCGTCGCCACCGACACGCGCGAGCGCCTGCGCGAGATCCTCTTCCGCATCGAGCGGCAGACCCCGTTCAAGAGCCAGGTCTTCCTCACGCTGTTCGACGGCCTGCGCCGCTACCTCGAGCAGGGCTGGCTGGCCGACCGCGACGACGGCATGGTGTGGGGCATCGGGGATTTCTGGTCGGTGTGGGAGTCGGCCTGCCTGGCGCACGCGCTCGCGCGGCATGCGCCCGGGGACATCTTCACCTGCGACTACCAGCACCTGCCCGCGGCATTGCTCACACGCGAGCGCGAGCAGGCGTGGCAGGCCAGCCGCGAGGCGGTCTTCGCGCGGAACGAATACCGGCGCCGCCCGGACCTGGTGGTGCGGCGGGACGGCGGCTATCGCATCGCCGACTTCAAATACTATGCGGAGCTTGCCGCGCGCCGGCCGAAGCCGGACGGCGCCGCGTCGGCCAAGCAGGTGGCGGACTTCGACAATATCGAGCTCTACGGGCTGCTGCTGCGCGACCATCTGCATCGCACCGGCCAGCCCGGCGCGGCGCGGGTGGCGCTGGAATTCTGGCTACCGGCGGCGGCGCGCCACGAGCGCGCCTTCACGCGCGCGCCGGCGTGGTCGCCGCCGCTGCGCGTGGTGGGCCAGCCCGTCGCGGCGCTGCTGGACGACTACGCGAAGCTGTTCCGCGTGCAGCCCGCGCGGCGGTAGCCGCGCGCGGCGTCAATACACGTCGCGCCGGTAGCGGCCTTCCTCGCCCAGGCGCAGCAGCGCCTCCTCGCCCAGCACCTCGGCCAGCGCGTCGTTGACGCCGCCGGCCATGCCCTTGAGGCTGCCGCACACGTAGATGGCGGCGCCGTCTTCCACCCACTCGCGCAGCGTGCCGGCGTGGGCGCGCACGGCGTCCTGCACGTAGCGCAGCGCGCCGCCGTCGCGCGAGTAGACCAGGTCCATGCGCTCCAGCACGCCGCCCGCCTGCCACGCGGCGAGTTCGTCGTGGTGGAAGGCGTCGTGCTGCGCGGTGCGCTCGCCGAACAGCAGCCAGTTGCGGTGGCGGCCGGCGGCGGCGCGCGCCTTGAGGTGGGCGCGCAGGCCGGCCAGCCCGGTGCCGTTGCCGATCAGGATCAGCGGGCGGTCGTCGGCGGGCGGGTGGAAGCCGCGGTTGGCGCGGATGCGCAGCGCGATGGCGGCGCCGGGCGCGGCGTGCTCGGTCAGCCAGCCGGAGGCGAGGCCGAGGCGGCCGTCGTCGTGGCGGGTCTGGCGCACCAGCAGTTCGAGGCGGCCGTCGGCGGGCAACGAGGCGATCGAGTATTCGCGATGCGGCAGCGGCGGCAGCGTGTCGACCAGCCGCTGCGGCGCCACGCCGGCGAGCGCGGCGAGGTGCGGCTCGGGCAGCACGATGCGGGTGGCGAGCGCCTGCGCCAGCGTGGCGTCGGCGCCGTCGCAGCGCACCGGCGTGGCGCCGTCGAGCCTGAGCTTGCCGAGCACGCGCGCGACCTCGGCCAGCGACAGGCGCGGGCCGATCTCGGCGATGTCGCCGGCCTGCCAGCCGGGCGCGGGCGCGCCGGCGGGCGGCGCCAGGGCGAGGTGGAAGGCCGGCGCGCCGGGGCTGCCGGCGTTGAGCAGGCGGCGCTCGGCCAGTTGCCAGTCGGCGTAGCGCGGCTTGTCCCAGTCGGCGATCTCCACACCGCCGCCGAGCGCGCTGAGGTGGTTCTGCCAGTGGCGCAGCGCGCCGGGGTCGCCGTTGTCGACCTCCACCATGTCGAACAGCGCCTGCGCGTGCTGGCGCTGCAGCCACGCCGAGAGCGCGTGGCCGAAGGCGCAGAAGCTGGCGTAGCTGCGGTCGCCAAGCGCGAGGATGCCGTAGCGCAGCTCGCGCAGGCCGCCCGCGCCGGCGGCGGCGCTCAGGCGGCGCGCGAAGCCGGCGGCGCTGTCGGGCGCGTCGCCCTCGCCGGTGGTGCTGACCACGAACAGCACCTGCGGGCAGCGGGCCAGGCGCCCGGCTTCCACCTGGTCGAAGGACAGGCATTGCGCGGGCACGCCGGCGTCCTGCAGCGCCTGCGCGGTGTGCTGCGCGACCTGTCCGCCAAACCCGCTCTGGCTGGCGTAGATCACCAGCGTGGCGCCTTCGCGCGGCGCCGGCAGCGCCCGCGCCAGGCGCGCGCGGTGCCGGCCGATCACGGCGGTGCTCAGGCCGAGGTAGGCCAGCGCCACGCCGGCCGCCATGCCGGCGCGGCTGGGGGCGAGGAAACCCAGCGCGATGCCGGCCAGCCCGGCCGCCACGCCGAGCGCGGTCGCGGCGCGCAGCACGCGGAGCCGCCGGGTGGCGCGGCTGGCGCTGTCGGCGCCGTCCGCGCCGTCGGCGGGATGGCGCCGGGGCGGCGCGCCAGCGGGCGCGTCGATCGGCAGGGAGGAGGCGCTATCGGGCGTGGTCATGCCAGCATGGCCGCGAAGGCCGGGGAGAGTCGTTCATCGAAGCCGCCGCTGCGGCGGACCAGGAAGCGCGCGGCCAGCGCGTGGCGGCGCGCGAACACCATGCCGGCTTCGGGGCCGAGCACGGTCAGCGCGGTGGACAGCGCGTCGGCCATCATGCATTGCGCATGGAGCACCGTGACCGAGGCCAGCGCGTGGCTGGCGGGATAGCCGGTGCGCGGGTCGAGCGTGTGGGCATAGCGGCGCCCGCCGCTGTCGAAATAGCGCCGGTAGTCGCCCGAGGTGGCCACGGCCAGGCCGTGCAGCGCGACCAGCGTGGCGGTGCCCGCCGAGGCCTCGGCGGGCGGCGTTTCGAGCTCGACCCACCACGGCAGGCCGTCGGGCTTGACGCCGTGGCCGCGCAGCTCGCCGCCGACTTCCACGAGGTGGCTGGCGACGCCCTGCGCGTCCAGGTAGCGCGACACCGCGTCGACGCCGAAACCCTTGGCGATGGCGCAGAAATCCAGCCGCACGCCGCCGGGCTGGCGCGCGCGGCGGTGCTGCGCGTCGAGCTCGATGCGCTGCCAGCCGCACCGCGCGCGCGCCTGCTCGATCTCGGCCAGCGCCGGCGCCGTGTCGCGGCGCGGCGCCGGGCCGAAGCCCCACAGGTCGACCAGCGGGCCGGCGCTGGGGTCGTAGGCGCCGCCGCTGTCGCGCGCCACCTGCAGCGCGGCCTGCAGCACGGCGAAGCAGTCTTCGGGCAGCGCCTGCCAGGCGCCGGGCGCGGCGCGGTTGAAGCGGCTGAGGTCGGAGCCGGCTTCCCAGTTGCTCATCTGCGCGACCACCTGCGCCAGCACCGCGCGGATGCCGGCGCCGAGCACGGCGGCATCCGGCGCGCGCGCCGGCGCGGCCCACGCCACCGACCACGTGGTGCCCATGCTCTCGCCGTGCAGCCGCTGCACGCGCGCGGCGGCATCGGGCGCGGGCGGCGCCGCGCCGAGCGAAACGGGAATCAGGACACGCTGCATGCGGGTGAACTTGCTCGAGACGGGACTGCGAAAAACGCAAAAAGCCCGCTGGGGGCCTGTGGCTTACGCGGACCGCCGGACTTGCGCCGGGCGGCCCGCTCGGGCGGGGTGCTGCTTACTGCGGCAGCACTTCCACGGTGGCCGCGTAGCTGGCGCGGCGGGTCTTGGCTTCCTTGACGGCGGCCTTGTCGTCGCGCACCTCGGCTTCCATCCAGTACATGCCCGGCGCCGGCCACTTGACGCTGAACTTGCCGTCGGCGTCGGTGGTGAGCGCGATCTCCTGCAACTGGTCGCGGTAGCGGATGCCGCCCGGCACCACGGCCACCTTGACGTTGGCGGCGGGCTTGCCGTCGAGCAGCAGGCGGAAGCTGGCGGCGTCGCCGGCGACGAGGTCGTTCGGGTGCGTGACCGGCGCCAGCTCGAGGCCGACGCCGGTGGTCTGCAGCACCCTGGCGCTCGGCTTGCCGGCGGTGACGAAGGCTTCCACGCGGCTGTCGGCCTGCGTCACTTGCAGGTCCTGGGCGCCGGCCGGCACTTCCTTGGCGAAGGTCTCGGCCGTGCCGCGCCAGCGCTTGGTCTGGCCGTTGCCGTCCTTGTAGCTGGCGAACAGGCCGCGGTTGACCACCGCCACCTTGTAGGTGCCGGGCTGGGTCAGGTGCACGTCGAAGGTGCTGCGGTAGCGGCCGGTGCCGGCGTTCTCGACCTTGGCGGCGGCGCCGTCGGGCGCGGTCACGGCGAGGTTGTCCAGGCGCAGGGGGAAATGCTCGAAGTAGAACAGGTCGTTCGACACGGCGGCGTCCACGGTCACCCACGGATCGCTGCCCGACAGCACGGTGGCCGACGGCAGCAGCCACTGGCGGTGGGCGTGGGCGGCCAGCGGCATCAGCGCGGCCAGGGCCAGCGCGGCGGCGCGGACGGACAGTTTGGTGGCGATAGTCTTCATCGTCATGCTCCTAGAAGTGCGGCCAGAGATCGGAAACGGAATAAGGCGGGCGGGCGCGCGGGCGCGTCAGGGCTTGAGGTCGACCGTGACGGTGCCGAGCTCGTGCGCGCCCGCGGCCTTGGCCGAGGCGGCCGCCTTGGGCGGCCACGCGAACGGCACGCGCAGCAGTTCGCGGCCGCCCACTTCGCGCGCGGCCTCGACCACCAGTTGGTAGTCGCCGGCCGGCAGCTTGCCCAGCGGCGCCTTGCCGTCGGTGAAAGTGAGCATGTGCTCGCCGGCGGCGCGCGTGGCGCCCGAGATGCCGTCGGCCGGCATCTGCATGTCGCGCCCGGCCTTGCGCCACCACTGGCGCATGTCCTTGAGCCACTTGGTGCCTTCGCCGTCCTTGTGCTTGACGTCGTACCAGACCGCCAGCGTGGCGGCCGGGCTCTGGTCGGCGCGCTCGATCCAGATCGAGACGTAGGGCTTGTGGTATTCCGCGACGTTCAGGCGCGGGATCTCGACCTTGACGTTCATTTCGGCCGCCACGGCCGGCGCGGCGAACGGTGCCGCGGCGAGGCCGGTGAGAGTGACGGTGAGCAATCGGCGCATAGCGAAACCTCGTTGTTAGCTGCTGAAGGTGAAGGTGGAAAGCGTTGAAAGCGGTTGAATCCGGTTGCGGGCGATGACAGGCGGCTGGAAGGCCCGCGCGTTCAGTGAATGAACAGCAGGGCCAGCACCAGCGGCGCCGCCAGCCCCAGGCCGACCAGCGGCCACGTCGCCATGCGCCCGCCCGCGTGCAGCTTGAGCAGGAACAGCCCGGTGACGCTGAAGATCAGGCAGGCCGCGGCGAACACGTCGAGGAACAGGCTCCAGGCGCGGCCCGTGTTGCGGCCCTTGTGCAGGTCGTTCAGGTAGGAGATCCAGCCGCGGCTGGTCTGCTCGTACTGCGCCTCGCCGCTGTCCAGCGCCAGGCTGACCCAGGCGTCGCCGCCCGGGCGCGGCAGCGCCACGTAGACCTCGTCGCCCGACCACTCGGCCTCGCGGCCGGCGGCGTCGATGTCCAGCGTGCCCGCCAGCCACGCCGCCAGCTGCGGCGGCACCGGGCCCTTGTCGCCATGCTTGACCTGGCGCAGCGCGTCGGTCAGCGCGGCCGGCGCGTTCGCCGTGCGCGTGACCACCTTCGGTTTTGCCTCGATCTGGCCGGCGTGGTTGAGCGTGAATCCGGTCACGGCGAACAGCAGCATGCCGATCAGGCAAAGCGCCGAGCTGATCCAGTGCCACTGATGCAGGTGTTTGAGCCAGAAGGCCCGGCGTTGCTGGCCCGCGCCCAGCGTGGTTTCGGTCATATCGGTGTTCCGGCGCGCGGCAAGCTCGCCGTGCCTTCCTGGGTGGCGCCCGTGGGGCCGCCTCGTCCGGCGCGCGCGCGTCGCGCCGCCATGCAAGGTGACGCTTCAGGCAAACAAGCCGAAAGGATAATGGTTCTCATTTGAAACCGCAATGGCTGGCGGGACAGGATCGGCGACAACCGGATTACAGGAGCTTACAGGGTGCTGGCGAGAACACATCGGGATCGTTTGTGCGGCAGTGCACACTTACCCTGTACCCCGCCGCGAGGCTTGATGCACTTGAGGAAACCACCTAGTCGCGCCGCGTCAAGTTTGGCTTTGCAGCAGCCGTTATGGCGTCTGTGGAGTGAGTCGATATCTAAAAAGACGAGGAGAGGAAAACATGCTGGCGCGTCTTAGCCTGAGGAAGAAACTGCTGTTGCCGTTGCTGCTGAGCTGGCTGTGCCTGCTCGGCCTGACGCTGTGGGATGCCTGGCAGATGCGCGACCTGCGCCTGGAGGAACGCAAGCTGGACCTCGTCCATGTGACCGATACCGCGCTGTCGGTGGTGCAGGAATACGAGGCGCTGGGACGCAGCGGCAAGCTGCCGATGGAGGAAGCGCGGCAGCAGGCGCTGGACCGCGTGCGCGCGATGCGCTTCGGCGAGGACGGTTATTTCACGCTGATGCATTCGGACATGGTGGTGGCGATGCACCCGTTCAAGCCGGAGATGAACGGCAAGAACATGAGCGACCTCAAGGACCCCGACGGCACCTATCTGTTCCGCGAGATCGCCGCCATCGGCAAGGGCGTGGGCCACGGCTACGTGCATTACCTGTGGGCCAAGCCCGGCGCCGAGGCGCCACAGCCCAAGCTGAGCTACGTGGCGATGTTCAAGCCGTGGGACTGGAACTTCATCGCCGGGGTCTACCTGGACGACATCGACGCGGCCTTCCGCCACGCGCTGCTGAAGTCGCTGCTGTTGCTGCTGGCCATCGGCACCGTCATGACGGTGGTGGTGATGCGCATCGCCAACGGCCTGCACAGGCAGCTTGGCGGTGAGCCTGCGCTGACTTCGCAGATCGCCGCGCGCATCGCCGAAGGCGACCTCGCCGGCGAGGTGCGCACCGCGCAGGGGGACCGCCACAGCGCGCTGTTCGCCATGCAGCAGATGCAGGGCCGGCTGACCGGCGCCATCGGCAGCATCCGCGGCTCGGCCGACTCGATCGCCAACGCGGCGCGCGAGATCGCCGCCGGCAACTCGGACCTGTCGCGCCGCAGCGAGGAGCAGGCGGCCTCGCTGGAGCAGACCGCGGCCAGCATGGAGCAGCTCACCGGCACCGTGCGCCAGAGCGCCGACAACGCGCGCCAGGCCAGCCGGCTGGCCGAAGGCGCCTCGGAGATCGCGGTGCGCGGCGGCGAGATCGTCGGCCAGGTGGTCAGCACGATGGGCGAGATCAAGGCGGCCTCGGGCAAGGTGGTGGACATCATCGGCGTGATCGAGGGCATCGCCTTCCAGACCAACATCCTGGCGCTCAACGCCGCGGTGGAGGCGGCGCGCGCCGGCGACCAGGGCCGCGGCTTCGCGGTGGTGGCCGGCGAGGTGCGCAGCCTGGCCCAGCGCAGCGCCACCGCCGCCAAGGAGATCAAGGGGCTGATCGGCAACTCGGCGCAGCGCGTGGACGACGGCGCGGCGCTGGTGGAGACCGCCGGCCAGGCCATGCACGAGATCGTGGAAGCGGTCAGGCGCGTGACCGACCTGATGGGCGAGATGCGCGCGGCCACCGAGGAGCAGACCGGCGGCATCGAGCAGGTCAACCAGGCGGTCACGCAGATGGACCAGATGGCGCAGCAGAACGCGGCGCTGGTGGAGCAGGCGGCCGCCGCCGCGGCCTCGCTGGAGGACCAGGCCGACGCCCTGCACAAGGCGGTCGGCGCGTTCCGGCTGGCGGGGGCCTGACGGCAGCGGCGGCGGATCGGGCGGCAAATCGGGCCGCGTAGTCAAGCCACGCAATCAGGCCGCGTAGACGGCCTCGAACGACTTGAAGCCCTTGACTTCGATCGGGTTGCCGAACGGGTCGTAGAAGAACATGGTCCACTGCTCGCCGGGCTCGCCCGCGAAGCGGACCTGCGGCTTGAGCACGAAGTCGATGCCGGCGGCTTCCAGGCGGTCCGCCATCGCGCGCCAGTCGGGCAGCAGCAGCGCGATGCCGAAGTGCGGCATCGGCACGAGCTTGTCGCCCACGCGGCCGGTGCACGCGGTGGTCAGCGGCTCGCCGAGGTGCAGCGACAACTGGTGGCCGAAGAAGTCGAAGTCGACCCAGGTCTGGGTGCTGCGCCCTTCGGTGCAGCCCAGCACCTTGCCGTAGAAGCGGCGCGCCTCGTCGAGGTCGCGGATGTTCAGGGCCAGGTGGAATACGCTTTGCAGCGCGGTGACGTTATCGGAAGGCATGGTCGGGCAAGCTCATCAAGTGGAATGGTTCAGACAGAATTGTCGCAGGGCCGCGGGCATCTCGACCGGCCTTTCCGAGACCTTGTCGACCCAGACCCAGGTCACGCAGGCGCTCGCGTATGCCGCGCCCGATCCCGCGTCGGCGATCTCGAAGGTCAGGCCGACGCTGCTGCGGCCGACGTGGCCGCAGCCGACGCGGATGTCGAGCTCGCACGGATAGCCGACCGGCGCGCGGTACACGCAGCCGAGGCTCGCCACCACCGGCATCATGCCGGGGGCCTCGCGCGCCAGCGCCAGGCGCGCGGCGAGCTGCATGCGGGCTTCCTCGACATAGCGCAGGATGGTGACGTTGTTGACGCGGCCGTCGGCGTCGAGGTCGCCCCAGCGCGCCGCCAGCCGCAGCGTGAACAGGGCCGGCGGCGGCGGCGCGCCATCGTCGGCCAGCTTCAGCATGGCGCGCCCGGCGCCGCCGCCGGCATGGCGCGGCGCCGCCTCATACGATGCCCGCCTGGCGCAGCGCGGCGATCTCGGCCGCGCCGTAGTGCAGCTCGTCGAGCACGGCGTCGGTGTGCTCGCCGCGGTCCGGCGCCGAGGTCCGCACGCGGCTGGGCGTGCGGCTGAGCGTGAACGGCTGGCCGACCACCTCCACCGTGCCGAGCCGCTTGTGCTCCACCGGCTGCGCGATGCCCAGGTGCCGGACCTGCGAGTCGGCGAACACCTCGTCCATCGTGTAGATCGGCCCGGCCGCCACCTGCCCTTCTTCCATCGCCGCCAGCCATTCGGCCGAGGTGCGCTGGCGCGTGATCTCGGACAGCTCGGCGTTGAGCGCGTCGCGGTTGTCCGAGCGCCCCTGCTCCGTGCTGTACGGCTCGCGCTCCATCAGGTCGGGCCGCCCCAGCGCCTTGCACAGCCGCAGGAACATGGCCTGCTCGCCGGCCGCGATGTTGATGTGCCCGTCGCGGGTCGGGTACACGCCGGTGGGGATCGAGGTCGGATGGTTGTTGCCGGGCTGGGTCGGGATCTCGCCGAGGAACAGCCAGCGCGCGGCCTGGAAATCCAGCATGGCGATCATCGACTGCAGCAGCGACACCTGCACCCACTGGCCCTGCCCGGACGACTCGCGCTCCAGCAGCGCGGTCATGATCGCCATCGCGCAATAGAGCCCGGAGCCCACGTCGGCCACCGCGATGCCGGTGCGCATCGGCCCGTGCGCCGGGTCGCCGGTGACGGACATCAGCCCGCCCATGCCCTGCACGATGTGGTCGAAGCCCGGCCGGCGGGCGTAGGGGCCGTCCTGGCCGAAGCCCGAGATGCTGGCGTAGACGATGCGCGGATTGATCTTGCGCAGCGACTCGTAGTCGATGCCGAGCCGGAACTTCACGTCCGGGCGGAAGTTCTCGGCCACCACGTCGGCATTCTTGACCAGCTCGTAGAAGATCTCCCGGCCCTTCGGCTCCTTCAGGTTGATGGTGAGCGAGCGCTTGTTGCGATGCAGGTTCTGGAAATCGGGGCCGTCGCGCAGGCCGCCCCAGCCGTCGCTGACCTCCATGTGCTCGGGACTCTCGATCTTGATCACGTCCGCGCCCCAGTCGGCGAACTGGCGCACGCAGGTGGGGCCGGCGCGCACGCGCGTGAGGTCCAGCACGCGGAACCGCTTCAGCGGCCCTTCCCTGCCCGCGGACTGGCCGGCGGGTTGATCCACTGGCTGGCCGGCCGACTGCGGCGCGGCATGTGGCTTGATTTCGGCATTCGCGTTCATCTCGTTGCCCTCATTTTCCGGTGAAGGCCGGCGCGCGCTTCTGCGCGAACGCGGCGCGGCCTTCCTTGTAGTCGTCGCTGCCGAAGCACGTGTCGATCAGCGCCTGCGCGGCCGTCATGTCGGTGGCGCGCGCCGCCGCCTCGAGCTCCAGGTAGGCGCGCTTGATCGCGCGCAGCGTCAGCGGCGCGTTGGCGGCCACGGTCTCGGCGTAGGCCAGCGCGTGGCGCTCGATGTCGGCCAGCGGCACCACCTCGTGCACCAGGCCCATCGCCAGCGCTTCCTGCGCGTTGTAGCGGCGCGCGCTGAAGAAGATGTCGCGCCCGCGCGCGGGGCCGACGATGCGGTTGAGCCGGATCTGGCCTTCATAGCCGTAGCCCACGCCGAGGCGCCCCGCCGGAATGGCGAAGCTGGCGGTGTCCGAGCAGATGCGGATGTCGCAGCTCGCGGCGAAGTCGAGCCCGCCGCCGATGCAATAGCCCTTGATCAGCGCGATGGTCGGCTTGGCGCACTGGTAGATCGCGTCGTAGGCGCGCTCGCTGGTCTGGTGGTAGTGGTGGTTCTGCGCGGCGCTGTCGCGCACGGCGCCGAACGCCGAGATGTTCGAGCCCGCGGCGAAGGCCCGCTCGCCGGCGCCCTGCACGATCACCGCGCGGATCTCGTCGTCGTCCTCGAACGCGCGCATCACGCCGGGCACGGCCTCGGCCATGTCCATCGAGATGGCGTTGTGCTTCTGCGGGTCGTTGAAGACCAGCCAGCCGATGGCGCCGCGCTTGCTGGCGACGATCTTTTCAGTCTGCGTGTTCATGTTGCCTCTCGTGGCTGGCCGCCGGCGCGCCGGCGGCGGATTGCGGTTCGGACTTGCCGGCGGGCGCGGGCTGGGCCAGCTGCACCAGCAGGCTGAGGCTGGCGTCCACGCTGGCGCGCGCGCCCTCGGGCAGGATCAGCGTGGAGCTGGCTTCCTGCACGATGGCCGGGCCGGCGATGGCCTGCCCGACGCCGAGCGCCTCGCGCTCGTAGACCGGCACCTCGGCGTACTGGCCGCGCCCGCCCAGGTACATGCGGCGCGTGCCGCGCGCGGCCTGCGCGCCGGAGATCGACGCCATCTTCACGTTCAGCTCGCTTTCCTGCGGCGTCACCGACACCGCCACGCGGATGTTGACGATCTCGATGTCGCCGGCCGGCGGCACCTGGCCGAAGGTCTGCAGGTAGCTGCGCAGGAAGGCATCGCGGATGGCCTGGTAGGTGGCGGCGCCGTAGGGGCCGGCCGGCAGGTCGGTGATGACCTCGAAGCCCTGGCCGGCGAAGCGCAGGTCGGCCGCGCGCTGCCTGGCCGCGCCGCCGCTCTGGCCCGGCAGCGTGGCGTCGATCACGGCGCAGGCGTCCTGCTCGATGCCGCGGTAGGCCTGCTCGAGCGCGTCCCAGTCGACGCGCTCGAGCGTCCAGCCCACGCTGAGCATGCGGTCGATGCGGGCCGGCGCCATCAGCAGGCCGAGCGCCGACGCCACGCCCGCGCCCGGCGGGCACAGCACGCGCTCGATGCCGAGCCGGGCCGCCACTTCGCAGCCGTGCAGCGGGCCGCCGCCGCCGGTCAGCAGCAGCGCGAACCTGCCGGCGTGGTGGCCGCGCTCGGCCACGTGCACGCGCGCGGCAGCCGCCATGTTCTCGTTGACGATGGAGTAGATGCCCCAGGCGAAGTCCGCCACCGACAGCCCCGAGGCCTCGGCCAGCGGGCGCATCGCGTCCTCGGCGCGGGCCACGTCGATGGTCATGGTGCCGCCCGCGAACGAAGCCGGGTCGAGGAAGCCGAGCACCAGGTTGGCATCGGTCACGGTCGGCTGCGTGCCGCCGCGCCCGTAGCACGCCGGCCCCGGCGTGGAGCTGGCGCTCTCGGGACCGACCTTGAGCAGGCCCAGCGCGTCGAGGTGCGCGATGCTGCCGCCGCCCGCGCCGATCTCGATCAGCTCGATGGTGGAGATCGACAGCGGCAGGCCGCTGCCCTCGGTCAACCGCTTCTCGCGGCTGGCCTCGAAGTGGTGGGCGATCACGGGCACGCCGCCGTCGATCACCGCCAGCTTGGCGGTGGTGCCGCCCATGTCGAACGCCAGCACGTCGCCGATGCCGGAGCGCGCGCCGAAGAACGCGCCGGCCAGCGCGCCCGCCGCGGGGCCCGACTCGAGCAGCTGGATCGGCACGCGCTTGGCTTCCATCACGTGCGTGAGGCCGCCGTTGGACAGCATCATGAACAGCGGCGCGGCAATGCCGAGCGCCCCGATCTCGCTGGTCAGCCGGTCGAGATAGCCGTCGGCCAGCGGCTTCACGTAGGCGTTGGCCACGGTGGTGGAGGTGCGCTCGTACTCGCGGATCTGCCGCGACACCTCGGACGAGATCGACACGAACAGCTCGGGGTACGCCGCCTGGATCGCGGCGCGCGCCATTTCCTCGTGGACCGGATTGGCGTAGGCGTGCAGGAACACGACGGCGATGGAGGTCACGCCCGCGGCCGCCAGCCGGCCGGCCTGCGCCACCGCCTGGGCCGGGTCGAGCGCCAGCTCCACGCTGCCGTCCGGGCCCAGGCGCTCGTCGACTTCGAGCCGCAGGCTGCGCGGCACGATCGGCCTGGGCAGCTCGATGTGGAGGTCGAACAGCTCGTACTTGTGCTCGCGCGCCATCTCCAGCGTGTCGCGGAAGCCCGCGGTGGTGATGAGCCCGGTGAGCGCGCCCTTGCGCTCGATCAGCGCGTTGGTAAACAGCGTGGTGGCGTGGATCACGCGATGGACGTCGGCGAACGCCATGCCTTCGCGCCCGAACAGCGTCTTCACGCCGCGGATCACGCCTTCGTACGGCGCGCTCGGCGTGGTCAGCTCCTTGTGCGAGACCGAGGTCTTGCCCACGCTGTCGTAGACCACGATGTCGGTGAACGTACCCCCGATGTCGATGCCGAGGGAGTAGCTTGCTGCTGTCATTGAGTTTCCCCTGTTTGCTTCAGGTGCTTCAGGTACTTCATGTGCTTCGTATGCTTTGGATGCCTGGCGTGGCACGCTTCGGGGCGCGCCTCGGGACACGCCTCACGGCGCGCTGACGTAGCCGTCGAGCCGGTCGCGCTCGCGCAGCGCGTCGTCGCGCTCGGCGGGCGGGCCGAAGCCGCCGCCGCCGGGCGTGAGCAGCTCCACCACCTGCCCCGGCGCGAGCACGTGCTGCACCTTCGGGTTGACCGCGACGCCGTCGATGAGCACCGCGCCGGGCTTGCCCGGCTCGCCGCCGTCCAGGCCCTGCGCCGCCGCCTCGGCGCGCGTGCGCTCGGCCATGAAGCTGACCACGATCGGCGTGCGGTTGCGGTTCTCGAAGGCGATCACCTGGCCGGTGCCGCCGCGATGCTTGCCGGCGCCGCCGCCGTCGGCGCGCAGCTCGCGCCTGAGCACCCGCAGCGGCGACATGCGCTCGATCATCTCCACCGGCGTGGACGAGATGTTGCTCGGCCAGGACAGCACGTTGGCGCCGTCCTGCTTGTGCGAGCCGCCGTAGCCGCCGTTCATGAAGAACAGGTTGGTGAAGGGCGTGCCGCTCTCGCGCACGCCGGACAGGTTCACGCACCACAGCGGCGAGCCCACCGCGGCGATGGCGCGCTCGGGCATGGCCTCGGCCAGCGCGCCGATCACCATCATCGGCACGAAGTGGCCGATCAGCGCGCGCGCGCCGCCGGCCGCGGGCGGCTTCGAGTTGAGGATGCAGCCCTCGGGCGCGGTCACGCGGATCGGCGCCATCACGCCTTCGTTGTTGGGCACGTTCGGCAGCAGCACCGCGCGCAGCCCGTAGCAGGTGTAGGCGATGGTGTAGGCCAGGCAGACGTTGATCGAGCGCGGCACCTGCGCGTCGGTGCCGGTGTAGTCGACCGTGATCTCGCCGTCCTTGACCGTCATGGTCAGCTCCAGCCGCACCGGCTGGTCGAGCCCGTCGCTGATCGCCGTGCGGCGGTACACGCCCTCGGGCAGGCGGCGGATCGCCTCGCGCATGGCCTGCTCGGAGCGCGCGTGGATCTCGCCGGCCAGCTCGCCGAGCGAATCGAGCCCGCGCTCGGCCATCAGGTCGAGCACGCGGGTCTCGATCATGCGCAGCGCGGTGAACTGTGCGAACAGGTCGCCCATGACCTGGTCCGGCTCGCGCACGTTCTTGCGCAGGATGGCCTCGAAGGTGGCGTCGATCTCGCCCTTGCGCACCACCTTCATGATCGGGATCTGCAGGCCTTCCTCGAACACCTCGCGCGCGTCAGCCGAGCGGATGCGCCCGCCGATGTCCGGCGCGTGCGCCACCGAGCCGGCCCAGCCCACCACCACGCCGTCGCGGAAGATCGGCTTGGCCACCGAGATGTCGGGCAGGTGCCCGGTGCCCTGCCAGATGTCGTTGGTGATGAGGATGTCGCCCGGCTCCAGCGTGTGCAGCGGGAACGCCGCCAGGAAATGGCGGATGGTGCGCGGCATCGTGTTCATGAACGACGGAATGCTGTTGGTCGCCTGGGCGATCGAGGCGCCGTCCGCGGTGGTCAGCACGCACGCGAAGTCGTTGGACTCGCGCACGATGGTCGAGAACGAAGTGCGCACCATTGCGGCGGCGGCCTCGTCGACGATCGAGATCATGCGGGTCCACAGCAGCTCCAGTGTGACCGCGTCAAAGCGTTGACTCATTTTTTTCCCCTGGCGCGGCGGCGCCATCGTGGTGCCGCCGCAGGTTGGTTGACACAAATCGAATGTACCGATTTAGACTATGTATTCCCAATGCTGTTTTGCCGGTACGGTATTCCAGATGAACATAGACTCGCCGCCCGACCGCGCCGCCCCCGCCAGGCCGGTCACTACCGCCACGCTCAAGATCCACGAGCTCGAGGCGTTCCGCGCCGTGATGCTGCGCGGCACCGCCACCGAGGCCGCCGTGCTCATGCACACCACCCAGCCGGTCATCAGCAAGCTGATCGCGCGCTTCCAGCACAGCATCGGCATCCAGTTGTTCGAGCTGCGCAAGAGCCGGCTGGTGCCGACGCCCGAGGCGCACATCCTGTTCAAGACCATCGAGCGCACCTACGTGGGCCTGGACCACGTGGCGCAGGCCATCGCCGAGCTGCAGGGCGGCCACAGCGGGCGCCTCATCATCGGCAGCCTGCCCTCGTTCGGCATGGGCCCGCTGGCCGGCATCACCGCCGAATTCCTGCAGGCCGAGCCCAATCTCGAGGTGCTGATCGAAACCGTGAACTCCAGCCTGATCCGCCACAGCGTGGTGTCGGGCAAGGTCGACCTGGGCATCGCGCTGAAGTCGGTCGATACCGCCGGCGTGCGCGCCGAGCCGCTGGTCTCGGTCAACACCGTGTGCGTGATGGGCAAGGGCCATCCGCTCGGCGCCAGGCGCGAGATCGGCGTGGCGGACCTGCGCGGCCAGCCGCTGATCCTGCCATCGCGCGACAGCGCGTCGCGCGCGGCCATCGACCAGGTGTTCGGCGAGGCCGGCATCACGCCGCGCGTGATCGCCGAGACCTCGTATGCGATGACCATGTGCCTGCTCGCCATGCAGGGCAACGGCGCGGCGCTGGTGAGCCCGTTCGCCGCCATGCACCTGCGCAAGGCCGGCCTGGTGGTCAAGCGCTTCGTGCCGCGCATTCCGGTCGAGCTGCTGCTGCTCACGGCGCTGGACACCTCGCCGTCGCGCATCGCGGCGCGCTTCATCGAGCGCATGCACCGCTCGCTCGACCGCTTCGAGGAAGTCTGGGGCTGACACCGGCATGATGCGCGGCGCCGGCATCAGTTCGCCACGATGTGCGCTTCCTTGATGACCTTGCCGAACTTGGCGGTCTCGGCGGCGATGAAGGCATTGGTGGCGCTCACGTCCTTGTTGCCGGGAATCACGCCCATCTCCGCCAGGCGCGGCTGCATGTCGGGCGCCTGCATGATCTCGCGGATGTCGTGGTTGAGCTTGCGCACGATGTCGTCGGGCGTGCCGGCCGGCGCGGCGATCGTAAACCACGCGGTAAACACGTAGCTCGACAGGCCGTCCTCGCCGATGGTCGGCACGTTGGGCAGGCTGGCGGCGCGGCTGGGGCCCGTCACCGCCACCGCGCGGATGGCGCCCGAGTTGATCAGCGGCAGCGCGGTGGGCAGGTTCTCGAACATCATCTGCAGGCGGCCGCCGACCAGGTCGGTCAGCGCCGGGCCGCTGCCCTTGTACGGCACGTGCGAGATCTTCGCGCCCGACTGGTACTTGAACAGCTCGCCCGCCATGTGCGTCGACGAGCCGTAGCCGGCCGAGCCGAAGAACAGCGTGTCCGGGTGCGAGACGCTGTCCTTGATGATGGCCCCGGTGTCCTTGAGCTTCACGTTCTTCGAGACCACCAGCACGTTGGGCATGGCCGCCAGGATCACGATCGGCTTGAGCTCGGTCGACGGGTTGTAGTTCAGCTTCGGATAGACCTGGTACGTCGAGTGGATGCCCATCGTGCCGAACAGCAGCGTGTAGCCGTCCGGCGCCGAGCGCGCCACGTTCTCGGCGCCGATGTTGCCGCCCACGCCGGGCCGGTTGTCCACCACCACGGTCTGGCCGTATTTCTCGCTGAGCTTCTGCGCGAGCAGGCGGCCCAGCACGTCGGCCGAGCCGCCCGGCGCGAGCGGCACGACCAGCCGGATGGACTTGTTCGGGTAGCCCTGCGCCGATGCCGGACAGGACGCGAGAATGCTGATCGACGCAATGAGGGCCAGCGCTATCTTCTTCATGGTTTCGCCTTGATGTGTGAGTTGCCGGGGAAAACCCGCGCGCGGCGCGGCGGGATTTCCGCTTCGGATGCGATCGATCTGGCGCGGGCCGGCGGCACGCGGCTTCCGGATTCGGTCCGGTATCTCGCGATCTGCGAAGCAATATATGGACGCACCCGGTGGCTGCCCAATTCTTTTAGGCGCGCAGGGTATGTCGTGCGGATATGCGCTCCGGCGCGCTGCCCGCATGCGGTGCGGCGCGCCGGAAATACCGCACCAGGAGAGGGCGGCGCGGGCGGCCCGCGCCCGCAATAGGTGCCGCCGGAACACGCGCCGGCGCGGCGGGAAAGCCGCTTTGCGCGGCCCGCGGCGAGGTTACGGCAACGCCGGCGCGGCGGCGTCGCCCGCCATCAGGTGGCGCGCCAGCAGGCCAGCGTGCGGCGTCAGCGCGGCGAAGTCGCGCGCGCACAGATGCAGCTGCCGCAGCGCCCACGGCTCCGACAGCGGCAGCAGCGCCAGCCCCGGGCGGCGCAGTTCCGCCGCGGAAGCTTCGGAAAGAACCGCGATGCCGACGCCCGCCTCGACCATCGCGCCGACATCCGCCACGCTGCGCAGCCGCACGCGATAGGCAAGCTGGCGCCCGAGCCGCGCCGCGCGCTCGCCGAGGTGGATCTCCAGCGCGGCATCGGCCAGTCCCACGAAAGGCTCGCCGGCAAGGTCGGCGAACGCCACGCGCGCCTGCCGGGCGAGGCGGTGCGCGCCGCTGGCCACCACCACCAGCTGGTCCTGCGCGAGCAGGCGCGTCTGCAGCGCGGCGAGGTCGGCGATGTCCGCCACGATGCCCAGGTCGGCGCGCCCGTCGGCAAGCGCGCGCACGATCTCGCCGCTGGGCTGCTCCTCGAGGTCGACCGACAGATCGGGATACGCCGCCAGGAAGCGGCGCAGGCGGCTCGGCAGCAGCGCGGCCAGCGCCGCCGTGTTGGACAGCAGCCGCACGCGCCCCTTGAGGCCAGTGGCGTAGTTGCGCAGCTCTCCGCGCATCTGCTCCACCTGCCCCAGGATCAGGCGCGCGTGCCGGACCAGCGCGTCGCCGGCCGCGGTGGTGTGCACGCCGCGCCGGGTCCGCTCCAGCAGCGGCGCGCCCAGCGCGGCCTCCATGCCGGAGACGCGCTCGCTCGCGGAGGCCAGCGCGAGATTGGTGGCGCGCGCGCCGCGGGTCAGGCTGCCGTGCTCCACGACGCTGAGAAACAGGCGCATGTCGGTGAGATCGAAGCGCATCGTCGTTGCCTTTCCGGATTTCGGTTGAACCGAAGCCTAGCACCGGAATTGCCAGATTGCGCGCGCGCCGGCGCCCGCCTACGATGCCTGGCATGGACGCTACCCTGCTGCTCTCGCTTGCCGGCCTGACCGCCGGCGCCATGAACGCCCTCGCCGGCGGCGGCTCGTTCGTCAGCCTGCCGGCCCTGATCGCGGCCGGCGTGCCATCGGTTCAGGCGAATGCTTCGAGCACGGTCGCGCTGTTTCCGGGCGGCCTCGCCAGCGCGTGGGCCTACCGCGACGACCTCGGGCCGGTGGGCACGGTGCCGCTGCGCCCGCTGCTGCTGGCCACGCTCGCCGGCGGCGTGGCCGGCGCCGTGCTGCTGCTGTACACGCCCGCGAAGACCTTCGACTTCGTGCTGCCGTGGCTGCTGCTGGTGGCCAGCCTCGCGCTGTCGTGCGGGCGCCGGCTCGGCGAATGGCTGCGCCGGCGCGCGCGCATCCGCCCGGCGGCGGTGCTCGCGGTCCAGTTCGGCCTCGGGGTCTACGGCGGCTACTTCGGCGGCGCCGTCGGCATCATGATGATGGCCGTCTGGGGCCTGCTCGACAGCCGCGACCTCAAGAGCCTGAATGCGCCGCGCACGCTGCTGGTCAGCGCCGCCAACATGATGGCGGTGGTGATCTTCATGGCCGCGCGCGCGGTCCACTGGCCCAGCACGCTGGTGATGCTGGCCGCGGCCACCGTGGGCGGCTACGTGGGCGCGCAGATCGGCCGCCGGGCGCCGGCCCGCGTGGTGCGCGCGGTCACGCTGGCGCTCACCGCCGGCATCACCGTGGCGTTTTTCGTGCGGGCTTATTTGCCCGCGCAGCCGTGATGGCGGCCTTGCTCGAGACCCTCGGCGCGCTGGGCGTGCTCGCGAGCATGGCGGCGGCTGTCAGGGCGCGCCGCGAAAGAATCCGGCGAGGCCAGCGAGGCCGGCGCCCCCGCTGAGCGGGAGGCCGCCAGCGCCATTTCCGACCCCCTCCAAAAATCTGCAAATTTCCCTTGTAATGAGATTAATTCCCATTTACTATGGCATCACTGTCTGACGCGAGGCAAGCAGCACCGGCCCGGCAGGCAGCAGGAACACCGCAAAAAAAGCAGCAGGAAGTAGCAGCAAGCAGCAAGGCCGGCGGCAAGTCCGCGGCCAACCGGATTTTCGATGTGGCGCGCAAGCGCGGCATCCATCACCGTCTTTTGTGGGGACCGCTCCGTACCGCGGAGCGTTTGGCAGTAGCCAGTCACCGGAAGATCGGGAAAGCAACCAGACCCCGCTTTCCCGATCGCGTCTTCGGCCGACAAGCCAAGCCATCTTTTTATTCCGCAAGCCGTGCCAGCACGTCTTGCAGCCAGCGGGCGGCCTTCCGTGCAGGATGCCGCCCGCTGCATTCCTGCGGTCTGGACAGCGTACGCTCGCGCGAAGCGCGCCGCGGCGCGGCCGGCCGGAGCACCACCATTTCCGATCGATGCGCCCGCATGGGCGCGAAGCCGCAGCATGCTGATGCCTCCAGACAGTACCGACCCGATTGACCTGAAGCGCGCCGGCCTCAAGGCGACTTCCCCGCGCGTGCGCGTGCTGGAAGTCTTCCGCGCCAGCGAGCGCCGCCATCTCAGCGCCGAAGACGTCTACCGCATCCTGCTGGCGCAGGACGTGGATGCCGGCCTGTCCACCATCTACCGCGTGCTCAACCAGCTGGTGCAGGCCAACATCCTGCTGCGCCACAGCTTCGAGGCCGACCACGCGGTGTTCGAGCTCAACGAGGGCGGCCACCACGATCACCTGATCTGCGTCGCGTGCGGCCACGTGGAGGAATTCCGCGACGAAGCCATCGAAGCCCGCCAGCGCGAGGTGGCTTCCGCCAACGCCTTCGTGCTGCGCGAACACATGCTGGTGCTGTACGGCCTGTGCCCGAGATGCCGGGCCGACAAGGCCATCAACTGACACGGCCGCCGGTTCCCCGTCCTCCGTCACCCGGAACCTCGGCCCCTGCCCGGCTGCGCCCGCCGGGCCGTAACCGGAGTCCGACATGGATCGCCAGATCAAACCCCTGCCCGAACTCAAGCGCCTGCTGAGCCACTGGCTGCGCGAGCAGCCCGGCTGCCAGGATTGCCAGCTGCGCGCGGTCTGCGTGCACCGCCCCGACCACACCGGCTGCAACTGGAGCGCCGAGGTCGACTTCCCCGACCGCAGCGACGAAGAAGCGGTCAGGAGCCTGCCGCTGGCGCGGCGGGTGGTGGTCAGGGTGCGGGAGCGCTTCAACGTCGAGGGCATCGGCGCCGGCCGGCTGACGCCGACCGCGTAGCCTTCGCGCTTTTTTGCACGGCGCGCGCCGCCCACGCGCGCCGCGTCCGGCTAGAATCCCGCACTGCCCCGTGCGTGCAGGACGGGATCCACAATATCGAGCCGGACCACCAATGCCCACCATCCATGCGCCGCGCCGCGCGCTCCTGGCACTCGCCCTCACGCTCAGCATGCCGGCCGGCTGGGCGGCGGACGGCGCCGCCGCGGACCAGACCGCTCCCGCCAGCAACTGGAAGATCTCCGCCGGCCCCGGCGTCTACGTGGCCCCCGACTTCCCCGGCGCGCGCAGCACGCTGGTCTACCCGATCGTCTACCAGGACATCGACTACGGCGGCCGCTTCTTCTCGCGCGGCTTCGACCTGCTCGGCGTGTATGCGCTCAACAACGACGTCTGGCAGATCGGCGCGGACTTCCAGTTCGACCCGACCTGGCGGCGCAGCAAGAACGATCACCGGCTCGACGGCCTCGGCGACGTCAACATGACCATGCGCGCGCGCGCGTTCGCGCAGGCGCAGGTGTCGTTCATCACCTTCTCGGCCGACGTGGCGCAGGACATCGCCGGCCAGGGGCAGGGCCTGGTCGCCAACGGCGACGTGCTGTTCAGCCTGCCGGCGGGCAAGTGGCTGTTCACGCTGGGCCCGGGCGTGACCTGGACCAACGGCAAGTACATGCAGACCTTCTTCGGCGTGACGGCGGACCAGAGCGCGCGCTCGGGCCTGCCCGCGCACGCGGTGGGCGCGGGGCTGCGCGAGTGGCACGCCAACGGCATCGTCACCTACGAGATCTCGCACAACTGGTCCGCGCTCGGCTCGCTGACCTTCGCCCGGCTGGAGGGCGACGCGGCCAGCAGCCCCGTCACCGAGCGCCGCCAGCAATGGACCGCGATGGCGGCGCTGACCTACCGGTTCCGCTGACGCGGCGCCGCGCGGGCCGTTGGGACTGTCAGGGCCGTCAGGGCCGCCCCGGCACCGCGGGCGCCACCGCCACGGTGGGCGCCGGGCGCAGCACCAGCCACACGGCCACGCCGATCAGCGCGCCGCCGGCGGCATGCGACCACGACAGCTGCTCGTGCAGGAACAGCGCGCCCCACACGATGCCGAACGGCGGGATCAGGAAGGTCACGGTCAGCGAGCGCACCGGCCCCAGGTCCGCGATCAGCCGGTAGTAGAGGATGTAGGCGATGGCGGTGCAGAACATGCCCACGCCGAGCATCGCCAGCCACACGCCCGGCCCGGCGGCCGGCAGCGTGTTCTCGCGCCACAGCGCGGCGGCGCAGAACGGCAGCAGGAACAGCGCCGCGCCGAACATGCTGCCGGTGGCCACCAGGCGGCTGTCGAGCCCGCCCTGCGCGGTGATCCAGCGCCGCGCCAGGAAGCCGGCCAGCCCGTAGCAGGCCGTCGCCACCAGGCAGGCGGCGGCGCCCAGCAGCACCTGCGGCGTGAACGCCACCGGGCCGGTGCGCGTCAGCACCGCCACGCCGGCCACGCCGAGCACCACGCCGCCGGCCTTGTTCAGCGTCAGGCGCTCGCCGAAGCCCACCGCCCCGATCAGCACGCCCATCAGCGGCGTCATCGCGTTGAACACCGCCGAATAGCCGGCCGGCAACCACAGCGCCGCGAACGCATACATGACGAAGGGGATGCCCGAGTTGATCACGCCCAGCGCCATCACCGCGCGCCACTTGCCGCGCATGTCCCAGCGCACGCGCATCAGGGCCAGGCAGGCCAGCAGCGTCAGCGCGCCGATCAGCACGCGCAGGAAGGCCGTCGTGAACGGCCCCAGCACCGGCGCGCCGATGCGCAGGAACAGGAAACTGGCGCCCCAGATGGCGGCCAGGGACAGCAGGCGAAGCAGATCGGTGGGTTTCATGGCGGGGTGGAAGGCCGGGATGCCCGGATTAGACGCGGGGCCGCGGCCGGCCGCAAGCTGCTTTCGGACATGTTCCTGTCCGGAAAAGACGGCGTGAAGTTATCTATTGAACACAATTTGCGCGACTTTAGAGGCGGGAGAGCCTCTCGATCCCCTCGGAAGGGGGGTGACGCAAATCCGGCGTGACAAGCCGCGTTAAGTTATTTTAAAATCTGATCTGCGCCAGAGTTAATTGACCCCTCCGACGCATTCCCGACAAGCCGCCACGCTCGTGGCGGCTTCTTTTTTTGCGGCGCGTGGACCACAACTATAAATCAACGTCAACCGCAATGCGAGATCCCGCGTTTGCACCGTCATGAAACGACAGTTCCTTGGCTTGCTCGCCCGCATCTACGTCCTCCAGTTCGCCGTCGAGGTCCCGGCCACCGTGGCCATGCTCGCCGAAATGCTGATGGAGTACGGCTTCCAGGTGGATATCGGCTCCGTCCGCCCGCTGCTGCGCGCGCTGCAGATGGACGGCTACATCGAAAGCGTGCTGCGCGACGGCATCGGGCGGGTCTACCTGATCACCGAACGCGGGCGCGAGGAACTGCGCGCCAGCCGCGCGCACGTGGACGATCTCTACCGCCGCCTGCACTCGCGCAACGATCCCTCCGAAGCCTCCAACGGCTGACCCGCCGCCGCCGTCCGTTCCTCCTGCCGCGCTCCGCCGCGCATTGCGCGCTACCATCCGTACCCGTTTCTGCGTGGCCACGCGGGCCGGCGCCGGCCCGCCTCCGACGAAAAAAGCCCGGACGCGGCAGCGCCTCCGGGCTTTTTTCGTCGGCGGGCCGGTCAGGCCGCCTTACTTCTTCTCGGCCTTGCCTTCGTAGCGCTTGCTCCACTCGGCCAGGATGCGGTCGCGGTTGGTGCTGGCCCAGCCGAAGTCGTTCTTGATCAGGCGCTTCTCGTAGTCGGCCGGCAGCAGCGCATCGGGCTTGGCGATGCCGGGAATGGCCAGCACCGCGAAGTTCTTCTCGTACAGCGCCATCGCCTCGCCGGAGGCGGAGAAGTCGGCCAGCCTGCGCGCGGCTTCCAGGTTCCTGGTGCCCTTGACGATGGCGGTGGCCTCGATGTCCCAACCCAGCCCCTCGGACGGCAGCACGATGTCGATCGGCGCGCCTTCCTTCTTGGTCTTCATGGCGCGGTACTCGAACGCGATGCCGATCGGGAACTCGCCCTGCGCGGCCATCTTGCACGGCTTGGAGCCCGAATGCGTGTACAGGCCGATGTTCTTGTGCAGCGCGTCCATGTAGGACCAGCCCTTCTGCTCGCCCATCATCTGCAGCCACGCGCTCACGTCGAGGTAGCCGGTGCCGGACGAGGCCGGATGCGGCATGACGATCTTGCCGGCGTACACCGGCTTGGTCAGGTCGGCCCACGAGGCCGGCTTGGGCAGGCCCTGCTTCTGCGCCTCCACGGTGTTGAAGCAGATCGCCGCGCCCCAGACGTCCATGCCGACCCAGGCCGGCGGGTTGGCGGCGCTGCGGTATTGCGCGTCCACCGCCGCCAGGTTCTTCGGCGCGTACGGCTGCAGCATGCCTTCCTTGTCGAGGATGGCCAGGCTGGAGCCGGCCAGGCCCCAGATCGCGTCGGCGCGCGGCGCGGCCTTCTCGGCCAGCAGCTTGGCGGTGACGATGCCGGTGGAGTCGCGCACCCACTTGATCTCGATGTCCGGGTTGGCCTTCTCGAAGGCGGCCTTGTAGGCGGCGATCTGGTCGGCCTCGAGCGCCGTGTAGACGGTCAGCACGGTGTTGGCATGAGCGGCGCCGGCCAGCAGCGCGAAGGCGGCCACGGCGGTGGCGGTGCGGAACGGATGAGGCATGGTTTCTCCTTGGGATGCGTGCGGATGCGGTGTTGCGGGTTCGGAAATCCGGGCCGGCCGGTCAGTGCGCCGGCGCGCGCCACGCCTGCGTGCGGCGCAGCCAGCCGCGCGCGGCGCCGAGCAGCAGCAGGCAGGCCAGCGCCGAGGTCAGCAGGATCAGCGTGGACATGGCCGCGGCGGACGCGGTGTCGCCGGCGTCGTCCATGTTCAGCACGGAGATCGCGGCCAGCACGGTGTCGGGGCTGTAGAGGAAGACCACCGCCGACACCGTGGTCATGGCCGAGACGAACAGGTAGCGGAAGATGTCGAGCAGCGCCGGCAGGCAGACCGGCACCGTGACGCGCCAGCAGGTCGCCAGCGGCGCCACGCCGAGCGACAGCGCCGCGGCCTCGAACTCGCCGTCGAGCTGGCGCAGCGCGGCGGCGGCGGTGAGGTGGCCGGTGGTGTAGAAATGCGCCACGTTGCAGAGCACCAGCAGCGTCATGGTGCCGTACAGCGCGTGCAGCGGATTGGCCGGCGCGTTGAAGAAGAACACGTAGCCGAGGCCGAGCACCAGCCCGGGCACCGCCATCGGCAGCATGAAGCCGGCGCGCAGCGCGCCGTGCAGCCAGGCCGGCCCGCGCGTGCGCTCGGTCAGCCAGGCGCCGAGGAAGATCGCCGCGGTGCCGGCCAGCGCGGTCAGCGCCGCCATCCTCAGGCTGTTGCGGTAGGCCAGCCAGCCGCCGCCGTCCATGTTGTCGAAGTCGTAGTGCGCCAGCGTGAGCTGCAGGTTGTACGGCCACAGCCTGACCAGCGAGGCGCCCACCGCCGCGGCCAGCACCAGCAGCAGCGCGCCGCCCACGGCCAGCACCACCAGCAGGCAGGCCGCGTCGCGCAGGCGGTCGCGGCCCGGCACGTAGACCTGCGCGCGGCTCGACATCTGCGCGCGCTGGCGGCGCTGCATGGCGACGTCCACGCCGAAGGTCAGCAGCGCCGGCAACAGCAGCAGCATGCCGATCAGCGCGCCGCGCGCGAACTGCTGCTGCCCCACCACCGCCTTGTAGGCCTCCAGCGCCAGCACCGGATAACCGCCGCCCACCACCTTGGGCACGCCGAAATCCGTCACCACCAGCGTCAGCACCAGGCAGGCCGCGCCGAACAGGCCGTGGCGCGCGCCCGGCAGCGTCACCGTGAGGAAGGTGCGCCACGGCGACGCGCCCATCGCGCGCGCGGCCTCGTACAGGCGCGCGTCGGCCAGCGAGAGCGCGGCCATCAGCACCATCAGCGCGTGCGGGAACGTGTAGAAGGCCTCGCCCAGCACGATGCCCCAGAAGCCGTAGATGCCGCCGGCGCCGAAGGCGCCCTTGAAGATGCCCTGGTTGCCGAACAGGTAGACCAGCGCGATGCCCGGCAGCAGCGACGGCGCGAACAGCGGCAGCAGCGCGATGCCGCGCCACAGCGGCTTGAGCGCGACGCGCGAGCGCTGCAGCGCGTAGGCGAAGCCGAACGCCAGCGGCACCACCAGCGCGGCCACGGTCAGCGAAACCGCCAGGCTGCGCCCGAGCAGCGGCACGAAATTGGGATTGGCGGCCAGCTCCGCCATGCGCGCGGGCAAGGCCCAGTTGCCGGCCTGGTCGAACCACGCCTGCCCGAACAGCGCCAGCAGCGGCAGCGCGAGCGCCGCCGCCAGGCCCGCCAGCCACAGCCACTTCATGCCGGCCGGCGCGCCGTGGGCGAGGCGCCGCGCCAACCCGGCGCCGCCGGCGCGCCCGGCAGGCGCGGCCGCGGCGGCGGCCACGGGTGCCGCGCGCGTCATGCGAACACCTGCAGTGCCTGGCTCGGCAGCGCGACCCAGAACTTGTGGCTGCCCGGCGCCGGCAGCAGGTGGCGCTGCTCGCGCAGCACGTCGGCGAACAGCGTGATGCCGGGCAGGCGGTCCGCGGCCAGCATCAGCCGGTAGCGGCTGCCGAGATAGGTTTCGTCGACGATGCGCGCCAGCAGGCGGTTGGGCTCGCTCTCGGCCGGCTGCAGCCTGACCGCCTCGGGGCGGCAGCACAGCCGCGTCGCGTGCTCGGGCGCGGCGCCGGCGCACGCCGGCGACACCGCCAGCTCCACCTCGCCCACGCGGAAGGTGTCGCGCCCGCTGCGCCGGCCCGTGAGCCAGTTGGCCTGCCCGATGAACTCGGCGACGAAGGCCGAGGCCGGGCGCTCGTAGATCTCGCCGGGCGTGCCGGCCTGGGCGATGCGTCCGCCGTCCATCACCGCGATGCGGTCCGCCATCGCCATCGCTTCGTCCTGGTCGTGCGTGACCATCACGGTGGTGACGTTCAGGCGCCGCTGCAGCTGGCGCAGCTCCAGGCGCAGATGCTCGCGCACGCGCGCGTCGAGCGCGGACATGGGCTCGTCGAGCAGCAGCAGCGAAGGCGCCGGCGCCAGCGCGCGCGCCAGCGCCACGCGCTGCTGCTGGCCGCCGGAGAGCTGGCCGGGGAACTTGCGCTCGCTGCCGTCCAGGCCCACCAGCGCCAGCATCTCGCGCACGCGCGCGTCGCGGTGGACGCGGCCCATGCCGCGGCCCGGCAGGCCGTAGGCCACGTTCTGGCTCACCGTGAGATTGGGGAACAGCGCGTAGGACTGGAACAGGATGCCGTAGTCGCGCGACTGCGGCGGCAGGCCGGTCAGCTCGCGCCCGCCGGCATGGATGCGGCCCGCGTCCTCGCGCTCGAGGCCGGCGATGATGCGCAGCAGGGTGGTCTTGCCGCAGCCCGACGGGCCCAGCAGGCACAGCAGCTCGCCCTGCGCCACCGACAGCGACACGCCGTCCAGCGCCTGGAAACCGCCCGCCCCTCCGAAACGCTTGCTGACCTGCTCGACCGCCAGGAACGCGCGGCCCGGCGCGGACTCACCTGCTTGCATGAATGCCCAACCCTTGATGCCATGATGACAGGGGGGCATGTTAGGGACGGCGCGTGCCAGTCATGTGGCAGCCGGGCAAAGAATGCCGATGCGGGTATTGGCGGATTTGCGGAGCGGATTTGCGGGCGGATTGACGGGTGAATCGACGAGCGGACTGGCGAACGAATTGACGAACGGATCGGCCGGCCGCCGCCGGCGCCCTACCCGTTCGACGCCACGCGCGCCGGGCGCGCCTGCATGGTGGCCTCGCCGCCCGCCGCGCAGATCTCCATCAGGCCACCGAGCGGCACCGCCTGGCAGAACAGGTAGCCCTGCACCGCATCGCAGCCGCGCTCGCGCAGGAAGGCGAACTGCGCCGGCGACTCCACGCCCTCGGCCACCACCTGCAGGTGCAGTTGATGGCCGAGCGCGATGATGGCGGCGGCGACGGCCTGGTGGTGCTCGTCGTGCGCCACGTCGTCGACGAAGGACTTGTCGATCTTGAGCTTGTCGATCGGCAGCCGCGTCAGGTAGCTCAGGCCGGAATAGCCGGTGCCGAAATCGTCGATCGACAGGCCCACGCCGAGCGCGCGCACGCGCTCGAAGGTCTCGATGGTCTTGCTGCCGCCCTCGATCAGGATGCCCTCGGTGACTTCGATGGTCAGCGCCCGCGCCGGCAGCCCCGCCGCCTCCAGGCACTGCTTGACCATCGCGGGAAAGCCGGCCTGGCGCAGCTGCAGCGGCGAGATGTTGACCGCCACCTCCAGCTCGCGGCCCAGCTTGCCGCGCAGCTGCTGGATCTCGCGGCAGGCGGTGGCCAGGATCCATTCGCCCAGCGGCATGATGAGCCCGCTCTGCTCGGCGATCGGGATGAACTCGGCCGGCGGGATCACGCCGCGCTCGGGCGTGTCCCAGTGGATCAGCGCCTCCACGCCGGTGATGCGCAGCGTGGCGGCATCGACGATGGGCTGGTAGCGCAGCCGGAACGCGCGCGCGGCCAGCGCGCGCCGCAGCAGGCCCTCGATGGTGAAGCGCGCCATCGAGGCCTCCGCCATCTCGCTGGAGAAGCGGCACAACTGCGCGCCGCCGCCGCGCTTGGCGGCGTACATGGCGGCGTCGGCGTTCTTGAGCAGGTCGGCGAGGTTGTCGCCATCGTCGGGGCACAGCACCATGCCGATCGACGGCGTCAGGCGCAGGCGCTGGCTGCCCAGGCGCAGCTCCTCCGACAGGCGCGCCAGGATCTTGGCCGCGACCAGCTCGGCCTCGCTGTCCTGGGCGATGGCGTCGAGCACCACCACGAACTCGTCGCCGCCCATGCGCGCGACCAGGTCGGCGTGGCGCACGGCGGCCTTGAGGCGGTCGGCGACGATGCGCAGCACCTCGTCGCCGATATGGTGGCCGAGCGACTCGTTGATGCGCTTGAACTGGTCCAGGTCCAGCAGCAGCAGCGCGATGCGCTCGCCCTTGCGCAGCGCGCGCTGCAGCACCAGCTCGGTACGCGCGTGCAGCTGGGCGCGGTTGGGCAGGCCGGTGAGCGCGTCGTGGTGCGCCAGGTGGCGGATGTACTCGTCGGCGCGCTTGCGCTCGGTCAGGTCGTGCGCGATGGCCAGATAGCCGCCGCCGTCCAGCGCCGCGCCCGGCCCCGGCGCCGGCGCGCCCGGCAGCGCGGTGAGCGTCAGCTGCACCGGCAGGCGCGAGCCGCCCTTGCGCACGTAGGTCCATTCCTGCTCGTCGGCCAGCCCCAGGCGCGCCTTGCCGGTCACGGCCGGCAGGCCCGCCGCGACCGGCTCGCCCAGCTCGCTGGTGAGCGCCGCGGCGCGCGCGGCCACCTCGTCGGCGTCGAGGAAATCGAGATAGCGCATGCGCCCGGCCACCTCGCTGGCCTGGTACCACAGCATGCGCTGGCCGGCGCGGTTGATGCCCGTCACCAGCCCGTCGCGGTCGAAGGTGATCACGCACAGCGCGGTGTGGTCGAGCACGCGCGAGGTGCGCTCGGCCTGCTCGGCCGCCGCCAGTTCGGCGCGGCGCACCGCGCTCAGGTCGGTGACCGTCCACAGCACGCGGCCGGCGCCGGCCGCCGGCACCGGCGTGGCGGTCACGCGCGCCGGGAACACGGTGCCGTCGGCCTTGCGCGCGGCCGCGTCGAGCCGGCCCTCGGGGGCGCCCGCGGCCAGCGCCGCCGCGTCCGGCAGCAAGGTGGCGATGGCGACGCCGGCGAACTGGTCCGCCGCCTTGCCGAACATCGCCGCGGCGGCGGCGCTGGCGGTCTGGATGTGGCCGCCGGCATCGCACACGATGAAGGCGTCGGTGGCGCTGGCCAGCCCGGCGCGCTGCAGGGCGCCGTCGGACTGGCGCGCCTGGCGCGCCCGCGCGGCCAGCTGCCAGGCGCGGCGCTGCTGGCGCGACAGCACCAGCACCAGCCAGGCCAGCAGTGCCGAGACCAGCACGCCGCCGGCCAGCACCAGCCAGGCGCGGCGCGGCCGGTGCGCGGCCTCGAAAGCGGGCGTGGTGGCGCCGTGCAGGGTCCACACCCGGCCGCCGAAGGCCAGGTCGCGGTCGGCCGCGATCTGCGGCGCGGGCGCGCCGGCCTCGGGCTCGGCGTCGCCGGCCAGGAAGGCGGCCGGCGTGGCGTCGCGCCCGTCGTAGAGCGCCAGCGAGAGCGCGCCGGCGGCCGGCAGGCTGACCCCGCGCAGCAGGTCGTCGAGCCGCAGCGAGGCGTAGACGTAGCCGGCCACCGCCTGGCGCCGCTGCGCGGTGGTGTTCAGCGGCATGCCGTTGGCGTACACCGGCATGTAGAGCACGGCGCCGCGCTGCGGCATCTGCGCCTCGCTCTCGCGCACCAGTTCCAGGCGCGTGGTCAGGCGCGCCTCCCCGCTGTCGCGGGCGGCGTCCACCGCGGCGCGGCGCGCCGGATCGGACAGGATGTCGTAGCCCAGCCCGCGCGTGATGCGCCCGGCAAACGGCTCGACGAAGACGATCGGGGCGTACAGCTCGCGCGCGCCGCGCGGGTAGACCTCGAACACCGGCAGGCCCTCGCGGCGCATGGTCTCGCCCAGGCGCTCGAGGTCGCGCGCCGCGGTCAGGCGCGCGAAGCCGATCGAATGGGTGCCGGCCGGCAGGTCGTCGATCTGGGCGGTGTACAGGTAGCTGCGCCACTGCGCGCGCGTGGCGTTGGGATCGGCCGCGAACAGGCCGGTGGTGCCGCGCAGCAGTTGCTCGTTCTCCTGCAGGCGGCGCTGCAGGGCGGCGTGGACCGGCGCGTAATAGCCGTCGAAGTCGGCGCGCGCCGCCTCGCGCTCGAGCGCGCGCATGGCGTGCCAGGCACCGCCCGTGGCGAGCGCGCCGGCGGCCGCCGCCAGCAGGGACAGCAGCACGGGCGAAAGTGAGGGCAGTTTCATGTATGGTCCTGGCGCGGATGGAAGCCCTCGGAGCCTCGCCCTGCCGCTGCAGGGCTACGAGGCACTATACCTTGGCGGCCGGGCCTCGCCCAGCCCCGGCGCGCCCGCGCAACGTGCGGCGCCACACGCACACGCGCGGCGGCCGGCGCGCGCGCATGCCGGACTCGCGCCCGGCCGGCGCTTGTGGTAGGGTTGCCGCACCCGCAACCCTGTCGTAGCCGGATTTCCCGGCAGCCCAGCGGGGCCGGCCGGCCGCAAGGCGCGTGCCGCCCCCCGACTCCGCCGGCTCGCATGTCATTCGTTTCGCTTTCCCTGAAAGCGCGTCTCGCGCTGATCACCACGGCGCTGGCCGCCGTGCTCGGTACCGGCATCGTGCTGGCCTCGCTCCATTACGCCCACAACGACCTGCGCGCCGCGCTGCAGGACCAGCAGGACTCCATCGTCAAGCTGGCCGCCAGCCAGCTCGACACCGCGATGGAAGACCGCATCACGCTGCTGTCCCACCTCGCGCCGCAGCTGGCGGACCAGCTGACGCTGCCCACCCCGGCGCTGCGCCGCCTGCTGGACAGCCGCATCCCGATCCCCGGCACCTTCAACTCCTACATCATCGCCGACGCCCAGGGCCGCATGCTGGGCCAGCCGGGCGTGCCGGTCAGCATCGCCGACCGCGACTACTTCCGCGAGGCCGCGCGCACGCTGGAGCCGGTGGTCTCGGCGCCGATCCGCGCCCGCACCAACGGCACCACCGGCGTGCTGGTGACGGTGCCGATCCTCTCGGCGCAGGGCGAGTTCCGCGGCCTGCTGGGCGGCTGGCTGAACCTGGCCAGCGCCAACTTCCTGGTCGAGATCACCCACAACCGGCTCGGCACCACCGGCTTCTACTGCCTGGTCTCGTCCGGGCGCGCGCCGGTCTACGTGCGCCACCCCGATCCGGCCCGCGCCATGCAGCCGGCGCGCGCGCTGGGCGACACCTGCGGCGCGGACAACCGCAACGGGCGCATCGAGTTCCTCTGGCCCGAGCGGCCGCTGATCGCGCGCTACCTGATGGAGAGCACCGGCTGGGAGCTGGTGGCCGTGCTGCCCGCGCAGGAGGCCTTCGAGCCGCTGCACGCCATGCAGGCGCGCTTCCTGTGCCTGGCGCTGCTGGCGCTGGCGGGGGTGGCGCTGATGATCTGGCTGACCGTGCGGCACCTGCTGGCGCCGCTCACGCGCCTGCGCCAGGTGGTGCGCGAGAGCGCCCACGACCTGGCCGCCTACGAGCGCCTGCCGGCCCAGCAGCACGACGAGATCGGCGACCTCGCGCGCGCCTTCGGCCAGCTCATGCGCGACCTGCGCGAGCGGCGCGAGCAGCTCGACCTGAGCGAGCGCCAGCTGCGCGCCGTCACCGACACGCTGCCCGCGCTGCTCGGCTTCATCGACACCGAGGAGCGCTACCTGTTCAACAACGCGGCCTACGAGCGCACCTTCGGCATCCCGCTCGACAAGCTGCGCGGCATGACCGTGCGCGAGGTCGTGGGCGAGACCCGCTACACGCGCGCGCGGCCGTTCCTGCAGAAGGCGCTGGCGGGCACCGCCGTGACCTTCGAGGTGGAGGACAGCGATCCCGAGTACCGCTGCATGGAAACCAGCCTGCGCCCGGAATGGAATGCCGACGGCAGCCAGGTGATCGGCGTGCACGTGCACGTGCAGGACGTGACCCAGCGCAAGCTGGAGACCATGCGGCTGTCGCGCATCTCGCGCCTGGACCACCTCACGCAGCTGCTCAACCGCAGCGCGTTCGAGTCGCTGCTGCAGGCGGCCATGACGCGCAGCCGCGAAGGCGGCCGGCTGATGGCGCTGCTCTACCTCGACATGGACCGCTTCAAGGCCGTCAACGACTTCCACGGCCACATCACCGGCGACCTGCTGCTGCAGGCGTTCGGGCGGCGCCTGCAGCGCTGCGTGCGCGAGCGCGACGCGGTGGCCCGGCTCGGCGGCGACGAGTTCGCCGTGGTGCTGGAGGACATCGGCGCCGCGGCCAACGCGCGGCGCATCGCCAACGCCATCGTGATGTCGGTCAGCCGGCGCTTCTTCATCGACGGCGTGTTCGCCGACGTGGACGTGAGCATCGGCGTGGCGCTCTACCAGGGCGCGCCGATGCCCGACCAGGAGCTGATGCGCCAGGCCGACACCCTGCTCTACCGCGCCAAGGCCGCGGGCCGCGGGCGCTTCGAGATCGGCCCGCCCGAGCTGCTGCCGCAGGACGCGGGCGGCGCGTGGCCGCAGGATACGCCGGACCTCTAGGCGCGGCGGCCTCTCTCCCGCGTCTCTGGCCTCTGCGGCCTCTGCGGCCTCTGCGGCCTCTGTGGCTTCTATTCGCCCTCGAACGGCACGTGCTTGCCGTCGCGCGACTGGTAGCCGAGCTTGGTGTCGGCGCCCATCATCTTTTCCCAGGCCACCATCGCGTCGGCCACGGCGTTGGGCTCGCCCTTGAACACCAGCACGTCGTTGCCGCAATTCGGGCACTGGCCGCCGAACACAGCGTCGATGCCGCGCAGGTTGGGCGCGTCGATGGCGTCGAAGGTGCCGAAGGCGGTCTTGCACGCGCCGCACACCAGTTGGGCGGGCCGCAGGGCCGCCAGTTTTGCGCGGGCCTGCTCCGCGCGCGCCGCCTGGCTGCCCCGGCGTTTTGCTTCACCCATGATTCACTTCCTTCGCGCGCGCCGGCTGGCGCGCGCTTTCTCCAAGCATTGATATGGCCGGCGGCGCCGCTCAGAACGGCAGCGGGCCGACCGCGGATTGCGGCGGCACCGGCGGGAACGCGATCGGCGCGGTCTGGCGTTGCAGCGCATAGCGCACATAGACGCCGGCGTACCACTGGCGGTAGTCGCGCGCGTTGTCGAGCCCGAGCAGGCCGCCCACGTAGAGCTGCTGCGCCGCCTGGTACTCGGCCGATCCGACCAGATTGTAGGCCAGGCCGGTCTTCGACTGGCCCTGGTAGACCGCGCTGGACGAGCTGGTCAGGTTCCGGCCGTTGGCCGTGGCCATCGCCGCGTTGGCCGCCGACTGCGCCGCGGCGTCGGTCGGGAAGTAGTTCGAATCGTCCTCGCGGAAGGCTTGCATGCCCAGCGCGCCGCGCACGTGGTAGGCCAGCCGGCCGCTGCGCCCGGTGAGCGACAGCGGCACCGTCACCGCGAAATAGGTCTGCGGGCTGAAATAGCCGCCCTGCCCGAAGGTGAAATAGCGCAGGTTGTCCGCGTAGCCCATCGAGGTGAAGTTCACCCCGCTCATGAGGCGCTGGTCCGGCTTGTCGATCACGCGCAGGTAGAAGCCGCCGCCGCCTTCCCAGCGCGTGTTGCGCTTGACGTCGTGGCCGGTCAGCAGGCCATAGCCGCCGTAGCCGTACAGGCCGAAGAAGCCGTCGTCCCAGCCGAGGTCGGCGCGCGCGCTGCTGTTCATCACGCCGCCCCATTGCAGGCCGGTGCGCTCGTCGCGCGCGCCCGCGTAGGACAGCAGGCTGTCCGTCACCGGCCGGCGCGAGGCGCCGAGCGACAGCGTGGCGCGCTGCGTGAGCGGCAGGTTGAGCCTGGCGCCGGCATTGACGTCGGTGTAGCGGAAACCCAGCGGCGTGCTGCCGACGTCGGCGGTGAAGCGCTCCGATTCGTAGGCCACGCCGAGCGCCACGCCGAAGGCGTTCTGCGGGCCGGCCGAGGCCGACCGCAGCGGCGCACCGGCCAGGTTCACGGGCGCGCCGTTCACGCCGTAGGCGAGCGGGCCGCCGCCGAAGCGCGAGGCGCTGTTGAAGTCGGCGCCGACCGAGCCGCTGTCCAGCGCCACCGGGGTCACGCGCGCCGCCAGCTTGCCGTTGCCGGCGGCGATCTTGGCTTCGGCCACCACCTGCATCTCGGTGAGCTGGCTCATGCCGGAGTCGCCCGTGCGCCCGCGCAGCATGGGGCCGCCGGCGAGCGTGCTGGCGCGCTGCGCCTCGATCTCGCCGAGTTCCTGCTGGGCGGTGCGGGGGCCGGTCGGGCTGGCCTGCGAGTCCGCGTCGGCCAGCCACGGCGCGCGCGCCTGCGCGCCGAACGGCTGGCGCGCGGGCACGGCGGCAGCGGGTTCGGCGACAGCGGCCACGGCGGCGGGCGCGGCCTGCGCCGGATACTGGTTCGGGTACTGGGCCGCCGGATATTGCGCCGGATATGGCACCGGATACTGGACCGGGTATTGCGCCGGAGCCGGAGATGCGTACTGGGCATCCTGCGCCGCGCCGGTGGCGCGGCTGGCCGCGGTGGCCTTGCCGCGCGTGGTGGCGGTAGTGGCGCGCGCGCGCAGCGGCGCGGGCGCCTGTTGCGGATAGTAGGCCTGCGGCTGCTGGGGCATGGGCGCCGCGGCCGGCGCGGCTGGCGCGCTGCCGGCCGGCAGCGGGATGTAGGGCTGGCCATACGCCTGGCCGCCGGCGCTCGCCGCCGGCGCGGCCTGCGCCACCGTGGGTGCCGGCACCGCGAGATACGGCGCCTGCGAGCCGGGCGGCGGCAGTTGCGAGACCGCGCGCTGGCCCGGCAGGCCGACGAAGGGATTGGACGGCACGCGGTCGAACCCGGCGGCGCCCGCGCGCGCGCCCGGCGGCGCGCCGGCGGCAGCCTCGGCCGCCACCGCGGCGCGGAAGTAGTCCGCCGCGCGCGAGGTCTTGCCCTCGGCGCGGTAGAGCCGCCCGGCGGCGGTCAGCACCTTGGGCGACTTTGGCGCCTGCGCCAGCGCCATCTGCAGCGTGCCCTCGGCCCAGCTGAATTCCTTGGCGGCGGTGGCGGTGCCGATCGCGGCCAGCATCAGGTCGAGGTTGCGCGGGTCTTTTTCCAGCACGCTCTCGTACAGCGCGAGCGCCTGCTTGTTGTCGCCGGCCTGCGCGTACATGCGCGCCAGGCTGGCGCGCACGGCGCCGTTGCCGCCGCGCTCGGACAGCGCCGGGGCCAGCATGTCGTAGGCGGCCACGAGGTCGCCGCTCTCGGTGAGCGCGTCGGCCTGGCGCACGATGTAGGCCACGCGCAGGTCGTCGTAGTCCTTGCGCTGCTGCGGGTTCAGCGCCGCGCCGGCGAGCTGGCGCAGCACGCCGGCCAGCTCCACGTCCTGGCGGGTCTTGAGCAGGATGGCGGCGTATTGCAGCTGCATGCCGGTGTCGGGCCGCGGCGTGCGGCTCATCACGCTGCGCATCAGCGCCAGCGCGCGCGGCTCGTCGCCGGCGTCGGCATAGGCCAGCGCCAGCGCGCCGAGCTGGTCGGCGTCCTGCTGCGCGTAGCGCTCGGCGTCCTGCAGCACGGCGCGCGCGGCGGATTGCTGGCCGGCGGCGGCCAGGCCGCTGGCGCGCTCGGCCTCGGCATGCACCCACAGGCGGCGCTGCAGGGTGCCCATGTCGCGCGTGCGGCTCTGCGGCGGCACGCGCTCGAGCGCGTCGAGCCCGGCCTGCCATTCGCCGGTCTCGGCGCTCAGCAGCGCGCTGGCGTAGAGCGCGTCGGGCATGTTGGGGTTGGACAGCAGCAGGCCGTCCATGATGCTGCGGGCCTGTTCCTTGAGGCCCATCGACGCATAGGCGCGCGCCGCGTCGAGGCGCACCCACGGGTTGGTGGGGTCGGCCGCCATCGCGTCTTCGAGCGCGCGCCGCGCGCCGGCGGTGTCGCCGCGCTGCAGGGCCGCGCGCGCCTGGCCGCGCGCCTCGTCGGCGCGCAGCCTGCCGAGCGAGCCCACTTTCTCCTGCTGGGCCGGCGTCAGGTCCTGCACGATGGCGAGCGCCTCGGCGCCCTTGTTCTGCGCCGACAGCACGCCCACCAGCCCGCGCGTGGCGTCGGGGTTGTCGGGCTGCTGCTTGAGCACGCGCCGGTAGGCGGCCTCGGCCTGCGCGTACTGGCCGTCCTCGGCCATCACGTCGGCCAGCGCCACCTGCGCGGACGGCTCGCGCGCGTCGAGCTTGACGGCGCGCTCGAGCAGGCGGCGCGCCTCGGCGCGGTTGCCGCCGTTGCGCGCGGCGGTGGCCTGCTCGGACAGCAGCCAGTAGGTGGCGCTGTTCTGCGCGCTGCGGTAGCGCGTGCCGGCGCCGCGCCGGGCGGCCTGGTCGAGGAAATCCACCGCCTCGGCGAACTTCTCCTGCTTGAGGCGCAGCACGCCCATGCCGCCGAGCGCGTCGGCGTCCTCGGGGCGCTGCGCGAGCGCGGCCTGGAAGCGTTCGCCGGCGCGCTCCAGGTCGCCGGCGTCCAGCGCGTCGAAGCCCTGCTGCACGATCTGGCGCGCCGGGTTGGCGGCGGCGCCGGCACCGGCGCCGACCGCGCGGGTGGACTCCTGCTGCTGCTGCGCCTTGACCGCGTCGAGCCTGGCGCGGATGGCGGCGTCGTCCGGATGGCCGGCCAGCCAGGCCTGGTACAGCGGCGCGTCGGCCGGGCGCCCGCCCAGCCAGGTCAGCGCGCGCTGCCAGCTCTGCGCGGCGGGGCCGGCCACGTCGGTGCCCTTCGAGAGCGCCTCGAGCTGGCGGATGCCTTCGCGGCGCGTGGACTCGCGGTAGGTGAGGTGCTGCGCCAGCGCGAGCTGCGCGCGGTTGTCGGCGGGGTTGGCGCGCGCCAGCTGCTCGAGGCCCTTGCGCGCCGCTTCCCAGCCCTGCGCGGTGCCGCCCAGGGTCTGGTAATACTCCAGCGCGAGATCGCCCTGCGGCACGGCGCCGCCGGCGGCCTGCTGGTAGCGCCTGACCGCTTCCTCGCCCTGGCCGCTGCGCGCGAGCTGGCGGGCCTGCTCGATCTGCTGGCTGGTGCCGCCGCCGCTGATGATCTGCGTCAGGCGCGCGATCTGCGGCGAGCCGGGCTGGGCCTTCTTCAGGCGCTCGAGATAGGCGCGCGCGCCGTCGGCGCGGCCGGCCTCGGCCTCGGACACGCCCATGCCGTAGAGCGCCTCGGGCTGGCTCGGGTTGAGCCGCAGGATCTTCTGCCACGCTTCGGCGGCGCGGTCGCCGCGGCCGCGCTCCTGCCAGTACTTGCCCTGGTCCACCAGCAGCTTGACCGGGTCTTCCTGCGCGGCGGCAGCGGTGGCGAACGCGGCCAGCAGGCTCAGCGCGAGCGTCTTCGCGCGCCGCCTGCCGGCGGCCTGCCCGCGCGCCGCGGGCATCGTGCGTCCGTTCATGGCCGGGCGCTTGCGGTTCTGCATGTCTTCTCCCACTCCAGCTCCAGTTGGCCCGAGGGCGCGAACCGGTAGCGGCCTTCGGCAAAGCCGAGGCCGAATAATCCCAATACGGTGTCGTAGTACGTGGCCGCGGACTTGCCGCCGGCGGTGTCGAGCATGGTCTCGGCGCGCGCGCGCTGCACCGCCGCGGCCGGCGAGCCGGCGGCCTGCAGGAACGGCACCAGCGCGGCGGAGAAGCCGGCCGGGCCGTCGCCTTCGAGCGCGCCGCCGTCGGCGTGCATGCGCTCGGGCGGCGCGGCGCGGCCCGCCATGCGCTGCGCGTGCGGCGCCAGCGCCTTCATCAGCGCGCGGCCCGCGGCGTCGCCGCGCGGCGTCATGCCGGCCCACAGGTAGACGCGGATGGCGTCGTAGCTGCTCACGTCGCCCTTGACCGGGTCGGTGAGAAAGCCGGTGCCGCCCTGGTCGGCGCGGTAGGCGGACCAGTCCGGCACGATGCCCTGCCTGGCCACCGCTTCGGCCAGCCGGCCGGCCTGCGTGGCCAGCGTGCCCCACGGCCCGGACGGGTCGGCGCCGGCCAGCCGGCGCAGCAGCGGCACCGGCAGGTAGCTGGCATTGAGGCGCCACTGGCGCGGGCCGTCTTCGCTGCCCTCGGCAAACCCCTGCGGGGCGGGCAGCAGCATGGCGCCGAAGCCGGGCAGCGACGCCACTTCCTGCTGCGCCGCCAGCTTGAGCAGCGCGCGCGCCTGCGTGGCGTAGCGCGGCTCGCGCCACAGGCGCGCGGCCTCCAGCAGCGCGAACGCGAACCACAGGTCGGCGTCGGCGGCGGCGTTGGCGTCGATCACGCCCCACGAGCCGTCGCCGCGGCGGCCCCACTGCCACGCGGGCAGCTTGTCCTGCAGGCTGCCCGCGCCGAGGTTGGCGATGCTCCACTGCCACAGGCGGTCGAAGGTGGCGCGGTCGTTGGCGACCAGCGCGAACACCATGCCGTAGGACTGGCCTTCCGAGGTGCTGTGCTGCTCGCGCGTGGACGGGTCGAGCACGCGGCCGTCGGCTTGCACGAAGCGCGCCAGGAACTGCTGGTACAGCGGCCACGGGCAGGCTGCGGGCGCGGCCGCCGCGGCGCCGGCCCAACCACCCAGCGCGCCGAGCGCGCCCAGCGCCGGCAGACCCGCCAGCCAGCGCCGGCGCGACCGGTTCACCATCATTGCACCCCCTGGTTGCGCCGGTTGGCGCGCGCGCGCAGCGTCAGGAACAGCAGCGTCGCCAGCAGCAGCGCGGCGGCGCCGGTCATCAGCACCAGCGCCAGCGGGCGCCGCGACAGCCACCATTCCACGTAGGTCCACGGCGCCAGCCTGCCCACGTAGTAGTTCTGCTCGGCGGCCAGGCTGTCGACGTCCTTGCCGTGCACCAGCGCCAGGCTGCCCTGCACGTGGACCACCTGGTCGGGGTCGAGCAGCGCCTCGGTCATCGCCTGCAGGCCCTGCGGCGCGTTGCTGACCAGCGCCACCACACTGCGCCCGGAGGCCAGCGGCGACTCGAACGCGCTCAGCGCGGCGTCGGTGCCGGCGCTGGTGAGCGACAGGCGCGTCTCGACCGGGCGGTCGCGCGTGACGTCGGCGCCGTTCCACCAGCCCGCCACGGTGGACACGATGTCGGACATGGTGAAGCGCTTCTCGTTGCCCGCCAGCGAAACCGGCATGCGCTCGGCCCACTGCGTGAACAGCGGCTGGTTCTGCGTGGTGCCGATCACCAGCAGGTCGCGCGCGGCCTGCTGGGCGACCTGCGCCGCGCCGGACACGGCCACGCCGGTGGCGGGATAGCCGGTGGACTCGCCCATGCGGCCCATCAGCGTGAGATAGGCCGTGTAGTCCTCGGCGCCGGGCTTGTCCGGCAGGATCACCGCGGTCTCGGACAGGTCGGCCAGGCGCGTGAACGGGAAACCGCTGTTGCCGAACACGGCCAGGTCCGGCAGCGCGATGAAGTGCGACAGGCCGGTGATGTCGATGGTCGAGTCCGGGTCGATGGCGCCCTTGACGTTGTCGAGCATCACGTCCTTGCAGGCGCCCTGCTTGAGGTAGTCGTAGTAGAAATGGAACTGCAGCTGCGACTGCGCGGGCAGCATGAACAGCGGCAGCGCGATGCGCTCGTGCACCGGCACCGAGCCGTCCGGCAGCACCTTGGCCAGCAGCTGGCTGGCGCGGCCGTCCTGGTTCTTGAGCGCGCGCAGCGGATAGGCGCGCAGGAACTGGCGGTTGACGTTGACGTTCAGGGTGGACTTGTCCACCACCGGGCGCGGCGTGTAGCGGTAGTGCAGGTCGATCGGGATGCCCTTGTCGCGCCAGCCGAACAGGTCCGGCGGCAGGCGGAAGTTCACGCGCACCAGGTCCGGGTTGTAGCCCGAGACGTTGAGGTCGCGCACCTCGGTCAGCTCGCCGAAGCGCACCGGGCGGTCGCTGCGGATCCAGTTGGGCGCGTCGTAGGGCACGCGCGGTGCGACCTCGTCGAAGCGCGAGATGGTGGCGCTCTGCCCGGACAACGCGCGCGCGCCCAGCGTGAGCGCGCGCGCGGCGGTCTTGAGCTCGGCGCTGTCGCGGCCCATCACCAGCAGCAGCTTGGCGTTGGCGTCGCCCGGATTGGGCACCACGGCCAGCGTCGGGCCGCCGATGGCGGGCAGCGCCACGCCGGCGGGCTTTTCCTCGCCGGTGACGAACACCACCGCGTTGCCGCTGGCCGGCACCTGGTTGAGCAGCGCGCCGAACGACGCGCCGCGGTAGCCGGCCAGCGCGCCGAACCACGACGACACCGCGCCCGCGGCCTCCAGCGTGGCCGCCGACGGCGCGCCCGCGAACACGAACGGCAGCCGCAGGCGGCCGACGTCGCGGCGGTCGAAGAACGGCAGCGGCAGCAGCGACAGCTCGTTGGCCAGCGCCACCGGCGCCACGGTCAGCTCCAGCACGCTGCTGTTGCCCACCGTGGCCCACAGGCTGGAATGGAACGGGTCCTCGCAGTCGGTGGTGTAGTGGCCGACCAGCTCCAGGTTGAGACGGTTGAATTCCGTGATCAGGCGCGGCTCGATGGCGAGGTCGCGCTCCTGGCTGGTGCCCGCGCCCTCCTTGGGCACGGGCACGCTGGCGGCCACTTCGCCGTTGACCATCACGTTGATGTGCGACAGCGCCGGGATCAGCGCCGGCGAATAGGTGTAGCGCAGCTTGAGCCGGGCGGCGGTCACCACTTCGTCGGCGCGGATCGAGAACGGCACGCCGTTGATGGCGTCCACGCCGCGCAGCTGGAACGGCGCGTCGGCGCCGAGCTGCTTGAGCGTGAACTGCACCGTGCGGCTGGCCGCGCGCGGCGCGGTGGCGGCACCTGCAGCGCCGGCGGGGATGGCGGTGGCCGCCGCGGGCGCCGGCGGGACCACGGTGTCGCGGCTGGTGTCCGGCAGCGTGGCGCGCTGGGCGCCGGCGGGATGCGCCGCCAGCAGGGTGAAGGCGAGGATGGCGCCCAGGCGGGTCAGCGCGGGCAGGCGTGGTTTATGGTTCAGGCGCATTCGTCTCTTGAGCCGGTGGTCCGTGGCGTGTATGCCGGGCCGGGCCCGGGCAGATGGTCAGTTGGTGGAGGCGCCGGGCTCGGGGCGGCGCAGCAGCCGGCGCATCTCGCGCCCGAGATGGAACATCATGTTGTGGAAGCCGAGCATGCCGATGCGCAGGATCTGGCCCGCGGCCAGCCCCGGCGCGTCCAGGCGCTTGCGGCCCCAGGAGCCGACCCATGCGTCGGCGCGCGCGAAGGTGCACTGGATGAAGGCCATCTCGTCGCGCGGGCTCATCTCGCCCAGCACCAGGCCGGTGTGCGACTCGCCCTGGAACACCACCTTGGCGGGGAACATGTGCTCGTCGTCCTGCAGGTACAGCGAGATCTGCACCGGCTCGCCCACCGTCGCCGTGACGCCCGGCGGCAGGCGCATGCCGATGCCGCCTTCGGCGAAGTCGATGGTCTCGCACACGGTGGTGCGGCCGTCGGCGAAATGCAGCGTGGCCGGCAGCGTCATCGCCACGCGGTGCGCCACGCGGATCTGCCGCGTCTCGCTGGCCACGGCGATGGAAGCGCCGAGGATGACGAGGTTGTAGCAGGTCCAGATCAGGTTCAGCACCACCGTGGTGGCCTCGAACTGGTTCCACAGGAACAGCCGCAGCAGACCCACCCCGATGCCCAGCAGGTTGAGCAGCAGCAGCACCAGGTAGGGCCGCGAGATCTCCCAGTCGAAGTAGGCTTCCTCGATCACCCCGCCCTTGGGCGTGACGTTGAACTTGCCCGCGGCCGGGTTGAAGAAGGCCACCAGCACCGGCCGCATGATGTACCACGCCAGCACCGACTCGTAGACCTCGTTCCAGAACGAATGGCGGAACTGGCCCTGCACGCGCGAGTTGGTCATGTTGGCGTGCAGCAGATGCGGCAGCGCGAAGGTGGCGATGGTCAGCGCCGAGGCCTGGATCACGTGCGCGCCGAACAGCAGGTAGGCCAGCGGCGCGGTCAGGAACACCAGCCGCGGCAGCCCGTAGAAGAAGTGCAGCATGGCGTTGAGGTAGCACATGCGCTGCCAGATCGTCAGCCCGGGGCCGAGCAGCGGGTTGTCGAGCCGGCAGATCTGCGCCATGCCGCGCGCCCAGCGGATGCGCTGGCCGACGTGCCCCGACAGGCTCTCGGTGGCCAGCCCCGCCGCCTGCGGGATCGCCAGGTAGGCGGTGCCGTAGCCCTTGCGGTGCAGCTTGAGCGCGGTGTGCGCGTCCTCGGTCACGGTCTCCACCGCGATGCCGCCCACCTCCAGCAGCGGCGCGCGGCGGATGATGGCGCACGAGCCGCAGAAGAAGGTGGCGTCCCACAGGTCGTTGCCGTCCTGCACCAGGCCGTAGAACAGCTCGCCCTCGTTGGGCACTTCCTGGAACGTCTGCAGGTTCTTCTCGAACGGGTCGGGCGAGAAGAAATAGTGCGGCGTCTGCAGCATGGACAGCCGGCGGTCCTTGAGGAACCAGCCCATGCAGATCTGCAGGAAGGAGCGCGTGGGGATGTGGTCGCAGTCGAAGATGGCCACGTACTCGCCGCTGGTGTCCTTGAGCGCCTCGTTGATGTTGCCGGCCTTGGCGTGGCGGTTGTGGCTGCGGGTCACGTGGGTGACGCCGACCTTCTCGCAGAACGCGCGGAATTCCTCGCGCCGGCCGTCGTCGAGCACGTAGACGTTGATCTTGTCGCGCGGCCAGTCCAGCGACATGGCGGCGAACACGGTGGGCTTCACCACCGAGAGCGGCTCGTTGTAGGTGGGGATGAAGACGTCCACGGTCGGCCAGGTGGCGCTGTCCGCCGGCATCGGCACCGGGCGGCGCTGCAGCGGCCACGCGGTCTGGAAGTAGCCCAGCATCAGCACCGTGAAGGCGTACAGCTCGGCCAGCACCAGCCCGATGCCGAACACCGCGTCGAACAGGCCGCCCAGGCCCACGGTCTCGGTCAGCCGCCAGTACATGTAGCGGCTGGAGGCGATCACCGACAGCACCACCATCACCAGCGTGGCGAGATGGCCCTTGAGGCGGTTGAGCCATACGGCGAGCGCGAAGCACACCGCGGCGAAGCCCACCTGCTGCCAGAAGTCCAGCGGCACGGTGGCGACCAGCGCGAACAGGCACAGCGCGACCACCAGCGCCAGCACGCGCATCGGGATGCTGTCCCACAGCGGCATCTCGACGAAGGCGAGGCCCAGGCGCCGCACCTTGGCCGACAGCGCGTTGGGGCGGGTGGCCGCCGGCGCCGCGGCCTTGCCGGCGGCGGCGGCCTTGCGGGCAGCGGTCTTGCGGGATCTGGCGGGCTTCACGCGGCTTCTCCATGTGCGGCCAGCGCCTGGCGCAGCCGGTCGGCACAGCGCAGCAGGTCGTGCGTGGCCTGGCTGTGGGGGTTGTATTCGAGCACGCTGCGGTCGTAGGCGAGCGCCTCGGCCACGGCCTGGTCCTGGTGGACCACGCCGAGCACGCGCTCGCCGAGCTGGGCGCGCAGCGTCTGCACCACGTCCTTGCCGAGCTGGCGGCTCACGTCCACCTGGTTGATCACCAGCACGTGGCCCACGTAGTCGGGCCGGCCTTCGCAATACGTGCGGATCAGGTCTTCCATCAGCGGCAGCGCGGCATAGGAGGCGGCATCCGGCAGCGCCACCATCACGCACACCTGCGCGCACGACAGCGCCTGGCGCATGTAGGGCGAGGGGCCGGGCGGGGTGTCGATCACCACGATGTCGTCGTGGCCCAGGCCCAGCGCGCCGAGCTGCGCGCGCAGCCAGCCGGGATGGGTGACGAGATGCGCTTCGAACGCCGAGCGGTCCGCCTCGTTGAGCGCGCCGAACGGCATCACCAGCGCGCTCGAGCGGCCGCGGTACAGGCTGGGCTCCCACGGCTCGCCCGCCAGCGTGGCGCGCGCGTGGCCGCCGACTTCCTGCGGCGGCATGCCGAAATGCAGCCGCAGCGCGTTCTGCGGGTCCAGGTCGACGGCGAGCACGCGCTCGCCGGCGGCGGCCAGCGCCTCGGCAAGGTTGGCCGACAGCGTGGTCTTGCCCACGCCGCCTTTGGCCGATACGACGGCAATGATTTTCACGAGCGGTTCAGCCGGTCTAGGAATGAGCGTCGTCCGGGCGCGCGTTCGGCAGCCGGGGCCGGTTCCGGGCGGCCTTCGAGCCGCGCGAAGATCCGCGACAGCTCGGTGCCCGCGGCGGGCGCCGGCGAGGCAGCGGGCGCGGACGGCACGGACGATATGGACGGTATGGACGGTATGGACGACAAGAGCGGCGCAGGCGGGGCGGGCGGCGGCGCCGGCTCCCAGGCCGGCGGCTGAAGCGGCGCGGCCACGGCCGGCGCCGCTTCGGCCGCGCGCGCCGGCGGCGGCGTGCCGCCGGGGGTGCGGAAGCGCGGCTCCATCGCCGCGGCAGGCGCCGGCACGGGAGGCTTGCCAATCACTTTTTCCACGGCAGCGACCGGCGGCTCGGCCGGGGCGCGCCAGAACGGCGCGGCCGCGGCGCCGTCCTGCGCCGGCACGCCGGCCGGCTGCACCGGCGGCACCGCGGCAGCGCGGTCCACCCGCACGGACGACAGCAGCGGCCAACGCTCGCGCGCCTGCGCCGCCTCGTCGTCGCGCACGATCTCCTGGTAGGCTTCCGCCTTGCCGCCAAAGCGCTCGAACAGCTTTGACAGGTCGTCTGACTGACTCATGATTGTTGCTCACACGGAAAGAAAGTGGCCCGGCGCCTGCGTCCCGGGCCCGGGCGCGCGTCAGCGGCCGAAGCGGAATTCCACGCTTCCGGTCGCGTCCATCGGCGTGCTTTGGCTGACTTTCAGGGATTCGGATGAGCCCAGCATGCGGAACCACTGCTGGTACGCCCCTTCCAGGAACGCGGCAGACCAGCCATCGGCTGACTCGCCCAGCGCCACTCTGAGCGGCGCGCAGTAATGCCGGATCACCAGCGCGCCGCCGGCGTCCTCGATGCTGGCCCAGCCCCAGTCCACGTCCAGCCAGATCTGGGCGATCGCCCGCTCGAATTCGGCCAGCGTGGCGCAGGCCCCCGGGTCGAAACGTTGCGCGAAACGCACACCGACGCGCCGCATCATCGCGCGCAGGGTGGCAGGATCCGTCACCTCGGCCAGTTCTTCGGCGAGTGCGGACAAAACGTCACGCCATTGCGAGGAGCAATGCCGCTCGCTCAGATACTGCAGAATTGCCTGATTCACACCCAAAAACCCCGTTCAGATTCCCAATTATCGTTTTTTGTATTGTGAAGCTCATTTTCAGTCCAAGGTATGTCCGGCGGCAAATGCTGCGCGCGCAACGGCCTCCCTGGAGCGAACCATGTTTCATCTCTACAACAAACGAACCACCCCTTAGGGTCCATGCCATCCCGGTCACGGACCGGGCCGGACGGCCCGGGCGCCCGCCACATCGGAACAGTCTTAGCAGACTGACAGCTTACGAACGCCCCGGGAAGTCTCCCCCCGCCGAAGCGGGGAAAGCCTCGCCGGTGATCTGGAAGGCACCGGCCGGCGGTGTTTTGGGGTGGGGAGCGGGGGTTGCAGCGGGATCGCGGCGGGAAGGACGCCGGGCGGGACCCTGCGCCGCCGGAGCCACCGCCGGCGGGAAGACCCGCGCGCGGCGGAAACGACGAGGCCAGTCGCGCGGACTGGCCCCGGGATGCCGCGCGCGGGCGGCGCGGCGTGGAAGGCAGGAAGGGCCGGCCCTCCCGCGGCGGAATCAGGCGGTCGCCAGCACGCTGGCGATGGCCTGCGCCACCGCCGCGACGTTGCCCTGGTTCAGCCCCGCCACGCACATGCGGCCCGAGCGCAGCAGGTAGACGCCGTGCTTGTCGCGGAGCACGTCGACCTGCTCCGCGGTCAGGCCGGTGTAGGTGAACATGCCGCGCTGGGTCAGGTAGCGCGACAGCGCCTCGCCACCGACGTGCGGGCGCAGGTTGTCGTGGATCAGCCCGCGCATGGCGGCGATGCGGCCGCACATGGCCTTGAGTTCTTCCTCCCACTGCGCGCGCAGCGCGGGGGAGCCCAGCACCCGGGCCACCACGCGGGCGCCGTGGGTGGGCGGGTTGCTGTAGTTGGCGCGCACGGTGCCGGTGAGCTGGCCCAGCACGCGGCCGGCCTCGTCGGCGTCGCGGCAGACCACGCTCAGGCCGCCGCAGCGCTCGCCGTACAGCGAGAAGTTCTTGGAGAAGGAATTCGCCACCAGGCACGGCACTTCCTGCGCGGCCAGTTCGCGCACGGCGAACGCGTCCTCGTCGAGGCCGGCGCCGAAGCCCTGGTAGGCCATGTCGACGAACGGCAGCAGGTCGTTGGCCTTGAGCAGCGCGATCACCTTGCGCCACTGGTCCTGGTCCAGGTCCACGCCGGTGGGGTTGTGGCAGCACGCGTGCAGCAGCACGATGCTGCGGCGCGGCAGCTCGCGCAGCGCCGCCATCATCGCGTCGAAGCGCAGCCCGCCGGTGGCGTCGTCGTAGTAGGGATAGGTGTTGACGGTGAAACCGGCGCGCTCGAAGATCACGCGGTGGTTTTCCCAGCTCGGGTCGCTGACCCAGACCTGCGCCTGCGGGAACGCGCGGCGGAGGAAATCGGCGCCGACGCGCAGCGCGCCCGAACCGCCGAGCGTCTGCAGCGTGGCGATGCGCCCGGCCTTGCGCGCCTCGCACTGCTCGCCGAACACCAGCGCCTGGACCGCGTCGCGGTAGGCGGCGTTGCCCGCCATCGGCAGGTAGGGGCGCGGGCCGAGGTCGGCCAGCAGCTCGGCCTCGGCCTGCGCCACGGCCTTCATGACCGGCAGCCGGCCCGCATCGTCGAAATAGATGCCGATGCTCAGGTTGACCTTGTCGGTGCGGGGGTCGGACTGGAAGCTCTCGTTCAGCGAGAGAATGGGATCGCCTGGGAAGGCCTCGATGTGTTCGAACATGGTGCGCTCAGTGGGTGGTGCGACGAAGATGCAGCCGGCATTGTAGGACAGGCGCCAGGCGGCCGGGGCGGGGCGCCCCGGCGCTCGCGCTCAGACCTTCAGCGTGCCGCGCTCGATCTGGTCGCGCTCCAGCGACTCGAACAGCGCCTTGAAATTGCCTTCGCCGAAACCTTCGTCGCCCTTGCGCTCGATGAACTCGAAGAACACCGGGCCGAGCGCGGTCTTCGAGAAGATCTGCAGCAGCAGGCGCGGCTTGCCGCCTTCGGTGGTGCCGTCGAGCAGGATGCCGCGCGCCTTGAGCTGCTCGACCGGCTGGCCGTGGCCCGGCAGGCGCTTGTCGAGCGCTTCGTAGTAGTAGTCGTTGGGCGCCGTCATCAGCGGCACGCCGGCCATCTGCAGGTTGTCGATGACTTCGATCAGGTTGTCGGTCAGGAAGGCGATGTGCTGGATGCCCTCGCCGTTGAAGGCCATCAGGAATTCCTCGATCTGGCCGCTGCCCTTGGACGATTCCTCGTTGAGCGGGATGCGGATCTTGCCGTCCGGCGCCGTCATCGCCTTGGAGGTCAGGCCGGTGTATTCGCCCTGGATGTCGAAGTAGCGGATCTCGCGGAAATTGAACAGCTTCTCGTAGAAATGGGCCCAGTAGGCCATGCGGCCGCGGTAGACGTTGTGCGTCAGGTGGTCGATCAGGCGCAGGCCGTGGCCCGGCGGGCGGCGCTCCGCGCCTTCGACGAATTCGAAGTCGATGTCGTAGATGGACTTGCCGTCCTCGAAGCGGTCGATCAGGTACAGCGGCGCGCCGCCGATGCCCTTGATCGCGGGCAGGCGCAGCTCCATCGGGCCGGTGGCGATTTCCACCGGCTGCGCGCCCAGTTCCAGCGCGCGCTTGTAGGCCTTGTGCGAGTCCTTCACGCGGAAGGCCATGCCGCACGCGCTCGGGCCGTGCTCGGCCGCGAAGTACGCCGCCGGGCTGTGCGGCTCGCGGTTGACGATGAAGTTGATCTCGTTCTGGCGATACAGCAGCACGTCCTTGGAACGGTGGCGCGCCACCAGGCTGAAACCCATCTGCTCGAACAGCGGTTCCAGGAGGTTGGGCGTGGGCGAGGCGAATTCCACGAATTCGAAGCCCATCAACTGCATCGGGTTTTCAAAGAGGTCTGCCATGATCGGGGGCCAGATGAACGGGGGAAGGGGGCGGCGTCCGGCAAGCGGCGAAGGCGGCGTGGCTGCCGCGCGGGCCCGCGGGACGTCTCTGTCTTGGTCCATGTTCCTGCCGGTGCGCCGGAGACTGCAACGCCGTCAACAGGACCATAGGTTGCAGAGAGTTTATTGGCTAGCCCGGGGAATGTAATAGCGAAATCGGGAAGGGATAACCCTATTGTCCGCCATGAAATAGCGCCGATATTTTCGATTTGAGCATGGAAATGCGCGTCCTGTCCCGGCCCGCGGTCCGCGCCTGCGCGCATGGCCCGCGCCGGACGAACGCCGGGCAGCCCTCCGCGCCCGCTCCGGAAACCTCGAAGCGTACCCGTTTCTGCGTGCTGGTCTTGCGCCGCCGCGCGCGGCGCCGGATCGCGCGAACGCGCGCCGCCGAACCGCCCGCATGGCCGCCTGCGCGGGTGGCGCATTGCGCGCCGGGGGCCGAAACGGACCGCGCCGCGCCCGCGCCGGCGGCAAAGCGTACCCGTTTCTGCGTGCGGTCGGTGCGTGCTCAGCCGATCGCGCCGCCGCTGTCCACCAGCACCCTGGCGTTCTTGAAATCGGGAAACATGGCATGGCTCCTTGAGAAAGCGAAACGAAAGCAAGACGAGGAAAAAGCGCGCCGATGCGCGGCGTGGCGCATCGCAATCGCAATCGCAATCGCATGCCGTCGATTATGGCCGCCGCGCGGCGGCCGATCATCCATGCCGGATTGGAAGCACTGTTGGCAGGGATTTGATAATGGGCCGGCGCGGCGCGTCCAGGCACGGCCCGCGCCAGCACGCACGCCGCGCCGCCGCTACAATGCTGCGGTGCAGCTTGGTCCCGTCCGGGGCCGCTGGCGCATCGCCTCGACCGCTCCAAGACTCCCTTCCGCCATGAAGCCCCTCCTGCTGGTCCTCAACCACGTCCAAGACGAACACCTCGGCTGGATCGCCGAGCAATACGATGTGCTGTACGCACCCGACGACGCGGCCCGCGCCGCGCGCATCCGCGCGGACAGCGCGCGCATCCGTGCCGTGCTGACCATCGGCTCGGTCGGCCTGACCGCCGCCGAGATCGACGCGATGCCGGCGCTGGAGCTGGTCTGCGCGCTGGGCGCGGGCTACGAGAACATCGCCGTGGCGCATGCCCGCGCGCGCGGCATCGTGGTCGCCAACGGCGCCGGCACCAACGACAGCTGCGTGGCGGACCATGCCGTGGCGCTGCTGCTGGCCACGGTGCGCGCGCTGCCCGCGCTGGACCGCGCCACGCGCGCCGGCCAGTGGCGCACCGAGCTGCCGCTGCGGCCCAACGTGTCGGGCAAGCGCCTGGGCATCCTGGGCCTGGGCACCATCGGCCGGCGCATCGCGCAGCGCGGCCTGGGCTTCGACCTGGAGGTGGGCTATCACAACCGCTCGCCGCGCGAGGACGTGCCTTACCGCTATTTCGGCGACGTGGGCGCGCTGGCCGAGTGGGCCGACTACCTGGTGATCGCCACGCCCGGCGGCGCCGGCACGCGCCACCTGGTGGGCGCCGAGGTGCTGGCGCGGCTCGGGCCGCACGGCTTCGTGGTCAACATCGCGCGCGGCAGCGTGCTCGATACCGCCGCGCTGGCGGCGGCGCTGCGCGCGGGCCAGCTGGGCGGCGCCGGCCTCGACGTCTACGAGACCGAGCCGGAACCGCCGGTGGCGCTGTTCGACTGCCCCAACGTGGTCCTGACCCCGCACGTGGCCGGCTGGTCGCCGGAGGCCATCGATGCGTCGGTGCGGCAGTTCGTCGAGAACAGCCGCCGCCATTTCGCCGGCGAGCCGGTGCTCACGCCGGTCGGCTAAAGCCGGCCCGCTCAAGGCCGGCCCGCTCAGGCCGCGGGAAACACCACGCGCACGCGCAGGCCCGGCGCCGCGTCTTCCAGCAAGACGCGCGCGCCGTGCGACTGCGCGATCTCGGCGACGATGGCCAGGCCCAGCCCGCTGCCGCCGGTGGGCGCCTCCGGCACGCGGTAGAAGCGGTCGAACACGCGCTCGCGCTCGGCGGCCGGGATGCCGGGGCCGTCGTCGCGCACCACCAGCTCGACCGAGCCGGCGCCGCCGGTAGCGGCCACGTCGACCTTGCCGCCGGGCGGCACGTAGCGCAGCGCGTTGTCCACCAGGTTGGTCAGCAGGATGCGCAGCGCGTCCGCGTCGCCGCGCACCAGCGCCGGGCCGGCCGCGCCGCCGGCATCCACGCCGAGGTCGATCCCGCGGTCGAGCGCGGCCTGGGTCATCTCGGCCACCACGCCGCCGGCCAGCGCGCGCAGGTCCACCGGCTCGTGCGCCGGCGCCGCCGCGCCCGGCTCCTGCCGGGCCAGCGTGAGCAGCTGCGCCACCAGGTGCGTGAGCCGCTCCAGGCCCTGGCGCAGCTTGCCCACGGCTTCGCGGCGCGCCTCGGCGGAATCGGCGCGCTCCACCAGTTGCGCCTGCAGTTGCAGCGCGGCCAGCGGCGTGCGCAGCGCGTGCGCGGCGTCGGCGACGAAGGCGCGCTGGGTGTCGATGGCGTGCGACAGGCGCGCCAGCAACTGGTTGAGCGCCTCGGTCAGCGGCGCGATCTCGTCGGGCATGCTGGTCACGGCCAGCGGCGAGAGCGCGTTGGCGTCGCGCTGGCGCACCCCGGCGGCGATCTCGCGCAGCGGCCGCAGGCCGCGCCCCACCGCCACCCACACCAGCCAGCCCAGCAGCGGCAGCAGCAACAGCAGCGGCGTCACGGTGCGCAGCGCCATGCGCGCGGCCACCTCGCTGCGCGCCGACATGGGCTGGGCGATCTGCACCACGGCCGGCCCGAGCTGCACGCTGTAGATGCGCCATTCGCCCTCGTCGGTGCGCACGTTGGAAAAACCGAGCTCGGCGCGCTGCGGCAGGCGCGGATGCGCCTGCGACAGGTACAGGCTGCGGCCCGAGCCGTCCCAGATGTGGATCACCACGTCCTCGTCGGCGTGGAACAGGCTCGCGCCCGGCTCGGGCTGCGCGAACGAGGGCATCACCGGATCGGCGAACTGGCTGGGCAGCGCCGCCGCCACCTGCTTCATCTGGTAGTCGAACAGCGCGTTGGCCTCCTGGCGCGCCTGGCCGTAGATCAGCGCGGTGGCCATCAGGATGCCCGCCAGCAGGCCGAGCGCCAGCCACCACAGCAGGGTCTTCTGGATGGAGCGCATCAGGCCGGGTCTCCGGGCGCGGCAGCCTCCGGCCTGGGCACCACGTAGCCCACGCCGCGGATGTTGCGGATCAGCGCCGCGCCGAACTTCTTGCGCAGCGCGTGGATGTAGACCTCCACGGTGTTGCTGCCGACCTCGTCGCCCCAGCCGTACAGGCGCTCCTCGAGCTGCGCCACCGACCACACCTTGCCGGGGCGTGCCAGCAGCGCGGACAGCAGGCCGAACTCGCGCGCGGACAGCCTGACCGGCTCGCCGGCGAGCGTGACCTCGCGCGTGACCGGGTTGAGCACGATCTCGCCGTAGCGCAGCAGCGGCTCGGCGCGGCCCTGCGCGCGGCGCACCAGCGCGTGCATGCGCGCGGCCAGTTCCTGCAGGTCGAACGGCTTGACGAGGTAGTCGTCGGCGCCGGCGTTGAGGCCCGCCACGCGGTCGGCCACGGCGTCGCGCGCGGTCAGGATCAGCACCGGCGTGGCCACGCCGCGCGCGCGCAGCGCGGCCAGCACCTCCAGCCCGGAGCGGCGCGGCAGGCCCAGGTCGAGCAGGATCAGCGCGTAGCAGTCCTCGCCGTCCGGCCCGCCCTGCTGGGTCGCCGCGGCCAGGCCCGCCTCGCCGTCCTGCACCCAGTCCACCGCAAAGCCTTCCTGGCGCAGCGCCACTTTCACGCTGTCGCCGATCATGGCGTCGTCTTCCACCAGCAATACACGCATGTTCAGGTCCGCATCAGCATCAGGCCGGGTTGGCGCGCGCGCCGTGCGCCAGCGCATCGGCCAGCGCCTGCGCCAGGCCCGGCAGCGCGGGGAAGCCGGCGGTAATCACGTAGACGGGCACGCTCTCGAGGTAGGCGCCCATGCGGCCCTTGGCGACGAAGCGCGCGTTGAAGGCCGACGCGCGCAGCGCCGGCACGAAGCGCGGCACGATGCCGCCGCCGAGGTAGACGCCGCCGCGCGCGCCGAGCACCAGCGCGATGTCGGCCGCCACCGAGCCGAGCAGGCCGCAGAACACCGCCAGCGCGCGCCGGCACAGCGGATCGCCGCGCACCAGCGCGCCGTCCGTGACCTCGGCCGGATCGAGCCGGCGGACCGGGGGCGTACCCGTTTCTGCGTGCAGCGCGGCATGCGTGAGCGACAGCCCCATGCCTGACAGCAGGCGCTCCGCCGACACGCGGCCGAAGGCCTGGTGCGCGGCGCGCCAGGCGATCCATTCGTCGTCGGTGTCGGGCATCAGCTCGATGTGGCCGCCCTCCCCGGCCAGCGCCACGGCCGGGCCGGCGCGCGCCGGCACCAGGCCGGACACGCCCAGCCCGGTGCCGGGCCCGACCAGCGCCAGCGGCGCGTGCGGCACCGGCGTGCCGGCGCGCAGCGGCGCCACGTCCTGCGGGCCGAGGTGCGGCAGGCCGAGCGCGAGCGCGGTGAAGTCGTTGAGAGCCACCAGCAGGTCCAGCCCGAGCGCGCGCTGCATCTCCGAGATCGAGAACGCCCAGGCGTGGTTGGTCAGCTTGACGCGGTCGCCCGTCACCGGGTTGGCGAGGCCGACCGCGGCATGGCGCGGGCGCGCGGTGCCGGGCGGCAGGCGGTCGAGGTAGTGGCGCATGGCGGCTTCGAGCGAAGCGAAGTCGGCCACCTTGAGCGCGGTCACGGGGCCGATGCGCTGCGGCGCGGTTTCCAGCGCGAAGCGCACGTTGGTGCCGCCGACGTCGCCGAGCAGGCGTGGGAAGCTGGGCATGGTATCGGGCGGCATCAGGCGGAAAAGACGTCGGTGCCGTGGCGGTGCCGGCTCATCACCAGGCTGACCGGCAACGCCGGGGTCGGCCCCTGGCAGGCGCGCGCGAACACGGCGGCCTTGGCCGCGCCGGCGAACGACAGGAACACACGCTCGGCCGCCAGCAGCGCCGCGAGGTTGAGCGTGATGCGCGCGTGCGGCGCCGCGCGCGGATGGGTGACGAGATAGCCCGGGCGCGGCTCGGACAGCGCGTGCTCCAGTTCCGGCGCCTCCGGGAACAGCGAAGCGGTGTGGCCGTCCTCGCCCATGCCCAGCACCACCACGTCGGGCTGGCGCCAGGCCGCGTCGAGGCGTGCCACGGCGCTGGCGGGATCGGCCGCCTCGGCCTCGCTGTTTACCAGCGGCACGAAGGCGGCGCTGGCGGCGGCCTCGCGCAGCAGGTGGCGGCGCACCAGCGCGCCGTTGCTGTCCTCATGGTCCGGCGGCACCGCGCGCTCGTCGACCAGCGTGACGGTGACCGCCTCCCAGCGGATGGTGCGGTAGCGCAGCCGCTCGAAGAAGGCCACCGGCGAGCGCCCGCCCGACACCGCCAGCACCGCCCAGCCGTTGACGCCGATGGCCAGTTCCAGCGCATGGCCGACCGAGATCGCCAGCGCTTCGGCCAGGTCCATCTCGGAGGTATGTTCGAAGCGTCGCATGCGGGTCTCCCGTGGGTTGGTCTGCCTGCGGCGCGGCGGCGGGTTGCCGCGCGGCCGCGCCTGCCTGTCGTCGGCTGCCTGTCTCCTGCCGCCGTCCTGCGCGGTGCTCACACCTCCTCGTGCCACAGCGCGCCGTCGCGCGACATCAGCGCGGACGACGCGGCCGGACCCCAGGTGCCGGCGGTGTAGGGCTTGGGCGGGACCGTGCTTTCCTCCCAGGTGTCGAGGATCGGCTCGACCCAGCGCCACGCCTGCGCCTGCTCGTCGCGGCGCACGAACAGGCCCAGCCGGCCGCGGATGACGTCGAGCAGCAGGCGCTCGTAGGCGCCCGCGCGGCGCACCTTGAACGAGTTGGCGAAGTCCAGGTCGAGCGAGGTCGGCGTGAGCGCCACCGTGTCGCCGGGCTGCTTGACCAGGAAGTACAGGCGGATGCTCTCCTCGGGCTGCAGCCGGATCACCAGCCGGTTCTGCGGCGAGAGCGTGAGCGGGCGCGGGAAGATCGCGTGCGGCACGTCGCGGAAGTGGATCACGATCTCCGCCACGCGCGACTGCATGCGCTTGCCGGTGCGCAGGTAGAACGGCACGCCGGCCCAGCGCCAGTTGGCGATCTCGGCCTTGATGGCGACGAAGGTCTCGGTGCGGCTGTCGGCGGCGATGCCCTTTTCCTCGAGGTAGCCCGGCACCGGCTTGCCGCCGGCGGCGCCCGCGCGGTACTGGCCGCGCACGGTCTTCTCGGCCACGTCCTGCGGCAGGATGGGCTTGAGCGCCTTGAGGATCTTGATCTTCTCGTCGCGGATGCTGTCCTCGGACAGGCTGGTGGGCGGCTCCATCGCCACCATGCACAGCAGTTGCAGCAGGTGGTTCTGCACCATGTCGCGCAGCGCGCCGGTGCCGTCGTAGAAGTCGCCGCGCGTCTCCACGCCGAGCTCCTCGGCGATGGTGATCTGCACGTCCTGCACCCACTCGCGGCGCCACAGCGGCTCGAACAGCGCATTGCCGAAGCGGATCGCCATCAGGTTCTGCACCGACTCCTTGCCCAGGTAGTGGTCGATCCGGTAGATCTGGTCCTCGGCGAAGAACTGCGCCACCGCCGAATTGATGGCGTCGGAGGATTGCAGGTCGTGCCCCAGCGGCTTTTCCAGCACGATGCGCACATTGCGCTGGTTGAGCCCGGTTCGCGCCAGTTGCTCGCAGATGGGCACGAAGATGTGCGGGCCGGTGGCGAGATAGCAGACCACCACCTCGGGCGCGCGCTGCAGGACCGTGCGCGCCAGCGTGTCGAAGTGGCCGGGCTCGCGCGCGTCGACCTGCACGTAGGCGATGCGCGCGAGGAAGGCGGCCCAGGCCTCGGGCGGCGCGTGCTCCAGGCCCGGGCGCACGCTCTGCTCCAGCGAGCCGGCGTAGTCCGCGGTGCTCAGCGGGTGGCTGCCGGTGGCGAGGATGCGGGCATTGGGGTGCAGCAGTCCGGCGCAATGCGCGTCGAACAGCGCCGGCAGCAGCTTGCGCCGCGCCAGGTCCCCGGTGCCGCCGAACAGCACCATGTCGAAATCGGGCATGCTCACCCTGAGCTCCTTGTCGTGACCAGCGTGATGGCGGCGCGCGGCACCGCGTGAGTTCCGGCAAGTTTACGTGAGTCGCCGCCGCTTGGCGAGGCTGGCCGGGGCTAGGTGCCCAGCAGGTCCACCCACAGCGTGCGCGCGTGCAGCTGGTAGCTGCGGGTGGCCTCGATCAGCGCGCGGCGCGGCGCCGGGTCCATGATGGCCTCGGGCAGCAGCGGATCGCGCACGATGGCGCGGATGATGGCGCGGCCCACCAGCATGCTCTCGCGCGCGCCGGCGTCGGGCGCCATGCGCGCGAGCTTGGCGCGGCTGCGGTCGAGCTGCGCCAGCGCGCGGCGGTAGGCCGACTGCAGCGCCGGCACGTCCCACAACTGCACCATGCGCGTGGCAGTGTCCACGTCGAACTCGCGGCCCACGAACAGCAGGCTGGCGCCGGCCATGCCGAGCCGCGCCAGCTTGGCGCGCATCGCGGTGGCGCCGCCGGCGAGATTGTCGGGCCGCACGTTGATGGCCGCCGCCAGGGGCCGGAAGCCGCACAGCGCCAGCGCGCGCGCGTGGTGGCGCCAGGCGGTCTTCTCGGCGCGCGCCACGGCCGCGTCCTGCACCACCAGCCAGCCGCCGTTCCACTGCTCCAGCCGGCTTTCCTTCTCGAACCAGTGCTCCACCTCGTTGTAGACCGGGTTGCCTTCCGGCACCGCGGCGTAGCAGCCGCGTTCGGTCTTGACGATGCGGCCCTGCCGCTGCAGGCGCGTCAGCGCCACCCGCACGCTGGGCGTGCCGATGCCCATGACCTCGGCGCCGCGCGCCAGCGCCTGGACCGGCAGCGTGCGCTCCGGATGGCCGAACAGCAGGTCGATCACCAGGTCGGTGGCCGAGGGCTCGCGGATCTCTATCTCATGCATGGACGGAAAAGGCGGCGATGGAGCGGGCATTGGCAGTCGCTCGGGGTCGTGGGGCCGTGGGGTATACGAGAAATATTTCTTCGCCTGACATACAAATATGATTCAACGAAATATCTGGTTTGCTCGACAAAACACGGAAACCGCCACTTTGGCACAACTTTGCTAACTTCACCCATCGAGGATGCGCGCATGGACAGCACCGCCAGCCCCCATGTCAGGACCGAGACCGACGGCCCGGTCTTCACCGTCATCCTGGACCGCGCCGACAAGCGCAACGCCGTGGACGGCCCGATGGCGCTGGCGCTGCGCGCGGCCTTCGCGCATTTCGAGGCCGACCCGGCGCTGCGCGTGGCGGTGCTGTGGGGCGCCGGCGGCCACTTCTGCGGCGGCGCCGACCTGGGCGCGGTGGGCGACCCCGCGCGCCGCCACGAGCTGGACCCGCGCGGCGGCGGCGCGGGGCCGATGGGGCCGAGCCGGATGGCCTTGTCCAAGCCGCTGATCGCCGCGGTGAGCGGCTACGCGGTGGCCGGCGGCCTGGAGCTGGCGCTGCTGGCGGACCTGCGCGTGGCCGAGCGCGATGCCGTGTTCGGCGTGTTCTGCCGGCGCTGGGGCGTGCCGCTGATCGACGGCGGCACGGTGCGGCTGCCGCGCATCGTCGGCATGGGCCGGGCGCTCGACATGATCCTGACCGGGCGCGCGGTGCCGGCCGGCGAAGCGCTGGCGATGGGCCTGGCCAACCGCGTGGTGGAAAACGGCCAGGCGCGCGCGGCGGCCGAGGCGCTGGCGCGCGAGCTGGCCGCGTTCCCGCAGCGCTGCATGCTGGCCGACCGCGCCTCCGCCCACGCGCAGTGGGACCTGCCGCTGGCCGACGCGCTGCGCGCCGAAGGCGCGGGCGGCGTGCCGGTCGTGTTCGAGGAAGGTATACCCGGCGCGGCGCGCTTCGCCGGCGGCGCCGGGCGGCACGGCAAGTTCGCGGACTGAGCGCGCGCGGTGCCCGCGCGCAAACCCGGGCGTACCCGTTTCTGCGCAAAAAGATCCATGAAAACAACGGCGAAGAAACCAGCCCGTGACGGCCGCCACGCCTGGACCTGTCTGCGCGGCGCGGCCCGCGCATGGCCGCTGTGCCCGGTGAACGCCGCATGATGTATACGCTGGGTATACGCAGGTAAACCGCAAGTAAGCGCCCTCGGCGCGAGGTGGCGGCATCGTGCGCCGGCGCGCCGGACACATGCCGACATCGCGTCATGCCGGCGGTGAACCGCGGCACGCCCGCCGTCATGTGACGCCAAGCGCTGACCGACCCGCTCTTGTATGCTACGGCTATTGCCGCCGACGCCGATCGAGCCTCTCATGAGCCACAAATCCCGGACCCTGCTGCAGTCGATCTTCAGCCACCCGCTCAGCAACAACATCCACTGGCGCGAAGTGGAGACCCTGCTGCAGCAGCTTGGCGCGACGGTCGAGCCCATCCAGGGCGCGCGCTTCCGGGTGGTCCTCAACGAGCATGAGTTCTACCTGCATCATCCGCACCACGGCAACGTCTGCGCCAAGCAGGAAATCAAGCACCTGCGCGATTGCCTCACGGCCGCGGGCGTGAGCCCGCCCGGCGACGACAAATAGCATCGGGAAAAAAAGCAAGCGCGGGATGGGGCCACCGCAGGCCCTCCCCGCGCATTGCATCGCATCGCATTTCACCATCTCACCATTTCAGCCAACCGGATCTCCCCCCTTCATGACCGAGCATTCCGCTTCCTCGTCCGCCGCCTCGTCCGCCACCCTGTCCGATTTCCCGATCACCCGCAAATGGCCCGCGCAGCATCCCGGGCGCATCCAGCTCTACTCGCTGCCGACGCCCAACGGCGTGAAGGTGTCCATCATGCTGGAGGAAACCGGCCTGCCGTATGAACCGCACCTCGTGCGCTTCGACGCCAACGACCAGATGTCGCCGGAATTCCGCTCGCTCAATCCCAACAACAAGATCCCCGCGATCCTCGACCCCGATGGCCCGGACGGCAAGCCGCTGGCGCTGTTCGAGTCCGGCGCGATCCTGCTCTACCTCGCCGACAAGAGCGGCAAGCTGATCCCGCAGGACGCGGCGGGCCGCTACGAGACCATCCAGTGGCTGATGTTCCAGATGGGCGGCATCGGCCCGATGTTCGGGCAGCTCGGTTTCTTCAACAAGTTCGCCGGCAAGGACTACGAGGACAAGCGCCCGCGCGACCGCTACGTGGCCGAGGCCCGGCGCCTGCTGGGCGTGCTCGAAACCCGCCTCGCGGGCCGCGCGTGGATCATGGGCGACCAGTACACCATCGCCGACGTCGCCACGTTTCCGTGGGTGCGCAACCTGATCGGCTTCTACGAGGCGGGCGATCTGGTGGGCATCCGGGACTTCCCGAACGTCACGCGCGTGCTGGAAGCGTTCGTGGCGCGGCCGGCGGTGGCGCGGGGGCTGAATATTCCGAAGCGGGATTAGGCAGGCGCTCGGCGTGCCGCAGGAAGACTGACCCGCCGGACCCCGGCATCGCCCCAAGAAAAAGCCCGCGCCGGCGTCATGCCGGGCGGGCTTTTCGTTCACCTCGCGTTGGCCGCTATGCGACCGCTTGCGCCACCTTGGCCGGCACCGGCGCGTAGTGGTCGAACTGCATGCCGAAGCTGCCGCGTCCCGAGGTCAGCGCGCGCAGGCTGCCGATATAGCCGAACATGCCGGCCAGCGGCACGTGCGCCTCGATCACGGCGCCGCCGCCGCCCTGCTGCGACTGAGCGCGCACCACGCCGCGGCGGCGGTGCAGGTCGCCGATCACGTCGCCGACGTGGTCGGCGGGCGCGCTCGCTTCCACCGCCATGACCGGCTCCAGCACCACGGGCGCGGCGGCCTGCGCCGCTTCGCGCATGGCCGCCGCCGCCGCGGTCTCGAAGGCCAGCGCCGAGGAGTCGCGCTCGTGATGGCTGCCGTCGAGCAGCACCGCCCTGAAGTCCACCAGCGGATGGCCGGCCACCACGCCCTGCGCGGCGGCGCGGCGGATGCCGGCTTCCACCGCGGGCACGTACTCGCGCGGCACCGCGCCGCCGGCGATGCGGCTCTCGAAGCGGATGCCCTCGCCGCGCGGCAGCGGCTCCACGCGCAGCAGCACCTCGGCGTACTGGCCGGGGCCGCCGCTTTGCTTGCGGTGCAGGTAGCGCGCTTCGGCCGCGCGCGTCAGCGTTTCGCGATAAGCCACCTGCGGCCGGCCTACCGTCACCTCCACGTTGAAGCGCGCGCGCAGCTTTTCCAGCGTGACTTCGAGCTGCAGCTCGCCCATGCCGGACAGCAGCGTCTGCCCGCTTTCCGGGTCCTGCCGCAGGCGCAGGCTGGGGTCTTCCTGCACCAGCGCCTGCAGGCCGCGCGACAGGCCGGCCTGGTCGGCATGGGTGCGCGGCTCGATGGCGACGTCGATCACCGGCTCGGGCGCGTCGATGCTTTCCAGCACCACGGGATGCGCCGGATCGGTCAGCGTGTCGCCGGTCACGGTGGCCTTGAGGCCGGCGATGGCCACGATGTCGCCGGCCACGGCCGCGCCGCGCTCCTGCTTGCTGTCGGCATGCATCTCGTACAGGCGCGCCACGCGCTCGCGCTTGCCGCTGCCGGCGTTGAGCACGGTGTCGCCGGCGGCCACGCGGCCGCGGTAGATGCGCACGAACGTAAGCGTGCCGTGCGCGTCGTGCACGACCTTGAAGGCAAGCGCCGCCAGCGGCTGGGCCGGGTCCGCGTCCAGTTCGGGGCGCGCCACGTCGGCCGGCGCCGGCAGGTAGCCGGTGACGGCGTCGAGCAGCGGCTCCACGCCCTTGTTCTTGAACGCGGAGCCGGCCAGCACCGGCACCGCGGCGCCGGCCACGGTCACGCGGCGGATGGCCGCGCGCAGCGCCGCCGCATCCGGCTCGCGGCCGGCGAGGTAGCCTTCCAGCATGGCGTCGTCGTGCTCGGCCAGCGTCTCCAGCAGGCGCTGGCGCCAGGCCGCGGCCTGCTCCGCCATCGCGTGCGGCACGGGCTGCGTGGCGTAGGCCTGCCTGCCGGCGCCGTCCGGCCACAGCAGCGCCCGCATGGCGACGAGATCGACCACGCCGGCGAAAGCGGCTTCGCTGCCGATCGGCAGTTGCAGCACCAGCGCCACCGCGCCCAGGCGCTGCTCGATCATGCCCGCCACGCGCAGGAAATCCGCGCCGGTGCGGTCGAGCTTGTTGACGAAGGCGATGCGCGGCACGCGGTAGCGGTCGGCCAGGCGCCAGTTGGTCTCGGTCTGCGGCTCCACGCCGGCCACGCCGTCGAACACCACCACGGCGCCGTCGAGCACGCGCAGCGAGCGGTTCACCTCGATGTTGAAATCGATGTGGCCGGGCGTGTCGATCAGGTTGATGCGGTGGCCGCGCCAGGCCACGGTGGTGGCGGCGCTGTTGATGGTGATGCCGCGCGCCTGCTCCTGCGGGTCGAAGTCCAGGGCGGCGGCGCCGTCGTGCACTTCGCCGAGCCGGTGGCTGGCGCCGGTGTAGAACAGGATGCGTTCGGAGGTGGTGGTCTTGCCCGCGTCCACGTGGGCGATGATGCCGATGTTCCTGACGATGCCGTTGTCGTTGTCGTTGTTGTTGAGTGCCTTGCGTTCCATGATGGGCTGCCTTTGCGAAAACACCCTGGCGGGTGCGTGCCGGCCAGGGTGTTGTCGGTGTCCCCGGCGGGCGGTCTGTGCGATGCCCCGGGACTGCGGATGGCAGCCAGGGGGCTATGGAATCGCTTGCGGGGCGGCGCCGGCATGCCGCATGCGGCACGCAGTGACATCGATGGCGGCGACAGCCGATGCCGTTACCACGCCAAGGGACGAGCGCAAGCTCCCGTTCCCTTGGCCGGTTTGAATCGTGGCGATCAGCTTGTCGTAGGTACGCATGGCGTGTGAGATGGTGGCGAAGTGCAAAAACAAAACCCCGGCGGGCCTGCGGGGCCGTCCGGGGTTTGTGCATGCTTCGCGTTCCCCGGAGCGGCCTGCCAGCCTTCCGGGCGCGACGCTCGGAAGACTAGACGTGAATGGCCAGCAGCACGCGATCACCGTGCGGTGCCGCGGCAAACGCGGCAAACCCTGCGAAGGGCGCGGCGGTGCGTCGGGCTGCTTGTTTCATGTTGTCCGGACTCCAGAGAATGGCGCGCAGTCTAGCACCGTTGCATGAAACGTGCAGGGCGCGTGGCATGCGTGCAGCGCCCGGCAAAGTGCACTAGGCTGGAAGCCAAGGACACCCCGCAGGAGATCCCCATGCCAAGCCATCCCGTCCTGGAACGGGTCACCGCCCGCATCGTCGCGCGCAGCGCCGCCACCCGCCAGGCCTACCTGGCGCGCACGCGCGCGCTGGCCGGACAGAAGGTGGAACGCGCGCACCTGTCCTGTACCAACCTCGCGCACGGCGTGGCGGCCATGCCCGAGCAGGCCAGGATCCGGCTCAAGGCGCAGGAGCGGCCCAACCTCGCCATCGTCTCGTCCTACAACGACATGCTGTCCGCGCACCAGCCGCTGGCGGCATATCCGCAATGGCTCAAGGAGGCCGCGCTCGAAGCGGGCGGCACCGCGCAGTTCGCCGGCGGCACGCCGGCCATGTGCGATGGCGTGACGCAGGGCCAGGACGGCATGGACCTGTCGCTGTTCTCGCGCGACGTGATCGCGCTGTCGGCGGCGGTGGCGCTGTCGCACCAGATGTTCGACGGCGCGCTGTACCTGGGCGTGTGCGACAAGATCGTGCCGGGGCTGGTGATGGGCGCGCTGTCGTTCGGCCACCTGCCCGCGGTGTTCGTGCCGGCCGGGCCCATGACCACCGGCATCGGCAACGAGGAAAAGGCGCGCATCCGCCAGCAATACGCCGAGGGCAAGATCGGCCGCGCGGAGCTGCTCGAGGCCGAGAGCAAGTCCTATCACGGCCCCGGCACCTGCACCTTCTACGGCACCGCGAACTCCAACCAGATGCTGATGGAGATGATGGGCCTGCATCTGCCCGGCACCGCCTTCGTCAATCCCGGCACGCCGCTGCGCGAGGCGCTCACGCGCGAAGCCGCGCGCCAGGCGCTGCGCCTCGTGCACGGCGGCGAGCGCTACACGCCGGTGGCCGACGTGCTCGACGAGCGCGCCTTCGTCAACGGCATCGTGGGGCTGCTGGCCACCGGCGGCTCCACCAACCACACGCTGCACCTGGTGGCGATGGCGCGCGTGGCGGGCATCGTGCTGGGCTGGGACGATTTCGCCGAGCTCTCGGAAGTGGTGCCGCTGCTGGCGCGCGTGTACCCGAACGGCAGCGCCGACGTGAACCAGTTCCAGGCCGCCGGCGGCCTGCCGGTGGTGATCCGCGGGCTGCTGTCGCTGGGCCTGCTGCACGACGACGTGACCACGGTGGCGGGCAAGGGGCTGGCCGACTACACGCGCGAGCCGGTCCTGCGCGACGGCAGACTGGTGTGGATCGACGGGCCCGCCGCGCCGCTGGACGACAGCATCGTGCGCGCCGCCGCGCGGCCGTTCGCGCCCGAAGGCGGCATCAAGCTGCTCGACGGCAATATCGGCCGCGCCGTGCTCAAGATCTCCGCGGTCAAGCCCGAGCACCACGTGGTGGAGGCGCCGGCGCTGGTGTTCCACACGCAGGACGCGCTGATCGATGCGTTCAAGCGCGGCGAGCTGGAGCGCGATTTCGTCGCGGTGCTGCCGTGGCAGGGGCCGGCCGCCTGCGGCATGCCCGAGCTGCACAAGCTCACGCCCACGCTGACCGTGCTGCAGGGGCGCGGCTTTCGCGTGGCGCTGGTGACGGACGGCCGCATGTCGGGCGCCTCGGGCAAGGTGCCGGCGGCCATCCACGTCTGCCCCGAGGCGCTGAACGGCGGCGGCATCGCGCGCGTGCGCGATGGCGACCTGATGCGCGTGGACGCGCATGCGGGCGTGCTGGCGGTGATGGTGCCGCAGGCCGAGTGGGACGCGCGCGACATCACGCCGCCGGACCTGTCGGTCAACCGGCACGGCGTGGGGCGCGACCTGTTCGGTGGCTTCCGCAAGCACGTCGGCTCGGCGGAAGAAGGCGCGTGCGCGCTGTTTGCCGACGAGGGCTGACGGCGGCGGGCGTGGCGCGCCGCGTTGCCGTGTGGCGGGGCCTGCGTCAGCTCAGGCGCTGGGCCGCGGACAGCGCCGCGGGCGCGGGCCGGGCGCCGTCCGGCACGCGCACTTCCTGCACCGGCACGGCGAGCGGGCAGCCGGCCGCTTCGAGCGCCGGCTTGATGCGCTGGTAGAAGGCGAAGCGCACGTTCCAGTAGTCGCCGGCAGCGGTCCAGCAGCGCACGTTGAGCGTGACGCCCTGCGCGGCATAGTTGACCACCATGACTTCGGCCGCGGGTTCGGGCAGCACGCGCTTGTCCGCCGCGAGCATGGCGCGCAGCGCGTCGAGCGCGGCCTGGATGTCGGCGCCGAAGGTGACGGTGACTTCGATGTCGAGCCGGCGCGTGGGGTTCTCGCTGTAGTTGGTGATGGCGCTGCCCCAGATCTTGCCGTTGGGCACGCGCAGGCAGACGCCGTCGAAGGTGGTCAGCTCGGTCATGAACAGGCCGGTCTCGCGCACGGTGCCGGCCACGCCCTGCGCGTCGATGTACTGGCCCACGCGGAACGGCCGCAGCAGCACCAGCATGATGCCGGCGGCGATGTTCTGCAGCGTGCCCTGCAGCGCCAGCCCGATGGCCAGGCCGGCCGCGCCGAGCATGGCGACGATGCTCGCGGTCTGCACGCCGAACTGCGACAGCACCAGCACCACGGTCAGCACGCGCACGATCCATTGCGTGACGCTGGCCAGCATCGGGCGCAGCGTGGCGTCCACGCTCGGCCGGTCGAAGGCGTGCAGGATGGCCGCGCGGGCGCGCCCGGAGATCCACCAGCCCAGGATCAGGATGACGATGGCGGCGATGCAGTTCAGGCCCTGCTGCACGGCGAGCTGCGCGAGGTAGGTGCCGGCAGCTTCCAGCTTCTGCGGGTCGATGAAGTTGAGGTTCATGGCGATCGGCTCCGGCGGAGAAAACAAGGACAAGGACAAAGATCGGGACAAGGCGAAGCGCGATGGGAACGCGCCGGGCGTACCCGTTTCTGCGTACCCCGACAGCGCGCAAACCCGGCGCCACGGCGCGCCGGTTTCGCGCGGCGCGGCACCGGGACCTGCCCGCGATAGCCCGACCGGATGTCGGACGATCACCGGCAATGGCTCGATATTGCGGATGTATTCAGGACAGAAGCGCGGCAGTGAGGTTCCCGCGCGCGGCCGCGCGAGGCGCGCGCGAAATAGCGCCAGCTAGCGCCAGCCCTTGTCGCGCAAGGGCTGGCGCCGCGTCGAAAAATGTCGCCGGAGGTCAGGCCGATGGCGTGCGGGCCGGATGCCCGCGGGCATTCGCGGCAGCGCCGCCGCATGGGACCGGCGGCACGCAGAAACGGGTACGCTTTCGCGTCTGGAAGGGATTCGGAGGGGATTCGAAAGGGATGCGCGGCACGGCGCGCGGCGCCGTGCCGGGAGCCCGCGGCGGCCGGCTCAGGCGGCCACGGGATGGTCGTGCAGGCGGTCGCGCTCGGCGAGTGAGGGGAACAGGCGCATCCATACCGCCACCACCACCAGCGTGCCCAGGCCGCCCAGCAGCACCGCGCCGACCGGCCCGAGCAGCGCCGCCGTGACGCCCGACTCGAACTCGCCCAGCTGGTTGGATGCGCCGATGAAGACCGAGTTGACCGCGCCCACGCGCCCGCGCATGTCGTCGGGCGTGTCGAGCTGGACCAGCGTGGAACGCACCACCACGCTGATCATGTCGGACGCGCCGAGCATGACCAGCGCCACCATCGACAGCGGCAGCCAGCGCGAGACGCCGAACACCATCGTGGCGACGCCGAACACCGCCACCGCGCCGAACATGATGCGGCCCACGCGCCGGTTCATCGGATGGTGCGCCAGCCACAGCGCCGTGGTCAGCGCGCCGATGGCCGGCGACGAGCGCAGCAGGCCGAGGCCCCACGGGCCGGTGTGCAGGATGTCGCGCGCGTAGATCGGCAGCAGCGCGGTGGCGCCCCCCAGCAGCACGGCGAACAGGTCCAGCGAGATGGCGCCGAGCAGCACCGGCCGGCTGCGGATGTAGGCGATGCCCGCGAACAGCGTGGCGACGCTGACCGGCGTGTTGTTGCGCTGCACGAGCTGGCGCAGCTTGAGCGCGCTCACCAGGCAGGCGGCGATGGCGAACAGCGTGGCGCTGATGGCGTAGACCACGCCGGGGCCGGCCACGTAGGCGAAGCCGCCCAGGGCCGGGCCGATGATGATGGCGGTCTGCACGGCCGAGCTCGACATGGCCACCGCGCGCGGCAACTGGCGCGCCGTGACCACGCTGGGCAGCAGCGCCTGCAGCGTGGGCGTCTCGAAGGCGCGGGTGGCGCCGATCAGGGCCACGAAGACGAAGATGTGCTCGCGCGTGATCCAGCCCTTGAGGCTGGCCACCGCCATCGAGACCGCGATCAGCGCTTCCAGCGTCTGGCACGAGCGCACGATCACGCGCCGGTCGAAGCGGTCGGCCACGTGGCCGGACATCAGCAGCAGAACCACCGAGGGCAGGAACTGCACCAGCCCGACCATGCCGAGCATGAAGGGGTCGCGGGTGAGGTCGTAGATCTGCCAGCCCACCGCCACCGTGAAGATCTGGTAGCCGATCGTGGTGCACAGGCGGGCAAACCAGAACAGCCGGAACGAAGGGTCGCGAAAAACGGAATCCGGCTCGGCGGCCGGAACGGTGGCAGGGGTCGACATGGATGGCGGCAAGGACGGGAAAGTCGGCGGGGCGCACAGCAAGGCCCTACGCGGCGGAACGTAAAAAAGCGCCTGAAGCTGCCCTTTCCCCTGGAACGAGCCTGGGAGCGGGCCTCCTGTCTGGCCTGATGCTTGATTCCGCAAGCTTTGGATTCTATCCGAGCGGGCCGCCGCATGCAGCCGCATGCGGCAAGTTCTATGTATCGAATCTGACACAATAGCGCCGCAGTGACGGTATCGGCACCTGCAAGGTGCCCTGCGGCGGCGACCGGACCGCCCCCAGACCCGCTTCCGCCAGCGCAAGCCGCGACACCGCGGCAGCCTGCGCGCGCGGAACGTCAGACGATCTCGCGCGTCTCGCGGAACTCCACCTTCGGGAAGCGCTCCTGCGTCAGGCGCAGGTTGACCATGCTCGGCGCGAGGTAGACGTGGTCGCCGGCGCCGTCGAGCGCGACGTTGTGGCCGGCCTTCTCGATCAGCTTCTCGATCTCGGCCGGGTCCCCCTTGAGCCAGCGCGCGGTGGCGCATTCGTGCGATTCAAAGATCGCGTCGACGCCGTATTCGTGCTCGAGCCGGTGCGCCACCACGTCGAACTGCAGGATGCCCACGGCGCCCAGCACGAGGTCGTTGGAGGCGATCGGGCGGAACATCTGCGTGGCGCCTTCCTCGGCCAGCTGCTGCAGGCCCTTCTGCAGCTGCTTGACCTTGAGCGGGTTGTTCAGGCGCGCGCGGCGGAAGAACTCGGGCGCGAACGAGGGGATGCCGGTGAACTTGAGCGGCTCGCCCTCGGTGAACACGTCGCCGAGGCGGATGGTGCCGTGGTTGGGCACGCCGATGATGTCGCCCGAATACGCTTCCTCGGTGGTGTTGCGGTCCTGCGCCATGAAGGTGATGGCGTTGTTGATGGCGACCGTCTTGCCGGTGGACACGTGCAGCAGCTTCATGCCGCGCTCGAAGCGGCCCGAGCACACGCGCACGAAGGCGATGCGGTCGCGGTGGCGCGGGTCCATGTTGGCCTGGATCTTGAACACGAAGCCGGTGAACCTGGGCTCGTCCGGCTCCACCACGCGGGTCTCGGTGTTGCGCGCCTGCGGCGGCGGGGCGAGCTCGCACAGCGCGTCGAGCAGCGACTGCACGCCGAAGTTGTTGATGGCCGAGCCGAAGTAGACCGGGGTCTGCTTGCCGGCGAGGAACGCGTCCTTGTCGAACGCATGCGAGGCGCCGCGCACCAGTTCGATCTCGATGCGCAGCTCCTCGGCCTGGCTGCCCAGCATGCGGTCGAGCTCGGGGTTGTCGAGCCCGTCGACCATCGCGGAGGTGCCCTTCTCACCGTGCGGGTCGAACAGTTGCACGCGGTCGTCGATCAGGTGGTACACGCCGCGGAAGGACTTGCCCATGCCGATCGGCCACGTCATCGGCGCGCACTGCATCTGCAGCACGTCTTCGATTTCGTCGAGCAGCTCGATCGGCGAGCGGCCTTCGCGGTCGAGCTTGTTGATGAAGGTGAGGATGGGCGTGTCGCGCAGGCGGCAGACGTTGAGCAGCTTGATGGTCTGCGCTTCCACGCCGTTGACCGAGTCGATCACCATCACCGCGGAGTCCACCGCGGTCAGCGTGCGGTAGGTGTCCTCGGAGAAGTCTTCGTGGCCCGGGGTGTCGAGCAGGTTGACGATGTTCTCGCGGTACGGGAACTGCATCACCGACGAAGTCACCGAGATGCCGCGCTGCTTTTCCAGCTCCATCCAGTCGGAGGTGGCGTGGCGGTCGGCCTTGCGCGCGCGCACTTCGCCGGCGACCTGGATGGCGCCGCCGAACCACAGCAGTTTTTCGGTCAGGGTCGTCTTACCCGCGTCAGGGTGCGAAATGATGGCAAAGGTGCGACGACGCGCAATTTCGGATACGAGCGAGCTCACGGCGGTGGATTCTGCAAACGGAAGATGGAAAGGCCCGGGGCGCAGCGGGCCGGCGCCAGGGGCCGGCGGGACCATCAACTCGAGGTCGGGGCGCCGGGCACTGCGGGCATGCACGAAGGGAATCGGGCGGTATTTTACCGGTTCGCGGGCGCGGCGGCGCGCGGCGCGGCCTGCGCGCCCGCGCCCTGGCCGCGCAGGCTGCCGAATTGCAGCGCGTACTGGCGCGTCAGCTCGGCCCCGAAAAAGAAGATTTGCGCCGAGTAATACACCCACAGCATCAGCGCGACGACCGAGCCGGCCGCGCCGTAAGAAGACGCCACCGCGCTGTTGCCGAGGTACAGGCCGATCAGCCGCTTGCCGGCGGCGAACAGCAGCGCGGTGATGACGGCGCCCATGATGACGTCGCGCCACGCGATGCGCGCATTGGGCAGCATCTTGAAGATCACCGCGAACAGCAGCGTGACCACGCCGAACGAAAACGCGGTGGAGAGCACGTCGGCCACCGGCGCGAACCAGGACTGCGTCCACATCTGGCCCCAGAAGCGGTCCACCACGGCCAGCGCGGCGTTGACGATCAGCGACACCAGCAGCATGAAGGCCAGCACCAGCACCAGGCTGAACGACAGCAGCCGCGCGCGCAGCAATTGCTGCCAGCCCGCGCCCTGCGGCGCCGGCGCGGCCCAGATCTCGTCCAGGCTGCCCTTGAGCTCGGCGAAGGCGCTGGTGGCGCCGACGAACAGGATGCCGGTGGCGATGGCGGCGGCCAGCCCGCCGCCGCCGGCGCGGTGGGTGGCGGCCAGGATCTCCTGGATGGCGGCCGCGCCCTGCGCGCCGACCAGGCCGTCGATCTGGGCGAAGATCTCGCCGCGCGCGGCCTCGGCGCCGAAGAAGATGCCGGCGATGGAGATCACCAGCACCAGGATCGGCGCGAGCGAGAACAGCATGTAGAACGACAGCGCCGCGCCCTTGCTGGCGGCGCGGTGGGCCACCCAGGCGCGGACCGAGGCCCCCACCACGCTGGCGGTGCGCGCGGCGGTGTGGCGGTCGGGCAGCCAGCGGCCCGGGCGCGGCCGGGGCGCATCGGCGTCCAGGGGGCGGCGGGGCGCATCGGCGGGATTCACGCGCGGGTCCGGCGGGGAGGTGGCCATGAGGACGGCACGGGCTACGCCGGCATGGTTAGCGCTCCTTGCGCAGGCCCCAGACGAGCGACACCGCGAACAGCACAAGGAAGACGATGAAGAGCAGCTTGGCTACCTGGGCCGCCCCGGCGGAAAGGCCGCCGAAGCCGAACAGCGCGGCAATCACGGCGACCACGAAGAAAAGCACGGCATAGCGCAACATGATGAGACTCCGGCAAGGCCTCTCCCGTTTTTGCATGTGGCCGAAAGTCCATGATACAGCCGCCCGCGCGCTTTGCCCAAGCGCGCGCGCGGCGCGCCAGCGGCTAGACTGGAACCGGAAGGCAGGCGGGCGGCGGCCACGCCGGGCGCCGTCCTTCCGGCCGTCTTTCCCGAACCCAGTCAGAAGGAGGCACCATGAACCGGACCACCGCGCACTGCCTCGGCATTGCCGTCTTCCTGGCGCTCGGCGTGCTTGCCGCCACCGGCTGCGAGCGCAGCCAGCCGGGCCCGAAGCCGATCTCCGGCGGCATGGCCGAGCAGGCCAGCGCCGCGCCGGCACGCTAGGCGCGCCGCGCATCCACGCCGCGGCACGGCATGCGCGGGGCGCGATGGCGGCGCGGACATCGCCGTTGCCCCGCGCGCCATCCCCGCGCCCGCGCCACTTCACGCACCCTCCGCAAGCGTCCGGCGTACCCGTTTCTGCGTGAATGAGACGGTCGACCACCGTGCGCGCCGGCCGCCGGCGCGCCTGTTACAGCCCTGCAACCAACGCCGGGCCGCCAGCGCGGCCCCGCGCGGGCGGACTCCTTGCCGGACACGGCAAGCCGCGCGGGCGATCGGCCGCCGAAAGCCGCCGCCGGCGCGGCCGGCGGCATGTTTCAGTACCGCAACCAAAGCGTCCCCCCGTTCGGGGGGAACCTCCCCGCGTGCTTCCGCGCCGCCCGCAAACCGGCCCCGGTGCTGGCTTCGCGCGGATTGGCATGCTTGTCGCTCTGTGCCCGGCAGGGAGACATAAAAAAATGACGCGACGAGTCCTACAACGCGGGAGTGAGTTCTGCCATGCGTCAGCCGCCTGCGCGTATGACGGCACGAAGGCGATCGCATCGGCTGGCGCGGCCCGCGCCGTCGGTGTTGCAGCTTTTGTCGCCGCCCTTGCTCCCCTCTGCGCGATTGCCGGCACAGGCGACATCGTCGTTCTGCGCAGCGTCGAGCCGCGTATTGCCTATCGCGGCATTCCGCAGGGGGACATACCGATAGCCGCCGCTGTCGAGCCGTTTCCGTCCCAGCGCTTCCAGCAATCCGCCGCCGCCGTGGCGAGCGACCTGACCGACAGCGACCTCGCTGCCGCGGTGGGCCGCAGCGCCGCGGGCGGCGCCGCGCCCGCTGCCGGCCAGGCGGTGCCTGCGCGCCGCGCCGGCCTGCCGGCCCAGGCCGAAGGGCCGGCCGCGGGCGTCGCCGCCGCCGGCGTCGCGGGCGGCATTACCGGGCAGGTAACGCAGGCCACCGGCGGCGCGAGCGGCGCCTTGCTGCGCGGGCTCGCGCCGCTGGCCGCGGGGCTGCGGCCATGACACCGGCGCGCGCCATCGCCTGCGCCGTGCTCGCGCTGGGCGGCATGCCGGCGCACGCGCAGGTGGCGGGCGCGCAGGTGGCGAGCGCGGACAACGCCGGCATCGGTCCGGGCGCGCTGGCCGGCGTGTCCGGGCGCGCCGCCGTCAACGTGGCCGCGGGCAGCGGCAACGCGCAGAGCAACCAGGCCGCGATCTCCACCGCCGCCGCCGCGGTGCAATCGATGCAACGTGCCGGCGCCACCGCGCCCGCGGCCGGCGCCGCCAGCCAGATCGGCGGCGGTGCGTTTGCCGGCGCCAGCGGGCTGATCGCGGCCAACGTGGCCAGCGGCAACGGCAACCTGCAGAGCAACGCGGCGGTGCTGGCGCCGTCCGCCGCGGTGAGGATCGAGGCGATCTCGGACGGCCTGCTGGCCGCCGCATCGGCAGGCGGGAGCCGCCCGGATTCAGCGGGCCGCGCGCCGGGACCGCGCGAGGCAGTCATCCAGCCGGATGCCTACCGCAACGCCAGCGGCCTGGTGCAGCTGAACCAGACGGCGGGATCGGGGAACGTCTCGTCCAACGTTTTTGTGCTCCGTCCCCCGGCGGGCACTTTTTTCTAGCAAGGGAAGGAGAAGATCATGAAAACGAGAATGCTCGCCATCGCAGCGATGGCCGCGCTTTCCACCAGTGCGTTCGCGGGCGGGTTCAGCTACTTCGATCGTCCCGACGAGGCCGACATCTTCAACCAGACCGCCATCAGCAACGACATCTACGTGCGCGGCTTCGGCTTCGCCTGGGGCGACATCCGCTTCAAGTCCGAATCGGGCGCGGTGGTCGACAGCCAGCAGAGCGCGCGCGGCAACGGCGTGCGCATCGGCCCGTCGAACAATACCGCGTCCGGCGGCGGCAGCGCGCTGGTCAACGCGCAGGGCAATATCGGCGTGAACGTCTCCGCCGGCGCCGGCAACGGCCAGTCCAACCAGGCCGCGCTGGCGAGCATCGACGCCGCCGACGTGTTCGCCTCCGCGCAGGTGTTCTCCAGCCAGAAGACCGGCGGCAACGGCGTGCGCATGGCCGGCGCCGCCAACAGCGCCACCCTGGGCGACGGCATGCTCGCCGGCGCCAGGGGCAACGTCGGCGTGAACATCGCCGCCGGCGCCGGCAACCTGCAGAGCAATGCGCTGGCGGCCTCGGTCAACACCGGCGGCGGCACCGGCCGCGGCGGGCAGCCGGTCGGCGTGCTGGCCAAGGCGAGCGCGTCCAATGACCAGTCCACCTACGGCAACGACCTGTCGATGTGCGGCTGCCGGCCGAGCAACACGGCCTCGCTGGCCGGCGGCGCGCTGGCCAACGCGGTGGGCAACATCGGCGTGAACATCTCCGCCGGCGCCGGCAACGCGCAGAGCAACGGCCTCGCCATTTCCACGGCGACGCACTGAGCGCGGCGCCGCGGCATGGCCGCATTGCGGCCGCGGTACGAAAGACGCGGCGGCGGAGCCGGGCACCGGGGGGTACCGGCTCATCCCGCCCGAGGGAGGAAACGAGATGCGCGCGCTATTTCGCGTGACCGGGGCATGCCTGCTGCTGGCCGCCGCCTGCGGCGCCAGCGGGCAGGGCACGATGACCATCAACCTCGATGGCCAGGCCATGCTCAGGAAGCCGGTCAGGAGCATGCTGGAGATGCGCTACCAGAACGTGATGCGCCAGCAGCTCGACTTCAGTTGCGGCGCGGCGGCGGTCGGCACGCTGTTGCGCTACGGTTACGGCTTCGACCTCGCCGAACCGAAGATCGTGGAGGACATGCTGCGCATCTCCGATGCCGACACCGTGCTCAAGAACGGCTTCTCCATGCTCGACATGCGCAACTACGTGGAGACGCTGGGGCTGCGCGGACGGGGCTTCCGCGTGGACTACGGCGCGCTGCGCCAGCTCCGGATCCCGGTCATCACGCTGCTCGACGTCAACGGCTACCTGCACTTCGTGGTGGTGCGCAGGGCCATCGACGGGCGCGTGTTCGTGGCCGACCCGGCGCTGGGCAACCGCATCATCAGGGAAGAGGATTTCGCCGCCAACTGGAACGGGCTGGTGTTCGCCATCGTGGGCCGCCCGTTCGATGCGAACTCGCCGCTGCTGGACTTCACCGCGCCGGCCCTGCGCGAGCGGACCAACGCCGCGCTGGCCGGCGGCATGGTGCCGGCCGCGCTCGATTTCGGCCTGATCCGCATGGACTATTTCTGACATGGCCACCGCGCTGCGCCTGTTCTGCCTGACCTGCGCCGCCGGCGCGGCGATGGCTGCCGCGCCGGCGGCGCGGGCGGTTTCGGCCGCCGACGACGCGGCCGCGATCGTCGGCGCGGCGGCGCGGGCGGAGCCGGTTGCCGACGACGAACTGGCGGGCGCGCGCGGCAAGTACCTCGGAGCCAGCCTGGTCAGCGGCTTCATGGTGGAGATGGTGTCGCGCTGGCAGAACGACAGCGCGGTCGCCACCGCCACCGCGCGCGTGGCGGCGGCCAACCTGGCCGCGGGCGCGGCGGCGGCGCAGGCCAGCGCGAGCCTGTCGGCGCGCGTGCAGAGCCTGGGCGGCGGCACGGTGCAGGGCAACGGCGGCGTGGCCAGCGCCGCGGTGCAGGCCGCGGGCGTGGGACAGGTGACGCAGATCGCGGGCGACGGCAACTCGGTGCGCAACGTCAGCACCATCACCACGCAGACCGCGCCGCTCGCGGCGCCGGCGGCCGGCGGCAACGGCACCGCGCCGCAGGTGGCGCAGGCCAACGGCATGACGGCCAGCGCGGCGGTGAGCCCCGGCGGCGGGGTCTCGGTGGCGATCCTGTCGGCGGCCGGCAGCGCGACGCAGAACGCGCAGGGTGGCGGCCTGATGCAGGCCGCGCGCGTCACCGGCGACGCGCAGCAGGTGCTCAATCTCACCAACATCACGCTGCAAGTGCAGCAACTGACGAACCGGCAACTGACGCAAACGAGCATGCGGGACGCACTAGCGGCGATCGCATCGATGCGACGATAATCGCTGCATGCGGGGGTGGCGCACCCGATTGACGCGTGTTCAGATTTCCGGGGGGAAAGATGAAGACCGAATTCGCTGTGCTGGGAACCCTGGCGGGAACCCTGCTCTCCACCGGCGCGTGCGGGCAGGTCGGTGCCCAGGCGCCGGGCGCGGACGAGCGGATCGAACGATTGACAAGACTGGTCGAGCAGCAGGAGCAGACCATCAGGACTCTCGAGCGGCGCCTGGACGAGCTGGAAATGGCCGGGGCGCGCGGCCGGGGGGTCGTGGAGGGAACGGGGAGAACCGGGGAAACGGGGAGCAGTGCCGAGGGGAACGCCGGCGGCGGCATGGCCGCTGCGGGCGTTCCCTCCCTGGCACAGGACGCCGCGCCGGCCGCGCCCGGCAACCTCGCCGGCGGCACCGGCACGCCGGTGGTGGGTTCCGACGCGCGCGCGACGCAGCAGCAGGCGCGCGTGCAGAGCAAGGACCTGGTCTACCAGACCGAGCACGCGCCGCTGTTCGAGCGGCGCCTGACCATCGACAGCGGTTTCGTCTACAGCTACTACGACCGGCGCGCGCTGTCGCTCTCGGGCTTTCTCGCGCTCGACGCGATCTTCCTCGGCACCATCAACCTGAACCAGACCAAGTCGCACACGCTCACCTACGACACCATCTTCCGCTATGGCCTGACCGACCGCATGTCGATGGACTTCGACCTGCCGGTGACGTACCGCAACACCAACTTCATCTCGGGCGGCGCGGGCGGCTCCGCTGCCAGCCTGTCCGACGCCACGCTCAGCACCACGGCGCTGGGCGACATCAGCATGGGCGTGTACTACCAGTTCCTGCGCGAGAGCGGCGCGGCGCCGGACGTGGTGGGCAGCGTGCGCGTGCGCGCGCCCACCGGGCGCTCGCCGTTCGGCATCAAGCTGGTGTCGGCCGACCCGAACAACAACAACCTCAACGTCGCCGCGCAACTGCCGACCGGCAACGGCGTGTGGGCGGTCACGGCGGGCCTGTCGGTGCTCAAGACCTACGACCCGGTGGTGCTGTTCGCCAATGCCAGCTACACCTACAACATCAGGCGCTCCGTGAGCGACATCTCGTCCGTGCAGGGCGAGGCCGCGCCGGCCGACGTGAAGCTCGGCGACACCATCGGCTTCGGCGGCGGCCTGGCGCTCGCGCTCAACGACCGCACCTCGATGTCGCTGGCCTTCAACGCGGCGCTGTCGGGCAGCACGCAGGTCACGACCGCGGGCGTGACGCAGACGGTGGTCGGCAGCCGCGCCAACGTGGCGACCATGACGTTCGGCTTCAATCACGTCATCACCAAGGGGCTGTCGGTGAGCACCGCGTTCGGCATCGGGCTGACGCCGGACGCGCCGAACTATACGGTGTCGCTGCGGTTTCCTTATACGTTCTGAGGGGATGGGGCGGGAGAGAAAAAACGGGGCCCCGGCGCGGCGGGATTGCAGACGGCAGGCGGCGCCTGTCGCCGAGGGTTTGCTCCCCTCTCCCATGAAATGGGAGAGGGGAGACCACAAGCGGCAAGCAAATGTTGTCGGCAACCTGTACGCGCACCGCAGCCCGCCTGATCCCCGTCGCCCGCAGCCCGCTATTCCCCCGCCCCCGGCCTCGCCTCGATGCGGATGTTGTGCTTGTGCATCAGCCGGTAGAGCGTGACCCGCGAGACGTTGAGCTCGCGCGCGGCGGGCACCACGTGGAAGCCGTGGCTCGCCATCACGGTGCGGATCGCCTCGCGCTCGGCTTCCTCGCGGATGGCGTCGAGCGTCTTGCGCGGGGTATCGGTGCCGCCGTGCAGCTGCAGGTCTTCCGCGGTGATCTTGCGGTTGTCCGTCATCACGATGGCGCGCCGCACCCGGTTGATCAGCTCGCGCACGTTGCCGGGCCATTCGTACTGCATCATCGCCTGCGTGGAGCACGGCGAGAAGCCGCGGATGCGCCGGTGCGCCTCGTGCCCGTGCTCGGCGAGCACCGCGTTGGCCAGCAGCAGGATGTCCTCGCCGCGCTCGCGCAGCGGCGGGATCGACAGGGTCAGCACGCACAGCCGGTGGAACAGGTCGGAACGGAAGCGCCCGTCGGCCTGCGCCGCCACCAGGTCCACGTGCGTGGCCGAGATGATGCGCAGGTCCAGCGGAATCGACTGGTGCCCGCCGAGCCGGGTGATGGTGCCTTGCTGCAGGAAGCGCAGCAGCGCGACCTGGCTCTCCAGCGGCAGGTCGCCGATCTCGTCGAGGAACAACGTGCCGCCCTGCGCCTGCTCGATCCAGCCGATCTTGCGCTGGTTGGCGCCGGTGAACGCGCCCTTCTCGTAGCCGAACAGCTCGGACTGCACCAGGTGCGGCGGAATCGCGCCGCAGTTGATGGCCACGAACGGTCCCTTGCGCCGGCTCGACGCCTCGTGCACGGCCTGCGCCGCCAACTCCTTGCCGGTGCCCGATTCGCCGGAGATGAAGACCGGCGCCTCGTTGTGCGCCACCTTGGCCAGCGAGCGGAACATCGCGCGCATGGCCGCGCATTCGCCGATCATCGGGCCATGCCCGATCAGCTCGTGGCTGCGCGCGCCGTGCAGGCACGCCATGCCGTGCGCGTGCTTGAGCGTGTAGAGCAGCTCGCTGAACGAGAACGGCGTGCGCACGTAGTCCACGCAGTAGTCGCGGATCAGCCGGCGCACGCGCTCGTCCTCGAGCATGCGCGAGGAGGTGATCGCCACCCACATCACGTGCAGGTATTGCAGGCTCTGCTCGAGCTGCGCGAGCTCGGCGTCGCTGTACTCGCTTTCGAGATCGAGCACGCCGGCCATCGGCGCGCTGCCCCGCACCACGCGGCTCAGGTCGCGGATCTGCTGGATGTGGCGAATCTCCCAGCCAGACCCGAACTGGGCCGGATCGAATCCATAGGGTTCATGGCGCGACACGACCAGCACCTGTGCGGTGCGTGTCGCCACCTTGCACAGTCGGTCCATAGCGTTCTCCCTGCCGTTGGGCATCTTGGCTACCCGGGCTTGCGCGGCGGCCTCGCTGAGGTGCGGGCTTTGCGCGTGGCCAAGCCGGGGCGGTTGGGGGAGGTCCCCCATGCGCAACGTGGGCATTACGGCCTGGACAGACTGCGGGACTGCTCGCCGAGGATGGCGTCGTGCTCGCCACCGGCCTGGAGCTGCTCGCGGATGCGCCGGCGCACCTGGTCTTTCTCGCGCAGCAGTTCGCCGCGCGGCGCCTCGGGGGACTGGCCGGAGTATCGGTAGTAGAGCGTCTTGTAGGTAAGCTGGCTGAGGATCCATTCCTGGAGCAGCGAGCGCTGGCGTGAAAGCTCGCCCTCGAGCGAACGCTGGCGCTGCAGCAGCTGTTCGATGGCGGCGCGCACGTGGGACGGCAGCGCGCCATCCTGGCTGAGGAAGGCTTCGACGGCGCTGGCGGCCGGATCGGTGCGCTCGGCAATGCGATGTCGGCGCGGCGTTTCGGCGGCAGCCTCTCCGAGGGCTGCCCAGGCGCGATGAATGGAAAGACTGGCGGACTCGCTGATGGGCCCCATAGCGGGTCGCCGGATTTCTCCTGCATTCATGATGTGATCCCCGTTGAACAACACCCCCGGCACTACACGTTCGCGATTACCACTTATCTTTCATCTTGTTATTTGCTTTCTTGTCGAGGCATGCGTGTATCCGCATGCTCCCTTCGTCGTGGCGAAGCCATCTGGACGATGGTCTGGTCGGTCATTCAGTCCTTGCCCGTTCTGCCGACGGCGGACTCTTCTTTCTGTGGTTATTCCAGATAATGCGTTGCGCCAGACGGCGCCACTCCGGAACGCCGGAGTCAAGAAGGGGCGCCTTGAAGCGCCCCGCTATTTGCCACGACTCTAGTTCAGTGCATTTGCGGCGGTTTGTCCAGCCCTCAGTATGGGGACTCACGCCAATATCATCCTTTAGTATGAGCCCGCTCCCATACACTGCCTGGGCTGACAGGTAATTAGCCACTTACATTGTGCGCAGAAACGGGTACGGGTCGGCGTTGCGCGCACGCACGCCGGCGGCGGTTCAGGCACGCAGAAACGGGTACGGCATCGCGCCGGGCGGCGCGGAGCGCGCGCATCGGGATCACGCAGAAACGGGTACGCCCGGCTCGCCGGCCTCTCGTTCGCGACCTCTCGTTCGCGACCTCTCGTTCGCGACCTCTCGTTCGCGACCTCTCGTTCGCGGCCTGCCGGACGAGGCCGGATCAGTGGCCGGGCAGGTAATAGAACTTGAAGACGAACACCGCGGCGATGATCCACACCATGACCGGAACGGTCCGGGCGCGGCCGGTCAGCAGCTTGAGCCCGGCGTAGGCGATGAAGCCGAACGCGACGCCGTTGGCCACCGAGTAGGTGAACGGCATGCCCAGCGCCGTCAGCACGGCCGGCACGACTTCGGTCGCGTCGGACCAGTCCAGGTCCACCAGTTCGCGCAGCATGAGGCAGGAGACGTAGAGCAAGGCGGGCGCCGTGGCATAACCGGGCACCGTGCCGGCCAGCGGCGAGATGAACAGGCAGGCAAGGAAGAGCACCGCCACGGTCACTGCCGTCAGCCCCGTGCGCCCGCCGGCCTGGACGCCCGAGGCGCTCTCGATGTAGGCCGTGGTGGACGAGGTGCCGAGCAACGAGCCGGCCATGATGGCCGTGCTGTCCGCCATCAGCGCCTTGTTCAGCCGGTCCATCTTGCCGGCCTTGAGCAGGCCCGCGCGGTTGGCCACGCCCATCAGCGTGCCGGTCGCGTCGAACAGTTCCACCAGGAAGAACACCAGCACCACGTTGATGATGCCGATGGAAAGCGCGGCCGAGATATCGAGCTTGAGCAGCGTGGGCGCGATGGACGGCGGCGCGGAAAACACGCCGTGGAAGGCGTTGTCGCCCACCACGAAGCTGAGCGCGGTGGTCAGCAGGATGCCGATCAGGATCGCGCCTTTGACCTTGAGGTGGTCGAGCGCGACGATGGCGAAGAAACCGACGATGGCGAGGATGGCCGGCGTCCGGTGGAGATCGCCGATCGTCACCAGCGTGGCCGGGCTGGCCGCCACGATGCCCGCGTTCTTCAGCGCCACGATGGCGAGGAACAGCCCGATGCCCGCGGTGATGGCGATGCGGATCGAGTGCGGGATGCCGTTGACGATCGCCTCGCGCACGCGCAACAGCGTCACCAGCAGGAACAGGCAGCCGGAGATGAACACCGCGCCGAGCGCGGCCTCCCACGGAAAGCCCATGCCCTTGACCACGGTGTAGGCGAAGTAGGCATTCAGGCCCATGCCCGGCGCCATCGCGATCGGGTAGTTGGCGTAGAAGCCCATGATCAGGGTGCCGATCGCGGCCGCCACGCAGGTGGCCACGAACACCGCGTCCTTGGGCATGCCGGCGTCGCCCAGGATGCTCGGGTTGACGAAGATGATGTAGGCCATCGTCAGGAAGGTGGTCAGCCCGGCCAGCAGCTCGGTGCGGACGTCGGTCTGGTGCTCGCTCAGCCTGAACAGCCGCTCGGCGAGCGACGGGCTGGCGGGCACCGCTGAACGGCTGCCAATGGGTTCCGGTGTCGGCATGAAGGCTCCTCTTGTCCTGTTGCGTGGCGATGCTTTGTTTCGGGCTGACGCCGGCGGCGGGCGGGGCGTGGCCGGACGGTCTTACTGGTCTGACTGTCCGGCATATTCTCCCCGGCGGTCGCCGCCGGGGAGAATAGCTGGCATACAAAATATGTGATGGCCTTGCCGGCACCGGCGGTGAATCCGGGCCGGCATCCAGAATCACCCTACCTTGACGCTGGCGCTAATCCACCGTATAAACCCCGCTAGATTCAAGCGACGAGGCAACAGCACATTCGTTAGCCACCGTCATGGTACTTCCGTTGTCCATGGTGTCCTTTCCTTGAGTTGCTTTGCTGGATATGCGTGAGCTATCCGTTTCTTTTTAAATTTTTGTCAGGAAAAGCAATACCATGCAAACCGGTATCGTTAAATGGTTCAACGACGCCAAGGGCTTCGGTTTCATCAAGCCGGACGCTGGCGGTGACGATCTCTTCGCACACTTCTCTGAAATCCGCGCGGACGGTTTCAAGTCGCTGCAGGAAAACCAACGCGTGTCGTTCGAAGTCAAGAACGGCCCGAAGGGTCTGCAAGCTGCGAACATCACGCCGCTGTAAGCAGTAGACTGGCACTCCGCCTGGAGTGCGACCCAGTCGAGAAACCCCGCCTTCCGAGGCGGGGTTTTTTTTGCCCTGCGCGGACGGGCGAGGCTGATTCTCGCCATCGGTAGCAGGGCACGGCTCGCGCTTCCTGCCGCGTTCCGAAAGCCACCAGCGCGGCAAAGGGCAGCCCGCCTTTTCCTCCGCCCCCCATCCCGCCGGACCCACCCGGAAATGTGCTGACTGCTCCGCAGAAACGGGTACGCTTCCGTGCGGGCAGGAGTGTCGTCTCCCTGTCTCGAGCCACGCCTCGGTGTTCGCAGAATTGGGTACGCATCGGCTTCGCCCGGCGCGGCCGCCTGTGCCGGACGGCGAAATCCGCGGCCCCCGCATGCGCAGAAACGGGTACGCAAAGCCCCTCTTTAGCCATCACAAGCGGGCTTTCCACATCGCTCCCGGGCCGGATATGCCCGCAGAAACGGGTACGCATCCGGCCAGTGCAGCGGCCTTTCGTGACTAACCCGCTCCCTGGCTCGAGCAACCGCACGTCCCGCTGACGTATTGGTGCAACGCAGAAACGGGTACGCAATGCGAATTCGCAGCACCCCACCCGTTTCCGTCTGTGCGCAGAAACGGGTACGCCAGGCATGCGTTTCGGGGCGATTTCGACCGTCCAGCGCTCCCTCGCCTGGTTTCCCCATCCTCCTCCCGGACCTTCGCCATCCCATTTTCTTGGCATGGCAATGAAACGGGCGACAGCCCGCAGAAATAGGTACGCCCCGATGCCTGCCATCGCATGGCAAACGTTCGCAGAAACGGGTACGCCACATCGTGAACCCGTCCCGACATCCGACACCGACATTCCAGGCCACGCTCCATTACCCCGCAGAAATGGGTACGGAGACGTATACCCTTTTGCAGCCTGTGAAATATCGAGTGCAAGCACTCGCTTTTTGGCCAAAGCTTATGTATAATGGCAATGGGAAATTCCACATCACCCGGCCCTTGGGAAAGCATTCGCAGAAACGGGTACGGAAGCGACCGAAATGCATGGTGGAATGTCTCGCAGAATTGGGTACGCTTCGATCCTGGTCCCGAGTAATTGATGCTTTCGCAGATTTGGGTACGCCGCAGAAACGGGTACGCATGGCCGGGACTGTCAGGGTCGACGGCACGTCGCTTCAGGGCGACCGCAGAATTGGGTACGCAAATGGAACGCCGGGCGCCCGAATGACGCAGAAACGGGTACGCTGCACCGCAACGGCGGCGTGAAAAAGCCGGTTCCGAACCCATTTCTGCGGGGATAACTTCGTGCGCCAGGCGTGTTTACCCCGGCGCGAGACGTAAACGGCACCCCGCCCGCAGAAACAGGTACGCTTTTGGCCTCTGTCGCTGTGGAAAAGCCAGTGGGAACAGTGAGTTATCCCCGCAGAATCCGGTTCGCGCTTTGCGCTGAAACGGGTTCGGTATACCGCAGAATCTGGTACAGCACTTCGCAGAATCGAGTACGGTTCCACGCAGAATCGGGTTCGCGGAGGGTGTTTTTCCGTATACGGATCAATGGCTTGAGAGCCACGTATACGGTTTACGAGTAGTTAACCCATACGCTTATCGTTTACTGGTAGCTGAGGTCCGGGCATCCGTGGACAACCCTGCCGGGTTGCCCACCGCTGTCCGCCCCGCAACCAGTCATGAGACCCACCTACCCCAAAACAAGCGGGCTAACAGGAAATTCGCCTACCGTACCTGTTTCTGCGTGACAAGGCTGTTTGCTTCGCGTAAAAAGTCGTGTATTCCGAAGCACGCCAAT
>NZ_CDRMWP010000003.1:0-288839 GCF_977008105.1 Cupriavidus ulmosensis
ATGTCCAAACCAGCCACGGGTCAGAAAGGCGCGCAAATCGCGTTGTTCCAACAACCCGAAGTGCCAGAACCATTCAAGAAGGCCGTTCAGGCGATTCACTTGTCGCCAGTTGGCGGTGCACTGTCTCTACAGCAACGGCGTCTGTTCAATGCCCTGATTAAGAATGCGATCGAGCATCGGCTTGCCAAGAGCGACGGTGCAACGATCTTCCAGATATCGATTCCGGAGATGATGGCTGGCTTAGGCTTGACCACGAAGGACACAGGCTACATCAAGGAAACGGCAAAATCGCTCATGCGGACCGTGGTGGATTGGGACCAATTGAACAGCGACGGCACCGCCACCTGGACTGGTTCGACGCTTGTCGCCGGCGCGAAAATCACTGGGTCCCAGCTATCCTATTCGTTTGCACCGCAGATTTCCGAGGAACTCCTGAACCCCGAGCGGTTTGCGATGATCGACATGCGCATCGCGAAACTGTTCCGGCGTGCCCATTCCCTCGCTCTTTGGGAGAACACCGTCCGGTATGAACGGATTGGCGTGACTACCCGAATTCCACTGACCATCTTCCGAAATTTGATCCTGGGTCGCGAGGAGAGCGAGACGAAGTACAAAGAGTACAAAATCTTCAAGCGAGCCGTGCTCAACCCGTGCATCGAGGAGATCAATGCCGTTTCCGATCACCTCATCGAACTCGTTGAGCACAAGAATGGACGTTCGGTGATGGAGCTCCAGTTCAAGATCAAGCGAAAGGAGACGCCGCCGGAAGAAGACCAGCAGGATCTCGACTTGATTCAGGCTGTCGTGAAATTCGGCGTACCCCTTACCGAGGCCAAGAAGATGACCCGCACCTATGGTGCGGAACGAGTAAGGCAGGCCGTCGCTTACACCAGGGCACGCATTGGCAAGAAGAACGTCCCGTCGCTGGACAACGTGGCCGCGTATTTCCGGAAAGCGGTTACAGAAGACTGGGCCAAAGCAGCTTCACCAGTTGAAGAGACCCACGTCGACAAGAAGCCACCAAAGGCTGTAGGCGCAAGAACGCCTGCCGAAGCGAAAGATCAATACATCGCCGCACGCCTTCCAGATGCTCAGGCGTACTTTATGGAACTCTCGCCCGATGAGCAGAGCGCTCTCATAGGCCAGTACAACGAACAGTGTGCAGCTGCAGATCTGCGCCTGCCAGCGTCCAAGAAGCCCAGCAAACTTGCACAGTCCAGTTTCTTCCGCTGGCTTGCGGATCAGACGTGGGGCGAGCCCTCAGCGGACGATATCCTCGCATTCATCCTTGGTGGGAACGTCTAGAGTCCGTGAACCGCTACGCTCACTGAGACCTCTGTGCGTGGCGCCGCAGACCCTGGCCAGCCCAGTCCGTGCCCGCGCTGAAGGAGGGGTGGCGTGTTATGGCCGGTCCGTGGCGCAACAGACGAATAAACGCGAGTTCAACCTAGCGCAACTGTGCTGAGGGCGCCAGATCCGACGCGCTCATGCCAGTGCCGACCTTAGGGCAATTGTCCGGCAAGTACCGTTTCCCGCGATCGAAGCGACCCAGGGAGGCTCTGGTGTCTCGATTCCGGCGGACATCTTGAGACGAGGATGTTGGCGCGCAAGCCCCGGCCGGAGATGCCGAGGTCGAAGGAATGGCCAAGTGCGGGAGATTGCACGATGCGATCGCATCCAGTGCAGGCGCGCTTCACGCGACGATGTCTGATGGCACATAGCCGTCCGGCACCATTTCTTGTTGTTCGGAGACGTCTTTGCGCCACCACATGCCACGGCACGTGGCCTCCGCCGGCAGGTGAACGATGGCGCCCGCCGAGCGGTCGATCGGTGGAATATTCCACAGGCTCGCTATACTAGTCCCGCCTCAACTACGAATCGGGAAGTAGGGTTCTTCTTAGCAGTGCTGATCCTCAGCGAGTCCCGCGCGCGTGTCATCCCGACATAGCAAAGGCGACGCTCTTCCGATTCCGTGCTTCCGTCGTCAGGGATCACTGTCTCCTCGACCCGTATCAGCGCCACGTGCGCCCACTCGCGTCCTTTCGAGGCGTGCATTGTCGTGAGGACCAATGCGTCTGGCGCTGGTTCGTTGTTCTTCCGCCGCAGATATTCGAGTCGATCTGAAAACGGGCCATTGAGGTTCGACAGGACGTCATAGGTCGTGTTGATTGCCCGCTTGGCCTGGTCGGAAACGGCCCATTGCAGCATCCACTCTCGCACTCCATCGAGCACGAGAGAGTGGAATTCCCGGTCACAAAGCGATCTCCAGTCTGCCATCCGTTTCACGAAGTCCCGGTACTTCTTCGTCGACTCCTCGGACAGGCCCATGTCCAGAAGGTCCTTCTTCTTCGCAGACGCGCCATTCCAAGCCGATCCCAGCTTCTTGTGCAGCAGCATCAGCTCGTGACTTCCGATCCCGGCGTGGCTCAGTAGTGAATCGACGCCGGAGTCTGACGCCCTTTGGATGAGATTGAGCAGCGTGCCAAACAAGGCTGCCTCTGGCCGATCAAGGATCGACTTTCCCGCCGCCCTGAAATACTTGATGCCATGGGAGCGGCAGACGGCCTCAACCGGATCCAGAATGCGGTTGGTGCGCGCGAGCACGGCGGCGGTTGCGCCGTTTCGGAGCCACGGCGTGAGAGCCTCGACTGCGGCCACTGCCTCGTTGTACTCGTTATCACATCGCTCGAAGTGCACCGTTCCTCCGGGCCCGCGGTCCGCGACCAGGTCTTTCTGGATCCGATCCTTGTTGTTCCGAATGACCAGATCGGCGGCTGCCAGGATTTCCGCGCGAGAGCGGTAGTTCTTGCCCAGCACGACAGTCTTGGCGTCGAACTGATTGATGAACTGCTCCATACCGCGAAAGCCGAGCGCCGACCTGAACCCGTAGATGGATTGGTCGTCGTCGCCGACCACGGTCACGGTCGAGCCGGCATCGGCATGGGCGGCGGTCCATTGCGCCTGGAGGTCATCGCAGTCCTGATACTCATCTACAAGAAGGTGGGTAACAGCGTACGGATTCAGTGCTTTCCGGCGCATGCCGTCGACCGAGAGGCGAAGCATGTCCTGGAAGTCGATCTTTCCATTCCGCTCCAACGCTTCTTGGTAGGCCAAGTACAACTGCGAGTCGACCGTTCCTGGATCGGGGGCAGTGAGCACCGTCTTTAGCCGCTCGATCGCGGCAAGGGCATCCTCCACCTTCCAGCCGATGCCCGTGTCCTGAAGTACCTGGGTCAGGATCGCGAGGCGGTGGCCACTGCTTGCTATCTCAATTCGGCTTGCCGATGCACGATGCAACTGCTTGTAGGCAAGCGAGTGGAAGGTGCCCGCGAGTAGGCGCTTTTTTGCCGAGGGCACGGCAAGGGCCAGGATCCGGTCGCGCAGTTCAATGGCCGCATCCCGACTGAAAGTCACGGCACCCACTGTTACCTCTGGGTCGGCGAGAAGTGTTGCGGCCTTGGCTGCTATGGTCGCTGTCTTCCCAGCCCCAGGCACGGCTACCGCGACGCAGTGCCGACGAAGCTCCACGACTTCGCGCTGGGCGGGATTGAGGCCCGCCAACACATCATCAAGCGCCATGTATAGGGTCTCGTTTGGATTCTTGGGCACGTCCCGGCGTGCCAGTAAGTGCCAGATGCACCGCGCATCGCAGACAAAGGAGCACCATCGCGAACTTGGTGCCAGTAACTGCCACTAAGTGGCAGCGACGAGGACCGGGGAAACGCCGTGCGATGCCACTTGATGCCACATGTTCTCTCCCCGTGGCACATGACCAGTCCACGGCCTCGTCGCTGCCATACTTTCAGCCCGGATCGTCAGGCGCCCCGCACCGTGGTCATCAGCTTGAGGTGCGTGGTGTAGCTGCGCAGGCCGAGCGGCTGGAACTTGCGCAGGAAGCGGGTCACTTCCTCGTTCACATCAGACTGATCGCGAATCCCGTTCCACACCATGAAGTCGAATTGGTCCATCGCCTTGTCGAACTTGGTCAGGATCTGCAGTGTGCGCACTGCGAAGCGCGAGTACGCCTGCACCTCCAGATCGATCGACGGCCGGGTAATCGTCGGTTCGAAGATGATGTCGCTCTTCGCCGCCATCTCCTGCTGGCGCTGAGTCCTGTATCCCGTCGCTACACGAAGCACTTCGTCAACGTATTCTTCCAGCTTGGTCACCTCACGTTCGAGGAACGTCTCGAGCGTCGAGAGTTCCGTGCGAGAAAATGTGCTCTGACCGAAGCGTTGCAGGTTCAGGCTCATCCGGTTCATGTATGGCCACCATTGCTCAAACAACGGGCGCAGGCGCGTGTGGTTCAGCCGGAGGCCGACCACGACAACCGACGCGCCTGCCAGCTCGCGCGTGAGGATCTGCAGGCCAAGCTCACGGCGCCGCCGAACGATTGCCTGACGGTCCTCCGGCGAGAGCTCCCGGAACATCTTGCGGGTGCTCTCGACCGCGGCCATCTTCCGCTCCAGATCGGCCGAGGAGATCAACCCCTCTTTGCGCAGGGCATCCGCCGACTGTTCCATTTCGAGCAGCTCGGCATCGACGTCCAGCGTCTCCGACGCCGGACGCATGTCCGTGGCGCCCGCCAACGCATCGGTGTCGGGGGCGGCGGGGAGCGCAAGCTCTTCACGCTCAACGGTGTTCGCCAATTCGGTTGTTGCAGTCATGGTGTATCTCCCAAAGGTGGCAGGGGGTGCCCGAAAATCAGAAATGGTGTTGGCTGGCGCACTATCGACCGACGTGAAACGAGGAAGCCAGGCGCCAGCAGAGGAAGCCGGCCACGCCGACCGCACCGTTCCACCAGTAGGCGAGCAGCGGCACGGGGACAAACATGGCCGAGGACGTGATGCCGAAGCAAAGCAACAATCCGTGCGCCGCGACGTGGAATGAGACCGGGTTGGCGAAGCCGGCCGAGGCAGCTTTGATTCTTCTGGCCACAGCGCCGTCATTGAGCAGGGCAGCGAGGAAAACCAGCGAACCAAAGAGCCAGTAACCGGCAACTGAAGCCCGATAGACGCCTCGGTACACTGACAGCCATAGATGCCGGACCCACCTGCGCCCGATGTCAGCAGCCCCGCCGTCCGAAAACTGAGTGCGCACGTCGGAGCCGGAGAACGAAAACTTCATCGCTCCCGATTGCACGAACCAACGGTCGAATCGATCGTTGGCTGCCTTAGTCGCCTGGTCTGCGCGATGCTCACCCAACGCTTCTGCGACCGATTCCTGCTCGGTTGCTCCTATTTCGAACACGCTGTCGTCCCGAAGCATCGGCGCGGCTACGCAGAGCACGAGTGGGGTGGCCAGCAACCAGAGGCGGATGTGAGATGCGAATTTGCTCGCCATGTCAGAGCACCCACCGAAGAGCGATCAAGATGGGAAGACAGAAGGTCGCAATAATGGCACCGTAGAACGTTCCGGGGCGGTCGGAGGCGATGCGGAGCAACGCAAAGCAGGGCGCGGCCCCGCCGGCAACGAAGTGGTCCGGCGTGGAACCAAGTGGCTCGCCCTCCTCACGGTGCATCCGAATCCACGTGGCCATCGACGCGGCCAGTGCGCGATCGACGCCGGTGACGCGCGCGGCTATCGCGATGGGCAACCCGTCGACTCGGGCTCGCAGAGCCATCGCCTTAGTGTGCAAAGTCGCGAGCGACATCGTAGGCCTCGAAGTAGCGACAGAAGGAATGCCCGGTCAGGACGCGCGCCGCGAGCTGAAATGCGGCACTACGTTGAGTGACCGTGCCTGGCACGGGTTCATTCACCACCTGGCAGACATAGCCGGGTGCCTGGCGTTGTTCGAAGGCGGGGATCGGTTCGTTGAATGGATACCAGACGGTGTACTTCTCTCCCTTGAACGCCGCGTAGCGCATCGTGTAGAGATCGTGGGAACGGCCAAAAAGCCCCTTCATGAATGCAACATTGGCATCCCCATGCTTCCGCGCGGCCCGCCACGCCGTAATTGCGTCAACGAGCATTTCCTTGACCAGCGGCTCCTCGCGAACACGGAAGTTCACCCCAATGTAATCGACAACCCGCGTGCAAGCGTCGTCCAGATCGGGCGAAAGGTTGAAGACCGGCGACAGCTTTGCCGAGAGCTTGTACTCCCTGGCGATTTGTCGGAAAAGACTGACGGACATTGACAATTAACCTTGGATGATAGGAATGCGACCCTGGTGGACAGAGCCACCGGAGATGCGCAGAAAGTACTGCAGATTCGGCAGCATCGTGATGAGCTCCTTCGGGACCAACTGAACCTTCTCGAGCTGTGAGGACCGCGAAACTGATCCGCTGAACTCACCAACGTGAGCCTCGGTGCCAGTGCTGGTGCTGCTAGAGGTGACCAGGTTGCGGATCGCTGTTTCACCGAACTTGTCGGAGATCCACTCTGCCGTGTCGGTGTCTTCCAAGCGTAAGACGATTTGGTTATTGAGATTCGCTAAAACCTGCATCATTTTGGCCACGTTTCCGAGCTTGGATGTGACATCGGAACGGCTTTGGAAGGCGGCGAACACATTGAAGCCTGCACCGCGGCCCTTGTTCAGGATCTGGATCGTCTGTTCGTTGATAGCCTCGGCAATCTCATCGATCATCAGAACCACCTTGGGCGGCTTCTTGTAGAAGTTGTAGATCGCACCCGCCACGGACGCGACATCGGCGAGAATCATCGACATGATGGCCTGAGCGACCATCGAGTTCGCGAGCGAGTCGGCGCCAACGTAAAGGACCGCCTTTTGCTTGATCACCTTGTCGATATCCCAGATCTCACGGTCATCCTCAAAGTCATCAGCCTTGGGCGCCAGCATCAGGCCGGTTTCACCAGTCGCAAGCATCTGCAGCAAGGGCAGGACGGAGGCAATGATCCGGCCGTAGTGGTCTCGATCATGCTGATAGGTGGACACTAGCCCGTCAATGGACTCGTGACCGCGGCCGGCGTTGGCGAACCGCTCAACATACATTTGCACCATTGCGTCGAGCAGGGTACCGCCGGCTCGCTGCCCCACCTTTTGCATGAAGCCATTGGCCTCGTCCTCCCAATCGGCCATCCCGGCCTCAGGGAAGAATCGGCGCAAGCCTCTATCGAGTAGCGCGTTGACGCCGCCCTGCGCATAGCGAAGAATCGAGCGGAGGTTAGGCTTGTCACCCACGTAAAGCTCGCCCTTCACGCTGCGATCCATGAACAAGAACGCAAATTGCCGGAAAGGGCCTTCTTCCATCAACTGCGCGACGCGGCTCGGGATCTCGGACGGTTGCGACCAGTTTTCAAGCGGATTGAGCCGGATCGACTTGGAGGGCTCGGCCTGTTTCCAATAGAGGAACTTGCGACCGACGCGCTCGCATTCGCGCTTCACCCTAGCAATCCATTCCGCATCCGACTTCGGGTCGATGATCACCAGAACGTCGTCAGGGCTGTGAATCACCTGCGTGGAAATGATCTCGAACGTCCGGGTCTTACCCGCGCCGGTCGTGCCAGCAACCAGCGTATGGCCGGGCATGGCCTTGTAGTGAAACGGGACAATTGCCTTCACCGGTTCCATCCCGTGGATCCAAGATTTGCCCTGTGGCAGACGATCGCGAATTGCGTTTCTGGGGGCGAAGACCTGTTCGACACGTGCAGCCACGGCATGGGGAAGCCACCTGGGCAGGCCGGGAATCTCCGTCGACGGCATCCGGAGAACGTCGTACGCGATCTGGCAATGCTTCTGTGTCCATTCGAAGCCCAAACCAAGGTACATCGAATCGATGTCCTCTTTCATTCGGTTGCTGGTGCCGATCAGCTCGCTAATGTGAATGAGGGACAACCACTTCGTTGAGATGGCCATGCGAAATTTCAGCGCAGCCCATACTTGTGCCGAGCGTGCCGTGAGAACCACCGCGCAGAACAGCGCGAAGTACGCGGCGTGCGGCATTCCCGAGAACGGCAGCAGGACCAGGGCCAGCGCCCAGCCGACCGCAGCGCGGAACTCGAAGATCGGGCGGAAGTGACTTACGTAGTGGTCCATCACTGCAGCTCATTAGACGAGGCCGGGCGGGGGGCGATGAGGCTGCCGACCTTGTCGACCAGAAGAATGTCTTGACCGACCTGTTTGAAGAGAAGCTGCTGCTTGCGTAGGTTGTCCAGGAGAGTCTCGGAGGCGATGCCATAGTTGCTGAGCACGCGCTTCGGAATGGCCAGGCGATTGTCCACCCAGGCGACCTTCACTTTGCCGGCGGTGACGTCCTGTGAGAGCGCCCGGAAGAAGTCGCGCATCAGGTTCGACGGTGTCGTGAGTACCGCGGAGAACGGATCGCCGGCGACCTCCTTACGCACGGTGCGCTCACCATCGAGACGCAGCACGCTTGGGCGCTCCGTCTCCGGCAACGTGCTTGTTGCGCCGTTCTCTTGAGGCCGGCCTTGGCCGCCGGCGGGGGCATCGGTCTGGCCAGGCGGATCGCTGGCGGGCGGGGCGACCTCCTTGGTCGCCGGGGCGACTGGTAGAGAAGGCGCAACAGGCGCCACCCCGGTCGACACGATGCCGCTCGCAGAGAGCAAGGCGGCACTCGGCGCCGCCGTCGTATCAGGAGAAAAGGCCGCACGACGCGCCTTGATTTCGAACTGCGTCACTGCGTCGATCGCTTGGCGAGCGACCTTGTGCAGAAGCGTCTCGAGTCCGGTCGGGCGGGGATCTGGGTTAATCGAACCCAGCAGATCCGACATCACAACGCTGTCAAACTGCTCGAGCCGCTCTGCGCCAAGAATATCGCGAGCGAGTAGGGCGGTACGCATGCGCTGAACCGGCTCCGCCGATTCGCGCCGCACCACACGATAGGTGTCCTGTCCGAGCCACGGCCCGAACGCGCCGTGAAACACCGGCACCCATTCCGCGTTGTCCCGATTACGGAAGAACTGGAAGTTGCGGTACGGCTCGTCCAAGCGGGAGCAACATGCTGCGAGGAACAGTGCGTGGAGGTACTGCGGTTCAAGTGCGCGCCGGCGTTCGGACGGTTGATCGGCCCCAAACTTTTGCCCACCGGAAAGACGCATCGCAAAGTAGGCAGCCTCGACCGACGCGCGAAAGGCGCCGCCCGGCTCGGCGTGCTGATCGGGCCGCAACGGCATGGAGGAGAACCAAGCTGCGCAGCACCTCAGTACGGAGAGCCATCGTCGATCGAAGTCCGCTGGATCGGCTTCGTTCGCATACTGGCATACCAGCGTGATGCGATCACGGTGTTGTTCAAGCATTGATGATGGATCGGCCGCGGTGTGCATGCTTATCCTTTGGCGAGCTTTTTGCCCGCCGCCCAGGCACCTCTGCCCGCTCCGCTCGCCATTTTCATGATTGCCGAGCCGCTAAAGCCGCCACCACCGCCCCAGATGGAGCCGGCGATTTTCGGGATCTCAAAGGAGAGGAACAGCAAGAAGAGCGAGATAATCAATGCGTAGACTGCACCGGCAATCGATTGGTTACCGATGTTGTTGAGGTCGACGATAGAGGCTTCGAACGAGGCGGAAACCAGCCGGGTCATGATGTTGGCGACGACGACATACATCGATCCAGTGATCATGTAGTCCAACCAGGAAGAGAAGAACCGCCGGGTGTAGTCCGAGAATCCAAGCGCAACAGCGATCTGTCCCAGAACAATCCCAATGGCAACTTGAATCTCGCCGAGTGCGGTAAAGAACGTGTAGACCACCGACGTTACCGCGCACACCACGAAGGCGAGCATCATCACGAAGAAGGAAAGCGCGACACCAATTTTCTGGTACCAACTTGCTGCATCCATCGCTTTTTGAAACGCGTCCAGGAAGCCGCCGGCAGCCGAGGCAAGAACGAGTCCGGGGTTGGAGGAATTTGTACCGGCTATCTTGTCCGCAAGGAATTGAAACCAGGAAAGAATCCCGGGTCCAAACTGGTCATAGCCGACGTAGATGGCCGCGAAGATGCCGAGAAGCAGTATCGTCTCCAGAAAGCTTGTCCACGCCGCGACCGGATCACTGGTTGCGGCGAATCGCAATGACGCTAACGTGAGCGTGATGATCCCGAGGCCAAAAGCGAGCTTATCCGCTTCGTCTTTCAGGGAGTGGCTGATGGCGACCGCGGCGGTGATGATGCTTGTCTGGACGGACCGAAATTGGGCGAGTGCCTTCTCGATCGCCTCCCCCACCGCACCTTTGGGGCCGCCCAATGCAATACCACCGCTTTCGTTGGAGGGCGGCGCTGGCGAGCTCACGCCCGTCGTCGGAGAGTCGCCCGACGCCTGAGCTAGCGCGGGCCGTACGATCACGAGAGACACAAGGAGCGCCGAGAAGATGCCGGCCAGCAGGTATCGAAAGACTCTCACCGGGATCCTTATTGGTTTCGATAATCGCGGGTGTAGACCGTGCTGCGGATCTGCTGCAATTGCCTGTCCTGTTCCGCGACGATCCCCTTCATTGCCTCTGTCTTTTCGGTTGCCTCCGCATTGGCCTGTTGTTCCTTTGCAGCGTCCGCCTGCGCTCTCGTACTCATGAGCCGCAGGACATCTGAGTTTTGACTCGCCAGGACGTCGAGCATCTGGTTGGTGGTCTGCGCCGTAGCTTGGGCCGTAGGGGTCAGATTGGTCTTCTCCTGAATCTGCTTCCGGCGCTTTGCGAGGGCTTCAGTATTAGAAAAAACCTTGGAGCCCAGATTGAAGAGGTTCTTCGCCGTCTTGTCGCCACTCGCCAGAAGCGACGCTTGATCCTGAAACCACTGAGAAGATGTCTTGCCTGAGGAACTGACCATGCTTTGGACACGGTGCAGATAATCGGCGCTGTCAGACACGCCGCCGTACAGGTCCTTCAGGGCAGCGCCATAGGTCTGCAGGTCGTTGATGTTGTCGGAGATCGACGACGTTTGCTCCGTGAGCGCGTCCGCGTCCAGGCCTGTGGCCTGAAGCAGCTGGTTGGCCATCATCTTGTACTGGTAGATGATGTTCGTGTTCTCGTAGACTTCAGTCTTCACCGACTGAAGGGCGGAGACCGTCGTCTGGGCCAGGTTGGCCACGTCGATCACCGGGAGGCCGGTGGCATTCGCACCGGTTGACGCGGCAATGCTTGCCGCAAGAGTGGCCTTGGCAATCAATTTCTGCATGTTCAGTTCTCCTCAGGCGGAACGCGCGAGCATCTCGCGCACATAGCGGTCTTGCCAATCGGGGGCACCCGTGGCGATGTGTTGGTCGAGAATGTGCTGTGCAACGCCGTCCGAGCGAAGCATCGCTACCATTTCGTCGGAGAACGTGCTCTGCAACATGCGGGTCTGAGAGCGCGTGATCCAAAGGTAGTCCCGATTGGGGACCGCGTCGTTGATCAGCTGGATCTGGTCATCGGTCAGGCCAAACTTGTCCTTGTAGAGACCTTTGCTGGTGTTGGCCTGGTTGTTGGGCAGATAGACCAGATTGCCGATGTTGTCCTTCAGAATTTCAAAGTCTGGAACACGCTCGAGCTGGCGCAGAGACTGCGTTGCCATCCAGATCGCGCCGTTAAGTTTCCGGATCGTGGTGATCCAGATATCGAGACGGCGGTAGAAGCGCGCGTACTGGAAGAAGAACCCAGCCTCTTCCAGCTCGATAATCGTGTACCGGCGCCCATCCATGGACTGGCTGATCCGGTGGAAGGCGTAGTCGACGAAGAGCGCCGCCGCGCGGGGGTACTTCTCGAACAGGTCCCCCATCTCGATCGACAGGTTGTCGCTGACCTCGAACGCGTCATCAGCATGGTCGAAGAAGTTGCCGTACTGACCGCCCTTCAGCCACACCTGCAGGCGCTCACGCAACGTGTCGTGAAGCAACGTCGCAAGAAAGCTGAGCATCCAGCGTTCCCGCGGATAGGTTGCCAGGATCTTCACCGCCTCAAATACATCGGAGGACTGCTGTGGCGTGAGGGAAAAATCATCGTCTTCGAGCGCGAGCGTTACCCATTCGCTGACGTAGGTGAAATTCTTTGGGTCACCCAGGAGAGACAGCGGGTTGATCGGTGTTGAGCTCTGAAACTTGCCCGTCACATCGATGAATTTGCCGCCACTCAGCAACGTCGGAATGCGGGTGGAGCGATCTTTGTCGAAGCGAATGCGGCGCGCGTCATGACGCCCGGCTTGGGACACAAGGAAGTTGAGGAATACGGACTTGCCCGCACCGATTGGCCCGATCACGAAGAGGTGCCCGTTGCCGCCTGGCTGGTGCAAGTCGACGCGCTGCGCCGTGCGATGTCGGGTAGGCAGGCAGGTCAGCGGAGGTACTTCCTTGCCGGCCAATCCCGACAGCCAATGATTCTGCAGTGGCCCGGGCTGGATGGAGCGAACCGGCGCGATATCGGAGATGGCTGGAGTTTCGACAAACTGCAGCCGACGTTGTTTGTCCCAGCGACCCGGCAAGGTGCTGTTCCACGCTGGCATCAAGTTCGTCTTTTCCCGGATCGATCCGAAGCCCGCGTTGGTCAGCGCACCGACCACCTCGCTCGCAGCATCTTCGCACTCGGACTCGCTATGGCCATAGACGATGATCGAGATATTGGCGAAGCCGTGTTGAACATTCGCGGCTGCTAGGCGCTTAAGCGCGACGCCAGCCTCCTTGGCAAGCTCGATCCGACCTTCATCGTTCTCCGGCTCCTCCTTGGCAAAATATTGCTTGAGAATGCCTCGGACGTTGAAGGACGCCATCTTGTAGAATCGACGGACCTTCTCGATGTACGCGGTTGCACGAGCTGTGTCCAGAAACCGAAACATAATGCAGATATCGAGCTCAGCATCGATCTGCATGAGACTGTCTAGAGCGGCCTCCTGGAAGCTCATCCATTCCTTGACGGAGATGATCGCTCCGTAGCGCTTCCCGTGAGCGGATTCGAACAGCAGTCGCTCGGATCCTGATGCCACCTCGGATTCGGTCAGGTGCGTGTCGAGTAGCGTTACCGGATATCGGATCCGGCGGGGCGGCACGCTCGGATTGGCAGTCTGATGCAACGACGCATAACTGTCCTGCATGACCGTCCGCTTCATTCGTAGCCGAGGTACGCCACCGACAAAAGCGTCGAGGATCGACTCGAATCGCTTCACTTCAGTTGCAGCACGTTCGAGATCGAATGCGAACGCGCTGCGAGCGAACAGGGTATCCTTCGTGGCCTCGAAAATTGCGGCATAGATGCTCTTGCCGCCGGTGGTCATGTGGAAGCCGACCTTGTCGAAGAACTTGGCGATGCCGGTTTCCGGCGTATAGGCCAGCGCCAGGGAATGGGTATTCCGGAAGTATTTGCCGGTGGTCATGTGCGCGCGGTTCAGTGCGTCGAGGCGCGCATCGGCGCCTTCGGAGAACTCGCCGCCCACGTAGTCTTTGGCACGCCGGTGTCGAAGCCGCCACCATGCAGTGATCCGATGGTCGAAGCTCTTACACGCCTGGTCGAGTTGATCGCGTGCGGAACTGATATCGCCTGCGTTCGGCGAGTCAGCATCGACCCCCTCAAAATCGTAGGTAGCGAGCAGCGAGCCGTCCTTGTTCAGGATCAGCTCAGGCGTGATCGAGGTCAGCCACGGCACGATCTCATACAGCGGGCGTCGCTTCAGCATGGCAGGTCGCTGTCAAAGCCGTAGGGCCGGCGGAACAGGGAGTGCAACTTGCCATGCCACGGCGTCGATTCATACAGATCGCCATACTGGTTGTAGACGTTGAGCACCTGATTCCACCAAGGGTCGCGTGATGTGAGCCAGGCGAGCAGCCAGTGGGAGAACATGCCGAGCACAACGAAGGCCGTCGGAATCTTCCAGCCGCTTCGGAAGGTGATGTACACCAGCAGCGCAACGATCAGCCAATTCGCGAGGGCCAGGCTCCGAACTGCTCCCCCAATCTGCCGTGGGCGGGAGAGCCCAATGCTGACATGGTGCTCGCGCATGCTAGAACCCCGTGCAGGCGGCACCAATGCCGAACTGCTTCATGATCGACGGCGCCGCAGCCGCGAGGCCGACACCCATGATCAGGACCGACAGAACCTTTATCAGCGTGGATTCGGAGGCAGCGTAAGAAATAAAACCGAAGACCAAGAGGACGAGACCGCCAACGAATAGGTACTTCGTGTTGATAAACGTCGCAAGACCGCAGACGAAGATCCCGAGATTCGAGAAGGCGGCAATCTCTTGGGCGAAAGCGGGGGGAGCGACGGTGAGAAGCGCGGCCAGCAATACGACCGGGGCGGTGTATTCGCGAACGATCGGTGCAGTGCGGTGGAAGGTGCGATTCAGCATGATTTGGTTTCGTGGTCAAAAAACGCGTTGGAGGTCATATCCGTTCTTGCGCGCTCCCTTGATCTCGACGATCTCGGAAACGTGTCTGGTCTCTCCCGTGCGGCGCATGTGCACCACATAGTTGAAACTCTCGGCGATCAGCTTCCGCATGTCGTCGAGTTCCCAGCGGGAGCCTTGGGGGATGCCGAGCATGGCCAAGCTTTCCAGCCGGGCCAGCGCCGCAGGCGCGCTGTTGGCGTGAAGGGACGCCATACCGCCGTCATGTCCGGTATTGAGGGCCTGAAGCAGGTCGAACGCTTCTCCACCGCGGACTTCGCCCACGAGAATCCGGTCAGGCCGAAAGCGCAAGCTCAGCGCGACGAGTTGCTGCGTCGTGACATTCTTGTCGGTGTTCGAAAGCAGCCGGACCGTGTTCGGTACTTGCGGCTTGAGTTCCATCGTGTCTTCGATTGTCACGACCCGCTCGGATGGCGGGATCACTTCGACGAGTGCGTTCAGGAAGGTGGTCTTCCCGGATGAAGTACCGCCGGCGACCAGAACGCTTTTCCGGCGAACTACCAACTGTGTCAGAGCGTCCGCCAACGCTTCGTCTTCGACGACTCCGTTGAAGATAGGCCGATCGGCCTCGGCGCTTCGGGCGTGGCGCAACGAGAAGGCGCCGGCTTGTGCGTAGTCGGCGAGGCTCAGCTTTGTATCCCGATGCCGCCGGATACTCAGCGCGTGGCCGTCGATCGCAGTCGGCTGCATGACCGCGGCGATACGCAAGCCCTTGTGGCCAGCGTTGATGATCCCCTGGGACGTGCCGCGGACGGCGGACTTCTGCACTGACGAGGCCAGGGCGCGCACTGCGCCTTCGACCTTGGCTGGTTCGAGTTCGATATCCAGCCGGAGCAGCTCGCCTCGTCGCTCAATCCATACGCTGCGGTGGTTGTTGATCATGATCTCGGCGACGTCGGGCGCCTCGAAGTGCGGGCGAATGGGAGACAGCGACTCGAAGAACATCGCGACGGCGCTCTCTTCGAGTTGACTCAACTGCAGGAAAGGGTGGTTGGCGGCTACTGGATCCATGCCCGCTATTGTTGGCGGGCTTGATCGCCGCGTGTGGAGCGAAAGCTATGCGATCTTCGTGAGCATTCGGCAAAAATGCGAATGCGCTTTCGCTGTTCCGTTCGACGCCAATATCACGATATTGAGTTGATCTCGGAAAGGCGCACTCAAAATGCCAGCTTTCGGTCAAAAACCCGTTCTTGGCCACGAGACGCCATAGAGAGAGGGTCGAAGAGGTCTTCGCCAGGTAGTCGAACGAGTCGAGGTCAGCGGCCCGAGGGGCGGGCGATGCGCGAGGACCTCATCGAAGGCAGATAGGCGATTTAAAGCGGAATGCTCTCGAAAATCGCATAGCTTTCGACCCTCTGCGTTGGGGCTTTCGCTGTTTCAATTGGCGGCATCCAAGAGGAAGTCGCCGGGCGTCAATAACCCCTCCCTGAAGGGAGGGGCTTGAGGGAGCAATCCCGAGAGCCCGAGATTGACCAGGGCAAGCGGTAACCAGCCCGCTACGTTGTGCAGAAGTGCGCAGACCCACCGCCGAATGCTTCCTCAGTTCGGCGCTCTGGAAGCGATGGCGGCAGACAAGCCACGGGTAGGCACGAAACGGGCTATCGCCGGGAGTCATCCCAATCTGCTGCACAACCTGCCCGAGGGGAGACCTTCCGTGAGGAAGGCGTTACAAGGCCCGTAAGGGCACTTATATAGGAGCCGATCATGTCGGTTTTTGTTCTGGACAAGCATGGCAAGCCGCTCATGCCATGCACCGAGAAGCGCGCTCGATTGCTGCTTGAGCGTCGCCGGGCGCGCGTGCATCGCGTTGTGCCGGCCGTTATCCGTCTGGTTGACCGCACGGTCGATGACTGCGAGTTTCAGCCCCTGCGTATCAAGTTGGACCCAGGCAGCAAGATGACCGGGGGGGCGCTAGTGCGCGATACGGAGCTGGCTTGCTCCGTATCCGGGGAGATCCGACGTGGTGCGGCAGTGTTGAACCTGTTCGAACTCGTGCATCGTGGCGGCCAGATCAGCGAAGGGCTGACGGCTCGCCGTTCCATGCGCCGGCGTCGCCGCGGCGCAAACTTGCGCTATCGGGCGCCGCGTCTCCTGAATCGCACACGCCCTGCGGGCTGGCTCGCGCCATCGCTCCAGCATCGCGTGGACACGACGATGGCATGGGTTCAGCGCATCCGCCGTTGGGCTCCCGTCAATGGCGTCTCGTCTGAGCTGGTGCGCTTTGACATGCAGGCAATGGAAAATCCGGAAATTTCTGGCGTCGAGTACCAACAGGGTACGCTCGCCGGTTACGAGGTGCGCGAATACCTGCTCGAGAAGTGGGGACGCACATGCATCTATTGCGACGCGACGGACCGCCCGCTTCAGATCGAGCACTTGACCGCAACGGCAAATGGCGGCACGAACCGCATCGGCAACCTTGGACTGGCTTGCGGCCCCTGCAACCAGGACAAGGGTGCAAATGACGTACGCGAGTACGTCGACGACCCGAAACGTCTGGCCCGCATACTTGCGGCCGCATCGCGTCCGCTGAAGGATGCCGCTGCCGTCAACGCGACGCGCTGGGCATTGGCGAACGCTTTGCGGGCCACGGGCCTGCCACTTGAACTCGCCTCGGGAGGCCGAACCAAGTTCAACCGGGCCGCGCACACCATTCCAAAGACCCATGCACTGGATGCGGCGTGCGTCGGCGACCTTAACGCCATCACCGGCTGGCAGCGCCCCACTCTTGAAGTGAAAGCGACGGGGCGTGGCAGCTACCAGCGCACGCGGCTGACTGCCTCGGGGTTCCCGCGCGGTTACTTGATGCGCCAGAAGCAGGTTAAGGGATTCCAGACAGGCGACCGGGTGCACGCTGTCGTGCCAAGCGGAAAGAAGGCCGGTACCTATGCGGGCCGCGTTGCAGTACGGGCATCCGGTTCATTCAACATCCAAACGCCGAACGGTGTCGTACAGGGCATCAGTCATCGCCATTGCTCGCTGGTGCAGCGGGCCGATGGATATGGCTACCACTTTCGTTCCAAAGATCGCCTCTACAAAGGAGAAGCGGGAGAAGGGCGTGCTGCGCACGCCGCGCTATCCATCCCCGTCCTGAAGGACGGGGTTTCCCGCGCATCCCGATGAAGCTCTTCTCCAAGAAATCCGATCAGACCAAAGCCGTGGCTGTGGCACCGGGGATGTATGCCGGTGAGAGCCCCGAGAAGCTCATTTTCGACCGGACCACGCGTATCGTCGTTGATCGGAACCACTGGAAGATCGCCACCTTCGTTGCTGCTGTTCTGGCGTTGGCGGCAATCATGACGCGCGAAGCGCCACCGTCGGTCGTAAAGGTGGTTGGCGTGTCGAGCGATGCGACCGGCAAGCCGATCACGCGCGAGCTCGAATCCTACGTGCCGCAGAGTCTGCAACTGCAATGGGCGTTCAAGGACCTGGTGATGCGCATGTACACCATCGAACCGATCCTTACCCCGCAGATCGAGGATTCCCGGATGTCGCGGACCCTGCGGACGGTGCGAGACCAGATGATCGGGTCTGCACGCGACCAGTTTCAGTCATGGGTCGACGACGATGCACCGTTTCGTGCCATCAGCGCCTCGCCGACCCTGGTCCGAGAGCCAAAGGTGACGAACATCGCGGTGCTTCCTGACAACACGGTAGTGGTCGAGTTCATCACCACCACAACGGAAGATGGGTTCAAGCCTCGCCGCCAGCGGTACGCGATCACGTTTCGATACCAGGTGAAGCCACCGCAGAGCGACGCAGCGCTCGGCCCCAACCCGTTCGGCATCTACCCAGTTTTCTTCAGCATTCAAAAGTCTGCCGTCTGACGACGGCTCTGGCCCGCTCGCTATGGAATCTCGTATCACTTCCCGGTTCACCGCCATTGCCCTAGCCCTTGCAGTGGCCATGCTGTTGTCGTCCCCCGAGGGGCATACCGCTGAAAAACCGCAAGCCGGAAAACTGGGGCTGCCTGGTTTGGGCATTGGCAGTCTCAGCGACGCCATGAATCCTGCCAATCCGTTCAACGGCGGGGTGGAGCCGATCGCGTTGCCGGGCGACTCCCGACTTGTGGTTTTTACCTACAACCGCGACCAGATCTTCCGCGTGCTCAGCGCGCCGCTGAAGATGACCACAATCGAGTTCCCGGACGACGAGCAAATCGTGGGCGACCCGGCGTGGGGTGAGAGTGTCCGGTGGGACTACGATACCGACGGTGCAAACCATCTGTATGTAAAACCTCAGGCCCCTGGTTTGGTCAACACCTTGTCGGTGAACACCAACAAGCGTAGCTACGAATTCACGCTGGTCTCGTCCCCCTTGGGCGGCATTTTTTACCAGAAGGTTCGCTTTCGAATTCCGGCCTCGATTTCTGCGAAGGTAAGAGCGCGCAACGAGGGACGATCCGAACGTGCTGAGCAGGCAGAGGTCGAGGGAGGGCCGGATGCGCACGTGGGAGGCGCCGATACCGTTGCAGTCTCTCCGGAGAAGCTCAATTTCGACTACAACATTTCCGGTAGCGCGGATTTCAAACCGGAGACGGTCTTCGACGACGGCAAGTCTGTCTGGCTGCGGATCCCAAATGGCGCCGACTGGCCGGTAGCTCTGATAAAGGACGGTAGCGATTTCGTCGTGGTCAATTTCATCCGTCGCGGCGACTACCTGGTGGTGCAGCGGCTGGCCGCGACCATCGCGCTGCGTTCGGGCGACGCGGAGGTGAAGGTTGAGCGCGGCCGTCGTCGCATCCTGGGGCTGTTCTGATGCGTCGCGACAGGGGCAACCGGGACAAGAACGTCTCCGATGTGAGCGACGCGCAGGAGCGCACCGTCAAGGGCAAGCTGCCGCGCAATATCGTGTATTCACTGGGTGCAGTGGCAGCGGTGCTGGTGGGCGTGCTCGGCTACTTCTATCAGTCGCAGGCCGATGCAAAGCTGGACGCGAAGGCCGAGGAGGATCGCGCGGCTCAGCTCAAGCAACGCGCGGACACTGCCGAGGGCGGACAGTCCCTTGATCGGACCATCCGCGATCAGCAGCAAAAGGCACGCGAAGAAGCGGAGCGGCAGCGGCAACTTGCGGTGAAGCCGGACGCCGGTGGCAAGACACCTGTGATGACGGCGCGCGATCTTGGCGGCCAGGTGGAGAAATCGGGCCCAGATGCGGCCAAGAATGAGCTTGACTCCATCTACACCTCACCGGTTTTCAAGACGGGTAACCGGAAGTCCCAGATCAACCAGGTCAAGGCCCCCTCCGCGGGCCTCGTGGATGTCACGGACCCCGTGCAGATGCGGTTACTGCAGCAGGCGGCGGCCGCGCGCACGGCTGCCGCGACTGCGGCCGCGACGAACGAACCCACGGCCGCGTCCATCTCGAGCGACAAGCAGTTTCTGAAAGACGCGGCGGCAGCGTCCACGCAGCGGACGAGCTTTGATGGCAAGTTGCCCAAGTGCACCCTCAGTCGCGGGTTCGTCATCCCGGCCAACTTCGTTGGGGGCATGAATTCGGACAAGCCGGGCGAGTTTCGCGCGACGGTAACGCAGGATGTGTACGACACGGTGAAGGGGGACTGCAGAGTCATCCCTGCCGGCTCGACGCTGGTCGGCGTCTACAACAGCGATATCGCAGTCGGGCAAGAGCGGCTTCTCGCGGCGTTCATCCGAATGCAGCTCCCGAACAAGAAGACCGTACCGCTGCTCGGCATGCAGGGCGCTGATCCGAATGGTTATGCGGGCATCAGCGGCGACGTCAATAGCCATTTCTGGAAGATCTTCGGGGGAGCGCTTGTCATTGGCGCGTTGCAGCTTCGCTTCAACGACACCCCCACGGCCACCACGTTCGGCGCCGGCGGGGTGACGGCATATAGCAACGCAGCCGGGCAGGTGGCCACGCAGACGGCCCAAACGATTCTGAATCGCAATCAGGGGATTCGGCCGACCATCACTACGAAACCGGGCCAGAAGATGATGGTCCAGGTCAATCACGACATGGTGCTGGAGCCATATCGTGATTAAGTACATTCGCTCCTCTCTCTCGGTGCTTGCTCTTGGCGCCGCCTGCGCGCACGCGGCGACGATCGAGGCAGTCATTAGCCCGAACGCAATCGTGGTCCGTGCCGACGGCCAGCCACGGGTGCACACGATCGAAGGCCGCCCAGTCCTGTACTGCGGGCTGGACGCATTTCTCGGCTGGTCGGCGAAGTTGATCGGGGCGCAGATCGGGCCTGGTGGCGCCGCCGGCGCAGAGGTCACGCTCGGCGGCACGAAGCAGCCGATCGCAACGCTGCTTGCCCGCGAAGGCTGGTTGCGGCCGGCCGCGCTGGTCGAAGCAGCTCAGGCCGCGATGACGGAGCGACAGGGCGGATGGGCCTGCGCACCGAAGACGGAAGCGTTTTCGCAGATGAGCGAGCGGATCGATCCCAAGATACTAGCCGGCATCGCGATGAACGAGTCAGCGTATCGCGGCAGGCCGTGGCCGTGGACGCTCAACGTTGCTGGTCGCGGGATGTTCTTTGCTACGCGTGAGGACGCCTATGCGGCGATCCAACAACTCATTTCTGCACAACGGTGCGATTTCGATGTCGGTCTCATGCAGGTCAACTGGTGCTACCACGGCCGGCGCTTCGAGTCGGCCTGGGCCGCCCTCGCGCCGGCGACGAACATCCGCGTCGCGGAAAGCATTTTGGCAGAGAACCTGCAGCGTAGCGGCTCTTCGGTCAAGGCCGTGGCCTGGTACCACAGTGCCGACCCCGCGCGCGGCGGCCCGTACTTCCAGCGCTTCATGAATCATCTCTCGCAGTTGGAATCAAAAAAATGATCAAACGGCTCCTCCTCTCCGCGCTGGTGTTGGCAGCGAGCGGAACCGCGCTCGCGGCAGATACGGACCCGCTCGATTTCGACTATCAGGTGGTCGCGCGGGCGGTGGACCGGCCGGCGCTGATCTTCAATGACGGTTCGGCAACCTATATCCAGCCGCGTTCCGGCCAGCAGGTCCAGGCCGAAGGCGCACAGCAGAACGGCCCGTATTGGGTAGTGGACGGTGTGCCGGACGTGGTGCGATACACCGTCAGCGGGCAATTGGTCGTTGCCCGGTGGAAGCGGGCCAACGGTTTCACGTCGGAGCCTGCCAATTCGGTCGGGGACCTTCCGAGTTCCTTGGCGGCTATCTCGGGGCGCATCGCCCTGATCGGGAGCTACACGAACCTTCCGCTGGTGAGGCCTGGCCGTTCGGCGCTGCCGCTGGCGCAGATGGTCCGGACCATCGCGCCGACCGGTTGGAGCGGCACCGCACAGAAGGATATCGCACTGACCGACGACGTGAGTATCGACACGCACGGCGGCGAAAACTGGCTTCAGGTGTTGGGTCGGGTGCTTGAGCAGCGCAATCTGTACGCCGAGGTCGATTTCGGGCGGAGAAACATTGCGCTGCGCGGCACGCCGCCCAAGGGCTTCGCGGTAGAGGGCGTCGCCCGCGGCTCCGCGCCGGTGGCGGGACGGCTGGAAGTGGCAGCGCCGGCGCAGGTGAAGGAAGACGCTGCGGGCCCGGCGATTGCGTCCGTCGGAAGTGCTCTTCCTGAGGGCCCGTCTCTGGCGAGCGCGTTCGACGCCATGGCGATCCGGGATGCGAAGAACGGAAAGATCGAAATCCGCTTTGACGAACAGCCGAAGGGCCTCGTAGTGCGGGATGTTGGCGGCAAGGTGCTCGATCTGGACTGGAACGATGCCGAGAGAGTACTCAGCTTCGCCACTGTCGATCAGTTCAGTGTGACCGGCGGTGGCAAGTCCGTCGAAGTCGCGCGCGTTCCCGGTATCGCCTATCTGTTTCCAACGGAGAACGGTGCCGGCCTCGAGCGCATCTTCGAGAAGGACGGCGCAACGTACCTGAGCTTTGCGAAGTCGATGGCGAGCATCTCGGTGTTCGGCGAAAGCCGGGAGGGTCGTGGCGAGCAAAAGGACCGCTTCTACAGGTTCAACGGGATCTCGGATCACCTCACGGTCATCGCTGACGGCAATGTAGTCCAGGTCGATCGCGTGCCGGAAGTGCGCTTCTACGAGCGAGCAGCGGCCCGATGACGCGCGTCCAATCCGTTCTGAGCGCGGCGGTCATCGTGCTTGCCCCTGCAGCGCATGCCGATTGTCTAGACGACGCCGCGCAATACCAGCAGTTGAGCCCGGTCCTGCTGCGTGCGATCGCGCAGCACGAGTCCGGCATGCGAGCGAGTGCAGTGAATCGCAATGCCAATGGCACCGAGGACATCGGCCTCATGCAAATCAATTCGGTCCACCTGCCGAGGCTGGCCCGTTATGGCATCACGCGCCAGTCGCTCTTTGACCCATGCGTGAACGCCTATGTCGGCGCGTGGGTGCTACGAGATTGCCTTGACCGGAATGGTGCGACCTGGACCGCCGTGGGTTGTTACAACGCTGGCGCGCCCGAAAAAAGGCTGAGATACGCCACTCTCATCTACCAAGTGCTGCTGCGCACGCAGACCCGATAACCGAAGGAACGCAACCATGTCTCAGTATTCTCGCCATCCCCGGCTCGGCCGGATTCTGGCCACCGTCGGGGTGATCGCCGCCAGCGCGTGTGCAAATGCCGCAGTGGTGGCCTCGCCGTTCGGCGTCGAGCCTGTCGGCAGCTTCGAGCCTACTAAGCCACTCTCGGGTTCTGGCTGGCAGCCGCTGGCCAGCGTGACGAAGCGCAGCGTGCCTGCTCCTGCAGTGTCGGTGCCGGTTGCTCCTACCGTAGTGGCGCCCAGCACCGTGCCGGTAGCGGCGGTGTCCCTCATCGACTCGAAGAGCGATATCGTGCCGGCTGCCGTGCCCGGTCCCATTGCAACGGTGCCTAGCGAGCCGGCCGCGCCGACGAGCTGGGTGGTGTCCCCGGGCGACGGCACGTTCCGCCAGGTCATCGAAGGATGGGCACCGCGCGCCGGTTGGACGTTGGCGCCGTGGGAGTTGGACAGCGATGTCCCCGTGGAGGGAGCCGACAGCTTCGACGGTGACTTCAAGGCAGCCGTGCGCCATCTGCTCGCTTCGACGGAACTGACCGACTTCGCTCTGCAGCCGTGCTTCTACTCGAACAAGCGCGTGCGGGTGGTCAAGGCCACCACGAAGTGCGACCCGAGCCAATAACCGGATCTCAACTCGAAATGACACTAAAAACTCTCGCGCGTCCCGTCGCTGGCGCGCTGCTGACCACGATGATCCTCTCGGGCTGCGTTTCGCCGCAACTGCTCGAAGGCAACCAGAAGGCCGTCGATACCCTGCAGGCCAGTTCGGACCAGATGACCGATTCGCTGTACGCGCGCATGCGCAGGGACCGCGCCGCGATCGAGCGCGCGCAAGAGGTGGACAAGCCCTTCCTGGCCGGCCGCGCGGTGCCCACTTCGAGGAATGTGACGCTCCCGCTCGCGCTGCGCAAGGATGTCGACACCTTGATCGTCTTCCCGGACCGGTCCATGCCGCTGGCGGTGGCCGGTCAGCGTATCACCATGGCCACCGGCATTCCGGTCAAGATCGAAAACGATGTGTACCTTCCTCCGGCTGCGCTCATGCCGCGCGGCGCAGCCGCGGCGACTGCGAACAGCCGGACGGCCAATGGTAGTTCGCCGAGCATGGCACCGACGATCGGCCCGGCGCCGACGCTAGGCGGCCCGCTTCCGGCCGGACTCGCTAGCGCCGCCGGCGGGACCGCGAACCAGGCTGTTCCGCTCGTTGAAACCGCCCTGAATGTCGAGTTCAAGCAAAGCGAGAAGATGCCGCTGGCCACGATGCTCGACCTCATCGCCACGCGGCTGTCGATCAACTGGGAATATGTGCCGAGCAAGAGCGTCATCCGCTTCTACCGCCTCTCCACCAAGATGTGGCAACTGCCCATCCGCCCGGGGAAGAGTTCGTTCACGACAGAGTTCCGTCAAACCACCCAAGCCAACGGCACCAGTGGCAGCGCGGCCGGGCAGGCCGTCCAGATCGATACGGCGACCAAGGCAGAGGCAAAGGATCTGGACGACTTCGAGAACATCGGAAAGAGCATCGAGCCGGTGCTGACTGTGTCCGGCTCTATGTCGATCAATCCGTCGACGGGCTTGCTGGCCCTGACCGACACGAAGGAAGCCGTGGATAGGGCGGACGAGATCGTCCGCAAACAGATTGCAATCTATTCGCGCATGGTCTACGCGAAATTCCAGACGGTGGACTTCACGATCACCGACAGCGGGCAGGCAGGAGCGGACTGGAACGTCCTGCTGACCAAGGCGCTGCAACACGTCCCGGGCTTTTCGCTGACCGCACTGTCGCCGACATCTCTGGTCGGCGCCGATGCCGGGAGCGTGGGCATGTCCATTACGTCTGGCGGCTTCAATGGGACGCAGGCGATCATCAACGCGCTCAAACAGTACGGGACTGCGACCACGTCGACGACGGTGCCGATTGCAATGCGCAACCGCCACGGCGCGCAGTACAACACGCGGCGTCAGTTTACGTACGTGTCGAACACCACTCCTGCAGCATCGACGGTGGGCGGCACTGGCGGAACCCCGGGGATCACAACGTCGACAGGAACGGTCGGCTTCAAGTTGGCTTTGTTCCCCGATGCCACCTCTCGCGATGACGTAAATATGACCATCGCGTTCGACAAATCGGACCTCGATGGTCCAATCCAGTCCAGGACCTCGGGCACTGGCGCGTTTCAGCAAACGGTCGAGGTTCCGAAGATCGCCGGTAATGGTATCAACGGGCAGGAAGTGACGGTCCGGAACGGTCAGACCGTGATCGTGACGGCGTTCGACCAGAACGACACCTCCACGACGCACCGTACGTTGGCCGAACACCTGCCGTTGCTGGCCGGCGGCAGTCTGGCTGCAACGCGCTCGCGCACCTTCACGCTGGTGCTGCTGACCGTGATGGTGCAGGACCAGGGAGCACTGGGACAATGATCCTCGACATCCACGGCAAAAAGGTTGCCTTCGGGATGCAATGGCGGACGCTGACCGGCAGCGACGCGCCGGCAGCGCTTTCTGCTCGCGTCGCGAAGGAAGTCCGCGCCACCCGGATCTGGCACGAAGAGTCGGCCTTGCACATGGGCTATCTCGGGCCTGCCGATGCCCAGGTGAAGCTCAAGGACAAGCTGTACTCGGCGGCGGCCGCGCTCGCGCGCATTCCCCAACTGTCCCCGAATGCCTTGTTCGTGTTCCACCTGCAGGCACACGGAACTCACGTCGGGTACTTGGTCTGTGGGATCGTGAAGGGCCGGCCACGGGTAGGCTTTGACCAGGTGATCAGCGACGAGCGGGAACTGGCGGCGCTGGTGGTGGATTTTGTCTCGAAGTGCGACGGCCAATTCAAGCTGGCGGGCAATGCTCCCGAGATTCAGGGGCTATTCCCGCCCGATACGCGCGCTGTCCACGTGCCGTTCACGCTCGAGCAGATCGCGGAGGGCCTGGGTCCACACGCCCTCCTGAAGAGGCCGAGCGCCATCACGCAGCGCAAGCAGACCATCGTGCTTGGCGTGCTCGCCGTGCTTGGTATCGTCGGTTGGCAGTACAGCGCGCAGGCCTATCGCGCCTATCAGGCAAAGATGCACCCGCCTCCGCCGCAGAAGTCTCCGGCCGAACTCTACGCGGAGGACATAGCCTCCCGTGCAAGCGTGCCGGTCGCGCTCGCGTCCACCGCAGTCCCTCGTTTCATGGCCTGGTTCACGAGCGCGGTACCGCTGCAGATCGGTGGGTGGACGCTCAAGACAGTGGCCTGCGACCGGGTCGTCACGCCGAGGACTGCTTGCACGCTGGTCTACGAGGTCAAGGCCACGACCAAGGGCGCGACCAATATGACTTTTCTGGCTGCGTTGCCGGATGACATGGCCAACCCGATCTTCCGCAACGAGGACAAGGAAGTGGTGGTGCAGGGCGGTTTCGACGTGGGTCCGGAGATACGACTGACGGCGCTGCTGGTTCAACCGCCCAAGCCGATGGCCTTGCGTGCGGGATTCGGCTCGACGCTGCAGACGCTGCGCCCGGTCGCCGGCAAGGCTGTGCTGGGAGATGCGGCCCTGTTCGGCGTCATTCCCGCCGGTTCCATTGGGGTCGAGCATGCCTACCGGACCGCTTCGTGGCAACTGGAAGGGCCGATGCGCAACGCGACCGAAATCGTGGCGTTCCCACGCACCGTCACGCTCGACAAGATCGCGGTCACCGTCGATCTGGACGCGCAGCCTGCCCTCAAGCAATCCAAGTTCATGCTCGCGCTCAACGGCACGGCCTACGCGCAAGACTGACGACTGAGGAAACATTCGTCAATAACCCCTCCCTGAAGGGAGGGGCTTGAGGGAGCGATCCCAAGAGCCCGAGATTGACCAGGGCAAGCGGTAACCAGCCCGCTACGTTGTGCAGAAGTGCGCAGACCCACCGCCGAATGCTTCCTCAGTTCGGCGCTCTGGAAGCGATGGCGGCAGACAAGCCACGGGTAGGCACGAAACGGGCTATCGCCGGGAGTCATCCCAATCTGCTGCACAACCTGCCCGAGGGGAGACCTTCCGTGAGGAAGGCGTTACAAGGCCCGTAAGGGCACTTATATAGGAGCCGATCATGTCGGTTTTTGTTCTGGACAAGCATGGCAAGCCGCTCATGCCATGCACCGAGAAGCGCGCTCGATTGCTGCTTGAGCGTCGCCGGGCGCGCGTGCATCGCGTTGTGCCGGCCGTTATCCGTCTGGTTGACCGCACGGTCGATGACTGCGAGTTTCAGCCCCTGCGTATCAAGTTGGACCCAGGCAGCAAGATGACCGGGGGGGCGCTAGTGCGCGATACGGAGCTGGCTTGCTCCGTATCCGGGGAGATCCGACGTGGTGCGGCAGTGTTGAACCTGTTCGAACTCGTGCATCGTGGCGGCCAGATCAGCGAAGGGCTGACGGCTCGCCGCTCCATGCGCCGGCGTCGCCGCAGCGCGAACCTGCGCTATCGGGCGCCGCGCTTCCTGAATCGTACGCGCCCGGCAGGCTGGCTCGCGCCATCGCTCCAGCATCGCGTGGACACGACGATGGCATGGGTCCAGCGCATCCGCCGTTGGGCTCCCGTCAATGGCGTCTCGTCTGAGCTGGTGCGCTTTGACATGCAGGCAATGGAAAATCCGGAAATTTCTGGCGTCGAGTACCAACAGGGTACGCTCGCCGGTTACGAGGTGCGCGAATACCTGCTCGAAAAATGGAGGCGCACATGCATCTATTGCGACGCGACGGACCGCCCGCTTCAGATCGAGCACTTGACTGCGAGGGCAAAAGGCGGCACGAACCGCATCGGCAACCTTGGACTGGCTTGCGGCCCCTGCAACCAGGACAAGGGTGCAAAGGACATTCGTCAGTACGTCGACGACCCGAAACGTCTGGCCCGGATACTTGCGACCGCATCGCGTCCACTGACGGATGCCGCTGCCGTCAACGCGACGCGCTGGGCATTGGCGAACGCTTTGCGGGCCACGGGCCTGCCCCTTGAACTCGCCTCGGGAGGCCGAACCAAGTTCAACCGGGCCGCGTACACCATTCCAAAGACCCATGCACTGGATGCGGCGTGCGTCGGCGACGTCAACGCCATCACCGGCTGGCAGCGACCCACTCTTGAAGTGAAAGCGACGGGGCGTGGCAGCTACCAGCGCACGCGGCTGACTGCCTCGGGGTTCCCGCGCGGTTACTTGATGCGCCAGAAGCAGGTTAAGGGATTCCAAACAGGCGACCGAGTGCACGCTGTCGTGCCAAGCGGAAAGAAGGCCGGTACCTATGCGGGCCGCGTTGCAGTACGGGCATCAGGTTCATTCAACATCCAAACGCCGAATGGTGTCGTACAGGGCATCAGTCATCGCCATTGCTCGCTGGTGCAGCGGGCCGATGGATATGGCTACCACTTTCGAACCAAAGATAGCATCTACAAAGGAGAAGCGGGAGAAGGGCGTGCTGCGCACGCCGCGCTATCCATCCCCGTCCTGAAGGACGGGGTTTCCCGCGCATCCCGATGAAACGAACCTTGATCACCTTCGCGGCGCTCGCGCTGGCCAGTTCCTTCGGTGCACGAGCCGAGGAGGCGAAGCCGACGACCGAGACGCAGCGCCTGATCGCCAAGGATGCGCAATTGGCTGAGCAGCAGCTCGATCAGGAACTCGCCAAGGGCGCGCCGCCGCCCATCGTATCGGCCGCTCCTGCCGGCGCAGTCGCCGCTGTGCCCAAAGACCGGGGCCCTCAGACCGTGGCCGTTTATGGGGTGGACGCGTCCGCGCTCGGCATTCGCAAGGAATTGCGCGGCTATGTGCGCTGGCAGGGGCAACTGTATCCCGCCAAGGTGGGCGCCACGATCCGCGGGTACACGGTGGCGTCCGTGACGGAAAAGGGCACAACGCTCACGCGCGGAAAGGCCAAGCTGGTCGCCAACTTGGTGGAGGAGGACCTGACTGCGCTCCCGGGCCAACTGGTGGACCCCGAGCCGACGGTATCTCGTAAGGTCGATCCGGTGCCCGCGGGCGTTGGCGCGGGGATCGCGCCGACGGCACCGCAGCCGCAGCCCGGGATGCCGTTGCGGGCGCCGACGATGCCCGCGATGCAGCCAGCGCCGTTGCCTGTGGCAGCGTCCGCCACGGCCAAGAGCTGACGCAACATGCGATTCTTCTCCAAACGCGACACGGCGGCTCACAGCGTTCCCACAACGGGTGGTGTGACAGTGCTGTCGGGCGCAACGCCAGCGCTGGTGCAGACTGCACCGGCCGCTCCGCACGCTCATGCGACGTTACTTGGCGCAGCAGCTGCACCGGCTGACGGCGAAGAGATCCGAACCGTCGATGACCTGCCACAGTTCGTGCGGCCGCTATATGACGACCTTCGGATGTCTCCGTCATTGCGCCATGAGATTTGCCCGGTGCTGGTTAGCGAACCGAAGAGCGCCGGCGGCACAGAGCGCGGCGAATACGCACTGATTCTCACCCGCGAGATGCTCAGTTCGGACTTCACCGAAGAGATCCAACGCCAACTGCGCCTGCGCTATGACGCTGCCGCGAAGTGCGTCCACGTGGCAGCCGCGCAGGTCATGGTGACGCTTTCGCGTGGCAGTTTCGATTCGAGCGCCGGGCGGGAGGAGATTGCCGGCGGGATGGGTCGGCGGAGTGGAAGCGCCTTGTGGCAGAACTTCGAGTCCGCGATTCGGTTTGCTTTGACCGAAAACGCGTCGGACCTGCATTGGGAGGTGGCTGACCACGGTGGCATGTCGCAGATCCGCTTTGCGATCGACGGCCATCTGGTTGCCCCGCCCGAATTCCGAATGGAAACCGGCGTGCTGCTCGATACATTGGCTCATGTCTGGCAGAAAGGAAAGGGCGGATCGCAGGGCGTATTCAGTCGGGTGTTGCCGCAACAGACCAGCATTCGTGCCCGCGTCGACGACCAGGCGGTGGTGTTGCGCTGGGCGTCGATGCAGAGCGCCACCGGCCACGTGACGGTTATGCGTTTGCACCGCGAGGAGGTCGAAGACAGGACGGTCGATTTTGTGAAGGATCTGGGCTATTTCCCGAGCCAGGCGCAGATCATCGACCGCACTACGCTCCAGTTGGGCGGTGGCACCGTCTTCGTCGGGGTGGTTGGCTCTGGCAAGACCACGTCTGCACATGCCGTGATGCAGAAGTTGCCCGACTGGATGCACAAGATGGCGGTCGAAGACCCCGTTGAGCTGCTCGCGCGCGGCACGCATCATTTCTCGATCGCGCGGACACTGGATGGCGCGAATCGCGACGAAGACCCCTTCATCGCGGTCAAGCGTCAGATCAAGCGGATGAACCCGCATTTCGTGTCGATCGGTGAGGTGCGCGATCACGAGTCGGCGGGCCTCTTCCGTGACGTCGCTGGCGCGGGCCTGCGAGCGTTGACGACGGTGCACGCGCCGAGTGCACTGCAGGCGCCGGACCGTCTCTCGGATGGGGAACTGCAAATCCCGCGCAGCGTACTGGCCACGCCGGGCTTCGTGAACCTCTACGTCTACCAGGCACTCGTTCCCAAGACCTGCTCGTGCGGCCATCAGGGCGACGAGATGAAGCAGATTCTCGGCGCGGAGAAGCTGAAGCAGATAGAGCGGCTCTTCCAGTTCGACGTCGACGGCATGCGGGTTCGCAACATGGAAGGGTGCCCCCTGTGCCGCCGCCCCAATCTGCCGATGCTCAATGGCATCCGCGGTCGCACCGTGGCCGCCGAGATGTTCGAGCCAGACGAACAGGATCTCGCATACATCCGCGACGCGCGAAACCTGGAGCTCGCCGCCTACCAGCGCAGCAAGAGAGTGCTCGGATTCGACCAGCCCGACAGCACCGGCAAATCTTGCTTCGAGGTCGCGATGTACAACGTGTTCACCGGCGTCGTCGATCCGCGCGAGGCGGAGCGCCTGTGCTCGATGGATGCCTACGAGGCAAAGCTTGCGCGTCGCAAGATGCGCCACGATGGAGCGTGACATGACGATGAGCGAAAAGATTCGCGGTGCGTTTGGCAAACTGGTCGGCCGGCGCGTCGTGAGCGCGGGCGACCGCATGTTTTCCGACAAGCTGTTCTGGGCCAAGCTGCGGTTCCGCTCGGAACGCGCGCAATACTACTTCGACCTGGCCAAGCGCATCGATGCGACACCCGGGGAGCCGATTTCCAACCATTTCGCGAAGGACGCGACACGCCGCGCCGGCGAGCCGCTCGGGCGCCTGGCTGCGCACTGGCTCGCCCGCTGGGAAGGCCTGCACGGGGAAGCCCAACAAGTCCGCCTGTCGGAGATCTTCCGCGGCACGGTGCCGGACGAGGACATCCCGATTCTCGCGGTTGCCGAGCAGGGCGGGGACATCCGGGAGGGGCTATATGCCCTCTCGGAAAACCTGATCGCGCTTGAGGATGCAAAGACCGGCATCGCGTCGACGCTCTTCAGTGTGGGTATGACGCTGGTGATTCTGCACGCGTACCTTGCGCTGATCGCGTTCCTGGTAGCACCCGAGCTGGACAAGGCGTTCGCCGTGAACCTGCGGGTTGAAAACTACGGGCCGTTGGCGTCGGCGTACCACTATGGGTCGGCGTTCATCCGGCACTGGGGCTGGGCGGTGTTGCTGACCGAGGTAGGCATCGTGTATTGGATCGTGCGTGCACTGACGCGCTACACGGGCCGATACCGCGCGTGGTTGGACCGAAGGGTCATCGTGTTCGACTTCTTCCGACGCTTCCACGGGGCGCAGTTCCTTGCGGGGATGGCCTCGTCGACCCGGAAGTTTGGCACGGACGCGCGCAACCTCACGCAGGCCCTGGAGCTGATTCGCTCGACTGCGTATCCGTACCTCGCTTACCACATCGACCGGATGCTGCTCAACCTCGAATACTCGCCGAACGACGGCGGCAAGGTTTTCGACACGGGCCTGTTCGATAAAGCGACCAGCTTCCGAATTCAGGACGTTGCCGAGTACGAGAGCAACCTGTCGAAGATGCTGGAGTCGGTCTCGAAGGAAATGCTCAAGAGCACGCCGCGCGAGATGCAGGTGAAGGCCGGGCGATTCAACCGACGCGCCAGCATTCTGCTCGTTGGGCTGATGGTCGCGCTGGCTTATATGCCCGCTTTCATGATTGACGAAGTCAAGACCAATGCCCGTATCCAGAAGATGTCTGGATACATGGGCGCCCCTTCTACCCCCGCCATTCACCCCTAACCTGGAGAACCGAACATGGCACGCACCAAACAAGCCGGCACGCTGGCAGTCGACACGTTCAACCGCAACACGCCGGATCACGCAACCACGGCCCCGCTCAATGTCTCGGGGATGAAGGAAGGGCAGCGCAACAAGCGGACACGCCGGCAGTGGGGCGGCGTGCTCGATGACTACGGCTTTTACCTCCTGCTCGCGGGCCTGGCGCTGCTCGCCGGTCTCGTCTATTTCTCGCGGAACCAGACCGATTCGCAGGTGCAGCAACTGACCACCGAGCTCAACAGCGTGATCGGGAAGGTGAAGACATCGTACCGTGGCCAGTACGACAAGGTGACGATGGCAGGCCTCATCGGCAACGGCATCTTCCGCGACCTGACCACGATGACCGAGGCCAGCGGCAGCGTGATTCTCCAGCCCGGCGGTGGCACGCTTACCGTCGCGCCGTCGCAGTTGCTCAGTGCTAACGACTCGCTGCAATGGACGATTCCGAACCAGCCCGATGCTGCGTGCGTATCGATCGTTGGTTCGTACCAAGCCAGCGCAGGCAAGATCATCGTGAACAACACGGTGATCAAGGCGGTCGGCGCCACGATCGACCCCAGCAAGGTTTCGTGCTCGGGCGGCAGCAACACGATCAACCTGTTCACGTCGTAATCACATCGAAAGAGGGCCTGTTCTCGCGAGCTTTCGGACGCAGGCGCTATGCATTTGTGTCCGAAAATAGCTTGCTGCCACACCTGCCCGGTCATTCGATCGGGCATTTCCATAGGAGCTGACCGTGCTGCTCACGGACATGTCTTTCACGCTAATCGTGTCGTCCATCGCCTTGGCCACGACGATCTCGACCTCGAACAAGGCGATCGACGAAGCCCTGTCAATCGGGACGGGCCAATATATGGCCAACGTGGCCAGTGCGGCGAACACGTACACGTTCGACAACTTCACGGCGCTCGCTGCGAGCCCGGCCGGCTCGACAACCATGACGGTGGGGAGCGTGTCCGCGGTCGTGGCCAATCCGCTGCATCCGACGATTCAGGACTTCATCAACCTGAAGCTGCTCCCGATTGGCTACAGCGAAAAAAGCCCACTCGGCCTCACGTTCGCAATCGACCTGACGCCGACGAACTGCGCGGGCGATATCACGGGCTGCACGATTCCCGGGCGGCTGTACTCGACCACGGCATATCGGGACACGGCCGGCAATATCCGGACGGACCATATGACGCTGGCGGTCGAAACAGCAGGCGTCGACGGGGGCACGTCCTACGCCGAGTCGCCGACGGTGGTCACGGGGATGGCGGCGAGCTGGACCGCGCCCAATCCGCTACCCGGCTCGCCGGCCGGCGTGCTCATGATGCGCGTGGGAAATAGCTCGCTGCTGGCGCAGAGCATGAACCAGTTCTACAAACGCGATGGTTCGCTGAACCTCACCGGTCCGATGGATGCCAACAACCAGGCCATGAACAGGGTGGGCAACTTCCAGTCCAATGGCTCCGTCTCCGCAAACGGCAATGTGGCCGCGGCCGGCCAGGTCAGCGGCGGCACGCTGCGTTCCGCTGGCGATGCGTCGATTGCGGGTAATGCCAGCGCGAATGGCCTCTATGGCAACCGCATTCAGTCCTATGGTGACGCCTCAGTAGGCGGGCTGATGTCCGCGAATGCGGTGACTACGAATCAAGTCACAAGCTACGGAAATATTTCGGCAACTGGTTCAGTGGCGGCGAATGGGTATCTGTATGCGGCGGGCTCAATTGTGCCGTCTACCGGTGGCGGGCAGACGGTCACTGAAGGGCAGTGGTGCGGAGACCCTCAGGGGTCAATCCGTTCTGACCCTGCTGGGCGCGTCTTGTCATGCCAAAGCAGTGTATGGCGACTTGGTAGCGGAACATCGAGCGTAGCTGATGGCGTCGTCGTTGGCGGAGCGACTGTTTGCAGCAACTATTGCTATGTTGGGATCTGCGTCACGAAGGCGGGAGCCCCCGGACAACAAAGTCCCGTTGGCGGGTGGGCATGCGCTCCCGGCACCGAATTCATCCCGACGTCGACCGGGTATTTGTCGAATCCCGGCGGAAACGGTGGCTAGGCGGGAGCCGCTTGTTTTGGGGGAATCGGCAACGCCGGTTCCCCCCCCCGTAACTCAGACAGGGCCAGTCGGGCTGGTGCACTTCAGGACAACGACGCCCGAGACGTCCCCGCTCGTAGGTGTCGGCATCGAGTAGCCGAGGGCAACGAGGGGATTCTTCGGGTCGCTGCCGAGTGCTTGGAGGTGAAAAAGAACTCCCGATGCCGAGCCGACGCCGTATAAGAGGGTGCCCGTGATCGTGGCCGTTGCATGGGCATCCGACCCGATTGCGATATCGAGCGTCAGAGTCTCGATTCCGGGGAAGGTGATGCCGATCACACCGGTGGCGGAGTTCAATTTGCCCGGGGCAAAATTACCGCTGGTCGCCGTTGGTGAGGTGGCGGCGATAGCCGTGCAATTCGCCTTGACCGTCGGTGCGCCGCTGAAGTCCGCATTGAGTGCTAGGGGCTTGCCGACCACATAGTGCGCTCCCTGGTTGCTGTTCAAGCTGCCCAGAATGTTGCTCGAACCATCGGTCCATCGACCGATCGCATATTCACCGTTACCGGAAACATCGACAACCTTGCCGGAGGACAGCGAGATCAGGCTGTTGGCGTCCGGGCCGATGGTGGTGTATGCGCCTTCGCTCGTGGTCTTTTGGAATGAAGCCACAAAGGAATTCGCGGCGATCGATTGTTGCGTCGAACGCGTCGAAGTCTCGGTCGACGGCACGAAAACCACGGCCAGCGGATCAGCGGTGACAGCCGGGGCGGTGCCCTGGACGGTGATCGCCGGCGCGGGCGGAGGCGTCGTCGTGGCCGGGGCCGAGGCGGCCGGCGCATCGCCACCGCCGCCGCCGCATGCGGCCAGTGCGAGGACCGCGGCTGCGGCAACTGCGGAGAACGCGAACTTGGTGCTCTTTTGCATTTTTCTTTTCCTATTGAGTTTCAGGGCTTTGGCGCATTTCTGTAGCGCTTGTACTTAGCTTACCGACTTGGCCGGGAAGTCAAGTCCGCGCGACGCCCCGACAAATAGTTGAGCGCGCAAAGACCCCAACCAATCCACATCGGCAGAAATTGGCTGATCTTGAGCCACCAGGGAGAGGGGTAGCCGCGCGCGAGTTTTCTTGGCAGTGGAAGGTGAGCGGGTGGAGCAGATGTTCGTGCTGAGCATCGCCGCGTACAACCTGGTGCGGATGCGCTCGTTGGGACAGATCCGCCCGCAGTTGCGGTGATCGAGGGACTGACGCTGGAAACGGGCCTCCCGCCGCAAGAAAACTCAATGCGAGGGCTTGCATCTTCCGGATTATGAAATCCAGGCACACCTGCCCGCACCAGCGAAAAATTCTGCATGTGTGCGGGGAGTACTTCCGCAGCCTGCTAGGCGAGGAGCATCGGAAAGCTATGAAGGCTTGCTGTGTCGGTCGCCAGAAGTGGAAATTCTGATTTGCGGTCGATCGCCTCAGCGAATGCTTGGCCGACAGCCATGGGGAAATAGCGGTGATGATCTAGGACGTTGGGATCGCGCCCCCATACGACTGCTCCACTCATTTTCGCGTAAGCGTGTCCACCAAAAGCAGCGAGCTCGCAAACGTCGGTGCAGTTATTTTTCTGGATTGGACAGTTCGCCATGCATGAAGATTCATGCCCATGCGTCTCTCGGCACAGAGTTCGTTTAAGGTAATGCCAGTCTGGCTCCAGTGTCTGAGTTCGTTCCACGTGGGCGAAGGGAGGCCAGGCACGCACGTATTGCACGTATCAACGGCCACGGCTTTCATATTTTCCCGCGCTCACTTCATTGAAGGATATAGTAGGGTTAGGTAACCAGTCAAAGAGCCGTCCATCCAATATAAATGAAAAAATATGAACTCCACCAATTTACAGATCGACACGCTTTTTCTTCTGGATCGCAATGTATTGTCCGTCATCAAAGTCGCGATCGCCGGAAAGGAACAGAAAGGGAATAAGGAGCAACGGATGCTCGATTTTCTTCGGGGAATCGACATGCCTCAATACGCCATCAGTCCATTGCCATCGTTGATGGAGGGCGAACATGGACGCGAAGACAACGTGACCGAGAAAACAATGCAGCTTGAGAAGGAAACGGAAGCGGTCTCCCGTTTTTTCAGGTCTGCGCGTACAGACTCCGAGTACCTTAAGTCTGCAAAGGATATGTTCGCTCAGCTCTTTGCGGGACTTCGGGAAGCCGACTGGGACGCGCGCGCAGCGTTCCGGACGAAGGCGGCACCTTTAATCATTGAACCGGTCGCACCAGCTGCGCGCAGGGCCGTCGAAGATAAGTTCGCTGAACTTGCAATATCGGGCGGGCTGAAAAGGACTGACGGCATCGTGGTTCTGTTCGTCGCCTGCTTGTACGGCAACCTTGATGCACGCAAGATGCTGAAGCCTGCAAAGCCAGACGCAACGTATAACGTGCTGAGCGACGTCCACCTCATTCCGAGAATCGCGCTTGTAAAAGCTGTGGCAAGAGAATTGCCAATTCAACTCAGGGTTCGCTTTCTCACTCTAGACGGTGGTCTAGAACAGGTGCTCGATAATGTTCGGATTGTCCTGCCTGAAGTCACTGGCGGGAGCCAACTGCAGATGCAAGTGAGGTATCTGCCTCCGCTGTTCACCGAACTGAGCGAGGACGACGCCATCGACTTGCTCAACAGGCTCAATACGCCCGCACAACCGGGTCAGGCTACTGATCCAATGCGGGCCGAGTAATGCACAGTTAGCCATACTGCGAGGTACCGAGCGCATCAGCGCCGGCGAACCGGTTGTTGAACAAGGGGGCGCGGCAGAACGGATACCTGCGACGTTTAGCGCCCGCTTCGACCGGAAGCTGTCGTCGACTGTGTGTGCCGCAATCGCGCTTTAGGGGGGCGGCAGGATATGCCGATATTGCCTGCGGAGGGATATGGTGCAGTCAGGCCGCCCGGCGAAGCAGGAACCGGCCGAAGGTACTCGCGCCCCCGTAGGCATCCCCTTATTTGGGGCGGAGGAAATATCAATCCTCGGGAACTTCTTAAGCACCAGGTCGGAGAGCTACCTACTTCGCTTTGCCGAAAAGCTCCTCGAAGCCGGTTTGGCAGATGTAGAGCATTTCTTTCGGGTCGATCTTGCGGTCTTCAGGAATCTCCACCGCATCACGGATGGTGTCGTTCACGTCCGAGAACAGCGCTTTGGCGCCTGCATGAATGGACTTGCGTTGTGGTTCGTCCAAGGTTGCTTCGAGACGCTTCCAAGTCGGGACGAGGTCGCTTTCGATCACCGTATTGAAGAGGTACATTGCATCGTAGATGTACAAGACGTCCTGCGCCCGTTTCTTCGAGACTCGGTCATCACGGATGAGGAGCTTCTGGACCATGAAGCTCACCGGATTCGGAACGCGCAGGTTTGCTACAGCCTCACTAACCCCCGATTCCTCCGCAGGGATTGTTACGAGCCACGGTTCATGCAACAGCACGTCGAGATGGCGCAGTTTTTGTGCGACGACACCGGCGTTGAGTTCAGTTGCATCAACCTCAAACTCCTTCGTTCGTTTGTTACGCCGCTTGCCGCTGCCGGTCAGCGGCGTGAGAAATTCCGCGTAGAATCCGTTGGCCTGCTCCCCCAACGTATAGCGCATTGCCGGCGGTCGGAAACCACCTGCGAAATTGGGCTCTTCTTTAAACCCAGCGCCCTCGAGCGCTTTCTTGATATCACCCTCGAGGGCTTCCTCTCTGCCATACGCTACATCAGCGTCCTGGGTGAAGATCGCACCGTACTCGGGATTGATGGCGCGAGGCTCGTATCGGTATAGCCGGTAGGCCCACCCCCCAACAAAGACGATCTTCGAGCGCCAGGGCTCAAGTGTCATGGCGAGTTTGCTGAATTCGATGAGGTCGCTCACGCGCTTTCTCCGATGACGTCTGCAAGAATCCCATGTTCCAATTCAGCGGCCTGCTCAGCGCCGCGTGCAGGGTGAGCCGAAACGTCGAGCCAAGTCTGGAAGATATCAGTAACCCGGATGCCGTCACGGAGTACACTGCCGCGCTGCAGCGATTGTGGAAAATTAGGTTGTTGAAGGATCAAATCAGGGGATTCGCCTTCCCGGGCACGGCGCATCTGGTGCCATTGTTCTGCCACAGTCAAGTTCGGAACCCAGACTGTCGGTGGTATGCCGCGAACATGGCCGACACCAAGGGCGCTCGCCGCGGCGAACATTCCAAGAATGCCGTGCTCCTTCTTTAAGAGCTTGACGATCTGATCGCTAGCCGGAGCTGGTGATAGGAATTTCATGGTTACCGCGAGCGACGGAGTCTGGTACGCCGCTTTCCATCTCTCCGCCAGTTTACGTCGCCGCACAAGCGTTAGAAATGGCCTGGACTCGATGAGACCTTCTTCTTTCAAGGCGTTCACCAGCCGTGTGGCTGTCATCTTGGAGACGCCTGCGGCATTCGCAAGGTCGGTCGCCGTGCGATAGCGAGTCGCATCTACACCGATCATTCCCTCGCGTTTAATGTCGACCGCCAGCAGGAGCTTGAGCATCCACTGGCTGAGATCCGAAAGCACCAATCGCGGTGGTGCGCTGTGGCTGGCCCAGTGGGAAGCCAACTGGGTGTTGCGCTGTTTGGATCGATGTAGGCCCGGGAAGTCAACGTACTCGGTCCCATCTCTCGACAGCAGGGCGAATGGCTCGCCGTCACCGTACTGCTGGTGAAAACTCACAAGACGGTCGACAAGTGTTGGCGCTGTACTGTTCACCCAGATCAGCACAGCGGGACGCACTCGTTGTTCCTTCGCGTGCAAGCGGGCCTCCAGTAGCCCCTGTGCAAACGCAGCAGTGAGCCGGTCTGCGCGTCCCTCATTGAACAACTTGAGCACCGCACAATAGGTGTGACCGCGATCACTCGTCAGGAAGACGTCCTCCGGATTCTCCGGCGATTTAGGCTCCACCAGTCGCCAACCGGCACCCTCAAACAGGTCACGAAAGGCATCCCAAGCGCGAAGCTCAGCGGGGATGTGCGATAGAGGATTCATGTCGTAGTCACTTGGCCGTGAGGAATAACTTGTCCGTGTTACATCTCACGGCCATGTTACTACGGTGCCGAATTTCCTTCAACCAGCGCCCTTTGCATAGCGCGGAGTTGCTGCGCAGGGGCCGGAGGCTCACGCACGCGGGTGGGCGGGCGGGCGGCGCCAGAGTACTGGCAACTGGCAGCTCAGGAGATCCCGGTTAGCCTGACCGGCGGCGCTGGCGTTTGCGCGTCAGCGCGGTCCCAGCCTTGAGGTCGGAGCGGCGTACTACTGGCCATCTGTGGTACCGGCTTGGGCGGCGAGCCGGTTGGCGCTGGCGTCGCCTCGGTTCGAGCTGCCTGGTGAGCCAGCATGTGGACTCTGGCGTCTTGCGCTCTCCGGGCGGTGCCGGTGCCGGCAGTTGGTTGCGCCGCAGGCCGCGGTCGACCGGCGGGGATGTGCGGACGCTAGCCGGCTCGCGAATGAACGGTTCGCACCGGCGTGACGGCAACTGGTGGGCCTGTCCGTGGGTGGTGTTGTAGTACGTGTTGAGTCGACGTTGGGCGCGTGCCTGGCCCGCGCCGGCATGCTGGCAACTGACGGCTCGGTAAAACCCGGCAGCGCGGCCGCCGCCGGTGACCTGGACCTGCCAGGGAATTCTGAGCAGCGCGAGCGGGGAGGATGCCAGGACACGCTGCCACAATGGCCGCAGCCAGAAGCGGCCATAGATTGCCCAGTTTGGAATCGCTCGCTTACGGCCGTATGCAAGCGTTCCGATATGCTCTTGGCTTCGAATGGCAACGAACAGTCTAGACCACTTCATGCTGACATTTTTCAAGAAGCGACAGCCGGCTCAACATCCACGCCTGTTTCAGCTTTCCATCCATGTCAAACGCGGTGACAACCGGGAAATGCCCTCGGAGTTAATTGGCGCCTACGTACCAGTCTTTGCCTCAGGCACCAGCCACGAGGTCGCCGCCCAACATGCGGTAACTGTACTTGTCGACCGTGGCTTCGAAGTCGTCGAAATCTGCGACGGAAAGATCCATGAACTCGACCCACACCAATGGGATGCTTTTGTCGATCAAGCCTGGCCGGAGTTCGCCTCGCAATTCCCTAGCCAGAGCAAAGTTTGTCGAGAACTCGCTGAGGGATTTCTATTCGTTGGTCCATTTGCTGGTTACACCACCAGCATGCCGTCCGACCGCTAAGGGTCGGTTGCTCCTCGGCGGCGTCCTAGCTAGCGCTGGCGGAAGTAGGGGGCCGACAGCGGTCCGCCGGTGACCTGCCTACCAGGACCGGGGCCGGCCAGTAGGGGTCACTGGGGGTTCCGATCTGTTTTGTATACATACTCGATGCAGGCGCGCTACCATGCACCTTCGCAGAGGGCACTTAATAAAACGTCGAGAATACGAATGTTTGGGCAGTCTAAAGGGCAAAAGACGCCGGCGACGACGAGCACCGGCAAGGAAGATTCGGAGCGAGCCTCAGCAGCAGGCTGCCTGGACCTTAACCTGCTAGTCCCCATCCTAAAGGTGATGGAACCGGCCGATCCCTCTGATGATGTCTTGGTCCTCGCTCGCGACGATTCGCCTGTCACGAGGCCGTTTGCGGCGGACTTGATCGTCATGTACGCAATCGACTTGCCAACTCACTTCCGTTTCGTTACCTATCGAGAACTCACGGACGCCTCGATTTCAGAGGAAGAGTTGTATGCAGTTGCCCTTCGCAATTTGCCTATGCGACTACCCGAGATTGAGTTTCATGGCGAGGCGCCTCGCTACATGGTCACCGCAGGTGGGAATTTTGAGGCGACGTTGTTGCTCTTGGAATCATTATGGGAGCAGATCGAGGAACAGATGCCCGGAGAAATTCTCGCTGTGGTTCCCGCGCGCGATTTGCTGTTCGTGTCGGCTTCTGGATGGGATGGCGCGCTGCCATTCATGCAGGAGATGGCTAGCAGAGATCTTCCTGAGAAACGGTACGCGCTGTCGAGATGCGTGCTCGCCCGTCGTGACGGAGAGTGGGTTCCTCACGCTCTTGCGGATTAGTTTGCCGGCTGCCGAATACAGCAGACTTCCGTCGCAGGCCACCAGGAATCATTCAGGTGTGCTCGTTGCCACAGGCCAGACACAGAATCAAAGGGGCAATTGAACAGGCTATGACTGTACAAACCAAGTCTGAAGCAATCAATCGTGCCATCCAACTTGCTGCAGCCCAGGGCAACCAGGTGAAGGAAATCAGTGATGGCTGGTCGGGAGCCGAGCAGGTTGTCTACATGGCCGGACGGCTCACGGAGACATTGCGCGCCGAGATTGAAGCCGGGATCCCGGAACTACGGTACTGGAAGTCCAAGCGAACACCTCAAAATCCAGCGGATGAGGGTTTTATCTCCACCGCACCCATCGTCGGCCTGTCGTTTCCGGCTTAGGGCCGCGGGGCTGCATCCGGCCATGAACCGTCATTAAAAGATAAGATCTGAGCGGCCGATATAGGTTGCACGCGTTCAGTCGGCCTCTAGACTCTCGGTGACAGGTTTGCCTGAGAGAGCTGACGTTAGGGAAGCCTGACGAGTACCCTTGCTTCCCTTCGGCGGCTTCAGGCGCGTTGGGATTAGCCAGATCAACTAAGAGTAAACATGACGCGCGTTCGTCGCCTTGAAATTCGCAATTTCCGCTCGATACAGACGCTTGATTGGACACCGTCCAACGGCGTGAACTGCCTTATTGGCCCGGGTGACAGCGGCAAGTCGACCATCCTCGATGCCCTCGACCTGTGCCTTGGAGCGCGGAGGAGCGCGCCTTTCGGCGACACGGACTTCTTCGGCCTGGACGTCACCGGGACAATCGTGATTGCGGTCACGCTCGGCGCACTACCCGACGCGCTGAAGAACATTGACACATACGGAGAGTTCCTTCGCGGATTTGACCTCGGCGCTGGGCTACTTGAAGACGAGCCGCGTGCAGGTTTGGAAACGGTTCTGACGCTGAAGCTCGAGGTCACGGGCGACCTCGAGCCGAGTTGGACACTCTATTCCGACCGAGCCGCTCACCAGCAACTGGAACGGTCTCTGGTCTGGAAGGACCGCAGCCTCCTAGCACCAGCCCGAATCGGCACCTACGCAAACACGAACCTTTCTTGGGCTAGGGGCTCGGTGTTGAACCGGCTCACGGAAGAGCGCGCGAACCTTGGCTCGGAACTCGCCGGCGCGGCACGCGCCGCCCGGGCCACCTTCGGCGCGCAGGCCGGCCCTCAACTCGCCCAGACCCTGCAAGTGGTAACCCAGACAGCTACCGGCCTGGGCGTAGCCGTCGGTGCGAGCGCTCAGGCGCTACTTGATGCTCACTCAGTGTCGATCGGCGACGGTGCTATCGCGCTCCATAGCGAGACCGGCATTCCTCTGCGGTCGCTGGGAACGGGTTCGGGGCGGCTGCTTGTCGCGGGGTTGCAAAGGGCCGCCGCCGCCGCCGCCACCGTCGCCCTGGTAGACGAGGTCGAGTACGGACTTGAGCCGCACCGGCTCATGCGACTGCTCGACTCACTCGGGGCGAAGGACGCGAGCCAGCCACTGCAGGTCTTTATGACAACCCATTCACCGGTGACGCTCAGGGAACTCGCTGGCAACCAGCTTTTCGTCGTGCGCCAGCGTTCGGGCATCCACACGGCCATATGTGCCGGTACAGACGACGGCATCCAGGGCACATTGCGCAAGGCGGCCGAGGCCTTCCTGTCCAAGTCCGTCATCGTCTGCGAAGGCGCCAGCGAGGTCGGATTCGCTCGCGGGATGGACCAGTGGTGGGTCCACTGTGGCGCGACGTCATTCCTGGCCCACGGAGGCTCATACGTGGACGCAGGCGGGGGAAGCCCCGATCAATGCTTCACACGGGGAGAGGCGTTCCTCAACTTGGGCTATCGCGTCCTCGTCTTCGTCGACGCGGACAAGCCTATTTCAACCGTCGGACTAGTTGAGAGATTCGTTGCCGCTGGCGGCCAGTACCTCACGTGGCGGCCCGGCTTGGCACTCGAGGACGAGTTATTCCGCCATTCAAGCGATGACGCGGTGCACGCACTGCTGAATAAGGCAGACGAGATGGTCGGCCGCGAGCTCATGGCCGAGCACATCAAGTCGAAGTCAAACGGACAAGTCACCTTGGATGCCATAGAGGCCGAACGGCTGAATGGCGGCTACACACCTGCGAGCCGAGAATTGCTCGGACTTGCCGCTCGCAATAACAAGAACGGTTGGTTCAAGTCATTGAGCGGTTTCCAGGAAATCGCCAAGGACATCGTCGGTCCCCACATAGCGAATGCAGAGCCGGGCTTCATCGAAGTTACGAACCAGCTCTGGGGGTGGACGAGTGCCGCCGCCTGAGATTGACATCTTCCAGGCGCGCCTAGGCTCAGTTACCGCCCCAGCCGGATGCGGCAAGACCCAGCTCATCGCGGATGCATTGAGTCTGCACGCCGACAACAAGCCAGTCCTGGTGCTGACGCACACCAATGCTGGAGTCACCGCTCTACGCGCCAGGCTCCAGCGTGGCGGCGTCCCAAGCTCAGCCTACAGGGTGTCGACCATCGACGGCTTCGCGATGCGGCTATCGGCCAAGTTTCCGCTCCGAGCGGGCCTCGACGCGCGCGTTCTCGAACTGGCCAACCCGAATGCCGACTACCCTGCTATCCGAGGTGCCGTGCAAGGGCTCCTGCAGGCCGGTCACATCAGTGACCCCATAACCTCGACATATTCGCGCTTGCTGGTCGACGAGTATCAGGACTGCAATGCCGCGCAGCACGCCATCGTCTGTTCCATCGCGCAGACACTGCCCACTTGTGTCCTTGGCGACCCGATGCAAGCGATATTCGGCTTCCGCGAGCCACTGGTCCACTGGGAGCGCGAGGCTCAGACCATGTTCCCGCCCATCGGCGCACTGCAGACCCCCTGGCGATGGCGACTCGCAGGCATGGACGCGCTGGGTGCCTGGCTACTTCAAGCCCGCGCATCATTGCAGGCTGGTCAATCTGTGGACCTGCGTGGGGCACCGGAGGGAGTCCAGTGGGTTCAACTAACCCAAGGCGCGGAATTGCAGCAACGACTGGTGGCCGCCCGGACGGAAGCGCCAACCCGAGACGGCCGCGTTCTGGTCATTGGCGACTCCATCAATGTCAATGGTCGGCATCAACTCACCATGCAGACGCCGGGTGCCACCTCCGTCGAGGCGGTCGACCTGAAAGACCTGGTGAACTTCGCCCGCCAGTTCGATTTGACGAACCCCAACGCGTTGCGAAAAATTGTCGAGTTCGCGACTTCACTGATGACCGGGGTGGGTGCCGCAAACTTCCTCACGCGAGTCGAAACGATACGAGGCGGCCGAGCACGCATCCCTGCGACGCCTGCAGAGGCCGCAGCAGTGGCGTTCATGGCGGCTCCCAGCCACACGACTTCAATTGATCTGCTTCAGTCCCTCGCGGACCAACGCAATGCGCGTGTCTACCGACCCGAGGTGCTGCACTGCTGTATCTCAGCGCTGAGGGCGGCCGGGGGCGAAGTCGGGTTCGTTGGCGCGGTGATTCAGACCCGCGAGCGAAACCGCCAACTGGCTCGGCCGCTGGGCCGGCGAGCCGTTGGAAGCACGCTTCTTCTGAAAGGGCTGGAGGCTGACGTCGTGGTCATACTTGAGCCCGAGCGCATGACTGCACAACACCTCTACGTGGCTCTGACGCGAGGCGCAAGACGAGTCGTAGTTTGCTCGTCGACGCCGTTGCTAACGCCTGCCCCGGGCCGTTAGCGAACGCTCATTCAACAGTCACATTCAACAATCGAACTCACCCTCTCAATGGCGGCTGTCGGACCCTCGACGGCCGCTCCTCGCTCCAAATCGGACGTGCGCTATCGGACATCGAGCTTCTGCTCCCGCTACCAACTGACATTGGCGATCGAGACTCGAGCGGCTGCAGTGGGTTGCGTCAGCAGTCCTTCAATCAACCCGGCAAAGCCGCCCGCGGCAATGGCAATATGGGAACGCGGCTCGCCAAACATCCAGCCTCATTGTGAGCTAGGGCGTGGCCGCTGGCGGGTTCGGGCGTTGAGTCCCCGGTGTGCATGCGTCGGCGGTTGATCGCCCCGCTGGCCCTAGTCGGCCGGAGCAGGCGGCGCGGTAGATGCTAGCCAATTCGGGCGCGTTTAGGATTCGCAGACGTGCTGGAAACTGGCGGCACTGTAGACGCTGGTCAGCCAGAGCGGCCCCGCGGGCGGCTGCGCACGTCAGCGCGGTTCCAGCCTCGCGGTCGGCTCGGCGTGCTGCCCGCAACTGGTACGTTCGCGACCGGCTTTCAGTGGAGTTGCATGGCGCAAATGCGCTCATGCCTCGTACGACCGATACGGGTCACGAGAATCCGACCGATCGGATGCCTTCCCCTCAAGTTGGCTTACCGAACAGGCGCTGAAGTTCATCATGCAGCGATGCAAGCTCGGGGTTGTCGTGCGCTATGGCATTAACCAAACGGGGAAGAAAGGCCTCTTCGCTGCCACACACGAGGCCAGCGAGCCAGTACCGGGCATCTTCGTAAAAATCTAGCCAACGAGCTAGTTCCATAACTGGATCATACGTGGGTCCTTTTGCATAGAAGTCCCACTCCCACTCGTCGCCGGAGAAGCTATCGAGCACTTTCCCCGGCGCCCATGTTTCAACGAAGGCGGAGGCATCTGCTATCCAGTCAGGCATGGACAGCAAGTCAACTGCTTCTCCGTTACGAAACACTGTCAACGGAATATTCGATGGGAACACGATCCGATTGAAGAGGGATTTTGAAAGCACCCCCGGGGTATCCACAAAAACTCCACGCTGTATTTCAATGCGTTTAAAGAGCGGCGGGGCCAGCAGAATACGCAGTCCCTGGTCGAGAAGCCGGTTTATGTTTTGAAAGTACACCACGCCTTGAGTCATCGATCCCTCTTGGCATGCGAAGAACACGGCAACCTCGGGATCCGGGGTGAAGTCGAGCAAACTGGTCTTGAAGCCGTAGTGCTGAGCAACTGACACATAGCTCGATGGGGGGAGCCGTAGCCCGGCCATGCCATGGCCGACAGTGGCGGTCAACCGTGAAAATGCGTCAGTGAGGTGAGAGGCGGCCGCCCGCTCATTCGGAGATACCCTAGCGATTGATGTCTCAATATCCCATGATTCGTCACGCATACCTCTAAACAGCAAGGGTCCGGCTAATCCACCAAAACCCGGTTCAGTCCCTGGACTATGGCAACATTGGGTCTGGAGTCCCTTCAGGAAAATGAACGCCGCCTCCGCAGACTCCACTGCGATTGTCATTTGGCCAGCGGCGCTAGTGATCACGGGCGCTGAAGGACGGAGGGTAGCGAAGGTACTCTTTAGTTGAGAAAGGGCTGGCAATTCTGAGTCGTAAAAAAACTCAAATGGGCCCAGTCTCCTCCCCAACGCGCTTTTACGACGGCGAAGCTCTGATAATGTCTCGATTCCACTCATTCGCATCTCCCGGCCGCGCGTTTTTGGCGCTGCGCTTTTCGTCCTCTTGATACCGAAAAGAGGCCAACGTCGGTCTTGAAGTCTACTTATATTTGGAAGTAGAAGCTTTCTGTTGTGTGTGGAACCCCACGTTGACTACGACGCGAGACGAAATGACCCCTTTAGGATTGCTCCATCGTTCGCTTTGGGTCGTCAACTGCCCCCGCGCCCGGCGTTCGTCCCCGTCTCGAGGTCGCGCGCAGACCCAGTGTGTGGCAGCCTGCCACGCGCGCGGGGCAGGGCCTGCTCCAGCGTGCAGGTATTCGGCGGCATCGAAGATTCCTGCCAGTCTGGCCGGCGCTGCCGGCGCCAGCGCGCGTTAGCGTACTCCTCGCATCGAGTTTGACTAGGCGGCATGCTGCTGGCGGTTGGTAGTGTGGGCCCTGGGCGGCCAGCCGACCGGTGCCGGCGTCGGCTCGGCTCGGGCTGCATGGTGAGCCGGCATGTCGGTGCCGGCGCTGGCGTCTTGCGTTCTTCGGGTGGTATTGGTGCCGGCAGTCGGTCGCGCCGCTGGCCCCCGCCGGCCGGTGGGCCTGTCCGTGCGTGGCGCTACAGCGAGTGCGGCGGCTTGGTCGGGAGCGTGCCTGGCCCGCGCGGGCATGCCGGCAACTGACGGCTCGGTAAAACCCGGCAGCCCGGCCGCCGCCGGGGGCCTGGACCTGCCAGGGAATTCTGAGCAGCGTGAGCGGGGAGGGTACCAGGACACGCTGCCACAATGGCCGCCACCGGCTACAGCCGGACTTCCGGACCTAACCTCTATATGGCTGGTTCAGGCTGTACTCGGCCGCTTGCAGCCTGAGAGTCGAAAGTCCACCATCGCAGAGGGCAGCCATTCGCGGTCATCTATGTCTCCTGACGTCTTGCCGTTGGACACCGGACGCTCCAGTGTGGCGGCGCAGTCGGCGGCAAGCTAGCGACACCTATTGGTCGACGCGGCCGGCGTATCACGCTGCATAGCGGCCGACCGCTTTTGGCATGGCCCGCAACTTGATAAACACCAGCCGGCATGCTGGTCAACGTGGCCAGCGCCCGCGCTCAAGCGGTTTTATCCTCGCCGGGGCCGTTGAACCCACCGGCCTTGCGCGGGACATCCCAGAAGGTGTGATTCATGTTGTGCTCGATCTCCCTAATTTGTGCCACGGCATCTTGAGCATCCTCTTTGCTGATCTTGCCGGCCTTGGTCAAGTCCCGAATTTTGGCAAGCAATTCGGTCCGTTCCTCAAAGCGCCTGCGATTCAGCTTCAGCCCGTCAATGAACATCTTGGCGGTCGCACGGAGGATCTCCGGGTACTTCTGGCAGAACTCGACTGCGGGGCGCAGAGAGTCGGTCACGTCCACCCAATTCGGGTGATGGTCTGCAAGTCGGTCGAAGTGCGCCGGCGCGATGATTCGATCGTCAGGGATGCCCGTTCCGGCGACGCCGATGTCCCGATACACCTTCCTGGCCAACTCCGAGCAGTATGCGAACTTCTTGGCCGATTTCTTGGATGGGAGGATCTTGTAAGGTTGCGCCAGGTAGAACGAACACGCGCGCATGATGTGATCGGTGTTCTCCGGCCCAACCGACGTATGTCGGATCACGCGCCACCCGGGCTCAACATCGGCAAGGACGTCAGGAATGACTCGATTCGATGCGCCGACCTTCGGGATCGCGTCGATGCAGATAAAGTCAGCATGCACGATTGCGACGTGGCTAGACCTCGCGTCCTTATAAAGGGCCTTCTGAGCCTGCGCGAGGGCTAGGTTCCCTGTCATCAAAATGAGGTCGCCAGTCTGGAACCACCCATCGAGCGCATTAAGCCCACGCGAAAACTCGTTCTCTTGCCCGCGCATCATGGCCAGGTGCAGGGCAGTCTGATGAGCCGGAATGCCGCTCATCCGCGCCATGGTCTGCAGCATAGCATCGGGCATGTTTTGCAGTTCTTCGGCGAACTTGGCAGCCTTCTCTTCAGTAGAAATTTTCCGGAACAAGTCAGCTGCGGCCAAATTGCGAGCCGCGTCTCGAATCGTATATTGTTGGGCCATCGGCCTTGTCTCCTTGGTTGAGCCAGCGGCGCACCAAACCGCAGCGGTGGGCTTCGCTTGCATAGCCCCACGATGTGGGGCGGATCAACCGCAGATCAACCCCGCCGCGTATACCTTCCGTGAGCTGCTAGCTGGGAGTGTTTGCTGTCGGTCGCCGATGCATCGATGTTGTTCGCGCCTCGATGAGGGAAATGAGCGGTACACCATGAAGTAGGATGGCTGGTATCGACTGACCGCAACCGGTTGCGCAGAGGCCAATCCGAGTGACGGTGCGTGTGACAGCAATGGGTCGATAGTGTTGAAAAACTCGATACCCATGGCGCGCGCACCGTAATCGCCAGAAGTCGACCTCTCAGATCGGCTTGTATTCCACGATCGACCGACGGTTGAGGGGTAAGGTACCTCCGGAGACGAGCAGAGAACGGCTGCCAGCGAGTTTTTCAACACTATCGGCCGTCAGCGGCCCTTCGTGCCCGGAGCTCGTCCCCGTCTCGAGGTCGCATGCCGACCCAGTGTGTGGCAGCCTGCCATGCGCGCGGGGCAGCGTCGGCTCCAGCGTGCAGGTAGTCGGCGGCGTCGAAGATTCCTGCCAGCGTGGCCAGCCCCGCCTACGCCAGCGCGCGACAGCGTACTCCCTGCATCGAGGTTGGCCCGGCAGCATGCTGTTGGCAGCTGGTGATGTTGGCCCTGGGCGGTCAGCCGGCCGGTGTCGGCGTCGCCTCGGCTCCTGCCTCATTGTGAGCCCGCATGCGGTCGCTGGCTGGTTCGCGCGGGGCTCTCCCGGGTTGCGTATGCCGCCAACTGGTGGGCCTGCCCGCGCGTGAGCACCGCGTCAGCCTTGCGTGGTGTTGCAGTGCCGGCGATCGCCAAGTCGGGCGCGTGTCGGGTCCGCATCGGCCCGCCGGCGTCGGGCGCTCATAGTTGAGGAAGACTTTCGTCACTGTATCGCCCTCGCATCAATCGTCGAGCACGTCGAAGTCGTCTGCAGCATCTGCGAAGGGATCCGGCAGAAGTCGGCGGGAGACGAAGACGCCTACGAGCCTCGCGTCCGGGAAATGCTCGCGCAGGTGCCGTGTGACGGCGGCGTAGTGCGCGCCAGTGGTGAGCATGTCATCGAAGATGAGGATCACGTCCGGTTGTGCGTCCACTTTTCCAGCCACCGCATCGAAGGTGAGGTCCTCGTAAAGCCGGTCCGGATCTCGTTTCTCCTCGCTCTTGTGGCTAGCAGCGTAGGCGCCGCTGAAGGAAAGGCAATCGCGGATGTCCAACTCGGCGCCAAGGCGGCGCGACAACTCCTCCAAGACCAGCAGCATCCTCGGGTCGTAGTCCGCGTCCGTTTTCGCCTTGGACGATGGGATCGGGATCAGCGCGACAGAATACTTCTCCAGCAGTTCTTTCCACTTCCAATGGACGGCGAAGGCCTGTGCGACCTGCTTGATCGCTTCCTGCTTGTAGCGCCAATCCGGTTTGCCGCGTCGGCTCATCCCCTTCTTCAGGTTGCTGATGAGCTGGTTCGTCGGCGAGAAATCCCATAATTTGCCGCTGGTGTGCTTATGTGGGGTGTACTCGCCCCAGAAATAACATTTGTCCTCAGCAGGGAGGTGCTCGTGGTCCGGCCGCTCAAGCTCTCCGACCAAGGTTAGGCGCCTGGGCATCGGCATGGCTACGCCATGACTCGGAGAATATCGTCGAGTTCACGGACGCGGATCGCACCGAGCTTTTCATACTTCGCTGGCCACGTAATGGCCTGGTTGTGGAAGTTGCTCTCCAAGATGAACAACTTCCGCCCTTGCTTCAGGGCGGCCTGCGCCTGAATCAAAGTACCGGACGTCTCGCTGGCTTCGATGATGACCGTCGCCTCGCTGAGCGCGGACATGGTCTTATTGCGCTCAGGGAAGAACAGTCGGTTCCACTTCGGCGTCTGTGCACTGTATCGCAGCACCGGCACTTGGCTGATGAGCAAGTACTCGGATGCGATACGGTGCTGGAGACACTCGTTCTCCTTCGGGTAAACCTCGGAGATTGGCGTGCCGATGACAGCGATCGTGCGCCCGCCACATTCGATGGCGGTCTCGTGCGCGATAGTATCGACGCCCTGCGCAAGCCCCGACACGATGGTGAAATCGTGTTCGACGAGACCACGCACGAGTTTCCGCGTGCGACGTGCGCCCTCATCACTGACCTTGCGGGTCCCTACTACCGCGATGCGGCGCGGCGCTTCTGCGAGCTCCCACGAGCCAAGGAAATACAGAAGTTCGACTGGCTCGATGGCTTCGCGAAGACGGGAGGGATAGTCGTGCGCACCGTTGATCCGTACCCCGAAGCGCTTGATGCCGCGGCTGGCCAGATGTTCCACCACCTGATTCGCGGTACGCTCGGCGACCTCGACCTCCACCAAGTCGGACGGCAGGCTGCCCGGGTGTTCCCCGAACAGATCTGCCAGGCGTTTCATGGTGGAACTGGGCTGCTGCCACAAATACTCGTACGCCCCGATCTCGATCCGCGTGTCAATTGGCTTTTCCGACAGAAAGTCGGCTACGGTGCTCATGGCGCTCTCAATTTTGTGCCTCTGATAGCCCAAATATACCGTACCTTACCGGTTCGCCCTCCTGTCGCCTTGGGCATCGGGCATCGGGCACTGGGCGACCAAGACCGTTGACATCCACCTCCCCCTCTCGCTGATGCTCGCCGGCCGAGGCCGGAAAGGGGGGGGGAGTTCCTACTGCGCCACGTGATGCTCTACGTAGTCGTTTGTCTGGTTTGGTCTATGAGCGACGACAATGACATTCGGCACCCCAGCATTCGGCGCAAGCTGTGGAGCAGTGCGCTATGGTCGCCGTCCACTTTGCTGGAAGCTGTGGCGTTGCTCCCATTGAGATCGTCCGCTAGTACATGGAACACAGCCGACGCCACATTAACGGCCGTAACGGACGCCTTCGGCGTCTGCGCTATCCTTCCTCGCCCTGAAGGACGAGGCCTGCCGCGCCAAGGGTCATCACGCTCGCGACCGTACGCGAACCCCGTGATGCCGGATCCTATCTCGAATCGGCCGCCTGCTGTCAGGCCATTTCATTGGCAGCTTCACCAGCCAGCGCGACTTCCGTCTCGTCGGTCACCATGCTTTCCGCTATCGTAGCGTCGGCTTCGGAAACCATATCGCCCAGACCGATGACGACCGTGATATTTGGTGTCCAGTTCTTGCGGTCGGTGCTGACCTCGGCAAACGTGGTCACCGTTGCGGTGTAGCCCTGCGATCTGAGGTCGTCGGCTAGCCGATGCGCTCGCGGTTCCAGCGCCACCTTCGGATTGTCTTCGCTGATTTCGAGTACCAGTCTGGTCTCGAATTCTTCCTTGCCCCTCTGGATTGCCGTTTGCATTGCCTTGAGTTGCTTATTCGCGAGCGCGACGAGCTTGCTGTATCGGGATTCTTCCTGGCTGGCGCGCAGTGCCTTGGCGGCGTTGATGATTTCGGTGCGGTCCACGAACATGATTACCTTTCGAGGTGAAGGGAGAGGAAGCACGGGCACCGCACGGGCTTGACTTCAGGAGTCAACTTTTCCGGGATGCGGCTAGTACTGTATAAATATACAGTACCAACCTACTAACCGGCAAGGAGTAAGCGAAAGTGCCTGGTAGCAGAAGATCTGGTGAATCGCGCTACCGTTGGCCATACGGAATCGCGCCGAGGGATCGGTACTCAAGCGTGACCAGTGGCCGAATGATTCGACTGCGGCGCGAACCGTTGGAGAACATGGTGGACCATGCTTTTTGCCAGTTCCTCCTCGCCGAAGAAGACCGTTCCGATTCCCTCCTTGCGCAACATCAGTGACTCGTCTTCATTGTGCGTGCGCATCACGATCTCGATTCCCGGGTTAAGGGTGCGCGCCGTGTCGGCCATCTGGCGGACATTGAGCGAATCGGGCATTGCCACCACGAGCATGGCCGCGTCGGCAATGTGGGCCTGAATCAATACCGAAGGATCCGCAGCATTGCCCCACACTGCCACCATGCCCTTCTTGCGTAAGTCCTCAACCAGTTCCCGGTTCTGTTCCGCCACTACATAGGGGATGCCGCGGGCGTCTAGTGAACTAGCGATCCGCTTGCCCACCCGACCGTAGCCCACCAGCACGACTTGGCCCTCCAGATACTTGCGCTCTGTGGTCGTAGGCAGTTCGGCGTAGGGGTCGCCTCGTTGCTCCAGACGGCGAGCCAGTTTCGAGCGTCGGAGTACCCATCGGCGCAGCGGCTCGATGGCTGCGAAAAGCATAGGATTCAGGGCAATAGAAATGAGCGCGCCGGCCAGCACCAGGCTCATGCCTTCGGCGGGCAGCAGGCCAAGGGAACGTCCCAGGCCGGCCAGGATGAACGAGAATTCGCCGATTTGCGCTAGGCTGGCAGAGACAGTCAGCGCGGTGTTGAGCGGGTAGCGGAAGGCCAGGACGAGGGCCAATGCCGCAATGGATTTACCGAGGATAATGATGGCCACCACGCCGAACACGTGCACCGGCTTTTCCATCAGGATAGCTGGTTCGAACAGCATGCCCACCGACACAAAAAAGAGAACGGAAAAGGCATCGCGTAGTGGTAGGGATTCTTGAGCGGCTCGATGGCTGAACTCAGATTCCCGCATGACCATTCCGGCGAAGAATGCTCCCAGAGCAAAGGAGACGCTGAAGAGCTCGGCTGCACCGTAGGCAATGCCAATGGCGCCAGTGATTATCGATAGGGTGAACAACTCGCGTGAGCCCGTACTCGAGATTTGCCACAAGAGCCAGGGCAGCACGCGGCGGCCAACGATGAGCATCAGCGCAATGAAGGCGGACACCTGCAACAACGTCTGCCCAATGGTCGTCCACAAGGGTCTCGATTCGGCTGGCGGTACCGCCACGGTGCCGCCCAGGAAGTTGGTCAGCGGCGGCAGCAAGACCAACACCAGCACGGTGGCCAAGTCTTCGACCACCAGCCATCCGACCGCGATGCGGCCGTTCATGCTCTCGAGTGCGCCACGTGTTTCTAGGGCCTTGAGTAGCACCACGGTACTGGCGCATGATAGAGCCAGGCCGAAAATCAAACTGCTGCCCCAACCCCACCCCCACCACCACGCGACCAGCAGGCCCAGCACCGTAGCCAATGCCATCTGCAGCAGGGCACCTGGTACAGCGATGCGTTTAACTGCCAAGAGGTCATTGACGGAGAAGTGCAGGCCGACACCGAACATCAGCAGCATGACACCTATCTCGGAGAGCTGGGAGGCCAGACGCACATCGGCCACGAAACCGGGCGTGCTGGGGCCGATGATGATTCCGGCGACCAGATAGCCGACCAGCGCCGGTACCTTGACTCGCTCGGCAAGGAAACCAAGCATCAAGGCGATGCTGAAGCCAGCGGCGAGCGTGGTGATCAGGGGTATGCTGTCTTCCATTCAGGGGCCGCGAAAGTTGAGTGAACGGGGTCCTCGCGGCCGCTGCAGCGGCAGCCGTGGCTTGTACCGCGAATATCACGAACTCGACCACGCAGCACAAGGATATCGCATAGGCTGCTGACGCCACGGCTGCGATGTCATTTTCATTCCGAATGGGGTATGCGCAGCGCGGCGTCACTGCCTGAGCAGTGGCGAGTAGCTCTATAACAGCCCACATGGAGCCGCGATCGCACGGCACGCACATCAGCACTGGGAGCGCTTTGCGGCCGATAATGCGGCCGCGTGTGGACGGCCGGCATCGGCATTTGTGGGCTTGGCCGGCCTGGTGCCCTCTGGGTGCGACGTCCGAGCCGTCAAAGCGGCGTAGCCGTGTGACTTTGACCCCTGGGCGCGGCAAGCTTCGTCCTTCAGGCCGAGGAAAGACAGCGCGGACGCCGACGGCGTCCATCACGGCTGTTAGCGTCGCCCCGAGCGACATCGCGATCGCGCTGAGCCGGTTTCTGGGCGTGCCGGTGGAATCCGTTCCTGCCGATCGCGCGCAGGCCCATTTTGATTGGCTGGGCGCGATCTTCGGTGCCGATGCGCGGCTTCTAGTGCGCGCACGCGTTCGCTACTGGGCTGGGAGCCGACGGGCGCGGCGCCGTTAGAAGACATTGCCGCAGGCCAGTATCCCGGACGTTGAACGAAAGGAAGGGTTACCGACTAGCCTCTACCCGCTGCTCGCCGAGCAGGGCCAGCTTGCGCGAGCCGGCGAAGATGTCGCTCGGCTTGAGCCCATAGACCTGCCGGATCGAATGGCTGAAGTGGGTGGAATCCGGGTAGCCGGTATCCAGCGCCACGTGCGCCAGGTTGGAATCCTGTGTGACGTAATGCAGCAGGCTGCGCGCGCGCTTCCAGGTGCGGAAGCTGCGGAACGGCGCGCCCACCTCTTCCTTGAACAGATGCAGGAAGCGCGAGAACGACAGATGCGCCGACGCCGCGCAGGACTGCGCCGTGGCCGTGTCCGACGGCGCGCCGCGGATGCGCTCCACCACTGCCCCGATGCGGGGGTCCAGCGCGCGCCGCGCCAGCGCCTGCCCGAAGAAGATCTGGTCGAAGCTGCCGGCCTGCAGGTCGAGCGCCTTGCCGTGCCGGCTGAGCCAGGCGTGGGCCTGGCGCACGTGCCGGGCGAAGGCGGCGTCCTCCACCGGCCCGGCCTGCCCGCGGATCACGGCGGGCAGCCGCGCCGGGTCGATGCTCTCGGCCTCCAGCCCGATGTCGCAGATCATGCGGTCGTCGCACGCGACCGAATGCGGCATGTAGGCCGGCACCACGGCGAGTTCGGTGGCGTCCCAGCGCGTACCGTCCAGGCTGATGCGGATCGGCGCCCGCAGCGCCACGTAGATCAGCAGCCCGCCCATGGTCCGCACCGACGGCGAACCGAGCAGGCCCGCATAGAACAGCCGGTCCGGCGTGATCCACATCACCCGGCCGCCGCCGTCCGCGGCGCGGGGCGCCGGGGTCGTGGCTGGCGGGCACGCAAAGCCGCTTGCCTGCATCTGCATGTCCTTTGTCTCCTGCCGGCGCCATCCGCGCGCCCGTGAGCGCATCGTTAGTCCGGCTTGTATGGGGCAGTAGTCTGCCTCTCTCATCGGGAGGATATCTGGTAGCTACCTGATAGCTATCAGGCGACTTCGGGGAAATCACACCGCCGGAATCATCGTAATGTGACTGTTGGAGCTGGCGCAACTCGAATTTCTGGAATGCTCTCCCCGCCTTGAACACTGCGGTTTGCCGCGCCATGCCAGACCAGCGCGTGAGCGATCTGCCAGCGTCGTGTGTCGCAACAGTGTTGCCGACGGCTGCGTCGGGGGGGGGGGGGACTACGCCGGCGGACCCGAAACTGGTGGATCTGATGGTCCTATATTCCCCAGAGTCGCCCGCCAACGGCAGTCATCGGCTACCTGGACATTGAAATGCAAAATGATGCGATATAGAATCAGAAATGATGCTATATCAGATCATGATGCCAAGCTATAGGAAGCCTTTCGGTCAGTTTGTCAAGAGGGCGCATAAGCCACTCCCCAAGTGGCCATTGAGGACGAAGTAGAGGTCGTTTGTAGCAACCCGGATATCGGGGAGCCAAAGGTAGGAGACCTGGCCGGAATCTGGGTCCACAAGTTTAGGTTCCGGAGCCAAGAATACTTAGTCGCCTATCGGCCGCCAACGCCAGAGCAACGAGCCGAAGGAGTCGATGTCGAGTTGTTGATGATTGATTTTTACCAAGTGGGCTCGCACGAGAATTTCTACGCGCAGCTCAAGCTGTACTCGAAGGCAGAGAGGAAATGATGAGCACCATGACTGCAGTAGAACTGATGGAGACCCTCGGCAAGATGCCTGCCCGGGAGCGTGTGAAGTTCTTCACGCTGGTGGGGCAACAAGCATTCTCCGGTGGTAACCTGAGCCACGAAGAAGTCTTTGGCCACCTTGCCGACAATGAGTTCACGGCTGCCGAAGCCGCTGAGTACCTGGAAGTGTCAATGCCAACCTTCCGACGCTATGTGCAGGCTAAGAAGCTGGTCGCTAGCAGCGAGATTGGCCGCAGCCAACTGTTCGCTGTCTCCAACCTGAAGGCATTCAAACGCCAGTTGAAAGCCGTCAAACGCTGAGATTCTGGTATCCAGAGAAAAAGCGCGCCCAAGCGCCCTTTTTCTTTTTCGGTACTATCGGCGTCGCCAACCACTTCTGCGCGACCGTGAGGCTCGTGCTCCGACTCTGGCCTTGACTGTCTCCCGCGTGCGGCGCTTAGGAACGTCGCGACAGCACTACACTGGCGCTCGACCGGTGCGCCCCATCGCTAGCACCAGTTGGTCGCGGGAATACGAGAGCAGAACCCATCCGGCGCAATTGGAGTACCGTGTGACCATTTGGATAGACAGGAGGCCTCGCCCTCGACGGCCTTCGAGTATGTGCTCTGGTCAATTGACTTACCGATGGGCATTCGGCTCGTCATGCTTGTCAAACGCCGGATTGGCACCGTCTTTGGAATGCATCCATGCGGCATGCTCAGCCTTCTGTTGCTTTACCGTCTGCTCGCTGGGTGGGTACTCGCCGTTCTTCTTGATGAACGTTCCGTCGTGTTTGGACTTTGCGAGCTCCTTCTTGACCTCCGCACGGCTGCGACCTTGTGAGGAATCGCTGCTGCCTTGCGCAAAGGCGGGCGCCGCGATGCTGGCCGATAGAACGATGGCAAATGCGATACCTTTCATTTTATTGACTCCTGCTCCGGCTGATGCCAAATATGTGGCTTTAGGTGATTGAATCGACTATGCGATCGGGGATAGTCGCCTGCCCATTTATAGCGCTCACAGCTTGCTGTCTCGTTGACGGTTCATGACAAGTTCGTAAAGTTCATCGCAAGCGGTCTGCGCAGTTCGCACTGGACGCCCCTGCTTTTTCGATATTTGCAGAACTCGGAGAACAATAAGCGCGAAGCCGGCTGCAATGACGGTAGTCGTCGCATGCCCCATTCCGGCAGCCAGGACAATCACAGCAGCGATCCAGATGTTGGCGGCGGTCACGAAGCCCCTTGTATGCGTCCCATTGTCAGGCGTCAGGATGGCGCCACCCGCACAGAGGAACCCAATGCCCGATGTCAGTCCCTGAAGGACGCGGCTCATGTCGGCGAGTGCACGTCCGCCTGGAGAGGCATCAGGACAAAGATGCGGGCGCCCAGCGCCACGAGCATATGAGTGCGGACGCGGGCGGATTTTCCAGAATTCTCACGCTTATGCCCAGTAAGTCCCCCCAAGACGACGGATACCGTCATCCGCGTCCGGGCGACCGCTCGTATGGCTTCGGCGGCACCAGCTAGATCGGAGAACTCCGAACTCAATGTGCGAAGGGTGTCGTTCATGATTGTGCAAGTCTCCGACTGGGCGCTGATAATGGCCGCGACAGTCAATTTTTTCGATGATGACGCTCGGATTGCTGAGCCATGATGCGGCGCGATTCGGGGCGATGGGAAAGATTAACGACGTATTACATTTTGGCAATAAAGCCTCGTAGACGAGGGCCTACTTTAGAATACTGGCCATTAGCGCTCGTTTCGTGTGAGTTACTGTCCAAAGACGGTGCGCGCGATTTCCTCTCCCAGCCCCTGACAGCATGACCGATTCTTCCATTTTCGCTTCACAGCCCGCCGGCCTCCCGAAGACGCCGGACGAATTTTTGACCCGTCATCGTATTGGCGTTTGGCGTGTCGTCGTAGCATTCGTCCCGGCAAGCCTGCTCTGCGGTCATTCTCGGTGGGACGGTAAGTGAGTCTGGCCGCCAATGCTGACGCCGGGAATGGTCGGAGTGAGCCTGGCCACGGTCGGATGGCTCCGCTGCTCGCTATACCCTCCAGGGCGCAAGAACAATACCTGTCACATCGGGTCCATTTCGCTCTGCCGGCATCCGCTCCATATGTGCAACATCCTGGGCATCGTCGGATCGAGCCCGATGACTGAATCGCTGATGGTTACGGCTGTCCTGACGTCTGCGTTTGTGCTGATGTCCCCGGCTGTCATCCGGACAGATGGTCGCTTTCTTTCGTCTGCGTTTCTTGAGTTCGCGGAGTATGTTCGTCGCATACCAGCGTTTTTCCCCCAACTGTCGTTGTGTCGGGGAAAATCAACATGGCCGGCCCATATATCCTCGTTCCAACGGAACATTGCCGACTCTGTCTGGTTTCTCAGCCTATCCGTGGTCGTGGAATCGTTTGACCTCTTCCATAAGACCGGAGTCCTTCGGGCCGTCATGACGCGGGCCTGATGCTAGACGCCGGGCCCGCTCAACACTGCATACTTGCGCAACCATGCACTACGATCACGTGTCCGATTCTGTTGTTTTCAGCATGGTCATTATGTTGATCGGCCTAGTGGCCCTCTATGTGGGGTTCGCCGCATACCTACGATGGAAGTACGGGCCGACACCGAAGCGCAAGGACGATGAGAGCAGCAAGCGCCGCTCGAAAACGAGCAGGCGAAGGCGGTAATCGTAATCTGATCTTAATGCTAGTGATCGTGGATTCATGTAGACTTCGTCAACGGCCAAGCCGGCAATACTCCACCTCCGAGCCCCGTACCTTCGCCCCGAAATGCGACGTTTCGCCCTGATCTTCGTGCTGCTTATTCTGCCATTCCAGTTCTCCTGGGCGGCAGCCGCACGCTATTGTCAGCACGAGAAGGCGGCAGCCGTGTGGCACCTCGGGCACCACGAACACCGACATCAGCAACCGGAAGGTAAGGCCGATGTTGAGAAGAAGTCGGTCGTGGATACTGACTGCGGTGTGTGTCACCTTGCTTCCCTCCAATTTGTCCATGGACAGGCGCAGGGCATGCCGACTGCGAAACGCGTCGAAGTGACCAATTGCCAGCACGGATTCGCCTTCACATCGTTGAACGCTAGGGAACCCGACCGTCCTCAGTGGCAGCGTCTCGCTTGATCGGCGAGACGACGACTCTATTTCTCCTTTCGTCGCTCGCCGAATTCTCCTGGTCAAAAACCCTGGTGCAATTCGATGCGAAGACTATTTCTGCCGCTCGGGCTGACGGTAGCATTTCTCAGCCCAAACTTTGCTGTAGCGCAATCTGATACCGGCACGTCTGCCGCGCCCGCGTTTCCCATGGAAGCAACGGGGCCGTTGACACTCGAAGCCGCGTTATCGCTGGCTGCAGGAAGCAATTTCAGCTTGTCCGCTGCGGCCAAGGAACTGGATTCCACGGAAGGTGGGATCATGCAGGCAAGGGTTATTCCCAACCCCGAACTCCAGACGCTGGTCGAAGACACGCGGAAGTCCACCCGCACATCCACCGCGCAGATGAATATCCCGATCGAACTGGGCGGGAAGCGATCGGCCCGTATCAATGCTGCGGAAAGGACGCGCGAACTGGCGCAGGCAACGCTAGCTGGCGTTCGCGGCGACATCCGGGCGCAAGTGATAGAGAGCTTCTTTGCCGTCTTGATAGCGCAGGAGCGCATCAAGTTGGCGACAGGCTCCGCAGATATCGCTGTACGGGGCGCACAAGCCGCCTCACGTCGCGTGGCAGCCGGCAAGATCTCCCCTGTTGATGAAACCAAGGCGCGCGTGGAGCAGGCCAATGCCGAACTCGAACTGGCAGAAGCGACTGCCAGCCTGCAGTCTGCCCGCCAGGCTCTGACAGCGCTGTGGGGAAACGCGGCGCCGCAGTTTGCCGAAGCACAGGGCAACCTGGACGCGCTCCCATCCAGGCCGGCACCAGAAATTCTCCAGAAGGAACTCGAGAACTCGCCGCTGGTGGCTGCCAGTCGTGCTGAGCTCGATCGTCGCCAGGCGTTGATAAATGTTGAGCGAAGCCGCCAGTATCCGGACCTGACTGTCAGTCTTGGCGCCAAGCGTGATTCCGAGGCAAATCGGAATATGGCAGTAATAGGCGTGGCGATCCCTCTGCCGCTCTTTGACCGGAACCAGGGCAATCTGTACTCGGCCATTCGCCAGGCTGACAAGGCACAGGATGAATATCTGGCCAATCGGGTCAGACTGACACGAAACCTTCTGGCTGCTTCGAACCAGCTTTCGGTCTCCCGCGCCTCCGCGCAAACACTGAAGCAAACCGTCCTGCCTGGGGCGGAACAAGCTTTTAACGCGGCCACCATCGGCTTTGAGGCTGGCAAATTCAACTATCTGGACGTCCTGGATGCGCAGCGCACGCTTTTCCAGGCACGCATCCGCTATCTCGGGGTGCTTGGACAAACCTATCAGGCGGCGACCACGATCGATCGCATTCTGGGACGTTAAGGCGGGAACTCAACAAACATGGTTATTTCAAATAAACAAAAGGCTGCTATCGCAGCCATCGTGTTGGTGGGCGGCGTCACGACCGGCGCCGTGCTGCTGAGCGGTCGGTCCGGCACCGCAGAACAGAGCGGACACTCCGAAACCAACGGGCATCGCGACAACGAGCATCATGGCAAGCAGGCGGAGAACGCTGAGCACAAAGACGACAAATCACACGGTGACGGCGAGCATCACGAAGTCAAAAAGGGCGTCAACGGTGGCGCGCTCTTCTCCCGTGATGGCTACGATGTGGAAATCGGCACCGCCGAATCGAAGGGCGAAGCTCGCATCCGTGTCTGGGTCAGCAAGTCAGGTAAGGCCGTGGATAAGGGTGTGGCCGGCACTGGTCAACTTGTGCGGGCTACGGGTGAAACGCAGGCCCTCAAATTCGTGGTCTCCGGCGATGCGCTGGAAAGCCAGCAGCCTGTTGCAGAGCCCCACGTCTTCGACGTGACGGCAGATGTCACTCTGCCCGGTTCCACGACGCCGTTGGCCGTCAAGCTTTCCAAGGAAGAAGGAAAGATCGAGTTGACGGCCGACCAGGTAGCCAAGACCGGGGTGGTTGTACAGACGGCCGGCTCGGCCAAGGTTCAAGCAGGTGTCCAGTTCCCGGGTGAGATTCGCTTCAACGAGGACAAGACGGCTCACGTTGTGCCGCGTCTGGCTGGCGTGGTGGAGAGCGTTCCGGCCAACATCGGACAGCAGGTCAAGAAGGGACAGGTTCTTGCCGTTATCGCGAGCACCGGGCTCTCCGATCAGCGCAGCGAACTGCTCGCTGCGCAGAAGCGCCTGGATCTGGCGCGCGTCACCTACGACCGCGAAAAGAAACTGTGGGAACAGAAGATCTCTGCGGAACAAGATTATCTGGCCGCCCGTAACGCGTTGCAGGAAGCCCAGATCAGTGTCCAGAACGCCCAGCAGAAGTTGACGGCCATTGGTGCCAGCAACAACTCTACCGCACTGAACCGCTATGAACTGCGTGCGCCGTTCGACGGCATGATCGTCGAGAAGCATATCTCCCTCGGCGAAGCCGTCGCGGACAACGCCAACGTTTTCACACTGTCGGACCTGTCATCTGTCTGGGCCGAGTTTGTGGTATCGGCCAAGGACCTCGAGCGGGTGCGCATTGGTGAGAAGGCCTCGATCAACTCCGCATCGTCGGACGTGAAGGCGGGTGGCACTGTTTCATACGTGGGTTCGCTTTTGGGTGAACAGACGCGGACGGCGAAGGCCCGCGTAACATTGACCAATCCGCAGATGGCGTGGCGACCGGGTTTGTTTGTCACAGTCGATGTCTTCGGCGCAGATGTCGAAGTACTGGTTGCGGTTCGGACCGAAGCCGTCCAAGACATTGATGGCGAGAGCGTCGTGTTTGTTGCCGTGCCAGGAGGTTTCGTGCCACAGCCGGTGAAGATTGGTCGCACGAACGGAAAGGTCGTCGAGATCGTCGAGGGCCTGAAGCCGGGTGCACGCTACGCGGCCGCCAACAGCTTTGTTCTGAAGGCCGAACTTGGCAAATCCAGTGCCGAACACGGCCATTGATACGGGGGAAACAGCAATGTTTGAACGTATCATTCGCTTCGCCATCGAGCAGCGATGGCTGGTCTTGCTCGCCGTGTTTGGAATGGCCGGGCTGGGAATCTTCAACTACAACAAGCTCCCGATCGACGCCGTCCCTGACATTACCAACGTTCAGGTCCAGGTCAATACCTCAGCACCGGGCTACTCGCCACTGGAAACCGAGCAGCGCGTCACATATCCGATTGAGGTGGTGATGGCCGGCTTGCCGGGTCTGGAACAGACCCGTTCGCTGTCCCGCTATGGCCTGTCGCAGGTCACGGTCATCTTCCAGGATGGCACGGACATCTATTTCGCGCGACAACTCGTCAACCAGCGCATCCAGGAAGCCAAGGATAACTTGCCTGAGGGCGTTGTGCCGGCGATGGGTCCTATTTCCACCGGTCTTGGCGAAATCTATCTGTGGACCGTCGAAGCCGAGGAAGGGGCCCGCAAAGCCGATGGGAAAACCTATACACCCACAGACCTGCGTGAAATTCAGGATTGGGTGGTGCGGCCGCAACTCCGTAACGTGCCGGGTGTGACGGAAATCAACACGATCGGCGGGTTCAATAAGCAGTACCTCGTTGCGCCGAGTCTCGAACGGTTGGCCTCGTATGGGCTGACCCTGACCGACGTCGTCAATGCGCTGAACAAGAACAACGACAACGTTGGGGCAGGCTACATCGAGCGCCGGGGTGAGCAATACTTGGTTCGTGCGCCTGGTCAAGTCGCGTCAGAGGACGACATCCGCAACATTATTGTTGGCACGGCGCAGGGTCAGCCGATCCGCATCCGCGACATAGGCGATGTGGAGATCGGCAAGGAACTGCGCACGGGTGCGGCGACCGAGAATGGCAGGGAGGTCGTGCTTGGGACGGTGTTCATGCTGATTGGCGAGAACAGCCGGGCTGTGTCGCAGGCGGTCGATGAAAAGGTGGCCGCCATTAATCGCACGATGCCCGAAGGCGTAAAGATCGTGACGGTGTATGACCGCACGCGGCTGGTCGACAAGGCCATCGCTACGGTCAAGAAGAACCTTCTTGAAGGCGCGGTGCTCGTCATTGTGATCCTCTTCCTCTTCCTGGGGAACATCCGTGCGGCGCTGATCACTGCGATGATCATTCCGCTGGCGATGTTGTTCACCTTCACAGGAATGGTGAACTACAAGATCAGCGCTAACCTGATGAGCTTGGGCGCCCTCGACTTCGGCATCATCATCGACGGCGCGGTGGTGATTGTCGAAAACTGTGTGCGACGGCTGGCACATGCACAAGAGCATCATAGGCGCCCATTGACGCGCACCGAACGGTTCCACGAGGTGTTCGCGGCAGCGAAGGAGGCACGTCGCCCGCTGATCTTCGGTCAGCTCATCATCATGATCGTCTACTTGCCGATCTTTGCGCTGACCGGTGTGGAAGGCAAGATGTTCCATCCGATGGCTTTCACTGTCGTGCTGGCACTGCTCGGCGCGATGATTCTCTCTGTGACATTTGTGCCGGCTGCGGTGGCGCTGTTCATCGGTGAGCGCGTAGCGGAAAAAGAAAACCGCCTCATGCTGTGGGCGAAGCGTCGCTATGAGCCACTGCTGGAGAAGTCACTGGTTAACACTCCAGTCGTTCTGACGTTTGCGGCAGTGTCCATCGTTCTATGCGTGGCCATTGCAGCGCGGCTGGGTAGCGAGTTCATTCCGAGTCTGAATGAAGGCGATATCGCCATCCAGGCGCTGCGCATCCCTGGCACGAGCCTCTCGCAGTCCGTGGAGATGCAGAAGCAGATCGAAACGACGCTGAAGGCGAAATTCCCTGAGATCGATCGGGTTTTTGCGCGTACCGGTACCGCGGAGATTGCGTCCGACCCGATGCCACCGAACATCTCTGATGGCTACATCATGCTCAAACCAGTGAAGGACTGGCCGGAGCCGAAGAAGACGCATGCTGAACTGCTGTCGGCCATTCAGGCGGAGGCCAACAGGATTCCTGGGAATAACTACGAGTTCTCCCAGCCGATCCAGTTGCGCTTCAACGAACTGATCTCCGGGGTTCGCTCCGACGTTGCCGTCAAGATCTTCGGTGACGACAACAACGTTCTTAACGAAACCGCCAAGAAGGTAGCGGCGGTGTTGCAGAGCATTCAGGGCGCCCAAGAGGTCAAGGTGGAGCAAACCACCGGCCTGCCGATGCTGACGGTCAAGATCGATCGGGACAAGGCCGCGCGATACGGTCTCAACATGAGCGATGTGCAAGACGCCGTGGCAACAGGCGTGGGCGGTCGCGAATCCGGTACCTTCTTCCAAGGTGATCGCCGTTTCGATATCGTGGTTCGCCTGCCCGAGGCCGTGCGCGGAGAGGTAGAGGCTTTGCGCCGCTTGCCGATTCCGTTGCCCAAGGGGGTGGATGCGAAGACGACGTTTATCCCATTGAGCGAAGTGGCCACGCTGGAGATGGCTCCCGGTCCCAACCAGATCTCGCGGGAAAACGGAAAGCGCCGCATCGTGATCAGTGCCAACGTGCGTGGACGCGATATCGGCTCCTTTGTGCCCGAGGCGGAAGCGGCCATTCAAAGCCAGGTCAAGATCCCGGCCGGCTATTGGACGACATGGGGGGGAACCTTCGAGCAGTTGCAGTCGGCGACCACCCGCCTGCAGGTGGTAGTGCCCGTGGCACTGCTACTGGTGTTCGTGCTGTTGTTCGCGATGTTCAACAATATCAAGGATGGCCTGCTGGTCTTCACGGGCATTCCCTTTGCACTGACGGGCGGTATCCTGGCACTTTGGCTACGTGGCATTCCGATGTCGATTACCGCGGCAGTGGGATTTATCGCACTGTGCGGTGTGGCGGTGCTTAACGGCCTGGTGATGCTGTCGTTCATCCGATCGCTGCGTGAAGAAGGTCATTCCCTGGACTCCGCGGTCCGGGTGGGTGCGCTGACTCGACTGCGCCCGGTGCTGATGACAGCGCTGGTGGCTTCGCTGGGCTTTGTCCCGATGGCCATCGCGACAGGTACAGGCGCTGAGGTCCAACGCCCCCTCGCAACCGTGGTGATCGGCGGCATCTTATCCTCCACGGCGCTGACGCTGCTGGTGTTGCCGGTGCTCTACCGCCTTGCCCACCGCAAGGACGAGGACGCCGAAGACACACGCGTGGAGGTTGCTCAACAGGAGCAACCTGACCAGGGCCATCAGCCGGCATAACGTACACCGGGGCGGTCTTCGGATCGCCTCATCTTTTTCTAGGAGGTTCTATGGGTGCAGGACACTCTCATGATCAATTCAGTGGCAACGAGAGATCCCTCAAGATTGCGCTTGCACTGACCGGTACGTTCCTGATTGCCGAGGTAGTGGGCGGTGTTATGACGAAGAGCCTGGCATTGATCTCCGACGCCGCGCACATGCTCACTGACACGGTTGCTCTGGCGATCGCGATTGCAGCGATCTCCATAGGGAAGCGTCCGGCTGACAAGAGACGCACGTTCGGGTATTACCGCTTCGAGATTCTCGCCGCGGCTTTCAACGCGCTGCTGCTGTTCGGCGTCGCGGTCTACATTCTGTACGAAGCCTACGTGCGCTTGAAGTCGCCTCCGCAGATTGAATCGACGGGCATGTTGATCGTGGCGGTGCTGGGCCTGATTATCAATACTATCAGTATGCGCATGCTGTCGTCGGGGCAAAGCACCAGCCTGAATGTCAAGGGGGCCTACCTTGAAGTATGGAGCGACCTGCTTGGCTCCGTGGGCGTGATTGCCGGCGCGATCATCATCCGCTTCACCGGATGGGCCTGGGTGGACTCGGCCATTGCCGTACTGATCGGGCTGTGGGTATTGCCGCGGACATGGATCCTGCTCACGTCCAGTCTAAATGTACTGCTCGAAGGCGTGCCCGATGACGTGGACCTGGCGAAGGTCGAAGCCAAGATCCTCACCACGCGCGGCGTCAAGAGCTTCCATGATCTTCATATCTGGGCACTGACTAGCGGCAAAGCCAGTTTGACGGTTCATGTCGTCAACGATACCGCTGTCAATCCCGAGATGGAGGTTTTGCCTGAACTGAAGCAGATGCTGGCCAAGGAGTTCGATATCACCCATGTGACCATCCAGTTCGAGCTTTCGTCCTGCGAACTAGCGGATGTTGCACAGCACTTCAACGCGTCACCGGCATTGGTCGGATCAAAATCGCACGTTACAGGAGGAGACTAACGGTGCGTGTACTAGTTATAGAAGATGAGCCGCGAACCGCGGAGTATTTACAGAAGGGGCTGACAGAGTCGGGATTTGTCGTCGACATTGCGGATAACGGAAGCGATGGCATTCACATGGCGGAAGAGACGGAATACGACGCTATCATTCTCGACGTCATGCTGCCGGGTACGGACGGTTGGACAGTGATCAAGTCGATACGCTCGAAATCCGAGACGCCAGTGCTGTTTTTGACGGCATTGGATGATGTCGCGGATCGTGTCCGGGGGTTCGAACTCGGGGCGGATGATTATCTCGTCAAGCCATTCGCCTTTGCTGAGTTGCTCGCGCGCATCCGGCGCTGCCTCCGGCAAAGCACATCTAAGGAGTCCGAGCGGCTACGCATCGCGGATCTGGACGTCGACGTCCTTGGTCGTCGGGTCTTCCGAGGTGCGATCCGGATCGAGTTGACCAACCAGGAGTTTTCGTTGCTGCATCTGCTCATGCGGCGACGAGGCGAGGTGTTATCGCGGACCACCATCGCGTCCCAGGTCTGGGACGTGAACTTCGACACGGACACCAACGTCGTCGACGTTGCCATCCGGCGCCTACGCTCTAAGCTTGATGACCCGTTCGACCAGAAGCTGATCCACACGGTAAGGGGTATGGGGTATGTTCTCGACCCAGAACGCGGTCGATGAAGGGTTGCGCCGCAGGAAATCCGTGACACCGCTATCACTTACGAGCCGCCTCGGACTGTTCTTTGCACTAGTGCTGTCCATCGCACTGGCCAGCATGGGTGCATTTGCTTATTATTCGCTGGCCGCACAACTTGAGGCCAGGGACGGGGCGGTCGTAAAGGGAAAACTGGAGCAGGTCGAGCATTTTTTACGCGAGGTCGATGGGGTGCAAGGTGTCCCTGCAGCGCAGCACCGATTCGATGACCTGATACGTGGCTACACGGACCTCATCGTCCGTGTAGCCGCACAAGACGGCCGGATATTGTTTCGAACCGGTAATGATGCACTGCTTCAACTGGATTCTAGCGATGCCACGACCGCACAGAAGTCGTCGTTGATGATCCAGTCCGCTGATGCGGTGCTGGGTAAGGATGGGACGCAGGTGATTGTGGTAGTCGGAAAATCCGGCGATGACAGGAAGCAGGTTACGGCGAGATTCCGCACCACGCTCATACTTGGTACCACCGTTGGCGTAATATTGACGGCAATGGTGGGCGCCGCCATTACGCGCCGCGAGCTGGAGCCGGCTCACGCGCTGATCAAGCAGATTAACAGGATCAGTGTGGAGCGGCTCAGCTATCGGGTGGACACGCCACCGGCACCGACAGAGGTGCAGGATATTGCCATGGCGTTCAATGCCATGCTGCAGCGTCTTGAGGATGGATATCAGAAGCTGTCGCGATTCTCGGCGGACCTCGCGCATGATTTGCGTACACCGCTCAACAACCTTATCGGACATGCGGAGGTCGCGCTGTCACGCGAGCGTTCAGGCCCCGAGTATGTCGTCTTGGTTGAGGAAAGCCTGCTCGAGTATCAGCGGCTTGCCAGGATGATCGATGCAATGTTGTTCCTCGCGCGGGCCGACAGTGCCAAGGTGGCGCTCGAGTTAACGGTAATTCAATTGAATGCAGAGCTACGCAAGTTGTCAGCCTATTTCTCGGTACTCGCAGAGGAGCGAAGTGTCGAGATCAGGGTGAGTGGTGATGCAACCTTGGTCGCTGATGCGATTCTCTTCCAGCGCGCTATCAACAACGTGCTGTCGAATGCGGTGCGACATGCACGACCTGGTTCTCCAATCAATTTGATCGTGCGCCGCGAAGCTGAGTATTGCTGCATCGATGTAATCAACATCGGAAATTCGATTCCAGAGCCGGAACTATCGCTCATCTTTGATCGATTCTTCCGAGGAGACAGGGCAAGATCCAACTCATCGCAGTCCACGGGATTGGGACTTGCCATCGTCCGGTCCATCATGGAGCTTCATGGCGGAGATGCCCAAGTCGTAAGCGGCCCGGATGGAAAGACGCGTTTTACATTGCGCTTCCCCATCGACGGAGCTCAGGCATCGGCACGGTCGGCCGGTGGCCGGCTCAGCCAAGGCCGCTCAGTCGTTGGGTAGGGACCAGATTGAGCGCCATTACCTATCTGTAATCCCTGGGCAAGACTGTAGACGGAGTGCAGCTCGTACACTCGTTTTCATAGATCAACGACATTTCTATGAAGGAGATGATCATGAAGGCGAAGAGATCTGCCTTGCTGTTTGTGGCGATTATGTTGGGCGGGATGTCGGCGTTGTACGCAATGGAAGAGCACGGCTCGAAGGCTAGTGTGTCTGCTTCGGCCGAGCAAGCGGCGTCGAAGCGTCACGCCGCCTTGTTCGGTGATCAAGCCGATCCTTCCGGCGTGACTCGCATTGTCGACGTGAAGTCAGGGCTGCGGTACGTCAACGTTGACTCTGGCGAGACGGTCGCATTTCGGGCCGGAGAGCAGGTCTCCGCTTGGACCTTCGCACAGATGATCAAGGACACGAGCGTCGACCTTGGCTTGTTGTTGCCAGACCTGCCAGGTAGCGCTGGCGTGCGCGTCTACATTGATAGGAGCGACCTCTTCACAGGTGGTTGAGCGTCGTTGGGAAGATGAACTGCAAGTCCCGCCAAATGCGGGGCTTTCTCCATGTTGTATAAGTGCCATTTCCGCGACCTGGCGATGCACAGTAAAGCGTGGAATCGACGGGTTGGACAAAAAAAATTGTCTACTTTGCGGAGACAAGCTTCGAAATCTTTCGCTGTCGGGCCGGAGCGAAACGGCACCAGGAGCCAAGCAACTGACCGATTCTCCCCTCACAGGGTCGGTCTGTACTCAGTGTGTGGCCGTGCGTCAAATCCCGTGTGCACCGTCGGTGAACACGTCACGCGTGTCGAGGCGTGCACCATCGGAGTAGATGTTGCTGACTGCTGCACGTCCCCCGTCGGTGTACGGGTCGCGCGGGCGGTGGATCTGTCCTTCAGGCGTTGCAGCAATGGCCGAACCGGCGGCAGCAATCATGAGGGCAGTAGCGACCAGGGCAGTGTGGATCGTCTTCATGGAATCTCTCCGGAGTCAATATTCGTGAGTCTTTAATCGCTCACAGTTTTCATAGTCTAGCGATCGGATCTGATCCACTGGATTACTTGCGTATTACGATCTTGTCATAAAAAAATGCCTCCCGGTGGGAGGCAAAAACTCTCTTGAATTAACAAGAAAGTGTCGATCCTATTAAGGCGGTTCAGAACTTGTGGCGTACGCCTACGATAACGCCGGTTTGGTCCTTGCCAGGAACAACATTATTCGGGCTTCCCGTCGCCGAGTTGAAGCCGTTCATGCCAAGTTGGGAGTTTCCGCGGTTCAACGCGTAGCCAACGTTCATATATACATCGGTGCGCTTCGAGAACGCATAGTCTCCCGAGGCAACGAAGAGGAGCGGGTCTGCGCCCGAGTTGCGGCTGTCGGTGTAATAGGCCGCCCCCGTCAGCGTCAACGCCGGCGTCAGCCCGTAGCGCAGACCGGCCCAATACAGGTTCGAACCGTTCGTGGGAAGCGTGCCGACATTGCCGTTGTACCATCGATAGCCGATGAACGCCTTCGCCGGGCCAAACGCGTAGGAAGCACCAACGAGTGCGCGGCGATCTTTGCGATCTGCCGTTGCGACGGAAGTGCCTTGGAATTCGTCATACACCGCGCCAACCGCCAGCGCACCGGTTTCGTACATGAGCGACACGCCCATGTTGCGGTCAACTTTGTAGTTGCCCGGCACTTCACCACCGCCGGTGCGGCTGAAGCTGTAGAGACCGCTGACTGTCAGGCCGCTGAACGTGCCACGGTATTTGACAGCGTTATCCGCGCGGCCTGCCAAGACGTCATCCATCTTGTAGAGCGAGTAGCGCGGCGCGAAACCCATCGGATCGAGTTGCAGCGTGGTGTCATATAGAGGCGTGGTCTGGCGGCCAAGTGTCAGCGCGCCGTACTTGCTGCTCAGGCCAACGAAAGCGCCGCGATCGAACAGGCGCGTGCTGTTGTTCTGTGCGCCGGTATCGAACGAAATGCCGCTTTCCAGCTCGAAGATGGCCTTCAGGCCGCCGCCGAGATCTTCAACGCCACGCATGCCCCAGCGCGACGTCGACATGTTGCCGGAGCTCATGCGAACCTGGCTTGAACCACCAGACGAAGCAGACGGAACGTTGCTCAGATACTCGATGCCTGCGTCGGCGACACCGTACAGCGTCACGCTGGATTGGGCGAAGGCTGTTGTGGCAAACAGACCGAGCGTTGCGACGGTAATGCGACCAATCTTCATGGATTCTCCTCAGTAGGGCTCGAAAGAATTTTCGTAGGGCGAGTATAGAAATCCGCAGATGACGCTCAGATTGCATTGCAATTACACTGAGTCACTTCGTGGTCAAAAGGCGACATAAGGCGCGCACCATGGAAGGCCATCATTGAAAATACTTCAAGGAAATGGAAGCTTCGTTTTTTTACCTCGATACCAACATTGCGAATTGGTAATGGGAAACTCGTGAAAAGGGGGCGTTGCTCTAGCGATAGAGTCAAATGTTGCTGGAATACGCTGCATGCTCCGAACTAGTTGGATATTCGAGATGGGCATCCCTTACATCGCCAAGTTGACCCGTAGTCAAGACAGCGTTCACGAGCAGGCGCTGAGACTCCGGACGCGGAAGTTTGAACTGTTATCTGCAAACATCGCGAATGCGGACACACCGAATTACAAGGCGCGTGACATCGACTTCAGTGCCGAGTTGGAGCGGGTGATGGGAAGTGGACAGAATTTTTCCGGGATGACGATGACCTCGTCGCGGCATATTGAAGCCAGCAAACCGACGCTGCAGGAGGATCTCCTGTATCGGGTGCCGCTTCAGTCGAGCATAGACGGCAACACCGTGGAGATAGACGTCGAGCGCGTGGCGTTTGCGGAGAATACGCTTCGCATGCGGTTCTCCATTCAGAGGACTGCAGACGAGTACAAGGACATCCTCAAGCTCTACCAGAACATGCGGCCGTAGTGGTTGCTCGTACTATCGGCCAGTTGGCATAGGTCTGCTTGAAGCGCTGGAGGTGTCTTTGGGAGGGTCTTTGGGAGTCGGCTCGGGTGTACTGGCTGGTGATTGCTGCTTCGACGGGTGCTTGGCGGTGCGATGTCTGGGATTGGCTGCCCGAGCCAGCAGATACCTATATGGCGCACATCCGTATGCTCGCTGCTCGGTGGTGGCATCCCACGTTGGGTGCTGCCGGCAGAAATTGCTATCCGCGCCAGCAGGAACAGGCGACACGTAGATTAGCAGGGCGGAGTAGGCAACGGCGCAGATCATGTAAGGGGTTCCGGAACGCGTTGCGCGCAGACCGTGTCATCCACACGATAGTACGCCCAGATGGCCGCCAGATTACCGATGTATTACGGACCTGCAATGTGATGGTGAGAAGTTGGCCGGACGGAAGAAATGCGAGGCACACTGATTGCTAATAGTGCACGCAATAACTGCCATTTCAGACTAACTGGAGCCCGCGACAATGACCAAAAAGCTGCGATTGGATATCCCGATACTGCTTCCCGACGTTCCCGATTCCTCGGACCCCTGTGTCGAGCGGTTGCTAGCCGAGTTGCGAGCAAAGGAAGGCGTCGAAGCAGCGCACCTGAAGGTTGGAAACGTCGGTCACGGACCACAGATATGTGTCCACTACGATCCGGCCGTCATTTCCCTTTCCCGAATCCGTGAACTGATGACCAGTACCGGCGCGACGATCTCTTCGCGCTTCGGACATGCACTCTGGAAGGTAAAAGGCATTACGCATGCACGGCGCGCAAGGACCATCGCAAGCCAGTTACGTTCTTTGCCAGGTGTCATTGAGGCAGAAGTCAGTCCGGCCGGCCTAGCGCGCGTCGAGTTTGATAGCGAACAGACCTCGGCGGCAAGGGTTCAGGAGGCCTTAGGCCGGCGGGATTTGGTTCCGGTTGACAGTGGAGCACCGAAAGGCGGCGGCCATGCTGATCATGATCACGACGAAGGCGCTGAAGATCATGCGCATGGGAATGGGAAGGAGCATGTGGAGCACGGGCATGGCGGGATGTTTGGGCAGAACACTGAGCTGGTCTTCTCTGTCGTTTGCGGGGCCTTGCTCGGCACTGGATTCGCGATTGAGAAGCTGGCTGACAATGCGGCCGGCTGGATCCCGACCGTTCTCTTTGTCGGTGCATACTTCTTTGGTGGTTTCTATACCGTGCGGGAGGCCATTGAGAACCTTCGATTGAGAAAGTTCGAGATCGATACGCTGATGCTGGTTGCCGCTACCGGCGCGGCTTCCCTCGGGGCGTGGGCCGAGGGCGCACTACTTCTGTTCCTGTTCAGTCTCGGTCATGGACTCGAGCACTACGCGATGGGTCGGGCAAAGCGGGCCATCGAAGCGCTTGCCGCGCTCGCGCCTGCGACGGCCAGGGTGCGTCGCGACAGCGATGTGCGGGAGGTTCCAGTAGAGGAGTTGCGTGTCGGCGATGTGGTTGTTGTCCGGCCAAACGAACGTTTGCCGGTCGATGGGTTCTTGGTGAAAGGAACGTCCTCGGTCAATCAGGCGCCTGTAACTGGCGAGAGCATTCCGGTTGACAAGCAGCCGGTGGATGACGCCCGCACAGCAAGAAAGAAGCCAGACGCCGTCGAGGCCACCTCGCGCGTGTTCGCCGGAACCATCAATGGAGCCGGGGCCATTGAGGTAGAAGTGACACGCCTTTCCAGTGAGAGCGCATTGGCTAAAGTCGTCAAGATGGTCAATGAGGCCGAGGCGCAGAAATCGCCTAGTCAACGATTTACCGAGAAGTTCGAGCGGATTTTTGTCCCAGCGGTACTCGTGCTGGTGGCGTTGTTGCTGTTTGCGGGGATGGTCGTTGATGAGCCGTTCAGCGCCACCTTCTACCGCGCCATGGCGGTGTTGGTTGCTGCTAGCCCATGCGCGCTGGCCATCGCTACACCTAGCGCGGTCCTCTCAGGGGTGGCACGGGCGGCCCGTGGAGGGGTACTCATTAAGGGCGGTGCTCCGCTCGAGAATCTTGGTTCACTCAAGGCAATCGCATTCGATAAGACGGGAACGCTCACCGAAGGGCGTCCTCACATCACCGATGTTATTGCTGCTGACGGCATTTCCGAAAAGGAATTGCTGACGGTAGCGGTGGCCGTGGAGTCTCTTAGTGACCACCCTCTGGCCGCTGCGATAGCGCGCGATGGCCGCAAGCTCCTGAACGGCAGCGTCGTTCAAGAAGCATCGCATCTCCAGAGTCTGACCGGGCGCGGCGTAACTGCGACGTTGGACAACGAAACCGTGTGGATTGGCAAACCGGACATGTTTGGAGCCGAAGCCATTGCACCGCTGGGCGACGCGATGATGAAGGCTGCGCAGATGCTGCGCAGCAGCGGTCGCACGACCATGATCGTGAGGCACGGAGACCGGGATCTTGGCGCCATTGGTCTCATGGATACGCCTCGGGCTTCGGCACAGGCCGCTCTTCAGGCACTGCGCGATCTTGGTATTATGCGGATGATCATGATTTCGGGCGATCACCAGCGCGCTGCAGAAGCGGTTGCCAAGGAGGTGGGCATCGACGAAGCCTGGGGCGATCTGATGCCCGAGGACAAGGTCGAAGCGATTCAGAAATTGCGCGAGGAAGCCAAGGTGGCGATGGTGGGGGACGGCGTCAACGATGCCCCCGCCATGGCAAATGCTACCGTGGGCATTGCAATGGGCGCTGCAGGTTCGGACGTGGCACTCGAAACAGCCGATGTTGCACTGATGGCCGACGATCTCAAGCACCTGCCGTTTGTGGTCGGGCTCAGCCGTCACACGCGGGCCATCATCCTTCAGAACGTGTATATCAGTCTCGGCGTCGTGGCCTTCCTTCTGCCTGCGACGATTCTTGGTCTCGGTATTGGCACCGCCGTCGCGATGCACGAGGGTTCGACCCTCATTGTCGTGTTCAACGCGCTTCGGCTGCTCGCTTATCGCGAGAAGTCCAGATGATGACGTGCCGCGTCCTGGCAAAAAGATGCCGGACGCGCCGTCTCACAGTGCCTTTACTTCGCGGCCTTGCCGCAACTGCCGCAGAACTTCGCATTCTGCGAAAGAGCGGTGCCACATTGCGTGCACGGAGCGGGGACCAGCGAACTACCGCATTGCTGGCAGAAGCGTGCACCCTGGGCGCTCACGACACCACAGATTGGACAGGTAAGCCCGGCATAATTTTGCGGCGGGGCTGGCGGATTGTCGTACCGGTGGCCGGAATCACCATACCCGCTACCGTGATTGCCCCCGCCATGACCGCGCCGCATTCCCTTGCCGTGGTGGCCACTGCCGTGACCGCTAAAAAGCCGTTCTAGGAAACCCATCTTTTTCTCCTTAATGGATATGTGTCATCGCGTTCGCCGCGCCTTGGGTGGCTCTGGTTTCGCCGTCTCGTAGCGCATCGCGTTGCCAATGACTGTAGTGGATAGCCTGTAGTAGCTACAGGGTCAATGAATGGAAATGGGGGGCGGCGGTGAAAGTTGATTGCAATTCACTTTCTGTCGAAAACGTCATGATGTCGACGCTTGCTCGCCATCTTGGGGGGCGCACCTCTCTATCCGGTTAGCGAAGCGGCGCCGGCTTCTCCGTCAGAACTGAGGTCTGCTGGCGGCGGTCCCGAAGACACAGCTCTTCCCTGGGAGATCTGCCCGGTGCGTGGAAGATGGTCGCAGGCGCCATTGGGCACCTTGCCGGCGGCCGTGCCTCCTGACCCATGGCAGTAACGTTAGGCTCGGAGCCCGCAGGGGCCGTATAGCTCGCAACGAGATAAACAGGCCGCCGCTTGACCTCGTTGAACAGCCGCCCGACGTACTCCCCGAGTACCCCCAGAAAGACGAGCTGCAGGCCGCCGAGCATCAGTAAGACCGTCATCATCGATGGATAGCCGTGTACGGGATCACCATAGATGAGCGTCTTGCCAACGATGAAGGTGGCCATGCAAAAGGCAGGAATCGCCACAAGCAGGCCAATCGACGTGGCGAACTTCAGCGGTACGGTGGAAAAGGCAGTAATGCCATCCACGGCAAAGCGCAGCAGCTTGCGGTAGTTGAACTTGGTCGTTCCCGATGCCCGCGCGTCGCGGCGATACATGACAGCGGTCTGGCGGAATCCGATCCAGGAATAAAGCCCCTTCATGAACCTGTGCTGCTCTCGAAGCTGTCCCAGCGCGGCAACGGCACGTCGGCTCATGACGCGAAAGTCGCCGGTGTCGGCCGGGATTTCCGTATCGCTGAGCTTGCCCATCAATCGGTAGAACCAGTGCGCGGTGAACTTCTTGAGCAACGACTCGCCGTCACGAGAGGTACGCGTGGCATAAACCACGTCGAAACCCTCGCGCCATTTATCGATCAAGGCAGGAATCAACTCGGGCGGGTCTTGCAGGTCGGCATCGATAATCACCACAGCGTCGCCGCCCGCCATATCGAGGCCCGCAGTCAATGCAGCTTCTTTGCCGAAGTTGCGACTGAGCTCGACAATTCCGACGCGTGCTTCGTTGGCCTTCAGCTGGTGCGCCAGTTCTAGCGATCGGTCTCGGCTGCCATCGTCGACATAGATAATCTCGTAGTCAGATGCCAGTCTCTCCATGACGCGGAGAAGCCGAAAGTGAAACTGGGGCAAGACGGCTTCTTCATTGAAGAGCGGCACGACAACCGAAATCTTTTCGGTTGGCAGGGTGGAAGCATTCATCGCATCGCTCCATTCATGAACGTCCAGTTCGCATGGAGTACGTAGTTGACTAACATGACTAAAAGGGTCGAGACGATCTGGGCAATCAGATAGTGCAGGCCGACCGCCAGTCCTGCCAACATCAGAAGTGAGTTGAGCAGGAACGCCAGGGCCGAGACCAGGAAGAACCTGACGAAGGCGATACGCTCGGGGTGAACGTGTACGAACACCCAACGGCTGCTGATGAAGTAGTGGGTCAGCAGTCCAACGACGCTACCGGCTGCCGACGCCGGGAGCGCAGGCGCACCAGAGCTGACGAGCGCGATCAGCGTGACATAGTGCAACGCAGTAGCTGTCGCGCCAGCGCCAAGAAACCGCACGAATCGCGCTGTGATGTTCATGGCTTTTGCACCAGAACGTTGACCCCATGCTGGCTGAGCACGGTCGTATCCGTTCCGAGCAAAGTCTTCAGGCGCTCGAAGGTGTCCTTGCGCATGACGGCGAGCTTGTGTCCGGAGGCCTTCCATCGCTGTACAAACGCTGCTTCATCGGCGATCCACTTGTTTGGTTCGACAGAGAAGCCAAGATCCAGCTCGGATCTGGCGGCCACAATGATGGGCTCCCGCTCGGCATAGAACGCCAGGCCTCGGTCAATCTGCCCGACGTTGAACAGTTCCGTGTCGATGCGGGCCGCTGCCTTGACTTCCATGCCGATCGGCTTGATGGAGAGCGATTCAAATGCCCGGGACGCCAGCAATCCCGCCTGCAGGCCGGCAAGCGTGGTCAGGGACGCAACGGCGACCGCGCGAAGACTGCGGCCCCGAATTGCGATGCCAAAGGCCAGGAAGCCGCCAAGCACCAGGATCGCCATGGCGATGAAGCCCCATATTTGAAGCGATGCGGGGTCGCTCACGTCGCGCTTGAGCATCGCGCTCGAAAGTGTCGGGTGCCACAGCAGGAACGCGATGGCTACGCCGAGCACTGGCAAGGAAAGGAAGCTTGCGGCAAGGGTGGTGCGAGTCACGCCCATCGCGCGATGGGCAAGCAGTACGGCCGCCGGCGGAAAGGCCGGGAGGATATAGAGCGGCAGCTTAGAGCGGGAAATCGAGAAAAAGCCAATGACAACGATCACCCATATCGACAGAAATAGCTGGGAATCGAAGCTCCGCGTTGTCCGGGCCATCCCCGGCCGAGGTACGATGGCGCCGGGAATCAGAGCGATGAATGGCAGAACACCGGCGGCGCCCACTGCAAAGAAGAACCAGAAGGGCTTGTCTCGCTCGTGCACCGAGGATGAGAACCTTGCAAAATGTTCGTGGATGAAGAAGTAGTTCAGAAACTCCGGGTTGCGCATCGAGACCACGATGATCCACGGCACTGCTATCGCTACGGCGAGCAGACTCCAGCGCCAGAATTTCGTGTTCAGGAAGCCGAAGAGCTGTCCCGTAAGGAGCGCATATAGCAGTAACGTCATCGCAGGAAGCACGATGGCGATCAAGCCTTTGGCCAGGAACGCCAGTCCAACCAGCAGCCAGACGACAGGAAACAAACGCTGGTTCTGGGTCTGGTACGCCACAGTGAATACCAAGGCTGCGCTTCCGAGAAGCGCGCCTACGCCAATGTCCGTCGTTGTTAGGTTCGAGCCGAGAATCCAGAGTGGGGCGCCGATAAGTGCCAGCGCCGCGGCCAGGCCAATCAGGCTTCCGTAGAGCAATCGGGCTGCCCACCATGCGGCAGCTACCCCTAAGAGTCCCGCGAGCGCACTCCAGATCCGAGCAGTCCATTCTGACGGGCCGAAGATCATGTAGGCGCTGGCTGTGGCCCAGTACTGCAGAGGCGGTTTGTCGAAAAACTTGACGCCGTTCAGTCGCGGCGTAACCCAGTCGCCTGAGACGTACATTTCGCGCGGAACTTCGGCATATCGCCCCTCATCGGGCTCATACAACGGGCGCACAGCTAGCGTGAAAATCCAGAGGACCGCCAAGATCGCGATGGTCAAGGCCAAGAGAATCTTTCGCTTCAAGAGACTGTCCATCAAGGTTTTCGGCGACAGTTGCCACCAATGTTTCTCAAATACGGCCAGCCGCAGTGAAGGGCCAGGGCCTCGGAGGTATTGCGTTGCTTTCGTGACGTTGTGCGTGTGGCAGAACACGCGGCGCATTCTTGAGCTCCACGAGGAGCAGATGTGTTTCACTGGGAGCCGATTAGACGGCGGGCCGTCGGAGTGCGTTTGCCGAGCTTGGGGGCCCCTCGCTCCCCGGGAACGAACATCGGGATTCTAGGGGGCGTACCTGTCGGGGGGATTGCGAGATGATGACGGCGTGGCCACTAGTGAGTGTCCAGCGAGAGCAGCCGGAATGTTGTAGCGTCGCCCCCGCGGCCGGAAGGATGGCTAGTAACTGTTTTGCAATGTGTGCGCAATCTTCCTCATGGTAGACTTGTGCCGCTCACGCGTTGGCGTCGGACACGCCAACGCGCCGAAGTCGACAGACCGGTCGCAAAGTTAGGTGAGGGGCCGTCGCGGGCCGCAGTGCTGGGAGGATCCCTTCACGCAGTGGAATGCGTGGAAGACCTCGCGTCACGCGGTCAATATTAGCGTCCGCTTTGTTGATGATCTCAGCCTTTCAGGCATGGGATTTCCTCCATTTCACTACCAAATCCTCCGATTCCCATGCACTTGCGGAGGCAGGTGTCGGCACGTTAAGGGCAGCGGTAATGGCCCGGCTCGTGATTCGTGAGGGGTGGCGTCGCACCATGTATAAACTGGGCGTCGTTGCTACCAGTCTGAAGGCTCGACAGCGGGCGATGATCTGGCAAGACGAAGCAGCCGTCTAGCTCATGCGGAATTTCCTGCTGTTGATGCAAATTCAGTTCGAACGGTGGAACTTGACTCCATCGGAGATGGACGTGGTAACGCTTCTCATGAACAGACTTCTTCAAGCTATACACGATAACCATTCCGCAATGGATGGCAGATTGGTTCGATATCCTGATTCCGGCAGTTGAGGTGGTTCTGATAGGCGCGGTTGCACGGCTAGCGATGCGAATCGCAAGTCGGTCACTTCGCAAGCTGACTAACACGTACTCACTATCGGCCAAGGTTACCGCGCTTTCATTGCGTGTTGTCGCGACTATCGTCTATGTGGCGGTCACCCTCTGGGCCCTGGAGCGTTTGGGCGTATCTGGGGCCGTGCTATGGACGGCATTCACGGGCTTCGCGACCGTGGGTGCGGTCGCGTTCTTCGCTGCATGGAGCGTGCTGACGAACTTGTTCTGTGCGCTGCTTATCTACTTTACCCGGGCTTTCCGCATCGGGGAAACAGTTGAGCTGCTGGAGAATGGGGAAAAGCCGGGGATAAAAGGACGGGTAGTGAATATCAACCTAGTTTATACGACGTTGCTGGAAGCGACGTACGACGGCCAAGAGATCGTGCTACGGCTACCGAATAGCCTTGTCTTTCAGCATGTTCTTCGCCGATGGAAGTAGCGTCGGACGATCACTCCACTCTGCCCACTAGCGTTTGAGTTCCTCCTGCAATGTCCCTGCGCACCGCATCCCCAGCACTACTAGCGGCACTCCTCTTCGGTGCCAGTACACCCGTCGCCAAAGCCCTGACAGGAGCAATTTCACCGCTCCTACTTGCAGGCTTTTTGTACCTTGGTAGTGGCGTTGGCCTGGCGCTGGTGGTCGTAGCTCGACGGCTGTGGCGTTCGTCTAGTTCGCCGAGTGAAAAGATCGGCATACCCAAGGCTGATTGGGGCTGGCTATTGGGCACCATTCTGGCCGGTGGCATCGCCGGCCCAGCGCTTTTGATGACGGGGCTCGTTTCAACCGCTGCCGCCTCGGCGTCGCTCCTCCTGAACATGGAGGGGGTTTTGACGGCGTTGATTGCCTGGGTCGTGTTCAAGGAAAACGCTAACCGGCAGATCGTGCTCGGCATGATCGCCATTGTCGCGGGCAGCTTGATGCTCTCATGGCAGTCGGGAAGCCTGCAGTTGTTGATGGGCGCATTACTTCTCGTCGGGGCCTGCTTGTGCCGGGCGGTGGACAACAACCTGACGCGCAAGGTGTCGAGCAACGATGCGCACTTGCTGGCTTGCATCAAAGGTGGGCGCCGGACTTTGCAATACTGCGTTGGCCTTGGGGCAGGACGCGATGTTGCCCCCGCCCACTGTCCTAGCCGGTGCGATGTTGGTCGGATTCGCTGGCTATGGTATTAGTCTTGCGCTCTTCGTAGTGGGGTTGCGTGCTCTTGATTCCGCTCGAACTGGAGCATACTTTTCCGTTGCCCCATTGTTCGGGGTGCTGATCTCGTTCTTGATTTGGCCGGAGGCTCCAAGCGTAACGTTCGGGTCTGCCGCAGTCTTGATGGCACTCGGGATCTGGCTGCATTTGCGGGAGCGGCACGAACACGAGCACGTGCATGTGACGCTTGATCATAGCCATTCGCACCGGCATGACGAGCATCACCACCACACGCACGATTTTCCGTGGGACGGCAGAGATCCGCATCGGCATAGGCATTATCACAAGCCAATGGTGCATAAACATCTCCACTATCCTGACGTTCACCACCGGCATTCGCACTAGTGGATCGCGGACGACACTTCACATTCCGGCGGAATGTCTGCTCAGGGCTTGACCCTGCGCGCTATCCTTCTTCGCCCTGAAGGACGAGGCTTGCCGCGCCCAAGGGGCATCGTATTGTCGTTCCGTTGGGCTCACCCCGCTCAACCGCTTCGATACAGCAACTCACCGCAGTGATTGCAGAAGTGTCGTTGGTGGATTGCATATCCCGACTCGTCGCGCCACAAGCGAATACTTCGCGAGCCGCAGAATTTGCACGCAATGCCGGTGGGCGTTTTGCAGGTCGGGTTCGCTGCCAGGTATTCGGCTAGCGTGGGCGTGCTGGAAGACCGCATTAGTGCCAGAATCCCGACGACAAACCATGAACCGAAAATGCCAGCGATGAACCAGAACATTTCGCTCCGGCCCTTGCGGCGAGCCATTCGTCGAGCCATATATGCAGGCAGCCCGTTGATCAATATGAACATCGCGATGGCAGTGAGCATTAAACCTCCAAGGTATGCCGATTGGCGGTGAGGGGCATGATTCTAACGTCCGCTAGACACGCTTCAACCGCGGCCGTCCGCGAAGGCGTTTTCGATTAGGTGCATTTGGTGAGGACAGGACCCCGGTGCAGCAGGGGCATTGGAACGAGTTGCTCAGTTCGATGCGTGCGGCGGCATTCGAGGCAAGGTATGGCGTTCCGCAACTCCGGCATGTCTTGATGGCGAGCTCGTTGTTGCTGGCGAATGAACGCAGTAGGTGGAGCGCGCGTTCTGTTGGAAGCCTATCTTCTCTGAACATCCGGTTGCTGACATCCATCGCAGCTAGAAAGGCTGAGGGGATATTCAAATCGGATGCCAAGGCGCATCGGAAGAGCCAGACTTGGAACGTCGACTGGACTCGCCTGGAGCCAGAATCGAGGTACCAAATCGCGGAATCAGGTTGCTTCCCGGATGGCGAAGACTCGCCGTGCAGTAGGGTGTAGAGGTCCCGCGTGCGCTTGGGCGTAACGTTGAACAACGTGGCCACACTCATGGCTCGACACCCGAGCTTGATGAAGGCTTCGCAATACCCATCGACGGCCAATCTCGGAAGTTGAAAGTGACCCCATACGCCCGAATGCGGCATTCGATCCGCGCGAGTTGGGGACGTATCCATCAGGTAGTGTGCAACGAGTTCCGGCGTCAACGTTCCAGCAACAGCCTCGTACCAAAAGAGTCGGTTCTGGATACGCCACTGAAATAGAGGCACCCGTCTTTCCGAGATCGCGAGATCAATCTCATGTTGCGGCACCGAGCGAAGGTACGCCGCCAGGTCGTTGGAGATGCCTAGTAACGGAGCCGCGAGCGCTGACATGTTGAGCACGTCGTACATGGCGCCGACGTACGAGCGGTTTGCCTGTTCAAGAAGCATCGAATCGACGATGGACAGTTCAGGCATCTTCTTGCGCAGATCGACGAGTGTCTTGGTGGGCGTCCGGCCGTCGATGAAAGATCGCCAATCCTCAGGCGTGGATAGTGTGGGGGCGTAGGCGAGAAACGGACTATTGAAGATGAGCGCCGATATGGACAAGTCGTCTCGAAGCTGGGCAAGTTGCGACTGGTCTACCTCGAACGCCGATGCGAGCCCTGTATTGACCGTCATCGCGTTCAGCAGATACGACGAGAGACGAAAATTGGCAGAGAAGACCCGGTCCAAGACCCACGTGGGAACACTCTGTTGGGGGTTGTTGGGTGCGGCAGGTTTCAAGATCAATCTCCGAATGCTGTCTGCACGGCATCCGACAGCGCGCGCATGCTGTCGCGGATGGACGCGATGTGAGGCTGGTGTTCTCGGCTGAAGGTGCCAAGACCGGTCGCCGAGCGAACCTTCATGGTGGCCTCGTCGATGTCTGCTTTCAGCCCGGCCAGCCGAATTTCGATGCGCCCCTTTTCGGCAGCAGTTGTTTCGCGGTCAAGAAGCTCCGACGCTATCGAATTGAGCTGCTGCTTTTTCACGTTGAGCTGGTTCTCGGTTTCGGCGAGTTCACGCCTCGCGGTGTCGATCGCGTCAGATACGCTCTTGTACCCCGATGGAACCACCTCGACTTTGACCTCGCGTACCACTTCGCGTACTCGCATCTCGGCTATCGCCTTCTCGGCACCTTCCTTTTCCAGCCTCAGTCGATCGATAGAAACGCGTTGGGACTGGACCGTGTGACTTTGAGAGTCGAGCGCTGCCTGTGCCGCGGCGAGTGCTTCGCGGTGCTCGGACTCTTTGGTGTCGGCGCTGGTCGCCCGCTCGCGCAAATACTTGATCTCCAGTTCGAGTTCAGTTTTCTGTGCCAATCCGTTGGAGAGTTGTTCCTTCGCGCTCTCCAAGGCCGCCATCAACGTGTTGACCTCATCAGAGGCTGCGCGATACCTCTCGATGAACGGGAGGATCTCGTCGCGAGAGAAGGATTCGTGGCGCTTCTTCGCATTGACCAGTAGCTGGACCTCCTCCTCCGAGATGTCGGATCGTTTCAGGATCGTGAGTTCGCCCAGGTTCAGAAACTCGATCGCCTCGTTGCTGTTCACGAATCGCTGGTACACCTGGAGAGTAAGCGTCCAGTTCTTCCGCCTTGAATCGATCCACGGGATCCTGCATCGTCCCCACGATGGAGGATCGTGGGGACGATGGATCGAGTGTCGACAACTATCGAGCGGCCACGCCGCAGAGAGTACAGCGCCGAGTTCAAGGCGATGGTACTGGAGCAAGCTCGCCAGTCTGGGGCATCGGTGGCGGGCGTGGCGCTCGGCCACGGGCTGCACCCGAACATGGTGCACAGATGGGTCAGAGAGGAACATGAACGGCAGATGCTGGCAGCGCAGCGCGAGGGCCGAGCGTTTATCCCACTGCATGTTCAGCCTGTGACAGCGACCATGCAGCCGGCCGAGGCGGTGCCATGCGAGACGCCACCTTCGGTAGCACCCGACGTCATCCGCATCGAGATCCAGCGCCCGGGCGGCACGCTGGTTGTGCACTGGCCTCTGTCAGCGGCACAGCAATGTGCCCAACTGCTCCGGGACTGGCTGCGATGATCCGCATTGACGCGCTGTGGTTGGCCGTCGAGCCCATCGACATGCGTGCCGGCACCGAGCGACTGCTGGCGCGCGTGGTGCAGGTCTTCGGCGCAGCCCAGTCTCATCACGCCTACCTGTTTGCGAACGCCCGCCACACCCGCATCAAGCTATTGATACATGACGGCTTTGGCGTGTGGTGCGCGGCGCGCCGCCTCAACCAGGGACGCTTTGCCTGGCCTGCCATACAGGCCGGCGCCACCGGCGCACAACTGACGCAGGCGCAATTCGACGCCCTGGTGCTCGGCCTGCCCTGGCAGCGCCTGGAGGACCTGCGCGCCATTACGCGCATATGACGATGTTCACGGTGCGTTGACAGCATAAATCCGGATGGTGGTAGTACCCGGTGGCTGGCACGATGGTTCCATGCTGAACCTGCGCCAACTACAAGACCAAGGCCTTCAGGACCTCGCGCCCGAGGACGTCCTGGCACTGGCGCAGCAGATGCTCGCACACATCCAGCAGCAGGAACGCGAGATCAAGCTCAAGGACGTCAAGATCGAGAAGATCACCTTCGAGCTCGCGCGACTCAAGGCCAGGAAGTTCGGGGCCAAGACGGAGGCGATGAGCGCCGAGCAGCGCCGGCTGTTCGAGGAGACCCTGGCCGAAGACGAAGCCAGTCTGCAAGCGCAGTTGCAGCAGGCCAAGGGCGAGCCCTCTTCTGAAGCCAACACCAATTCCAAGCGCACGCCCCGTCGCCAGCCCCTGCCGGCCCACCTGCGCCGAGTCGAGCATCACCACGAACCCGAGGACACCAACTGCCCGACACCGGGCTGTGGAAGAGCCATGGTACGCGTGGGCGAGGACGTTAGCGAGAAGCTGGATATCGTGCCGGCGGAGTTCTTCGTGCACCGCCACATCTATGGCAAGTGGGCCTGCCGATGCTGCCAGCGCTTGGTGCAAGAGCCTGTTGAACCGCAAATCATCGACGGTGGCCTGCCAGCAGCCGGCTTGGTCGCGCACACGCTAATCAGCCGCTTCGTCGACCACCTGCCGTACTACCGGCAGGAGACGATCAATGCCCGCTCGGGCGTGCACACGCCGCGCTCAACATTGGCTGCATGGTCCGGGCGTGCCGGTGCCGCACTGGAACCGCTCTACGAAGCGCACAAGCGCTTCATACTTGCATCAAGGGTGCTGCATGCCGACGAGACACCGGTGGCGATGCTCGATCCGGGAGCCGGTAAAACCAAGCGGGCCTACATCTGGGCCTATTCGCGCGGCACCTTCGATCCACAACCTGGCGTGATCTACGACTTCTGTGTTGGTCGAGGCGCGCAGTACCCAATTGCCTTCCTGGGAGGTCCCCGCGAAGACGGCAACGAGCGATGTTGGCAAGGTACCCTGGTGCGCGACGAATACGCTGCCTATGACAGCGTGTTGCAAGCCTACCCCGGCCGCATAGCCGCGGGATGTCTCGCCCATGCCCGACGTCGGTACGACGAACTGCTACGAAACCAGGGCGGCAGCACGGTCGCGCCAGAGGCACTGCGTCGCATTGCGCAGATCTACCGTCATGAGCGGGAGTTCGCCACCCTGAGCAGCGAGCAACGTCTGGCCAGAAGGCTCAGCGACGCCAAGCCACTGTGGGAGCAACTGCATGCCTGGCTGCAACTGGAGCGGTCACGTGTGCCCGATGGCGGCATCACAGCCAAGGCACTCGACTACAGCCTCAAGAACTGGCCGACGCTGACGCACCACCTCCTCGATGGAGAGGTAAGCGTGGACAACAACAGTCTGGAGAACCTGATCCGTCCCTGGGCCCTGGGAAGGCGCTCGTGGTTGTTCGCAGGCAGCGAACTGGCCGGTCAGCGCGCCGCGATCGTGATGAGCCTGGTGCAAACAGCCAAACTCAACGGGCACGATCCGTGGGCCTATCTCAATGATGTGTTGACCCGCCTGCCCAACCACCTAAACAGCCGCATCGACGAGCTGCTTCCTCACAACTGGCATCCCGCACGCTGAGCGCGTCTGCACTCTCATAGCCGCTCTCGACCGGCAAGGTGGGACGGCCGGCCGCTTACCCTGGAGATATTGAATCGCGGTGTGTTTGCTGATCTGCAGGCTTCGGGAGGCGTAATCGTTCAGCAGGCGACTCGCCTGCGCCCGCGCTTTGGTCGGGTTATCGAGGCGTTTGTTTATGGCGATGTAGAGCGTCTGGTGGATGTCGGCCAGGTGAGACCCGATAATCATGTACTCGGTACGGATTCGATCTCGCGCCTGGGAAATCTGCTCGGCAGCATGAACGATGCGGCCGATTGATGCGGAGTCCACCTCGGAACCAAGCAGAAGCCGCGTGAGTTCGAGGATCGAGATTTCTCGGCGAGGCTCCGACTGTGCGAGGATATGGCTGTTGCTCATCGGGATGCGCGGGAAACCCCGTCCTTCAGGACGGGGATGGATAGCGCGGCGTGCTTAGCACGCCCTTCTCCCGTCTCTCCTTGTGAATAGCTATCTTTAGTTTGATAGTGGTAGCCGTCACCACGTTGAATGATCCGGCAATACTTGTGGCTGATGCCTTGGACTACCGCGCCGTCGGTCTGGATGTTGAACGATCCGCTGGCGCGCACTGCAACCCGCCCGGTATGAACACCAGCCTTCTTCCCGGAAGGGACGTTGGCGCAGACCCGGTCGCCCGTTTGAAACCCTTTGACTTGTTTCCTGCGCATCAGGTAACCGCGAGGGAACCCGTGCGCAGTGAGCCGAGTACGTTGATAGCTTCCGCGGCCCATGGCCTTGATCTGCAAGGTCGGCCGCCGCCAACCCGACACGTCGCAAACGTCACCGACGCACATTGCGTCAAGCGCGTGCGTTTTCGGCACGCCGAGGGTCACGCGGTTATATTTCGTCCGCCCGCCGGAGGCAAGTTCGACAGCCAAGCCCGTCGACTTCAGAGCGTTAGCTAACGCCCAACGCGTCGCATTGACGGCGGCAGCATCCTTCAGTGGACGCGATGCGGCCGCAAGTATGCGGGCCAGACGTTTCGGGTCGTCGACGTACTCGCGTACGTCATTTGCACCCTTGTCCTGGTTGCAGGGGCCGCAAGCCAGTCCAAGGTTACCGATGCGGTTCGTGCCGCCTTTTGCTCTCGCAGTCAAGTGCTCGATCTGAAGCGGGCGGTCCGTCGCGTCGCAATAGATGCATGTGCGCCCCCATTTTTTGAGCAGGTATTCGCGCACCTCGTAACCGGCGAGCGTACCCTGTTGGTACTCGACGCCAGAAATTTCCGGATTTTCCATTGCCTGCATGTCAAAGCGCACCAGCTCAGACGAGACGCCGTTGACGGGAGCCCAACGGCGGATGCGCTGAACCCATGCCATCGTCGTGTCCACGCGATGCTGGAGCGATGGCGCGAGCCAGCCAGCAGGGCGCGTACGATTCAGGAAGCGCGGAGCCCGATAACGCAGGTTCGCGCCGCGGCGACGCCGGCGCATGGAACGGCGAGCCGTCAGGGACTCGCTGATTTGACGGCCACGATGCACGAGTTCGAACAGGTTCAACACTGCCGCACCACGTCGGATCTCCCCGGATACGGAGCAAGCCAGCTCCGTATCGCGCACTAGCGCCCCCCCGGTCATCTTGCTGCCTGGGTCCAACTTGATACGCAGGGGCTGAAACTCGCAGTCATCGACCGTGCGGTCAACCAGACGGATAACGGCCGGCACAACGCGATGCACGCGCGCCCGGCGACGCTCAAGCAGTAATCGAGCGCGCTTCTCGGTGCATGGCATGAGCGGCTTGCCATGCTTGTCCAGAACAAAAACCGACATGATCGGCTCCTATGTATGTGCCCTTACGGGCCTTGTAACGCCTTCCTCATGGAAGGTCTCCCCTCGGGCAAGTTGTGCAGCAGATTGGGATGACTCCCGGCGATAGCCCGTTTCGTGCCTACCCGTGGCTTGTCTGCTGCCATCGCTTCCAGAGCGCCGAACTGAGGAAGCATTCGGCGGTGGGTCTGCGCACTTCTGCACAACGTAGCGGGCTGGTTACCGCTTGCCCTGGTCAATCTCGGGCTCTCAGGATTGCTCCCTCAAGCCCCTCCCTTCGGGGAGGGGTTATTGACGCTTCTTGTTCCTATGTGTTGATGGTGAACTTCGCTTTCCCGTCCAATCGTTTAAGGCTACAGCCGGCCTTGCAAAGTCAAGGGCAAAGAAAGGGCTGGCGAATCGGTGTCATCCGCACCGAATGCGTCAATAAGGGGGCGAAGTGCTACAGGGTGGCCTGCAGTCGGTGTGTAGATCCGTGTTTCGGAACCCTTCGAGTCCAATGTCAAGGGCAGCGGCAATGGGCGAGAACTCGGCGCGCTGGCACGCCTCCGAGGGAGATTAGTCCCGGTCGCGATCGTCATTAGTTGTGAAAGCTCGCTAGTTCGACCTAGTTTTTGAAGGTGGCCGTCAAATGATCACCTCAAGGACCTAGTTATCGACGCGAAGGGAGCGTGGCTACAGACCTCCCATAGGAGGGATGTCATGTATATACAAGTCGCGATGTTGCTGGGACCCGCTGCTGGGCCGCGGAGCAGCGGCACCGTTCTCAGCCGCCAGCACCGTCCATTTCCCAATATCATGATCTTGGGTTGATCCCGGAAAGAGGCACTATTTATGCCGTCTTTCAGCGGCAAATATGAGGACCGCGGGGGTGAGGGGATGGCGTTGCGCGCGCATTAGAAGTGGTGTAGATTCTGATCTGCGTGCTCACGCATCGACCTCGGCGAATGTTTTAGTCTCTCTTCTCGCCCATTCAATTTCCCGATCACATAGCGTTCTTGCGCAATGCTCCGGCATGCCGCAAGCGCGTTGTCGTGCCCGCTTCGAAGGATTCCTTGCTCATCGAGCATCGAATAATCGCCTGGCAGTTCAGCCAGGAAATCCAACTGCTTCGTTTTCTAGAGAGAAAGCCATGGAATCCTTCGCCAACAACGCGATCAAGCGTCCGTTCAAGCTGTTCATGTTCTGCATGGTGCTGTACCTGGCCGCGCAATCAATCGTCGTCGGCGCCTTTCTGGCCATCGTCGGCACATCGTGGCTGTATCACCGCTTCATCGCGTTCGCGAGCAAGACTCCGGCAGCGCCGAAGGTGTCCACGCCCGAGCCCGCCAAGCGGGACAAGCCGCCGCAGGCCGTCGTCGAGTCGGCCGAAAAGCAGTACGAGCACTCGGCCGTCGTGATGTCGATTCGCAGAACGGGAACGGACCGCCGTTCTTGATTCCTCGCCGCCCCCTTCCTGGGGGCGGCAGTCCCACCTGTCGCGGGTATTCGATGCCCGCCGACAAGGCGGGTAGATCGGGTCCCGTATCGGAGACCTTCATGGATCAAACTCCGTCGGGATGGCAGTTGGACTTCTTCGGTGAAGCTACCGCCATCCTTGTTTCCCCTCCCAAGGTTGATCCCCTCCCGGATCCTTCGCTATGGAGCGAGGCTGTCCGAGAGCAAATGATCGACGCACTCATCAGCCTGGCGTGCGATAGCCGCAGAGGCGACAACACGCCGGAGTCACTAGTTGACTGTGCGGAGATGCTTCGAGATCGTATCAAGCGAAAGCCGCTCGACCTCGGGGATTACTCGATGACGCTCGGTTGGATCTTCGGATACTGGGATGGTGCGTTGCCCTATGCCTACGTCTGCGCAGTGAGCGGCGTGGATCCCGAGATGATGCAAGACGTCATCCTGAACAATGCCCTGCTCAGCCAAGACCTCAATGAGGTTCGCCGGATGTGCTGTGGCTCACTCCTTTGAAACATCATGGCCCTTCTGAACGCGATAAAGCGTCTGGGCGCTCAATTGCTTGGGGGCGCACCGGAAGGCCAGAGGCCGACCGATTCTGCAGTCGGGCAGGGCGCCCCGAACGAAACCCAGATCACGATAGCTGATCTCCCGCATCTGTTTCGTGATGAGGGAGACAGCATCGTGCATTTCGTTGCAACCTTCGAGCATCGTGTGACGGAGACCCGATTCGGACAAAAGCTCTTGCCAGAAGTGGTGCCGCGCTGGAATAAGCACGCGGTCCTCCACGGCTGTACGGTGGAGCAGGCGATAGCCAAGACGCTCTCTCAGGTGCGCTCCTTGTCTTCCGGCGCGACGCCTCCTGCTCCGGCATCACCGGCAACGCGGGTGAGAGAACGAGTCGCCCGGGTCGCTCATGACGACGATGCGAGGCAGCCAGGGAAGCCACAGTTTTCCGAGGCTACTGCAGCGCAGCCCGTGCTTGGCAGCAGGTCATCGACCGTTGGCCGGCTTGCGTTTTGGGGCGAGATGAAATTCCCCAAACGTGGCGTTACCCCACCCAAGTTCTACACCTCGTTCGCGATCCGGGTCGACACCGGTGTCGCGGCCGAAGTGACGCTTCAAGGCGAGGGTCTCAAGGACGCCATCGCGGAAGCGAAATGCGTGATTGGCGACCACGTGAGGGTGACCCGGCTCGAAAAGGTAAAGGTGCCGGCGTTCCACGAACGTACCGGCAAGCCCTTGCTCGACAACGAAGGCAATCAGAAGCTATGGGACAAATGGCTCTGGCGCATCGACAAAATTCATTAACCAGGAATCAACATGGCATCTATCAACAAAGTCATTCTCGTTGGGAACCTCGGAGCGGATCCCGAAACCCGTTACATGCCCAGCGGCGACGCCGTGACGAACATTCGCCTGGCGACCACCGACCGCTACAAGGACAAGCAGAGCGGCGAGACGAAGGAAGCCACCGAGTGGCACCGCATCGCCTTCTTCGGCAAGCTGGCGGAGATCGCGGGCCAGTATCTGAAGAAAGGCTCGTCGGTATATATCGAGGGCCGCATCCGGACACGCAAGTGGACGGACCAGTCGGGTGCAGAGAAGTACAGCACCGAAATCATCGCAGACCAAATGCAGATGCTCGGCTCGCGCCAGGGTATGGGCGGAGGCGATGGTGATGACAACGGCGGCAGTCGTCAATCGGGCGTTGGCGGCTACGGCTCGCGCAGTGGCCAGGGCAGCGGCCAGGGCAGCGGCCAGGGCAGAGGCCAGGGTGGCGGTGGCCAGCAGGACGGCGGCGCAGCGCGCCGTCCGCAGCCGGCACCGTCGAATGGCTTCGAGGACATGGACGACGATATTCCGTTCTAGCCCGGAACAGACTTAGGTCTTAACGATTCACTTCTTGATCACTGCTGCGCCGGGTTTCCCGGCGCAGCAGTGCATTCTTCTCGGCCGCTCGGCCAATCTCTCCTTCGCCTCCCACGCCATGCTGAAACGACCTTCTGGCCATCGCCGGGATGTGGTTTGAGCAAGCGTTTCCTCGCCTGTCTCAGGCATCGACCAACCTCTCCAATCGGAGTGCAGCCCATGAAGAAACTGAGTGACATCTTGAAGACTTGGACGCCCGCTCAATGGGACGCCCTGTTGCAGCAATACTTGCCAGCAGCCGTCCTGACGGACAGCTTCTGGCTAGGCCGTCCTGGTCCGTGCCCCATGTGCGGAGGCCACGATCGCTTCACGTTCGACAATAAGAACGGCCGGGGCGATTGGGTGTGCCGTAAGTGCAATAACGGATCTCCGATGGCTGGAGACGGGATTCAGCTCGTGTGCAATGTGAATCGCCTGACGTTCCAAGAGCTGGCTTCCCAGCTTCTTGGCAATGCCATGCCAATGCCTGCCCAGGCGCGTCCGGTGCTGGCTTCTCGCCAGAGGAGTGGCATGACACCGGAGGCGAAGCGCAAGCGGATTGATCGCCAGTGGACCAAAGCGAAGCCGCTCGCGCAAGGTGATCATGCGATGAAGTATCTCGCATCGCGGGTGCCGGGGCTGAGGGCGCCTCGCCCGATCGCTCTGCGGTTGTCAACGCAGGAATACTGGCACGAAGGAACACTGATTGGCCAGTTCCCAACGATCGTCGCGCAGTTCACGCTGCCTGATGGTCGAATGGCCACGGTGCACCGCACTGCGTTGGACTCAGTCACTCCGGCGAAGGCGACCGTGATGACGGCCGACGGCGAGATCCTGGACGCTAAGCGAAATGATGTGTCTGCGCTTCCCCTGGCGGGCGGCGCCGTGCGTCTGATGCCTCCGCGTGACGGTGTGCTCGGGGTGGCAGAAGGCCTCGAGACTGCATATGCCGCGCACATGCTCTTCGGCGTGCCGACATGGTATTGCTTGAACCGAGTTCTGCTGAGCCAGTTCGTCGTGCCGGAAGGTCTCGGCATACACACCGTGCACATCTTCGCGGACTTCGATCAGATCGATCCGAAGACGGGAAAGTCGCCGGGCATGGCCGACGCACTTGCGCTCGAGAAACGCTTGCGCGTGGGGGGCCTGAAGGTGGTCATTCATCGTCCCAAGCTCCGTGGCACGGACTTCTGCGACGAGTGGAAGACCAGCCGGCAACTGAGCACGATGGCGCCGGCAACCATGCCCGCCTGATTTTCGACCGCCCGATAGGGCGATGTCTCAACCGCTGCCCCGTGGGTCCATCCCACGGGGGCGGACACCTGCGGCAGGTTTCTCGAAGGAGAAATGCAATGCTGAAGGGATTTGTTGTGTTCGTCGGTCACATGGAGATTCGTGCGATGCGCAGCACGCCGGCCGGCATGGTGCAGGCGTGCCAGTCGGAAGCCGACTCCTACCAGGTGTTTCAGCGCCATGCTGATCGGGAAGCCGAACTGCGTCGCACCGAAGCGAATTTCGATACCGCTTTTTCCTATGCCGTTCGCCGTGCGATTTTGCACTGAGTGGTCAACCCGTAACGACAAAGCCCGGCAGATGCCGGGCTTTTTTTTCGTTTCGGAGACGAGCGACCTAGGGTTGGCGGCGAGACCGCAGGCCGCGGTAGATGACAAGGGCTGCCTCCCACACACACCAGCCGATAAGGGTAGTAAAGACGAAGACGTTGATGTCGTGGTTGGTGGACAAATATTCGAACATCGGTAGCTCCAAGATTCTTGTTTTCGATCAGTCTAGCATGCCATAAAGCGCCAACTCGTCAAGCCGCGACTAGACGAATCTGGCCATCGCGTCATTGAGTGCGCCGAGGTCCAGGGCATCAATTGACAATGCTGGCGACAAGTCAGCAGCGGCTTCGTCGACGCCAGACGGGGCGAGCGGTGGCGCTTGCTGCGACCCCGCCAGGTCATGCGCCGGCACTGCCTGCGCGGGTGGTGGCGCGCTAACCTGAAAGGCATCGCGCTCGCCGGCGGGGCTCGGTTCGGGTCTGGCCGACTGGCTGATCAAACGGGCAGTTGGCAAGAGCGTGACGGGGCTTGCCCCAGCCATGACCTCGAGTCCGCGCTGTGCCAAGAGCCTGAACACGAACGTACGCTCGCGCGCGCTAGTAAACTGTCTGAGATACTTGATCAGATCGGGGCAAGCGTCCGCTGAAAGCGTGACGGTGATCTGCAATTTCTCCGTCATGTGTTCACCTTACGCCGCGGATCGTGCAGACTGCCGAGCCGCACCGATGGTGTAAAAGCCCCGGACGTTTGCGAAGCAGGGGGCATCCATCACGTGGATGGTGTTGCGAGGGAATGCCGCCCGGATAGTCGGGGCATACAGGGACGCGCCACCACCCGTCAGAATAATCGCGCGGATGTCTTCCGAGCGACCGACACGAGTTTGAACTTCCTTGATGGGTTGCTGGGTTACAGCCATCGCCTCCGCGAGGTAGTCGCGGATATCCAGATCCTCGCCATAGAAGAGCAGCGGCTTGGCGTCACGGATCGCCTTATCGATCCGCTCGATGCTGTCCATCGATTCGCCCTTGGCTGCAGAGATCAGGCTGGCCACCTGTTGATAGACGCGAGCTGCCCCACACGGAAAACCACCGCTTCGTGTGTCGTCCATCGCGTAGCCGCGTGCGACGACCCAGTCCGTGGTGAAGTATCCGACGTCGATGACCAGATAGGCATTGTCGGGATCGTACTTATTGCCACTTTGTTGGATGAACGTCACGAGCGTCCCGAGTGGCTGAGGAAGAGGAAGGACGCTGGCAATCTGGATGGCGCCCCAGCCGAAATCGTGCGTTCCGGTGAAGCGGTCCTTGAGGAAGGCTGCGTACTTCTGAGTATTGTGCACGGGCAGGCCGAGGACAAGGCGCTCGATCTGCGAGGCCTTCGCGTAGTTCAGAGAGCCGGCCAGGAGCGCAGCATAGTTTGCCGTGGTGACGAAGTCCTCCGACAGCGCGCGGCCCGTGTTGCCGTAGGCCGCAGTGAGCGAGACCTCCGGGCCTACCTCGTAGGTGGCGCCGTCGACCTCCACCTTCACGACGTTACGCGCCCGGAGCACAGAACCTCCGTGCGGGGTGAGTGAAGACGTGGCGGACAGAGGTGCGAGAGAGGGAAACATGCTCGTGGCGACGTCCGAACCCAGCGGAAAAGCGGACTTCGTATTACCGTACCCGACATCGACAGCGACTGTTGCGACTTTCATTTCTTGCTCCAAGACATTTGAAAAGAGAAAAAAGACATGGCGGGTATGGAACTGTCTCGCCGGCCGTCAGCGACCGGGAATGCCCCACGTAGATCGTCGTCGTGGCACATGGGCGGCCATCATGGGACCTAGTGCCACGAAATCCGCTGCGTTGGATCGTGACTAGCCCTCTATGGCCTGCCAAGTGCCACGACGCCCACTCAAGTGCCACATCGTTGAATCCAATCTACCGGGGAAATGGCGAAGTCAAGGCCGCAAAAGCTCGCGATTTCGCAGGCTCAAGCGTTGCCATCGTCGAACGTTGTGCTTTATCCTGTGCGTACCCATCGCGTCCCCGACGCATCGATCCCGCCGCCATTGCGCGGCACACTCAGGCAAGCGAGGCCCTCAAGTTGGGCCGGCGACCGCCAGATGTTCACGCCGGAAACTGAACCGGCTTTTTTTTCAATCAAATCAAGTGGACCGTGTCGGATAGTGAGGACACCGGACACCGCGATACCAAGCCGATAGCGGTCTGTTTGTGAAAATAGACCGAAGTGCGGACGAATCCGAAGCCGGACACCGGACAGGTGTACCGAGAAACTTCCGCAAGTAGACAACGCTCTTTCAGCCGGGTGGCTGGGCGCGGATCACGAAGCCCGACACACTGCGGCGGGGATGATCCGGCTTTGGGGCGGGGAGCTGACTGCGCACCGGAAAGGTGAACGCGGGCTTCTGAGCAATATCGACCCGGGAGGCGCTACCGGTACCAGAACGGCGCAACAGGAATCACCCACCGCGGACGGGCGCATGCGCGAGGACAAGAATCCTCGTGGATGCGCCCGGCATCGCAGATGCAGCCGGGTGGATGGCCGCAGGGGCGTGCCAGGCGAGAGCCTGCGCGCATAGCGGACAGTCACGACGCATTGCTTCCATGCTCAGGGCTGATCGGTTTGGCATCGCTAAAGGACAGGAAGGTAGGGGCATCCGGCAGGTGGCCGGTTAGCTGGGCGTGGTGGCTCGGTACACCAAGATGGCGGACACGGTTCGGGGCCGTGATTCGCCAGACGAAAGAGAAACTCGCTGTCACGGCCATCAAGTCGGGTAAGGTCAATTTGGCATCGGGCTTTGATGAGAGGATCCCCATGAGCAAATCAATCAACCTGCTCCCACTGCTGGAGCAGTACAGTCTTCCCGAGCGCTTCAAAGCCGAATTCGCGGTATTGGCCACTTCGCACCTGCATCAACCGCATAGCGGGACGCGCGTGAGCGGTCGATCCCTGTCGCAGATGTCTCAGCGGCAGCGGGTGCAGGCCCTGTTGGCGATGTTCGTGGAGCTTCGCACGGCGGGGCGCATGGCCGTGACATCGCCATACAGCATCCGCCAGAAGCACATCGCCTGGCTCGTGCAACACTGGGTACTTGAGCGAAGTCTCAATGTCGGCACGGTCGAGCTTCGTCTGACGCATTTGCGCGCGTTCATGAGCTGGATGGGGAAGCCGAAGGTGGTTGGCCGCATCGATGAGTACGTCAAGCGGCCGGAGGGTTACGTGCGGAGGTACGTAGCGCAGGAGGACCGTTCCTGGGAGGGCAACGGCGTGGATGCGATCACTAAAGTCGCGCAGATCGAGGTTAGCGATCCGCACGTTGCGCTGCAACTGAAGCTCGAGGCGGCGTTCGGTCTGCGCGCGAAGGAGAGCTGGCGATTGAAACCTGCGTTCGATGTTCTGCCGTCAGGGCAGCTGCACGTGCATGACGGCACGAAGGGGGGTAGGCCGCGACGGGTCGCGATCGAGTTCGACTGGCAGTACGAGGTTCTGGCGGCGGCGGCGAAGCTCGCGGCAGCAACGAATCCAGAGCGCGGCACGCTAATCCCTGCTCGCTACACCCAGGCAAGATGGCGGCGGCGCTTCTATACCGTGCTCGAGAAGCACGGGATTACGAAGAATGGTGATGGGGTGACCGCGCACGGGCTGCGGCATCAGTTCCTGCAGCAGATGTACCACCGTGAGGCCGGTCAGCCTGCGGCCGTGAAGGGGGCGGGCAAGGTGCGCGATGTCGCTGCGCACCGGGAAGCCATGCGCAAGGTGGTTGAAGCGGCGGGGCATAGCCGGGCGACGAAGGCGAACGCGTACCTGTCGACATACTCCACGCAGATGTCGTCGAAGCGGCCGGACCCGACTCTGGCAGAAGTGAAGGCCGCCATTGTCGCCCGTGATGGCAACAGGTCCGCGGCCGCCCGAGACCTAGGTATCTCCCGCACCAAGCTCTACAGGCTGCTCGGGCAAGGGGAAAGCTGATGGGACTGATCGTCATGCCGGATCCGGACCTGTACCTTACGCCCAGAGTGTCGACGAATGCTACTGGATCGTTCGCGTGGGGACGCAAACACGAAGAAGCGCTCTCGATGGTGGACCTCCAGGCGATCCTGAGCTATTGCTGGGACGAGGGGTATCGGCATGGACGGATTTGCGCGGTACGCAGCCGAGCGGAGGATGACATTGCATGTGCAAACTTCTTTCACCGATCGCTGTTGGACGGGCTGCCGCATGCTGTGTTCGAGCGCAGCTTTCGGCGAGGTGCCAATGATCAGATTGCATGTGTGGGAATCCACGTGGAAGACGAGGCGTCAGGCTGGTGGGACGGGCAATAAACAGATGTCTCGCGAATGCTGGCCGTTTCTGCCAACTTTTTGACGCCATCCCGGGGCATATGCGTGGATATAGTGGGTTAGTCGCCGATTCCCGGCGCAAACGGAGAAATAAATGAACAAAGCGGAACTGGTTGACGCGATTGCGCGAGGCGTGGATGGCTTGTCGAAGGCAAAGGCTGAAGAAGCGCTCAACGCGACGTTGAACGCCATCATGGGCGCGGTGGCAGGCGGTGACACCGTGAGTCTGGTCGGCTTCGGGTCTCTCGGCAGGGGTGATCGGCTGGCGCGCGTCGCCCGAAATCCCCGGACCGGCGAAGAGATCGCCGTGCCGGCGGCGAAGACCGTCAAGTTCAAGGTCGGACAGCGGTTCAAGGACGCTGTGAACGGGGTGCCTCAGTGACCTCGGCCGGGGACCCGTCGTATTGCACAGTAGCCGAGCTGCTATCGGGCGCTGCCGCCATCCCATCCGAGATAGACCGGATCGAGCTCGAGTATGAAGGGGTAAGGTGCCACGTGTACGGCGTGCTCCATGGCCTGACGGGTGGTACGAATCTCGAGTACAAGGGCCACGTGGAGCGGGCCATCGCGAGTGCGCCCGGCCTTATCTTCGGCGAGATGCGGTTTATCCAGATGTACTGTGGTATTGAGGTCGATATGGACGACTGGACCGAGATTCCGCTTGCGGACGCATTCCGCATGCAGCTGAAGGCCACAATCTCGCCGCTTCGACTTTGGCGCGTGCAACGCACCAGGCGGGCCGAGAGAAAGACGGTGACGGACCGCTTCGGAGCCGATGGCGTGCGCCGGTTGCAGGATATCGGCGGCTCGATGGCGTTTCACGCGCTGCACCCCACCGAGCGGCGCCAGATCGCCGGTTTCCTGTCACCAGGAGACTACCTGGTGGAGAACTGCTTGCGGCGTAGAGGGCTCGGGCGCACCGAGCCACCGGCATTCCCCGATGGGGACTGGCACTGGATGCAGATGGTCGAGCCGCAACTGAACATTCCACTGCGTAGCGTCTTCATGCTCGAGTTCGCCGTGGAGCGGGCGAGGGCGATCGGCGTGGAGGAAATCTCTATCTTCGTCGGCGAGATCCACAATTCTGACATGCAGTGGCTTGCGACGTGGGATGCTGGCACTGCCGAGGATACCGTGCGGGTCACAGTTGATGGGGTCCGGCGTCGTGCGCGTGCCTTGGCTCGCACGACCAGGCGGCCATCGCGAATCGGCTTCGTCTTGGCCTCGTTGGCGGGTACCATGCCTGCCTTGCTGGCCTATGCAGTCGTGGGCGCTTGGATTTTGCGTTGACGCCTGGCGCTGACGTCGGTGGCGGCTCCGCTCTCCTCGTGATCTACGTCGAAAGGTGGTGTCCAGACAGCACCTTTCGCGTTTTCTGGACGGAACATGTTCCTTCGTGGGCTGAAGCTGTAGACCTGCTCCGTTTGCCGAGCCGGAGCCTGCTAACGCGCGTATGCAAGCGCGAGAGACAGCAGCGTGCCCGCGCTCTGCACCAGATGCGAGGCCGACTGCGCCTTTGCAGCTTCGGCCGATGTCAGCCACGCCAGCGTGACGCGGCGTGCCGGCTTCTCGCCAGGATGAGGTGTCGGTGGGGGCAGGTCGATTGCTGTTCCGCGCTGCCCAGGTGGCAGGGACGGGAACGGGTCGACGCCGGTGAGATGAGCGAGCTCCGCGATACTGGCCTCGCTGTACGCAGGGGTTTCGTCGTTGCGCACGATGTAGGCGGCGGCGCCCTTGCCAGGCACGTAGATCGCCTTCCAGACAAAATCCGGGATTCGGATGCGGCCGCGAAGCATGCCGGCGTTGCGTATGAACGCCGGGCCGGTCACCACATAGGCGGCGCCGATTTGCCGCACCAGCTTGCGCGTAGAGGTTTCGATGTGACTCCAGGTTCGGCGGTTGCTCGTGGGGTTCTGGGGGATGACGTTGGCCAAGCTGAAACTCTCGGCTTGAGATGCCTTGTCGGCAAAATCGCCGCTTGGCGCCATGTGGCCGCGATCATAGCCGGCACCACGGCCGTAGTCGGCCAGTCGGGCACGTGCCTCAGCGGGGAGGGCGTCCTCTTCGAAGAAATCGCTGTCGCGCGGAACATCCCTCGCGGCGTTGACAGCATCGCGAGTGAGGAACTCGGCAGACCAGAGAGGCGTCCGGGTCAGTTCGGAGGTCAGTGTAGCGTAGGCCCGGTAGCAGAGCAGGTGGGCCTTGCCAGCCGGCTTCGCGATGACAGGCCGCCCGAGGCCGAACGAGCCGGCACAGGCAGACTGAGTCGGCTCTTTGGCGCTGGCGGTGGCTGCGGCCAGCGCGAGAAGGGCGGCGAGGAGAAATTTGCGTCGCATGGAGAGTCCTTCGAGGGAGGTGAATCCAGCTTGCCCGATGCCAGCCGATGTCAAGGGGTGGGCGCAGCAGCCCGGGCGGTGTCGTCGCGGTCGGGCTGCTCTAGATGGCAGATCGGAGAGTGGGGAAGACCTGCAATGGTGTCAATGCCGCCCACGCGGTTCCCCATCCCCAGGCTACTCCCGCGCCAGATCGAGATATCCCTCGGTGGTGCGGAGCACCTCGCGCTGTGTGGCCATCTGGAATGCCTGCAGCGCGTCCGCATGGTCTCGAAGCGCACGGCCGATCTGCCAGAATTCATTTAGCCAATGGCCGTCTTCGCCCATCGGCCCGGCATACATGCCGGTCTTGATTGCACCGCGGATGGCGAGAACGGTCTCCGGATCGGGATATTCGTGTTCGTTGGAGGGGTTGGCTTTGTGGCTCATCATGAAGAATCTTGCGTCTAAAGTATGGGGTCAAACAAAGCACATCCCGCTGTCACAATGGGCGAAGAGCACACCGTTACGCTCATCCAGGTCCGCTTGGTCGAGCGGAACGCAATCGTGGTGCAGAAAGGCATGCGGGTCCCGGCGGTGTAGGTCGCGCTCAAACTCGATCGCGGCGTGCCAGTCGGCGGGCTTGTTGTCGCGTATATCACGCCACTCTTGTGCCGTGTGGTTCGGGCACATGTAGCACGAGCTGCGCGGGGGATCCGGCCATCCCATCCGCCTCACCAGGGTGATGCAGTCACCGCGGTTCATGCCGCGCTCGATCAGTGGATAGCGCGTGTGCCATTTTTGGCCCCGGTGCTTCTGCATCCGTCCGATTTCATCGACACTGATTCCTAGCCACGTGTCGACCAGGTCAACGCCGTTCCGGTTGGCCCAGCGCTTGATGACCTCCCGCTTCCAATACGATGAGCACCAGTTGGACAGCTTACCCACTTCCCCGCCGCGCGTGGAGAATGCCGGCAGCAGCAGGGTATTGTTGTCTGCGCCCCCGTATAGGTCCCGCCCCTCGAACTGGTTCTTATAGATGCGATGCAGCGTCACGCCGACAGCGGACAGCGCCGGCACGATAATGGCATCCATATACGACCACGTCGTGGACTGCTCGCGTCCTGTGTCTACGATGGCGGCAAGATCCGGCTTGATCTCACCCATGGCGATCAGTGCGGCTATCGCGGCGGACTGGACGCCGCCGCCGGATGCCCAGAGTTGCGTGCGGATCATCGGTGGCTGCCTGTAGAAGAAAGGGCGGCAGTCAGGGTGGGGTTCAGCTCAAAGCCTGGCGCTGTCCTAAAGAGCTCAGCCGCGCCCCGGATGTACTGGTGGATCCATTCCGTAACCAGCCAGCGTCTACCAAGGCGCTCAGCCGCTAGCCCAGTGCGGATCGTTCCGCCAAACGGGTCCACGACCAGGTCACCCGGCTCCGTCAGAAAGCGGATGAAGAAGTCTGGGATAGCCGTGGGTTGCATGGCGCCATGTACTGGTAGCCCCAACGCCTTTGCCTGTTGGCGATAATGCCGGGTGTCTGCGCAGGCGTGGCCCCGTTCCAGGACGTTCCGGGCGAGGCGCCCAGCCGTTTCGGCCCTGAATGATCCCGGCCGAATGCGATATGCGCCATCTCCATAAATGGCCGTGCGGGACTCGCCGCCGGCGCGAACCAGACTACGATGGCGCGCAGTGTGCTCCTGCAGGATCCGGCGGTTATCTGAGCGAATGCGATGAGGGTCGTTGGTGAACCACAGAATGGGCTCGTAGCCGGTAGCGAGTTGCACCCGGTTGACGCAGGCCCACCAGGTGGGCGCCGGCGGCTTGCTGTAGTTCACCCATGGAATACGGTCCATCAGTGCCAGACCGAATCGATCGTGGAGGGCCAGAACGAGGCGTTCGACATACAGGGAGCGCGCGGGGCTACGGTCTTCGAAGATGTCGTTCGACACATTGAGGACGATGCTTCCGCCTGGGACCAGCCCGGCCGCGATGGGCTCGATGACACCGCAGATGAAGTCGACGAACTCAGCAGCTGGCGGATTACCATACGCCCGCGCGTGTCGCAGCGGATAGGGGATCGATGTGAAGCAGAGCGCGATCGGTTCGCCCAGGCTTGGAAACACGTCCTGCGACTTGCTCCAGATTGCGACGCCGAGATCTGTGCTGAATGCTAGCAGCTTCACACCGGACGTCGCGCGGTCAAGCTCCTTTCCTGCTGGCTCCGAAAGTCGCCAGAGTCCGCGTTGGTCGGGAATCCGTTCGATGATGCCGAGGCGCTTCAGGGTTTGCTGATGCCAGCGGACGGCGCGTTTGAACGGGCTGTGCAGCGCGCCTGAGGCGCCGATCGGTTGGCGGCGCAATGTCTCCGCCGGTTCAATATCGGCCGCCTTCGCCACCGTGCCATATAGCTCGGCGTTTGAAACAGGGCGGTCGGCCGCATCGGCAAAGGCCGCAGCCACGTGGGCGAACAAGTCCAGTTGAGCGGTCATCGGCTAGCCTCGCTCGCGCGAGGTATTGCCCGTCCGCATGCGGCAGACCCTGTATCGAACGGATTGGGGTATGCATCGTGCAGGACACCATCGAGGAGCCGCCCCGCAGCTTTCGTGCCGACCCGGTGCATCACCGTCACCGGGAAGCGGCCGTCGTCGCGTGCCCGCACGAAATCTTCGCCAGTCTTGAGCTGCAGGCCACACCTGTCCACGCAGATGCCATCACGGACCCAGCTCGATGCCTTGCTTACCCAATGCTCGAATGTCTCGAATGTGCGGAAGACAGCTTCGCCGGCGGTCAATGTTCGCGCGGCGGTATGCCATTCGCCCCAATGGGTGAAGAGGTACGGGACGCCGGCGGTTGCGCATTGATCGCGAAGGCTACGGAAAAAGGCGGGCAAGGTGTAGCGAGCGTCCGGTCCCAACTCGCCGCCGGCAATGATCCAGTCGATCGCGCTTGGCGCGTACACGTTGCCAGAGGCATGCAGCAGGTCGCCCGTCATGGTAGAGAACACGTCGATGGGGCCGAGTAGCGGTTCCAACGAGAGGAAGCGGAGCTTCGCAGGTGTCCGAAGAAGCTTCGGGATGTCGCGGTCCGCCTCGGCCTGGTTGACGACAGGCACACCGAGCCAGATGTCCGCCGGCGGATTACCGGCGATCCAAGTGGCAAGCCAGGGCACCAGCGGATTTTCCGCACAGTCTTTCCGAAGCACCAGTCTGTTGAACGCCTCCCCCAGTCGTTTCGAGACGTTGCCGATCCGCTTCGTCAGGACGAGCTTGTCGAGGTTAGGTGTCTCGCGCCAGAGCTCGAGCACGTCGATGAACCATTCGAGCGGTACCTCGCTATCGAATATGTCGGTCGGGCCCCCAAAGAACACGCGTTGCCGGCGGCCGTGGACAGATGCGAACGCGGCGTGAGCGGCGTTCCAGCGAAGCGGATTGCGCCGGTTGGCGAACGGTGTCCGGCGCCGTCGCACCCCCGGGCCCCAGTTCGGAGCGGTCCCACCGCCGAAGCGCGCGTTACGGCGCGCTGCGTAGCAGTCGTCGCGGCCAAGGCTGACATTCTGGCAGCCCTCCCAGGGCGAGAACGTATGGTCGCACCATTCGATGTTGGAGTTTTCGTTCACGATTTTGTCTTGGTTGGTTGTTCCAATGCGTGTGCTAGGTGCCGAGCGTATGTCGACACGGCGCGCCAGTAGGTCGCCATCGGCCCCTTGCGGCGGCGCCACGCGTCTTCAGCCTGGGTGTTGGCCTGGTCGCGAAGCTGGCGGAAGATCCGGGCAATCGCGCGGCGATCCTGCTCGGGTAGGTTCAGCAGGTCGGAGGCGGCCGGCAGGCTCAGAAGGGGGTTGATGTAGCCCATCATGCGCGCTCCGTGGGTGATTTCCCGCCGCCGGGTGTCACGTTCTTTCTCTGCCGCACCTCTTCGAGAGAGCGCCCGCAGAACGCGCATCGGCCGAGTCCCCAAGCTCCGCCATTCCAACGGTGTCGTTGGCCAACCCGCAAGCCCGTCTTGGGGCTGCGCCCGCCAAGCGCGCTGCGGGGGATGAGGTAGAGCAGGGTCATGCGTGCACCTGTCCGAGCGGGTGCATCGTGCGGATGTTGTTCGCAGATGCGGGATCGTGGGACCGGATATCGGCGATCGGCTGGCCAGCAGCGGCCGCGGGGACGAGGTCGACAGCGAGGTGCGCGGAGCAGGTGAGTCCGTCCACGAGCACGTGACTGGCCTGTGCGGTAAGCGTGCCGGTCCGGTCCGGACCGAAGTCCACCGGCAAGACCAGCTTCGCCAGTCGGGAAGCATCGGGTTCCGCTGGGGCCGCGCGGCAGACAACGGCATGACCCGCCGCGGGAGACGCGGGAGAAGTCTGGCGTTTATTCATGGGATCGGCGAAGTGAAAGTAGGTACAGGCCCAGCCTACCGATTCGCGATGGAAGTCAAGTTTCGCCGGTGAGTTCGGATTAGGCGGCGCGGCGGTGTGGGTCTTCCACGTCGAACTGCTCGGGGACGGTGAGGCCTGCAGCGATGGCGCTCGCACGGAGGCGAGCCGGATCGATGGAGTCGGTCTGCAGCGCGGTCAGCACGGCACCGGCGAAGGTGCGCAGGGCCCCAAGCTCATCGGCCAACTGCTCGGGCAGGTAGAGGAATAGGCCGCTGGCGAGTAGGGTGACCGCCGGTGTCTCCCGCGCGACCTGCACCAGGAGCGCTTCAGCGCGAGGACGGTCCACGCCCAGGCGGCGTTCGAGCAGCGCGACAGACGCAGCGCGATGGGCGTGGATCAATGCGAGCGCGGCATCGAACAGGGGATCGCGTTTCTCGGTCACAGGTCGAGCTCGGAGCGGCCATTGGCCGGAGGCAAGCGGAGGAGCCGCAGGTAATCGACGCGTGCATCCCACTCGATGTAGGGAGTGACCTCGTTCGCGTAGTGTCGGCGCTTCTCCTCCAACCGGGCATCGTAATTCGGATCCCCGGTCATACCGAGGACCTCGATCATCGTCTCGGGGTTGGTGTCGGTGAGCACGAAGTCGGGGTGCACCGCGGCGCGGCCGAGGTGCCGCACCGGTTTGCGGAAGGCACGCTGCATGGTGACCAGGTAGTCTGCCATGGCGATTTCGTGACTCGAATCGCAGGGAAGGAACTGCCGATTGGTGAGCATGGCCGCCGCGTCGACCACCGTGAGGTAGTTGGACTTCGATCGCTCGACCGCGAGGATTGCGACGCAGCGCCGATCCGGTTTGCCGATGCCGGCGAGGGGAAGAGCGTAGGATCGCTGGATGCGTTCGTATAGCCCGGGGGACGCGAAATATGCTTGCTTGCTTTGGCGCAGAATCAGCATGCCGCCGTACTGGGTCGGCTTGTGAGTTTCGATCTCTCCGATGACCAGGCCGCGCTGGTTGGCGTCACCCATGGGTTTGAGGCGTTCCCGGAACGCCTCGAGTTCTGCGAGGATCGCGGTCTTGCGAGACGGGTCCCACCGTTCCATGACGTGTAGCAAGGCGTCACCGGGCTTCCCGTTGATCCTGCACTCGGCAAGCTCGGTTGTCAGTTGCGACCAGCAAATATTCCAGCCGCGCCCGCCGTGGCCAGGCCAGACATTGAGGCCCGCCGCCTCCCACGCATATTCGAGGAACGCGAGCAGGCCGGCTGTGCGTCGTTGAGGCCGAGCCCCCGCCGAAGGTGTCTTGGCCGTCGACGACTTTGTCGGCGATCGTGTGCTCACTGACAAGGAGAGATCGAGCCGAACGTCATGATGCCCGTCGCGCTGGCGAAAAGCGTCGAGCTCGGTTCCCTTGCTCTCCGATCCTGCCGTCCGTTGATGGAACCGACAGAACGGGGAATGCAAATGAGCCTGTTCCGGCCAGCGGGCGAGCAGGAACGCGCCGCTGTAGCGTCGAATCACCAGCTTCGGCCGAGGGCTGTGCATGCTGCAACCACACTCCGCATAGCCCTGGATCGTCTTGGCTCGCTCCAGGACGCGGGCATACCTTGCCGGGTTTTCCTGAACGTCCTCGAGCGGGTATTCGGTGGCGCCGATGCGCACGGTGGTCATGGTTGAGTCCTCCTATACGCCGGCATCCCGGAACATGGTGTAGAGGTCGGTGCGGATCTCGGAAATGTCAAGCTCGCACTTTGCGCGGGTCATTGCGACGTAGAGCAGGCGCATTTCCTCGGGCACCATCGTCTTGTCGCCGTTGTCGTCCGTCTTGAACCTGAAGTCGCCGGCGAGCCTGACGCCATCCCATTCGAGGCCTTTGGCCCGGTGGACCGTTGAGACCACGTAGTCGGCCTCGGCCTCGGGAGACACGCGACTCAGGATCAGGCGCAGGTAATCCACTCCCTCGTTGTCGATCAGCTTGACCAGCGGCAGCAGGTCGCGGCCGGCGAACGACTCCGCATACTCCTGAACGTCTTCCCAGGTCTCGAAAAGTGCGAGGGTAGCTGGGAAGCCGATGCGTTCGCCACGCATCAATTGCTCGGCGCCGTTCGCGAATGCCTTGAGCTCCTCGATGTTCGCCCGGACCGCAACGCGTTCGCCGCGGCTGATGCCTTGCGCGAGGTGGGACAGTACCGTCGCGTTCTTGCGGCAGAGGACGGCGTTGACGCGGCGCTGGCTTGGTTCCGACTCGTGTAGCACACGTGAGGTGAGGTTGTCCTGGCCTCGCACCGGCGTCTCCTCGTCCATCAGGCGCAAGACCCGACTGGCCAATTGCGCAATGGCAGGCCCGAAGCGGAACGATTCCGTCAGTGCGCGCTCGGGCGCCTTGATGTGGTCCATGGCATTGACCGCGCCACGCCACTCGTAGATCTGTTGGTACGGGTCGCCAACATAGACAACTTGCGAACGCTGCCCACGCAAGACGGACAACATGAGTCCATCGGCATCCTGCGCTTCGTCGAACAGAATAAAGTCGGCGCCGATGGACGGGCGGCTGCGCTCCCAGAGCTTCAGGTACACATCATGAGAGATGGCCGAATGGGCCGCCGGATCGATACTTTCGGCCCACAGTCGGTTCACATAGGGCAGCAATTGCGTCTGTAGCGCGGCGGCCGCGGCCTCTGTAATGACCGGTTCAACAGGGATGTGCCATGCCTGCGGTTCGGCCTGGGCTGATCGGCAGAACCGTGCCACCCCGTCCTTGACTATGCGGGCCACCTTACTCGCCGATAGCTCCAGATCCTTGCCGATCGTCGTGGGCAGGCGCATTGCAGCCAGGCCATATCGCGTCGCAAGTTGAAACGGTGGTTCCACGGGGTTGCGAAGCTTCCGCGTGATCTCTTCCCGGGTTGCTCCGAAAGCCAGCGAGTGCACGGTGCGGCATCGCGTGTTCGACGGGAACTTCCGTGCGGCGTCCTGGGCAATCTCCTTGTTGAATGCGAGATACAGTCCGCGCGCCCGGCCACGTGCTTCGGCAGCCAAGCGCAGGGTGGAGGTCTTGCCCGCGCCGGCATAGGCCTTGACCTTCACGGGGGTGCCGGTCCTGACTGCCTCGACAACAGCATCTTGTTCGGCGGTGGGGCGCATCAAACCACCTCCAGCTCGATCTGTTCACCAATTGCGGCGCGAACCCGACGGCGGATTTCGGCAGTTTGCCTGGCGGCCTCGGCGCGGCGTCGCGCCTGCTCGCCGCTCAGCTCGTCGACCACCCACGCGAAGTAGGTGCATGTCGTCGGGCCGGTCCAGGTAGCCCACTTCGTCCGAATCTCGGCCTTGATTTCTTCGGGCTGTGCGAAAAATGCGGCCCGGGACTTGCGCCAGACCCGGGCGGAAAGGTCGCGCATGCGCTGCTCGTAGCGGTCGGACTGGCGCTGGCGTCGGGCGGCCTCCTCGCTCGGCGAATGCTGTTCCTGGGCTACCTGGTCCGGGAACAAGGGATAGCGATCGCGTTCTCGCTGCTGTTTGCGTGCAAAAGCGTTCCGCCTGCGCTCGTTGAAAATAAGCGGCTCGTAGCGTTCGGTTCGGGTGAATCTCATGATGGCGGCAATGTCGAGTGGTCTGAGACCACGATACCGGCTTCGCCAAGAAGTCAAGGCTGCCGGCGCGGAGATGGCCGGAAACCATTTTGAAGGGAAGGGCGGAGGTACGTTCTGTCGAAAGCTATATGATTTCGACCCTCTTTCGACGGGTTGGTGGCGCAGCCGATAGAACTGGTCTGTCTTGAGGAGGGGACATCCCCGCCCGGTGGCACCGTTTGTGATAGAGAGACGTCGCGTCGGCAGGCTGAGTTCTGGAGCAATAGAGTGCGCGCCTACCGGATCCAGTCAAAACGAAGCGCAGCGTCGGGACGGGACACGCCCGCCCGCGGCGGCGGCGGGTTGACCGTCAAGGCCGTGCTCGATGTCTTGATTGTTCACGTCGCATCGTTTTCGTTGCCGCGGGGCCTCGCATTTGCAGATCGCCCGGGCAGCGTTTGGGTGCCTGCTTGGTTTTCCAGGGTGCGGATGCGGCCGACCAAGGCAAGTAAGACTGCCGGTCGCACCGCCACTCGTCCGCCAGCTTGCTGACGCTGCAGGGCGACGCGCTCAATATGGTCAAGATCGATCTCAAGCTGCATTTTCAACTCCGGTGCTGAGGAGAGGTCACGATACTGAATCGAGTAGGAAGTCAAGATTTCCGATGGGAATTCGCTCGACACGCATTTCTCCGCGGAACTCGGTGTGCCGCACGGCGGGCAGCGGCAGAGGGCCGATCGCGCGCTTGTCGATGGCTGTGGCTTCGCGGTATTATCCTTTCCGCTTTCCCGCGCTATTGCGCATCGACTCCGCCGGCGTTCCGGCCATCTGCTTTTCCTACCCATTGGGGCTATGCTCCCGATGGGACATGGCTCCAATTTCTTGTGAGCCATCATGGAGCATTCCCACGCATCTGCCATTGCCGCTCTGGCCATGGTCACCAACCTCTTTGCTGCGCTGTTCTTCACCGTCACTACGGTGAACTTCGAACTTCTCTGCATTCAATTGGCAACCTGCGCAGCGATCGGCGGTCTGATCGTGATCGCTTGGCTCGCCATCGCGGTCTCTCGACCGCGCGTCGCGCCGGTGTCGCGCTGACTGTCTTGGTAGTTTCCGCGGCAAACCGACCGACCAGCCTTTTCTTGGTAGTAACCAATCCTCTTTCACCCCCACGGGAAACGTTCCCGTGGGGCGTTTCCCGCATTTGTCAGGAGACGTCATGTTCCACAAATTCATCTCTGTCGAGGTCGGTCCGGCACCCTTCGAGGAGAAATGCGCGCAAGTCGGAGACCCGGACTATAAGGTGCGCTCGCGCCGCGAGTCTGCTGCGTACATCCGGCAGTTGCTTCGCGTCTTCGGATCCCACGCACCGGCGGTCCTGTCGTTCATTCGTCGGGGCTTTGCTCACGACCTTGGCCGCTATCACGAAGTGGTGGCGTATATGAACCGCGAGGGCGAGCAGATATTCAGTGAGGATCGCTTGCCACCGATGTGGGATCACATCGCTCGCGCCGAGCTCATGTGGTGCGAGATCGCCGACAGCTATCGGCGACGCTACTGCGCCGGCGAGCTGGATCTTATGGCCATCCCTAGCTTCTTCCGCGGTCCGGTGCCGGCCTTTCCTGATCATCCCGTCGCATGGTGGATGGCAGTTGGTCTGGCCGCATTCCCAACGCGGGGCCGTTTGATCTTCCGCTAACGTACCCAGTTCTTCTTTCCCGGCGGGAGCCATCCCGCCGCGGGTGTCTCCCCGGATTTTATTGAGACACTCAACATGTATGACGATGTCCTGGCCTTGCCAGATGTGGCTGATTTGCAGTCGGTGGCGTACCCGTTTCTGCGTCGGGGGTGGGCATGAGTAAAGCCGCCAAGCGCCATCTGTATCAAGACGCGAGCGATCCACACAAGGAACTGCTCCGCATGTTCAACGTCGTCGGGCGCCGCCACGCCATGCACGAAGTGTTCTCCGATTTCGTCGAAATGTCGGCGTTGTCGATTAGCAATGCTGTCGACCGTCACCACTTCGACACCCGGGAGGAGCGGTATCTTGCGATTGTGAAGAAATACAGTCGTGACGAACTCACTCTCTTTTCCGAGATGCTTGGCGCACTGACGCTAGTGTTCGAGGAGCGGGTCCAGAAGCTGGTACCAGGCGGAGACGGCTTGGCGGACATCCTTGGTCAGACCTTCATGATGCTGGAACTGGGCAACAGCAGCACCGGGCAGTTTTTCACACCGTACTCGGTGTCTCGAGCGATGGCGTGCATGACGATCGGTGATGGGAGACCGCATATTGAACGTGACGGCTTCGTGACCGTCCTAGAGCCAGCGTGCGGTGCAGGTGGCATGGTCATCGCATGTGCTGACGCACTACACGACGCCGGGTGGAACTATCAGCATGCGATGCATGCGACATGCATCGATATCGATCCGCGGTGTGTACACATGACCTACCTGCAGATGGCACTGCTGCATATTCCGGGCATCGTCGTGCACGGAAACGGTTTGACTGGAGAGTCTTGGAGTAGCTGGTTCACACCTGCGCATGTTCTGAGCGGTTGGGGAAGAAAGCTGCGGCGACACCGCGACGATGGCGAAGACGTGAAGGATGTGGCGCCGGCACTGGATGTCGATGCAGAGCCCTGCCCGATGATCTCCGCTCCCTCGACCGTCATGAAGGTGTTCGTGCCGGACGATCAACTTGCGCTCTTCTGAGCGCTGGTGTTGAAAGCTGCTCGAAATCGGTCAGCTTTCAGCGCGCTATCGCGGGGCCGGCTGCACTACGATAGATCTCGGTAGCTTCCCCGCTACCGGGTCTCTCTCTCTCGATGATTCAGGCCCTCTAGCGAGGGCCATTTTTTTTGGAGAACCGATGGGCATGTGGTTCAAGAAAAACAAGCGTGTGGTGCACGTGTCGAGCTGCAGCGCCTTTCTAGGTGGCCCGGTTGCCGTCGGCGTGAGCTATGGCGGGAGGTGCCTTGGGTTGACCGACACCGTCGCTTTCGTGACGGGGTGCGCCGTAGGCCTGGCGGTCATGGTGCTGATGAACGTCATGGTCGTCCGGCAGTATCGAAAACGCGGCTACGAAGAGGCATAACGGGCATCAACTGCTGATGCCCTGGCCCGTCAACTCAACCTTTCGCGTGGAGACATCGGTGATGTACAGGATCTGGCTGGTTGAGGCGAACGGGGTCCGCACCCTTGTTCGCGGCGATGTTGCAGACATCGGATTGGCGCGTGCGCTGATCAAGGCGGGGAATCACGGCGCGGCAATCCGCCACATGCCGCACCACTACGAACTGTCCACCGACACGGTGGAAAGATACGGACGGGAGGTTCCTGAAGCGCCAATGCGCGCTCGGCCTGTGACCGCCGATACCGGCACAAAGGCCTGAAAAATGTCAGACGCCCGAAACCCCGCCGCAGATGCGGCCACCGCGCTGGCTCGCCGGTTTAATCTCTGCGGTCGAGGAAGTCTCGCGGTCATGGCAGCGTTCACCCGCGCCGACGTCGAATATTCTACGGCGCCTGCCGAGCTTCTGGCCACGCAGATGACGGACTGGTTGATCCACGAGCGCCTGTTGCCGCCCGCCGTTGCCGCGTTCGATTTTCGGGAGGCGGTTCGACTGCTCATGATCGATCAGCGGAAAGCCAGCGCGATCTAGCCGCCTGGCCTTGCCTTCCATGGCAGGGGCTTGCGATATAGCCGCATGATCAGCTTGGCACGTGGCGCGCGTTGGGTTAATCTACGCGCTCTTACCGCGTCTTAGACGCATCGACCCCGCACCTTCGGTGCCAGACTTTGCAGTACCACACCGCCAGCGTCGTTGAGCGGTGATGTCCTATCTTCATCCCATCGGGACCTGTTCCCGGTGCGGCAACGGGTTCCTCATTTTCTGGAGAACCCACCAAATGCAACAACCAACGGTAAAGCTCAGCAGGATCCGTCGCGGCAACAACCCAAGGAAGTTTTTCGATCCGGTGCAACTCGCGGAGAGAACTGCCTCCATTGCGGTTCATGGCGTCCTTCAGCCGGTTCTTGTGCGTCCCGTGGAAGGCGATCCCAACGCCGATTATGAACTCGTCGCAGGGGAGTATCGCTACCGCGGTGCCTGGGACGCTCACGGGCCTGAGTACGACATGCCGGTCACTATCAGGGTGCTGACCGACGAAGAGGCGGCAAATCTCGCTCTCATCGAGAACATCCAGCGTGCCGAGATGGCGCCTTCCGAGGAAGCCATCGCCGCTGCGACGGCTGTCGGAAAGCTCAAGGGCGACCGTGACGAAGCTGCTCGGATCTTGGGCTGGAGTCGCGCCACCCTGGACAAGCGCCTGGCCCTCATGAACTGCAGTACCGCAGTTCTGGAGGCACTGACTCCCAAGACGATCAATCTTGGGCACGCAGAGCTTCTGGCGACCTTGCCCAAGGACAAACAGGACCTGCTCTTGCCCGTGATCATCAGCGAAAAGAAGTCCGTCGCTGAGCTCAAAAAGACGATCGAGGCGGCTGCCTGCAACCTTGCCGCGGCGATATTCGACAAGGCCGATTGCGCGACGTGCTCCCACAATTCCTCGCTTCAATCGGAGATGTTCGCAGAGGCCATTGCAACCGGCAGTTGCACGAACCGCGGATGCTTCAACGAGAAGACGGAGAAACGACTTGATACTTTGGCCTATGGCCTCAAAGACGAGTATCCGGTGATCCGCATCATCCGTGCCGGCGACAACCACACCCGCGTCCAGTTGGTGGCGGACGGTCCGACGGGCGTTGGGGAGGCGCAGGCCAAGGCCTGCCATGCGTGCGAGAGCTTCGGCGTCGCTGTAAGCGGCCTGCCCGATAGCATCGGCAAGATATTCCGCGGCCAGTGCTTTGACCCTTCGTGCAACCAGAAGATGGTCGCCGCTCGGCTCAAGGCCGAGCGTGACGCGAAGTCGCCGGGGGGCAAATCCTCAGCGGGTGCCGGAACAACGCCAACGAGCAAGGGTGAGGGTAAGCCGGCCCACAAGGAGCCCGAAGCGACCAGGATCAGCGAGTCGGAGAGGGTGAAAGTCTATCGACACTCGCTCTGGCGTAAGGCCTTGCGGCGTGAGGTCGGTTCTAATCCCGAGGTAGCAAATCATTACCTGATCGCTGCTGCGATGACCGGTCTGGCCCGCAACATCACGGCTGACCACTTCGGGAAAATCTTCGAGAAGGTGCTGGATGAGAAGCCGGCGTCGGAATTGTCGAAGAACCTGGGTGCCGTAGCAGACGTTGCGCTGGATAAGCGCCAAATGCTCACCGTCGGCCTCGCGGTTGCGGCCATCGACGGCATGGAGACCGACAATCTCACGTGCCTGTGTAAGTTCCATCAGTTGGACCTCCGGCAGTACTGGAATCTGCAGAAATCAAAAGATTTCCTGGAGATGCTCACGAAGTCGGAAATGAAGGTGCTGGCAGATGAGCTGGGCATCCGAAAGGCGCTCGGTGACGGGTTTGCAAAGCTCTTCAACAAGTCCAAACCGGAAGTCATCGACGGCCTGCTGGCGGTCGAGGGTTTTGACTACCACGGCAAGATCCCCAAGGTCCTCTGCTTCTGATCCAACCGGGGCGCGTTCTGCACCCCGGCATTCCCTTTCTCATTTCCCCAAAAGGATTCACCTATGTTCCAAGAACTGGTTCCGCTCGTTCGCGCGTGCGACAAGTTGGTTCTCACGCTGACGATGGTTGGTGACGAGATGTCGGTCATCGTGGCACCTGTTGCAAAGAAGGCGCTAGACGGCGCACTTACCACGCCACTGGCGTTGAAGGCGACCCCAGCGGATCTCGACGAAGGCTTCGCAGCAGCCGTTCAGGCGGTGACCGAGTCGCACCGGTCGTTGGCTGAGCAAGCCGAGGCCACCAGCCTGATTCTCGATGCCGCCAAGGCCTCGCAGTCCTCCAAGGCGACCAAGTCGCTCTCAAGGCCCAAAGCATCCGCCAATGCTGACAAGTCGTCGGCGGCTGGTGACAGCGACGCCGGCGATGATGATTCGGATGCGGCCGAAGACCGTGACAGCGATGCTGCGGTGATGCCGGCCGGGGCCGAACCCCGCTCGTCAGGCACCGACCTGGCCAGTCTGCTGTAGGAGGTATGCCATGGCAATCGAAGTCAAGAAGCTCACGCGCGAGTTCGTCTACAACGGGGTGAAGCTGCCCGATCCCGGCGCGGATTTTAGTCCTGACCAGGTGCGCGACATGTACACGGCTCAGTACCCCGAGCTCAACACTGCCGCTGTCGAGGGCGTGGTCGTCGAAGGCGATGTCGGCCGTTACGAGTTCGTCCGCGCCGCCGGCGCAAAGGGGTGAGCATGCGTCACCGTGATCTGATGAAGGCATTGGCGGGTCCCGCCGATTCCATCATCAGCAATGAGCCGCCCGAAAGGGCGGTTTTTTCTTCCGACAAGGAGATGGAAGTATGCTGTTCGATCCTCGACCAGTTGATTCGGAATTCGCGACTCAAGGGGCAGGGTGGTCGTCACGCCGAACCTCTGTTCATGCCGAACGCCGCGCTGCCCATGCTGTTCTGACCCTGCCTTCGCTAGAAGGGTCAGTTCCATCTGCAGGAACCGTCTTATTTCCGGACGATGCTGACTACTCTGCGCTCGCGCGCCTGCATTTCGAGTCTGGCCCACTACGTGCGGCTGACGTCAAATGCGCGGGCAATGCAGGGGAAGCTCTTGCGCAGGCGCTCTTCGCATGGTTCAACCGACGCAAGCCGGCCTGCCGGCGAGTGACTTTCAACATCGATTTGTTCGATCGCAACAGCGCTAGCGACGCCCTTTCGTATCGGGATCAAGCGGACGATTTCACCGAAGCACTCTATCTCGCGATCGAGTTGCCGGAGGAGAACCATTTTGAGATCGGGAGGGAGCGATCTGAGGTCCTGCGCGCAGTGCACAAGGATCTCCTGCCGACCGCAATGTCAGCCATTGCAGAGGCTTCTGGGAAAACGCTCTATCTGCGCACGCCGGACGATCTCCTCGACATGTACGCACGTTGGTGGTGGGAGTATGACCCCACTGCCGACGATGAGACGGCGCGCGAGTACCTGGCATCCCACTATGGAGGAGATGATGGGGACACGATCGCTCGGCGCCTGCCGTCAGCGGTTAGAGCGAGCATGGCGCCGGATGAGGTGTTGCCACGCTGGCTTCGTCAGAAGCCGTCCAAGCGCTGGCGACCTCTGAGCGACGCGATGCTTCAATCCCTGGCTGCGACGTCCAAGGGCGAAGCGAAAAAGCTTTGCAATGCGATCGTCGCTCTCCGGGCGCAGATGCGCGGAACCCCGAAGGGCTGCTTGTTCGGTCCGGGCATCTGGGCGGATCCCGTCTATAGCGCCGCGACCATTGTCTACACCGGTGACGACGACTACGTGGGTGAGCTTCTGGACGACCACTTCGAGATGGCAGGTCAATCCGGAGAGGTCACCACCTACCAGGCCTATGTGCCTATCGCTACTACTGCGAAGGCGATCGATGCGCAGTACAGGCGTTGGTCGCAAGCGCTGGAGATCGTCGGAAAGCTGGACTGTTTGCTAACCCTGATATCTGATTAGGAGCGCTATCTTGAGCACCTTTGTTTCTGCATCACGAACCCACGAAGTGGCTCCGAAAGGAGCCATCGTGCTTTATGGGCCCCAGCAGGGGACCTTCACCTATGCGACGGCGCACGCCGTCAAGACGGATCCTGCAACGGGCCGGCCGATGCTGGATGTCGCGGTACCGCTCAACCGTCGTGCTTTGCTTCACGCCTTGAAGCAGGTTGCCGAAAACGCGTTGCCGAAGGGGGAGTTCCTGCCGCCGACAATTCTTTCCGTCAGCCAGGACGCTATCACCTGGTGGTGCGCGCCGGCGAACCGGCGGGTGTTCATGGATTGCGCGGAGTTGGGCAGGCGGACCGCGGTTGTCCCACATCCCGGGCTCGTTTTCCGCGCGGCGTCGAATGGCTTCTCCGTGTTCTCGGTGCTCGAGGAGACCCGGCCCAAACCGGAGACAGCGCTGTATGAGCCTCCGTATTTCAACACGTGGGACAACGGGAAGATCTGCATCGGAACTGCCCATGTACCGAAGCAGATCGATGTCGCGTCTGTCGAGGGATGGGAAGAGGCTTTTTTCAGATCAGCATTCACCCATCCCAACCACGGCCGCCAGCGCGTCACGTATGAGAACGGTGTCTATGCCTTCTGGCGGGACATGCTCGACGGCCGATTCCTGGCCTACCCGAAGGAAGTCCTCGTTTCAATGAACTGCACGCTGGGGCAACTGCTCACAGGTGCGACTGGAGATTGACATATGCATCCGATGGATCGCACCTTGCAGCAATCGCTGCCGACGGTAATGGCGCCGCGCTTTGGCAAGCTGGCACCACTGGAAACCAACGGTGAGCGGCTGATTGCCGCAACCAACGGCATGTTCCTGGAAGCACGTAGGCCGTGGATCCGGATTGTGCGGCGCATTGCGGAGTTTCGCGTGGCCACAGCGATCCCGTATGGCGCCGTCGCGGAGACGACAGACCTGCTTTGTGGGCGTATCCCGCCCGACCTGATAGGGGCATTCGCGAAGCTCGCTGCCCATTCAATGCGAATGAAGTGGGAGCATGGATCGTCTGGGACTGCGACAGCGCACAGTTTAGCCTGGCCCCGGTGAAGATACTGAGCCATGGTCCTGGGCACCTCGACTACGAACGGCCGAAGCTTGCTGTCACGGAATCGCTCGTGATGGACCTGCACTCGCACGGGCGTCTTCCGGCATTCTTCTCGGCCACGGACAATGCAGACGATCGGTTCGATGTGAAGTTCGCGCTCGTCGTCGGCAACTGCGGTGCAGCGACACCCTCGATGGTGCTGCGGCTGTGCGCCAAAGGCATTCTTGAGGACGTGGAACGGGTTCCGAGTGATTGGTATTGTGCGGTCCGCCGCGAGGAGTCACCAGTATGACGGTCACGCATACGATTCCGGAGGAGATGACGGTGCGCGCATGGAAGGTCGCCGTGGTCGGCGCGGGCGGGACGGGGAGTGCATTGCTGCCCAATCTCGCTCGGCTGCACCACGCGATGCTCGCGCTTGGCCATCCTGGGGGAATCGACTGCACGGTTTTCGATGATGATACGGTCAGCGAGACCAACATCGGTCGGCAAGCCTTCTATCCGTGCGATGTCGGGCAGTACAAGGCGACACTGCTGGTGAGCAGGCTCAACATGCTCATGGGAACGCGCTGGGAAGCGCAAACCTGTCGGGTCGATAGTCGCACCAGGTTCCAACACGATCTGGTGATCGGGTGCGTCGATACCCGTCGGGCGCGCAAAGCAATTCTCAGCGGCCTCGTGAACGGACGGAACGGCTATTTCCTCGACTGCGGGAATGAGACGGACCGCGGCCAGGTGCTGCTAGGGCAGGTTGGCAAGAAGATCGCCTTCCGGTTGCCGCACGTCGGCGATCTGTTTCCCGAACTGATCGACCCGGCCGGGGACAAAGCCGACACGGCACCATCCTGTTCGATGGCTGAGGCATTGGAGAAGCAATCGTTGGTGATCAATCAAGCGATCGCTGTTCAAGCCTACAACCTTCTTTGGACGCTCTTCCGCACGGGTACTCTCAGCTACTCTGGCGTGTTTGTGAACCTTCAGGCAGGTCGCACGAGTCCGCTCCCTATTGACCCTGCGGCATGGGCCCGATTTGGATATTTCCCGACAGGGCCTAAGAAGTCCAAAAAACAAGCCAAATCCGCATGAGCTTTCGGAAAGCGCCGTCCCCCATCAAGCGGGGGCGGCGCTATTTTTTGGGGAGGGGCAACCAGGTTCTTGGCACAGCTTGAAGCAGTGATATGTGCATTGCTAGAATGCGGGTACTTCTCGCGTCTACGACGCATCGACCACTGCGGCATCCCGCCGCGCAGCTTTTTTCACCCGTTGGGGCAATTCGCCCCGTCGGGTCGTTGCTCCAACTTTTCAATTTGGAGCATGGAATGCAGATTTCCTCTCTCATCGATCATACTGAATCAACCTACCGTCGCGTCAACGTGACAGGCGATTGGCTTCCGCAGGAGCTCGTCTTTGGGGCGTATTGGGATGGCAGCCGGTGGAACGGCTTTCCAGTCCCCATGTTCGCTCTCGAAGATGGGAAAGCGCTTTGTGCGGAGATGCCGGGTCTGACGTTTGTTGAGCACATGCAGGCGTTCTGCATCCAGGAGGGTGACGACGAAGTGTGGTGTCACTCGGTGCAGAGCATCGTCAATGGTCGTCCAATGGATTTGTATCTGATCGGCGATAGCTGGTGCTGGGAGCTTGCAGAGGAGTGCGAGATCTTGCCTGGTCAGGGCGGTCCGGACGTCGATGCGCTTGAACTGCGCCTCAGACCAGCAGCACTCATTTGGCTGCGGCGATCTGCGCGTGCTGCGGGTGTCCCGCTTGCGACGTTCGTGGAGTCCCTTGTCATGCGCCAGATCGAAGAGCGAATGGCGGGGCGAAGCTATCTGGATCTATCTGGGTTTGATGCGTTGCTTTGCATCGCAAAAAGCGCAGCTAGACACCCTCCCGGCAGCGGCATTGCGATCCTGCCAAAGGAATGGTTGCGGATCGTCGATGCGTTGCTCTTGGCGGGACAGGACGATACGCCGTTCCATCAACTGCATCAGCAGATCAAGAGGGAAATGTTCGTCGAGGTCTTGCTTGACCGCTTGGCTTGTGAACGCGGTCTAGTCTGACGTCGATTCTGTTTTCTTGAAAGGATCTGTGTCGAACTTCACACGATGGCTCCACAAATTGGACGCCGGATGCTAAGATTGCTGCATCTTCCGCGTCTTCGACGCATCGACCTCGCCGGTTTTTATCGGCACAGCTTTTCTCTCCCACCACGGGCCTTCCTGCCCGTGGGCATGTTGGCCCATTTTCATTTCGAGGCCATCATGTTCAAGCGTTTTTTCCTGATTTCCCTCTGCTTCTTTGTCTTTACCGGCTGCGCCGCTCAGCAGACGTCTCCGAATGTCTATCGCGGTAGTGAAGCGTTGCGCACTGGCTCCGCAGAGTCGGTCACTGTGCTCCGCGTTCGCAGCGTGACTATCACTGGCAATGACGGCTTCATGTCGGCAAGCTCCGGTCTTCCGGGGGCCGTCGGTGGGCTGATCGGGGCTGTGCTCGGCGCCGGCGCCATCGGTAGCGGCAACGGTCGCTATGTGGCCAGCGCCTTGTCCGGAACGGCCTCGGCCGCGATCGTGCAGGTGATCGCCGATCGCATGTCCCGTCGTGCGGGCGTGGAGGTCATTGTCCGCACGGACAGTGGTCGCCAGGTCGTCGTCACGCAAGATGCGGATCAGCAGTTCGTCCCTGGCGAGCAGTTGTTCCTCGTGTCTGGCAGCGGCGGCTATCGTCTCACGCGTTGATTGGGCCAGTCGGCCCCAATTCCCTTCACCTTTCCCCGCGCGGGTCCTCCGCGCGGGGGCTAGCGCCGGATGGAGTCCAACCATGGTTCTCGCCGTCGAGCGCTTGCCGATCTTAAGTCCCATCGAAACCGATACGCTGTCCATTGCCGACGTGTCCGACCAGATCAACGGCCGGCTGCGCGGCACCGAACTCGAGCCTGAGTACCTGGAGCCAGAGAACGGTCTGAATAACCCGAACGAGGCATATCTTGGCCCGATGAGCACCAGGGCATGGCCGACCGTCGGTACACGTGAGCGTCTGGCGGTGTCGGTGCACCGCGGCTGGTCGGAGGGCTGGCATGTCTACGTCGACTGGATCCATCACGTCGGCGAGGTGCGTAATTTCACCACCTGCGTCCAGAAGCTGCTGAGAGCCAAGACGCTCTCATCCAACCAGGCGTGGGAACTCGCTCGCGCAATCACAAAAATCCTCGATATCGCCTGATGCAAGGCCAACGCATGCAAGCCCAAGAGGGTTTGCCCAACCCCCGAGGGTTCGGCAAACGCTTTTGATCGCGTCCTAGACGCATCGAAATCCGGCTGGTCCGTATCAGCCACAACCCATCGCGGGACACTCGTCCCGTTGGGAAGGGGCGTCCCGATTCCCTCAGGACTTCCCATGAAACTTCCCAAATCCTTTATCCATCCGCTTCTTCCTACCAACCCTGCAGCCTGCCTGGCCCTGCGCAAGGATGCCTGTCGTATGCTGCGCCGTGTCGCCGGCGACCTGTCGTTGCGCCAGCGTGACTACACCATACGAGCGCGCCGGCGGCCCCGCCATCAGGCGGAGGTCTTCACGCTCCATTCCGATTCGCTGTGCGTCCAGATCGAGCACTCCACCGCACGATCGACGGCGCTACTGTCGTTTCGCACCTGCCGCGGTCGCCAGGATCACGCTGGCGGTCGGGACAATGCCGTCAGCCTGGAAAGCATCACGTCGAAGGAGGGCTACTCGAGCTTGCTCGGGGCGCTCCGAGTCGTCGCCGGTCGTCGGAGTTGAGTGATGACGACCCTCATCAAAGTGGTTTTCAAGACAACCGGCGGTGAAGAAACAACCGCATTGGCGGCTCTGCTCAGGGACGGTGTTGTGGAGCTTCCGACGTCCCTGATGCAACGCATCCAGGTCGCCCTGGACGCTGGCGATGGCTACGCCCTTGCTGCACATCGGCGAGGCTATGCGTTCCCCTTGGCCCATCTGGACGGGGCACGATGCACCCTCGATGCTGAGCATGTGGCAAGCGAAAAGTGGTCGCGCCAGTTGGTGGATGCCTTTGTCCAGCCGAGCAAAGACCAGTTGCTTGCATCCGGCCGGTACTGTCACACACTATCGGCGGCGTGCACGGTTGGCCTGGTTGGGTACGTCGGTGGCCGCCCGGAATGGTCGATTACCAGTATCACGAACTGCGTGTGCCTTCTGATGGGTGCTGCGGTATTATTTGCCATCGGCGCCATCTATTCCAAAGGGGAAAAATGATGTTTGGGCCACTCGTATTAGTGCTTTCGTTGGGAATTGCAGGCTTTTCGCTGTGGGTTTTGCGCAACGCTGACCGCCAGCGTGCTTTGGAAGAGTGGGATCGTCTTTCCGTGACGAAGGGTCATAAATAAACAGCCACTTGGCCGCCCCTTCCTAAGGGAGAGCGGCTACGGTTGGATGCGTTGTTCTCATCGGTTCGCGTGTTCTTCCCGCCTACGTTCTGTGGATCAATGAACGCGGCCGGAACTATCACAAGGACTGACCATTCCTGATTCACCGCCGGCGTGCCTGCGCCGGCAGCATCCATGAACGCACCCCTCGGGGTGCGTTTTTTCGTTTCGACTTCCCATTCGGGCGCCGTCCCGATGGGGCGGCTCCCACCCAACAGGAGTTTCCCCATGAACATGATGGTCTACGGCGCTGGCCTGGCCAGCTACCCTGCCGGCGTGCATATGCACGTCGGCCTCTATCACTCGAACCTGCGCGCGGCGATCAACCTCACATGTGCGGACGATGGCATGCCCTACGGCTCGCTCACCGTGAACCTGCCGTCTGTGGACCTGGCTGATGACGAGATCCTGGTGACGGCCGACTGGAATCTGGCGCCGGACCTGAAACAGGCTTTCCTCAACACTGGCAAATTCGTCGAAACCGGCCGCTGGACGGAGGCCTGTCACGGCCGCGGTGCCCTGTGGCGCATCGCATGTCCGGATCTGCTGGCGTCGCTGTCTACCGCACGGTCGTTTGTGCCTCGGCGTCGCCAGCAACGTCAACCGGCCCACGCCTGATCTTTCTCCACCACCCATCCGGGGCACGTCCCCCGGTGGGGCGTGCTCCTATTTTGGAGCACCTGAATGTACCTCATCCATATCGGCGCTGAACGCGCCGACCCGTGCGCGACGCTCGCCGGCGTGCTCGAGTACCTCAACCGCGACCGCACACCGCGCGCGCCCATCAAACTTGACCAGGTCGCCGTGCGTCACATCGAGCGCGGCGATATCCCCGTGGTGCAGATCAACGGGGGACGGTTCGGTGTCCGGCCACCGGGCACCGCGAGATCGATTCTGAGCAAGATCATTGACGAGGTTGACCAGTTCATCATCCGCGTGAACGGCGGGATCCGCCGTCCTCACGAGATGAGCCGCGCATCATGGGGCGCCGTCGTCGCGGCCGGCCGTCTTGCCTACTTTCCCGAAGATGCAATCGACATGTCGCTGGGCGAGGCCGGCCCGCTGTTTCAGGCCGCCGATCTCTTCGAGGATCAGGCGCCGTTCGATATCAGTGCGTACGTGCAGGGCGAGTTTCGCAAGCGATTCGGCTATGGCACCAACGGGCCGGCATACTGCCGGAACCAAGCGCCAAATGCCAGACACGAGGTGCACGTCGCCTACGCGCTGTTGCGCGGTGACACCGTGCGAGAGTGCGTCATCAACATCTATCGCGATGACTCGTCCTTCAGCCGCTTCGGTTTGCAATGGATGCGAGCGCTTATCGATGTGCCCACCCTTCGAGGGGCGCTCCCCGAAGGCAAATTGAGGGAGCTCTGCAACGCGATGCACCGCGAGAAGTTGGCGATCACGGCAGCCAACGCCGGTCAGCTGGTCGGAATCATCCGGCGACTGCCGGACGACTGTACGTATGTCCACATCGACGATGCTCTGTTCGAGGCGAAGATCCTGCCACCACGCATGCCACCGCCGTTGCGCCTCCCGCAAGGCGAGTTTGCCAAGCCGGCGACCGGCCTGGCAGCACACATCCACCATACGACGACGCAGCACCGGTTCGAGGCCAGAATGTCGAAGGCGAGGGCGGAGCGTGAAGCGTTCAAGATCACGCAGCGTGAGTTCGACTATCAGGCGCGGGTAGCCGTCGTCGAGCGCGCAAGCGCTGGCTACGAATGGCCGAACCGGGTCGCACTGGCGGTTCTGCAGCGCAACGTCGCGGCCCTTCTCGAAATCCTCGATGGACCCAAGGACATGAACACCCTATCGAAGCGAGCGATTCGCGATGTGACGGGGGTTGACCTGCTGCATTGCGCGGCGACCATCCGCCGGCGCCGTATCTTCGCAATGTGCGACTTCTCCGAAGCGGAGCAGGCGCGGTGGGAAGATGAGGCGACCGCGGCCCGCGCGCAACGCCGCGCTGCGAGCGACTTCGACAGAGTTTGTGAGCGGGCCGAGGCTTCCCAGTGGCGGCTTGACGGCGGTCGGACCATGAACGGCCGAGAATACGTGGAGCTTTGCATCGCGGAGGGGTTCTCCGAGATCGTCGATCTTGCACGGGGAAGTGCCCGTGAATATCGATTCCACAACCCCGGCAAGCGCATCTCTCGCCGACTGCGTGCGAAGGACGGTACGCTGGCCTACGCTCGCGCACGGCTCGAGCAACTGGCGCAGACTGAATGCGTCGCAGCATGATCCTTGCCCCCCCAGCTCTACGGCTGGGGGTATTTCTTCGATACCCACACCGAAAACGCAAGCTTTCGCCGTGCATCAGCGCTCGCCAGGCGTTACGCTTCCTCTCTGAGATGTGTTTGCACTGAGCTGCCTCAATCCAAACACATTTTTACCCGCGTCCTCGACGCATCGACCTCGTGCCGGCACCCGTCGGCCATTTCTACATCCTCCCGCCAGGGTCTATCCCTGGTAGGGACGGCCTTCGTGGGCAAGCCATTCTCGTCCATGACCAACTTGTTCACCTAGTTCCCCCATCTCCCTTGTAGCTGGTCCTCCAGTGCTGCGGCATTGCGTCGCAGCACCTATCCGCAGACGTTCGCTCTGCGGCTGACATCCACACCAAGAGCTTTTCTTGCCCGCGACACCGGAGACGATCCGCGCCGCGCCTCTATTTTTCCCGAAGGAGAATCCTATGCATCTCGTTGAATCAATGGCTTACGTAAATGCCACCCCTTGGCACGGCCTCGGCCAACGCCTGGAGCCCAACCAACCGCTCGAAGTCTGGGCGGAGCATGCCGGTATGAACTGGCGCATCGAGGAGTCGAAGGTGCGCTTCCGTTCCGATATCGATGAACTCGATGCGCTGAAAGCGTTCGATCAGCAGAAGGTGCTGTATCGCTCCGATACGAAGGCGCCGCTGTCCGTGGTGTCCAAGCGCTACCAGGTGGTGCAGCCCGCCGAGATCCTGGAGTTCTACCGTGACCTCACTGAAGTGGGCGGTTATCAGCTCGAAACCGCGGGCGTGTTGAAGGAGGGGCGAAAACTCTGGGCGCTCGCGCGCACCGGCCAAAGTGCCGCACTCGCCGGCGGTGACGAGGTCAAGGGCTATCTGCTGCTCGCTACTGCGTGCGATGGGACGCTGGCCACGACTGCGCAATTCACGTCCGTTCGCGTGGTCTGCAACAACACCTTGCAGATTGCACTGGGCAACGGCCGCGGGGCGGTGAAGGTTCCTCACCGTAGCCAGTTCGACGCGCGCGCGGTGAAAAACCAGCTCGGCATTGCCACTTCCTCATGGGAGGCCTTCAAGGTTCGCATGGAAGCGCTGGCCGGCCGCAGGGTCAACAGTGCGGAAGTGGAGCGGTTCTTCCAGCGCGTCCTCAGCAATCCGACGCAGCAGTCGGCGGCCCACCGGCCGCCCGCGACCAACGATCGGGCCATGAAATCTGTTCTGGAGCTCTTCAACGGCGGTGGCAAGGGTTCGGCCATGCGCTCGGCGCAAGGCACCGCGTGGGGTTTGCTGAACAGCGTTACCGAGTACGTCGACCACCAACGCCGCGCTCGAACGCCAGGGCACCGGCTCGACGCCGCCTGGTTCGGCGTTGGCGCCTCACTGAAACAGTTGGCGTGGAACACCGCCATGGAGCTCGTGGACGCATGAACTAGTGCTCACCGTCAACTTCTTGGGCCTCTGAGCCCTTAAGTCTGATCGCCTCTCCGCCGTTTGCATAGGTGTGTTGAGGCGATCCGTATCTATCCCCGGCTAAGTCCGGGGTTTTTTTTTCCCGTTGCTATGACGACTAATCCCACTTTCATCGGCTGCCCAGCGTGGCTCTTTCATCAACTGCAGGTGCGCTTTCGCACGTCGCTGGAATACCGGAAGGCCAATGGGGATTTGGGGCATCTCGCCAGGCAGCGGGGAGCGGAGCGACTTATGTCCGATCGACCGATTGACCTGTATGGGTTTGCGAAGAACCGGTATTCCATGCTCTACTTGGCATGGCAGTCCGAGTTTCACTCCCATCCCGATGGGGCAATACCCCCAGCTTTCGACACTTGGATGGACTCCCGATTTCTTATCGGCCACCGAAGCTCAGAGATATTTCGTAATGGTGCCGCGGTCTTCGAGTTGCGCCACGGCTCGACCTACGAGATTCGCGATGCCGACGGCAAGCTGCGTGTATTCCGCTGCCAGCTCGATAACGGCTTCCCGCATATCTCCTTCATGGACCCGGACGCCGGGCAGGTATTCCCGTGGATCACGATGCCCGGCGTGTTCAGTCAAGCCGAGCTATTCTCTCTACGAGAGCTACCCTGAAAAAAAGCCCGACGTTCTGTCGGGCTTTTTTTATTCAAGCGCTCAAAGCTTGACCAGCTTCGGAGCGATTGCGGGGAGCGTGATAAGTCGCTCGACCGGTCACAGGGGCACCATCCATCCACGAAAGGCGATACCGAAATGCGAGTTTTCCGGGAGCAACCCGATATCGTGATATTGAGCTTCCGACCTTCTTCTATGTCTCGGTGGGTGCCGGTGTGGCCCCCGTGTACGCGACCGAAGGGACCCGGGAGATCGTTGCGCCTTCCAAGTCGGCCTCGAGCCCAAGGCGAATGGTGCCGCCATAGAAAATGCGCGCCATCGCACGTCCGTTTACCAGCAGCGATGTGCGAGCTTTGACGTCTCCCTCGACGACGCCATCGATAACGACGTGCTCTCCCTCGACGCTGCCGCGAACCACTGCGCCCCGAGCAATGTGAACAAGGCCACTCGAAGACGAAACGGCGCCATCGACGATACCCGCGCAGGTGATACCGTGGTCGCTCACGAGATCCCCGTGAATGCACATCCCGGCCTGGACCAGGCTGAAACTTGGTGTGTTGTTCATGAGGATATTCAGAATAGTCTGATGTCGGCCGGGTGCGTTCCGACCTTTTCCGGGGGCGAGGTGGGCTTGGCCGGACTGGACGGCGCGGGTGCCTTACCCTTTGTGGGCGTCATTGCAGACGGCTTGCCACCGGCGCCGACTTCGCTACCTGCCAGCGACGATGGGGACGCATGCGCTGTGTCGACCGACACCGCGGCCGGCTGGCTAGCTGCCGGCTCGGACCGCGCGGCTGGCCATTGCTCCGACGTAGCCAGCGCGGCTGCAGGTGTCTCCACTGCGGACGCACTCTGGGACGTCGCCGGCGCCGCGGCCGCGACAGATGCCGCGGTCGGCTTGGTGGCCATGGCGACCAAGCGACCACCGAGGAGGGCGATCCCGGCGCCGACTGCGAGAATCGCGGCCACGCGAACGGATTGCTCGAGTCTGCCCCTGGGGGGGCGCTCCTGATCGGCTTGGCGAGTGCCGTCGGGAACTGACCAAAGGCCTGCCGGTCCCTCAGCCGTGACATCGATCGTGATGGCAGGTCGCGCGTATTGCTGGTGCATTCGTTCAATATCGGTGAGGGTCATTCGGTCTTTTCCGTGGATCCGGGAATGGGCGAAGCCGGAAGGCGAGAGCCATCCGGCGCGTACTTGTCGTTATCGGGCATGCACAGGCGGTGAATTTGGGAGATCCGTCGAGCGGCCGCATTGAGAATTTGCTCACGCTCGCTGCCGGACACGGATCTGGCCGCGCTGCAAAAAAGAGAAACAGAGAACAATCTGTCGTATTGTCGAACCAATCGGAGAAGGCGCCCGGCGAGCGGATGTGTGATTTGCACCTGGATCTCGCGCGACGCGACGGCGAACTGGATTTGATTGCGTGCCTCCCAATCGGCGAGGCTTGCTTCGAACCAATCCTCTGCCTCCCGGAACGCGATGTCCAGTGCTTTCACCTTTCCGCCGCGGCCGACGCTGAACTTGGCCGAACAGAAGTAGAAGTTCGCGTCGAGGAAATCGCGCGCGAACGTCGAATAGTACGTCGCAATGGCACCAGTCGCGGTGTCGGGAACGATTCTCGCAATCCGATCATCGCTATTGAATCGTTCGATGGTTCGAAGGCCACCATCCTTTGGTGAACCGGCGCTCGCGCCCTGGCCTGATTCTCCTTCATCGACGTCGCGATTCCTCTCGGATTCCGATCTAACCGCTATTGGGTCTTCAAGCATGTTCAGGTTTCCGCGTTCTCTCTCGCGAGCAATTGTCGGACAAGAACGGACAGCATTTGCTAGCGAAAGCTATACGAAATTCGTGAGCTTTCGGCGATCCGCAGTGCGGATCGTGTGACAGAATTCACTCACACCCTGCGTCACCGACGCATCGACTCTGACTCCTGGCGAGTCCATCCCTTTGTACAAAGTCGTGCCTTGCGCATGCTCCGACCAGCTGGCTACTGGTGTGGAATTTTCTCTTGCTAAGTGTTTTCGCCAAGCATTTCCCATCGTCAGCTTGTAAAACGCGTCTGCGTCTGTGCCTCTTATGAGCGCACGCGGGACACCGTTCGAGCCTGGGACCATGTGGCGTCTCTCTCAAGGCCCCTCCTAGGCAGAACGGCCGTCGTTGGCTGATCCGTGAACCTGCGGCCGAACCTGTGGGTTCGCAAATGGGTTGTTGTGCAGCGTGAACATGCTGCACGGGGCGACTTTACGTCCCAAGCATGAGCAGTGCGCATTCGCGCGCCGCTCCCTGTAAGCCATGCCCCCGGAAGGGGCGTGGCTGCAGGTTTCTCGAACAAAGCTCGCTACCGGCATTTCCGGAGCGAGCTTTTTTTGTTTGTGAGAAACCTCGATTCGGGAGATGCCATGCAGGAACACGCCGAAATCTCCGCTGCGATCGCAGCAACGCTGATCCGCCGCCGGCCCGACTATGTCGAGATGCCCGTGGCGTGGCGAGATCTATGTGAGGCGGCACACGTCGCCAGTCTTCCGGAAGCCGCTCGCGCGGCGTTCCTTTCTCAAGTAACGACCCAGCGCGGGGCCGATGTAGCCCTGCGCCTTCGGGAGCAGGCTGCGTCGATCCGTGCGAACGTCATTCGATACCTCGACAGGAGAGCAGCATGCAAGCCCCTATCACCTACAACGACTTCGGCAGTGCCAGAAGCATCCTAGACGAGCGGCCCGCGCGGCCGCCGATCATCGGCAAGATCCGCCCTGGCATCAAGGTCCTGACACGCAAGGCCCGCGAAAACGCCAAGGCAGTTGCAATCCATGATGCGCTGCTCGCTCAGGGCAAGTCATTCGAGGCGATCGGGATCGAGATCGAACGGGTGACTTCGATCAAGAACCCCTTGGTCCCGAAGAACACGCCGTACTTCACGTGCCGTGGCTCGGATTTCTCCAACCCTGACGTCGCCGACGAGATCCTCAAGCTGTACGGCGAGGATAAAGGCGACGGGCGGCGGCTCTGGCGCTTTCCCGTCATCTTCGCGTTCGACGACTGGCTCCAGAACATGCCGAACCAGTTGGTCGCGTGGGGCGCGGCGGGTCGGAAGTACTTTTCCGAATACGGCTCCGATGGCGTTCGCTACTGCAAGACGTATGCGCCCGCGCAGAAGAGCGAGCGAGCCAGCCGCGCGAAGCGAAACTGGGGCGGGCGTCAGATCATCTTGCGGCAGGACAACGAGATCCAGGACGGCCGCTGCGATCCGCACGAGTGCCCGCAGTATCAGGCAGGTGCGTGCAGCCTTTCAGCGTCCTTCTTTTTTGCGGTCCTGAAGATCAAGGGCCTCGGCCTGATCGAGCTGCCCACGACCTCCATTTACGTGCTCCAGAAAGCCTACGCTGCCATGCAGACGGTCTCGCTCGCGCGCGGCCGTCTCGTCGGTGTGACGTTCTGGGTCTCGAAGATGGAAGTCGAGGTGAGCCGCATCGGCGAAGACGGCCAGCCCATGCGTCAAAAGCAGTGGTTGATCACGCTCGATGCCGATATCGATCTCGGCGCGTTGCTTGACGGCACCGACCGGCCCCAGATCTCGCACGTGGAGAAAGCGGACGAAGCTGTTGCCATGCTGGAAGCCACGGGTCCCGATCGAGCGGTCGAGACAACCATCGCTGACTCGCCCGCTGACCTGCACGACCGAGTCTCGGTGCACACCGACGTTGGGGCAGGCGAAGCCGACCACGTCGATGACCTCGAAAGTCAGTTCGATGATCTTCTCACGCGTGTTGGGTTGAATAACCCGGAAGGGCGCGAGCAGATGAAGCGCTTCGCCAACGCAAGCTTTGGCCACGGTTGGCCGAGGCGACCGAACGACATTCGCCGACTCCTCGACGACATGCGCGTTGCGCTGGCCAATCCGCTCGCTTTCCGCGAGCAGGTTGCCGCAGTCTCTCGCGAACTCGCTCATTGACCGCCGGCCACGTGCCGGAATTCGTGAAAGGAAGCCTTCGGGCTTCCTTTTTCTTTTCTCTCTCCGGCTCGCCCGGTATCCATGATGGAGGCTTTCATGAAGTTTCAGGAACGCGATCAGCTTCGCGTCGGACACTTCTCCGACTTGCATTACTCGCCCGGCAACCTGGTTGAAGCCGATCGTTGCTTTGGCTTTGCTGTCGACGACGCGATCGCTGCGGGCTGCGATGCCTATGTGATCTCGGGGGACTCGACGGACCACCGGCTCGATGCGCACTCGCCGGCGTTCTCCGGCCTGGCGCGTCGTGTGCACCGGCTGGCTTGCGCTGCGCCCGTGCTCATGCTGCAAGGCACCTTCAGCCACGAGCCGCCGGGCACGCTGGATGTGTTTCGCTTCGTTGGGGGAGAGGCCTGCCCTGTGTACGTGGCGGACCGCATCCACCAGGTCGCGCTAAGCCGGGGCGAGTTCATCGCCTCTCACGGTTCCGTGTTCACGATCGAAGAGCTCGAGGAGATCGCGGAAACCCATGGCGATCCCAAGGTGGTTTTCACCTGCGTGCCGACCGTGAACAAGGCGACACTTGCGGCCGCCGTAGGCGTGTCCAATGCAGCCACGGCTGTTGGTGATCATCTGGCGGCCTATCTCGCGGCGGCTGGGGCAATCAACCGGCTGCTACGTGAGCAGGGTATTCGTACCATTGGCGTGTCCCACGGCACGGTCAACGGCTGCCAGACAGAGCACGGTGTGCCGATGGCGGGGTTCGATCATGAGTTCACGATCGGCTCGCTGTTTGACGCCGATTGCGACGCGTTCATGCTTGGCCACATCCACCGCGCCCAGCAATGGGAGCGCGAGGGTAGGGTGGTGGCGTATCCCGGCTCCATCGGGCGCTTCCATTACGGTGAGATCGGAGCGAAGGGCTATCTGCGCTGGAATATCGAGCTGGGTCAAGTCACCGCCACGCAGATGGAGACGCCCGCGCGCGAGACAGTCTGCGTGGACTTCGACGGCCCGCCGGACATGGCTCGACTTGCCGAAGTTGCCGCCGGCGCTGCAGATAAGTTCGTTCGCATTCGCTGGTCGATCAACGAGGAGCACCGGCAGCTGGTCGACCGTGATGCCATTCAGGCCCTGTTCCGCAACAGCGCCGAGGTGAAAATCGAAGCGCGTATCTTGCCTGCGGTGCGTAGCCGCGCGGAAGGCATCAGCCGGGCCGCCAGTCTGCCTGAGAAGCTCGGGCGCTGGGGCGAGCTTGCCGGTGTCGATACTGGTCCGTTGGTCGATCGGCTGTCGCAGTTGCAGAACCTGGATGCACAGTCCATTGCCGACGGTGTGCTGGCCAACCTGGCCGATCTCGACATTCCACAACCGGTGCCGTCAGCAGCTGCGATGCAGTCGGCCCTGCCTGCCTCTGTTCCACCGGTCGCACCGGTGCAGAAGTCGGCTGCGTTGGATTGGCTGAACGATGACCTGTTCGCGGCCGAAGCCGCCTAACCCTAGAACGTGCGAAAGCCATGTTCCGACAGCCTTCGGGTTGTCGAAAATTGGTTTTACCCCGCGTCCCCGACGCATCGATCCGCAGTATCCATTTCTTTTCTTCTACCCTGACGGGTGCTTCCCGTCCGGGGTGCACTCTGTCGTTCTCAGGAGTGCATCATGATTCTGTATCACGCTGGCCCCGCGTGGGCTCGTACGTTTGAAGTCGAGATGCCCCAATCGGATCTCGCAAACCGCCTTTGTTCCGACCACGGCTTCTTGCGTGGCATGCTGTTTCAGCCGTTCGGCATGCACCGCGGTGCGGTGATCGCCACGCGCGAGCACATGCTGGTCATGGCGCTCGGCACTGACACGGGCGCGACCTGGTTCTCCGTGGCGCCCGCCAAAGAGATCCAGGATTTGCTTTGGTCGTTCTCGAACGGCTACGCCAGCCAGTGGAGTGCCCGGGAACTGAAGGCGCTCTCGGGCTGCGAAGACTGGCAGGCCCTGCAGTTGGCAGTCCGCGGGCAGTTTGTCGCGGCGGTCCGATCGGTTGAGCGGGCAATCGCCGGCAAGCCGGAGCACGATCCCGAGCCGATCAGCGAGATGCCGGACGACGATGTTTTCGAACTCCCGTCGGACTACCTGCAGGCCATGCCGATGGAGGATGCACCATGCGTCCACTGAAACTCACGCTCACAGGGTTCCGTGGCGTGCGGGACGGCATGCATCGCGACAGCGTCACCATCGATCTGACGGGCTTGCCCACGGGACTGATTGCCCTCGTCGGCCCTTGCGGCGCCGGCAAGACCACGATCATGGACAACGTGCAACCGTATGCGCTCATGCCGAGCCACGCGACCAAGATGACCCCGGACGGCTTCTCGTACTGGGACCATCTCTGTGCCCCGCGCGCGGAGAAGGATCTCGAATGGGAGCACGGTGGCAAGGTCTATCGGTCCGCATTCACTTTCCGCAATGCGGGCAAGAGCCGCAAGGCAGAGTACTACTTGTTCGAGATGGGTCGTGATGGCGCCTGGGAGCCTGCCGAACTGCCTGATGGTACGATCTCTGACGGCAAGGCGGAGACCTATGGCCGATGCGTGGAACCGATTCTTGGGTCTCCCGAAGTGTTCTTCACCAGCGTGTTCTCCGCACAGAACCGGCGGCCGCTTGCCAGCTATCAGGCGGGCGAGATCAAGAAGCTGCTCGCAGAGCTGCTCGGGATCGATCACCTGCGCGAGGTGTCCTCGAAGGCGAATGACGTGGCCAGGCTGTTGGGCCGCGCACTCGATGCCATGCAACGCGACGTGCTGATCCTCACCGGCAAGCGCGACGCGACGCAGGCGATGGCCAAGGAGATCGGTGAGATCGACGAGGCATTGACGGGCAAGCGCCGCGCGCGAACTGGGGCGCTTGAGGATGGAGCGAAGCTTCAACAAGAGCGTGCCACGCTCGCAGCGAAGCATGCCGCATCTGCTGCGACTGAGGCGCGGCTGCGCGAGCTGAAGCAACGTGAAGGCGAGCTGGTGGCGCAAGCTACCCGGTTGGTCGGTGATGAGAAGCTTGCGAAAGCCCGTGCCGATGCGCGCCTGAAGGAACTGGACAAGGCGACTGCTTCTGCGAACGCTACGCTCGATCAGTCGGCGGTGATTCTTGCCGCGGACGGGGAGCGTGATACCTTGCAGATGGCTATCGGCCAGAAGCAGGCGGCGTGGGAAGCCGGCCAGGTCGAGCTTGCAAAGCTGGAGGCCGTCCAGGTTCGCCGCGCCACACTCACGGCGGAGCTTCATGGCCTTGAGCAGCGTGGGTCGGTTGCCGCACAGCTCGCCAAGTCGTTGAAATCGCAGGCTGACGTGATCGAGACGGTTCCCTGTCACGACCATGCCATGCATGCGACGTGCCCGTTGCTTGCGCAAGCGCGCGACGCCCGGCTCAAACTCGGCGAGCAGACCGTGCAAGTGAGCGGCCTGCGGACTAGCTACCGGGAGAAGCAGGAGGCTCTCAAGGCAACGGACGCTACGGTTGTCGGTCTTCCGGCGGCCCGTGCAGCCCAAGCCACGCTGCAACAGAGCATTGCCCGTGATCAGCAGCAGATCCAACGGCTGACGGCCCTGGCCGCGAGGAAGCCATTGCTCGCGGCAGCGAACGACACCCTTGCCAATGCGAAGCGCGACATGGTGGCACTAGGCACCGAGGGTTCGGAGCGCCTAGCCCGCTATCAGCGCGATGTTGCGGACGTTGAGGTGCAGGTCACGGCGGTTCGCCGCGAGCTATCGGCGTTGGCGACAGAGGATGTCACTGGCATGCTTGCTGATCTCGACCGGCGCATCACTGCCGGCCGGGAGACTACTGTGGCGCTCGACGGTGCGATCGAAGCACTAATCCGCCGGCAGAGCACGTTGGCTGCGGACCGTGGTCGCATCGAGGCGGAGCTGGCCGGGCTGGCGGCATTGGAGGGTAGGGCTTCGGCCTTGTCCGACGAGATCGCGCAGTGGAAGCTGCTCGCCAAGGGCTTGGGCAACGATGGCGTGATCGCGTTGTCGATCGACGATGCTGGACCCGCGATCGCAAAGATCGTTAATGACCTGCTGCTTGCCTGCTACGGGCAGCGATTCACTATCGCGATCCAGACGCAGACCGAGCTGGCCAACGGGGAGAAGCGCGAAGGCTTTGAGATTCTCGTGTTCGATGCAGATAGCGGCACGGATAAGAACTTCGCGTTCATGTCCGGCGGTGAAAAGATCTGGGTCAACGAGTGTTTGACTCGCGGTATTGCGCTCTACCGGGCGCAGGATTCGGGGCAGTTGTTTCACACCGTGTTCACCGACGAGTCGGATGGTGCGCTTGACCCCGAGCGCAAACGGGCTTTCATGCGTATGAAGCGCGAAGTGCTCCGCCGCGGCGGGTATCAGCGTGAGTTCTTCATTTCGCACACCCCAGATTCAATCGACGAAGCCGATGCAGTAATTGACGTTGGAGCCCTGTCGGCCCGAGTGAGCCCTCCCGAACTGGCGTCTTGACTAACCCGATGGGGCATGCCCCATCGGGGCTGCTCCGTCTTCCTTCTTCGTGCCATGAAACTTCCTCTTATCCTGGTGCTCTTGCTACTCGTCCTGCTTGGAGCGGCGGAGCTTTACCCTTCGCCGAAACCGCAACCGAACAAGGTGCCTAAAGCGGCCCAGACGCGGCTGATCGTCGAATACCGCGCCAGCGCGCTGCCGAATACGGGCACGCTATAGCGCCCTCATCCTTAACCGTACGGCGCTCCCTAGGGAGCGCCGTTTTTCTTGCTATTCCGATGACCTGTCACCTAGTACAAACCGGCCCTGCACCGCGGTGCCGACGGCCTCTCCTCGCGGCGGTAACGTTGCCGGTTCTCGTGGCTGCGGCCGGGATGGATGACCTCGACGAAGCCCTGCGATTGCTCATGGGCGTTGCCGACATCGCTGCTGGCGACGTGGCCGGGGTTTTCTTCTCCGGCGAGCCGGATGGGCAGTGGCTTTCTTCGAGCCTAGCCAGCCGGATCGGCTGGCTCGTGCAGTGGCTCCTGGCTGAGGCTCGGGCGGCGAGCAGGTAACGTTCTCAAAGCCTGTCCGTCAGTGGCGTACGTCCTTTCGTTACTTCATCTCTTCAATTCCCCCGAGGGCGGTGTGGCCCACGGGGGCTGGCCGCCCATTCATTTTCAGGAAGCCAGCATGAGCCAGAACATTGAATTGTTTTCACAGGGCGCGTTCGAGCCTGTGGAGAAAAAGATCGCGCGCGCTGTAGGTGTCGTAGTTGATCTGTTCCGCGAGGGGCCCCGATGTTCCTCGCCTTCATCGGTGGCAACGAAAGCAGCGTCGTTGCGGCAAGCAGCCTTCACCTAATGCAGCTTTACGCCCATCTACAGTAGCGCCATCGTGCACAGCAGGAGCCAGGGCAACAGGGTAAGGGTCATCTCCTTTCCGCCCAAGGAATCAGGCAGTCCACTCGCACTGAACGAGCAGGTTAGGCCCGCCGGGAAGATCGCCATGTCGTTGATGTCTTGAGCGCGAGTCTTCTCAGCCGCAGTGTGGGTATAGGTCAGCAGCGTTGAGCTTCCAATGTGGAGGAAGTTCCAGCCGGTGCCGAGCAAGACCAGCGCCGTGGCGAAGAGCCGGAACCCGTGCCCGCCTTTGCATTGACAACAGCGCCGACTCGGCGGGCCAGCGGAGGCCTTCGCGCTAGAATCGTCTAAGAATCGTTGTAATTCGTCTAAACGAATTTATATTATCCGATTAATATGCAGAATGATTTTTTAATGCACGATCCGTGTCAAGCAGCTGAAAGTCAGGGCGTCTGCGAGAGCTAGGCATTGCGCCCTTTGAGCAAGAAGGACACCATGCCCGGAAATAGCAGGCACAACCGACATATCCCGAAGTCATGCGCCCATGCCGACGAGGCGGGAAAGGCCCAACGCGCCACTCGTTCTGGGACCTCCTGCGCCGCGGCCGGAGACGCAACATGACGCTGATCCTAGCTGCCGCGCTGGCGTTCGCGATTGCTGCCGTGACCGCTCCTGTGGGGGTGTCCGGCGCGGTGTTTCTGATGCCAGTGCAGCTCAGCGTGTTGCATACTCCGAGTCCGTCTGTCACGCCAACGAACCTGCTCTATAACCTGATGGCCCTTCCCGGCGGGCTGCTGCGCTACAAGCGGCGCGGCAAGATCCAGTGGTCCCTGACCCGCCTGCTGATCGTAGGCACGATCCCCGGCGCGATCGCGGGGGCCATCATCCGGGTCACCTGGCTGTCCGGGCCGCAGGCCTTCCTGCTGGTGGTCGCCGCCGTGCTGATTCCGCTGGGCGTCTGGCTGCTGTTCGGTAGAAGCACCCGTCAGCGCGACGGCACCGAGGTCCACGGCCACCACCGCACCCTGATCATCGCCCTGGCCTTGGCCGTGGGCGTCATCGGGGGAATCTACGGCATCGGCGGCGGATCGCTGTTGGCCCCGATCCTCGTCGGCATGGGCTTCGCCATCGGTCACGTCGCGTCCGCGGCGCTGGCTTCCACGTTCGTTACGTCGGTGGCTGGCCTGGTCACCTATGTCGTGCTCGGCTTGAAGTATGGGAGCGGCATTGCCCCGGACTGGGCGCTGGGCATCGCCCTGGGCATCGGTGGCTTCGCGGGCACCTACGCCGGCGCCGCCTTGCAGCCCTGGCTGCCGGAAAAGCTGCTGCGCCGCGTCCTCGGCGGAATCGGCATTCTTGTCGGCGCCCACTACGTCTGGCCTGTTCTCGCCTGATTCCGCAACCGGGCGCTGGACATCCCGGATGTCCAGATAACGATATGCGCACTCGATCTGCACGGCGAACTATTCTTGCAATCCAGATTCCATGAATCGGGTGAATGATCGCTAGTGAAGGAAGGTACATGGTACAGCTAGGACCAGGACAGGCCATCTACGAGAATCTAGCGGAGATCGCGCAGGCGATCGACCACGTTCATCGCATCGAGCTGCGGGAACTCCTCGCCCAGGGCGAGCACAGTGTCGAAGCCCTGGCCGAAGCCTGCAAGCTCACCTTCGGCAACACGTCGCGCCATCTCCAGATTTTGCAGTGGGCGCAACTGGTGACCGCCGAGCGCCAGGGTAAGCACATGCTTTACAGCCTTGCGGGACCGGAAGTGGTCGTCTGCCTGCTCAAGTCGCTGGGCTGCGTGGGCGAGCGCAACCGCGCTGAGGTGCGCCAGATCATGTCGGACTACTTCTCGGCGCGCGATGCGCTGGCGCCCGTGACCAGGGACGAACTGGTCGAGCGGCTGCGCGACGGACGGGTGACGCTGCTCGACGTCCGCCCGGAGCATGAATTCAGCCTGGGCCACCAGCCGGGCGCGTTGAACATCCCGCTGGAAGAACTGGAAACCCGGCTCGCCCGTCTGCCAAAGAGGTGGCAGATCGTCGCGTACTGCCGCGGGCCGTACTGCGTGCTGTTGTTCGAGGCGGTGGCCTTGCTGCGCGCGAAGGGGTATCGCGTGCGACGCCTGGAAGACGGCTTTCCGCAATGGCAGGCGGCAGGTCTGGAAGTGGAGACCGCCGAAGCCTGACAACGTCCCAAACCACACAGAACATCGTTCGCAACCATGAAGCCATCGACCTACACCGCCTCGCACTGGGGCATCTATGAAATACAACGCGACGCGCAGGGGGTGCCTTCCCTGGCGCCTTGGGCGCGGGACACCGACCCCTCGCCGATCGGCCTGCACGCGCTCGCGGCCAACAATGCGCCGCAGCGCATCCTGCGCCCGGCCATCCGAGCCGGCTGGCTGGATCGCCAGGGCGCCAGCCGCGAGGGGCGCGGCAAGGAGCCCTTCGTCGAGGTGCCTTGGGACGAGGCGCTGGACCTGCTTTCTGGCGAGCTGCGGCGCGTGATCGACACTCACGGCAATGCCGCCATCTACGGCGGCTCCTACGGCTGGGGCAGCGCCGGCCGCTTCCACGGCGCTGCGGCCCATCTTCATCGTTTTCTCAACGTGCAGGGCGGCTACGTGCGCAGCGTGGATTCGTACAGCCTCGGCGCGGGCAGCGTGGTGACGCCCCACGTCGTGGCATCCGTCGATGCCGTGCTGGCCGACAGCGACGACTGGGAGACGCTGGCGCAGCACACGCGGCTGCTGGTCTGCTTCGGCGGACTGCCGGCCAAGACGGCGCAAACCGACTTCGGCGGCGCGGGCCGCCACCGCCTGCGCGACGGACTGCGCCGCCTGGCCGCCAGCGGCGTGCGCATCGTCAACGTCGGACCGAGCCGCGAGGACATCGAGCCCGGCATCCCGGCCCAGTGGCTGCCGATCCGGCCCAACACCGACACGGCGCTGATGCTCGCGCTGGCCCACGGCGTGCTGGCCGAGGGCCGGCATGACCGCGCCTTTCTCGCGAGCCACAGCGTCGGCTGGGAGCGCTTCGAGGCCTATCTTCTGGGACACGCCGATGGCGTCGCCAAGGACGCCGCCTGGGCCGCCGGCATCACCGGGGCGCCGCGCGAGCAGATCGCGGAGTTGGCCGGCGCGCTGGGCCGCGAACGCACGCTGTTGACGGCGATGTGGTCCTTGCAGCGCGCCCACCATGGCGAGCAGCCGTTCTGGGCGCTGGTGGCCCTGGCCGCGGTGCTGGGGCAGATCGGCCTGCCCGGCGGCGGTTTCGCGTTCGGCTACGGCGCGGCGAACTCGGTCGGCCATCGCAGCGCGCGCTTTGCCGGCCCCACCTTCCCGCAGGGGCGCAATGCGGTGGATGCTTTCATTCCCGTGGCGCGCATTGCCGACATGCTGGCCCAGCCGGGCGGGAGTTTTGACTACAACGGCCGCACGCACCGCTATCCGGACATCCGGTTGGTCTACTGGGCCGGGGGCAACCCCTTCCACCACCACCAGGACCTGAACCGGCTTGCGGCGCTTTGGCGAGGGCCGGAGACCGTCGTCGCGCACGAGCAGTTCTGGAACGCGCACGCCAAGATGGCGGACATCGTGTTGCCGGCCACGACCTCTCTGGAACGTGACGACATCGGGTTCTCGGGGCGCGAGGCACACCTCGTGGCGATGCGGCAGGTGCTCGCTCCGGCGGGCGAGGCGCGCGACGACTTCGAGATTTTCCGGGGATTGGCGCAGCGGCTCGGCGTCTTGGCCGAGTACGCCGAGGGCCGCGATGCCGGCCAATGGCTGCGGGCGCTGTATGAGGAGGCGCTGCCGCGTGCCCATGCGGTCGGTGTGGAACTGCCCGCGTTCGACGTGTTCTGGGAGCAAGGGATCGTCGATTTCGAGGGGACGGCGCCACCCAGGAGCTTTCTGCAGCGTTTTCGTGAAGACCCTGCTGCGCATCCGCTGAAGACCCCTTCCGGGAAGATCGAGATCTGGTCCGAGGCCATTGCCTCGTTCGGCTACGACGACTGCCCTGGCCACCCGAGCTGGTTGGAGCCGGCCGAATGGCTCGGCGCCACCGATGCGCAGCAGTTGCACCTGGTGTCGGACCAGCCGGCGACGAAGTTGCACAGCCAGCTCGACCATTCGGCGCTCAGCCGGGGGGCGCGCGTCGACGAGCGTGAACCGCTGACGATCCACCCGGAGGATGCGCGTGAGCGGGGCATCCAGGACGGCCAGGCCGTGCGTGTCTGGAACACCCGGGGCGCGTGTGTGGCGGCGGCCCGACTGAGCGATGGTGTGCTGCGCGGGGTCGTCAGGCTTGCCACCGGCGCCTGGTTCGATCCGTCCGCGGAGGTGCCCGGACTCGACAAGCACGGCAATCCCAATGCGGTGACAAGTGACCTGCCGGCTTCGCGCTTGTCGCAGGGCTGCGCAGCGCAGACCTGTCTGGTGCAAGTCGAGCCATGGAGCGGGCCGCTTCCGGCTGTCTCTGCGTTCGAGTTGCCGCGCTTCGTCGCGCGCGGTGGCTAAGAACTCATTTCAAAATGAAGATTCGTCCCGCTGGAGGGTACGCCAGCAAATGAGGCAGCAGGCCAGCTTGAGTAAGCCTTCATGAATGTCCGCACGACGCTCGAAGCGGGTGCGCAGACGCCGGAATGCGTGCAACCAAGCGTTGAGTTCGCTCTACCACCCAGCGAACCTTACCCAGGCCGCTGCCGTGAGGTTCGCCGCGCCGGGCGATGGAGGTGGGGATGCCGGCAGCGTGAAGCGGCCTTCGATATTTGTCGTGGTCGTACGCGCGATCAGCGTAGATGCGCCCAGGCTTGCGCAAAGGCCGGCCTCGGCATCCTCGGATAGCCGGAATCGCTTCGATCAGAGGCAGAAGTTGGGTGATGTCGTTACGGTTTGCGCCGGTCAGGATGACCGCGATCGGCGTGCCGTTCGCATCGGTGGCGACGCGGTGCTTGGAACCTGGTCGCGCGCGATCGGTGGGGTTCGGTCCTGTTTTTGGCCCGCCTCAATCGCTCGAACTGAAGAGGAATCGATGACGACACGTGAGAAATCGATGCGGTCGACCGCGCGTAGCTTCGCCAGCAGGACTTCGTGCAACCGATCCCATACGCCGGCGCTTTGCCAATCGCGTAGCCGACGCCAGCAACTGACCCCGGAGCCGCAACCTATCTCGGCGGGTAGTTCGTTCCACCGAATGCCGCTCCTCAACACAAACAGGATGCCGGTCAGTGCTCCCCGATTTGACGCCGGCATGCGACCCGGATATCGGAATCGTCGCCGCTTGGCCGCGGGAAGAAGCGGTTCGATCAGTGCCCACAGTTCATCGTCAATGATTGGCTTGCCCATCCCCTCTGTCCTGTTGTCACAACGGATGAGGTTAACAGGATCGCCCTGAAGTACCCAGCAGCTCTTTTTGAAACAGGTTCTTAGGCGGTGTTGCTAGCGCCTGCGGGCGGAAGTGGACTCGAACTCGACCGGCCCCTGCACGCGGCCGCGAGCCCATCGCGGGCAATCATCGGCGCCGGCGAAGTGGAGGGATCGAGCATGTGTGTGCTGCTCTGGTGTGTGTGATTGCCGAGAGGTGAGGGCCAAAGTGATTCGCCTGCATGGCACCTCAGCTCGAGCCAGACACATTCAACGCTTATTCTGTTGGCAATGTGGCGGCAATTCGATCGGCCGTGCGGGTGCTGGCCAGCCCGAGCAGTTCGCTTACCTCGACGCGATCGCGCCCTGCAAGCAACTGCCGGCGACAGAAGGTATTGCGGAGGATTCGCGGACTCATGTCGTCTGCCTCAAAGTCGATGGCCACCAGTGCCGAACGGACGATCCGGCCTAGACCCATGTCCGCAATTGGCTTGCCGAGGTTCGTGAGCGAAAAAAGTAGGTCACTGGCAATTGGCAGCGTAGCCCGGCGGGCCGACCAGGCTGTAAGGACGGGCAGGGCAAACGGGGGGACCTGAACCGTCCTTGCGTCTCGCGCTCCATGGCCACGGACGTGCAAGTACGGCGGGCTTGCCGCGGTCTGGAGGTCCACTTGGGTGGCGCTGCGGCCCTCGGCCGCTGTGATGCCGGTGCCAAGAAACAATCCAACGATTGCTCGTGCCCGCAGATGGGCAAGATCGTCGTTAGGAGAGGGCTGTATCCAAGCCTGGAGGGATTCGTCTGCTTCCTGAGGCAAGTAGATGGGGGAGGGGTCTTCATCAGGCCATTGCGCCTGCCGTACGAGCTCCTCCGCCGGATTGCCGTCACGCACAGCAATGGATACTAGATGTCGACACAGCCGGTCCAGCAGTTTCAGATAGCGCATCCGTGTCGCAGCGCTGTATGTGGCTCCGGCCTTCGTTTGCCAGAGGGAGTGGATATGGTCGGCGCCGAAACTGGCCACGGTCACGCCGCAGTCGTGCAGATGTCGCTGAAAGTGCTCAAACATCGCTCGATGCTGAACCACGGACCGGGCCGAGAAGGGACGGCGGTCAGCACCAACGGCTTCGTGCGTTTGCCATTCACCGAACGCAGCGGTCGGTGCGGTGAGCCAAAGAGACCGTTCAGTCATCGGGATGCGCGGGAAACCCCGTCCTTCAGGACGGGGATGGATAGCGCGGCGTGCGCAGCACGCCCTTCTCCCGCTTCTCCTTTGTAGAGGCTATCTTTGGATCGAAAATGGTAGCCATATCCATCGGCTCGCTGCACCAGCGAGCAATGGCGATGGCTGATACCCTGTACGACACCGTTCGGCGTTTGGATGTTGAATGAACCTGATGCCCGTACTGCAACGCGGCCCGCATAGGTGCCGGCCTTCTTTCCGCTTGGCACGACAGCGTGCACCCGGTCGCCCGTCTGGAATCCCTTAACCTGCTTCCGGCGCATCAAGTAACCGCGCGGGAACCCCGAGGCAGTCAGCCGCGTGCGCTGATAGCTGCCACGCCCCGTCGCTTTCACTTCAAGAGTGGGTCGCTGCCAGCCGGTGATAGCGTTGACGTCGCCGACGCACGCCGCATCCAGTGCATGGGTCTTTGGAATGGTGTGCGCGGCCCGGTTGAACTTGGTTCGGCCTCCCGAGGCGAGTTCAAGTGGCAGGCCCGTGGCCCGCAAAGCGTTCGCCAATGCCCAGCGCGTCGCGTTGATGGCAGCGGCGTCCTTCAGCGGACGAGCTGCGGTTGTGAGGATGCGCGCGAGACGCGTCGGGTCCTTGACGAACTCTCGGACGTCGCGTGAGCCCTTCTTCTGGTTACAGCATTCGCAAGCCAACCCGAGATTGCCGACGCGGTTTGTCCCGCCCCTTGCCCTCGATGTCAAGTGCTCGACTTGAAGGGGGACGCCCTCGGCATCGCAGTAGATGCAGGCGCGGCCCCACCTTTCGAGCAGGTATTCGCGCACCTCGTAACCGGCGAGCGTACCCTGTTGGTACTCGACGCCAGAAATTTCCGGATTTTCCATTGCCTGCATGTCAAAGCGCACCAGCTCAGACGAGACGCCATTGACGGGAGCCCAACGGCGGATGCGCTGGACCCATGCCATCGTCGTGTCCACGCGATGCTGGAGCGATGGCGCGAGCCAGCCTGCCGGGCGCGTACGATTCAGGAAGCGCGGCGCCCGATAGCGCAGGTTCGCGCCGCGGCGACGCCGGCGCATGGAACGGCGAGCCGTCAGCCGTTCGCTGATCTGGCCGCCACGATGCACGAGTTCGAACAGGCTCAACACTGCCGCACCACGTTGGATCTCCCCGGATACGGAGCAAGCCAGCTCCGTATCGCGCACTAGCGCCCCCCCGGTCATCTTGCTGCCTGGGTCCAACTTGATACGCAGGGGCTGAAACTCGCAGTCATCGACCGTGCGGTCAACCAGACGGATAACGGCCGGCACAACGCGATGCACGCGCGCCCGGCGACGCTCAAGCAGTAATCGAGCGCGCTTCTCGGTGCATGGCATGAGCGGCTTGCCATGCTTGTCCAGAACAAAAACCGACATGATCGGCTCCTATGTATGTGCCCTTACGGGCCTTGTAACGCCTTCCTCACGGAAGGTCTCCCCTCGGGCAAGTTGTGCAGCAGCTTGGGATGACTCCCGGCGATAGCCCGTTTCGTGCCTGCCCGTGGCTTGTCTGCTGCCATCGCTTCCAGAGCGCCGAACTGAGGAAGCATTCGGCGGTGGGTCTGCGCACTTCTGCACAACGTAGCGGCCTGGTTACCGCTTGCCCTGGTCAATCTCGGGCTCTCGGGATTGCTCCCTCAAGCCCCTCCCTTCAGGGAGGGGTTATTGACTGGCACGTACCTCATCAAATAGAGTTATATACTGAATTTATCATCCCACATACCCATGCGCCGCTTCGCGGCGAAATAGCGACAGATAACTCGAGGTCAAGCGGGCTAGAGGTGGCGAAGACAGACCCAACGGCCGACAACTGTGATTCCACCACCCCGCGTCGGCTCCTCAACATCGGCTTCGGCTGTCAGGCCGCGGGGACCAGCGAAGATTCGGCGGATGGTTGCCGATTTATCCGGGACTCCGCGCAGATGCGAGTAGCTGAGCCGAACTCGGTCGCCAACAACGAACCTCCCGGCCCGCCGGTAGCAGGGTGTACCGTTGGGCAGCACCCCGATCCGCTCCGATGGCTCGAGGGCGATATACCTCAGGAACTTGCCGAGCTGGGAGCGTTGCTCGCCGATGCCGCCGCGGGTTTCAATGAGGCCCGCGGGCTGTTGCGCGCAGTTGCGGTTGGTGACTGCCGCTCGCATCACGCGGCGATATTGCTCGCCGCCCGCCAGGAAGACTTCCCCAAAGCGGGCCGGCCAGGTCGCGCCGGCCATCACGACGTGGAGGTCCTCCAGCAAGCGCGACCATGCGTCATTCTGAGGTCATAGGGTGCAATGTGGGCGTCCGCGTCGATAAAGCCATGCAGCGCAGACAAGATAATGACGTGCAACTGCGAGTCCGGGCGGCGGTGGGCCCGGAAAGTCTCGTACATCACGCCGCGATACAACTCGATCGCGGGAGCGGCCTGATCGAGCTTTGTCGCGGAACAAGCCAGCAACAGCAACGGGGGAGGGGAGGCCGGCACGTCCGGCTCGAGGAGGGGTAGTCGTCCTTTTCGTGCAAAATCTGGCGGCTTCGTTCGATTTGTCCTTTTAGATCAACAGTTTGGAGATTCATGAATTTCGTGAGCGCTCTCCTTTTTGTGCAAAACCTGGCGGTTTTTCTGGTCGACCCCGAGTCGTGTATCAATAGGACTTGCTGGCCTTCAAGGAGTGCGGTCAGCTTGGGCAGCCGGTTAGCCTTGTGCTGCGGTTTAGGTCGTAAATGCCTGCCCGAACTGCCGCGCGCGCTTGACGTCGTCGGTGTGCAAGTAGATCGACGTGGTTGAGATTGACGCGTGGCGCAGGTTATCGCGCACCGCGCTCAGCTCGACGCCCTTGGCGAGTGCATGGGTGGCGTGGGTGTGTCGCATCCAGTGGGGAGTCGCACGGCGGAGTTTTTCGGCCAGGTCCGGATGGTCGTCCCCAATGACGTGGACTGCGAGCCTGAAGAACCGGCGCATGATTTCCCATAGGCGCAGCGCTGTGATGCCGCCATCTGCGCCGTCCAGGCTACCGATCACAGGCGTGGCCGGCTCCCAGCGTGCACGGCTGACAAGAAGTCCGCGCGCCTGCAGGTAGCGATCCAGCGCGACACGCGCCAGCGGTGTCAGGGTGACCCTTCCCGGCTTGCCGCCCTTGCCCACCACATGCAGCCAGTGGTCCCCGGCGGCATCGATTTCAATGTTGCCCAACGTGGCGCTAGTCAACTCGCTGATCCGCAGGCCGGTCGCGTAGCCGAAATCCAGCAGGAAGCGCAGCCGCTGTGCCGCCAAAGGCTGCCAGCCGTAAGACCATTCAAGTCCGTTGGCGATAGCACGGGTCAGCAGCAACTCCCCTTCCGTGAAGGCGTGGGTGGTCTCCTCCGCCATGGCGCGTTGACTGCCGCGCACCTTAATGCCCGCAAAGGGATTTGCGACGACATAGCGCTGCTCGATCAGCCAGCGGAACATGGCGTTGAGGACAGCGAGCGCATGGGCGACTGAGCGTGGCGACAGGTTATCGACGAACGGCCGCCAGTCCGGGGATGTGCGCGAGCGCGGTGGACCAACCCATCGCTCGCGTGGCGTCGGTTTGCGCAGGAATGTCCGATAATCCGTGGCATCCTTGGTCGTGAGCGATGACAACGCCTTGCCACGCGCGGCAATGGCCCACAGGATCAGGCGCTCAGCTTCCTTGCGGTAAGCACGCAGGGTGGCCGGCGATTCGTGTAGCGCGAGCCAGGCCTGGATAGCCTCATAGTCGTTTTCCACGCCCAGAATGCAGCTCGACGCGAGTGCCCGAAAAGCCCCGGCCGAGCCGTCGACATCGTGAGGCAACCGCAACTGTTCCCAGGGCGTCACAATCGACGTTCGCTCCGCGGCGATCAGGGCGCGAGCGCGTTCAGTCAGCGCCGGGTGCGCGGCAAAGAAGGCTTCGATTTTGCGGGCGCTGGCAGGCCCAAGTCCCGGAATGGCCGTCCACCACTGTCGCCGGCGCGGGATCCGCACGGTGAGATCGGACAAGGTCTCGATTCCCGTGGCGTGTAAGGCATCGACTGCACGTGCCGGCAGCCAGCGCGCGATTTCGTCGCTAATCTGTGGCGTGGGGAGCTGCAGCATGCGCAGTTGCTCGAGCGCCTGCGTAGCTGCCTTCGCATGCCGTTGACGTTGATCGGCCGGGCATTCGAACACGCTCGCCAAGTCCAGACGATGGCGTTGGCGAGCGTACTGGACGAGCTGCCGACGGATTTGCCCGATGAGCCCGCGTGCGGACCTACCGGGCTCAAGGCACTCGGCAAGGAAATGCGCGACCGCCTGGCGAGAACTCGCGCCTTCGTACCAGGCGCGCAGCGCGGCCAGCGCAGCGGTCTCGGGGAAGCCATCTGGGCTGGGCAGGTGTCGGGGCATTTCAGTGAGAGCGTGTTTTGTACCAACTTGATAGCACAAGGATAATAACTCTTATCTCTATAGATCTATGGGACCACGAGGAATCGGGTGCGGCGGGCCCGCTATCCCGGGCGCAAACCGCTGGACGATTGGGCCATGCAGGGCTTCCCAGGCGGCTGTGTGCCAAAACGATGCACGAGCGAGCTGATCGCCAAGATTTTTGCAACAACGCTGGTGGCTCAATGGGGCGAAATGTCTAAGTCAACATTTGTGATTGCAGCGAAGGCATCGAGCGGTCGGGAAACCTCGACGACCGGAGATAAACTAGAGCGCCACAGATTCCAGCGAATCTCTGATCGTCAAGGCGTCTCGGCGGGCGCCCTCCGATCGATAGATGGAGTATGAAATGCCAATATCTTCCTGGACCAGGCTAGCCGCGTCGCTCGTGACCGTAGCGTTCTCTGTCACTGCGGCTGAGACCACGCAGTCTGACCAGCATCCCGAATCTTCAGTCGTCAAAGAAGACAAGCCTACCCAGAAGTACGAGGGGCGGAAGCGGGAGCGGCGAAAGGAGCGGGAGGAAGCAAGATCTCACGATGAGCGAGAGCGGCCGGCCGGTGCATCAGAACCAAAGGCTAAATGACTGTCGCCTACCGGCCGCTTGGTGTCGCGGTGCCGCTGTGGCGCAACCCGTTACGGCGGACCAAGTCCGTTGTTGAGGTTGCTGGACGGAACCTCCTTTGAAGACGGGAAACGCTCAATTGCCAGCGCACAATCCTGGATATTGACGTAGACGCGATCGCCGGGAACGATCTGGAGCGAGTCTGGCACCGGAACTATCGCATACCGCGGTGGGGTAGCCCCCGCGTGGGGATGTTTGCGTGCGGTCTGTCGGAAGTCAACCTGAATCTCCGCGAACCGGTGGTCGCGATTGCCGCCGTCTGGCATGTTCCGGCGGCAGTCGATGCCGGCGAACGCCAACTCTGCAGCCGATCCAACCTTTAGAACTTCGCCGATGCGCCAGCCTTGTCCGAACGCGTACCTCTCGTCAAAGAAGGAACATCCGCTAGCGAGTGCAAACCACGCCAGCAATACTGGCTGCAAAATTCTCCATAGCTGATGCTCTCGTAGCATAGCGCGCGGCAGCACCCGCTTATCAGCCGTTTGCCACATCCTTGCCTGCCTCTTTCCACCAATCGCCGCCTAGCGCTTGGATCAGCGCCACCGTATCCGCGTAGCGGTTCGCGCGCGCCTGCACCAGCGTGATTGACGCCTGCCGGTACGTCTGTTCGGCCAGCAGTACGGCTGGGTAGCCGATCTGTCCGGCCTTCCACTGCTGCTGCGCGATGTCAAAGCTTCGGTACGCGGCGCGCTCGGCATCGTATGCCATCCGCAGGCCTCTGGCATCGGCTTCGATCGCATGCAGCGAGTCCGCCACGTTCTGGTACGCCGTCAGTACGGTGCTGCGGTACTGAGCGGAGGCCTGCTTGTAGGCCTGCTCCGCGGCGCGCTGCTGATGCAGCAGCATGCCGCCCTTGAAGATCGGCTGCATCAGGCCCGCCGAAATCCCCCAGAAACCAGTGCCGGACGTAAAGAGATCGCTCAGCGATTGCGACGAACTGCCCAAGCTCGCGGTCAGCGTGATGTTGGGCAGGCGGGCCGCTGTGGCCACGCCGATCTGCGCGCTGGCCACATGCATCTGTGCCTCGGCCGCGCGAATGTCAGGGCGTTGGCCGACCAGCCGCGACGGCAGGCTCAGCGGCAGCGTCCCGGGCAGCGTGAGCGATTCGAACTCGAACTGCTGGGGAACGGCATCGCTCGGTAGTCGCCCTGTCAGCACCGCCAGCAGGTTGCGTTGCTGGGCGAGCTGCTTCTCAAGCGGCGGCAATGTAGCTTCGGCCTGGGCCAGCGTGGCCTCCTGCGCGGCCACTTCGGCGGCACCAACCTGGCCCGTGCGCTGTTGCTTGCGCACCGCCTCGAGCTGACGAGTGGACAGCGCGATGACGTCGTGCGTGGCGCGGATCTGGGAACGCAGCGACGCTTCCTGGATCGCCGCGTTCACGACATTCGACGTCAGCGTCAGATACGCCGCCTGCCACTGGAACCGCGCAACATCGGCCTGCGCCACGCCTGCCTCTACCTGCCTGCGCGTACCGCCAAACACATCGGGCACGTACGAGACACTGAGCTGCGCGGTGTGCAGCGTGAAGAGATCACTGTTATCGGAGAGTGGACTCGCAACGATCGTCGCGATCTTCTGGCGCGACGGCGTGTACTCCGCGTCGACGCTGGGGAAGAACGCGCCGCGCTGCGCCGCCAGGTTCTCGCGCGTCACGCGCAGCGCTGCCTCCATGGCCTGCAGATCCGGATTGGCTTGCAGCGCGGCTTCCACCAGCGAGTTCAGCTCGCTGGAGCCAAACATCGTCCACCATTGCGCCGGAACCTCCTGCCCCGGAGCGAACTGCTGCGCCTGCCCGCCGTCGGTGGCCGCCGACGCGGTCTCGGCCGGCATGGCGGTTGAGGTATAGCGGCCGGTGTCCGGCGCGAGTGGCCTCTGGAAGTCCGGGCCGACCGCGCACCCGGCGGTGCCGAACGCCAGTAGAGCAGCCAGGTAAACTGAAGTGATTCTTGCCATTACAGTTTCCCTTTACTGGCAGGGACATATCCGACGGGTTCTTCTGCCCGCGCCCGCTGCGCTGCGCGCGCTTCGATCAAGTAGTACAGCGCCGGCAACAGCACCAGTGTCAGCACAGTCGCCGTGATCAGTCCGCCCACCACCACCGTGGCCAGCGGGCGTTGCACATCGCTGCCGAGGCCGTGCGCAAGCGCGGCCGGAATCAGGCCGAGTGCCGCCACGGTTGCCGTCATCAGCACCGGCCGCATCCGTTCACCCGCGCCGCGGATGACGGCATCTTTCAGGCTCAACCCGGGCATATCGCGCCAGCGGTTCAGGTTGGCGATCATGATGATCGCGTTCAGTACCGCCACGCCGAATAGCGCGATAAAGCCCACGGCCGACGACACGTTGAGCGTCATGCCGCGCAGATGCAGCGCAACCAGACCGCCGAGCGTCGCCAGCGGCACCGCCATCAGGATTAGCGCGGGCTGGCGCAGGTTCTTGAATTCGCCGAACAGCAGCACAAACATCAGGGTCAGCACCATCGGCAGAATCACGGCAAGTCGTGCCTGCGCGCGCTGCTGATTTTCGAACTGACCGCCCCAGGCCACTCGGATATGGGTGCGGTCATACGGAACCTGCGTGTCGATGCGCTCCCTGGCGTCATCAAGGAACGAGGCGAGATCCCGTCCGCGCAAATTCAGACGCACGGTCAGGTGGCGCTTACTCATTTCGCGCGTGATGGTGGTTTCGCCTTCGGCAAGGCGGATGTGTGCCACCTGCGCCAGCGCCACGTGTGCGCCGCTTGCGGCAGTCAACGTCAAGTTGCCGATCGCTTCCGGATTGTTGCGCGCGCTGGTAACGAAGCGCGCCACCACGTCATAGCTGCGGTCCTCCACAAACACTTGCGTCACCGGGCTCCCGCCGATACCGCTCTGGATCAGTGCCATCACGTCGGCGATATTGATGCCGAGCCGCGCCGCGGCAGCCCGATCGACGTCGATGCGAACCTGCGGCAACGGCGGTTCCTGGTCGATGATCACGTCCTGTGCGCCTGGTACCTCCTTCAATACGCGGGTAATCGCGTCAGCAACCTGCCGGGTCTCGACGAAGTCATTGCCGTACACCTTCACGACGAGGTCGCTGTGCGCGCCGGCGAGCTTGTCCAGCACGCCGTCGATCATTGGCTGCGAGAAGCCGACCTGCGTGCCAGGCAATTCTTGGAGTCGTCGCGCCATGGCCTCGATGAGTTGCTGCTTGTCGCGGCCGGTGGTCCATGTGCTGTAGGGATGCAAGGTCACGGCCGTCTCGATGTGTGAGGGCGTGAATGGGTCCGTGCCCTCGTCGTTGCGGCCGACCTGTGTAACCACATGATCTACCTCGGCAAACTCCATGGTCGCTGCACGCAGGTTGTTCGCCATCTGGCCGGCCTTGTCGAGCGAGATTCCCGGCGGCAGCGTCACCTGCAGCCAGATTGAGCCTTCATCGAGATACGGCAGGAAATCGCGACCGATGGTCGCGCCCAAGACCATTACGCCTACCAGCGTGGCCGCGGCAATGCCAAGCGCCATCCGCGAACGCCCTACCAGGCGGTCAAGCACGGCCTCGTAGCGGGGTGCGAGCCAGGCCAGCACGGGGTTGTGAAAGACCTTGCGCGGCTTGCGATAGGCCCAGTAGGCCAATCCCGGTATCAGGAGCAGCGCCACCAGCAGTGCGCCGAACAGCGCAAAGCCTACGGCGAACGCCATCGGCGAGAACAGCTTGTACTCGATACGCTGGAAGGCGAACAGTGGCAGGTAAGCCGTGATGATCACGACCATGCCGAAGAAGATCGGACGTGCCACCTGCAACACCGAATGCATAATGTCACGGCCGTGCAGCTCGCTCTCCGCGTCTTCCTCGCGTCGGCGCAGGATGTTCTCCATCACCACGATCGCGCCGTCCACAATGATGCCGAAGTCGATCGCGCCAAGCGAGAGCAGATTGGCCGGAATTTTGAAGTGGTGCATCAAGATGAACGCCATCAGCAGCGACAGGGGAATTGTCACGGCCACGATGATCGCCGCACGCGGGCTGCCCAGGAACAGCAGCAGCACCAGCGACACCAGCAACATGCCTTCCAGCAGCGTCTTGCCCACCGTGTGCACCGTGGCATCGACGAGATTGCTGCGGTCGATATACGCCACCACCTTGACGTCCTTCGGCAGGATGTTCTCGTTCAGGTCGCGCACGGCCTCATGAACGCCTTCCATCACGACCGATGGATTTTCGTTCTTGAGCAGCAGCGTGATGCCCTGGATCGTGTCCGGGTTTTTGTCCATGCCCAGGATGCCGTGCCGTTCCGGATTGCCCAGCACAACGCGGCCGAGATCCTTGACCAGCACAGGCACCCCGTTCTTCTGCGTGACGACGATGTTGCCGAGGTCGTCCAGATTGCGGATCAGACCCACGCCGCGGACCACCATGCCCTGTTCGCCACGGTTGAGGATGCTCCCGCCGGCATTGGCGTTGTTCTGCGAGATCGCCTGCGTGATCTGGTTCAGCGAGATGTTGTACTTCGACAGCATCACCGGATCGAACTCGAGCATGAACTGCGTGGTCAGGCCGCCGAAGTTGGCTACATCCACCACGCCTGCTACCTGCTTCAGCCGGGGAATGACCTTCCAGAACTGGAGTTCCGACAGCTCGCGCAGATCGCGCGTCTTCGAGACCAGCGTATAGCGGTAGATCTCACCGATCGGTGAAGTCAGCGGATCGAGCGACGGCTGTGCGCCGTAGGGCAGCGACACGCCGCTGATGCGCTCCTGCAAGCGCTGGCGCGACCAGTAGTCTTCCGCGCCGTCCTTGAACACCACTGTGATCAGGGACAGGCCGAAGGTGCTCTTGGAGCGCATCACGTGCATGCCGGGCACGCCCATGATCTCGCGTTCGAGCGGGATCGTGATCTGCTGCTCCACCTCCTCGGCGGCCAGGCCGTTGACCTGCGTGACCACCTGCGACGTGGTATCGGCAATGTCCGGATACGCTTCCAGTGGCAGTTGCTTCCACGCATACAAGCCGTACAGCGCGACCATCGCGAACACCAGCACGACGATACCGCGCCGGTTGAAACAGAGGGTGACAAGACGCTCAATCATTCAGCAGCACCCCTTCCTTCACCACCACGCGATCACCCGCGGCCAGGCCAGACTTCACCTCCATGCGGCCGCCGACCTGCGCGCCAAGCTTGATCACGCGCGGCTCGAACTGCCATGGCGCCACTTCGACAAACGCGCGCGTGTAGAACCCGCTCTGGACGATGGCCGACATCGGCACCACGATGCCTTCGTGCGACTGCGCCAGGAACGTGGCCTGCGCGAACATGCCGGGCTTGAGCCTGGCGTCAGGGTTGTCGAACACCATGCGCACCTTGGTCGTGCGGGTATCGGCGTCGAGGATATCGCCTACGTAGCGCACCTTGCCTGGCTGCAGCTCGCCGTAGGCATCGAACCTGACAGTGGCCGACTGGCCGACGTACACGTGGCCAAGGTCCTTTTCCTGCGCATTCGCCGTCACGAAGACATGGGAAAGATCCGCCACGGTCATCAGTGATGCGGTGGCATCGTTCCAGTAACCGCCGGTGGCGGCGTTCAGTTCGACGACGCGGCCACTGATCGGCGAACGCACGGTCAGGATATGGCCGCCACCGGACACCTGCGCCGTGGCACCACCCTTGGCGCCGAGCTGGGCCAGGCGCGCGTTGGCCCGCTCGGATTCGCTCGCAGCCTGATCGTAGTCGCTCTGGGCCTGTTCAAAATCGCGCTTCGCGGCGATCTCCGATTTGTCGAGTTCGCGCTGGCGGTCCAGATTGCGCCGCGCCATCGTCAGCGCGGCGCGCGCCTTGGCGGCGTCGCTGTTCGCCTGCGCCAGGTCGGCCGAATCGATCGAAAACAGCACGTCACCGGCCTTCACCGAGTCGCCAAGCTGCTTGTTCAACGTGACGATACGTCCCGCCAGCGGCGGCAGTACCTTGACCAGCTTGGCCGGGTCCGCCTCGACGATGGCCGGCAGGTCGAATGGCGCTGCCACAGTTTCGCGGGTGACGGCAGCCACCACTAGAGTGCGGCGCAGCGGCGAGTCGGCGGGCACGACCAGGCGCTCACCTTCATGGCGCACGGCAACGGGAGGTTCAGCGCGCTTCTGTTCTTCCTTGACGCGTTGCGCCCAGATGCCTGCACCACCGAGACCCAGTACGATCAGTGCGGCAAGCCAGTAGGCAGCGCGCCCGGGAAGGGCTGGCCTGTTTTTCATTATTTACTCCGAAGCCGATGTGTAGAAAGATATGAAACCAACACATGCGGGAATTTTCCGCCATGGTACGCATGCCACTGGCGAGGTATCCTGAATTCTTCTTCAGGGAGAGCGGCACGCCCTTGCGGCCAACAGGTGCACTGCTAGAATCTGTCCCGACCTTGAAAGGCAGGCCCATGAGGATCCTATTAGTGGAAGACGACCAGAAGGCAGCACGCCTGCTGGCCCGCGGTCTGCAGGAAGAAGGCTACGTCGTCGAGATTGCGCATTCGGCCGAAGCTGCTGGCGCCTGCGACAGCGCGGCCTTCAACCTGGTGATCCTCGACTGGATGCTGCCGGGCAAGAGCGGCGTGGCGTATTGCCAGGAACTGCGCGAGCAGGGCGTGCGGACACCAATCCTGATGCTAACTGCGCGCGACGCGCTCACCGACCGCATCGCCGGCCTGGACACCGGCGCCGACGACTACCTGACCAAGCCCTTTGTATTCGAAGAGTTGCTCGCGCACGTGCGCGCATTGCTGCGCCGCATGAAACTGGCACAACCGGCGCTATTGTCGCAGGACGACCTTGTCATCGATCCACAGCGGCGGATTGTCACGCGCGCTGGCGTGCGGCTCGTGCTGACACCCAAGGAGTACGCAATCCTGGTGCTACTGATCGAACGCGCGGGCGCAGTCGTGAGCCGTGCCCAGCTCGCGGAGCACATCTGGCATGCGGACCTGATCGCTATCGATAACCTGATTGACGTACACATGAAGAATCTACGCCGTAAGCTCGACCCACCCGACATGCCGATGCTGATCCAGACGGTGCGGGGCCAGGGATTTCGGCTTGTGCCGGCGGGAGCCCCCTGACGTGCTGAACTTCCGGCAGCGGCTGGTCCTGACGCATTGGGCCGTCATCGTCGTGATCGTTGCTTGCGCGGCTTTCGCCGGGTGGTGGCAGCTTTCCCGTCTGGTACACGGACAACTCGATGCTGCGCTGCTGGCTCTGGCAGAAACCGAGGCCGGAATGCAGGCCGAAAGCAACCAAGGGGTGGTCCGGTTGCATGAGCGCCCGCGAGGGGAGACACCGCCATCGCTGATGCGCCTGGATCGTCTGGTGCAAATCGTCAACGTAAGGGGCGAGGTACTGGCGCGCAGCACCAACCTCGGCGATGCCAGCCTGCCCGTGCCACCCATCTTGCTAACAGAACTCGCATCAGGGGGACATGAGATATTCCAGACGCTGCCAAGCTTCGGTGAAGAGCCGATGCGTATGGTGTCTTTTCCCTCGGTGGCGAATGGCAAGCCCATCATTATCCAGGTGGCGGGCTCGCTGGATGACGTTCACAACGTGCTCGAATCGTCAGCAATCCTGTTCGGCATCATGGCGGCAGCACTACTGGCCGCCGTCGGAGCGGCCGGTGTTGTGCTGACGCGGCGCACGTTCAGCGGTATCAACGACGTTGTGAAGAAGGCCCGGCTTATTAGCGACACAAACCTAGGCGAGCGTCTGCCTCATCCGGGCACGACAGACGAGATCGGGCAGCTTGTCAACACACTGAACGCGATGCTTGATCGCCTGGAACACGCGTTCGACCAGCAACGGCGCTTCACCGCCGATGCGTCGCACGAGTTGCGCTCGCCGTTGTCACGGTTACGTACCGAGATCGAAGTGGCGCTGCGGCGCCGGCGCGAAAGCCAGGAGTACGTAGACACTCTACGTTCCTGCCTGGACGAAGTCGGTCGCCTGACACGTCTGATTGAGGAATTGCTGATGCTCGCGCGCTTCGACGCGGGCCAGGATCGCCCGACTGGCGAGGCGCTGGCGCTAGACGCGTTGATTGCGGAGACGCTGCTGCGTGCAGGCCCGGCCGCTCGCGAGCGGCAGGTCCATTTTGTGGTGCACATCGATGCAGCGGCCAGCACTAAGGTGGCACATGCATCGGTCAGCCTGGCCCTGGCCAACCTGGTGGACAACGCGCTGAAGTTCGCTCCGCCAGGCAGCAAGATCACGGTCGGCTGCACTGCCGACGCACAGGGCGCCCTGCTAGAGGTCGTTGACGAAGGGCCCGGCATTCCGCAAGACGAATTGCCGTACCTGTTCGACCGGTTTTTCCGTGGCGCAGGCGCGCGGGCATCGGAAAGCGAGGGGGTTGGCCTTGGCTTGGCCCTGTCGCAGTCCATCATTCACGCGCAGGGCGGGCATATCGAGGCGGCCAACGCACCTAGCGGCGGCGCGGTCTTCACGGTCAGGATCCCACTCGCGCATCAGGAGATCAAATCTTGATGAACCTGACGGAGAACTCAGTGTACTCGGCGGAACCAGCTTGGTAAGCTCCGTCCGTCACAGCGAACTTGGGGAGACCCTCAAATAGACAGTTGTTCTAGTGGATCTTCGAAGCAAAGTTAAGCAAGCCACCCGTATCCCTTTTGCCGCTGGCTTGCCGTCGAACCATCGCACATGCTGGGCAGATTCGCCTGCCGCGGGTGCCCGTGGACGGGGCCGCCGCGCGGTCGTGACCTTGCTGTTTCCGAAGTAGCGTGCCTCGCGACTAACCGCTCCTAACGGCCGTTCAGGATGGCAATGCGGCCTTCTCGGGTATCGGCCTGAGTGGCAAATACTGGCTGTGGATTCGGCCGGTCTCGGCCTACCGGATGACAGCAGTCTTGGCCTGACGGCTCTGACCGACCATTCTGCGACATTGAGGGCTGTAGTCATGAATGTCCGCTGCCGATGTGTATTCGGCCGATGGGCAAGTAACACTATGTAGGATGACTAAGGGATGTGACTCGCACCCGCAACGGTTCCTGCTGTTCGCTCGCACATGGGAGTTCATCCAGCTCGCTTGCGGCATAAGCAATAGACGAACTCCTGAGAACTGCCCCATGGCGTCAGATGGTGCTCGGACTTATGTTCCATAAGCTCGAAAGCATCGCCGAATTGGCTGTGCAGAGATTCTGCGGTGTAGCGTTGGACTGGCAATCCACTGCACTGTGTCGGGCCATTCGCACCAAAGGACCCGACAATCGCCCAGCCACCTTCCTTTAGCGCATGCATGACCTGCTCTACATACCTCGCACGTTGCGATGGCTCGGTGAGAAAATGGAATACAGCTCGGTCATGCCAGACGTCGAATTGGTTGACGGGCAGATCCATTTCCAGCACATCGCCTTCCAGCCAATGCACGCGGGATGCGCGCGAGCCCAATCGCTCTCGACAGACCGCGAGTGCTTTCTCAGAAATGTCATTGACGGCGATGCTGGCGTAGCCGCTGTCGAGCAAATCATCAACCAAAGTTGATTCACCGCCGCCGATGTCGAGGATGCTCGAAGTGGGAGAACTGCTCGCGGCCTGGATGTAGGCGAGGGACGTCTGAAGGTGTGGCGCATACCAACTAACCTGGTCTGCCGTTTTGTGCTGATAGACGTCTTCCCAATGCGATCTATTGGTCATGGTGTCCTCTTCGAAATGCTTGTCGTGTGGCGACGTCCTTGCTCAGACTGACTGCGTGCCCTGCCAGTTTTGCTCCTTGCGTCGCTGCGCCGAGAGCCAAAACAGTGCAAGCGCCGCCGCACCGAGCCATGGCAACAGTAGCAGATTCATCGTCTGCCAGCCGAATAACTTCAGTAGTCCACCCGCGCCAAACGAACACGAGAGTCCCACGGCAAAAATCGTCATGTCGTTGGTAGCCTGCGCCCGGCTCTTCTCGGTAACCGAATAGGTTTCAGTCAGCAGGCTCGTGCCACCGATGAACAGGAAATTCCATCCGACACCCAGCAATACGAGCGCGCTTGCGAACGACGCGAATCCCGTGCCGGACGAGGTGGCCAACACATGCGTCGCCAGCAGGCACACACCGCACAGCATGACGCGAATGGCACCAAACCGGCCGATTAACGTCCCGGTGAAAAAGGATGGCAGGAACATTCCTAGCACGTGAAACTGGATGACGGTTGCGGCGTCTGCGATGGCGTGATGGTGATGGACCATGGCGAGCGGTGTCGCCGTCATGGCCAGGATCATGACACCGTAGCCAGTCGTTGCACCAAACAGTGCCACCAAATAGGAAGGCTGGCACACAATGCGCAACCACGGACGTCCGCTGTCGGCCCCGGTCGCTCGCGTGGCCGCTTCGCGGGGAATGTGCAAGAAGCTCAGTACGCCAATGGCCAAGGTGGAAACAAGGGATAGCAGCAGGAATGAGCCGGCATACATCGCCGGCAGCATCGCACTACCGAATCTGGCGAGGGCCGGGCCCAGCAAGGCTGCGATCACGCCGCCTGCCATTACCAGCGAGATCGCCCGAGGGCGGAAGGCCTCGGTCGCTACCTCGCTCGCCGCGAAACGATAGAACTGCGCAAAGGCTTGGTAGACCCCGACCAAAAACGTGCCGAACGCCAACATTGCAAGCGATCCCGACATCACGCCATAGGCGGCCGCCATGCCGCCAGCCAAGCCGCTCGTAGCGCCTGCGACGAAGCCGGTGCGGCGCCCGGCCCGTGCCATCCATGCCGATGCCGGAAACATCATGGTGGCCGTACCGAGGAACATCGTCGCGATTGGCAGCGTCGCCAACGCAGGGACTGACGTCATCTGGCTACCCGCCAGCGCGCCGACAGTCATGACGAGGACCGACGCGGTCTGGAATAGGGCTTGCGCAATGGCCAGCAGGAAGACTTGTTGCCGCATAGAGCAGAAAATCCGGATCGGAATGCTGAGGCTGGCAGTATGCAGAGCATACGTTTATTATTCAAACGAATAAATTTACGAGGGAATCTCAAATTTTCTAATGGACCGCATCCCGATCGATATCCGTCACCTGCAGACGCTGGTTGCGCTGCGCGACAGCGGCAGTGTGTCGAAAGCGGCAACATGGCTGCGGCTTACGCAGGGTGCGTTATCGCATCACATCAAGAATCTGGAGGACTTTTACGGCGTGCCGCTGTTTGTGCGCAAGTCCACACCGGTGACCTTCACGCCCGCTGGACGGCGACTGCTGGAAACCGCGGACAAGGTCATTCCAATCTTGCACCAGACGACCCGCGATCTCGTCCGGCTGGCCAAGGGCACTACCGGCACGATGCGCATTGCCATTGAGTGCCATACCTGCTTTGACTGGCTGATGCCGGCAGTAGACGCTTTTCGCGCACGCTGGCCCGAAGTCGAGGTGGACCTGGTATCCGGCTATCAGTCTGACCCCGTCGGACTGCTGCATCGTGGCGATGCGGATCTGGCGATCGTATCGTGCAACGATGCCGAGGCAGGCGTCGACTATCGTCCGCTGTTCCGCTACCGGATGGTGGGACTGGTGGCCAACGATCATCCCCTGGCGGCCAAGGAATTCCTGGAGGCCGAGGATTTCAGGCACGAGACGCTGATTACATACCCTGTGGAAGAAGATGCACTGGACGTGGTGCATCAACTGCTGCGCCCTGCAGGGATTACGCCGACACGCCGCACCACCGAACTGACGGTCGCCATCCTGATGCTTGTGGCCACCCGACGCGGTATCGCTGTCTTGCCGCGATGGGCCGTACAGAACTACCTGCAGCGGCAGTACGTCACGGCTAAACCGCTGACCCGTGACGGACTGATGTCGGAAATCTGGGCGGCAACGTTACCGGCGGACGACAGCCGTCCTTACATTGCGGAATTTGTATCGCTGATTCGCGAGACAGGCGCGGCCGCATTGCCAGATATCGAACTGACGGGCTGATAACCCGTCGAGCTAGAGGACCTGCTTACCGCTCTATTTTGCGCGGCGCATCTTCACGCGTTCAACAATTTCGCGTGCGAGCGCTTCGATGTCTGGCTGCGAAAGGCCCTTGGCTGCGACGACAAACCTGTCTGGCCACGCGTGAAAATGCCTGCCCTGCGAGCGTGCGTAGGACGGGTCATAGTGGCGGGAAGTCAGTTGGGCGAATAGTTCCGGCAGCTTGCCCGCGCGAATCAGATCGTGCCAGACGGCGACGGTCGCCTTTCCGTGCAGTGGGGTGAGTCGTCCGACTTGTTCGGCAAGCCAGTCGGGCCGTTCGCCCAAATAGGCGTAGTCCTTTAGCAGGAACGCAATGCGAGCCGGTAGAGGCGCGTCAATTTCCAAACAAGAGCTCTCACGCATACGGGTAACCAACGGCACCGGGAGGTTGATCTGCCCGATACGCGGACTTTCACCTTCCACGTAGAGCGGACGGGACGTGTCGACACGTTCAAGAGCGTCAGCCAGCATGGTTTCGAAACCGGTCTGTGAAGGCTGCCGGATATCGGGAAGTGCCCCCAGAAGCGAACCCTTATGACGTGCCAGTGCCTCAAGGTCCAGTACCTGTTCGCCTAGCGCTGCGAGTGCCTGCAGCACACGTGTCTTGCCGCTGCCGGTGGCCCCGCAAATCACGACGAGCGGCAATGTAGGCGCTTGCAAGTCGATCGTGTCGATGACATGCCGGCGCCAGGCCTTGTAGCCGCCGGCAAGTTGCTGGGCGTCCCAGCCCACCATCCGCAGCCAGGTCGTCATGGAGCCGCTGCGCAACCCTCCGCGCCAGCAATACACCAGAGGACGCCAGCCCTCGGGACGATCGGCGAAGTGCGTGTGCAAATGCCGCGCCAAGTTCGCTGCCACCATGGCGCCGCCTACGCGCCTGGCTTCGAATGCGCCCACCTGCTTGTAGAGCGTGCCGACAATGTGTCGCTCCTCATTGTCGAGTACCGGGCAGTTGATCGCACCAGGGATATGGTCGAGCTCAAATTCCGCCGGCGAGCGTGCATCGATCAATGTATCGAACGTCCGGCGTTCGGGAATCCGTGCGACGGCTTTCATACGATTATCGTCAGGCCCGTAGGTCCGGCGCGCATCTGGCCCACGACGGCTGCTTCGGCAAAACTGTGTTCGCGAAAGACGGACAAGACCTTGTCCACCGCGGTCGGCGCGCAACTGACGAGCAGCCCGCCGCTCGTTTGTGGGTCGGTGAGCACCGCCTGGGCAATGCCGGGCAAGTCCGAAGGCAATTCGACTTCCGCGCCGTAGCCCTCCCAATTGCGGCGGGAGGCGCCGGTGATGCAGCCCTGTTCTACCAATGTCTGCACGCCAGGTAGCAACGGCAGGTTGGACCAGTCCAGCACTGCTCGCAATCCTGCCCCACGGGCGAGCTCGAGCGTGTGACCGGCAATGCCGAACCCGGTCACATCGGTCATCGCATGGACCCCGTCTATTTCCGCCAATGCGATGCCGGGCGTGTTCAGGCGCGTTGTTGTGTCGATCAGCCGTGCGTACCCATCCTGGTCCAGGTTGCCCTTCTTCAATGCCGCAGACATGACGCCGACACCCAGCGGCTTGCCGAGGATCAGGACATCGTCCGCACGTGCATCGCGATTGCGTCGGATACGGGAGGGGTGCGCCAACCCGATTGCCACCAGCCCGTAGATCGGCTCCACCGAATCGATGGTATGACCACCGGCGATCGGGATACCGGCGGCGCGGCAAATGGCCTGGCCGCCTTCAATAACCTTGCCGATGACTTCGAGCGGTAATTGGTTGATCGGCATGGCGACAAGCGCCAGCGCCATGATCGGACGACCGCCCATGGCATAGACATCGCTGATCGCGTTCGTGGCGGCGATCCGGCCGAAGTCGAATGGGTCATCGACGATCGGCATGAAGAAATCCGTGGTGGCAATGAGCGCTTGATCCGCATTCAGTTGGTACACCGCCGCGTCGTCGGCGGTCTCGATGCCAACCAGCAATTCCTTGGGTACAGGTAACGCGGCGCTGCCGCGCAGAATTTCGGAGAGTACGCCGGGGGCAATCTTGCAGCCGCAACCGCCGCCGTGTGAAAAGCTGGTCAGGCGCACGGAAGGCGTCTTAAGCGCGTCGGAATTGTTAATGGTCATTAGAAAACGATCCCCGGCGAGGCCGGAAAAAGCCGTACTTTACAGGAACCACTTTGGTTGCCCCCGCGATTGCTACACCTCCACGATTGTCGGCCTTGACCCTGTAGTGGCTACAGGTTTTATCGTCCTGGCATGCTATCGATGGCAAAGGCGAACCGCCCGTATTGTCGGAAGAGTGGCCGGTCGACGAAGCGCAAGACATCAAGCGGATGCTTCTGGCACGGTTGCCCTTGATTGCGCAGACAAAAGAGAGGGAGATTTTCTAGCTCTATCCGAGGGTATGCCTTCGCAAAGCCGTAGGAAGAGGTGTGGGATCACAACGGAGATTTGCGATGACAGGCCTCGACCACTGGTTGAGTGATGCACGAAAAGTGACGCTAAATGCATCTAAAGGACTTGATGCTCGCGGCATCAAGGATCGCATTGCTGCGGAGCCGACACAAGCCGCGCTGGTCGCGCGGCACGACGTTTGGCGTGCGCTTTGCTGTAGCGCCACCGCGGCGCTCATAGCATTTATCGCGCTAAACCAGGTCGGGTTGCGCGTGCTGGACAAACCGGGGCCCACCTGGGTCGCGACACCGTCGGCTGCGTCACCCTTTGCCCTCCTGATCGGGAAGTGATGAATTCTCGCACTCGACGGCTTTCCGTCTCAACGCTGATTGGAGCGCTTCTCGGTGTCGCCATTGCGGCGACATGGCTCTATATCTCGCACCGACACGACGCCGGGCACACCGACCTACATGAAATCCTGCATGAGGCGGTGCCGCTCGACGCCAATGAACGCGAGATTCTGCAGCTCAAGGAGGATGCTTTCGCACAGCGCAGGCGCGACATCGAGACGCGCTTGCGTGCGGCCAACGGCAAGCTAGCCGATGCCATTGCAAGGAACCCGAGCTGGACTCCTGAAGTGGAAGCGGCCACACAGGACGTGGAGCGTGCCGCTGGGGATTTGCAGCGGGCGACGCTTGTCCACGTCTTTGAGATGCGGGCCGGACTCAAGCCAGAGCACCGGCCCGCCTACGACCGGGCTCTGGTCGATGCGCTTCGCCGCGGGTCCCAGTGAGTCCAGCAGATGTCGACGGCATCCTTGTCGGACAGGCCGCGTCTGGCAACCAGCGTGCCTTTGGCGAGCTTGTCGAACGACATGGCGTGGCGCTGGCCCAGGCCGCCCGCAGCTTCGGTATTCCCGAGACGGATGTCGATGACGTTGTTCAGGACACATTCCTGGCGGCATGGCGCGCCTTGGACGATTACGACAGCGAGCGTCCGTTCCGCACCTGGCTGTTTCGAATCGGGCTGAACAAGATGCGCGACCTCTATCGTTTCCGGCGCGTCAGGCAGTTCCTCTTCGGTGCCGAGGATATCGGCGCGATCGAAGCCACTGGGGGAATGTCGGACGGTGAGCCTGGGCCGGAACGTCGGCTAGCGGCGCGTCGGGATCTTGCTCGCGTTGTGGAAATCCTGGGAAAGCTGGACGCCGCGTCGCGCGAAGCCATTGTCCTGACTTCCATCGTGGGCATGTCGCAACCGGAGGCCGCCGCCGTGCTTGGATTGAGTCCAAAGGCAGTGGAAAGTCGCATCGCTCGTGCCCGAATAAAGCTCTCGGCCCTGCTTGAGCGCGACGCAGGAAAATAGTTCGCCGGTTTGCGAGGGAATCTCCGGTCGCGCCGCGTATTGATAAAAGTAGCAGAGCTTACGACTCATCCAGATGACCCAGGTAACCTTGTTCACGCCGGCCAAAGTGCGCTACATCGGCGCCGTCTTGTGGCTCTTGGCTTCGCCGCGAGGGACCGCGGCGGAAGCTCCGCCTTATACCGTCCTGTTGCAGCAATCAATGGCAAGCGCCCCGGCGATGATGGCGCAGGCCGCCACCGTTCGCGCTGCCGATGCCGATGCCAATCAAGCACGCGCCTGGCTTAACCCACGGATCGATACGGTCCTGGAAAACCTCGGCGCACCGTCAAGCGACGGCACGAACCAGCGTCAGAACACCTACTCGATTACCCAGCCATTTGAGGTTGGTGGCAAGCGGGGCGCACGTATCGAAGCTGGGGACCGCAACTATGCCGCAGCGCAAGCGCGTGAGCGCCTGGCCCAAGTTGCTTACGCGGCGGAATTGGCGGTTGCCTACGCGGCTGCGGAGGCCATGGCCGGCCGGATGGCGCTGGCCACCGAAAACCTGGCACGTGCGAACGAGGAGTTCACCGCTGCGCGCGCGCTTGTGCAGGCCGGAAAGGAAGCAGCGCTGCGCAGCGCGCAAGCGCAGGCCAGTGTGGCGGCCGCTCAGGCGGCGCAGGCCGCCGCCGACAACGACGCCACGCAGGCGCTGGCGCGGCTGTCGGCCATGACTGGAGCTGCCGAACCGTACACCTCGGTGTCCAGTTCCCTGCTATTGACACAAGGCACCGTGCCGACCGCGGCACTCCCTGGACAGGAGGCCCCGACCGTCGCTGCGGCAGAGGCCGAGCGCAATGCGCTGGATGCGCAGGTCGGCGTGGAAAGAAAGCGCTGGATTCCGGATGTGGGTGTGAGTGCCGGCGTGCGTCGCTATGGATGGACGAATGCGAGTGGCTATGTCGTCGGGGTGACGGCATCGATTCCCCTGTTCGATCAAAACCGCAATGGCATCAATGCAGCCGTGGAACGCGTTGCGGCCGCGCAGGCCAGGCTCGACAACGTGCGACTGGAAGCCGCAGCGGCGCGACGATCCGCCATCTCGCAGGTCAGCGCAACGGATCGCCAGATCACCGCGGCCGAGGAGGGTGAAAGGGCGGCAGCGGAGGCCTATCGAATGGGCCGCATTGGTTATGACGCTGGCAAAACACCGCTGATGGAATTGCTTTCCGTCCGGCGCGCCTTGCTGGAGGCAAGGCAACTCACAATTGACGCGCGCCTGGCGCGCGTGCGCGCACTGGCGGCGCTTGCCCAGGCGGACGGTCGCCTGGCATTCGAGGACACCAAATGATGAAGAACAAGCGTCAGTCTGCAAACTGGCCGGTAATTGCAGGCGTGGCTGCGGTCGCAGCGTTGATGGGGTTCGGCGCCGCACGCGTGCTGCTGCCGGGGCATGGGCCCGGTCCCGACAAGGCTTCCGATGCGCAAGCCGCATCAGAAGCGGCGGCAGCCAAACCGGCAAGTCCGCGAGAGGTTCGGATTCCGATCCCCTATCTGGCGGCGGCAAACATCGTCGTGGAGCCGGTCGCCAGTGTGGCGGTGGGCTCGGAGATTCTGGCGCCCGCCTGGGTCGCGGCGGTACCGGGAGGCGAGGCTGTGATTGTGTCCCGCGCGGCAGGCACGGTGCTGCGGGTCCAACGTCGCCTTGGCGAGGGCGTGCGCGCCGGTGATGTGCTGGCCACCGTCGAAAGTCCGGAGGCTGCCGCGATGGCTTCGGAACGCCGGGTGGCACAGGCTAAGGCGGATCTCTCCCGCCGGACCTATGAGCGTGAAGCCAGTCTGTTTCATCAAGGCGTGACGCCGCGCCAGGAAATGGAATCCGCCAAAGCGGCACTGGAGGTCGCGCAGGCCGAGGCGCAGCGTGCCACAACGGTGGCCGAGGCTGCGCACCTGACAAGCGATGGCCGGGCGGTCGCGGTGGTCAGCCCCATCGCCGGCAAGATTACTGCCCAATCGGTGACGCTGGGCGCGTATGTTGCGCAGCAGACCGAGCTGTTCCGCGTGGCTGGTCTGGGCGCCGTGCAGGTCGAGGCCGCCGTCACTGCAGGGGATCTGGACCGTATTTCACCGGGTGGCCAAGCCGCGATCCTGCTTTCCAACGGATCGCCATTGGCGGCAAAGATCCAGGCCGTCACGCCAACCGTGTCGGGCAGTGCACGCGCGGCCACGGTCGTCGTGATTCCGGAGCAGCCTTCGGACCGCCTGGTGGTAGGCGAAGGTGTCCAGGTTCGCTTGCGCGCCAAGGCAAGCAACAATGGCGAGTTGTCCGTTCCCGACGATGCTGTACAGAACATTGATGGCGCCGATGCGCTATTCGTGCGCACGGAAAATGGATTCCGTGCGCAGCCCGTTCTGGTCGGTACGCGTAGTGGCGGCATGGCGCAGATTCTTTCCGGTGTGCGCGCCGGGGAGCAGGTGGCAACGCGCAATGCCTTCCTGGTGAAGGCGGAGATGAACAAGTCGAGCGGGGAAGACGAATGATTGGCAGCATCCTCAGCGGATCGGTTCGCTACCGATGGCTTGTCCTGTTCCTGACGATCGTCATCGCCGTGATCGGTGCCTGGCAGCTCAAACTGCTGCCGATCGATGTGACCCCCGATATCACGAACAAGCAGGTGCAGATCAACACGGTAGTGCCAACGCTGAGCCCCGTCGAGGTTGAGAAACGCGTGACCTATCCGATCGAGACCGCTATTGCGGGGTTGAACGGCGTCGAAAGCACACGGTCAATGTCCCGCAACGGGTTTAGCCAGGTCACTGTCATCTTCAAGGAAAGCGCGAACCTCTACTTCATGCGCCAGCAGGTATCGGAGCGACTGGTGCAGGCACGCCCCGGCCTGCCTGTAGGCGCCGAGCCGCAGATGGGTCCGGTTTCGACGGGTCTGGGCGAGGTATTCCACTACAGCGTGGAGTATCAATACCCTGACGGCCAGGGCGCACCGATCAATGACGGGGAGCCGGGCTGGCAAAGCGATGGAAATTTCTTGACCGAGCGCGGGGAACGGCTTGAAGACCGCGTGTCGAAGCTCGCATACCTGCGCACCGTGCAGGACTGGATCATTCGGCCGCAGTTGCGGACAACCGCTGGTGTGGCCGACGTGGATTCTTTGGGTGGCTATGTGAAGCAGTTCGTGGTGGAGCCTGACGCCGCAAAAATGGCCGCATATGGCATCTCATACGGCGATCTCGCCCAGGCGTTGGAGGACGCCAATCTTTCGGTGGGTGCGAACTTCATCCAGCGATCGGGTGAATCGTACCTGGTGCGTGCCGATGCGCGCATCAAGTCGGCGGACGAGATCTCGCGCGCCGTGATCGCCCATCGCCAGAACGTGCCGATCACAGTTGGGCAGGTGGCGTCCGTCAAAATTGGCGGAGAACTCCGCTCCGGTGCGGCCAGCCGCAATGGTCGGGAAACAGTGATAGGCAGCGCACTGATGCTGGTCGGCGCGAACAGCCGTACGGTGGCGCAGGATGTTGGCGACAAGCTGGAAAAAATCTCGAAGACGCTGCCACCTGGCGTAGTCATCGTTCCCACGCTTAACCGATCGCAATTGGTGACCGCCACGATCGAGACCGTCGCAAAGAATCTGGCGGAAGGCGCGTTGCTCGTGGTCTTGATCCTGTTCCTGTTGCTGGGCAACTGGCGTGCTGCCGTTATTGCTGCACTGGTGATCCCATTGTCGATGCTGGTCAGTGCTATCGGTATGAATCAGCTCGGCATCTCCGGCAACCTGATGAGCCTGGGCGCACTGGACTTCGGCTTGATTATCGATGGCGCCGTGATCGTGGTCGAGAACACGCTGCGACGCCTGGCGCAACGCCAGCATGAGGAGGGGCGACTGCTAACGCTAAGGGAGCGTTTGAACGAAGTCTTGCTGTCGTCACGGGAAATGCTCCGACCGACGATCTACGGGCAACTCGTGATTTTCCTGGTGTTCCTGCCATGCCTGACATTCCAGGGGGTGGAAGGAAAGATGTTCTCGCCGATGGTGTTGACGCTGATGCTGGCGCTGGCGTCCGCATTCGTGCTGTCACTGACGTTTGTGCCTGCCATGCTGGCCGTGCTGCTGTGCAAGGAAGTTTCCGAAAAGGAAGTGAGGGTGATCGTCGCCACCAAGCGGTGGTACCGCCCCTGGCTGGAGCGGGCGGTGGTGCGACCGATTCCGTTCGTCGGCGCTGGCTTGCTGGTGCTGGCACTGGCGGCGGTTGCGTTCGCCTTCGTCGGTCGCGAGTTCATGCCAACGCTTGACGAGCAGAACCTTAACCTGTCCTCCGTTCGCATTCCATCGACATCGATCGATCAGTCTGTGGCGATCGATCTGCCACTGGAGCGCGCCGTACTCTCGCTGCCTGAAGTCAAGACCGTGTACTCCAAGGCGGGTACCGCCAGCCTGGCAGCCGACCCCATGCCGCCCAACGCATCCGACAACTACATCATCCTCAAGCCGAAGAATGAATGGCCGGATGGGGTGACGACCAAGGAACAGGTGATCGAACGTATTCGGGAGAAGACGGCACCGATGGTGGGCAACAATTACGACGTCACCCAGCCCATTGAGATGCGCTTCAATGAACTGATCGGTGGCGTGCGCAGCGATGTCGCCGTGAAAATCTATGGCGAGAATCTCGACGACCTCGCTGCCACCGGTCAGCGCATCGCCGCCGTCTTGCGCAAGACACCGGGAGTCTCGGACGTACGCGTACCGCTGACCAGCGGGTTTCCCACCTTCGACATCGTCTTCGATCGCGCCGCCATTGCACGCTATGGGCTGACGGTGAAGGAAGTGGCCGATACCGTATCGGCAGCGATGGCGGGCAGGCCAGCAGGCCAGATATTTGATGGCGATCGGCGCTACGACATTGTCATCCGCCTGCCAGGCAACCAGCGGGAGAACCTCGATGTGCTTGGAGCGCTTCCCGTGATGCTGCCGGCTGTCACGGACCAAGCGCACGCTTCCGTACCGTTGCGGCAGCTTGTCGAGTTTCGATTTACGCAGGGCCTGAACGAAGTGAGCCGCGACAACGGAAAGCGTCGCGTGTATGTGGAAGCCAATGTGGCGGGGCGTGACCTTGGCAGCTTTGTCGATGACGCGGCTGCGCGGATCGCGCGCGACGTCAAGTTGCCGCCTGGCATGTACATCGAATGGGGTGGCCAGTTCCAGAACCTGCAAGCCGCAACCAAGCGACTAGCCATGATCGTGCCCGCGTGCTTCTTGCTGATTGCCGTGGCACTGTATATGGCGATTGGCAGCGCGATGTTGACCGCGACCGTTCTGACCGCCGTGCCGCTGGCATTGGCTGGAGGCGTGTTCGCGTTAATGCTGCGCGGTATCCCATTCTCCATTTCCGCAGCGGTGGGTTTCATCGCTGTATCCGGCGTCGCCGTCCTGAACGGTCTCGTCCTGATCTCTGCCATTCGCAAACGGCTGGAAGATCAGGCGACGCCCGACGCGGCCGTGATCGACGGCGCGATGGAGCGGGTACGACCGGTGCTCATGACTGCATTGGTGGCATCGCTGGGCTTTGTGCCCATGGCTATCGCGACGGGAACGGGTGCGGAGGTGCAGAAGCCACTGGCAACGGTCGTGATCGGTGGCTTGATCACGGCCACCGTGCTTACGCTCTTCGTCTTGCCCGCGATCTGCGGCATGGTACTGCGCCGACAGGGAGTGGCGAGTGCGGGGCGCGACGAACTAGCCGAAGCTTAGGAGGTTGCATGCTGGATGTATTGCGGAACCGAACCTATCGGCACCTGTTCGGTGCGCAGGTGATCGCGCTGATTGGCACCGGACTTGCGACGGTCGCGCTGGGTCTGCTCGCCTATGACCTGGCCGGTGCGAACGCGGGTAGCGTTCTGGGAACCGCGCTGGCGATCAAGATGGTTGCCTATGTGGGTATTGCCCCGGTAGTGGGTGCGTTCGCCAACCGGCTTCCGCGTCGCGCATTCCTCGTTGCGATGGACCTCGTGCGGGCGCTGGTGGCGATTTCTCTGCCGTTCGTGACGCAGATCTGGCAGATCTACGTCCTGATTTCTCTGTTGCAGTCTGCCTCGGCGGCATTCACGCCCACCTTTCAGGCGACCATCCCGGACGTCCTTCCTGAAGAGACTGCCTATACGAATGCCTTATCCCTGTCCCGCCTGGCGTATGACATGGAAAGTCTGGTGAGTCCGATGCTGGCCGCCGCGTTGCTCTCGGTCATCAGCTTCCACTGGCTGTTTGGCGGCACCGTCGTGGGGTTTTTGGTGTCGGCCTTGCTCGTCGTTTCTGTGCGGTTGCCGCAATCCAAGGCGATAGAACGCACGGGGAGTGTGTATACGAAGACATTCCGGGGCATGTCGATCTACCTTCGGACGCCTCGCTTGCGTGGGCTCCTGGCCTTGAACCTGGCCGCGGCCGCCGCCAGCGCGATGGTCATCGTGAACACTGTCGTCTATGTGCAAAGCAAGCTGCAGCGTCCGGCATCGGATGTCCCGTTCGCTCTGGCGGCATTTGGCTGCGGATCTATGCTTGTGGCCTTGCTGTTGCCGAGGATGCTGGCGGATCGACCTGATCGTCCAACCATGCTTGGCGGCGCCATACTCATGTCAGCCGGTCTTGCATTCGGCATCGCGCTGACCACGTTCGGACGATTCATCGAATGGCCAATGTTTCTGCTGACATGGTTTGCCATCGGCATTGGGTACTCGATGACGTTGACGCCGAGCGGTCGTCTGCTGAAGCGATCGGCTACTTCAGCCGATCGACCTGCAGTGTTCGCTGCGCAATTCTCCCTCTCGCATGCATGCTGGCTGATTGCCTATCCGCTCGCAGGGCAGATCGGGGCAAGATACGGGATGCGTGCTGCGTTTGTGGTGCTTGCGTGCGTTTCGGTTGTCGGATTTCTCGCCGCCTGGCGCGTGTGGCCTGCCGAAGACCGCGAAGCACTGGATCACGAACATCCAGAGGGCGCGCGCTTTGACGAACACCTGAGAGAGGGAGAGGCCACGGGGCCACGTCGTCATCGTCACGCATTTACCATTGACGACTATCATCCCGAATGGCCGGGCCGTTGAGGCCAACTCCCATACACGTTGCGACCAAGAAGAAGTGCAAACACTACGCGAGCGCCTGGAAGCCCACCAGGTGGTCATCTATTTTGTGACCGTCGTCATGGCGGCTGTCATGGCATCCGCCATCACCGGTCTGGAGAGCTTGGACGCAGCGATCAATCCCGCGCTGGCCTTCATGCTGTTCGTAACCTTCTTGCAGGTCCCGCTGGCTGATCTCGGGCGCGCATTCACACGCTTGCGGTTTCTCGGAGCGCTGTTGACGGCCAACTTCCTGGCAATTCCCTTGCTGGCCGCTGCCCTGCTGCAATGCCTGCCGGCGGGCCCCCTGATCCGGTTCGGCTTTCTGTTGGTCTTGCTGACTCCATGTATTGACTATGTGGTGACGTTTTCTCAGATCGGCCGCGCCGACTCTCGCTTGCTGCTGGCCGCAACGCCGGTGTTACTCATCTTCCAGATGTTGCTGCTGCCGGTGTACTTGAGCGTCTTTCTTGGATCCCATGCCCAAGCGTTGATCGATATTGGCCCATTTGTGCACGCTTTTGTCTGGCTGATCGCCGTACCTCTTGTACTTGCCGGCGTCATGCAGATAACAGCCAGATATACGCAAGCGGGGCAGCGGATAGCCGATGGGCTTGGCCTTTGTCCAGTTCCGGCCACCGCTCTGGTCCTGTTCATTGTCGTGGGTGCAGTTGTGCCACAACTCCACGCTGCTATCGGCGCGGCAGCTCGAGTTCTCCCACTCTATATCGTGTTCGCTTGCGTTGCGCCGCTGCTCGGATGGCTAGTCAGCGGCTGGTTTGGCTTGGAAGCATCTGCGAGACGCGCGGTGGCGTTCAGTACCAGCACGCGCAACTCGTTGGTCGTGTTGCCGCTCGGTCTCGCGGTACCGGGCGCGATTCCGATACTGCCAGCCATTATTGCGACCCAGACCCTGGTCGAACTCCTGAGCGAGCTCGTCTACATGCGTGTCATGCCGAAACTCTGCGGGCAGGAGAATAAGGTGTGAGACTACGATGTACGCAATCCGTCTGGTTCGATGCGAGGGGCAGGGCCGTGTGATGACCTTGCTCCCCCCAAACTGTCGTAGTGAGCGGTCTAGTCGTCGACATAGCAGATCGTCGGTCCCTTGCCACGACGTCGAGGCCGTTATCTCGCAGTGCCTCAGAATTCGGTGCAATTCAACAAACTGACGTCTTAGTGCAACAGCGCCTGTCCAATTCCGACAAGCGCGCACACGGCAACGATGACAAGCGGAGGGATCTTCCAGCGTACTAGCAGCAAGAAGCAGATCGTCGCAATCGCGAAATCCAGTTGAGACAATATGGCACTGGTCCAAACTGGTGAATAAAGGGCCGCCGCGAGCAGACCGACCACCGCTGCATTGACGCCGCTCAGCAATGCAACCATCGAGGGGCGCGCCCGAATTGCCTGCCAATACGGTAGCGCTGCAATGACGAGTAGTAGTCCTGGCAAAAAGATCCCTAGCGTTGCCAATACCGCACCCTCCCAATGATTGGGCCCCATCGTCAGCATCCAGCCAAGGAAGGCGGCGAACGTAAAGAGAGGCCCGGGAACGGCTTGAGCAGCGCCATACCCGGCAAGAAAGTCATTCGGAGAAACCCAGCCGGTCGCGACCGTTTGCTGTTGCAGCAGCGGCAGGACTACATGGCCACCTCCGAACACCAGTGCACCGGAACGATAGAACGCATCAAAGACTTGAACCGCGCCACCTTCCTTTCCGGCTAGCGCTGGCAACCCGATCAGAAGGATGCAAAATAGGACCATCGCCACTGCGCCTGTGGCACGCGAGATGCGGAACTCTCTGCCGTGCGCCTGCGGGCGGAGTGCCTCGCCTATCCCGTTGGGTTGGCACAGCAAAAGCCCGAGTATTGCTCCCAGCACGATGACGAGAAGTTGGGCATAGACAGTCGTCAAGAGACTAAGCATCGCGAGCGACACGAGCGCGATAGCGGCGCGCCGGTAGTCTGGGCATAGCCGTCTCGCCATATCCCACACAGCTTGTGCTACGACAGCAACAGCGACTAGCTTTAGACCATGTATCAGACCGGTACCCACCGGGCCGCCAAGGCTCGGCGCCATGACTGCAAAGGCGAGCAGCAACAGGATGGAGGGCAGGGTGAATCCACACCAGGCAGCAACGCCGCCGAGCCACCCGGCCCGGAGTAGCCCAATGGAGAAACCAACCTGGCTGCTTGCCGGCCCTGGCAGAAACTGGCAAAGACCGACCAGATCCGAGAAGGCCGCGTCATCAAGCCAGCGGCGGCGTTCAACGAACTCGCGCCGGAAGTATCCAATGTGTGCAATTGGGCCGCCGAATGATGTCAGCCCCAGCTTAAGAAAGACGGCAAGCACTTCACCGGCCGCACCAGGGGATACGCTGGTTGTTGTCACTTTCGATTCCATGGGAGGGGACTTTGATGTGAGTGGGCATCCGCCCATATTCCAGTTCGTTGTCCTCGAACAGCTCGCCGATTCAACAGCTATCGCGATGGTTCACGTCGGGTGCGGTGCGCATGTCACCATGCAATAGGAAAAGCGTCAAGATCGAGGCGATTCCAAGGGACGACGATATCCAGAGCGCTGTTGAGCCCAGAGAATCAAGCAGCATGCCCGCGATTGCTTGGGCAACGCGAGCAGGGACCATCAGTATGCCCTGACGATGGCCGTATCCGCCCGGTCCAAAGATGACCAGCGGCAGCGTGCCCTTGGCAATGGTGAGAATGCCGTTTCCCGCACCGTGCAGGACGCCAAACAAGACTGCCGCAGGTGCGCCTATTAGGCCAAATGCCAGCGCGCCAGTGGGGTGCAGCGTGGCGGCGATACGCGCGGACAGCAGGGGGTGAACCTTGCGCAGCAGACCGAACTCAAGCATCCGGGCGCCGACTTGCGCCGGGCCGAGCAGCGCTCCGACCATCACGGCCGTGGCCAGCGACGCGCCCCCCGCCTGCAGCAGGCGGGGCAGGTGAGCTGTCATGGCCGTGCTGATGAACCATGTCGCCGCGAAAACGAAAGCCAGTGCATAAGATGCCCTTCGTTGCGAATGCTCATCGGCTGGGTGCGTCAGATCGGCTCCCGTGAGCGACGTAGCCTTGCTGGATGCAGTTGCCTTGGCAGCCACCTGTGGCATGCTCAGGTTCAGGGCCAGCCCTAGTGTGAGATGCAGCGCCGCCCAGGACAGGCAGGCGCCACGCCACCCGATGTGCGCCTCCATGAAGGTGGAGAGGGGCCAGCCGACCGTGCTGGCAAAACCGGCGATCAAGGTGATCCCGGTGATCGCGCCACGCGAACGGTTGCCGTACAGCGCGACCAGCGTGGCGAACGCGGCTTCGTAGAGCCCCGCGCCCATGCCGATGCCGAGAATCACCCAGGCCGCGAAGAGGCCCACGGCTCCCTGCGCCAGGCCAAGCCCGGCGAGTCCGATGGCGAACACCAGGCTCGTGGCCACGAGCACCGATCGGCCGCCGGTCCGGTCGAGGCCGCCGGTCCGGTCGATCAGCCGGCCAGCCGTGGGGCCCAGCAATGCCGACACCACCAGGGCAACGCTGAATGCGGCAAAGATCGTTGGCGTCGACACGCCGAGATCCTTTGCCATCGGTGTTGCCAGCATGGCCGGCAGATAGTACGTCGAACCCCACGCCACCGTCTGGGCGACTCCCAGCCTGGCGATCACGCTGTTGCTTGGCTCCATGGCCGGTCCGTTCCCTGTTATTCCACTTCGCCGCTATCGGTGTCGCTGGTCTGCGCGTCGTTCTCGTGATGCATGGCTGCCGCCGCGAGCGTCGTCGCGTGGGCGGGCGCGGCTTCCTTGCGCTCGCTGTAGCGGTCGGTCAGGTAGTCGCTGCGGTCGCGCACCAGCAGGGTGAACTTGTAGAGTTCTTCCATGACGTCGACGACGCGATCGTAGTAGGACGACGGCTTCATGCGGCCGTTGGCATCGAACTCCTGATATGCCTTGGCCACTGACGACTGGTTCGGAATGGTGACCATGCGCATCCAGCGCCCCAGCACGCGCAGCGCGTTGACGGCGTTGAACGACTGCGAGCCGCCGCACACCTGCATCACAGCCAGCGTGCGACCCTGCGTCGGGCGAATGCCGCCCATCTCCAGCGGCAGCCAGTCGATCTGGTTCTTGAAGACGGCTGTCAGCGTGCCGTGACGCTCGGGGCTGCACCAGACCTGGCCTTCCGACCACTCGGAGAGCTTGCGCAACTCGACCACCTTCGGATAATCCGCAGGGACGCTGTCCGCCATCGGCAGGTCGCGCGGATCGAACACGCGGGTCTCCGCGCCGAAGTGCTGCAGAATCCGTTCGGCTTCCTGCGCCAGCAACCGGCTGTAGGAGATCTCGCGCAGTGAGCCGTACAGCAGCAGGATGCGTGGCGGGTGGGTGCTGACGCGAGCGGGCTCGAGCTTGTAGAGGTCGGGCGTATCGAGCACCACGGGGACGATGTTGGGCAGATCCGTGGTCACGGGATCCTCCGGCCTTGCGCGTCGATCACGGCCTCGCCGTCTTCCTTGGTGAACGCGCCTTGCTGCGGCGCCGGCAGGATATCCAGGACGACTTCCGACGGCCTGCACAACCGCACGCCCAACTTGGTGACGACGAAGGGGCGGTTGATCAGGATCGGGTGGGTCAGCATTGCGTCCAGCAACTGGTCATCGGTCAGTGCTGGATCGCCCAGGCCAAGCTCGGCGTAGGGCGTGTCCTTCTCCCGAATCGCTTCCCGCACGGTGAGCCTGGCGTCGCGGATCATTGCCTGCAAGGTCTGCCGGTCGGGTGGCGTGTTCAGGTACTCGACAACGGTCGGCTCGATCCCCGCATTGCGAATTATGGCCAGCGTGTTGCGCGACGTGCCGCAAGCGGGGTTGTGATAGATGGTGACGGTCATGGGGGTGCCTCAGTGCGATTCGTACCAGTGCTGCGAACGGTTGACCACGCCAACGACGAACAGCATCACGGGGACTTCGATCAGCACGCCGACGACGGTGGCCAATGCCGCGCCGGACTGAAAGCCGAACAGGCTGATGGCGGTGGCCACGGCCAGTTCGAAGAAGTTGCTCGCGCCAATGAGCGCCGAGGGCCCGGCCACGCAGTGGGCGACGCCGAGCTTGCGGTTGAGCAGGTAGGCCAGGCCGGAGTTCAGCAGGACCTGGATCAGGATCGGCACGGCCAAGAGCAGGATGATCAGCGGCTGCTGCACGATGGCGTTGCCCTGGAAGCCGAACAGCAGCACGAGCGTTGCAAGCAATGCGGTGATCGAGTAGGGGCCGAGGGCATCGACGACGCGTTTGTAGGTGGCTTCGCCGCGTGCCAGCAATGCCCTGCGGATACCCTGCGCGATCAGCACGGGCACGATGATGTAGAGCGCGACTGACGTGATGAGCGTGTCCCATGGAACGGTGATCGACGACAGGCCCAGCAGCAGCGCGACGACCGGCGCAAAGGCCACGATCATGATGGCGTCGTTGAGCGCCACCTGCGACAGCGTGAAATACGGATCGCCTTTGCAGAGCTGCGACCAGACGAAGACCATCGCCGTACAAGGCGCCGCCGCCAGCAGGATCAGGCCGGCGATATAGCTATCGAGTTGATCTGCTGGCAGCCACCCCGCGAACAGATGGCGCACGAAGATCCAGCCCAGCAGCGCCATCGAGAACGGTTTGACCAGCCAGTTCACGAAGAGCGTGACGCCGATGCCGCGCCAGTGTCCCGCGACTTGGCCCATGGAGCCGAAATCGATCTTGATCAGCATCGGAATGATCATGACCCAGATCAGCACGCCGACGGGCAGGTTCACCTGCGCGAATTCCATCGCACCAATGGCATGAAAGACCGGTGGCAGCCATTGGCCGAGCAGGATGCCGGCCACGATGCACAGCGTCACCCAGACAGTCAGATAGCGCTCGAAGAAGCCAATGGCGCTGGGCTGTGCCGCTGCGGCGGACTGTTGCGCCGTGCTCACTGCCCGGCCTCCAAAGGCTGTTCGCCGATGGCGCGCATCTCCTTCTGAATGGCATTGCGGTCCAGGATGTGCGGCGGCAGGTTCACGAACTGGCTCACGCGATTCAGGATCTGACGGAAGACCTGGTCGAACACCTTGCGCTTCTCATCGTCGGATCCCTGGATGGCGGCCGGGTCCATGAAGCCCCAGTGTGCCGTGATGGGCGTGCCTGGCCAGATCGGGCAGACCTCGCCTGCGGCCTGGTCGCAGACCGTAATGACGAAGTCCATGTTGGGCGCTCCGGGCAGGGCGAACTCGTCCCAGCTCTTGCTGCGCAGGCCTGAGGTGTCGTAGCCAATCGACTGGCAGCGCTCGATGGCGAAGGGGTTCACCGTACCGGACGGATGGCTGCCGGCGCTGTAGGCGTGGAAGCGTCTCTTGCCGAGTACATTGAACAACGCCTCGGCCATCACGCTGCGGGCGGAGTTACCAGTGCACAGCACCAGCACATTGAAAGTCTTGTCGGACATGATCGTAGGGGCGAACGAGTGCCTCCTCGTGCGAGGATTCGTAGAGGAGGCGTCTTAGGGAAAGTTCAGCAGCAGCCGGAGTCCGGCGTGCAGCGGGCGGTCTTGGCAGGTTGCGTCGGCGCGGCGTTCAATTGGACAGGCACGCAGCACGCAGCGGCTTCAGCGCGACGATCGCGCGATTCGCCATAGGTTGGCGCGTTGCCAAGCGTGTGGAACGATTCCCAGGCGATACCCGTCGGATCCACAGACCAATGCTTGTTCGAGGTCGCGTAGCAGCAGTTCGTCGCGGACTGGGACTGCATCGGCAAGTCGGCGTTGGCCAGTCGAGCCTGAATCTCGGCAAGCTCCCCATCCGTCTCCGCCTGGATGCCCAGATGGTCGACGCCCAGCTTCTCCGTGCGATTGGAGATGGCGAAGTTCACGCGCGGATCGTCCAGCGACCACTTGGCATAATCGTCCCGGACGACGGTCGGCTCTGCAGCGAAGAGGGCCGAGTAGTAGCGGATGCTGGCCGACAGGTCGGCCACGCTGACGTGGACGTGGACGTGGACGTGGAAGCGCTTCATGATCACGACTCCGTGGTGACGGAACAGCGGGAAACCGGCGAGCACGGATTGCCGCCGCAGCAGTTCTCCGTGAGATAGCCCAGCAGGTCATTCATGGTCTGGAAGCGGGCCATGTAGATAATCGACCGGCCTTCCTGGCAGCTGGCCAGCAGGCCGGCGCGATGCAGTTCCTTGAGGTGGAACGACAGTGAGGACGCCGGCATCTCCATCAGTTCGGCAATGCGGCCAGCCGGCAGGCCTTCGAGGCCGGCCTGCACGAGCAGGCGGAAGACGGCCAGGCGGACGGCGTGGGCCAGCGCGGCAAGCGCTTCGAGGGCGTTATCTGTTTCCATGATTCGAATATAGTCGAAATATGGAATTTGCGCAACGGGCCCTGGAAAATTTATATCCGACACCGTTCGTGGTCGGGTCGAACGACTGGAGTCAGAAGCTAATCGGCCATTGGACCAAGGGGGAAAGACCGGCAGCTAATGGCCGGCAAGCGCCTGATCGACACGGAGCTCCGCTACGCTTCGCCAACGGGCAGGAGCCGCCTGCCGCCTATTGCGGCGTGGCGGTACCGAAACCAAGTTTCGCTGACCAATATCGGGCTAATTGTCATGCGCCACTCTCACGCTGCTGGGGCACCGCCTCCAGTAGCGAATCCTGGTACAGATGGATTGGGAAACTCAAGATACCTCGGAAGTTCACGTGTGCGAAGTGTGCTGGCCCCATGCGACGCAGCCAGTCATCGTCGACGCGTTGCCCCTTGCGGCGCCAGGTGTTGACCGCGGCTTGCATGCGCTGGGTATTCCAGGCAATCACCAGATTTGTCAGCAGCGTCAGTGATCCGGAAATTGCGATCATTTCATCTTGCCGGCGCCCGCGATCATGCGCCACCTTACCGGAATAGATGGCTCGCTGGAGTTGATGGACCGACTCACCTCGGTTGAGCAGTGTGCGCAGCTCCCGCCGAAACACGGCATTGCTGAAGAAGTCGCACAAGAATAGCGTGCGCAGCATCTTGCCCAAATGATCGCCGGCCCGATGGATGGGGTCGCCGTGGGCAGCGCTGCCGAACCGCTGCAGCGCGACGACGGCACTAACCCGGCCCGAATAGATCGAAGCCACCAGGCGGAGAAGCCCATCCCAGCCATCACGAATCGCCTTGAGCGAGATCTCGTGAGACACGGCGGCCGACAGTCCATCAGCCACCTTCAGGCCGCGTGATAAATACAGCTTGCGCTCTGACAGGTTGCGCAGCCAGGGGCATAGGTCAAAGCCCAGCAGCTTGGCCACTGTCATTCCCACATTTGTATATCCGTGGGTGTCGACCGCGAGCCTGAGCAACCCGCCGTCGGCGCGGGTTTCGTTATGGCGTATGACGCCTTCGATCGCCACTCCGGTCTGGCGCTCGTTGAGCACCATGGGCTGACTGTAGGCTATGCCGTGCTGTCCAATACGTGTGTATAGATTCCGACGGCATGGGTGCGCCGACGAGGATCGGCACGCACATAGAACAGGTGCGGGGAGGTATCCAGGCTCATTGAATCGCTTGACGCCTGTCGACCTGTTCCCCACAGCTCAGTGATCGGGTGCGCGCGCTGGAATTCCACCACACGTTCATTTGCTCTACGCAGCCGCCCAGGCATCTCAAGCGCGCGCATTGCCGTTGAGACATGGGCCGCGTCGAGTTGCGGAATCATGGCCGCGATACCCTTGGCATCCAGTTCGGTGCCGTGGGCAATCAGCGCGGCATAGAGCGAAATCAGCTCGTGCGCGTCCCTGGCCTTGCGCGCCAGCAGCACTTCACTGAAATTGGTAAGGGCATCCATCTCAAGAATCATGTCGGCAAACTGTGCGTTTCCAATGTCCTTGAATAGCAGATCTCGGGGATGTGTAGGTCTGCCGTCGGTCTCCGTTGCTTCGAGCGGCGACAGATGTAGAACACCATTTGTGTCGATCATGAAATGACCGGCCTCACGAGCCTCATCCAATGCCGCGAGGCCTGCCTTCAGATGATCCGTGAGACGGTTGAGGGAGATGTCAGCCTGGGTCGGCAAGTCGAGCGAAGACAAATATCGGTCCCGCTCGGATTCCCACTGTGTCGGCGGGATCAGCAGTTGATCGCGCTCCCGAAACGACAGGCTGTGGCTGATCCACACCGTGCCGCGGCGCAGGCCTTTGCGCAAGCCCGTAATCGCGCAGGCTTCCATTGCGCGCAACGCGCGCTTGCGGTCTTTGCCGTCGACCAGGTCGCGCCAACTCGCGCTCACCGGCACATTGCAATCGGGCGGCAGTTCCATTGCGCCTTGGTCGTGCAGGCTGCTGATGAGCTCAAGCTGCCTGATGGCCGGATTGTTGCTCGTGCTGGCAATCTCCAATTCCAGCAGCGGCGCCAAGAGGTTGCGGATACGGTGGTGGTCATCCGTAAGCGCTTCGCGCACGCCGGCAGCATGGCTCGCCGGGGGCTTGGGCGGCAAGTCTACTAGCAGGTTGCCGATGTCTGCCAGTCGCTCCTCGGCCGTGCGACTGGTATCGTCAACCAGTCCCTTGATCTCAACCAGTTGCTGCCGGTATTCGACCGCCGAACGGGCTTGTTTCGTTGTGGTCTTGTTATAAGCCTGCCGGACAAAATCGGACACGCGTCGCCCGGTCTGGTAGAGCATCGCGTCCGTCAGTTCAAGCAGAGTGAAGCGTAGAAAGAAGACCAGCTCGATCGTGCGCGTGGGTGTCTTCAGTTCGCGGACTTTTGCGGGACGGCGAGCCTGGATACGCTGACCATAGGCACGTTGTTTCTCGATCGGAATAGCATCGAACGCCCAGGTATGCGCTCCGAGATCCTTCAGGAAGCGGATCTTGGCCAGCGTCTCGCTCATGGTCGATGGGCTGTGTCGCGCCGGCGGGGTCTTAAGCCACTCCAGTGCGTACACTCCCGATGTCGCATGCGGGGCGAACACGGCAGATTCGGCTCGTGCTAACTGCGCCATTGGGACGACCCTCTCAATCGTGGCCAGCAAGTCACGCTCGATGCCAGCCCAGATTGAACGCGCTAGGCCCTGCAGCGCCCGCATTGACGGGATCAGAATCCGTCGCTCGTACAGCCAGAAATGGGCGTGCTGAAGCAACTCGTCAAGCGACAGGGATTCGGCGGCATCCTGTCGCATCCAGGCGGCGAGGCCACTCCACTGATCCTCATCGAGTCGCGTCAGCCCCAGATATCCACATGCCCAGACTTGATGCTCGTGGAGCGTCTTGTAGCGGTGATAGATCGTGCGCAGCGAAGCAATGGTTGGGGTCGCCACACCGAGCTTCTCGCCGACGTGGCGCAGCAACTGTCGGGGAATTGTGTTGAGCTGGTCGAGGGTGTGGCCACTTGCACGCAGAAAGACCAGTTGGATGGCGGCGCCGGCGCGCCCGTCAGGTCAAAATTTCTGGTTGATCGCAGCGAGGTCACTGGCGGTCAGCGCAAAATAGTGCTCGACGTCAAACTCCGACAAGCGTGTGGGCAAGCTGCTCTTTCCCACATAGCGAAATTCCAAGCCCGGCATCTTCCGCCCCCATGCAGGTGACGCGATCCGAAATCGCGGGCGAACATGGTACTCCCAAAGTCACCCGAGGGCAGCAGACAATTGTCGCGAGCGACCGGGGCACCTTATAAACAAAGGCCTTGCGCGGAAACCGCCAGATTTTGCACAGAAAGTACGATTACCCCGAGGAGGGAGGGCTGCGGAACTCGCATGGGCGGGCACTGGAGATGGAAGGTGAGCTTCCAATCTACAGACCTCGCCCGCGAGTCAAGGGCGCAGGGCGGCCGCCCGGCGCCAGTCAGTCCTTGTTTGCCTATTTTTTCCCGCGGGCCCGAGTCGGGGCGGTGGCATCGGCCGTTTCCTCGCTTCGGCCCGATTCGCCGACCGCGGGATCTTTCCGTGGTTTGACTGCTTCACGGAGCGCTTTCAGCTCTGCTTGGGCTGCAGCCGCGCTACCCACAGCGGAGGTCAGTTGTTCCCGAGTGGCCTGGTGCGCCGTGTGCGCGGCCACCAAATCCGAATGGGCCTGCTCTTCCCGCTTTTCAACGGTGGCCAGCCTGGCCTCAGCCTGGGTCTGCGCCGCAACCGCGGCCGCGCGCTGGGCCTCCGCGACCGCAGCCGCCTGCAGCGCGTCCGCAACGGCAGTCGCGGCCGTCTTGTCCGCCTCCACGCGCGCGGTTTGTTCGGCTGCCAGCAAGGCGCGAACCTCCAAGATCTCGGCTTCGAGACGAGGCACTGCCTCAACGCGAAGTTCGGCCTGCACGAGGTGCCGTCGGACGGATGCGAGCTCATTCCGCTCCCGCTCAAGCTCTTGGTTCAGCCGCGCCATCTCCGCCAACTGCTCCTCGCCCTTGCCAGCGAGGACATCGCGCTCTTTGGCCACCTGCAACAGTTGCTCAGCCAGGGCGTCGCGCTCGGCTTCCAAGGCCTCGCCGTTGGCGCTGAAGACCGCCAACTCCTTCATGGCCTGAGCCAGGTTCGCTTCTGCCTCGCTCGCAGCTTCTTCCGCGGCTTTCGATAGCTCTGTACCCAAAGCCTGCAGCAACCTGGTATTCGGTTCGTTGATTTTTCGGGGTGCCGGCTTGTGCTGACCGCTCCAAAGCGTCCAGTGCCGATGGATGGTGTTCATGCTGCCGGTGTTGCCCAGCCGCTCTCGCACCGCACTCAAGGTTGGCTTCTGCCCTTCAGCGACGAGAGCATCTGCGGCCACCGCCACACTCTCATAGGAAACACCCGTTCTGGCCATGTTGGCTCCAATCGTATCGTATGATAATACTACGATACGGTAACCCTAACCGCAAGACTTCCGAGCGGTTAAACACATCTCCCACCGGGAAAGAGAAGAGAACTGTGCCTTGCGTCTTTCGAATATCCATAGATATGAACACATCACATATCAGTTGTAAATAAAACGATACATTAACGATATAGGGATCCGTACACTCTAGTCGGTCGGCGAAACAAAGGAGGGCACGGGTGAGACTATGGAGTGAGCCATGCGAGCTCATCGATCGACCAAATGCAACCAACAGATCGCCGCACTAGTGAGCCTTTCCGCTGTATTTTGACGCTCGTACGAGACCCCTCGACGAAGGGCCTCTTCCTCACCCTGCTCTTGATGTTGTTTCACGCTCGCCTGGTACAGGTGGAACTTTATGCTTGGACGACCCAGGTGCCGACATAAGCGGACCATTTTCTTCTGAACAAGCGCTGTGTGATGTTCGTGTGACGTTTTTTCTGCCCCATACATAGGGAATTTTAAACTCAGATCTGGTCCCGATGGTTTCTTCAGCAGTCCTTGCATAATGCAAAGTACTTGGTAGCAACCATCATACGCTAAATATGGTTTAGCGAGCCCTATATGCACGGGTCCGTCACTTTAGATGATGAATAATATGAGGAAAGAAATTGAAACGAATAAAGGAATGGGCCGGTTGGTGCAATCGAGGCACTCCCAATTTGTTTCCGGAGACAACGAATTTAGCTCTTTCCAGGTTGTTCATCCGTTTCTTGGCGATAGCATCTATACTGACTCCGCTAGCAGTGCTCGCTGAGATTCCAGTTACATCATATCGCGTTACCACCTATGACGTTTGGCAACCCAGCCAGGATCTCGCATGCCTAGCCTATTTAGCGCGAGCAGATCGTGGCCAAGGCATGTACCATTTCGTCGGCGCTACCCCTACTTGTCAATATGAGTATGGACCAAATCCTCGGTTTGTACACTCCGATACTTACGTCGTAGGGACCAATTGTATTGACGGGTCTACACCGAATCTTGCCAAGCCACTTGGTCAGCAGTGTGGAGGAGCTGAATACTGGTCGACCGGTATAGCGCGTGACCAAATTATCGAGAAATCTTGTCCGGTCGGGAATCCTATCTATCCGGGCACGAGCATAAAAGCGCAAATTGAGGTGGATTTCCAAGGGGCAGGTCTCAATGCTCTCACGCTCAGCCGGGTCTATCGATCAAGCTACTTTTCTGGCCCCTATGACGGTTTCTCGCAGCTCTGGATGCATCAATGGCAAAGACGACTAGTTGTCCCGTTTGATAAGGGTAATGGGGCTCGCCTTTTTGTCATTAGAGCAGATGGCGCATTCAAGCAGTTTATTGCCACGGGCGGAAACACGTGGACTGCGGCAGATGGAAATCATGATGCACTTAAGGTCGCGCTCGATAACACAAACTTAATTTCCGGGTGGACATATGTGGAGGCTGCTACCGATACCATCGAGTCATATGACAGTACGGGCAAACTCTTGACTGTCCGTGAGCGAAATGGCTGGACGACAACGCTAACTTACAGCGACACCAACACGCCGGCTGGGGTAACTCCGCGGACCGGCCTGCTTATTAATGTCAAGAACCAATTTAACCAGATCCTGAGTTTTGGCTACGATGCGCAAGCCCGCATTACGTCGGTTACAACGCCTGATGGCAAAGTCATCCAATATAGCTACGATTCAGCCGGAGTTCTAGCTAGCGTCACTTGGCCGGATGGAAATTCTCGCCATTATCACTATGAGGATACACGCTTCACCACAGCGCTAACGGGTATCACCGATGAAGCCGGAGCACGTTTTGCTTCCTACGCATACGATGAGCAGGGACGCGCAATCAGTTCGGAGCATGCTGGCGGTGCCGATAAAGTCCAGGTGCAATACTTGAGTCAGAGTCAAAGCGTCGTGACATCCGCGGACGGCAGCAACCGGACCTATACATTCGATCTGCAAAACAATGTATTGCGGCCGACGAACGTGTCGGCACCGTGTGTCGAGTGTGGTGACGTTGCGAAAACCAGCACTTATGACACAAGCGGCAACCTGTCGAGCACGGTCGATTTTGCCGACAAGGAAATCCGTTACACCTATGATGCGCTCGGGCGTGAGACTCAACGCATCGAAGGTTACGGAACGGCTGGCGCGAAGACAACGACCACCGAGTGGCATCCGACCTACAACTTACCGCTAAGGGTTGCGTCTCCAAATCGGGTAGATGGATTTACTTACGATGCAAAGGGGCAGACTACGAGCTATGTCACCTATGCAACGAGCGATCAGAACGGATCGCTGGGCTTCGGAGCGATCCAACTCGGTCAAAGCACCGGTCTGCGATGGGAGTACGATGCAAATGGCCTTGTCATCGCGGCGATGGATACCATTGACAATATAGAGAGTGCAAGATGGACCTACTCCTACGATACGTCAGGCAATCTTGCCATCTTGACGAATCCTCAGGGGCAAATCGGCCGAGCGCTGACCTATGATAGCGCGGGAAGACTTCTTACCGCCATCGACACGTCTGGTAGGCAAATTGAGATCCGGTACAACAATCGGGGTAACATGACGCTGTACCAGCGCGGAACAGACACCGTCGTATACGGGTACAACCAAGCGGGTTTTCTCACAACGGTGTCCGGACCGGGTTCATTCCGATATGAATTGGAATACGACAATGCACACCGATTGGTCGCATATTGGTTGCCTGCAGAGCTGACTACGCAGAGCTTGACTTCATTATCCGAAAATCCTTTTGGTCAAGCGGCCAGATCCGCCATCAGCGTTCCGCCAACAAGCGAAAACGCTAGTTGGCTAACGTCGATGTGGAATACGATCAAAGGTTGGTTCGGATGGTTGTTCACAAATGCTCATGCGCAGGCTAGCCCGACACAACTGATACGAATTCCGGTAAATCCCAGGAATGGACAATCAGGACCTGGGATGGCTCCAATGCCGGTGCCAGCTGACGTGCTAGAGCCGGGCAATGGGGAGAAGCATAGTCCGGATACATTACTGACGCGCCTAGGTGCAGAACTGGGCTCTGCAGGCATCCGCATGGTCAGACATGTCAGTGGAACAGTCATTGGTGCGGCTCGCTTGCTTTCTTGTGACATGAGTGGAGGCGATGATGATGATTGTGAACGCCAACGAGACCAAGATGAGGGAAATTGCCAATCCACTGTGAAAGCTCGCTACGGCTCAGCCGGCGCGGCAATTTGCATGAGATCGGCAATGACCCGATATGCCGAATGCCTCCGTTTTGGAACAGGTGGGATTCGTACACCACTATCTGGCTTTGAGACACCACTATGAACTCCAAAGGTATCCAGTTCGAATATGACGCCGAGAAAGAATGCTTGCTCGTGAAATATCCTGACAAGCCAATGCTGCGTCCCTACGAGATCAAGAATCTGACGTTGAAGAACATGACGTTCGCAGAAGCCGCAGCGTTCATCGGCGAAAAAGTCCTGCTAATGCATCCCGTCTACAAAGAAATGTTCAAGGATTATTTGTGGTCAGACGATGGGACTGTTCCGCCGGCGAAACCATAAGTGAATCATGGGACGGATCCGGACCGGGAAATATAGCGTGCCCCGGATCCAGCCGATTGATCAAGCGCAGGCGTTTCGTGTTCTGAGCGAGGTGCGCCTGGCGCGGCGGCTCGCGCAATAGCGTGCGTGCGAGGTAGATCTGGTGCTGATCATCCCACAATGCCTGGACCTTTGCCGCAATGGTCGGCACATGCTCCGGCCGCTTGTGCTCCACGAGCATGCCCTAATCGATCTCGGCCAGCCGATCATAGGTAGTGTAGGGGAGAGCGATACCATATCAGGCGGTGCAGATTACGTGGGTGGGTAGCTTTTAGGGCTTGGGAAAGTCCACCGCGGACAAGGCGGGTTGCATCTTTGGTTCCGGATAGAGCAGACGCGAGATATCTACTCTCGTTGACCCCAAATTTGCAAAGCAGGAATTCTTCGTTGGGAACAGGGGGCACCACACATATGATCGACTGCTTCGATCGGGATGATGATCCTGCTTCTCGGAAGGCTGCTGCTGCAAGGTGCTGTCACGTTGCTCCTCGTCACGTTGCTGATCTTTGCCGGCACTGAAGTCTTGCCGAGAGACGTAGCGATTGCCACGCCAGGCCAATCCGCCCTCAGCGAAACGCTCGCCGCCGCGCACGAATCACTAGGCCTCGAGAAGCCGGCGGCCGTCCGTTACTGGCAATGGCTGCGCGGCATGGCCACCGGCAATCCCAGGCAATCGCTGGCCAATCGCATCGATATCGGCCCGGAGATCGCGAGCCGGCTCATCAACACGCTGTGGCTGGCGGGATCGGCGTTGATCGACACTCGTGGAAAACAAGGTTAGCGGCATTGTGGAAAGCGAGGGCCACAGCCTTTCGCGACGAAGCACAATTTTTCTCTTACGTATGCGAGCGGCGCGATTAATCGCCTTCTCGCCATGCACCGGAAGAGGCCTTATCCGGACAAAGGCGGGTTGGCAATAATGGCAGAAGAATCGGAACGCTTTCCAGCCGATGCGTCGGCTACCCTTGACCTGATCTTGCTGCGCGCATTTGTTGAGGTGGAGCGCCAGGGGACTTTCCACGCCGCCGCCTCCGCACTCCACTGCACGCAATCAGCGATTTCGCAGCGCATGCAGAAGCTCGAACAACTGATTGGGCAACCGCTGTTCCTGCGTACGGGCCGTAGCAAGGTGTTGACGGATACGGGCCGACATCTGCTCCGATACGGGCAGGAAATGCTCGCGCTCCACGACGATGCGATGGCCTTCCTGCAGGCGCGAAGTCCGCGCGGCTCGCTGCGCCTCGGTTCATCGCATGATGCGGCGGAAGCCTTGCTGCCAATGATACTCGCCCAGCTCTCCCGGCTCATGCCCCACCTCAGCTACGAGGTGACGATCGGCCGCAGTCCGGAATTGCTCAAGAATCTGCATGATGCGGGGCTAGATCTGGCGCTCGCGACCCGGCGCGACGATGCGCTGGAATCGTTCGTCGTCCGCAGTGCGCCCGTTCTCTGGCTTTGTTCCGCCAATTTCAAGTTCGCGCGCGGCGAACCTTTGCCGCTGGTGCTTGGCGACGAGCCCAGCGTGTTTCGTCGCTTTGCGCTGGAGGCCTTGGCACGACATGGCCAGCCGTGGCGCCAGATCTATACGTCGTCGAGTCCGGTCGGCGTGCGCGCCGCGGTGCGGGCGGGGCTAGGCATCACGCCGCGCACCGTCGAGATGCTGACGCCGGATATGCGCATCCTTGGCGATCGCGAAGGGTTGCCGCAAATGCCGGACGTGAGCTACTACCTCTACTGTCGACAGAATTCGGTGAACCCGGTGGTGTCCCAGGCGTTCCAGATGCTCCGGTTGTTCTTTCGTCATCAGGATGCCGGTGCTATTGCGTGAGCGGCGAGCCCGTCTGAAACATCAGCAACAGCACCGAAATGATCACCGCTACTGATCGCGGGCGTGATGATGGCGGCTGCAAGCGCCGTTGGATATCCGCCAAAACCCTTCTGAATCAGGTGCTTAGCCACCCTTGGAAATCTGTGGCGGCTCAGTTGCGACAAGCAATATATAAGCAAAGTCGCGATGGGCATTTTGAATACACCACGGCGCCCCAGACAATGACCTGACCCCACGGGATGCCGCTACTTGCGGCGGCCACTCAGTGGACGTGGAAATTGTTCTGGAGTGTGTGATGTTTGTTTCTTTCCGCCCATCGACCTCGCTCATGCCGCGACGCATAGTGAGCCTGCTGTCGATGGCATCTCTGGCGTTGGCCGGTGTTTTCGTTACCCCTGCGGCACAGGCGCAGTGGCCCGAGCAATCCATTCGTCTGGTGGTGCCGTTTCCGCCGGGCGGCCTTGCCGATCTGGTAGCCCGACCACTGGCGGAGAAGCTGAGCATCGCGTTAAAGCAGCCCGTGGTCGTCGAGAACCGTGGCGGCGCCTCGGGTACTTTGGGAACTGCACACGTCGCGGCGTCCAAGCCTGACGGCTACACGCTCCTGTTCGCCACCGCCAACGAGATCGCGGTCAGTCCAATCTTGTATCCGAACCTGCGCTACACGCCGTTCGACTCCTTCACGCCCATTGCCTCTGTCGTGGACTTTCCGTCCGTGCTCGTGACCGCGCCCAACAAGCCGGCGACCTATCAAGCCCTAGTCGCCGACGTCAAAGCGCATCCTGGCTGCGTGTCGTTTGCGTCTTCCGGTGCGGGCACGACCAATCATCTGATGGCCGAGCTCTTTCGCGAGGCCGAGAACACCCAGGTCCTGCATGTGCACTACAAGGGCGGCGGCCCCGCGATGGCAGATGTGGCGGCCGGCCATGTCGATGCCATGTTCGCGACCCTGCCATCCGCACTGGGCCAGATCCGCGGCGGCAGCTTCCAGGCGATCGCGGTCAGCAGCCCCAAGCGCTCCGCGGCGCTCCCCGATGTTCCCAGCCTGGTGGAACTGGGCCGTCCCGAGCTGGCCGTCACCATTTGGGCCGGCGTCCTGGCGCCGGCAGACCTACCCTCCGAGATTACGCGGCGCCTGAACAAGGAGATCGGCCGCATTGCGCAGGACCCACAGTTCAAGCGGTTTCTCGAACAGCACGGCGCCACGTTGCGCTTCAGTTCTCCGGAGGGCTTGAAGCAGAGCATTGCCGAGCACTACCAGCGTTGGTCTAAGACCATCCAGTCGGCTGGCATCGCCTTGAACTGATGCACATCGACCATCCTCCATTGCTGCTGCCCCGCATCGCCGGCGACGCACAGCGCAAATTCGACCAGTTGCTGGGCGCCGACGGCTTGCCGCCCGAGGTGCTGCACGCCGCCCGAAACTCGTTGCTGGACTGGCTTGGCGTATGTCTGGGCGCGCGACGGGATCCGCAGGCCGTCGTCATCACGAATACCGCACGCCTGTGGTCCAGCCACGGAGCCGCATGGTGGCTGTCCGGCGGGCGCTCGGCGGCGCCGGTGGCCGCCTGGGTCAACGGCTCGTTGTCCCATGTGCTGGACTATGACGACACTCATGTCGACGCCATTCTCCATGGCAGCGGGCCCCTTTGGGCGACGTTGCTCGCGCTTGGCCAACAATACCGGCTGCCGGAGAACCGCCTCATCGCTGCCTTCGCCGTGGGGCTGCAGACAGGCGCCAGGCTGGGCATGCAGGGGCGTGGTGAAAGGCTGACGGCGCATGGTTGGCACGTGACGCCCGTGCTCGGGCGCATCGCGGCAGCGCTGGCCGGCGCGCTCGCGCTGCGGCTGGATGCGTCGAAGGCCAGCCACGCCGTCGCATTGGCCGCGACTCAGGCCGGTGGTCTCGCGGCGTCCTTTGGTACGCCGGCGAAGCCACTGCACGCGGGCTATGCGGCGCTCGATGCCGTCATGTCCGTCGAGCTGGCCAGCCAGGGCTGCGAAGGCGCACCCGGCGTGCTGGACGGCCCGCGTGGCTTGCTGCAAAGCCTGCTCCAGGACGAAGCGCTGGCCATCGACGTCGACCTGGATGGCGCCTGGGAGATCTCACGCATCAGCTTCAAGCCTTATGCCTCGTGCCAGTTGACCCATGCAGCCATCGACGCCGCGCGGGCATTGCATGCGTCGCTGGACACGGACGGTGTCGAGCAGGTGATCGCGTATGTGCACCCGCTGGCCATTCGCATCGCGGGTAGCGCCGACGCCCATACAGCCACGCAGGCGAAATTCAGCCTTCCCTATTGCATCGCGCTTGGGCTGGCCGGCCATACGGGCAGGGCCAGCGACTTCGAACGGACGCGACTTGGCGATCCTACCGTGCAGGCGCTGAGCCAACGCGTGGCGCTCGTCCCGGACCCGGCGGCGACACGTTCCTCGGCTCGCCTTGAACTGCATGCGGCCAGTGGGCGGACGCTGGAACATGCCGTCACCGCTGGCTATGGCAGCGTGGCGTGGCCAATGCGGTGGAACGATCTTCGCGCCAAGTTCCTCGACCTGGCCGAGCCGGTGCTGGGAGCGCATGCGGCATCGCTGGCCGATGCGGTAGCCGGTTTTGGCCGGGCTAGCAGCCTGGATGCCATCACTAGCTTGATCGGACAGGGAGACATGGCGTGACGCAAGCAGAGATCGGGCAGCCGGTGCCACGCATCGATGTCGAGGCACTCATCGCGCGGCTTTGCGACCCGCGGACGGAACTGGCGCTGCTCGACGTGCGCGAGGAGGGACAGTTCGGCATGGGACATATGCTGTGGGCAGTGAATGCACCCTATAGCCGGCTGGAGGCGGTGGTGCCATCGCTGGTGCCCCGGCACGCAAGCATGATCGTCCTGGTGGATGCCGGTGACAATGTCGCGCAGCGCGCGGCATCGCGCTTGCGATCGCTCGGCTACCTGCAGGTGTTCGCGCTGGACGGCGGCATCCACGCATGGGAGGCTGCGGGGCATCCGGTATTCCAGGGCGTTTATGTCCCAGGCAAAGTATTGGGCGAATGGGCCGAAGAACACCTGGAGACACCGTCCATTGATGCCGTTACGCTCGACCGACTTCAGGCGGAAGGAGCACCGCTCGTCGTGCTCGACCCGCGTAGCGAGGCCGAACATGCCGCACGCCATATCCCTGGCGCGCTGTCCTGTCCGAATGGCGAGATCCTGCTGCGTTTCGAGGCCCTGGCGCCGTCGTACGACACGCTGATCGTGGTGGCTTGTGGCGGACGCACGCGGGGCATCGTGGGCGCACAGACCTTGATTGATGCCGGCGTCGGCCACCGTGTCGTTGCCCTGGCAGATGGCAACCACGGCTGGCAACTGGCCGGACTGAATCTGGAGACGGGCCTGAGGCACAAGGCGCCCGCTCCGGACTTTGCCCAGGAAGAGAAGGCGCGCAAGCGCAGCCTTGGCATCGCCCAAGCTCAGGACGTGCCCGCCATCGATGCAGCCCAGTTGGCTCGCTGGCGCACCGAGGACCACCGGACGACCTACGTGCTCGACGTCCGCACGCCCGCGGAATTCGCCCAGGGCCATCTGGAGGGCGCACACAACGCGCCTGGCGGCCAACTGGTCCAGGCCAGCGACCGCTGGCTTGGGACGTTGCACGCGCGGGTCGTGCTGGTGGATGACGACGGCGTCAGGGCCATCCAGTCGGCGCTCTGGTTGCGCCGGCTGGGTTGGGATGCCTACGCCCTGGCACTCCATGGCAGCAGGGCGCCGCGGGCTGAACCGGTGGCGCGCGCGGGCAAGGAGGGCGTGTCGGCGGACCAGGCGGCACGTATCGATCCCCCCTGGAGCGACGTTCTCAGGCTTGCCCCTGAATTGGACGTCGACCAAGCCCGAGCGCGGATTGGGCAGGGCGGTTCCGCGTGGTGCGTGGGCAGCAGCGAGGCTTACCTGCTGGCGCACCCGCCCGGCGCGGCGTGGGCAACCAGGGCGCGCCTGGACGGCCCCATCGCGGCAGCGGCATCTGGGCAGGACGTCATCCTGTTCTCCGAGGACGACCGCCTGGCGCATCTTGCCGCGGCAGACCTGTTGGATTCCGTCCAGCATGCCAGTGTCTTCGTGGTACGCGGCGGGCAAGCGAGCTGGGAAGCCGCCGGCGAGCCGGTCGAGGCTCCCCCGGCGGATGCGTTGACGCGTGAGCAACGCATCGATTTCCTGTTCTGGGCTCACGACCGCCGAAGCGGTAATGCCGCATCGATGCGTGCCTATCTCGACTGGGAAAAACAGCTGACCGCGCAAGCACAGCGCGAGCCAGCGGGATTTCCGCTGGCTCGCGTGCATCGGTCCCTCGAATCCACCCAACCACAATGACAATGCCTGCTCGAACCCTCTCCATCCCCGTCGACGATGGCGCCATTCGCGCCTGGTTCGTCGAACCCATCATCCAACCCGACACGCCGCTGCCGGCTGTGATTCTTCTGCCGGAGATCTACAACATCAACAGCTGGATTCGCGAGGTTGCCGAACGTTACGCCGCGCTGGGCTATGTCGCCCTCGTGCCCGACCTGTTCTGGCGCCAGGAGCCTGGTGTCGACCTTGAATACAACCCGCAGGATCAACAGCGCGGGCGTGCGCTCAGCGCAGGCCTGGACAGGACGCTGGCCGTCCAGGACCTGGCAGCGACCGCCGCGTGGCTGCGCTCGCGCCATGGTGCCGGCGCGGTGGCATCCGTGGGTTTCTGCCTTGGCGGCGAATTGGCCTACCTGGGTGCGGCGCAGGGCGTGCTTGATGCCGCCGTGGCATATTACCCGACGCGCATGGGCGATCATGGGGGCGCTGGAAAGACCATAGACGTGCCCACCCTGGTCCATATCGGGCATCTCGACTTCCGCACGCCTCCCGAACTTGTCGACGGCCTGCGCAAGGATCTCGCAGGGAAGCCACACGCCGAGGTTCATGTCTATGCCGAGGCCGATCACGGCTTCGGACGCTTCGGCCATCCGCCCTTTCATCCGGCATCGGCTGCCTTGGCGGAGCAGCGCACGCATGCGCTGCTCGGGCGCTTGGTTAACGGGACATTGACATCCGGCGATATCGCCGTTCATCAACGTAGCACAGGAGAACCCGCATGAGTCATTCCCCCGCCTGGAAGCCCCTCGTGGCCGCGGCCGTCAAGCGGATCAAGCGCATCCATGCGGAAAGCGCGGAGCACAAGCTGGAGCGCACGGCGCAGGTGCTAGAGGAACTTGCCGCCCGCCGCGAGTGGTTCTCTTTCGCCAACTTTCCGCTGCCGGCGCCCGGTGGGTCTGGATCACAGCGTTACGTACTGCACGCTGATCCGGATCAAGGCTTTGCACTCTACGTCAACGCGCTGCACCCTGGGAAGACCAGCGTGCCGCACAACCATGGCACCTGGGCCATCATCGTGGGGATCGAGGGGGAAGAGACCAACCGGGTCTATCGGATCACTGCCGACGACGGGCCGGCCGCCGTGGTGGTCGACAGGGAGTTCAAGGTCGAGCCTGGTCACCCTGCGCTCTACCAGCCCGATGATGTGCATAGTATCCATGTGCTGAACGGCCAGCCGGCGCTGCTTTTTCACCTGTATGGCAAGGCGCTGGAAACACTGACGGACAGAGTGGCTTTCGACCTGGAGTCCGGAAAACGCTATCCCTACAACGAAAAGCATTTTCGTCCGAGCGTCTCGACCATTTGACGGGCGAAAACGACCAGCAATGCTCACCGCGCAACTCCGGATCGTGATAATTAGCGAAGCCAGAATGCTTGAGCGCGGACATTGCGCTAATTTGTTGCGGGCTCGAGCGCGAGCCGAACGTCATAAGGCTCAACCTCGAGATCCGGGCCAATAAATCCGTGCAGGGCGGAGAGGATCATCACTTTCGGCACCGCGCCTGCGAGCGTGACCGCACGATAGGTCTGGTTTATGACACCTCGGTAAAGCTGCAACGCCGGTGCGCGCTGCTCGTCCTTTGGACCAGAGCAAGCCATCAGCACCAATCGAAAAGTGGGTGGGGGCAGGGAGCTGTCTATGGGTGCTCGAGGGATGCAGGCCCGAATTGCAGCGCATCTGTTTTGAAGGACATGTCGCGATACCGAGGGGGACATAGGCCCCAAGGTACACCGCGCAATCCATTGTCAATGCTTGGGAAGGCTCTTGTCGTCGTCGCATCAACCACCCTCGGATGCTGGCGGCGGCGGGGGCACCATGCCAAACGTTGCATGCCCTAGACCAAGAGCTATTGCGAGAGGTGTTCAACGCGTTAACGGTCTCGTCGTTCAGAGAGTTCCAACAAGCCACACTTAAGAGGATCCTGGGGGAGGCAAGCAGCGTGCTAACTCAGGCTCTTGTGGCCCGACGGCCGGCTAAATAGTCCGCGGAGGCCAGCGCGAGGCGGTGGTGATTTTTCCCCGTCGCCATAGGCGCTCTCTGCACGCTAACGCGCCGTGCTTCGGCGGGAACGCGTCGCATTTCACGAGACAGGGAAGCGAATGGCGGGAAGACTAGCGCGATTGCGAGGTAGACTGCCGAAAAACTAGGTTGGCGTGGATCGGCCTTTAGCGAAAGCTGTACGGATTCAATCTGCACCATGGCCCGCACGATTAAAGCCCGTCAATACACTTGCCGCGTGGTTAGGGTGATGGTGTCCGGTGTCATGGCAGCCTCCAGCAGACTGGAAACCGCTCAGGTTACGCCCGACAAACTCGGACATTTGAACTTGGCTATAGCGGACATTACAACTTAGCCCTGACAAAGCTTAAATTCATAATGATAATTATGTAAAATAAAGGCCAATCATGACTTTCGAACATGCAAAATGTCCGTTGTGTCTGGACCCGCTCGCTGAGCGCAGTCGCCTCCCTGACCGCGGTTATCAGTACCAGTGCCCGGCTTGCGGTGGGCCGTTTGAGGTGAGCGCCCTGGCCCAGAGACGAGCCGGCAAAGTCGGCATCCACCGCGGCGCCCGCGCCAAAATGCAGCAGCATCTATTGGATGGCAAGCGACCACGCGTAGTCTTCGTCAATACGACCCCGAACAGCTACTATGAGGTCAGAGAGGTTAACGCCAGCGAGCAGACAATAATCGATTGAGTAAACGATTCTGCTCCTCCGGATTTTTGGCATCGAAACTCGCACGGAACACATGAAAATCTTGCCACCGGAAGGTCTGAGCGTGGACCAGCTAATTGCAGCATTGCAGGCGATCTCACATGAGGGGTTGGGCAGCGCGCCGGTCCACGTACTCGTGGGCGGGACAACCACGGGTACCGTGCGCTCTGTCGAGGCCATCCCTGGCTGGCATACGGCAATCAAGGTGGCCGCCGTGCTAATGGCCGACAACGACAGCGACGAGGCGGCCCAGGGCCACCCACCGAGCGCGAGTGCACCATGACCGGCACTCCAGAAAACCAACGGGCGGAAGAGCGCGCGGCGCTAGAGCGAGAGCGCCGCGCGTTTGACCGACGGCAAGCCGCCTTCATCGCTGTCACCCGGCAATTTGTCCCTTCGGGCAGCGGTGTGCCGGCGCAGCAGGACTTGGCCGAGTTGTTTGCCGCTGACTCGGAGTGGGACGCCGCTCGCGCTGACGTGCAACGGATCGTCGGCGAGATCCGCTCGGGCACCCGCAGGTAAGGAAAGACGGACGAACGATCGACGCGTGCCAGCCGAGGCCCACAGCAACGTATCCCGATCCGCCCGGATAGGCTCCAAATCGGAGCCTGCAGAGCACGAAACCAGCTGGCCAGCCTGAAAGCTGCCGATGGCAAGGTTTGGCCCTAGCAAGGCAGTGCTAGAGGCGTTGCCGGACGGAATGGCGGCGCTGAAGCGCCAGCACCCGCCGCCTCCCCGAAGATGAGGCCCGGGTCCAGGCGCTGTTCGACGCCTTCAGCCGGGGCCATCCCGCAAACCAACCGGCACACACGCGAATAGTGCCCCTGTTGGCGATGGGCATGGCCTGGCGCATGGGGATGAACGCCACTTTTCTCAGCGTGCACATTCTCGTGCTCTTTCTCGGCTCGGCTTTCCCCTGACGCCCATCTCAAGGCTGGTCGTAGACCCACACCGAGCCGTCCGTGAGGCGCACGGCGACGCGCAGCTTGCCGTTGGCATCCTGCGTTGCCTCGAAATCGGCGCCCTGGCCGACGCCCGGCAGCATCAACGTCGAGGGCACGAGCCCGCTCAGGTCGAGCAGCGACAGCGCGGGACCGGCGAGGCCGACCAGGAAGTTCTGTGTCGCCTGCAGCTTGGTCAGCGTCGGGACGGCGCCGGGCAATGTCGCATAGGGCGCGTTTGGCTCTTGGGTGACAATCATGCCTACCCCGCCCTGATAACCGTAGAAGGCACCATACGGGTCGGTTGCCGTAGCCGGGATGGCCCCGAGGCTGAGCCGGGCCTGATTCAGATACCAGTAGCTCCAGCCGGCATTCCCGGCGTTCAGGAACAACCGTTCGCCGGTCGAAAAGAATCCCACGGCACTACCGTTGGCAAAGGGACGCGCGTCGACGACGTGCTCGCCGGACGGATGATTGCTATTTCGCATTGCGGTCACGCCGACCTGCTGTGCCCACCAGGATGCGTCTGTCGTGCACCACCCCGTCGTCATGATGCTGGCCCCGCCGGTGGTCTTCACGAACCGGCGCCCGGCCGTCGCATCGGCCGCATATTGCGCGCAACCGGTCAACGTGAAGTCCGCGCGCGGATTGGCGAAGGCCGCGTCGAAGCTGCCGAACGGCACGCTCGCGCCATCGGCGCCCAGTTGCACCACCACCGCCGGATCGGCCGGGTTCACCACGCTCGTGTCCGCCGCCAGCCACACGCCCCGGGCCGCCGCCGGCAGCGCCGTGGCGGGCTCGACCGGCCCTTCGCCGGCCACGCCGAAACGCTCCAGCCGCGCCGGCTGGCTGCCGTCGGCGGTCAGCCGCCACACACGTGTGCCGTCGATGGCCAGGCTGACGACCGACGGGCTGGCGATGGGCGCGTCCGGCAGGCGGCTCCAAATGCCCGGGGACGTCAGCTGCAGCGTGCTGCTGTTGGTGCGGCCATCCGGGTAGGTCGCGGTCAGCGTCAGCGTCGCGGCATAGGCGTCGACCTGTGCGGCATCGATGCCGATCGTCAGACTGGTGCTGGTGGGCATGCCGACGATGGATGCGGCCGTGCCGCTTTGCTGGATCGACCACGCCAGCGTCGCCCGGCCGGCCAGGTCGGCGCCCGGCCCGTCGGTCAGCGTCGCCGTCACGGTGCCGGTGCGGCCCGGCTTCACGCTCAGCGACGGCGCCGAGAACGCGATCGAGGGCAGCGCCACCAGCGGCCGCGCCAGCGCCGCGTTGGCGCACAGCCGGTCGCCCGCCGGCGTGCTGGCGCACGCGGTGAGTTGCCCCGTGCCCGCCAGCGTGCCCATGGTGGAGACCTGCGCCGAATGGCTGTCCGCCGCCGGCGCGGCGGCGAACGTGGCGTTGTCGACCGCCCACGACCAGTCCGTCAGGTCGGCCGCGCCGTCGACGCCGTCCGAGCGCTGCACCACCGCGGTGACGACTTGCGCCGCTGCGCCGTAGTTGACCGTCAGCGTGGAGGGCGACAACGTCAGCACATAAGTCTTCGCGGGCGCGGCCTGCACCGTCAGGTGCGTGGTGCTGGTGGCCTGAGTACCGTCGGGCAGCGTCGCCGTGGCGACGATGTCGACCTCGCCGGGCGCGAGCATGCGCACCGAGGCATAGGTGCCCACCGGCTGCATCATGCTGGCCGCCGCCGGCGCCTGGTCGGAGGCCGACACGATTACCGCGACCGCTTCGTTGGACGACGACCACGCGAACCTGGCGCCCTTGACCTCGAGGCCGTCGGCGCCGAGCAAGGTAGCCTTCAGCGTCAACGTGCCGCCCTGCGCGGGCGCGGCCGTGCCGGTGTCGACGACGAGCCGGCTGCTGGGCGCCTGCGTGGTGGCTGGGGAAGATGGGGCTTCGTCGCTGCCGCAGGCGGACAGCAGGCCAGCGGCGAGGACAAGCGAGAGCAGGCCGGCCGCGCGAGACCGCGCGCCGGCATGGATACCTTGGAACATGTGACCTGACCCGTTTTTTGTTTGTTGGCAAGTGCGCGCCGCCGGCGTGCTCGGGCGACTCTAGCGACATGCTTCCCACTCTTCCATACCCCTTTGTGGCTATCAAGTTTTTGTAAAATGCACAAAAAATCACAAAGAAGGCCGGAGATGAGCTGCATAGAGCTTATTCTTGCTTCCACATGACCACTGTATAAATATACAGTAGACTGGTTTACAGATTGCTCTGAAACCAGCCATGCCCATTCCTCTCCCCGAGTCCATCCACCCTGCCCTCTGGCGCGCGTCCCAACTCGCCCGGGCCATCGGTCGTACCGTGCCCACGGGCTACCAGGAACTGGTCGGTGAACTCCCCGGCGGCGGCTGGCCGGCCAGCACACTGGTGGAAATGCTGGTCCAGCAGCCCGGCGTCGGCGAACTGCGCCTGCTACGGCCAGCCCTGCTGGCAAACACGCGCCCTATCGCGCTGATACAGCCCCCGCATGCGCCCCAGGCACTGGCCTTCGCCAATTGGGGCCTATCTCCCCGGCAACTGCTCTGGGTCCGCGCGGAACGCACCGCCGACGCCCTCTGGGCGACGGAACAGATGCTGCGCGCCGGTACGTGCGGCGCGGTGTTGCTGTGGCAGCAGCACATGCGCAACGACGCCCTGCGCCGGCTGCACCTGGCCGCGCAATCGGGGGAAGCGCTGTTTTACCTCATACGCCCTCTCGCCTGCGCGCGAGACGCGTCACCGGCGCCGCTACGGGTCGGCATCGTCCCAGCAGCTGGTGGCGCCGATCTTACCTTCTTCAAGCGCCGCGGCCCGCAGCAGGACAAGCCCGTCTTTGTTCCGCTGGCGCCCTCGCCCATCCTGCTTCGCCGTCATGCATCGCCTGTGGATCTGCCTGCGCCTGCCGCGCCTATGCCTCGAAGTGTTCCGGCCTCGTTGGTCCACTGAGCTGGCCGTGGCAGTCCTCGACAAGGACCGTGTACACCACGCCTCGCCGCTGGCCAGCGTCGCCGGCGTGCGGCCGCATATGCGCCGCGGCGGCGTGCAGACGATCGCGCCGCAAACCGTGCTCATCGAGCGCGACCCGGCGCGAGAGGCGGAGGGCCTGCGTGCGCTGGCCCTCGCCCTCCTGCAGTTTTCACCGTGTGTCGTGGGCGCCGAGGAAGACGCCGTGCTGGTCGACGTCTCCGCGAGCCTGCGGCTCTTCGGAGGTGCCCGTCGGCTACGCGCGCGCATGCGTGCGACCGCCGACGCGCTGGGCTATACCGTGGTGACCGGGTGCGCGTCCACAGCGCAGGCCGCATGGCTCCTCGCGCGCGCTGGCGGCGGTGTGTCGCTCAAGACAACCCGCCTCGGCCATCGGCTGGGCGCCCTCCCCGCTGCAACCCTGCCGGCCGCGCGCATCCATGCCGAGTGGTTGGACGGTCTGGGTTGCCGCACTCTGGGCGACTTGCGCCGCCTGCCGCGGGCCGGCCTGCAGCGGCACTGCGGCGCCGCCATCAACGAAGCACTCGACCGCGCACTGGGCGAGGCAGCGGAAGTGTTCGGCTGGCTGGAGGCGCCGCCGGAGTTTTCCGCGAGGGTGGACCTGCCCGACCGTATCGAGCATGTGGAGGCCACCCTGGTCTATGCCTCCGGGTTGATTGAGCAGCTGATCGGCTGGCTCACGGCGCGGCACCTGGCCATCACGCGCTTTGCCGTGTCCCTGCATCATGAGCGGGGTCGGGAGGCGATCCCGCCGACGGTCGTGGAGATCGCCTTGGCCGAGCCGAACTGGCATGCCGATCACCTGGTCCGCCTGCTGCGCGAGCGGCTGGCACGGCTGAGCGTCGACGCGCCCATGATCGCCGTGCAATTGGCGGCCATCGATACCCAGCCGCTGGCCCCGCCGAGCCAAAGCCTGTTCCCTGAACCGGGCGGCACGCCGGAGGACCACACCCGGCTGCTGGAGCTGCTCGTCGCGCGACTGGGCGCGGATCGCGTCCTGCAGCCGGCGCTGCAGCCCGACTACCGGCCCGCCGTCGCGAACGCCTGGGTGCCCGTGACGGACAAGATCCCGGCCGGAGCCGCCGCGCCGGCTTTGCCGCGGCCGGTCTGGTTGCTGGACCAGCCGATCCCCCTGCTCGAGCGCGAGCATCGCCCCTACTATGGGTCCCCGCTGCGCATGGTGTCCCCGCCAGAGCGCATCGAGGCAGGATGGTGGGCAGGCGAGGTGGTCACGCGTGACTACTATGTGGCCGAGGGCCGCGACCATGCCTGCTACTGGATCTTTCAGGAGCGCATGGGCAGTCGCGAAGGAGACGCCGCACGCTGGTACCTGCACGGGCTGTTCGGGTGATCGAGCCATGTTGCCCACTTCTTCCGGCGGCGGGCTTCCCGACTACGCCGAGTTGCACTGCCTTTCGAATTTCTCTTTCCTGCAGGGCGCCTCTCGCGCCGAGGAGCTGGCCGAGCGCGCGGTGCAACTGGGCTACCACGCGCTGGCGATCACCGACGAATGCTCTCTGGCCGGCATCGTGCGCGCGCACACCGTTGCCAAGCAGCACGGCCTGAGACTCCTCGTCGGCGCCTCCTTCCGTCTCGTCAATGCCGATGGCGGCACGGCCTTGTCCTTCGTTGCGCTGGCCCGCAACCGTGCAGGCTACGGCAATCTGTGCGAGCTGATCACGCTCGGCCGCATGCGTGCGGCGAAAGGTAGCTACCAGCTAACCCTGCGGGATCTGGCCTCCCCCGAACCACCCTACTCCCATCTGCGCGGCCTGCCTGACTGTCTGATCGTTTTCACACCGGAGTACTGCGCGCCGGCGGAGAAACTCGGCAGCCAGGCCGCGTGGATCTCTGCCACCTTCGCCGGCCGGGCCTGGATGGCGCTCAACCTGCTCTACCGGCCGATGGACGACATCCACCGCGCCGGCGTCGAACAGGCTGCGGCGGATCACCACCTGCGGCTGGTGGCCACGGGCAACGTCCTCATGCACGTGCGTTCGCGCAAGCCATTGCTGGACCTGCTGACCGCCATCCGCCTGGGCAAGCCCGTGGCTCAGTGTGGCTACGATCTCACGCCGAACGCGGAACAGCATCTGCGCTCGCAACTGCGGTTGGCCAACGTCTATCCACACCGGCTGCTCACCGAGTCCGTACACATCGCGAACCTCTGCCGGTTCTCGTTGGATGAACTGCGGTATGAGTATCCGGATGAGCTGGTACCCGACGGCCGGCCTCCGACCGAGTACCTGCGCGAGGAGGCCTACATCGGCGCGAACCGCCGCTTCCCCAAGGGCATCCCGCTCGCGATCCAGACGCAGTTGGAGCACGAGTTGGCCCTGATCGCGGAGATGCACTACGAGCCCTACTTCCTGACCGTCTACGACATCGTGCGCTTCGCCCGATCGAACGGCATCCTGTGCCAGGGGCGCGGCTCGGCCGCGAACTCGGCAGTCTGCTATTGCCTCGGCATCACCGAGGTCGACCCCGCGCGCGGCAATCTGCTGTTCGAGCGATTCATCTCGAAGGAGCGCGGCGAACCGCCCGATATCGACGTGGACTTCGAGCACCAGCGACGTGAGGAAGTCATCCAGTACCTATACCGCAAGTACGGGCGCAACCGCGCCGCCCTGGCCGCGGCGGTGGCCACCTATCGCCCCCGTGGCGCCCTGCGGGAGGCCGGCAAGGCGCTGGGCGTCGATCCGGCCATCGTTGACATGGTTGCCAAGGCACATCACTGGTTCGATGGAAAGGCCGACCTGCTGCTGCGCTTCGCAGAATGCGGGCTGGACACCGACGCCGAACTCACCCAGCGTTGGGCCAGCATGGCAACGCAGTTGCTTGGCTTCCTGCGTAGAGCTTCAGTTCATGGCCGAGGTGCTTGCGCCGGTTCCGGATCTGCTGTTGCGCTCCCGGTATCGCGCCGCTGTCCTGAAGCAACCGATCCGATAGGAAAAGAACATGCAGCGACTTGCACCATCCGCTGACTCCCGCCCGCAGGACGCGCCGGGGTTCAACCGACTTCACCATGTTTGCCTGCTGTGGGTCGATTATCTCCGCGCAGCGAGCGAGAGCGAAAAACAAGCCCTCCTCTATGAAGCCGTCATCCACCTGGTTCTCTTCGGCCCGCGTGGTGATGAAGGCGAGGAAGTATTCAAGCAAGTGTGGCAGGCCATTAGGCGCCGCGAGCATGGGCGCGTCTACATCAAGACGGACGTTGGTCGCAACGCAGCGGTCGCAACGGACGATGGACGGTTCTCGATGCATCAGGTGCTGTAGGACGGAAAAGAGCAAATGAAGAGGAATTTCGCGATGACTCTGGGCGTCGCTGCTGTCGCGGCCTCGCTCATGTCGCACGCAGTTCATGCCCACACGGTGGCCTGGTACTCCGATCACATTGAGGAGGCAAAGAAGCGTGACATGCAATGTCAAGCCAAGCAGAAGTCAGACATCTCGCCAGGCGTGGAAGATCAGACTGATTGCGACAACGCAGTGGTCGCGCTGGTGACCCAGCCTTCCAAGCGGCCCATTCCCAAAGCCATTTCGGCACCCGCGCCAAAGTGGAAAAACTTCGGTCATTGATTGACCGCACGATAGGAAAAAAAGCCTGACAATGGAGCCTCACCGCATTGAGGTATCGGCGCCGCGCCAGCGTCGTTCTGATTAGAACTTGGAACCCGTCCGATGTTACATACTCTTTGGACCATTGCCCTTCTCTTAGTCGCCACCATGTGCGCGGCGAAAGCCTGGTTGCATCTCTCCACAGCTGACGATAGCTCGGCTGAGCGCGCGCTGTTCTGGCAATTTTCCGTCCTGCTGCCACTTGCGCTGATTGTCGATATTCAGCGCGGGACCCTCGCTTTTGGCGCCATGGTGGCTGGGTGGAGCAAGGTCTTGCCAGAGCCCCATACAAAGCTCAACGAGATGACGTCCATCTTGCTGACGCTGGCAGTTTGGCTTCTCGTCTTCGTTGCGATCAATGGCCTCGGTGCATTGGTGGTCGAAGGATGGGCACTTCGGTGCAAGCGCAATAGGGCTCGCGCACTCACAGCCACTATCCTTCGACGCGCGGGCCGGATCCCGACGGGAGAGTAGTTGATGGCGCAGGCAACGCAGAGTCGGCCCAGGGCGGTCCGTTCATCTGATTGGGTCAGCGGCTTGTCCGCAGACCAGAAGAACCGCCTGCTGCAGAAGCTCAAGCTAGCACAATTATGGATCGACAGCTTCACTGTGGCGCTCGGTAAGCGAAAACCACCAAGAGCACGTATTGCGGAGCACTACATTGCCTACGCGCCTTTTTCAAACACGATTTCCGTCCCCGCTCGCATGCTGATGGAAGCGGATGAGCGGCTATTGCGGATTGCCGTCGCGCATGAGTGCGGCCACTTCCGACGACGCTGGTCCTCGCTGCTGTCCAGGTCGGACACTGCGCGCACTGGCGAGGAATTCTTGGCAGATCGGATCGCAATGCGTCTGACAGGTGCCTCACTCGACGAGCTTGTTGCCGCACTCCTCGAAATTGCCACCTTTGAGCCTGGTTCGAAAGGTTGCGACGCTGAACAGCTCGCCGATCGCCGGAAATTGCATGAGTTGGCGGGGTCATGAACGGAACGAAAAAAGCCTCGGAGACCTGCATTAAGAGCGGCTACGCTGCATCAACAGCCTGGAGAACATCGACGAAGGCAACATCACGGTGGCCGGCGCCAAGCTCGGCACCAGCGAGCTGGAGCTGCGCGCGCTGCGCCGCAAGGTCGGCATGATCTTCCAGCAGTTCAACCTGTTTCCGCACCTGAGCGCCGGGCGCAACGTCATGCTGGCGCCCACCGTGGCCGCCGGCGTGAGCGAAGCCGAGGCGCGCGCGAGTGCCTGGCCAAGGTGGCGCTGGCGGAGAAGTTCGACAGCTACCCCAACCAGCTTTCCGGCGGCCAGCAGCAGCGCGTGGCCATCGCGCGCGCGCTGGCGATGCAGCCCCGCGCGCTGCTGTGCGACGAGATCACCTCCGCGCTCGACCCGGAACTGGTGATGGAAGTGCTCAACGTGGTGCGCCAGCTGGCCAGCGAAGGCATGACGCTGCTGATGGTCACGCACGAGATGCGCTTCGCGCGCGAGGTCTGCAACCGCGTGGTGTTCATGCGCCAGGGCCGCGTGCACGAGGTGGGCTCGCCGGAGCAACTGTTCACCAGGCCGGCCACGCCGGAGCTGCAGCAGTTCCTGGGGATGGCCGCCTGAGCGGTCCGCGTCTAGGCGATCGTGCCGCACGTGGCGCACACGTCCGGCACGGCCGCCTGGCTCCCGCTCAGACCAGCGCCGCGCTGCCCGGCTGGCCCTCGGTGATCTTCTCCATCCGCTGCGCATGGCCGAGGATCATCAGCGCCTCGTCATCCCCGCGCGCCGGGGAATCCGCCATTTCCAGCACCGGCAACTCGGGAAACAGCACCGGGATCAGCTCCTTCACGATCTTGCGTGAATCGAATGGCCCGAAGCGGTAGACGGCCTTTCCGTCGATTTCCGCGAAGTACCATCCACCAGCCAGATCAGGATAGACAATCACACTGTGATCTTGACTTTGGGCTTGCATGCACCCTCCAGCGTTACGGTTTGCGACGGATCCTCCGCGGCCCGGCGGCAACGGCCGCCCGGGTCAGCCTGAGCGGCCGCGCCTTCGGGCCGGGGAATCGCATCTGTTGCCAGTGTAGGCCCGCCTACAACAAATCGGTACGGTGCCGTGCACTTGCGAGCGATTCTTGTTTGCCCCGGGAGGCACGCCGGATGCGGCGGATGCGTGTCCGCCATCGTACCGACAGCATGGCGAATCGATGCCAGTCTCAGCCTGTTGGCACTGCGCGGCGAAGGACAAGATCCATCGCCACGCCGCGCCGAACGGCCGCATTTCCCGGCCGTTGACTGGATCCCTGACCGGATCCGCATCGAGGTAGCCCAAGTGAAAACCATCCATTCCATCCGACTCGCAGCCAGCGCTGCCTGCATCGCGCTCGCCACCCTCTACGCGCCGCTGAGCCACGGGGCCGCCGGCAGCACGGACGCGTCGCTCTCCAACCCCAACCCCACGCATGAGACGGTGGGCGAAGGCGTCAGCGACACCACCATCACCACCAAGATCAAGGCAAGCCTGCTCGAACAGAAGCACCTGAGTTCCACCCGGGTCCACGTGCGTACCCGCGAAGGCGTGGTGCGCCTGACCGGCAGCGTCCCGTCGGCGACACAAAAGCAGACGGCGGCGGACATCGCCAGCGCCACCGACGGCGTCAGGTCGGTGGAGAACCATCTGGCCGTGCGCAAGCTGTGATGCGCCGGCGGCACAACCGCAACCCTGGAGCAAGGCCATGAACCCGAACGAACTCGATCGCAACAGCGGCGGCCCGCGCGCCGCCATCGTCGGCACCAACGACCCGGACAACCCCGGCCCGGGGCCCTTCGTGATGGCGGCCGACACGCTGGAAGGTAATGCCGTGGTCGGCCCCGGCGGCGACAAGCTCGGCACGGTCGATCACATCATGCTGGACGTGGGCGGCGGGCGCATTGCCTATGCCGTGGTGTCGTTCGGCGGCTTCCTCGGCATGGGCAGCAAGCTGTTCGCCGTGCCGTGGTCCGCGCTGACCCTCGATACCCAGCGCAAGAGCTTCGTGCTCGGCATCGACAGAGCCATGCTCGAGGCCGCGCCCGGCTTCGACAAGGACCACTGGCCCAGCATGGCCGATCCGCAATGGGGCACCACCATCCATGAGTACTACGGTGCCTCGCCGTACTGGAAGGACTACCGCTACGAGCGCGAAGCGCAGCCCTGACGGCGGCGCGGCCGCGAGCTCTTCCGCGCGCCCTGGCGCGCGCGGAAAGCCGCCGGCCGCACCGGCACCGCTCCGTTTCCGATCCGGTGAAAGCAGCACGCTTGCTGCGAGGTGAAAACATGCGCACCGTACTGTATTTCCGGCTTCGCGACGCCGTCGGCGCGGCGAAGATCCAATCGGCGCTGGCCGAGCTTCCCGCTTCCACCGTGCGCATCAAGGGCCCGTGGTTCATCCAGCGTGACGGCCACGCGGTCGAAGGACTGCGCAATGCCACCGCCGCCCAGACCACTTACCGCGGCGAATGGGAAATCGCCGGCATCCTGCCCGGCGCCGCGCTGGCGGTCTATGCGACGCTGGCCCTGGGCACCTCGGCCGGCACCTTCGCTAGCGTGCTGGCCTGCGTCGCGGCCGGCGCGATCGGTGGCCTGGCGGGCGCGTGGCTGGGCCGGTGGCTCGGCGGGTCGATCCCGCGCGGCGCGGTCGCCCGGCAACGGGCCAGCCTCGCGCCCGGCGAAATGCTGCTGGTCGCCAGTTGCGCCCGCGGGACGAAGGCGTCCGTGAAGCTGGTGGTCAACGCCCTGGGCGGCGAGAGCGTCGAAGAACGCCACGAGGTGCTGCCGGACTTCCGCCGGGCATGAGCCGCCGCCTGCGCGGAGCGCCCGCCTTTGCGCGGGCGCGTTCGCGGGGGCGTTGTTCGCGGGCGCGTTACTTGCCGACCTGGTTGCCGACAATGCCGCCAACCGCGGCGCCGCCCACCGTGCCCAGCGCGCTGCCGCCGGTCAGCACCGCGCCGGCCACGCCGCCGATCCCCGCTCCCGCCACGGTATCCGTATCGCGCCGGGACATGCCGCTGCATCCGAGCACACCCACCACCGTGACGGCAATGGACACGCGCAGAAGGATGACACCGATATTGTTGCTGTTCATTTTGATACCTCGATTTACTGATGTCCGCCCCGGCCGGAGGCCCAGGTTGGAAGCGGCAATGCAGACCGCCATCGCCAGCCTGCCCTGAGGCTAGCCCGGCAGCGCCCGCGCGTCGGTCCGGCAGCGTACGCGCTGCGCCGCGCGCCGGGCTTGATGCCGGCGCCTGTCCAATAGCGTACCGACGCCGCGCTTGCGCCGGCGCAATGATGGCTCGTCGCGATGATGACGCTCCGCAATGAAACGCCTCCGCCCTGCCCTGGCAGCCCTCATGGCCGCTGTGGTCCGATGGCCCGCCGGGCCGCTCATCCACGCGCCGCTGGTGTCGACCGGAGAATGACATGCGAACTTATCGCTGGCTTTGTATCGTGGCGTTTTCACTCGTGCAGATGGGGTGCCTGTGGGTGCCCGGCGGATACGGAGGCGATGGCCGCGATGGCCGCGACGGCGGCTATCGCCACGGACAGGACGAACGCTATGAGGGCCGCCCGGACGGCTCCGCCTTCCGCCCGGGAGACCGCGAGCGGGTCAACGCGACCGAGCGCGTCGGCGACGGCGGGATGCGGGAATCCGGGTTGCGCAACGGATGGATGCAGTAGGCCGCAAGGACGACGGCACGGCTTGCCCCCTCATGCCGCAGACGGTGCAATGCATAGCAGCAGTTCGTGCCTGCCGCCATCGAGCGGCACGCGCGCGCCACCGCCTTCCAGGGCAATCGGCAACCCGTCGAGACGCGCATCCGGCGTGCCGGCCGTGGCCTGGACGCGAATCGCGTAATGGCCGGCGCCCAGCCTGACGGTGGCCTCGAACCCCGGCCACGCGGCCGGCAGCGCCGGGGCGACGACCAGCCAGGCTCCTTCGCGGCGAAGGCCGAGGATGCCCTCCACGCCGGCGCGGTACATCCATCCCGCCGCGCCGGTGTACCACGTCCAGCCGCCGCGCCCGACGTGGGGCGCCACCGAATAGACGTCGGCCGCCACCACATACGGCTCCACCTTGTAGCGCGCCGCGGCGGCGGCCGTGCTCGCGTGGTTGACCGGGTTGAGCATCGAGAACAGCTCGGCGGCCTTCGTGCCCGCGCCGAGCCGGGCGAAGGCCAGCACCGACCACATCGCCGCATGGCTGTACTGGCCGCCGTTCTCGCGCAGGCCGGGCGGATAGGCCCGGATGTAGCCGGGGTCGGGGCCGTCCCCGTCGAAGGGCGGCGAGAACAGCAGCGCCAGCCCGTCCTCGCGGCGCCACAGGTGCTGCTCCAGCGCGGCCATCGCGGCCGCCGCGCGCGCGGGATCGCCCGCGCCCGACAGCACCGCCCACGACTGCGCGATGGCATCGATGCGGCACGCCGCGCTTGCCTGCGAGCCCAGCCAGTTGCCGTCGTCGAAGGTGGCGCGGCGGTACCAGCCGCCGTCCCAGCCGTGCCGCTCCAGCGCTTCGCCCAGCGCCGCGGCATGCGCGCGCCAGAGGCCGGCGCGGCCGGCATCGCGCGCCTCGGCGTAGGGCGCGAACAGCGCGAGCGTGCGCGCCAGCAGCCAGCCCAGCCAGACGCTCTCGCCCCTGCCCGCGGCGCCGACGCGGTTCATGCCGTCGTTCCAGTCGCCGCCGCCGATCAGCGGCAGCCCTTGCGCGCCGGTGAGCGCCAGGCAGCGGTCGATGCCGCGGGCGCAATGCTCGAACAGCGAAGCCGGCGCCGCCCCGGCCTGCGGCTGGAAGAAAGCATCGTGCTCGCCGGCCTGCAACACCGGGCCATCCAGGAACGGCACGGGCTCGTCGAGCACGGCCGCGTCGCCCGAGGCGGCGATGTAGGTCGCCGCCGCGAAGGCGAGCCAGACGCAGTCGTCTGAGATGCGGGTGCGCACGCCCTGCCCGCTGTGCGGCAGCCACCAGTGCTGGACGTCGCCCTCGGCGAACTGCCGCGCGGCAGTTCGCAGCAGATGGGCGCGCGTGGTGGCCGGGCTGGCGAAGGTGAGCGCCATGGTGTCCTGCAGCTGATCGCGAAAGCCGTAGGCGCCGCTGGCCTGGTAGAACGCCGAGCGTGCCCAGATACGGCAGACCAGCGTCTGGTAGAGCAGCCAGCCGTTGAGCATGATGTCCATCGCGCGGTTCGGCGTGCGGACCTGCACCGCGCCGAGCAGGCTGTCCCAGTGCGCCGTCACGGCGGCCAGCACGGCGTCGAGATCGGCGGCGCGATAGCGCGCGACCAGCGCGCTGGCTTCGCCCGCTGAGCCGCACTGCCCCAGCAGCGCGACGATTTCCACGCTCTCGCCGGGAGCCAGCTCCACGAAGCACTGCAAGGCCGCGCAGGGATCGCGCCCCGCGCCCACGGCGCCGGACAGCGGCGCCGTGCCGAGCAGCGCCGCCGGCGCGGCGGCCGCGCCGTTGCGGCCGAGGAACTCGGTGCGGTCGGCGGTCCACGCCACCTGCCTGCCGCCGAGATCGGCAAAGGCAACCCGCCCCGGAAACGCGGTGCTCCACGGATTGCGCGCCAGCATGGCGCCGGTGGCACCGTCGAGCGCGGTGGCAATGAACGGCGCCGAGGCGCCGCGGGCGGTGCCGAGCACCCACTCGGCGAACGCCGTGACCGACAGGCGGCGGCGCCTGGCCGACAGGTTGCGCAGCGTCAAGCGCGAGATCTTGAGCGGATCGTCCAGCGGCACGTATTGCAGCAACTGTGCCGCGATGCCGTTGGCCTCATGCGCGAAGCGGCTGTAGCCGTGGCCGTGGCGCGCCGTGTAGGCGCCGCCGTCGCGCACCGGCTGGGCGGTGGGCGTCCACAGGTCGAGCGTGTCTTCGTCGCGGATGTAGATCGCCTCGCCGGGCGGGTCCAGCACCGGGTCGTTGGACCACGGCGTCAACTGGTTCTCGCGGCTGTTCTCCGCCCACGTGTAGCCGCTGCCTTGCGCGGACACCTGGAAGCCGAACGCCGGGTTGGCGATCACGTTGAGCCACGGCGCCGGCGTCGACGCCTCTCCCGCCAGTTCGATCACATATTCCCGCCCGTCCTTGTCGAAGCCGCCCAGCCCGTTGAAGAACTCCAGCGAGGCCGGGTCCCATGCCGGCGCATGCGGCGCCGGCACGGCGTGGGCCGGCGGGAACGCCAGCCGGGACAGCCAAGTCGGGCGTTCGGGCGCCGCGCGGACCGGCGCCTCGGGCAAGCGGGCGATCTGTTCGGCGATGGCGCCGCGGCGCGCGACCAGCGCGACGCGGGCCACCGACTGCAGCAGCGCGCGCTCCTCGACCCGCATCAGGTCCGCGCGCAGCGTATGGACCGCCCCCTGGCCAAGCCCGTCGCCCAGGCGCGGCCGCGACTGGCTGCTGCGCACCGCGGTGTCGATGGCGGCCTGCAGGTCCTGCGCGTAGGAGGAAGCGCGTTCGTTGACGATGATGAGGTCCACGCCTAGGCGCTTGAGGCGCCAGTATTCGTGCGCGCGCAGCAACTGGCGCACCTGCGCCATGTCTTCGACGTCGTCGATGCGCAGCAGCACGATGGGCAGGTCGCCGGAGATCGCGTGCGGCCACAGGCCGGACTGCGGGCCCGCGCCGCGCAGGATGGTCTCCGGCGGGCTGCGAAAGCGCGCGTCGGCGTACAGGATCGGCGCCGCCAGGCGCTGGAAGTCCGCCGCCTCGCCGGCCTTGGCGTCGAGATAGCGCAGCTGGACCTGGGCCTGGGTCCACGCCAGGGTCTTGGCGCGCTCGAAGGCGCTGCGGTCGTGATGCTTGTCGATCAGCACCATCAGCTCGGCCCGCGAAGGCGCCACCAGCGTCCAGAAGGCGACCCGGGCCACGCCGCCCGGTGCCACCCGCACCCGCTGGCGCAGCGAAAAGACCGCGTCGAGGACGATGCCGGTGGTATCCGACAGCGGCTGCGCAAGCCGCGCGCCGCCGGCCGCGCGCGGCGCCAGGCCGGCGCCCAGGAAGCGCGCGCGGTCGGTCTCGTGCTGGAGATCCGCGACCACGTCGCCCTCGGCCACGGTGAAGTGCGCGGCCCATATGCCCGGCTCGCCGTCGGTGCGCGGGCGGCGCGTGGCAATCAGCGCGCCGAACTCGGCCAGGTACTCGGTCTCGACGAACAGCTTGGAGAACGCGGGATGCGCGTCGTCGGCGGCCGGCGTGGCCAGCGCCAGCTCCGCGTAGGAGGTCAGTTCGATCTCGCGCGGGCGGCGACCGCTGTTGGCCAGCGACACGCGCCGCACTTCGCCGTCGTCCTCGCCGGAGACCAGTACGTCGAGCGTGGTGAGCAGGCTGCCGTCGCGGCGGATGAATTCGGCGTGGTCCTCGGCGAAGACCACGTCGCTGCCGGCGTCCTCTTCCTCCGCCTCGCCTTGCCCAGGCTGAGGGCCGGCAGACCAGACCCTGCCGCCCTGCGTGTCGCGCAGGAAGATGAAGGAGCCGGCGTCGTCGCGCGTGGCATCCTCGCGCCACCGCGTCACGGCCAGGTCGCGCCAGCGGCTGTAGCCCGCGCCGGCGGTGGTCAGCATCACGGCGTAGCGGCCGTTGGAGAGCAGATGCGTGACGACGGCGCCCGCTGTGGTGCCCGCGGCGGCCCCCGGATACCGGCGCACGGTGGAATCCTCGTGGCCCGCCTCGGCCCGGGACGCCTTCACTTCCTCGGCGCGCGGATGGGAGATGGCGACGTTGCGCGGCATGCGCTCCTGCAGCAGCAGTTCGGTGGCCTGGATCATCGGCTCGCGGTGGAAGCGCTCGCGCATCTGCCCCGCGTGCAGCGTGTTGGCGATGGCGACGATGGTCATGCCCTGGTGATGCGCCATGTAGCTGCGGACGATGGCGAAGTCCTCGTCTTCCGGCAGGCGGGAGCGCGTGAAATCGAGCGCCTCGTAGAAGCCATGGCGGCCCTTGGCGCCCATGCCGGCCAGCCGCACGTAATTGCGCTGGGCCGCCTGCGGATCGACCATCGCGGCCAGCGCGGTGGCATAGGGCGCGATCACCACGTTGTCCGACAGGCCGCGCTTGAGGCCGAGCCCCGGCACGCCGAAGTTGGAGTACTGATAGGTGAACTCCATGTCGCGCGCGTTGTAGGCGGACTCGGACACGCCCCACGGCACGCCCAGCGAGCGCCCGTAGGCCTGCTGGCGCTCCACTACCAGCCGGTTGGTCTGCTCCAGCAGGCTGCCGCCCGGCGCGCGCATCACCAGCGACGGCATCAGGTACTCGAACATGGACCCCGACCACGAGATCAGCGCCGAGCCGTTGCCCAGCGGCGTGGCCGTGCGGCCCAGGTGGAACCAGTGGCGCGTGGCCACGTCGCCCTTGGCGATGGCGAACAGGCTGGCCAGCCGCGCTTCCGAGGCCAGCAGGTCGTAGCAGTTCACGTCAAGGCGGTTGTCCTCCTGCGAATAGCCGATCGACAGCAGCTTGCGCTCGCGGTCGAACAGGAAGCAGAAGTCCATCGCCAGCGCCATCTCGCGCGCCTCGGCCGCCAGCGCGTGCACGCGGGCCGCGAACGCCGCGGGCGCGGCGGCGATCTGCAGCCGGTCCTGCTCGTGGCCGGCCATGGTGCTGCGCAGCGCCTCGACCCAGAACGCCAGGTCGGCCAGGGTGTCGTCGCCGGCCGCGGGCAGGATCTCGCGGGCCGTCATGGCGGCTTTCTCCGTCAGCCGCCGGAGCGTGGGCGAGAGCGTGGCCATCGGCTCGGTGCCGGCCAGGCGCGCCTCGATGTCTTCGATCAGCCCGCCCAGGATGCCGCCGCGCTCGCCGCCCGGGGTGGCCAGGCTGGCGAGCGCCTCGCGCGCGAGCCTGGCGGTGTCCGCCATGCCGGGGCGCAAGTCCGGCGCCGCGGCGGCATCGGTCCATTCCTCGCAGGCATTGGCCAGCACGATCAGGTGGCCGGCGAGGTTGCCGCTGTCCACCGACGACACGTAGGCGGGCGTGAGCGCGCGCAGGTCCTGCGTGTCGTACCAGTTGTAGAAATGCCCGCGCAGGCGCGGCAGCTTGCGCATGGACGCAAAGGCCGCTTCCAGGCGCTCGACCGTCGCCACCGTGGCGCTCCAGCCGAAATCGCGCGCGGCAACGGCGGAGAGCAGGTAGAGGCCGATATTGGTGGGCGAGGTCCGGTGCGCCACCACGGGCCGCGGCCTCTCCTGGAAGTTGTCAGGCGGCAGCATGTTGTCGGCCGGCGTGACGAAGGTCTCGAAATAGCGCCAGGTGCGGCGCGCGGTCAGGCGCAGGTCGCGCGCGTCCGGCTCGGACGGCAGCAGTCGCCGCGCCACCGTGGGCGAACGGCTGACGCCCAGCGCCAGCGCCGGCGCCAGCAGCCACAGCAGCCCGAACGGCAGCGCCAGCGGCCAGGACGGCTGCGCCACCGCCAGCGCGCCGGCCATCATGGCCACCGCCAGCACCACCCCGCCCGCCATCTTCAGGTAGAAACCGGCAAGATCCAGCCGCGGGCTGCTTATCGACTGCGCGGCCGTGCTCCACTCCAGCAGATGGCGTCGCGTGAAGCGCAGGCGTACCAGCGTGCGCGCGATGGCGTCGCCCATGCGCCAGGCCTGGTCCGGCAGGAAGGCGATGGTGAGCAGCACCTGCGTGGCCGCGACCTGCAGGTCCCGCGCCAGCATCCGCACGTGGTTGCGCATCTGGATGCCCGCGCGATGCGGCACCAGCGAAAACAGGCCGGGAAAGAACGCCGGGAACGCAATCGCGGCGAGCAGCATCAGCGTGGCCCACAGCCCGGCCGCCAGCGGCAGCAGCCAGCATGCGCCCAGGGCCAGCAGCAGCACCGGCGCGAGCAGCGCGCGCCGCAGGTTGTCGAGCATCTTCCAGCGGCCCAGCATCGGCACCGCCTCGCTGCCGGCACGACCCTTGAAGATCCAGCCCAGCAGTTGCCAGTCGCCGCGCGTCCAGCGGTGCTGGCGCTTGGCGGCGACGTCGTAGCGCGACGGGAAATCCTCGACCACCTCGACATCCGAGGCCAGTCCGGCGCGCGCGAACACGCCTTCGAAGAGATCGTGGCTGAGCACCGCGTTCTCCGGGATGCGGCCGTGCAGCGCGCGCTCGAAGGCGTCGACGTCGTAGATGCCCTTGCCGGTATAGGAACCCTCGCCGAACAGGTCCTGGTAGACGTCGGACGCGGCTGCCGCGTAGGGATCGATGCCGCCGGGCGCCGAGAAGATGCGCTGGAACACCGATCCCTCGTTACCCACCGGCAGCGAGGGCGTCACGCGCGGCTGCAGCACGGCGTAGCCGCCCACCACGCGCCGTAACTGCGCGTCGAAGCGCGGCCGGTTCAGCGGGTGGGCCATCTTGCCGATCAGCCGCAGCGCCGCGTCGCGCGGCAGGCGCGTGTCGGCGTCGAGCGTGATGACGTAGCGCACGCCGGCGGGCACTTGCGGCGGCCCGCCGTCGGCGCCGACGTAGCTGGTGTCGGTGGCGCCGCGCAGCAACCGGTTGAGTTCGTGCAGCTTGCCGCGCTTGCGCTCCCAGCCCATCCAGGTGCGTTCTCTGGCATTGAAGAGGCGGCGCCGGTGCAGCAGCAGGAAGCGCTCGCCCGCAGGCCCCGGCCCGTGGCGGCGGTTCAGCTCGCCGATGACGTCCGCGGCCACGGCCAGCAGCGCAGCATCGGCCGCCACCGCTTCCTGGTCCGCGTCGGCGCCGTCGGTCAGCAAAGCGAAGGTCAGGTCGCCGCCGGCACCGGCCAGGTGGTGCACCTCCAGGCGCTCGATCTGCTCGCGCAGGCTCGCCTCGCTGGCCAGCAGCGTGGGCACGGCGACCAGCGTGCGCAGCGAGGACGGCACGCCGGCGGTCAGCTCCAGCCCGGGCAGCAAGGACGCGCCGAAGCTCCAGGCCATCGCGCGGTTGACCAGCGCGGTGGCCACCTCGCTCGCGGGCACGAAGCCGAGGGCACCGAGCAGCACCAGCCAGCCGCCGGCGAGCACGGGTTCCGACACCGCGGCCAGCACCCACAGGACGGCGGCGAGCACGGCAAGGGTGGTCAGCAGGATCGCGCCCACGTAGCCGCCGATGCCGAAGGCAATGTTGAGGCGGCTGAAACGCAGCCGCGCGGGCGGGCGGAAGCCGATGGCCTGCTCGAGGGCGAGCCGCCCCTCCGCGATCAGGTGATAACCCGGGTCGCCGGTGCGTTCGGCCTGCGCCGCGCTGTGCGCGCTGGCGGCCGCGGCGCGCGCGGCCGCCAGCGCGGCGTCGGCGATTTCGAGCTCCGGCAGCGGCGAGCCGCGCGCCAGTTGTTCGATGGCGCTGCGGTAGAGATTGCGCGTGGCGAAGTCCATCGCCGCGAACGCGCTGCCGTCGCGCAGCCGCCGGTCGACCAGGCTCACGCTTTCGAACAGCTCGGCCCAGTCGATATCCAAAATCAGCCGCATGCTGGTAATGACATTGCGCACGGTGACGTTGGCCGCGCCCTGGCGCTGCTGCGCGTGCCGCACCACGTCGTCGATCGACACGCCCTGCAGGCTTAGCCGCCGCTCCAGCCAGCCCAGCGTGGGCGTGGTGCGCGGATCCTGGTCCCGCAGCCGCTTGGCGAGCTGCGCGGCGAACAGCTCCGACAGCGGCGACGCCGAGCGCGAGGCGATGTCGATGTCGAGCGCGGAACCGGCGCAGCCCGACACCAGCAGCCGCTTCGACAGTTCGTCGGCGTCGGCGCGCGCGGCGCGCCCGGTGGTGATCTGCTCGGCCAGCCGGCGCAGGTTTTCCACCAGCACGATGCGCAGGGTAATGGCGACCGCCCACAATTCGCCGATGGTCAGGGGCTGGACACCCTGATAGGCGGCAATGAAGCGGCGCAGCATGTCCGGGTCGATATGGCTGTCGGTATGGGCCACGAAGGCCCATGCCAGCCCGAATATCCTGGGGTAGCCGGCGAACGGCCCCTCGCTCAGCTTGGGCAGCTGGCGGTAGTAGCCGGCGGGCAGGTCGTCGCGGATCTCGCGGATCTGCGCTTCCACCAGGTGGTAGTTGTCGAGCAGCCATTCGGCCGCGGGCTCCACGCCCTTGCCGCTTTCCAGCTCGGCCGCGCTGGCGCGGTAGGCTGCCAGCAGCACCTTGGCATTGTCATTGAGACGGCTGCGCAAGGTCGGCACGCGCGGCGGCCGCGGCGTGACCGGCTGGGCCGCGGCGAGGCTTTGCGCATGCTGCTCCAGCCGTTCGGTGCCGAACAACTCCTCGCGTATGGGCGCGGCGTTGGTCCATGGTGATGCTGGTGAGGAAGAGTCGAACGTACGGAGCAGTGCTGAATACATGAACACCTTTGAATTGGGCTGCCGCGCGCTTGCCGCGTGCGCTTGCCGCATTTACGGCTGCTTGCGCTGTTGTTCCTTCGCGTCTCCGTAGGAAGCCTGCGCCTCGCCGACGACCTGTTCGGCCTTGCCCTTGATCTCGGTGGTCTTCCGGCCCGTGGTCTTGCCAAACATTTCCCGCAGCTTGCCCTTCGCCTTTTCGAGACGGCCCTTCACCTGGCTTTCGTTCATGACATCGCTCCTTGAAGAAGGCGGCTGGCCGGCTGGCCAGCCGGGCGCTGCGCGCGGCGACGCCGGCCGGTGTACCGACGCCCCGGCGGGCCTAGAAGCGGCCTGTCAGCACCAGCACGAGCACCACGATCAGCAGCACGCCCAGCACGCCGCTGGGCATGTAGCCCCACGAGCGGCTGTGCGGCCACGTCGGCATGGCGCCGAGCAGGACCAGCACGAGCACGACCAGCAATACGGCTCCTAACATGGAACCCCCCTTTCCCCGACTCCGCGTTTTTGGCCAGGCCACCGCTGCGCTGCGCCAGCGGTGCCAGAATCATCGAGCCCGATGCGTAGCCGGCCGCGTTACCTTGGAACCGGCCTGACCGTTGCCGCCACCTTGCCATCTGGCGGGGAGAATGTCGGTACGCTGACGGACAATGACGCAGGCGGGAATGCAGCGCGCAAGGCCATGCGGAAAAAAATACAAAGGCCCACGCCATAACACGGGCACCATGACTCACAATGGGAGCACCGATGCCGGTCAGACGACGCGCATCGATCCGCAGGCGGCGCGGTACGGACAGGGTCTGGAACGGGTGCGAGAAACGGGACTGAAGAACGCTTCGGTGAACAGTCCGGCCACAGCATGGCGGCGGGACAAAAGTGATGGATATGCATCGGCCCCGGGTGCAGCAAGCGGCGCGTATGCGCCGCTGCAATGTGTCGCCATCATCCCATGATCCTGGCATCGCGCTGGACTATATTTTTAGCGGCGGCAAATTCGCGCGACCAAAAAGCCCGCGCGAATTTGCCGCCAACATGCCGGCTCCTCCGATTGGCCGGCGCTGGAGGCGCAACATGAGTGCCCTGGATGACCCGAAGGCCAACCATCTGCTTGCCGTGCTGCCCGAAGCGGACTGGTTGCGCATCGCACCGCACCTCGTGCCGGTCGAGTTGCCGCTGGGGCACGTGGTCTACGAGTCCGGCGACCAGTTGGGCTCGGTGTACTTTCCCACCAGCGCGATCGTATCGCTGCTCTACGTGATGGAAGACGGCTCATCGGCCGAGATCGCCATCGTCGGCAACGAGGGGATCGTCGGCATCGCGCTGTTCATGGGCGGCGAGACCACGCCGAGCCGCGCCATCGTGCAAAGCGCCGGCCACGGCTACAAGCTCAATGCCAAGCTGCTGAAACAGGAGTTCGCGCGCGGCGGCCCGGTGCAGCGCTTGTTGCTGCGCTACACCCAGGCCCTGATCACGCAGATGGCCCAGACCGCGGTCTGCAACCGGCATCACTCCATCGAACAGCAGCTTTGCCGCTGGCTGCTGCTGAGCATCGACCGCCTGCCGACCAACGAACTGACCATGACGCAGGAGCTGATCTCCAACATGCTCGGCGTGCGGCGCTCCGGCGTCACCGAAGCCGCGTTGAAGCTGCAGAACGCCGGCCTGATCCACTACAGCCACGGCCATATCTCGGTACTCGACCGGCCCGGGCTCGAAAAACACGCGTGCGAATGCTATGCCGTGGTGAAGAAGGAGTTCGACCGCCTGCTGCCGGACATGCAGGCCGTTTGACGGATAGCGAGAGCACGCCCGCCCCGGGCATGCGCCGGTGCGACGCCGGTACGCGTACCCATGCGCACATGTCCGCCATCGTACCGACACCACGGCGCTACCGTGCCAGTCTTCGCTCATGGGCCGGCCTCGTGCCCGCCATGCGGGCGGGCCGATGACAAGCCCTGCCGCGCAGCGAACCGCAGGGAGAGAACCATGTTGAGCGTTCTGGTGGTCGTCGTACTGGCGATGGCATTGATGGCAGTCGTGCCGGTGTGGCCCCACAGCCGCGCCTGGGGCTATATGCCCGGCAGCGTGCTGGGCGCGTTGCTGCTGGTGATATTGATCCTTGCCCTCTTCGGCAGGATCTGAATGCGGGCAGCGCCCCTTTCTTGAGGCGGCCCTGCCGGCGACGTCCATGCCACGCGCATGGGCAGGGAGCATTTCATGCAATCGGGCATTCCGGGCATCGCGGTGGTGACGTATCGCACCACGCCCTCCAGCTGGTTCTTCGCCGAGGTCGACGGGGCGTGGATCTATCGTTTCGGCCCCTTCGCCAGCGCGCAGGCACTCGATGACGTTCTCGCGGTGATCTACGCCACGCTGCCGCAGCGCGCCGCGCTCGCGCTGGTTGGCGAATGCGACGATGCCGGGGGGCTGCTGGCCGCGGCCACGCTCGCCGCGCCGGCGCCACCCGGCCGGGTAGCGCTGGTGCCGCGCGCCGCGGCGTCCTGGTGGCACGCCTTGCTATACAGGCTGCGTTCCCATGGCGCGCGGAGGATTGTGATCCATTGACGGGCGCGCAGGCCCGGTGCCTGCGATCCTGCGACGCGCCCGGTCCACACCCGCCCCACCCAACGGAGACCGCCTCATGGCATTTGCCTTCCCTCGCTTCCGGCCCGAGACGCCCCTCCCGCTGCCCAGCGCCATGGCGGCGGCGCTGCTGGAGCCGCCTGCCCCGGCCGCGGCAGCACCGTGTCCCACGCATGGGCTGCGCGGGACACGGCCGGGCCGGCTGTATCCAGGCGAGCCCGGCCCCGGCGCGCTTGCAGGAGGACAAGACATGTTACGCAGCATCGAAGAACTGGAAAGCTACCCCATCCGCGCGACGGACGGCGAAATCGGCGTGATGAAGGACCTCTATTTCGACGAGAAGGCATGGGTGGTGCGCTACCTGCTGGTCGAAACCGGCAACTGGCTGTCGAGCCGGCGCGTCCTGATCCCGGCCCTGTCGGTCGGACGGTCGGAATGGCTGGACAACGTCATCGAGGTGACGATCACCAAGGCGCAGGTGATGCACAGCCCCGACGTCGACGCGTGCAAGCCGGCCTCGCGGCAACACGAGACCGACTACCTGGCCTACAACGGCTATGCCGACTACTGGGGCGGCGCGGGCTTCCGGGAAGGACTTCTATCCGCGGGCGAAGTCGCGGCGGGCCACAGCGAATCCGACCAGGAACGCGGCGAAGGCGGCGGCACGCATCTGCGCAGCGCGGAGGCCATTGCGCACTACGCCATGCATGCCCGCGACGGCGACATCGGCCACCTGGAAGGCCTGCTCGTCGACGTGCGGACCTGGGCCTTGCGCTACGTCATCGCCAGCACCAGCAACTGGCTACTTGGAGACCGGATCGTCATCCCCGTGAAAGCCATCGAGAGCGTGAACTGGCCCGACGCGACGGTCTCGCTCGACCTGCCGCGCGCGGTGCTAAAGGCCGCGCCGCGCTACGACGACGAAGTACGCCTGGACCGGCGGCAGGAAGCCAGCATCCACCGGTACTACGGCCAGCCGGGCTACTGGCTCAACCAGCCCGCCGGCGACGTTTCCGCCCGCCCGCACTGAAACGGGCGGAGTATCAGCCTGCACGCCATGCACCACGGCTGGACACGGCGGCGTCATCAACCCAGGGATCCGGCGCCAGCGCCGGCTCCGGGAGGGACCATCATGAAGCCCGGCTACAACGCATCGCTCTACCTGCTGCCGTTCGATCATCGCCAGTCCTATGTGGCCGGCATGTTCCGCTTCCAGCCGCCGCTGACGCCCGCCGAGCGCGATACGGTGGCCAGCAGCAAGCAGATCATCTACGACGGCTTCCAGGAAGCGGTCGACAACGGCGTGCCGGCGTCCTGCGCGGGCATCCTGGTCGACGAGGAATTCGGCGCGAGCATTCTGCACGACGCCAGGAAAAACGGCTACGTGACCGCGCTCTCGGTCGAAAAGAGCAGCCCGGGCGAATTCGAGTTCGAGTACGGCGAAGCGTTCGCGGAGCATATCGAAGCGTTCAGGCCGACCTTCGCCAAGGTCCTGGTGCGCTACAACCCCGCCGACGACGCCGCGCTCAACCTCCGGCAGACGGCGCGCCTGAGGCGGCTCGCGGACTACTGCCGGCACGCCGGGCAGCGCTTCATGTTCGAGTTGCTGGTGCCGGCCACCGAAGCGCAGATGTGGCAGGCCGGGATGGACAAGGATGCCTATGACCGGCACACACGCCCCGCGCTGATGCGCCAGGCGATCCGCGCCCTGCAGGACGCGGGCGTCGAACCCGATGTCGGGATCATGCCAAGATGCGGCCAATCGGCGATCATAAGCCCTGGGGTTATATAGATAAGCAAAAACATTTCGGTTAGTTATAACTCTGGTCTGGAACTTTGCCATCGTCCTCGGCTAGACTGGCTGGCCCTTCAGAGATTGCCGAGATCCTGTATGGCCACCGTCGAGCGTACCGCCTACCCGAGTTTCCCGAAGGTTTTCTCCACCAAGGAGTTACAGGCGTGTTACACGCCGGATGCCGAGGAACTGGAGTGGGCCACCCGCTCAACCCGTGGACAAGGTCCGCGACTTGGCTTGCTGGTGCTGCTGAAGGTCTTCCAGCAACTGCATTACTTCCCCAACCTGGACAGCATTCCCGTCGTCGTGATCGACCATGTGCGCGCCAGCGCTGGTCTGGCGCTAGATGCCGCATTTGGCTATGACCGCAAGCTGTCCCCCACGCTGTACCGGCATTACACGGCGGTACGCGAATTTCTCGGCGTCCAGCCCTATATTGGCACGGATGCCAACGAGGTCACGATCCGCGCCGCGCGCGAAGCCGCGGAAACGATGGACCAGCAAGTGGACATCATCAATGCCACCATCGATGCGCTGATCCTGCGCCAGGTCGAGCTGCCAGCGTTCTCCACCCTAGACAACATCGCCGAGCAGATTCACACCCGCACGCAGACCGCGCTGTTTCGACGCGTCGCAAGGCGCTTGTCGGATGAGGAACGGCAGCGGCTGGACCGGCTTCTCACCCGGGAATTCACCAACCGCCTGACCGCCTACAACAACATCAAGCGCCACGCGCGCCGTCCATCACGCAAGCATCTCAGCCTACTCATAGAACACCTGACCTTACTCGACGGTCTTGGCGATTTCTCTCGCGCAATCGCAGGCGTGCCCGCCTCGAAGCTGCGCTCGCTGGCCAGCCAGGCCATGAGCCTGGACGCGGCCAATCTACGGGAGATCCTGCCTGAGAAGCGCTACACGCTGATCGTCGCCTTGCTTAACCATATGCGCGTGCGCACCCGCGACGATCTCGCGGAGATGTTCATCCGTCGCATGGGCACCATCCACAAGCGGGCGCGCGATGAGATGGAGCGCATCCAGTCCCGTCAGCGCGCGCAGATGGAGAAGCTGGTCACCTTGCTCGACGGCGTGGTCGATATCGTCGCCGATGGCCAGGACGACGCGCTGATCGGCCGGCAGGTGCGCCGCTTCCTCGCGCCGTCCGGCGATCTGGAGCCGCTGCGCGAGAGCTGCGCCGAGGTGCGGGCCTTCAGCGGCAACAACTACCTGCCGCTGCTATGGCGGCATTTCCGCGCGCACCGCTCCGTGATGCTGCGCCTGGCGCAGGTGCTTGAATGGGAGTCGACCAGCCAGTCGCGCACGCTGCTGGCGGCACTTGCGGTGGTGCTGGACAACGAATCCCTGCATCGCGAATGGATTGCCGCCGACGTCGATGTGAGCTTCGCCTCGGAACGCTGGCGAAAGCTGGTGCGCCGCCCCCACGACCAGGGCGCCCCCACCAATCGGCGCTACCTGGAACTCTGCGTGCTCTCGCATATGGTCAACGAGCTACGCTCCGGCGACCTGTGCGTGGTGGGGTCGGATGCCTTTGCCGATTACCGTGCGCACCTACTGCCCTGGCGGGAATGCGAACGGCGCCTGCCCGAATACTGCGCCAAGCTGGACATGCCGGCCAACGCGCAGGACTTCGTGGCGCATCTACGCCAGTGGCTGACCGACACGGCGCGTACGCTGGATGCCAGTTTTCCCGACAAGCGCCAGCACGTCACCATCGGCCAGGACGGCGAACCCGTGCTCAAGCGGACGATCGCCAGGGAGATCCCGGCCAGCGCGGTGGCCCTGCAACAGGCGCTGATCCGGCGCATGCCCACGCGCAATCTGCTGGACGTGCTGGCCAACATCGAGCACTGGACCCACTTCACGCGGCACTTCGGCCCGCTCTCCGGCAGCGACCCCAAGATCCGCAATGCCGCCGAGCGCTACCTGCTGACTATCTTCGCCATGGGCTGCAACCTGGGGCCCACCCAGGCCGCCCGCCATATGGGGGATCGGGTCACGCCGCACATGATGTCGTTCGTCAACCGCCGGCATCTGAGCCTGGAGCGTCTCGAAACCGCGCAGCGGGAATTGATCGAACTGTATCTGCGGCTCGACCTGCCCAAGCACTGGGGGGATGGCAAGACCGTCGCGGCTGACGGCACTCAGTACGACTTCTACGACAACAACCTGCTGGCCGGCTACCACTTCCGCTACCGCAAGATGGGCGCGGTGGCCTACCGGCACGTGGCCGACAACTACATCGCGGTGTTCCGGCATTTCATTCCGCCCGGCGTGTGGGAAGCCATCTACGTGATCGAGGGTCTGCTCAAGGCCGGCTTGAGTGTCGAGGCCGATACCGTGCACGCCGACACCCAGGGCCAGTCGGCCGCGGTGTTCGCCTTCACGCATCTGCTGGGCATCAACCTGATGCCGCGCATCCGCAACTGGCAGGATCTGAAGCTTTACCGAGCCGATGCCAACACCAAATACAAGCACATCGACCGGCTGTTCTCGGACATCGTGGACTGGGAGCTGATCGCCTTCCACTGGCAGGACCTGATGCAGGTAGCGCTATCGATTCAGGCCGGAACAATCTCCTCGCCGCTCCTGCTGCGCCGGTTCGGCTCGGAAAGCCGCCGCAACCGCCTGTTTCTGGCGGCGCAGGAACTCGGCAAGGTCGTGCGCACAGCGTTCCTGCTCGAATGGATCGGCAGCCGCGAGTTGCGCCAGGAGATCACCGCGACCACCAACAAGATCGAGTCCTACAATGGCTTTGCCAAATGGTTCTCATTCGGCGGTGACGTGCTGGCCGAAAACGACCCCGACGAACAGCAGAAGCGCCTGCGCTACAACGACCTGATCGCCTCGGCCGTGATTCTTCAGAACACGGCGGACATGATGCAGGCCCTGCGCGCGATGGTGAAGGAAGGGATCAAGGTCGACGTGGCCGACATCGGCTTCCTGAGTCCCTACCTCACCAGCAACATCAAGCGCTTCGGCGACTATAAACTCAATTTGGAGCGGTTGCCGGAAGCCTGGATTCGCGACAGCCTCTTTGCCGGCCCCGCCCATTCCGTCCGCAAACCGCGTCATGCCTGACACCGATACCCCTTACGGCAGGGTCGACGCCGAGGCGTTGCAAGCGCTTCGGGACACGTTCGACACGACCACCATCCTGCGCGTGGTGGACCAACTCGATGCGATCCGCGCGCGTTGCTGTGAGCCAGCCGGGCTGCGCGACGATCTGCTGTGCTTGCACGGCATGGCACATACTCTGATCAACGGCGCCGCATTGTCGTATCCAACCACTGGTCCGACCCTCGTGGACCAAGCCGAGGCCATCATAGAAGAACTGGACGACTGGATCGTGCTGCTCAAGCGCGCCGTGCATGCGCTGCGCCCACTAGAGCCGCTGCGCCCCCGCGACGATGTCTGACTCGGCCAGGTCGCTTGCCCGTCGAGACGGCACATGTGAGGCCGGCTGCGACGAAGCGGCAGAAGCAGAAGCCGGAACGAGCTGGAGCAGCGTAGCCGCATCCACTACGCCCTTTGGCGAACTTTTCCCGCTAGCAGCGATGCGATCAGCGGGCAGGATACGTTGCCCTGGCGGGCATGGCAGGCGCACACCAGCTCAGACAGCACGGCCTCCATGCGTCTCAGGTCGGCAAGCTTTGCGCGCACGTCGTTGAGCTTGCGCTCGGCCAGGCTGCTGGCTTCCGCGCAATGAGTGCCGTCCTCCAGGCGAAGCAGTTCGCCGATTTCTTCCAGACTGAATCCCAGCCGCTGGGCCGATTTCATGAAGCGCACCCGGACCACAGCCGTTTCGCCATAGCGACGAATCCCGCCGGCGGGCTTGTCTGGCTCTGGCAGCAGCCCCTTGCGCTGGTAGAACCGGATGGTCTCCACGTTGACACCAGCCGCCTTGGCGAAGGCGCCGATGGTCAGGTTCTCCAATTCGCTCCACATATCGCTTTGCTCCGTACATTAGTACGGAAGTAAGGTTACGCTATCCCTTTCCTACTTCGAAAGGACAAACGCATGCCGCAACCGCAAGCCGGGCGCCGTGCGCTCTTCGCCGGCGGGCTCGCCGCCATCCTCGCCTCCACCTGCTGCCTGGGGCCGCTGGTCCTGATCGCGCTTGGTTTCAGCGGGGCCTGGATCGGTAACTTAACGGCGCTGGAGCCATACCGGCCGCTGTTCCTCGGCACCGCAGTGCTGGCGCTGTTCGTCGCCTGGCGGCGCATTTTCCGTCCGCCGCAAGTCTGCAACCCGGGGGAGGCCTGCGCCATCCCGCAGGTACACGCCACCTACAAGCTCATGTACTGGCTCGTCGCCCTGCTGGTTCTGGTCGCGCTCGGATTTCCCTACGTCACGCCATGGTTCTACTGATCAGGAGTTCGCCATGAGAAAGCTGTTTGCCGCCCTCGCTCTCGCCGCCGCCGTCGCTCCCGCATGGGCCGCGATGCAAACCGTCACATTGTCCGTGCCGGGCATGACCTGCGAGACCTGCCCGATCACGGTCAAGAAAGCGCTCTCCAAGGTCGACGGCGTAAGTAAGACCAGCGTGAGTTTCGAGAAGCGCGAGGCCGTCGTCACCTTCGATGATGCCAAGACCAGCGTGCAGAAACTGACCAAGGCGACCGAGAACGCGGGCTATCTGTCCAGCGTCAAGCAGTAAGCCACGGGAGCGAGGGAGCGACGCCATGGGACTGATCATGCGCATGGTCAACAAGGCCGGTGCCCTCGGCAGCGTCGTCTCGGCGATGGGTTGTGCGAGTTGTTTTCCCGCTATCGCCAGCTTGGGCGCGGCCATTAGCCTGGGCTTCTTGCGTCAGTACGAGGGACTGTTCATTCGTATCCTGCTGCCGGCGTTCGCTGGCATCGCGCTGCTCGCCAATGGGATCGGATGGCTTAACCATCGGCAGTGGCAACGGACCGCGCTCGGCGTGATCGGCCCGCTCCTTGTGCTGGCCGCGGTGTATTTGATGGTTGGCTGGTGCAGCGAAGCGCTGCTCTATGTCGGCCTGGCCTTCATGGTCGGGGTATCGATCTGGGACTTCGTCTCGCCGGCGAAGCGCTGCGGCGCACCGGACGCCTGTGAACTGCTGGCCAAACGCGGCTGACGCGCGTTGGCCATGATAGAAGGAACTGTGGCATGACCCACCTGAAGATCACTGGCATGACCTGCGACGCGTGCGCCGTCTACGTCAAGGATGCCTTGGAGAAGGTGCCGGGCGTGCGGTCGGCGGTCGTGTCCTACCCGAAGGGGACGGCGCGGATCGCTGCCGAGCCCGACACGTGGCCGGATGCGCTGACCGCGGCCGTGGCCGGACTCGGCTACCGGGCCATGCTCGCCGAGGCCCCGCCGGCGGAAAATCGCGGCAGCCCGCTCGACAAGGCCCTAGGCTGGCTGGGCGGCGGCGACAAGGGCGGGGACCAAGCCAGCGCCCTGCGCATTGCCGTCATTGGTAGCGGCAGCGCCGCGATGGCGGCGGCGCTCAAGGCCGTCGAGCGAGGCGCGCGGGTGACGCTGATCGAGCGCGGCACCATCGGCGGCACCTGCGTCAATGTCGGCTGCGTGCCGTCCAAGATCATGATCCGCGCGGCCCACATCGCTCATCTGCGTCGCGAAAGCCCGTTCGACGGGGGCATCCAGGCCACGCCACCGGCGATCCTGCGCGAGCGCCTGCTCGGCCAGCAGCGGGGGCGTGTCGATGAGCTGCGCCACGCCAAGTATGAGGGCATCCTGGCAGGCACGCCTGCCATCACGGTGCTGCGCGGCGAGGCCCGCTTCCAGAACGGGCACACCCTGAGCGTGCGCGTGGTCGAAGGCGGGGAGCGCGAGGTGGCGTTTGACCGCTGCCTGATCGCCACTGGCGCCAGTCCGGCGGTGCCGCCGATCCCCGGTCTGAAGGACACCCCGTACTGGACCTCGAACGAGGCGCTGGCCAGCGACACCCTGCCGAAGCGGCTGGCCGTGATCGGCTCGTCGGTGGTGGCTGTGGAGTTGGCGCAGGCCTTCGCTCGGCTCGGCAGCCAGGTCACGATCCTGGCGCGCAGCACGCTGTTCTTCCGCGAGGACCCGGCGATCGGTGAGGCCGTCACGGCCGCCTTCCGCGCCGAGGGCATCACAGTGCGGGAACACACGCAGGCCAGCCAGGTGGCCTACGCCGACAGCGAATTCGTGCTCACTACCGGACACGGCGAGATCCGCGCCGACCAGTTGCTGGTCGCCACGGGCCGCGCGCCCAACACGCGTGAGCTGGCACTGGAGGCGGCGGGTGTGAGGGTCACCGCGCAGGGCGCCATCGTCATCGACAATGGCATGCGCACCACGGCGCCGCATATCTACGCCGCCGGCGACTGCACCAACCAGCCGCAGTTCGTCTACGTGGCGGCGTCGGCCGGCACCCGCGCGGCGATCAATATGACCGGAGGCGATGCCGCGTTCGATTTGAGCGCATTGCCGGCGGTCGTGTTCACCGACCCGCAGGTCGCCACCGTGGGCTACAGCGAGGCGGAAGCCCACCACGACGGCATGGAGACCGATAGCCGGCTGCTGACGCTCGACAACGTGCCGCGCGCGCTCGCCAATTTCGACACGCGCGGCTTCATCAAGCTGGTCGCCGAGGCAGGATCGGACCGCTTGATCGGCGTGCAGGCGGTGGCGCCGGAAGCAGGCGAACTGATCCAGACGGCAGCATTGGCGATCCGGGCGCGGATGACCGTGCAGGAGCTGGCAGACCAGTTGTTTCCGTACCTGACAATGGTCGAGGGCCTGAAGCTCGCGGCGCAGACGTTCAGTAAAGACGTGAGCCAGCTATCCTGTTGTGCCGGATGACGAGAAAGGGAAACACTTTGCCGGCATCAGCTGGCATTATGAGAGACAAAGCGTGAACAAATCGTCAATTTGGAAAGTCATCTTGATTGTGTGCGCTGCCATCGGCGTGCTTGCCATCCTTGGTGTGGTAGGCATGCTTTTGATGCATCAGCGCATGATGGGTGGCCTGAGCTGTTGCTAGCCCGGATGCAAGCAAAGTAGCGGCGGCCTGGGCACCGACGTCGCCCATACCATGATGATTCAATGGAAGCCAAGCCCCCACCCGTGCGCGCCGTAGCGGCAAGCAGGTAACCCGTGGACGCCCCCTTTCCGACCGCTATTTACGCCGTCTCGTCGACCTCCTGGTGCGCTTGCGCGAGACCGTGCCATGCTGGTTGGGGGTTCGCCGGCGAGAGCCGTGCTGTCGTCGCAGATACCAAGCAAACAGTCCGAGCATACCAAGGATGATTGCCAGTGAGCTCAGGACGACGACGAGGACATCGTGGGGCAGATCAAAAGGGTTGTGGCGCACGGTCTGATTTCGATTCGGATTTGGCTAGCCAGGATCGTTGCGCAAAGGCGCCAATGCCTACCGGCTTGACGTTGCTAGGCCCTGCCGGCGGGTCAGAACGCGCACGGCCGTTGGCAGCAAGCCGTACGCGCATGGCGCGGATTATTTGCGCTGCATGTCAACGACCGTCGGCGCGCCATCCACCTTGTCGAAGGTCACCGACACGGCATCGCCTTCCTTGAACTTGCTAAGCGAGGCGCGATCCTTGACCGGAAACGCCATGGTCATGCCGGGCATACCCAAGTTCTCAATCGGGCCGTGCTTGAGCGTAACCTTGCCGGTCTGCGCATCGATCTTCTTGATTTCTGCGGACACCGGCCGAGCCGCTTGTTGTGAGGCAGCGGGTGCAGCGGGTGCCTTCATGTCCATGCCGTCCATCGAACCCACGGCGAACACAGCCGGTGCGGCAATGATGGCCAGGGCGGCGGCGAGGGTCTTGAGGTGTTTCATTGCGATTCCTCCTGAGGTGTGAGGTTGGGGGAAAGGGAAGTTTGCTTGATCTGACGGCGGCGTAGCAGCAGATACACCGCCGGGACCACAAACATGGACAGCAGCGGCGCCGTCACCATGCCGCCGACCATTGGCGCAGCGATGCGCTGCATCACTTCTGAGCCGGTGCCGTGCGACCACATGATCGGCAGCAGGCCGGCCAGAATCACAGCGACGGTCATCGCCTTTGGGCGCACACGCAGCACGGCGCCTTCCTCGATGGCATCGAGCAGGGCCGCGAGATTGCTTTGCCCATCCTCGAGCCGTGCTTGCCAAGCGTGTTTCAGGTAGAGCAGCATGATGACGCCGAATTCCGCAGCGACCCCGGCGAGTGCGATGAAGCCGACAATCCCCGCGACCGATAGGTTGTACCCCAGCAGATAGAGTAACCAGAAGCCGCCGATCAAGGCCAGCGGCAGGGTGCCCATGATGAGCAGTGCCTCATCCAGACGGCCGAATACCAGATAGAGCAGGACGAAGATGATCAGCAGCGTGAACGGGACCACCACCTTCAGCTTCGCGGTGGCGCGCTCGAGATACTCGAACTGCCCCGACCAACTCAGGGAGTATCCGGCTGGCATCGGGACGGCTTTGGCGACCGCCGCCTGCATGTCCTGCACGGCAGAGCGCAGGTCCCTGCCGCGAATGTCGACGTAGATCCACCCGGAGAGTCGCGCGTTTTCACTGCGCAGCATGGGCGGCCCTTGCACGACCTGGATGCGCGCAACGTCGGCCAGCGTGATTTGCAGCCCCTTGTCGGTCACGATGGGCAGGCTGCGCAGTTGCTCGATGGAGTCCCGATAGTCACGCGGATACCGGACATTGATGGGAAAGCGCGCGAGCCCGTCGACCACTTCGCCGACGTTTTCGCCACCGATGGCCGATGAGACGATCGCCTGAACGTCTTCAATGTTCAGGCCGTACCGACCCGCAGCGCCCCGATCGATATCGACGTCAATGTACCGGCCGCCCGTGAGCCGTTCGGCCAGCGCGGAAGTGACCCCCGGAACCGTCTTGACGGCCTCCTCGATGCGCGTGGCCAGGCGATCGATTTCCTTCAGGTCGGTACCGGCGACCTTGATCCCCACCGGGCTTTTGATGCCGGTGGCGAGCATGTCGATGCGGTTGCGGATCGGCGGCACCCAGATGTTGGACAGCCCTGGCACCCTGACGACCCGATCCAGTTCCTCGACCAGCTTGTCGGTGGTCATGCCGGCACGCCATTGGTCCTTGGGCTTGAACTGGATGGTGGTCTCGAACATCTCGATCGGCGCCGGATCGGTGGCGGTATCGGCGCGGCCCGCCTTGCCGTACACGGTCGCCACCTCCGGCACGGTCTTGATGAGCCGATCGGTCTGCTGCAGGAGCTGGGAGGCCTTGCCTGCGGAGAGGCCTGGCAACGCCGAGGGCATGTAGAGCAGATCGCCCTCATCCAGGGGCGGCATGAATTCGCCGCCAATGCGCATAATGGGCCACGCGGTGGCGATGAGCAGCACGGCGGCGATCGCCAGGGTGGTCTTCGGATATGCAAGGACCTTGCCGAGCAGCGGCTGGTAGCCGCGAATCAGCCAGCGATTGAGCGGATTGGCCTGCTCCGACGGGATCTTGCCGCGGATCATGTAACCCATCAGCACCGGTACCAGGGTGACGGACAATCCCGCTGCGGCCGCCATGGAATAGGTCTTGGTAAAGGCGAGCGGCGAGAAGAGCCGGCCCTCCTGCGCCTCCAGTGTGAACACCGGAATAAACGACAGCGTGATGATCAGCAGCGAGAAGAATAGGGCAGGCCCAACCTCGGCGGCAGATTTGCCGATGACGCGCCAGTGTTCATGGGCGCGGAGTTCGCGCTGCGGATTGTCGGCATGCCAGTGCTCGAGATGCTTGTGCGCGTTCTCGATCATGACCACCGCGGCATCGACCATCGCGCCGATGGCGATGGCAATGCCACCCAGCGACATGATGTTGGCATTCACCCCCTGGTAGCGCATCACCAGGAAGGCGGCCAGCACGCCCAGCGGCAGCGAGACGATGGCCACCAGCGCCGAGCGCAGGTGAAACAGAAACACCAGGCAGACCAGCGCCACGACCGCAAATTCCTCGATCAGCTTGGTGGTGAGATTGGCCACCGCCCGCTTGATCAGTGCCGAGCGGTCGTACGTCGTAACGATCTCGACGCCCTTGGGCAGGCTCTTCTGTAAGGTGGCGAGCTTGGCCTTGACCGCTTCAATGGTCTCCAGGGCATTCTTGCCTGAGCGCAGCACGATGACGCCGCCGGCCACTTCGCCCTGGCCATTCAGTTCGGCAATGCCACGCCGCATCTCGGGGCCGAGTTGCACGGTGGCAACGTCGCCCAGCCATACCGGGATGCCAGCGTCGCTCGTCACCAGCGGAATCTGGCGAAAGTCGTCCAGCGTTTTCAGATAGCCGGTCGCCCGGACCATGTACTCGGCTTCACCCAACTCCAGCACCGAGCCGCCGGTTTCCTGGTTGGCGCCCTTGAGCGCTGCCAGCACCTTGGCTTGCGACAGGTTATAGGCGCGCAGCCGATCCGGCATCAGCACGATCTGGTATTGCTTGACCATGCCGCCGAGCGAGGCCACTTCGGCGACGTTGGGCAGCGATTTGAGCTCGAAGCGCAGGAACCAGTCCTGTAGCGCCCGTAACTGGCTGAGGTCATGCTGGCCGGTCTTGTCGACCAAGGCATACTCATAGATCCAGCCGACGCCGGTCGCATCGGGTCCGAGCGCGGGCTTGGCTGCCGCGGGCAGCCGCGATTGCACCTGGTTCAGGTACTCGAGCACGCGTGAGCGCGCCCAGTACAGGTCGGTGCCGTCTTCGAACAGCACATAGACATAGGAGTCACCGAAGAACGAGTAGCCGCGCACGGTCTTGGCCCCGGGCACCGACAGCATGGTCGTGGTGAGCGGATAGGTGACCTGGTTTTCCACGATCTGCGGCGCCTGCCCAGGGAAGGGCGTGCGGATGATCACTTGCACGTCGGACAGGTCTGGCAAGGCGTCGAGCGGCGTACTCTGTACCGCCCAAAGTCCCCACGCGGTCACCATGACGGTGGCGAGCAGCACCAGGAAGCGATTGCGGATGGAGGCGAGGATGAGTCGGGCAATCATGGCTTCGCTCCCGCAACGGCGGCAGCCGACTCGACCGCGGACAGGGTCGCCACGCCGTCCTTGTCCAGTCGGAAGCGGAACCGGACCTGATCCCCCGGCTTGAATCCCTTGGGCATGCCGGCTGGCGGCGCGCCAAACTCCATCGTCATGGCGCCCCACTGCGCTGACGGAATGGGCCCGTGGGAGATCGTCATGCTCTGCTCGGTGACGGCCTCGATCCGGCCGACGCCTTGATGTTCTGGCCCGGGCGCTGCTGCGGCACCAGGGGCCGACGCGCCGGCTGCCGACGCGGCCGTGGGCGCGGTCATGCGCTGTGCAGTGCCGCGCAGACTCGCCTCCGAGTCGATCAGGAACTGTCCGGAAACGACCACCTTCTGGCCCGCTTTGAGACCCTCAATGATTTCGGTTTGGCCGCCCGCAGCCGCGCCGGTCTTGACCTCCACGGGGCTGAATCCGCCTTGGCCGGATGCCACCATGGCGACCGTGCGCGTGCCGGTACGGATCAGCGCCTCGGTTGGTACCAGCAGGCGATCCGGTCCGGGGGCGGCGTCAAAGCGCACCGAGACAAACATGCCGGGCAACAGCTGGCGTGCCTTGTTCGGCAATTCGATGCGCACCTTGACCGTGCGGGTACCGGCGCTGATATCCGGCAGGATGGCATCGACCTTGCCCGACAGCGTCTCGTCGGGCAAGGCTGCGGCGGTGGCCGACACCGTCTGTCCGGGCCGCAACGGGGCGGCCTGGCTCTCAGGCACCTCGGCGATGACCCATATGGTCGCAAGGCTCGCGATGCGAAAGAGGGTCGTTCCCGGTGAGACCGTCATGCCGTCGCGCGCACCGATTTCGGTGACGATGCCGTCCACCGAACTGGTGATCGTCAGCCGCGGCTGCAGTTTGCCGGTGGACTGTACCAGCCGGATATGGCTCTCGGTCATGCCAGCCTGACGCATGCGCGCAATGGCGGCCTCGCGCAGCTCGCGCTGTAGGCTGCCATCCATCCGGTTGACCGCCAGGTATTCTTCCTGCGCCGCGACCCATTCCGGCGCATAGATTTGCGCCAGCGCTTGACCTTTTCGGACCGGATCGAGGGTGGTCCGGGCATACGCGTGTTCTACGAATCCGCTGGTGCGGGCCTGCAGCACTTCGATGCCGCGTTCATTGATCGCGACATTGCCCGGTACTTGCAAGGCGGCCTCCAGCCGGCCGGTCTTCACCTCGGCCGTGCGGATGCCAAGGTTCTGTGTCATGCGGCTGTCGATGGTGACGGCCGCGCCGCCGCTGGCTTCTTCGTACACCGGCGACAACGGCATGTCCATGTACGGCGACTTGCCCGGCTTGTCAAAGCGCTGTCCTGGCACCATCGGGTCGTGCCAGTAGAGGAGGCGCTTGCCAGTTTTCGGGTCAATGTCGCCCGCCTTGAGGGCGGCACCGCTGGCGCCGCCGCCCGCGGTTGCCGACGCGGGCGACTGCTGGCGCCCTTGTTGTTGACCGAGGTAATAGGCAGCCCCAACGCTTGCCACCACCATCAGGCCTGCCACCGTCCGTGCAATCGTGGTCTTGTTCATGGTTGAGCTCCTTGCAGTGACGTGGGCTGGACTGCGGTGGGTAACGGCATCAGGAAGGTCAGGTCCGCCCAGAGTCGGGCGGTGGCAGCCTCAAGCTTCAGGCGCTCAAGCGAAATATTGAGCGCCTTGCGGCTGGCATCGGCCACAGCGGTCAGGGTGCCGGCGCCCGCTCGATAGGCGGTCAGGGCTGCCTCGGTCTGTGCCTTGGCCAGCGGCACGGTGGTGCTCCGATAGCGCTCGAGCCGCGCCTGGCTGAGCGCCAGCTCCGCCTGCTTGCCGCGCAACTGCCCGAGCAAGCCGCGGCGTACGACCTCGGCTTGCGCGCGCGCAGCGTCGGCCTGCGCAAGCCTTGCGGCCAGTTCCCGATCCTGGCGATGCTTCTGGTCCCAGGGCAGCGGCAGTGAGACGTTGAGCGAAACCATGTTGGAGTAGGCGGGGCCGCGCTGGCTGTACATCAGTTCCACGCTCACATCCGGGATCTTGTTCTCCCGAGCGACCCGGCTTTCCGCCTCGGCGACGCCCACCTGTGCCTCGGCCGCCGCCACGTCCGGCAGTTGCGCCACGCCGTCGGCGTCCAGGGTGTTGAGCCAGGCCGGCGCCTCGAGGCCAGGGCGTTCGGCCAGGGGACGCTCTGCGGCCTCGCCCACCCAGCGGCGCAGCATCGCTCGGGCTGACCCCAGTGCGGCGCGGGCCTCGTCTTCGCGATCCTGCAGTTGCCGGAGTTCCAGTTCGGCGGCCAGGATGTCCGCACGGGAGCCGCGGTTGCCGCGATAGGCAGCCTGCGCCGCCTCCACCATCAGCTTGATGGACTGCGCCTGCTCGGTGAGCACGCTGTAGGCACGTTCGGCGTACCAGCGGTCCAGCCAGGCCGTGGCGGCGCCACGCTGCACCGTCGCCAGCGCCGCCGTACGCTGGGCCTCTGCCGACGAGGCCTCAGCCTCGAAACGCTGAGCGCGGGCCTCGCGCTTGGCCGATCGGGTGAATTCCTGCATCAGGCTGATCGAGCGCATCGTCATCGAGTCTGTGCCGAGGGAAAACCCGTCGCGGCCATCAGCCGGCACGTTATTGACGCCGACCTTCAGGACCGGGTCTGGCAACTGTCGGCCAGCCACCGCCATCTCGATGGCGGACTGGACCGCTGAGCGCGATGTTTCGGCATCCGTCGAGCGGGAAGACGCGAGCGCCACGGCTTCCTGCACGGAGAGTGCGGCCGCGGGCTGCGCCCATCCGGGATGGGCAGCGGCGAACAGCGTAAGGGCGAGCGTCAGCCGGCACCCATACGCAAAGGGAAAACGCAAATGCATAAAGCCTCCGCAAAGCAACGACCACCCTGAAGACTATGGTTCAGGGCACGATAGTAGGCGTTGCTGCGGAGGCTAGTTTCGGAAACAGCAGTGGAGGATGGGCAGGGGGCGAGGGGGCCCGCGTGGCACCGCGTCGGCGTAGGCCGCTCGCTGGCTGACGACTACCGGTACCAACGCCGGCTCAACCAGATTGACGAGCACGGGCTGGAACGCAGGAATCTGCGCGCTGGGGTGGTCGGCCGACTTGGAGCCAAGCTGGCAGTGCTCCAGGCACAAGCCATTATGGGCAGCCGGCGCTTCGGCCTTCTGCGTCATGTCCGGACAGGACTCCGTCATGCCGGCCATGTCCGCCATCCCTTCCATCGAATACCGGCTGCCCGCGCAGGCGTAGGCGGCCGCTGCCAGCTGAACTGTCAGGAATGTACTCAACAGGAAGGCGGCAAGCCAAAGCCGGCGAAAACGGGTACGCACGTGGAAGACTCGGTTTGAGGCGAATGGTAGCAGCGTTTGGGCTCTTCCGGCACATCGTGCGGTTTGCCCCAGATCTAATGCAGACGGGGTAGCCCATCCGGGGGAGCGCTCCGGCGAGCCACGCGAACGCAGGCACCGGAGCGCGGGCTCGGTTACTTGGGTTGACCCATCATTTCGCGACACTTTTGCATCATGGCGGCATGGTCGCGCATCATCGCCGCGTGGTCCTCCGTCTGCTGTTTCTGTTGTTGCGCCTCAGCTCGCTTGGCGGCACGAGCCTTTTCGATCACATACCAATCAGGTCCGGCGACGGCCGATAGCGAGAGCGCCAGGGCGACGGCGCCCACAAGAGCGTGAAGCAGGGATTTCATGATTATTCCTCGTTCCGTATAGGCAGGGACCGCCTAAACCCCAAGAGCGGGCGGCAGGCAACACTGCAAATGGCTAAGTCAGACAGGAGCACGCGTGGCGCGGAGGCGCCAGCTGCGGCAACGCTGTGTGGCGGGATTGCGCTACAGACGGACGCGTTTCGGCGGGCGCTCGAGGCGAGCCGGAACGACGGAGAGATACGCGAATTCCGGATGGGCGACCAAAACGCTGGTCCATGCATCCGTGGTGGACCCGGTTGCTAACGGCGTGCCAGCGAAGACCGCACAAGCGGAGGACGTGCAGGGAATACGAGACGGGCCGCTGGCATGCCGGTCGCCGGCACAGCTGTGACTGACGCAGTCATGCGGGCTGGCGGTCTCGACACTGGCCTGCGCCCCTTGCACAGGCATATGAGCAGGCATGTCAGCCAGGCCGGCGACACAGCAACTGTCCAACGGCCCGGCTTGCGCCCGCAGGGGCAAAGCCAGCGCCAGGGTCAGCAGCATGACGACACGCCAAAACTGTTTCATATGCTTACGCATTGGGCGCTCCGAGCCGACGCGCGGTAGCGCCGTCGCGGATCTGTCTTCAGTATAGGTCTTCATCATGCTCGAGCCACCGGCGGTTCCGGCGTCGCCCGGCCCGCAGAACCGGGCGACGCGAACGACAGGTAGACCTCGTCGAGCAAGCGATTGTCCCCGCCGGCCAATCGCTCCAGGGCGGCTAGCAGGTGCTCGGCCACACCGTACTGCTGCTGGTCGCATGCCCGCCGGAATACCGCGAACACGTCATCAAATAGCAATTGCGTCGCAGTGTTCATGGCTTGCCCCGCTTAATGCACTGTGTGGCCATGGCGCTGTCGCCGCCATGCCGTCCTCAATTACACTATGGACCTTCCCATGGGGGTAAGGTCAAGCAGTGCTTTTGCTCGAGGGCGCATGCGGCGAATGAGCCCGAGTTGCGGTACGCAACCCCGTTACTGCGGGGATCGGGCCAGGCGGCGGAGTCGAGCCAGCGGTGGAGCGCCGCCGTACGCGGTGCTATCGGATTCAGAGCCGTCGATGCATACAGGGCCCGCTTCTGGCGCTGAGGCGTAAAACGCAGTCACGCCACGGATCCGAATCTTTTTGATAGCCGAGCTTTTCGCAAGCGGGTCCCTGAATCTGTAGCGATGCCTCCATGTCACGCTCGGCTTGCGCGGTACGTTCGGCGACCGTCGCGCACCCACCCAGCATGATCGTAATCAGCAATAAGACACGCATGAAATTCTCCTTCGTCACTCATGGCGTCGGGACGCCGTCGCGCTGCACCGGGCGTCTGGCAGCACGACCGGCAAACCAGCGAAGCGGGTGCGCCAACGGCGATGTCGTTACCGTGAATTTAGGTTCTCGTTGCGATCGCGCCAAGAATTTCCCTTGCGCGGAATTGCGGCACGGCGCCGGCTCTTATTACGCGACCATTACGCGGGGGTAATTCTCGATGGCTTTTGCTTGCCGGCGGGATAGCAGCGTTACAAGCGTTCACATTTGTATAGCACGAACACTCCCTTCAATGCCGAAGTCGTATGCTGTCTTCCTCTACCCGCAAGGCGTTAAACATGAATAAGCTTCCGGTCCTGGTCGGCACCGTCCTACTCATCGGATTCAGTTACGCCAATGCGCAGACGCATGCCTACCCGCATGATGGGCATGGTCGAGGAGGGATCATCCCGCCACGCGCTGCGCATACCGAGGTGCATGCCGTGCCCGCCGTGGCGCTGGTGCACGACTCCCACGCTTCGTATGGCCATGGCGCCGCGGTGCGCGAGCCCCATCGTGAATCGCGCCACGGCATGGATCATGGGCGACGGGAGCATGAGCGGCGCCATCACAACCCATACGCTTACGGTCCGCGCGGTCACTGAGGACGGCGCCAGCCGTTCTCCCGCGGATCGGCGTGCCGAGCCCAATGGGAGGCCGGCGCGCGATGGTGCCCAATCAGGCAGCACGGTGCGACCCCTTTCATCCGAGGCACTCCGCCGCTGCAGAAATTCGCTCGCATGCCCGCCGGGACGCCGTCATGCCCTTCGGTAACGGCGGCCCACCATGCCCCGGCTGATCCGCGGCAGAGCCGCCGTGGTGCGATGGGCGCTGCGTCTGTCATGCCCCTGTCATTTTGCCGTCAGGCCGCTTCTATAAACTCCGCATTCAATCGATGCCTGCTGTCGCCGGATGAGAAGGCTTTTGCGCCACCTATCGCTTTGGTTAGTTGTGCTTGCATTGCCAATCCAGAACGTTGGCGCGGCGGCAACGCTCTCCTGCGCCGAGCTGCAGCAGGGGCGGGTCGCCGGCGCCGTGCTCGACGCCGCTGAGGAGGCGAGCGCCGACAATACCGACGCACTTGGCGACACCACATCGCATCACTGCCTGGCCAGCAAGGAACGCGGCAAGGCGCGCGGTTGTCATGCCTGTTCCTCCTGCACGGCGGCTTCGCCGCTAGCCATCGCTGCCTTTTGGTCGGCACAAGCGTTGCCAACAACCGGCATACCGCTTACCTCTCCGAACACGGCATTTTCCAGCACGACGCCTGAGACGTTGCTACGCCCGCCTTCCCGGCATCTCTGAGGCCGCCGACGCCGTTCCGTTCGCCGGCCATCTCCACCCCGTTCATAGATGTCGTCCTTCGGTTGACCGAGGGCGAACCCTGCCTGCACTCGCGCGCTCGCGATGGCAAGGCAGGCAATTATGGTGCAGCGTTTGATTTCGCCCTGCGGTCGCGCTCGCACAATATTGGAGACAGCGATGCGTATCTGTAATCAATGTAAGGCCCCGCTCAAGATAGACGTGTGGGCCTGCACCGCCTGCGGTTGGCAACCCCGTGTCCACGCGGGCGTGGTTTGCCTGGCGCCAGCCATGATCGTCGACCATGATGGTTTTCACGAACCGCTCTTTGTTGAGTACGAGGGACTCGAAGCGAAGCACTTCTGGTTTGTCTATCGTCGCCAACTGATCCTGGCTGCGCTGCAGCGCTACTTTCCTGACCTGCGGTCATTCATGGATGTCGGGTGCGGGACCGCCGAGAACCTGCGGGCGATCCAGGCGCGCTTTCCGCGTGCACGCCTGGTGGGCGGCGAGGCATCGATGCACGCACTGATGACGGGGCAGCGCAAATGCAAAGCCCAGTTCTTGCAGATGGATGCCCGCGCGATTCCCTTCACCGACGCGTTCGACGTCATGGGGGCGTTTGACGTCATCGAACACGTCGAGGACGACGCCCTGGTCTTGGCAGAGATGTACCGTGCGTGCAGGGCAGATGGGGGCATTATCTTGACGGTGCCACAACATCCCTCGCTGTGGAGCCACATGGACGAAGTGGCCAAGCACAAGCGGCGCTATACGCGCCGGGACCTGGTGACAAAGGTCGAGTCAGGCGGGTTCGAGATTGTCGACGTCACCTCGTTCATGACGCTGCTTTTGCCTGCCATGGCCATCTCCCGGCTGCGGCAGCGCGCCAAGCCGCCTCGCGACGCCATGGATGACGGCTTTCGCATCGGGGCGGCCTTGAACGGCGTGCTAGGCGGTGTTTGCACCATTGAGCACAGCCTGATTCGAGCCGGCCTGCGCTTTGCAGCGGGCGGCTCGCTGCTGGTGGTGGCCAGGAAGAAGGGTTGGACATCATGAGGAACGGCAGCCACTCGTTGACCGGTACGTCACGTGAGGACAAGCACCTGCACCGCACCGGCTGCCATCGGCCGTTGAAATCAGTACGTCTGCGGCCGGAAGCCGACGCGGCATTGCGAGGCGTTGTTCCGGTATGCCGAGCGCTGCAACGGCAACGCGTCGCGGCGCGGCGGGCTGGGAGTCTCGCGTCTCTGAAGCCCGGTTAGGTCGCCAAGCTGACGTTGGCGTACCCATTTCTGCGCCAGGCGTGGGACCGAGGCGAGGGAGCTTACATGGATGTAATTGCCGGGTAACGTCTCGGTGAGCGGTGGCTACCTACCATGGCAGTTAAGAGGTTCTGCCTCGAAACGTCAATGGAGAGCATCATGAATACCAAGAAGACCGCCTTTACCGCACTGGCGTTGTCGGCCCTTTCCGTGCTGTTGGGTTCGCCAGCGTGGAGCGCAGACCAGACCAGAACCAATGCAGGGGACAACTGGGCGCAGCACGTGCAGCGGCAAGCCGCTGAACAAGCCGGCACGCCTGCGCCGCGCGCAGTTCCCGGCGCGGCTCCCAGCGCGATGGCCGAAGCGGGGGCTGCCACACCGTTGGGGCCGCAGGCGGCGCTCTTCGGTAGCCTGGCGCCGGCGAACACGACCTCGCGTGCGGTGACGCTCGGCCCAGGCCTGAAGTCTGTCAATGTGGCCTCGGGCGACACGGTCACCTTCCGCAGTGGCGCGCAGGAAGCCACCTGGACATTCGCCGAATTCGTTCACGGCTCATCCGTGGATCTTGGCGTCCTGTTCCCGGCGCTGCCCAACGCCCGGGGCGTACGCGTCTATATCGAGCGCAGCAAGCTCTATACCGGCGGCTGAAGATCCCAGACTGTCAGGAGTGCCGACATGACAGATTTGTAATTTCGTCGTCAGGCCCTGGTGGGCTACACGGTTCTACACTGTAAGTGCAGGCTCACCGAGCCACTATCGAAGCAAGGAGAAACATAATGCGTACGTTGAAGAAGACTGCCCTTGTGGCACTGACCCTGGCAACCCTTGGCAGCGTCGCGGGCATCGCGCAAGCCGGCGTGAATTCGCCGCGTGATCCCTTTACCGCTGGGGGGCACGCGATGGGCACGCGCGATCCTTTCACCGATGGCAGCCACGCCATGGGCACGCGTGATCCGTTCACCGACGGTAGCCACGCCATGGGCACCCGTGATCCGTTCACGGATGGCAGCCACGCCGTAGGCCCGCGGGACACCTTCAGCGACGGCGCCTGACCTCGGCACCGCACCGTCTCGCCGGGACGGATGGGTCGCCCGGCTGGCGGGTACCTTGCCGCGGTGCGGGTATCGGGGGATTAGCCCGATACCCGCCTAGGTGCTCACGCGCATGCCCAGGGTCTGGCTCTGACCAAGGCCCAGCGGCTCATCATCGCGCCTTAGGCGCGATGATGTTTGTCCATCGCCGGCCCACACGCCGTTGCCATCTGTAACGGCGTCGTGTGGCATCTCCCGGCGCTTCCCTCAAAGTGCCAATTTCAGAGCTGTCTCGCGATGGCTTCGATCGGCTTCAGGCCGCTGCCAAAGCGCGCGATGCTTTCGCGATGCTCGCGCAGGCTGGAGTAGGGGACGTATCGGATATTGAGCGCCGACACGCGGCTGAAGGCCGGCCGGCTTAACTGCGCGCGCACATCGCCTTCCCGATCATCCGGCGCGACCAGAAAGAGGTGCTTGTGGGCGGACTGGTCGGAACCCAGCGCCAGGTCCAGTAAGCGCACGATCCCGGAATAGATCGAGGTGGTATGTTCGACTTCAAAAGCTGCCTCGACCTCGAGTGTCGTGGCGTTCAGCCAGACGGTGTCGATGAGAGGAACGGTATCGCCACCCGCCACAAGCAGCGCCGGCGGCAAAGTTTCGAGACAACCCTTGCTCAGGGGTTCCCCGTTGTACAAGCGGCTTCTGTCGTTCGTGGCAATCCAGACTGCGAAGCCGAGCGACTTGCCGAGATCGCGCAGCCATCCCTGCACCTCGGTATGGGTGGCGTCTTCGGTTTGGCCCAGTTGAATCTGCCTGGCAAGCGCGGCGGCCTGCTCGCGCACCTTGGCCAGTTCCTGCTGCCATGCGGCCACATCGCCTGCCTGCGCTTGCCGCGGTGGCAGCGGATAGCGTTGCATGCCGAGGTCAAAAAGCAGGCCCGCGATGGCGCCAAGATCGTTGGACAGCAGGTCCCGATAGCGCTGATTCAGTGCCAGTACCCCTTCGCGCATTGCCAGATAGTGGTCCCATTTGCCAAGCTTGACCGACGATCCCGTCAGCGCGTTATATCCGTTGACGATCGCCGTATTGAACGGCACGACCAGCGTGGGATGAATAAAATAGAGCAGGTTGGCAGCGGCCGGCCCCAGCCCTTTAATGCCGAGGCTGCTGAGTTGGCGAATCGCGTTAAGGACTTCCAGCTCGGTGTCACAGCAATTGCAGGTGTGCAACAGCCGGGCAAAGGCGCGCTGGTTCTCGGCGTTCTCATAGATGTCCGGGATGCGCAGCTTTGGCTTCCACAGAAAGGCGTGATCCGCGCCTTTGAAAATCTGACGCTGTTCAGCGATCGAGGACACTACGGTCTCCAGGGACGACCCACGGTACGCATTGCCGAATGTCCCTCCCTGGATCTCGTCGACGACGGCCCCGATGCCGCGCCGGATGGAACGGAAATTCTTGAGACGCTCGGGCCAGAGAAACCAAGTTTGATAGGTGCCGCTCTGGTCGGTCTTCCAGCGCTCGATGAGGATGCGTGTGGTGTCGATCATGGTGTTCTTTTTTGCGGGGAGTGTATCACCCCGGCACGTTTTGAACTTGGGCAATCTTTGGGCTCGGGCAGGCTTGACCTTCCCATGGTCGGAAGGTCTATCTTGAAGTCGTCAGGGCTGACCGGAACGAGCCACGCGCTGTCAGCTGCCGTCATGAACGCGTAAGGAGCCTGTCATGAAGATCTGCCATCCGCAATCGCCGGCCGCCGGCACGAACGCCGGCCGATTCCTGCGGTTTCCCTGGCTTCTGCGCTGGGGGGGGGCAATTGCGATGGGGGCCGTTGCGCTAGCCATCCGGCAGGGCCAAGTTGCTTCATGGCTGCCGTTTGCGCTAGTGTTGCTGTGCCCGTTGATGCATCTGTTCCATGGTGGCCACGGGCGCAGTGCCTCACCGGGAAGTTCCAATGAGGCCGTGGATGGATAGCGCACAACGACTAACAGGGAGTCATTCGATGAATGAAACCAGCAGCCAACGCCAGCCACACGACGCCGGGCGCCCGGGTGACGGTGCCAGCCATGCCCACGGTGTGCCCTCGAATACTGGCCATCGGGCGCATGGCGAGCACCACGGCCACCATCCTCACCATGGCCATGAGGGGCAGGGCCAGAGCGCCCTAAGCGCCGGTGCGTTGAAAGATCCGGTCTGTGGGATGGCGGTGTCGGCCCACTCGAGCTTCCATACCGAACACGCTGGCATCCTGTACTACTTTTGCAGCGCGTCGTGCCAGAAGAAGTTCGAGGCCGACCCGGCCAGGTACACGGGCGCGCCGGGGATGCCTGAGGAGGCTCCGGCGGCGCCAGGGACAATCTACACCTGTCCGATGCACCCGGAGATCCGCCAGGATCATCCGGGCAACTGCCCCAAGTGCGGGATGACGCTGGAGCCGCTACTGCCAGACCTCGATGAAGCGGAAAATCCGGAGTTGGTGGACTTTCGCCACCGCTTCTGGTGGACCCTGCCGTTGACCGTTGTCGTGTTCATCCTCGCCATGTTCGCGCACCGATGGGGCTGGATGCAGGCATCCACCCAGAGCTGGGTTGAACTTGCTCTGGCGACGCCTGTGGTGCTGTGGGCGGGTTGGCCGATCTTCCAGCGTTGTGTGCGGTCATTTATCCATCGCAGTCCCAACATGTGGACCTTGATCGGACTCGGGACCGGCGCAGCGTATTTGTACAGCGTGGTGGCTACCGCGGTGCCAGGCGCCTTCCCGCAGGCATTTTCGGCCAATGGCCGGATCGGCGTGTACTTTGAGGCCGCAGCGGTCATTATTTCGCTTACGCTGCTCGGCCAACTGCTTGAGCTCAAGGCGCGCTCGCAAACCTCAGCCGCCATCAGATCGTTGCTCGGCTTGGCACCCAAGACGGCTCGCCGTATTGGACCGGACGGCGCGGAGGAGGATGTGCCGCTCACGCATGTGCATGTCGGCGACCTGTTGCGGGTCAGGCCGGGCGAGAAGGTGCCGGTCGACGGGATCGTGACTGAGGGGAGCAGCTCGGTTGACGAATCGATGATCACCGGCGAACCCATGCCGGTCACCAAGCGCGCGGGAGACCACGTCATCGGCGCAACGATGAATACGTCCGGCAGTCTGGTCATTCGTTCGGAAAAGGTCGGCTCGCAGACGGTGCTGTCCCAGATTGTGCAGATGGTGGCGCAGGCGCAGCGATCGAAGGCCCCGATGCAACGCATGGCCGACAAGGTCGCTGGTGTGTTTGTGCTGGGCGTCATCGGTATTGCCGTCGTGACGTTTTTTGCCTGGGGTCTGTTCGGGCCGCAGCCAAGCTGGGTGTTCGGTCTGATCAATGCCGTCGCGGTGCTGATCATTGCCTGTCCCTGCGCGCTGGGCCTGGCTACGCCGATGTCGATCATGGTTGCAAGCGGCAAGGGTGCCTCCAATGGTGTGCTTTTCCGCGACGCGGCAGCCATCGAGAACCTCCGAAAGGTGACCACGCTCATTGTCGACAAGACGGGTACGCTGACCGAGGGCCGGCCGGCCTTCGAGCGAGCCCTCGGCACAAACGGCTATGCCGACGAAGAGGTCCTTCGGCTGGCGGCGAGCCTGGACCAGGGCAGCGAGCACCCGCTCGCGGCGGCGCTGGTGGAAGCTGCTCGCGCGCGCGGCCTCACGCTGGAGAAGCCAGAAGACTTCGAATCCAGCACCGGGATTGGCGTGCGCGGTGCCGTGGGTGGCAAGAAGCTCGCCATCGGCAACACGGCGCTGATGGAGACGGAAAGCATTCCGACCGAGGCACTGCGCTCGCAGGCCGATGCACTGCGCGCGCAAGGCGCGAGCGTGATGTATCTTGCGGTCGAGGGTCGCCTGGCGGGCCTGCTCGCCGTCTCGGATCCGATCAAGGGCTCCACGCCGGAGGCACTGGCCAGCCTCAAGGCAGAAGGCATCCGTGTGGTCATGGCAACCGGCGATGGTGTTGCCACGGCGAAAGCGGTTGCAGCAAAGCTGGACATTGCAGAGTTTCACGGTGAGGTGAAGCCGGCGGACAAGCTCAACCTCGTCAGCCAGCTGCAGAAAGGCGGCGCCGTGGTCGCGATGGCAGGGGATGGCATCAATGACGCCCCGGCGCTGGCCAAATCTGACGTGGGCATTGCCATGGGTACCGGCACCGATGTCGCGATGAATAGTGCTCAGGTGACGCTGGTCAAAGGAGACCTGCGAGGCATTGCCCGTGCGCGGGGGCTATCTGAGGCGACCATCCGCAACATGAAGCAGAATCTTGGCTTCGCGTTTATCTATAACGCTCTGGGCGTACCGTTGGCGGCAGGGGTACTGTACCCATTCACCGGGTTGCTGTTATCGCCTATGATTGCCGCGCTTGCGATGAGCCTCAGTTCGGCGTCTGTGGTTACGAACGCGCTGCGACTCCGGCAGGCGGACATGTGAGACAAGGCCCCGTACAGCGGGGGCCCCGCCGTGCCATCCGAAGCCAATGTTTTTTGAGGAGTATCAATGAAGCATATCCTGACCACTGTCGCGTTCCTTGCGATTGGCGCGAGCGCGTATGCGGCGTCGCCCACGCTCACCGTCTACAAGGGCCCCAACTGTGGTTGCTGTGAAGAGTGGGTCAAGCACGTGAACCAGGCCGGCATCCGGACCAAGGTGATCAATTCGTCCGATGTCGCGGCGGCGAAGACGCGGCTTGGTGTGCCCGCGCAGTTCAGTTCCTGCCATACCGCGGTGATGGGTGGCAGCGGACAGGTTGTGGAGGGACACGTGCCGGCTGTTGCGATCCGAAAGCTCGCTGCGAACCCGTCCTTGAAAGGTGCCGCTGTGCCCGGTATGCCCGCCAATTCGCCCGGCATGGGGCGGATGGACGGAAACCTGATTACCGTCGATTTTGGCGGCAAGCCGTTCTCGAAAGACTAGTGCGTGGGCTGGCAGCGCACTGGGCGCTGCCTGGCAAGCGAAATGGAAGAGTCGAATAAGACGCGCTGGAGCGTTGCCGGCTTGCTAGCGCTGGGCGCAGCGGTGGCCACGGCGATTGCACTGCAGACAAAGCGCTATCTGGAGGCGCCCGTTGCCGAGAAAGGGCCCGCTGAAGCGCGGCAGCTGCGCATCGATGCTTCGGATCCGGTGCACGTGTCCCGCGGCAAGCAGCTGTACCCGCAGGCATGCGCGTCATGCCATGGGACAAAGCTCGAAGGGCAACCGAGCTGGCGCGAGCGGCTTCCAAATGGCCGCATGCCAGCGCCACCGCACGATGCATCCGGGCACACCTGGCACCATGCCGACGCAGTGCTGTTTGCGATCACCAAGCATGGGCTGGTGCCCGGCATTACCGCGCCCAAGGGTTATGTGAGCGACATGCCGGCATTCGGCAAGTCAATGTCCGATGACGACATCATCGCTGTGCTGGCCTACATTAAGAGCACCGGGCCGGCCAAAATGGCCGCGGCCCAGCGCGAAGCGACCGATCAGTATGCCAGCCGGCGGTAGTCTCGGGCAGGCATTCACCTCTGCTTTTTGCAGGGGGCGGCAACGCGCGACAGCACGCGCCCAGTGGAAGCCGCCGCCTTGCGCGGTATCGCGGACGACGGAACGCCCCACTGCGGCGAAACGCTCGGCTTTACTTGACGACGACCTTTCCGACCATGCCGGCTTCGAAATGTCCCGGTACCAGGCAGGCGAAGTCGACCGTCCCAGGCCCGTCGAACTTCCAGACGAGCACGCCTTGCTGGCCGGGCGCAAGCGTGACCTGATTCGGGCCGGCGGCATGCTTTTCGGCGGGCATGCTGCGCATCATCTGCGCGTGCTCCTTCAACTCACCGGCAGTGCCGATGACCATTTCGTGCTCGACCTTGCCGACATTGCGCACGACGAAGCGCACCGTTTCGCCGCGCTTGACCGCAATCGAATCCGGCGTGTAGCGCATCGTGTCAGCCATCGCCACATTGACCGTACGCGATGCCTTGGCGGGATTGCCCGGCTGGCCCGCGGCCGACTTTGTGGAGGTGCCGTGGCTCGCGTGACTGTCCATGCTGCCCGCTGCAAAGACCAGCATCGGTGTCATGCCCAGTGCCAGCAGTAGTTGCTTGATCGTCTTCATGGCGTCTCCTTGGCGGTTGATGAAGGAAAGAGTGCTCAGCAGTGCCGCGCGGCTCGTGAGGACGACGCTACATGCCCGACGGCGACAGGATGCCGAGTGAGGCGACGAGCGCCAGGATGAGCGTTGCGGCGCTGGTCTCGAACATCAGGCTGCGTCGCAGCGTACGAACGGCTACGGCATGATCTCCGGTTCGGACGGCTCGCTCGAGCTGCGGACTGAGGTGAAAGCGATTGGCCGCTGCAAGGGCGAGCATCGTGGCGAATAGTGCCAGCTTGGACACCAGGAGGCCACCGTAAGACGTGAGCGACAGATCCGGCAGGGCGGGCCCGACGATCAACCAGTAGTTCACCGCACCGGTGATGGTCAAAGTCGCGACGACGATGGTGCCGACTTGGGCGAAGCCGTTGGACGTACGGCTTAACAAGGCGACTTTCCCGGGCGTGGCGGATGGGCGGGACAACAAGACGAACGCCAGGAGGGCGCCCACCCAGGCACCCGCTGCCATCAAATGGGCAATATCGGAGGCAAGGTGGACATAGCGCCGGCCGCCGTCATCCATTGCGCCGTGGCCGCCCCAGGCGAGCGTAGATAGCGCAACGCCGCCCGCGACCGCAAGCACGCCGAACTGCATCGTCGGCTGCCGGCGGGCAAACAATGCGATAGCCACGCAGAGGAGCAGGGCAACCAGCCGCACGGCCCACGCCGCGCCAAAGTCGGTGCCCGTCACAATCATTTCGAAGACGTGGCCTTGCAGCTCCGCGTATGTGGACGCACCGGTCATGCCTTTGGCCATGACGGCAATATTCGCCAGCGACAGGGCGATCCCCAGGGCCGCGACCGCCGCGCAAATCGCCACAAAGCGCGCGCCGATCCGCGACGACATCTCATCACGGCGTAGTGCGTACAGACCAAACAGCGGCAGTCCGAACAGTGTTGTCAGGTCGAAATAGAGTGCAAAGCGCACCGCAATAGTTGCCAAGTCCATTGGCCGCTTACTTGACGGTGAACGCGATATTGCCGTTGATCGGATGCGTGTCAGACGACACGGCACGCCAATCCACGCGGTAGCTACCCGGAGCCAGCGTCTGGGCCGGGGTAATGACCATGGTCTTGGGATCGTCGCTACCGGAGACCTTGGCGGCGACCTTCATCGGCGAATGGTTGGCCATGCCGGGCATGCCGGTCATGACGAGGCTTGCGCCAGAGAACTGGGTCGCCAGGTTCTCCGAGAACTTCAGTTCGATCTTTTGCGGCGCCGAGACTTCGGCTTGATCGGCGGGCGTGGACGACACCAGCTTCGGATGGGCGAAGGCAACGGAACTAGCTAGCATGGCAGCCACAGCCAACGTGGCACGAATGGTGAAGCGGGGCGCTTGCATGGTGAACTCCAAATATATAACGTGGGTTGAAATGCGTGGTTAGAACCACATGCGAACACCCGCCACGAAACGAGTTTCGCCACTACGGCCGCCTGAGGCGCGAACCATGTCGGCGGTGTTGCCAAAGGTCTGATACCGTTCGACGCCGATATACGGGGCGAACTGGCGGCTGAACTCATAGCGCAGACGCAGGCCGACCGCACCATTGGCAAGCCCGTTGCCTACGCCGACCTCCGGGTCGTTCTTGCCGTAAAGATTGGCCTCGATTCTTGGCTGCAGAATCAGGCGCTGGGTAATCAGCAATTCATACTCGGCAGACAGGCGCAGCGCAGTGCGTCCTTCCGTTCCGATATAGCCGGTTGCGTCGACCTCGAACCAGTACGGCGCCAGGCCCTGGACACCGAATGCCAGCCAGTTGCGTGTCGGCCGTCCATAACCGGCATCATTGCGGATACCCAGTTGCGTGTCCCAATAAGTAGCGATCGCATGGCCCCACAGCAACTCGGTGCGGGCCTCGTGGATCTTGCGTTTCTCGGCTTCCCCCTCTGCCTTGATCACAAGCTTGTTATAGGTGCTGCCGATCCACGCTTGAGCCTCGTAGGCGGCAGCATTGCTTTCGTTACCTTTGACCCATTCCAGGCGGTCAACCAGCACCGAGGCGAACAGGTGCTCGTCTGCCATGTGCAGCGACCGGGCCGTTCCGACAGCATACTTGCCTACACCGAGTTGATATCCGCCCGAGTAACCGTGCGGATCGCGCGCGTCCGCAGGAGCGCTTCCGCCTTGCATCTGCATGTCGCCATGGTCCATGCCTTGCATCGAGCCTTGGCCCATACCCTGCATCTGGCCGTGGTCCATGCCCTGCATCGAGTCCTGGCCCATACCCTGCATCTGGCTGTGGTCCATGCCTTGCATAGTGTCCATACCTTGCATTTGGCTATGGTCCATGCCCGGCATCTGGCTGCGCTCCATGCCTTGCGCGCCGTCTGTCTTGCCTTGCGACTTTGCTTTCGGCGCAGGCTTGGCCTTTTCCGAGACGCCGGTCGAAGAGGATTCTGCCTGACTATCTTGTGTGTGGGTGTGTTGCGCCCAGGCGGCGCTCATGCCCGCGGACGCAAGCAAGGCGGCCAGTACTGTTCTTGTTTGTTTATGCATGTGCGTATTCGGTTAAGAGGTCAGGCCACCACCACTTCGCGGAACATCCCCGCGTCCATGTGCAACATCAGGTGGCAATGCCAGGCCCACCGTCCCAATGCGTCGGCAGTGACGAGGAAGCTGATGCGCTGCGCCGGCTGAACGGCAATCGTGTGTCGGCGAGCCTGGAAGGAGCCATCCGGCGACTCGAGTTCACTCCACATGCCGTGCATATGCATTGGGTGCGTCATCATCGTGTCGTTGTGCAGGATGACGCGCAGTCGCTCGCCGTACTTGAAATAGACCGGGGTAGATTTCCCGAATTCCACGCCGTCAAATGACCACGAATACCGCTCCATATTTCCGGTCAGGTGCAATTCCACCTCGCGCCCCGGACCGCGCTTGTCCAACGGACCGCCAATGGTATGCTGGTCGGCCAGCGTCAACACGCGACGCCCGTTGTTGCGCAGGCCGATGCCGGGGTCATCCAGGTTGGTTCGCGCCATGTCCACCCGCATATCGGTGCTGGCGCTGTATTCCGTCTTCGCGTGCCGCGCCTTGGTGCTGGGCACCTTCAGCGATGCGTCAGCCTCCATGCCACTCATGCCACCCATGCCACCCATGGCATGCTGGCTGTGGTCCATCGCCATTGCCCCGTGACCCATGCCTTGCATGCCCATGGAGCTATGGTCCATCCCCTGCATTCCGGCGTGGTTCATGCCTTGCATGGCCATCTCACCGTGATCCATGCCGCCCATGCTGCCCATCATGTCTGCCATGGTGAGCCATTGCGGCTTGTCGACAGCCGGCACCGGCGCAGTCAGCCCCGCGCGCGTCGCCAGCGTGCCGCGGGCATAGCCCGTGCGGTCCATCGACTGGGAGAAGATGGTATAGGCGTCGTCGCGCGGCTCGATCACTACGTCACAGGTCTCGCCCGGCCCGAATCGGAACTCATCAACCGACACCGGTTCAATGTTCTGCCCGTCGACCTGGATGACCTTGAGTTTCAGACCGGGAATGCGCACATCGTAGAACGTGTTGCCCGCACCGTTGATGAACCGCAGACGGACCTTCTCACCGGGCTTGAACACGCCGGTCCAGTTGCCGGCTGGGGTGACGCCATTGGTCAGATAGGTCAGGGTGGCGCCGGACAGGTCCGCGAGATCTGTCGGATTCATGCGCATCTCATTCCACATCTTGCGCTTGGCGAGCGCGCTCTTCATCCCCTCGTTCGAGACGTCGCGGAAGAAATCGATAACCGTGGGCTGGTTATAGTTGTAGTAGTCGCTCTGGACCTTCAACTTCGAGAGCACTCGCATCGGATCTTCATCGGTCCAATCCGAGAGCAGCACGGTGTAGTCGCGATCGGCCTGGACGCCATCTGCGCCGGAGGCCGGATCGATGACAATGCCGCCATACACGCCGGTCATTTCCTGGAAGCCCGAGTGCGAGTGATACCAATAGCTGCCGGTCTGGTCGACCTTGAAGCGGTAGGTGAACGTCTCGCCTGGTGCGATGCCGGCGAAGCTGATGCCAGGCACGCCGTCCATCTGGAACGGCAGAATGATCCCATGCCAGTGAATCGACGTATGCTCACGCAACCGGTTTGTCACCCGAATTGTCACCGTCTCGCCCTGCCGCCAGCGCAGCGTGGGCCCCGGCAACATGCCATTGATAGTGGTCGCCACCCTCGGCGCCCCGGTGAAGTTGACGACCGACTCACCGATCACGAGGTCGAATTCGGTCCCGCGCAACACCGGTGCTGTGCCGTATGAGGCATTATTGGGTTGGTCTGACACCTGAGCCCACGCGCTGCCGCCAAGACCGGACAGCCCCGCCATCACACCCCCGGCAGCCAGACCCTGCACAAACCGGCGGCGCGGAAGGTTGGGCAGCACAATGCCAGACGGTCGATCACGTCGCATGAAATAGTCCTTTTTTGCTTGAATGGCCGCGTCGGAAGGCGGCATGGAAAGAGTAACGAAAATGAGGCTACGGTCAACTTACCTGAACATTACATTCCGGTAAGGTAGAAGTCACTCGCGAAGCGTCTGGGTAGACTACCTCGTACAGGGCCAGTCCAAAAGGGCTGGCCACACGATCTCAAAAAAAGGGGAGGCGCGAACGTGAAGCTGCTGGTAGTGGAGGACGAATCCAAGACAGGTGAGTATTTGCGTCAGGGGCTGACCGAGGCCGGATTCGTTGTCGACCTGGTCGCCAACGGACTTGACGGACAACACCTGGCGCTCAACGAGGCATACGACCTGATTATCCTCGACGTCATGCTGCCGGATCTCGATGGCTGGCGCATTCTGCAGACCATCCGGGCCGCGGAGAACGCGGTCCCGGTCTTGTTTCTAACTGCCCGTGACAGTGTGGCCGACCGGGTCAGGGGACTGGAGCTTGGCGCCGACGACTATCTGGTGAAGCCGTTTGCCTTCTCGGAGCTCTTGGCGAGGGTCCGGACGCTGTTGCGTCGCGGCACCGTACAACTGGCGATGGACCGCATCCAGGTGGGTGACCTGGTGTTGGACCTGGGCCGGCGTCGGGCTTCGCGCGCCGGTCGCCGCATCGCGCTCACAAGCAAGGAGTTTGCGCTGCTCGAGCTGCTCGCCCGTAGGCGCGGAGAGGTCTTGCCGCGCTCGCTGATCGCCTCCCAGGTCTGGGATATGAACTTTGACAGCGACAGCAATGTGATCGATGTGGCCATTCGCCGCTTACGGGCGAAGATCGATGACGATTTCGAGACAAAGCTGATCCAGACCGTTCGCGGCATGGGCTACGTCCTGGAAGCGCCGGAGGAACAGGAATGACGCATCGCCTGTCATTGACGATGCGCTTGACCATCCTGTTCTCGCTCTCGTCTGCGGTCGTAATGCTCGGTCTGGGCGTGCTGATTTGGCTGGCGATGGATCGCCACTTCGCCAACGAAGATTATGTCGTGTTGGGTGACAACATTCGCCTGATCCAAAGGATCGCTGAGGAGAGCCCGATCGACCGGTTGCCGATCCGGCTCCAGGAAATGGTCGAGCATCATTCTGGGTTCGTCGTGCAGGTGCAGACCGCGCAAGGCCACAGCGTCTATGCTACCAAGGGCTTCGATTTCGGGACAGCCTTCGAGGCCATCTGGCGGCAGTCCGCGCAGGATGACACCTTTGTCTGGCAGCAAAACGGGCAGGAATACCGCGGCATGCGTGCGCAGGCGACAGTGGCAGACGCGAGAACCGGGCCCTTGAACATCGTCGTCGGCATGGATACCGAAATTCATGCCCACTTCATGCATGCTTTCCGCCAATCGCTGGCGTTCTATACGACCCTGGCTGTCGCAGCCAGCGGCCTGTTCGGCTGGTGGGCCGCGCGGCGCGGGCTCGCACCGTTACGGATGATGGCCTCGCGCGCCAAGGGCGTGACCGCGAACAAGCTGGACGCGCGCATGCCGGTGGAAGCCGTGCCGGTCGAGATGGCCGATCTGGCGGCAACGCTGAACGCGATGCTGGAGCGGTTGCAGGATGACTTTCGACGGCTATCGGAATTCTCTTCCGACCTGGCTCATGAGTTGCGCACCCCGATTACCAACCTGATGACCCAGACGCATGTCGTACTGTCGCAGCCGCGCGACGCGGCAAAGTATCGGGACGTTCTCGCCTCCAATGCGGAGGAGCTGCAGCGGCTTGGGCGGATGGTCTCCGATATGCTGTACCTGGCAAAGATGGAGCATGGCATCACGCTGCCCAACGAGGAAGCCATCAACGTGGCCGACGAAGTGCAGGCGCTGTTCGACTTCTATGATGCGCTGGCTGAGGACAAAGGCGTGAATCTGCGGCTACAGGGACAGGCACGGATCGCCGGCGACCGCCTGATGCTGCGCCGGGCACTCAGCAACCTGCTCTCCAATGCGCTGCGCTACACACCAGAAGGAAAGCAGATCGTGGTCGAGGCGCGGGAGCAGCCCGGTCATGCCACCATCGTGGTGGAGAATGAAGGCAAGGAGATCAGTCCCGATCTGCTGCCCTCGATTTTCGATCGCTTCTTCCGCGCAGACAAGTCGCGGACCCGGGCGGATTCCGATAGCGTAGGCTTGGGACTATCCATCACCCAGGCCATCATGGTCGCGCATGGCGGTCAGATTTCGGCGGAGTCGTCGGGCGGCAAAACGCGCTTCATCCTGACGTTTCCGCGCAATCGAGGTGAGGGCCGCCTCTAGCCGGTCTCTTCAGCCGTGGGGCCAGTATGGAGCGACCACCGAGATGTAAAAATAGCCACGGCGGTACGCCGTGGCTACTGGCCCTTCGGTAAAAGGACCTTTCAACTGCTTCCGCTTAGAACTTGTGCCGAACGCCCAGCACAACGCCCGCCTGATTGTCGCCCGGGACGACATTGACCGGGGCGTCACTGCTGGCATTGAAGCCGTTCAAGCCAAGCTGCGAGCCGCCCTTGTTGCGGACATAGCCGACATTGAAGTACACGTCGGTTCGCTTGGAGAAGGCGTAGTCAGTCGACGCAACGAACATCAGCGGGTCGGCTCCGGAACCTCGCACATCCGTATAGTACGCCGCCCCGGTGAGAGACAAGGCCGAGGTCAATTGATAGCGTAGGCCCGCCCAGTACAAGTTGGAGCGTGTGCCGGTCGCGGATGCCGAGCATATTGCCGTTGAACCAGCGGTAGCCCGCATAAAGCTTCGCGGGCCCGATCCCGTAGCTTACGCCAACGAGCGCACGCCGGTCCTTCAGCCCCTGCAGGGCAACCGTCGGCCCCCGGTATTCGTCGTAAAGGGCGCCGACGGGACAGCGGCCCGACGGAGTACACCTTGCCCGCCAGCATCTGAGCGACGGCGTGCTGGTGCTCTATGACCTCACCTCAACCTGGGTCACCGGCCGGCACTGCGCGCTGGCCCGCTACGGTTACTCGCGCGACGGCAAACGCGATGAGCCGCAGATCGTGTATGGCTTGCTGTGCGCCGCCGATGGCTGTCCGGTGGCGGTCGAGGTGTTTGCCGGCAACACCGCCGATCCGGCCACGCTGGCGGCGCAGATCAGCAAGCTCAAGGAGCGCTTTGGCCTGTCACAGGTGGTGTGGGTGGGCGATCGCGGCATGATTACCGCCGCGCGCATCGAGCAGGTGCTGCGCCCGGCCGGCATGGGCTGGATCACCGCGCTGCGTTCGCCGCAGATTGCCGAGCTGATCGAGGAGCGCGGTCCCTGGCAGCCCTCGCTGTTCGACGAGCGCGGTCTCATCGCAGTGAACAGCGAGCGCTATCCGGACGAGCGGCTGCTGGTCTGCCGCAACCCGGCGTTGGCCGAGGAGCGCGCCAGAAAGCGCGCCGAGCTGCTGGCGGCCACCGAAATGGAACTGGCCGCGATCGCGCAGGCCACCGAGCGCACTCGTAATCGCCTGCGCGGCCAGGACAAAATTGGCTTGCGCGTGGGGCGCGTGATCGAGCGCTATCGGATGGCCAAGCACTTCGAGCTGAACATCACCGAGACGAGCTTTACCTTCACCCGCAAGCAAGAGCAGATCGATGCCGAGGCCGCGCTCGATGGGCTCTACGTCCTGCGGACCAACGTGCCGAGTGAACGGCTCTCCGACACCCAGACGGTCCTGGCCTACAAGAGTCTGGCGCAAGTCGAGCGGGCCTTCCGCTCGATGAAGACGGTCGATCTGCAGGTACGTCCGATCTATCACTTCAGCGAGTCACGCGTGCGCGCGCACGTGTTTCTATGCATGCTCGCCTACTACGTCGAATGGCATCTGCGCGCAGCGCTCAAGCCACTGCTCCATGACGATGAGGAACTGGCCACGCTGCGTGATCAGCGTGCCAATGTGGTCATGCCGACGCCGCGCTCGGAGGGGGCCAACGCCAAAGCCGCGCGCCACCGCACCGACGACGACCTGCCCGTGCACAGCCTGCAGACGCTGCTGCAGGACCTCGCCACGCTGACCTATAACATCACCTCCACCTCGATCAATCCTCAGGCCAAGATCGTCATCACGACCCGTCCCACGCCGTTGCAGCGCAAAGCCTTTGCGTTGCTCGGCATCGACCCCGCCTGTTCCCAGTAGCCAGCCCCTGTCGCTTGAAAATCTCCAGGCGTTTCAATGGGTTAGATTGGCCACCGATTCAAACCTCGGGCTAGGGGTGGAACTGGTGCCAGTTTAGGCTGGCGTCGCCAGACTGCAAGGTTCTCCGCGACGCGATACTCCTTCGGCTCCCCCGGGCTTTGCGCGATGTGTTTGAAGGGGTCGATCGCAAGAGCGGCAAGCGGGAGTGCGACCTGGTGTTCGGGTCAAACTCCCAGCTCCGGGCGCTGTGCGAAGTCTATGCAAGCGCGGACGCCAAGGAGAAGTTCGTCAACGACTTCATCGCAGCATGGACGAAGGTGATGAACCTCGACCGGTTCGATCTGCGCAAATAGCATCAAGCCAGCGATACGGGCGCTGAACCACGTTCGGCGCCCGTTCCGACCAGAGCTGGTGACGGCAATTCAGGCTGCAGCGACGGCCGGGGACCGGATCGGATGCCCCCCGGGCCGGGCTGGATCGGGGCCAGACAATGCATCGAGCGGTCGCAGAATCGGCTCAGTTCAGGATAATCATCCGCGACAGCAGGTTCTATTACGCTAGGGGTTGTTTCCCTACTGGAGAACAATTCCCTATTGCCTGTTTGCCATCGCACCGCATAGCGGAACCGAGGCGTCACGCTCAGGTGTAAGCTGTTGCGGTTTTCGACGCGCGATTGCCGGTCGCTTGACGTCGGGCAAGTCATTGTCAAAGGTGTCACGAGCCCAGATTTCGCCGTCCCGATCATGGAAGAGCAGGTCCACCTGGCCGCGCTTGGCGCGCTCCCATCCAGCTGCTATGGCTGCCATCTGACTCGGGTAGACTGTTCGGTCAGTGCCCCCATCTAGTTCGACGGCCCAGGCGTTCCCGACGGGCACTATGTGAACGTTCTTGCTTTGCATCATGCACCTACTTGGCAACGGCGACCTTTCCGATCCTCGCCGGCGACAAAGGTCCGCGGCAATCCGTCTTATGGTCTAGGACTTAAGGCCAATGGGTGGAACCGACGGGCCCATCAGGATCGACAAGGGATAGTGTGCAACAGCAGTAGAACAGTCCAACGAATTCGCGCTCAAGTCCGGACAGTCTCGCTGCTTCCGCTTCCAATACAGGAGAGCGCGGGGTAGAACCAACTTCTATGTTTTTCGGAAAGGGCAGTCTCACCGATTGCGGCTCCCTCGCAGCGCTTCCACCTGGTTTGCGCCGATGTTGCGCCAAGTGGGGTTTAAGGCTCTGAAGGTTGCATGACGAGCCGGAGGTCACGCTAACCGAATGCGAATGAGATTCCGGTACCAGGAGATACTCATGAAGGCCTATGTGGAAATGCGGGACGATGGGCTAATGGCAACGTTGGAGGATGGCCGCCAGTTTGAGTGTGCGGATCCGTGCGAGTTGGCCGACAGGTTGTTCGAGGCGGGCATATGCAAAGTCGATGTCACCATGCCGGACTGGCGCGGTGGCGACCTCGCGCCACACGGCGGCATCCGAATCGCCTTGTATGCCAGGTTGTCCGAACGGAGCCGATAGCGGCCCGCGCCCAGCTGGAAGCGATCGCGTTACACTTGTCTTGCACAGGGACGCAGGGGGGGCCACCATGGCCAGTCAAAATCTCGCGCCTCGCTCCAAGGCCACCATCCTACTGGTTGACGACGAGCAATTGCAGTTGCATGCATGCGCGCGTCTTTTGGAAGGCTCAGGTTTTCACGTGATTGTGGCCAGCGACGGTTCTGAGGCCCTGAATTTGGCACGCAGCACGCGACCGGCAATTGTGGTGACGGACCTGAATATGCCGGGGCTTGACGGTGCTGGCTTGTGTAGCGCCATCAAGGCTGACGAATCGCTGAGAGAGGTCCCGCTAATTGTCTGCACGGCTTCCGATTGGTCCGCACCGGCGGGCCTTTGCGAAGGGGTATTACGCAAGCCCGTCGATCGCGACACGTTGCTTCAATTGATAGGGTCGCTGCTCCCCGGATGATGATGATGGCTTTTGAGAGTTCCGAGCGTCGGTACGTACTGTTCCGTCTCGGCACAGCCCCGTAAGCTGCGTGCTACCCAATGTTCAGCCAATGCTCGATATCGGCAATAATGGCGGCCGCACCGGCACGACGGCATATCGAACGGTCGTGGTCGTGCCAGCATCTGCCATTTGAACCTGGAGAAAGCCATGCGTGACATCATCGACGGCTTCCTGCGCTTTCAGCGCGAAGTCTACCCGCAACGCGTCGAGCTTTTCAAGCAGCTCGCGACGACACAAAACCCAAAGGCGCTGTTCGTGACCTGCTCGGACAGCCGCGTCGTGCCCGAACTCCTCACGCAGCGTGAGCCGGGCGAACTGTTCGTGATCCGCAACGCGGGCAACATCGTGCCATCATACGGTCCAGAACCCGGTGGTGTGTCGGCCACCGTCGAATATGCGGTCGCGGTGCTGGGCGTGCAGGACATCGTAATCTGCGGCCATTCGGACTGCGGCGCGATGGGCGCGATTTCGCGTTGCACGTGCCTTGATCATCTGCCGGCAGTCGCGAACTGGCTGCGCCATTCGGACGCCGCGAAAGCGATCAACGCGGCGCATCAGTTCGATACGCCGCGCGCCAAGCTCGACGGGCTCGTGCGTGAGAACGTGATCGCGCAACTGGCGAACCTGCGCACACATCCGTCGGTGGCACTCGCGCTCGAACAGGGACGGCTGAATCTGCACGGCTGGGTGTACGACATCGAGACGGGCAGCATCGACGCGCTTGACGGCGCGACACGACGCTTCGTGCCGCTGGCTGAGTCACCGACCACCGTTGCGGTGACTTCACGCAACCGCAGCCAGGTATGATGCGTGCGTCTCGATGACGTAGCCGATTTTCATCCACATGGTCCCCGCCACTTGCTTATCGCCGCTGGGTTCTACCACCGAATCGATCATAACGCCCGCCGTCCTTGCCCCGCAGCACAGGGGGCAAGCGACATCGACCAGCATTGTCCGGGTCGACATCCCGATGTTGCTTGGCGCGGGCAGTGCTACGGTGAACATCTATGGGCTCTGGCCGTGGACCCGCTGCAGACCACACCTGTTTCCGGGACCGACGCCGATACGACCACGGTGACCATTACCTATGGATCTGAGCGCAGAAACTTAGGCGAATCGGGTCGCACGCGACGCGGGCTCCGAGTGCGGCCGCAGCACGCAAGATGGAGCGTCCGCAAGCTGGTGGGAATGAAGGTGAGGTTGACGTACTGAAGCGGAGTGGGGTTCGCGAACTTGAAATCCTTGCGGGAATTGGCTAGATTTCAGCCAGACTGGTGGTCTGGCGCAAGCAGTGCGGCGCGCCGAACCAGTAAGCCAAGAGCGCTCAGCGCTCTGATGTGAGGCCGCCTTAAGGCGGCCTCCTTTTTTGGCTCGTCGGGGGAATCTGTGGGTAGATGGAGGCGATTTACGAGGAGCAGAGGAAGCGATAGAGCTTCTTGCAGGTCGCATCGAAGGCGCTCTGGGCCTGCTCGTCGAGGTGCCGGGAGATCAACGGACCTCCGTACTTGTGAATTTGGTGGAGAACGAGCGTGCGGGCATCCATGGCGGCCGCGTCCGGGTCTTCGTGGCGGACCTCAATGAGATGCTCCGCCGAGCATCCAGAGGTGATCGCGGTGATAATTCAACGTTTTGCGCGCATATCCCAGTGTGAGCAGGTGTTGCAGGAAAGGCGTGAACACTTCGACGAGTGCCTGCCCGGGCGGGAGGTCCTGGTCATCGAAACGCCAGGACGCGGGCCAGTTCTGCAGGTCCGGCACGTAACGCGCCAACGCATCCTGGTCCGGGGCGACAATAGCGACTTTTTTGCCCTTGCCGCTTGGGGCCGCGCTAACCATGTTGCTGACTCGCTTGCTCAACGCCTGCCACCATTTTCCCGGTTTTGTCTATGAAGGTGCGCGGCTGTGCGAAGCAACCCAGTCCATCGAGATCGAGGTACGACCGCGCAAGGGTTCCAAGGCGATCTGCTCATGCTGTAGCCAGCCTGCGCGGGGTTACGACACGCTTGCGCAGCGCAGGTTCGAGTTTATTCCAGTCTGGGGTTTTGCAGTGTTCCTGCTTTACACCATGCGGCGCGTCGATTGTCGTGACTGTGGCGTGAAGGTCGAAGCCCTGCCGTGGGCCAGTGGCAAGCACACGCTCACCCGAGCGTACATGCTGTTCCTGGCGCAGTGGGCACGCAAGCTGTCGTGGAGGGAGACGGCACAAAGCTTCCGCACCAGTTGGGAGAAAGTCTTCAACGCAGTGGAGTGGGTGGTCGACTGGGGGCTGGCCCATCGCGAAGTCGGTACGATCCGCGCCTTTGGCGTCGATGAGATTCAGTATGGTCGTGGACACAAGTACCTCACACTGGTCTACCAGATCGAGGCCGGCTGCACGCGCCTGCTCTGGGTCGGGCAGGAGCGCACGAAAGAAAGCTTCTCGAAGTTCTTCGCCATGATCGGAAAACAGGTATGTGAGAAGGTCGAGTTCGTCTGCTCTGACATGTGGAAGCCCTATCTCGAGATGATCGCGCTGCATTGCCCCAACGCACTGAACATCCTGGATCGCTTCCACATCGTTGCCAAGATGAACAAGGCGATCGATGAGGTTCGCGCCGAGGAAAGTCGCCGCATGAGCCGCGACGGATACGAGCCAGTGCTCAAGAAGTCCCGCTGGTGCCTGCTCAAGCGGCAGGAAAATCTGACCGACAAACAGCGGGTGCGTCTGCGCGATCTGCTGCAATACAACTTGCGGACCGTGCGGGCCTGGCTGCTCAAGGAAGAGTTCCAGCAACTCTGGGATTACATCTCGCCCGAGTGGGCCGGCAAATTCCTCGACCAGTGGTGTACCCAAGTGATGCGCTCGCGCATCGAGCCGATGAAGAAGTTCGCCCGCACCGTGCGTGTCCACCGTGAACTGATCCTCAACTACTTCCGTGCGCGCAAGCAGTTCTCCAGCGGCGTCGTCGAGGGTCTGAACAATAAGGCCAAAGTCACCATGAGAAAAGCGTACGGCTTCCGGACCTTCAGAGCCACGGAAATCGCGCTATATCATGCACTTGGGAACCTTCCGGAGCCTCCGGGCACCCACACATTTTCCTGACGATCCCCTTTTTTTCGCTGCGCCGCTGAAAGCAATGGCATGCGCTGGAAAGAGGTCATGCGATTTGTCCGGCACATCGGGCTGAGCCTCACGTAGAACTCCGTTGTGGATAGGTTCCATTGGCCACCCGAAGTGGACGTGTGTAGCAGATTCTCGCCTGGCACTCGGCAGGGCCTTGCTGGACGCTGTTTGCCTCATAAGTCGCCGCGGATTTCGAGATGGAACAGCGTCTCGGTCACCGCGGGATCGCCGAAGTTCTCGTAGATACAGAGCTTGCCACTTGCATCGTAGATGAAGACGATGGCACCGTCCTGCTTAGCCCTTTTCAAACCAGCGGCGACGGCTTCTCGTTGAGTCGGATAGTGCGTCGTCGCTCTTTCGGCGACCACATCCCAACGCTGAATGAAGCCGGCTACACCTCGCGTGCGGACGGCCGGCACAACTCGAACAATGGGCGATGTCATGTTGCCCTCAGCGAACCGTACCTTAGAATGCATCGATCCGCCCGAACTTCGACAATGATGGTCTGGTGGCGCATGGCCGTCCCGTCTGGCAGCGGTGTAGACCTGTTCGAACACCTGCAGCGCGGTAAGCCTCGCTCCCCCAATCTGCACGCCCAGGGGCAATCACGGGACGAGGACCTCCTTGCCAGGATCTTCGGGCTCGCGCGCGCGATCATCGCTGTAAAGTCGTCAGAGGCTCGCTGGACCAATTGAACGCGAAATCAACTTGCCCATGGCGAGCACGAAGTCGATATTCTGAAATGGAGTCAAGACTCCTCCTCTTTTTGTTGTGATGAGCCTAATGCTACCGTGTCCGATGAAACGGGGTCGCCGGCACCGTGCGCAGGCGCCCGCGCTCCCAGTACTCGACCGCTCCATCGTGGGCTAGCAGCAGCTTGAGCACGGCCGGCTGCGCGGCCTTGGCCTCGGCGAGCGAGCCGTAGCGGCGCTTGACGCGTGCGAGCGTCCAGTGCACATAGACCGGATGCCCCAGCGCCTCGGCCACGTAGGCCAGTGCCGCGTCGAGGCTGGCGGGCAGCGCGCGCGGCGACACCGCCGCGGTGTCGATCCAGTCGGCCGGGGTCATGACTGGGCGGCCCGCGTGGCCGTCGGCTTGCCCTTCGCCTTGGGCGCGCGCGCCTTGGTCGGTGGTGGCACGGCGGCCAGGGTCGCGCGCAGCAGTTCGTCGAGCTGGGCGCGCTGGCTGGCGGTGACGGCCTTGAGCGCGCTCGCCTCGCCGGCGGCGCTCTGGCGCGCGGCCCGCTCGCTGGCCAGCTCCGCGTCGAGGCGCGCGCGGTCCTGCTCCAGCGCGGCGAGGCGCCGCTCGGCGAACTTGAGCTGCGAGGCCAGTTGGGCGCGCTCGGCCTGCACCGCGTCGCGCTGGTGCGCGGTCTCCTGCATCAGCTGCCTCGACAGCGACTCATAGCGCGCCTGGATGGTGGCGACCGCCTCGGCGTGGGTGCGCTCGCCCGTCATGGCGCGTTCCTGCGCGGTCGCCAGCTCGGTTTCCAAGCGGCCCGCCCGGCTGGTCAGCTGGTCGGCGCGGGCCGTCGTCGCATCCAGTGTGGCGCGCGCCTCGGCCAGCGCGGTGTCGCGCGTGGCGAGCGCCTGGCGGCACTCGATGAGTTCCTGGCGCAGCAGCTCGACCCGCAGTTCGGCCTCGGCGCGCGCGGCCTGCGCGGCCTCGACGGCCGCCTGCGCCTCGCGCCTGAGGTGCACCACGTCATCGAGCTGCACCGCGACCGCGGCCTGCCACAGCGCGCGCATCTGGTCGGCGATCTCGGGCGGGAGGTCCGGAATGGCGACCTCTGCCAGGCCCGCGCGCACCACCTCGGCCTCGATCGCGTTGAGCGTGCGCGACAGCGTGGCCGGGTCGCCGCCGCCCAGGCGCGCGCGCAGCTTGCGCACCGACACTGCGCGGCGGAAACGCGCGACGGTCGGCGGGGCCGCGTCGCCGGCCTCGGTGAGCATGGCCAGCACGGTGGCGCGGATCTCATCGGGGGTGGTGGCGAGGCGGGGCATGGCGGCTTCCGAGCGTGATTCTTAGCCTATCTTACGCACGATGCTAACGTTAGGAAAGCCATTTATTGATGGAAAGCAAGGCAAGACGGATAAATCCTATTTGCCGATACAAGGGCTTCCGCCCGCGGGTCGCGCCTAGCCGCCGCGCCCGGTCTGGTCAATGCTCCCAAATCAATGGGAAAAGGACCAGTCAGCAAGTGACTGATTGGATTGGGGGTGCGGGCGCCTTGCCGCAACGACGCTAGATCTCGCGCACGGTCACGAGTGCGGTCGTACATGGCGATGATCTTGTCCTCGAACCAGGAGCAACGCCGCACGTGACGTGTTCGCGGTATTCCGGCGGGCATGCGACCAGCAGCAGTACGGTGTGGCCGAGCACCTGCTAGCCGCCCTGGAGCGATTGGCCGGCGGGGACAATCGCTTGCTCGACGAGGTCTACCTGTCGTTCGCGTCGCCCGGTTCTGCGGGCCGGGCGACGCCGGAACCGCCGGTGGCTCGAGCATGATGAAGACCTATACTGAAGACAGATCCGCGACGGCGCTACCGCGCGTCGGCTCGGAGCGCCCAATGCGTAAGCATATGAAACAGTTTTGGCGTGTCGTCATGCTGCTGACCCTGGCGCTGGCTTTGCCCCTGCGGGCGCAAGCCGGGCCGTTGGACAGTTGCTGTGTCGCCGGCCTGGCTGACATGCCTGCTCATATGCCTGTGCAAGGGGCGCAGGCCAGTGTCGAGACCGCCAGCCCGCATGACTGCGTCAGTCACAGCTGTGCCGGCGACCGGCATGCCAGCGGCCCGTCTCGTATTCCCTGCACGTCCTCCGCTTGTGCGGTCTTCGCTGGCACGCCGTTAGCAACCGGGTCCACCACGGATGCATGGACCAGCGTTTTGGTCGCCCATCCGGAATTCGCGTATCTCTCCGTCGTTCCGGCTCGCCTCGAGCGCCCGCCGAAACGCGTCCGTCTGTAGCGCAATCCCGCCACACAGCGTTGCCGCAGCTGGCGCCTCCGCGCCACGCGTGCTCCTGTCTGACTTAGCCATTTGCAGTGTTGCCTGCCGCCCGCTCTTGGGGTTTAGGCGGTCCCTGCCTATACGGAACGAGGAATAATCATGAAATCCCTGCTTCACGCTCTTGTGGGCGCCGTCGCCCTGGCGCTCTCGCTATCGGCCGTCGCCGGACCTGATTGGTATGTGATCGAAAAGGCTCGTGCCGCCAAGCGAGCTGAGGCGCAACAACAGAAACAGCAGACGGAGGACCACGCGGCGATGATGCGCGACCATGCCGCCATGATGCAAAAGTGTCGCGAAATGATGGGTCAACCCAAGTAACCGAGCCCGCGCTCCGGTGCCTGCGTTCGCGTGGCTCGCCGGAGCGCTCCCCCGGATGGGCTACCCCGTCTGCATTAGATCTGGGGCAAACCGCACGATGTGCCGGAAGAGCCCAAACGCTGCTACCATTCGCCTCAAACCGAGTCTTCCACGTGCGTACCCGTTTTCGCCGGCTTTGGCTTGCCGCCTTCCTGTTGAGTACATTCCTGACAGTTCAGCTGGCAGCGGCCGCCTACGCCTGCGCGGGCAGCCGGTATTCGATGGAAGGGATGGCGGACATGGCCGGCATGACGGAGTCCTGTCCGGACATGACGCAGAAGGCCGAAGCGCCGGCTGCCCATAATGGCTTGTGCCTGGAGCACTGCCAGCTTGGCTCCAAGTCGGCCGACCACCCCAGCGCGCAGATTCCTGCGTTCCAGCCCGTGCTCGTCAATCTGGTTGAGCCGGCGTTGGTACCGGTAGTCGTCAGCCAGCGAGCGGCCTACGCCGACGCGGTGCCACGCGGGCCCCCTCGCCCCCTGCCCATCCTCCACTGCTGTTTCCGAAACTAGCCTCCGCAGCAACGCCTACTATCGTGCCCTGAACCATAGTCTTCAGGGTGGTCGTTGCTTTGCGGAGGCTTTATGCATTTGCGTTTTCCCTTTGCGTATGGGTGCCGGCTGACGCTCGCCCTTACGCTGTTCGCCGCTGCCCATCCCGGATGGGCGCAGCCCGCGGCCGCACTCTCCGTGCAGGAAGCCGTGGCGCTCGCGTCTTCCCGCTCGACGGATGCCGAAACATCGCGCTCAGCGGTCCAGTCCGCCATCGAGATGGCGGTGGCTGGCCGACAGTTGCCAGACCCGGTCCTGAAGGTCGGCGTCAATAACGTGCCGGCTGATGGCCGCGACGGGTTTTCCCTCGGCACAGACTCGATGACGATGCGCTCGATCAGCCTGATGCAGGAATTCACCCGATCGGCCAAGCGCGAGGCCCGCGCTCAGCGTTTCGAGGCTGAGGCCTCGTCGGCAGAGGCCCAGCGTACGGCGGCGCTGGCGACGGTGCAGCGTGGCGCCGCCACGGCCTGGCTGGACCGCTGGTACGCCGAACGTGCCTACAGCGTGCTCACCGAGCAGGCGCAGTCCATCAAGCTGATGGTGGAGGCGGCGCAGGCTGCCTATCGCGGCAACCGCGGCTCCCGTGCGGACATCCTGGCCGCCGAACTGGAACTCCGGCAACTGCAGGATCGCGAAGACGAGGCCCGCGCCGCACTGGGGTCAGCCCGAGCGATGCTGCGCCGCTGGGTGGGCGAGGCCGCAGAGCGTCCCCTGGCCGAACGCCCTGGCCTCGAGGCGCCGGCCTGGCTCAACACCCTGGACGCCGACGGCGTGGCGCAACTGCCGGACGTGGCGGCGGCCGAGGCACAGGTGGGCGTCGCCGAGGCGGAAAGCCGGGTCGCTCGGGAGAACAAGATCCCGGATGTGAGCGTGGAACTGATGTACAGCCAGCGCGGCCCCGCCTACTCCAACATGGTTTCGCTCAACGTCTCACTGCCGCTGCCCTGGGACCAGAAGCATCGCCAGGATCGGGAACTGGCCGCAAGGCTTGCGCAGGCCGACGCTGCGCGCGCGCAAGCCGAGGTCGTACGCCGCGGCTTGCTCGGGCAGTTGCGCGGCAAGCAGGCGGAGCTGGCGCTCAGCCAGGCGCGGCTCGAGCGCTATCGGAGCACCACCGTGCCGCTGGCCAAGGCACAGACCGAGGCAGCCCTGACCGCCTATCGAGCGGGCGCCGGCACCCTGACCGCTGTGGCCGATGCCAGCCGCAAGGCGCTCAATATTTCGCTTGAGCGCCTGAAGCTTGAGGCTGCCACCGCCCGACTCTGGGCGGACCTGACCTTCCTGATGCCGTTACCCACCGCAGTCCAGCCCACGTCACTGCAAGGAGCTCAACCATGAACAAGACCACGATTGCACGGACGGTGGCAGGCCTGATGGTGGTGGCAAGCGTTGGGGCTGCCTATTACCTCGGTCAACAACAAGGGCGCCAGCAGTCGCCCGCGTCGGCAACCGCGGGCGGCGGCGCCAGCGGTGCCGCCCTCAAGGCGGGCGACATTGACCCGAAAACTGGCAAGCGCCTCCTCTACTGGCACGACCCGATGGTGCCAGGACAGCGCTTTGACAAGCCGGGCAAGTCGCCGTACATGGACATGCCGTTGTCGCCGGTGTACGAAGAAGCCAGCGGCGGCGCGGCCGTCACCATCGACAGCCGCATGACACAGAACCTTGGCATCCGCACGGCCGAGGTGAAGACCGGCCGGCTGGAGGCCGCCTTGCAAGTACCGGGCAATGTCGCGATCAATGAACGCGGCATCGAAGTGCTGCAGGCCCGCACCAGCGGATTCGTAGAACACGCGTATGCCCGGACCACCCTCGATCCGGTCCGAAAAGGTCAAGCGCTGGCGCAAATCTATGCGCCGGAATGGGTCGCGGCGCAGGAAGAATACCTGGCGGTCAACCGGATGGATGGCAGCCTACAGCGCGAGCTGCGCGAGGCCGCCATTGCGCGCATGCGTCAGGCTGGCATGACCGAGAGCCATATCCGGCTGGTACAGTCCACCGGCAAACTGCAGCCGCGGCTGACGATCACCAGTTCGGTGGACGGCATCGTCACCGAAATCGGTGCGCGCGACGGCATGACGGTCTCACCGGGAACGACCCTCTTTCGCATCGCGAGCCTTGCGACCATATGGGTCATCGCCGAGGTGCCTGAGAGCCAGGCCGCCCCGTTGCGGCCCGGACAGACGGTGTCGGCCACCGCCGCAGCCTTGCCCGACGAGACGCTGTCGGGCAAGGTCGATGCCATCCTGCCGGATATCAGCGCCGGTACCCGCACGGTCAAGGTGCGCATCGAATTGCCGAACAAGGCACGCCAGCTGTTGCCCGGCATGTTTGTCTCGGTGCGCTTTGACGCCGCCCCCGGACCGGATCGCCTGCTGGTACCAACCGAGGCGCTGATCCGTACCGGCACGCGCACGGTCGCCATGGTGGCATCCGGCCAAGGCGGATTCAGCCCCGTGGAGGTCAAGACCGGCGCGGCTGCGGGCGGCCAAACCGAAATCATTGAGGGTCTCAAAGCGGGCCAGAAGGTGGTCGTTTCCGGACAGTTCCTGATCGACTCGGAGGCGAGTCTGCGCGGCACTGCACAGCGCATGACCGCGCCCACGGCCGCGTCGGCAGCCGGCGCGTCGGCCCCTGGTGCCGCAGCAGCGCCCGGGCCAGAACATCAAGGCGTCGGCCGGATCGAGGCCGTCACCGAGCAGAGCATGACGATCTCCCACGGGCCCATTCCGTCAGCGCAGTGGGGCGCCATGACGATGGAGTTTGGCGCGCCGCCAGCCGGCATGCCCAAGGGATTCAAGCCGGGGGATCAGGTCCGGTTCCGCTTCCGACTGGACAAGGACGGCGTGGCGACCCTGTCCGCGGTCGAGTCGGCTGCCGCCGTTGCGGGAGCGAAGCCATGATTGCCCGACTCATCCTCGCCTCCATCCGCAATCGCTTCCTGGTGCTGCTCGCCACCGTCATGGTGACCGCGTGGGGACTTTGGGCGGTACAGAGTACGCCGCTCGACGCCTTGCCAGACCTGTCCGACGTGCAAGTGATCATCCGCACGCCCTTCCCTGGGCAGGCGCCGCAGATCGTGGAAAACCAGGTCACCTATCCGCTCACCACGACCATGCTGTCGGTGCCCGGGGCCAAGACCGTGCGCGGCTACTCGTTCTTCGGTGACTCCTATGTCTATGTGCTGTTCGAAGACGGCACCGACCTGTACTGGGCGCGCTCACGCGTGCTCGAGTACCTGAACCAGGTGCAATCGCGGCTGCCCGCGGCAGCCAAGCCCGCGCTCGGACCCGATGCGACCGGCGTCGGCTGGATCTATGAGTATGCCTTGGTCGACAAGACCGGCCAGCATGACCTCAGCCAGTTACGGGCGCTACAGGACTGGTTCCTGCGCTTCGAGCTCAAATCGCTGCCCAACGTCGCCGAAGTGGCCTCGCTCGGCGGCATGGTCAAGCAATACCAGATCGTGCTGATGCCGGATCGGCTGCGCGCCTATAACCTGTCGCAAGCCAAGGTGCTGGCAGCGCTCAAGGGCGCCAACCAGGAAACCGGCGGCTCGGTGCTGGAGTTGGGTGAAGCCGAGTACATGGTCCGGGCGACCGGCTATCTGAAAACGCTGGACGACTTTCGCCAGATTCCGCTGGTGACGAGCGACGCTGGCATCCCGGTATGGCTGGGCGACGTTGCCACCGTGCAACTCGGCCCCGAGATGCGGCGTGGCATTGCCGAACTGAATGGCCAGGGCGAAGTGGCCGGCGGCGTCATCGTGCTGCGCTCAGGCAAGAATGCCCTGGAGACCATTGAAGCGGTCAAGGCCAAGCTCGCCACCTTACAGAAGAGCCTGCCCAAGGGCGTCGAGATCGTTACGACGTACGACCGCTCGGCACTGATCAAGCGGGCGGTGGCCAATCTCACCACCAAGCTGATCGAGGAATTTGCGGTCGTGGCGCTGGTCTGCCTGGTGTTTCTGTTTCACCTGCGCTCGGCGCTGGTGGCCATCGTCTCGCTGCCGCTGGGCGTGCTGGCCGCCTTCCTGGTGATGCGCTACCAGGGGGTGAATGCCAACATCATGTCGCTGGGTGGCATTGCCATCGCCATCGGCGCGATGGTCGATGCCGCGGTGGTCATGATCGAGAACGCGCACAAGCATCTCGAGCACTGGCATGCCGACAATCCGCAGCGCGAACTCCGCGCCCATGAACACTGGCGCGTCATCGGCAAATCTGCCGCCGAGGTTGGGCCTGCCCTATTCTTCTCGCTGCTGATCATCACGCTGTCGTTTATTCCGGTGTTCACACTGGAGGCGCAGGAGGGCCGGCTCTTCTCGCCGCTCGCCTTTACCAAGACCTATTCCATGGCGGCCGCAGCGGGATTGTCCGTCACCCTGGTACCGGTGCTGATGGGTTACATGATCCGCGGCAAGATCCCGTCGGAGCAGGCCAATCCGCTCAATCGCTGGCTGATTCGCGGCTACCAGCCGCTGCTCGGCAAGGTCCTTGCATATCCGAAGACCACCCTGGCGATCGCCGCCGTGCTGCTCATCGCCACCGCGTGGCCCATTATGCGCATTGGCGGCGAATTCATGCCGCCCCTGGATGAGGGCGATCTGCTCTACATGCCCTCGGCGTTGCCAGGCCTCTCCGCAGGCAAGGCCTCCCAGCTCCTGCAGCAGACCGATCGGCTCATCAAGACCGTGCCGGAGGTGGCGACCGTGTACGGCAAGGCGGGCCGCGCCGATACCGCCACCGATCCGGCGCCGATCGAGATGTTCGAGACCACCATCCAGTTCAAGCCCAAGGACCAATGGCGTGCCGGCATGACCACCGACAAGCTGGTCGAGGAACTGGATCGGGTCGTCAGGGTGCCAGGGCTGTCCAACATCTGGGTGCCGCCGATCCGCAACCGCATCGACATGCTCGCCACCGGCATCAAAAGCCCGGTGGGGATCAAGGTCGCCGGTACCGACCTGAAGGAAATCGATCGCCTGGCCACGCGCATCGAGGAGGCCGTCAAGACGGTTCCGGGGGTCACTTCCGCGCTGGCCGAACGGCTCACGGGCGGCCGGTACATTGACGTCGATATCGATCGGGGCGCTGCGGGTCGGTACGGCCTGAACATTGAAGACGTTCAGGCGATCGTCTCATCGGCCATCGGTGGCGAAAACGTCGGCGAAGTGGTCGACGGGCTCGCGCGCTTTCCCATCAATGTCCGGTATCCGCGTGACTATCGGGACTCCATCGAGCAACTGCGCAGCCTGCCCATCGTGACCGACAAGGGGCTGCAAATCACGCTGGCCGACGTTGCGCGCATCCAGGTCGTGCAAGGGCCGCCCATGCTGCGCAGTGAAAACGCGCGACTCTCCGGGTGGATCTACGTCGACATTCGCGGCAGGGACCTGCGCTCTGCCGTGCAGGACATGCAGGCGGCGGTCGCCAAAGCCGTCCCGATGCCAGCCGGATACTCCCTGAGTTGGTCGGGGCAGTTCGAGTATCTCGAGCGCGCCACCGCGAAGCTGAAGGTGGTGGTCCCGTTCACGCTGCTGATCATCTTCGTCCTGCTCTATCTGGTATTCGGCCGTCTGGATGAGGCACTGCTCATCATGGGCACCCTGCCGCTGGCCTTGATCGGCGGCTTCTGGTTACTCTATCTGCTGGGGTACAACCTATCGGTCGCGGGGATTGTCGGCTTCATCGCACTCGCCGGGGTCGCTGCGGAATTCGGCGTCATCATGCTGCTCTACCTGAAACACGCTTGGCAAGCACGGCTCGAGGATGGGCAAAGCAATCTCGCGGCCCTGCTCGATGCCATCGAGGAAGGCGCCGTGCTGCGTGTGCGCCCAAAGGCGATGACCGTCGCTGTGATTCTGGCCGGCCTGCTGCCGATCATGTGGTCGCACGGCACCGGCTCAGAAGTGATGCAGCGCATCGCTGCGCCAATGGTCGGCGGCATGGTGACGGCGCCGCTGCTGTCCATGTTTGTGGTCCCGGCGGTGTATCTGCTGCTACGCCGCCGTCAGATCAAGCAAACTTCCCTTTCCCCCAACCTCACACCTCAGGAGGAATCGCAATGAAACACCTCAAGACCCTCGCCGCCGCCCTGGCCATCATTGCCGCACCGGCTGTGTTCGCCGTGGGTTCGATGGACGGCATGGACATGAAGGCACCCGCTGCACCCGCTGCCTCACAACAAGCGGCTCGGCCGGTGTCCGCAGAAATCAAGAAGATCGATGCGCAGACCGGCAAGGTTACGCTCAAGCACGGCCCGATTGAGAACTTGGGTATGCCCGGCATGACCATGGCGTTTCCGGTCAAGGATCGCGCCTCGCTTAGCAAGTTCAAGGAAGGCGATGCCGTGTCGGTGACCTTCGACAAGGTGGATGGCGCGCCGACGGTCGTTGACATGCAGCGCAAATAATCCGCGCCATGCGCGTACGGCTTGCTGCCAACGGCCGTGCGCGTTCTGACCCGCCGGCAGGGCCTAGCAACGTCAAGCCGGTAGGCATTGGCGCCTTTGCGCAACGATCCTGGCTAGCCAAATCCGAATCGAAATCAGACCGTGCGCCACAACCCTTTTGATCTGCCCCACGATGTCCTCGTCGTCGTCCTGAGCTCACTGGCAATCATCCTTGGTATGCTCGGACTGTTTGCTTGGTATCTGCGACGACAGCACGGCTCTCGCCGGCGAACCCCCAACCAGCATGGCACGGTCTCGCGCAAGCGCACCAGGAGGTCGACGAGACGGCGTAAATAGCGGTCGGAAAGGGGGCGTCCACGGGTTACCTGCTTGCCGCTACGGCGCGCACGGGTGGGGGCTTGGCTTCCATTGAATCATCATGGTATGGGCGACGTCGGTGCCCAGGCCGCCGCTACTTTGCTTGCATCCGGGCTAGCAACAGCTCAGGCCACCCATCATGCGCTGATGCATCAAAAGCATGCCTACCACACCAAGGATGGCAAGCACGCCGATGGCAGCGCACACAATCAAGATGACTTTCCAAATTGACGATTTGTTCACGCTTTGTCTCTCATAATGCCAGCTGATGCCGGCAAAGTGTTTCCCTTTCTCGTCATCCGGCACAACAGGATAGCTGGCTCACGTCTTTACTGAACGTCTGCGCCGCGAGCTTCAGGCCCTCGACCATTGTCAGGTACGGAAACAACTGGTCTGCCAGCTCCTGCACGGTCATCCGCGCCCGGATCGCCAATGCTGCCGTCTGGATCAGTTCGCCTGCTTCCGGCGCCACCGCCTGCACGCCGATCAAGCGGTCCGATCCTGCCTCGGCGACCAGCTTGATGAAGCCGCGCGTGTCGAAATTGGCGAGCGCGCGCGGCACGTTGTCGAGCGTCAGCAGCCGGCTATCGGTCTCCATGCCGTCGTGGTGGGCTTCCGCCTCGCTGTAGCCCACGGTGGCGACCTGCGGGTCGGTGAACACGACCGCCGGCAATGCGCTCAAATCGAACGCGGCATCGCCTCCGGTCATATTGATCGCCGCGCGGGTGCCGGCCGACGCCGCCACGTAGACGAACTGCGGCTGGTTGGTGCAGTCGCCGGCGGCGTAGATATGCGGCGCCGTGGTGCGCATGCCATTGTCGATGACGATGGCGCCCTGCGCGGTGACCCTCACACCCGCCGCCTCCAGTGCCAGCTCACGCGTGTTGGGCGCGCGGCCCGTGGCGACCAGCAACTGGTCGGCGCGGATCTCGCCGTGTCCGGTAGTGAGCACGAATTCGCTGTCGGCGTAGGCCACCTGGCTGGCCTGCGTGTGTTCCCGCACTGTGATGCCCTCGGCGCGGAAGGCGGCCGTGACGGCCTCACCGATCGCCGGGTCCTCGCGGAAGAACAGCGTGCTGCGCGCCAGGATCGTGACCTGGCTGCCGAGCCGAGCGAAGGCCTGCGCCAACTCCACAGCCACCACCGACGAGCCGATCACGGCCAGCCGCTTCGGCAGGGTGTCGCTGGCCAGCGCCTCGTTCGAGGTCCAGTACGGGGTGTCCTTCAGACCGGGGATCGGCGGCACCGCCGGACTGGCGCCAGTGGCGATCAGGCAGCGGTCAAACGCCACCTCGCGCTCCCCGCCTTCGACCACGCGCACGCTCAGGGTGTGCCCGTTCTGGAAGCGGGCCTCGCCGCGCAGCACCGTGATGGCAGGCGTGCCTGCCAGGATGCCCTCATACTTGGCGTGGCGCAGCTCATCGACACGCCCCCGCTGCTGGCCGAGCAGGCGCTCGCGCAGGATCGCCGGTGGCGTGGCCTGGATGCCCCCGTCGAACGGGCTTTCGCGACGCAGATGAGCGATGTGGGCCGCGCGGATCATGATCTTGGACGGCACGCAGCCGACATTGACGCAGGTGCCGCCGATGGTGCCGCGCTCGATCAGCGTCACCCGCGCGCCTCGCTCGACGGCCTTGAGCGCCGCCGCCATCGCGGCGCTGCCGCTACCAATGACGGCAATGCGCAGGGCGCTGGCTTGGTCCCCGCCCTTGTCGCCGCCGCCCAGCCAGCCTAGGGCCTTGTCGAGCGGGCTGCCGCGATTTTCCGCCGGCGGGGCCTCGGCGAGCATGGCCCGGTAGCCGAGTCCGGCCACGGCCGCGGTCAGCGCATCCGGCCACGTGTCGGGCTCGGCAGCGATCCGCGCCGTCCCCTTCGGGTAGGACACGACCGCCGACCGCACGCCCGGCACCTTCTCCAAGGCATCCTTGACGTAGACGGCGCACGCGTCGCAGGTCATGCCAGTGATCTTCAGGTGGGTCATGCCACAGTTCCTTCTATCATGGCCAACGCGCGTCAGCCGCGTTTGGCCAGCAGTTCACAGGCGTCCGGTGCGCCGCAGCGCTTCGCCGGCGAGACGAAGTCCCAGATCGATACCCCGACCATGAAGGCCAGGCCGACATAGAGCAGCGCTTCGCTGCACCAGCCAACCATCAAATACACCGCGGCCAGCACAAGGAGCGGGCCGATCACGCCGAGCGCGGTCCGTTGCCACTGCCGATGGTTAAGCCATCCGATCCCATTGGCGAGCAGCGCGATGCCAGCGAACGCCGGCAGCAGGATACGAATGAACAGTCCCTCGTACTGACGCAAGAAGCCCAGGCTAATGGCCGCGCCCAAGCTGGCGATAGCGGGAAAACAACTCGCACAACCCATCGCCGAGACGACGCTGCCGAGGGCACCGGCCTTGTTGACCATGCGCATGATCAGTCCCATGGCGTCGCTCCCTCGCTCCCGTGGCTTACTGCTTGACGCTGGACAGATAGCCCGCGTTCTCGGTCGCCTTGGTCAGTTTCTGCACGCTGGTCTTGGCATCATCGAAGGTGACGACGGCCTCGCGCTTCTCGAAACTCACGCTGGTCTTACTTACGCCGTCGACCTTGGAGAGCGCTTTCTTGACCGTGATCGGGCAGGTCTCGCAGGTCATGCCCGGCACGGACAATGTGACGGTTTGCATCGCGGCCCATGCGGGAGCGACGGCGGCGGCGAGAGCGAGGGCGGCAAACAGCTTTCTCATGGCGAACTCCTGATCAGTAGAACCATGGCGTGACGTAGGGAAATCCGAGCGCGACCAGAACCAGCAGGGCGACGAGCCAGTACATGAGCTTGTAGGTGGCGTGTACCTGCGGGATGGCGCAGGCCTCCCCCGGGTTGCAGACTTGCGGCGGACGGAAAATGCGCCGCCAGGCGACGAACAGCGCCAGCACTGCGGTGCCGAGGAACAGCGGCCGGTATGGCTCCAGCGCCGTTAAGTTACCGATCCAGGCCCCGCTGAAACCAAGCGCGATCAGGACCAGCGGCCCCAGGCAGCAGGTGGAGGCGAGGATGGCGGCGAGCCCGCCGGCGAAGAGCGCACGGCGCCCGGCTTGCGGTTGCGGCATGCGTTTGTCCTTTCGAAGTAGGAAAGGGATAGCGTAACCTTACTTCCGTACTAATGTACGGAGCAAAGCGATATGTGGAGCGAATTGGAGAACCTGACCATCGGCGCCTTCGCCAAGGCGGCTGGTGTCAACGTGGAGACCATCCGGTTCTACCAGCGCAAGGGGCTGCTGCCAGAGCCAGACAAGCCCGCCGGCGGGATTCGTCGCTATGGCGAAACGGCTGTGGTCCGGGTGCGCTTCATGAAATCGGCCCAGCGGCTGGGATTCAGTCTGGAAGAAATCGGCGAACTGCTTCGCCTGGAGGACGGCACTCATTGCGCGGAAGCCAGCAGCCTGGCCGAGCGCAAGCTCAACGACGTGCGCGCAAAGCTTGCCGACCTGAGACGCATGGAGGCCGTGCTGTCTGAGCTGGTGTGCGCCTGCCATGCCCGCCAGGGCAACGTATCCTGCCCGCTGATCGCATCGCTGCTAGCGGGAAAAGTTCGCCAAAGGGCGTAGTGGATGCGGCTACGCTGCTCCAGCTCGTTCCGGCTTCTGCTTCTGCCGCTTCGTCGCAGCCGGCCTCACATGTGCCGTCTCGACGGGCAAGCGACCTGGCCGAGTCAGACATCGTCGCGGGGGCGCAGCGGCTCTAGTGGGCGCAGCGCATGCACGGCGCGCTTGAGCAGCACGATCCAGTCGTCCAGTTCTTCTATGATGGCCTCGGCTTGGTCCACGAGGGTCGGACCAGTGGTTGGATACGACAATGCGGCGCCGTTGATCAGAGTATGTGCCATGCCGTGCAAGCACAGCAGATCGTCGCGCAGCCCGGCTGGCTCACAGCAACGCGCGCGGATCGCATCGAGTTGGTCCACCACGCGCAGGATGGTGGTCGTGTCGAACGTGTCCCGAAGCGCTTGCAACGCCTCGGCGTCGACCCTGCCGTAAGGGGTATCGGTGTCAGGCATGACGCGGTTTGCGGACGGAATGGGCGGGGCCGGCAAAGAGGCTGTCGCGAATCCAGGCTTCCGGCAACCGCTCCAAATTGAGTTTATAGTCGCCGAAGCGCTTGATGTTGCTGGTGAGGTAGGGACTCAGGAAGCCGATGTCGGCCACGTCGACCTTGATCCCTTCCTTCACCATCGCGCGCAGGGCCTGCATCATGTCCGCCGTGTTCTGAAGAATCACGGCCGAGGCGATCAGGTCGTTGTAGCGCAGGCGCTTCTGCTGTTCGTCGGGGTCGTTTTCGGCCAGCACGTCACCGCCGAATGAGAACCATTTGGCAAAGCCATTGTAGGACTCGATCTTGTTGGTGGTCGCGGTGATCTCCTGGCGCAACTCGCGGCTGCCGATCCATTCGAGCAGGAACGCTGTGCGCACGACCTTGCCGAGTTCCTGCGCCGCCAGAAACAGGCGGTTGCGGCGGCTTTCCGAGCCGAACCGGCGCAGCAGGAGCGGCGAGGAGATTGTTCCGGCCTGAATCGATAGCGCTACCTGCATCAGGTCCTGCCAGTGGAAGGCGATCAGCTCCCAGTCCACGATGTCCGAGAACAGCCGGTCGATGTGCTTGTATTTGGTGTTGGCATCGGCTCGGTAAAGCTTCAGATCCTGCCAGTTGCGGATGCGCGGCATCAGGTTGATGCCCAGCAGATGCGTGAAGGCGAACACCGCGGCCGACTGGCCCTGGGTGTCGGCGTGCACGGTATCGGCCTCGACACTCAAGCCGGCCTTGAGCAGACCCTCGATCACGTAGATGGCTTCCCACACGCCGGGCGGAATGAAATGCCGGAACACCGCGATGTAGTTGTCGGCCACGTGCCGGTAGGCCACCGCGCCCATCTTGCGGTAGCGGAAGTGGTAGCCGGCCAGCAGGTTGTTGTCGTAGAAGTCGTACTGAGTGCCGTCAGCCGCGACGGTCTTGCCATCCCCCCAGTGCTTGGGCAGGTCGAGCCGCAGATACAGTTCGATCAATTCCCGCTGCGCGGTTTCGAGACGCTCCAGGCTCAGATGCCGGCGGTTGACGAACGACATCATGTGCGGCGTGACCCGATCCCCCATATGGCGGGCGGCCTGGGTGGGCCCCAGGTTGCAGCCCATGGCGAAGATAGTCAGCAGGTAGCGCTCGGCGGCATTGCGGATCTTGGGGTCGCTGCCGGAGAGCGGGCCGAAGTGCCGCGTGAAGTGGGTCCAGTGCTCGATGTTGGCCAGCACGTCCAGCAGATTGCGCGTGGGCATGCGCCGGATCAGCGCCTGTTGCAGGGCCACCGCGCTGGCCGGGATCTCCCTGGCGATCGTCCGCTTGAGCACGGGTTCGCCGTCCTGGCCGATGGTGACGTGCTGGCGCTTGTCGGGAAAACTGGCATCCAGCGTACGCGCCGTGTCGGTCAGCCACTGGCGTAGATGCGCCACGAAGTCCTGCGCGTTGGCCGGCATGTCCAGCTTGGCGCAGTATTCGGGCAGGCGCCGTTCGCATTCCCGCCAGGGCAGTAGGTGCGCACGGTAATCGGCAAAGGCATCCGACCCCACCACGCACAGGTCGCCGGAGCGTAGCTCGTTGACCATATGCGAGAGCACGCAGAGTTCCAGGTAGCGCCGATTGGTGGGGGCGCCCTGGTCGTGGGGGCGGCGCACCAGCTTTCGCCAGCGTTCCGAGGCGAAGCTCACATCGACGTCGGCGGCAATCCATTCGCGATGCAGGGATTCGTTGTCCAGCACCACCGCAAGTGCCGCCAGCAGCGTGCGCGACTGGCTGGTCGACTCCCATTCAAGCACCTGCGCCAGGCGCAGCATCACGGAGCGGTGCGCGCGGAAATGCCGCCATAGCAGCGGCAGGTAGTTGTTGCCGCTGAAGGCCCGCACCTCGGCGCAGCTCTCGCGCAGCGGCTCCAGATCGCCGGACGGCGCGAGGAAGCGGCGCACCTGCCGGCCGATCAGCGCGTCGTCCTGGCCATCGGCGACGATATCGACCACGCCGTCGAGCAAGGTGACCAGCTTCTCCATCTGCGCGCGCTGACGGGACTGGATGCGCTCCATCTCATCGCGCGCCCGCTTGTGGATGGTGCCCATGCGACGGATGAACATCTCCGCGAGATCGTCGCGGGTGCGCACGCGCATATGGTTAAGCAAGGCGACGATCAGCGTGTAGCGCTTCTCAGGCAGGATCTCCCGTAGATTGGCCGCGTCCAGGCTCATGGCCTGGCTGGCCAGCGAGCGCAGCTTCGAGGCGGGCACGCCTGCGATTGCGCGAGAGAAATCGCCAAGACCGTCGAGTAAGGTCAGGTGTTCTATGAGTAGGCTGAGATGCTTGCGTGATGGACGGCGCGCGTGGCGCTTGATGTTGTTGTAGGCGGTCAGGCGGTTGGTGAATTCCCGGGTGAGAAGCCGGTCCAGCCGCTGCCGTTCCTCATCCGACAAGCGCCTTGCGACGCGTCGAAACAGCGCGGTCTGCGTGCGGGTGTGAATCTGCTCGGCGATGTTGTCTAGGGTGGAGAACGCTGGCAGCTCGACCTGGCGCAGGATCAGCGCATCGATGGTGGCATTGATGATGTCCACTTGCTGGTCCATCGTTTCCGCGGCTTCGCGCGCGGCGCGGATCGTGACCTCGTTGGCATCCGTGCCAATATAGGGCTGGACGCCGAGAAATTCGCGTACCGCCGTGTAATGCCGGTACAGCGTGGGGGACAGCTTGCGGTCATAGCCAAATGCGGCATCTAGCGCCAGACCAGCGCTGGCGCGCACATGGTCGATCACGACGACGGGAATGCTGTCCAGGTTGGGGAAGTAATGCAGTTGCTGGAAGACCTTCAGCAGCACCAGCAAGCCAAGTCGCGGACCTTGTCCACGGGTTGAGCGGGTGGCCCACTCCAGTTCCTCGGCATCCGGCGTGTAACACGCCTGTAACTCCTTGGTGGAGAAAACCTTCGGGAAACTCGGGTAGGCGGTACGCTCGACGGTGGCCATACAGGATCTCGGCAATCTCTGAAGGGCCAGCCAGTCTAGCCGAGGACGATGGCAAAGTTCCAGACCAGAGTTATAACTAACCGAAATGTTTTTGCTTATCTATATAACCCCAGGGCTTATGATCGCCGATTGGCCGCATCTTGGCATGATCCCATGTCTGGAAAATCGAAGGGCTCGACGGGCGCGGGGACTACGAGCAACTGGTCGAGACCGTGCGGCGCGACGCGCGCGATGACGTCTGCTGCATCGTGCTGGGACGCGGCGCCGGCGAAGCCCGGGTCGTGGCGTGGCTGGAAGCCGCGGCGCCGGTGCCCGGCATGATCGGCTTCGCGGTCGGGCGCACCACGTTCTGGGATGCCATCGCCGGTTACGAGAGCGGAGAAATCAACAGGCGGGAAGCCGTCTCGCGCATCGCCCGGAACTATGCCCGCTGGGTCGTGCGCTTCGAGCGGGCGCGTGCGTCCCATCGCGCCACGGCGCTCGGGGCCGCCGGCTCCGCAACGCCGGATACGCCGGATACGCCGTCATGATCGTCAGCCCCCTGGCCGGCAAGCCGGCGCCACGCTCGATCCTGGTCGACGTCGCGCGGCTGGTCACGGCCTACTACACCGATGCGCCCGATCCCGCCGAAGCGCGGCAACGCGTGATATTCGGCACTTCCAGCCATCGCGGGTCATCGCTGGAGCGAAGCTTCAACGCGCCGCACGTGCTTGCCATCAGCCAGGCGATCTGCGAATACCGCGCCGGGCAAGGGATCGACGCCCCGCTGTTCCTCGGCATCGACACCCATGCATTGTCGGTGCCCGCCTGCGCCAGCGCGCTCGAGGTACTGGCCGCCCACGGCGTGCACGTCATACTCGCCGAGCACGACGAGTACACGCTGGTTCTAATGGTCGTGCTGCACAATGATGGCCTGACGTTCCGGCAAGCCAGCGTAGGAATAGCAAATGATCAGGGTGCTGCTCAATTTTTTCACCCCATTGCCCCCAAAGCGGGTATCGCGCGAGTCGACCGACGCCTTGCACGCAGATATCAAGGCTGCGGGCGTATGGGGCGAGGAGATCGGAGACCCGCCGGCGCCAGACCTCCAGCTAACCGGACTGCACCGCCAGTGCCAGGTGGCTACGGTGCTTGCGTGAGGGATAGCGGAAGCCGACAGGGCCGCCCTCCTCCGTCATACCCGGGAGGACCTCGAACATACGCAGACCGAACCACTGGCACCATGCATGGTCGCCGTGGATCTGATCGTAGATGCCCGACTTGCTTAGCACCGCGCCATAGGTGCCCGGAACGCGGAGGAATCGCGTGCCGGCGGGCAAAGCGACTTCCGCGCCGGGCAGCGGTTTGGTCGCGCTCCTAGCGGAATAGCCGCTCATCCCAGCGCACGGGCTCAGCCGGCCCGACGACAATCCGTACAGCCTCCGGGTGGGCAGGATTGACCAGCGCATTCCACTCGGCGCGCGCGACCACAGACGGCACCAGCAAGATCGCAGTTCTCCCGTCCTCCAGCCAGCGATCTCCGTAGGCGCGCGCGATGGCTGGCGCATCGTGTGCATCCCAGCCTGCCGGCAAGGCCGTCCATTCGACGCGCTCAATTGACACATCCTCGGGCACGTCGGCGGCCACACAAACGTGGTGGCGCGGCACCTTGCCGATGCGCGCATGGACCAGCACCTCGAGCATGGCGCCGGAGAAGGTCAGCGCCCCGTAAATGACGGGCCGCCCTGGGCTGTTGAAGCGCCCTCCGACCAGCATGGCGCCGGTGCCGGTCCAGATCGGGTGGCGACTGTCGGCGATGCGGTAGATCCGCATCAGACCGGAATCCCATAGAACAGCTTCCAGAGCAGCTCTTCCACCCGGCGCGCGCCCAACTCCGTCATGCCAACGTCCAAGGGGGTGCGGCCCTCCAGCAGCGGGTGCGGCGTGTTGAGAAATTCACGGGCGTCATCTTCGTCGTCCCAGACAAAATTGGCGCTCGCGAAGATTCGCGCCAGGCGCTCGGTCTTCTCGGACTCGTCCGGCGACAACCGCTCGCGGCGGCGCTTGTAGGTCGCCTCGGGCACGATCCGCGCCATCAAGGCGCGTCGCTGCTCAACCGAACGCGCAACGTGCGCCACGCTCTCGCGCAGCGCCGCCTTCGGCAGGCCTTCGCGCACCGCCGCATCGAGCTCGGCAAACGAGTGCGGCACCGGCGCCAGCGCCATGACCGCGCTGATCTCTTCGGGCGTGATCGCCATCTCGGCTCCATCTGGCATCAAATGACTAACCATTATAGATCAAATGATTCCTCCTGACGGCCCCCAGTCGCTGACGAGCCGGGCCGGCTGGAATATCGCGCCGACCCCGTCGCTGTGCTGGACGGCGAAATAGGGGACGCTGTCGAAGCTAAGTCGAACTGGCTCAACAGTGGGAAGAACGATCGGCTCATCGGGACGCCATCCAGCGAACTGGGCCTCGACAGCGCGGACGATGTGCTTTGGGCAGCAGCGCCGCATGGTCCAAGGCGCATCGTCGAGGCCGGTGGGCAGCAGGATCTCGCGCCGGCTGACCCAGGCCGGTTCGTTGCCGACAAGGGCCTCGTCGACGGTGTCGATGGCATCCCCCTGCGAACCCGCCAGACGATGGGCGAATCCCTGCCGGCCCAGCATCGAGAAGGCCGCCGCGTAATTGTCCCGGCCCACCGTTGCGACGGCCGCGGGCGCTGGGGAGTTCGTGGTACTGGCCGCTGACGCTGCGGGACCAGGGGCGCAGGGCACACCCGGGCCACCGTGGCAGAACACGGTCGGCGGGGTCCCCGGCCGCCACGCACCATAGGCTGCCACCAGTTCCGTCGCGCCCGGCGCGCCGGACGCGAGACCGGCGGCAACTACGCGTCCCGCGGTTGCGCCGCCGCCGCCGCGTGGCGGCGCGCCCGTAATCGGCAGGATCTGCGCACGCCAGCCATCCTTGGCCGCCTTGTCCGCGTCACCGAACGTGCCCTTGGCATCGACCGGGCGCACCTCGGTGATCGACCGGGCGCACCTCGGTGGGCTTGGCGAAGACGAAATCCGGATGCGCGGCGACCAACTTGGGTGCCGCAGCGCAGTCCTCGCAGTGGCCCGCCCAGCGGTAGCCGAGCGCCTGCATATCCTGGTAGGCCAGCGCAGCCGCGATCATGCCGGTAAGCCAACTGCCCGGCATACTCGGGCTTGAACGGCGTGGTCTTCAGTTCCACGACGACGTAGCAACGCAGTTTCAGATGATAGAACAACAGGTCGATGAAGAATTCGTCGCCACCGACCTCCAGCCGGTACTGACGGGCGACAAAGGCGAAGCCGGCTCCTAATTCCAGCAGGAAGCGCGTAATGTGCTGGGTCAGCGCACGCTCGATCTCGCGTTCTTGCGCCGCTTCGGTCAGTCCCAGGAAATCGAAAATGTAGGGATCTTTGAGCGTCTCGCGAGCTAGGTCCGACTGGGCCGGCGGCAGTCGGTCCGCAAAGTTGGTGACTGCCCCGCCCTTCCGCTCATGCAGCCGGGTTTCGATCTGCATCACCAAGATGTTGCGCGACCAGCCGTACTCGCTAGCCTGCGCGGCATACCATTCGCGTAGCTCGTTGGTCTTCAGTTTGTCCAACAGGGTACACAGGTGGAACCAAGGCAATTGTGCAGCAGGCTGCTGCACAAACTCGCCTCCTGGCCAGGCCTCGGCGAGGGCACGCATGTATTTGAGGTTGCGGGGCGAGAAGCCCTTCATGTCCGGGAAGGCCGCACGCAGGTCGCGCGCGAGCCGGTCAATCACGCGCGCGCCCCACCCTTGCTGTTGCTGCCGCTCAAGGATGTCGCGGCCGATCTGCCAATAGAGGGTCACCAACTCGCGGTTCACGGATACGGCGGCGCGCTGCCGCGCCCGCTCGACCCGCGTCTTGAGGTCAGCCAACCAGGCCGCATAGTCGGCGGAAAGAGGAGTGATGTCGGGCATGCAGTGACCAATGCGTGGTGGGAGCAGCGCCCCTCGGGCGCCGGCATCTCCGTTCATTATCCCGGTCGACCAGGCGGCGAGCAACCTTGGGGCTCCGCCTGCCGGTGACCAGTTCGGCCAGCGTTCGCGTCGGGCGTCGCCGCCCTCGCACGTTCGCCGGCAGGTCGCCCCGCGGCACCAGAATTCTTGCCTCCGCACGCTCCTCGATTGCGGCCCTATTCTCAGGCCGGGCGCGAACCACGCCATACCGGTCCCGGCCTCGAGCGGGTTCGACTAGCGCTTGCCCAGTTGCGCGCGCTCGGCCTCATTGAGTTGGTCACGATGCAGGTACTGGCCCGGCACGGGCGGAATGGGCGTCAGCTTCGCGGTCACGCCTGCTCCGGCGTCGCGCCCGCCTGCCCCCACCAGCCCCTCCACTTGCCCATTTTCCCTCAGTCCCCACGCCGCCAGGTGCCAGACTGCCGGCGGGTTCCCCTCTCGCACGTCCGAATGAACAAAGAACCAATCGTGGGCGGGGATGATCTGCGTGTGCATAGTGCGCGCTCCGTTGTCGTGACGACGCTGTTAAAAACGTCTCTTACGGCACTAAACGGCACTTTCTTAACCAAAAATTATCTTTCTTCACTACATGATAACTCTTATTATCATGTACTTTGAAAATAATGTACGCATTCCCTAGCAGGGCCGGCGGCACCCTGCCTATAATGTGACCCTATGCGCGCGTCCCCGCGCCGGCACTGGGCTGGCGGGCCGCCCGTCTGTCCTGAACAGGGATCTCCATGGCTGACGCAACCTCCTCCGTGCTCGTGCAACGCCCTCCGCTCACAGATATCAAGGTCCCATTCGAAGGCGATCTGCTGCAACGACAAGCTGTGGCCGAGCGGCTGACGGCCTACGTGCAGCGCCTGCAGGTCGGGGCCGTGGTCGCGATCGACGCGCCGTGGGGCGAGGGCAAGACCTGGTTCGGCCGACACTGGGCCAAGCACCTCGAGCAGCAGGGCCACCGGGTCGGCTTCCTCGACGCGTTCGGCCAGGACTATGCGGAGGACGCCTTCATGGTGCTGTCCGCGGCGATCCTCAAGCTGTGCACCGGCGACGCGACGGTCGCCGACAAGGTCAAGCACGGCGCCGGCGAGGTCATGCGCGCGCTGCTGCCGGTGGCCACCAAGGCGCTAATCCATGTCGCGACCACGGCGGTCGGCGCCGGCGCTGTCGTGGAGGCGGTGAACAAGGCCACCGACCTGGACCTCGGCGCAGACGAATTCGCCGCCGCCGCCAAGCAGGCCGGGGACAAGGCGGGCGATGTCACCAGCGCGTGGGTGAAACGCCGCCTCGGCCAGTGGGAGGCCGAGCAGAAGAGCGTGGCGGGGTTCCGCCAAATTCTCGCTGAATTTGCCAGCGAGACCTACGAGCAAACGAAAAAGCCGGTCGTCATCGTGGTCGACGAACTCGATCGCTGCCGACCAGCCTTTGCCGTGGCGCTGCTGGAGCGCATCAAGCATTTCTTCGACGTACCGCACCTGGTGTTCGTGCTGCTCATGAACCGGGACCAGTTAGAGAAAGCCATCCGCGGCGTGTATGGGGCGGAGACCGACGCCGCCACCTATCTCGGGAAGTTCTTGCACCTGTCACTTCGGTTGCCCAAAACGCACACGCGCTCGGTGACCACCGATCACCCCGCGCGTCGCTTCATCGCAACCGTGATGACGCTCCTCGGCCTGCAGACGGGAATTTTCGCGGACCATTTCGCCGCGTGCGCGCTGCTGTTCAACCTGTCGCTGCGCGAGATCGAACGCGGCTGCACGCTCTTCGCGTTGACAGACGGTCGACAGGAGATGCTTCGAGCCTATCTCATCGCGCTCAAACTGAAACGGCCCGACCTCTATCAGGCCTTGCGCGATCCTCTTCGCACCGACGAAGCGCATCGGGCATGCTTCGCGCTGTTGGAAGAAGAAACGTCGATGTTGGTCCGAGCGGAAAGCAGGCGCTCGAGACAATCGGTCGCCCTGCACGACACGGATTTTCCCGGCCCGTATTTCAATGGCCTGCTTTACTTTCATGGAAGTTTTACGGGCCACAGTAACAGTGTCCTTGAAGATGCTGGGCGGAAGGCACAGCAGGCTATGAGCGGTATTTTTGGACCCCGAGACACCGACCGCGTATTCGGGCACGCGCTGAGCGCTATCGACCTGGACATCCAGTAATGGCGACAAGGCTGGCGCCAGCGGTGCCTGCTCAGCCTGCCCGCCGGCGCCGCTCGGTGACGCGCCGGCCGCTGCATCGCGGCCACTTCGGCTTTCTGCGCGCGCTCATCCAGGGCATGCCCGCGCGCCCGATGTGGGAACGCTATCTGGCCGAGGAAGGTGAGATTGAAGACGAAGCGCCGGCAACGGCTGCAGCGGGCGACTCGACTACCACCGACGCGGCCGCTGCACGGTTCGCAGATCACCCGAAGGTGCGCCGGGTCACGGCATGGCTGCGTGGGGAGTTGGCCGCGGCCGCCGGCCGCGCCGAACGGTACGGCATGGCTCGCCTGGTGCGAGTTGACTTCCGCCAGATCGGCCGACCGGGCGAGGGGTTGCCGTCGTTGGAGGATTTTGCGGCTGAGGCCGGGCTGGACGGGTTTTCCCAATCGGAGCAAATGGAGGCGTACCGGGCCCGCTTCGGTCGCGCGCTCGAGCGCGAGGCCAAACGTGCCGCGCTGATGCGCCGGCAACTGGAAGCCATCGACTGGCTGGAAGGAAAATACGCGCAGCCCGTGTTGGCCGCAGACGCTTGCCGCGCCTGGCTGGCCGATACTCTGGCGATACGGCTGGAGGCCGCCGGCGTGAGCACGCTCGCCGACCTCATCGATCGCATCAACGGGCTCGGCAATGGCTGGGCCCGGGGCGTGGCTGGGATTGGCGCGGGCAAGGCTCGCGCGATCGAAGCCTTCCTGACCAGTCACACTGAAACGCTCGGCAAGACGATCGGCCCTCATGTGGCGGTACCGCGCCGCCAGCGCTACGCCCACGAACTCGCGCGCGTGGTGCCGCGAGGCACCAACGATGCGACCTTGGTGCCGCTAGACAAACTCGTCATGCCGGCCGAACTGGACGGTCGCAACGGTGCCTACCGCCTTCCGCAGGCCCGCTGCCTCATCAGCGCACACAACGACTATGAAGCCGTGCTGTCGTGGCTACGCGCCAAACCGGGATTGCCGCCAGACCAGGTGGCACGCTTGCGCGAGCGCCGGCGGGACGTGGCCACCGTCCCCGGCCCGCTCGACTGGCTGAACTGGCTCTCCAATACCCAGCGCGCCTATCGCAAGGAGGCCGAGCGCTTCCTGCTGTGGGCGCTGCTTGCCCGCCGCAAACCACTGTCCTCAATGGACACCGACGACTGTCTGGCATATCGGGATTTCCTCGCCGCGCCGCCCGCTGACTGGTGTGCGCCACGCTCCCGTGAGCGCTGGAGCCCGCTGTGGCGTCCCTTCGAGGGTCCGCTCAATCCGAGCGCGCAACGCTACGCCGTCGGCGTGCTGACCAACCTCTACTCGTACCTGAACGCGAAGAACTACCTGGCCGGGAATCCGTGGCAGGGAATTCACGTCCCGCGCAGCGCCACGCCGCAGCTGGATGTCGGGCGGAGCCTTACCGAAGACCAGTGGGTATTCGTGACCGATTGTCTGGCCCGCCTGGTTCCCACTTCGGCCAATCAACGCCTGCAGGTCGCCCTGCCCCTCCTGTATGCCACCGGGCTGCGCCTCTCCGAGGTGATCGGCGTCACCACCGACGACCTGGAATGGGTGAGCCTCGCCCAGCCGGGCACCGGGGAGCGGGAGGAAGGCTGGTGGCTGACAGTACTCGGCAAGGGCAACAAGTTGCGCCGCGTTCCGGTGCCGGATAGCACCATCGCCGCACTCGGGCGCTACCTGCAGACGCGCGGGTTTTCCGCGGATCCGGCGGCTAGCCGCGGTGTCGCGTTGCTCGGCCATGCCACGGACCAGGCCGAGCGCGCGCCCTGGGCGAAACGGGACACTGCCGGCGCCGACGCTGGACTTGCCGGATCGACCCTCTATCGCCAGATCAAGCGCTTTTTCGAGACATGCGCCGTCGAGCTCGAGCCGGTAGACCCGCGCGGCGCGGCGCGATTGGCTTCGGCCAGCACTCACTGGATGCGGCACACTCATATATCGCATGCGCTGGCTGCCGGTGCGCCGCTGGAAGCTGTCAAGCAAAACGCTGGGCACGCATCGCTAGACACGACAACACGCTATGTGACGACAGAGGACGCCAGACGTATGCGCGCAATGAAGCAGCTCTGGAGCAAAGACGGGAACTAGCACTCTCAGCAACGGCAGATCAGATCAACAGGGAGGTCGGCCTACCCTCCCCGTCTTACTGTCCGGGCTTTCCAATTGCTGAGGCGCGCGGCCGGAGCCCCTTCCAGTCAATTCAGTAGCTTTTTCCAGACATGCGCCGTCGAACTCGAGCCGGTAGACCCGCGCGGCCGGGCGCGGCTGGCCACGGCTAGCACACATTGGATGCGGCATACTCATGTTTCCCCCGCATTGACCGCCGGCGCACCGCTCGAGACGGTCAAGCAGAACGCGGGGCACGCATCGCTGGACACGACAACACTTTACGTAACCACCGAGGACGCCCGCCGCATGGACGCAATGAAGCGGTTCTTTGATTCGGGAAGATGAAACGAATCGACGCGCTTGACTGTCGAGTGGCGCCCGCCAGGTGAGGACAACTGGTTTTGCGGGAAATGGGAAATGAGCTACATCATCTTAGATAGAGCCGCCTTGGAGAAACGGGCGGCACGCACATCCGACCCGCGGCATCGCTACTATGCCGCGCTACTCAACGCCTCGGCCTTCGACGACTATGTGCGCGCCATCAAGGGCGAAACGCCGGTGTACCCGCGCACCTTTGGGAAGGGACGCGTGCCCATTACCCCCATGCAGGAATATCGCTACGCCCGCGATCGACGTAAATGGATCACGGAAGCGTTCCCGACGCCATCGCAGAAGAATACGCTGAAGGACTTCAATGAGGCCTTCGCGCGAGATCTCGACGCGGCGTCACGCAGAAGCCCTGAGGAGCGAAAACAGCGGTTGGCGCGGGCATCCAAGACACCGAAGCGCATCACGGTAACCACAACTGTTTTCGCGCGTAACGCCGACGTGGTGCTGCAAGTACTCGATCGCGCAAACGGCCAGTGCGAGGGATGCAGCCAGGTTGCGCCATTTCGACGCAAATCCGACAACTCGCCGTATTTGGAGGTGCACCATGTCGTCCATCTAGCAGATGGCGGTGAGGATACGGTGGACAACGCCCTCGCCCTCTGCCCGAACTGTCATCGACGGCGGCATTTTGGACCGGCCGACAGCGCGACATAGCCTACGGCTGGATGGTGAGGGGTTGCCCTCGCCTTGGCTAAAAGCCATTTGTGCCACGGGGAATCGAGGTGCCACAAGCAATGATCGAAGCCGGCGGTCTGACTGAGCACTATTCAGTATATAACCGCGCGATGCTGCGGACGCTGATCGGATAGCCGGTAGCTACCAGCTACAGATTGAATTTGAATGCCGGAGTGCGGCAGATCACAGGCTGCGATCAGTAGTAGAGGCATTGCGCCCTCTACTGGGCTGCCCATCTCTAATACCTCGCCCATCCGCTATCTGGTAGCTATCTGGTATCTACATAGTATCCAAACAGCAGGACTGAGTCAGATGATGGGCAGATGCCCACCGAGGTTAGCTAGTAGCTATCTGGCGATGGCACTCGCTGCGCCGAAGCTGTTTGGTGATAGGAACGTTGTCCTGGTTGCCTATCGAAGCCAAGTACGGTTCAGCCACCTTGGCCGGTAGATGACTGATAGCTACCAACCATAGAGCGGAACCATCAACGAGAGCGTCATGGCACAGGTGAAGCTTGGCAATGAAGGGAGTTCGAGCGGCTATTCATAGCGCCCTCCTCTCCCTACGGCCGCCGGCCAATTCCTCACCAGATCGTATCTGGTAGCTACCAGATAGTTTTTCCTTAAGAATTGGTGCGGACTCTAATGCAGTCGGCTAGATCAAAGGCACAATTGCCTAATGCTAGCTGGTAGCTACTGGCTACCCTGCCTGATCGCATCAACCAAGAGAAATCGAGGTTCTCGCTCAGGTTGCCAAAACCAATACGCTGCCCGGGTCTCAAACCAAGAAATAGCTGGTAGCTACCAGCTATCAATCTGCTTGGCCTGGTCCAGTTGGCCAGAGCGGTCAGGCGATATGGGCAGTGAAGGGGCCTCGAGCGACTATTTACACACTGAGGCCGCACCTTCTAAGAGTGGGGAGTTCGAGCCACAATGCGCCGGTCAGTCTGCACCAGACAGCCAAATCGTAAGCTCAGGCGTAAGGCTAGCTGGTAGCTATCAGGTACCTAATTGGATCAACCGGGAACGGGCGGCAAATGGCTGCGTCGTTCTGGTTGTTTTCCCGTGGTAATACGTTGCGCCAGGATATCCGTCCCACGGGTAGCTAGTAGCTACCAGATACTCCAAAGTCGGTCTTGGGGCCGGGGCGCTCGTGCATTGTCCGGTAGGAAAGGAATTCGATCAGTCATGATGCCCCGCACGCCTTCTTCCATCAACCTTGTCATTTTTAGCTGGTAGCTATCTAGTAGCTTAGCTCGCCCAATTAAGACTGACCTGAGAACGCAAAGTTACCCTCTCTCGTCTCAGCCGATGCTCGGCGCGACGGACGAATCGGTCGATAAGGATTGTTAGCTGGTAGCTATCAAGTAGCTTTGCGGCGATCCGTGTGACCTCAACATTGAATTTCTCCGTGCTTGCGCTGTCCGCGGGCAAAGTAGGTAGCCGATAGCTACCAATTGAATGAAGCGGCCGGCATCACCAAAAAATGGTATCTCCTAGGTACCTATCAGGTACCATAATAAAGAAAAATATATATTTATCAATCAGTTACGAACTGCGAATGAGCAACCTTAGTAGCCATCAGATACCTAAAGCCTACCTCTTAGGTACTGTAGTGGCTACTAAGATAGCTACCGCGGTACCAAGATAGCTATCGGATACCCCTTGGATATCGGGTAGCTATCCGCTACTATGGATACCAATCAGATACCAGATTGCTTCTTTACCTGATAGCTACCAGCTAATGTAAGTAACTAAGGAACTTCGATGCCAACCATCGTGTTTGTTAGCCCTAAGGGCGGCGCAGGGAAAACCACCTCAGCGTTGGTTCTTGCCACGCAAATTGCGGAGCGGGGCCGGGACGTCACGGTTATCGACGCTGATCCGAATCATCCCGTCCAGACTTGGGCTAAAGGGGGTGCAGCACCGAAGACGATGAAAGTGGTGTCGGATGTCACGGAGGAAGACATTGCCGACAGAATCGATGAGGCATCGAAGGAGTCCACTTTCGTGATCGTTGACCTCGAGGGAACTGCAGCGACCATCGTAGCTCACGCTATTAGCGAGGCGGATTTCGTCGTAGTGCCAACCCAGGGTTCCCAGCTCGACGCGGAACAGGCCGGCCGGGCGTTTCGCCTCATTCGTGCTCACGAGCGCGGGATTCAGAAGCACAAACCTGACTATAAGCTCCCCTACGCGGTCCTCTTCACAAGAACCTCTGTTGCAATTCGAAGTCGTGACACGGCTCATATCCGTCAATCGTTCTCGGAGGCAGGAATTCCGATGTTCGTGACCGAGTTGAATGAACGGGCAGCGTTCAAGGCAATGTTCTCGTACCGGCAGTCGCTATCCGGGCTCAGCCGCTCGGAGGTCTCGAATGTAGATAAGGCGATCGAGAATGCCGAGGCATTTGCTGGCGAAGCTCTCCAATTCCTGCGCAAGGATCAACCTGACACAGCAAGGGTGGCGTGAACATGAGCAGAGCAAATCCTCTTGACGCAGCTCTCGAAGAATTCGAGCCCCAGCCGCGGGACGACAAGCCCCGTGCTGACCGCACAGCCATCGAGCAACTGGCCAAGGAAAACGGCTTCGTTAGTCGCGATGCGCGGAAGCTGGAAACGGCAGCCACAACACCGCCTGTCCGGCGCCAACGCCGCTTTACAACCGGCCGCAACATGCAAATCAACATCAAGGCCACAGCGGAGACGATTGCTCGCTTCAACGCACTGGCGGAAGCACTTAATCTCCCGGCTGGCGCACTACTTGAGCGTGCTGTCGAAGCAATGGAAGCTAAGCACAAAAGGTAGCTGATAGCTACTAGATACCAGACAAGAAGGGGGGCGTTGCCCCCTTCTTGTCTTTTTACCGCCGTGCACGTTCGAGTGCTGAACCCGCTCCTGGTAATTTCTAACTGACTAGGTGTTCAAGGCGAAAGTGGCTTGGCTTTCCGCGAGCTGCTCATATCAGCGGGGAGCGAGAACCTGGCCGAAGAGGCAGCGCTACCTCCAGTCGTCAGTGATGCTAGCCCGAACAGGACCGTAGCGCCGCTGCTTGACCTCGGGTCGCTAGCATGTGCTAGCGGTCGAGCACGCCGTCTCTGAGAGCTTATTGAGGCTCACTGACAGGCAAGGTAGGGGGTCCTATATTCCTTTCAGCAGCGGCCAGGTAGCGCACGAGCTAGCTCCTGGTGGTAGAGCCATCTCAGTAGATGTCGTGCTGACGTCGAGCTCTGAAGCTTGGGGCAGGGTGGGTGGATGTCTTGCAAAGAGACGCACGCTGGTTTAAGTGCTTTATTACACACTGTAAACCCTTTGGTAAACCTTTAGCCGCCCAAGATCCGCGCCCAGTAAGGGTTTCCGGGAGGTTAGGTGAACAGTAGTAGGGATATGGTGAACAGTGATGAGGCGAAAGGGTTGGGGATTTGGGGATATGGTGAACAGTGATGGGGCGAAAGGGCTGTGGATTTGGGGGAAGGGTGAACCATTTTGGGGAGGTGGCTGGCGCTCTGGCACGTGATCTGGAGGTGAAGAGATTTGGGGCGACCTTAGGGTGAAGCTTTTTGGGGAGGAGGATCCCCTCAAATTTCAGGCCCTCAGAGCGCTACGACCGATAGGTGAATAGTATTGGGGATGCGTTTAGGTGAAGGTATTTGGGGTCCCCGGAACCGCGGAGCTCGCCGAAAGCCAGTAATGACGCCATAGGTGAACAGTCTTGGGGGTGCCAAAGGTGAACGATTTTGGGGTGGCGATATGTGAGTGAGTACTTCACCTGCTGACCGCCATGAAGTGATGGTGAACAGGTTTGGGGACGTCGTAAGGTGAAAGGAAATGGGGAATAGCGAATCTAACCCTGGGTTATGAGTGCGCTAAATATCACTTTTATCATACCTTTGCTACCGAGGCCGATCTGACGCACGGACGCACGGCAGACGTCGCGGATTTATTCCCCGAAAGCTACCCAAAAACATTCACCTTTCGCGTCTCAGTCGCGCGGATGTGATCTATAGGGCCACAATTTCGCCAAAAGGCGAACAAATTTGGGTAGCTTTCGAAGCCTAGGTGAATGATTTTGGGGCAGGCATAGCTGAAGTCCCCCATGAGGTGACCGAGCTAAGTTCCGGATTCTTTGGGCAAAGCGAATCGAGACGGGATAGCAGTGATGGCAAGACTCTGGTCATGACGGGCTGCACCTGTGCCGAGCTTGATAGGTGAACGAATGAGGACTAAGATTTCACCAATCCATCGCCAACACCGGTCCTAG